>DRFI01000031.1 GCA_011050675.1 Maribacter sp. | reverse complement strand
TCGTTCCTTTTTTGGAATTCTCAAAAACATAAGAGGTAGTCCTATCTTCATTCAAGATAGCTACGTCAAAAGTACTCTTCGATATATCAATACCGATGAAGTACGCAAAGTTCTGGTTTTGCATAATGATAAAATTAAAGGATTAGGACCAAAATCCCAGATTGCCATCGAACCCCTGATAATAGGTCTAAAAACCTGAATTTCCATCTGATGCCGGTCCAGAATAACCGAAAAGGGCTTTTATCAAATAATGCATAAGCCCGAAGCTTTGAATAGCGTATAATTCGCCCCTATCAGTTTGGTCACAGTTTATTATTATGGGGAGTATTCCCCGATAGAAAGTTAACAATTACAGAAACTCACTAACATATAAATAATCCCTAAATAAAGCGTGTTCGCTAAACTAAGGGGGGAGTAGCAAGAGGGTAACACGCTGCGCGATGTTTCGTTTTGATTTTTTTCTCCATCTGCAATGAGAATGGGGGTTTCGGGAGTATTGTCTCTTATGGGAATTTTGGTATTTGAGCCCGATTATCAGAAAAAACGCTTACAGCCCAATAAAAACGGCATAAAATTTCAGAAAAAATGGATGAAGAATTACAAAAAGAGCGATTTGAGAAGCTTGGCATAAAGACTTCGGTTGCAATAAGGTTTCGAGAATTCTGCAAGAAAATGTCAAGATCGCAGTCCATGACCTTAATGCTCATGTTGGACTTTTTTGAAGAAAATGGAATCTCGCCTTCCGAATCCATGGGACCGCGAATGGAAACCTTAGAAATGAGAATGTCCTTACTTATCAAGAAACGGATGAACGGAATGATCGCGATATTAAAGGATATTGAAAAATCCCAGACCAAGCCTACAGCTGCAATGTTGTATTCACTTTTCGAACAATCAGTCCCAGAAAAAAAGCCATTGCTTGTAGAGAAAAAGTATAGCACAGAGAAAAAGCAGGTGCAGTATCGTGAAAAAAAATAGTTATAACGAAATGCCCGAGAACTGATGGAGAAAGTAAATTACATCGCCCACCTAAATGCCGTCTTCGAAAGATTCAACAATGACGAGAGAATCAAACAAGGCCATATCACCTTATACCTAGCGTTCTTCCAGAAATGGAACCGTGAATTCTTCAAAAAGACACTGACCATTAATAGGCAGTTCATTATGGAAAAAGCAAAGTTCAGGTCAAAAACAACCTATCATAATTACTTGAGAGATTTGAACGATTGGGGCTATCTAAACTATTTTCCTTCCTTTCACCCGGCAAGAGGTTCAAAAGTGAACATGTCCATATTCGGGACAACCAGTGGTACAAGCTCTGGGACACCTGCGTATCAAAAAATGGCCAACAGCGTCCCGGAACCTGGCCATAATCTGATACCTTCTTATAAACATAAAACAAAAGAAAACTTAAATAAACTGGCAAGACCAAAAAATGGCCGGGCTGTTTTAATTTTTTTTAGAGAGAATAATTGGCAGGAAACGGAAGGTAGAAAATTCTATGCCTACTATGAATCAAAAAATTGGAAACTGCGAGGAGGTCTAAACATCAAAAACTGGAAAGCGCAGGCTAAAAAGTTTGTCGAGAAGGGTATTGAAAGTAAACAAGAATTGACCACGCCAATTTCTGGCTATCTATCAAACATGAGGAAGAACTATAATGAACCGCTTTGATGACTGAGTAAACCTGATGGGCTTTTGTGCTTATCTGTTAGAAGTAAATGGTAGTAGCTTTTATAAAAATACGGCAATCAATTTGATTATCGCCGTAAAAATTACGGCGTATATTTTGAATAACGGCAAATGTAATTTATATTTGCCGTATAATATTCGGCATTAAAGAATCAAAAATGTATTTACATCATAGCAAAGATTGGCCAAACTTTAAATGGGATACCGATACGCTACTTCCATACGTGAGCAAAGTACGTGATTTGCAGGGTAGACTATTAGGTAGGATGGAGAGTATGGGTTTCGAACTTAGAGAAGAAGCAGTACTTGAAACGTTAACGGAAGATGTTATTAGAACTAGTGAAATCGAAGGAGAGTTATTAAACCCTTTAGAAGTTAGGTCGTCAGTCGCTCGTAGACTTGGTATGGATATATCTGGATTACCAAATGCCAGTAGAGATGTAGAAGGAGTTGTCGAAATGATGCTAGATGCTACTCAAAAATATAAAGAAGATTTAAGCAAGGATAGATTGTGCGGATGGCATGCAGCTCTATTTCCAACTGGGAGAAGTGGCATGCATAAAATTACTGTTGGAGATTGGAGAGGTGATCAAGAAGGCCCTATGCAGATTGTTTCTGGCCCGATGGGAAGAGAAAAAGTTCATTATACTGCTCCAGATGCTTCAAGGCTTGAAGCCGAAATGAATAGATTTATTGACTGGTATAATACAGATACAAGCATGGAACCTGTTATTAAATCAGCCATAGCCCATTTGTGGTTCGTAATTATTCACCCTTTCGATGATGGAAACGGGAGGATTGCCAGAGCCATTGCCGATAATCAATTGGCAAGAGCAGATAGAACAAACCAAAGGTTTTATAGCATGTCGGCGCAACTCTTAAAATCTAAAAATGGATATTACGATATATTGGAGTCCACCCAAAAAGGAAGCATGGATGTAAGTCAATGGCTTGTATGGTATTTTGAACGTTTAACCGAAGCACTTGAAACAACGGAGAAAGCATTATCTAAAATACTGCTTAAGGCAAAATTCTGGGAATTGCATAAAACCACTCAGTTTAATGAGCGCCAATTAGACATGATAAATAAACTTCAAGCTGATTTTATAGGAAAGTTACATTCGTCCAAATGGGCAAAGATGACTAAAGTACATAGGGATACAGCGCTTCGGGATATTCAAGATTTAGTGGAAAAAGGAGTTTTGTTAGAATCTGGCGAAGGCGGAAGGAGTACGAACTATATTTTGAATCTTTAGACGGCCTAAAAAAGGGAAAACCAAATTGGGATTTGGTAGTTCTATTTGAAACATACGAAGACTCTTTACAAAAAGCGGATTTTGTAAAGAGTTACGTTTTTTAATTTATGTTTTATTGAGTTCAACTGGAAACCTTAGATCATGGCCGAATAAGCGTAATGTAAAGAATTGTGAAAAATTGTAATTATTATCCTTCCTACCTTTCCGACATTTGGAGCTATTCTGATATACTTTTCTAGGCTGTTTTTATTCTAAAGAATCAATTACTATAATTAAAATTACATAATATAGAATTTTTTTAAATCAGAGAATTACTACATTTACTAGCATACCAAAAATTCACTTTATGATCATAAGCAGGCTGTATATTTCAAATTTTACGGGAATAAAAAAGGCTACCCTCTATTTTGAAGGACACACTTTAATGGTAGGTAAGAACAAAATAGGAAAATCTACCATATGCGAAGCCCTTGACCTAGTTGTTGGGTACCTTTGAAAATGTTCCAGACAGAACTTACCGGAAACATACTTCGGGTTTTTGAATAAATGCGATTAAGTTTTAGGTATCGTTTTAATTTTCACATTTTTCAATTCGATGAGTGAGAGTTCTTCCAATTCGCCCTTTTCAAAGGCATTCTCAATTTGATCAAAATTAACACCGTCCATTATTCTAGGTTGCAGGTTACGATAATCCTGTATACGCACTCCATTGATCGTACGCTGGTTAAAAGCCACACGAAACCGCATTCCCCCTTTGCCGGTAAAGTAATTGTAGGCTAGATAGTCCATACTGTAATCCTCGACATCGAACCAATAGAGGAACACATCTTCAAAATCTGTACCACCGCCTTCTTGTTGAAAAGTGACACGGATTTTATAATATTCTTTACTCTTTATTTTACTCTTTCCCATGTCTTTTAGTATGACCGCGGGGTCTTTGAGCCATAACGGAAGAAACGCAAAATACATCACTGAATTGACAGAATTGGTATAGGCATTTTTTCTTTTCTCGGTCAGGTTTACAACGGTATCAGCAACATGGCGGGAAAAGCCTTTGTTGGTGTAGACATCGCGGACTAGACTGCTATCCCTGTTCTTGCCTATTCTTGTGTAGGTAAAATGTCCTGTTTGCCGTTTGTACTCATAGGTGTGCTCACGGAAGGTAAAGGAGGCCTCGGCATTGCGCATTTTTTTCATTCCAGAAACCTCGATTGCCTTATCAACTATGTTCTCTTGTGCGATGGATAAGTTAAACGATAGTATAAATGCGCTTACTGGAATCGAAAAAAGGGATAGTTTGTGATTTATTTGTTTCATGTATTGCTTGATTAGTCCATTTGTTTTTAAGATGTTCATTTTATTCATTGTTTGCAGATGCTTTCTTAATTTACTTCATCAATAGCTTTGGTTTCTGTCTTTAAAAAGTCAGATGCCAAGAGCTGTATCTGTTCCCGTATTTTTTTTGCCTTATCTTCTTTCCCGGCACTGACATACTGAATATAGCGATGATAAAGCGACCCTACTTTTACAAATCGAATTTCATCCATTGGTAGGTTGGAAAGATAGGGGTCTTCTTCAGCCGGAAGATTGCTCCTCAATGCGGTCAACAAGGTATCCAACTCTTTGCCCGTAATATAGGATGCACGACCTGAATTCGCCTGCTGCGATAGAATAGGCGCCCTGAATTCAACAGACCTTCTGTCATCGGTATTCAGTTCAACTCCCGACAACCGATTTCGAATAGCCTCCAAATTACCAAGATAAAAGAGGCCGGCCATATGATTATTTTCCTGGTCAACTTGCTCACCAATCACATGAACGATATTCTGGCGTAGGATATTCTCGTCAAGCTGTGTGTCTTCTTCCTGACCAACGAGCAAGATACTGGCCCTGGTCGTCGAAAAGTCAGCCCGCCAGAGGGTCACTTGTGGATAAACGGCCGCAAATGTAGCGGCAATAGTATTAAAGTTCTCCGAAGTAAGCTGGTATAGCGGTAACCATTGTGCAAAGATCCCGCCAGGCGACAATCGTTTTTTGGCCTGTTCAAAATGTTCAAGGGTATAAAGGCTTCCCGTTCCTGCATGCCATGGGGTGAACAGGTCACCGACAATAACGTCAAATTGCTCATTGGTACCCAGAAGAAAATTTCTAGCATCGTCAGCTACTATGTTTGCCCGTTTATCTTTGAAAAGCCCGTTGGTCCAAGGCGAAAAATAACGTTTTGCCGCGGGAATTACATTGGACACCAGTTCTACGGCTATAACCTTTTCCACCTCATGGTTTAGTGCAGCGCCTGCCGTGACGCCGGTTCCCATGCCCAAAAATACTACCTTTTTTGGTGCTGGATGTATCATAAGCGGAACGTGAGCCTGCATTTGCTCGACCAAAAACGATTTCGAATCCCCGAGTACATAAAAATTATCCAGGCGCATTTCTATATTTTCTGGTAATTGTACTATAGAGACAACCCCGTCGCTTGATTGCCAATAATCCAATACTTTTTCACCATTTTCCAATTTTACAATGGGGGGATTTTCCAAAACCATTATTCCTAAAATTACTACAACAGGCCATAAAAGGAAGAAAATTTTCTTTTTTCTGTAAGAAGGAAAAGCTATTAAAAGAGCCAGGATTCCGTACAAAAGAGCAATGATTTTTATGCTGTTCCAGAGACCTGCTATATCAAGAAGAAAAAAACCTGCTAGTACTGGTCCCACAAAGCCACCTAAAGAATTGTAGAGTACCAATTTGCCGACAATGGATCCTGACGGCATATCGATTTTAGGGGCCGCTTTCAACAGAAAAGGAAATACAGCTCCTAAAATAATAGTTGGAGGCATTATGACCATAAGACTCAGTTTAAAGACGGACCATATATACGTAAACCAAGACGCGTTAATTGCAAGATACTCAAGTCCGTTTGTTGCACTATTGAAAACCGTTGGAGATAACCCAATCAAAACAGCGGCCGTGGACAGCAATAGAATCAGCAGGGTTTTTGAAGGTGCCCCTAGCCTTACAAGTATATGTGATAAAACGCCACCGAGCCCCAAGGCCAAAAGAAACACCACCAATATCGCAGCGAACGAATAGACTGAATTTTGTAAAACTTGAGCGAACATCTTAGTCCATAAAGTTTCTGCCGATAATGCCAATGCTCCGGAAAAAAAAGCGACTATGATAAATTGGTTTTGGCTTAGCTGAAATGCAAAATCAGTCGTTTTTTTACTATTTACAGGATATTTAGATGTTTCGTCAATAATGGGATAAGGAGATTTATACCAGCGATCTAGAACAAGGGCTAGAACGCCTACCAAGACTGCCAAGGCTATGGCAAAGCCGTAGGTTGCCCCAACCCCGTATTTAGAGAGCAAGTAAAACGCGGCAACAAAAGCTCCAAGGGCCGCCCCCAAGGTATTTACGGCATATAAAATAGTTCCACGCCTTGAAAGATTATTTCGATTTTTTCCTATGTACTGCGCTAAAACGGGAAAGGTACCTCCCATCAGAAATGACGGAAAAAAAAGTAGTGAAGTACCAAAAACAAACTTCATACCCAAAAGAATACTCTTGGTATCACCTGAAAAAGATACGATATCAGAATAATATTTTTCATAGAAATCGAGACCAGGAGCCAGCAAGAAGGCCGTTAGCGCAATACCTAGCTCCATAAGTCCATACATGCGAAGTGGCCGTTTAAAACGCGCTGAGGCGTTGCCAAAAAATCGTCCCCCAAGAGCCAATCCAAGAAAAAAAGCGGATAATGTTGCTGCTGTCGCATATGCGGCGTTTCCGAATACCAATCCTAACCGGTACATCCATACCACTTGAAACATCAAGCTGGCGGTACCGGACACAAAAAACAAGGCATAAAGAAAAATAAAGTTTCCCGAACGTTCAGAATTTGTAAAGGCGAACTTGTTTCTCATAAGAAATGGTCATGTATAATGTTGCATCTCACAAACTTAAAAAGAAAAGAGGCTTTTTAGCAGCCTCTTTTTCCTTATTTTGACATTTTTGACGTTTTCAATTTAGACATCCTACATAATTGGGGTTGTTCGATTCTGACTGTGGGACGAGAAATTTGAGGGTAGAACTATATTCGCCTCCCTTGAAATAAGGCCCCCAAGGAAACACACTAGAGGGCATCATACCATAAACATCTACAAGTCTTCTAAGGTCGCCTTGTCGATGACCGGTACTGAACAGCCAAAATGCACGTTCTGAAAAATGGGTCAACAATAGGTCCTCACCGCTAATTCCTGAGAGGTCCAAATCTGACAAACCTATTGCAGCCCTAAGTTCATTATGTATATCTTCCACCGTAGCGGCATCATTTGCATTGGCCGCCGCCTCGGCTTCTATCAATCTTGCTTCTATTCCTGATGCCAGAACTACGGGTACGCTAGATGAATTGTATTTCAGTTGGTTGTAATACAAAGTAATGTCATCCTGTCCAAATTCCGTCCCTCCGTCCCAAGGTGTCCGGGGATCCATAGCGGAGCGGTACATTAAACCATTGCCCCCTTTGCCATCGGCTATAGAAAATTGACGGCGAACAGTACTCATGATGTAAATTCCGTTCTCTTGTCTGAAGCTGTTATCGGATTGCTCAATATTATAAACAAAATCTGACGGAATAGCCGCAACTTCAGCCGCGGCCGCATCAATCTGACCTAGTCCCAAAAGGGAACGTGCCTTGCCAATTCTCGCCAAGTTGTCCAATTTATCGTTGCTGCCAGCGTTGGCGAGAGCTTGGTCGAACCAACTTACCGCTTCATTGAACATTTGTTCGGTAGTCAAAGGTTCGCCATAGATTAAATCACCACCGTCCGCCGGTGATTTGCTAAAGGAAACGCCCCCACAAAAGGTTTCTGCGAACATAATATAAGCATAACCAACGACACTTTGCATCTCACTTTCAATTTCTGGATTGCCCCCGAAATCAACAAGAAGATCTATAGTGGTTTCTGCGCCAGCCCTTGATCTATGAAGGTTACCATAAATTGTATTCATATCAGTATTGATATCCTGAAGGATACGGGTATCGGCTTCTCGTCTAGTAGGGAAGGTTCCCGAATACGTATACTCATCCGCCATAAGGCCGCTCATTACTATTAGGCCCGTAGTAGCACCGTGGCCTGCCGCAGAACCGCTCATGGCCACAGCAAGATCGCCCAAGGAACCCGCACGCAGGGTTTGTAAACCAGCCTCAGTATTAAGGGATCCCGGTGTAACAATATCAGGGTCCGTAACTTCTACCACCGAATCGCAAGATATGCTCAATGATGAAAGTATTATCAGAACAATTACATGAAACAGTAATTTGGAATAGTTGTTTTTTGTTTTTAATAGCTTTTTCATTTTCTTAGATATTTTTGTTAAAACGATAGATTCAGTCTTGCTTTCCAAGAACGGACGGGCGGTTGACTGAGAAATTCTTCAGTAGTAAAATTAGCTTGCCCTTCAGAACTAATTTCAGGATCAAGCCCAGAGTAGTCGGTCCATACGCCTAGATTCTGCCCAGAAAGTGTTAGGCTTATGCGATTAAAACCCAGTTTGCTTGAAAAAGTACTAGGTGCGTTATAGGTCAATGAGATTTCACGAAGCCTCCAAAACGAAGCATACTCGATATAACCTGCATTTGTTCCCAAAAATTTAGATGCCACGGCTCTTGCCTGATCGGCTAGTGAGGCATCGGGGTCATTTAGTTCTCGGTTATTGCTGTTCCCGTTTCTCCATGCACCGGTGTTATTATAAAGCTTTTGACCACCCCTGTAGTTTAGGAGTCCCCTTAGCACAAATTGATTTTCGAAAAAACTTAGTGTGGGGGTAAAAGAAATGTCGGTAGTTGCAAATGGGGTGCCCAAATACCCTGTTTCTCCGACTTGAACCTCATCTTGCCCTATGAAACCATCGCCATTAGCATCGCTAAAAGTATAGGTTTCATCCCAATAGCCACCAAGCGGATAGCCTTCAACATGGCGTTGCTGACCAAAAATAATTGGTTGAATATCCTGACCCAGTTCTTTTAGTTCATTATCTATGAACGAACCTACAAAATCAATTCCAAAGAAAAATTTATCGGTTTCGATGATTCTAGTATTTAACGCTATCTCAATGCCTGAATTTTTAACAGATCCCAAATTTTCAAAACGTCCTTCACCCACACCAAGCGATAATGGCAATTGCCTGAAAATAAGGGCATCTTCGGTACGTTTATTAAAATAGGTCATTTCAAAACCAATCTTGTCAGATAATAGTTTCGCATCAAAGCCGAATTCGACTTCTGTGGATAGCTCTGGGCTTAAACCGGAATTGCCCACGCTTCCAATGGTAACCCCAGTTACGCTTTGCCCGTCTAGGGTAGCAGCGATAGGATTGAAAAACCTAAGGGCATCATTGGTACCTGGCTGTACACCAGAGGAACCCCATGCACCCCTAAGCCGTAACGAGCTTATTAGAGATTTGTCTGAGTTATTAAAGAATTCTTCTTCAGAAATCAGCCATGAAGCGCTAATTTTGGGGTAAACCACCGAATTGAACGAGGCGCCAAAAGAACTCCCACGATCTACCCGTACGGCACCCGTGACAAACAATTTATCATTAAAGCCGATCTGTTCCTCCAAAAAGACTCCAATGGTACGTGATTCGATGGTTTGTTCATTACTCTGTGTTACTGCGGCCCCTGCAATGGAGTTACTCCCTGCAACCAACTGCAGTCCAGTTGTGAACGTGCCTTGTGACAAATTCTGTAAATATTGGGCCCCCAATGAGGTGCGAGAATTTATACCTTCCCATAAATCCGTTTTGTAAGTGCCTACCATATCCAAGGTATATACAAAATCATTGAACCTATTAGAGAATCTTGCGCCTTCATCATAATTAAGAAAAGCGGGCGCTTCTCCGGTCGGGAAGAACTGGCTGTCCCATCGGGATGTAAAATCAAGCCCGCCAGAAGCCCTGAAGTTCAATTTTTCAGAGGGTTGCCATAGCAATTCAAGACCACTGGTAAAACGATTGATTCGTTGACGGGTATCAATCGTAAACAGTTCGTCGGGCGTAAACTCGCCCCAACCGTTGTTAACATCTATAGTAGATGTACCATTAAGACCCTGACTCATTAGAGCCAAGGCGAAATTATCGTTCAAGGGTAGTTCTAGATTACTGTTGGTGTAGCCCGTGGTTAAATTCACCTTTAAATCATCGGTAATTTTGACTCCGAAATTCCCTCGGAAATTTGTTCTTTTTATATTATTGACAGGCAACACCCCTTCGCCGTCGGTAATATTACCTGAAAGGAAATACGTAAGCACTTCTGAACCTCCGGATACGCTCAACCCACCGCCATAAGATTGTCCCGTTCTAAAAGGTGAGGTGCGTGGGTCGTTCAAGGGCTGAAAAGAATTGACCGTACTGGGGACAAAAGTACCTTCTGCCGCCTCAAAGTTAAAACCAGGATTGCCAGCTGCGTCAAGTGCTTGATAGTTTTTGGGATAGGTCGTTACGTTTTCAACCAACCCGCTCTCCAAAAATGCAGACCATCTTGGTTCTCCTTGTTTTCCCTTTTTAGTGGTAATACGAATTACACCGTTCGCCGCTATAGATCCGTATAATGTTGCCGCAGAAGGGCCCTTAATGATCTCGATAGACTCAATATCCTCGGGGTTGATATCGTTCAAACGTGAAGGGGACTGCCCACCGGTTTCAAAAGAAATGGAATTGGCCTCGTTATTGATCAAAATACCATCGACGTAAATTACGGGTTCGTTGGAAAGGGATGCACTGTTGGAACCCCTCACTCTAATACGGGAACCCATGCCTGTAGCACCTCCACTACTGGAAATTTGAACACCAGTAGCCTGGCCCTGAAGTAAATCTGAAACATTACTAATTGGGCGCTGTTTTACGTCATCAGCAACATTGAGATTGGTAATGGAATTTCCCATCTCTACTTTACGCCTTACACCGGTTGCGGTAACGACCACCTCGTTCAAATCCATCGAACTTGGCTTCATAGTAACGTTAATAACTTTCTCCTGTGTTAGGCTGACCTCACTTGAGGCAAAGCCGATGTATGAGAACACGAGTATATCGCCTTCTGAAGCTTCAATCTCATATTGCCCATCAAAACTGGAGGAAACCCCTTTGGAGGAGCCCTTTATTACCACACTTACCCCTCCCAAGGGAATATTGTCTTGATCGGTAACCGTCCCCGTTACAGTCATGGCTTGTTCCGGAATCTTTGAAGGATTCAACGAAGCCTGGCTTGTTCCGGAATTTAATTTTTTGCCGTTTTCAAGTAGAACGATAAGTTTTCTTCTAATTTCAAAGGATACATTGGTTTCCTTTAAAATAAGTTCCATAAGCTCGTTTATCTTGACTTTATCGACATTTACTGAAATCCGTTTACCAACGTCCAAACTGGAGTTCTTATACAGAATATTGAAATCCGTTGTTTTTTCTATTTCATCAAATACCGATGCTATGGTGGCTTCCTTCATATTCATAGAAATATTGGATTTCTGTGAATAGGTATTGCTTGCCTGAAGTTGAAACAGGGCAAGCAATAAAAACAATGCGGTAATTTTCATTTTCAGGTCTATTTTAATCGTAAAATACCTTTTACATAGTGTGTTTTTCATACTTTTGAGATGGTTTAAAAATTGGTGATTCAGTTTTTAAATTTGTTTAGAATCAAGGGATTGTTACAGCAATCCCTGATTCTTTTAGAGTTCATTTCATATACTTGACTTTTTAGGGTTTATCTTGATGCGTTTTTCATTTATGGTATAATCAAATCCTTTAATCCTTTGAAATGCTTTTAAAATTTCTTCTATGGTCTCTGTTTTAAACCTCCCTGTGTATCTTTCTTTGCTTAACTGAGTATCCTTTATCTCGATCTTTACATCATAATGCCTTTCAAGTTTTTTAGCGATATAATAAAAATCTTCGTTCTTAAAAAGTAGTACTCCATCTTTCCATGCAATGTAGCTACTGACATCCACATTCTCTTTGGATAGTTCTTTGTTGAAATATGAATATGAAACTAGCTGATTCGGTTTCAGCAATAAAGCACTTGGGTTGGAGGTGTTACTCTGACCAACCGACAGACTTCCTTCTACCAAGACCACTTTCATATGTTCGTCGTCTTGGTAACTTGAAATATTAAACTCGGTACCCAAGACTTTTGCATCTATATTTTGGGTGCTGACCGTAAATGGTCTTAATGAATCTGAAGTAACGGTAAAATAAGCCTCCCCTCTTAGAACAACGTTCCTTGGCCCTTGGTCGTAGAATGCCACTGGATACGTTAGTGAAGAGCCCGAATTAAGGTATACTTCGGTACCGTCGGAAAGTACCAACTGAAACTTTTTCCCATAAGGCACATCCATGGTGTTGTAAACCAACTGACGTGTCTCTTTTTGGTTTGACGCAGCTTTTTTATAGGTAATTTTAGTACCTTCCTGATTTACAACATAAGCACCTGAACGAACTACTATCCTTGAAGGTCCACCGTTCAATGTTTTCTTTGTCGAGCCGTCATCCAAAGTAATAGTTACCTCTTTTTCAATTGCAGCAACGCTGTTGCCGGTTTGTAGATAAGTATAAATACCAAGGGTTGCAAAGCCGATAAAAATTGCGGCATATCTCAATAGTAAATTCCTTTTTTTGGCTCTGCCTGCCGCTAGTCTAGCTTGGTCAAAGGCCGCTATCAGGTTATTCTTCAGGTGTTCTGGGCTTTGTCCATCTCCAGCCCCAGTTATTAAATGATGGAGTTCTACTTCTTCTTGAAAGCTAGATTTGTTTTTTTCGACCCATTTGGCCAAAGTAGCAATCTCATCCAGAGTAGCGGTACTATTCAAGAATTTATGTAAGATTATTTCTATTTTCTTATTTTTCATTACTGATTTTTAGGAAAGTCCCAATTCATACTAGTTAAACGACCGAACTTTACAATACCCTCGCTTTTTATTACCAAAAATTTATAATATTGATTTTTTTTTGTTAACATAGTTTATGAATTCAAATTACCGAGATAACAATGTAAAGGTTAAGGCGATCCAAAATGGGGATAGGAGAGCTTTCAAAACGGTCATCGGGTCCTATTACAATGAAATCTATTGGTATGCCAAAAGTTTATGCCGTGATGAAGTTTTGGCAAAAGATCTGGTACAGGAAGCATTTTTCAAATTATGGAAAAAAAGGGCTAAAATAAAGGAGGGAACCATCATAAAGGGATGGCTCTATAAGTCTGTCCGCAATAATTTTTTGGACCATATAAAAAAGTATAAAAAAGAAACCTATTTGTTCGAGACGACCTACGCCGAAACCTTGGGTCATATAATGGAAAGGGAATATGAAGAAGATGTAAAACGCAAGGTATTAATTGTTGAAAAAGAGATCGAACGGCTTCCCAATAAATGTAACCAAGTGTTTAGGTTGAGCAAAAAAGAAGGACTGACCAATATTGAAATCGCTGAACATTTGGGGATTTCCATCAAAACAGTCGAAGGACATCTTACAAAGGCCCTCAGAATGTTAAGGGAAAGGTTAAAGGAAAAAATTCAAGTTCTCTTTTTAATTCTTCATCGAATAAGGTAGCGTGAAAAGTCTCGCTATGTAAGTTTTGATCGGTAACGTTTGGTTTATATGACCATCAGGGCCTTACTTTTTTTTAAAACCCATAGGCGATAGAAAAATTAATCCCAAACGGATGCCCAGGTCTTAGGCCGGCCGGAACCCTTGATACGGCATAGGTAGTGTCAAACAAGTTAATGATGTTAGCAGAAAAGGTAAAATGATCATTATAGAAATAACGTCCAGACAGGTCAACAACAAAATTAGAATCAACTCTTAAATTCGTAGGAATGGTGGCAGTCCCTGCTTGTGTCCTAAATGCATCGATATAACGAGCACCTAAGTCGACAGCGAATTTTTTATGCATTAGTCCAAAATTTAAATTGAATTGATTCTTGGCAATATACGGCATCTCATCACCTGCTGTAACCTCCCCGAATATATCGTTATCACTTTCAAACGAGCTGAGAAACTCGGTATCGGTCAATGTGTAGGTAAATGTTACTGGTAAACGGAACTTTTGCGAAAGATTATTTAAAAGGTTATAGTTCAGCAATACTTCTATTCCGCTGACCCTGACCTCTCCAGCGTTAAATTGGTCCAAGCTACCTGTTCCTCCCGAGGCGGCAAGGTCGCTACCCAATAAGTTTTGATAATCGTTGTAGTAGCCTATCACTTCTCCCTGAATTCCATGATAATTAAAACGTGTGCCCAATTCATAATTTATACTTCTTTCCGCATCTTGTCCTTCGGTATTGCCAGGAGGGGAAAACCCCTTGTGTACCCCACCAAAAATAGAAAGCTTGTCGGTAAAGGTATAATTTGCCCCTATTCCAGGTATCCAAACATCTACTTGGTTCTCACGCTCGGAAAGGTCTGTACCCAATCTTGAGCCATCATTAGTACCGTAATTTATCCTGCCCAATACAATGTTCTCGTACCGAATACCTGGGGTCAATGTAAATCTACCTAAATTTAGTTTGTACAATGTATGTGCAGCAATTGCCTTTGCGTTGCTGATACGGTTTGCATCCGCCCCTTTGATGCCGACCGTTGTGCGTATTAGTTCATTGTTCTGAAAACCATACCTATCTACCCATTGATACCTGTCTTCCTCATCCTCATGGTACCGAATACCCAACTCCAGACTTTGTAACCAATCAGCACCCCAACGCATCCGGGCTATCGACTGTATTCCTTTGGAGGTGTACTTCCTGTTATTTGCTTTTATGCCGAACACATCTTCTGTACTATCCGTGTTTCCCAACAGGGCATTGTATTCCATAGCATAGGTGTCTGGATCTGAGAGTACATTGTTTATTCCGACCCGTTCACCAAGATTTACATCATCCAACTTGTACCAATTGCGCTTAAACTTGTTTACATATCCCGTGGTAGTAATGGCAAAGGCCGGGGAAAATTTAAGGAGGTGCGTTAATTGGTATTGTTGGTGCTCTGAATCCATTAAATCTTCCGAAGAGGCTCTATATCTGCGATAGGGATTTTTATTAAAATCCGTATCGGTCAACCCCAAATAGGTTTCATTGGCCGTCTCTTCAGAAAATTGGATTTTAAAATGAAGGGATTGATAGATTTTGGCACCTTCATCGGTATTTATTCGAAACTTTGCCAAATAGTCCGATTTATCAAAACCGGTATTTCCTCCTCCATCAATATTTTTAAAACCGTCCGAATTGTAGTTATAATACTCGCTTACGAATCCGAAGTTCTTAAAACTATCGCCTACCACGATTTGTGTATTTTTTGAATTGAAGTTACCGGCTGATAAGGTCGCTCTTCCCATAAATTGGTCTGGTATCTGCGTAGAAATCATATTGATAGCCCCACCTGTAGTATTTGGCCCATATTGCACCTGACTACTTCCCTTCAATATTTCCACGGCCTGCATTCTTCCGATTGTAGGGAAATAATATGCGGCAGGAGCACTATAAGGGGCTGGAGCGATAAGTACTCCATCTTCCATAAGATTGATTTTTGCACTACGTTCAGGAGACGTACCCCTCAAACTGATATTGGGCCGTAACCCAAAACCGTCTTCTTCGTAAATGTTGACACCAGGAACACTTCTCAATATTCTGCTAATATCGTTATAGCTGAATTTTTGAAGTTCTTTTTCTGATATATAATTTGCGGATCCCGTTCTGTTTTTAGCTTCAAATTTACTCCCGAGAATTGTATTTCCATTGACTATGACCTCGTTCAATACCTCAGTTTTCAGGGTTATTGAATCTTTGCTATCATTACTTTCTTGTGATATACCAAAATGGGTTCCTAGTAGTAGTATTACAATAGTTGGCAAGAATCTCCTCACGTTATGCTTATTTAGATTTAATAAAAATAAAATGCAAACCTACGAATGATTATATTTAAACCAAAATAATTAAGAAATATTTTTAATTGTTCCTGTTTTATTCTGACGCTCCTTTTTTAATTAATATGGCATTAGTCATATTACAGCTAATATCTTTGAAAATCAAAAACACAAAGTGATTCCAAAGGTTTTTATTACAATCGGTCTATTGACCATATTTAATCACCAACTCCATTCCTAAGTAGGATTGGATGATTATGTTTTGGAATATCAAACCATTTCTAGAGGAATGTTACAGCGAATAGTTGTAAAAATAAGCTTTATGTTTATCAGGAAAGAACTTGAGCAAAGTGATTCCCAAGTCAAAATACAATAGATTGATATCGCCTTCGAAGCATTTTTAAATAATGACATAGAGGAGCATGACCTACGTATGATTTGTCACATCATAAACAATACTTTTGTAGATGAATTGATTGATGTTATAGAAAATGATACTCCGGAAGTAAATCTAAAATATGTTGTTTCAAGCAGTCTATCTGAAAGTCATTTTGTTCCAAAAACAATGCATGGGAGTAGTGGACAATCTTTTTATGAATTTTCTAATTCAGGAAAAAACTCAAGAACGCATGGAAAAAATATGGCAAGATTTAATTTTATCAAAAATAACCGCATAAGAATTTTTGTGAGCCTATTTTATCAAAGTTTAAATAAAGGATAGCGAAAAAACGTCTTTTTTGTGAGGGTATTTAAAAGACATGCACTATCGATAGGTGCTAACAAAATTATAAATGTGTTTATGACCATAGAAACTAGCCAAAACAAAAAGTTTAAATTAAAATACGAGCTTAACCGTTGGCTATAGTTAAAAAATCAAAACAATTATAATAAAACTAGATATGAATAGAATTCTATTTTTTGCTTTTATACTACTTAGATCAAGTTGCTCAAATACGAAAAAAGAGACTTCAAATCCTACTGCTAATAAGTCAAAAATTTCTAAGAGTGTAATTTCAAATTCAGAAAAACCACAATCTAATATTGCAAATTCGAATTTCGAAATACTATTCAACAATACTAAAGTTTCAAAGTATACAATAGTAGATAAGGAATATGGAAATAGCAGTGCTATTGTGCAAAACACTTATGATTATACTGCTGCGCAATTGGAAAGAATGCCCAGGATGAAGAGATTAACTCTATACATTGTGATACCAACGAGTATTACAAAAGAAAATCTGTCAAACACCTTTTGCTCATTTGTATCGGAAAAATATACTGCTGACAATGAACTTGATGAAATAGTAATCTTTGCATTTGATAATAAAACTGACATTGGGAATAATCAGTATACTTTTGGAAAGTCCTATTGGGGTCCCATTGGAAAACCAGGCTCTTTAACTTCTGAAATTATTATAAACAACAATCGAAGTAATTACGCATTTGACATGATAATCAAAGACAAAGTTGGTAACATTCAAAAAAAAGACATGCCAACTCAAAGGGAATTAGAAATCTATACTGAATTGATGCATGAAAAATATATAGATTTACAAGAGGAGAAGTATCACCCACTAATAATGAAAAAATTTAAAATTAAAACCAAAAAAGAACTAGATGCTATTTGGTTGAAAGTTGCTGTATATAAAAATTAACTACAGTCAACAAGAGCTGAGTTAAATCAAAGTTCAAATAAAGGATGCTTTATTAATACAGACTCTTAACAGAACGCACCTTTGGTAAAGAGTTTTCCATGCGCTCTATGCAATTGCCTCCTGCTGGTGCTCATCTGTGACGAGTGACCCCCGCAACTATCAAAAGCCTTTATAGTTTATAAAAAACTTAGGTAACACTAAAATTCAATAACCTATTTTCAACGGACTGATTTTTTATTAAAATAATGAACAAGGAAAAGAAAAATTTCTACACCTATCCTACTTTTCATACATAAACCCCTTACTAACAACCTGATCAAAGTCGTATTTATACAAGTATCTTTATCAAAAATCATAAAATGAAAGATCAAAATTTCAAAAATCACGCAAATCTAGTAACAGGGTTTCACGGCGTGTTATTTGTCGCCTTAGTTGCATTATTAGCTGGATCGGTATATCATCTTTTTAGTACCACATCAGAAAACCTGTATTTAGCATCTTTAATGGTGCTAACTGCCATTATCTTGATTGTCATGGCTTGGTATATAAGAACATTCCCTTTAAAAGCACAAGACAGAGCTATTAGAGCTGAAGAAAATATGAGACATTATGCGATGACGGAAAAACTACTTCCTTCAGATTTAAGAATGTCGCAAATAATTGCCTTACGTTTTGCCAGCGATGATGAGTTTTTACCCTTGATGGAAAAAGCTTTGAAAGAAAAACTCTCTGCCAAAGAAATTAAATCGAGTATCAAAAGTTGGAAAGGAGATTATTATAGGGTTTAATTTAGGCGTTCGAACTAAAAATTTATAGGCTCAGACCCATGCTAGCACTCTCCCGATAGCTATCGAGAGTGACAGGTGACCCACAAAAGTAAGCCAGACACTAGGCAATGACAGATGTAGCAGTAGAGGTAAATTTTAGCCGTGTATCGTTTCTTCTTTTCCGTAGTTTTTAATCACTTCAGCTTCAAAGGCAACAAGTTCTTGCCAGCGTTTGTCTACATCTATACCAGCGCCGTATTTGCGGGCAAAGCCAATAAAAGTAGTGTAATGGCCTGCTTCACTAATCACTAAATCGTGGTAGAACTTAGAAAGTTCTGAGTCTTTAATTTTACTTGGAAAGTAGTTTAAAACGTTCGCAGCTTCGCGCTTCGATCATAGCGGAAAATAAGAGTCTGTCTACCATCGATTGCAGTCTGTTTCCCCCTTTATTCATGAACTTGTAGAGCTCGTTCACGTAGCTGTCTTTGCGCTCTCTGCCTAAGGTGTACCCACGCTTTTTAATAATTTCATGTACCATTTGAAAGTGCTCTAATTCTTCTTGGGGCAAAAAAAGCAAATCGGTAACTAAAGCGGGGTATTCAGAATTAAGTGTAATTATTGTAATCGCATTAGTAGCGGCCTTCTGTTCACACCACGCATGATCTGTTAGTATTTCTTCTAGATTCTTTTCAACAATATTCACCCAACGTGGGTCTGTTGCCAATTTTAAATGAAGCAAGGACGTTTTGTTTTTGTAAAAATAGTCATCAAAAGGTGAAGATATTTATAAATCGTAGCCCTTTAAAATTGACATATTTGATTAAGAATTCGACCTTTTAAATATACTGTAGCCAACTTTAACTATAAACTCTTAACAGTATACGTTTAGTGTAGAGAATATATGCTTTTAAATAATTTACCTCGAGTATATCATTTGAAATGGTCTTTTTTGTTTTCAATTAGCATCTGAGTCATCTTCTAAATGTTAAACTATGTTAAAAGGTGAGCATTGCGGTGAGTCCAAAAAACAACCCCTTGTAAGCCCTATAATACAGGGTGTTTTCAAGAAAAGTTCGAGTCCCGTCCAGACCGCAAAAAGCTCTCAAGAAATTGAGAGCTTTTTTTGTTTATAAAACTTTTAGTTAGAGAAGCAATACTAAATTGTCTCTCTTATGTACGTACCAAGAAGGCACACCTTTAAATACGAGTGCTTCAAAAAGAAAAAAAGCTGAAATGGTTTTTAATTAAAAAAGACTGTTCTTATAATTACATCGAACACCATCATCAGAACCAAGTTGTCCGACGACAGCATCAAGGAAAAGTCTATAATTGAATACAAATTATATTATGATGCTTTTGTAAATTTTGCTTTCACAAGATGTTTAGTGAAAACATGATCCATTCTGCCCATTTAATTTTTTCAATTGATATTCATGAAAATCTGCACCGGCAATTTTCTTACTGTAATTCCATTTAACCACTTTGAAGCCAAAACTATAGCTACTCCATCAGGTAATAGCACATCACTTTCTAACAACGCTTTTTTAAACGCTGAATCTTCTTCTGATATACAATAAGAATATTGATTAATCGTGTTTACCAACAATTTAGATTTGGCTGGCAAATTATCAAGTGGTGCAATTGATGTTCTAGTTTCAATAATATTTAAGCTCAATATGTTCACTATTAGCATCGAACATATTGAGCTTAATTACTAAAGAATAATTTTGTCATTTTATTTCTCAAAATATAAAACATGTAAAAAGTACATATCATATTAAAACTTACACATCCAGAGCTTTTAAAAGGCCATATTACATGGGGTTTATACTAAGGCACATAAAGTTGATAACAAACATAATAACCCAGAAATCGTATAGAAGAAGAAATCCCAAAATGTTCACTGCAACTTATTTTTTTATTTGTTTTGCATAGGCTTAACCCGTATTTTAAGAAGTAATCGACTAGTTAATAAATTCTAATTTCTAAAAGAAATTACCAAAACACAGTTTATCGAATAAATCATATGTTAGTCTAAGGTTTGCTTTTTTTGATGTATCTATACTCAAATAATATCATAAATTTGCTTCACAACCATTAACTACAGTTGTAACGATTATTACAGTATGTTATAAATATTAATACTTATATTATTGTAATCTAGGTAGTGGTGAAACAAAATTTTACTTTAAAAGAACTAGAAATAATTTATTAAAATGAATTTTCCAACTTCACTTAATCATTTATAATAATTAAGCATTCCTATTTCAAAGAAATAACTTAGCCGGAATTCACTAACACCATATTACTAGGTTTTAAGTAAAAAAAATAAACATAAAAACATTATAAATCCATTTTACAATAGTATGAAAGTAGCATTAATCACTGGAGTCACAGGTCAAGACGGCGCTTATTTAAGCGAATTTTTATTAAAAAAAGGGTATCAAGTACACGGTCTTAAAAGAAGATCGTCTATGTTTAATACTGACAGAATTGATCATCTTTATCAAGACCCACATATTGAACATAGAAATTTTGTGCTACACTATGGTGACATGACAGATAGTACTAATCTTATTAGATTAATACAAGAAATTCAACCAGATGAGATTTATAACCTAGCTGCAATGAGTCATGTTCAGGTTTCATTTGAAGTTCCAGAATATACTGGTAACGCAGATGGTTTGGGTACGCTTAGAATTTTAGATGCCGTACGTTTATTAGGTCTTGAGAAAAAAACACGTATATACCAAGCATCAACTTCAGAATTGTACGGAAAAGTACAAGAGGTTCCGCAATCAGAAACAACTCCTTTTTACCCACGTAGCCCTTATGCCGTAGCTAAAATGTACGCATTCTGGATTACCGTAAATTATAGAGAGGCTTATGACATGTTTGCTTGTAACGGCATTCTTTTTAACCACGAATCGCCGATTAGAGGAGAAACTTTTGTTACTAGAAAAATAACCAGAGCAGCTGCAAGGATAGGTCTAGGTCTACAAGACAAAATTTACTTAGGTAATTTAGATGCTCAACGAGATTGGGGTCATGCTAAAGATTACGTTCGTATGATGTGGATGATTCTTCAAGCTGATGAGGCAGAAGATTGGGTTATTGCTACCGGAAAAACCACTCCAGTTCGTGAATTCGTTAGAATGGCGTTCGCAGAAATGGGTATTGAACTAGAATTTAAAGGAAAAGGTGTTGATGAAAAAGGGTATATAAAATCATGTTCTAATCCTGATTTACAAGTTGAAATCGGAAAAGAAATTCTTGCGGTTGATCCTAAATATTTTAGACCGACAGAAGTTGAATTATTAATTGGCGATGCAACAAAAGCCAATACTAAATTAGGATGGATTCCTGAATATGACTTACAAGGTTTGGTAAAAGACATGATGACACATGATTTAAAATTGATGCAAAAAGATCAATATTTGAAAAAAGGCGGCTATGTAACATATAATTATTTTGAATAAATAATTAAGAACTATCGATTCTCCTAATTAGCAGGTAAACTATGTTAAATAAAGAAGCTAAAATATATATAGCAGGTCACAGAGGTCTAGTTGGTAGTGCAATTGTTAAAAATCTGAAGAGCAGAGGCTATTCGAACTTGATTTTTCGCACGCACAAAGAATTAGATTTAACCAATGCTACAGAAGTTGCTACATTTTTTGAGGTTGAAAAACCATCATATGTTATTCTTGCTGCCGCTAAAGTAGGTGGCATTGTAGCAAATAACACGTATCGTGCAGATTTCATTTATGAAAATCTAATGATTCAGAATAATGTAATACATCAAAGTTATCTTCATGGGGTGAAGAAATTACTCTTTTTAGGAAGCACATGCATTTATCCTAAAAATTGCCCTCAACCTATGAAAGAGGACTATTTGCTAACAGACGTTCTGGAGTACACCAATGAACCCTACGCTATCGCAAAAATAGCAGGTATTAAAATGTGCGAAAGTTACAATTTGCAATATGGCACTAACTTTATTTCTGTTATGCCTACCAATTTGTACGGTCCAAATGATAATTTCGATTTAGAGAAATCGCATGTATTACCTGCGTTGATACGAAAAATGCATTTAGGGAAAGCCCTAGAAAATGATGATTGGGATACTATCTCATCAGATTTAAATGCGTTACCTATTGAGGGTGTTAACGGAAGTTCATCTAAAAATGAAATCATTTCAACTTTAGATAAATATGGTATTAAAAAGAAAGGTGATATTGTTTATTTAGAGATTTGGGGTTCAGGAAAACCTATGCGAGAATTTCTATGGAGCGAAGATATGGCCGATGCCTGTGTCTTCTTAATGGAGCAGAGAGATTTTAAGGATTGTTATAATCAAGAAACAAAAGAAGTACGCAATACTCATATCAATATTGGTACAGGGGTTGATATTTCTATAAAAGACTTAGCATTATTAATACAACAAACCATAAATTTTAAAGGCGAATTATATTTTAATACCGAAAAACCAGATGGCACCTTAAAAAAACTAACAGACCCCACAAAATTACATGACCTTGGGTGGAAACACACCATTTCTTTACAACAAGGAGTACAACAAGTTTATTCATGGTACACCGCCAAGAATTAATTGTTTTTACCTACAGATTTCTATCAAACTCAATTTACCGTTAACCAATAGTTATTCGACTATTGGTTAACGGTAATAACCTATTCTTAGCTCTTTGACCAACCATTACTAAAAGCGGAAATGAAGAAATCTAATTTTATAATACCCTTATCCTTTGTTGTACATATACTGTTCATTAATTTAACGCTATATGTATATACGCCAGAAACCTACCTTAGTGGGTATAGTATTTTATACTATAATTGAACATGGCTTATAACAACATATAGTTTAAATTTTTATCCTACGGCCAGGAGAGATGGTTTCATGACCAATCTTAATACTTTCTTTAATCTATTTGTTATTTATGGGTTAGTTTATTTTACTTCATTCGTCTTTTTTGGAATGCGATCTTATACACTACCTATTTAGTTTTGGTGTACTTACAAATTTGTTTACTGCTCACACTGTTTAGGGTATTATTTTACTGGGCTAAGAAATTATATAGAACTAAAGGTTTCAATAGCCCTAGAGTTGTCGTAATTGGCAAAGATAAAAACCTGCAAAAACTAAGACGAATTTTCGATAATCCAGAATATGGATACCAGTACATGGGATATTTTGACAACGTTAAATCCAATAGTTCTTCTTGTTTAGGAAATATTGAAAGTTCTTTCAATTACATATTCGAAAACAATGCAGAAGAAGTATACTGTATGGCTTCAAAATTATCTAAAGCCGAAATACAGTACTTAATGAAGATTGCTGATAATAGCTTAAAAAGAATTAAAATAATTCCAGATAATAAAGAACTATTTTCTAGAACAATGTCATTAGAATTATACGGTGCAGTTCCTATATTAAACTTAAGAGCTTCTCCTTTAGATTTAGATTATTCCAATCTTATTAAACGAATTTTTGATATCCTATTTTCAAGTTTAGCAATCCTTTTTGTTCTATCGTGGCTTACCCCAATAGTATATATATTAATTAAACTTGATTCTAAAGGACCATTATTCTTTAAACAGGAAAGACACGGTGTCAATAGAAGTGTTTTTGGGTGTTACAAATTTAGGTCCATGACCAAAAGTACTACGAGCGATACTCAAATGGCTACTAAAAATGATGTGAGAGTAACAAAGCTTGGTAAAATTTTAAGAAAGACCAGTATAGACGAACTACCACAGTTCTTTTATGTTCTTATGGGAGATATGAGTGTTGTAGGCCCTAGACCGCATATGGTAGTACATACCCAGAAATATGAAAGTTCTGTAGATAAATACTTGGTGCGTCATTTTTTAAAACCAGGTATTACCGGCTTAGCTCAAATTCAAGGTTGCCGAGGAGAAATTATTAACAGATCAGATATCGTAAATAGAGTTCGTTATGATATTTTTTATATGGAAAAATGGTCTCTAGCACTAGATGCGAAAATTGTATTATTAACGATGTACAATGCAATAAAAGGTGAAGAGAGCGCGTATTGATTATTTCTTTTTTAATAACATTTTAACTCCATTAAAAAGTAGAAGTGCTGTAAATCCAACAAAAAGACCAACTACAAATTCTACAATAATGCTTGGAACACTAGGAAGAAAGTGATGGAAAAAATCAATATTATGAACAAAAATACCTCCAGAAACCAATAGTAACGCAATAGTTCCAATTACTGATAAAGCCTTAATTACCTTTGGCAGCGCATTTACAAAAAATCGTCCAATCTTATCAGAAATACTATTTTCTTCTTCATTGTAGTTTATCAAACTAGTGCCAAATTCGTCCATGCGTACAATAAGCGCTACAATACCATAAACACCAACAGTAGCCAATAGAGCCACAACCGAGACCACTGCTATTTGTGTAACCAGGGGCTCTTTAAGTACGGCTCCTAATGCAATTATTACAATTTCTATAGACAATATAAAATCGGTTACTATGGCAGATTTTACTTTCGTCTTCTCTAGTTCCAGAATCTCCTCTTTAGTCATCTCCTTCCCTTCAGCAGCTATATGAGCATGTTCATGAGGAACAAAGAATTCATGAATTTTTTCCGCACCTTCAAAAGCAAGATAAATACCTCCAAGTATCAAAACAACAGTTACCGCCCAAGGTAAAAAAGCACTTAACAGAAAAGCAATAGGTAAAATTATAATTTTATTGAGAAGCGATCCTTTGGTAATTGCCCAGAGTACCGGTAATTCTCTTTGCGAGACGAATCCTGAGGCTTTTTCTGCATTAACAGCTAAATCGTCACCTAAAATCCCTGCGGTCTTCTTAGTGGCTATTTTACTCATTGCAGCTACATCATCCAATAGTGCTGCTACATCATCTAATATTGCAAAAAATCCTGAAGCCATTATCTCTATTTTTAATCAAAAATAATTTAACCATATCATATATAGGAATTCTATCCGCAAAAAAGATAACCCATCTCTAATTTGTATTTTTAAAAGCAATTGAATAGTTGTAAATTTTCAAGAAAACTAAAATCAATAAAATGACTGAAATTAATTGGGGAATAATTGGATGTGGCGATGTTGCTGAAATAAAAAGTGGTCCTGCCTTTCAGAAAGTGCCACATTCAAATCTAATTGCTGTCATGCGCCGTAATAAAGAAAAAGCCAAAGATTTTGCCAAACGACATCATGTTCCACAATGGACCTCTAATGCAGATGATATTTTAAATAACGTTGACATCAATGCTGTTTATATCGCTACGCCCCCGTCTTCACATCTTATATATGCCCTGCAAGCTTTGGAAGCGGGCAAACATGTGTATTTAGAGAAACCCATGGCATTGAACGCTACAGAAGCACAACAAATAAGTAATGCTCTTGAAAAAAGCACTGGCAAACTTACTATGGCACACTATCGCCGTAAACTACCTGCTTTTTTAAAAGTAAAAGAACTGCTGGATGCAAATAGTATCGGAGACATTATTCATGTAGATCTACAAATATTACAGTCTAAAAAAGAATTATTTGTAGCCGATTCTCAAGACAATTGGAGAATACAACCAGAGATTTCGGGTGGTGGTTATTTTTACGACTTGGCACCGCACCATGTAGATTTAATGCTTCATTTTTTCGGACCGATTGAAAAAGTACTCGGTTTAACGAAATCAACAAATACGAACGCAAATGTAGAAGAGTTAGTAAATGGAATTATATCATTTAAAAATGGTATTCAATTTCGTGGTATATGGAATTTTAATGCCGCTGAAGAAAACGAAAAAGATGAGTGTATTATTTTTGGTACTAATGGACGTATTGAGTTTTCCTTTTTTGGTAGCGAGGTTATTGTAAAAAATGACAAAGAAGAACAAACATTTTCATTCACTAACCCCAAGCATGTTCAAGAACCTATGATACAGGCTGTTGTTAATTACTTTCTAGGCAAAGGAGAAAATCCTTGCACCGCTGAAGATGGTTTATTAGTGATGCATACTATTGAGATACTAAGTGGAAAGAAAGTTTAGAACTAATATCCCAAACAACTAAAATTTTTACACCTTATACCTCTCCATAACCGTAATTGTAGGACTTAATATTTCTAGCATGAACATCATTTAAAACATAAGCCATATTCTTCAACTTATCTCTATGACTGTCTTCACTAGCCCCATGTAAAATTGCTTTATCAGTAACACCTGCTCTAATAACAAACAACGTTACATCTGCATAATCTGCAATTAATAAAGTATCGGTAACAGGCACGGCTGGGGCCGTATCTACAACAATTAAATCATAGTACTCCTTTGCATTGGTTATAAACTTTTCAAAAGCACCGTTTGAAAGTAGTTGCGGTGCATTAGGTGGTATAGCTCCACTCAAACATACATGATGATTTTTACTTTTCTCAAGTCCTGAGAATATAAAACTTTTCCAATTAATTTCCTCCTCTTTTAAGTAATCTGTTAATCCCTTAGTATTACGATCCATTTTAAAATACTTATGTTGTTCGGGACTTCTAAGGTCAGCATCAATTAATAGCACTTTTTTATTTATACTAGCATAAGCCACAGATAGATTGTAAGCTAAAAGACTTTTACCTTCACCCATATAACCAGAAGTAACAAAGATTACATTACCACTACCATCTTTTCGTTTAGGCAACATATAATTGATATTGGTTGCCAAAATTCTAAAAGATTCTGCTAATACAGAATGATCATTAAAATCTATAAATTTCTTTTCAGTTTTAAAATGTGGAATTTCGCCTAAGAATGGAATAGACGACTCTATCGCTAAAACATCAGACTTCGAACCAATTTTATCGTTCAAAGAAAATTTAATGTAGAAGAAAACAAAAGGTATAAGCAAACCCAGAATCCCTGATACTCCCAATATAATAGTTTTCTTTGGTGCAATAGGAGTCGTACTGGTCAGCGCATAATCAACAATTTTAACCAATGGAGTCGTTACTGCTAAACTTATACCAGCTTCTTCTCGCTTTTGTAACAATAGAAGAAAAAGATTTTCCTTTATACTTTGTTGCCTTTCAATAGATCGCAACATTTTTTCCTTTTCCGGTAATCCCGAAAACACACTATTAACTTTATTTTGTGCTTGATTAGACTGTATTAATGATGTTCTTAATTGGGTTTGATAAATATTTATAGTTTTTATAATATTCACCTTAGCGACTTCTAATTGAGTTGAAATGGCAATTAAACTAGGATGCTGAATACCTACAGTTTGCAACAATTTATTACGTTGCAAAACTTGGTCATTATAACGATCCACCATGCTATTTAATCCAGAATTCTCCAGACCTACATCCACTGGCAGAAGTTCAAAAGCTGCTTGACCAACCACTGAATTTTTTAACAAAGCTGAAAGTGAAATTTGAGTTTCTAATTTAATTACATCATTTTCAGTTTCAGATTTACGCTCTAAAGATACCCCCGCATCAGCTTCAATATACGATAGATTATTTCTAGTTTTAAAAGCTTGTTTACCACCTTCTATAGAATCTAATTCTGTCGATAAGTAAACAAATCGCTCATCAATAAAATCTAATGTCCGTTTAGAAACCTGTTGCCTATCATTTATACCGTCTTGATTAAATTTCTTTATTAACGTATTTAAAATAAGTTCAGATTTTGTTGGATAATTTCCAGACAAGCTTATTGCCAGCACATCACTGTCCTTAGTGGTAGTTTGTATTTCCATCTTGTTGATTAACCCTAAAACTGTATTTTTAATAGGACTAATAACCACTTCATATTCCTGCCCAATCAAATTAAGATTTTGAAGAGTATCTATCATTAAAATTCTGAATGGAGATGTTTTTAAAGCATTCTCAGATTGTTTATAGAATAAGGTGAAATTATTCCCATTTGAGTCTGTAACCTCAATATCATTCGCCATAAAATTAACAGAGAGACTCTGTGCCTTTTTTAATTCCTCAGAAGTTTCTTTTACAACTATAAATGGTGCATCCCAAACCTGTTTATCTTTTAACTTACCCTTCAAATAATAGGTGACATCCAACTGTAGCTCCTTAACTACTTCTGACAAAATTCTATAAGATGTAAGTATTTCAATCTGATTATCCAAATTTATGGTAGAACCATTTGTAAAAAGAGACATAGCATTAGATTGTAAGCCAATATCAGTAGAATTATCAACTATTTTAATCTTAGCTACAGATTCATAAATTTTGGCAGTCGATAATAAATAAAATACTGCAAAGGCCAAGGTTAAAAGGAAAGATGCCGCAAACCATGGCCAATACTTAATATATTTCTTTAAAATCTCACCAAGATCGAATCTATCTTGCTTTTGATCATAATCAAGATTAAAAGGAGTTTCTGTCATTACAAAATTGCTTAAAAATAAATTAAAATCATTGTTAAAATGAACAACAAATTTACCAAAAAAAAGAGTTACTGAATTTTAAGTTTAATTAATAAAGTGTTTGCTAAGATATTTTAAACTAAGGACTTCAAATATAAATTTAGGCGTAGAAACTAAATTTCTTTCAGCCAACCTCTTAGGTTCTTTTAAAAATCTAGGTAACCATTCTAAACCTATACTAATCCAAAACTGAGAAGGTCTCTTTACAGTTCCTGCATAAAAATCAAAAACAGCTCCAATACAACATATTATCTCAGCATTCAAAACATCTCTATACTCGTGAACCCATTTTTCTTGTTTTGGTGCGGTCATACCTACAAACAAAACATCAGGGTTGAAGGAGTTAACCTTACTGCACATCACTGCGCTATCCTCTTCTGTAAATTCGTTTTTATAAGGCGGAGAGTATACTTCAATGGTAACATTAGGGTATTCTAACAATGCCTTTGCACGAATTAAAGTAAGAGCTTCTTGCGAGGCACCAAGAAAAAAGCATTTCCCATTCATTTTTTCCAAGTATTCTAATAAATAAATAAAAATATCATAACCTGCTATTTTACTCACTTTTTCATCACTTAGCATTTTGCTCGCCCAAACGATACCAATACCATCTGGCAACAAAATATCGGAATCTAATAATGCGCTTTTAAATTTAGCGTCTTTTTCTGCAATACAATAACTATGAGGGTTAATTGTATTAATAACTACTTTGGTTTTTAGCGGTAATACTGGTAATCTAGTAGCGATATTATAATTTAATAATTTCATCAGGGGTCTTTTGAAAAGTGTCATTTGTTGAAAAAATTCAGTATTTAGTTTTAAGTTAACCACATTAACTCATTCAAATTTTATTCGAATTATAAATTTGCTTTTTATTATAAATTTAATTTACTGAATATCAATTATTTAAATTCTTATAGTCTTTTCCTATTTTTCTAATAATAGTTCTTTAAATATCTTTATTAAAGATTGTTCAAATATTTCTAAAGTAAATTTATTTTGATAATTAGAATATCCCTTTTCTCCCATTATTCTTCTTAAATCTGGGTTCTTTATTAAAATAGCCAATTTTTCCGCAACTTCTACTTCATTTTTAATTTGTACTAAATATCCAGAAACATTATTCTCAATCACATCTGGTACACCACCAATGGCAGTTGAAATTATTGGCAAAGAAAACTGCATAGCCTCTACATTAACCAAACCAAATGTTTCACTGTCGTAATATGTTGGAAAAGCAAAAATGTCTGCCTTAGCAAACTCCCTATACTTTTCATCGCCAAATTTTGGACCTAAATAAGTGACTTGATCTTGTAAATCGAAATTTCTAATCTGGTTATCTAAATCTTCTTTAGATATATCCCCTTCACTGCCTACATAGACACAGTTAAAGAGAATACCTTTCTTTTTAAGAATTTGGCATGCTTTTAATAAAACATAGACTCCTTTTTGTTCAATTAAATTAGATAAAAATAAAATTCGAGGATGTTCTGTTTGTTGTTTATCTCTAATAACTAAAGGGTCAAAATCAATTTTCGGAATACCATTTGCACAAATTCTGATATTTTCATCTTTAACATACTTGGATACATCCTTTTTTAAATTTTTCGATAATACAATAACCGTAGTATTTTTAAAAACTTTGGTATACACGAAATTATACAAAGCTCTATCTTGAAATCTATTTACACCAGCATTATGCATGTGAAAGACAATCTTTTTCCTTGTTAATAATTTAACAAGGAAAACAATTAAAGAATCCTTTAAAACACCAAATCCGGCAGAACTGAGGGTAATATAAATTAAGTCAGGCTTAAAATTTGTAACTTCCTTATATACGCTGTATAACATTTTTAAATACCTCAACAACTTCACCACACCACCTTTACCGATTTCACCTAAAGAATGTGACGTACTTAAATTAATAAATTTAGAATGGAACGCAGCGTTAATTGCAGTACTTTTTCTAACATAATCCCCTACCATGGCAGCACCATGCACAGGGGGCGGTAAGTGTAATACAAACAAAATTTTATCCATTTATCTTATTATCTAAAACTAATTCGTAAACTTTTTTAATTTCTTCACCACGATAATTCCAATTATAAAATTGCTTAATTCTAGCAATACAATTGATACTCATATCATTATATACCTTTTCATTATTTCTTAAGAATAGAATTGACTTCCCTATATCTTGAGCTACTTGTTTGGAATTACTTAAAGGAATACGAAAGCCACATTGCTCACTTACCATGCCCTTAGGACCGCTAGTATCAAAACAAATAACTGGCAATCCATGAGCCATAGCTTCCATTATAGACCAACTACCACCATCACGGAATGACGGATGAAGCAAAATGTCACTCTCTTCTAAATGCTCTTTAACTACTGCAGAAGTTACAAATCCTTTAAATTCAACTTGACCGTCTAATTGATACTTTTTAACATAATTTTGCAACTTGCTTTGCAGAGGACCATCACCTAAAAAAATAAGCTTACCATAACCTCCCAGTCTTAAATATTCATGAAAGCCTTTCAAGGCATACATAAACCCTTTGTGCGGCATTAATCGACCCACGCAAATAAGCATTACCTCGTTATGAATATTTTTCGGCTGGTTTAAAATAGTAGTATCTGGATGTGCTGTTTCAGAAATTAAAAATAATTTCTTTAGATGTTTTTCTCTAAACAAATTATAAACACTTGAAGTTCTTAATACTATTGCCTTTGCCTTTTTACGTGTAATTAATGCGGATGGAGAAATTAAACTAAGTTTATTTAATAAAAAATAAATAGTTTCTTGAAGCATCATTGCCCCTCCCATTTTTTTCAAAAAGTGAAACGGAATAAAATCACCACCACCTATAGGCCCCCAAATAAATGGCTTATTAATTAAAAATGCTGGAGGTACATTAAAACTTACACCGAAAGTTAAATGATGAACTAATGCAAATTCACTATTTGTTTTGAAAAGTTGTCTAATTTGAAAGTAGGCTTTAAGCTGCCACAGGTAATAATATATTTGAACTCCAAAAGGAATCTTGTTTTTTAATTTCATTAAAACCCCTGCTAGGTCACAATATAGAAAATCAATATTTGTTTCTTCGCCCGAAGATTCTATTACTTCTTTATTATTTCTTCTAGTCAGCACCGTTACATCATAATATTTTGATATTTCTTTTGAAAAATGCCACCCTACACCAGGCTCAGATGACCTATTTGGTTCACAAGCATAACAAACTATTAAAACTTTTTTCTTTTTAACCATTAAGCTAATCCTTTACGACTAATTAAAATCTCAACTATGGCCTTAAAATATACCTCGACCATTTCATCTACAGTAACAAATTCAATATTATCGATTTTATGAAATTTAGACCCTAACAACCAATGCTTAATTATAGCCTTATCAGGTGTAAGCGCCTTGCTCGAATTTATAACTAAGGTACTACCAACTAAACCCACTAAATTAGTCTTTACAAACGGCGCCTTACTGAGTTTTACAAATCTAAAAAGCAGCCCTACTTTATGCTCCAATTCAATTTTAAAATAATGTAACTCCTTATCAGATAATAAAGGAATATTAATTATCAATCCTTTCGGCTTAAAAATTCTATTACTTACTCTAAAAATTTCCCAATAAATTTTTGACAAAGGCTTTAGTCTTAAGAATGCATTTTTACGCTTTAGCTTTATTAAGTACTCTTCCTCTTTTTTACTAAATTCAAAATCATTAATTTCTAACTTTAGCTCTATTACTTGAAGACCTTTTTTTCCAAATTGTTTTAAAATTATTTCTTTGACAACCACCTTATCGGCATTATCTAAATGATGTACTAAATAGTCCCTTTCCGAAAGCATAGAACGCCTCTTTACTATTCTCTTTACCAACTTATATGTAAAAGCTACGGCATGATTTGGGATTGGAAATAGGTTTTCATGCATTTCGCAATTAGACGTTAACGTTTCGGTGTTAAACCCATATCTTCCTATGCCTTTGGGATCAATTAAAAAATCTATTGCAAGATATGTTCCTTCATTATCGTTTCTAAGTACATAATAAAAACACTTGGGTACATCGTACCATAATTTTTGACAAAAAGTCCATCCTGTGTTATTGGCGACCTTTAATATTAATGATTCTAATAGTCCAATATCTGCATGATTTAATGCCATGTCCACGTCTGAATCTGAAAAATTGGGTAATGTCTCATATGAGTGTAAAACACACCATTTATCCACGAAGTTTTCATTCATGGTTTCAAAAAATGGTTTTAAAAAAGTATAATGTTCATTCTTCATTATTTCAACAGCTCTAATAAGTTTAATTCAGTTTTATACTTTTCGCTGGCAGTTTGACAAACTAGAATCTCTTTTGCTAGAAATATTTTGAAAAGTATTTCAAAATCTGCTCTATTAAATTTCATTCGTAATTCATCAATTATTGCCTGCCCTTTTTTGCCTTTCAGCAAAGTTATTACTCTAAAATGATACATAAGTTCATCTAGAAATTGCAATCCATTTTCCTCAAAATATTCATAGTCAAAAGGGAGAATACTTTCTTTTGTCCGTATAAGATTCCACGGTGCAAAATCGCCATGTTCAAATACCTCTAAATACTCGTCTTTACTAGATTTTATACCCTCATTAATTAACTTTAGAATATCTAAAAGACCATTATTTTCAAGATTTAATCTAAGCTCCATTATTCTCGGATGGCTTCGTAGTTTAAATGTATTTTTTTTTTGATATTGATTTAAAATTAATTTCCAATCATCTTCTTCAACATGCCCTATAGTGCCCTGTATATTTTCAGTCAAAATATAGGTGTTGCCTTCGTATGTGCCTGTATGTATTAATTTGGGAGCTAACCTTAAACCAATTAATTTTTCTAGAGCATTTTTTTCATTTAGTATTCTAAACTGGCCCAAATCGTTTAAAGGAAATTTCACATATCCGTAAATCATGTTATTAGAAATTAGCTGAATAACTAATTTCTGCTTATTTGTAGAAATATAAATTGAGCTTTGAAAATTGGTTTTTAAAGTTCTTTCTATTTCTTTAATAAAAGGTTCATTCTCACTTTTAGAAAAAGAGAATATTTTCTTTGTAAAATAGTTGGCATAACTATAAAGTAAATTTGTGCCACTTTTTAATAATCGCGCTTTCCATGAAAATGGATTATAAAGGTCAAAGCCCATTTTTGAATTAGCAGCACTACTAACATTAATATAAACCTTTGGATTATTTTTAGTTGGCAAAGCCAGATAATCACCTTTCGAAAAAAACTCTTCTATATGCATGATTAATAATTATTAATTATTGCACATACTTCATTAACAATTACCTCAGGTTGCCTATTTACATCTATGTTACGAAAATTTTGTCCTTTACCTAACAATTGATATGCCGATACTTGCCTTTCTAGTTCATTAAAAGGTACTTCTTGTTTTCTTGTATAAATAACCTTGGGGTCTGTAGTTAACACAAAGAATATATCTGGTTTAGGAATAAACTTAGAAATAAATTTGGCTATTTTAATATTACCGCCGTATCTATATCTTCGGTTATCTACTAACAAATCGTGATAATATCTATCAAATATTACTAAGTTCCCTTTTTTCTTTAATGGTAATACATTCTTAATCCAGCCAATGTTGTATTGGTATATAAAAAAAGCCAATTTAACATATGATTTTAACATACTATATGGTGGGTACTTGTGTGGATCTACAACAACTACACTTTCACCTAAAGCTCTAGCAGGGTGTAATGGTTTTAAATGAAAATAAGATGTACCATTAAAAGGAAGTTTTTCTTTAATAACACCTTCTATAACCGTAGACTTTCCAGAACCATCAGGCCCTAAAAATGATATAACAAGTGGTTTTTTATTCTTAATATTTTTCGTCAAATCTATCTTTTTAGTGAAAAATGGCCTGTTATTGCTTTAGTGTTTTTAATATTGGCTTTAAACCAATAATCGGTGGCTACAGCGGGATTGGAATTTATCATACCGTCCCAACCATTACCATCAGGTCTAATACTTGCCACTAACTTACTTTGGCGGTCAAATATTTCAATACTCGTAATAGCATTAAAACTTTTGTTAGTGTTGTTAATTTGCCAAAAATCATTAATTCCATCACCATTGGGAGTGAAGAAATTGGGGAAATCATTTATAGAAAATTCATTAGACATATCTACCTCAGTTTCAGATACTGCACAACTATTCAACTCTTTTACACTTATTTTAAAAACCCCTTCTTCTGTTACTGAAAATGTGTTTGACTGTTGATAATGACTATTGTTAATAGCGAATTCATAATTTTCTGAATTTTCTACAACTACTATTATTTCATTTTGTTCCGTTATTTTTATTTCTTCTATGATTGGTCTTTCTGCCTCAACAACTTCAAAATTGAAAGTAGCAGAAGAAATAAAGATATTACTTAGTAAAACATCAGGAATACTGACCCTGTAATTACCAATTTCTGTAACTTCTAACATGTATGCATTTTCTAAAAAAATTTCTTCATCCTCCTTAATCATATACCAGCTTGGTAGCTCAATAACATTTTCAATTGACAAAACAACACCTTCGATTTCTGAACAAATGGTATATCTTTTCTCTAAATCAAAAGTTAGTTGAGGATTAACAACTAAGTCTATTTCGGCAAAGGAAACGCATCCTCCTAAATTTGTAAATGAATAATATATTGTTTGATTATATGGTACAGTGTTAACAAATTCCTCTATTAACAATATTTCAATATTATTAACTAAATCATCTTCAGTTTGATAAAATGAATATTGACCGATACCGTCTAACTGAAGTTCTGTTAAATTGAAGCTTGCAGTACCTTCAATAAAATCCACGTCATCACCTTCAAAAGTCTCAAAAATTAAATTTTCCAAGACTAATTCTTGTTGAATTATAATATTACGTTCTTCTATTTGTGGGCAAAAAACTTGGTTAAGATCATCTATTCTAACAGAATACACACCACTGTCATTAATAGTAGAATTTGTAATGGAAAGTATAGGTTGGTTTTCCCCTATTAAAATTTCATCATCTTTTGACCATTGATAGCTGAAATTTTCTAAAAATACTGCTTCAATAGAAAAACTATCTTCTTCACAATACATTGCATCTACATTATTTTGCGTCTCTAAAATTAAATCTCCTTGTATAGGAAGTAAACCATTATAAACTTTAAAGTTGAATACATTTGAGCAGCTATTTGCAAACTCCTTAACTTTTAATCGGTAATCACCAATTTCAGTTATTTCAACACTAAGTGTTTCAGAAATTAACAACTCCTCATTTTGTTCTACTTTGTACCAATAATAATTTTCAAAACCTTCGAGTTCAGAAATAACAAGACTATTTATTGGACATAAATAATATTCATTCTCCAAAGTAACTTCCGGTTTTCTATAAACTACTAAATTTATTTCACCATCATAAGTACATCCTAAAACATTTGTATACCTAAAAAATATGGTTTGATTAAACTGGTTAATATTTCTATAATTATTTAAATCTCCAATAACCAAGTCATTTTCAACATCAGCCAATGTTTCAAAAAATAAAAAATTCTCCATATCGGTAATAGGTAGCTCATTAAGATTAAACGAAGCCAAACCATCTTCAATCGCATCCACATCATCATCACAAACCTCAAGGACCATATTGCCGATAATCGTCTGGCTCTGAACCAACACCTCTGTTTCACCATAAATTGGACAGAACCTACCATTTACATCCGTAATTTCAACACTATAAACACCACTATCAGAAGCAATTAAATCATTGACCGTTAGTGTATTCAAATTCTCATTTAGTATTCCAACCCCGTTTTTTGACCATGAATAAAATGCCCCATCTAATTGTTCTGCCGCTAATATCAAAACATCCTCCGTACAAAAAGTTTGAAGTTCTTCAGATAGATCTGCATTATTTGCAAAAACATTGTTTTTTTGAAAATAGGACTGCACAAAAGAAGGTAGCCCTTGGCTAGACAATCCAGTATTTAATTCTACTGCATTTTGAACATAATTACAGCTTAATCCTATTTCATTGGGTTCGTTTATTGCCGCTAAATATGGAATACCCTCAATACCCGTTCTTGAAAGGGCCCGATAAATTTTTCCATTCTTACCAAGTTGCAATGCTGATCGATACAATTCATTATCATCTATGATAATTTGCGAAGTATTTATATCATTCGCATACATATCAAATTGTATTAGCGTTGAATAATTGCCTTCTATCGTAATGGCATCATTGGAACATGTGATATATAATAAATTACTATCTGGCGAAAACTCTAATCCATATGCAAAATCCCTATCTCCTGCATTAAGGTTCAGTTGTTTTTGATTAGAAAGCATTCCAGTATTTTGGTCAAAATCATACACAAATGCTCCACTTCGCATACTAGCCATTGCAACAAATGAACCGTCGGGGCTAAACTTCATGTAGCCTCTTTCATCAGAAACACTGAAATTTTGGAATTGAGAAATTACAGGCTGCGTATTAAGACCATTTGCATCAATTTCATAAGCATAATAAGTATCGAAAGGTCTTCTGGCATTATTACTTGCAGACAAACTTAACAACCAGTATGAGTTTGTGTCACAGTCACGTTGTATCGCCGTTAACTTCTCTGATGCATCTATTAGTAAATTCTGATTCTTTATAGTTACTGCACCAAAACCATTATTTAATGACATATCTACAATAGAAAAATTCAAACCAATTGCCGGTAAATAAATATTTTTAGTATTTGTTGTAAACACAAAATACATGTTTGGATTATTTGGCCATGGAATTATCAAAGCGGATTGTGTGCTAGATAAAGTGCCTAATAATCCATCACCATTTTGCATAATATTATGGTTTTGGTCATATATAGTTCTACCATCAGTATAAAAAAGTAAGTTGCCATTAGGATCAGATATTGCACCAGATCCTTCTTGCGTTATAAGTTGCCCATCATCTAATGATGTAACCGAACCGTCTTCATTAAAATGAATACCTGCACCAAAACCAAAATACCAATTATCTGCCTCACCTTGACTATGGACAGAAAAAGGATATATTATAACAACTAATAATATAAATAAAAATCTATTCAACTTGCGTAATTTTTATGTGCAAATAAATTAAGCATAATTTTTAGTCAAAAATTTTCGGACAACCCATCTTAAACCAAAAGAAAATAAGTTTTCAAAATAACTCAAACCAGCATTCTTACGAGAGATATAACCTTCTTTTAAAATATTTCGGTCACTCATTTGCCCACTTATACCATCTAGTCTATAATTAACATATGACTTGTTGATAAAATGAAATTTATTAGGACTTCTTAAGAATATTTTTAGTACGAACTCATAATCTGATAATGCTTTTAAATTTGTGTTGTATTGGTTATTCTTATAAACACTTTTTTTAATAAACATTGATGGATGATTGTAAGTCATACCATAATATTTAAATTTGAAACCTGACTGATTAAATACTTTCAACCTAGTATTACCATTAAGTAAAATATCAGTTCTATTACCGTGAAAAATCTCTTTTGTATTATTTAATCTAAAGGCATCAACAATAATCTGAACAGCATCCAACTCATACCAATCATCGCTATTAATCATACCTATTAATTCCCCATTGGCTAAAGCTATACCTTTATTCATAGCATCATACAAACCTTTATCTGGCTCGCTTATCCAATAGTCTAAGACACTTTCATGACTTCTTATAATATCTAAAGTTCGATCAGTAGAGAATCCATCTACTATAATATATTCTATGTTTTTATAGGTTTGGTTTAATACACTTTGTATAGTTTGATCCAAATACTTTTCTCCATTATAAACCACCGTGATAATACTCACTAATGGTTCTCCTTCAATAATTTTATTTTTCATTTTATTCATTAAATAAAATTTTAATCAATAGGTCTACTTCTAATTTTATTACCTCTTGGCAATATTCCTAAAATGTAAATAAGAGAAATTATAAACCAATAATAATACATATGAGACACTGAAATGGAAAACATCATTATAGATATAGATAATGAGAAAATAAACATAAAAGTTTCCATACCCCATGTAGGTATTTTAGTAATCCTCTTTAAATATTTAAATCCCCAAATCACCAATCCTACTAAGGAAAGTAAGGCATGGGTCCAAAATGTATAACTCCCCATTTTAATCCCAATATCTAGCCAAGAATTATGTGATAAAAAATGGTATTGTTTAGCTAAAAACTCTTCAATTCCATAACCAATAAAAAGACCAGATTCTTGAATTAAATTAAAAGAAATACCCCAAACAAAATAACGTTCATTCTCCATTAAATCTCCTCCTTTAGCAGAATTAAAAAAACGATCATATAAACGTTGAACATATTCTATTTCAGATAAATCTGGAGCGAAAATCAAAAATAATAATCCTAAAATTAAGCCAGATGCAATTACCTTTAACCAAAATGAATTTCTACCACTCATGGCTTTCTTAAAAAAATAAAATAATAAAATAAGCATAGCTGACATAGTCGCTGTACGAGAAACACTTAACAGGATCAACAAGAATGAAATAGTAAATAGGCCCGTGAAGATAATTCTTAATTTACCTATTTTTTTATTATTCACCAATACAAAAGATGCCCCAAATGCTGCAAGTAAATCTGGTCCTAAATAATTGGGATCACCTTGAAAACCACCATATTGTCCGTTAACATAAGTACCTGTACCTAATACATAGCCAATAAAATGTGGCAAAGAAAAACAGGCAATAACCATTAAAGACTTATAAGGAAGTCCATACCTCGTAATAAAAAAATAAAGGAACAGAAAAAACAGAAATAATTTTGTAACAAACGAAACATTCAAAAACATTGATAAATGAGTTGTAAAAAATATTCTAGAAACTACAACACCCAACATTAAAATACTAAAACCAATAATAGTTAAGACATCTTTTCTAATAAGAATAAATTTTGATGAATTAAATATGGCTAATAATCCTATACTAGTTACTAACTCAAGAATAAAAAAACGTTTAGAAATATATTCCATACCAATACATGCTAGCATAATAAACCAGCAGCTAAAAATAATTTTATGATATGATAATTGTATGTTTAAATTCAAGACTAAGAAACTTGTTCTATTTAATATTATTTAAATATTTAATTATACTTTAATTTTCGTTTACTAAAATTTCAGCATATGTTTCAATCAATGATGCTTCAATCTTAGTTCTGTCATGTCTTAATAAGGCTTTTTTAATACCATTAACACTTAATTTTTTAGACAACGAGTTATCCCGTTGAATTCTAATAAAACAATCAACCATTTCAAATATACCGTTTGAAGGTACCAACAGACCATCAACCTCATCTTCTATCAATGAAGAAACACCACCAACATTACAAGCTATTACAGGCAGTCCTATTATTTGGGCTTCACAAACACTATTAGGGCTATTATCTATATAAGATGGATGCACATAAACATTACTTGACCTTAGCTTAGAGTTTAATTCTTGGGCATTTAATCTACCTAGTAAATTAATATTTACTTCTGAATGATTGATTTTTTCCGATTTCTCAAAATGTTTTAAAATTTTATCATTATTATCCAGACCTATAATTTCCCAAACAAAATCTATACTTGTAATTTCCTTTAACAGTTTAGCAGTCTTTAAAACTACATCTATGCCTTTATATACGGTAGGAGATAAAGTTGAGACTATCTTAAATACCTTTTTGTTTAAAATATCGTCAACCTCACTGTTTTCATAAAATACAGATCGCAATACTTCATCTACATGAAAATATTGAACTTCTGGGTTGTATAATTTAACAATCATTTTATCCCATTCAGTTCTGCCAATAATATACTTTGTGCTTTTTAAGACCCTTGCCTCTAACAAAGCAATATTTTGATACTTTCTTTTAACAAATGGCAAGGAAGAAAATAGAATATTATTAATTAAAAACGAAGGGTTAGCATAAAAACTCCATTTAGATTGATTAATACTAAAATAACTATTGACTATAGGATTAATTAATCCTTGTGTCTGTAATACTACAGGTATTGCTGTTAATTCGCCTACTATGGAAAAAGAACTTTCAGTTCCAAATACATGAATTACGTCTGGTTTAAAATCATTAATTACTGAAACATATTTTTCTTCAAAACCTAAATGATCTACAGTTCCTTTTCTATTAGAAATTAATCCTTTTATTGGATTAATTCTCTTTCGCTCGAACTTAATTGGGTAGTACGTAGTTTTATTTTTTAAAACCTTCTCACTTTTTTCTGGATGGTAGAAAGCAATACCCAATTCTACATCAGTTCTTTTAGTAATTATACTTTCTAAAGATGAAATCCAACCCGCACCATGATAATGATGCTTATTCTCCTCAAATAAAGAGGAAGAAATTGTAAACCAAAGAATTTTCATAATTCCGTTATTTTTATTGGTTCCATATTCCCGTTGCTTTATTTTCTATTAATTTCCTATACTGTATAGGCCATAAAAAAACGCTATAACTTAAACAAATACAAGTGGCTAAAATTACACCAGTTGTACCCAAACCTAAGTTTTTACCCATAAATATGCTTAAAGGAATATTAATGATCATTGACACAACCGAACTATATAATTGCAATTTAATTTTACCTACTCCATTTATGAAATTTACATAAATCATATTAAATGTTACCATAGCAACAAACAAAGCCATTGAGTAAGAAAGATTTGCTGGTATAGTTATACTATCTCCTACCCATTTATCATAAAACCAATCTGCCAATAAAGTCATTACAAGCAGCGCTATAGGTATTAAAAACCAAATTTTTTGAATTTTTTTTACTGAGTTCTTTATCCAATTAAAATCCTCATTCTTATAAGCCTCTGTAAACGATGACCAAAATGGGGTTATTAAAATTGTATATCCCATAGTAATAATAGAATAGTATTTAAAAGCAATATTATAAGGAACCACCTCTTCTGGGGAAAATAATTTTGTTATAATATAATTATCAGTTGAAAACAGGATTAGCGCTGCAATTTGTACAACAAAAAATTTGAGCCCTAAACCACTTATATCCAAAAGATATTCCCTTTTCCATAATTTAGGTAATGGTTTGTAGGTTTTATATACCCCATTAAATGCGTAGAAATTCAAAAACAATAATAATACAAAGGGTATAGCAGAAAAGACTACGCCAAAAATTAATAACGAATTATTATTAGTTTGGGTCAATAACCAAATAATTAAAACACTGCCTACTTGACTAAAAAATTGAAATTTATTTTGAATAGAATGGTTTTGATCGGCTTGGTAAATAGTTGTTATTAATTTAAGTACCAATTGTATTGCAAAAAATGCAAAAACAATAGGCATTAAAATTGATAATTCTTTTTTAACATTAATAGAAGTATTAAAAAAATTGGACCAATCAATAAAGAAATTACATAAAACGAATAAAAGAATCAATACAATTGATATTGCCGAAATGGTAAAATATGCAGTACTCACTAAACCCTGTGCTTCTTTATAATTTCCTGTAGCTTTGGCTTCGGCAAATTTATTACGTAGGCCATTTCCTAAGCCAATATCAAAAAAAGAAAACCAAGCAATAAAAGAAGTTAATGTAAGCCAAATACCATAGTTTTCAATTGAAAGATAATTTATGGTTATAGGCACAAGAAGAAAATTAGCCAAGATACTACCTACCTTATAGACTATTGACCAGCCCAGATGCTTAGCAATATTCTTGCTCCTATTATTTTTAATAACAGTTAATTCCCTTATTTTTTCAATTAAGTCTATAAACACTATGCATTTTTAGTTTTGAAGTAGATATTAAAATACTATATAGTATTAGGACATATTATAATTTAGGAACTTCAATTCTAATTTTACCCTCGCGTTGCACCAATAAAAATGGAAATAGGCAAATAAGCGGCAATACCACACTAATTATATATAGTTGTAATGTTAAATACAGATCACTTAAGACAAAGGCTATCTGAATGACGAAAATATTACATATGGCTACAATAAGTGTAGACTTAATATGTGAAAAGCCATTATCTAACAAACGGTGATGTATGTGATTACGGTCTGCCGAAAATGGGCTTTTACCATTCACTATACGGATAGTGAATACCCTAAGCGTATCTAAAATTGGATATGCCAATATGGCCAATACCATAATAGGTGCGTTAGTAACGCTGAATACTGTTTGCTCCATTTCATTTACACTTAAAAACCCAATTGCTTGGTAAGCCAATAAGAAACCCAAAAACAATGATCCGGAATCGCCCATAAAAAGTTTTCGCTTTCTAGATAAATTATAGCGCAGGAAACCTAATAGCACTCCTATTAGACTAAAACTTAGCAGAACATATAAATATTGATTATTCATAGCAAAATAAACTCCAAATGAAGTATTTGCTATAATGGCAACTGACGAAGCCAAACCATCAATACCATCAATTAAATTGAAAGCGTTTATAATAAATACGAAAACTAATAAAGTAAAAACGACAGAAATTACATAATTAAGATCACCAACACCAAATACACCATAAAAGCTTTCTATTCTAACATCTGTACCTAACACGACCAAAGCAGAAGAAAATATTTGACCTGAAAATTTCTTACTTGGAGAAAGAACTAACAGATCGTCTTTAATGCCTAAAAATAATAGTATGATTGTACCTCCTAAAATCGAAAGCAGTTTCAATAAATCACCTTGATTCAATTGTGTAAGAATACCTAAAAGTATAATTGATAATGAGAAAGTAATAAACATCCCTATCCCACCTAATGTCGGTGTTTTTCTTACATGACCACTTCGATGGCCGGGCTCGTCCATCAACTTCTTTTTATGCGCCAAATAAATAATTACCGGATAAATACGTAATGAAACCAGCACAGAAAACACTATGGAAAAAAAGACTAAAAAATATAAATTGTGAAATAAATCTTGAAGCATAATATCTATTTTATCCCAGAAAGGGAAACAACAAACAGATAGACTAAATTCATAATAAGTATGAAATTAATATCAAAAAAACACAGCCACTTAAATAGATTAATTGGCTATTATGTCTTGGTTTCTGCTGTTGTTCTACTACAAAAGTAAATCTTAATTTTACAATTAATTAATGCAATCAATAACTTTTTTATGATTTCGACGAACTGCACGTTTTATACAAAATATTACACAAATAACCCTAATAAGTAATATTTTACCAACTTTTTCAAAGGCAAAATATCCTATATAAAATAGAATTAAGTAAAATAAAACGACCCTTATAATTCTTGGGTATTTAAAATCTATTGTATTTCCCTTTCCAAATTCTTTAATAGCAATCATTTTACCATCTTTAATTTAATTTATGGTGTTAGAAACACAATTTATTAACTGAAGACAGTTCCGTAATCTCTACTTTTTTTAGTTAAAAAAAATAATTATTTATCAAAAGACCTGTAATATAAGTAGAGAAAATTTTCAGAAATAGTATCTTTTAAAATTGATATTGGGTTTCAAAAAAAACAACTTACAATGAAAGTATTGGTGACTGGTGCTGCAGGATTTATTGGCTTTCACTTAGCTGAAAGCTTAGTTAATGCTGGATATAAAGTAGATGGTCTTGACAACGTCAATAATTACTACGATGTAAATCTAAAATTTGCTCGTTTCCCAAGTACTTGGGCCGATACAACAGAACTACAAGAGCTAGGATACAATAGTTCTATAGGAATTAAAGAAGATTTATCAATTTTTATAGAATGGTTTAAAAATTATCATATCTTCATTTTAAAACGATTTTCAATCATCTTTAGAGCTACTTTTTATTTTAAATGTAACCACCAAAACCCGTAAATTAGTCACATGAAAAAACTAATTCAAATCATTGGTGCGTGGTATGGCGCAAAGAAAATAGGTGGTGGAAAATGCGGGTGCATAGGAACCGTTTTTGTCTTTATAATTTTGTACTGGATATTCGGTTACGTATTAGAGGCATTCTAAACAAACTGATTTTCTAACTTATTTTCTTCTTAGTCATTCAATTGCTTTTGTTCAAAGACCTTGGTACTGGTTTTAATATCGGTATACCTAACATCTTGTACAAAATCTCGTTTTTGCATTTTAATGACCTCTATACTTAAAAAACAAATTCACTTACGACCTTGGCACTGGACCTATAGATTTCGCTGCCTCTAAACATGTATTTAGTCGATACTGGTGGAAACAACACTGCATCAAAATACTGTCTATTAATGTTGTAAAAATGCAAATACTCAAAGAATTCTTTTAATACACCTTATTTGGAAGCTTTGGCGGAACAGTAATAGCTATAAACGACAAATTCCCATGAAAGAATATTCATGGGAATTTGTTTATTAATACTAAAAGCGCATTTAAACTAAAACTGCTTAAGCATTTAACAGCTCTTTTAATTCCTTAGCTGCTTGTGCAGGGTTTTCTGCTCCGTAAATAGCTGCTCCTGCAACTGCTACAATTGCACCAGATTGTTTTACAGCTGTAATACTACTACTGTTAACACCACCTGCAATAGATACTTTTACACCAGCTCTTGAAGCTTCATCAATCAATACTTGAATAGAGTATCCTTCTTCCGCTTGCTCATCTAAACCAGCATGTAACTCAACAAACTCAGCACCTAAAGCTATTGCTTCTTTAGCACGCTTAACTCTGTCTTTAACACCGATAGTATCAACAACAACACCCTTACCATGTGCTATAGCAGCTTTTACCGCACCAGCTATGGTAGAATCTCCTGTAGTTCCTAAAATCGTAACATAATCAGCTCCTGCACCGAAAGCCATACCAGCTTCTAATTCACCTGCATCAGCCGTTTTAAAATCTGCTAAAATTAATTTATCAGGGAAAGCATCTTTCATTTTTCTTATTCCAGATAAGCCTTCACTTTTAATAAGTGGTGTTCCAAGCTCTATAATGTCTACATAAGGAGCCACTTTTGTTGCTAATGCAATTGCGTCTTCTATTTTTAATAAATCTATTGCTACTTGTAATTTTGCCATAATTTAAATATTTATATTGTTCTGTATTATTTAACTATTGTTCTCGTATTTACTCCATATTCGCATGACGTTTCCATAAATCTGAAGCCAAACTGCCATCTAGCCCCCATAAAGTCTGTATCAAAGCATCCATTACCAAAAGCAATGACTGTTCAAAAAGACTACCTGCATATTGTTTTGAAATATCTTCATCCCGTTTTTGCTTCTGTGCCGCAGGTATCGTAACCGTATGTTTTGATAATAATGCTAAAAGAGACGCTGCATTTGTGGTTAAGCATATAACGCTAGCGCCTTCTATGTTTGCAGTTTCTGCTGCACTAACAATTCCGCTAGTTGTACCAGATCCAGATCCAGCTATTAGTACATCTCCTTTTGTGATTGCAGGTGCTGTAGTTTCGCCAACAACATGTACTTTGTAGCCCAAATGCATTAAGCGCATAGCTGAAGCTTTCATCATAAGTCCGGTTCTACCTGAGCCAGTTACAAAGATATTTTTGGCATTTGCAATTGTCGGTATCAATGCCGCTATCTCATGATATTGTATAGACTTAATAAGTTTGAGATGCTCACCAATAATAATATCCATCGCATTTTCTACTAATTCAGTATCGTTTATTTTAAGTCTATCATCCATAGGGTACTTGATTCAAAATCTCTTGGCATTAAAATCGACTACAAAAGTATATGGGACTACTCGCTAAAGACTTATACAATTTGATAGTTGTCTGGTACAATTTGCTATTATGGCTTTTAATGATGGTGTTATTGGCTATTTTTGTGGTATATTTTGGAAACGGGCCTTTTTTCGGTGGATAATGCATTGAAAATTTTAGGTCGGTTTTATGTTGAAAAAGAAGTTTATGCTGAGTGATAAAGTTTTGTATATAAAAGATTTAGGGAATTGCCCACCTGCCTATTTAAACGACCCTGCAAGAAGAGATTTTTATGAAATTGTATGGTTACAAAATGAAGATGCGCTTCATGTTCCGCAGCACGATTTTCAAACTTTAAAGGGAGATTGGATTTATTTGATACCACCGTACAGAGTGCATCAACTGAACAAAGCTGGTAAAAATGGTGTCTTGATATCTTTTAAACAAGAATTACTAGAAGGGGATCTAAAAGAATTTTTGTTGGATGTATTCAGAATGTTCAACATTCAAGGCGAATTTTCTTGTTTACAGGTAAACGAAGAAGGTTCGAATGGTTTGGCTGCTGTTCTTCAACTTTTGAAAGAAGAATACAGTCACGAAGTCATCAATCTAATAATGATGAAAGCCGTTTTAAAGGTTTTTTTATTAAAATTGATACAGTTAAAAGAGCAGCATTTTACATTGCAAGATATTAATGAAAAGCGCGTTTATGAGTTTATGCTTCTGCTTGAAGTAAATTATAAGAATAAACGAACTGCCGATTTTTATGCCAGTAAATTGGATATTAGTGCTAAGCGCTTAAATCAAATTTTAAAAGAAAAGCTAGATAAAACTGGAGTACAACTAATTCATGATCGGTTGATATTAGAAGCAAAGCGCCAAATTATACATAGCGAAAATACTATTAAAGAAATAGCGTTTAATCTTCATTTTAAAGATCAATCATACTTTAGTCGTTTCTTTAAACAACACGTAGAACAAACCCCCCAAGAATTTCAAAACAATGTAAAAGTGCATGTAATTTCTCATGACAATACATTGTATTCTTAAGTTTCTAAAGAATCAACAGGTTGACAATAATACTTTGTACAATCAATTTCATTCTTAGTAAGACATAATTTTTAGAGTATATTTTAAAGAGCCTATTATGATTAAATTTAGAAAAAGAGAGGTGAAAAATATGGATGCATAGGAATCATTTTTAAGTTCCTTATTTTATTCTGGATTTTAGGATACGTGCTTGGTGCTTTCTAAACAAACTGATTTCCTAACTTATTCTCTTCTTTGCTGTCTGTCTTCTTTTGGTCAAAGACCTTGGTACTGGTTTTCATATCGGCATATCTGGGGTCTTGCACAAAATCTTGTTTTTGCATTTTGATGGCCTCTATACTTAAAAAACCGAATTCACTTACGACCTTACCGTAAAACCGATAAATTCCTCTCCCTTTAAACATGTATTTAGCCGCTACGAGCGGAAACAATACCACATCAAAAACTTGACCTTGCTGATCTAATAGCGTAGCAAAAAACATTGCTTTTCCTTTTTGAGTCCTGGTTCGTTTCACCGTAATTAAATAACCATAGATATCAATATTCTTATTCAGGTATCGTTCTAAATCTTTACTACCCGAAGTATTAGATGGCGGAACCTCTAAAAGCTCGAACGGACTACATAAGCTAAACCCTAACAGTTCTAATTGCGTAAAGGCAACTTCTAAATTAGTGCTGTACAATGACGGAATCTCAAAATTCTGATGCTTTGGCGCAAACAATTTTGGATGGTCTATTTTTTTAGTTTTATTTAGGAATAGATGTGCTTTCCAAAGTAGTTCATGTGTATTGGTTTCGGTAAATCGAAACGCATCAATTCGTATTAAAATACCAACCTGTTCTATGGAAATAATTAAACGGTCCAAAAAATCTTCTAATGAACTAAAATCACCATTAAGATAGCGCTCCTTTAAAATACGCTCCATAACCCGCTGCTCCAGTTCCCGTAAATATCCTAAGCCTAAATAAAGGGCTTTATCATAAATACGATTTCCCGCACTGCTTTTGTTTACACACGGCGGATGAATTATCGCTCCCAACATACGTGCTTCATGCACATAGAACTCGGGTTTATAAAATCCGCCGCCATTATTAAGCACCGCTACCATATATTCTAACGGATAATAGGCACGCAAAAACAAACTCTGATAACTTTCTACCGCATACGATGCCGAATGCCCTTTAGCAAAAGCATAACCCGCAAAACTAGCCACCTGGTCCCAAATCTCTTTAATAAGTTGTTCCGTATAGCCTTTTTTACGGCAGTTTTCCATAAAGGTATCCTGTACTTTTTGAAACTCCTCTCGAGAACGGAATTTACCACTCATTCCACGTCGTAATACATCGGCCTCGCCCAAATCCAAATCAGCAAAATGATGGGCTACTTTTATCACATCTTCTTGGTAGACCATAACCCCGTAAGTCTCTGGCATAATCTCTAACATTACCGGATGCGCCAACTCCTCTGCCCTGCCCTTGTTTCTGTGTCGCAAAATATATTCACGCATCATGCCGCTTTTAGACACTCCGGGGCGAATAATGGAACTTGCCGCTACGAGACCCAAATAAGTATCTACTTCCAGTTTTTTCAACAACATACGCATAGCAGGCGATTCTACATAAAAACAACCCATACACTGCGCTGTTTTGACCATGTTATTGATTTTAGGGTCTTTTTTAAATGCCTTAATATCATGAATATCGAACTTTGCGAATTCCTCTGGGCGGTCGCGTTCTAAAATATCTAGTGTCTCCTTTATTTTGGAGAGTCCGCGTTGGGCAAGAATATCGAACTTAAAAATACCGACGTCCTCGGCAATAATCATATCGAACTGCGTAGTCGGGAATCCTTTTGGGGGCATATTGGTCGCCGAAAACCAATGAATAGGTTTTTCGGTAATTAAAATTCCGCCTGCATGTATACTCAAGTAATTAGGCATACCGTGTAGTAGTTGGGTATACTTCAGTACCAAAGTCGATATATTATCTAACCGACTAGCCTGAATATTACCGTCGCACAACAAATCGATTTCATCTTTTGGCAAGCCGAACACCTTACCCAATTCTCGAATTACTCCCCGAGATTGAAAAGTAACGTAGGTACCCAACAGCGCTACATTCTTAAAACGATTAAAAATATACTCCGTCATTACCGGTCTATCCCTATGGGAGAAATCAATATCAAAATCTGGCGGATTTACTCGGTATAGATTAATGAAACGCTCAAAATACAGATCAAGCTCCATAGGATCTACATCTGTAATAAATAGCAAGTAGGCAACAATACTATTGGCTCCACTACCACGCCCTACGTAAAAAAAATTCTGTTTTCGGGCATAAGAAATGATATCCCAATTGATGAGGAAATAAGACACAAAACCCATCTTTTTAATAAGATAGAGCTCCTTCTCTACACGGTCTAAAATAGGCTGATCTATTTCCGAATATCGATGTGGTAATCCTTCTTGACACAATTTCTCTAAAAACACCTCATCTTCTTCTTTACTGCCTAAGTAGGTGCTTAAATTCTGTGTTTCTCGTCCTTCGGTAAAATCGAAATAGATAGTACAGGCATCCATCAATTTTTGAGTGTTTTCTAAAATAAAGCTATGTTCAGAAAAATGGGCTGCCAAGTTAGGAATAGCATACATATGCTCATCTTCCCGTGCCTGATCATTAACCGACAACATACTTAGCAGGGTGTTATTATCGATGGCACGTAATAATCTATGTGCATTAAAATCTCGTTTATTTCTAAACGTGACGGGTTGCAGCAATAGTATTTTATCGCGCTGTTCTAGTAATTTAGAGAAACGAAGCCGTTTTAACTCGTTAACGGAAACCCCGATGAATTCATTTTCAGTAAATATTTTCTTTTCGCTCTCAAGGACTTTCTCAAAAGGATAGATAACAAAAACATGTTTAAACTGCGGCGCTATTTCTGGAATCTTCTTTTCGTGATGAATATGATCAGATAAAAAATTATTGAGTTCTAAAAACCCTTCATTGTTTTTGGCAATACCCACAAAACAAGGCTCTACCCCATTTCTAAAATCGATACCCAAAATAGGTCGTATATCATACTCAGATGCCTTACGTACAAAATTTAAACAAGCCGATGTATTATTAATATCTGTCAATACTAATTGCGTTACCCCATGGTCTTTTGCCAATTGCAAGAGCTCCAGTTCCGAAAAAGTCCCGTAGCGAAGACTGTAATATGTATGGCAGTTTAAGTACATTTTTTTTGTTGTTCGTTTTTCGTTGTCGGTTGTTGTTTTTTTGCGCTGGGTGTTTTTCGTTATTCGCCTTGCGCTTTTTTCTTTTCCTCTTTCACTTCAGCTACGCTCAGTGACCAAAACATAGGTCTCGACTGCGCTCGACCAGGCACAGAACATAACCGTCATTGCGAAACTTTTTCTGCCGAAGCAATCTGTTGCAATCAGCACAAAAAATCACTAGGCTTACTTCTATTCAGTAGATCACTTCGTCGTTCCTCCTCGTGAAGACGTTTTTTCGCTGGGCACTAAACGTTTCAAAATCTAAATCTTTCTATGCGCCAAAACCACTGGTGGTAAACCATTAAAAGGATTATGCATTCTACCAATTGTTTTTGCTCCCATACCCGATGCCCGCAAAACACTTTTATCTCCGTAACGCTTACGAATGTTATCCATAGCATTGTAAAGACTTAAGATTTCTTCGGTATCATCGAAAAGGTTAATCTGGTAATTACCAGATACTAAATGACTGAAACGTATACCGATCAACCTTACCAATAACCTACGGTTATATAAAGTCTTAAACAGGTCTAAAATTTTAGGTATAAGAATGTGGTCTGCACTACTATACGGAATGCGCATTTGCTTTGAATAGGTATTAAAATCTGAATACCGAATCTTTACTGAAATACAAGCGGTTAGCTTTTCCCCTCGACGTAATTGATATGCCAAATTTTCGGTCATGGCAATGAGGATACCACGTAGTCTGTTTACATCAATAGTATCTTTATCAAAAGTACGTTCAGTAGAAATTGATTTTCGTTCACAGAAAGGAATTACGGGTGTATTATCTATACCATTGGCTCTTTTCCAAATGACTCCGCCATTGGCTCCCAACACCCGTTGCATGACCTCCATGGGCATTTCTTGTACCGTACGTACTTGTCGCAAACCTAAATTCCGTAATGTTTGATAGGTTTTATCGCCCACCATTGGTATTTTTTTGATGGATAGTGGTGCTAAAAAAGGTTTTTCCAATCCTTCATCTATCTTCAATTGATTGTTAGGTTTCGCTTCGTTCGTAGCAACTTTAGAAACGACTTTATTAGCCGATAATCCGAAGGAAATGGGGAGTCCCGTTTCCCTAATAATCTTCCTACGCATTTCTGATGCATACTGGTAGCAACCAAAAAAGCGATCCATACCAGAGAGGTCTGCATAAAACTCATCGATGCTCGATTTTTCGAATACGGGCACGTACTCTTTTATAATTTCTGTTACTACATCTGAGTGTTTACTGTAGTCACCAGCATTACCTCGAATTACAACAGCATCTGGACAAAGTTCACGAGCCATTTTCATGGGCATACCCGAGTGTACACCAAAACCACGAGTCTCATAACTACATGCCGCTACAACCCCACGATCTCCCGTACCACCCACCAATAAAGGTTTATTCTGCAACTCACGATTATTGAGTCGCTCAACAGATACGTAAAATGTATCTAAATCTATATGTAGTATTGTTTTGCTCATAACTATCCCTATAAAAAATCGGGATAGCTAAATTATGGATTATTTCCATTTATTAGGATTATTTCCAATATTTAACATTCAAAAAATTAGATACAAGAAAACCCTGCCATCACAATTTGTAACGATAGGGTTTTGAACAAACCACCCTATTAAAAGTATTATCTAAAATATCCTGGGCCAAAAGCTCCGTTCTGCGCTATTAAACCAAATGATACGTAATGGTGTAAAAGGGTATCTTTTGAAAAATGCGACTAGTAATGAACTGATTGAAGCCATTACCCAAGTACATAAAGGAAGGTTCTATTTTGGAAGTGAAATTCAAAAAATATTAGCAGATTCTATATCTCAAGATACTAAGGATGCTCCAAAATTAACCCGTAGAGAAAAGCACATTCTCACCCTCATAGCTGAAGGTAAAACTACCAACACTATCGCAGAAGAACTCTTCATTAGTCCGCTAACCGTAGAAACCCACAGACGAAATTTAATGCAGAAATTAGAAGTATCTAATGCTGCTTCTTTAATTAAAGTTGCTGTAGAAAAGAAGTTGATTTAAACTTTTGAAATTAAAAAACGAGCAGAGGTTATATTAAAAGGGTTAAAATTTTCGTTTAATGGCATATATCTCGTAGATTTTAAAGGTGTTAAACCAATGAGGGTTTAATACTATCTTTGAGATAAGACATTGCATATGCGTCAAATTCATTTTATATTTTTATCAGCCTTTTTGTTTATATCCACAATTGGGTATGCGCAAGAGGTTGCTACCATAGATATCATTTCCCCAAATGAAAATACAGCTTGGAACATTCCAGATAAAATAACCCTGCAATGGAATACCATTAAAATAGATACCAGTAAATCTATTCGCTTTTTTCTAGTAAGAAATGAAATGGTGGTACAAGAACTGGGTTCTTTTAAAAACGATGGTTTTGAAGACGGAATTGAATTGGCAAAAAACATTGGATCTGGCAACAGATATCAAGTAGTTGCCATAGAACTATTCCCAGATGACAAGTTCAATATTGCTAAAAAAGTCACTCCATTCTTTTCAATTACAAATGCAGCATCTGACGAAAGAAAGAAAAAGCAACAATTGGCAAATACCAATACCGTTACTCCTAAAAAGAAATCTAAAAAGCAAAAAGCCTCAGTAAAAACTGCCGTAGTACAATCTAAAAATAAAATAGAAAGCAAAGCAGAAAACAAGACAGAAATCAGGGACAGTTTTGACGGTAGAAAAATTTCATACACTAAAGAATTCGAGTTCGATTCCGAGAATATTATTATCAAGATTTGGGATCATGGCAGACAAGATGGCGATATAGTTTCCATATATCTTAATGGTGTGCAAGTGATTAAAAAGTACTATTTAACTTACTGGAAAAAAGAATTTAAAATAAAACTAGACCCTACAAAATCTAACGATTTATTCCTCTACGCTCATAATTTAGGTGATTCTCCGCCAAATACAGTTTCCGTTGAAATATCTGACGGTAAAAAATCTGAAAACATTGTACTAAACTCAGACCTTCAAAGTTGTGAAGCAGTATTGATCAGTGTAAAGTAACACATATCTAATAATCACATATTCAATTCATATACTTCTCCTAAATTTTTAATTCCCTTAGTAAAAACACACCCTAACCACAATATTCAAAAAGCAATTATCGTGCTTTCAAATTAACAGATCAACAACAATGTGTATATTTTTTAATAAAATCACAATAAAATAGTTTCATCGTTACATATTTTACTTATTTTCATCATTCAATTTACATAAGTTCGTGTACGTTAACGAAATTCTTTGTTTAATCAATTAAAAAATAATAACATTTATTCTAAACGATAGCCTATGAAAATTTAATCGATAAAATCATTCAACATCCTAAGATTTACTCAGCCCTAAATCCTCTAATAATCTTAGGTAAATAAGACATAATACTTCAAACAATCAAACAACCTAATTAAACTGCACCAATGAAAAAAAAACCCTCAATAAAATATAGTTCAACGAAAAAAAATCTACTACTATCCATAGTATTAGGAATTTTAATTGTCTCACCTATTTTAGGGAATTCCCTGAAAAAAATAAAATTAGCCGAAAAATTTCAAGTAACCGTAACCGGTACCATTTTAGATGAGAATGAAGTGCCTTTGCCTGGCGCTAGTGTTGTAGTGAAAGGAACAACTACAGGTGCTGTTGCCGATTTTGATGGCAATTACAGCATTAATGCCCCTTATAATAGCACGCTTATATTCAGCTATGTTGGTTATGCTAAAAATGAAGTGTTAGTTGATGGTAAAACCACCATTAACATAAAACTAAACCCAGATGCCTCCATGTTAGATGAAGTAGTTTTGGTCGGTTATGGTACACAAAAAAAGGGTGAAGTTACAGGTGCTATCGAAACTGTTACTGCAGAACAACTAAGCATTGTTCAAGTATCAAGTACTATTGATGCTATTAAAGGGCAAATTGCAGGTGTAGATGTTCAATCTACCGGAGGTAGACCAGGTCAAAATCCGACAGTAAGAATACGTGGTAGACGTTCTATTAGCGCATCGAACGATCCTCTTTATGTAGTGGATGGTATTCCATTAATTGATGGCCCTGCATCTATGGCAGACATTAACCCTGATGATATTGCATCAATGCAAGTATTAAAAGATGCTGCAGCAACTGCTGTATATGGATCAAGAGGTGCCAACGGTGTAATTTTAGTTTCTACAAATAGAGGTAGGGTTGGTAAGACTAAAATAACGTATAGCAGTCGCTATGGAATAACTTCTGCCACTCGCTTGGTGGATATGATGAATGGAGAACAATTTGCAAATTTAAAAAGAGAGTCGAGACGTGACGGATGGAACGGAGCGATTCCCGCAGAAACCGATGTATTCTTAGATCCCATTGAGCTTGAGTCCCTTGAACAAGGGAGGTCGACCAATTGGTTAGATGAAGTAGTTGGTAATGGTTATCAGACCAATCATCAACTTGGTATAAGTGGTGGATCAGAAAACACAACCTTTAGTTCTTCGATAGGATATTTTAAAGAACAAGGTATTATTTCTAACCAAGATTTTGAACGAATTTCAGGTCGATTAGCGGTGGATCACAAAATCAATGACATCTTTAAAGTAGGAGCCTCTTTTTTAGTATCTAAAACAGAGCAAAATTATGGTTCTAACGCAACAATGGGTGAAGCATTAGCAAATAACCCATTAGGTATACCATATGACGAGAATGGAAATTTAAAGTTCTTACCCACTAATGATGGTATAAGAACCAACCCTTTAAGTGAATTAGTAGAAGGTGCATACATTGACGAACGTCAACAAACTAGAATATTCGCACCAATGTATTTAGATATTAATATTGCGCAGGGTATAAAATGGACATCCACGTTTGGTCCTGATATTAGAATTGGAAGAAGAGGTACTTTCGCTGGTAGCTTAACAAATACAAATCGAGGTGGACCAGGTAGAGCGGGTATAGAAAATGTGACTGATTTTGGATATACCCTTGAGAATTTATTAACTTATAATAAAGCATTAACCGATCGACAAAATATTAAAGTTACCTTACTTCAAAGTATCCAAAAATCTAGAATAGAAAGAAATGAAGGAAATGTAACCGGTATTCCATATGAATCTCAGTCTTTTTACAATTTAGGCTCTGCTACCCAAGGTGGGGTACTTACTTCAGGATTAACAGAATGGGCATTAGCTTCCTTTATGGGTAGGGTAAATTATGATTTTGATGGTAAATATTTATTTCAAGCCTCATTAAGAGCAGATGGCTCTTCAAGGTTAGCTCCAGGGAACCAATGGAAGTACTTCCCTGGCGTTTCTGCTGGTTGGAGAATAGACCAAGAAGAATTTTTAGCAGACACCAGTATAAATGAATTAAAGCTAAGAGCTTCTTATGGTCAAGTCGGGAACACTTCGGTTAACCCGTATCAAACAGCTGGTAGGTTAGGTAGCACAGTCTATGCGTTTGGTGAGTCTCCAGCACTTGGTTTCGGACTTAACGAAATACCAAATGATGATTTGACTTGGGAAGTATCTAAAACCCTAGACATAGGTTTAGATTATGGATTTCTAAATAATCGCGTGGTAGGTTCTTTTGATTATTTCAGAACCAATACTGTGGATTTATTACTTGCAAGAAGTTTACCATCTACCTCAGGATATGAAAGTGTATTACAGAACGTTGGGGCTACTAGGACTACAGGCTTCGAATTTACAGTAAGTACAGGTATTATTGATAATGATGGTGATGGTTTCAATTGGGATGTAGATTTAAATATTTCTACCTACAAAGAAGAAATTACAGAATTAGCCCTGACGGATAGTAATGGCAATGCTTTAGATGACGTTGGTAACGGTTGGTTTATCGGTCAGCCTATTCAAGTTTTCTATGATTATGAGAAAATTGGTATTTGGCAAGCTAACGAAGAAGCTGCTGCTTTAGCTGCTGATAATAAAGTGCCTGGGGAAATTAAATTGAACGATCTTGATGGTGATGGGATAATAACCCCTGAAGATCGTAAAATTCTAGGCGATGGAGTTCCTGATTTTTATGGAGGTCTAAATAGTAAGTTTTCCTATAAAGGAATAGACCTAGGTATTTTCTTTGTTTTCAGACAAGGACAAACTATTCAGTCACAATTTAATGCTAGTAATAATTCACTTTTCGGAAGGTATAACAACTTAAACGTTGATTATTGGACAATCGACAATCCAACAAACGCCAATCCAAGACCGAACGAGAATCAAGAAAGCCCAAGAAATGGATCTACACTTACATATTTTGACGGTAGTTTTGTAAAACTTAGAAATGTATCATTAGGATATAATCTTCCAGAATCGATAACAAGCAAGTTAGGAATGGAAAAATTACGATTTTCAATCTCTGGTCAGAATCTTATCTTTTGGGATAATTTTCCAACATTCGATCCTGAAATTTCAGAAGAGGAAGATCTTAGCTTGGGTAGTAGTGTGGTTCCAAGTACAAAACAGTTTTCTTTATCAATAAACGCTACATTTTAGGTCAAAAAACAATTGTTAGTTTAAATCGAATAATTTAAATATTATGAACAGAAAAATTTATATAATTTTAGTTTTAGCGCTGGCTTTTTTTACAAAGTCATGTGATAAATTTATTGAAGAGGAGTTGGTCACTGATGTATCTGCGGCCTCCTACTACACCACTGAAGCAGGCTTGGAAGATGGTGTAAGAGCTACATACGCAACATTTAAGCCATTTTATGGTCAAGAAATTTCGGCTGCTATGACAACTTTTGGTACCGATATCTGGACAAATGGTTCTGATGGAGGACACAAAGTATTCAATCTTTACGATGGTGGTCTCAATGGTGAGGAGAACTATATTACTGATTCTTGGGATAATTGGTATAAAGGTATCAACCAAGCGAATGGGATAATCAACCGTTCTGTTGATGTAGAAATGGATGAAGCTCAAAAGAACCTGCGAGTAGCCGAAGTACGCTTTCTAAGAGCTTTCTTTTATTTTAATGTGATTACTACTTTTGGCGATGCACATTTGAGCCTTGAAGAAACTGAAGGTGTAGAAATTGAAGCAAATAAAACACCACAGTCAGATATATATAGTCAAGCAATAATCCCTGACTTGGAATTTGCTATTGCAAATTTACCTATTGAGCAATCTGACTATGGCAGAGCAACCAAACCAGCCGCAGAATTTTTACTAGGGAAAGTATTGTTAACACGTAGTTACAAAGATTTCTCAGAAACGTCAGATGCATCAAAAGCAGAAAACCTATTCAGTAATGTAATTAATGATTATGGTTTTACATTATTACCAAATTTTGCAGATTTATGGGATATTGAAAACCAACAAAATAGTGAAATGGTTTTCGTAGTTCCTAATTCTAAATCGCAGGTGGATAGTGATGTGGACCCTTTGGGGAATCGCTGGCATTTATACTTCTTACACGAATATGACGTGCTTAGGGGTATGACAAGAGATATTGCCAATGGTAGACCTTGGAAAAGACATCGCCCAACTGATTTTATGCTGACTTTATGGGACAGAAATACCGATAGCAGATACGAATCTTCATTTAAACATGTTTGGTTTGCAAATAAGAACGAGCCCCCTACTGATGCTGTAGGTAACGAACCTGCAAGAGCTGCCATTACCATAGGAGACACAGCAATTTACATACCTGGTCCTGGAAAAGATATTGACTGGCCACAAATAAGACAAGACAATGTCCCTTATTTGGTATTTACTAATGAAGAATATACCGAAAGAGTTTATCCTTCTATGAACAAGTGGATCGATGCAACAAGACCTGATAGACAAAAAGCAAATGGACAACGAGATTTTATTTTAATGCGATTGGCTGACGCTTGGTTATTAAGAGCAGAGGCAAAGCTTAAACAGAATAATCCATCAGGGGCAGCAGACGATATAAATAGGATAAGATTGAGAGCGGCTATACCTAGTCAAGAGGCAGCGTCTCAAATTTCTGCATCAGATGTTGATTTAGATTTCCTACTTGATGAAAGAGCTAGAGAGTTAGCAGGTGAAGGTCATCGTTGGCTAGATTTAGCCAGAACTGGAAAGCTAATAGAACGTACTAGATTATATAACCCAGAAGCCTCACCAAATATTCAAGACTATCATGCGATACGACCTATACCACAAAATCAAATAGATAGAGCATTAGGTGGATACCCACAAAACCCCGGTTATCCTCAATAAACAATTTTAATTGAGTTAGTTTTAATTTTAGTTTGATCCTCCCATTATTTTAAAAATGGGAGGATTTTTTCATTAAAATTTATGGTGTAGCAAAGTGCTCTTTGACTATAATCTCAACAGGAATATCAAGATTAAGTTCAGAATCATCTTGTTTTGTTAAGGAGTTAAAAAGATTTTTAATAGAAACGTAGCCCTGATATTTAGGTTGTTGATTAATTAAAAAATTAATTTGACCATTCTTCAAGTATTCCAAATTCTTTTTGTTCAAATCAAAACCTAATAAAAAAGTATTGCTGATTGCATAAATTGAAAGAATTTTTGGGATCAAATGAGCTCTTGAGTTGGTAACAAAAATACCTTTTGAACTATCGCCTTTAAACCAAGATTCCATCTCTTCAGTCATCTTTAAAACATCATTTAAAGGATGGTTAATAGTTTTAATAGCCACGTTTTTACCGATTGATTTAAAGAATGATCTAAACCCGTCTTCTCGCTGTTTATTATTTACTTGAATACCTTTATCATTAACTGTATTTACAATGAAATATATTCCTTGATCACCCACTAACCCATACAGTAGTCTCCCAGCCACCATACCGGCCTTGTGAGAATTCTGACGAATGAAATTCGTAGAATATTGTAATTGTATTTCGGTATCCAAGAAAACAACTTGGATATTTCTTTTCTTGGTAATTTCTAATAATCTATTACATTCCTTTTCAAAAAAAGGAACCGTAACGATGGCATCATAATTTTTTAAAAAAATAAGTTCATAATTTTTTTGAAATGAGGCAGATGAGGAACCAGAAAACTTGTAATAATCTGCTTTCACACCGAATTCCTTTAACTCTTTCAGTGCTTTAGAAATTCCCTTCTTTGGCAAATCCCAATAATTAGAATTAGAAGTAGCTTCTGGTAGAAGAATGGCAAACTTAATTTTCTTTACAGAGGCTAGTTTTAATCTACTCGCCATTGTATTTCTTTGATAGCCATTTTTAGCTATAATCTTCAATATCTTATCTTCTGTTTCCTTCGAAACCCCCCCGCGTTTATGTAAAACACGGTCAACGGTACCAATAGAGACATTGGCTAACTTAGCGATTTGCTTTATACCTATACTCAATTCTAGAAGATTAAATTTTCAGCGATAAGGTACTATTCTATATTAACCCATTAAAATTATAATGGGAAAATCTATATTACAACTCAGCAACAATTATGTTTTTGAACTGTACAGTCATTTCTTTACTAGGATGTAATTGAATACCAATAGGTCCAGTAAGGTTTGCATTTTCAAGTTGGTAAGTCATCACTTTTTCTCCATTTAACCAAACGGTATATGTATCACCTATAGCCCTTGCTTTTATAGTATTCCAATCATTTAATTTTAATAAATCTTTAATTCCCTCTGCTTCTTTAGGGTATCCTAAAGAAGGTATATATGGAGATGCGGTCATATCTCTTTTCAAAGAGCCAGATTCCCCAATCTGCACTTGTACATTCTTACTGTCCTCACCACGCATAAAAATACCGGTATCAACAATACCGTCACCATACTTAAAATCTAATTGAACTACAAAATCTCTGTATTTCTGTTTTGTCCACAATATGGAACCAATTTTTTCTGGATCACTTTTTGCCCAAAGCACGTCCTCTTCTATAGACCACCATACATTATTTTTAGGTATTTCCCATTCTTCTAAACCATTTCCATCAAAAATCGTATTCCATTGTGTATCATCATTAAATTGACCAAAAGATACTAATGAACTGATAAAAAATAGAAGAACAAGAACATTTTTCATATTACAGTTGATTAAATTCATTAAACGATTTAGCTATTTCTTCCTTTTTAAGTATTGTACCATTATGAATAAGAATTCGATATTTAAAAGTGGTTGATTCTCCTTCTTTCAATTTAAAATTTAGAGCCTCTTTTTCTTCAGAAAAAGCAGCTTGACCTAAAGTATTAGCCGCAAATAGACCATAACCTCGAGCATGCCAATAGGTAGGGAAGCCTACATTATTTTTATTATCAATAATAGTTACGGAAACAGGTTCTCCTTTTATATCACTTTCAAGCTTTACCCATTCGTTTCTTGTACCCCACACATCATCACCTGTTAAACCACCACTAGCAAAATAATTACCATGAACCCCTTCGTTATTTAAAACCTTAACTTCAGTTACATTTCCTTCAGCATCAGTAAATTCAGCAGGTTTATCAGAAGGCATTTCTAATTCACGTGCAACTCTAATACCCAACATACCTTCTTTATTATCATTGAAAGCAACTTTTTCTAACGCTTTTAGAGTAGTTATTCTATCAATAATTCGAGTATTATCTACTTCTGAAAAAACAAATTGTGTAGTTTCTTCCAATAAATCGACCTTAGTAGGAGATTGCCAAACGGCTTTTACTGTAATGGAACCTTTATCTTCATCCATGCTTATTAATTCTTCATGAATAATACTACCGTATTTTTGTTTTTCATCATCTGGTATTGCATAGGAATTATTCCAAAAATCCAATCCGTTCACATCACCATAATTAAACCAAAGTCCGGCATGATGTGGATGATCTACACGTTCACTCGGCCGAGATTCAAAAGGGAATCCTCTGGTAACTGTTTTTCCACTTTTTGTAACAATAGGATATAAAATTGGTTTTGGGGTTTGACCATCATAAACGTAATTAGTAAATAATTTGCCATTTATTCTAACCTCAATTTTTTTATTCTCTTCATCATGACTAAAAGTAATTTCTGGATTTTCAACACCATTTATATCTGAAGAATTACCGTCCACAACGGTCTCTTTCTTCTCTTTACATGACATAAAAAGAATTGTAACAATTAGAAAGAAAGCATATTTTATTTTAAACATATCAAGTTATTTTTAATATTGAAAAACTTGTCCGCCTGCCAAAACATTTTGAGTCTTCTCATCAAAAGTTGCTTTTAAACCAGTTCTTAGGGCGGCCGTTGTCATAATATTTGCAATAGAATGGTTATAACCCGCTTCTATAGGTCCATTTGTTGTTTTACGACTACGAACACACTCCATCCAATTTAACATATGCATTGAGGTCATATCATCTGCACCTGTATTTGCTGAAGTTACAACCTTAGGTGCATTATCACTTAAGTTAAAACCTTCCAACTTATTTGGTTTCATACCCATTCCACTAGCATGTCTTTCATCTAACCCACCATTATCACTCACCTTGTTAGTATCAAGATTCAACTCTCCACCGTTAGAATAATATATTTCTTTAGTACCTCCTGCAGAATTAGTAAATCTAGATGAATAGGTTACTTGAAAACCAGAACTTAAATCATCAGCTGGACCATAATCAAAAACGGCTGACATAGTATCAAAGTTTCTACGTCCATCTTTCCATAAATAGATGCCTCCATTTGCGGCAACACTTCTTGGGTGGTTCAATCCAGAAAACCAATGTACAGTATCAATTTGATGCGACATCCATTGTCCTGGTATACCTGAAGAATACGGCCAGAATAGTCTATACTCTAAATATTTTCTTGGATCCCAAGCTGCTTCCGGTCTATTCATTTGATACCGTTTCCAATCTGTATCAGATTCTCTAATTTCACTTGTAAGTTTTGGTAATCGCCATCTACCTGGTTGGTTTACATTCCAGGTCATTTCTACCATTACAATATCCCCAAATTTACCAGACTTTATATAATCGTTGGCCGCGTGGTAATTGTTCCCACTTCTTCTTTGTGAACCTATTTGAAAAACAATACCAGATTCCTTAACAGCTTTCATACCAATTCGCGCATCTGCCATTGTTTCAGCAAATGGTTTTTCACAATACACATCTTTTTTAGCATTGGCAGCTTGTACTGTATGTAGTGCATGCTGAAAATCTGCAGTAGAAATAATAGCAGCATCAATCTTATTATCAGCGTACATTTCCTCATTGTTACGCCACTGTTTTATTTTATTACCCGTTACTTCTTTTATAAAAGCAGAGCCCTCATCTCTACGTCTATTCCATATATCCGAAACACCTACAATTTCAAAATTTTGTGCTTTACTATGACCATTAAAAGCTGGTATCAATGCTCCTTTAACTCTATTTGAAAAACCTACAACACCAACTCTAACTCGGTCGTTTGACCCAATTATTTTTCTATAACTACTAGCACTCATTGCATTAGCACCTAAAAAAATTCCTCCTGCTGCCAGAGACGTTTTCTTAATAAAATTTCGTCTTTTATTTTCCATGATTTATAATTTAAAATTCTCTTATCTTAATATTCTTAAATGATACCTCATCACCATGATCCTGTAAAAGAATCAAGCCCTGCGGTAAGCGACCAAAATTTTCCCAGTTTTCATATTTACTTTTCTCTACCAAAGCCTTAAACATTTGACTGAATCTATCAAATTCAACTACTTTTACTTGATTGAGCCAATGCTCCACTTTACCTCCCTTTACTACAATGCGGGCGTTGTTCCAATCACCAACCCCCTTAAAATTCTTGCCGCGTGAACTACTGGTACTTTCTGCTCTAATTAAATCATATAAAGATCCTACAGTTCTGTTACCATTTTTACCCTTTTTAGCGTCAGGGTGTTTTTCATCGTCCAAAACCTGAAACTCTAATCCAATGGCAGAACCTTTACCTTTATTTAGTTCAGAATCCACAAAATATTTGACTCCACTATTGGCACCTTCAGTAATTTTAAAATCTATGCTAAGTTCAAAATCACTAAATGAATCTGTGGTTACAATATCCCCGCCATTATTAGATTCCTCACCTCCGGAGGATAATACGGTAAGCACCCCATCTTTCATTTCCCAACCTTTGGAAGGAAAATTATCCTGCTTTGCACCACGCCAACCTTTAGTACTTTTTCCATCCCAAAGAAAACGCCATCCAGTTCTTTGTTCATTAACAGTCAATTGATTGTCCAAATAACTTATTTCAGGCACATCAACATCCACAGGTTTCATAGATTCTTTCAAGTCTATCGTTTGGATATTAATATTTCGCCATCGCACGGTTTTTCCCTCTAAGCTTTTATCTCCTATACCATGTACTTGAAAGGCTATAAAACCTTCTGCTGTAGTTTCATCAATCAGATTCGCACATTGTACATTATTAACCCAAGTTCGAATAATTGACCCTATGGCTTCTATACGATAATGATTCCACTGACCAGGTACAAAAGCATTTTGACCCTTATTATTTCTGCTTAATGGATAAAGCCAACCGTTTCTTGCCTCATCATATATTCCGCCAGACCACTTTCTTGAACTCGTTTCAATTTCACATTGGTAACCATGAACTCTGCCTTTCATAATAGAAGGCGAACTAATACTTCTAAATTGTACTCCAGAATTTAGTCCATTCTCAACAAAGACCTCAAACTCAAGAATAAAGTCGCCATACTTTTTCTTGGTCGCCATAAAACTATTAGGCGTATTTAATTTTGAAGTACCTATTAATTCATTATTCTTTATTTCATATTTGGCATTCCCATTTAATTGGTTAAAATTTTTCAAATCCTTTCCATTAAATAAAACTTCCCAATTATCTTGAGCAGAAATAGTTGCAGTTAACCCAAAGACAACAAAAACCAATAATATTTTACACTTCCTCATTTAGAATTAATTTCAATAAAATTTATTAATATGATAATTATTTAACATTATTATGAATTATAACATCTTCGTTAACGTTAACGAATATAAATATTATTTTAATACCTCAACCAAATTATTTATTAAACGGAGCCAATTTAACATCAAATCAAAGGAAGAATCTTAAAACCTTTCCACATATACATAGATTAATTCAATAAATAACAATCTTATAATACAGAAGATATTAGCATCACCAAGCTTTCCACTTAATACTATCAGCAGAAATAAAGTCTATGAAACACAACCTTTTAAGGCATGCCAACCAGTTTAAAATTAAAGCAGTATTCAAGGTGATTTTTCGATATTCTTTTAGCATATCGTCAATATCAAACAAAAAATTCTAAAGATATTTATAACCTGAGTTGATGCAAATCCGTTTATAAATCATTAAAAAAAATGACTTATTGTAACCTATTAGAATTGCTATTAGGCATGATTTTGAGATAGAAAATTAATCAACCTTTAAGAAACTGAATTAGATAAGCTATTAAAATACTGACGAAAAGACCCATGTTAACCTTGGCAAAATCATTTACCAACATACGGTAAGTCTTTTTTAATTGCCCTTTTTTTAAGCGATAGCTTATGGCTATTTCTCTACCTGCCAAAATCCCAATAAATGCCCAAGTAGTGCTCATGGGTATTGTGCTCATTGTAGTGAAAAAGTATAATAACAGTCCATAACAAGCATCTATTATAGTTGCAGAACGAATATGCTGTGTATTTGATTTTTGATTAACAATATTTTGAATTTTTCCTCCTTTAGAATTAAATATATACGCCATAATAAGCAGAATAATACCTAAAGAGAACACCAACTCATACAGCGATAATTGCCTAGGTAGAAAAACAAAAATATTAGCAAAATCTTGTATCAACCATTGAGACCATAAAAACCCTGTTGAAAACCATTGAGCCACTAACCAATAGGGTCTTTGTTTTTTCTTGTCCATTAATCGAATAGATGCAGGGGATTCAAACTTCTTAGTCAGAAACAAATACAATACGAAGGCCGAAACAAATGCTAAAGAATAGCCGAAAACAGATTTTAAAATCATTTTCTCTATCAATTGACTTGAAGAAAAAACACTTAAAATCATAAATGTCGTACTTGCAGGTATTCCAAAACGGGTTATGACCATTAAAGAAATTGGAGCCAATAAATACCACCAAGGCAAAGGATCTGGCATAGGTATATTTGAGAGTCTACCGTAAGAAACATCTCCGCCATTAATATACCAGCCATAAACTAAGGTAACCGTCAAAATAGTTCCTGCAAAACCCCATAGCAACCACCACTTAACTCCTGCATTTGAAGTCATAAACGTTCCTAATGTTTGAATAACATCATTTGCTATTACAGCATAAGCTGCAACAAGAAAACCTAAATAAATTACATATTGCTCCATTATACTTATCAAATCAATCTAAAACGAAGGGTAATTAACCTCTAAAAACAGTTAATTACCCTAAAATTTGAAGGCGGAAAAGTAATACTAAATTAGATACACAAATATTATATTTTCAAAGAATTTAACTAGTTCAAAATAAGCTAAAAGCGATGATTAAATATTGGCCAAAAGAGGCATCTAAATTATAGATGCCATTCTAAAAACAAAGACAAAAGATAGTGTCCTAAAAGATTTAAGTTGAGATAAATCATTAAAAACTAATTAGATACTTATCTTTAGAACTCAACCTTTTGTTTCAACTTAAGTAACCCCCATCTTTAAATAGAGAACTAAATAGCTGCCCGATTATTAAAAGAACAACATACTTATATGCCTTTTAAATCATTTTTTGATTCCCCTGAAAATTATAAGAATAAATTCGATTTTTATGATCAAGGTGGCTCTCCATTATTGCTTCAAAAACTTATTGAAACTATTGAACAGCAAAAAAATGATATCGAAGAAATTAATATATCATGGTATCTCTACAACAACAGCCTTTTACATAAATACCTAAAAAATATTTCGGAAAGTGGAATCAAAGTAAATGTAATTACAATTCCTTTAGAAGGTTATGATAATACCAAGCCTCAACCATTAGAAAATTTAGAAACAGGTAAGAAAAGTAATGATAGTTTCACTAAATATTCTTTGGCTCGAAAAATATTTAGTGAGGCGTACCACTCAAAAATACATCCTAATTTTAATGTATATTTTTTCTCTCATTTATATGTACGCAGTGCATATATCAATAAATTTTCAAGGGGTTCCTTACCGTATTCATTACACATAAAATCTGCTTACATAAAAAAGAAAGACGGATTTATACTGCTGTTAAGTTCCTCTAATTTAGCTGTTAGAGATTTGGTTAAACACGAATCTATGGTATGTATTGAGGACGAACCTAATTATGAAGAACCTACTAAAGATTTTTACAAGCATCTTTTAGCTAATTCTACCCATATTAAAGATTATAATGAATCATTGAACACTTCTTGCAATTCATATGAAAAAATAGATTTCAAAGAATCGAGTTCTATATTCATTACATCCCCGTTCTATTATAATTCTGCCAACATTTTAGATGCTACATTAGCAAAATACATTTTATCAGCTAAAGAAAGAATTATCATTTGCGCACAACACTTGGCTGCATTTAATTATCAATTTAATGCTAAACATCATTCCGTAATTAAAGAAAATGAAACACGACAAGGTATTTTAGGCACCGTAATTAATATGGCAAATACTGGGGTAAGCGTAACTTTTCTATCACAAACATTTGCGCCTTTAACCGAGGATAAGGAAAAATTTAAGGATATCAAATTTAGAAAACCCACCAATACTAGTAAATTCCAAATATTTTATGGCGAGCTTACGAAAACCAAGAATATTCAATATTTCGTTAATGAAAGTTTACATTCTAAATTTATAATCATAGACAATTTACTTATCTACTGCTCTTATAATTTTACCCCCACCCAATTCATTTTTCTCGATAATGTAAATATTCCTAAATTTAAAAACATGCCCGATATCAGTTATGAGGGAATTCATTGTGAAGTTGGTATGCATGTAGTTATTGAAGACATTAATACGGTAAAAGCATTCGAAAAGAACATAGAAGACATCAAAAGAAAAAAAGAAACCATACAGATAAAATAGGTGATTATAAAGTCCCATTTTCAACCTCTAAACTATAATTTTAGTATTCGATAAAAGCTATTTGAATATCTAAAATGTATTTTTGTCAATATAGTATCCATATCGGTAGTGTAGCATTGCCAAAAGATAATTTTCAAGTCTTATAAGCCGATTATATAATTGATTAAATCACTTACACGAGTCTTCATAAAAGACTTAAGTTAAAAGAATAACAGAATGAAAGTAGTGTCATTTTTTGCTGGAGCAGGCGGACTAGATCTTGGTTTTGAACAAGCTGGCTTTAATGTAATCTGGGCAAATGAGTATGACAAAGATATTTGGGAGACTTATGAAAAAAATCATCCCAATACTAAATTCGACAAAAGAAGTATTGTAGATATCCCCGCAGATGAAGTACCAGATTGTGATGGTATAATTGGAGGTCCACCTTGCCAAAGTTGGAGTGCAGCTGGTGCGGCAAGAGGTATTCAAGATAAAAGAGGCCAATTGTTCTATGATTTTATTAGAATATTGGAAGCAAAGCAACCAAAGTTTTTTTTAGCAGAAAACGTGAGTGGCATGCTTATCAATAAACATAGCACAGCACTTGATGGCATTAAAAATCTTTTAAAAAATGCAGGTATAGGATATGACCTTTCCTTTCAAATGCTAAATGCATCTGATTATAATGTACCACAAGACAGAAAGCGGATTTTCTTTATTGGAATCAGAAAAGATTTAAACTTTAAATATGAATTCCCAACAGAGACCTTTCCTAAAATAACACTTGAAACTGCAATAGCAGATTTACAAAAAAAAGCTTTACCTGCTTTGGAGTTTAATAATACGAATGGTAATAAATGCCCTGTTCCAAATCATGAGTATATGATTGGTGGATTCTCTACCATGTACATGTCCAGAAATCGTGTTCGTAATTGGGATGAGCAATCTTTTACTATACAAGCAGGTGGAAGACATGCACCAATACACCCACAGGCTCCTAAAATGAAGCTTATAGAGAAAGACGTGCGTGTCTTTGTTCCTGGTAAAGAACACCTTTACAGAAGGCTAAGTGTTAGAGAATGTGGAAGAATACAAACCTTTCCTAATGATTTTGTTTTTCATTACAAGAAAGTAGCTGCCGGCTATAAAATGATTGGTAACGCTGTTCCAGTAAATTTGGCGAAATTTTTAGCCAATAGTATTATGAAGCAATTAAATGCTAACGCTAAATTAAAAAAGAAGCAAAAAACAAATGCTGACAAATTACCTGTCTAGATAATATTTATATAGGTAATTTGCTTCTTAAACGTGTTTTAATTTATTCGATGATTCGAAATTTAACTTCGGTGGCATAAAGTACATAAAGACCAACATTATTAGAAAGTATAGAACCGCAAATATGGTATAGGTATAGTCACCCGCATCTGGTAAAATCGGCAACAAAACAAGAGACATATTTAACATCGACTGTATTACTAACACACATATTCCACTCTTGGTTTTTGAATATACGATAGCACACATACCAACAGCTCCCATCATGTTTAAAAACAATGGTCATACGGGAAGGTCTTCAATTACACCAACATTTATATAAACCAACGGAAGCCACCATAAAGACCATACAAAACCGATAATTTGAGTTGCATAAAACGGTTTAGTAATTTTTGATAGTTCACGAAATGCATACCCAATCCATACAACTTCACCCAGAAATGCCCATGACAATAAGAACAGCGTAAATTTTAAGGTTGGGATATATACATCAAAGGAGAGAAAAGACATATCCCCATGATACAAGGCTTTAACTGATAATGTCATTAAACCTATTGTAAATGCGAACAGTAAACTAAATAAATACCACTTTGGATGAATTTTCCAAACTAGCATAGGTCTAAATAAATTCTTTATACCTTCATTACCTTTAAGGGAAAAAATCTATTATACCTTTGCTCTTAGCTTAAGTTATAACAAAATTTAGCATTGGAGCAAGCACTAAAAACACCCATATTTCGTAATTTTTCAAAAAATTGATCATTTTTGTTTTTATCAATAAATTTCTAATTCTCGTTTGATTCTTTTTTATTAAATACTCCAGTATAATCGCCTAATAAAAATTACTTATTTTCAGCTCGAAAAACTCCAAAATAAGCTTCGTTTTGATAACCTTCTACTTTAGATTGGTGCCATAAATTAAATCCAGCGTTTTTAAAAAGTCTAGCATGATCATGCGAAAATGATCTCTCTACACCATAAGGCTGAGAACTGGGGTTCTTAGTAAAATCAATATTATTTCCAATAGGTTCTATAGCAATAAAAATTGTCGATCCTAATTTGTTTAAATAAGAAAAAAATGCCTGTAATCGTTGCTCTGTAAAATATTCAAGTACACCACCTGAAGTAAAGAAAATCATATTACTAGTTCCATTTTATTTTGCCCAATCAAAACCATCTGTAACCACAAATTCCGTTTTAATATTTTGTTCATATTTTTTCTTGTTGAAATCAATTTGCTCAACACTCAAATCAATTCCTACGAATCTATCGATTTGCGGAAATTCGGTACTCAAGTAATTAAGAACATCTCCAGTACCTGTTCCAATCTCCACAATAGTATGAAAATTTTGAGATTTATCATTTAATAAATTTTGAAGCTTCTCAAATACAGGTAAGCATTTTGGTAAGAAAAAATCTTGTAATATATTCTCCTTCTCCAAAAAATATTTCCTACCTGTTTCCTTCCAGAAATTTTCATGGTATTCAGCAAGAACATTGAAATCCTTCTTTTTTTCAACGTTTTTTAAAAGGGCAGCACGCATTAAACGATCACTTAATTTCAGTTCGTTTTTAACATTGAAACTAATTCCCTTTCTTATTAATGCTTCAGCTTTCTGACGTTGTAATTGAACCAAAATTGCCCCTATAGATTCTTTAATTAGTTTTTTTATTTAAGCTCCTGATTAATTCCAACGGACTATTGAATAACCTTTACAACACTACCACAGGTCAACATACCACTATCATAATATGGGTTCCTAATTTCTTTTTCCGTACTTAGCCATTTAGCACCTTTATTTTCATTAGCCATTGGGCACTCTTGAACATATAGCGTTTCTGAAGACGATTGAAGGTTCATAGCAATAGCAACTACGTTCTCATTTAAAATCACTAAATGAGTTCGTTGTTCATCTAGGTCCAGACTATTGCCAATAGCATTGAACATTTCTATACTCTTTTGTAAATGTACTTGCTCCATTTCCCCTAAGTCTTTCACTAACAATGTCTTGAATTTGGAACTTGCCACTTTTGCTAATGATGCAACCTGCGTAGCATTACCAGCCACAAAGGCATCTTTCATTTTCAAATATTCATTTAATGATTTTGAAAAATTATTTTGAAAAGTTTCTGGCAATTCCATCTTCATAATATGAGATGATTCCATTTCATCATTTGTCGATTCCATACCCATGTGATGTTCATGACCAGTCATTGTCTTGCCTCCCGTTTTATTCATCATGGATTTTTTACCCTGCAATTGTGCTGCAGCATCCATGGTAAACGTACCATTAGTAACAATCTCCTCGCCATTTTGCAAACCTTTTGAAATCGTAAAATTTTCACCACTTCGATTATCAATAGTTACTTCTCGCATTTCAAAGACTGGCTCGCTTGAATTTGTTTTTACATAAACCAATGATCTTTCCCCTGTCCACATCACGGCACTTGCAGGGACGTTAATCATTTCATCATTTACGTCAACTTCTCTAGTAAGTTTACCAGTTACAAACATTCCTGGTTTGAACAGGTTTTCTTGATTTTTAAGAATAGCCCTTACTATTACTGTACGTTTTGCATTGTTCAACATAGGGTCAACAAAAGATATTGTTGCTTCAAATTCTTTAGCATAGGCGTTAGTTAACACCTTGATTTTCTGCCCAACTTTAAAATTAGAAATTTGATTTTCGTAAGCATCAAACTCCGCCCAAACAGAATTTAAATTGGTTACTTCTAAAATTGGTTGACCCTGCTTTACATAGTCCCCCTCTTTTGCCATTAACTCTGAGACCGTTCCTGAAACTGTAGCGTAAATGGAAAAATTATCGCGAACTTTTCCAGAAGATTCTATAGCGTTTATTTGACTCTCTGAAAGCTTCCAAAGTTTCAATTTATTTCTAACCGCATTATACAATGCTGGTTGAGACTCTTTTAATGATGCTGTAGTAAGAAGTTCTTGTTGTGCCGCAACAAGGTTAGGTGCGTAAATTGTTGCCAATAATTGACCTCGCTTTACTTTTTGACCCTCGTAGTTGACATTCAAACGCTCTAAACGACCATCAAAATAGCTTGCTTGGACAGCATTGGTCTCTTTGTTTACCGCAATCTTTCCTGAAAGTGAAATTATCTTATTAGTATCACCGTCTGCAAGATTTCCTACAATGGTAGTTTCAATATTTGCTAATGCCATTGCATTTGCAGTCATTTTAATTTCATTTACAGCAAGAACTTCCCCACCAACATCAGCAGGAATCAAATCCATTCCACAAATAGGGCAATTACCAAACTCTGGCAACATAATCTGTGGATGCATAGAGCACGTCCACATTTCATTAGTTGAAACCTCCGAATGGTTATGTTCATTTGTCACTTCTGCATTGGTAGAATCTGAATTATTGCCGAATATCAAATAACCACACAGTAGCCCTAAGATTACTGCAATTCCTAAGTAAAGGATGTTCTTTTTCATACTAAAAATTATTTTTTGTTTTCGAGACGTTGAATCATCGCCTTCATTTCTTCAATTTCCCGTTTCTGAGCTTTGATAATATCGTTAGCCAATTTTTTTACTTCAGGATCTTGTATATCTGCTCGTTCACTTGTTAAAATGGCAATTGAATGATGCGGAATCATTGCTTTCATCCATAAAATATCGCCTACGATAGGTGCCTGTGTTCGTACCAATCCTAATGCGCTTACAAACAGCAAAACACTACCTGCAACTATCGCTATATTCTTTTTTTTACTTTTATACATATTGCGCATTGCCACAAACATTATAATTGCCATTGTCGAAATACCTAAACAGCTCATATAAAATCTTGTAAGGCTAAAATATACATGGTCTATAGCATATGTATTCAAGTACATAGTTATGTACATTGCCACGAACGATGCTACGAGCATTAATACAAACTTTGTATAATTATTATCACTCATTTCATTACTTACATTTTCTACTTTTTTCATTTTTTATAATTTTTATTATCATGTCTTTTAATGCCTGAGTAAGGAAGTGGTTAAACACTAACCATTAACATATAACTCCACTTCCTACATCAGGACTTTATTCTATACTATCTTTTAAACTCTTCATATAGTTAATCACCATTAATTTATCCTCTTCCGAGAAAATGGCTTCTCTGTGGACAAGTGTGTAACTATAAAGTGGCATTTCAGCACTCTCGATCTGTTTTATAATAGATCGCAGCTTACTAACCTTTCTTCTATTAGAATAGGTTGTCCATTCATTAAAATTTAGCTCTTCTTTACCTTTCTTAATATGGTCCTTCAAAAACCAAGCGACTGGCTGCATCTTATTATACCATGGGTATTGGGTATTATTACTATGACAATCATAACAGGAAATTTCGAGCTTTTCCTTAACACTTTTCGGCACAGTATTAACCAATACAAAATCGGTTATTGGAACTGTATCGCTTTCGTTTTGGGTAGTAGGAAAAAACTGAATCCCTAAAAACCCAACCAAAAGAACCGCTGTTATAATTTTAAAAATCTTCAATTAATTAATTTCACGTTGTACTTTACCACAAGTCAACATTTGACTACCGTAATATGGGTTTCTAACTTCTTCTTTAGTACTCAACCAAGCGGAGCCACCATCGTACATAGGGCAATACTGCTCATACAATGTCACTTTAGTTCCGGTTACTGCAACCATATCGATTAAATCTTTACTCAAAATTTTAAAATGTTCACGTTGATGATCAATATCACTTTCGCTTATATGCTCTGCATGTTCGTTGGCATCTTCAATTATATCTTTAAGCTCGTTTTTATTATCATAATTCGCTATATCAAGCGATTGTAAAGATTTAGACAATAGTAAACCTGATTGCTTTGCTTTACTATTATCATCTGCGACCAATGCATCTTTCAGATTAAAATAATCCGAAAGAATAGCTTCAGCTTTTACATCTTCTGAAGCACTCATCGAAGTTGCTTTAGTGTCATTCATTTCTTTTTCTATAGGGGTTACTTCGGCACCCTTTTTCTCATCTTTACAAGAGACTGATACTACCATTATTGTTGCAAGTGTAATCGTAGCTATACTTCTTTTTACTGTTTTCATAATATTCGTTTTTTAAATTATATATTGTGTGTTTGATAAAATTTTGATTAAAATCGTATTGATAATCCACCACCAGCACCATACCTATTGTCATAGCTACCCATTAGTGAAAAATTTCTTGAAAGCATATATTCTGCACCAGTGCTCCAGACCGTTTCTGATGTAAAGTCTTTATTTATAGGTAGGTCGTTCACGAAACCTAAATCTATTTGGTATTCATAGTAACCGAAGACGGATAGTTTAGGGAATATCATTACACTACGTCCAACACCAATTCTTGGTCTTAATTTATTATCCACTCGCACATCTAAATTAAATAAGTAAGGCGTTAAATAACGTAATCCAACAACTGCTGTCGTATTAAATTCATTTAAGCTATCCCCTGTTTCATTCTCAATATTAACACCTCCAAATACTCGCAAATAATCATGTAAATAGCGCTCATAAGTAAATTCTCCTTCTAGATTTTCATTCCATCCATATTCAAAAGAGGCATTAAACTGATTTCTAATATTTGAGGTCATTAAATTAAAACCTGTAGTATGTGACGCCACATCTACCATTCCCCATGAGTACCATTTATTGGTTTCTTCTACAATTTTTGAAACAGGAAATTCGTTCATTCTTGGATCTCTTGGAGTATCATAACTCATAATACGAGCCATACCACCCATCATATGATAAAGAATATGACAATGAAAAAACCAATCTCCAACTTCATCCCCGTTGTTTCCATAAAACTCAATTGTTACCTTTTGCATAGGCGGAACATTTACTGTATGCTTTAATGGAGAGTATTCTCCATTCTCATTAAGCACCCTAAAGAAATGTCCATGTAAATGCATTGGGTGATGCATCATCGTCAGGTTATTAAAAGTAATACGCGTTACTTCTTTGCTACTAATCTTAATTTTATCTGTTTCAGAAATTGGTACACCGTTCATACTCCAGATGTAGCGATTCATATTCCCTGTAAGGTTTAGTAATATTTTCTTGACAGGAACATCCTTATTATAAATCGTTTTGTTGGGCGATTTTAAATAATCGTAATTATACTCGGCAAACATATCCATCCCCTCCATTTTCATCCCTTCCATATTCCCCATCTTCGCATCCTCTATTTTAAAGTTATCCATAGATGCAGCATCTTTAGACATATGAGATTTCATATCAGAAACGGTACTGTCGTTATTCATGCCCATTTCCCCCATTTTGGAATGATCCATTTTCATATCCATTTTCGTCATTCCCATGGAATCTTTTGGTTTGCTCATATTCATTCCAGGCATTGTAGAATGATTCATCTTAGTATCATCATTCACACCTTGCATATTATCCATTTGCATCCCATATTCCTCCTTCATTTCAAAACGTTCATCTTTGCTTGGGCGATATTTTAAGGCGTGTGCACCCATTTTCATATCCATTTTCGCCATTTTTTGCATCATACCTATTTTGTCTGGCTTAGGAATATCCATAGCAGGCAGAACTGTTCCTTTGCCTATATAAGCAGATGCCTGTCCAGATCCGTCTTGAGCAGTAATTCTATACTCCATTTTACCCTCTTGCGGTACAGTTACAATGAAATCATATGTTTCAGCTACTCCAATGAAAGTTTTGTTCCTTTTAACAGGGACTACATCTAATCCATCAGATGAGACCAATACAGGTGTTTCACCACCAAAACTCATCCAAAATGAAGTAGAGGCAGCGCCATTAATGATTCGCAGCCTTATTTTCTCTCCAGCTTTAAACTCTGGATATTCCACACTTTCTTCTCCATTAATCAAAAATGCCGGGTAATACACATCAGCTATATCTGCACCTTCCATACGCTGACTCCAAAAGTTTAATTGAGCTCCAAAAGCCCTACGTGCAATTACTTGGTTTAATGGTGTTGCCGTTCCTTTTTTAATACCGTACCATTCATTTCCTCTTTTAAGATTTCTAAGTACGTTAATTGGCTTTTCATTAGTCCAATCCGATAAAAGCAACACCAATTCGCTGTCATAGTCCAACATCTTTTCTTTAGGCTGAATAACAATTGAACCATACACACCACTTTGCTCTTGTAGCATTGTATGAGAGTGATACCAGTAGGTGCCAGATTGTCTAACAGGAAATTCATATTTCTGTGTGTGCCCAGGTTCTATGGGCGGAGTATTTAAATAAGGAACTCCGTCATAGAAATTAGGAAGTAAGAGCCCATGCCAATGCACGGATGTTTCTACGCTCATTTCATTTTTTACATAAATAACAGCGTATTCCCCTTCGGTAAATTCTAAGGTAGGACCCGGAATTGTTCCATTAACGGTCATTCCCATAACATTTTTTCCTGCTTTGTTTACACTAGCTTCACGTAAGGTTATAGTATGCTCTCTTACAGGAAGATTATCTATATTACCTTCGGGCATTTGCCCATGTGCTTCCATCCCAATTATTATCATTAGAAAAAAGGCGAAATTTATATTTTTCATAATCTTTCTTATTTAATTAAATAGTTAAGAATTGATTGTTGGGTATAAAATGACTGAGTTGATTCTATTTGGTTTAATTGAAATTTTAACTGCAATTCTTGTATATCCAATAGGTCATTAAAATTTATGGTTCCCGTTTCATAGTTTTTAATTAAGATATCTTCTGCATCCCTAGCCTGTCGTAAATTTTCAGACTGCGTTCTATATTTTATTTGAGCTTGGTTACGTTGAGAAAGTGCTTTAGAAAAAGTAGTATTTAGTATATTGTAGCGTTGATTTTTTTGAAACTCTATTTCTTTTTGTCGAAGTTCGTTCTGTTTAGAGATTGAAGTGTATTTGCTATTAAATAGAGGGATAGAAACTGAGACCATAGGCATTATAACATCTTTACCATTATCTGCAATCACCATATCCGCACGCTCACTTACTGGCAGATAATCTAGCCCAATACCAATTGTAGGTAAACTTTCTCGCTTATTCACCATTTCCGATTGAACTATAGATTCATATAGTTTATTATATTTTAATAATTCTGGATTTAAGGAAAGTACATCTATATCAAAGACTTCATTTTCTTCTGGCAATTCTAAATTAACTACCGAACTAATTTCTGAATTGACATCTCGATTAAGTAAATTATTAAAAGCTACTTTTTCTGCTTCAAATATTTCTGACAAAATCTCTTTTTGCTGTTTTAATTCATTCTGGCGAATTTGTAAACGCAAGACATCAACCGCAGATGCTTTTCCCGTTTCTACAGATGTTAAAGCCAAGCGCTCATAAGTTTTTAAAAGTTGAATATTCTCTTCTAGAATTAGTTGTTTGGTGCTTGACTCATATAAATTATAGTAAGATTGAGCTACTGATAATCCCAATTTTCTTTTCGCAATTGTAACTTCAATATATTCCGCTTCAGCCATTGAGCTAGCATAATTTTCGCGTGCGCTTAGCGTACCAAACCAAGGCAACATTTGCTTTACCCCTATTCTTGCACGTTGGGCACCAACCCTAGTTTCTGTTTCACTAACGAAATAACCTAAACTAAACTCTGTATTTGGGAGCCAATTAGCTTCCTTAATCTTCTCTTCAGCAATAGAATATTTAATGTCGAATGACTGTACTTCTGGATTATTTTGAATAGCCTCCTCTATCAACGATTGTAACTCCTGAGCATTAACAAATGCAGTTAGAAAGAATAAGCTTATAATTAGACTTAAATTTTTCATTTGTTCACTTTTTTAAGTTCGTACTCTTTTTTCCAGCTATAAAGAACAGGAACCAAGAAATAAGAGGTTATATCTATTATCATTCCTCCAAATATGGGAATAGCCATCGGTATCATAATATCACTTCCCTTTCCCGTAGATGTTAGTACAGGCAGTAGTGCCAATATGGTAGTTACGGTAGTCATTAAACAAGGTCTTATACGCTTACCTGCAGCTTCTAAAGTTGCTAGTCTAATCCCTTTTTTATCAGTAGGATTTTCCCTATCAAATGTTTGGGTGAGATAGGTGGCCATAACTACACCATCGTCAGTAGCAATGCCAAACAGCGCAATAAAACCAACCCAGACAGCTACACTTAGGTTAATGGTCTTCATATTAAAAAGTGTCCGTAGATTTTCTCCGAATAAACTAAAATTAAAAAACCAATCTTGTCCATATAACCAGATCATGATAAAACCACCTGCAAAGGCAACAGAGATTCCTGTAAACACCATTAATGATGTGGCTACCGATTTAAACTGAAAATATAAAATCAAGAAAATAATTAACAGGGCCATAGGCACTACTATTGAAAGTGTTTTCTCTGCCCTTAGTTGATTCTCATAGGTTCCGGTAAAGCGATAACTGATGCCCTGCGGAACTTTTAAACTACCGTTTTCAATTTTTTGCTCAATTCGAGCTTGTGCACTTTCTACGACATTAACTTCAGCAAAACCATCCAATTTGTCAAACAACACATAACCTATTAAGAAAGTGTCTTCACTTTTAATAACCTGTGGTCCTTGTTCATATCTTATATCCACAAGATCTCCCATAGGCACTTGTGTTCCATTATTAATTGGAACATATATATTTTTCAAATCTTCTGGATTCGACCTTAATTCTCTTGGGTAACGAACTCTTACTCCGTAACGTTCTCTACCTTCTACGGTTTGCGTAAGAGACATACCGCCAACAGCTACTTGTAGAACCTCTTGCACATCCATAACAGACAAACCATAACGCGCCAATTGACTTCTTTTAATATCAATAAGTAAATATGGCTTACCAACGATACGGTCTGCAAAAACAGCTTGTTTTTTAACCCCTTCAACCTCCTTTAAAATGGTTTCCAATTGTAATCCGAAATCCTCTATACTTTTTAAATCGGGACCTTTAACCTTAATACCCATAGGAGCTCGCATACCGGTCTGTAACATTACAAGTCTAGTTTCAATAGGTTGTAATTTTGGAGCAGATGTAACCCCTGGAAATTTGGTTACCCTAACTATTTCATTCCAAATATCATCTGGACTGTTTATTTCTGGCCGCCAGTTTCGATAATATTCTCCGTCGTCATCAGCAATTAAATCCCTATTAGTGGCTGTTGTTTTTAATTTTGAAGCCTCATAATTTACATCATCATCTATATCACTGTTCGGGTTAATGATGTACTTGTCATTCTTAAGAACAAACAATCCATCATCGTTTACCTTGTAGCGTTGCCTTTCTCCGTTACTATTCCTCATGTATTCAGACTTATACTGAATCATGTTTTCATACATAGATAAAGGAGCTGGGTCCAGTGCAGATTCTGTTCTACCAGATTTACCAACCACAGTCTCTATTTCTGGAATACTCGCAACAGCCATATCTAGTTGTTGTAGTACACGCTTATTTTCTTCAACACCAGCATGTGGTAAAGAAGTAGGCATTAAAAGAAAGGAGCCTTCATTAAGAGCAGGCATAAATTCTTTTCCAGTATTTCTCATAATGAGAACGCCTAGTATTAAAACAACCGTAGGTATTGTTAGAAACAGAAGTCGGTTCTCTAAAGCCCAACGAAGAATTTGGTCATAATACTTTTTAAAAACTGTAAATACCCCCAATAGACCAAAGCAAATAATAGAAACAAAAATCAAATTCATGATTATACTTCGATTAAATCCAAGTGGTCTCCAATATTCTGCAAGTAAGACTACAATCGCTAACGTTGATAGTACGATGTTTGTCAAATTCTCTTGTTTCGATGAGATAAAAGACCTGATCTTTAAAAAAGCCACAGCACCAAAAGCAATTAACAATAAACCCAACCAATAGCCATAAAGAATGGCGATACAACCTAGAATTATTAATAATCCATTAATAACATATGTTGTCCCTGCTTTTAAATTTCTCTTTCTAAAAAGAAATGCAGCGATTGGTGGTATTAAAAAAAGTGCAATTACCAAAGAAGCCGTTAACGCCATGGTTTTGGTAAATGCTAGCGGCCGAAAAAGTTTGCCTTCTGCACCAATCATTGTAAATACAGGTAAAAAACTAATAATCGTGGTTAGAACAGCTGTCAATATTGCCCCAGAGACTTCGGCGGTTGCGTTATATATGATTTCGTTGGTTGTATATTCTACACCATTTGCTTGAAAACGCAATTTCTCATCTTCTAGATGCCGAATCATATTCTCTGCGAGTATTACCCCTACATCTACCATAGTACCTATGGCGATTGCAATTCCAGATAATGCGACAATATTAGCGTCTACATTAAACAGTTTCATGGCAATAAAAACCATCAAAACCGCTACAGGCAATAAACCCGAAATAAGTATAGATGCACGTAGATTGAACACCATAACTATAATTACAAGAATAGTAATAAGAATTTCTAGCGTAAGCGCTTCGTTTAACGTGTGTAAGGTTTCTTGAATAAGTTCTGTTCGATCATAAAAAGGGACAATAGTTAACTGAGATGTACGTCCATCTTTCAAGACTTTTGAAGGTAGTCCCGATGAAATTTCTACAATCTGTTCTTTTACATTATTAATTACCTCTAATGGATTGGCACCATATCTAGCAACCACAACGCCACCTACAACTTCAGCACCTTCTTTATCTAAAATACCTCTTCTAGTTTGGGGACCTAAATGAACATTTGCGATATCCTTGATATGTATTGAAGTATAGTCCTTTGAAGTAACCACCGCATCTTCTAAATCTGAAATAGATTTCACATAACCTAAGCCACGAACCAAATATTCCGCTTGATTCATTTCTAGAGTCTGTACGCCAATATCTTGATTAGACTCCTTAACAGCCTTAACGACATCGCCTAAGCCAATGCCATATTGACGCATTTTTTCTGGCTCAACATCTATTTGATATTCTTGTACATACCCGCCAATGGACGCTACCTCAGAAACACCACCAGCAGAAGCCAACCCATACTTTACATAGTAATCTTGAATGCTTCTAAGTTCTTGTAAATCCCATCCTCCGGTTACATTACCATCCATATCTCGACCTTCTAAAGTGTACCAATAAATTTGCCCTAATCCTGTAGCGTCCGGTCCTAATGTGGGATTTACACCATCGGGAAGCAAACCACTTGGCAAGGAATTTATTTTTTCTAGAATGCGGCTTCGAGTCCAGTAAAATTCAACATCTTCCTCGAAAATGATATATATACTAGAAAAGCCGAACATTGATGAACTACGAATAGTTTTAACACCAGGTATTCCCAAAAGGGTAGTGGTTAAAGGATAGGTAATTTGGTCCTCTATATCTTGAGGAGACCTACCAGCCCATTTGCTAAAAACTATTTGTTGGTTTTCTCCTATGTCCGGTATTGCATCTACAGCAACCGGATTAGACGGTAGAATACCGGTATTCCAATTAAAAGGAGTGCTTACAATACCCCAACACACAAAAAGTGAGAGTAACAGTATAGCCACCAATTTATTTTCTATAAGAAACTTAATGCTTTTATTTAGCATATATCATTGATATTAAATAGTTGAATGAAAAGTTCTGAGTTTAAAACTGAAACAACAAAACACGCCCTAAACAGATAACCTGCCGGGCTCAATTTCCGATAGAGATCGGAACTATTTAATAAATCAAATTAAAAATAACTGGTGCAGCACTTGCACATCCTGTTTAACAAACGGAGGCGAGTAATATTTTAAAGAAATAGTATTAGAGTCTATTCCTGCAAAAAGATTTATATAAGAATATGTAAATGAAGTAATAAATATCTGTTGCTCAAAAGAAAGCTGATCAAAAGAAGCTTTCATGTTATCTGCACCTTCTACTATTAACTGAGTATCCGTACAACAAGACTTCTGCGTGAAATTTAAATTATCACAGTCTGTCTTTACTTTTTCCATTCCGCAAGACTTAACCTGCTCAACGATTGAAAAATCTACCAACATATCACCACAATAGTGCATATCAATACTAAATGACATTGTAGTCAAAAGAACTACAACTGCCATAATAACAGATATGAATTTGTGGACTAACTTCTTCATTTAGTGCAAAATTAGTAATTAAAACAATATGAATAGTGCTGTTTTAACAATTCTATTGATTCTAAAAATTAAAAAACATCTTTTTTTATAACTCTCGGTTACGAATCGCAATAACAAAACCAATACTCCTTACCTGTTTTTTTACCGGTTAAATATCACTTTAAATTAATACAATTAATTAAAATTCCTATTGTATTTTCTTTAACTCAAATTAACGCGTCTACCTTTTAAAAGGTATTTTATGAAAAAGAGTGATTAATAATTAATCTTAACAAGACCATATGAGATGGTCGACCACAAGTCCTTTTACACAAATAGCATACCTATTAAAAAACTAAGTATTGAAAATCTAGTATATGAAATTTTAAAACATCTAACGATAACATGGAAATTTTTTATTTATACCCCAAATGGAATTTTAATTAAAAAAAAACATTTAGACGCCATCTAAAAAATTAAAAAAAAGTGACTTTAAAAAAAGAATAGTTTTTGCAACAAAATTTTAACAAAAAATCAAATAAAAAACCCTGGCAATTTAAATTGTCAGGGTTTTAGTCTGTACTCGAGGCGGGAATCGAACCCGCACTCCGAAGAACTGGATTTTGAATCCAGCGCGTCTACCAGTTCCGCCACTCGAGCATAATTACCGTAAAAAAAACAGCTTCCTTTTAAAACAGGACTGCAAAACTAAATAATAATTTTCTTTCTATCACTAAAAATATCAACATTTATGCATTAGCAACCGAATTTAATTTTTAAATTTGCACCTCCTTAAAAACAACGTCTTCAACTAATTATAAGAAGCAACTGTTTGGAAAACAATAACTAAAGACATGTCATACCAAGTTCCAGAACCAAAAATATTTGCTTGCACCCAAAGTAAGGTCTTAGGGGAAAAAATTGCCCAAGCTTATGGCATGGAGTTGGGTAATGTTTTATTCTCTAGATATAGCGATGGAGAATTTCAACCATCTTTTGAAGAATCTATAAGAGGAACACGAATTTTTCTTATTGGTTCTACACACCCTGGTCCTGAAAATTTAATGGAAATGTTGTTAATGATCGATGCTGCAAAAAGAGCATCTGCACGTCATATAACGGCAGTAATGCCATATTTCGGCTGGGCAAGACAAGATAGAAAAGACAAACCTAGAGTACCTATTGCAGCTAAGTTAGTTGCTAAAATGCTAGAAACAGCAGGGGCTACTAGAATTATCACCATGGATTTACATGCTGATCAAATACAAGGCTTTTTTGAAAAACCAGTAGATCACTTATTTGCATCTACTTTGTTTTTACCATATTTAAAAAATCTTGGACTAAACAACTTAACTATTGCTTCTCCAGACATGGGTGGTTCAAAAAGAGCATATGCCTATTCAAAAGCTTTAGATTGTGATGTAGTGGTTTGCTATAAACAAAGAGCCAAGGCAAATGTTATTTCGCATATGGAGCTTATTGGTGATGTACAAGGCAAAAATGTTGTTCTTGTAGATGATATGGTAGATACTGCTGGCACATTAACCAAAGCGGCAGATCTAATGATGGAACGTGGGGCTATTAGCGTAAGAGCTATTACAACACACGGTTTACTATCAGGAAATGCATATGAGAAAATTGAAAACTCAAAACTTACTGAATTAATCATTACCGATTCTATTCCTATAGAAATCAAAAGTGATAAAGTAAGGGTATTGAGCTGTGCAGATTTATTTGCAGACGTAATGCACAAAGTACACAATAATAACTCGATCTCTTCTAAGTTCTTAATGTAGTCCATTAAAAATTGGGAGTAGAAGTTTTAAAACATAGAATATTAATTTTTAATACATATAATGAAGTCAATTACAATTAAAGGATCAGAAAGAGAAAGCGTGGGCAAAAAGGCAACTAAAGCCCTACGTAATGCTGGAAAGGTTCCTTGCGTAGTATACGGAGGGGATAAACCATTACACTTTTCAGCAAATGAACTAGCGTTCAGAGACTTGGTTTACACTCCAAATGCACACACAGTTGCAATTGAATTGGATGGTGGAGCTTCTCTTAAAGCAATTATGCAAGACATTCAGTTTCACCCTGTAACAGATGCTATCATCCATATTGATTTTTATCAATTGTTCGATGATAAAATGCTTACTATGGATATTCCTGTAAGATTACAAGGAAACTCTCCAGGTGTTCGTAACGGTGGTCGTTTGTTATTTAGAAAACGTAAACTTTCAATTAAGGCGTTACCTGCTAAATTACCAGATTTCTTTGATATCGATATTTCAAAATTGAAAATTGGTCAAAACATTTCTGTAGCAACGCTATTAAATGATGATTTCACAATTTTACATCCAGAAAGCCAAGTTGTAGTACAGGTTAAAACTGCACGTACTGCTGTTGTTGTTGATGAGGATGAAGAAGGAGAAGAAGGAGCTGAAGGTGCAGAAGGTGCATCTGAAGAAGCTGCTCAAGAATAGACCTTACGGTTTAAAGTTCATAATAAAGCATCCTGGTACTTGTATCAGGATGCTTTTGTATTTTTACAACTTTAATTACAATACAAATGTTCGGTTTTATAAAATCACTATTTACGAAACAAAACGTAATTCCTGAAGAGAAAGATCCCATGAAAAAATTCTTAATTGTTGGCCTTGGTAATATTGGTGATGAATACGCAGAAACCCGTCACAACATTGGCTTCAAAATATTAGATGAAGTAGCACAAACCAATGACTTCACTTTTGAAACTGTTAAACTAGGTGATATTGGGTCATATAAGATTAAAGGTAGAACCATAATTTGCTTAAAACCTTCTACATATATGAACCGTAGCGGTAAAGCATTAAAGTATTGGATGGACAAAGAGAATATACCACAAAGTAATGTGCTAGTTATTACAGATGATATTAACTTACCTTTTGGTACTGTAAGGATAAAAACAAAAGGTAGTAATGGAGGACATAACGGATTAAAGGATGTGGAGTTATTTCTACAAACTATTCTCTACAATCGTTATCGTTTTGGAGTAGGTGCAGACTTTGGGCAAGGCAGACAAGTAGAATATGTTTTAGGTCAATGGAATGATGAGGAAAAAGAATTATTGGCAGAGCGATTAAAAAAATCTACAGAAATAATTAATTCATTTGTACTTGCTGGAATAGCTAGAACCATGAATCAATTTAACAACTCCTAAAGGACTTTAAAGGTATAAACACCCGTATCTGACTTATTACCCTCTTCATCGATTACAACGACCTTCCAGTAATAGACCGTGTCTGATGTTACAGAGACTTTAATACTTGTTATTGGAGCTGACAGTTCACGAACTAAATCTATTGGTGGTGTCTCTACCGAGAAGTAGACTTCATAACCTACAATATCATCATCTAGATCAGATGCTGACCAAGATAATATAACCTCGTTATTGATATCTTTAAATACATTATCTGAAGATGCAGGACTTTCAATTGTTGCTGGGAATGGAGCAAATGTTATTCTAGATCCTGAATTATAAAAATACCATTCTTCACTTGAAACTGTTTGTTCTACATCACTATTTCTAGAACGAATAAACCAAGAAAATTGCTCCCCTTTTGCCAAGGGTAATTTGGCAGAACTTGACGCCGAGACTATTGTTTGCACAGTACCTGTAGAGATATTAGTAACACGTAATTCGTAAGTTTCTGTATTATCGGCTAAATTCCAACGAAACTCTACCTGACTTGTTTCCTGTCCTAAACTCACCCCTGTAGTACACTCAGAATTTTGATCTGGAAATACTAATAACACAACCTCAGGCGGCTCTGCGGTACTTTTCTTTTTACAACCAGTAATAGTTATAAACAAGCAAGCAATAAGTACTAATAAGCGCATCATTCTTTAATTACTTTAGAAGTTCCTTTAATTGTTCTACCCTCATACTTCAAATAATAAATTCCGGTAGCAAGAGAACTTAAATCTAACTTTACAATACCATCTAAAGGCAAAATAGTTGTCCTTGATATATACCTGCCATCAGAACTAAAGACACTAATCGTAACTTCTTCTTGTTGCGCACCTAGATAGACCTCCACAAAATCTTTTACCGGATTTGGAAATAATACCGGTTGCTCATAAAAGCCAATTTGTTCTTCATAAATACCTTGACATGGTATATCTGTATAAACTTTTAAGGTATTCAATCCTTTTTCTAATACTAGTTCTATCGTAGACTCTTCTGTCTGTATAGCTACCCCGTTCAATTCTATGGTATAAAACGATGACCCATTCATCTCTAGTAGTACTTGAGAGTTATCATCAGCGATTTTAGCGGTAACATTAAGAGCGGAAGGTTCTGATATTTGAACTTCAACGCAATACTCTTGGTAGACTATGAGCCCATCAGTTCCAATAATACAAAGGGTATATGTACCTGAACTCAAATTTGCCAAATTAAAGGCATTCGAAAAATTTTGCGTTAGACTAATACCATTTCCAGAAACCACTACTTGATAATCCAAAGCCAATTTTGGTATAATTGACAAAGACCCATCGTTATTGTCTCTACAGGTTTCACTCTCCAAGCTAATTATAAAATTCTCTGAAGGAAAACGATATACAGCACAGCCAGAAGCATCAACTTCTTGACCTACTGGGGTATCTAAACAAAGATCATTTCCATCGTCAAATACTCCATCATTATCAGCGTCTGGTCTAAAATCTCCTTCAACACATACCTCTAGCGCAAAAGATTTTAAACTACCTCCATCGGATGGGGCATTATCTTTTATCTCCAAAATCCATTCTCCAAGCAAAGACTCGCCATTAAAAGAACTTAAACTTCCTAAAGGTTTTACCGAACCACCTATACCAGGGTTAACAGAACAATTAAAAGCAGGACTATCATCGTCAAAAGTTGCATTAATATTACGCGCATCTCCACAAGAATTAGATAACAAAGTGACTGTAGTGCCTGAAGGCGATGTTAAACTAATTACTAAATCTGCCAAAAAAGTATGTTCAATATCAAGTTGTACATTAATATCAGCGACTTGTAAATCTTCAAAAAACACCAATTTTGAAACAACCACAGGAGTACCACTACTAGATATTGCAATTGGCATACCTGTAGCACTCTTTGTTGTACAGTTAAACTGCACAGTAGAAAAACTAAAAGCTACACCAAACACACCCTCTCCACAATCATTCTTTGGTTTTACTCGCCAATAATATAACCCGTTATTATCTATAAGTGTCGGTGAGAACGAACTACCATTTACAGTACTTGATTCTATAATATTCGAAAAAGCAGCATCATCAGAAATTTCTATATCATATTGAGTATTTCCTATCGAAGTTTCCCATTCAAGCAACACATCTGTAGATGCATTTTCAAAACCATCAACAGGAGATGTTAAAACCACATCTTCAAAACTATCATCATACACTCTTAACTGTAGCGTAATTTCTTTTGTAACCGTAGCTGTTGTTGCCAAAATCTTAATAGGATAAACACCAACATCTAAAGTTGAAATACCCTCGAAATCAATCTCGACCAAAGCATCTGTAGTATCCGCAGTATCAGGCGTAAAAGTTGCCATTAAGCCAACTGGCAAATCCATTGCGCTAAATGTACTTTCCTCATCAAAACCTAAATTAGTTTCATATGTAAATGGAACAGTTAAGTCATTTGGTTTACAAATATCATATACTATTTGATCAAAATTCAGAACTATTTCCGAAGGGGTAATAGCAAAATTAGCGTGATTTACGGCAAAGAAAATATTATTATCTGCCATTATCATTATACGTCCAGTACTGGTAGTAATATTGGGTATAATTACAGTTTGGCTACCATCATTCAATGTATTTTCTGCCAAAGTAATTGGAAATGTCACACCACGATTAGTAGATAAAAATATGGTTACCGTTTCTGCACTTATTGGTGCAATCTCAGTATTTGCAACATCCCAAGTTATGGTTTGTACGGATCCAGCCTCAAATGTTTCTTCTGTACTTTGAGAACTTATGAGGAATGGTCCTGCTTCATTTATTACCGTAACATTTAATTCATCCGACGCAGATTGCCCTCCGTTCAATGCATTGTCACGGACTGTCAGTGAAAAATTCAAATCACGACCCACATTAGACACAGTTTCCCATGCATCACCCGCAGATGGAATTGTTTGAGTTAGCTCACCTGACAATATTCTATTTAAACTAGGAAAAAATCTTTGTGGAGAAAGCTTGGGTGGTAAGGACCTAAAATTAGCTCCTGCGGGATTATTTGGACCAAAAGTAGCCTGCGTCACTACACCATTGTCAATTTGTTCCCAAGTATAACTTAGCACATCAGTAGCATCAGCATCACTTCCTTCACCTGTAAGTACAAAAGGAGTTCCTTTAGGAATGATGTAATCTACTAACGGAGTTAGGGTCGGTGGTGTATTGGTAAATACTTCAGTTATACCACAAGAAACTGTTTCTAAATAATCTCTAATCTGAACTATACTTACATAATGAAAATAATCATCACTATTAGTAGCAACATTATTAACACCGGTAATACCAGCATACCCCATAATAGTTGTACCACTAGCAGGCTCAACTTGCACTGTAGTTCCTTCAGAAATATGTGAAAATGAATGATTGGCTCCAAATTGATGCCCCATTTCATGAGCAACTAAATCAATATCAAAAGCATCCCCAACAGGTGAGGATAACGTGGTGTATCCACTACCCTTTCTAGTATCTGTACAAACTGCTCCAATAAAGCCCGAATTACCATCTAAAGTATTATCCTGCTGATTAAACAAATGCCCAATATCATAATTTGCTTCGCCAATTACGCTAGTCAATGTATTTTGCACTTGAGAACTTAAACTACCTGTGTATGGATCTGTTTCTGGATTTGTATAAATCACTAAATCAGTGTTTGCAATCAATTCGAGTGTTATAGATAAATCACGTTCAAAAACTGCGTTTATTCTAGTAAGCGTTGCATTAATTGCCGCAAGGGCATCTGCCTTTGTACCGCCATGAAATTCAGTATATTCTCCTGAAGCGGAAATAGCTACCCTAAATTTTCTGAGAGTTTGGTCATCAACTAACTTAGCCGTTAAATTTTGAGAGTACTCCTTAACCTCGGGCATTGTCTTACAAACAAAATCGATATCTCGCTGGTCTTGCTCGGTTCTGCGATATAGCACATAAGTATTCTCTGCTGATTTCTGCATAAATAATGCGCCATTATCACCAGAAGTACTCATTGTACTTTGAATGCCTTTTGGAGAAACACTAAAACGTATTTGTTTCGTTGGGTCATGCAAAGCAATACCCTTATAAGACTTTATTAATGGATACTTTTTAGCAAGTTCTTTAGAAAAAAGATGAGCATCTTCCACTAGAAATGGAATTAAACTACCATCTTCATTTGGAAAATAAATTAATTTAGAGTCCTGCTTTTCAGCAAGGACGGTTTCAAATTCCCGTTGATTTAAAATAAAAGCCTTTCCTTTATCAACTCTTAAACGCTGTTTAGAAAATTGCTTAGCAGTTGCATTTAATTCCGTATTTTTCCAATAAGCAGTTTGTGCCATACTGGAAAAGGAAAGAAATACTATGGTAATTGAGAAAACTAGGCGTAATTTTGCAATCATTAAGAGGCTTTTAACTCAAAATCAAATATAAGTCTTTTTATTTTCTATCATAGGTGATTACAGTCCGCAACATTTCTAAGTATAAAGAAGAATATCCTACGGTCATTACGATAGGTACCTTTGATGGTGTACATATTGGCCACCTGAAAATACTTAACAAAATCATAAACCATGCCAAAGACACGGCATTAAAATCTTCGGTACTTACATTTTTTCCGCACCCTAGAATGGTTTTACAGAAAGATGCCAATATTAAATTGCTGAATACGATAGACGAAAAGATTACTATTTTAGAAAAACTTGGTCTTGACATTCTTATCATTCATCCATTCACCAAAGAATTTTCTAGACTTACGGCAATAGAATTTGTTCGCGACATTCTCGTAAATACCTTATATATAAAAAGAGTTGTTATTGGTTACGACCACAGATTTGGACGAAATAGGACTGCGAATATCAAAGATTTAATCACTTTTGGAAGCACTTATAACTTTACGGTAGATGAAATTCCTGCTCAAGAGATTGATGAGGTATCTGTAAGTTCAACAAAAATTAGAAATGCGCTTGAAGATGGCGATATTGAAACTGCCAATAGCTACTTGGGCTATGAGTACATGCTAACGGGAACGATTATTAAAGGCAAAGGCATTGGCAAACAATTAGGCTACCCAACCGCTAACCTTAACATAGCTGAAGATTACAAATTAATACCGAAAAACGGCGCATATGTTGTAAACAGTAGTATCGCTGATAAAACTGTTTACGGAATGATGAACATAGGCTTTAACCCGACCGTTAATGGCACTGAAAAATCAATAGAAATCAATTTTTTCGATTTTGATACAGATTTATACGATCAAAAAATTCAAGTTAATATTTTGGTTCGTTTAAGAGATGAACATAAATTTGAATCTATTGACGCTTTAAAGGCTCAATTAGCCAAGGACAAAGAAAAATCAATAGAATTTATTCAGCGGTAATTATGTTAAATAGGCTATTGTTTCATCGTATAGATAATAGCCCACTAATCATCTTTCGTATTTTTTTTGGCATACTAGTTTCACTTGAGTGTTTTGGTGCAATTGGCACAGGTTGGGTGAAAAGAAATTTAATTGACCCAAAATATACTTTCCCTTTTATAGATTTTGAATTTCTACAGCCATTACCTGGCTACGGAATGTATTTTTATTTCTGCATAATGGGCTTACTAGGTATTTTCATAGCTCTAGGGTTCAAATACCGCGTAAGTATAATAACATTTACAATTTTGTGGACGGTAACTTATTTGATGCAAAAGACTGCCTACAATAACCATTATTATCTACTCATATTAATTTCATTTACCATGTGCTTCTTTCCCGCAGAAAGGTATAGGTCTTTTGACGTTAAAATGAATCCGAAATTAGAGTTCAACTCAATGTATGCATATGTAAAATGGTTTATAATATTTCAATTATTCATTGTATATGTTTACGCCTCTATTGCTAAAATGTATGGAGATTGGTTAGACTTTAGTACCATAGAAGTATTAATGAGGTCAAAAAAAAGTTATTGGTTGGTTGGTGAAATATTGCAAGAACCTTGGGTTCATAGTATTATTGGTACAGCAGGAATTTTGTTTGATTTACTTATTGTACCCGCGCTACTATGGAAACCTACTCGTAAAATCGCTTTCTTTATCTCAATATTCTTTCATCTGTTCAATTCCATCATTTTTCAAATTGGTATTTTTCCATATTTATCAATTGCTTTCAGTGTTTTCTTTTTTGAACCAGAAACAATTCGTAAAATATTCTTCAAAACAAAGACTGCCTTTACCACATCATATGAATCCTTACCAAATTATAGAAATGCGCTAATACTAGGAGCAAGTACATATTTTGTAATACAGTTGATATTACCTGTTAGACACTATACCATTAAAGATGATGTACTTTGGACCGAAGAAGGTCATAGAATGAGCTGGCGAATGATGTTACGCAGCAGACATGGAAAAGGTACTTTTAAAGTAATTGACAAGACTACTGAACAAGAATTTATTATTGACCCAAAAGAATATGTAACACGTGCCCAAGAGCGTAAAATCTTTGCCTATCCAGATTTTGCTTGGCAGTTTGCCAAGTATTTAAAGAAAGAATTTGCACAAAAGAATATGAATATTTCTGTCTATTTGGAAAATTCCATGATCAGCATCAATCGGAAACCGTATGAATTCTTTATAAATGCCAAAACAGATTTGGCAGCAGAACCATGGTATCGCACAAAGCATCATGAATGGATTCTACCTTCCAACAACTCCAATTCTAAAAAATAGTTGCATAACCGTTTAGTCTTGAAAAGAACCCATAATAATTATAAGATTAACGTAAATTTGCATCCAAATACAATACACCACAATGTTACAAATACAGACCATTAGAGATAACAAAGAAGATGTTATCCTTGCCCTTGGAAAAAGAAATATTGACGCACAACCTATAGTTGAACAAGCACTTCAGTTAGATGAAAACAGACGTGCCGCACAAACTAGTTTGGATAACGTTTTGGCTGAATCGAATAAAATTTCCAAAGAAATTGGTGTATTATACAAAACGGGGAAAGCTCAAGAAGCTAACGCTTTAAAAGAGCAAACTGTTAAGTTAAAAGAAGAATCTAAGCAATTAGGCGAAGACTTAAATACAGCAGAAGACGAATTACAGACACTTTTATACCAACTACCTAACACACCACACACATCTGTTGTAAAAGGTTCATCTGAAGAAGATAACGAAGAAATTTTTAGCGAAGGTGAAATACCTACTTTAAGTGCAGGTGCCCAACCACACTGGGAACTTGCTAAAAAATACGACATCATTGATTTTGAATTAGGTGTTAAAATAGCTGGTGCAGGGTTTCCTGTTTACAAAGGAAAAGGTGCTCGTTTACAACGAGCATTAATAGCCTACTTTTTAGATAAAAACACCGAAGCAGGTTATACTGAAATTCAGGTTCCTCATTTAGTAAATGAACTATCAGGTTATGGAACAGGACAATTACCAGACAAAGAAGGGCAAATGTACCATGTAACTGCAGATGATCTTTATTTGATACCTACGGCAGAAGTTCCAGTTACCAATATTTTTAGAGACGTTATAGTAAATGAGATTGATTTCCCTATTACATATACTGGCTACACGCCATGCTTTAGAAGAGAAGCTGGTAGTTATGGCGCACATGTTCGTGGCTTAAATCGTTTGCACCAATTCGATAAAGTTGAAATTGTACGCGTAGAGCATCCAACAAAATCGTATGAAGCTTTAGATGGCATGGTAGAGCATATAAAAAATATTCTTAGAGAGTTAAAATTACCTTACCGAATTCTACGCCTTTGTGGTGGTGATTTAGGGTTTACCGCTTCACTTACTTTTGATTTTGAAGTATTTTCAACTGCACAAGATCGTTGGTTAGAAATTAGCTCTGTTTCAAATTTCGAAACCTACCAAGCAAATAGATTGAAATTGAGATTTAAAGATGAGAATGGCAAAAACCAACTGGCCCATACTTTAAATGGCAGCTCTTTAGCATTACCTCGTGTTTTAGCAGGAATTCTAGAAAATTATCAAACTCCAGAAGGCATAAAAATACCAGAAGTATTAGTGCCTTATTGTGGTTTTGATATGATTGATTAATCTTACGTTTTTAATCATCGCTTAAAAGTTCAAGCACATATAAAGGGGTATTGTAGTACATACAATACCCCTTTTTTTATTTTGATGAATCATAAGAACTTAGAAAAATTTTGTTTTACCCTTTATCGAATAAACGCACATCTTAATTAAATTTAGATATCCCTAGCTTGATAAGGCAATTGAAAAAATATGAGAAAACTTATTACAGTTTTAATAGTATTAATCGTCGTCTCTTGCAATGACAACGATGGCAATATAACTTTAGAGGAGACTACCAAAACAGAAGGCTCTGAAAACGCCATAGCCGTATATAATCATGCATACAATGAAAATTACGAGGCAGACCAAATAGAATATATTGCTCTTAATGCAAATAACGCATATGTTTTATTAGACCCTTTCCAAGATGACGCCATAGAATCTATCGACGAAATAAAGACAAATAGAAATCAATTAGCTGCCTATATAAGTATTGGCACAGGCGAAAATTGGCGAGAAGACTTCAACCAACTTCAACCTTTTTTAACAACACAACAATGGGCCGAATGGCCTGGCGAATATTTTGTAAACGCTACTACTACCGGATTAATTGAAATTATGAAAATTCGAATTGATAAAATAGCCGATTTAGGTTTTGATTGGGTAGAATTTGATAATATGGACTGGGCTTTATATGATGACACGAGAGAAACATATGACATACAAGTATCTAAAGAAGAAAGCATTGCCTACTATCAAGAGCTTTGTAATTATGTACATGAAAAAGGAATGAAGTGCATGGCTAAAAATTTCGTTGAAAATGCAGAAGATTTTGATGGAGTCACCTACGAATCATATCAAAATGAGAAAAATTGGTGGGATTATTCGGGAGCACAAAGTTTTTTAAATGACGGAAAATTGGTGATCATCATACATTATAACGAAAGTAATTGCGACCAAGTTTACACAGATTACCAAGGTATTTACAATAATGACCTGTCCTTTATTTGTGAGGACAACATTTCAAAAAAATACATCCATTACAATCAATAGTTGAAAAAGTATTGAACTTTACGGTCATTAAATATGTAGAGAGGGTTTCCTACTTAATATTAACCCAGGTTAAACAATCAACGACATCAGAAGCTAGAATTCAAGAGAACACTAAACGAATACTAAATGGCAAAAATCTAAACAATTGTGTTTTTTGTTTGTTCACAACAACGCCCAACTGCGATGGTTCTCATAAAAAACCTTACTTTTAAAACACTAAGCATGTTACCATCCTCTTAACAACATCTTACGCCATTCTACTTATATTTGATTATGCGTTTCATCATTATTCTAATTTTATTTGTTACCCTATCTACGTTCGCCTATGCCCAAGATGATTTCTTGGCAAAGCAATATTTTGCCGATGGTGATTTTGAAAAGGCGGTAGTCTTTTATGAAAAACTAGTAGAAAAAAATCCGCGAAGAACAGAATACGTACAAGATTTGGTTGCAAGTTACCAGCAATTAGAACGATACCAAGATGCTGAAGAGTTTTTAAATGACCGCTTAAAAGACCGCAACCCCTACCCTACGTTATTAATAGATTTAGGATACAATTATACACTTCAAGAAAAGGAAGATACAGCACAAATCTATTACAATAAAGCGCTGGATATTATTCCTAAAAATCCGAATTACGGGTATGCCTTAGGTCTTCAATTTCAAAAATACAGTTTACTGGATATGGCTATAAAAGCCTTTCAAAAATCAATGGAACTTAATCCTGCTCTAGATTTCAACTTTCAGCTCGCTAGAATTTATGGAGAACAAGGTAATGTGGAAGCAATGTACAATTCTTATCTAAACCTTGTAATCGACGGTAAAACATCTAAATCTAATATTCTAAGAAGTATTGATGATTTTGTTTCTGAGAACGCTGAAGATAAAAACAACCTCCTATTAAAGAAAGTATTATTAGAACGTGCACAAAAGAATCCTGATATTCTTTGGAACGAGTTATTGAGTTGGCTTTTCGTTCAACAGAAGCAATACAGTAGCGCTTTAAGACAAGAAAAAGCCATTTTTAAGCGCATGAACGGCAGTTCTACCTCAAGATTAGAAAATTTAGGCAAAAGTGCTTTAGATAGTAAAGAACATGAAGTCGCCAAAGATATTTACAGTTATATCATTGATAATACAAATAATAAAATCACCCAATTAGATGCAGAATTAAACCTAATTGATATTGAGTTATTAGATGCTTCAACCAATCAGTTAGATGGTATTCAAAAAAAATACGATGCGCTAATAGATGATTACGGATACAAAACCCAATCGTTACAACTGCAAGTAGCATACGCAAACTTTCTTACATTCAAAAAAAATGAACCAGCACCCGCAGAAAAAATACTGAAGAATAGTTTAGAATTACCTTTAAGTGATAGAGGTACAGCATATTTAAAACTAGCGTTGGGCGATATTTTGGTGTATGACAAAAAATTCAACGAAGCACTTATCTATTTTTCTCAAATTCAGCAAAAACTAAAGAACGATGTTTTAGGGCAAGATGCTCGTTATAAAGTAGCTCAAACAAGTTTCTATAAAGGAGATTTTGACTGGGCATTAACGCAGTTAAAGGTATTACGAAGTTCCACTTCGCAACTAATTGCAAATGATGCCATGCAGTTGAGTTTAATTATTTCAGATAATTCGCTTGAAGATTCTACACAAACAGCCTTAAAAAAATATGCGAGAGCAGACTTTTTAGCTTATCAAAATAACACAGACGAAGCTATTAAAACCTTAGATGATATTCTGGAAAACCACAAAGGTGAAAAAATTGAGGATGAAGCACTTTTAAAACAGGCTCAGTTATTTGAAAAACTAAAGAAATACGAAGAAGCTCAATTAAACTATCAAAAGATAATTACCTTTTACGGAAATGGTATTCTAGCAGATGATGCCTATTATGCCCTGGGCGAACTCTATAGAAAAGTACTGAACGACCCTTTAAAGGCAAAAGAGCAGTACGAGAAAATAATTTACAATTATCAAGATAGTTACTACTTTCCCGAAGCCCGAAAGAACTTTAGAATTTTAAGGGGAGACTCCATAAATTAAAAACACTGTTCATCTAATATGTATTAAGACTTAGTTGACCTAACTTTGCAATACAATTTGAACTTTGATTTTAAGACATGTACATATATAACGTCACCACCAACATAGAAGAAACAGCTCACCATACTTGGGTAAAATGGATGAAAGAAACCCACATTCCCCAAGTACTTTCAACAGGTAAATTTTTAAGCGCAAAGTTTACCAAAGTTTTGGTTGAAGAAGATATGGGCGGCTTTACGTATTCAGTTCAATACACGGTACCTGACAAAGAAACATTAGAAAGATATTACGAAGAAGATGCACCTGCTTTAATCGAAAGTATTCAAAGTAAATTTGCTGGTCAATTAGTTTCTTTTAAAACAGAATTAGAAGTTGTAGACGAGTACTTTGTACAACGTGCAGCCGCTACGCACTACTTATTTACTTACGGAACATTACAGGAAAGAGAAGTGCAATTAGGTGTTTTCTCTAGATCCTTAAACGGGTTTGAAGATGAATTGCCTCTGTATATTATATCTGAAAATAAAGTGGCAGACCTCTACCCTACTTTGCAACATACCGGAGTTAAAGAAGATGTTATAAAAGGTCAAGTATATACCCTATCTCATCAAGAACTGCAAAAAGCGGACAAGTATGAAGGAGAAGCTTATGAAAGAATTCTAATTCAATTAGCTTCAGGAAAAAAAGCATGGGCGTATATTGCAAAATAGAGTGCCGTTAAAAACAGTTTATGGGAACGAAAAGAAAGAAGAATAAAGGTGATAAATATGCTCATAAGAAGCAATATGAAAAAGGTCCTGTAAAAGCAAAAAAATATTTAGGTCAGCACTTTTTAAAAGATGAAGATATCGCTAAACAAATAGCGGAAACCTTATTACAAAAAGATTATAAAAATGTAATCGAAATAGGTCCGGGTACTGGTGTATTAACTAAATACCTTCTTTTAAGAGATAGTAATTTAATTGCAATGGATTTGGACACTGAGTCCATCACTTACTTAAATGAGACCTTTCCGCTGGAACATCCAAAAGCATTTGAAGGTGAAGGATCATTTAAGGTAATTGAAGCTGATTTTTTAAATTTTGATATTCAAACTTTATTTGGTGATGAGCAATTTGGTATAACTGGTAACTTTCCTTATAATATCTCTACGCAAATTGTTTTTAAAATGCTAGAGTTTAGAAAGCAGATCCCTGAATTTTCAGGTATGTTCCAGAAAGAAGTAGCTCAACGTATTTGCTCATCAGAAGGTAGTAAGGCATATGGCATTCTTTCTGTTTTGGTTCAAGCTTATTACGATGCAGAATATCTTTTTACGGTAGATCCAGAGGTATTTGATCCACCGCCAAAAGTACAGTCGGGCGTATTAAGATTAACTCGTAAAGAAAATTTTAAACTCTCTTGCGATGAGCAATTGCTGTATAGAGTTGTAAAGACGGCTTTTAATCAACGTAGAAAGACTTTACGTAACAGTTTAAAAACATTTACCTTATCAGATAATCTAAGAGAAGATACTATATTTGACCTTAGGCCAGAACAATTGGCTGTTGACGATTTTATAGCATTGACGAATAAAATAGCAGATGACACCCTTTAAACTAACAGAAGAATTTGTAAAAGAAATAGAACAGCTCATTGATCAAAACAATGATGCTGAACTTAATTCTATGTTAGGTGCCGTGCATTATGCCGATGTTGCTGAAATCATCAATGAACTAGATGAGAACCAAGCTACCTATCTAATTAAGTTACTTGGCAGCGATAAAACTTCAGATGTTCTAACCGAGCTAGATGAAGATGTTCGTGAGGCTATATTAGGTAATCTATCATCTCAAGAAATCGCCAGTGAGCTAGAAGAGTTAGATACTGATGATGCCGCAGATATAATTGGCGAACTACCAAAAGAGCAGATACAAGATGTAATCTCTAAAATTGAAGATAGAGATCATGCCAAAGATATTGTAGACCTTTTAAGATACGCTGAAGACTCTGCTGGTGGACTTATGGCAAAAGAGCTTGTAAAAGTCAATGAAAATTGGAATGTACTTACCTGTGTAAAAGAAATGCGCGCGCAGGCAGAAAATGTTACTCGCGTACATTCTATTTATGTAGTAGATGACGAAGACAAATTAAAAGGTAGACTTTCATTAAAAGATTTACTGACGACTTCTACTAAAACCCATATTAAAGATGTTTTTATTAAAAACGTTGATGCAGTAAACGTTAATGAAGACCCTGAGGAAGTAGCACGAATTATGACCAAGTATGACCTTGAGGCGATACCTGTAGTTGATGAAATAGGTAGATTGGTTGGTCGTATTACTATTGATGATATTGTAGATGTTATTAAAGAAGAAGCAGAGCGTGACTACCAGATGGCCGCAGGTATTTCTAGAGGTGTAGATTCAGACGATAGTATTTGGGAACTTACAAAGGCACGTCTACCTTGGTTAATTATTGGTATGTTCGGTGGTATTGGTGCTGCTAGTATAATTAGTAGTTTTCAAGAAGTAATGAGTACGTTTCCTATACTGTTGATTTTTGTTCCTTTAATTCAGGCTACAGCAGGTAATGTTGGTGTACAATCATCAGCAATTATGGTACAAGGTCTAGCCAACAATACCGTAAAAGGAGAAATTTTAAACAGGCTAATTAAAGAATTTACGTTAGGTCTAATAAACGGTATTGCTATTGCTGCCATAGTATTAGTTATTAGTCATTTTTTCTTTCACACTAGTTATTTAATATCAATAACCCTTTGTGTTGCACTAATTTCAGTTATAATTATTGCCGCTTTAATTGGCACTTTTATACCTGTATTTTTAGATAAAAGAGGCGTTGATCCCGCAGTAGCTACCGGTCCGTTCATTACTACAGGAAATGACATATTCGGTATTTTAATTTACTTCTCTATTGCCAAGGTGATTTTAGGTATTTAATAAACAGGTCATCTTCTTTTTAGAATACTGCCGCTTTGCGTATCTTACTATAATCAATCTTATAGAAAAGGAAATCAATAACTTTTTATCCTGTTTAGGGTAAAAATAAACACACCTATGAAAAGCATCGATCTTAAAGAAAAATATGAACTCGTAGATGGGTATTGGCATCCACACCAAATAGGAATTGTAGATAATATGCAAGTATTATTGGCAAAGCTAAAAGGTGAATTTGTATGGCATTCTCATGATAATGAAGATGAGCTTTTTCAAATAGTAAAAGGCACCTTGTATATGCAGTTCAGAGACCGAACAGAGATAGTAAAACAAGGTGAAATAATCATAGTACCAAAAGGCGTTGAACATTCCCCAATGACCAAAGATGATGAAGAAGTGCACGTAATGTTATTCGAAAAACTAAGCACGTTACATACAGGAAACGTACAAGATGAAAAAACACAAACAAACTATCCCAAAATATAATTTAGAATAAATGAAAGTATTACATGTTGATATAAATCACCCTCTAATCATTGAACAATTCTCCGAATTAGGTTTTCAGAACGATGAAGATTACAGCTCGACCAAAGAACAAATTGAAGCGAAAATAGAAGACTATGACGGCCTCATTATTCGAAGTAGATTTTCGATAGACGCTCAATTTTTAGACAAAGCAAAAAACCTGAAGTTTATAGGTAGATTAGGTGCCGGACTTGAAAATATTGATATTAAACATGCTAAATCACTAGGCATATTCCTTGCCGCCGCCCCAGAAGGTAACCGTAATGCTGTTGGTGAACACGCCTTGGGAATGTTATTATCCCTCTTTAATAAATTGAATTCGGCAGACAAAGAAGTTAGAAACGGAAAATGGGACCGTGAAGGCAATCGCGGAATTGAATTAGAAGGTAAAGTTGTAGGTATAATCGGTTATGGAAATATGGGTAAGGCCTTCGCTAAAAAACTAAAAGGTTTTGATGTAGATGAGGTTATTTGTTATGATATTCAAGGTGGTATTGAAAATGAGAATGCTAGACAAGTAGGTATTATAGAGTTTCAAAATAGAGTTGATGTAATAAGTTTACATGTGCCACAGACGGAGCTGACTATTGGCATGATAGATTCAGAATTCTTAGAGAAGTTTAAAAAATCTATTTGGATAATTAATACTGCCCGCGGTAAATGTATTAAAACTTCAGATCTGGTTGCTGCCTTAAAATCAGGTAAAGTTCTAGGTGCTGGTTTAGATGTTTTAGAATATGAAAAAGCTTCTTTTGAAAATATGTTCACCGATGATAACTTACCCGAAGCATTTCAATATTTAATAAACTCTGATCAAGTAATACTATCACCACATATAGCTGGTTGGACAGTTGAAAGCAAAATTAAGTTAGCGCAAACTGTTGTAGATAAAATCAAAGTAAAATTCGAAAGTTAGAATGCAATATAAAGCTAACACGCCAGATGAATACATTGCTCAATTACCACAAGAACGTCGTGATGTAATTGAAAAACTAAGAGGTATAATTATACAAAATTTACCCGCAGGTTTTGAAGAGCAAATAAGTTATGGCATGTTAGGGTTTGTAGTACCACATTCTTTATATCCATCAGGTTATCATGTTAACCCAGAGTTACCTCTGCCGTTTATCAATTTAGCTTCACAAAAGAATTTTATAGCCCTTTACCACTCAGGTATATATGCAGATAATGTGTTAATGAATTGGTTTACCGAGGAGTACCCCAAACACTGCACACTTAAATTAGATATGGGCAAAAGCTGTATTAGATTTAAAAACATGAACGATATACCTTATAAATTAGTTGCAGAGCTCTGTACTAAAATAACAGCGAAGGACTGGATTTCTAAATATGAGACAACTATAAAAAACTAAAGCGGATATGAAAAAAAGAATAACAGGATTAGGAGGGTTCTTTTTTAAAACGAAAGATCCAGACCATTCTAAAAACTGGTATAACAAACATTTAGGATTGGACACTGACCAATATGGCTGTACATTTTGGTGGAAAGATAAAGTGGGTAATGATTGTTCTACCCAATGGAGCCCAATGAATGACGATACTACTTATTTTGAGCCTAGCAAATCTAGTTTTATGATGAATTTTAGGGTTGAAAATCTTGTAGAATTATTAAAGGTTTTAAAAGAAGAAGGTGTTACCGTAGTAGGTGAAATTCAAGAATTTGAATATGGAAAATTTGGATGGATTCTTGATCCAGACGGCAATAAATTAGAACTTTGGGAACCAATTGATAAGGCATTTTTGTAACGATTAAATAATTGCTACATTTATTGCTTATAATAACCACTAAATAACAACTAAAATGTCAGACGAGAATAAAGATTTAGGAGACAAAGCAGAAGATGCTTTTGACAACACAAAAGAATCTGCAAAAGACTTTAGTGAAGGAGCTAAAAAAACGGCAAATGAATTTACTGCTGGTGCTAGAGAAGCTTTCAGTGGAGGAGGTCAAGAAAACAAAAAGGTTTTAGTTGGAATTTTAGCTATAGTTCTTGGTTCTTTAGGAGTTCATAAATTCATATTAGGCTATCAAAAAGAAGGCTTTATCTTATTAGGCGCTAGTGTAATTGGTTACATAACTGTTTGTTTTGTAATTGGAGGTTTCATCCTTACGGCAACTGCAGTTATAGGATTAATTGAAGGTATCATCTATCTAACAAAATCAGATGAAGAGTTTTACAATACATACCAGGTAGGTAGAAAACCTTGGTTCTAAATAATTTAAGTCGGGTAAAATACTATCCGACTTTTTTATTTCATTTATTATCGTAATATTGCAATATATAAATATGATATGGGAATTACAAAGACACAAATATTCAATGTAGAGCAGAATAAGCTGGCGGTTATTTTTAAAGTGTTATCTAATCCTGCTCGTATTGCCATCTTACAATATATAAGTCAGCAAGACTCCTGTATCTGTAATGACATTGTTGATGAAATAGGTTTGGCGCAACCAACCATTTCTCAACATCTAAAAGAGTTAAAGAGTATTGATTTAATTAAAGGTGAAATAGAAGGTAAAAAAGTCTGCTACTGTATTAACCTGCCTAAATGGACAGAAATACAAACCTTACTGAATACTTTCTTCAACACCACTAAAAGCAATTGTTGTTAATTAAAAACTATAGACATGAAAACAAATGAATTTCTAACCTTATTAAAGGAAAACACTGATAAAAGTTTAATATTTGAATATGCTCCTGGTCAACTAGTAGGTACTAACTATCACATAACTGAAGTAAAAAATATTACTATTGATTCAGTTGATTGTGGTGCAGGTACAGATTTCTGGAAAGAAACTATAATACAATTATGGGAAAGTCCACAAGAATTAGGCAAGAGAGATTATATGACCGCTTATAAAGCTATGGGTATCTTAAATAAAGTGGATAAAATAAAGCCAATGGAAAAGGATGTTGAAGTGAAATTCGAGTACAGCAATTCCGTATTTCACACTGCTCAACTATTCGTATTATCACATCAAATAAATGACAATCAAATTTTAATGCAATTAGGTATTGAAAAAACCGATTGCAAAGCCAAAGAAACTTGTGGTGTACCAGAAACTGTTGAACAAGTAACGGAAGCGTCTTGTGCACCTGGTAGTGGCTGCTGTTAATTGAATTACAATATGAGTGAAATAATCATGAGACCAATGTTAGCAACAGACTGGAATTCTGTTGCTAACATTTACAAAGAAGGTATTGAGACAGGGGTGGCGACTTTTGAAACCAATGTACCTTCATTTGATGCGTGGAATAAAGCTCATATGACTACATGTAGATTTGTTGCTGAAAAGAATGATGAAATTTTAGGATGGGTTGCCCTATCCCCTGTTTCCAGTCGATGTGTTTATGGAGGTGTTGCTGAAATAAGCGTTTATATTTCTGCCACTAGTAGAGGTAAAGGTCTTGGTAAATTATTACTAGAACATGTAATTGATACCAGTGAAAAGGAAGGTATTTGGACATTACAATCTGGTGTATTCCCTACAAATCATGGTAGTATTAAAATACATAAATCTACAGGCTTTAGAATGATTGGTACCCGAGAACGTGTAGGCAAATTACACGGAAAATGGATAGACAATATACTATTTGAAAGACGAAGTAAAGTCGTTGGTGTAGATTAGCTACTCTTTCTTTTCAGTATTTTGAGATTCTACCAATCTGCGTTCCAGTTCTGCTTGAAATTCCTCCATTACCGGTTTTACTGTACTCTCTGGTAAATCGGCAATTTTAATATACATTAATCCGTCAACAGAATTATTAAACAATGGGTCTACATTAAATGCAACTACTTTTGCGTTTTGTTTTATATACTTTTTAATCAAAACAGGAAGACGTAAATTACCAGGCTCAACCTCATCTATCAATCGGTCAAACTTATTTAAATCGGCTTGCGTTTCATCAAATACAAATTCCTTATCCGCATCTTTTAATTTAACCTTGAACTCTTTTTTAGGTCTTATATACTGTGCTACATAAGGATCCCAATAGTTAGACTTCATAAACTCGATCATTAAAGATTTCGAGAAATTAGAAAATTGATTACTAATACTAACACCTCCAATTAAATACTTATGCTCTGGAAATCTTAAAGTGGTATGCACAATTCCTTTCCAAAGTAAAAACAACGGCATTGGTTTTTGCTGATATTCTTTAGTAATATAGGCACGTCCCATTTCAATAGAATGTTCCATCATATCATATAATTCTGGCTCTACCCTAAAAAGATCTTGCACATAAAAACCATCAATACCATGCTGAGGAAAAATCTCTGACCCCATACCCATTCTGTAGGCACCTACAATACATTTAGCTTCATCATCCCATAAAAACAAGTGATGATAATACGTATCAAAACTATCTAAATCAATAGCTTTATTAGTACCCTCGCCAATTGCTCTAAAGGTTACTTCTCGTTGTCTTCCTATTTCTTTTAAGATAAAAGGCATATCCTTTTCCTTAGCCAGAAACACTTCGTAATTTTTACTTTGTAGTAATCGACAATCTTTCTCTCTAAGCTTTTCTATTTCACCCTCCATTACCTCTTTACGTACTGCTGTGGCAATTTTCTTGGGTTGCTTGGGTATTTTAAGCGAAGTTGGTATTTGATCTATTAAACGCTCTTTCTCATATGCATTTGACAACATATAAGTCTTACGGCGCAATAATTCTGTATATTCTTTTAAATTTTGCAATTCATTTTGTGTAGCAACAGTAATGGGTTGTCCTATTCTTACTTTTATAGGTCTATTTCTCTGAGAAAAGACTTGCGACGGAATCATTGCCGTACGCAACGAATCTCCCAACTTAGAAATACGATAAAATAGAGAACTGTTCTTGGCGTGAAAATAAATGGGCACTACAGGAACTCCTGCTTTTCTAATTAATTTTACAGCAGCTTCTTCCCAAGTTTTATCAACTATCAACTTACCATCTTTATGAGTAGAAACCTCTCCCGCAGGAAAAACCCCTAATACATGGCCATCTTTTAAATGTTCTAGCGCTTTTTTGAAACCTGCTAAATTACTTCTAGCATCTTTATGTTCAGTAAATGGGTTTACGGGTAAAACATAGGGCTCCAAAGGCACCATTCTTTGTAAGAGAAAATTAGCCATTATCTTATAATCCGGTCGTTGTTTTACCATTAACTTGAACAACAAAATACCGTCAATAGCACCTAAAGGATGATTACTTATAGTCACATACGGTCCTTCCTTTGGCAGACGTCTATAATCTTCCTCAGGAATTTCGTAATCAATTTCATAAAGCTTTAAAATAGCATTGGCATAATCTTCACCTTCTAAATGGGCAATATTATCGTAATCTCTATTAATACGAGATAAACGTGTCACCTTCAGAAGTGTCCAGCCTATAAAAGTACCAAACACCCCATATTTAGAGAGATTGATTGCCGTTGCTATTTCTTTAGCGGTAACTAAACCCATATTTCATCATCGATTAGACTGTAAATATAGGTAAATAGCAGAAGTAGCTTTGCTTTTAGAAAACAGGAAATGCAAAGAAATTATTTTACGACAAGCTGTACAGTTTCGGTTCCTCGTTGTTCTAATAATAACTCATGCCCATTCTGTAAGCTTTCAAGAGCTTTATTATTAAAATGACGAATAGTATATAAAGAAACATTCTCGTGATGTACCACTTTAAACTTACTCTTCAACTGCTGTAATAGCGCTTCTAATCCTCCGAATTTATTATCAATACAAACCGAAAAACTAATAGCTGAATTCTGAATTAAACCAACCTTGATTTTATGCTGATGAAATAATTTAAAAAGCTCACTTATACTATCTTCCACAATAAAAGAGAAATCGAGCGATGATAATTTCATTAAAACCTGATTCTTCTTTACAATAAAACATGGCACTTTTGGCTCAATACCAACTCCTTTACCAACTGTAGTACCTTTACCTGATGGGTTTAAAAATGATTTTACCTGAAGTGGAATTTCCTTTCTCTGCAAAGGTTGCAACGTTTTTGGGTGAATTACAGACGCTCCGTAAAACGCTAATTCGATAGCTTCTCTATAAGAGATATTATTTAACAACTGAGTTTCTTCAAAGTACCGAGGGTCAGCATTTAAGACTCCTGGTACATCTTTCCAAATAGTAACAGAATCCGCATTTAAGCAGTAAGCCAAAATAGCAGCAGTATAATCAGACCCTTCGCGACCCAAAGTCGTGGTAAAGTTATTATCATCACTACCCAAAAAACCTTGAGTAATATTCAGAACTTTCTGATCTATCTTGGTAACATTATTTTGAGTACGTTCCCAATCTACCGTGGTATCCCTATAATTACTATCGGTTTTAATAAAGTTTCTTACGTCTAACCAGTTATTAGCAATACCTATTTCTTTGAAGTAAGCACTAATTATAGTAGTAGACAGTAATTCTCCATATCCAACAACTTGATCGTATACGAAGTTGTAATTGGGCGATTTATTCCAAACCAGAAAGCCGTTAATTTCATCAACCAGTACTTTAATTTCCTTATAAATAGAATGTTGCGCGTTAGGGAATAACTCTGATACAATACTATGGTGGTAATCTACCATCTCAGCAACTTTAGATGGTATCTCTTTTTTATCGTTGAAATAAGCGTTGATAATATCTTCCATGGCATTGGTCACCTTGCCCATTGCCGATATTACTACTAGTGTATTTTCATACCCTACTTCTTTTAAAACCTCAACTACATTTTTAACGGCATTTGCATCTTTAACCGATGCTCCTCCAAATTTAAAAACTCTCATACTCAATTTATATCTATAATTTTTTAATTCTTTTTCAATTAAGCAATTGCGCTTAAATAGTCTTTAATGCCAGATTCATCTAATTGTACCACATCCCAATCCCGCATTACTTTGGCTCCCTTACTTTCATAAAAACCAATAGCTGGTTCATTCCAATCTATAACTTCCCAGCTAATTCTTTTTACACCTAGATCATTACCATACTTAACGACCTCATCTAAAAGTGCAGTACCCAAACCCGTACCACGCATTTCTTTGGTTACAATTAAATCTTCTAAATGTATAACCGTCCCTTTCCAAGTAGAATACCTTGGATAAACTAAAGCCATACCAACAATTTTTTCATTTTTCTCGGCAACAAAGCAGTGAAACAATTTCTGTTTACCAAAACCATCTTCTTCTAAATGTTGCACACTTACTTCAACGGCATCTTCTTCCTTTTCGAAAGTGGCTAATTCTTGAATTAATTGAAGCACTTGCTTCATGTCATCTCTTTGGGCAACTCTAATTGTATAGTTCATAATTGTTACAAATAAAACACAAAGTTATAAATTTAAAAAATGTAATTAAAACCAAAATTGAACGTTTAACAAAATACACGATATTTGTATATAACCATAAACGAAGAAATGTCTCCAAAAAGAAATCAGACCCTCGGGGAGTTTATTATTGAAAATCAAGATTCTTTTCAATATTCCTCAGGTGAATTATCAAAACTTATCAATGCCATTAGGTTAGCTGCTAAAGTTGTAAACCATGAGGTTAGCAAAGCAGGCTTAATCGACATTTTAGGCGGAGTAGGTGAAACTAACGTTCAAGGAGAAGATCAACAAAAACTTGATCTTTTTGCAAACGACAAGTTCATTCAAACTCTAAAAAACAGAGAAATTGTTTGCGGTATCGCCTCTGAAGAAGAAGATAGTTTTATCAGTATTAATAGTAATGATGATAACCATCAAAATAAATATGTTGTTTTAATTGATCCATTAGATGGTTCATCTAACATTGATGTAAATGTTTCTGTAGGAACCATTTTCTCTATCTATAGACGTGTAACTCCTGTTGGAACACCTGTAAAGATGGAAGATTTCTTACAACCAGGTAGCCAACAAGTTGCGGCAGGTTATGTAGTTTACGGTACTTCTACTATGTTAGTATATACTACTGGTGATGGTGTAAACGGTTTTACATTAAACCCTGCACTAGGCACTTTTTATCTATCTCACCCTAATATGAAATTCCCTGAAAATGGCAGAATTTATTCTGTAAACGAAGGAAACTATGTTCATTTTCACCAAGGTGTAAAGGATTACATTAAATATTGTCAAATGGAAGAAGATGACAGACCTTATACTTCTAGATATATAGGTTCTTTGGTTTCTGACTTTCACAGAAATATGATTAAAGGTGGCATTTACATGTATCCTAAAAGTAGTGTAAGTGAAAGCGGTAAATTAAGATTACTATATGAATGTAACCCTATGGCTTTTTTAGCTGAGCAAGCAAACGGACTTGCTATTGGCGGTAAAAATCGTATAATGGATATTGTACCAACAGAACTACATCAGCGAGTTCCATTCTTTTGCGGAAGTAGAAAAATGGTAGAAAAACTACAAGAATTCTTAAATAAATATCATTAAAAAAAGGGAGCTAATAGCTCCCTTTTTTATTTTCTTCTTTTATAAAACTTAGTGTTTTACAAGGTATAAGTAATCTTCAAAATCTATTTTACCTCCAAAAATAGCAATAGAGCGCTCTATAACACTATCTGCTTTCTCACCGGTAAAGCCTAACCCAATAGCATATTTCTTTATTAAGATCCTCTCTTCATCATCAATTTCATGATCAGAATATACAATTCTAAACAAATCAAATAAACGCTCTAATCTTTTCTCAGAATCTGGTGTAGAATCAATTGGATACTTATTACCCTTACTTAAAACTTCTTCATACTCAGACTCGGTTATATCTAATTTACTAGCAAACCGATCTAACAACTTTCTTTCTTCAGTACTAATTTCACCGTCAATTGACGCTAAAGTTGCTAAAGCTGCAAAATGAGCTACGTTTCTTCTGTGCTCACCGCTACTATATAAATCTGCAAAAGACATATCTTATTTTTTAATTATTGAGCAAATATAAATTTTTTAGAGGTCATAGTTTAGTTTGTCATCAACTTTGTTTGCATGTGAAATTTGTAACTTGACATTGCTATGAAAACTCCTCTATTACAATTTACAGATAACGGTATTTATTGTGAAAAGGCTAAGGTTTACCTTGACCCATGGAAACCAGTTGATCATGCAATAATCTCACATGGGCATGCCGACCATAGTAGATATGGTCACAAAAAGTATATTACACACCATAGAAACGTTCCAATTATTCTACATCGATTAGGTGAAATTAATGTTATTGGAAAAGAGTGGGGAGAATCTTTTATGATTAATAACGTAAAATTTAGTCTTCATTCTGCAGGGCATATTATTGGCTCTTCGCAAATAAGAGTTGAGCACAAAGATGAAGTTTGGGTATTTACGGGTGATTACAAAACCGAAAATGATGGAATCTCTACGCCTTATGAACCTATACAGTGCAATACATTTATAACCGAGTGTACTTTTGGGTTACCCGCATTTAAATGGACACCTCAAGCAGAAGTTCTAGAAAATATAAATAATTGGTGGGCAGAGAATAAGGCTGAAGGCAAAACATCTATACTTTTCGGTTATAGTTTAGGGAAAGCCCAGCGTTTATTAAAATATCTGAATACAGATATTGGAGAAATCTACACACATGGTGCTATTGAAAATATGACAGAAGTTCTTAGACCTTTGGTCGACTTCCCTAAGACGACCCTTATTACTAGAGAAACCAAAAAAGAACAATTGTTGGGCAATATCGTATTGGCACCACCAAATGCACATGGCAGTACTTGGATTAGAAAAATGGTGCCTTATGTAACTGCATCCGCCAGTGGATGGATGACTTTTAGAGGAGCACGTAGACGTAGGGCGATTGACAAGGGCTTTGTTCTAAGTGACCATTGCGATTGGACAGGACTTTTAGAGAGTATTGAAGCCACAGGAGCCGAAAAGATTATTTGCACTCACGGTTATACTGATATATTTTCAAAATACCTTCGTGAACAAGGGTATGACGCCCGTACAGAAGCAACACAATATGGAGAAGAAGAAATAGAGGCTGCCGTAGCTTCAAAATCATCTATTACTGCATGAAAAACTTCGCACTTCTTATAAAAACTCTAGATAGCACCAATAAAACTACTATAAAAGTACAGGCTTTAACAGACTACTTTTTAAAAGCCAGTGATGCTGACAAAGTGTGGACAATTGCTATACTATCGCATCGCAGACCACCGAGACCGGTTAACACTACTCTACTTAGAACTTGGGCATCAGAATTAGCTAATATTCCACTTTGGTTATTTGAAGAAAGCTACCATATCGTTGGAGATTTAGCCGAAACTATCGCTTTAGTGATACCAGCGGCAAATCAATCATCAGACAAAAGCTTAACAGTTTTTCTAGAGGAAATGATTGCTCTAAAAAAGAAAACCGATGATGATAAAAAGACCTATCTCTATGAAAACTGGAAAGTGCTTAATTACTACGAACGTTTCGTGTTTACAAAATTGATCACTGGCGGATTCAGAATTGGAGTTAGTCAAAAATTAATGACACGAGCTCTAGCCAAAGCCACAGAGATAGATGAAGACATTCTAGCATATAAACTGATGGGCAACTGGGACCCTAATACCATATCTTTTCAACAGTTGGTTTTAGAAGAAAACGAAAGCGATTACCTATCCAAACCATATCCATTTTACTTAGCGTATGCTATTGAAGGTGAAGCTTCAGGTTTAGGTGATATTCAAAATTGGTCGGCAGAGCATAAATGGGACGGAATACGTTCTCAGGTAATTCTTAGAAATGATGAAATATTTGTCTGGAGTCGTGGTGAAGAATTAGTGACGGACAAGTATCCCGAGTTTAATGAATTTATAAACATCATTCCAAACGGAACAGTTATAGATGGTGAAATACTTCCTTTTCCAGAAGGAAATATTGGGACTTTCAATGATTTACAGACTAGAATCGGTCGAAAAAACATATCAGCTGCACTCTTAAAAAAAGTACCTGTTATTTTAAAAGCCTATGATATTTTAGAATGGGAAGGGAAAGACATTCGCCAACTACCTTTCATAGAACGCAGAGGTATATTGCAAAATATGTTTAAAAGTGTTGTCTCCGAACAGAACCAGAACAATATCTCTTTACATCTATCTGAAACAATGTATTTTAATTCTTGGAATGAATTGGCAGAAGAACGCGACCGCTCTCGTGAAATGCATAGCGAGGGACTCATGCTTAAAAGAAAAGATTCCCCATATTTAGTAGGGCGAAAAAAAGGAGATTGGTGGAAATGGAAAGTAGATCCACTTACCATAGATGCCGTACTTACCTATGCCATGAGAGGTCATGGTAGACGAAGTAATTTATTTACAGATTACACTTTCGCTCTTTGGAAGGAAAATGAAGAAGGTGAGAAAGAACTGGTTACATTCGCAAAAGCATATTCCGGATTAACAGATGTAGAATTCAGAAAATTAGATGCGTGGATCAAAAAAAATACCTTAGAACGTTTCGGTCCTGTACGAAGTGTTACCCCGCATCATGTATTCGAAATTGCTTTTGAAGGTATTGCATTATCAAAGCGTCATAAAAGTGGAATCGCCACCCGTTTTCCAAGAATGTTACGATGGCGAAAAGACAAGAATATTCATGAAGCGAATACACTTGAAGATTTAAAAGGATTAATTCCATAATGAATAGAGTAGAACTCTACACAATAGCCGAAAATTGGTTTCAAGAACAAAATTGGAAACCATTTAAATTCCAAAAAGATACTTGGAAAGCTTTTCTACAGGGTAAAAACGGACTCCTGAATGCCCCAACCGGTAGCGGCAAAACCTATGCACTTTGGTTCCCTGTAGTTTTAAACTACATTAAGCAAAACCCTAACTATAAAACTAAACACAAAAAGGGATTAAAGGCTATTTGGATTACTCCGCTTCGTGCTTTGTCCCAAGAAATAAAACAATCGGCAGAACGCATCACCTCAGATTTAGGTATACAAATGACTGTGGGTATTCGCTCTGGAGATACATCAACAAAAGAAAGGGCTCTGCAGAAGAAGCAAATGCCAGATTTACTGATTACCACTCCAGAAAGCCTCCAATTACTATTGGCTACAAAGGGGTATGATAAAGTTTTTAAAGATTGCTCTGCTATAATTGTTGATGAATGGCATGAGATATTAGGCACAAAACGAGGGGTTCAAATGGAACTAGCGTTATCGCGTCTTAAAAACGTATCCCCACAATTAAGAATTTGGGGTATATCTGCAACCATAGGTAATTTAGAACAGGCTCGAGATGTCTTATTGGGAATTGAGTCTGAAGCTTTAAAAAACTCCGTTCTCATAAAAGCTAATATTAAAAAGAAGATTACCGTAAAAAGTATTATTCCGAAAAAGATGGAGACTTTTCCATGGCGTGGTCATTTAGGGTTGCATCTTTTAGAAGAAGTTATCCCAATCATTAATAATAGTAAAACAACATTACTATTCGCGAACACTCGTAGTCAATGCGAAATATGGTTTCAGAAAATTCTTGAAAAACACCCAGAATATGCGGGTGAGATGGCAATGCACCATGGCAGTATAAATAAAGAGACAAGAGTTTGGGTTGAAAATGCTATTAGAAATGAAGAGTTAAAAGCGGTAGTTTGCACCTCAAGTTTAGATTTAGGAGTAGATTTCGCCCCAGTTGAAACGGTAGTTCAAATAGGCGGACCAAAAGGTGTTGCCCGTTTTCTTCAACGCGCAGGGCGTAGTGGGCATAGACCTGGTAAAGAAAGTGTAATTTATTTTCTACCCACTCACGCTATAGAACTTATAGAGGCTTCGGCATTACAAAAAGCGGTAAAGTTGAATACTGTTGAAGACCGTATGCCCTACCTCAACAGTTACGATGTGCTTTTACAGTATTTAACCACATTGGCGATTTCAGACGGATTCTATCCTAAAGAAATTTACGAAGAAGTAAAACAGACTTTTTGCTATCAGGCTCTTACCGAAGATAAATGGCAATGGCTATTGAATTTTTTGGTCATGGGTAGTCAAAGCTTACAGAGTTATGATGAATATAAAAAAGTAGAAATTGAAGAAGATGGTAAATTCAAAGTGAATAATCGCGGGGTAGCCATGCGGCATCGATTTCAAATAGGCACCATAGTTGGTGATGTCAATTTAGCCGTAAAATATCAAAAAGGCGGATATATAGGTTCAATTGAAGAGTTCTTTATTTCAAAATTGAATAGAGGTGATGTGTTCACTTTTGCAGGCAGAAATTTAGAGTTCATTCGTATTAAAGAAATGACCGTACAGGTGCGAAATTCTAATAAGAAAACCAATAAAATTTCTAGTTGGATGGGAAGCCGATTAACCCTATCTGCACAAATGTCGGAACTACTTAGAAATGAACTTTACAGCTCGGGCGAGCCATTAAAAAATCAGTCAGCAGAAATACAAGCATTGGCTCCACTTTTTAAACGTCAGCGTAGAGATAGTATAGTTCCAAAACCATCCGAGTTTTTAATTGAAACATTTAAGACTAGAGATGGTTACCATCATCTTTTTTACCCTTTTGAAGGTCGGTTTGTACATGAAGCCATGGGCAGTTTATTAGGTTATCGTATTAGCTTGCTTTCGCCTATTACATTTTCCTTGGCATTCAATGATTATGGCTTTGAACTACTATCTGATCAGCCTATAGATATTCAGCAAGTGTTGGATAATGATTTATTCACTACAGATTTTATGTTAGATGATTTGCAAAAGAGTTTAAATGCAACAGAAATGGCACGACGTAGATTTAGAGACGTTGCTATTATTAGCGGTATGGTGTTTACTGGGTATCCTAAAAAAGGGATTAAAATGAAACACCTACAAAGCAGTTCTCAATTACTTTTTGATGTTTTTAGAGATTACGAACCAGATAATTTATTGTTTCAACAAGCATTTACCGAAACTTTTGAGCATCAATTAGAAGAAGGTCGTTTAAGACTTTCTTTAGAGCGAATTGGCACACAAGATATAGTTTGGAAAGAGTGTACGAAACCAACACCATTCTCTTTTCCATTGATAACAGACCGCATGAGTCGAGAAAAATTATCTAGTGAAAAACTAGCTGATCGTATTAAAAAAATGGCAGCTCTATTGATGAAGAAATAGGTAATTTTGCATTGATGACCCACAAAATTTCTCTTCATAACCAAACTTTTGAAATGCACTTCTCTGGTGCATTATTTTGGGCAGAGCATTCTATACTTTTAATTAGTGATGTGCATTTAGGCAAGGTTTCTCATTTTAGAAAATATGGTGCCGCTGTACCGCAACAGGCGGTACAGCAGAATTTTGATGCCTTAACCTCGGTGGTTGAACATTTTAATCCTGAATCAATTATATTTTTAGGAGACCTATTCCATTCGTCCTTAAATACCGAATGGTTACTTTTTGAAGAATGGGTGAAAAACACATCTCAAGAGATACTATTGGTAAGTGGAAATCACGATATTATTTCTCCACTGAAATATGAAGAGTTATATATAAAAGTAATTCCTGAGTTAATTAAAGATTCATTTCTATTGACTCACCATCCAGAAGTACGCGACGAAATGTTTAATTTCTCTGGACACATACATCCTGCAATTCGCTTAAGTGGATTGGGTAGGCAATCCGTAAGACTACCTTGTTTTTATAAAACCGACCATCAAATGATTTTACCTGCATTTGGAGAATTCACTGGCACTTATACCCTAGAACCTAGTGAAGGTTGCGAAATTTTCGCTCTTCTAGGTGATGCAGTACTGCCCGTTCCTATAAAAGAGGTGAAAAAGAAACGTTCTTACCGAAAATAGTTCGTTTAATGTGCTAAAGAGCATAACTTTATGAGATAATCATAATAATTTTATCATTATGAAAAAGAAACTATCCGTTCTCAATTTAGCATCCGTTATTTTGGTTATTGCCGTAAATTATATTTCTCAGGCATTTTCACTTAATGATACTACAATAGGTGAAATGAGTGCCAAATATGAAAATCTATTTACACCAGCAGGTTATGCTTTTGCTATATGGGGTGTTATTTTTTTAGGCTTGTTAGCTTATGGTATTTTTCAAGTTCGAAGAGCTTTTTTTAGTCAGAAATCAAGCGATTTTATTGAACAAACGGGGTACTGGTTCTTTTTAGCAAATATTTTAAACTGCTGTTGGGTCTTAGCCTTTATGTATAACTACACCGGTTTATCGGTAGTGATTATGTTTGGGATTCTTCTCTCTCTAATAAAAATTATACTGAACACAAATATGGAGCGATGGGATGCTCCCATTACGGTTATAGCCTTTGTTTGGTGGCCTATTTGTTTTTATAGCGGATGGATTTCAGTAGCAACCATTGCCAATATCTCTGCGTTTTTAAGCAAGTTAGATTGGAACGGAGGCGTATTATCTGAACAAGCTTGGACAATTAATATGATCATAGCCGCCACAGTAATTAACCTATTAATGATTTGGAAAAGAAATATGCGTGAATTTGCCCTTGTTGGTATTTGGGCATTATTCGCTATTTATGTACGACATAATGAATCAAATATTTACATCGCATACGCAGCAATGACAGGAACCGTAATTCTTTTTATTACCATTGCCTTTCATGCATTCAAAAACCGAGAAACCAGTCCTGCAAAAAAATTGCAAGAACGATTGCGTGAAAAACCTTAAACCATACTTTTTACATCATTTACCCAAGACGGGTATGAAAATATGGTGGACTTAATATCTCTATCTGTCATTTTATTATTGATGATCATAGCAAAGATATTAATAGTTTCTCCTGCATCCGGACCAAGAATATGAGCCCCAACAACCTCCCCTGTCCTATCATTTATTATAACTTTATAAGCATATAGGGGAGCATTTATACGTTTAGCATTAAACCAATCTGTAGCTACTTGATAATTTACCCGTATATTTTTATATCTATTACGGGCTTCATCTTCAGAGTAACCAACAGTAGCCAAGTTAGGTAATGTAAATACCACCGATGGAATCACAGGTACTTCTAAAACTTTCTTGTTTCCGTTAATAATATTTTCCGCTACAACATAGCCCTGTCTCCCAGAAAGTGGAGTCAACGGCAAATTCTTATCAGATACATCACCACATGCATAAACATTTGTATTGCTAGTACTTTGCAGATAATTATTTGTAGTTACACCACTCTCATCAAAATCAACATTTCCTTTTTCTAAGTTTAAACCTTCTAACGCAGGAACACGACCTGCTGTGTTAAAGATTACTCTTGCCTCAATAAGGGTTTCCTCTCCATTTATTTCATATGTTAAAGTATAATTCTTTCTTTTCTTTTCGAGCTTAGTCGGGTTTGCTTCAAAAATGAAATTTATCCCTAGAGATTCTGAATACTTTTTTAGTTCACTTACTAAATCAGCATCAAAAGCATGCAAAGGTCGTTTTCCTGTATCTAAAACAGTGACTTTCGCTCCCGCCCGTGCAGCCATATGAGCAAATTCCATCCCAATATAACCACCACCTACAAATACGATTTGTTTCGGTAATTTTTTAAGATTTAGAAAATCATCACTATTCTTAAAATGTTTGGCTCCGGAAATTTCCAATTTTCGTGGCACTTGCCCTGTGGCAATTATTATTTTCTTGGCAACAATTTTTTTTCCCTCTACCAAAAGCGTATTCTCATCTAAAAATTCAGGAGATTGGTGATACAATTTTATTCCTTTCTCCTTTAAATTTTGCTCAGTAGATACCGGTATCTTAGCAGTAAACTTTTTTTTGAATTTTTGTAATTGCTTCCAATTTACTTTTGCAACCTTATCTATTCCCTTTCCTTTTAAATTTTCACTTAACTCATAAGCCTCTAAGGCACCAAGTAATATCTTTTTAGGGTCGCAACCTCTATTTGCACAAGTACCGCCAAATTCTCGGTTATCGGCAATGGCAACCTTCATCCCCTCTTCTATACAAGCTTTGGCAACAGTTTGCCCTGCAATACCGCTTCCTATTACAAAAACATCAAATTCATTCTCATCCATAATACGATCTTTTTTTTGCTGAATACCAAAATGCAACTTTTTAAGGGCAATATGTAACCCATATTCGATAATAATGAATCGTATCCATTTCTTAGGTATGCTTATATTTGCACAAATTTTAAACTGTTGAGCCATTCTTCTATCCAACAACGGTACAATCAGTCTCCCCAAATAGGGAAACTGCAAAATACTATTGCCGATTCTGAAAATTCAGGAACTAAAAACATTCAATTAAAAGGTCTTGTAGGATCATCACTTTCATTTGTACTCTCTAGTATCTTTAATACTGAGGCCCGCCCATTCTTGGCCATTTTCAATGACAAAGAAGAAGCTGCCTACTATTTAAATGATTTAGAAAGACTTATTGGTGAAGACAAAGTACTGTTCTATCCTGGTAGTTATAGAAGACCTTATCAGATCGAAGAGACCGATAATGCGAATGTGTTATTACGCGCAGAAGTTTTAAACAGGATAAATTCCAGAAAAAAGCCAGCAGTAATAGTTACCTACCCCGACGCACTTTTTGAGAAAGTAGTTACCAGAAAAGAATTGGACAAGAACACCCTTAAAATGAAATTAGGGGATACGCTTTCATTAGATTTTTTAAACGAAATTCTATTTGAGTATAAATTTAAACGTGTAGATTTTATAACTGAACCTGGGGAGTTTTCTGTGCGTGGTGGTATTGTAGATGTATACTCCTTTTCTCATGACGAACCATATAGGATAGAATTTTTTGGTGATGAAATTGATAGCATAAGAACTTTTGATGTTGAGACACAACTTTCGAAAGAAAAAGTAAAATCAATTACGATTGTGCCCAATATGGCAGATAAGTTTTTGATTGAAAAAAGACAAAGCTTTTTAACCTACGTTGCCAATAATACATTGGTATTTGCAAAAAATACCGATTTACTTTACGACCGATTAGATGATTTTTTTAACAAAGCAAAAGAAGCTTTTACAAAATTATCGAAAGACATAAAGCATGCCGAGCCCGAAGAATTATTTATGGGTGGTGCAGAATTTAAGCAACAGCTTGCTGGCTTCACTTTATTGACTCAAGATGCAAAACGAGATGCGGTAGATTTTGTTGAGTTTCATTCAAAACCACAACCTTCATTTAATAAAAAGTTCGATTTATTAATCGAAAATTTAAATGGCTACCGTGATCAAGGATATACCAATTATATATTTTGCGCTAGCGAACAGCAAGCAAAACGTTTTCATGACATATTTGAGGAAGTCAACGAGCAGGTACATTATCAAATAATTGTATTTCCACTTTTTCAAGGTTTTGTAGATGATGACCAAAAATTAGTTTGCTACACCGATCATCAAATTTTTGAACGTTACCACAAATTCCATTTAAAGAATGGTTATGCTAAAAAGCAGGCTATTACTTTAAAGGAATTGAATAAGCTTGAAATTGGTGATTACGTTACGCATATTGATCATGGTATCGGTAAATTCGGCGGACTTCAAAAAATAGATGTAGAAGGCAAAAAACAAGAAGCCATAAAATTAATGTACGGCGAGCGCGATATTCTTTACGTAAGCATACACTCACTACACAAAATATCAAAGTTCAATGGTAAGGATGGTACACCACCTAAAATTTACAAATTAGGTTCAGGCGCTTGGAAAAAAATCAAAGAAAAGACCAAATCGCGTGTTAAGAAAATCGCGTTTAACCTTATCAAAATATATGCAAAACGAAGACTAGAAAAAGGATTTCAATATAACCCAGACAGTTACTTACAAAATGAACTGGAAGCTTCATTTATATACGAAGACACACCTGATCAAAGTACGGCTACCGAAGATGTCAAAAGAGACATGGAAAGTGAGCGCCCAATGGATCGCCTAATATGTGGCGATGTAGGCTTTGGTAAAACAGAAATTGCTATTCGTGCAGCATTTAAGGCAGTCGATAATGGCAAGCAAGTAGCAATATTGGTCCCAACCACAATTTTGGCATTTCAACATCATCGTACATTCTCCGAACGATTAAAAGATATGCCGGTAACGGTAGATTATCTTAACCGATTTAGAACAGCGAAGGAGAAAAAAGATACTATTCAACGTTTAGGAGAAGGTAAAGTTGATATTATTATTGGCACGCACCAGTTGGTGAACAAGAATGTTCAGTTTAAAGACCTAGGGCTTTTAATTGTTGATGAAGAACAAAAATTTGGAGTGGCCGTAAAGGACAAATTAAAATCTATTAAAGAGAATGTAGATGTTCTTACATTGACGGCTACACCTATACCACGTACCTTACAATTTAGTTTAATGGCAGCTCGTGACCTTTCTACAATTACAACAGCTCCGCCAAATAGATATCCAATAGAAAGTCAGGTTGTACGCTTTAATGAAGAGATTATTAGAGATGCTATTAGTTATGAAATAGAAAGAGGTGGTCAAATTTTCTTTATTCATAATCGTATTGAAAATATTAAGGAAGTTGCAGGCATGATTCAAAGATTGGTGCCCAATGCTAAAGTAGCCGTGGGTCACGGTCAAATGGAAGGGAAGAAACTAGAAGCTTTAATGCTTGGATTCATGAATAGTGAATTTGATGTTTTAGTCTCTACCACCATTGTAGAAAGTGGTTTAGATGTTACCAATGCCAATACCATTTTCATCAACAACGCCAATAATTTTGGCTTGAGCGATTTACATCAGATGCGAGGTCGTGTAGGTCGTGGTAATAAGAAAGCGTTCTGTTATTTTATTACTCCGCCATATGAAGTAATGACTAATGATGCCCGTAAACGTATTGAAGCTTTAGAACAGTTTACAGAATTAGGCAGTGGTTTTAATATTGCCATGAAAGATTTAGAAATTCGTGGAGCCGGAGATTTACTTGGTGGTGAACAAAGTGGGTTTATTAATGAAATTGGTTTTGAAACCTATCAAAAGATATTGGCAGAAGCAATTGACGAATTAAAAGAAAACGAGTTTAAAGATCTTTATGAAGAAGTAGAAGGCAAGCATGAGAAGGTTTTTGTCAAAGAAACACAGATAGATTCTGACTTCGAATTGCTCTTCCCAGATGATTACATCAACAATATCACAGAAAGGCTTACCTTATACACCGATCTTAACCAAGTTAAAGATGAAGAAGCCCTTCAAAAATTCGAAGCACAATTAGTAGATCGTTTCGGAGAATTGCCTGATGAAGCACAGGATTTACTAAACTCAGTTCGTATAAAATGGATAGCGAACAGTATTGGCTTAGAGAAAATTGTAATGAAACAAGGTAAAATGATAGGGTACTTTATAAGCGACCAACAATCCGAATTTTACCAGACATCAACATTTACAAGAGTATTGCAATATGTACAATCTCATGCACAGCAGTGTAAGATCAAAGAAAAAAAGACCCGAAACGGATTAAGGCTATTACTAGTTTTTGAAGGCATAAATTCTACTGACAGAGCATATTTGGCATTGAAACCGTTTGAAATAAAAGAAAAAACAAATGCATAATATGGAATTTGAAATATCAGAAAAACTGGCGATGGTCCACCTAATTGATTCTGTAATTGTAGCTGATGGCGAAGTTCATAAAGGCGAGATTAATGCTTTGAGTAAATTAATGTCAGTTATAGATTTTGATAGTAATTTTATGATTCAGGCTCGTGCAATTGATATTGAACAAAGCACAAATATTTTAAAAGGTATGTCTGAAGACAAAAAATGCAAATTGGCTGAAATACTAGAAGATGTGGCAATTTCAGATGGTCATTATCATAAAAAAGAAAACAATATTATAAGACATGTTTTCTCGGAAATCGGTGTTTCAAAAAAGCATAAGTCCATTTAAATTCTAAAGCAAAAACTTCTTACGTATCTTAACGGTTAAAATCAATTCAAATACATCGTTTTGAGCGAAATCAAAGTTTCATCGGAGGAAATGAAATTGGTTCTAACCAAATTGTTCCTTAAATATTCCTTCTCCAAAGTACAAGCAGAAACACTAGCTAAAATTCACACTGAAAGTACCATCGATGGCATTTACTCGCATGGTATAAATAGAGTTCCTGTTTTTATAGATTATATCAACAAAGGCTTAATTAAAATAGACGCCATAGCTAGTGAAGTAACTTCTATGGGCAGTATTGAACGTTGGGACGGTAACTTAGGCTCAGGTATATTAAACGCCCTAAAATGCACCGACAGGGCAATTGATTTAGCAAAAGCAAATGGCATGGGTTTAGTTGCTCTTAGAAACACTAACCATTGGATGCGTGGTGGCACCTACGGTTGGCGCGCTGCAGAACAAGGTTGTATTTCAATTATGTTTACCAATACCATACCTAATATGCCAGCATGGGGCGGCAAAGAAAATAGAATCGGTAATAATCCCTTGGTCATTTCCATTCCTAGAAATGAAGGTCATGTAGTACTAGATATGGCATTATCTCAATTTTCATTCGGGAAAATGCAAAGTTTAGATTTGAAAAACGAAAAACTCCCTTTTCATGGTGGATGGGACGCTGATAATCAATTAAGCAAGAACCCTAAAGACATTATGGAATCTGGTAGATCTTTACCAGTAGGATATTGGAAAGGATCTGCCCTTTCTATGGTTTTAGATATGCTGGCGACTTTACTTTCTGCTGGTAATTCTTCTTATAAAATTGGACTGAAGAAAAATGAGACCGCACTATCACAAGTGTTTATGTGTATAGACCCATCCAATTTTTCAAATACCAATATCCAAGAAAACTTATTGAACGAGATTATCCAATTCACCCATGATGGTCCACCAATGAAAATGGGCGATAAAACCTTTTACCCAGGAGAACGAACCTTGACTACTAGATTAAAAAACCAAAAAGAAGGCATGATGGTAAATTCTAAAATATGGGAACAAGTACTCCACTTGTAAACCTAGACTTAATCTCTGTTATTATAATTTAGTACTTTCAAAATACTCATACCCAACCTAACAATCATGAAAAATTTACTTTATTTATTTACACTACTTTTAATTGTAACCTCATGTAAAGAATCTGCAAAAAAAGAGGTCGTTGTAGAACCAGAAATAATTACAACAATTACAAAGGCACGAATAGATTCTGTTCTTAAAAGTTTTGTAGATGCAAAAAACATAGCTGGTGTTTCGGCATTAATATTCGAAAAAGGCGAAGAAGTATATTACAATGCATTTGGTTACGCAGACATCGCTGCGAATAAACCGATGGATAGGAATACGATTGTTCAAATCTATTCTATGACCAAGCCAATAACAGGTACTGCTTTAATGACACTATATCAAGAAGGTAAATTCAAGTTAGACGAACCTATTTCTAAGTACATTCCAGAATTTGCAAACATGACGGTTTACGCTGGGGTAGATGCCAAAGGAAATGTTTTAACCGAACCATTAGATAGAGAAGTAACCATTAGAGATATTACTAGGCATACGGCAGGTTTCCCCAATAGAGATGATATACCCGGTTTAAGTAAGTTATATAAAGATGCAGATGCCATGAACCGAGAAAACACCCTCACCCAAATGGGAGAAAAAATGGGAGATGTACCGTTATGGTTTCAGCCTGGCACACAATGGGAATATGGACCAAGTGTAGATGTTCAAGCCTTACTAGTTGAAAGAATTTCAGGAATACCTTATGGTGAATATGTACAAAATCATGTTTTAGATCCTCTTGAGATGAATGAAACAAGGTATTATATTCCTGAAGATGATAGAGACCGATTTGCTAAACTGTATATTAGAAAAGATGAAGGTATTTTGGAACAAGACACGATAACATACAGTAATTATACAGAACATTGGCCATTAACACGAGGTGGTTCTGGTCTTACTTCTACTTTAGATAATTATATGCGTTTTGCCCAAATGCTTGTTCACGAAGGTAGTTTAGATACTGTGCAGATTCTTAAACCTGAAACTATACAGCTCATGGCTACCAACCAATTGGCAGATAGTATTACAGAACGTTCTTGGTTACCAACCAAAGGGCAAGTAGGCTTCGGTATTGACTTTGCCGTTCGTGTAGCACCCCCCCAAACTCCAGAAGAAAACCATGGTATGGTAGGCGAGTTTTATTGGGACGGAGCTGCTTCTACCCTATTTTGGATTGATCCAGTAAATGAATTAACTGCCGTTATGTTTGTACAGTTATTCCCATATGATCAAGTAGGCCTGCATAAGAAATTTAGGGATGCAGTTTATGGTCCTTACCCATTTTAACAGGTAAACATGTTAATTTTTAATATCGCTGAAAAACTCATTTAAAGAGTTATTTAAAAGTACTGTCGTTTTCCTTATCTTTCAACTCCAAAATAAAAAGCATGGAGTTTGAAGAGTTTGTAAAAGCAGCCTTTGTAAAGATGATTTATGAAGTTATAAAGGCAGATGGTAAAGTTCACCCCGCTGAATTAGAAACATTAAACAAACTAAAAAGTACAATTGGTTTTGACGACGCATTCTTAGAGCGAGCGCAATTATTAGATTACGATAATGCTATTGTTACACTTTACAATTTACCTCACGAACAAAAGAAAGCTTTGGCAGATATTCTTGATGAAGTTGCAATTGCAGATGGGGCTATCCATAAAAAAGAAATGGATCTTATAATAGATACATTCATAAATATTGGATTAGGAGAAGAAACAGAGTAATGAGTGGTATCATAAATTTTACAAAAGAAGAGAAATTAGCTGTCGTAAAAATGGTTGATTACGTTATTCTAGCCGACAGCAAAGTAGCACCGGCAGAAATGCGATTTCTTACGCAGTTAATGGAGCGATTTACTTTTGATAGTTTCTTTGTGGGTCAAGCCCGTAATTTAGATAAAGACAAAGCATTCAATATTATCAAACTTATGTCTTTACCTAAGAGAAAAGAGTTAGCTAAAATTTTAGATGAAGTTGCAATTTCCGATGGTTATGTCCACGAAAAGGAAATAATTAAAATATCTGAAGTACTTAGTCACATGGGAATTGAAAAAGAATTATCATAACCTTTTCCAAATTAAAGCCCTCATTTGTCTCTTGATTATTACTTTTATTCATTGAAAAGTGTATTCTTCAATCCAATACTAATGAATAAGAAATTCCAGAAATAGAATAGCCAAAATTTTTGAACGATTCTATTAATGTTGGTCCGATAATTGTTTTTATATAATCATGAAAGTTTTAACTAGTTTTTGCCTTTTACTTACCTCCCTAAATATATTAGCACAAGGATCTATCTCAGGAAATTTTTCCCCTCCAAAAGATTTCAAATGGCTTATCGCATATGAGTTAACACCAAACGGAGAACGTTATAGTACTGATACGGCCATAAAAGAAGGTGTTTTTACCCTAGAAATGCCAGCTACGGCACAAGCCGGTATGTATAGATTGGTATATGCAGTACCACAAGATGAGTTTTATATTGATGTTATATACAATAAAAAAGAGGAGGTAAAATTCAATTTTAATCTTCAAAACGGATTGACGATTACCAACTCAGAAGAGAATAAATTGTACCACGAGTATTTTTCTAAAATAACAGCAGCACAAGATAGATTGTTAGAATATTACGAGACCGGTAATGATTCTAAAAAAGAATACAGTGCTATTTTAAAAGAACTAAAAACGACACAAACCGTTTTTGAAGAAAAACACGCTAGCAGCATATCCCATAAATTCATTAAAGCTAATAGAAGTTATATACCCACTGAATTTGAAAATTTAGAAACATTTCTAAAAAATAAAAAGCAGCATCATTTCGATAATTTAAACATAAATGATCCTATTTTACAAGGATCTAATTTTTTAACCGATAAGTTCGCTAGCTATGTGTTCTCTGCACTTCCAGCAGACATAAAAACAAAAGATCAGTTAGAAATTGAAGTAAATAAAAACATTAAAACTACTACAGATTTCATTAAAACTACACCTATAGGTTTTCAAGTAAAAGCTCTTCATCAATTATGGAAAATTGCTGATGTCAATGAAATGGGATCGGTTCAAGATTTTATTTTTAAGAACCATTTGAAAAAATTGGCAACTGCCAATGACAATCAAAAACTAGTTGATGAAATTGAAATCGCATCTCGTTTAAGAGTTGGCGCAGTTTCGCCAGATATTACCTGGGAAGCAAATGGCAAGAAGCAATCGCTCTTAACCATGGAGAAAGCTGAAAATTATTTGCTTATTTTTTGGAGTAGCACTTGTTCTCATTGTCTTAAAGAACTTCCCCAACTTCATAAAGAATTGAAAGATTATGAAGGCCTTAAAATAGTGGCTGTAGGTTTAGAGGATGATGATGTTAATTGGAAAAAAGTATCTGCTACATTACCAAGATTTAATCATGCGATTGCTTTAGGTAGATGGGAGAGCGATTACGCACATACTTTTGGTATTCAAAGCACACCTACCTATTTTATTCTTGACAGTGAGAAAAGATTCTTAGCTAAACCTGAATCTGATAAAGAAGTGGTAGAGTTTCTAGAAAACTAAAGGGATTTTAAATCCTTTATAGTTTTAAAGGCCATATCTACTTGTTCATCATTTACTAAAATGGTAAACTCATTGGTTGTCGATATTACTTCGTAGAGCACAATACCTTCCCAAGCCAATCTTTGAAAGATAAAGTAATAGATACCAGGTACAGAAACATTCTCAGCCGGTAACTTTACGGTAATAGATGAAAGCTCTTCTGCCTTTTGAGTACATTTTTCATCCTTGAACAGTTTCTCAACTGTTTTGTCCATCACATTGCTTATTACAATATTAATCTCATTTACACCTCGACTAGAAGTGTAGAAAACATCTTGATTGTTATTAATCTCCTCAAGCAACTTAGCTTGATGCACTAATATTTTGTCCGAAGCTAAAAAAGTATAATCCGTAAGGGAAGAACGCACAGTTATCTCACCAATATTTTTTAAAACCTTTAAAATTTTATGGGTAGCTCTAAACTCAAGATCATCAGATAGGCGTTTCAATGCCATTACGATTGCACCATTACGAATGTCTTTACCTAATTCGTGCTCAATCTCAGGTTTTACTATTCTAGATAGCGACGTAAGATTGATGATGCCCTGTGCTAGAGCACTTTGCAAAAATGGTTTTTTCTTAATGTACTCTTCAACGACTGATGATATTGTTTTCATTTTACTGTAAGGTTGTTGTGCAAATATAACAACTTGTTACAAATAAAACAAAATGTTTTTAAATAAATCTAGTCAATGGGTAGATTAGTCAAAAATGATAGAAGGCAGATTCTAAGTGTTCTAGCTCAAATCGACTCTTATTCTTTAGAATGGTTATAATATCAAAACGAACCTCAACATCAAGATCATTATCTGTTATATAGTGGTCTGCCGCCATAACTAATAGTTTAATTTTTTTTGCAGTAACGGTTTCAGCTATATTTTCAATAAAATCTGAACTTCTAGAACGAACTTCAACAATTGCCAAAATATCACCCTTTCTTGCTATAACATCAATTTCAGCCTGTAGATATCTGTAATTTTTGTAATTAATTGTATATCCATTCTTTTTTAGAAAATCAACTGCTATCTGTTCTCCTTCCTTTCCAAATTCATTGTGTTTCCCCATGATGTTGTTAGCGAATTGTGCAATTCATCGAAAATATTGGAATTTTAACGCCTTTTTACCAATAAATCTCGTTATTTGAATTCTGATTATCGAAAATAGATAGTTTTAAATACTATACCAAATTTCGAGACGTTTAGCATAGAAGCCCCAACTCTACGAACGTAATACAAACGCCTATTTTAAGATATGGAATATTTCATTAACTGTAATACTTCTACTCTTGCTCCGTATACTGCTAATTTAGATCAGCTAAGAGCATCTCATTTATACAGACGATTAGGATTTAGCGCCTCTGTCGCCACTATAAACCAAGCTACCGGTCAATCTGCCGCTGCGTTGGTAGATAGCTTGGTAGATGAAGCCTTAAATATGCCAGGAATAGCTACTCCTGCTTGGGCAAATTGGAACAATGCCAATTATCCAACAGATAGCGAGGCTAGCAATCAACTAAAAAGAGAGCAGAAATCTGAGTTTCAGTTGGCGTATGCCAATGGCTTATTGAATAATAATTTACGTGATAGATTAAGTTTTTTCTGGAGCAATCATTTTGTTACAGAATTAGACGTTTATAACTGTAACCCTTATTTATACGAGTATATAGATTGCCTACAACGTAACTCTTTAGGCAACTTCAAAACGTTTACTAGTGAAATTGGGTTAACTAATGCCATGTTATATTATTTGGATGGCGTATACAACAACGGTAACAACCCCAACGAAAATTATGGGCGTGAGCTATATGAGCTTTTTACACTTGGTGAGGGCAACGCTTATACCGAAGATGACATCATTGAAACAGCAAAAGCACTAAGTGGCTACGTAGAACGTGGCGAAATTGGATGTTCTCCCGTTGCTTTTGACCCTACTAAACATGATGAGAGTACTAAAACTATTTTAGGCCAAACCGGTAACTGGGGTTATGACGATGTAATAAATATTCTCTTTGAACAAAGAGCGCCAGAAATTGCAGAATTCATCTGCCGTAAATTGTATGAGTTTTTTGTACACCCAGATTCTAAAGATGAAGCAAACAATGCACAGATGATCATTGATGGTTTAGCTGCTACATTTGTTTCTAATAATTTTGAGTTGGCACCAGTATTAAGACTTCTTTTCAAAAGTCAACACTTTTTTGACGACGAGGCTATCGGAGTGATAATAAAGAGCCCTATAGATTTCTATTTTAACACATTAAACGAATCAGGCTTTAGTTATACAGATACGAATGTTGCCGAAATGGTAAATTATAGCGCATTATTAAGTCAAGAAATATTTGAACCTTTCGATGTTGCAGGTTGGCAACGAGACAGATCCTGGATCAACACCAATTTTATGATTGGGCGTTGGCTTACCATTGAAAGCATTTTAGAGGAATTCTATATGGCCGACAATGAGCAGTTTAGAACATTTGGTCTTGATATTTCAGGTAATGCTGGTTTAACAAGTTCAAATCCAGATGATGTTGCAAGACTTATTATAGACTTTATTCTCCCCAAAGGACTTCTAAACGAAGAAGAATACAATAAAGCATTCGCCATATTTAGAAGCGATGTAGAGGATGTTTACTATGAAGGTGGTAATCAAGAATCATGGACGTTGGCTACTTGGCAACAAGGTCCTTTTCAAGTATACCTCCTATTTCAATATTTAGCTAGACAACCTGAGTTTCAATTAAAATAACACCTACTGCTATGTGCAATACACACCACTCCCCATTTAAAGGTCTTCAACATGAAGGTCATGATGATGAACATAAAACATGGAGCAGACGCTCTTTTTTACAAGCAATGGGAATTGCTGGATCAGGCTCAATGATGCTAGGTTCTAACATGTTATCGGCTTCTGCGCCATCACCACTATCGGCGGCTATTGCAGGTGCCGAAACAGATAATATTTTAATTCTTATTCGCCTTTCCGGAGGTAATGATGGACTAAGTACGGTAATACCTATTGAACAATACGATAGTTATGCCAATGCAAGACCAAATATCTACATTCCAGAAAGCAAGGTTTTAAAATTGACCGATGAGTTTGGTGTTCCCTCTTATATGAATTCCTTAGCACCCATGTGGGAAGAAGGTCAATTTAAAGCCGTCCACGGTGTAGGTTACGAAGGTCAAAGTTTATCACACTTTACAGGTTCAGATATTTTTGCCAATACAGATATAGAAACTACAGGGTTTAGCGGTTTAAATACTGGTTGGATGGGTAGACATTTTGAAAATATATACCCGGATTATTTAATAAATCCGCCAGCAGCACCTGCAGCAATTCAAATTGGTCAGTTTGGTAGCTTGGTATTTCAAGGTGATGAAACCAATTATGCATTTGTTACTTCTAACATTGATCAATTAGAAGAAATAGCAGAATCTGGAGTCGTTTACGGTTTAGAAGACACCTTATTTAATGATTGTATGTATGGCGACCAACTTAAGTTTTTAAGAGGGGTTGCAAATACTACGTATGAATATTCTGGTCTTATACATGATGCTTACACACGTGGACAAAATCAAGTAGAATATCAAGAAAATGGCTTTGCACGTCAATTGGCACTTATAGCCCGATTGATAAAAGGAAACTTAGGTACAAAAGTCTTTATGATTTCTATGGGTGGTTTTGACACTCATGGTAATCAACCTCAAGCTCACGCTCAATTAATGACTAATTTATCTGTAGCAGTTAATAATTTCTATGAAGATTTAGCATTTACCCAACAAGATGATAAAGTTCTGAGTATGACTTTTTCAGAATTTGGTAGACGTATTTTCGAGAATGGATCAAATGGTACTGATCACGGTAAAGCGACACCAACCTTATTCTTTGGATCAGGTTTAAATGGTAGTGCATTTGTTGGTGACCACCCTACTCTAGATGACCCAGATGGCAGAGGCAACTTAGAATACACGATGGATTTTAGAGATTTATATGCTACTGTTCTTGCAGAATGGCTTTGTGTAGATGTACCCTTAGTAGAAGCGCACTTATTAAATTATAAACCATATGTACCTGTAGATTTAGGCTTTAGCTGTAGTGGTGAAGCATTTCCTGATATAGCTTACAGTGATGGTGAAGTTACGCCACCAGTACCACCAGGAGAAGAAGCTGAAACACCCTTTAACCCAGACTTATTGAATGCCGTTGTTCACAAACCTTTTTATCCAACGGATAGTACCCCACATATCTATTTAGAAATGCCATTTTCGGCACATGTAGATATTCAACTTTTTAATATTCTCGGTCAGAAAGTAGGCACCATTTTTAATGAAATGATGTTTGAAGGTTCTACCGAAATAAATATACGAGAGCGCATGCCCGAACAACTATCTACAGGAAAGTACATTTATCGTATTAATGTACAAAATCAAAAAATGAGTAAATCTGTAATGGTAGCTTAATCTGTTTCCCACGATTAAAAAAGGTCCTATTCAATTGAATAGGACCTTTTTTAATTAAACTAATTTAGAATTGTTCATTTTAGATTCGAACCTCAATTCCTTTTTTACTCTATGGTTCTTATCCTTATAAAGTAGTACAATATCTTCCTTATTTGTATTTGAACTTTTCATCGCTTCATCTAGCTTCTCCAAGCTATTATCAAGCTTAATTTTTTTTGAATTACCAACAGCCATAACATCTATGTTTTAGTTAATAAATAAGTATTTTCTTACAATAGAACAATTTTTAATTCGTTTTAGTATAATTTATCCATCCATATATCTGTCTTACATCAGTTTTCAATAAAATATTGTTTCAAATTCCTTTTCAGAACAAGTTACAATTACCAAGTAATTAGTTATTCTCCCATCAAATTCAGTATTTTTGTAGCTTAATTTATTTTGATGTCCGATATTAAATCACCCTCTAGATATACTATTACAGCAGCATTACCATACACAAATGGTCCAATACATATTGGTCATTTAGCTGGTGTTTACGTTCCTGCAGATATATATGCACGCTATTTACGTTTAACAGGTAAAGATGTTGCCTTTGTTTGTGGTAGTGATGAACATGGCGTTGCCATTTCAATGAAAGCGAAAAAAGAAGGTGTTACCCCAAAAGATATTATTGATAAATACCATGCAATTATTAAGCAGTCTTTCTTGGATTTCGGTATTACGTTCGATAATTACTCTAGAACCTCTGCGCAGGTACATCATGATACTGCATCAGAATTTTTTATAAAACTTTACGAAAAGGGAGATTTTATTGAAGAAACCACTGCACAATTATATGATGAAGAGGCTCAGCAGTTTTTGGCAGACCGTTTTTTAATAGGAACCTGTCCAAAATGTGGAAATGAAGAGGCTTATGGCGATCAGTGCGAAAATTGTGGTTCTAGTTTAAATGCTACTGATTTAATAAATCCAAAATCTACCATTACAGGAACTGTACCTACAACTAAAGAGACAAAACACTGGTTTTTACCTTTAGACAGGTATGAGGAGTTTTTAACCGATTGGATTCTAAAAGGACATAAAGACGACTGGAAACCTAATGTCTACGGTCAATGCAAATCATGGATCGATGGCGGATTAGAACCAAGAGCTGTAACTAGAGATTTAGACTGGGGAATACCTGTACCTGTAGAAGGTGGTGAAGGCAAGGTATTATATGTTTGGTTCGATGCGCCTATAGGCTATATTTCATCTACCAAAGAATGGGCTGCCCGTGAAGGAAAAGATTGGGAGCCATACTGGAAAGACGAAAACACAAAATTGGTTCATTTTATTGGTAAGGATAATATTGTTTTCCATTGTATTATATTCCCTTCAATGCTTAAGGCAGAAGGAAGCTATATTTTACCAGAAAATGTACCGGCAAACGAGTTTTTGAACCTAGAAGGAAATAAACTTTCTACATCTAAAAACTGGGCAGTTTGGTTACACGAGTATTTAGTGGATTTCCCAGAAATGCAAGATTCATTGCGTTATACCTTAACTGCAAATGCACCAGAAACAAAGGATAATGATTTTACTTGGAAAGATTTTCAAGCTAGAAATAATAATGAGCTAGTAGCTATATTGGGTAATTTCATTAACCGAGTAGTTGTTTTGACTAACAAGTATTATGACGGCAAAGTACCAGCAGCAGGAACTTTATCTGATGTAGATACCGAAACATTAGAACAATTAGGCAAATACCCAAATATAATATCCAGTTCTATTGAGCGCTATCGTTTTAGAGAAGCAGGTCAAGAATTAATGAATTTGGCTCGTTTAGGTAATAAATACTTAGCCGATGCAGAGCCATGGAAAGTTATAAAAGTAAATGAGGAACGTGTAAAAACGATTATGAATGTTGCTTTGCAAATAGCAGCAGGCTTAGCGGTTCTTAGCGAGCCATTTTTACCGTTTACATCTAGCAAGCTTAAAAACATATTAAACATAACGCAAAGCGCAGATAAAGGGTTTGATTGGAACGATGTTGCAACAAATAGTAACTTACTAGCTGCTGACCACCAAATAAACCAAGCAGAGTTGTTATTTAGAAAAATTGAGGATAGTGAAATCAAAACTCAATTAGATAAATTGGAAGCTACTAAAAAGGCTAATGAAAACGAAAACAAAAAACTAATGCCACAAAAAGACACCATTACATTCGACGATTTCTCTAAACTAGATATGCGTGTGGGCACTATTATAGAAGCCGAAAAAATGGCTAAGGCTAAAAAACTTTTAGTTCTAAAAGTAGATACTGGCTTAGATGTTAGAACTATTGTTTCTGGTATTGCCGAAAGCTTTACACCAGAAGAAATTGTAGGCAAAAAAGTTACTGTACTTGTCAACCTGGCACCTCGTGCACTTCGTGGTGTTGATAGTGAGGGCATGATTTTAATGACAGAAAATGCTGATGGAAAATTGGTATTCGTTAATCCAGATGAGGAAGCAGTAGGAAACGGGGAAGGAATAAACTAACTCCACTCCTAAAAATATAACAATACACATGGCAAAATTGGACTCGGCCCAAATTGTTGGCTATATACTTAAGCACACCCAACTCCCAGAAAAGGGAATCCAAAATACTATTGAACTCTTAAATGCTGACTGTACAATTCCTTTTATCTCACGATACAGAAAAGAGCGTACCGGTAATTTAGATGAAGTTCAGGTAGGTGCTATTGTTCAGTTTAAAGATCAATTTGAAGCATTAGAGAAACGAAAAAAAGCCATTATTAAAGCTGTTGAAGAACAAGGGGCACTAACTCCTGAACTGAAACAGAAATTTAAAAACTCTGAAGATCTTACTCAATTAGAAGATCTTTACCTTCCTTTTAAAAAGAGCAAAAAAACCAAGGCAGAAGTAGCCCGCAAAAATGGACTAGAGCCTTTGGCTAAAATCATCATGGCACAACGAAATGATGATATCGAGTTTACCGCATCTAAATATCTAGGTAAGGATGTCGAAAACGAAGATGATGCCTTAGAAGGTGCCCGCCATATTATTTCGGAATGGATTAATGAACGGACTGATATTAGAGAATCAATAAGATCTCAACTCTCTCGATTTGCCATTATTTCCACCAAGGTAATCGGTACTAAAAAGGACGATGAGAAGGCGCAGAAATTCCGAGATTATTTTGACTGGAGCGAACCTTTAAATAAATGTCCGTCCCACCGATTGTTAGCTATTTTAAGAGCCGAATCGGAAAAATTTATACGAGTAAAGATTGAGTTAGACGACGAAAGATTATTGGACCGAATTGAGAACAGAATTGTAAAATCTAATAATGCATGTGGAAAGCAAATTGAGTTAGCCATTGCAGATGCTTATAAGAGACTGCTGTTTCCCTCATTATCTAACGAGCTAATAAAAGCTGCCAAAGAAAAAGCTGATGATGACGCCATTTGTGTATTCTCTAACAATCTAAGGCAATTACTACTTGGAGCACCATTAGGTGAAAAGCGCATTCTTGCCATAGACCCAGGTTTTAGATCGGGTTGTAAAGTAGTTTGCTTGGATGCCGAAGGTAATTTAGTACATAATGAAACTATATACCCACATGCGCCACAGAATGATGTTGGTGGGGCTATAAAGAAATTAAGCTCATTAGTTAATGCTTATAAAATTGAAGCTATTGCAATTGGCAACGGAACGGCTTCAAGAGAAACCGAACAGATTGTAAAGAAAGTAATATTCAACAATCCTGTAGAAGTTTTTGTTGTAAGTGAAGCAGGAGCATCTATCTATTCAGCATCAAAGATAGCTAGAGACGAATTCCCTAACTACGATGTAACAGTTCGTGGTGCAGTTTCTATTGGTCGACGCTTAGCTGACCCACTTGCTGAACTAGTAAAAATTGACCCAAAATCTATTGGTGTAGGGCAATACCAACATGATGTTGATCAAACCAAATTAAAAACTTCGCTAGATACCGTTGTAGAAAGTTGTGTGAATTCTGTAGGTGTAAACATTAATACCGCTAGTGTTCCACTATTAAGCTACGTATCTGGTATTGGTCCAAAATTAGCTGAAAATATAGTTGCCCAAAGAAAAGAAAAAGGTGCTTTCAAAAGCAGAAAAGAAATTATGGATGTTCCTCGTTTAGGCGGAAAAGCATATGAACAAGGAGCTGCCTTTTTACGTATTAAAGATGCTAAAAACCCATTAGATGATTCTGCCGTACATCCAGAAAGTTATGGCATTGTCAAACAAATGTCAAAGGATGCTGGAACAGAGATTTTATCTTTAATTGGTAATAAAACTGTTCTTAAAGAGATAGACTTACAGAAGTACTGTACAACTGATGTTGGTTTACCTACTCTATTAGATATACGCTCAGAACTTGAAAAACCAGGATTAGACCGTCGTGAAAAAGCCAAGGTTTTTACATTTGATCAAAACATTAAATCTATTACCGACTTGCATAGCGGGCAGTTATTACCTGGCATTGTAAACAACATTACCAATTTTGGCTGCTTTGTAGATATTGGAATTAAAGAAAGCGGATTAATTCATGTATCTAACCTATCAGATTCTTTTGTTAAAGACGTGAATGAACATGTTCATCTTCATCAACAAATTATCGTAAAGGTTTTAGAAGTTGATGTTCCCCGAAAAAGAATTCAACTGAAGCTCCATAAATAATTTAGGTGATGCTTAAGATAGCCTATCATCCCATATATAAACATCCATTACCAGAAGGGCATCGCTTTCCTATGTTGAAGTATGAATTGTTGCCACAGCAATTAATACATGAAGGCACTTGTACCGAAGCTAATTTTTTCGAACCTGAAATTCCCAATGATAAACATATAGTAGCAGTCCACGAGCCAGAGTATTTCTACGATTTATTGAATATTATGATTTCGCCAAAAATGGCTCGAAAAATAGGTTTCCCACTATCAGAAGATTTAGTTGAAAGAGAGCGCATAATTGCAGATGGGACCATAAAAGGATGTAAATACGCTTTAGAATATGGTATTTCCATGAATATTGCAGGCGGCACTCACCATGCATATAGTGACCACGGAGAAGCCTTTTGCATGCTCAACGACCAAGCCATTGGCGCAAAATACCTGCTAAATACAGGTCTAGCGAAAAAAATACTTATAGTTGATTTAGATGTGCATCAAGGTAACGGCACTGCGGAAATTTTTAAAAACAATGATTCCGTTTTTACTTTTTCCATGCATGGAGAAGGTAATTACCCTTTTAAAAAGGAACAGTCAGATTTGGATATACCTTTACCCAAAGGAACTGATGACGCCACATATCTCTCCATTTTAAAAGATAACTTACCTAAATTAATAGAGAACCTACAGCCAGATTTCATCTTTTATTTATGCGGCGTTGATGTTCTCGAAAGTGATAAATTAGGAACACTTAGCCTCACTTTAAATGGATGTAAAAAACGTGATGAATTTGTATTAAACACCTGTAAAAAACATTCTATACCTGTACAATGCAGTATGGGTGGCGGGTATTCTCCAGACATTAAAGTTATTGTAGATGCACATGCGAATACATTTAGGCTTGCTCAATCTGTTTATTTTTAATTACCCATTGAAAATAATAGTAGCTATTAATTCGTTAAATAACAAATAGTTCTTAATGCATATAAAGTATCCCCTATTATTAATTTTATTGGTTTTCATCAATAAAATTATGGCTCAAAAAGAATTTGCCAAAATAAATAATGTTTATGAAAATAGAATCATCACGCCGGACGAAGTACTACCCTTAGTAGATGAAATGCATAACAGATTTGCTCTCATTTTCTTACGCGGAAAAGTAATTGACGGTTATTTATTTGATGAAACAAATGAAATTATTGCCGAGCTAAATTTTCAAGATAAGGCAAGAGCGTTCAAACAAGTATTGGGACAAACAATTTTAAAAAATCAAGATTTTGTTGTCTATTTGACCACTAAAAACCGACGTAAATTTGCATCTTCACATTTTTCATTTGAGAAGAATATAGTTGAATTTAATGAAATAGACCTAGACCTAGGCTATGAAGAAATAATACAAACTGCAGAATACAATAATAAATTTCATGTTCTTACAATTCTTCCTAATACAGCAATAATTAACATATACCGTTTCAACAATGAAACAGATTTTACCAAACATTCCATAGACTTCTCCCACCGTTCATTTTTAAACAAAAAACAGAAGGTTAAAGATTTATATGACATGATGACCATAAATACTGGACTGTATGGTATAGATAAGTCTGTTGATTTAGTGAAGATTGAAAATGAAAATCCAACAACGCTAGAAATTGCCTGTAATTCTACTAAAATTTATCAAAATGAAAATTTTATCACAATAACTTTTGACAGCAATAATGATATCACCCAAATAGTAGACATAGATTTAGAAAAATTAATAGGGTACGCCACAAGCTTTCAAAAAGCTATGGGGAATTGGAGTTATAAAGAAAAGACCAGCAACTCATTTGTGGATAAGGATATTTTGTATCAAATCGTAAGTACTAAAAGAGCCTTTCATTTGAGGGCTCTAAATTTTAGAACTGGAGAGTTAATTAATGAGTACAGTGCCCATGAGAACGAAAAGATTAAATTTAAAAATTCATCAATAATACAGACTGGCGGCACCTTTGATAACCACAGAACTTTTGAGGACACCGGCGTACTACTAAGAAAAATGAGTAGAGGTAAAGTAGGTATAGCTGTACAGAATCACGATAACCTTAAACAAATTTCATATGGTGGCGTAATTGAACGAAGCAGTAATGCAATGGCTATGATGCCAGGTTTCGGTATACCTATTTCTACCTTTGGCGCTGTAACTGTTTTCTTTAACCCTACTTTTTTTGCTTACCAGTCTTATACTGCTACAAAAGCTATTCAAGTAGATGCATTATTCAATTCAAATTTTGAACACCAAAATGGACAATTGAAAGAAAACCGCTTCGATTTGATAGAAGCGTTTGAAGTTGAACATAATATTTCCCCTAACGGTAGAACCGTTTTTAAAATGAATAATGCCTATATTCTTGGAAATTATGATGCCTATCATAAAACATATACATTACGTTCTTTTCAATAGAAACATATGTAATTACGATACATAATTCGCTTTTGAATTTAAAAATAATTGATACAGATTATTTTTAAATAACCGATAAGTTTAAATTTACCCCATGAAAAAGTTAATAACCTTCTTAGCTATAACCCTTTGTATTTCTTTAAACGCGCAAAATTCGAGTAACGATTCTACCGAAACGCGTTGGGATATGGTTAAATACGATGTTGGAAATATGTTTAAGGGTGTAGGTTATTCATATGCCCGACCTTTACATTGGCAAGGAAAGCAATGGGCTCAATTTGGTGCAGTAGTTGGTGGTACCGGGCTTGTTTATCTGGCAGATGACAACACCTCCAGATTCATTAGAAACAACAGAGAAGGTATTCCAAAATTTATTCGTGATTATGGTGAGTTCTATGGTAGTCCAGCAAATAATTATTTAGCTACCTCAGGAGTATATGCTGCAGGATTGATTACTAAAAATGAAAAACTGAGAAGAACAGGAGTGTTATTGATTTCATCAGCAACATCTGCCGGACTTCTACAACAAGTCTTAAAATCTTTGGTAGGTAGAGCAAGACCTTTGGCTAATCTAGGTAAAGATACTTTTGACCCATTTAACTCAAGTAGAAATTTTCATTCCTTTCCATCTGGACATGCTTTATTAGCTTTTACAAATGCATATGCTATTGGTAAGCAATTTAAAAATCCGTGGGTAAAAGCCGGTATTTATACTTTAGGAGCTATACCTGGTGTCTCTCGTGTATGGGATGGTCAACATTGGTTAAGCGATATGGTGTTTGCATTTGCCATTAGTATTGCAACTGTAGAATCTATTGATAGGTATCTCGATAAAAAGTATGACGAAAAATACAATAACCAACAGAAAATGGTAAGTTGGAATTTAAATTTTGGTCCGGGTCAAATGGGCGTAACGGTAAATTTTTAAAGTGGATAAATATCCATTACTAAGAATCTAACATATAAAGAGCAAACTTAATTTTCCAATACGGCACTTTTTCTTCAAAGAATTCAAAGTAGTCCTTTAAGCCAGTTGCCTCAGTTAACTCTGATTTAGCCTTCTCAATTTCAGCTATTTCGGCAGCATTCACAAACTGATTTAAATCGAGTTCCTCACCTTCGGAATGTTTTTTCATTAAGTGTCCGTAAATAGTATTTTCAGATAAATTTCGTTCAGTTGCTATTTCCGAAACCGTTGATCCTTTGCTAAACAATTCAAAAGTTTTATCATGGGTAGCTTTTTTTGACTTCTTCTTTGGAGCATGCTTCGTTATCTCTTCAATAAAAATATCAGCATACTTTTCTAATTTAGCTTGCCCAACCCCAGAAACCTTCATAAACTCCGTCTTATTTTTCGGGAGTTTAGCTTCCATATCTTTTAAACTTGCATCACCGAATACTACATAAGCTGGCACATTTTGCTCGGTTGCAATTGCTTGACGTAAAATGCGAAGTTTTTCAAATAAATCTGTCTTCTTAGCTCGTGCTTTAGAGGCAACCTTTTTCTTTTCGGTTTCTTTCTGTAAGACAGCAAGCTCTATTTTCTTATTAGAAAATAACACATCTTTTGCAAGTGCTGTTAACCCAAGTCTTGCCCCTTCTCTAAAGTTGATATTCAATACCCCTTGGTTTAGCAATTGAATAACGTATTGTTGTAAGTCTAGCCAAGAGACGTCTTTTACGGCACCGTAGGTTTTAATATTCTGATATCCTTTCTCCAGAACATGGGCATTTTGCGCACCCCTTAAAACATCGATAACCATACCCATAGGTTCCCGTTCCTTTAATCTAGCGACACCAGAACATACTTTTTGCGCCAACAAAGTAGCATCAAAATAAGCTGGCGGGCTAGCGCAAATATCACAGTTGCCACAACCTTCGGTTACTTGCTCCCCAAAATAGTTCAACAATGCAATTCTTCTACAGCTTAGTGCTTCGGCAAATTGTTGCATGCGCTCTAATTTTGCATATTCCACATCTGCATTTTCACTTTGTGTAATAAACCTACGTAGTTGAGCCACATCTGCAAAACTGTAAAACAATAAGGCATGAGCTGGTAGTCCGTCACGACCGCCACGACCAATTTCTTGATAGTACCCTTCTATATTCTTCGGAAGATTATAATGAATAACCCAACGTACATTACTCTTGTCGATACCCATTCCAAAAGCTATGGTAGCAGCAATAATTGGAACTTTATCGGTAATGAATTCTTCTTGCACATTAGAACGTTCATCAGACGACATACCCGCATGATAAGCTTTTGCCTTAAAACCTGCATTACGTAATTTTTCAGCAATAGATTCTGTGCTCTTACGACTTAAGCAGTAAATAATTCCGCTTTCATTAGGTCGGTCATCTAAAAAATCTAGAATATGTTTTATACGATCTTGAGCAGGTTTTACATCTAAGTAAAGGTTAGGTCTATTAAAAGATGCTAAATGACGCTCTGCCCTGGGTATTCGTAATTGGTCTGCAATATCGTCTTGTGTTGTTTTATCGGCAGTTGCAGTAAGTGCCATAACAGGAATATTGGGAAACCTTCTTTTTAACCCGCCTAATTGTGTGTATGCAGGTCTAAAATCGTGTCCCCATGAAGAAATACAATGTGCCTCATCTACAGCAAAAAGGCTAATATTTAGATTTTCTAAAATTCCGTTGAAAAACCCAAGACTTTCTGGAGCAACATAGAATAGTTTCAACTCCCCTTTCTCTAATTTTTTAAGTATCTCTTGTTGGGTTTCTTGAGATTGCGAGCTATTGTAATATTCAGCAGCAATACCATTTGCCTTTAATACATCTACTTGATCTTTCATCAAAGCAATAAGCGGAGAAATTACTATTGCAGTTCCTTCTAATGCTAATGCCGTTAATTGATAACAAAGAGATTTACCTCCACCTGTAGGCATAATTGCCAGCACATCTTTTTTACCCAAAGCATCTTCAATAATCGATAATTGATTTGGCTTAAAAGAGTCGTAACCAAAGTGCTTTTTTAATAAAGGAAGTAAATCTTGTTCTATTGAAATCATGTTATGCAAAAATAGTAAGATTAAATACCAATTAAGTCTTCAACTACGCTCAGACTGACAAATTACTTTATATCATTAGCTGAGCGTAGTTAAAAGCTTTTAAAATTTACATTACTTCCCCAACATTAATAACTCATTACACCTTACTTCGGTAATATATCTTTTTTCCCCTTCTTTGGTTTCATAAGAACGATGAGTAAGTTTACCTTCTACAGCTACCTGTTTTCCTTTAGTTAGAAAATTCTCTACAATCTCCGCTGTTTTCCCCCAAGCAACCACATTATGCCATTGGGTATCATCTACCTTTTCTCCTTTAGCATTTTTATAACTATCAGTGGTGGCAATAGAAAATTTTGCCAATTTGGTTCCGCCCTCTAAATTAATTATTTCTGGATCTTGCCCTAAATTTCCAATTAACTGTACTTTGTTTTTTAATGCGTTCATCTTATTATATTTTATGGATTAACAGTTCATTCTATCAAGCCTTATTGACTCGACACTGCAAACCTAGAACAGCATTAAAACTTTAATCGGTTTGTAAACACTTACTATCGTTTGTAATCGTTTACAGTCGTTTGAAAACTTTTATTATATTGATTTAGTGATAGTTATATAATATTATTGTTCAGATTAGAATTACATTTTTCAGGAGTAAATATTAATTCGAAACGAATAACCGGTCACTTATTTGAATTGAAATAAAGTAGACTTATTTTTTACGATACAACCACCAGTTCATATCTCTGGTCAATTGAAAACCCAATTTCTCATAAAGAGAAATAGCAAGGTTTCCTTTGTTCGTATGTAAAATAGGAGTTTTATGCTCTTTTAAAATTTGTCTTGTAGTATGTGCAATTAGTTGTTTTGCCAATCCTTTTCTTGTATAATCAGGGTGTGTAACAACCGCACTGACTTCTATAAAAAGATTTGATTGCATTCGTTGACCGGTTATCGACACTAATTTACCCTCTTTGAATATGCCGTAGTAATTACCCATTTCAAAGGTTCTCTTCCTATAATAACCAGGCATTACCAACCAGACTAAATCATATATCTCATCAATATACTCATCGCCCAAAAGTACAATGTCTTCGGTTATTGAAACTTCTGGCAGCTTATTTAAAACCATTTGGCAGCCTTCAATTTTTTTCTCTAATTCAATTCTAGTATCGTATATTTTAGGAGTTTGATTTTCTGAAACAAAGAAAAAGCTATCTGTAGATTTTGAATATTCCTTCGCGGCTTCAACTGTTTTAGAATCATCAAAAAAAGAACCAAAAGTACACACCGCTTGATGGTAAAATTGAACACCGTCAAATTCTACAGCAAACCTTTTATGCGTTTCATTTAAGGAATACCAAACCGGGTTTTTAAGTTGTTCTTCTAAGTCTGTCATTAGAGTGAATTTTAAGAAGGTAAAACTAAATAAACAACAATTGAAATATTAAGTTCTTCCAATATCTTTTCAACCTTAGCCATATAATGTAAGAGTACTAACCATTTAACAATTAAATATTATAATAACAAAATTTAGCAATTGGTTACACTTGTTAATAGGCAAAAGAAATATTTTTTACCTACCTTAAAAGCTCATAAAAATGAACAAACCAAATGGAAGAAAATACATCTAAAGACCAATGCATTACAGATATAATTGTAGCGAATAATGGTCCATTAAAAATTAAAGGCACTTACAAATACAATTAGCATCTGGCGAGATTGTAACAAAAGAAGGCACCACGGGATTTTGTAGATGTGGTGTTTCTGAAAACAAACCATTCTGTGATGGATCCCACAGAAAGATAGAATTTATTGGATAAACAAAACAACCTTACCTACCAATGGAATTAGCCATACATAATTGGATGCGTGCAGAATCTTTAGAGCACACATTAAGCAGAATCAATAAACTAGATTACACACATTTAGAAATACAGGGGACTCCCGAGAGTTATGATATAAAAAAGACTCAACTACTTTTAGACCTCTATGGTATAAAATGTTGGGGATCTGTAACCTTAATGTTAGAGCAAAGAAATTTACTCGCCAAAGACCTTGCACAACGCAAAATGTCTGTACAGTATGTAAAAGATGTTGCTAAAATGGTATACGAATTAGGCGGCAAAGTCATTTCATTGGTACCTGCAACGGTAGGTAAAATTGTACCCGATTCAAAATCAGAAGAAGAATGGGAATGGGCTGTTGAAGGTATTCAAGAAATTTACAAATACACCGAAGACCACGGTATACAAATAGGCATTGAACCTATAAACCGTTTCGAAACTTATTTTATAAATAGAGGAGAACAAGCTTTGGCGTTAGCCGAAGCTGTTGGTCCTAATTGCGGAGTTTGTCTAGATACGTTTCACATGAATCTAGAAGAGGAAAATATGTTCAAGACCATGAAGAAAATCGGCAAGCGATTGGTAAATTTTCATGTTGCGGACAACAACAGAATGGCACCTGGTATGGGCCACCTCAACTGGACTAAAATTATTGGCACACTAAAAGAAATTGGATATGACAAGGTGTTATCGGTAGAGTTTTGTGCTCCATTAGACCGTACCCCTGCAAATATATATCCAAACTCAATTGAACCCAATCCCGAAGGATTAACCGCCGAACAAAAGAAATTCTTAGAAGACCACGGTAGTTCTGCTACCACTGATGAGTTTTACACCATGCTTACCAAAAAATCAATAGACACCTTAAAAGACCTTATCAAATGAAAATCACCAATATAGAAGCCTTTTGGTTACGTTGCCCTATTCCGAAAGAAAAACAGCATTTTTCTGATTATGGTCTATTGACGAACTTCGATATGACATTGGTCGTAGTAACAACCGATACTGGGTTACAAGGTTTTGGCGAAGCAAAAGCCGCAGTAGGTTCCTCTGGATCCTGCGCCTCTATTGTAAGCTGTATCGAAAATGAATTAAAGCCACAATTAGTTGGCAAAGATGCCCGGAATATTTCCCGTATTTGGGAACATATATACAACGGAACAAGAGATCATTATTCATTATCTCGTGGACGTAAATTTCCTATTTTAGGAAGAAGAGGATTAACTATTTCTGCAATGAGTGGTATTGATACTGCTCTTTGGGATATTAAGGGAAAAACATTAGGCGCTCCTGTAGTTGAATTATTAGGTGGAAGCTGTCGCGATAAAATGCCAGCATATGCAAGTGGCGGCTGGGCAAAAGCAGATGCTATAGGTGACCAATTATTAGGATATACAGCAAAAGGATTTGGCGGAGTAAAAATGCGTGTCGGTATTATGGATCAAACCGTTGCCGAAAGTATAAAACGTGTAAAAGCAGCTCGAGAAGCATTACCCGATCATATTAAATTGATGACCGATGCCCATGGAACTTTTAATGTTCCTGAAGCCAAACAATTCACCAAAGGCGTAGAAGATTGTAATTTATATTGGTTTGAAGAGCCTATTAGTCCCGATAACAAAATTGGTACTGCAGAGGTTCGTGCCAATACCTTTATACCCATTGCTGCAGGCGAAAGCGAATACACTGCTTTTGATGTTCGGGATTTAATTGCAGAACGCGCCTTAGATGTATTACAACCAGATTGCGCTATTATTGGAGGTATTACCGAAGCTATGCGTGTATCTCAATTAGCACATACATACCAATTAGAATTGGCGCCACACTGTTGGGGATCTGCATTTTCTTTTATGGCAGGACTTTCAGTTGCATTTGCTTCTCCATCTGCAAATGTTATTGAATTTTCATTGGGCGGTAACCCGATGATGTACGATTTGGTAGAAGAAGACATAACAGTGGATAAAGAAGGAATGCTCATAGCTCCAGATAGACCAGGTTTAGGCTTAACACCTAATTGGGATTTTGTAAAAGACTTTAAACAATAAATTATGGCAAAGGCAGTACATATTAATCACGTTGCGTTAGTGGTAAGCAACTTAGAAGAAGCATGTAAATTTTACGAAGAAGAACTGGGTTTAGAAGCCATACCTGCATTCTTGTTCGATTACCCAACTGCATTTTTTAAATTCAACGAAGAGCAACAATTACACTTGACAGAATGGGAAGATTCATATTCATTTAGAGGTCATATCTGTGTTCAAGTAGATGATATAAATAGTATTTTCTTTCGGATGAAGGAACTCGGTGTTATTGATATTAAACCATGGGGAAATGTGCGCCAACTACCAGATGGTGCCATTCAAATGTTTGTTCGTGACCCATCTGGAAACTTGGTAGAACTTTCTTCTGTACCTGGTGATCATATCGACCCAAAGATATTCGAAGACGAATTATACAAAGAAGGAATCTATGTATCTGGCCGGAATGATTTCCGAGGGTATAAATCTAAAGATGCCACACTTTACCACAAATCCGATGAATAAAAACATCCTTTTATTGGAAACGGTTGCCGATGATGCCATGCAAATGTTGTTGAGTGCTAACGATATGAACATTCTTACTGCCTATGATGAAGCATCACTGAAACATCAAATAGAAAACAACGCTATTGATGCCATTATAACACGAGGAAAAGGTCAGGTTCGTGCATCGTTAATGGAACAACTACCCAACTTAAAAGTAATTTCTCGTTGTGGTGTTGGTTTAGATAATATTGATGTTTTCAGTGCTACCAAAAGAGGTATTAAAGTAGTGAATGCACCAAATTCTAATGCAGATACTATTGCAGAACATACTATTGCCTTATTACTAATACTCCAACGGAATTTGTACAATGCCGTAACCATGGTAAAGGAAAATAGATGGTCAGACAGAGGTTCATATATAGGAGATGAATCCCACAGTAAAACTCTAGGTATTATTGGAATGGGAAACATCGGAAGAAAGGTAGCTAAGATTGCCACGGCTTTAGGGATGAATGTTGTGTATTGGAGCTCTAAAAAAGAAGATGTCCCCTACCCGTTTGTTGGTTTCGATCAGCTTTTAAAAACATCGGATAGTATAAGTTTACACCTTCCATTAAACCCAAAAACAGAAAACCTCATCGATACTTCAGCATTTTCAAAAATGAAGCCATCAACATTACTAATCAATACTGCTAGAGGAGGAATCATTAACCAAAAGGAATTGTTCAACGCATTACAAAATGCTAAAATAGCAGGTTTCGCAGCCGATGTTTTGGCACAGGAACCTCCTGATAAAAACGATTCATTACTTCAACTAGACAATGTCTTAATTACTGCTCATTTGGGGAGCTTAACAAAAACTACCTACACTAAAATGTGTACTATGACGGTTGAAAATACACTTGCCATTTTAAGAAATGAACAACCAATGGCAAATTGTATTTTTAATAGAAATGAACTAGCAATCACTTAAAAAGAACATGAGAAACCTTAAAATCATTGCCACCATACTTTTATATATATGCCCGTTTTTGAGCATACATGCACAATTTTCGGTTGACCAAAACCGATTAGAAAAACGAATCATGGATTTAGCTCAATTCGGAATTCAAGAAAATGGCGAAACTGAACGTGTTGCTTTTAGTGATGCAGATGTTGCTGCCCAAAAATGGTTAATTGAACAACTAAAATCTATGAATATTGAAACTCATATAGATTTTGCAGGTAATGTAATTGGGATAAGAAAAGGAACTAAACCGAATTTGAAACCTATTTCATTTGGATCACATATTGATCGTGTGCCACATGGCGGTAATTATGACGGTTGTGTAGGGTCAATGGCGGCATTAGAAGTACTGCAAGTTTTTAATGAGAACAAGGTAAAAACGAAACATCCATTAGAAATTATCATCTTTTCCAATGAAGAAGGTGGTGTTGTAGGTAGCAGAGCAATCGCTGGCCATTTGAACAAAAGTGCCTTTTCTGTTAAAAACTCTACAGGGTATACCATTGGTGAAGGTATGATGAGATTAGGTGGAGACACCACCAGGCTTTCAGAAGTTGCTCGTAAAAAGGGGGATGTCGCTGCCTTTTTAGAACTACACATTGAACAAGGCGGTACTCTTGAAAAAGAAAATTTAGAGATTGGTATTGTAAAAGGTATTGTGGGATTAAAATGGTGGGATGTTGAATTCAATGGTTTTGCCAATCACGCCGGAACTACACCTATGAATGCTAGAAAAGATGCGTTACTAGCAGCATCAAAATTTATCATTGCAGTCAATGAAGTTGCTACTAGTTTAAAAGGTGCTCAAGTTGCCACCGTAGGTAGAATAACCGCAGAACCTGGTGCACCAAATGTAATTCCTGGTCACGTGATTACCAGTCTTGAAATTCGAGACTTATCTTCAGAAGTAATTGAAAAGGTATATACAGCCATTCAAAAAAGAGCAGAAAAAATTAGTAAGGAATCTGGAATTGAAATCACCTTTAAAAAACTGGATACAACAGCCGACCCTGCAATAATGGATTCATCGATTCAATCTGAAATTGAACAAAGTGCTCAATCACTTGGACTTAGTTACAAGTCTATGCCAAGTGGTGCAGGTCATGACGCACAAGACATGGCAATGATAACCCCAACCGGAATGATCTTTGTTCCAAGTAAAGATGGCATTAGTCATTCTCCAAAAGAATTTACCTCAGCAACCGACATGGCAAACGGCGCCAATGTATTGTTACAGACAATTTTGGCATTAGATAATAAGCTTAAATAATATTTAAAAAACCAATATCCGTAATGACATAATTCCCCTTAATTGAAGTTTCTGAATTCAAATAAGTAGTTTAAAAATATTCGATTAAGGAAAGTCTTCCTCGTTTTCTACAGAAATCCATTAAATTTTAACATCCTTCTTACGACCTTAAATTAGTACCTTAGTTCAACTAACAAACTATCTTGAACATGAAAAAAGGACTACTCATTTGTGCATATATGCTATGCACTACATTTGCAATTTCACAAACTACAAAAGACATTGTTGATGCCATCGAAAAAGAAGGTGTTGAAAACTCTCAACTGGAGCAATTGGCTTACGAATTAATGGACCTTAATGGACCACGATTAGTAGGTACTCCAGAAATGAAAACTGCTCATGACTGGGCAATAAACACCTATAAAAAATGGGGTATATCTGCAGAAAACCAACAGTGGGGAACTTGGAAAGGTTGGCAAAGAGGCATTACCCACGTAGATATGGTATCGCCACGAGTAGCATCATTACATGCCACACAATTAGCTTGGAACCCAGGCACAAATTCTAAAGGTGTTACCGCTTCTTTAATTACACTACCAACTTTTACTGACTCTTTAGCTTTCGTTAAATGGCTTCCTAATGTAAAAGGTAAAATTGTAATGATAAGTATGTTGCAACCAACAGGTAGACCAGATGAAAACTGGGAAGAGTATGCTACTAAAGAATCGTTCGAGAAAATGAAATCGGATCGCGATTCAATAGAAAAAGAATGGAGACAGAATATTAGTAATACGGGTTATAACAGTAGAAATATCAATTCAGCTTTTGAAAGAGCGGGTGCTGTAGGTATTGCACAATCTAGATGGTCCGAAGGTTTTGGAGCAAACAAAATATTCAGTGCAGGTACCGATAAAATTCCTGCAGTAGATATCTCTTTAGAGGACTACGGAATGTTATACAGAATGGTAGAACATGGTGCCGATACTAAAATTAAAATAGTAGCCGAATCTAAAGACCTTGGTGTAGTACCAGCATTTAACACAATAGCTACAATACCAGGAACCGAGTTCCCTGACGAGTATGTAATATTATCTGCCCATTTCGATTCTTGGGATGGTGGAACTGGCGCAACAGATAACGGTACAGGTACCATTACCATGTTAGAGGCTGCTCGTATTTTGAAGAAAGTATATCCAAATCCAAAAAGAACCATATTAATTGGGCATTGGGGTAGTGAAGAACAAGGCTTAAATGGTTCTGGTTCTTTTGTAGAAGATCACCCAGAAATTGTTGCTGGCGTACAAGCTGTATTTAATCAAGATAACGGAACAGGAAGAGTTGTTCGTTTATCTGGACAAGGATTCTTACATGCCTATGATTATTTAGGACGTTGGTTAGAAGCGGTACCTGAAACGTATAAAAATGAGATAGAAACTACTTTCCCAGGTTCGCCTGGTCGTGGTGGATCGGATTATGCATCATTTGTAGCGGCAGGTGCTCCTGCTTTCTCATTAAGCTCTTTAAGTTGGGACTACTGGAATTACACGTGGCACACGAATTTAGATACCTATGATAAAATTGTGTTCGACGATGTTCGTAATAACGCAATTCTTACTGCTATTTTAACTTATATGGCATGTGAGGATCCTGAAAAAACATCACGTGAAAAAGCAGTTTTAGGTATTAACCCTAGATCTGGCGAAAAAGGAGAATGGCCAACGCCAAGGTCTCCACAACGTAAAGGTGGACAAGACGAATAGTTCATTTAAACTATAATTAATTTTCAAGTTCAAGGCTATCCGCTGCTTGTAGTGCTTTTTTAATAGCAGTACTCCACAGCGCATAGCCTTGCTTGTTTAAATGCAATCCGTCAGAAAGATATAATTCTGGAATGGGTCTATTATCCGTAGTAATCATTTGCGCAAATACATTGATATATTGTGCATTAAGTTCGGTTATAAAATACTTGGACAACATAAGGTTGGTTTCCATAATTAATGGAATTAAATGTTCGCGTTCTACACTTGGCTTTAAGCTTATTAACGCCAATTCTATATCTGGATATTTATTTTCAACCAACTGTACCAACTCCATACATCCCGAAAGAACTTCTTGTGGCGTTTTACCATCGTTCAAATCATTTTCGCCTGCATACAAAACAATTTTAGAGGGATTGGCTTCCTTAAAAATCTCATCAAAATAATGAATACACCACGCAAATGTTGAACCGCCAAAACCTAAATTAACAACATTGAATGGAATAAGGTCACGCTTCATATTCACCCATAAACGTACAGACGAACTACCGTAGAAAGCAATTAGATTTTCTTGCGTTTCCATTTTATCAACACGTCTCTTCAGTCGTTTTATTTCATTGCACCAAATTGCTGGTGGCTCTTCTAAGCTATCAGCCCCAGAAGATGACACATTCAACTGTTCCGCTCTTTCAATGGCAGTTTGCACATACCCTTTATAATTGTTTTCATACTGCTGTACAAAAGCATACAGATCCTCGTTACTTCTAGAAGGTACCTTTTCACTCAACTTAAAAGGTTCTTTTATAGCACAGTAGTATAACGATTTACCTATTCTATGGTCAAAATTCACCATTACCACAGGTATTATATAGGGTTCTGGCTCTGTATTCAAAGCTAATTTGAATGCTCCCATTTTAAATGGTCCCGGAGATTCATCTGTTCTATAGGAAGTACCTTCTGGACTAATAATTAAATTATAATCATTTTGAAGATGCTTAGAAGCTTCACTGTAAAAAATACTTCGAGACTCTTGTTTACAAGTTGCTGATTGTTGTTCCGACTCTTTCGTATATACATTGATATACCCTAAATTATCGTAGTAATTCTGGTGTCCGTATTCTTGCCCTTTTCCAATTCTCACCGTTCTAATTCCTGGTTCATTATATTTTTTATATAAAACCATGGCACTTAGAAAATGAGAGTCTAGGGTTATTTGAAAATTATTATTCAGCACATAATGTTGATCGTTTACCAAATGATTGTAGATGAAAATATTACCGGTATTCTCTGGTAAATTCTCCCATCCTTCAATAATGTAAGGTACTTTTTCAAAAACCTTTACGGTAAGCTCTGCACATACCTTCCTATTCAACTTCGGATTCTGGCTTTCCTTTTCTGCAACATTTTCATATATCTGTTGAAGCCCACTACTAAACTCATGCTCTTTTTGGTCTTCGCCTAACAATTCTAAGCTTAACGATGCAATATGCCTTTCTAAAGATGTCCCTTTTTTAACCAAGCTAATTAAAGCATTATAAGCAAACTGCTTGGTCGTATTACTTTTTAAAAGGTGTGGTACTTGATGTAATGGCGAGGATAGTAATAAGCGAGACTTGTTATTACTAATAAGCTGGTAAACCGCTTCTATACTATGTTCACCCAACAAACCAATATAACGAACAAAGGCAGCATTAAGTTGATTGCCCATAAGCCATAGAAGTCTTTTAAAAAATTGACCTTCAAAAGCATCATCTTCACGAAACAGTTTCATCAATTCACCGTCAGGAATAAAATAAGCAGATGTTTTAGTATTGGTAATAGCCGAGCAAATATCCTTTTCTTTCAACAAACATGACCACCCAAAGACAAAGCCAGCATTTTTTATGGAGCGTTGTTTAATTTCAATGGTATTCTCTATTCGTTTTATAGTTACCTCTCCATGAATTAAAATAAACAAACCATTAGTTGAGCCATCTTGCACATACAAAACCTCATCTGGTTCGTATTCCCTACGTTCTGCTAAGCCAGCCAACGCCATTAGATTTTTCTCTTCAAAATAATCGAGAAAGGGAGAGCGCCTCATCAACGATACAATCTCTTCTTGTTCTGCAACAGGCGAAATAAAGAATTGCCGATCCTCTACAAATGGTTGAAACCTTACCGGGTTCAATAATTCGGTTTGCTTTAATAAAGCCGTATGTAAAACACGATACAGTTTTGAACCTATATTCTTTAAAAGAATATTTTGATGCCCTTTCTTTAAATATGCTTCAAGCTCTATAAAAGGTATTTCAAAAAATGTAGCTTTTAGCGAAGAGACCATCGCTTTATAAGTAAACCTTTGTGGTGTATTAAAACCATTTAAACCGATAGTGGAAAAAGGCTCTGAATTTTGACAAACCAAAATATCGCTCTCTGGATTTTCAAGCGAAATATAATAATTGACACTACCTTCTAATAACCACCTAAATGTACTTACTTTTTTATGGATGTAACTAATTGCATACCCTTTAGAATAGGTATTGACTTCCCCATCAGGGAAATATTCTTTTAGTTTTTCTGTACTTAATTCTTGCTTTAAAAGTCTAGTTTGGTGCGCCATACACCTTCTAACTTAGCCAGTTTAAAGTGAAAAAAGAAACTGTAAACACATTAAAACCAATTTATCATTTTAAGAAATCTATATTGTTTAAAACCATAAAATTTAGGCCCTTAAAATCAGAAATAACGAATTCAAATTCAGAGCTACCATTTTACCTAAGCTTTTATTACCTTCCCTTATTCAACAACCAAACGAACCACACCATGAAAACAATTAGACTTTTGCTAGTGCTACTTATCTTAGCTCCATTGGCATTACAATCTCAAAGAAAAAAAGGCAAAGTAACCGAGCCAGCTATTAAAATAGAAGATTCTCTTTATACAGGATTAAAATGGCGAAATATTGGTCCGTTTAGGGGTGGTAGAAGTGTTGCTTCAACTGGTGTAGTTGGTCAGCCAATGGTATATTACATGGGCACAGTTGGTGGCGGTATTTGGAAAACTACCGATGACGGAATTAGTTGGAAAAATATCTCTGACGGATTTCTAAAAACTGCAACGGTAGGCGCCATATCGGTAGCTGAAAGCAACCCAAATATTATAATCGTCGGTATGGGCGAGCATGCTGCAAGAGGTGTAATGACCTCTATGGGCGACGGTGTCTATAAATCTACCGATGCAGGAAAAACATGGAAACATATGGGTCTTGAGCAAACAAGACATATCTCTGATATTATTATAGACCCAACCAACCCTGATATTGTTTTTGTTTCTGCGCAAGGAGCGCAATACGGCCCTTCTTCACAACGAGGAATCTATAAATCTACAGATGGTGGTATTACTTGGACAAATGTTCTTTTTGTAGACAATATCACAGGAGCTTCAGCTCTATCAATGGACATGACCAACCCAACAATTCTATATGCTGCTATGTGGCAACACAGACGTTTTCCATGGACCATGGAGTCTGGCGGAAAAAACTCGGGCATCTATAAATCTACCGATAGTGGGGACACTTGGGAGCAATTGAACGAAGGCCTACCGAAGGAGATGGGTAAAGCAGGTATTTCTGTATCTCGTGCCAATCCAGAACGCATATTTGCGGTAATAGAGGCTGAAGGAAAAAAAGGAGGTGTTTATAGGTCAGATGATGCCGGTGAAAAATGGACCCTAATCAATAAAGACCGTATCAATATAACACGTTCATGGTATTACATGGAAATTTTTACAGATACCCAAAATGAAGATATCGTTTATGTTTTAAACGCACCTGTAACAAAATCTATAGATGGAGGAAAATCGTTTTCAACGCTATCAACGCCGCATGGTGATAATCATGATCTATGGATAGACCCTTTGAACAATCAACGTATGATTAATTCAAATGATGGAGGATCTAATGTTTCAAACAACGGTGGGAAAAGTTGGAGCACACAGGAGAACCAGAACACAGCACAATTTTACAGAGTTATTACAGATAACCTGGTGCCTTACAATGTTTATGGTGGTCAGCAAGATAACTCTACCGTTGCGATAGCCTCTAGAACAAATGATGCAGGTATAGATTGGAAAGATTGGTACGCCGTTGCCGGTGGGGAAAGTGCCTTTTTAGCTTTTGACCCAGATAACCCAAAACTAATTTACGGTGGCACTTATCAAGGCAATATTGACAAGTGGGATGCCGAAACAAAAGAATCTAAATCTATAAAAGAATATCCAGAATTAGGTTTGAGTATCTCTCCTGAAGATGCAAAGTATCGCTATAATTGGAATGCCCCTATTATTACATCACCACACGATAGAAAAACTATTTATCATGGTGGAAACGTTGTATTCAAATCAACAGATGAAGGTCATAGCTGGCAAGTTATTAGTCCAGATTTAACAAGAGACGAAAAGGATAAACACGGTCTAGGTGGTGGTCCCTTTACTAATGAGGCTGCAGGTGGTGAAATATATAACACGCTTACCTATTTAACCGAATCTCCACATGAAAAAGGTGTTATTTGGTCTGGTAGTGATGATGGGTTGGTACACGTTACTAAAGACGGAGGTACAAATTGGAAGAACGTTACACCTCCTGGAATTAAAGAGGGCATTATCAATAGTATTGATGTTTCTCCGCATGACCCTGCGACCGCCTACATAGTTCTGATGCGTTACAAATCGATGGATTTTGGGAACTACATTTTCAAGACCACTGACTATGGTTCTACTTGGACAAAGATTGCAAACGGAATTAACGGTAATAATACCTTTACACGAGTTGTTCGTGAAGACAAAAAAGTAAAAGGCCTTCTATATGCAGGTACAGAAACAGGACTTTTTGTTTCGTTGGATGATGGATTACACTGGCAGCCATTACAATTAAACTTACCACTAACCCCTATTAATGATCTTATCATTCAAGATAATGATTTGGTAGCGGCAACCGCAGGTAGAGCTTTTTGGATATTAGATGATTTGGCGGCATTACAGAATAGCACTACGCCAAAACAAAAAGTGAACATCTTTAAACCCAAAGACACCTATTTATATATTGGAGGATCAAGCGATAAACCAGTTGATGGATTGGGAAGCAATCCTAAAAGCGGAGTAACTTTTGACTACTATTTAAATGAAGCACAAGACAGTACTGAACTAAAGCTAGAAGTTTTAAAAGATGGTGAAGTAATACGCACCATAACCAACCAAAAAGATAAAGATTTTAAATCTTGGCCTGGCGGTCCTTCCAAACCAGCAGTATTATCATCTAAAAAAGGGTACAACCGTTTTACATGGGACTTTAAAAGAGAAAGCTTACCATCTGTTGACAAGGTTTTTGTACTTGGTGGATTAAATGGATCAACTATTGGCCCAGGTGATTATCAGCTGAAACTAACTTTAGAGGAATCTACAGTAGAAACCACGGTTACTGTTTTACCTCACCCAAAAGTAAAGGCTAGTATGGCAGATTATGCAGCGCAACAAGCAATGATGAATACCATTGAAACTACTGTTGTAAATATTCACACCAAAGTGAATGATATGCGCTCGGCTAAATCTCAATTAAAACAATACGAGAAACTACTTTCTAGTAATTCGGGAGCAGAAGAACTTTTAAAGAAAGGAGATTCTTTAGTGAAACGAATTACCACTTGGGAAGAAAACTTGATTCAGCCTAACCAGAAAACCTTTCAAGACGTTATAAATTTTGAAAATAAATTAAATGCCCAATTACTGAATCTAAGAGGTTATATTGATGCGGCTGAGCCCAAAATTACAGCAGGTGCAAAAGAGCGTTTAAATGATTTATTGACCACGTGGAATGCGTTTTCAACGGAACACGACGCAATTATAAATACTGAAATGAAAGCATATAATTCACTATTTCAAAGTTTAGAAATTCCTGCGATAATATTATCTGAAAAACAACATTAAAATATAGTGGAGAAACTAATACTAGACAAAACTTTTAAAGGAGAAAACTACACGGCAACCCGATTGCGAAGGGCTGAATATGAGAATTGCATTTTTGAAGGATGTGATTTCTCTAAAGGATATTTAGATAACCAGATTTTTTTAGAATGCGAGTTTATAGACTGTAATCTAAGTAATACGAATATTGTAAATACTACTTTTAAGGAAGTGAAGTTTTCACACTCTAAACTGATGGGTCTTGCCTTTAACACCTGCAATTCTTTCTTGATGGATTTATCCTTTTTTGACTGTAATTTAAGTTTTACAATCTTCACGGATTTAAAACTTACCGGTCAGTTATTTATGACATGTAAGCTTGAAGAAGCTGATTTTGGTGATTGCGATTTAAGTAATGCCAAATTCGATGAGTGTAATTTAGAACGTGCCGTGTTTTCAAGAACCAATCTTCAAAAAACAGATTTTAGTTCAGCTACAAATGTTAGCCTAGATCCGGAGAACAATACAATGACGGGAGCAATTTTCTCTACGGATAATCTAAGTGGGCTTTTACAGAAGTATAAGATTAAGATTTTGAAGTGATTTTGAAGTACTTTAAAATAGAATAGAACAAATCTCTTAACATTTAAAATGAACAAAGAAATAAGATTAAAAATCATTGAAGTTTGCGATGCTAAAATTGCTGCCAAAGGAGATAATGTAGGGCTATCGTTCTACGCTTTTTTTAAGAACAAAAATGACAATCCCAAACTCTTAATGGAAGTCGCCACATGGTGGATTCAAGAGCATAAATTAGATCATTTTGAAAAAGCACTGAAGATTAAAAATTTAGTTTCAGTTGATAAAATCGCATAATGAAAAATATATTTATTTTATTAGTTACAATAGGTCTATTGACCAGTTGTGACTATCAAAAATTAGATCATAAAGAAACTGTCAAGCAATATTACAATGCTTTTGACTCCGGAAATTTCGACGAATTAAATGCTGTAATAAATGATAGCATCACCATAGTTTCAGGTGAGTTTACAACAAGTTATGATTATGACAGTTTTCATAAATTTTTTAAATGGGATTCAATTTTTAAACCATCTTATGAAATAATTGATTTAAAAGAAAAGAACAATGACATCTTCGCAACAATTGCTCAGAAAAATATCCGTAATGAGTTCTTAAAAAACAACCCCCTAAAGTTTAAGGTCAAAATAACCTTTGAAGCTGATAAAATCTCAAAAATCGAAGAGTTAGAATACATCGACGTTAATTGGAATATTTGGGCACAAAAAAGAGATTCGTTGGAGACTTGGGTAGAATTAAATCACCAGACTTTAGATGGTTATGTAAATGACATGACTATGAAAGGCGCAATCAATTATACGAAAGCTATTGAGTTGTATGAAGCCCTTGAGTAATCTTTAGGTTAGCAAAAAATAACTTTATCGCGCATTTAAGAAATGAATATCTAGATAAAGATATTACTATCGAAAGTGAAGTATTCTTGGCATCCGGTCTTACTTTTTTTACCTATATATTTTGGTGAGGTTAAAACTTTAACAATTAAAATATTTAATTATCTTTCGCAGATATTTACATTCAAAATATCAAAAAATATTAATTAACTAATTGTTAGCCAAAACATTAACCATGAAAAAAATCACTTTATTATTAGCCTTATTTACTATTGGCTTTTCGTACGCACAATCACCATTAGAAGAAGGAGCATTACAAGCAAATGCAGGATTTGGCTTTTCTGGATGGGGAACTCCAATTTACGCAGGATTAGAATATGGTGTAGCACCAAATATCTCTGTTGGCGGCGAATTATCGTATCAAACCTACAATCATGGTAGTGGTTTTGGTGGCGACTACAAGAGTTCTATATTTGGTATTACAGGAAATGGTAATTATCATTTTAATGAGGTTTTTGAGATTCCAAGTCAGTGGGATTTATATGCAGGTGCTAATTTGACTTACTATAGCTGGTCTACCAAAATTAACGGTAGCACTGTTAATGATGTTGACGTTGATAATTTCGGTTTAGGTTTACAAATAGGCGGTCGCTATTTCTTTGATGATAATTTCGCAGTAAATCTTCAAATTGGAGGAGGAAATGTTGTAAGTGGAGGAAGAATCGGAATCACTTATAAGTTATAATCACACATTTCATATTAATAACAAGGGTGGTTTACAAATTTGTAAACCACCCTTGTTATTTTATAACTATATAATCTAATATGCTCTTCGAAAAGAAATTCCATAAAAAGATAATAAAAGGTTTCAAAGGGGGTTTCCCATTACTACTTATTTATATTGGAGTTCCCGTTCTAACAGTAATACTAATATACTTCTTAGATAAGTAATTCTAATTTAAAGCTATGAACAAAGTACACCATACCGCCATTATTTGCTCTAATTATGAAATTTCAAAACAATTCTACATAGAGGTTTTAGGGTTAGAGATTATTCGAGAAGTATATCGTGAAGAACGAAAGTCCTATAAATTAGATTTGGCTTTACAGGGCGAATATATCATTGAGTTATTTTCCTTCCCTAATCCGCCACAAAGACCATCTAGACCAGAATCATGCGGATTGCGACATATAGCTTTTGAAGTGGACAATTTAGAAGATATTATTGCTAAATGTAAACTACATAATGTTATTGCAGAACCTATACGAATAGACGAATTCACTAATAAACGATTTACATTCATAGCTGACCCAGACGGCCTTCCTATTGAATTTTACGAAAAGTAAACAAAGGCGTTTGTAAACGTTTAATTTGTATCTTGTTGCAAATACGATAACATGAAATTATTACTGCTTTTCTTTCTTTCTACTACATGTTTATTACAGTCACAAAACACGATTTCTTTTGAAGAAGGTATGACGAGTCCAGATGCTAGTCTAAATAACATAGAATGGTTAGCAGGACATTGGAAAGGGGAAGCCTTTGGAGGTATTGCAGAAGAAATATGGAGTCCACCATTAGATGGCTCTATGATGTTCTCATTTCGTTTACTTGACAAAGGTGCCGTAAGTTTTTACGAATTTGGACATTTATTAGAAACTGATGGAACCCTCATTTTACAACTTAAACATTTTGACGCTAATCTAAGTGGTTGGGAAGAAAGAGATGAAAATATTGATTTTAAATTGGTACAAGTAGAAGAGAATCGTTTTTATTTTGACGATTTCACTATTGAATATATATCTGATAAAGAAATAAACATGTACGTTGAAGTTGGGGAAGAAGACGGAACTTCAAACGAAGTAAAATTTAACTACCACAGACAATAGATGAATAAGCAATGTTTAGAGTGCAGTAAAGATGTCATTGGTAGAATTGATAAAAAATTCTGTAATGACTACTGTCGCAATGCTTACAACAATAAAGTAAATCCAGACAGTAAAAATCTCATTAGAAACATTAACAATAGACTTCGTAAAAATTACCGTGTTCTTGACAGTTACAAATTAACTGATGGTAAGACAAAAACAACGCGTACTCGTTTGCTGGACAAGGGTTTCGATTTTGATTATGTCACCAACCTATACACTACCAAGAAAGGCACTACCTATTACTTTTTATACGATTTAGGATATCTACCATTAGATAATGATTTTTACATGATCGTAAAACGGGAATAAGCTACTGGCTACTAAAAACAAATAAAGCTTTCCCGAAGGATAGCTTTATTTGTTTTTATATATCTCTTTAAAAGTAAATTCTTATTTATAGTTATGGCCGCTTAGTTTTAAGGCTGCAATAACAATATCTTTTCTACTAATTTGACCAACTAATATACCATTTCGCATAACTGGCAGCCTTCTTCTGTTGTGTTGGGCAAAAATACCAGCAGCATCAAAAATTGAAATATCATGTGGAATGGTTTCCACGGTTTTAGTCATAAATCTTTCAACACTCTTATCTAAAATAGGTTGATTAAAATATCTACTTTCAGAAATTTGCTTCATACAATCCGCTTCAGAAATGATACCAACTAGAAATCCGTTCTTATCTAAAACAGGTCCACCTGAAATACGATGTTTGGCAAATTTTTCCATTACGGTTAAAATTGACTCTTCTGGCGAAAAAGTGATTAACTTAGTAGTCATGTAATCTGCTACCAAAATTGGGGCTTCAAATTCCTTTTTAAATACCTTTCTAACGCCTTGAAAGCTTTTGATTCCCATGATAGTTTGTTTAGAGGTTAATTACTAAAGATAATAAAATAATTGACATTTGCTAATAAAAGCCAATATTTGTAGTGTTATTTTTAATACTTTATGCTTAATTAAAAGAATACCGTAATCATGAAAAAGACACCAACCCTATTAACCTTACTACTTATTATTCTTGCTACCTATTGGAGTTTTAGAGTTCTTTTACCGCAGTATAGTCCAGATGAAGTTGTTGTTGAAACCGAATTCTCTACAAATAGGGCATTACAACATGTAAAAGAAATTTCAAAAGAACCGCATGGTGTGGGTTTCCCTGCTCATACTTCGGTACGTAACTATATTACAGATGAGCTTAAGAATTTAGGTTTGGAAACTTCTTTACAAGAAGGATATACCTCTGGTGATTGGGGCAATTTAAGCAAAGCAGAGAATATACTTGCCCGCATAAAAGGCAGCGAATCCGGTAAGGCATTATTGTTACTGAGTCACTATGATAGTGGTCCCCATTCTTCTCTTGGTGCTAGTGATGCAGGAAGTGGCGTTGCTACAATTCTGGAAGGGGTAAGAGCATTTCTAAAGACGAATGCAACACCAAAGAACGATATCATTATTTTAATATCCGATGCCGAAGAGTTAGGCCTTAATGGAGCCGATTTATTTGTTGACAAGCATAAATGGTTGAAAGATGTTGGTCTTGTTTTAAATTTTGAAGCCCGTGGTAGTGGTGGACCAAGTTACATGCTCATGGAAACCAACAAAGGAAACAGCAAACTTATATCCGAATTTATTGCTGCAAATCCTGAGTTTCCTGTAGCTAATTCACTTGTCTATAGTATTTATAAAATGTTACCTAATGATACTGATCTAACTGTTTTTAGAGAAGAGGGTGATGTTGAGGGATTTAATTTCGCTTTTATCGATGATCATTTTGACTACCATACCGCAATTGATAATTATGAACGATTAGACCGAAAGACCTTAGCACACCAAGGTAGTTACCTAATGCCATTATTAGTACACTTTAGCAATACAGACCTAACCAACTTAAAAAGCTTGGATGATAATGTCTACTTTAATGTACCGTTTTTTAAAATGGTCTCATACCCTTTTACTTGGATCATGCCTATGCTTATTCTTGCTATCATTTTTTTCATAATACTTCTAATATCTGGATTTAGGAAAAAAATATTAAAAGGAAAAGATATTCTAAAGGGGTTTATACCAGTGCTCTTCACGTTAGTTATCAATGGAATTGTAGGTTACTATAGCTGGACGTTTTTGAAATGGGTGTATCCAGCTTACAATGATATTCTACACGGATTCACCTACAATGGTCATGCATATATTTTAGCCTTCACCTTATTTTCATTAGGAACTTGTTTTTACGCCTATTACAGGTTTAAAGTTATAAAAACAGCAAACTTATTAGTGGCTCCATTTATTATTTGGATAATTATTTGTGGTCTGGTAGCTGTCTACTTAAAAGGAGCTGCATTTTTTATAATACCACTTTACAGTTTCTTAGTTGCCTTTTACGTCCACATCAATCAAAAGAATCCGAATCCGTTTTTATTAGTTTTTCTAGGCATTCCAGCGTTATTTATATTCGCACCATTAGTGCAAATGTTCCCAGTTGGGTTAGGTCTTAAAATGATGATAACTTCTACCCTTTTAACAACATTAATTTTCTTTTTACTATTACCATTAGTTACCAAATACAGAAAAAAAGGTGCTTTGGCATTTCTCAGTTTCTTGTTGTTTGCAGGACTTATGGTTTCTGCCCATATGGACTCTAGCTTCACAAAAGAACGCCCAAAGCCTACCAGTTTATTGTATGTATTAAATGCAGATGATGAGAAAGCCATGTGGGCAACTTATGAGCATCAATTATCAGATTGGACTTCACAATACATCACTAAAAAGGTTATGGACAATAACCTTAGCAAAAAGGTCATTAGTAGTAAATACGGATCTAATTTTACATTTACCAATGATGCTCCTCTAAAAAATGTTCCAAAGCCAACTATTGAAATACAATTGGATACTTTAATAAATGCAGTACGCACCATTCGTCTTTGTATTACCCCAAATAGACCTATTAATCGATTAGAATTATTCACTAATGATATTGATGTTTTGAAGGCAAACGTTAACGGGGTAGAATTATCAGAGCACTTTCTTCAAAATAGAAATAGTGGTAGGTTAATAACCAATTATATAAGCGATAAGAATTACACGGATATAACTCTCGAAGTACCTGAAGATAAGGAATTAGAAATTACCATTTACGAGGCTTCTAACGACCTTCTTGATAATGCTTTGTTTACCATTCCACAACGAAAAGAAAATCAAATTCCAATGCCATTTGTGTTGAACGATGCTATATTAACCATCCAAAAAGTAAAATTTGAGTAATAAAATAGGTGTTATTGGTTGTGGTTGGCTAGGGTTACCATTAGCTGAAAGTTTAATAGAACAAGATTATGAAGTAAACGGAACTTCTACTTCGGAAGATAAATTAGCTATGCTGAAAGAAAAAGGCATTGTCCCATTTCATATTTTATTATCTGAAGACGGGATACATGGAAATATTGATGAATTTCTAAGTTCATTGAGTATTCTCGTCATTAATATTCCACCCAAATTAAGAGGAAAGGGACCAAAGGAAAGTTACATCGCAAAAATTAGATTACTACATAAAGTAATTAAAAAATCTCGGGTAAGAAAGATCATTTTTGCCAGTAGTACTGCAGTGTATGGAGATGCTGAAGGTGTCGTAACAGAGCAAACCGAACCAAAACCTAATACTGAGTCTGGCATACAACTATTACAATGCGAAGAATTATTAAAAAACGATCCTGAACTCCAAACCACTATAATTCGTTTTGGGGGTTTAATAGGTCCAAACAGACACCCTGTGACCATGTTATCCGGTAGAGAAAATCTTACTGGTGGTGATGCTCCTATTAACTTAATTCATTTAGATGATTGTATCGGTATTATAAGGACCATAATAGAACGCCAACATTTTAACGATGTTCTAAATGCCGTGTATCCTGCGCATCCAACGAAAAAAGAATATTATACCAAAGAAGCTTTAAAGCGAGGTATAGCAGCACCCCAATACACCTCAACTTCCGGGAAAACGGACAAATTAATAACATTTTGTAGTCCTTTTCTTATTAATAAGTTTAAGTTTCTTACAACTATAAATTAAGGCTTTACAACACAAAACCTTCCTTTGACAACAAATACGTGAAAATAGCGTTAATATATTGTTGGTTATCAACTACTTATCGACGTATGACATACCTTTGTATAACAATATAAAGCCATAATATCATGAAGAAAGAAAAATTACGGGAGAGGGTTTTGGTTGAATTAGAGAAGCTCATCTCCCTAAGTTGCAAGAACCCTAACGGGTCTAAAAAGTACGAAGATTTACATATTGCATTATTAAAAAAATATTATAATGCTACCAGTGTAACTATAGACTACCACCGCCATAGAATAAAAATGGAGGTAATTGAAGATGATAGTTTTTACGACCCTAAAAAAGTAAATACTTATTTACCAACATTTTACACGAATCTGTTGTTTAATAATTTGTGTAAGTTTCTAATATCTTGTGTAGAAAAAGATAATAAGAGTATTGGTTTTTACACACAGCTATTGAATTCCTTTAAAACATCTAATAACAAGTTAGAATTAGCTTAAAAATTCAAAAAATAACTAGTTTTAAAAGGCGCCTTAACAGGCGTCTTTTTTCATTTCTAACATTTAAACCTTTCCTTAACAAGATCATACAGAATATTTTAATAGTTTAGCGCACTTTAAAAAGAACAATGAAAATGAAAAAATCAGTTTTAATAGTAGTCATTGCCGTTTTATTCTCCGGTAGTTATGGATACTCACAGACCAACTCAGAATTACTAAAACATTACGAAGCCTTTTACGATCAAATGCGATTACAAGGCGATGTTGATGGTGTTATAAATGCACTTACCCATTTAAATATTCTATCACCATCACAACAAAGAAATGATACACTTGCTTATATTTATGCAAATGACAATCAGCATTTACAAGCGTTGAATATAATTGGTATTGAGAAATTAGAAACTGATTCTGACCTTGCTGTCCAGGTTAAAGCTGTTTCATTGAAAGCGCTAAATCAACCAAAAAGAGCTTTAGAACAATTTGAAGCATTAAATGCAAGAGAGCCTAATGCTTACTTAGCTTACGAATTAGCCGACTTAAAGGTTCAAACAGGAGATAACGTTGGTGCTATGACACATGTTGAATATGGCATTGCCAATGCAACAGATGATATGAAATATGCCTTTTACGAGCGTCAACAACCTTATGAAGTTTCTTTGAAAGCAGCTTTTATTCATGTTAAGGCACTTATACAGTATAACATGGACAAAAATAATATTGACCAAGCTATTGCTACCTTGGACGAAGCTTTAGCAATAGACCCAAGTTTTAATTTGGCAAGTTTAAGCAAGCAAGCTTTAACTTCAAGAAAAGAGGCTCCAGAAGAGAAAAAATAATTACCGATTGTTATTGAAATAAAAAAGGCGAATCATTAATGATTCGCCTTTTTTATTAGTTTGTTTTAAGCTCTTTTAAAAGAGCATCATCCTTTTCGCTTTTGAGTTCCACCAACTTATCTACCAAGTCATTTGGCACAGCTATGGATAATACGTAATGGGCTACCTTCCATTGTCCATCTTCTTTTTTCAGAACTCCAGATCCACGACAAATTTTCATCTGTGTGTCTAGCAATTCATCGAACCAAGCTAAGTCTGCAGCATCATTTATATAGATATTTCGTTCAACGGCAGTAAAATTCCAAGCTTTCCCCTTATCAAAATATGGTTTAGAAAAACTCATAAACTCATCTCGCTGCCAATTTTCAGTGGCATCTGTACCAATAAACACGGCATCACTGGTCATTAGTCCAAAGTAAGCATCAAAATCTGCCGCACCTGCGGCTGCATGCCAATTATCTAAAGTTTTAATAATCTGTAATTTTTTGTCTTCTTGAGCAAAAAATACGGTTGAAACAAGAACTAGTAATAGGCTAATTTTCTTCATTTGCGAGTAATTCATCTGGTAAGGTATTGTTGATTACAACATTAAATTGATTTCTTAAATCGTTGAAAGCAGTAATCATTTGAAGCATAGATTCCTTAGGATTTTGTCTATACTCCAAATCACCTTTAGTTTTTAAAATATAGGTTTTAAAAACTTTCTGCCGTCCTTTTATTTGCTGAATATCAAATTTTTCAGGGTACTCACCTATCTCCATTTTCTTCTGATTCTCTACCATCTCATCCATTACAAGCTCAAAATCTTCTATAAATTCAGAAGTATACATCTTGTCAAAACTCTTTTCCAATGCATTATATTCAAGCCAATCGTTTAAGATAGTCTTAGCTTTTGCATCGACTCGAATTTTACTTGGCAGGCTATCCCTTACATCTTCCCAACGAGATTCATGAATTGTTGCTGTATCCGACACGGCATCTTTACATGATGCGACCAGGGTTACTATTATTAAAAAATATAAAATTTTGGACATAAGCGAATGTACAAATTTTAAGAAAAGGTATCTTTATCTCAAATTCATTTAACGTAAATTTTAATGTCAAAATATATATTGATTATTGGGGCCTGTGGTCAAATAGGAACAGAACTAACTTTAACACTTAGAGAAAAATATGGTAATGAGCATGTTATCGCAAGTGATATTAGAGAGGGTAACGAGGATTTAATGGAATCTGGACCGTTTGAAATTTTAGACGCCACCAATTATGATGCATTAGAGGAGGTCATCGCATATTATGATATTACAGAGGTTTATTTGATGGCGGCCATGTTAAGTGCCACCGCAGAAAAATTTCCTATGCGTGCCTGGAATCTTAACATGAATACGCTTTTCAATGTATTGAATTTAGCAAAAGAGAAAAAAATCGAGAAAATTTTCTGGCCTTCAAGTATTGCTGTTTTTGGCCCTAATACTCCAAAAGAAAATACACCACAGAATACCATTATGGAACCTAGTACCGTTTATGGAATAAGTAAACAGAGTGGTGAAAGATGGTGCGAATATTATTTTAATAAATTTAATGTCGATGTACGTAGCATACGATACCCAGGACTAATAAGTTGGAAAACTATGCCAGGCGGTGGAACAACAGATTACGCTGTTGAAATTTATCATAAGGCTTTATCTGAAGGCTCATACACGTGCTTTCTAGAAGAAGACACTAACTTACCAATGATGTTCATGGACGACGCTATACGTGCCACGTTACAGATTATGGAAGCCCCTGCAGAAAACATTAAAGAACGATCTGCCTATAATTTAGCTGCAATGAGTTTTACGCCTAAAGAAATGGCAGAAAACATTAAAGCTGTTATCCCAGAATTTAAGATTGCATACGAGCCAGATTTTAGACAAGAGATTGCCAATTCGTGGCCAAGTAGTATTGATGATTCAATTGCACAAAAAGATTGGAATTGGAAAGCAGAATTCGACCTTCAAAAAACTACGGAAACCATGTTAGATAATTTGAAAAGGTAGTCGCAAACACACTACTAATTAAAAGTAAAGGATTATCTCACTAAACAATAATCCTGTAAATCATTATTAGCACAAAGATTATTTTAATAAAATAATACCATTTAAATAACAATCCAACTTTATACTTAATCGAATAAACGTCCGTTATCCTCAGGAAACCAACAAAAAGTTAAAATTATGATTTACGGACTTACATTAATTATTCTTGGGCTACTAGCGGCGCCTTCATTGCTTTTATCAAAAAAACCAAATGCAAAAGAGCTTTTAGATAAGATTACACCTTACCAAGGTTGGATCGGCTTAATTTTTTGTATCTGGGGTATATGGGGAATCATTAGTGCCGTATTAAGCATTGGTTTGCTGGGCACTTTTCCAATTTGGTGGATTACTTGGATTGCTGTTAGTATAGTTACTGCAGTATTAGGCTTCTTATTAGGTTATGGCATGATTCAAGAAATGCTTTTATCTAAAAATGAGGGAGCTATGAAAAAAGGAGAAGAATTAAGAGCTAAACTTGCCCCTTTGCAAGGAAAATTTGGTTTAGCTGCCATAATTCTTGGTATCTGGGCTATTATTTCCAGTATTATGTTTATGGGATAAACTTATAAATTTAGCCTTAGCAACCTTTTAAGGTTCTTGGTACATAAACCATTAGAATTGGTTTTAACGAACCTTTATAAAGTGCTAAAACTCAAATAAATTAAAAGAGGTTGCCTTAATAGGTAACCTCTTTTTTTATAGGAATACAACAAATAGCCATTCAAAAAAATGACCACCTTGTTAAGGTTAGTTAATGAACAATCATAAATATTAACCAATAAACTTTAATCGCTTTTCAATCGCTACGATCATAGCGTTGGCGATATCTTTACCTGTAGCATTTTCTATACCTTCTAAACCTGGAGAAGAATTTACCTCTAACAATAAAGGTCCTTTATTAGAACGAATAATATCTACACCGGCAACTGCAAGGTTTAATACTTTAGCTGCCTTTAAAGCAAGTTTCTTTTCGTCTGCAGTTATTCTAATAATAGAAGCAGTACCACCCTGATGAATATTAGCCCTAAACTCCCCTTTTTGAGCTTGGCGTTGCATACTTGCCACTACTCTACCGTTTACCACGAAACAACGTATATCCTGTCCGTTTGCTTCTTTAATAAACTCTTGCACCAGAATGTTCGTGTTAACACTCTTAAAGGCATTAATAACACTTTCTGCAGCCTTATTGGTCTCTGCCAAAACAACACCTTTACCTTGTGTACTTTCTAGAAGCTTAATTATCAATGGTGCACCATTAACCATTTTGATCAAGTCTTTGGTATCCATTGGCGATTTTGCAAAACCTGTTATAGGTATATGTATATCGTTCTTGGAAAATAACTGAGATGCAAACAACTTATCCCTAGATTGGGTAATAGCCTCTGCTGAGTTTTGACAATACACGCCCAAGTTATTGAATTGACGAATTAACGCACATCCATAAAAAGTTACAGAGGGTTTAATACGTGGAATAACAGCATCATAATCCTTTAAAATAATACCACCACGATATCTAATTTCAGGAGAATGTGCATCAAGTTTCATATAAACCTGTTCTACATTCAAGAAATCAATTTCATGACCTCTTGCCTCAGCAGCTTCCATGATTCTTTTGTTGCTATACAGGTTCGGATTACTTGCTAATAGCGCAATTTTTAATCCTGTTTTCTCTTTAAAATAAGGAGCATATTTTTTATTTACCTCACTATCTTCAAAAGATTGTAATTGATAGTTTAAAGCTGGGTTTACTATAAAACGATCATTTAAAGCTTCCCTACCCAATAACATACGAAACTCCATCGTATCTCTATTTGCCAATGTCAACTCTATCTCAAAAGTAGAATCGCCAATTGTAACGGGTGTTTTAATCACCAAACGTTCTTCAGAAATACCCGATGAGCTTTTTACCATACGACGGTCTACTAACCGTGCTTGACACTCAATTGCAATGCTGCGATTTTCCTGTAAAGGACTAACCTCAAATTTTACCCATTCATGACCACCTTTTATAACTATTTTAAAATTGGTTGCTTGAATGGAAGATGTTTTTGCTCCAGAATCCACCCTTGCTTTTATAGCAGGAATGCCTAAATCATTAAACACACACCATTCTTCACTACCTATAATCTGTAAATTATCCAATATTTGTTTTTTTTTGACTCCGATTTACCGGAATTATCCTATTTCTTTTTTAATTCAAATAAATCAGTTCTTCTATCACGAAGGTTACGTACTGCCCCAAATTGATTTAGTTCACGAAGTAAACTTATATCTACATCGGCAATTAATATCATTTCGGTATTCGGTGTAGCTTCTGCTTTTATTCCGTTAGTTGGAAAAGAGAAATCACACGGAGTAAATACCATCGACTGTGCAAATTGAATATCCATATTCTGAACATTTGGTAAGTTACCTACACTACCGGCGATAGCCACATAACATTCGTTCTCAATAGCTCTTGCCTGTGCACAATTACGTACTCTAGAATACCCATTTTGGGTATCGGTCAAGAAAGGAACGAACAAGATATCCATGCCTTCATCTGCCAATAAGCGACTAAGTTCAGGGAACTCAGAATCGTAACATATTAATACTCCTATTTTACCACAATCCGTATCAAATGCTTTTATTTGATTACCACCTTGCATACCCCATACTTTGGCTTCGTCTGGTGTAACATGTAATTTCTCATAGCGTTCCATAGTACCGTCACGTCTACATAAATAACCAACGTTGTACAAACGACCATCTATCATTTCTGGCATACTACCAGTTATAATATTTATGTTATAGGAAATTGAGAATTCAGAAAATTTATGTGCAATTGCCTGTGTATGCTTTGCAAGTTCCCTAATAGCATCTGCCGTAGACATATGGTTATTACCAGCCATTAACGGTGCATTAAAAAATTCTGGGAACAGGGCAAAGTCTGACCGATAGCCAGATACGGCATCTATAAAGTACTCCGCTTGCTCCAGCAATTCATCTAAATCTTTATAAGGTCGCATTTGCCATTGAATTAATCCAAGGCGAATAACCGTTTTCTTTGTTGCTGCTTTCTTTGAAGGTTTTTGATAATAGATATTATCCCACTCCATTAAAATAGCAAAGTCTTGTGATGCCTTATCGCCATCTAAATACCCCTTCATTACCTTTGCAGGATGAAAATCATTGCTGATCTGAAAATTTAGAACTGGATCTTGAATTTCTTTACGACGAACCTTATCGATATATTCTTTTGGCGATAGTTCTGATGCATACTTGTGGTAATTTGGCATACGACCACCAAAAGCTATACTTTTTAAATTCAATTTCTCGCAAAGTTCTTTCCTGTAATCATATAAGCGACGACCCAAACGAAGACCTCTAAAGCTAGGTTTTATAAAAACCTCAATACCATAAAGTACATCGCCTTCATCATTATGAGTATCAAAACTATACTTACCTGTAATTTGTTCGTAGGTGTGGGTGTCATCGAAAGCATTATAATCAACAACAATAGATAATGCTACACCTGCCAATTGACCATTAATTTTTATAACTACTTGGCCTTCTGGAAATTTATCGATTAAAGATTTTATATGTTCTTCTTTCCAATATGAACCAGGCATGTTGGTATAAGCAGAAATCATAGCTGTTTTCAATTCTTGATAATCATCAAGATCTAAAAACTTTAATTCAATATTTTCAATTTCATCAATTTTCATATACCTGTTGTAAGCACAACGATATTTAGTTTATTTTTTATGGTAATACTCAATTATCCGGTTTACTAATTGCAAACCGGAATTGTAATTTGTTAACTATTTTTTAAACAATACAGAAGAATTAATCTTCGTCTTCGCCATCGACCATCTCTTCTGGATCTGGCTCAACTACTGCAGTTGGATCATCATCAGCGAAATCTTCGTAATCATCCTCATCATAATTCTCCATTGTATACTCAAGTTTAGCACTGATCTTTACCAAATACTTAGTATCCTCGGTTAAAACCTCAACAGCTTCTATACGTTCTCCTTGCGAATTTCTGAAAGTGATAATATTACGATCATCATACCCATCTGGGTATCTATCTACCAAAAGTTTAAGAACTTCTGGCGTCAATTTTTTAAAGTCAACAATGACTCTATTTAAATGTGCGTTCTTGTCCATAATTACATATCTAATAGGTAAGCAAAAATTAAGGGAGCAACAATTGTCGCATCACTTTCTATAATATATTTAGGAGTATTAATATCTAATTTACCCCAAGTTATTTTTTCATTAGGTACGGCGCCAGAATAAGAACCATAACTAGTAGTGCTATCGCTAATTTGACAGAAATAGCTCCAGAATGGAGTATCTGTACGCTCCATATCTTGGTATAACATTGGTACTACGCAAATTGGAAAATCGCCAGCAATACCTCCACCTATTTGGAAGAATCCAATTCCGTTTTCAGAATTTGCAGTATACCAATCTGCCAAGAAAGTCATATACTCAATACCAGATTTCATAGTACTCGCCTTCAACTCGCCTTTCATTACATAGCTTGCAAAGATGTTACCCATAGTACTATCTTCCCATCCTGGGCAAATAATAGGCAGGTTTTTCTCTGCAGCAGCGTACATCCAAGAATCTTTAAGGTCTATCTCGTAATATTCCTCTAATACACCTGAAAGTAACATTTTGTACATGAATTCATGAGGTAAAAAACGCTCACCTTTATCATCTGCATCTTTCCAAATTTTAAAAATGTGTTCTTGTAGTCTTCTAAATGCTTCTTCTTCTGGTATGCAAGTATCTGTAACTCGGTTTAAACCTTTCTCCAACAAATCCCATTCGTCCTGCGGTGTAAGATCTCTGTAGTTAGGCACACGTTTGTAATGAGAATGTGCTACCAAATTCATGATATCCTCTTCTAAATTTGCACCTGTACAAGATATAATCTGAACTTTATCTTGACGGATAACCTCTGCGAAGATTTTACCCAATTCTGCAGTAGACATTGCACCAGCTAACGACACCAACATTTTGGCACCATTATCTAGTTGCTCTTCATAACCTTTAGCAGCATCTACTAATGCTGCAGCATTAAAATGTAAGTAGTATTTTTCTATAAAATTGGTGATTGCACCTTTAGTCTTCGTCATCTTCAAATTTTGAATTCGTGATTGCTTTATAATCTACATCAAAAGTATTGTCATACTCTTGATCGATATCTTGCCCTGCAAATTTATAGCTGAGCATTTTGTAATATAATTTTGCCGCCAAGAAATCTGACGATCTTTCGTTTTTATTAGGGCATAGCTCTACAATATCAAAACCTACAACATTCTTATCGGCAAAAACCTGCTTTAAGAATTCCATAGTTTCATACCAAAGCAATCCACCTGGTTCTGGAGTACCTGTAGATGGCATAATTGATGGGTCAAAAGCATCTAAATCAAACGTAATGAACACATTTTCTGTCATTGCCTCAATCACCTTATCTGACCAATATTCATCGGCTATCATATCATGGGCGAAGAATGTTTTTTCTTCATCCATTAAGGTCTTTTCAATAATATCCATAGAACGTATACCTACCTGAACCAAATTAGTGGTCTGGTTAGCTTCATACACTGCACAAGCATGGTTGTACTTTGTACCTTCGTAAGATTCTCTTAAATCGGCATGAGCATCTATCTGCAATACCGTTAAATTATCGAAACATTCGTTAAAGGCACGTATAGAACCAATAGAAATAGAATGTTCACCGCCAAACAAGGTTACAAACTTATTGCGTTTAATAAAGTCTTTTGTAATGTTATGCACCGCATTAACCATTGCCTCTGGAGAACTGTTCTCAGTAATTGGCGCTGTTAAATGAATTCCTTGTTTATAAACTTCAGAATCGGTTTCAATATCATACAATTCCATGTTTTCTGAAGCTTCTAAAAAAGCTTCAGGACCTTTGTCCGCTCCTTTACCCCAAGTGCTTGTTCCATCATAAGGAACAGGTATTAAGATAATTTTGGATTTTTCTAGTTGTGCGAATTCATCGGAAATTCCGGCATAATTCTTAGATGTACTCATGATATTTTAGCTATTGTTAAGTGGTTTTTTAGTAATCTATTCAATGTTATATACGTAATTCTATGTTTATCGGTCTTTATCGCCAATCTATTTTTATTCAGTGCCTTCTTCAACATCATAACCTAAAATACCCAATAGATCTTCTGCCTTTTGTTGGGCTCTAAAAAGTTTGTAAGTGAAGTTACCGTTTTCATCTTTATCAATCAAAATATGTTTTGGCTGCGGAATTAAACAGTGTTGCAACCCTCCATAACCACCAATTGATTCTTGATATGCCCCAGTATTGAAAAAACCGATATACAATGGTTTCTCTCTTTTATATTTAGGTAAATAAATGGCGTTCATGTTTTGCTCGCTATTGTAGTAATCATCACTATCACAAGTAAGTCCACCCAATAATACCCTTTCGTATTCATCGTTCCAACGATTAATTGGCAACATGATAAATCTTTTATTAATAGCCCAAGTATCTGGCAAAGTGGTAATGAAAGATGAATCTATCATGTTCCATTTTTCACGATCATTCTGTTGCTTCTGGTATAAGATTTCATAAATGGCTCCACCACTTTCACCTACAGTAAAACTACCGAATTCGGTGAAAATATGAGGAACAGGTACATCTGCTTCTGAACACGTAATATTGATTTGGTTTAAAATTTCATTGATCATATATTGATAATCATAATCAAAAGCCAATGAGTTTTTAATAGGAAAACCACCACCAATATTTAAGCTATCTAATGAAGGACAAATCTTCTTTAAACGAACATATACTTTTAAACACTTTACAAGTTCGTTCCAATAATAAGCATTATCACGAATACCAGTATTAATGAAAAAATGAAGCATTTTAAGCTCAACCTTATCATTATCCTTTATTTGATTCTCATAAAAAGGCACAATATTCTTATAGCCTATTCCTAAACGAGAAGTATAGAACTCAAATTTAGGCTCCTCTTCAGACGCAATACGAATACCAACTTTAAAAGTGTCATTAATAACCTCTGACAACAAATCTATTTCTTCGTAATTATCTATAATAGGTACACAATTTTTGTGACCATTATTAATTAATCTAGCGATGTTATCAATGTATTTTTCCCGTTTAAAACCGTTACAGATTACAAACGTATCGTCTGTTAACTTGCCATCTGCTTTAAGTTTTTCAATAATATTAATATCGAAAGCAGAGGAGGTTTCCATATGTATATCATTCTTTAAAGCCTCATGCATTACATGCTGAAAATGAGAGCTTTTTGTACAATAACAATAATGGTATTTACCTTTATAGTTGTTTTTTTCTATAGCGTTTGCAAACCAATTTTTGGCCCTAAGTATGTTATCAGAAATTTTTGGTAGGTATGTAAATTTTAAAGGACTACCATATTCTTTAACTAATTCATTTAAAGGTATGCCGTGAAATTGTAAGTGCTCACCATCTAAATTAAACTCTTCTTGAGGAAAATAATAAGTTTGATCGATTAGATCAATGTATTTGGTATTCATGAAATTGAATTATTATGAAATTTGATATTTTATAAATATAGCAACAAGCCTGAAGACTTAAAGTTAAGAAAACGTAACCATCTTAAGCAAATGATCACACCAAGATTTGCATCTGTGTGGTAGGAATGAAGAAGTAATCATGCTGACTTTGCATGATTGTAGAATAAGGATCGGAAGTGTGCTTAACTAATCGGCAACCTATCTTATAAGCCATTTGTGGGAAAAACTTCCAATTCCCCTCAAACCCGAACATAGAATAACGATACATAATGTTCAGCTAAAAGCTTGAAATCACTAACGCACTAAGTAGTGTATTAGGACAGAACAAATGAAATCAAAAAAATTGAAAAAACAAGGGTTTTTATTTTTTTTACGACCTGTGCCAAAATTTTAAATTATTATGTGATGAAAACTTTAAAATAACACATAACTGTTTTATTTTTAAGCTATTAAAACCAAGATTCCAAAATTTATAAAATGAAAAATTTCAATATAAAAAGTAATTACATATTTACAATTCTCTTTTTTGCCACAAGTTTTGTCGCTTATAGCCAAATTCTACCTGGAATTTATGCAGATACAGTAGAAATTAATGGTTCTAAAAGAGTACATCAAGTAAAAATTAATGAGGATTATTTTATCTATAACGAGTATGAAATTGAACCAGCTAATTTTATAAAAACATTAGGAGGATTTATACAAATGGAGGAGGCTTCTGCTCACAATCTTTTAGTAGTGCTTTTAGAGTTCAATTCTAATTACAGTGAAGACGCAATTCAAAAATTATCCATACCCATTGAAATGGACGGTGAAAAAATCCAAATGAATTGGTTCGAAAAACTTACTCTCAACCCTCTATTACCAAGTACTCAAGATTTAGACGGAACTTGGTTATTTGCTACTAGAGGACCAGACACGGGGCAAGACAGAAGAGGTGAGAGTAGCTCAAGAAAAACTTTAAAATTTTTAATGGATAGTACTTTTCAATGGATTGCTTACGATACCGAATCTTTCAAGTTCTCAGGAACTGGTGGCGGTCAATATAGCGCACAAAATGGCACATATAAAGAATACATTGAGTTTTTCTCAAAGGACAACGCAAGAGTTGGCGCAGAATTAGAATTCAATTATAACCTAGAAGGCACAGATTGGCACCATACAGGTAAGAATAGTAAAGGAGAACCTATGTATGAAATTTGGAGTAAAAGAGCTCTGTCTGAATTTTGAGCAAAATAAAATACAAAAACATTATAAACACTCAACTAAATAATATCTAAAAATTACTGATTATTAAGCATTTAGATATGACTCATTAAAGCTTACCGTTCATCGAAAATAACTCGATATGAACCTTTCTCCGTCTTACTTTTTATAATTTAGCTGAAAATTCCTACTCATGTCTAATTACATTAATCTTTTCGGATTTTTCGCTGTTTGCCTAATCATTGCCTTTTTAGTAGTATTCATTTTTAGTGAAAAGAAAAATTAACCAGACACAACCCTTCATTATATAACTAAAGAATAGGCGATTATTTAATCGACTTTATAAAATTAAAAACGTAGCCCTAAATAGGGTGGTACGAAATCATGGCGCTTAGTTTTTATAGTATTGATATTAGATAAACATTCTACTATCTAAACTGTATTTTTTCAGGTTTTTCCAGTCAAATTCTCCTTCACTTATTCACCAGCACAGGCTATTATTATTTTAATCGCCTTTTAGTTTCACTAACGAAACTATCATAAAAACATAATTTTTAAAATTACAACTAGTTCATTTACTCCTTCCTAAGAATAACACAATTCAGCAAATTTCAACGAGAAAAACAGATTGATGTTAACCTTTTTTTAATCGTGACATTAAAAGCAAACGATTAAAGAATAATGACTATGAAAACTGTTAAACTTATAGCGTTACTGTCTGTATTCAGCATAACCACTACCGCTAATGCACAATTTTTTAAAAAACTTAAAGAACGTGCCCAGGAAGCTGCAGCACAAACTATAGAGAGAAAAGTAGCTGAAAAAACAGAACGTGAAACTGAAAAATCTTTCGACACTGTTTTTAACAATAAAGGCAGAATATTTAAAAATAAAAAAGCCGAAAAACTTGAGCTATACTCATTTAGCCACGAGTACGTAATGGAAATTGAGAGTGATGGAAACACCACCGACATTACCTACTATTTAACAAATGAGGACGAATATATAGGCAGCTCCTTTAATATGAAAGATGATTCTGAATTCATTACCGTAATGGATTTACCAAATGAAGCTATACACACCTTTATGAATATGGGCGGACAGCGAACAACAAATTCGGTACGATTAGATTTAGAAGATACTCCAGAATTGGATATAGACAGCGATGATTTTTCGGTATCGAATACAGGTCAAACCAAAGATATTTTAGGATATAAGTGTGATGAATACCAAGTAACCGGTCCGCAATTGTCTGGTACTGTTTGGATAACCCAAGATGCAGATATTTCATTCCATATCGCATATTCAAGTTTACGAACAAAAAAATTTAAAAACATAAAAAAGGGAATTGACCCATCGTGGTTAAGTATTATAGACGGTTTGGTACTTGAAATGGATATGATCGATTATTCTCAGAAAAATGCGACACCAGTTCATATGATCTGTACACAATTAATAGAGAAAGACCTTAGCATTAACACCTTAGATTATGAAAAACCATTTTAAAACATTCAGTATGAGACACACATTAGCACTTTTTTTTATTTCTCTTTTAATAGCCTGTAACGATACCCCTAAAAAACAAGATACAACCGAAGCAGTTTCTAAACAGGTTTCATTAGAAAAAGAAGAAAGCAGTCCAAATACCTCAGGCGATTATAGTTCTCTGTATAATAATGACAATTGTGATATGAGTATTGCTGAATTGGCAGAAGTGCTCAAAGTACCGGGATCAAACCTTGCTATGCTAGACAAGATCGGTGAAAACAAATGTTCTTTTGACTTGAAAGGGTTTGGTACAAATACTTTAGATGGCGACTCAAGAATTTCATGGAGGTCTATCCCTAGTTCAATAAAACAGAATAAAAAAGAAATTGCCAGCTATTTGGAACGTAAAGAAGCTGGGCTAAAGATTATGGGGATGGACATAGAGTTGGCTGAAACCGGCGATACTTATATCGCCCAACAACCCGCACATGGAAGAATAATCATTTACAATGAAAATTATGACCAAGCAGTGTTAATGCACTACGGAATTAAAAGTGCAAATACAGATCGCACCAAAGAGCAACATGAAGAGCTACGTCTTAAAATGACCGATTTAGCGAACTATTTATTACAGAAACATAGAAAATAGAAATGTCATGAAAAAACTACTACTCCATATTATTCTATTGTTCAGTTTTGTTGCATTCGCACAAGATGAAATAAAAATGCCCGAACTAGATACCGGCAATCAAGTCTATACCTTAGAGTTTAGTCCAGATTCACAAAATGAAGAAGTGATTTCTGCTTATATGCAAGGTGAAACTGAAAAAGACTCCTTAAAATTTTGGACAGAAGGCACTACGCTTTTACAAAAAGTAATGGTTACGGTAATTACTGATAAAAATTCTGATATAAAAGTAGATATCGTTAAAGATAACTGGACAGACAGTAAAATTAACGGGCTGACCAACAACGGTATATTTCAGGAAGCTTTTGAAACGGCAGGTAAATTTGGTATTGTAGTAACCGGTCGAAAACTTAATGTTCCTTTTCAACTTGCCGTTTGGACTACTGGTGAAAAGATTCCGTTCATGGGTAATTTGTATTATCCTGCTAATGAAGCAGCTGCTGAAAGAAGTGGTCAAGTACTTAATACCTCAAATTCTAATTTTCCATCACAAAATAGTATCGGACCAAATAGCACGAATACAATACTTTACGTTGTAATAGGGTTTTTCAGCATTATCACTATTTTATTGGTACTACTATTAATTAAAAAGAAATCTGCAAAAACGCTTCTCATTTTAATTTGCTTTGTTCTAGGACAACAAATTAGTTCTGCTGGTGCTCGACCATCCCTTTCTGAAGTATTTACTGGAGCATTGAAATTTGTTCATGAAAATCATGACGGAATTCAAGATTTTTTTGAGGGGGCAAATAATGTTGCGAACGAAATCATGAGGCGGTTAAGTGCCGATGACGACGATGCTCAAGCAAACGCAGATCCAAGAGGAGGTCCAAGGTTACCCTCTTCATGTATACCACCGCAATTTGGAACTAACAGAAATGGTAACAACAACACTTCTGTCCCAGGCATGCAAGGCTCTAGTAATTCATCAAGCTCAGGCTCATCTTTTGAACCTCTTACTACATCATCACCAAATTCTAATTCTGATGGTAGTGATAATATTAACTATGATGAATTTAACTCTTCAGGACTTCCAGTATATGATAGCAACAACGAACGTATAGATTACCCTATAACCACCGATGCAGGTCGCCCGAAATATGATATTAACGGTAATCCTATTCAGTATCGTGAACCAGTTCATAATGATGAAGTTGGTCCTTATGGAAGACCAGTATATGACAGAAACAACAAACCTATTGAGTACCCTGTTTTTGGAGACGATAAACGTCCTAAATATGACATTAACGGCGATCCCATCCGATATGCAGAAGGTGAAACAGAGTCTAGACCAGCTTTAGATGCAAATAAGAAACCTATTCAATATGATAATTATGACCGCCCAAAATATGATAACAATGGCAATCCTATAAACTATCATAAAGATGATATTTCAAATCCTCCAAAACAAAATAAGGATAGTGGTTTCCCTGTGAATGATAAAGAAAACATTGAAAAAACTAAAAAAAACCCTCCCAATGGAATACCGATGGCAGCATTGAAAACATTAGATGCCATTAATAATATAGAAGTCAGTTTAAATATCGAAAAATATAAAGACTTTAATACAACCTATGAAGAAGCAAATGTTTTAGGATTGATTACAGCAATGATGCCAAATGAAAACGACAATAAAGCAGGTTGTGCTTGTTTAGAAAAAGAATATGCCAATTTAAATAACAGACGATTGAACTTAGAACGACTGCGTGTAATTTACTCCCATGCCATGAAAAAAATAAATGCGGGTATAGCATTTGGCGATAACGTATCTGGCGTTCATGGTGTATCTGGCTTAGCTTGGCAAAGTCAAAAAATGATTATTCTAACAAAATCTATTCCCACCTTAAACAAAGCGTATGATGACAAATATGCGCAAATGATTCACGCACTTGAAGAAAATTTAAGGGCAATTGAAAATTGCGAATCCATGCTAGGTTATGACAATTGGTACAACCATGCAGGCTTCATCTACTTTCAATTTATGGCAGACAAATACAAAAGACAATAATCATGAGGAATTATTTAATATATCTGATATCGTTCTTACTCATGCTATCATGTGGTGAGACCAAAAAAAATGGAGAGATTTCTGAAGAACAGTTAGAACTACAACCAGACCGCGATGAAGAAGCCAATATATCATCTGATGATTTAAAAAAGTCAATGGAGCAATTAGGCGGCCTTTTTAATATGGGTAGTGAGGATGAAAGCTCTGATAATAACTCACCAGAAGCCAATGCTTTAAAGAAGCTTTTAGAAATGAGCGGATCCGATTCTCATAGCTCACAGGATTTAGGTTCTTTTGGTGACCTATTAAAAACTGATGCCATTTTTGATTTGTTAGAAGCAAGCGGAGTGTCTAGAGAAGAAATGCAAAAACTCATAAACAATCCAGATAGTCTTAAGATTCTAGCTCAAGAAGCGATAAAGAATAGAGAACTAGAGCTTAAAAATGAACCAGAATTGAAAGGTAAGCTATCCAAAGAACAGTTGACTTCTAAAAACACACCAACGGGAGTTTCACTTGAAGAGGCTATTTTAATAATCCAAGCTGAATCTGGTCCAGAAGCTACTATGGCAAAACTAAAAACTATTGATTCTTTAGCAGGCACCAATGTCATGGAAAAATTGGACTTGAACGAAGCAGGCTATGTCTTTCGCGATATTGAACGTAAGAATGAAGAACCACCTACTTTCGAAGAAACCAAGAAAATTGAAGTCCTTAAAAAAGTAACGGGACAACTACATAGTGTCAAAGAAGCCAATAAAGTTTTGGCTGATCTTGAAAAAACTGAAAACGACATCAACTCTGGCGCTTTAAAAGCGAGTTCTAGATATCAAGAAACCATAAAATATCGTAAGAAAATTGTCAAAGTATTCCAAAAAGATTTTGAAAGAAAGGCTAAAGCAGCGAAGGATAAATTCCAAAAATTAAATCCTGATCTCTATTTTGGCGACGAAAACGGCGAAACCTATGTAGGGCATATGAAAAAAGCCGTTTACTTGCCCTTAGGCGAATTCTCTTTTGCAGATAAGGTCATAAAATCCAATCATCCACTTTTACTAACACAAAAAGTAGACAACGTACTTAGAGAACCAGATGTATTGCAAGGTTTTGACCTGCATGACATCACCGGAATACATAGTCTTGGTTTAGGAGGTGGCATTACGGTACAATTCACCGATAATGCATTGACCGATGTTAATGGACCCGATTTGTACATTTTTGAAATAGGGCAAATTGAGCCGACCGATTTAGAAATCTCTAAAGACGGCAAAAAATGGATTCACGTTGGTAAAATTGATGGTGGTGTTGCCGAAGTAGATATTTCACCCTTTGTAGAACAGGGCGAACTATTTTACTATGTACGCCTTACAGATTTAAAAATGGAAAGTGGGTTACCAGGTGCAGATGTAGATGCTATAGCAGCCATTGGCGCGGCAATGCGCCTTAATCTAGATAGCAAAGTACTGTTTGAAACTGGTAAGTCTATACTTAAACCAGAAGGAATGGCAGCTTTAAAAAAACTCGCTCAAAATATTGCGGTCTTAAAAAAAGGAAATGTAATTATTGAGGGCCATACAGATGATGTGGGGAGTAAGGAAACGAATCAAAAATTATCACTTGCACGTGCTAAAAGTGTTTCCGCTGAATTAAAAAGACTAATTCCCAGTAGCAGTTTCCGCTGGAAAGAAAAAGGTTTTGGTGAATCACAACCTTTAGTTGAAAATGATACCGATGAAAACAGGGCCAAGAACAGAAGAGTTGATGTTCTTATTCTACCTAATTAAAAACTAACATCAATGAAACATATAATATACCATATACTTCTGATACTATCAACATTTAGTTGCTACTGTCAATCAATGACACAAAACGAAATTCTAGACCTTGTTGAAATTTTAAATAATGAAGCAGCAAAAAACATTCAAGTGACTTTTAAAGATAATAAGGCTGAATTAAAATGGCACCAAGAAACAACTGTTCTTTCTATTAAAAATAAGCACGATACCTCTGCTGTAATTGACACTTCTCAAATAAAAAAACCGGTATCGTCATTGAAAAGCAGACAAGTCGGACCTATATATTTTCAATACAGTTTTGAACAGGTTACAAGTACCGAAACCAGTTTTAGGGCAAATAAATTCGAAAAAATATTCTTCACTTCATATTTTAATGACCTCGGTCCTATAAAAATTATCAGTAAATTAAATAATTATTCATGTGTACAGAAAGTGTCAGATTCCGCACCACACGTTGTGCAATGGTCTGGAGACACTTATATCAGTTTATTACTTGACCCTATTAAAACAGCTGATGTCATTCAATTTGAAGTACTGGGTATAACCATGAGTGGAAAGTTTGCTAGAGAAGATCAAAATCCAATTAATAAAGAGTACTCCAGAAATTTAAGAAAAGTCTTAAGACAGACGTTTGAACATTTCTTTCATCAAGCGACATTTAAAGTAATAGACAATAATATTCTGGTTCTTCAAAAGACAATGTAAGTTTCATTATACTTCCTATTTTTTCCCAAACATTGTTAACCTTTTTCACCAATCTGCATTAATTGTAAATAACAATTAAAACAAGAACGATGAAAACAATTTTACACACAATCCAGCTTACAATTATGTTATTGCAGTTACAGATACATCTATTTCAAAAAAGTCTTGCAGTGCTTTTTCTTAGTGTTGAAAAAACTTAGATAATATCAAACATACTGTAAAACATACCAGTGCTACATATCAAACAACACTTGTTACATATTTCATAGGTTCTAAATGGAAATTCACATATTTTTAAGTGTAACCAACTGACCTTTAAACTATAACTAAATCAATTTATTAAATTTTAAAATTACTACATCATGAAATCTAAATTATTATTAATTGTACTGAGTAGCGTTTTACTATCCTCATGTATAAAAGACTTTACAGGAACAATATCCGATAATGAAAAAATAGACCTTACTAGTGACAACTACATTTATGAAGGCGACCTAGAAAAATTCTATATAAACAACGAAATTGAAATCATTGATGCCAAAATTAAGGATGCTAATGAGGAAGAGCGGAAGGAATTAATGACTTTAAGAGCTGATTTAAAACAACGTTTAGCTCTAATTATAGACTTAGCCGTAATAATGAAGACTTTTCCAATACCATGTGATATACCAGGTGGTAAGTGCGTTCCAGTAAGATTTGAATACCTGATATTTGATAAAAACGTAGTTAAAGTAAATAGTGTATTTAGCTCTGTTGACGGAAAGACAACTTCTAATTTAGGGAAATTGAATCCATTACCTGGATATGAATCTGAATTACAATATGCATATCTTCCCAAAACTGATTTTGGAAAAGAAATCCTAATCGAAATTGAAAAATTGGATAAAGATGGCTTCAAATCAAGCTATTCTATAGTACTTGGTAATTAATGCTTTTATTACCTTAGTGAAAATGGATAGTTAACGTAAAAATATTAATGCGCACGATTAATCTAATAATCATTGTTTTATATTTTTTACCAATTTATATATGGCCACAAAATGCTACGCTTTCAACTATAGATTCTTTAAACAAAAAAGCTGAGCAGCACTATTATTACGAAAAAGATTCTGCATACTTCTATTTTGATCAAGTTAAAGAAATTGCAAAAGAAATTAATAGCGACTCTACTCTAATAGAGTCGCTATTTAATACTACGGGTGTTGCTAGTTACCACTATGATCTACGCAGAATAAGTGCTAACCTAAACCAACTAGATTCACTTATATATAGCACCAATGATTTTAATTCAGACAATTCAAATATTCTTTTATACTACAAAGGGGACTATCATCTAAAACTATTGGAATACTCAAAATCAAGAACAGCTTTTGAGAAAATTATAAAGAACTATAACTCTGCAAATGCAAAAAGTGAAACGCTCACAAGTTTAGCCTCTGCAGCATATAGTTTTCTCGGAAAACTTTATATGATAGAGGGTAAGTATGACAACGCCAAGTCGTTATACAGAAAAAACATAAGAGATATTGAGAAATCGGAAAATGTTGATTTAGAGGCGTTAACCGGTAACTATAATTTACTTGCCGAAGTATTACTAAAAGAAAAAAAATATAAAGAAGCCAATGCATATTTACTTAAAGCATACGCTTATAATAAGAAAGAGAAAAATATAAATTCTGCAATTACCAATGCATTTCATATTGCTGAAAATTATGGTCACCTACTACAAAAAGATAGTGCACTTTTATTTTTAAATGACTCTAAAAAACTATTCATTAACAAACCTATATTTCATCCAAAATATCATTTAAGAAAAGCACAGATTCATAAAAATAATTGGGAATATGAAATTGCTATCATTGAAATAGATTCAGCTATAGGTGTCATCAAAGAAAATTTTGAAAAACAAAAAAACACTGACCTGGAAATTGCTTACAATGAAAAAGGACTACTAGAAAACCTTCTCGGATTTCATGATAAGGCATTACTAAATTTTGATTTAGCACTTAATGAATCATTAAATAAAATAGACAAAGACCCAAATACATTAAAACTATTTAAAAACAAGGCTGCAACCTTAAATTTGAAAGAAAATGAGGAATCTTACCAGAATACAATTTCTGTTGTAAGCGAAGCCACAACTTTTCTTAATCAAGTTAAACCCAGTTTTAAAAATTCTGTTGATAAATTATTCTTAATAGATAATGCATATCCTATTTTCGAATCTGGTATAGAAGCCTCTTACAATTTATATAAATTAACCAAAAATAACTCCTATATCGATAACGCTTTTCAGTTTGCAGAAAACAGCAAATCTGTACTATTACTAGAAGCTTTATTATCTTCTCAAGCTACACAATTTGCTAGTATACCAAACAAAGTTTTAGCGCGTGAAGCTCAATTAAAAGCAGAAATTACACATATTGAAAGGGAAATTACTATTTCAGAAAATATAGAAAATAGTATTGAAGACAAGCTGTTCCATTTAAATCAAGAACTTCGAAATCTAATAGTTGATATTGAAAAAAAATATCCTGCTTATTATAACTTAAAATATAATAGCAAAGTTTTATCACTTGCAGAGGCTCAAGAAAATTTAGCAGAAAATGAACTATTAGTTTCATATTTCTACGGAAGCCAAAACATATATACTATAGCGGCAACCAAAAATAAAAAACATATTGAATCTATAACTACTTCTGATAAACTTGAAAGCGATATTAATAATTTACACGGATTGTTGTCTAATCCAAAATCGAATCTAGACTCTCTTTCTCTATTAAGCCATTCTTTATATAAAATACTGCTAGCGCCTGTATTGAGTAACTTTACAGAAGAGAAACTAATTATCATTCCAGATGGTCTTCTAAACTATATTCCCTTTGAAAGCTTAGTATCTAATCCTGAAAAAAACACCTATCTAATTCAAGATAAGACCATTAGTTATGTTAACTCGGTAACGCTGTTGTCCCAATTAAACGGTAAAAAACAAGTTAGCACCAAACTATTGGCTTTTGCACCATCGTTTAATTCTACTACTCCTTCAGATGGAACAAGATCTCAAGTATTAGGTAATTTACCGCACAACAGAAATGAAGTTCAGCAGATATTGACATCTTTTACTGGTAAGTCTTTTATTAATGACCAAGCTACGCTTCAAAATTTCACTGCTATTTTATCTGATTATTCGGTCTTACATTTGGCAACACATGCTGTTTTTGATGATAAAAATCCCGAATATTCTTATTTAGCCTTTACACCTAATACAGCCTCTGACGACCTGCTTTTTGTAAAAGATCTATATAACTTAACCTTAAATGCTAGTCTCGTTACTTTAAGTGGATGCGAAAGTGGTATTGGCGAACTCAAACGTGGAGAAGGTTTTTTGAGTCTAGCTAGAGGATTTTTCTATAGCGGTGCAGCTAGCATTACCAGTACACTTTGGAAAATAAATGACAACTCTTCTTCGGATTTAATGGGGAATTTTTATTTAAATCTTGCCGATGGAAAAGCGAAGGACGAATCTTTAAGAGAAGCCAAGCTTACTTTTCTAGAAAAGAATAAAGAGAACGGTTTATCTCATCCATATTGGTGGTCTGGCTATATTATTCAAGGAAATACAAAACCTTTATTATCATCTTCCAAATGGCATTGGATTCTTTATTGCAGCATAGTAATCTTGCTTCTTTTTCTAGGTAGAAAACGATTAGTCCAACTTTTTAAGTAATTCAGAGGCTTCTTTTAATTTATATTTCTTGTTCTGTACAAGCTCTTTTAATAATTGCTTGGCTTCCTTATTTTGATCAAGTTTTAAATTTGCGAGAGCAGCATACCAATATGCTTCCTGTTTAAATTCGCTATTAATCTCTATAATTTCCTGAAATCTATCTATGGCTTTTAAATAGTTTTCATTAGCCAGATATGATTGCCCTAGGTAGAAATCTACATAATCCAATCTAGTTTTTTCTTTTAAGTCTAGAAGATATTCAATAGCTGCATCATAATCATTGGTTTCATATGCTTCAAAAGCCATACGTTCTAAAGAATCATCTGAAACATCGCTACGAGTAATGGTATATACCGTATTTGGGTATTTTTCATAATTACTAGCAAACAATTGTTCTTGTCCATTAAAGACATTAGAATTAAACAGTAACCAACTTGCCCCTAATAAAAGTATAATACTTGCAGCAATGCTTAATGGTTTCCACCAGGTTCGTTTATAGGAAGTAGAAACGGTCTCGCTTTCTGTTTCAAAACGCTGTAATCTTTTCTTTAATCCAATACGGTTCTCTTCTCTAATTACCGCTTGCACATCTTTTTCAAGAAGAAATTGCGACTTAAACTCATCATCCTCTTCTAAAAACCGGTTTAATATAACCTTCTCTTCTTCGGATAATGAACCGTCAAAATATTTTAATAATAAAGTTTCTTTGTCCATTATATCTTGGGGGCATTATTAATGGCTTCCTTTAATGTTTTTAAGCATCTAGATTTCTGGCTTTTTACCACATTTTCACTATTGTAATTTCCTTCTGTCATTATTTCTTTGATATTGTACTGTTGATAATAGAACAGCTTCAAAATTTTCTTGCATTTTTCTCCTAATTTCCCAAAATACGTACGCAATAGTTTTTGTTCAGGAGATAGCTCCTCTGAACCAATATCAAATTCTTCAATTTTAGCATCTACTTCTTCTATCCTATTCAATAATAATTCATTATTGGTATGCTTATTTCTCTTTCTTAATCGCTCCATAATCTTGTACTTACCAATACTTATTATATATGTACTCAAAGAGCTATTCAACGTTACCAATTTTCCATTTTGGATATTTTCATATAACGCCACATAGGCATCTTGATAAGCATCTAATACTTCTTCATCTGCAAGAGAATATCGTTTCGCAAAATTTAGAAACAGCTCTCTATTGTCTTCATACACTTTTTTAAAAGCAGATTCAGAGCCTTTTTTTAGTGCATCAAATAAAGATGTATCTGAATGATTTTCCATTTAATGTATTTATGGATAAATAGTTAACACTTAAAAGTAAAAAAATTAAAGTGAATGTTAACCTTTTGTTTGTTGCAACATGAATTGATATAACTGAAAACAAAATTATGAGAATATTACTCCCATTAATTGCAATTATAATAACCAATGTAATGCATGCACAACTGGTAATTGATGATTTTACAACAGGTGAAGTAAATAATTTGATTTTTACAGATATGAAAGACCAACGAAAAATACAATCTGGCAAAAATATAATAGGTAGTTACCGCCAAATTTATGCGAAACTAAACCAAAATCCACATAATCAAAATATGAACTTAAGTATTAAAAAAGGACTATTGATTATGAGTTATGCCTATGATACCCGTGGTACAACATATGTTAATTACGGCATTAATAAAAGTGGAAATTCCCCCTTAAACCTAGACTTAAGTAAATACAAATCCTTAAAGGTTGAGTTTGACGCTAAAAGCACCATTAACGGCATTAACTTAAATCTTTTCACTAATAATACGTATGCAGCCTATGGCAAGCATGTACCGTCTCGTGAAGGTAAATTCGTATTCACTATTCCTTTTACAGAAATAAAACCAACAGGAGAAAGCTTCACCTTTTCTGATATCGATTATATAAGACTTCAATTTGATTCTAGAAGCAAAACCGGTTGCAATATGGCGATATCAAAAATCTGGATTGAATAATTATTTAATAAACTATAAAAACAGAAATTATGAAAAATTACAAAAAAACAATTCTATTAGGGGTATTCACTTTAGCTATATGCACATCTAACATTAGCCTAGCAGCAAATAATCCGGTAATATTGAAATCAACGCTACCGTGTGTAAATTCAGATTATAACAATGCGGTGTTTGCGCGTTTGGTCTCTAAAATAAATGAAGGTTTTATTTTCAACGCCCATGTAAGTTCATCAACAGTTAAAAAAGATGGCAATGTAGAATTACCGTTTACAACTTTTGGTTCAGGACCACTAAATTTGACTAAAGGCGATATCATTAAAATTGAAAATATTGAAACTTCCTTCAATGACCGTAACAATTTTCAAAGTAAAAAGACCGTAGAAAGTTTGTCTATTTCTTCTTCAGGAAACAATGTGAAAGTAAAAATGCAATTTCATACATGGAGCCAAAATGTAGAACTTTCTAATGTAAAAATCACAAAAGAACGATTTGGATATTTTATAACCGGCACACAATCTAATAATACAAAAACAGTGTACTATACTATTGCAATATCACATAATGATCGTCTAATCTAACCCGATTCATTCTCATTTAAACAGTAAAAACCGAGAGTTAACTCTCGGTTTTTTTATATTTTAATATGAAATTTTAATCTGTTTCAACATTACTGTTAAATTATATTAGAATGAAAACAAGCCAAGTTAACTACTTTACTCATAGACCTCTACAATCATCTCAACTTCAACGGCCATATTTCCTGGTAATGACCCCATGCCAACTGCAGCTCTTGCATGTTTTCCCTTTTCACCAAAAACTGCAACCATTAAATCTGAATATCCATTAATCACTTTAGAGTGATCTGTAAAATCAGCAGTTGCATTGACCATACCATGAACCTTGACTATTCTTTTGACCTTATTTAAATTCCCTAATTCCATTTGCAATACAGACAGCTGATTAATACCAACTTCACGAGCTGCAGCATAACCTTCTTCTATACCTAAATCTTGTCCCAATTTGCCTACTACATTTTCACCATTTGCTTGCTTAGGTCCCTTACCTGCCAGAAAGAGAAGATTTCCAGTTCTTACTACATGCACATAATTTGCTACGGGAATACCTTGATCTCTTAATACAATTCCTAAACTATCTAAAGCAGCTTCAGGATTGTAATTTACATCTGTAATAGCTTTTAAATTTTCTACGTTCTTCGTGGTTTCTTCATTTGTATTACCACAACTAATCATAAAAAAGGGTAAAAACATTAGAATACAGTATTTCATAATTTTAAATTTAAGGATGGAATTTATGCCGACAAGTTACCTAATACTTCAGTATCAATACAATAAGACAAAAATCATTAAATTCTTATTGCATAAAAAACATGAAAAATTATATAAATACCATTTTTTGTGCATTCTGTCGCACTTAAGGTATCATTTTACTAAAAAAGCATTGATATTATTTCATTTTCATTAGTTTAGCAAATTAACCAAAACAACAACTAAATCAATTTAAATATGGAAAGTTCTAACTCAACTTCTAAAGTAAATGCGAATAGACTGTTTTACGCCAGTTGCTTCGCATTAATTACCACGGCATTTTCATTCGCCATTGCAGCAGGTATTCTAGATCAACTTAAAACAGAACTAGAATTAAGTGCAAGTCAAGCCGGATTAATAACCTCTATGTGGTTTCTAGGTTTCCCAATTGCCATGGTAATTGGTGGTTTAATCTACCACAAAGTAGGTGGTAAAGTAATTATGCAATTTGCTTTTTTCGCACATACAACAGGTATTTTATTGCTGATTTTTTCTGGAAGTTACACGGGTCTTTTAGTAGCCAACCTACTTATTGGTTTAGGTAATGGGTGTACTGAAGCCGCATGTAACCCGATGATTGCAGATGCATACAAAGGCAATAGAATGAGTACTATGTTAAACCGTTTTCACATGTGGTTTCCTGGTGGTATTGCGGTAGGTAGTTTACTATCTGGTTTTATGACAGATTTTGGAATTATCGGTCAAAGCCAAGTATGGTTACTAATTATTCCTGCACTTATATATGCTTATTTATTCTATGGTCAAACTTGGCCCAAGGCAAAAATTGAAGAAGCTGCAACGATTAGCGGAAACTTAAAAGGAATGTTTACTCCATTATTTTTATTCATCGCAATATGTATGGCACTTACAGCTATCTCAGAATTTGGACCTAACCAATGGGTAGGACTTATTCTTTCTAAAAGTGGTGCTGAGCCAACTTTAATACTAGCATTGACAGCAGGTTTAATGGCTGTTGCCAGATACTTTGGAGGTAGTATGGTAGCCAAATTTAATCAAACAGGCGTGCTTTTAGGTTCTGCAGTCCTTGCCACTTTAGGTATCTATTTATTTAGTACACAAACAGGTGCAATGGCTTATGTAGCAGCGGTTATTTTCGCACTTGGAGTTGCATATTTCTGGCCAAACATGATTGGTTTAGCAGCAACAAAGACGCCTAAAACAGGAGCTTTAGGTATGTCAATTATTGGAGCGATCGGAATGTTTTCATCATCAATTTTTCAACCGATTATTGGTGGTTGGATCGATGCGGATAGAGCAACAGCTAAAGCACAAGGTTTTACTGGAGATGAATTAGAATTAGTTTCTGGTCAAGACACTTTAGGGACTATGGTGTTGTTCCCTGCAATTTTAATAGTTCTATTTACTATTCTATATTTCTGGTTAAAGAATAAAGAGAACAAAGTAGAAGTTGCCGCAGCGTAACGACTTTTAATTACAAAAAAGCCCGAGCAATTCATTTGCTCGGGCTTTTTTTATTTAGAATTGTCTTGTTTTTCTATTCTAAAAGCAACTCTAATAATTGTATCGCTGCATCACTAATTTTAGTGCCAGGACCAAATACAGCGGTAGCACCAGCTTCTTTTAGAAATCCATAATCTTGTTTTGGCACTACCCCACCAACGATAACCATGATATCTTCACGACCATAACTCTTTAACTCTTTAACTACTTCAGGTACTAAAGTTTTATGTCCACCAGCGAGAGAAGAAATTCCTAAAATATGTACATCATTCTCTACAGCTTGTTTAGCGGTTTCCTTAGGTGTTTGAAAAAGTGGTCCTATATCTACATCGAACCCAAGATCCGCATAACCCGTAGCAACTACTTTTGCACCACGATCATGACCATCTTGCCCCATTTTAGCAACCATAATACGTGGTCTACGACCATCTTGCTCTGCAAAACGATCTGCTAGTTCTTGTGCTTTCTTAAAACTCACATCTTCTTTGATTTCCCTTGAATACACACCTGTAAATGAATTTATAATAGCTTTATGTCTACCATAGGCTTCTTCCAAAGCACTACTGATCTCGCCTAAAGTTGCTCTTTCTCTAGCAGCAGATACAGCTAAAGCTAGTAAATTTTCTTCCAAATCACTACCCGCCAATTTATTCTTAGCTGTATTGGTAAGGGCTTTTAATTTTTCTTTAACCGCTGCAGTATTTCTGTTTGCTTTAACCTCATCCAATCGCTCTAATTGTTGTCTGCGAACCTCCTTATTATCAACCTCTAAAATTTGTAATTCATCTTCTTCGGTCAATTGATACTTATTGACACCAACAATGACATCTTGTTGACTGTCTATTCGAGCTTGTTTTCTTGCTGCTGCTTCTTCTATTCTTGTTTTTGGTATTCCGGTTTCTATAGCCTTGGTCATACCACCAAGATTTTCTACCTCTTCCATTAACTCCCAAGCTTTATGTACCAAATCGTGCGTAAGCCTTTCCACATAATAGCTGCCTGCCCATGGGTCAACTGTTTTAGTAATATTGGTTTCATGCTGCAAATACAATTGCGTCTCTCGTGCTATACGCGCAGAGAAGTCTGTTGGCAACGCAATGGCCTCATCTAGCGCATTGGTATGTAAGCTTTGTGTACCGCCAAAAACAGCCGCTGCAGCCTCTATCGTCGTTCTTGCTACATTGTTAAATGGGTCTTGCTCTGTTAAGCTCCAACCACTAGTTTGGCAATGCGTTCTAAGCATTAATGATTTCTCGTTCTTCGGATTAAATTTTGCCACCACTTTTGCCCACAACATTCTTGCAGCACGCATTTTTGCAATTTCCATAAAGTGATTCATCCCTATACCCCAGAAAAAGGAAAGTCGAGGTGCAAAATCATCAATCTGTAGTCCTGCTTTAATTCCTGTTCTGATATATTCGAGCCCGTCAGACAAAGTATATGCCAACTCTAAATGAGCAGGAGCACCGGCTTCATGCATATGATAGCCAGAAATACTTATACTATTGAATTTTGGCATGTATTTACTGGTATACTCAAATATATCAGCCACCAGTTGCATTGAAGGTTTTGGCGGATAGATATACGTGTTACGCACCATAAATTCCTTAAGAATATCATTTTGGATAGTTCCAGATAATAGATTTAACGACACACCTTGCTCTTCTGCCGCAACTATATAAAATGCCATAATTGGTAACACTGCACCGTTCATTGTCATGGAAACAGACATTTCATTCAGCGGTATATCATCGAAAAGCACTTTCATGTCTTCAACTGTATCTATAGCAACACCAGCCTTACCAACATCACCAACTACACGTTCATGATCACTGTCATAACCTCTATGCGTAGGTAAATCAAATGCTACCGATAATCCTTTTTGACCAGCTTTTAGATTCTTTCTATAAAAGGCGTTACTTTCTGTGGCTGTAGAAAAGCCTGCATATTGCCTAATTGTCCATGGTCGCTGCACATACATCGTTGTATACGGACCTCGTAGAAACGGAGGCAAACCTGCCGCAAAATTCAAATGTTCGGTATTATCAATATCTTCTGCCGAATATCTACTTTTTAACGTAATGGTTTCCGCTGTTGTAAAATCGGAAACTTCAGAGTTCCTATTCTGTGTTGTAGAACTATCTTCTGTTATTCCCTTGGCATCTAAACGAATATGTTGCAAGTCTTTTCTACTCATGTGACAATCGATTTTGCTCTAATTCTTCTGCCAATCGTTTTTCTATTATTGGAGTAATCAATGTTTTTCGCGGATTCTTTTTCACGAAAGGATATAACTCTAATTCTTGCGCCATTTTATCTTCAACACTTACATACGCATTGGTACCAATTAAAACTGACTTTTTAGTATTGAATTTCTCTTGCTGTTTTCTAGCACCATCAGCAATTCTATTTTGGATTGTATGGCTCTTTAATTGTTTTAGAAACCCTCCATCTTTTTCTATAGCTTTAAACAAAATCAAAGCTTTCTCAGCTAATTGACCAGTTAACGTTTCAATAAAATAACTGCCTTCAGCAGGGTTCTCAACCTTATCGAAATAGCTTTCTTCTTTCAATAAAATAAGCTGATTTAACGCAATTCGCTCTCCAAAATCGTTATTTTTTTTATAAACAGAATTATAGTTCATATTAAAAACAGAATCAGACCCTCCTAATACTGCAGACATACATTCTGTAGTAGTTCTAAGCATATTTACGTTATAGTCATATATCGTTTTATTACGTTTGGATGGTGTTGACGAAATATGACATGGAATTGAAATACCATATGCTTCCACAAGAATTTTCCAGAGATTTCTAAGTGCTTTTAACTTTGCTATTTCAAAAAAATAATTACCGCTAACTGCTATTTTAAACTCTATACTTTTAAGTTTATTAAGATTTCCGTTTTCCTCTAAAGTGTTTAAATATTCATTGGCATGCGACATTGCGTAGGCTAATTGCTGTACCATATCTGCCCCTGCATTTTCGTAAAGAGCCACATCAATGGATGTAATATTTTCTGCACTTAATGCTATTAGCTTATTGTAAAGTATAAAATCTGAAGACATTGATTCATACCAGTTTCCTGTTCTCGCCAAATGACCTATTGGGTCTACTTGAAAAATTAGAGTATTGGAAGACGGAATTGTATTAAGCACATTAGAAATATAGCTTTTAGACAAAAATTGCATATCTAAATACACTTTAGTAGCGCTTAAATCAATATTGTTCAAAATAACCGAAACATCTATGTTTTCCGAAGGAATTAAAAACCTTAAAGCTTCAGCTCCTTTTTTAATAGTTTTTAATGCTTTTTCATTAGCCATTATCGCATTACCTGCGTAAATAACTTGACCTATTCTCCAAGAAGTAACAGGTGTGGCCGTAATATTAATGTGTTTTAAATCGTCTGCATGGTAAAAAGGTTTCACTTTTATACCTTCTGGAGAATTCCACACAACCTCTTCATTATAATCCTTTCCCTTTAAATCATATTGAATTTTTTGTTTCCACTCTTTTGCAGAAATGGTCCTAAAACTTTCAAACAAGGTTTCACCCTTCATATAAGACGGAGTTTAATTATAAAACAAATTAGTTTGAATTCGTATTATATATGAATTCAAACACAGTCTTTCAAAGATACGATAAGTAAATTGTGTTCTACAAAGTAGATTATTCCACAGACTCAACGACGTTAAGGTTACGCAGATTCTGTGTTTCTATTCTAGATAATTCTTTCAGTTCCCCTTTTTCAAACAAAGCCGGCAACTCTTTTAATGGAGTGCCAACAGGAGCCTCCCAGTTTATATAATCTTGAAAGCGAATACCGTCTATAGTTCTAGGGTTATAAGCACTTCTAAATCGTACCCCGCCCTCGTTTACACTATAGCTGTATGCTAAATAATTAATGTAGTGAGATTTTTTATTTACCCAATACATGAAGATATCATCATGATCAGTACCACCGCCTTCTTTACCAAAGGTCACACGCACAACATCATAATCCTCTCCCTTAATAACTGTTTCTCCAATTCCTTCTTTGTGTACCGCCTTGTCGTTTAATTTATGAGGTAGCGTTGCAAAATAAATAACCGAATTTAAAGCATTGCTATACTTTGCAATATCCTTATCAGAAAGTTCAACAAGCTTTTCATTTACGGTTCTATTAAACTTCCCATCACTAATATTATCTTCAATTCTATTACCTAAACTATCTTTAAAATTTACCTGATAAGTATACCCATTGGCATTATTGAACCTATAAACTTTATCTCTAAAAACAAATTCATAATTGGCTGTATCATAAGAAGAACCTCCATGTGCTGTAATAGCATTTTCTACAATAGACTCCGTATTATTTTGACTAATCTCCTCTGTAGACTTCTCATTTACCATGGAATCTTTATCATCTTTTTTATGGTCTTTACAGCTAACTATTGTAATAAAAATGATACCGAATACTATCTTAAAAAATTTGTTCATTTCTTTGAAATAAATATTAAAGGTTGAATGCATAAAAGTTGCTACATCATAAATTCATATGACAAAAGTATAGTCGAATTAGTATGCAACTACTAACGCTTCAAAGTTATATTATAAAATAATGAGGTGGCAGTTACGTAATCACAATAAATGTTAATATGAATAGCAAGGTTTAAAATAAGGAGTGCCTTCAAATTAATTTATATACTCTAAAAAAGAAGCCGAAAAACTATCAAGTACTTGATGGCTGTTCGGCTTCTGTTATTATCTCTACAGAGATAAAGACTATATATAATTATTACATTATTGATTTACAATAAAGGCATGAATTACGCCTGGTAACCATGCTAACAAGGTTAATACAATGCTTATTAAAAGTGTAGTACCAATGCCATGTTTCATAAAAACAGCTAACGGCGGTAATAATATATTCAAGATTATTGTAAGTAACGACATATTTTAATTTTTTGGTTCATTCAAAAATACTTGAATTATGTAGTTACCCTTAACTCAATTCACATGAATGATAACCTTAAAAATAGAATGAATACATCTTAAAATATTTAATTTTTTCGTTCTTCAAGCAATTCTTCGATTATCGATTTTAACCTACTTAAACCTATTGGTTTTACAATGTAATCTGAAATTGCGCTTATTTTTTTAGCTCTATCTATATCTACAGGATCAAGAGAAGATGAAACCATATAAATAGTGATTTTTTTACCTACCCTAGGTTTAATTTTCACGTATTCTTCCATGAACTGAAATCCGTCCATAACAGGCATATCAATATCCAAGAAAATTACATCTGGAAATACCGAATCATGATCAAGGTTATCTAACATAAAGTCTATAGCCTCTTCCCCGTCAGAAAAAGCCATTATTTCCATAGGTAATTTTGTCGATTCTAGTGCTTTGACCATTGTAAAGCGATATATAGAATCGTCATCAACAATACAAGTTTTTAAAACGTCATTCATAGCAAGCTTAATTAAAATTTATTATAAAAGCAGTCCCTACATTAACCTCGCTGGAAGCTGTAATAGTCCCACCCATTGACTCAATTTGTGTTTTTGTCAAGAACAAACCTACACCCTTTGCATCTGGGTGCCTGTGAAAAACTTTATTAAGTCCAAAAAGTTTATGTCCATGTCTTTTTAAATCAATACCAAGACCATTATCCTTAAATATAATAATATTTCTACCATCTTTTACTTTAGCAGTTATCAATATCTCTGGAGTTCGATCTTCTGCTTTATATTTTATTGAATTTCCTATTAAATTGAGAAAAATACTCTCCATATAAATTCTGTTATATAAAATACCTGAAAATTGAGAAAAATCTCCTTTAATAACCGCACCCGACTTCAAAATTACACCACTTAAGGTTTGAGTGGTATTATCTAGAATTTCGTTTAAATCAATATTCTCTAGCTCTTCTTCCGTGTCGCTGATTTTTGTTTTTAAAGCTTCTATTAAAGTATTCAAGGTAAGTGTAAGACGATCAATTACGGTATCAAACTTTGAAAATATGTCTAAGCGTTCCGTTTTATCTTCAGTTAGTTTATATATCTCCATCAATGAATTTAAGTTAGCTACAGGCGCCCTTAAATTATGCGAAGTTATATGCGTAAAATCTGCTAACTGCTTATTTTGATATGACAATTTTTGCGCAATAATCTCCAATTCTTCTTTAGCATCAATAAGCTTTTGTTCTTCTTTTTTAGCTTCGGTAACATCTTGGCAAGTACCAACCATTTCAACCGTTTCCCCTTTTTTATTACAAATAACGTTTGCTAAAATTTGAATTGTTTTAATACGACCTGTAAAAGTTATAATTCTATGGGTAAGTTTCCCAAACACCTGTAAATCTTTAGCTTTTTCAAAATGTTGAAATACATTTTCTTTATCATCATCATGGACCATTTTAAAATATGCTGGGAAATCTAAAATAACTGGCTCGCCTACATAATCTAAAAGAGCATAAAGGTTTTTTGACCACTTAGCGTTATCTTCAATTATATTCCATTGCCAATGTCCCATTAAACTAATTTCCTCGGCTAAGTTCAGTAAATCATTTTTCTTTTTCAGTTCGTTTTTTACATTCTTTATTTTAGAAATATCTGTAATTACCGCAATAAAACCGTCATTAACACCCTCTCCACTATTTACTGCTGTAATCGTAGTTAAGGTTGGAAAAGTAGAACCATCTTTGCGTCGAAATGTCCACTCTCTTGTGTCATTAATATTTTCATTCCTATAATTATAATCGGGACCAACTGAAGATACATCCCCTCTAAATGTCTTTATGATATCACTTCTAAATTTTTCAACTTCTTCTTTAAGAAGGTAATCTGCTGGTTTTTTTAAACCTAGAACTTCTTCTGCCCTATAACCCAAAAATTCTTCAGCCCCTTTGTTAAAGCGATTTATAAAACCATGTTTATCTGTAGTAATAACTGCTGCCGATTCTGAATTAAAAATCGCTTCTAATTCTGCATGTGCAATATTTAATTTCTGCTCTGAAAGCATCGATGAAGTTACATCTTGCGTTATACCAAAAATCTTTGTGGGAATATCATTGGTGCATTCTACTTTTCCTATAACTTTTACCCAACGATCATTCCCTTTTGCCGTCTTAAGTTTCAAATTTAGGTTAACAGGACTACCTGTTTCTTTAGCTTGTTCAAGGGACTGAAGAATGCTATTACGACTTACTTCGTTTTCAAAAAATGTTAATCCTGAAGCTATTGATGGCTCATATTCTGGTGGAACCTCATGAATTTCATACACCATACTGCTCCAAAGCACTTTTTCCTTAATAAGATCAATTTCCCAAGTACCAATACGTGCAATTTCACTTGTATCACTTAATATGTTCTTAAATCGTTTTTCTTTTAACTCTTTTTCCTTTTGGGCTGTAATATCACCTGTGTGCATTAACAAACCGCCTATCTCACCATTTACTTTATACCAAGGTCGAACGTCCCAATAAATCCATTGTTTGGTTCCGTCTTTTCGGTAAAAAGGAGCCTCATCGCAAATATCAATAGCTCCTTTTAGACATAATTGATTTTTTTCTTTCCAGTCGTCTCCTATTTCAGGAAAAATATCATAATGAGACCTTCCTACAATATCCTCATCCTCTAATTTAAAATCCTTTAACCACTGTTTTGAAGCTGCTAAATACACCATGTTATTATCTAACATGGCAATGGCCGTAGGTGTTTGTTCAATGAATATTTGATGGTGCTTTTCTTGAAGCATTGTATTTGATTGATATTGACCCAATTTCTATAATTTAACAAGAATATATGTTAAAAATAGTAATAAAATACTGATATATAATGAAATGCAATATTGATACTGTATTAAAAATCTGTATTAAATAAAATTATGGTATTCTAAAAATCAAGCTTGCTATGTATAATTATTTGCATAAAACTAGGTACATTGACAACTTTATTAAACCCCATTAATCATCTACAAATAAATGAGTTAAGTATAAATCATCAAATACATAAATACCATGCCTCAAATACTCTTTTAAGCAAAAAACCGAACACATTATTCTTAGCATCCAATTTTATGATATTCTACTTTTTCATATCTTGTAAGAATCCAACCAACCAACATGATCAACCATCGTTTTAATAATTGCATATCACGTGCAATTATTACGCAGAATTTGTCATTAAGAAGCCTAAAACTTAATACAAACCAGTTGTTAACTTTATTATTTCTATTCACATTATTTTATAGTCGTGCTCAAGAACTTAGCACCATAAATGGTCAACATTCATCTGCATCTTTAGAAGAGGTCATTCTTGATATTGAAAAACAAACCGATTACAAATTCTACTTTCTAGATTCGTGGACAAGAGGCATCACAATTTCATCAAGTTTTAAGAACGAGAGTTTGAACACTATTTTACAGTCTATTCTTAAAAATACTACTTTAAACTATTACATATTAACTTCATCTAAGCGTGTAATACTTCTAGAAAACACAATAGTGTATGATGAACTACCTAAAGGCTTTTTTGGAAATGAAGAAGTCATTAGTGCAAATAGCAATTCAAAAAATAAAACCAATGTACCACCACCTACTTTTTACAATACTAAAAAACGTACAAAACAAGAATATGATATTGCCAAAGTAGGCAAAAGCGACCCTAATAACTTACAAAAAACATACCTACTTAATGGCAAGGTCATTAATTCTAGAACTGGAGATCCAATTCAAGATTTGGCAATTCGAGTAGAAGGAACCAACCAAATTACCGTAACCGATGCCACCGGAAACTACAATCTAGAATTACCTTCGGGTTACAACATATTAAGTGTGCGTGCCATGGGTATTGAATCTACAGAGCGTGAAATAATAATGTTCAATAATGGTAATTTAGATCTACTAATGGAAGAAGGTCTACAACAACTTGATGAAGTTGTAGTTGAAGCAGATGCTTTTAAGAACGTAGAGGAAGCTATAACCGGCAGTGAACAAATAGTTTCTGAAGATTCAAAAAATATTCCATTAGTATTAGGGGAACGAGACATTCTTCAAGTTGCTAAAGCGTTACCTGGAATTTCATCTGCAGGAGAAGGTGCTATGGGTCTTAATGTTCGTGGAGGTAAAACAGACCAGAATCTTGTTCTATTAGACGATGCCGTTATCTACAACCCACAACACTTTTTCGGAATTTTTCAAGCTTTAAATCCGTTTACAACTAAAGGAGTCGATATTTATAAAGGTGCAATACCTATGGAGTTTGGTGGGCGACTTTCTTCCGTTTTTGATATCAGAACAAAAAATGGAAATGTAGAAAAAGTAACGGGTGAAGGTTCTATTGGACCTGTAACCGCAAATTTGGCATTAGAAATTCCGTTTGAAAAAGATAAATCTTCACTCATCGTAGGCGCTAGGGGTGCTTATGCAGATTGGATTTTAAGATCTTTAGATGACGAAGCTTTAAGTAACAGTAACGCTTCTTTTTTTGATGGTATTCTAAAATATCACAACAAAATAAACGATAAAAATGAAGTAAAAGCTACGGCCTATTACAGTAGAGATGCTTTTAGTATTACTTCAGACTCTTTATATAATTATGATAACCGTCTTTTTTCCGTTCGTTGGGATCACAGAATAAGCGACAAAACCAATAGTGCATTAATTGTTGATAATAGTAATTATGGTTTTGGAATTGATTTTGACGGAAAAACCAATACAGATTTCAATTTAGACTACAGTATTAACGAAACAGAATTTAAATACAAGCTTCGCACTTTCTTGAACGATAAGAACACCATAGATTATGGTGGATCTGTAAAATACTACTCAGTTAACCCAGGAAGTATTGAACCCGACGGTGATCAGTCGGATGTAAACAGACAGTTTATAGATAATGAACAGGCCATAGAAGGAGCGCTTTATGTAGGTGATAAAATTACCTTCAATGATAAACTATCGGTAAATTTAGGTGTACGTTATGCCTTTTTTGCCGCCTTGGGAGAGTCTACTCAACGCACATATGAAAATGGTATGCCCAAGAATGAATCTACCGTACAAGACACAATATCTTACTCTAGTGGTGAAAAGATTAAAACTTACGGCGGACCTGAACTTAGGCTATCAACCAGATATTTATTTACCCCCGAATTTTCGGTCAAAGCAAGCTTAAGTAATTCTTATCAGTTTTTACACACTCTTTCAAATAACACAACCGTTTCTCCCATAGATACATGGAAATTATCAGATTTAAATATTGATCCACAAAAAGGTTATCAAGCTTCGTTAGGATTCTACAAAAACTTTAAAGAAAATGAGTATGAAGTAAGTATCGAAGGGTATTACAAGAAAATGGAAAATGTGCTTGATTTTAAAACCGGCGCTAATTTGTTTCTAAATGAAAATGTAGAAACCCAAATACTACAAGGCGATGGTAAAGCATACGGAATAGAATTTTTATTAAAGAAGAAAAACGGGCAGTTAAATGGATGGTTAAGTTACACCTACTCTAGGTCTTTATACCATTTTGATAGCGAATTCAGTGAAGAGCGAGTTAATAACGGGGAGTTTTTTCCTTCCAATTTTGATAAGCCACATGATGTCAGTGTTATTACCAACTATCGATTTACAAAGAGATACAGCATTTCAGCAAATTTTGTTTACCAGACCGGTAGACCAATTACTTACCCTGTAGGCACATTTAGATTCAACAATTCAGATTTTGTTGCTTTTAGTGATAGAAATGAATTTAGAATTCCAGATTTCTATAGGCTAGACTTGGGCTTAAATATTGAAGGAAATCATAAGAAAAAGAAATTGGCTCATAGTTTCGTGACGATATCGGTATATAATGTGTTAGGAAGAAACAATCCGTACTCCGTATTTTTTGTTACCGATAACGGTGAAGTAAAGGCATTGCAAAGTTCCATTTTCTCGATACCAATTCCTTCTATTACCTATAATTTTAAATTCTAGAAGTACCCAAAAAAAATCACTATTAATGAAAAAATTAATCCTATTTATAATCTGTATATCAGCCCTTTCTTCTTGTATCGAGGAGGTGGACTTAGGTATAGAGGCAGATGAAGAGGTTCTAAATATTCTAATAGTAGAATCTACCTTGACCAATGAGATGAAAAACCATAGAGTAATATTAAGTAGAATGGACACTATAGTAGATTTAGGTATCGACTCTATTTATAGTCCGTTTACACCTATACGAGATATTAACCGAGACTTGGTCAAGTACGAATCTAATGCAAACGTAACTATCACTAATGACAATGGCACATCATATTCATTTAATGAATCTAGTCCTGGCATTTATGAATCTGAAGTTGAATTTGCTGCGGAAATGGGAAACTCATATGAATTAAATGTAGTTACTGCCAATGGCAAGTCATATTCTTCAACTAAAATGCAGATTGAAGGTTTAGCAAGTGTTTCTAATATTTATGCAGAAAAAACAACGAGTGAATCTGGCGCACAAGGTATTGGCGTTTTCATAGATAACTCTATGGAAACGGGCAATGTGCAAAACTTACGCTACACCTACGATGAGACATATAAGATTATTGCGCCAAATTGGGCGCCAAATGATTTTAAGCTTACTAATTATGACCCCTGTGCCTTGCCGGTAGTTACTTATGATCTAGAAATCATTGAAAGGGAAGAAGAACAACAAGTATGCTACGGCAATAATTTATCTAACAGTATTATACAAGCTCGACAAAGCAATTTGGGTACAAATAATATTAAAAAATTTATGGTTAGGTTTATTGATAAGCAAAACTTCATCATAAGCCATAGGTATAGTATAGAGGTTGCACAATTGGTATCTAATTCTGCATCCTATAGCTTTTATAATCAATTAAATAATTTTAGCCAAACTGGAAGTATATTTTCTCAAGTACAACCAGGTTTTCTAGAGGGGAATCTATCATCAGATGATGGCAGACAAGGCTCGATTATAGGTTTTTTCGATGTAGTTTCTGTTTCAAAAAATAGATTGTTTTTTAATTACTCTGATTTTTACGCTGATGAAGAATTACCACCCTACCCTTTTAATTGTAGCGAATTAACCGCGCCAGAATCTCACGATTCCTTTTGTTTAAGTGGACCAAGAGGGCCAAATCCTTGTCCTCAATCAATAATACAACAGGTGAATCTAAATTTAATAAGCTACGTCAAACCAAATGTCAACGAGGGTAAATGCCAAGGACCACATATTTTTGTTCCAAAAGTCTGTGGTGACTGTACGGTTATAGGCAGTAATGTAGAACCTGCTTTTTGGGTAGAATAATATTAACAAATGAAAACCACACAAATACTTACTATTTTTCTAATCATTATTACCAGTTTGGCTCATGCACAGTATGTGATCAAAGATGGCTCAGACCTTTTGAACTTAAAAAAAGTACCCCAAGAAAAAGCATATGTTGACCATAACGGACCATTGGTATTTTCTGGAGAATATTTATTTTATTCTTTACATTGCTTTAATGCTCAAACCAACAACCCTACCAATGTAAGTAAGATTGGATATGTTGCTTTGGTAAACGAATCTAAAGAATTCATATTTGAGCATAAGGTAAAACTTGAAAAAGGGCATGGTTACGGCGATTTCTTTGTTTCTACAGAAATTCCCTCAGGCAGGTATAAATTAATAGGGTATACCCAGTGGATGAAAAACTCAGGACTACCTCAGGTGTTTAAAGATGACATCGTCATTATTAATCCGTATTTAGCAGACCAATCAACATTGTTAAAAGACTCGAAAAATTCTACTACATCTATAACACCAAAAATACCGTCCGTTTCAGATTCGTCAACCTTAACTATTCGCACAAATAAATCTGCTTATCTCCCAAGAGAAAAAGTAAACCTCAATATCAAAAATTTTAAAGGAGCGTTAGGTCATGGCTTCTATACCATAAAAGTGAAAAGAAAAGAAGAAATAGCCATAGCATCGGCGATAAACTCCATCACTTATGGAAACGAGTATTTCAATGCCGATAAAGAAATTAAACAGACCATTGGGGACCGTATTTTTTTACCAGAACAAAGAGGCGAATTGTTTTATGGAACTGTAAAACATAGTAAAAGCAGTATTCCTACAGAGAGCTTACCCATTGTTATTTCAGTCCCTGGAAAAGAATCGTTACTCAAATTTTCAAAAACAGACAACAGCGGTAATTTTTATTCCTACATACGTAAAGACCGTAAAAACCCTATGGTCTTAATTCAAGTTGAAAACCAAGATGATTTATACATTATAGAAAAAGGAGTGCCAGAAAATATTGATCTAACCAATTTAACATTTTCAGATTTCGCACTATCGAAAGACCAAGAAGATTATATTAAAAACAGAAGTGTTTTAAACCAAATTGAAAATCAATTTTTTGGTTCAAAACCAGATTCCATTATTCAAAGCAACCCTATAGACATATTTAATGGCGGCATTCCAGAAGTTATTATTTTAGATGATTATACCCGGTTCCCTACCCTTGAAGAATCGTTGGTAGAAGTGGTTAAGTTTGCAGGATTTAGAAAAGGAAATACAGATAAGACGTACATTAGAATTGGACAAAATTTTAAATCATATGACGAAGAGTATAATGACTTTCCCGCTATTGTTTTAATTGATGGTGCGTATATACCCAATCACGAGCAAATAAGAACATATGACGCACGTAAGATTGAAAAAATAAGCTTGACTAGAGATCAATTTCGTTTAGGCTCAAAAGAGTATCAAGGTATTATTTCGATAGAAACCTTTAAAGGTGATTTTCTAGATGATTATTCCGCTAAAAACAGTTTGGTCGTACCTTTCACTCAACCCGTATCTAAAAAGAATTACTTCGTTCAAACATACCAACTCGGAAATACAACTTTTGACCGAGTACCAGATTACAGAAGGTTGTTATACTGGAATCCGAAATTTGATATTGCCGATAGCACTTATGATTTTGAATTCTACACTTCTGACCTAGAAGGAACCTATGAAATTATTTTAAACGGATTTACTTCGTACGGAAAGCCTTTAAGCGTAATTAAAGAAATTGAAGTATTAAAAGCCGATTGAGACTTACTTATTACAGCTAAACCATATTAAAAATAAAATAATATTTATTTTTAATATGGTTTAGATCGTTTCTGTGTTATCCTGCAATCTATATATTTAAACATCCTAATCTAAACTCCCTACAACTGTGTAATAAACTGTCATATCGCTTATGCCTGCCATAGCTAAAGAATTAGCCTCAATTCTAAACTGAATAGGAATATCTTCTCTGCAGCCAATGAATTCAAAAACCTTAATAGCGGCTGCGCCATCATTTGGTATTAAAATATAATTACCACCATTTTCTGGCGTAAGGTCTCTTGGTCCTAACGGTTTAAATGAGAGTCCATCATAAGCAGCTGATTGAGGAAATCGAATACCACTATTAAAAGTTGTTCTAGCCTCAATCTTAATATTTTGCGGTGCACCAGTGGTATGCATATATACCTTATATCGATAAACATTTTCTGAACAATTACTAGATGATGTGGTTGTATATCCAAAAACAGGGTCCCTTGAAGAATCTAAAGTGAAACCTACCAATGTTGCATCAAAGCTACTTTCAAAACCTATTCCGCCATCATCCAATCCAGCTTCTTGAACTAAATCACTTATGTCTTGCGACACGCTTGGAAACCCCGAGACATCTAAAGTACCAGGTAGTAACTGGCTATATGATGTGAATGACAACAATACTGTTATTAGATATATTATATGCTTTTTCATTTTATGTTTTTTATTGAATTCTGTATATAATTTCAAAACCATCTGGCAGTGATACTGCACCAGGGTTGTCTATTGTATATTTCAGTTGGTATCCATTATTTAAACCATCACCCGTATAACCATTTGCGAAATCGTAAACAATAACCTCTTCTGTAGTACTCAGGTTTACTTGACCGACGCGTGGGTTTGAAGGAAAATCCCCCCCTGTTCCCGTTGCAATGATTTCAACGTTTACAGACATACCCGCAGGCACTGGTTGATTTGTAGAAACGAATATTCTGGCATTTTGAAAATTTTCAGCCCTATGGGTGAAATTTAACCACAATCCGTCAAGATCATCTGCAGCACCCGTAAAAGGTAAACCTGCCTCAAGTGATGTTAAATCGGCAGAGCCCGAAATACCAGTACTTGGATCTGGCTCTACATCAACAATTGCTATAGGCAATAGTTCAACTGATAACGTATTTGTTTGCTGATCCCCACCAAAAATGAATGTATTTGTATCATTGGCGTTTAATGTCTCTTGGGCATTTAGTAAACTACTTGAGATTACAAATACCACTATTGCTATATGTTTTATGATAGATTTCATTATTTCCCTACTTTAAAGTTTTTACTTTTAAACTTGATTTTTCGTGCTATCGTTTTCAATTTAATAACTGCCTGGAAATCATTACCTGACGTCAGGTTTGCACTGATGGCCCTATCCATTACCAAAACCTTATTGTTTTCTTTAAATCGTATGAGTGATATCGTATAGTTACCTGGCACAATTTGATCAAATGAAAATTGACCTACTTTATTCGATTCGCAGTAATAGGTGAAATCATTATTGTGTAGTTTAAGATACCCTTCTAGACTACTATTATCATCAATTGATTCAGCATATTCAAATTGGCCAGATACACTTGACGCCTTTACTAATTCTATCACTAAATCGGCTTTTTTATTTTCTACTATGGTTACTTCGTAAGGTAATTTAGCAGATGTTATTACCCCATTTTGTAGCGTAGACTCTTCTACCAGAATATAGTTTTTACCTAATGGTAGGTTGTTTAATTCGAAACCTCCATCAGCATCTGTCATTACTGTTTTACCAGTGCCGATAATTTTAATTCCTTTAATGTTTACCGTAACATCATCGCTTACTACTTTACCGATTAACCCACCTTGTTGTACTATTTTTTTAAGTGGCGCCCCAAATGTATACGTATATTTAGCATAGGTAAAAAGTTCCTTATTATCTATAGTACCTGGGTTTTCATAATAATTTGTACGAAGTTGAAATTGGTGATTTCTATTAATAGTTGCAGTAAGATTAGCATTTATATAATCTCTTTTTAAATATGAATCTTCAGGACTAAAACCGCTATTGTAGTTCGCACTAACTCTCAAGCTTTTATTTAGCCTGTAATTAAAACCTGCATTGTACCGAATGTAATTTATATTCGAATTTGAATTACCGTATCTATTGCTATAGTTATGATTAAAGCTTCCTTGTAGTTTTAAATTTTTAAAAAATCGATACGATAAATTCAGGTTATGAGAATAGGTATCTCTATAGAACTCACTATCAGTTAGTAAATTTTGAGTTTGACCAATGCGACCATTAAAATTAACAGTAAACATCTTGTCATTATATTTATAACCGTAATTCATGCCATACTCCCTATAATGATAGTTTTTGGGCTCTAATTGATCTTCTCTAATTCTTTTATCAAACCTAAAATTTATAGAATGGTGATTATTAAAGCGGTATCCTAATAGGGCAAAGTAATTTTCAAAATAAGGTTCTGCTGCATAAAACAAAGGGTCTAATTTTTTATTTACTTTGTAAAGACCTTGACCAACAATAATATTCCATTTGTTGATTGCAAGGTTTAAGCTATTGGAGAACTGAATACTGTTATTTAAAGTGCCAAAATAATTTTTACCTGCAACCGTAAAATTACCAGAATATGTAAGATTATTTATTTTCTGAACCAAGTTGAAATAGTTGGCATAATCTGCATGTTTATTAGTTACACTACCAGAAACCTCTGCCTTAAATTGTGTGTTCTTTTCTAAATAATCTAAATTAAAAGTCATTATTTGGCCTTTTTCAATTGAATCGTTACTTACAACCGTATTCGTGAAATCATCGACTCTTTTAGATTTCACTAATGATACACCAGCGTTTAAATTTTCACTTGCATAATACGATGCTTTAACACCGAATAATGCTTCAGAATCGTAATCATATAATCGTGGTTTGTTGTAAAAAGTAGAGAGTGTCCAGTTTTCAACATCTTGATCCAATCTAAAACCCATTCCATATTTACCATTAAATCCTAATCTATTGATATAGTAACTATGATCACCTAAATAAAGCGTGGTTTTATCTTTGTAAGCATAAACTAAACTATACTGATCTGTTACAGCAAATCGTTTTAAATTTTCTTGTTTCGGACCCCTTACAATGAAATTTAAATGGTGTTCTTTATTGATATCTAAAAATCCATTACCGGTAACCTCAGCCGAAACCGTTGAAAAATGTTCACTTCTTGAGGTAAAACTATTATAAAAAATACCTGCTTTTATTGGAAACCTAAAATAACTATCTTCTTGTTTTATCCTAACAGGAAAAACTTTAAAACTATTAAATGCTTTAATCGTTTTACCAGAAGTAGCACTGAAAGCTTCTAAACTTACACTACTATTTCTAAGCTTAAATATTTTATTACTGGTCTTTTGACTAATGGTTACAATCACAGTAGAATCAGGAGCTATGGTATATGTTGCGTTCCCTAAAATTGTATTGGTAGAAGATAATGCAATCTCTTGGTTTGTGTTACCCTTGTTCTTAATAAGATAAGTGGCCTCAATTGTTTCACCCGCTTCTATGTTTTGTGGAATGCTAACATTCAACATTTCAAGATCATAATTATTGGCTACATTAAAAGGAATGTCAAAATTCTGTAACTCATTATATTTTTTATTCTTTATATAAAGCTTAGCTGTTACTTTTCCTGAAGGACTATTTGCAGGTATAAAGAAACTAATAATTACATTTCTTTTTTGATTTGCGGTAAATGGTTTTAAATTACTCACAGATATAAGACTCCAATCTTTAGGAAGCTTAACAGCAATATCTATGCTCTCTACGGTATTATTGGTATTCTCTATTTCTACTAAAAGTGTATGTTTTCTATTTGTTGTTAAAATATTATTATTTAAAATATTAGCTACAAACCCATTAGAAAAAGTTGAGCCTAATGCTTTGTTATTCAAAAGCTGATTATCGCTAGAATTCGATACCACAGCATTATTAATGACTGTATCTAATTTGGTTTGATTAGTCAACGGTACTTTATTCTTTATTGACACTTCATTATTTTGTTTAGTATTACTCCATTGAAGTTCTTCACTTCCATCATTTAAATTAGATGGAAGTAGCTCTGTCGATAAATTCACCTTTTGTTGAAGAGTATTGCTTGTACTAACCACATTAGTTGAAATTACAGGGTTAGCCGATTTATTATTATTTACCAAAGAATTTATATCTACAACCCCTAAATATTGAACACTTGTACTTTTAGTAATTTTACCAGTTTGATTTTCATTAATTAGCTCTGCTTCTTTAACTAAAACATTTTCTAAATTATTATTCAGAAATCTTACTGTTCTCGGTTGAGCCTCTACATTTTTAGCGCTAGACCTTATTGGAAGTTCATCTAAGGTTAAATTGAAGTTTCGTTGCTGAAGCCTCGTAGGGCTAACCTCTTCATCTCTTAGTTTAACAACAGCTGGTTTATTCCCAATTCCATTAGTTTCTATATCGGAAGTAGCGTCTACAGTCTCATTCAATAAAAGTGCATGTGAATTTTCTTCTGCTTTAATTTCTTCCTCAACAGAAATCAACAATTTAGCATCTATCGAATCAATATCTATAACTTCTTCGTATTCCGCACAAGAATGAAAAAAAAGGCACAGAATAGGTAAATATGTGAATAAATTTTTCATGATCTGAGATGCATTTGGTTAGGTAATTTTTAATCTATTGTTAGGGTAATATTGGCCCCAATAAATTCTTCTCTAGATTCTGCTATTAAGACACATTCATATTCCCCTATTGCTAAACTTGTTAAGTCTACTTTATAGTCTCTACAAAAACCAGGGAAAGCCATATTTCTATCTGTTTCAGATTCAAATATTTTATCTCCATCGTCATTATAAACTTCAAGAGTCAACTTTACGCCTTCAATAAATTCACTTTCATTATATACTTTAACATCTAATTCTCTCTTACCGTTAGTTGTTAGTTCATTTAGGGCTATAGATTTGAAATCTATATTAACTTCATCTTGTAAATTAACATCTGTCAAAAGCGCAACTGAATACCTAATTCTAGTATCTAAACCAACTTTGGCATTTAATGCTTCTTCTTTAATTGGTTTTTCTACATTAACCATAAGGGTAGACCAAAAGGAACCTTTTAAACTCTGGTTTTTGGGTATCGTTATAGTAAACCTATAGATGTATTTCTCTTTAGGTCTTAACGTCTTATCCATTAACTCAGCTTTAAACCAATCAATCGAAGATTGTGAATGTGTGTTTTCTGATGTAAATATTCTATTCTTTGTACAAGAAAAAATAATATCGTTCAATTCAAAAGTTACTCTTTGTTCTTCTTCAGAACTATTAATAAGAACAACTTCACCTGTAATAACATCGCCAGACACACCACTGTATGAATGTGTAAGCCCGTTCATGATAACGACACTTGAATAAGATTTAGCAATAATTAAAAACAAAGTAATTAAGGTTAGGATTCTTGTTTTCATGGTATATTATTTTAAGATTTTTGTGGTAATTCTTTCGTTCTCACCAAATTTAGTATGCTATAATCACCTTTTCGGGTCGGCTTCGGTGGATGACCAATTGGTTTAGACCAATGGAAACTAATTAGCAAACCATGGTCAATGTTCATTAATGGAAAATCGTTAACCACTAGACTAAAAAGCATAAAAAAAGCCCCTTGTTGAAAACAAGAGACTTTTTTACCCTAACCACAATTCGTATTATCTACAAATCTGATAACGTATATCTTAACGTTGCTTGATATAAACCTGCCTGATACCCAGCAAAGTTTCCGTTTTGTTCTAATGTGTAGGTTAATTTTACACCAAAGCTCTCATCACCCGTGTAAACGCTTTCAATACTATTTACTAACATAGCGTCAGTACCGATCGGTGTTGTTGTTCCTAATGCTACGCCACCTGGAGTTACAATACCTGCAGAGTTCACTGTACCACCGTTCGCGATAATTACTGGTGCCTCTGGTGTAATTCTTAAATCTAAGTTTCCTGGAAATGTGCTACCTGGTTCAAATTGAACATCAATCTGTCTTGTAACATCATAACCCGATCCTGCCTGACCAGTTACACTTGTGTAATTTAGATATAGATTTTGGTAATCGATATCTTGAAAAGCATACATACCAGCTTCAGCATTTGTTCCTACTAAAGAAACATTTGTCATATCAAACATAATAGGACCAGCTTCAAAACCTGTATTAGCATCGTAGATATCTAATATTGCTAATTCAGGGACATTTACATCTAATTGATGTGTTGCAACATTCGTGTCATTGTTGTCTTGAGCAGTTAAGCCGTGAGCAGAAATTAACATTGTTGCTGCAATAAATAGGTTAAGTTTTTTCATGATTAAAATTTTAGTATGATTATTAATTATGATGTAAATGTAGTTTCAAGGCTCAAGAATTATCATTGAAATTCTTTGGAATACCATTTACTATAGACGAATAATAGGTTACACACTTTTAAATCTATTTTTAACCATTAATTATTTTAATAATACGAATCGAGTAATAAAAATTAATGAAAATTATTTTTTTACGGAATAGTATTATGTAACATATAAAGCACTTTGCAGATAAAATTTATTTTTTTGATTGACTTTGACAAGAAGAAAATGATATATCAACATTATGAAAGTAATAACATAAAATAAATTGCCCCAATATCTTTGGTTAGATATTGGGGCAAGAAATTAACAACCTAAACAAAAAGGTTTTTAATAATTTTTTATAAAAAATGGGTTAGTTTAAAACAACTTTAAAAGAGACTCCAATAAATCCAATTCAAAAAACAATTTTTTAAGATGTAATACCAAATGTTTTCTCAACAAACTTTTAATAATAAGCTACTTATTGATAAATATTAATTTTCAATAACCTCATTGATGCTCCAATAAGAAATAACTCTTTTAATTTTTTCTACATAATCCACATGCTTCAACGGTTTCTTAATAAAACCAGCTATACCGATTTCATATGAATAAAGTAAATCTCTATGATTGACTGAAGTCGTAAGAACTACTATTGGTATATACTTCCAAAACATATTGCCCTTCAACGTTTTCAAAAATTCAAGTCCATTCATCTCTGGCATACTTAAATCTAAAATTATTAATTCAGGTAAATGTGTAATCTCCTTTAATATTTTCAATGCATCTTCACCATTATCAGCATCAATAATAGTGTGTTTCAAATTAAATGTAGAGATAGTTTTACGAAATCTTAATTTTTCAAGCTTATCATCTTCAATTAGCATTATAGATAAAGTCTGTTCCATTTTATAATAAGTGTTAAAAAAATTATCTAAAATTAAATTCGCTAAACTTCTTAACTAACTTAAAGTATATGGTTTTAAACGATAATATAAAGCACTAAGTGTACAATTTAGTAAAAATCCTAATTTAAAATACTAGTTCAATCATTTTAAAAGCCTTTTTAATATTTTCCAATTCTAATGGTTTCTCAATATAATCTAGAACATTTGCGAAATTTAAAAACTTATTTTTATCACAAGTTCTATCGGAAGATGATAAAATAAAAACCTTAACCTCTTCAGACAACTCTCTTTTTTTATATTCTAACATGAACTCATGACCATCCATAATTGGCATATTTATATCTAAAAAAATGACATTAGGTTCATTATTTTCTAAATACTCAAGTGCTTCTGCTCCGTTTTCTACAGCATCTATATTTTCAATTCCTAGTTTAGATAACTTTCTAGAAACAATAAAATTAGTAACTGCATCGTCATCAACTAGTAAGATTTTTATTGGATTGTAATTAGTCATTATAATGTAATTTTAAATTTTGTTCCCTTATTCTTTTCGCTATTAACTTGTATATTTCCACCGTGTGCATTAACAATAAATTTCACAATATATAGGCCTACTCCTAAACCTTCTACATGTGTGTGCATTCTTTTAAAAAGTCCAAATAATTTATTTCCATTTGATTTTAAATCAACTCCAAGACCATTATCCGATATTTCTAATACAGTTTTATTGTTCTTTACACTAGTAGAAATTTTTATTACAGATTTAACTTGTGGGTTTCTATATTTTACAGCGTTTGTAATTAAATTATGTAGAATACTATGAAGATGGGGTTTATGATATTCTACAGCAGGACTTAAAGAATAGTTTTCTTCAAAAACTATTTCTGCTTTTATAATTTCTTCTGAAACTTCTTCCTTAATTGTTTCTACCATTTCTGAAATTTTCAGTAATTCTTTTTTACCATCAATTGTAGATTTCAGACCAATTACCTTATTTACCGCATTTAACTTTGATGACATAATATCAAAGACTTGAATAATTTTTGTATAAATAGGATATCCAGATTCTCTAATTAGTGATTCTTCTTTCAAAATACCTAATAGACTTTGAAGATTTGTTAGAGGCGCTTTCAAATCATGTGCCGCAGCATATGAAAATACTTCTAATTCTTTATTCTTCTCCGTTAGCTCACCGTTGATTTCCTTTAATTTTATTTTATCCTTTTTTTGGTTATCAATAGTATTTATTAGCTTGGTGATATTAAGTGCAGATATACCTAAACCTTCCCCTACTCTAAAGGCCTTTACTAAAAACACGAAGTCTCCTGTTGACAAACTTAATCTTACTTCTTCTAAATCTCTACGAACACCTGTTTTAATGACCTCAATGTAAGCTTCGTATCTTTGACGGTCAGCATTCGGGAATATTTCTAAAAAATGTTTACCAACTACCTCTTCTCTAGTTACTGGTATCGTTTTTAAAGCAATATCATTTATATCGACAAACACTAAATTTTTATCGAAAATTACAAATGGCGAATGGGCCATATCAAAAAAAGCTGCTCTTAGTTGATGTACATTATGTTTCATCTTTTATGGTTTTGGTTAAGATTTGTATAATTTATTATATGACAAACTTCACATAATAATTCTCAAATAGTAATTAAGCTTAGATGGGTAGTAATTTATTATAGTCCAGTAGTAATTAAGCTCAGACGAGCTGGCGTAAAATGAGCTAAAAATATTAAAAAATCCAATCGCTTTGTCCTAATAACCAATTAGTTAATCTAATATCAAGACTATTAAACTTATTACAACTAGGGGTTCTAATCTATTAAGATAAACTCAGAACGCCTATTTAATTGATGGTCTCTGTCCGAACAAATGACCCCGTTTGCACATTTATTAATCAATTCGGTCTCACCATATCCTTTTCCTGTAATTCTACTACTAGCTATACCATTAGATATAATATAGGCAACCGTTCTCTTAGCTCTACGATCAGAAAGCCATAAGTTATAGCCATCCTCTTCGCGACTATCTGTATGCGAGCCTATTTCGACTTTTACTTCTGGTCTTTTCTTCATGTACGCGACCACTTTATCTAAATTTTCAAAAGCATCGTTACGTAAATAAGAACTATTCAGGTCAAAATAAATAGGTGCCAATTTTAAAACTTTTACTAAATCTGCACCAATAACTGCCACTTTACTACTTTCTTCAAGCACTACACGTGCATTCTTAATATTCTTTTCATCAGGTGTGGTAATCATAAATAGCGACCCTTCTTCATATCCATCAAGATTAGCCACAATGGAGTATTGACTTTCTTGACACGGTATTTCTATAGTATAATTGCCCTGAGCATCTGTTTGTGCCTCCCCTACATTTCCTCCCGAAGTATTTCTTGCATTAATAGTTGCAAACGGCAAAGTTTTTTCAGAATCCTTATCTACGGCATTACCCGTAATACTTACCATACAGTCAATGGTTTTTAAAGCATAAATATCATCACTACCAACACCACCTGTGCGGTTAGAAGCAAAGAATCCAGAACTGGTTTCTTCATCAAAAATCAATGAAAAATCATCATTAGGACTATTAATTGGGTTCCCTAAATTCTTGACCTTCCCTTGATTTTTTAAATCGATGGAAAAAATATCTAAACCTCCTAAACCCGGACGACCGTCTGATGCAAAATACAGAACATCTGAATCTGAAATGAATGGAAAAGTTTCCTTACTCTCCGTATTAATCTTAGAACCTAAATTCTGAGGAATACCATAACTACCATCTGCATGTATATCTACCATAAAAATATCCGACGCTCCTAATGTTCCAGGCATATCAGATGAAAAATATAATTTAGTACTTTCTTTATTTAAGGTTGGATGTGCTACTGAATACAACTCGCTGTTAAACGGTAAATCTTCTATATTTCCCCATTTACCATCTTTAAATGTGCTCTTATAAATCTTTAATCTACTAATACCATTCTTATCTCTATTGAAAGACCTCTTCTTGTAATTATTTCGAGTAAAATACATGGTGTTCCCATCTTTTGAAAAGGTAGTGGAAGATTCATTCGCTACAGATTTTAATTCCTCTGGAAATGCTGTTGCAGTACTATACGCTCCTTTTTCAGGTCGTGTAGTTTTATACAGATTCAAATAAGATGTAGAACTTCTAGAGGTGGTTTCTAAATCTCTGCCCGTGGAAAACACCAAAAACTCATTATAAAATGACGGAGCAAAATCGGACTCTTTAGAATTTACAGAAGCCAAATTTTCAATAGTATATTCACTTGAAGCAATCATTAAATCATCAATATAACTTTCGTCCATATCATAATTCAAAGCTCTTACATCATTCTTCTTTGCCTTCTTAAACTTTTTCATCCATAGGTTAGAATCCTTATAATTTTTAATAGACTTCAACGATTGGGCATATCTGTACATATAGTCAGCCTCAATGGTTTTACTATTTAATTCCAACAGCTTGGCGTACCAGTAACTAGCTTCATCATACTTCGCTTTTAGGTAGGCTGCATTACCAAGATTTTTACAGATTTCTTCATCTGACATTCCCTTTTCACTCAACTCTTCGTAGGTAGATTCATTACCCATATATGCATAATGTTCAAAATTATCCGCTACCGAATTTTTGTTCCCTTTCTGCGCAGAACACAGTGTAGCAACAAAAAGAAACGATAAGAGAATTATGGATGTTTTGATTTTCATTATCAGTTAATTTTAAAAAAATCTAGGGGTTAGATCTACTTTCTCTTTTTTAATAAACTCATACCTAAGAAATATTTCAAAAGAACCATTATTATATTTGGTTCCTCCTAATTCAGAAATATCACTATCATAGGCAAGACCAAGCATAAACTCATCGCTCATTTGAAAACCAAATAAAGCACTTATAGCGGCATCCCACCTGTACGCTGCTCCCATTGAAAACTTATCGTTCAATAAAAAATTTGCTGATACATCTGCTTGCAACGGAGCTCCAGATGTTGCTTTCAATAAAAAAGCTGGTTTAAATTTTAATGATGGTGACATGTCAAAAACATATCCAGAAATTAAATACCAAGTAATTCTATCAATAGCCACGAGATTATCATTACCATCAGAACTTTTAAAATGTTCTGTCTGCAAAAAGTTGGGTATGGAAAAGCCTGCGTAAAATTTATCATTATGGTAATAGATTCCTGCTCCAAAATTCGGTGTAAACTTTTTATAAAGATCACTATCGGTAATTGCGCTTCCGCCTGCACTGAAATTTCTAAGGTTATTAAAATCTAGATTTAAAAGATGTCCGCCGGCTTTTAAACCAAAAGATAATTTATCATTTTCAGAAGTTTCTAGGGTATAAGAAAAAGCAGCATCAAAATAAGTGTTCTGGTTGGTGTTATTACCAATTTCATCATGTACGATAGAAAGACCAAGTCCCACTTTTTTTGAACTAGGACCATGTATACTTAGTGTCTGAGTATTTGGTGCACCATCTCTACCAACCCACTGCGACCTGTGCAATGCAGATACACTCAATGCCTCACGAGAGCCAGCATATGCAGGGTTTACAGAAAAGGTATTATACATATATTGGGTGTACTGTGCATCTTGTTGACCGTACACAACAAACTGACCACAAAGTATCATGGTAAAAATCAAAAAGACTATGTTATATATTTTCTTCATCTTTTATCTAATTACATACAGATAGCCGGTTAATAATTTTTGCTCACCTTTAACAGTATAGTAGATGTCATAATAGTAGGTACCAGATGGTAATTTTTCATTTCGATTGATAGTTATTCTTCCTTCGGATAAGCCAGTAAATGCTTTCGTCTTGTTTTCATAACCTTCAACCTCCCAAACTAATACGCCATATCTATTATAGATTTTGACCGTATTATCAGGGAATCTTTCAATATTGATAATTTCAAAACTACCATTGAAATTGTCATCTGGTTTAACCAAGTCTAGCTCTACATAAATATCGCACGCACTCCCAGATGGCGGTGTACCTCCTAAAGAATCACATGCATATAATGGATCAGTTCCGTCTGCAACTTCTTGTCCGTCCATTATGCCATCTCCGTCAGTATCCGAATTATTAGGATCTGTACCTAAACTATTTTCCTCATCATCAGGTAAACCATCATTATCACTATCGTTATCAAGCGGCTCATTATCGAAAATTATAACAACCTCGCCCACACCTTGGTTTCCGGCTATATCTACTGCGGTAATAAACAATATGATTTCTGGATCGATTATTGGGAAAGAACCATTTTGTGGTATGTCCGTATCGGTATGTATTTCCCAAATACCATTGATATCAGTGTTTATGATATAGACTAATGATTCTCCAGACTCCCCTATTGTTACAGTAATATTCAATATTTCATTAGGACTACCTAAGCCAAGTAAAATTGGAAGAGTATCCATAGTTTCAAAACTATCTACCAATGGTGGTTCAATATCGACAGTATACGCATGCTGCACAGATGATGACCCAGTATTACTATCCACAGTAATAGTAGTTATCGTTCCAAGAATGCTATAATCAGAATTATTAACCAAATCGCTACCAGAAACTGATATAGCAAATAGACCATTTTCATCAATCGGTCCGGAATAATTGTTATTATTGATATTTAAGGTCACCTCATCTCCCACTGAAAAATCTCCCGAAACAGCACCAGTAATTTGTACCATATCTGTAGACTCTTTCTCATTAACTATATTATCTAGCGTAACAGCATCTATAGATATTACGGGAAGGACAATAGTTCTTTCGTTACAATCTATAGTTCCATCTCCATCGGAATCTGTTTGGTTAAGCTCAATTATCACCATACTAGAATCGCTACTATTACAAGGAGCAATTGCGGATACGGTATAGGTATATGTTCCATTTCCATTATTGACCCAAGTTCCACCTGTATCTGGTGAACCTGTTAGTTTTGCAAATAAATCTGCATTCGTAAATGTATCGCCTTGGCAAATTATTAATGTTCCGTCAATTCCTGCATTTGGTTGCGCTTGTTGTGTTACCGTTACCGTACTGGTATCATTAGTTGCACATGGTGATGTTGCGGTTACTCTATATGAATGCGTTCCATCAGTATTATCCACCCACGTTCCACCTGTATCCGGAGAACCTGTTAATTGTGCAAATAAATCTGCGTTCGTAAATGAATCTCCAACACAAATATTCAACGTCCCATCTACTCCAGCATTTGGTTGTGACTGTTCTGTTACCGTTACTGTACTGGTATCATCTACTGTACATAGTGATGTAGCTGCCACGGTATATGTGTGCGTTCCATCAGTATTATCCACCCACGTTCCTCCTGTATCCGGAGAACCTATTAACTGGGCGAAAAGATCAGCATTCGTAAAAGTTTTACCAACACAAATATTCAACGTCCCATCTACTCCAGCATTTGGTTGTGACTGTTCTGTTACCGTTACTGTACTGGTATCATCTACTGTACATGGTGCTATTGCTGCTACAGTATATGTATGCGTTCCATCAGTATTATCTACCCACGTTCCTCCTATATCCGGTGAACCTGTTAATTGCCCGAATAAATCTGCGTTCGTAAATGTATCACCTTGGCAGATTGCCAAGGTTCCATCAATTCCTGCATTTGGTAATGCTTGTTCCGTTACCGTTACAATACTTGAATCATCTTTGGTACATGGTGCTATTGCAGCCACGGTATATGTGTGCGTTCCATCAGTATTATCCAACCAGGTTTCTCCCGTATCTGGCGAACTTGTTAGTTGTGCAAAAAGGTCATTATTATCAAATGTATCTCCTTGACATATAATTAATACTCCGTCGATTCCAGCATTTGGCGGTATTTGTTCTGTTACCTTTACTGTACTGGTATCATCTACGGTACATGGTACTATTGCAGCCACGGTATATGTGTGCGTTCCATCAGTATTATCTACCCACGTTCCTCCCGTATCTGGCGAACCTGTTAATTGTCCAAAAAGGTCTGCATTCGTAAATGTATCGCCTTGGCAAATATTTAATATGCCATTAATTCCGGCATTTGGTAATGCTTGTTCCGTTACCGTTACTGTACTGGTATCATCTACGGTACATGGTGCTATTGCAGCCACTGTATATGTGTGCGTGCCATCAGTATTATCTACCCACGTTCCTCCCGTATCTGGCGAACCTGTTAATTGTCCAAAAAGGTCTGCATTCGTAAATGTATCTCCTTGGCAAATATTTAATATGCCATTAATTCCGGCATTTGGTAATGCTTGTTCCGTTACCGTTACTGTACTGGTATCATCTACGGTACATGGTGCTATTGCAGCCACGGTATATGTGTGCGTGCCATCAGTATTATCTACCCACGTTCCTCCCGTATCCGGTGAACCTGTTAGCTGTGTAAAAAGGTTTGCATTCGTAAATGTATCTCCAACACAAATATTCAATGTGCCATCTATTCCTGCATTTGGTTGTGCTTGTTCTGTTACCGTTACTGTACTGGTATCATCTACTGTACATGGTGATGTAGCTGCTACAGTATATGTATGCGTTCCATCGGTATTATCTACCCAAATTCCACCTGTATCTGGTGAACCTGTTAATTGTCCAAAAAGGTCAGCATTTGTAAATGTATCGCCTTGACAGATATTTAATGTTCCATCGATACCTGCATTTGGTTGTGACTGTTCTGTTACCGTTACTGTACTGGTATCATCTACTGTACATGGTGCTATTGCTGCTACAGTATATGTATGCGTTCCATCAGTATTATCTACCCACGTTCCTCCCGTATCTGGTGAACCTGTTAGTTGTGCAAATAAATCTGAGTTCGTAAATGTATCTCCTTGACAAATGTTCAATGTTCCGTCGATTCCTGCATTTGGTTGCGCTTGTTCCG
>DRFI01000030.1 GCA_011050675.1 Maribacter sp. | reverse complement strand
CTTTCCGACCCTCGATTCCAAACCTAATCTTCCTCGTTTGCGGGGTGCAAATGTACACACTATTTCTAAATACACAACAACTTTTAAAACAAAATAATTCAAGTTTTTTCCAACCCCACACAACAGCTTTGTTTACAGGATTTTATGTTTCTAAATAATCCAAAACACATAAATCACTACACAACAACCACTTAACAATATAAATAAAATTAATTATCACATTATCAATGTTTTACAAAACACCCCAGAATGCTATGAAAAGAAATTCCACACCAGACCGAAGCGTATTACGAAATCTCGATAAGGATAATTTGGCGCTGCATAATAATCATACCCTGAAAAAGAAGAATTAAAATGTTCAGCCTTTAAATAAATTCTGGTCTGTTTTATCCGTGCATTAATAAAGAAGTCCAATAAAGGATACCCACCTAACTCTTCTTTATTCTGCACATAAAACTCACCTAAGATTGGATTATAACCATTCATGTTATAACTAGTAAAGTATTTAAAGGTAACACCCGTTTGTAAATACATTGCTTTTTTAAAAACATCGGAAGAAAAGTACAGTGTGTTCCTCGTGACTAATTGAGGTACATTTAATACCTGGGTATCTTGAGTTACGTTTTGATACATTACCGTATTGTTCAAGGCAAACATCCCTACCTTAAATTCCTTTTCATACTTAACCTTTAAATGAGAAACAGTATTACCTTCTTGTAACGGCTGTAAAAAGGCATTATCTAAACCATCCGCTATTTCTTCATCTGATACCGGCGCGAAATATGTATAGTTATCTATATTACTATACTTCACCATTAGGTTACCCCAAGTTTTTGATAATAGTTCACCCTTTAGACTACTGGTGCGTTCTTTTTCAAAAACATCACTATTATTCCAATTATAATTTAAGTATTCACTTTGATATAATAGGTAGTTGAAATCTGGCATTCTTGAAGAGGTATGTAATGAGAATCTTAACTTATTGTTCTTATTAATTCTATATGATGCTGAAGCATTAAAAAGATTCCCAGCTAATTCCCCAGAGATGTTATATTTTAAATCGGCATCAAAATCAAAACCTCCAATTCGTTTTTCATACTTCCCCCCTATTCCAAACTCCGTTCCATTTAACCTATTAGGAATAATGGTGCCATCCGCTTTAATAAACTGACTATTGAAATAGTAATCATAATTATAGGAATTGATGCCACCCGTTAGTTTACCTAATGTCCTATTATAAAACTCAGCGTTAACTTCATTATAGAAAGTTTTTAAAATTGCTTTATCATCTATACTGCTCAGAATAGCCTCACCGAACAAATCATTATTACTTGTCTGAACATATTGATAATATTTAGTTTCATAATCCAAACTGTGAGCTATGGACAAGGATGTTTTTTCAAAACGGGTAGAATCTAACTGCTTTCTAACCAATTTATAAACGTGATCCAAGTAATATCTTTTACCTAACACCTTATTATTGGCATCACTTAACAGTACATCTACCCTAGGTCTATTTGTAAAATCTGGGTCACCAGATTCGAATTGCGCTTCTTTTTCTGATAAACCTCCATTTTCCTCTGAAGAAATATTCTGTGCCGCTATGTGAGCTCTTAATGAATACCTCCCATTTTTTGACAAATAATTTGTGGTGGTGATAAAGTTTCCTGACTCGATTTGAGTATCATTATATTTCCCTAATGATCTAAAACCTATATAACCAATGGAGAAATTTAATCTTCTAGATGTATTAAAGGTTAAATTAGCATCTAACAGTTGACCTTCTTCTAATGTTGTTTTAAAAAAAAGCTCTGTCATAGGTGTTGCCACATTGTAGTAATCTATTTGCTCTTTCTCCAAATATTTCCTGTCTTTTGCTTTAGCACCTAAATTCGGATAGCTAGTTACCCTATCAAAATCTACTCCTAATTCATTATAAGCCTGACCAATGTTAGAAAAGGACATAAGCTCAAAATCATCTTCGCGTAGATAATTATACTTATATTCTTTTTGAATGGTGAGCGTAGTATCCAAAAAAGTAGTATCCCTCTCAAAGGAAATTATTTTATAGTCTTCTATTGTAAGTGTAATAGAATCTTTCTGCAACTTATCTTTTGGACTAATTGGCTTCGTCTTTCTACCAAGTGGAAGTGAATCTTTCTTTCTTTCTGACTTCTCGATTACATCTTGACCTAAAGTAATCGAAGTTGTTAAACACAATAAAACTAGAATTATATATCTCATGAAGTCTTGTTACCCTTGCAAAGTTAATTTTTTTGTTGCTAAGTAAATGTGAAAATTCAATTGACTTTAATAACCACAATACAAAGGATTCCCAAATTAATATTAAATTTTAACTGATGTCTTTATTATATAAAGGAATATTTTTCTGATTTTTATAAAAAAATGTTAATGAAAATATTGCTTTTTAATGTATTCGCATTCTTAGCGTTTATATCGGCTTCTGCGCAGTTCAATGAAAATGCGCCTTGGATGAAAGACCTGAATTATAATGAACAAACTTCAAAGTCATTCAAAAGTACCCATTCTTTATATGATATATCTGATGCGTTCAATGATTATTGGCGAGGTAAAGACTATTCTAAAAAAGGTAGCGGATTTAAACCTTATAAAAGGTGGGAGAATTACTGGAGCTATTATATAGATAAGAATGGAAACCTACCTACTTCTTATGATTTATGGGAATCATGGAAAAGTAAGCAAGAGAGTATAGGCAAAGAAATAAATCCTGCTGCGAACTGGAATGCAATTGGTCCTTTTACACATGACACCTATTCTGGAGCACTTTCTGGTCAAGGAAGGGTAAACGCTATTGCCGTAGACCCAAATAATGCTAACATTTGGTATGTTGGCGCACCAGCTGGTGGTATTTGGAAATCAATTGACAACGGCTCTTCGTGGGTTAACTTATTTGATGATTTTCCACAAATTGGTGTTTCAGGGATAGCCATTGACCCTAACAATTCGCAAATTATATATATAGCGACGGGTGATGATGATGCCGCGGATTCTTATAGTGTAGGTGTTTTTAAATCTATTGATGGTGGAAATAGTTGGAACGAAACAGGGTTAAACCCTAGTACGTCTAACATTAACTTATTGATGAACGAAATTACCATTGACCCTACCAACTCTAATACTATTTGGGTTGCTACCAGTGTTGGTCTTCAAAAATCAATAGATGCCGGTGCAACTTGGGAAATAAAAAGAGCAGGTAATATTCAAGATTTTAAATTAAAACCTAACAATTCTAATACTATTTATGCGGTTACATCAAACACTTTTGTGAAATCTACAGATGGTGGAAATACTTTTGTTGAAATAACAGATGGCATTCCTGAGAATTCAGGAAGACTAGTTATAGGAACAAGTGCAGCCAACCCATCTGGAGTATATGTACTTAGAGCTTTAACAGGTGGTAATAGTTTTGCGTTTGGAGGGTTATATAAATCTTTAGACAGTGGTGAATCTTTTACAAAAACAGCAAGTGAACAAGATGTCTTTGAATCTAATCAAGCTTGGTTTGATTTAGCAATTGAAGTTTCCCCTACCAATTTTAATGAAATATACACAGGTTGTTTAAATGTATGGAAAAGTACTAATGGCGGTGACACTTTTATTAGAATCAATAGATGGAATGTTAGTGACCAAGGTTACACCCATGCCGATATACATACCATTAAAATTTTCAATAACAAGGTATACGTAGGTAGCGATGGTGGTATTTATATGTCTGAAAATGGAGGAAGCAGTTTTATCGATTACACTGCTGGAATTTCTATTAGCCAGTTCTATAGAATTTCTGTTGCTAAAAATGATTCAGGTAAAATAACTGGAGGTTTACAAGACAACGCTGGTTTTATTCGTGACCAAGAACAATGGAATGTATTTACCGGCGGTGATGGCATGGATTATGAAATAGATCCAAACAATAGTAGTTTGGTTTATGGATTCGTTCAGTTTGGCGGAAGTTTATTTATTTCTTCGGACTCCGGTCAATCCGTGGGCGTAGTTGGCGCACCTAACGATGCCAATGGAAATACAATTCAAGGAAATTGGATTACACCATTAGCTGTAGGATCTGACGGCAATGTTTACGCCGGTTTTGACGCTCTATATAAATTAGAGAACAATGAATGGACTAAAATGTCTTCATCTATAGGTACAGGAAATATTGATGATTTAGAAATAGATCCACAAAATCCCGAAACTATTTTCGCTGCAGAAAGTAATATACTTTACAGAAGTAGAAATGGAGGTGTCACTTTCAGCTTGATAAAAGTTATGGATTCTGAAATTTCAGATATGGCGATTAACTCAAACGACAGTAATATAATTTACTTAACTACTTCCAATAGAGTAGGACTTGCTCTAAGTGACCAACCAACTGAGAGAGGTGTATTCAAGGTTACCATTGGAGAAACAGAGACAACTTCTGAAAATATAACTTATGACATACCTACAGACCAAGCCTTTTTCTCTATAGCACATCAAGGTAGACATACAGATAACCCTATATATGTAGGTACCAGTTTAGGTGTTTACAGATTGGATGATACTTTGACCGAATGGGAAGAATACTACACCAACCTACCAAATGTTGCAATCAGTGATATTGAAATCAATTTAGATGGAGAGAAAATTATTGCTTCCACATACGGTAGAGGTGTATGGGAATCAACAATACCTATTCAAATTCCTGATGATGAAATTAGATTGGTTTCAATAACACCAACATCTAATGAAGTTCTATGTAGCAGTTTCATACCTACGGCGACGGTAGAAAACCAAGGTATTAATGCAATTACAGAAGTGGATATTGAATATTCGATTAACGAAAACTCCACTCAAACCTTTACTTGGACCGGTAATCTTTTAAGCAATGAGACTGCCATAATTGAATTACCATTAGAATCCACAATTGCTTTTGGCACCTCTACAATAGAGTTAACCGCAACTATTGCCAATGACACTTATAATGATAATAACACATTACAAAACAGGTTCTTTTTAAATGAACCTGGCTCTGGTGGCACGGTGAATACTTTTGAGAATGAAGAAGAATCATTAATTACATATAATGATGGTAATTCTGAAAATGTTTGGCAAAAAGGTATCCCAACGGGAATAAAATTGAATACATCAACTTCGGGTACTAATGTATACGGCACAAATTTAAGTGGCGATCACCCAAACAGTACCAAAGCTATCCTCTTGAGTAATTGCTATGACATGACTACTATTATAGCTCCTGTTCTAAAATTTAATATGGCTTATGACCTAGAATTAAACTTTGATGTCTTGTATGTTGAATATTCAATTGACGGTGGTGGTAATTGGGACATATTAGGAAATATCGATAGTGAACCAAATTGGTATAACAGCAATAGAACCAACGCACTTTCTGAAGAAGCGGACGATTGCCAAAATTGCCCTGGAGCACAATGGACAGGTGAGAACATAGAAATGACAGCGTACGCTTATGATTTTAATTTAAACGCTACCAATGGAGAACAAAATCTTACTGGGGAAACCAATGTTTTATTCAGAATCGTTTTTCAATCTGACCCTGCAGTAACTCAAGAAGGTGTAATTATTGATGATTTTGTTGTTGATGGCTTACCAGATGATGATGACGATGATGACGATGGTATTTTAGATGTCGCTGATAATTGCCCATTAATAGCTAATGCTGATCAATTGGATACCGATAATGATGGTGATGGTGATGTTTGTGATACCGATGATGACAATGATGGTATTTTAGATATTGATGATAATTGTCCATTACTAGCCAACCCAAATCAAGAAGATGATGATTTAGACGGTATTGGTAATACTTGTGATAATGATAGTGACAATGATGGTGTACCAAACGATATAGATCTTTGCGATGACACACCAAATGGTACAATAGTAAATGTTGATGGTTGTGAAGTATTTTCTTTGCCAAATACCAACTTTCAGATTCAAACAACAGGCGAAGGTTGTAGTATAAGTAATAATGGTAGTATTTCTATAACTGCCGCAAACACATCCTTTAACTATAATGCAGTTCTAACAAATTCAGATGGATCTACAAACGCCAGCTTTACCGAAGAAAATACATTTACGGATTTAGCTTCTGGCAATTATCAATTATGTGTAACGGTTGAAGGGCAAGCTGATTATCAAGCATGTTTTGACCTTACTATTTCTGAACCAGATGCATTGTCTGTATCCGCAAAGATAAATTCACTAAACAATGAGGTAACACTTAAGTTATCTGGAGGTGAATTATATACAATCTTCTTGAATGATAAAATGTATTCTACCACAGCTAAAGAAATTACACTGCCCTTAGAAGATCCATCTACATTAATATCAGTTAAAACAGGTTTAGATTGCCAAGGAGTATTTACTGAAAAAGTTGTTCTAAGCGATGCTTTATTTATATATCCGAACCCAATAGAAGGAGGCGATTTAACCATCTATCTTGGAGCGGAAGCTGCACCTGAAATAACCATATCACTTTATAATGTAAATGGCACAAGTGTTTTATCTAAAAACATGAAGCCATCTAATAACGAAATCAAGCTAAGTGTTGAAGGCCTAGCTACCGGAATTTATCTATTAAATGTAAAATCTGGCAGTACACTTTCTAATTACAAAATTATAAGAAAATGAAAATATTAAAATATACATACTATATCGTTCTGTTTAATTTACTACTAACTTCTTGTGGTGGTGGATCTGATAATGACGCCCCTGTTGACCCTATAGTACCAGTTGTACTAGACCCAGATGCAGCAAGTTTAATATTCCCAGAAGACAATACGGAATGTAACGAAGGAGTTGTAAGCACTAACGACGAAACAAAAAGTACAGTTACTTTTGAATGGTCAGCTGCAGAGAATACAGATTCTTATGAAATTAAGCTTAAGAATTTAAATACAGGAAGTGTAACAACCGCGATTTCTAATACCAATGAGAAAGACATTAGTATTAATAGAGGCACACCTTATGAATGGTATGTGATTTCTCTTGCTAATGGCACATCTACTAGAGCAACTAGTGATACATGGTCTTTTTATAATCAGGGACAAGGTATAGAAAATTATGCGCCTTTTCCTGCAATTGCTATTAGCCCACAAAGAGGATCTACAGTAACAAGTTCTAGTACAACTATTACTTTAGAATGGACCGCATCAGATGTTGATGATGATATTGTCTCTTATGAAATTATGTTCGATACCACCGAAATACCTACGGCATCCTTAGGCGAAACAACCGAATCTAACATAGAAGCAACTGTTGCCTCAGGTAACACATACTATTGGAAGGTTATCACAAAAGATTCCTTCGACAATTCTTCTATCTCTGAATTATTTGAATTTAGGATAGAGTAATCAAAATAAAAAAGCCAAAGATGCAATAGCATCTTTGGCTTTTTTTAAAAATAATATCTAACTTAAAGAGAATTGTAATAATTAAGAAAGATTACTACATCTGCTTCTTGACGAAGGTTTAATTTATTTTCCTTCACATATAATTTCATTTCTTCTTTTTGAGCACCTGTAAAGTCCAAAATACTTTTTTTCGTTAATCGCACCTTAACCGCATGATTTTCTGCATTTGCATTTGTTTCGTCTAACATATAATAAGAACTATTCCAAACATATGTTGGCGGCACATATTTTTCATATGATGTGCTTGGGCTACGTGCTTGCTTTAATAAAGCTTCAGGTTTAAACAAAAGCTTTAAAGCTCCTTTATTTAAATCAGTAAAATAGCTTGTCTTTATTGACTCATTTGAATCAACGTATGTGTAGATACTATAATTCTTACCATCTATTTCAACTTTTATGTAAGCACGCTTTAAAAGTGAATAGTAAGAATCTTTAGAAATGTTATCTAATATTTCAACCTCATTTCTGTACGCGTTATAGCGCATCTTACCAACTTCTTTAACTTTATCGTCAACAATAACTTCTCCGTGTACAAAATCTTCATTTAAATAAGGAGTACCCTTAGCTTTCGAAGGTTCTATTTCAGTATTACTAGTAACAAAATTTACAATACCTTCTTCAGGTACTGGCGAATATGCATTTTGCGCATAAGCAGTATTAAAAACTAAAGCTATAATTGTAACTATTGTAAATTTTTTTAAAATTTTATTCATGAATTTTTTTTTCAATTTAATTGTTTATTTTGTATTAAGACTTTAAAATAATGTTATTAAAAACTTAAATAAGTAATTCTTATTTTACTCATTGAATTTAATCTTCACCAATGTATCATTTTAGATATTTATGGTGTTTCACTATTTAAAAACGATGTGGCAGTACTGTCTAAGCTATAATGGTATGATCTCCAATAAAAACCTGTTCCTTCAAATTCCCATGCAATTTGCTTCTCGTTTGTAACTTCGATAAACCCTAAAGACGCCGAAGTAATTAATGTATTCCCATTAGGTAAACGAATTGCGCCAGAAACTCTCGGCGAATACAAACCATCTCTTGTGTAGTTCCAAACTACATCCAACTCATTATTAGTATTAACCTGTAAACTAAACTCTGCAGGTATATCTAATTCATATACTACCGATTGTTTTGAATCACCGTTACCGTTACCATATACCAAAATATTTCCGTCACCAGGAACATCGTTTTCCAAAATATTTGGAAAATGATTATTATAAAACAAACGTTCTCCAAAGGTATTATTGTATGCTGTAGGATTTCCAAATCTGTAGACTAAATCTCCTCCTTTATTATAAAGTCCGCCAGTGTTAGTTTTAGCTTGTTCAATTGTAGTACTATGGTCAATAACCCATATCTCACTAAAGTTGTTGACGCTAAAATAAATTAAATCATTCTCCTCATCATAGTCAAAACCATTGGCATGCATAATGTCACCATCTGGCGAAACACTTTCCCTTAGCACATCTATATAATTTATATTGATGCGTTCTGGATTTTCGCTTACAATTCCATAATGAAGTTTTGTATCATCAGTATCCTGAACAATATGATCCCAAGAATCCCAAAGCCATACAATTTCGTTTGTATTAGGATCAACCTCAATAATAGATTCAGTATACACATTTTCCTCTTCTCCTAAATACCCAATTTCATTTAAAGCTACTTGATTTCTTGCCGTCCATACAATAGCCAAAACATTACCATTAGGTAACATTTCAACATCATGATGTATTAAGTGCTCTTCATTGGCATACCTAAACTCCCAATCTATAGAACTATCTGGATTAATAATTTGAATAATCCCGCCGAAACCACCAAAACTAAAATCTGGCGATTCAACACCAAGAGATGCCAGCAATTTACCATTTGGCAATAATTCTACATCATTACCTAAACCAAATTCTAATTGCCATTCATGCACAATAGTTGCAGAATCTTTTTCCATTAAATACACACGATCTTCTGTAGCTTCATTAACCAAAACATAACCTTCTTTAGACAATGTTTTATCATTAATTAAGATACTACCTGTTTCCCCTTCAATTGGATAAACTATCTCAATAGGAATTTCGGGTTCAACCTCCTCTTCTTCGACAACTTCTTCTTCTGGATTTACCTCTTCTTGCTCATTGGTAACATCGTTATCTGAAGTACATGATGAAATTGTACTGATTAAGAAAAGAACTATAAAGCCTAATAATAATTTATGTTTCATAACTAGGTATAATTGGTTGTTTAATTTGTCGTTGAAAAATGGTAAAACTTAATCTAAAAAAAAATCAGGCTAAATTGCTTCAGCCTGATTTTAAATAAATTAAATAATGAGTGTAATTATGTCACTATTGATTTATACAAAACTCTTTAGCTTCAGAAGCACCAAATGCTCCACCACCATCAAGAACGTTCAATATTGAACATGTAATTGTATAATTACCAGTAACAGTACCATCTACTTGACCATCTCCATAAGCATCGAAAATAGTGAATGTATAACATCCATCTTCTAAAAATACTTCTTCAACATGAGTTTCTACACCACGACCAAAAGGACCAGCAGCTGCTACTACAGTACCATCTGCATCTGTAATTTCCCAACTAGTCTCTTCACCGTATAAATCGGTATTCACCGTAACAACAATATCGTTACAAATAATCTCTTTGAAGTATTCTATCTCAAGAGTTTCATCAAAAGCTACACCACCAGCCGGAGCCGTAAGGTTTACAATAAGTGAGTAAACTTCACCTTCTGTCAAAGGATCAAAGTTTAAAGAAACATTTAAAATACCTGTATATTCACCAGCGGGAATAGTCACAGACCCAACTGCATAGTTAGCAGCACCACCAACTGTAGCATCATCAACAGAAACATCAAATGTTCTATCTGTAGTAGAAACCGTAGTTACATTTACAGGTACTTCTATCCCTAAACCTTCTGTAGGTACAGAAACGTTATACGCTGTTGTTGCAAAAGAAACACCGGTTTGACCGTTTTCCTTATCAAATACTATTGACTCTTCTTCACAAGAAACAAAAGCAAATAGTACTGCAATTATTAAAATATATTTTTTCATAATCATTTAAATTTTAATAGCCAGGATTCTGAACTATGTTTTGGTTAGCATTGATTTCTGCGATTGGAATTGGCAATTGAAATCTGAAATTATCAGCAGCTAAAGTTGGAAAATCAGGAGAAGTTCCAGAACCATCAATAATGTCACCCATAGTAGAACGCATTACAGGTTCACCACGACGTTTCAAATCAAAGAATCTATGTCCTTCAAAAGATAACTCAACTCTTCTTTCAAATTGAATAGCATCTTCTAGTGCAGATCCTGCTTCACCACCAGCATAAGATACATATCTTAAATCTCTAAGCTGATTAAGTGTAGATAAAGCATCTTGACCTAACTCAAACTGTGCTTCTGCTTTATTCAATAAAACTTCTGCAGCACGCAAAACTTTAACATCAACACGACCGTTAACTTGACCTGTTTCTCCTAAAAATTTTGAGATAGCGTTGTATTGATTATCTGAATTTAACCCTACAAAAGAAATAACATCTCTTCTCTGATCATCTTCGTCAATACTATTGAAAAAATCAAAATCGAATACATACTCAGAAATCGTAGACGTGGCATTAGATTGGCTATATAAAACACCAACATTGTTACCACCACTTTCAGAAGATGTATTAATTGCCAACTTAACAACAATACCAGCTTCATTAGCATCCGTATACACACCTTCAAGTTCTTCCGCTGTAGCCAAAGGTACACTTACCTCATCAGCAGCATCAATTACTTTTTGGTACTCACCATTGTAAAGATATACTCTAGATAAAAGACCATAAACACCATCGGTGTTTAATTTTCCTTGACCATTATCTTCCCCAATTAACTGGCTAGCTCTTTCTAAATCGCCTATAATCTCAGCATAGTTACTAGCAACAGTTTCTCTAGCTGGTTCAGCAAAAGGATCTTCTGTATCACCATCTTCTACTTTAATATATACAACACCTAAAGAAGCGTTAGCATCTGCAGACTGTGTTGGTATTTTACCATAAACTCTAACTAAATCGAAATGTGCCCAAGCTCTAATCGCTAAAGCCTGCCCTAAGATGTTGTCCTTTTCAGCACCGTCACCTAAGTTATCAATTTGAGCAATTACCAAGTTGGCAACGTTTACAGCCTCGTAAGCTTCACTCCAGTACAAATCAATTGCACCACCTGTACCAGCTACATATCTGTAATTGTAAAAATCTTGATTAGAACGTCTACCTGTCTGCGCAATAATTACGTTATCTGATAAAATATCTGGAATACCTTGTAAACCCGATCCAGTACTTGAGTAATAATTCCACAATTGTCTGTATGCTCCATCTACACCGTTCTGGAATGCCGATACACTTGTAAAAAATGTTTCAGGATTTCCTTCTACAAACGGTTGTAGGTCATTCAACTCATCATCGCAGGACATAAAGAACCCAAACGAAAATAAAAGAACTAATAATTTTATGTTATTTTTCATTTCTAACTTTTTTTTTGTTTTTAAAATCCTACTTCAACACCAAAAGTGTAAGACCTTGTGTTTGGATAGCTAAATAGGTTAAATGATCCAGGTACGAAACCTACATCTCCAGGCTCACCAGATTCTGCTGAACCTAAACCAACTTCAGGATCTCCACTAAAATCAGTAATTGTAAATAAATTCTGTCCAGCTACGAAGAACCTTAATGAATTTAATCCCATACCATCAATCATATCTCTAGGCATATTATAATCTAGAGTTAGCGTACGTAATCTTAAATAATCACCTTTCTCCAAGAATCTTGTAGAAGTTTGATCTGCCGTTCCTTGAAATAAAGGACTTGGTAAAACATTAGTATCACCTGGTTGTTTCCAGTAATTAAAAGCTTCAGTTCTTTGATTACTATCAATATTACCAATTGCTATACCTGACTGAAGTTGGTTGTTTATGATATAATTTCCTCCTTTATAAACGAAATCAGTTCTTAAACCAAAACCTTTGTAAGAGAATGCAGAATAAAAACCGCCTTCAAAATCAGCAATAGGAGATTTTCCTTCTTGAAGTTGTTGGAAACTATCACTAAATTCATTTGTAACATTACCATCTAAATCATAGTACAATGGCTCACCATTTGCAGGATTAACACCAGCATACTCAACCATGTAGTAAGAATTAATTTCTTCACCTACACGTAGAATGTTATCACTAAATGTACCAGTAACGATATCTTCACCATCAACCAATTCAATAACTTCATTATCAATAAATGTGATGTTACCACCTAGTGTCCATTTAAAGTTTTGAGTTCTAATAACGTCTCCACTTAAAGAAACCTCTATACCTGAATTTTGAATTTCACCAATGTTAGAGAATATAGAGTTGTTTTCATCACCTACAGTGTAAGAGATAGGACGATCTAAAAGTAATTCATTTGAATTTTTCTTAAAGTAATCCACAACACCATTTAATCTATTGTTGAATAAACCAAATTCTACACCAACATCAAAAATAGCTTGAGACTCCCATTGAATTTGTGGGTTACCTACACCTACAGGCAAGGCAGTTGTTTGTCCATTATACGTATTTTCAAAATCTAATAAGTTCAAATATTGGAAATCACCAATGTTCTGGTTACCAGAAGTACCGTAAGATGCTCTTAATTTCAATGTATTGAAAATAGAGTTTTCCATAAAGCTTTCGTTAGCAATGTTCCATGCTGCACTTGCACTATAGAAATAACCATATTTATTGCTTGGACCGAATCTTGAAGAACCATCTCTTCTTACAGATCCAGAAACGATGTATTTACCATCATAATCATAGTCCATGAACAAGCCTTGAGAGAATAAAATTCTTCTAGATTCTGATGACCCTACAGATGTTGCTTCAGCAGCTACATCTAAATAAGGAATACTAGGTGAAGGAAAACCTCTACCAGAAGCAAACATAGATGTTGCTATATTCTCATTATATTCCAATAAGAAACTAGCTGAAAGATTGTGAACACCATTAAAAGTATCTGAATATGTGAATACGTTGTTTACGTTGTATTCAAAATCAATGTTCAAGTTATCAGTTTGAGTACCTGGGAAGTTAGCATCACCAACAAAACCTTGTAATACACCACCTGCAATAGAACGTGAAGTTCTATTATATCTGTTACTAATCAAACCAACACTAAAGTTGTTAGAGAATTTTTCACCAAATGTCATACCAGCACTTATGTTACCGATCAACAATAAGTTTCTAGTATCTTCTGTCTCTGTTTGTAATGCCAAAGCAATTGGAAAACCTGATCTTGTAGGGTTGTAAACATTATTACCTTGATCATCTGTAACTATTGAACCATCGTCATTAGTTAAAAATAAAGGATCATAAGGATTGTAGTCATACATTGCTCTAAATGGATTCTGAACATTGTTTCTATCTCTTGGTAAATCTGTAGTACTACGAGATACCGAAACATTAGCACCAATATTCAACCAATCTTTAGCTTGGTAGTTTGTATTTAAACGAGCCGACATTCTTTCGAAACCGTCTATATTTTTAATAATACCCGTATTTTTATCATACCCTAAAGACATGTAATACGTTAATTTCTCATCACCACCAGAAACAGAAAGATTGTTAGACTGAATGATAGAGTTCTTAAGCAATGCTTCTTGCCAATCTGTATCTAAAGATGTTAATCTAGCAAGCTCTTCAGGAGTTGCATTTGCACCAGGTAAACTACCTGCAGCACCTACACCTAAAGCAGCATATTGACGCTCTAACTCTAACTTCTGGCCAGCATTCATAACATCAAAGTTATTAGGAATCATTTCACCGAAACCATAAGATGAAGAAAACTTAACTCTTGCATCACCAGCTTTACCTCTTTTAGTAGTAATCAATATAACACCGTTAGCTCCACGAGAACCGTACTTAGATACAGTAGCTGCATCTTTTAATATTGAGAATGTCTCAATATCACTTGGGTTCAAGTTACTAATTGGGTTAAAATCTCTTTCCGTATCAATTGGAATTGGAACACCATCAATAACATACAAAGGAGTAGTTTGTGCGTTAATTGACCCAACACCTCTAATTTGAACGAAGGCTGTGTTACCTGGTCTACCGTTTGAAGCAGTAACCTGTACACCTGCAGCTTGACCCTGCAAAATGTTATCAATACTAGTAGAAGGCACAAATGCTTCAATTTTCTCAGCAGAAACTGTTGAAATTGCAGATGTAGAAAGTTCTTTAGATCTAGAACCATAACCTACAACAACAACTTCTTCCAATGCCTCAGCATCTTCTTCTAATTGTACATTAATAGTATTGGTTGCACCAACACTCATTGTCACTGTTTTTTGACCTAGGTAAGAAAATCTTAATTTTTCACCTTGATTCACGTTAATGGCGTAGTTACCATCAAAATCTGTTTGAGATCCGTTTGTTGTTCCAACAACTACAACCGACACTCCCGGTAACGGCAAACCGCTTTGATCGGTTACAACACCGGTCACTGTTTTTTCCTGTGCAAAGGAAAATGTCATGAAGAGCACCAATAAAGGTGTCAACATCCACGTCAACTTCTGTTTCATAAAATTTGTTTTTGAATTAGCTTGCGCCAAAAGTCCAAAAATTTGCTTAGTATTCCAAAAGCTATCTTAACTCAAAATAGATATATGTTAAAAAAACACCTATTATTATTTTTTTCTGTTCAAAAAGTAAAATTTGTTGAAAAAAAAACAATTATTTAACAATAATTCAATATTTAAAATTCAAAATTTTTAGTTAAAAAAAACATAATGCTTCTTAATTTTTACAAAAATATTAACGAAACAGGTACCGACGAGGCTGGCAGAGGCTGTTTGGCAGGACCTGTCACTGCGGCAGCTATCATTCTACCCGAATCGTTTAAAAACTCAATTTTAACAGATTCGAAGCTATTATCAGAGAAAAAAAGAGATTTATTAGAGCCTCTTCTAAAGAATGAAAGCGTCTGTTTTGGAATTGCACACATTCAGCATAACGTTATTGATGATATCAACATCCTTAATGCTTCTATTTTGGCAATGCACCACGCAATAGATTCTTTGTCCAAAACCCCAGATTATATAATTGTAGACGGTAATAGATTTAAACCCTATAAAAACATACCTCATTCGTGCATAATTAAAGGGGATTCTAAATATCTGAGTATTGCCGCCGCTTCAGTTTTAGCGAAGACCGCCCGAGACGCCTTCATGTTAAAACTCCACGAAGAATACCCTATGTATAACTGGAAGAAAAACAAGGGTTACCCCACGAAAGAACATAGAGCAGCTATCAAAAAATATGGTCCTACTAAATATCATAGAATGAGTTTTAAGCTTTTACCCGACAACTAACTCTAATTACACAAATAGTATAACTTTGCACAAACTTATCTGAATGAGGCATTCCTTATTATATGTAGTAATAGCACTATTATGCATAACCTGTACGAATAACAAAACAAATGAGGATTCTGTATTAGATTTAGTTCCAAATAATGCTGCCTTAGTTTTTAAGATCAATGATTTTGAGACCTTAACAGATGACCTTTCTACTAACGAAGTTTTAAAAACGTTAGAAACTCAAAAGGTTTTCGCTGATTTAAAGAATACTTTAAAACCGTTACAACATCTTTATAATCAAAAAAAAGGTTTATTAGCCCTATCAGCCGATAGTACACGTTTAGATTATACCTATATTTCAAATGATAGTCTTTTAATACGTAATTGGGACAGTATTACCAGTAAAAGCATTGAGACTATTTCTTTCAACGATACTAAAATCACAAAATACGTAATTGAAGATTCTAACTTCTTTAGTTCCTTTGTTGAAAACAATTGGGTTTTGTGCTCTTCTCAAGCTTTACTACAATCCATAATAACCAATATTGGCAACCCCAATACTAACGAAACATTAAAACGATTCTATGCTGTCTCTAACGAAGAGAAAATATTAAACATTTTTCTTGATATTGAGCATGGCGAAACACTTCTAAAACATCTTTTTGATGCAAATCAAAATATTTCGAATTTTGCTAGCTGGATCACTCTAGATTTCAGCTTAAACGATACCGAAATTCTCTTAAACGGCGTTGCAGAATCAAATTCTAATGAAAACAACTTTTTAAACTTGTTTAAGAATACTAAACCGATACAGAACAAAACATGGAATTTAGTACCGAGCGATGTAAACTATCTAACATCATTTGGTTTAGATGATTTTAAAAAATACTCTACAAACAAAGCAGTCTTAAGTTCTACTAAAACAACATTAGATTCATTATTAACCACAGTTGAAGAAATCGGAATTACCGAGTACGATAATGAGCATATTTTATTCTTAAGAACATACGGTACGGCAACACTACTGGATTACTTTAATGAAGAAAAAATTTCGACCGAAGAATTTAGCGGTAACGAAATTTGGGAGCTTAAATCGGGCATTCAAATTTTTGAACCATTAACCCCATTAATTGGCGAACATTCATTTAAATATTCTAGCATAATCGAAAACACTTTTATCTTCTCAAAGTCGAAAAGCTCGCTAGAATCGGTTATTACTAAAATTAAAACAGGAGATACTTTCGACAAAACAACCCTATTTAATAATGCTGAAAGTAAGCTAACTTCGTCCTCAAGCGTACTTTCTATTTCTAACTTAAAAGGTGCTGTTTTAATTTTAAATGAATCGGTTTCTAAAACACTAGGAGATTCATTTAATAAAAGTGACTTAAACGATTATGTTTTTGGATCACAATTTATTGCCGATGCCGGTTTCTTTCACACTAATTTCTTAATTAAAAAAATAACCAAAGAAGAAGAACGTAATTCAGTCTCTTCTGCCTTTGAAGTTCAATTCAATACCGATCTAGCAACTTTACCTCAATTTGTAACTAACCATAGTAATGGAAGAAAAGAAATTGTAGTCCAAGATCAAGAAAATACGCTCTACCTTATTTCTAATAGTGGTAAAATTTTATGGAAAAAACAACTTGATGGACCTATACAGGGCAAAGTACAACAAGTAGACCTATTCAAAAACGGAAAATTACAATTAGCATTTACAACCAATAATGAATTTTTAATTTTAGACAGAAATGGCAATGAAGTAGAACCGTTCACTAAAAAATATACTGGAGGAAATTTAAACCCTCTTGCCGTATTTGATTATGAGAGTACCAAAAACTACAGATTTGTTGTTACTCAAAATAAAAAAGTGTTCATGTATAACGGTAAAGGTGATATTGTCAAAGGTTTTAAATATGACAAAGCTGAAGCTACTATTTTAGATGCCCCACAACATTTTAGAATTGGAAGGAAAGATTATATTGTTTTCAAACTTGAAAATGGACGCTTAAAAATAACTAATAGAGTAGGTAACACTAGAGTTAATGTAAAAGATAAATTCTCATTTTCCGAGAATGACATTAAACTATATCAAAATAAATTCACCTTTACATCTGTAGATGGAATCTTATATCAAATTGATGCTCAAGGAAAAACTACATCTAGCAATTTAAACCTTGCTAAAGACCATGGTATGGATGCCACCACTAGAACAATGGTTATCATGAACGATAATATTTTGCGAATACGTGATAAAAAAGTGGAACTTGAACTAGGGGTTTATTCCAAACCAACCATTTTCTACCTTAATGATAAAATTTACGTTTCGGTAACCGATATTCAGAATCAGAAAATTTACTTATTTGATAGTCAAGGGGAGTCTATACCGAACTTTCCAATTTTTGGTAGCTCTATAATAGATATGGCAGATATGAATCTGAATAAAAGAGCAGAGTTTGTTTTTAAAGACCAAGAAAACAGCATTAAAGTCTTTAAAATAAGATAATGCACCAAAATGAAGAACATACAAACATTTATACCACTTACACAAATAGGATAAATAGATAATTTGATTTTCATACCTTTAAGTAGTTATTAAACAGAACCTTAACTACATACAAAATGAAAACTAAACTTCTTCTTTTCTTATCTTTATTAATTGGCACCACTTCATTTTTCGCTCAAGACAATTGTAGCAAATTTTACCCTATGACTGAAGGGGTTGTTATGGAGTACACCAACTACAATAAAAAGGGCAAAGTTGAAAACGTTAGTTCTTTTAAAGTAGTTAATGTAACTAATACGGGCGGTACTACAAACGCCACTATGGATATCAGTTTAAAAGACAATAAAGGTAAAGACATCTATAGCACCAAATATAATCTGACTTGCAATGACAATGTAGTTACTTTAGATTACGAATCGTTATTACCTACAGAGATGATGCAGCAGTATGGTGATATGGATATTGAAGTGTCTGGTAATGATATTGAAATACCAAACGATTTAAGCGTTGGGCAGGACCTTAAGGATGCCAATGTGTCCATGAAAATTGGTATGAGCGGTATTAACATGAATATGACCGTAAATATGGTGAATAGAAAAGTAGAGAAAAAGGAGAGCATTACCACTACTGCCGGAACTTACGACTGCTATGTTCTATATAGCGAAAACCAATCTAAAATGATGATGGCAAACCAAGTTTACCCATCTAGAGTTTGGTTAGCTGAGGGTGTAGGTATGGTAAAACAAGAAACATACAAGAAAAATGGAGATGTAATGAGTAGTACAATGTTAACAGCGTATAGTAAATAACAACTACCTCACCGACCAATAAAAAAACCGAAGCATATGCTTCGGTTTTTTTATGCCTTATTGTTAACCTTTAACCTAATGCTTCATTAAGAGGAAACAATCTTAAAATATTTAAAATGAAGACAACAACAAATTTTATTAAGTGTGCAATTTTGCTATGCGCAATTACATTGACCTCATGTTCAAAAGATGGAGACATTGGTCCAATTGGACCTCAAGGTGAACAAGGAATACAAGGTGAGCGAGGTCCCGCAGGAGAAGACGGTGAAGATGGCAACGCCAATGTGATATCTTCTAGTTGGATTGTAGCAGATTTTCCAAATAATTATTCTTTCTCTGCAGCAACTGTTACCATTAACGATTCTAGAATTACGCAAGATGTATTGAATAATTATACCGTTTTGGGTTATTTTTCTTTTAGTGACAGTTATTCTGAAGTTTATGCCATACCGTTTACAGAACCTTTATTCAGATCTTTTACTATGGAGCAAAGAATGGCTATTGGCGAATATAAAATAACCGAAATGGGTAATCTAGATACTGTAGACACTATTGATCCTGTAGATGGTTTTGTTCGCTATGTTCTAATTGCTAATTCCACTATTACACTTAAATCTGGAGTAAATAATCTACATACTGTTAGCGCAATGAAGGTCAACAACGTAAATCTTTCTAACTATCATGAAGTAATGGACTACTTAGGAATAGATTACTAAACTATGAGTTTAATCAAAAGAAATAATCTTAAAATAAGAAAAATGAAAACTACAATGACTATTATTAAATGTACACTCATGACTATTGCTATTGCATGTATCTCATGCTCTAAAGATGGGGATATTGGTCCGATTGGACCCCAAGGAGAACAAGGCATTCAAGGAGAACAAGGTCCTTCTGGCGAAGATGGTGAAGCACTTGGTATACCAGGTCCACAAGGTGAAACTGGAGCAACTGGCGCAACTGGTCCGGCTGGTGAGGATGGAACAAACGGTGCTGACGGAGAAGACGGCAATGCAAATGTATCAACATTCACTTATGATCTTTCAACTGAATCCGGTGCAACTATAGCTATTACAGCCACCGCTTTAACTCAAGATGTTGTTGAAAATGACCTAATACTTGGTTATCTTTTAAAAAATGAAAATACCTACACCCCTATTCCTTCGTCAATATATGCTTTTGGACTCAATGACAATAGTGATATAGCTGTTGAAATACAACTAAATAGATATTGGATGTTTTTTTATGAAGTTGGCACAGAGAATTTTAAATCAGTTACTGCCGGGCAATTGGACGAACTTAAATTAGTGATTATAGAATCAAACAGCACAACTTCTGGAAAATCAAATAAAGGGGACATACTTTCAAAAATGAAGTCCGATGGAGTAAATACCGATGACTACTACGCAGTAATGGATTACTTCGGTTTAAATTTTTAAACCTATATAAATACACACTAAAAAACCGAAGCTTATGCTTCGGTTTTATCTTTTACTTCAGCCTCAAAAAGAACCTGAAAATGCTTTAATAGTTTTTGCTTTACCTCAACCATATCTATTTCCTTTTTACCTAGTTCCACATTTAAAGAAGTAACAGCCTTTCCTTTTATACCACAAGGAATCATCATATCAAAGTAACCCAAATCGGCATTTACGTTCAACGCAAACCCATGCATTGTTACCCATCTACTGGCTCTAACCCCCATAGCACATATTTTACGTGCAAACGGGGTACCTACATCTAACCACACACCGGTTTCACCTGGTGATCTTTCTGCATTCAGACCATACTCAGCTATGGTTAAAATCACCATTTCTTCTAAAAAACGAAGGTATTTATGAATGTCGGTAAAGAAATTATCCAAGTCTAAAATGGGGTAACCTACTATCTGTCCAGGACCATGATAAGTGATATCTCCGCCTCTATTAATTTTATAGAAAGTAGCACCTTTAGCAGCTAATACTTTTTCATCTACCAATAGATTAGAGATATCTCCACTTTTACCCAATGTATATACATGAGGATGTTCTACATATAGAAAATGATTAGGTGTCACTAAATCCAACACCTCTCTCCTATTTCGTATTTTTAAATCTAAGGTTTCCTTAAATAATTGTTCTTGGTAGTCCCAAGTTTCTTTATAGTCCTTAAGACCTAAATCTTGTACTAGCACCTTCTTGTTCATCTTACAAAGATATGAAAAGCTAAATCCTAATTTTCTAACTCTACTTCAATTACAATAGATTCTGGATTTTTCATCATATCCAAGAAATTTACTTCGTGAACCATAGTTTTACCATCCATTGAAAATGTAGCTTCCTCAATATTGGTAGATTTAACCCGCTTAGGAAAATGATATTTAAATGTATAGGTAGAACTGGATAGAAACATTTCTGCACTTGCCAAACTATCAATACTTTTTTCAAATAGGGCTTGATCTAAAATAATAGTCTCGCGCTTAAACTTATTCTTTTTAAAGGTATAACTAACACGTGTAGTTTCCTCTGTAGCACTCCCTGGCATGGATTTACCTCCTGCAATTGGACCAATTGAACTTGCATTTTGAAAAGCGTTGAACGCATCATTAACTTCAGACACTTTTTTGAAATCTGTGTACATATTAAAGTTCATTACCCCATTATCTGGATCTACCTTCATATGTAATTTAAAAGGTTCTAACCTTTTTAACTTAGCTTGCTCCTCTAGAGGCAATTGAGCAATACTATCCTTCTTATCTCGTAATAAATCTTTAAATACAAGAGTAGAATCTATTGCCTTATCTAATTGTGTAGAATCTGATTCGGGCAACATTTGCATCATTTCACCACCATCAAACAGAATACTCATTTTACCAGAACCGTCTTCATTAAAATAAATCTCTTCGGTAAAATTACAAGCAGCAAAAAGTACTGTTACTATAACAGCTGACAAAATTTTAAAAAATCTCATGTATGTAATCTAATTAGGTTTGTTCAATATTACTAATGCAGCTATTACACCTGGCACCCAGCCGCAAAAAGTCAAAAGTAGAACAATTAGAAAAGACCCACAACCTTTACCTAAAACTGCTAAAGGGGGGAAAAATATGGCAAGCAATACTCGAATTAAACTCATTTGATTATTATTTTGATTGATTGATGTACCTTATAGGTCGCAAGTATAACTGCTTTGTTACAAAATCTGTTATTTTAGATGATCATTATCCAACCAATGCTTAGAAAGCTTTTCTTCATTATTATATTTCTCTCTTGTTCCTTCTGTTTTTCACAGTATAAATTTAAAGGGCAGATTGCAGAACAAGAGAGTGGTAAAACTATTTACCTTTCTATTATTGAAGATTACAGAAAGTTCGGTAGAATTTCTATGGAACAAATTCTAAAAAAAACTACGACAGACTCATTGGGCTATTTTAGTTTTAATGGAAACAACCTCATCAGCGAAAATAGAATCTATAGAATTCATTTAGATGACTGTCGAGAATCCTCTTCTAATTCAGAGCATTTTTTTGGTAGTTGTGAATACAGTAAGAGTATCCTATTTATAGCCAACAATAATGACACCATTACATTTCCCACGTCATTTGCTAATGAAGCCCTTTGTAAAATTACATCTACTAATAGCAACTCATCTACCTTTTTAGACATTGATGTATTAAAAGAGCAAATGGCCTTCGATTTTAATGATTTTAGAAGTGACGCCAATAGAAAACTAAACTCCAAAAAGTGGTTTTCGAGTTTACAGGATTTTGGAGAAAAACTAGATGAACCTTTAGCCGAACTATATATTTTCAATTTTTTATCAGACAAACGAAATGAAACATACACCTATTACCTGAAAGACATTGGCAAGACAGACTACTATACCAAACTTGGCGAGAGATTAAACTCAAAATATCCAAAAGCGTCATTTACAGATTTGTACTTAAATGAAATTGCCATCGATCAACAAATTGCAGATAGTAATTCGTCAATATCGCAATTGTGGAAATGGTTTCTACCATTGTTACTTGCACTCTCAATTGCTTTAAATATTTACTTTTTACTTAGAAATAAACAAAACGTAAAAAATGCAGACAGCGAAGCTTTTGAAAAATTAACGGAGCAAGAACAAAATATTGTTCTACAGATTCTTGAGAATAAGACAAATAAAGAGATTGCTTCCATAATGTTTATTAGTGTTAGCACTGTAAAGACCCATATTAACAACGTCTATAAGAAATTACAGGTATCTTCAAGAGATGAAATTAAACGGCGATTTAAATCCCTAGCTTAATCTCCACCTAGGGTCTAGTACCTTTTTCCACCCCATTAAATCCATTTTTCACTAGCAATTTCTAGAATTTTCAGATCTAATATAAAAACTGAAAATCATGAAATTATCAATTATTCTTACCACATTATTTTTAAGCTTCACATACACTATGCACTCACAGCGTACAAACCAAGAGGTTACTATTGAAAACCAGCAACCCTTTTTATTAGGAGAAATAACTATTGACGGACTTTCATCTAAAACCTACAAAACATGGTTTGTACCTAATATTAAAAACTATGAGACCGATAACAAGCAGATTGATTTGATTAAGGATAAATTGAGTTCTTATAAGATTCTAATTTTTATGGGTACTTGGTGTGGCGATAGCAAGCGTGAAGTACCAAGGTTTATAAAAATTCTACAATCCTCTGAATACCCTATGGAGAACCTAAAAATAGTAGCCCTAGACAAACGTAAAGATTCCTATAAAAAAAGCCCGCAAGGCGAAGAATGGGGTTTGAATATACGTAGAGTTCCTACTTTTATATTTTTCAAAAACGGACGAGAGGTCAATAGAATTATTGAAACTCCTATTACAACTCTAGAAGATGACATTTTGAAAATTATTTCGAAGAAAGAATATATTCCTAATTATTCCGCATCATTACATTTCGACTGAAACCTTTCACCAACTTGAATCAATATTTTAGTTGACTATTCTATTAAAAAACAAAACCTTTCTAATACTGGCTACGTTAGATAACCATGAAACATTCTCTAATACTATACAAAATACCTTTACTTTTCTTACTAATTGTAATTACACCATCTTGTAGCCAGTCTGAGGCAATAATGCAAGAAGAACTACCAGACGAACCCTTGAACCAAGAAATAATTACTTATTTGGCTCTCGGTGATAGCTATACGGTAGGTGAAAATGTTGCTTTTGAAGATAGTTTTCCGGCACAACTAAGTACACAAATAGAAGAAAATAAAAGCCTAATAGTCAACACCCAAATTATTGCCCAAACCGGTTGGAGAACAGATCAATTAATATCATCTATAGGCAGTAGAGATACTGGAGATTACAATTTAGTCACCTTGCTTATTGGGGTAAACAATCAATTTCAGTCTCGTCCATTTTCACAGTACGAGACTGAATTCTCCACTCTTTTGGACAAAGCAATTAATTTAGCCGGTAATGACATTAATAGAGTTATCGTTATTTCAATACCAGATTATTATTACACTCCTTATGGTCAAAATAACGGCAATAAACAGATATCAACCGAACTAGACTTTTATAACAATTATGCCAAGTTAACCTCGAAAGCAAAGGGTATCACGTTCCTTGACATAACCGATATTACTAGAAATGGATTGGAAGAACCCAGTTTAGTCGCTAATGACGGATTACACCCTTCTGCGTTTGCATATGAAAAATTTGTTGAAAGACTGTATCCTTTAGTGCTTTCTAAATTGAAAGATTAATACATATCGATTATATTTGCCAGCTAAATAAACGACGGCATGCAATTATCGGAGCAAGAGCTTATCAGAAGAGAAAAATTGGACAAATTAAGAGCACTGGGTATTAATCCTTATCCTGCGGCTTTATATCCTGTTGATGCTACATCGGCAAGCATAAAATCCAATTATGAAGAAGGCAAACAAGTTGTTGTTGCAGGACGATTAATGTCTCGTCGTATTCAAGGGAAAGCATCTTTTGCTGAGCTTCAAGATAGCACTGGTCGAATACAAGTATATTTTAACAGAGATGAAATTTGTACTGGTGAGGATAAAACCTTGTATAACGATGTATATAAAAAATTACTGGATATTGGTGATATCATTGGTATTGAAGGTGATCTTTTTACCACTCAGGTAGGTGAAAAAACAATTATGGTAAAGAAATTTACCATGCTTAGTAAATCGCTTAGACCTTTGCCTTTACCTAAAAAGGATGCTGAAGGTAACATTTATGATGAGTTCAATGACCCAGAGTTACGCTACCGTCAACGTTATGTTGATTTAGTAGTCAACCCAAAGGTGAAAGAAACCTTCATCAAAAGAACTAAAATAACTACCAGTATTCGTGAATTTTATAATGCCGCAGGGTATTTAGAGGTTGAAACTCCAATTTTACAACCTATTCCTGGTGGAGCAACTGCGCGTCCGTTTTTAACGCATCATAATGCACTTAACATTCCGCTATACCTAAGAATTGCAAACGAACTTTACCTTAAAAGATTAATTGTAGGTGGTTTTGATGGTGTTTACGAATTCTCTAAAGATTTTAGAAATGAAGGAATGGACCGTACGCACAATCCTGAATTTACAGTTATGGAATTGTATGTAGCATACAAGGATTACAACTGGATGATGGATACCACAGAGAAATTATTGGAGAAAATTGCCATGGATTCTAACGGCGCCACAAAAATAACCGTTGGTAAACATGAAATTGAATTTAAAGCTCCATACGCTCGTGTACCAATTCTTGAAGCTATAAAAATACATACCGGTTATGATGTAGCTGGTATGCCTGAAGATGAACTTCGTGATACTGCAAAGAAGTTAGGTATTGAAGTTGACGAAACTATGGGTATCGGTAAATTGATCGATGAAATATTCGGAGAAAAATGTGAGCACTTCTACGTGCAACCTACATTTATAACCGACTACCCTAAAGAAATGAGTCCGCTTACCAAAGAGCACAGAGACAACCCTGCGTTAACAGAACGTTTTGAGCTTATGGTTAATGGTAAAGAGTTGGCAAATGCTTATTCTGAGCTTAATGACCCAATTGATCAAAGAGAACGTTTTGAAGACCAATTAAAATTATCTGAAAAAGGTGATGATGAAGCAATGTTCATTGATCAAGATTTTCTTAGAGCACTTGAATATGGTATGCCTCCTACTTCTGGTATTGGTATTGGTATAGATCGTTTGGTAATGTTAATGACCAATAATGCATCTATACAAGAGGTTTTGTTTTTTCCACAAATGAGACCTGAAAAGAAACCATTACAATTGTCTGAAAACGAAAAGGTGATTTTCGATATTTTAAAGGCTGAAAAGAAAATGGAACTAGATGCCCTTAAAACTAAAGCTGATTTAAGTAATAAGGCTTGGGATAAAGGCATCAAAGGAATTACAAAACAGCAATTGGCGAAAATTTTCAAGGAAGACAATGTTCTTTTTATAGAAATTTTAAAATAGCCAATACAAGGGAAATTAAAAAATAGTAGCTTAGAAGCTGGCTAAACCAACCAGCATGAATCTAAGCAGTAAAATAGGTCTTATAACAGGGCCAATCATATTTTTCATTATTATTTTTTTACCTAATGCGCTAATTTCCGAAAATGCAGATGCTGTTATAGCTGTTGCACTTTGGATGGTTACTTGGTGGGTTACCGAGGCTGTCTCCATATCTGTTACCGCGCTACTGCCCTTGTTGCTTTTTCCTATTTTAAAAGTGATGCCTATTGGAGATGTTGGTGCAAATTATGGCAGCCCCATCGTTTTTCTATTTTTTGGCGGTTTTGTAATGGCTTTAGCTTTAGAGAAAGTCAATCTTCACAAAAGAATTGCCCTTAATATCATTAGACTTACAGGAACTACAGCAAATAAAGTGGTGCTTGGTTTTATGATAGCAACAGCAGTTTTAAGCATGTGGATTAGTAATACGGCCAGTACGGTAGTTATGCTACCCATTGCCATGTCCGTTATTAATCTGTTAATTGAAGACGAAGACGGTTTTACAAAACGAGACCGCAATTTTGCTTTAAGTGTTATGTTAGGTATTGCTTTTGCTGCAAATGCAGGTGGTATTGCTACCGTTATTGGTACACCACCAAATTCTGTATTAATAGGCTTATTGGAAAACGAATATAATATTGAAATATCATTTCTGAAATGGATGGTTATTGGTCTACCCTTTTCGCTGATTATGATTTCCATTTGCTATTTTGTTTTGGTGAAAATCTTTTTTCCTACTCAAAATTTAAAATTCAAAGCATCTAAAACAATCATTCACGAAGAGCTTCAAAAATTAGGACCTACCACTGGGAAAGAAAAAATGGTACTTACCATATTCGGGGTTACTATTTTTCTATGGGTATTTAGAACCTTAATCAATTCTATTTTTCCAAATCTAGGGCTATCAGATACACTCATTAGTATTTTTGCTGCTATTGCTTTATTCACCTTCCCCTATAATATTAAAAAGGGTGATTTTATTCTACAATGGCAAGACACCCAAAAACTTGCTTGGGGAATTCTAATTTTATTTGGTGGCGGATTGTCTTTGGCAAACGGCATGTCGGTTTCTGGTATTGTAGATTTAGTAGCCGAAGTTATTGGACAAAGTGATCTGAGCATATTGTTAACAGCTTCGCTATTGATAACACTAATGCTATTTATGACAGAGTTAATGAGCAATGTAGCTCTTGTTGCTGTTCTTGCTCCTGTAGTTGCAGGCATTGCTATTGGCCTTGGCATACCTATCACCTATTTACTTATACCAATTACAATTGCTAGTAGTTGTGCTTTTATGCTACCAATGGCTACACCACCAAATGCAATTGTTTTCGCAAGTGGTTACATTAAAGTTCATGAAATGGCACGTGCAGGTGTTATTCTAAATCTAATAGCAGTACTATTATTAATCGGCCTATTTCAATTTGTACTACCACTAATATTTTAATTTTCAACTGAACAAAAAAATAAAGCCCTTGCTATTGCAAAGGCTTTATAATTGACTAATTCAGAATGAAAAAATGTTTATTCCTACTTAATAAACGCCTTTCTCATGTTATTGTTACAAATAGGCTTAAGAAATTATTAACTATTTGTTCCATATATTATTTCAATCTTTGAAAGATTACCTAACTAACTCACAAATGAAAAGAAAATTACTATTAAAATTATTCCTCCTATTATGCGTTTTTGGCTACCAAAATGCCGACGCACAAATCTTTAAAAAGAAGAAAAAAGATACTGAGCAAGAAGCTGGTAAATCTTCAAAAGATAAAATTCAACCTTATAATAAGGTAATTACTAAAGATGCCATTAGCGATGCCGGACTTTTTACCACACATATAGTTGATGAAAATCACTTCTTTGAAATTCCAGATTCGCTATTCAATAAAGAAATGTTGATGGTTAGTAGAATTTCCAAAACTGCTTCGGGTATAGGTTTCGGAGGTGGAAAAATCAACACTCAAGTTTTACGATGGGAAAAGAAAGATAAAAAAGTGTTGCTTCGTGTAGTATCACATGATGTAGTTGCTGCAGATTCTTTACCGGTACATGAGGCTGTAGTAAATTCAAATTTTGAACCTGTACTTTTCTCCTTTGACATTAAAGCAGTTCAGAAAGATTCGTTAAACCCTTCTACTGTAATTGAAGTAAACGACATATTCACCAAGGATACTAAAGCTTTTGGTATGCCAGAGCAGTACAGAAAACGCTATAAAGTTTCTCGTTTAGATGAAGGTAGAGGATATATTGAAACCATTAAGAGTTATCCTTTAAATGTAGAAGTTCGCCACGTAAAAACATATTTGGCAAGTAATTCTCCTAGCAATTCTACATTAGGGTCTATTTCTGTAGAAATCAACAACTCCATGATTTTACTTCCTAAAGAGCAAATGAAACGTCGTTATTTTGACGAGCGTGTAGGCTGGTTTGCCAGAGGTCAAGTAGATTATGGTTTAGATGCTCAAGAAAGCAAGACTATTAAATTTCTTGATAGATGGCGTTTAGAAGTTAAAGATGAAGATCTTGAAAAATTCAAAAATGGTGAACTCGTTGAGCCTAAAAAACAAATCATCTACTATGTAGATAGGGCTACACCTAAAAAATGGATACCATTCATTAAACAAGGTATAGAAGATTGGCAAGTTGCTTTTGAGGCTGCTGGTTTCAAAAATGCTATTATAGCTAAAGAGCCACCAACTGCAGCAGAAGACCCAGAATGGTCTCCAGAAGATGTACGTTATTCTGTAGTACGTTATTTGGCATCACCAGTACCTAATGCTAACGGACCACATGTAAGCGACCCGCGAAGTGGTGAGATATTGGAATCTGATATTAATTGGTACCATAATGTAATGACCTTATTAAGGAATTGGTATTTTGTTCAAACTGCAGCCATTAATCCTGCAGCTAGAGGCGTTTCTTTTGATGATGATGTAATGGGTAGATTAATTCGTTTTGTATCGTCTCACGAAGTTGGACACACTCTAGGTCTACCGCATAACATGGGTAGTAGTGTTGCTTACCCTGTAGATTCTCTTCGTTCTAAATCATTTACAGAAAAATATGGCACTGCGCCATCCATAATGGATTATGCACGTTTTAATTACATAGCTCAACCTGGTGATGAAGGTGTTGCATTAATGCCAGATATTGGTGTTTATGACAAATACGCTATTCAATGGGGTTATAAACCTATTATGAATACAACTGCAGAAGATGAAAAATCAATATTAGACAAATGGATTACAGCTCATAGCGGTGACCCTTTATATCGTTTTGGACATCAACAAGTAGGAGATATAGTTGATCCTAGCTCACAAACCGAAGATTTAGGTGACGACGCCATGAAAGCAAGTGAATATGGTATTGCCAATTTAAAAAGGATTGTTCCTAAATTAATTGAATGGACAGCTGAGGACGGAAAAAATTACGAAGACCTTAATAAATTATACGGTCAAGTATTCTCTCAATTCAATAGGTACATGGGTCATGTATCCAACAACATAGGAGGGGTTTATGAAAACCACAAGACTTATGATCAAGAAGGAGCTGTATACACTGCTGTACCTAAAGCTCATCAACAAAAAGCAATGGCGTTTTTACAAGATCAGTTATTTGAAACGCCTATGTGGATGTTAAATCAAGATATTCTTGACCGTACCGAGTATTCAGGATTCTTAGAGCAAATGCGTTCTATGCAAGTTCGTACACTTAATAATGTACTAAGCTTAGGGAAAATGGCTAGATTAATTGAAAATGAAACTATAGATAAAGCCGAAGCGTATACATTGGTTCAAATGATGAGCGAACTAAGAAAGGGAATTTGGTCTGAAACTAAAAGTGGTAAATCAATAGATACCTATAGAAGAAACCTTCAGAAAGCACATGTTGATCGCTTAGAATATCTATTGACCGCAGAAAATCAAGCAAAGGCTTCAGATTTTGGTGGCTACAGAAAATCAACAGTTGTCAACACCAGTCAATCTGATATTAGAACTATTGCAAGAGCAGAATTAAATATTTTGAAACGAGACATTAGAAATGCAAAAAGCAGAACCTCTGATATGATGACAAAATATCATTACGACGATGTTTCTGAGCGTATTAACGTCATCTTAGATCCAAAATAAGAACACATAAAAAAATCGATTAAATGCATCTATCGATGAAAAACCAATATCATCGATGAATGTAATATGTATACCACATATTAGATATCCTAAACATCAAAAAAAGCCCATTACACAACAATGGGCTTTTTCATGCGTTATTGTTTTTTAGATTAGCAATGAATTTAAAACCCCCAAATCATGACCAACAAATTAAAAAGTCTTATTTACCTAGCTTGTTTCATCTGTGCTTCTGTTGTATACCATCAAAACACAAATGATAATGTACAAGAGAATATTGTAAATACTACCTACGAACAAGATGTTGATATTGTCATCAATCCCTATAAAAACATTGAGGGCAGGACTCAACAAAATTAAAAAACATTAAAGAACTTACCTACTTAAAAGCGCGGCCCAAAAGCCGCGCTTTTTGATTTTAAAAACTTTTTTTATCTCGTTAAATATTTACTAAAGTGATTATGAACCTTAAACCAATCTGTAAAATTCATGTCCAAGAAACAAATACATAAAACAATAAACATGAAAAAATTAGTAATGGCCATATTAATAATGGCAGGCATAACAGCAAGCGCACAAGACCATAGTAAAAGAGGAAACAGAGGTGATATGAAAGATTTTACTCCTGAACAAATAGCAACGATCCAAACAAAAAAAATGACTTTGGCTTTAGACCTAAATGATTCTCAGCAGGTAAAAATCAAAAAAATTCTTACTGAAGATGCAAAGACAAGAAAGTCTAAAATGACTGAGAGAAAAGCTAGCAAAGAAGAAGGAAAAAAGGTAGTTACCGCAGATGAAAAATATGCAATGGCAAATGAGCGATTAGATCATGAAATTGCACGAAAGAAAGAAATGAAATCTATACTTAATGATGACCAATTTGAAAAATGGGAAAAAATAAGTAGCAAAAAAAAAATGCGTGGTCATAACAAAGAAAAAAGTGGCAAGGATAGAAAACGTGCTTCTAGAGATTAATTATAAAAAATAAAGATATAAAAAAGACCTGCTTTCAGCAGGTCTTTTTTATATCTTTATCGGTGAGGCAATTCCTCTCCGCCCCCTTAAAACATACTATATTATACTGAAATGATTCATTCATGGATAAATTTGAATATTTGACCAATAAATTTTAGTACTCTATCATTAATGAAGTACTTAGTTTGATCTAATTGATAACCAAATAATTTTATTTTAAAGGCGGTCTCTAATTAGGATTTAAGATACCAAGCCATTATGGCAAAAAAATTAGGTTATTTATCATTACTTATAGCCTTTAGCTTGTTGACCAGTTGCCAACAAGAACTATACAAGTCTAACAATAAATTTAATATTCCAGAAAAAAGCACGTAAGAACCTCTTGTGCAGTTCTTAATTGAGCCTACAAACTACAGTGCCATTCTAGAAACAGAAAACCTAGCTAAAGCTTTCGACTATTCTAAAATTGCGCATAAAACTTTATGGGTAAATCAATTTAACGAGAAGTTAAAAATTTCGCCCACCACTAGGGTTGTAACTGTTCACGAAACTGCCGGTTTAAGTACTATTGCCATAGATAGCCTTTTAAAATTCGTATCCAAGGGTGGAACACTTTTCGTCACCAAAGCAGCTAAAGATGAGCGTTTGTCTTACTTCTTTGGAATGACACCCGACGCTGACTGTAGCACAAACTGAGAAGCATCTGGATTGTTCTTCAACAAAGCTCTTTTTCCTGGTATGCAAGGGCGTGGTTTTGACAACAAAACTGTTCACCTTGGTTTTGACGGTTCTAGTTTTTCAAGTAACGTTAATGTTTTAGTAGCGGCCCACAACAATAAAGATTATCCTGTCTTAATAGAGAATAGAATAGGTAACGGAAAAGTAATTCTTTACAACTCATCTCAAATTCTAAAAAAAGAAATGAGGGGTCTACTGTTTTCTGCAAGTTTATTAGGGCTAGAAGGTATCCCTTATCCTATTGCAAATATTGGAACTTTATTTCTTGATGATTTTCCAACCGCTATGTATGTTGACAAGGGGAAAGCTATCAATATACAAAATGGCATTAGTAAATCTGAGATATTAAAAGCTGACTGGTGGCCTAAAATGAAGGAGCTTGCTCAAGAAGAAGATTTAAAATACTCCGCTTATGTAACTTTTAATGCCAATGAAAAAAACAATGGCGATGCCAATTTTAAAAGTTGGGATCAAACCAGGTTATTAGACGGTAAAAATGAGAACGGTACCAATAGCTGGCTTACCAACGAATTTACCAATAGAGGTCATGAACTTGGTTTTCGCGGCTATAATGACCTTCCTCTTTCTAAAAAATTATGGAAAGACACTGATCTCATTTTAGATAACGCCAAAGCTTCCGCTAATAAGTGGGAAGATAATGTATCAAAAATATTACCCAGCTCATACGTTGCCCCAGACAATCAAATAGATAGTCTAGGTCTTATAGCACTAAAGAAAGGCTTCCCTAGCTTAAATTTTGTACACACTTCTTTCTTAGGTGATGTTTATGAGGGTGGAAATAGAGAGTTCGACCCAGACCCTTTAAACAATAGATTTTTTGACTACCCTCGTTTAAGTAGTGGTTATGAAATATCCCAAAAAGAACAATGGGCATTAGAATCTACCTACCTATATACCGGTATTTGGTCGCATGTATTAAACACCAATGATATTTTGAAAATAGGAAGTACATCCAACGCTATAGGTGAATTAAAAAAACATATTGTAGATTATAAACGAAGACACCCTTACATGAAGTTTTTAACTGCCAAACAATCTACAGAGGCTGCTATGGACTGGCGTTACCAAAGTATTCGTCATTTAAGTTACGAGGGGCAATATGAAGTTTCTAGTTCTTTAAATTCTGATGAGAAAAAAGACTCGTATTGGCTAATGTATGTTGAAGAACATAATAATGTTAAGGTACATGAACAATTATTCTTTAATCAAGTAGAATTTACTTCGGTTCCTTTATTGAACGGTTTTCTGTATAGCATCAAAACCAATACCCCGAATATAAGTGTACCAGATATTCGACCAGAAATAAGAACACTTATAGGCACAACCTCAACTTTAATTACCACTACAAAAAGCGATTACAAATCTTATAACAAGAGTAAGCAAACTATGGTTCCGTTAAAGCAAAAAATCGACAGATTGGTTGTGGAAGAAAAAACAGAACAGTCAACAAATTTAATGGAGAAATTATTTAAGGGTAATAAATTCATTAACGCACAGCAGATAGTTACCTATGCAGAGGGCATGGAAAAACAAGGAAAAGCTGAGGAACTTTGGTCTCAATTAAATGATATGTACCTTAAAAACCCTTCTAGTTCGTATGCAGATTTTTCTAGAAATATAAGCACAGTTAGTAATTACCCATCGCCTGCTGTTAAAAAAATATGGATGGAAAGACAAATGGAATGGGGGCAAAATGATGTAGCTATTCTAAAAGAATATTATCAGGATTTTAATACGGATGACAACACCGAAATAATAGAACAAGTTTTAGAAGTGCTTTACACTAAAGAGCCCACTGAAGAGAATAAGTTGACATATTACGAATTTCTAGTAAAATCTAATCATGAAGATCTTTTGAGCAAACTTGATGCGATCGAACCTTGTAATATTTCTAACAGAGATTTGGCAACGTCAATTAGCCAAGTCTATGCCGATAAATTAAATTTCGAAAGGGCAGAATTATGGCAGAAATGCGGGAATATTTCTCCTGAAGTAGTCAAAGAATGGAAGGAATAAACGAAAACTATAGCAAGCAAGAAGTTTACAGATTTCGAATACTACACAAGATACTTATTGGTTAATGATCCAGAGAAGGCGGTTGAAGAATTACAGGATATTGAAACTTGTAGACCAGACCTTATAAGATTATCTAAAAACATAGCTTTATTATTTGCTCAATATACCCAGTACCAAAAAGCATTAGACTGGAGTACGTGTACCAATACTATACCTATATCAAAATTGCTAGATTGGAATTTAGAATTTGCTAATGGTAGATACTTAAACAAAGTGTATGCTAATCATATAGAAAAAAATCCTAGAGATTATAATACTATGAACCACATGGTGAAGTTGCTATTATTAAAAGGTGATGTAGACGGTGCCGGAGAAATTGCCATGACCATACCACCATCTCAAATTGACACCGATTTTAAAATAGCTTTTAACAATGAAGTGAAAGCTGAATCTGATGATAAACAATCGTTATACATCAGCAAATTTAAAATTCTAATGGATGATGCCATTGTCAAAAAATCAGAGATTGAGGCAAGAAAAAAGAAAGGTCACTCTATAGGTCTTACTTCTTCCGCTATAGCCGATGAATTTAACCCGACATTATTTAACAATGCTTTCAATTTTGGGTTTTATAATAAGAAATTAGACTTTCATCAATTCTCGATTGTTCAAGGTACCGCCTATTCCGTTTTAAAAGATACATTAGTGCCTAATGATATAGGTAGAGATCTATTAGGTGTTGAATATATGTACAAGAAGGAATCGAATGAGAAAAGCCCATTTTACGTTGGTGCAAAAGTAGAACTTGACAACTTCAATAAATTATTCTTTCATGTAAAATCAGGTATAGATTTTATAGGAGACAACAACAAATCTTCTTTAGCACTTAAGGCTAATCCTGTTACTACTGGACCTGGGTATGATTTAAATATTTATGATATTCAAGTTAAGGCTACGCAAGAATTTGAGTATTCTTCAAATTTAAATCACGAGTTTTATGTGAAAGGAGATTATTATACAGATAGTCAATACTATGCATTGGGCGGCACAAGGTTAGAATACAATCTAATTAACTTAGATAAATTTAAACTTGGCCCTTTGGCTGAAGGCGCCTATGGTGTTGGTTCTGAAAACAGAAGAAACGGATTCCCTTATTGGCAAACAGAAGATAGGCTTTTTGCCGGTGGAGGATTACAGTTACAGTTAGGTAATGAAGATTCAGATTTTAATTTAAAAAGTGATTTCTCACTTTTTGCAGAACAAGACGAACCTACTTTTCAACGGTATGAAGGTGAATTGTCTTATAGAATTAAAAACTTCACTACCATTAACTTAAATTATTCGTACTTTACCATAGACCAGTTTTTCTCAAATGCTGTTCAATTAGGTATTCAGTACAATTTCAAATAGAAAAATATAACTTCTTATAAAAAAAGAGCCCTTACATAAGGGCTCTTTTTTATTACTATCATTCAGATGTAATCTATTTTACTATAAGTCAATTTCCTTTAATGCATTTATAGTTGCATCTAAATCTTCATAACTTAAAGCATCGTTTAAAAAGTAACTTTCAAAGGCACTTGGAGGAAGGTATATTCCTCTTTCTAACATACCATGAAAATATTTCTTGAAGGTATCGTTATCTCCTTTTGCCGAAGATGCAAAATCAACTACAGGTTCATCGGTAAAATGAACCGAGATCATACTACCAAAACGATTAATTTGATGCGGTACATTTTTCTCAGTTAGTACTTCGACAATACCTTTATGTAAATATGCTGTTTTCTCCGCCAGACTTTTAAATACTTCCGGGGCATTATTCAATTCAGTCAACATTGCCAAACCTGCACTCATGGCAAGTGGGTTTCCACTTAAAGTCCCTGCTTGATATACTGGACCATCAGGTGCCAGAAAATCCATTATTTCTGTTTTTGCTGCAAACGCACCTACTGGCAATCCACCACCAATAACTTTTCCGTAAGTAACAATATCAGCTTTTATATTCAATACTTCTTGTGCACCACCTTTACCTAAACGGAAACCTGTCATTACCTCATCAAAAATTAATAAGATATTTTCTTGAGTACATATTTCGCGTAATCCTTTTATAAACTCATCTGTAGGTACAATGCATCCCATATTACCAGCGATAGGCTCTATAATAATTGCAGCTAATTCACCTTTGTTTGCTTGAACCAATTCTTTGACCCCAGCCAAATTATTATACGACGCCAACAATGTATCTTTTGCCGTGCCTTGGGTAACACCTGGACTATTAGGGCTACCAAAAGTTACGGCCCCACTACCCGCTTGAATTAAAAACGAATCTGAATGCCCATGATAGCAACCTGCGAATTTTATGATCTTGTCTTTACCGGTATAACCCCTTGCCAAACGTACAGCACTCATACAAGCTTCTGTACCGCTGTTTACAAACCTGATCTTGTCCATATTAGGAACCATAGAGATAGCTAGTTTCGCAAGCTCCGTTTCAATCTCCGTTGGCATACCAAAAGAAGTTCCATTTTGCGCTTTTTCAACAACTGCATTTATTACAGGTTCATATGCGTGCCCTAAAATTAACGGACCCCAAGATGCTATATAGTCAATTAACTTATTGCCATCCTCATCATATAAATAAGCTCCCTTTGCTTTCTTTACAAAAATGGGATCACCGCCAACGGCTTTAAATGCACGTACAGGAGAATTTACTCCGCCTGGTATATATTTTTTAGCCTCAGCAAACAAGGCACTACTTCTTTGATAAATCATTTTCTTAATTGATTTTACTATTTTTTCACTTTAATAGGTTGCCCAATAGACAAGTCAGAACTACGTAAATTATTCAATTGCATAAGTTCATCAACACTCATATAATACATTCTAGACAATGAATATAAAGTATCTCCCTTTTGTACTGTATGTATGTTATTTGAATCTGTAGCTACTATGGTAGTATTGTCATAACCAGCTTTTTTAATCTGTTTATCATACTTATCCAAATCATATTTCTCTATTAAATATATAAGCTTCTGTGGGTACCTAGGATCGGTAGCGTAACCCGCTTTTCGCAATCCTTTCGCCCATCCTTTATAATCCGTATGTTTTAAATTGAATAAAAAAGCATATCTAGATCTTGTGGTTAAAAATATACTGTGGTCTCTAAAAGAATACATAGGATGGTTATATTTTCTAAAACACTCTCCTTTTTCATCATCATCATGAAAATCATAATCACCTTCCCAACCTTTATGGCATTTTATACCAAAATGATTATTAGTTTTTAAAGCTAATTCGCCCTTGCCATTTCCACTTTCCAAAAGACCTTGTGCTAACGTTATACTTGCGGGTATACCATAACCCATCATTTCTAATTGGGCTGTTTCTGCAAATGTAGAAATGTACTCTGCAGGGGAATCTATACTAAATCGTATAAATTTTGAGGGCTCCGCAGGTAAATCTTCTTTACCTACTTTTTTAGAATTATTAGTAGTTGATTTAATTCGTTCATTTTGAACGTTTTTAGTTCTCAATTGGTCTGAATGCCTTTTTTTAGATTTACAAGATGTAAAACCTAAACCCACCAACAACACCAATAAAATTATCTTTTTCATATATTCAACAAAGGTAAATTTTTCTTTTTCAGTACACTATTCATGCCAGCAATTCCTTGCAAACCACCCGTATGTATAGCTAGTATTCTAGTATTCGGCGCAAAAGTATCACGCTTAACCATATCGAACAACCCAAACATCATTTTTCCAGTATAAATAGGGTCTAAAGGAATTTTAGTTTTTTCTTTAAAATCATTAATAAAGAGGATAAGCTCTTCGGATATTTTTGCATACCCACCAAAATGATAATCGGTTATTAGTTCCCACCGGTCATTGCTGACTAATTTCATAATATCATTTTTTAAAAAATCTCCTTTTAAAGCAGAAAAACCCAATACCTTCTGATGAGGGAAAGAAGCATTTATCAATCCGGATGCAGTACCACCGGTTCCCGCACTTGTACAAACAATATTGAACTCTTTATCTTCTTGTGTCAATATTTCCTCACATCCTTTTATGGCCAAGCTATTTGTTCCTCCTTCGGGCACTAAATAAAATTCTCCAAATTCTTTTTTTAGCTGTTTAATGAACTCGGGGTCTTCTTTATTTCGATAGTCATTTCTACTGATGAATTTAAAACGCATACCATCGTCATAAGCTCGAGACAACGTAGTATTCGATTGCCACGAATCTTTTAGTTCCTCGCCTCTTATTACACCTATAGCATTTAATCCTTTTTCCTTTGCCGCAAATGCAGTTGCTGCAATGTGGTTAGAATATGCTCCGCCAAAGGTCAATAAGGTATTATGATTTTCTGCTTTGGCAGCCAATAAATTGTATTTGAGCTTTCTGTATTTATTACCAGAAATGAAGGGATGCAGTAAATCTTCGCGTTTTAAGACAAGGGTAACTTGTTTTTCTGCAAATAAGGGAAATTCAACAAATTGATTGGTGCTTTGCAAGTAAGACGTATTTTAACGCCAAAGATATTTAATAAAGCTAAAAGTTTTGCGGCTAGACAGATAATCCATATTATTTTCATGTTTATATGCCTCTTGCTCAAAACTAAGGTTCTGATATGCCTTATAAGAATCTAAATACCAAATTGCTCTAATTGCCCATTCGGTTAAGTATAATACATAAAAGGGCAAAATCAATAATTCCTGTTGTTGACGTAAATGGATTTTTTCATGATTTATGAGTACATCGTCATTTTTTAAACTTCTAGTTTTTAAAAATATAAAGGGCCATAGTGAAAGCCCCACATAATTTTTATAGAAGAAATGTCTGAAAACCAATATCATAAAATTACTTTGGTATTATTATAACAAAGATAAAGCCAAAAACACTTTGCTAAAAACTTACCAGTTTTTGTTGCCAACAAAACCGATTAAATGCCAAAGTTTAGCTTAAGTGCTTTTAGGTCTATCTTCAAACCATTAAGCACCAAGGTTATCAACAGAAAGAAGTAACTTTATATCATTAATAGTCAGCGATTACATGAAAGAAATAATTCCGATAGAGGAAGGAGATTTTTACTGGTCTGAAAACGGATTTAGAGTTTTTACAAAACAGTATCACTTAAAAAGAGGTTATTGTTGTGAAAGTGGTTGTAGACATTGCCCCTACGGTTATGATCCAAAAACAAACATGCAGTAAGTTTTAACATAGCTCGGCATGATATTTGTATTTAATTTTATCAGAAAATTGAGTCTTTAAAAAATATAACGTTATGAAAAACATCAAATTACTTGGTTTACCATTGCTACTTTTAGTCCTTATTTCTTCTTGCTCATCTGTTAGTGTTCTTTCAGATTACGACCAAAAAGCAGATTTTAACGGCTATAAAACCTATGCCTTTTACAAAACAGGTATTGATAAAGCACAAATATCAGATTTAGATAAGAAACGTATTCTACGAGCCATTGAAACTGAAATGAGCTCTAGAGGCTTCGTGAAATCTGAAACTCCAGATTTGTTAGTGAGCATTTTCACCAAAGAACAAGAAAGAGTCGACGTCTACAATAACAACTATGGTTGGGGCGGCGCCTGGGGATGGGGCTATAACCCATGGACTTGGGGCCCTGGTTTTGGTTGGGGTGGCGGTACTAGTGTAAGCGCAAGTACTCAAGGTTCTCTTTATATCGATTTAATCGATAATAAATCAAATGAACTGGTATGGCAAGGAAAAGGAGTTGGAACATTGTCAAACACAAGCAATATTGCTAAAAAAGAAGAACGTATTCGAGAATTTGTTTCTCAAATCTTAGAGCAATACCCACCTAATGCTGTTGCATTGAAATAATGGCATATATACTTTTAAAAAGAGGTTGTAAATGAATTCATTTACAACCTCTTTTTATTTACAACAAAGGGAAATTAGTATCATTCTTTACCTCATTTAAAACGAATGCGCTTTTAACACCACCAATACTAGGCAATGAGGCAATTTTAAATTTTGCGAAATTATAATATGCATCAAGGTTTTTGACTACAACTTTTAATAGAAAATCGAACTCGCCACCTACAACAAAACATTCTACCACTTCTGGATATTTCATAACCTGTTCAAAGAAATCATCCATCATTGCTCCTTTTTGTGCTTCTAAAGAAACAAAGCTAAATACGGTTATGCTCTCCTCTATCTTATCCTTATTTAAGATAGCTACATAATTCTTAATAAACCCGTCGAACTCTAAACGTTTAATGCGCTCATAAACCGGTGTTTTTGTCAATCCTAATTGCTCTGCTATAGATTTGGCACCCGTTTTAGCATCTTTCTGTAATATCTTTAATATCTCCCTATCTATGAAATCTAATTTCTCCACCATAATTTTTCCTCTTTTACGAATACATCTAGTACTTAAAAAGTAATTATTCCTTTAAATATATATTTAAAAAGTCTTATTTCCCAATTTAAATAATATTAACAATTAATTGATCTGTAAATTCTATATTTAATAGAAATAATTCGATTCTCCATTAGAAAAAATTAAGCGTATGAATACTTCTGAATATGAAAGCAATCCTATCTTGGATAAACTTCCTAAACATTTAAGACAGTACATTAAGCCTCAAAATTATGAGGATTATACGCCAGTTAACCAAGCAGTATGGCGCTACGTTATGCGTAAAAATGTGGATTATCTTAGTAAGGTCGCCCATAAGTCTTATACCAAAGGTTTACGCAAAACAGGAATATCTATTGACAACATACCTAACATGTACGGCATGAACCGTATTTTAAAGGATTTAGGCTGGGCTGCAGTGGCTGTAGATGGCTTTATACCACCTGCTGCATTTATGGAGTTTCAGGCTTATAATGTACTTGTTATTGCTTCAGATATTAGACAAATAGAAAATATAGCTTATACACCTGCCCCAGATATAATTCATGAAGGTGCCGGACATGCCCCTATTATTGCAAATCCAGAATATGCGGCATATTTAAGACGTTTTGGTGAGATTGGCTGCAAAGCAATTTCAAGCGCAAAAGATTTTGAGCTTTATGAAGCGGTACGTCACCTTTCTATTATTAAGGAAGCAAAAGGCACAGCTTTAGAAGAAATTGAAAAATCTGAAAAACATATAGAATTTCTTCAAGATAATATGGGTGAACCTAGTGAAATGGCTTTCATTAGAAACCTTCACTGGTGGACAGTTGAATACGGATTAATAGGCACTCTTGAAGACCCTAAAATTTATGGCGCGGGACTTTTATCTTCTATAGGAGAAAGTCAGTGGTGTATGACCGACAATGTTAAAAAACTACCTTATTCTATAGAGGCAGCAAGAACATCTTTCGATATTACAAAACCTCAACCTCAACTATTCGTTACACCAGATTTCGCCTTTTTAAGTCAGGTATTAGAAGATTTTGCCAATACAATGGCACTGCGGAAAGGCGGACTCTCAGGTTTGCAGAAACTGATCGATTCTAAAGAACTAGGAACTATAGAACTAAGTACTGGTTTACAAGTATCGGGTAATTACGAATCTTTAATTTCTCATGATGGTAAGCCTATTTATTTTCAGACCAAAGGAAAATCTGCTCTTGCATACAGAGAAAAAGAATTAGTTGGACAAGATGTAAACCAGCATGAGACTGGTTTCGGATCACCTATCGGAAGATTAAAAGGTATCAATATTCCTATAGAAGATATGAGTCCGCGCGATTTAAAAGCATATAAAATTTACGAAGGAGAAATTGTATCCTTAGACTTTACAGGAGGAATTAACGTAACCGGAAAAATTATTACAGGTACCCGTAATCTTCAAGGACGCATCCTTTTAATCACTTTCGAGAACTGTAAGGTTACTTATAAAAATAATGTTCTTTTTGAATCTAACGATGAGTTATACAATATGGCTATCGGTGAAGAAATCGTTTCTGCTTACCACGGTCCTGCAGATTTAAAGAGTTTTGACCTTTTAGACCATTCTCTAAGTACTGGCAGTCAAAACTACCATCAAGAAGGCTTTACCGAATTGGAATCGTACTATAAGCTAATTCGTGATTTTAGAGAAGGCAATAACACTATTATATCTAGAACAAAGGTTTTCGAAGTAATACAAGAAAAATATCCAAAAGACTGGTTATTACCTATTGAAATTTACGAGTTGGCAATTCTAAGTAACGAAAAGAAACTAGCGGAAACCATAAGAGTTCATCTTGAAAATATTAAGCTAGACCAACCTGCCCTTGGACAATTAATTGATGACGGACTAGAATTAGCAACTGTTACAACTATGGTTTAATAACTTGTAAACCTTCTAAAGATTCTATGGTTTGTTCTTTATACGTTAAACGCCAACCCATAGAATTAGTAAGAATGTAAAATTTTTGCAACTCACTGATAAATCTATTTTCTGCATTACTACGAAGCGAAGAAGCTTCTACCTTTTTCATTAAAGAAGCATTGACCGTTTTTTTAATTTTGTTGTAATCTGCAGCATCGAACTGATTTAAGTAATCTGCAGTTACATCATAATATTCAAAATCTGGATTTAGTTTTATTTCAGCTTCTGGAATGCTATTTATTTTAACTGTCTTTGTTGCTTCATCAATCTCAAAATCAATAAGGCTCAAATCATAGGCAACAGTAACATCTGCGTTAACTACTACTAACGCTTTTTTCTCTGCTCTTAGTAAAGGACCAAAAAGCTCCTTAGAATCTTTGTAATTATAGACTTCAGAAAAATGACCTTCTGTTACTATTAATTTAGAAACGTTGGTTATTTCTTGCTGAATTAGCATAGAATTTTCCTCAAGAATAGATTTATTTTCTTTACCATCATTACAAGAACGAACAATAAAAACAATTGCCAAGGTAATTAAAACGCCTGCTACAAATTTCCTCATGCTTTTGAAGTTTTAAAATCCATAAATGGATATTCATTCTGTATATACGCAATTTTCTGCGCGAGCGATGTTAAAAATTTTTGATGTGCCTCTCCTTCGGGATTAAAAGCCCTATGCTGCAAACCGCGCTTAACCTCATCAACCTTTTTCATTACTCCATTAATAGTTTCATCAATCCAAACTTCGCTAAATTTCTCCCAAATATATTCTATTGCTATTTCGCTAGGATGAATCATATCCTTAGCATAAAAACGATAATCTCTTAGCTCATCCATCATAATTTCATAACTAGGAAAATACGAAATACTATCACTGTCAATTACTTGATGTATAGCCGAAATTAAATGTGCTTTACTCAATTGGTTCTGAACAAAGCCATCCTTTAAATGCCTAACTGGTGATACCGTAAATATAAATTGTACTTCTGGATTTACGGATTTAGCCAATGTTATAATACGTTGTAGACTCTCCTTTACCTCCACAACACTTAATAATTTTTTTGTAAAGTTAATCTGAGGCACTTTATGGCAATTCGCCACAACCTTAGTGCTTGATGTGTTACGATATACCCAAGCGGTGCCCAATGTGATAATGACATGACTGGCCTGTTTCAATTGAACCAATGTCTGATCTACCGCAAGATTTAAATCTAAAATTAATTTTTGTTTAGAGGGATTATTCAGTTCTGAATGCGCATCAAAACAATGCCATTGTTCATTTATAAAGAACACATCATCTTCAGTATAAACATTTTCTTGAACCGCCCTTTGAATTAATTTTTCAATAGCCAGCGGATGAAATAAAATCCCGAACGGATTTTGTAGTCCTTGAAATTTATAGTGCTCAAGTTTAGCACCTATATTTTCAGAAAAACAGGAGCCCAAAAGCATTAATTGACTTGAATAATCAATTTGATTTTGGGCTTTTGATAGTAGTATTTTGGTTAAGAGATTCATTTTGGTCTCACACTTTCATTCAATTTATGAAAAACCTGATAAGGGTAAATTTCATAAATAGCATTATCTTCATTAATAGTATTATCTCCGTTTTCAAAAGCCTTTTTCTCCCATTCTGCACCTCCTTCATTCCCTAATTTAGTCATGCTTCGACCTTTGAAATAAAGTGCATCTGCAAAATTATCATAAACCATTAATGACATATCGAATGACTCAATAGCCGCTTTGTAATTGCCTAATTCAAAATCTGCGATACCTAAATAATACCAATCTAAGTAATGACATGCTTCCTGTGGCGAATCGTTAGGGAAATCTTTAAACTGCTGCTCTTTGCTCAATAACATAAACTCTTTTGCTTTAGAGAATTGATTTAACTGAAGGTAATCTAGCCCAATGTAAAAGTTATAGGTATGATCCATTACATAACCGTCGCCATATTCTTTTTTGGCTTTCATAAATTCAGTTATAGATTTCAGATAGTCTTTTGAGAATATACATCTCATGAAGCCGCTATAATCTAAATATTTTTTAGGGTCGTATTCAACTGCCTTTTCTAAAAACGGTCTAGCTAATTGGTACTTTCTAGCTTTATATAAAGGCATTGCCTTTTGTTGCCAAAGCCAAGCATTCGTTGGATCTATGGTAAGTGCAGAATCTAAATATTGTTGATGCTCTAACGAATGTAATGGATTGTCGAATGATTTCTCTAGAAACTCTCTAATGTGCATAGAATCAATGCCTGATAAAACTTTCTTATCACCATTATTCGAACTTTCTACAACATCCTGATTTTTTCTTGAAAGATTACATGAAGTAAAAACAAGTAATAAGATGAAATACTTTTTCATAAAACTATCGTATTATATCGCCGCTTCAATTTACTTAAATGAAGTATCGCTAATATTTTTTTGAAGATAGTTTTAAAAATTTAAGATACTAAATCTGATTAGAAATTTTAGTATATTAAATTCCATTAGAGTATATCTTTTTAAATGATGCTACTTCGACAATTTCTTTACAGATTTGGATATTACATCACTTAGCTCACCTAAATTTTTAGCTTTTAAATTATAACTTAGACCAGTGATTTATTCTCTAAAAACTACTACTCCTGTCATTGAATTTACTACTTGCAAAAATCTTTCTGCATTTGCCCTAGCATATCTCAAATAATAATATTCTTTATTCTCTTTAATAGCTTGATCTAAATCTTCGGTAGATATAAACTAGAAGTCATAATCATATTTACTAAATAACTTCTCTACTTCTTTATCCTCACCATCAGAAATCTCTGCAGTAAAAGCATTTGTTCTTTGAGAGATCTAATTTGGCACATATAATTTAGATGTATCCAAACTTGCTATTTTTTTAGCATCATAATCTTTTTCGTACATCCAATACGTCTCTCCTTTTTCAATAAGATCGTTTGTTTGCTGAAAGTAATTCTTTAGAAATCCGGTTGAATAACTAAAGAACACATCTTCTGTATACATTTTCTCAACTAAAACCTCTCTGTCTTCCGAAATAGCTATGTTCACAAAATCTGTTGTCGGGAAAATATAAATTTTAGCAATAGGTTTTTTATTGTCTCTAAAAAATTCATTAACCTTTTCTTCTCTTTTTTCGCCTTTACCTAAGACAACTTTTCGTCTATAGCCTTTGCATCGTACAAACCAATATTTAGGTAAATATGTAGAGAATGTAAAACACTACCCATTTTATTGGTTTTAGAACGTTTGAAACCAACAAGCTCTGCTATAGAATAGTTTTTATTGTAATACTCATGGAGATTATATTCGCTTTGAGGTATTATTCTATACGGAGTTACCGTGCAAATTTCTTTTAGAATTTTAGCATATTCATCACTATCAATTATATCCGACAAGACAAAAATGGTTGTTGAAGCCTTAACAGCTTCTAACTCCTTTGGTTTTAAATCTGACGGCTTACCTACATGGCGCGAACCCAATGAAACCTACGAAAATCCCGAAAAGCTTACAAACGCAAGTAATAATAAAAAATAATTCTTCATGGTTAAATGATTTAATTGGTTGGTATAGCACCACATTTAACTCTGCTAACTACATTTTCACCACCCTAGAACCTACTTCAAATAATCTTCTGCCTTAGCTAATGCTTCTGGTATACCACTAGGGTTTTTTCCTCCTGCAGTTGCAAAAAATGGTTGACCACCACCGCCACCTTGAATATATTTACCAAGTTCCCTTACTATGGTACCTGCATTCAAATTTTTAGAAGCCACTAATTCCTTCGATATATAGCAAGATAATAATGCTTTACCATTCTGTTCAGAACCGAACAATAGAAACAAATTATCTTTTTGATTACCCATTTCAAAACTTAAATCCTTAATTGCAGACGCATCCAGATCTATCTTCTTAGCTAGAAATTGTACTCCATTAACTTCTTTAAGTTCTGATAATAAATCTCCTTTTAAGCCCTTAGCCTTGTCTTTCAATAACTCAGTTACCTGCTTCTTAAGGTTGCTATTTTCTTCTTGTAAACCAAATACAGACTTTACTGGATCCTGACAGTTGCCCAAAACATCTTTTATCTTAGATAAAAGCATATCATTATCTAGGTGAAAATCTTTTACCGCATCACCTGTAATTGCTTCAATTCTACGAATACCAGCTGCTACTGCACCTTCCGATTTAATTTTAAATTGCCAGATGTCTCCTGTATTCTTAACATGTGTACCGCCACAAAGTTCTATAGATTGTCCAAAACGAATAGTTCTAACAGCATCTCCATATTTTTCACCGAATAATGCCATAGCCCCATCATCAATAGCTACTTTCATAGGTACATTACGTTGTTCTTGAAGTTGTAAATGACCATCTATACGTGCATTAACAAAACTCTCCACCTCTCTTAATTCTTCTGCTGTCATTTTAGAAAAATGAGAAAAATCGAATCTCAAATACTTAGAATGTACAGAAGAACCTTTTTGTTCTACATGCTTACCTAAAACTTCACGAAGTGCTTGGTGCAACAAATGTGTTGCCGTATGGTTCGCATCTGTTCTACTACGTTGCTTTTTATCTACTACTGCTTTAAAACTTTCCCCTAAATGTTTTGGTAGGTTTTTAGCAAAGTGAATAATTTCATTATTTTCTTTCTTGGTATCGATAATGTAAATAACATCGCCATGTGCATCTTCTAAATAACCTTTATCACCCACTTGACCACCGCCTTCTGCGTAAAATGGAGTTAGATTAAATACCAATTGAAATTGTGTACCGTCCTTCTTAGAAACGATTTTACGGTATTTAGTAATCTTCACTTCAACATCAAGCATATCATACCCGACAAATTCTTGTTCGTTATCATCTAGCAATATTTCCCAATCTTGCTTTGAAACAACTGATGCAGACTTAGAACGATTTTTCTGCTTTTGCATAGCCTCGTCAAAACCAGCTACATCTAATTGATACCCCTTTTCACTTAGAATTAAAGCCGTCAAATCTATAGGAAAACCGAAAGTATCATAAAGCTCAAAAGCTTTACCACCATTAACTGTTTTTCCTTTAGTGTTTTTGATAATTGTATCAAGCAACACCAATCCTTGATCTAACGTTTTTAAGAAAGAATTTTCTTCTTCTTTAATTACATTTTCAATTAACTGTTTTTGCTCTTTTAATTCAGGGTATGCCTCACCTAAAGATGTAGTCAACACATTAACCAAACGAAACATAAACGGCTCTTTGGTATTTAAAAATGTAAATCCGTAACGAACCGCTCTTCTAAGTATTCTTCTTATTACATAGCCAGCACCTGTATTACTTGGTAATTGACCGTCTGCGATTGAAAAAGCTACCGCACGTATATGATCACTAATTACACGTATTGCTATATCATTTTCCTCATTCTTACCGTATTCGGAGTTCGTAATAACTTCTATTTCACGAATTAATGGCGTAAAAATATCTGTATCGTAGTTAGATTGTACACCTTGTAATACCATGCACAAACGTTCAAAGCCCATACCTGTATCTACATGCTTTGCCGGCAAACTTTCTAAAGAACCATCTGCTTTACGGTTATACTGCATAAATACAAGATTCCAAATCTCTACCACTTGCGGGTGATCTTGGTTTACCAAACTTGCGCCCGATACCTTAGCTTTATCTTCTTTTGAACGAATATCTACATGAATTTCAGAACATGGACCACATGGACCTTGATCACCCATTTCCCAAAAATTATCCTTTTTATTGCCCTTAATAATTCTATCAACAGGTACAATCTTTTTCCAAAGCTCAAAAGCTTCATTATCCATTTCTAATTGATCAGCATCGTTGCTACCTTCAAATACAGAAACATAAAGACTATCCTTATCAATTTTAAGAACATCTGTCAACAACTCCCAAGCCCAGGTAATTGCCTCTTCTTTAAAATAATCACCAAAACTCCAGTTACCCAACATCTCGAACATAGTATGGTGATAGGTATCCTTACCGACCTCTTCCAAATCATTATGTTTTCCACTTACGCGTAAACATTTTTGAGTATCTACAACCCTAGAATTTTTAGTTTGGCTTATTCCTAAAAAATATTCTTTAAACTGATTCATACCCGCATTTGTAAAAAGCAGGGTTGGGTCATCTTTAATGACCATTGGCGCAGAAGACACTATTTTGTGTTCTTTACCTTTGAAAAAATTCAGAAATTGAGTTCTTGTATCTTTTGAATTCATCTAAAATGCTAAGCTTTTACAAATTGTAACGGTTTATATAAAACTATTTTTATATTTGTTTGTTCCCTAATAATTAAAGAACAAAAATAGTATAAATAACATACATGTCTAAGGTAAAATACTATTACGACCCAGACACGCTGTCGTACCGTAAGATAGAACCCGAAAAATCTAAACGTTATAGAAATATAACCTTCTTTATTTTGGGAGCTTGCCTTTTTGGTTTTTTAGGCCTTATTCTTCTTCTTAACACCAACCTTGTCAACACACCAAGAGAACTTTCACTATCGCGTGAAGTGAAAAATTACGAGCTTCAGTACGAGTTACTGAACAAGAAAATGGAACAAATTGAAGAGGTTCTAGGCAATATAGAAGATAGAGATAATAATATTTATAGATTATATTTTGAAGCTAACCCTATTCCAGACGAGCAACGTAAAGCTGGTTTTGGTGGTATTAACAGATACAAATCTTTAGAAGGCTTTAACAATTCTGAAATGATTGTTTCTACAACAAAAAGACTAGATATTATAAAAAAACAAATGTCCATTCAATCTAAATCATTGGATGAGATTACGAAACTAGCAGAGGAAAAAGAGAAACTACTAATGTCCATACCTGCAATTCAACCTATTAACAATGAAGACTTAAAACGTATGGCTTCTGGTTACGGATGGAGATCAGATCCTTTTACAAAGGCAAGAAAAATGCATTATGGTATGGATTTTACTGCCCCAAGAGGTACTCCTGTTTATGCTTCTGGAGATGGTAAAATAACTCGAGCAGATAATAACTCATCTGGTTATGGAAAGCATATTCGTATAGATCACGGTTATGGATACTTAAGCCTATATGGGCATTTAAGTCAGTATAATGTTAAGTCCGGACAAAAAGTAAAGCGAGGTGATTTAATAGGTTTTGTAGGTAGCACAGGTCGGTCAGAAGCACCGCACTTGCACTATGAAGTCTGGAAAGATAATGACCGAATCAACCCAATGAATTTCTACTATGGTAGTTTATCACCAGAAGAATTCGAGAACATGTTGAAATTCGCTAATCAAGAAAATCAATCATTGGATTAATGCAGATAGAACTCCCTGAAAAAAGATATTATGGTATAGGCGAAGTAGCCCGTGCTTTTGGTGTAAACGCCTCATTAATTCGTTTTTGGGAGAAAGAATTCGACGTGCTTCAGCCAAAGAAAAATGCGAAGGGGAATAGAAAATTTACTCCCCAAGACATTAAAAATCTTCAATTAATTTATCATTTGGTAAAAGAAAGAGGTTTTACTCTAGATGGTGCCAAAACCCATTTAAAAGAAGAGAAGCAAAAAACACTTTCCAATTTTGATATAATTCAAAAGCTCGAGCGTGTAAAGGCTGAACTGAATAAAATTAAAGACCAATTATAACACAACCATTATGAAAAAAGGAATTATTGCATTAATCGCAATCGTAGTCATCGCATTTGGCCTATACCAATGGGGCGTAGGTTTCAACAACACGGCTGTTGCATTAAAAGAAACATCGACTAAAACTTGGGCAAATGTAGAGAGTGCATACCAACGTAGAAACGACCTAATAGGCAATTTGGTGAAAACAGTACAAGGTGCAGCAGATTTTGAAAGAGGGACATTAACAGATGTTATAGAGGCAAGAGCAAAAGCAACATCGGTCAGCATTGACCCAAGTAATATTACACCAGAACAATTAGCACAATTCAACCAAGCACAAAGTGGACTTAGCAGTGCATTAAGCAGATTATTGGTAACTGTTGAACGCTACCCTGACCTAAAAGCTAATCAGAATTTTCTTGAATTACAATCTCAATTAGAAGGCACTGAAAATAGAATAAACGTGGCAAGAGACAGATTCAACGCAACAGTTGAACCATATAATCTTCACATAAAAACTTTTCCGAACTCCATTTTAGCAGGTATCTTTAATTTCGATGAATTATCGTACTACAAAGCAGATGTTGGTTCTGAAAATGCACCGGATGTTAATTTTGATTTTGATTAATATTATATGTCTAGAGTAGAAGATTTTTTAACGGCAACAGAAGAGCAAGAGGTAGTTGGCGCTATTCTTGAAGCAGAAAAAAACACTTCTGGCGAAATTAGGGTACATATAGAAGCTCACACTCGTAAAGAGCACTACGAGCGTGCAAAAGAGGTTTTTCATTTATTGAAAATGGACAACACCAAACAGGAAAACGGAGTTTTAATATACGTTGCGGTAAATGACAAAAAATTTGTTATTTGTGGTGATAAAGGAATCGACGCCGTTGTACCTGAAGATTTTTGGCAATCTACTAGAAATAGCATTCAAACACATTTTGAAAAAGGAGAATTTAAAGAAGGACTAGTTGCCGGTATTATAAAAGCTGGTGAAGAATTAAATAGTCATTTCCCTTGGCAATCAGATGACACCAACGAATTAAGCAATGAGATATCTAAAGGTTAGCCTTATAATTCTTTTTCTTTGGTGCAAACCGGTATTTAGCCAGTTTGAAATACCTGAAAAGCCAGCGTTACAGACGAGTGTTTACGACTATACTAATTTATTAAGTGACCAACAAAAAGCAGCATTAAACCAAAAACTAGTGCGCTATTCCGATAGCACCTCAACGCAAATTGTTATAACTATAATTGCCAGTACTAACGGTGAAAATATTAATTACCTAGGGGCAAATTGGGGTCAAAAATGGGGAATTGGACAAGACGGAAAAGACAATGGCATTCTTCTTATTCTAGCCGAAAATGACCGAAAAGTTGCAATTAGCACAGGTTACGGTGTTGAAGGTTCTTTGACCGATGCGCTTTCAAAAAGAATTATTGAAAATATAATTCTCCCAGAATTTAGAGCCGGAAACTATTACGGAGGCTTGGACAAGGGATCAGATGTTATTTTTCAAGTCTTAAATGGCGAGTTTCAAGAGGAAAGAACATTTGGCGATAATGAAGGAATTCCATTTTCATCCATCTTACCTTTTATCATATTTATAGTAATCCTCTTTATTCTATGGAGTCGCAAAAATGACGACAATGGTGGAAACGGAGGAAGAAGACGTGGTGGGTTAAGCCCTTGGGATATGATCATTCTTAGTAATATGGGTCGTTCTAATGGCTCTGGTGGATTTGGCGGAAGTAGCGGAGGCGGAAGTTTCGGCGGCGGTGGATTTGGTGGAGGCTTCGGCGGTGGCGGATTTGGTGGTGGCGGTGCCTCTGGTGGATGGTAAATACCTAACTAAGACGTAGAAAAAATGGTCAAGTACTTTTGTGTCTATTCAAAACTACTTGACCATTTTCTAACTTATAATTTCTAAAAATTACTTCTTCCTCATAAATACCGTAATCGGTACTCCAGAGAAATCATATTCTTCACGAATCTTATTTTCAAGATAACGCTTGTAAGGATCGCGTACATACTGTGGCAAGTTACAGAAGAATGCAAATTGTGGATACGGAGTTGGTAATTGCGTACAGAATTTGATTTTAACGAATTTACCTTTATAAGCCGGTGGCGGATAATTTTCTATTATCGGCAACATCGTCTCATTGAATTTTCTAGTAATTATTTTCTTATTTCTTTTATTATAAACCTCTACAGCAGTTTCTATAGCCTTAAAAATACGTTGTTTAGTAAGTACAGAAACAAAAAGAATTGGCACATCTGTAAATGGCTCAATAGCTTTTTTAATTTTATCAGTGTAGTGCTTAATTGTATTGGTTTCCTTTTCTTCTACTAAATCCCACTTGTTCACAAGAATAACTATACCCTTATGATTTCGTTGTGCCAACCAGAAGATATTCTCTACCTGACCATCAAAACCTCTTGTCGCATCTAATAATAAAATACAGACATCGCAATGCTCTATAGCTCTTACCGAGCGCATTACGGAATAAAATTCTAAATCTTCCTTTACCTTAGCTTTACGGCGAATTCCTGCAGTATCTACGAGGTTAAATTCAAATCCGAATCGATTATATTTAGTATCAATACTATCTCTAGTAGTACCAGCAATATCAGTTACTATATATCTATCCTCACCAATTAGTGCATTAATGAAAGAAGATTTACCTGCATTTGGTCTACCAACAACGGCAAATCTTGGTAATTCACTTTTTTCTTCTATAATATCTGGTAGTTTCTCAACCAAATCATCTAATAACTCCCCAGTTCCACCTCCATTTATACTAGATAAGGTGTAAAACTCACCTAAACCTAAAGAGTAGAATTCAACAGCATCTTCTGCCCTCTTAGCATTATCAACTTTATTGACAGCTAAAAAAACAGGCTTTTTAACTCGTCTTAATAATTTGGCTACATCTTCATCCATACCGGTTACTCCGGTCTCAACATCAACCATAAAGATAATAGCATCGGCTTCTTCTATTGCCAACTCTACTTGCTTATCGATTTCCTTTTCGAAAACATCATCACTACCAACTACATATCCACCGGTATCAATAATTGAAAACTCCTTTCCGTTCCAATCACTTTTACCATAATGACGATCACGCGTAACACCACTAACTGCATCAACAATGGCCTCGCGTCTTTGAATTAATCGATTAAAAAATGTTGATTTTCCTACATTAGGTCTCCCTACAATGGCAACAATAGCACCCATAGCTTAAATTTGCTGCAAAGGTAGTACTTATAGTCGCAATTACAATATAACTTAAATGGAGAGATCTGATTGAATCTCATCAAATCTATCTAATTTGAAAAATTGTTGTTTTTTAGGCGTATATAAATAAGGTTCACCAATAGCTCTTTTTCGAATAATTCTTGCAGGCGATCCGTATGCCACAATATTATCGCCAAAATGATCCACAACAAGAGAGCCAGCACCTATAACAGAATGTTGACCTATTTCAATACCATTAATTATATTCACCCCTAAACTAATAGCAGAAAATCTTCCTAACTTTAAACTTCCACCTGTACAAACAGATGGTGCCAAACTTGAATATGAATCCATTATACCATCATGACCAAGAGATGAATTGGTGTTAATAATACAAAAATCATGAATAATGGAATTTGCATTTACTATTGCCCCAGGCATAAATACGTTTCCACATCCTAACAAAATATCTTTACCCAAAATAGCTTTTGGGTGTATAGTATTAATAAAATTAAATTCAGGAACAACTTTAGAAATTCTATCAACAATTAATTTTCTAGTCCAATTGTCACCAATTGCAACTAAGCCTCCTACAATATTAAATCTACTTATCAAATAGGGTAAATCTACTTCACTACCCAAAACCTGATATCCGCTAATTCGAGAACCCTTCTCCTTAAAAGAATCTACGAAGCCAATAACATTGTATTTACCTTCTTTTTCCAAACAATCCAAAACAACACTACCATGGCCGGAGGCACCAAAAATGATTACATTTTGCATTTCATCGGATTTTTTAAACAGTTTATCGATGAATCAAAAATAGTCTTTTATTGTCAAAATGAAGAATTAAAACTCCATTTGAGATAATAATTTTATGATAAAGATCAATAAAAGAAGGTGGAATTAAACAATCACCTGATAACTAGTCTTTCCTAAAATTTCAGGACAATATCAACTTATTCAACTTCTATCAAAAAAATTAAATCTAATTTAGATATAGTGGTTGTTTAATTATTTATTGTACCCAAAGCGCTTTAATTGACGAGCATTGCTTCTCCAATTTTTATTCACTTTTACGTACAGCTCTATATGCACCTGTTTGCCAAAGAATTTTTCCAAATCTTTTCTAGACTCAACACCAACTTTTTTTAAAGCTGCACCTTTATGACCAATTATAATTCCTTTTTGAGAATCACGCTCTACCATAATCACCGCACGCATGCGAATGATGTCTTCATCTTCGAAAAACTCCTCGGTTTCTATTTCGACCGCGTAAGGAATTTCCTTTTTATAATTCAATAAGATTTTCTCGCGAATAGTTTCATTTACAAAGAAACGTTCTGGTTTATCTGTTAATTGGTCTTTAGGATAATATGCTGGCGATTTAGGTAACAATTCAATAATACGCTCAAATACCCCTTTAACATTAAAATTAGATAATGCTGAAATTGGATGTAGCTCTACACTTGGCAACATCTCTTGCCAGTATTGAACCTGCTCTTCCAATAATTCTTGTGTAGTAGTATCTACTTTATTCAAAAGTAATAAAACAGGAATTTTACTGTTCTTTATTTTCTCAAAGAAGGCTTCATCTTTTAAAGCCTTCTCTCCTATCTCAACCATATACAAAAGCACATCTGCATCTTCAAAAGCTGACCTCACAAAGTCCATCATACTACTTTGAAGTTGATACGCAGGTTTAATAATACCAGGTGTATCGGATAAGATCATCTGAAAATCATCTCCGTTTACTATACCTAAAATACGATGTCTTGTTGTCTGTGCCTTTGAGGTTATGATAGATAATTTCTCACCTACAAAAGCATTCATCAAAGTAGATTTACCCACATTAGGGTTTCCTATAATATTTACAAAGCCTGCTTTATGATCTGCCATCCTTTAACTTTATTATGTATTTCTTCAATTCCACATTTACCTTTGGAGCCAACAAAAGTACGGCAATCATATTGGGTATCACCATAAGAGCATAAGACAAATCGATTAAATTCTTCACAAGATCTAATGAAGCCACTGCTGCGAATACAATCATAATTACAAAATACCAATTGTAAAATCTACCAATTTTAGCATTGGTTAAAAAAGACAATGATTTAACCCCGTAATAAGAATATGTAAAAAGAGTTGATAATGCAAAAGCTGTTACAATTACCATTAATAGAATGTCTCCCCATCCAAACAATGTTCTCTCAAATGCGGACAATGTCATGACAATACCACTAGAATCCTCTAAATATGCACCACTTAAAATAATAACTATTGCTGTAAACGTACAAACCAATATAGTATCAATAAATGGACCTAACATAGCCACCAAGCCCTCACGAATAGGTTCGTCATTCTTAGATTGCCCATGATACATTGGAGCACTACCTAAACCAGCCTCATTAGAAAACATAGCCCTACGCACACCTATAATAACAAGACCCCAAAATCCCCCAGTCGCTAATGATTTAAAGTTCCAAGCCTCTGTGATAATCATTTTCAAGGATGGTAGTATTTGTTCTGAATTTAAAGCCATAACTACAATTACCGCAACTAAGTACAATGCCACCATAAAAGGCACTATCGTCGAAGCAACTTTAGCTATATTTGATAGCCCTCCGAAAATTACTAAAGATGTTATGACTGCTAAAACTATACCTATGGTCCATTTCCAATTCTGATCACTCATTTCAATTAATGTTGTACCAGGGTCTACAACACTCATAAATGTTTCTGTAAATTGATTTGCGGTAAACACTCCTAAAAAACCGAACAAACCACAAACAGCAAAGAATATTGCTAACGGACGCGCTTTCTCTCCCAGCCCTTTTGTGATGTAATACATAGGACCACCTTGTAACTTTCCTTCAGAATCAGTACCCCTATACATTATTGCCAAACTACAAGAATAGAACTTAATACACATACCTATTAAGGCTGTCATCCAAATCCAAAAAACAACGCCGGGTCCTCCATCATGAATAGCAATTGCTACTCCAGAAATATTTCCTAAGCCTACGGTAGCAGCAACCGCAGCAGAAAGCGCCTGAAAAGAACTCACATCACCTTTTGAATCTTTGTTATCGTATTTACCCGCAGTTATTGCTATAGCATGACCAAAATACCGATATGGCATAAGTTTGGAATAGAAAACAAGAAAGAGTCCGCCTCCTATTAACAAAAGAAACATTGGCCACTCCGTATACGGTAGTGCACTGGCTATAAAGTCATTAATTGTATCCATAATATTGCAAAAAACCGAAGTTATGGATTAAATGTATTTTAATAGATAATGCTCCCAAAAAGATTATTCAAATAAGTTTTGAATATTGAGAAAATGTATTGTATATTTGCAGCCCGCTACAAATAGTAGCGCACCTTTATCTCGTCAGCCTAATGACCTGAAGTTGCAAAACAAGTGAGATAAAAACCCATATCGCGGGGTAGAGCAGTAGGTAGCTCGTCGGGCTCATAACCCGAAGGTCGCTGGTTCGAGTCCAGTCCCCGCTACTAAGTTTAAAGTATTTAAAAACAACGGTTTAGTTTTCGCTAAACCGTTTTTTTATGCCTAATTTTAAGGAGTTAGTTACCTTTGAATACGAAAATGAATACGAAAGTGCATACGATTTGTCTGTAAAAAGAAACTTTTCCATCCCTAAAATATATTCTGCCAACGGCGATTTGAAAAAACGCTGGTATGTCTATTTTTCTTTTCGGGACCCCAAAAGTGGAAAATTAAAGCGCCAGACTCCTTTCTACGGGGACGCAAATAAATATAAGACCAAGGAAGATAGAATGTCCGTTTTGGTCATCTATAGAAAAGTTTTATTAAGACTACTGAACCAAGGTTATGATCCTTATTCCGATAACTTAGAATTACACCAAAGTTTACATCGAAAAAACAATATTGCAGTTCCTGCCGATCTAACCAATAATAATTTAGAAAAACCCGCACCACTGCCGGAGAATACATCAATGACCGTTAAAGAAGCTTTTGATTTTGGAATGAAGCTAAAAGAAAAATTGGTAAGCCCTAGTACCAAAAGGGATTATGAAAGCAAAATAAAGAACCTATTAGAATGGCTTTCAATTAATCACCCCGAAATAAAATTCATACCTGAGCTTAACAAAAAGCTTGTTGTAGGATTCTTAAACGATGTTTTACACAGAAATAGTGCTCGTACAAGAAATAATTACAAGTCCGATCTAAGTAGTATTATCCAAGTACTCGTCGATAATGAAATTATAGAACAAAATTTTATAAAGAAAATACCTAACTTAAAATCCATACCAGAACGGAATAAAACATATTCCCAGAATATTCAAGAAGAGATTTTTGATTACCTAGAAGTTCACGACCCGATTTTATTACTCTACATTAAATTTATTGCCTATAACTTTTTACGCCCTATAGAAGTCTGTCGACTTAAAGTAAAAGATATTGATATCGAAAACAAAAGAGTTCAATTCAAAGCTAAGAACAGTCCATTAAAGACCAAAATAATACCAGAGTTATTGTGGATGGAATTGCCAGACCTTACGAAACTGGATAAAGAAGCCGTTTTATTTACACCGGAAAAAATTGGTAGCGAATGGGATACCCTTGTAGATAATAGGCGAGACTATTTCAGTAAACGCTTTAGAAAAGTCGTTAAAGAGCATTTTAAATTAGGAATAAATTATGGGCTATATAGTTTTAGACACACCTACATTACAAAGGTTTATAGAGCTTTAATGAAGGACTCCTCCCCTTTTGAGGCTAAAAGTAAGCTGATGTTGATCACAGGCCATTCTTCCATGACGGCCTTAGAAAAATATTTAAGGGATATAGATGCCGAACTTCCCGAAGATTACTCAACAATGTTAAAAAATGTACATGAATAATACCTCTTTGGAACTATTGTACAAGAACCTGATCTCAAAGCTGTGGGAAGAGCTATTATTTTTCATCCCCGATGATGAAGTTTCAAATGAATTCTTAGAAAACCATAATGAAATAGAATTCGAAAAACTTCGTAATAAAATATTGATAATAGATTATTACAAGGGACCTACACGCTATGAATTAGCCAGGGACAATAGCATGATAATACTTAAAGGCAGCACATTAAAAAAAAGTACTCGTCAATTATTAAATGCAAAAGCAAATTCCAATGCACAGGAATTTAATTACCTTCTAGAATTATATTACGAACAGGCTGAGTGCTTATATTTTATTACAAATTGGCTAAATAAAAATATAACCCAAATACTTCCTCAAGAGGATACTATTCTAGGTTTGTTTAAACTCCAATATAATTTTCACAAGTCACATTTTGAAACTATTCTAAAACAGTTTTATCCCGATATGCAATCTTTGCCGAAAGGTAATTTTAATATCGGAAAATCGTTAGAGTCATCTTTCCCTCATGTATCCAAGCTTTTTTATACTAGGGATAAACAAAATGTAATACCTGGAGTTTCAAATTTACAAGAAGAGCTGCATGAAAACCTTCCCACTTCTACAAATAAGAAAACACAGGACAGCAAAAATAAAAAACAACCTCTTATTTCTGATTCTGAGGCAGAAACGATTTTATTAAAACGTATTTTCAATATTGATTCAAAAGTACTTAAATAAATTATGCGTAAATTAAACGTTTAATTTACGCATAATTATGATAAAAACTGAAATTTGCAAGTATTGTGGTGATGACTACATCCCAAAAAGAAGAGGTGCGCAAAAATTTTGTAGTAACTCTTGTAGAAGTCTCAATTGGAAAAATAATCAACCAATTCAAGAATTGAAAGTGCCAGTTGCAAACTCTAAAGATGAGGAACCTATTATAGCAGAAAAGCCAAGTCTACAAGAAAAAATGTCTCTAGCGGGAATTGCAAATGCTGCTGTAGGAGTTGCTGCTGTAGAGTTGGCAAAAGATTTTGTAACCCCCTATGCTAACAAACCTGCTACTAAAAAAGATATTGAAGATTTAAAAGCATTTCTTAAATCAAGATATTTTTTAGTAAAAAATATGAGAAGGGATATTCATGGGAGACAAGCATATTTTGATATAGTTACAGGTAATATAATTTATAAATAAACTTCAATAATTAGTTGTTCTTTATACATCAAAAAAAACTAACACTTCAGTTAGTAGATTTCGTATCCTTAGTCATATAATCTTGCCATAAAATTAAAATATATTTTTCTTTACCATTTTCTTTCCTAATTAAAAAACCATACTCATATATAAAAAAATAAACTTGTCCATTTTGATTTTTCCAATAATGTGTAAAGAAATTTGGATTAAATCCTAATTCTAGCAAAACATTGCTTCTTATTGTAACCTTGCCTCCTTTATTATACTCCTTAAGTAACTTACGGTTCAATTTTAATTGATTATCAACCTTATTATAAAAGCGCTCAGGATTTTGCTTTTCAATTTGGTATTGATAGGCACTTTTACATTGAGGATCGCAAAATTTCTTATCCGTCCTACCTCTTAATTCTTTACTACAATGAAGACATTCCTTATAAATTCTCATAATAAAAGATTTAACAGTATACTATACGTATCCTATTCGTATAAGGTACGATTAAATCAATTGTATCAAGTAGATTGCTAAAAAAACCATGGAAAAAGGTAGGAGCGTTACTTTAAAGCATCTTTTAATTCAAGAAAGACGCTACATTGGTTTGCAATTCAACACAGATAAAGTTATTCATGCGCTTGTTAAGCAGTTACCAGATGTTAAATGGAGCAATAGCTTTAACATGGCTTACATTTTGAACACCAAACAAAATCTTGATGAAATATTCAAAATATTCAATGGTGTTGTTTGGGTTAATTGTAACCATTTTTTTGATAGAAACATTGCCAAAGAACATAACGAGACAATCGATATTACATGGTTTAGAAAAAGGGAGCTTCCAGCAACATATCGTGTTTGCCCTTTAAGTTATTTAGATAAATTAGAATTGAGGAAATATGCCAATAACACAGTAAAAACATATGTAAATTCTTTTGAAACATTCATAAATTACTACAACACTAAAGATTTAATATCTATTAATGAAAGTGATGTTAGAGGTTATATCTTGAAATTAATTCAAGAAGACAAATCCAATGCCTATATCAATTCAGCTATCAATAGTATAAAATTTTATTATGAATCGGTTCTAGGTATGCCCAATAGGTTTTATAAAATAGAAAGACCTAGAAAAGAAAAGAAATTGCCTAAAGTTCTTTCCAAAGAAGATGTTCTCAGCATCATTGCAAACACCAATAACTTAAAACACAAATGTATTGTTAGTCTTCTATATTCCTCTGGAATACGAAGAAATGAATTGGTGAATTTAAAAATCAGCGATATAGATAGTAAAAGGATGCTGATACGGATTGAAGCTGCAAAAGGCAATAAAGACCGGTATACCTTGCTTTCACACTCATTATTGAAAGATCTACGAGAATATTATCAACAATACAAACCAGAAAAATATATTGTTGAAGGTTTATACGGCAATCAATATTCAGGTCAAAGCATTGGAAAAGTTGTACTTAATGCTGCTATAAAAGCGGGTATTAAGATTCCTGTAACTCCACATATGTTAAGACATAGTTTTGCAACACATCTATTAGAAGCAGGTGTTGATTTAAGACAAATTCAGGTTTTATTAGGTCATAGTTCGAGCAAGACAACTGAGATTTATACACATGTTGCCACAACAACTTTCAAAAAAATAAAAAACCCGCTTGACTCCTAGAATTTATAAAAGATATATATAACATATGTTATATATATCCTATATTGGAGGTATATATAACATTAATGTTATATATACTATTGTTGTGCAACATTTGAAAAAAAAATCGAGAATGGAATTAGAATATCTGAATAGCATTAAAAAGCAGTTTGAATATTACAAATCTGTAGGAGAAAAAACATTCGCGCAACTTGATGAAAAGGATTTTTTTTGGCAGTTTAACGAAGAATCAAATTCAATCGCGATAATAGTGAATCATCTTTCAGGAAATATGAAATCACGTTGGACTGATTTCCTTACTTCTGACGGCGAAAAAGAATGGCGGAATCGTGATTTGGAATTTGAATCAGTAATTAAAACAAAAGAACAATTATTCTTAAAATGGAATGACGGTTGGGAATGCTTATTTGACGCCTTGAACTCGATAAATAAAGAGAATTTTGATACGGAAATATTTATTAGAAATCAATCTCATTCAATTTTAGAGGCTATAAATCGACAATTTGCTCATTATTCATATCATATTGGACAAATCGTTTATGTCGGGCGAATGATTAAAGGAAATGAATGGAAAAGTTTGACAATCCCAAAAGGAAATTCATCGGATTTTAATAAAGCCAAATTCTCGAAAGGAAAACACGGTGGACATTTTTCAGATGACATAAAATAACGGAGAAAAAACGTTGCACAACACCGTATATAGCTCATAGCTGGGCAGTTGCTTAATCGAAGTTTCGGCATATTTGCGAAGTCCGCCAAATTTTTTAATTTGGCTTATTAAAAAAAAAGGTAATAAGAAAATTAAAAAATTCGGCTCGTGCTTAACCGAATAGTTATCGCTAATTTGCACGCTACGAGCCATATACAAGACCGTTGGCAACAATATGAAAACCGAGAACATTGAGATTTAAAACAACATTTTTTATATCATTCTTTTTTTGCATTCTTTCCGCATTTGGACAACGGAATTTAAGCGGAAGGACTATCGACCAATTTTTGGAAAGTACCATAGGAATTGAAATATTCGACAAAGACACAACCAAAATCGGACAGACTGACTTGAATGGATATTTCCAAATTAAATTACCAAAAGAAACAGATAAATTAATTTTTGCTGGAGTTGGCTTTGAATGGGCAACAGTCACAATTCCAAAGGAATGTAATAACTCAGAGATAATTCTATTTTTGGCTTCTACCTATGATTTTATAACACCGAAAAAAGTAGATAGACTTAGGAAAGAAGAATTTGAAAAATTAACCAAATTGCACTCTCAAGCCTTCCAAAAAGGACTTTTTAAAACCGAAGAACCTTGTGTCATTCGAAAGTTTGAACCAAATTTTCCTGACCTTGACAAAATTCGAAGACAAGATAAATTAAGAAAGAAACAGATTAAAACAGAATTTAAAGAACTAAATATTGGAGATGTTGTAAAAATACCTTTTGGAATAGACACATCAGAAAATGAAGTAAGAACTTATTATTCACCCTGTAAGAATTGTACTGAAGAAGATTATGATTTTGTTATTGAAGGAAAGATTATTAAGAAATATAATAGAAAGTTAACTCTGGAGATTATAGTTACTAAAATGGAAAATTATGATTTTTTGAAATATAGAGGGGAAAATTTAAAAATCAATAGCAGATTTAAATACGAAACGAAATACTATGAAGTAATAATTGATTAAATACTGTTGCCAACATTGTATATAAAAAATTGCTACTTTGTGCTTAACCGATGTTAGTTGCTTTGTTTGCTAGCTTCTGATTTTCCTTCGGAAAATCCTCGCACACAAACACGCAACTTTCCATATACGTAACCGTTGTAGCTAATTTGAGAAAATGATAGATGAATTGAAAAATAGCGTTAATGAACAAATTCCTGAATCCATTTTGTATGACTATGCAATGTTAAAAGGATTACAGGCTAAAAAGTCGAATAGATATATTGCATTGGCTGAATTATCTATGCACTCAAAAATTGTTCAAAGCGATTTATCAATTTTAATTCTGAATTATAAAAAATCAACAACAGAAATGGAAAAAAAATTCTACTCAAGAATTTCATCCACAATAGTTTTTGAATATTTATCAGATGTGAATTTTTTACTCGGAAATAAACTTACGAAAGAATTAATACGAATTGAATTTACTCAATTAGCGCAAAACGCAAAAGAATTGAATAAAGAATTTAGTTTATTTAAAAAGGAAAATCTTCCAACTTTCAAGTTTATTAGAAACGAATTAGGAGCGCATAAATCAAAAAATACGGAATTCTTAATTACAAGTTTGTTTGATGTTGACGATGAGAAAATTATGGACTTAAGTGCAGACTTGGTATTGATTAATAACAAATTATTCAGGTTAATGACAAAGATTTACAAATCTATATCTGAATATCACAAAAAGAATGGAATAATAAAAAACTAGCTACAACAATGTATAAAAATAATTGCGGTTTAGTGCTAAATTAAAGGTCGTTGCGTGTTTGCTACGTCTGATTTTCCTTCGGAAAATCCTCGCACGCAAACCCGCAACTATTCTTATACGTAAACGTTACCCACAATACAAAAAAATTGAGAATGATAAGAAAATTAGGAATTATAACATTAATTTTTGCGACTATTTTGACAAGTTGTAAAACGGATAAATCGAAATCTAAAGTTGAAAATCCAGAGTTCACGAAAACCGAACAACAAACTGATACGCTGACAAAACACCTAAAACCTTTTAATCCTGAATTGCCAACAATCGGACTTTTGATGTATAACGGAGTTTTACAAAGCGAAGTAATTGCTACCTCTGATGTTTTCGCAAAACCGACCGAAGATGGAAAACAGCTATTTAACGTTATTTCAATTGCTGAAACTGAAAGTCAAATAACAACCGAAGAAGGAATGCATTTCGTGCCTGACTATACGTTTGAGAATTGTCCGAAACTTACAGCTTTATTTGTTCCAAGTGCTTATGATATGTACGCACAAGTTCACAACGAAAAAATCGTAAATTTCATAAAAGAGAAAAATAAAGAAACTGAATATGTTGTAAGCAATTGTGCTGGAGCTCAATTAATCGGAAAATCGGGAATTGCGGACGGACATAAAATTGTGACGTGGATTGGTGGCGGAAAAGATTTGCAAAAGGAATATCCGAATTTAAAAGTGCAAGACGACAGTTTGGTAACATTTGTTGAGGACGGAAAATTTAGCTCATCGAATGGGAATTTAGCAAGTTATATTTCTGCATTGAATTTAGTAGAAAAAATGACCAGTTTAGAACATAGAAAATTTGTAGAAAGTTATTTATATCTCGACCGACTTCAAAATTGGAACGAGTAAAGTACTGTGGGTAACAATGTATATAAAACATAGCTATTACAGTCTTTCCGAGAGGTTTGTGTGTATTTGCAAAGACCGCCAAATTTTTAAATTTGGCTTTTTGAGAAAATTAAGATAAAAAGAAAAATTTAAAAATTCGGCTCGTGTTTAATCCGAAACGATAGCGTCTTTTTACACGCTACGTTTCATATACGGAGACGTTGTAAACAATTATGAAAAAAATAGGAATTCTAATAATCGGACTAGCTTTTCTAATGGGTTGTGTAGAGGAAAAGGACACTCGCAATAACATATTTGACCCATTTCAAACTAGTGCAAAAGTAGAAAGTCAGTACTTCGACCTTGATACCATTTCTCTAAAGGAGATTGAAGGTAAAAAGGGAACAAAAATCTATTTTTTGCGAGAATTCTTTGATGTTGATTCAACTGATAAAATATCTTTAGAACTAAAAGAATTTTATAATATTTCGGATTTAATTAAAAACAATATTCGGACAATTACTGAAGACAATGAATTACTTGAAAGCTCAGGAGTTATTTACTTGAATTTCACAAAAAATGGAGAAGAACTTAAACTAAAAGACAGTGCAACTATGAGAGTGAGATTTCCGTTTAGTTTGTCAGAGCAGGACAAAATTTTTAATGGAAAGATGGACTCAATAAGTCAAATGTCTTGGTCAGAGACAAAAGCTTATTTTATGGTGTTACGTTTCAACAAAAAATATCAAATCGATATGGGTTACAACGTGACTTTAGATTCGCTACCGTATTATCAGGAGCTATGGAGAAAACAAGATAGTATTTACAATGAAACAGTTAGCAGTTATAACAATATTGATAAAAAAATTGGGGCTGCTGTCTCTTTGACCAACCTAGGATGGATTAATGTTGATAGGTTTGTCGAAAAACCAACCACAAGGGACTTTTCATTAACCAATTCACTTAAAGTAGAAGGAATAGTAATGTATGTGGTATTCGACAACTTAAATTCTTTTACAAGCTACTATCCTGTCGATACTGAAAACATCATTTTAACAGACGTACCTGTTTTGGAAAATACTTCCTTAATCGCTGTTGGTATTAAGAACAAGCAACTATATGCTCAAAAAATACTCGTTGACGACAAGGATTCAATGCAATTATCTTTACAGCCCATAAATCAGACGGAGCTGGACAAGTTGTTCGGGAAATAACTGTTTACAACAATGCCTAAACGTAATGCGGACTTTTGGGTTTTGAGCCAAGGTCTGTGTATATTTATGAAGTCGCTAAATCTTATGGATTTAGCTTTGGACAATAAAAAATAAAACTAAACAATAAGCTTTAGCTTCGTGCACAGGCGGAAACGAAAAGTTTCCTTACTTCCGAACTACGCTTAGCCTAGCCGTTGGCAACAAGTTAACGAAACCGACAGAATCACAATAAACGACAAAAAATTATGGCATTTCTAGAGTTAAAAAATGATGGACAGAACACTTTAATTAATATAAAAGATATAGTATTAGTGAAAGAAGATTTTGATATTGGATATTCGATAGTTCACATTAGAGGAATTGAAGAACCTTTAAAAGTCAAAATACACTTTAGTACAATTGCTGACAAAATAACAAAAGACTAAAGTTCAATAAAACGATGAATTACGAAATACCAAATTCATATAATTGGTTTGCAAAACTGAATTTAACCCAATTCATTCCTTGGAATTTTGACTCGGAAATCAATCCGAATTCATCAATCAACGAACGATTTAAAATTGAGTGCGAACAAAATCGTGAGGTTCTGACTTTTGGACGCAGACAAGATATGGACACATTTGTCGGATTTGAAATTTTAGATGGAAAAGTGACCGAAAATGTAATCGTCTTTCATCCATCTTTCGGAACGAATGTAAAAGGATGGAATATTATTGAATCAGAACATTTGGATTTTTTCGATTTTATGCAAAAAAGAGTTTTACCTGAAATGAAAGAATGGATACCTGAAGATGACGTAAATGACTATATTGAATAAAAAAAACCAGTTGCCAACACCGTATAAAAATAATTGCGATTTGGTGCTTAATCAAAGGTCGTTGCGTGTTTGTAACGTCTGATTTTCCTTCGGAAAATCCTCGCAGACAAACTCGCAACTATTCTTATACATAAACGTTGTGCATAATTATGAAGAACCTCCAAATTTTAATAATATTTCTATTTTCAATTGGTATTTATGCGCAAAATATAAGCAGAATAAATACGGATTTAAAACTATCTGACTCTCTGACTTTAGATTCTGAAATCCGAATCTATGCTGGTGGCGGAATAACAAATTATTCTTCTCTTTTTAGAATGTACAAAGACAAATCGGACAAATGGACAGCGGAATTTTACCAACATTACGCAAAGGTTTCTGGACAAGCAAAACTACGGACTGAAAAGCAAACTCTAAAATCGGAAAATGATATGGATTATGTTTGGAATAGTATTTTACGCACCAATGTTCAATTCCTTCCAAGTATGTCTGAAATAAAATATAAAATGAGGGAACGTGGAAATGTAGAATTCGTGGATGGAGAATATCAGCTGATGTGGAAAACTAAAGAAATTATGGATGGAATTGGGTATAAAGTACAAATCAACGCAGATAAAAAATTTAACGAAATTGATTATGGAAATCCCGAAAGCTATTTAAAGTATTATCCTGAAGTAGACGAATTAATATATTTCAATGAACTTTTAGAAATAATAAAAAATGAATTTGAAATATGGAAAAAATAACTATGCACAACACCGTATAAAATTAATGGCTAGTCCTCGCCTACTTACGAAAATCCTCGCGGATTTTCTATCTGGTGTTTATTTGCTAAATTAGGTGCTTAAACACGCCACGAATCTTATACAATCACGTTGTAGCACATTTAAGAAAAACCTTGGAACTAATAGAAAAAGATATAGAAGATTGGATTAAACCTTATGCAACTATTGTTGGAGAACAAAAAGAGTATGATTTAAAATTACGTGAACAAAATCCATCTGAATTTTTCCTTCAG
>DRFI01000029.1 GCA_011050675.1 Maribacter sp. | reverse complement strand
TTTATATACAACCGACCCTCTCTCGATCATCGAATACCAGGTGATTATAGACGTTGCCTTATTCTTGCCCTCTTATTCTATAGTCGAAACTTCTAGTGTACCGAAAGTTTACCGGTTGTTTATGGAATATAAAAGAAAAGGAAATATTTTTTAAACAGAACCTCGTTGTAGTTGTGTGTGGATAAATATTCGTCTTTAAGTTTTTTTAAATAGGTAATAACAATTTTATTAGAAGGCAATCATATTCATCATCACTATAAGCTTCAATAGCTATATACCAGTTACCTTTTCTTGAACTATTTAGATATTCCTATAGAGGAATCAACATTAGCCCTTTCTAATAAAGCATCTGCCGCAATAGAGACTAGATTAATTGATTTGTTTGGTATATCAAACTCGTAAAAGGAAAAAAAATATTGCTGTTCTTCTAATTTGAATGGCACATCATCATGTACCTTTTCTTCCTGTAATTCAAACTTAATATTAATATGTTTATAGAATTCATAGGCTTCTTTAGGGTCTTCAAAAATTAACATTTTCCTCTTTGGAAGACTTCTCTTTAATTGTTTTGTAATCCTGTAATTTATTTGCTATTCGTACTGGTATACAAGAAGTTGGTACTGTAAATAAAGTTAAAAACAGCACGGTAGTTCTTCTTTTCATACATTAGCACCATAATTTTTTTAAGATCAAGAACTATACCATCAATTTACTATACTGTATTTGTAAAAATTGAGGTAAAAAAAAACACACAACATTTGTTGTGTGTTTTCATAACTTTTGAAAGTATGTATTATACTCTTGGTAAATCTCCTTCACCTTTAAGGGGTAATGCCGAATCTCCCATTAAATACTTATCAACATGATATGCGGCTTGCCTACCTTCTGAAATTGCCCAAACAATAAGAGATTGACCTCTTCTTTGATCACCTGCAGCAAATACACCTGCAACATTGGTTTTGTAATTATTTTCAGATGCTTTAATATTTGTTCTAGCATCCATTTCTAAACCTAATTGGCTAGCAACAGTATTTTCAGAACCTGTGAAGCCTAAAGCCAATAATGCCAATTCACATTTCCATTCTTTTTCCGTTCCTTTTACTTCTTTAAGCTGTGGGCGTTGTCCTGGTGTTTTAATCCATTCGATTTCCGAAGTAATTAATCCTGTCAAATTACCTTCTTTATCACCGATAAATTTCTTGGTAGATATACTAAAGAAACGTTCAGCACCTTCTTTATGAGAAGAACTTGTTCTAAGTCTCATAGGCCAAAATGGCCAGGGTTGACCTTCTGGCCTTTCAGCAGTACCCATTGGCATAATTTCGAAATTTGAAACAGATGTTGCTCCATGACGAAAAGAAGTACCAATACAATCAGAACCAGTATCTCCACCGCCAATAACAACTACATCTTTACTTGTAGCCTTAATTTCTTTACCTAAATCTTTAATACCGTCTACACGTCTATTATTTTGACCTAAAAAATCCATCGCTTGGACCACACCTTTTAGATCTGAACCTTCTATAGGGAGATTCCTTCTAATGGTAGCACCGCCTGTTAGCACGATAGCATCATAATCTTCTTTAAGTTTGTCTGCTTGTATATCTACACCTATGTGAACTCCACATGCAAAGGTTATCCCTTCTTCTTTAAGGACTTCTAAACGTCTATCAATAACATTTTTTTCCATTTTAAAATCTGGAATACCATAGCGTAATAATCCACCAGGCTTTTCATCACGTTCAAAAACCGTAACATTGTGTCCTGCCCTGTTTAATTGTTGTGCGGTCGCTAATCCAGCAGGACCAGATCCAACTACAGCAATCTTTTTACCGGTTCTATTTAATGGGGGTTGGGCAATAATCCATCCTTTTTTGAATGCAGTCTCTACAATATTCTTTTCAATATTTTCGATACTTACAGGGTCTTCATTTATTCCTAAAACACAAGCTTCTTCACATGGGGCTGGGCATAATCTTCCTGTAAATTCAGGAAAATTATTAGTTGAATGTAATATTTCACTAGCTTTTTCCCATTTACTTCTGTATACCGCATCGTTAAAATCAGGAATTAAATTTCCTAAAGGACAACCACTATGACAAAAAGGAATACCACAATCCATACAACGAGCACCTTGCTCTTTTAGTTCCTTTTCAGGAAGTGGTACTGTAAATTCTTTATAATTTTTTAAACGTTCTTCAACCGGTTCGTATGATTCAATTTTTCTATCGAATTCCAAAAATCCTGTTATCTTTCCCATATTCCGATTTTAAATAGTTTGTAAATTTTCTTCTTCTAATCTGATTAAAGCTTGTCTGTATTCTTCAGGTAAGACCTTAACGAATTTAGGTAAGTATGATTCCCAGTTTTCTAAAATACGTTGAGCTAAAGGACTTGATGTTGAGTTGTAATGGCTTTCTATTAAATCTTTCAGTTGTTTAATATCGCTAGTTTCTTTTACTTCTAAAAGGTTTAATCCTTCCGGACTACAACGTTTTTTAAATGTTTTATTATTGTCTAAAACGTAGGCTATTCCGCCACTCATCCCAGCTCCAAAATTTCTTCCTACTTCACCAAGAATAACGGCAACACCACCAGTCATATATTCACAACCGTGATCACCAATACCTTCTACTACAGCTTTTGCGCCCGAATTACGAACACAAAAACGTTCTCCTGCTTTACCATTAATGTAAGCTCTACCGGCAGTTGCTCCATATAATGTAACGTTTCCTGTAATTACATTGTCTTCTGGAACAATAGTTGATTTTTCTGGAACTTTGATAACTAATTTGGCACCTGAAAGTCCTTTTCCCAAATAATCATTAGTGTTTCCATTAACAATCATAGTTAATCCTCTTGTTGCAAATGCACCAAAACTTTGACCTGCAGATCCAGTAAAATTAAGTCTTAAAGTATTTATAGGTAATCCTTCTGCCCCGTAGGTCTTAGAGATTTCATTACTAATTATTGCGCCAACTGCACGATCTGTATTGCAAATAGGATAATCTAAAATAAGTTTCTCTTTTCTGAATAGAGAAGGATTAGCTTTTGCAATAATATCAAACTCGATAGATTTATCTATATCGTGTTTTTGCTTTTCGGTATTATAAAATTTAGTTCCTTTTGGAACATCAACTTGATGTAATATTGGAGTTAAGTCTATACCAGCCGCCTTGTAATGATCAATAACCTTTTTTCTATCTAATTTTTGAACTTGACCGACCATTTCATTAATAGTCTTAAATCCTAATTGAGCCATTATTTCACGTAATTCTTGTGCTACAAAATACATGTAGTTAACTACGTGTTCTGGCTTTCCTTTGAACTTCTTTCTTAATTCAGGATTTTGAGTTGCAATACCAACTGGGCAAGTGTTTAAATGACAAACACGCATCATTATACATCCTGAAGCTACTAAAGGCGCTGTTGCAAAACCAAATTCTTCTGCACCTAAAAGACATGCAATAGCAACATCTCTACCGGTTTTTAATTGACCATCACATTCAAGAACAATTCTATTTCTTAAATCATTTAATACAAGAGTTTGTTGTGCTTCAGCAATACCAAGTTCCCACGGTAATCCACAATGTTTTAGAGAAGTTAAAGGAGATGCTCCCGTTCCTCCATCAAAACCAGAAACTAAAACTACATCTGCTTTTGCTTTTGCAACACCGGCAGCAACTGTACCTACACCTACTTCTGATACTAATTTAACATTGATTCTTGCTTTTCTATTTGCAGATTTTAAATCGTAAATAAGTTGAGATAAATCTTCGATAGAATAAATATCGTGATGTGGCGGTGGTGATATTAAACCTACATAAGGAGTTGAATTTCTAGTTTTTGCTATTTCAGGATTTACTTTTGGTCCAGGTAATTGTCCTCCTTCACCAGGTTTGGCCCCTTGTGCCATTTTAATTTGTATTTCCTTAGCGTTTGTTAAGTAATTAGAAGTAACGCCAAACCTACCAGATGCAACTTGTTTAATTGCACTATTTCTCCAGTCACCTGTGGAGTTTTTGTAGAATCTATTTTCGTCCTCTCCACCTTCGCCTGAATTACTTTTACCGCCAATACGGTTCATGGCAATTGCTAAATTTTCATGAGCTTCCTTACTGATCGAGCCATAAGACATTGCTCCGGTTTTAAACCTTTTTACAATTTCTGTCCATGGTTCAACATCTTCTAAAGGAATTGGGTCGTAATTTGAGAATTCAAAAAGACCTCTTATCGTCATAAGGTTTTTTGATTGCTCATTAACCATACTTGAATACTCCTTATAAGTGTCTGGTTCATTATTACGAACCGATTTTTGAAGTTTAGCAATTGATAACGGATTAAACATGTGTTTTTCACCGTCTCTTCTCCATCTATATTCGCCACCTATTTCTAAATCTAGATTAGCGGCTACTTGTTTTTTACTAAATGTTTTATGATGACGTAATGCTATTTCTTTTTCTATTTGGTAAAGACCTATACCTTGAATACGTGTTGGTGTATTTGGAAAGTATTTGTCAACCACCTTTGTATTGATACCTATACATTCAAAAAGTTGAGAACCACGATAAGAGTTAAGAGTAGAAATACCGATTTTGTTCATCACCTTTAAAATTCCTTTCCCAATAGCTTTATTGTAATTTTTAATGGCTTCATCGAAAGAAATATCGGTAATATCATGTTCCTCTATTTGCTCTGCTATAATCTCATTAACCAAGTAAGGGTTAATTGCACTAGCCCCAAAACCAAATAATAAAGCGAAATGATGCACTTCACGAGGTTCTGCAGATTCGATGATGACACTTAATTTAGAACGTTTTCCTAGTTTTTGTAATCCACTGTTTACAAAAGAACAAGCTAACAAAGCAGGAATAGGCGCCATCTCTTCGTTTATATTTCTATCAGATAGAATGATAATGTTTGCTCCTTCATCAACCGATTTAGATGCTTCATCCAATAAAGATTGTAAAGCATCTTCAAGTCCATTATGTCCTTGCTTAATAGAATAAAGCATAGGTATAGAAACTACTTTGTAATCAGGACTTACATCGTAATTTTTAATTTTGTCTAAATCCTCTTTAGAGATAACAGGGTTTTGAATTTTAAGTTTTCTACAGTGCAATTCAGAGAACTCAAATATGTTATGGTCACTACCTAGTGTTAAACTTATATCTGTAATTAATTCTTCACGAATACCATCCAGTGGTGGGTTGGTGACCTGAGCAAATAATTGTTTAAAATAATTATATATTAATTGAGGTCTTTGCGATAACACGGCAATAGGGGTGTCTGAGCCCATTGATCCGATAGGCTCTTTACCTGCCTTAGCCATTGGGAGAACAATAGTATTTATATCCTCTAAAGTATAACCAAATACCGATTTTCTCTTTTCAAGCGTTTCTTCACCTAAAAATAAAGGACAATCATTATAAGGGATGTCTTTTAAATGAACTAAGTTATCTTCTAGCCATTTTTTATAAGGGAATCTTTGGGCTATATTTTCCTTTATCTCTTCATCATTTATAATTCTACCCTCTTCCATATTCACCAAGAACATCTTACCTGGCTGTAATCTTCCATGAAACTCTACATTTTCTGGAGTTATATCAACAACACCCGTTTCAGATGACATAACTACATAGTCATCTTTTGTTACTGTGTATCGTGAAGGTCTTAAGCCGTTTCTGTCTAATACAGCACCAATAAAATTACCATCGGTGAAGGGTATTGAAGCTGGTCCATCCCAAGGTTCCATCATACATGAATGATATTCATAGAATGATCTTTTAGCCTCTGACATTTCTGTATTTTTCTCCCATGCTTCAGGTACTAATACCATCATAACTTCTGGCAGTGATCTACCGGTCATTAATAATAGCTCAACTACCATGTCCATTGTAGCTGAATCTGATTTACCTGGTAATATTATTGGAAGAACATTTTTAATTTCATCTCCAAACATATCACTTTCCAGTAATTCCTCTCTGGAGAACATTCTAGAAACATTTCCTCTTAAGGTGTTTATTTCACCATTATGGCACATGTATCTAAAAGGTTGCGCCAAATCCCAAGTAGGAAAAGTGTTTGTAGAGAAACGTTGGTGAACCAAGGCTAATCTAGTTACTACTCTGGAATCCATTAAGTCCGAGTAATAAAGGCTAATATCCAATGGCATCAATAGTCCTTTAAATATTATTATTTTGGTAGATAAGCTAGGAACGTAGAAAAATTTGCTTTCAGATAATTTAGAAGCTATTATAGTATGCTCAGTAACTTTTCTTGCTATGAATAGTTTTAGGTTGAAATCGAAGTATTCTTGTTCTTCATTTTCTTTTGCAACAAATATTTGCTTTACAAAAGGTTCTGTTTCTGAAGCAATTCTACCAGGGATTGATCTATTAACAGGAACATCTCTCCATCCAAGTAATTTTAATCCCTGTTTTTTAATATTCTCTTCAAAAACTGAAATACAGAAATCACGTTGATTCTCTTTACGAGGAAAGAATATATTACCGACAGCATAATCGCCTACTTTTGGCAATTCAAAGTTACAAACAGCCTGAAAAAAATCGTGAGGAATATCAATTAATATACCTGCTCCATCTCCTGTTTTACCGTCTGCACTAACTGCACCTCTGTGTTCTAATCGTTCAAGTATTTCCAACGCTTTATGTATAATGTCGTTGGACTTCTTTCCTTTAAGACTGCATATAAATCCAGCCCCACAGTTATCATGTTCAAATTCCGGTAGATATAATCCTTGCTTCTTCAGTGTCATCCTTTGTGGTATTTATTCAAAAATATTAATTTAATTGAATTATATTCAGTGATTTAAACAAATTCAAATAAAAAACTCAACGAAATAAATAAAAGCTTAAAAAATCGATAATTATGGATTTTTAAAACCTTCAATTTATCAGATTGATAAATTTAAGTTAATATATGGTAAATATAGTATGAGTATAGGGGGTGGGTTGTAGTTTTTGTTGCTTTCTAACAATTAAGCTCAACTTTATTTGGAGTGTAACAAAGTGTATGTTGCCTTAAATGAAAGTCACCCCTATTAAAAACAGGGGTGACTGTGTTATTTTTATGAATTTACTTTAAAATACTCCTTGAAATTACAATTTTTTGAATTTCAGAAGTGCCTTCGTAAATCTGAGTAATCTTTGCGTCTCTCATTAATCTCTCAACGTGGTAATCTTTAACAAAGCCATTACCTCCATGTATTTGTACGGCTTCAACTGAGGTTTCCATGGCAACTTTAGATGCATATAATTTTGCCATAGCTCCTGAAAGGTCGTAATCTCTTCCGTTGTCTTTGTCTAAAGCTGATTGATAAACAAGTAATCTTGCTGCTTGAATTTCGGTATGCATATCTGCCAGTTTAAAGGCGATTGCTTGGTGATTGCTAATTTCCGTACCAAAAGCTTTACGCACTTTAGAATATTTCAAAGCTAGTTCATATGCTCCTGCAGCAATACCTAAAGCTTGGGCGGCAATGCCTATTCTACCGCCAGCCAATGTTTTCATCGCAAACTTAAAACCAAAGCCATCTTCACCTATTCTATTATCTTTTGGTACTTTAACGTCATTGAATATAAGGGAATGTGTATCGCTACCTCTTATGCCAAGTTTATTTTCTTTAGGGCCAATTTCAAAACCAGGCGCACCTTTTTCTATAATTAATGCATTGATACCTCTGTGTTTTTTGTCTTTGTCAGTTTGTGCTATTACAATATAGGTGCTTGCTGTGCTACCGTTGGTAATCCAGTTTTTAGTTCCATTGACAATATAATGGTCGCCCATGTCAATTGCTGTGGTTTTCTGTGAAGTAGCATCACTACCTGCTTCGGGTTCAGAAAGGCAGAATGCTCCAATTTGTTCTCCCGTAGATAATTTGGTGAGATATTTTTCTTTTTGAGCTTCGGAGCCATATTTTTCTAACCCCCAGCATACCAAAGAATTATTGACAGACATAACTACAGAAGTAGAGGCGTCAATTTTTGAAATTTCTTCCATGGCTAAAACGTATGAAAGTGTGTCTAAGCCACTACCGCCATATTTAGGGTCAACCATCATCCCAAGAAATCCAAGCTCGCCCAATTTTTTAACTTCCTCTTTAGGAAATCTTTGCGCATCGTCACGTTCAATTACCTCTGGTAATAACTCTGTTTGAGCAAAATCACGTGCAGCTTGTTGTATAAGTTTTTGTTCTTCATTTAATGAAAAATCCATCTAATATATATAAAGGTTAACTTCTCAAAGATAAAGATATACCAGTTAAATATTCAACTAAAGACGCCAATTTTGTTGGTTTTCATTAAGGGCTTTACTACTTAGTTGATGGAGTCTTCATATTTAACATTTTGTTAAGCGTTAAAATGAGGTCAATAAAAACTTGTTAAATTTAAATTAGCAATGATTTAAGTATTTGGATGTCAGGTATCTTTAGAATTATTGTGAAATCATTAGGAATTCACAGACAATTTTAAATATCTTTAAGGATTATTTTTTTTAGAATTTGAACCTATATTTGACAACTAATAACTAGTTATTTAAAAAACCAACGAAAATGGAAACCATCATTGTTATTGTTTTTTTGGCGGGATATCTTGCCATTACCTTAGAACACAATCTTAAAATTGATAAGTTAATACCAGCTTTAGCCATGATGGCTATATTATGGGCTTTAATTGCTTTGGATATAGACGGATTTACCAATTGGTTCGATTCTGCAAAGCAAGGTTTAGTGGATGGATTTGCGTCTTTGGGGCATCAGGAGAAAATGCATATGATGGAGGAATCTCTTTTGCATCATTTAGGTAAAACTGCTGAAATTCTGTTCTTCTTATTAGGGGCTATGACTATTGTGGAAATAATTGATTATTTCGATGGTTTCGCTACTATTAAAGGCTTTATTAAGACAAAAGATAAAGGAAAATTACTTTGGTTGTTTTCAATATTAGCTTTCATATTATCTGCTATTATTGATAACCTTACAGCTACTATAGTTTTAATAACAATACTGCAAAAAGTTATTAAGGATAGAGAAACAAAATTATGGTTTGCCGGTATGATAGTTATAACGGCTAACGCTGGTGGAGCTTGGTCTCCAATTGGTGATGTTACAACGACTATGTTGTGGATTGCAAATAGGGTAAGTGCGGGTCAATTAGTACTTCACGTACTTTTACCTTCGTTGGTTTGTATGATTGTACCTGTTGTTATTGCAAGTAGATTTAAGGTTTTTAAAGGGTTAATAGATGGCGAGTTGGAAGGGGAAAAGGCAAAATCAAAATATAGCGGTGTAATGTTGTATTTAGGTCTTGGAGCTATTTTATTCGTTCCAATTTTTAAAACGGTTACTCATTTACCACCTTATGTTGGTATGATGTTATCTTTAGCTGTAGTGGCAACTTTTGCTGAAATATATAGTAATAAGAAATTTAGTATTTCTTCTGTGGAACAGGAAGGTCAAGATAGCGAGGGTCATCATAGTCCTGTTCATCATTCATTATCAAAAATTGAATTACCGAGTATATTATTTTTCCTTGGGATTTTGTTGGCAGTTGCGGCAATGGAATCATTAGGGATTCTTTTTAATGCTGCTGGCGCTCTTAATGAGGCTATACCAAATACTGATATTGTTGTATTATTATTTGGAGTAGGTTCTGCGGTTATTGATAACGTTCCTTTGGTTGCAGCAAGTATGGGAATGTTTAGTGAACCGTTAGATAGTCCGCTTTGGCATTTTATTGCTTATTCTGCGGGTACAGGTGGTAGTATGTTAATTATTGGTTCGGCGGCAGGTGTTGTTGCTATGGGTATGGAAAAAATTGATTTTTTCTGGTATCTTAAAAAAATTGCATGGTTGGCATTCGTTGGTTTTATTAGTGGAGCCATAGTTTTTATATTGTTAAGAGATTTTGTACTCAACGTATAATTTAATTCGCAATTCATCGTTATAAAGGCAAATTCAATACTTAAAGAATATTATGTTATTATACCAGGATTTGGCTCAAGATGCGAGCGATGAATTATTGTCTGAAGAGAAAACTCTTTCGGTTATAGATTTAATATTTAACGGGGGTGCGGGTAGTGTAATTATTATTACAGTACTGTTTATTATGTTAGGTGTTGCTCTATATATCTATTTTGAACGATTGCTAGCAGTAAATGCGGCATCTAAAATAGATAAGAATTTTATGAATCAAATTCGTGATTATGTTACTTCGGGTAAACTAGATGCAGCAAAGTTATTATGTGCGCAGACTGATTCACCGGTGGCAAGGTTAACGGAAAAAGGAGTTTCCCGAATAGGGAAGCCTTTAGATGATATAAATACCGCTATTGAAAATGCAGGTACTCTTGAGGTTTACAAACTAGAGAAGAATGTAAGTGTTTTGGCAACCGTAGCCGGTGCAGCTCCAATGATTGGTTTCTTAGGAACTGTAATTGGTATGATCTTAGCTTTTCATGAAATGGCAAGTAGTGGTGGTCAAGCAGAAATGGGTTCATTGGCATCGGGTATTTATACAGCGATGACAACTACTGTTGCGGGTCTTATAGTTGGTATTATAGCTTATGTAGGTTATAACCATTTGGTGAACAGAACGGATAAGGTGATTCATAAAATGGAGGCTAATGCCGTAGAATTCTTAGACTTATTAAACGAACCTCTTTAATTTTGTACTATGAAATTAAAAGGAAGAAATAAAGTAAGTCCAGACTTTAGCATGTCTTCAATGACGGATATAGTATTCTTGTTATTGGTATTTTTCATGCTAACTGCAAATTCTCCGAACGCTTTAGATTTGTTGCTTCCAAAGGCAAAAGGAAAATCAACAAATACGCAAAACGTATCGGTAAGTATCGATAAAAATCTTCAATATTTCGTTAATGATGAACGAATTAATGGAGAGTACATAGAAATTGAATTGAAAAAAGCTTTGGTAGGACAAGATAGTCCTACCATAATTTTAAGAGCAGAAGAAAGCGTTGCTATTAAAGAGGCTGTAAATGTTATGGACATCGCTAATAGAAATAATTACAAGGTTATTTTGGCTGTACGCCCAAATTAAATGGCATTTTTAGATACCAAACATAAAAAGAAATCATTAACACTTACCACATTGTTGTTAAGTGCGCTCTTGTTGGTTTTATTTTATATAGGTCTTACTTATATGGACCCTCCAGAAGAAAATGGTATTTCAGTTAATTTTGGTACTATGGAATTTGGCAGTGGTAAAGTTCAGCCAAAAGAGAAAATACAATCAGAACCTTTAGATACACCTCCAGTTGAGCCGACTAAGCAAGAAGTTGCAGAAGCGATAGAGGAGCCAATAGAAGAAGTTGAGGCGGCGGCGGCGGCGGAGAAAGAATCGCCTGCTGAAAAACTTTTGACTCAAGAAAAGGAGGAGGCTATAAAAATCAATCAGGCTAAAGAAGCTAAAAGAAAAGCTGATGAGGCTGCCACCGATGCAAAAAAGAAAGCAGAAGCAGTAGAGAACAAGAAAAAAGCTGAGGCAGCCAAAATTGCACAGCAAAAGAAAGACGCAGAAGATAAAGCTCGCCAAGAACAAGAAGCCAAAAAGAAAGCTTTGGATGAAATGATGGGAGGACTTAATAAATCTGACGGTACGGCTTCTGGAAGCGAAGGTGATGATAATAACGCAGGGGATAAGGGGCAACCGGATGGTGATCCTTATGCAACTAGCTATTATGGCTCTCCGGTTAGCGGTAGCGGTACTGGTGGGTATGGATTGAATGGCCGTACGCTTAAGGACAAAGGAAAAGTGCAACAGGAGTGTAATGAGTCTGGTAGGGTTGTGGTTAAGATTATTGTAGATAGAAACGGTAATGTTATAAGTGCAGAACCTGGCGTTAGAGGTACCACAAATAATAATAAATGCTTGTTGGAGCCCGCGAAGAAGACAGCCTTTATGCATAAATGGAATTTAGATAGTAATGCTCCAAATCAACAAGTAGGTTTTGTTGTTGTTAACTTCAAATTAGGAGAGTGACCTATAAAGAGACTTTAGATTGGATGTTTGCTCAACTTCCAATGTATCAGAATAAAGGAAAAATAGCCTTTAATTCTAAACTAGATGGCATCATATCATTTGCAGGCCATTTAGATGAACCACATACTAAATTTAAAAGTATTCATGTTGCAGGTACCAATGGAAAAGGTTCTAGCAGCCATTTACTAGCATCTGTTTTACAAGAAGCAGGGTACAAAGTAGGTTTATACACCTCTCCACATTTAAAAGATTTTAGAGAACGAATTCGTATTAATGGCAAAAAAATAGGCAAAAATCGGGTAGTCGATTTTATTGCTGATAACCAGTCGTATTTTAAATCGCACAATCTTTCTTTTTTTGAAATGACCGTGGGCATGGCATTTTCTTATTTCGCTGAAGAATTAGTAGATATAGCAATCATAGAAGTCGGTTTGGGGGGTAGGTTAGACTCTACTAATATTATTAAGCCAGAGGTAAGTTTAATTACAAATATAGGTTTAGATCATACTGATATGTTAGGTGATACAATTCCTTTAATAGCTAAAGAAAAAGCTGGAATTATTAAACCTGGGGTACCTGTAGTCATTAGTGAGTATAACGAAGAGACTGCGCCAGTTTTCAATGCTATTGCTAAGGAGAAAGATGCTGAAATTATTTTTGCGGATGAAAAGGAATACCCTGATTATAAGATTGGTCTACTTGGTTCTTACCAAAAGAAAAATATTAAAGGGGTTTTAGCTGCTCTAAGTGCTTTAAATCATTTTAAGGTTACTACTAGTCATATTGCACAAGGTTTGGAAAGCGTGGTGGAGAATACTAGTTTGATGGGTCGTTGGCAGCAACTAGGAAAAGAACCAACTATAATATGTGATACGGCTCATAATAAAGAGGGAATATCTCTCGTATTAGATCAGTTGAAAGAACAAGATTTTAATAAGCTTCATATTGTATTAGGTTTTGTAAAGGATAAGGATATCAGGAAAATTATACCGTTATTTCCTAAAAATGCCAGTTATTATTTTTGCAAACCAAAAATATTTAGAGGTTTAGACGAAAATATTTTAGCAGATATGTTTTATGAACAAGATTTTAAAGGTAACATTTATGAGTCTGTAAATAAGGCATTTAACGCAGCAAAAAAAGAGGCGAAAATGAATGATTTCATTTATGTAGGCGGTAGTAATTTCGTTGTCTCAGAAGTTCTTTAAAATTTTATTGATTTTTCTTTTGTGGAATGTAAAAGTATTATATATTTGCACTCCTTTTGGGGCTCTTAGCTCAGTTGGTTCAGAGCACCTGCCTTACAAGCAGGGGGTCACTGGTTCGAATCCAGTAGGGCCCACAGGTTAAAAGGCTTTCATGAAAATGAAAGCCTTTTTTTATTTTTATATGTTTAGTAACTCATACTTTACTTCCCTTTTTTATCATATTCCAACAATAGTTTTAACGATACTTAATATTCAAATTTTTCGCTAATAAATTTGAAGGTTTAGGGTTTCAAATTAAATCCTTTTCTAGTGCCGTATTAGGATTAGAAAACATCCTTTTTTTATTATAGAATCATAACTACTTCATTTAGGATAATAATAAATTTTATTCAAATACAGGAGTTACATATTATAGCTTTATTTGGATTAACTGTTAAATCTGATAAAATTATAACAATAAATTGATAACTGTGTGTACAGGGGTAGAACATGATATTCTAGATTTGGTATTCTATTTCAAACGGCTTAAAACATTAATGTTTTAAGCCGTTTTCTTTTTACAGCTAGAAATCCTAAGATATTATCAATTGTATAAAATTTGCTAGAAAATTTATAGGAAATGATAATATAAAAGGCTGTAAATCGTCAAAGTAATTTTTTTTAACAATATAATAACATATATTTGGTAAACCAATTTGACGAACCAATTTGGTAAACCAGTTAAAATGAAATTAATAGCAATCCAATATTAACTAAAAAATGAGACATGAAGCCTTAGAAGAAATTGCATAAAAAAAGGACGGGTGCTCGCCCATCCTTTTTAATAAAAAAATTACTTCATTTCGAAGGGAAGTAATACACAAACATGTAAATATTACTATAAACACATTTCCTGTAAAAATAGGGATTTTCATTGATTTAAAATGAAAATGTGTGAATTGGTAAATTAGAGATTATGATGCGAAATAAGTACTCGCATTTTAAGTAGATCAAAAAGCTGGCAAATGCCAATTCAATAGAACTAACTTAATTTAACACAGATGAATTTTAAACTGAAAATTTTTATGGTTGCAATGTTGCTTGTCAACATTCAATTATTTGCACAAGATACCTACGATCTATCAGGTACCGTAGCAGATGCAAACAATGTACCAATACCTGGTGCGAATATTCTTGTAGCAAATACAACAAGAGGTACTCAAAGTGATTTTGACGGAAATTTTACCATTCAAGTAGCTAGTGGTGATATTGTGCGTATTTCTTATATAGGGTATAGTACTCAAAATGTAGCTATTGTTGCTCAAAAAACTGTCAACATTACATTAAACGAAGACGCTAGCCAACTTGATGAAGTTGTAGTGGTTGGTTATGGTACACAAAAGAAATCTACTATAACAGGTTCTATTTCTAAAGTAACGAATGAAACTTTAGATCAAATAGCGGTATCAAGGGTTGATGATGCATTAATAGGTCAAGTATCTGGTGTAAATATCCAAGCAACAAATGCTGAAGCTGGTGGCGCTCCAACCATTACTATTAGAGGTATTGGTTCTGTAACCGCAGACTCTGGTCCTGCATTGGTAATAGATGGAGTTGTTGTAAGTTCAGACTTCCTTGGTAATCTTGATATGAATGATGTTGAATCTTTCGAAGTATTAAAAGATGCGGCTTCTGCTGCAATTTATGGTAGTGAAGGTTCTAACGGTGTAATTCTTATAACTACGAAAAGTGGTAAAGCAGGTAAAACAAAATTCAGCTACCAAACCTATACGGGTATTAAAAGTGCGCATGGTAGCGATGATTATAAAAAAAGTGTAGCTGATTGGGCTGCAATAGAATTAGATGCTACGGGTACACTTTCTAATGAAACTCAATATGCTCAACTATTGGTTAAAGCTACTGGTGTTGACAGAGATTGGCAAGATGTTTTCTTTGATGGAGGAACTATTACAAGTCATTCTTTATCTGCAAGAGGTGGTTCTGAGGATACTAAATTTAGTACATCTTTAAGATATCTTCATGATGAAGGTGTTGTTATTACAGATGATTACAAATTGTTCTCAGCCAACATGAAGGTTGATTCAAAAATTGGAGAAAAGGCAAGATTTGGTATTAGAGCTACACCTTCTTACACTAAGCAAAGAAGATTGCCTACATCAATTCACAATCCTACACGTCAATCTCCTTGGTTGCCAATATATCATACAGAAGAATCATTACAATTTATAAATAGAGATGTTTACCCAGATGTTGGAGTAGGGGATTACTTTTATGAAAATCATCTTGTTGAGTTAGATGTAAACGGAGATGGAAATGATAGTAGACCACGTACTTCTGGTGATTCTAACCCATACGCACAGTATGTAGAAAGAGAACATTTCGAGTATAATACTAAATTATTTGGCTCTACTTATTTAAGTTATGAGCTTCTTGATGGGCTTACTGCTAAAACATCTTTAGGTGTAACTCTTGAGCAAAGAAAAAGAACTAGGTATGATGGTGTATTAAATCATGCTAGTGGTAATTCAAGAGCTTCTTATTATTTAGCTAATAGATTTAGAACTAGAGTTATTTCTGATAATACTTTAAATTACACTAAAACATTTAATGACGATCATGATCTAAATTTATTGTTAGGTGCTACAATTCAAAAAAGAACATCAGAAGAAAGTATTACTACAGGTAGTGGATTTTCAAATGACTTACTTAAGAATTTTCAAGGAGCAACTTTAGTAGATCTTCCTACAGAAATTAACACAGAACTTAAGAAGTTGGGTTATTTCGCTAGAGTTAACTATGCATATAAAGGAAAGTATTTATTGAATGCTTCATTTAGACGTGATGGTAGTTCTGTTTTTGGAATAGATTCTAAATGGGGTAACTTCCCAGCCGTATCTTTAGGTTGGAATGTTGCTAAGGAAAATTTCTTATTAGATAGTGACGCTGTTAATACGTTAAAATTTAGAGCTAGTTATGGTCTTACCGGAGCAGAGAATTTTAATGTAGGTGATGATATTGTAAACGCATGGCCTTACTTGGCGTTATTACAGAATTCTAATTCAATTGATAATGGTAGTATCGCTGCAGGTGTTTCACCATTAAATATAGCAAATACATTATTACAATGGGAAGCTTCGAAAGAATTGACTATTGGTTTGGATTACGGATTTTTCGGTAACATAGTATCTGGTTCTGTTGATTACTACAAAAGAACAAGTGATGAATTATTATTGAATAACCCAGTTTCTTACATATCTGGGTTTAATAGTGGTATTGTAAATTTAGGTGAAGTTCAAAATAAAGGTTTTGAACTTGAATTGAGAACTAGAAATATTTCTAATGAAAAATTCTCTTGGAATTCTACAGTAATTGCTTCTACCAATGCCAATGAATTATTAAGTTTTGGCGATTCTAACAATGCTTTAATTGAGGATGATTATGGTAGAAATTCTCAATGGATTAATAGAATAGGTGAGCCAATATCTTCTTTTTGGGGTTACGTAGTTGATGAAGAAGCGTTTAATGAAACTTCTTTTAGAACAACATATGTTGATAGTCCTTGGAACAGGATCAACGGTCAATCTGATGATACTATTGTAAAAGATTTAAATGGTGATGGTTTAATTACTGAAGAAGACAAGACCATATTAGGAAGCCCTTATCCAGATTTAGTATATAGTTTCACCAATGAGTTTAAAGTTGGGAACTTTGATTTTTCTTTTATGGTTCAAGGAAGCTTAGGTGCTCAAGTTAATAATATTGGAGATCAATATTTCTACAATTGGTTTGGTAACAGAACAAGAAGTGGAGGAGAGTTAGAGGCGGTTGCTAATGGTCTTGTGTCCGATGTTTCATTCATTCAAGAAAAAGTATTGACGAGCGATGTTATTGCAAGCGCAGACTACTTCTCTTTACGTAATGTAAACCTTGGGTATAATCTACCAAATGATGTAACAGACCGTATAGGTGTTGCTGGCTTAAGAGTTTATGCTACAGCTCAGAATTTGCTTTATATAACTGCTGATGATTATCACGGTTTTAACCCAGAACATATCGATGGTAGCAATCCAAGAGCTTACGGGTCTCAAAGAGCGGGTACGCCAATCTTTAGAACGGTAACATTCGGTCTTAACGTTGACTTTTAATCTAAAAAAAACAAACAATGAAACATATAAAATATATAATTTTTGCCGTAACAGTGTCCGTTTTTGTTTCCTGTGATACTGAGGAATTTTTAAATCCATTGCCAGATACGGCAGTTGCCGTAGATGGGTTCTTTCAATCTGATGCAGACGTGTTGTCTGGGGTTTATGGAATTTATGATGCCCTTCAAGGTGTTAACAGTAATACAGAATCTAACATCGGTGATTTCAATAGAGGTGTGCAATTTGAGCACCTTTTAACAGAGCACCGTACAGATAATACAAGAAATGCAACACTTGAAGGCTCTAAGGCTGATTTTCACAGGTATGTAGTAAATGCTAATAATGTTGAGTCTGAAGATTATTATGCTTCTATGTATGAAGTTATTTTTAGAGCTAACAACATCTTAGATTTTATTGATGTTGCAGACGAAAGCAATCGAGCAAGGTATACTGCCGAAGCAAAATTTTTAAGAGCTTATGCTTATTTTAAATTAGTTAGAATGTTCGGTGCAGTGCCATTAGTAACTTCAGTAGTAGGTCCTACAGATAATGAATCTCTATTTACTAGAATTCCAATAGCACAAGTTTACGATCAAATCATAACTGATTTGGAAGAAGCTGCTAGCGCTTTGGACAATTCTTCAAAATCAAGAGCATCAAAAGCGGCTGCTCAAGGTATCTTGGCAAAGGTTTACTTGTCATTAGATAGTCCAGATTACGCTGCTGCACAGCAATTATGTGAGGCTATTGTTAATAGTTCTGATTTTGCTTTAGAAGGTAATTTTCATGATGTCTTTTATAATGAATTGAATAACGAAATTATTTTTGCTGTTCAATATGAGACAGGTAATAGTGCTGAAAGTCAAAGTTTTTCATCTGAATTTACTTCTTCAACACGTGCCGGTTCAGAAGACGGTCAAAACATTGTTAATGAAAATTTAGTTTTAGACTTTGCTGCGTTTGGGGGTAATAGAACGGCTGAATCATATATTACTTTTGGAACATCAAATGAAGTAATTAAATTTTTACCTGACGGATCCGATATCACAACTTCACCACCTTCTTATGGTTCAAGTGCACGTGATGCTGGAAACGATTACATTGCTCTACGTTATGCAGATGTACTTTTAATGCATGTAGAAGCTATTATGGCAGGTGGTGCATCAACAACAAATGCTGCTGCATTATCTTCTTTCCAAGCGGTAAGAGATAGAGCTGGCTTAACAGCAACTGTTTCCGCAATTACAAAAGAAGATCTTTTAGTTGAAAGAAGAGTAGAATTAGCATTCGAGAATCAACGTTGGTTCGATTTACTTAGGTTCGGTGTTGCTGAATCAGTATTAAGTGCTCATTCTGTAGAAATGGGATATGTATTTGATGCAAGAAAATTATTATTGCCTATTCCAGCAAGAGAAATAAATATAAGCGGTGGTCTTCTAACACAAAACGCGGGATATTAAATTTTAAAAACTTTTAAACTATGAAAAATAAACAAAATATTTTCCGTAAAACAACCTTGTTGCTCTTTAGTATAGTTGTTACAAGTTCTTTTGTTGGTTGTGTTGGTTCTGATACTTTTAGAGATGATTTACCAGATTCTAATTCTAAGGTAGATACTATATTTCCAGAAGCTAATTTTGATTATACAGCAGATCAAACTGATTTTACAATAATAAATTTCACAGATCTTTCTACAGAGGCAGCCTCTTATGAGTGGGATTTTGGAGGAGGAGCTACATCAACAGATCGTGACCCATCTTTTCAGTTTCCTGGCGAAGGAACGTTCCCAGTCACTTTAATTTCAAGTGATGGTAATGGTGAAAGCTCAACTGTTACAATAAATGTTGAAGTTGTAGATGAACTAGTAGCAGCTTTTCAATGTCCAGATTTCTTATGTAGTCCAAGAACACCATGGGCTGGTGTAGATAGAGGAACCACAAGTTCTTATTCTGCTAGTTCTTCACCTGCGCCACCAGAAGATAACGGTGCAGCTAAATTAAGTAGTAGTTCAAATTTTCTTGATCAAAGTATTCGTGTGGTTGCTGGTGCAACATATGAAGTAACTTTTTGGTATGTAAGTAAAACAACTGGTACTTCTGCTGGAACACTTTTAATTGAAGATGCTGATACAGGAGATGATTTCCTTAATCAAGCTATTCCATTAACTGATCAAGCTTCGTCATATGTACAAACTTCATTCTCATTTACTACAGGTGATGAAACGGAGAACATGAGATTTAATATTGAATATGCAGGTACTGAATGTAGATTTTCTAAAATTAGTATCGATAGATTGAATTAACTAAAGCTCTTGAAATAGTAATTAAAAAATGTGGTTGCACTTTGGTGAAGGTTCATTTTTAAATTACGCTTCAAGAAATCATGTATACGCTTATGTTGAGAACCCTAAGGTTTAATCACCAAACTTATTTAAGCAGAAACCAAAAAATAAAAAATAAAAAATTATGAGTTTAATAAAAAAAGGAATAAGTGCCTTGTTGTTTACTGGCCTTATTATGTCATGTGATGATGATGGGTTTGAGCCAATTGAGCCAGTTGATTCATCTGGAGGGTCTATTGAAAGTGTATTTTCAAGTTTTGACGTTTCTACTGGCGGAGATGGAACTATTGTTACCGTAAAGCCATTATCTGTTGGCGTTGATTCATATATAATCGATTTTGGAGATGGTAGTACTCCTGTTACTGCTCTTCAAGGAGAGTCTGTTACTTATGATTATTCGAATGTAGAAGCTTCAACAGATTACACTATTACCGTAACTACAAAAGCTGCTGGTCAAAGTGATCTTACAAAAACAGAAGATATTACAGTAGAACATACAGTACAGTCTATTGATAGTGCTCCTTCTTCACCAGAAGTGAAAAAATACAATTTGTTGAATATTTTCACAGATGCAAGTTCTGTTGGTTCAGCAGGGACTGGTGGTAAAGCGGTAGTTTTGGAATCGGGAAATAACTTAATCGAGTTTTCTAGATTACATAGTGATACAGGAATTTTTGCTTTGAGTGATGAAGTTGTTGCTGCTGATGCTTTTTATAGCGGAGTTGGTTCTAACAATATTCATTTTGATGTTTATTCCGAGTTTGCGTCGGGTATTGATAAACTAAAAATAACTTTAGTCGATAGTACCAATTCTACGAGCCACGTAATTGATAATTTAGACTTAATAGATGGTGAATGGACTGGTATAGACTTGGATTTAGCTACAGATTTTTCATCTCCTGTTTCTCAATTTGAAACGATTCTTTTTGAATTAGGAAGTACGGGTATGGCAAATGATCATGCAACTATAACTGTTGATAATATTTATATGTCAAGAATGACTGGGTCAACTATTTTAAATGGTGATTTTGAAGATGGTCAAGATTTCTGGAAATGGTCAACATTTACAGATGGGGAAACAAACCCTTTTGGTTCTAGTTCAGATGGTTCTAATCAAGATTATGATGGTGTTGATTCAGGAAGCAAGACAAGAGGAGCGAAATGGTCTTCAAGTCAATCTGGGGGAGAGTTTAGAACTGCTAGTTCTAGATACGCATATCAAGAACTTAACTTGGTTCCTGGTGCTGATTATGTTTTAGAGTACCAATATGCTATAAAAGATGATAGCGGCACTGACCCTGTAGGAGGAAGAAAAGTTGTAGGTTTAATTCTAGACGGACAATACGATGATGGAGCTGATGCTGTTGATAATCTAGGTGACAACTTAGGTTTTAATGAGGGGTTCGTAGCTGAAGGTAAATTTTCAGATACAACTGATGGTGCTGGTACATTGGTGCAGATTCCATTTACAGCAAATTCTAGCGGTGAAATTGCCATAATGTTTTATGCTGTTACTCCAAAAGATGCGTTTATAGATAATGTAAAAGTACGTTCAGTAAACCCATAATTTAATAGAATGTTAAAAATCCGAAGAGAAATATTAGTGTGCATTGTAGTACTATTTCTATCTGTTAACGCTATTTCTCAAAACAAGAGAAGTAGCGTTACAGAATCGGGTTTACAAATAAAAAAAACCAAGAAGAGAAAAAAGAAAGTCAAGCTACCAAGTATTGATTTAAGTAATTGGAAGGTGACCATACCAGAAGGAAAGGGAAAGGGAGGAGCAATTAGTGTAGAGCCGCCGGCAATTTTGGATTATGCTACAAATGAGACTTTAAAACCTTATATGTATAACGATTCTACAAAAGGAGCACTTACTTTTTATGCATATCCTACCTCTGCTACTACTGCCAATACAAAATACTCTAGATCAGAACTTAGGGAGCAAATGGTCCCTGGTGATGATAACGTAAACTGGACATTTAAGCAAGGAGGTACTTTAAAAGCAAAACTTTCTGTAGATGATGTTTCTCGGGATGAAAATGGTAAATATCACAAGGTTATCATTTTACAAATACATGGGAGATTAACAAATGAACAACGAGATTTAATTGACCAAAAAGACAATAATGCGCCACCAGTATTAAAAATATATTGGCAAAATGGTAAAATTAGAGTCAAAACTAAAAAGCTTAAAAATACAGAGGTCAATTCTATTGGAATATTGCATGAAGAAGCATGGACAGATGATGAAGGATTTAATTTTGAACAAGAAGTAGGATTTGGAAAGTTTCAAATTGAAATAAAAGTAACCGATGGTAAAATGGTCGTTAGTTTAAATAAAACAGAATTTGCTGTATATGATGACTTTAATATGAAACGTTGGGGAGTATTTGAGAATTACTTCAAGGCAGGGAATTACTTTCAAAGTAGGGATGAAAAGTCTTTTGCTAAAGTTAGTTTTTACGAACTAGAAGTGGAACATAAATAAGTTAGCACATGACATTTAAAGTTATATTTTTTTATTTGAAGCGATTTACAACTGCCAGTATACTTGCATTTATGTTGGTTTTTGGTTTATGGAGTTGTGATAGTTCATCTGATATAATTGAAGATGAAGTGGAGCAACAGATTAATGAACAAGAAGAAGTTGAAGAAGAGGAGGAGATTGAAGAAGAAGTTATTGTAGAAGAGGAAATTATTGAAGTAGAAGGCGAAGATTATTTCTTGCCATATATAGATTTAAGTAATTGGAAAGTAACATTGCCAATTGGCAGTCCAGACGAGGTAGAGCCACCTGAAATTTTAGATTATGCTACTGATGAGCGCTTACTACCCTATATGTATAATGATTCTACAGATGGTTCTTTGGTGTTTTATACTTCACCAGGTTCTTCAACAGCAAACTCCTCATATTCAAGAACGGAATTAAGAGAGCAAATGGTACCTGGTAGTAATAGTACAAATTGGACCTTTTCTCAAGGTGGTCGTATGAAAGGAATATTGTCTGTTCCGGAAATTACAACAGATGTAAGTGGTGAATATCATAGAACATTAGTAATGCAGATTCACGGTAGACTAACAAATGAACAGCGAGATTTAATTGGGGAAGACGATAACAATGCACCCCCAGTTTTAAAAGTGTATTGGCAGAAAGGAAAAGTTAGAGTGCTGACCAAAAAGCTTAAAGATGAAGATTCTTCCAGCGAAGAAATATTACATACTGATGCTTGGGAAGATAATGAAGGCTATACATTCTCAGAAGAAGTAGGGGCTAACAAATTTACTTTAGAGGTTATTGCTTCCAGTGGCAGGTTAGAAGTTATTTTGAATGACACAGATGCTGTTGTTTATGAAGATATCCATATGGAAAAATGGAGTGTTTTCGAGAATTATTTTAAGGCAGGTAATTATTTGCAGACTTTAGATACTGGTGCATCTGCCAAAGTTAAATATTACGAATTAGAAGTAACACATTAGTGTTAGACGATTAATATACCTAGTATAAATAAGAAAGTTGTTTGAGTTAGATTTGTTGAAATGAATTTACTGGTCTGTTTTAGACCAGTAAATTTCATAAACATAGAAATCTTTAAGTTTAAAGTGTGCGATGTTAAGAATAGAGTTAGCTCTTGTGGTCAACGAAATGTTAAATCTTAACTCATGATTTTGCAAACCAATTTTCTTTTAAAGCAAGCTATATATGAAATTAGAAATCCTCACAAGGACAGAAAATCAAGAAATACATAATGAGATTATAGTACAGCTAAGAGATTTAATGAATAATAAAAATCTTGAACCTGGTGACAAATTACCATCAGAAAGAATGCTATCCGATAAATTCGGAGTTAGTAGAAGTAGTGTTCGCGAAGCAATTCAAAAATTAGAATTCTATGGAATTTTAATATCAAAACCTCAAAGTGGCACTTTTGTCGCAGATATAGGTCAGGTTGCGATGAACGGGATGGTCAATGATATTTTACGCTTAGATGAACCTGATTTTAAATCATTGGTAGAAACTAGGATTCTTTTAGAACTCAAAACAGTTAGGCTTGCTGCTAGAAGAAGAACTGATAATGATTTAAAACAGTTGAAAAACGCTTTGGACGCTTATCAGAAAAAGGTAGAAAATGAAGAAGATGCCGTTCAAGAAGATTTGTTATTTCATTTGGCAATAGCAAAAGCAAGTGGTAATAGCACAATGAACACTTTCATGTTAATTATTACGCCAGAAATATTGACCAATTTTGAAAAGTACCATGTTTGTGATAAAAATATGGCATTTAGGGGTGTTCAAGAACATCAAGATATTTTCGATGCCATTAAAGAGCAGAATCCGCAATTAGCAAAAGAAAAGATGAAAATTCATTTTAAGAACCTATATCAATATTGCTATAATTTAAAACCTTAGAAGATTACAGAATTTATAGGCGCTGAGGTTTGATGAAATGGTGAGCCAATTCAAACTCATCTAATCTGCTTAGTTTTCTGGACAAACTTAATTAACTAGTTGGTTTTAGAAGCGCATCTATTGGCGATAGATTAATAAAAGCTGTTTTTCGCTACAGAGAATATAATTGATATGTTCTCGAATACCTCCAAACCAAAAGAATACGCAAATGAGTAACTCGATAAGCCCTTCAATCTGGAAAAAAATAATAGCGTTAGTACTAGCTTTTGGTCCAGGTATTTTTGCTATTGGCTATACGATTGGTACCGGGAGTGTTACTTCTATGATAGTTGCAGGTAGTACTTATGGTATGCAGCTTTTATGGGTATTGCTTTTAAGTTGTATTTTCTCAGGATTATTAATGCACGCTTATGGAAATTTTGCGTTAGTTACGGGAGAAACTGCTTTGTATGCATTTAAGAAACATTTAAAATGGGGTAAGCTTATCGCAATTCTTATAATTATTGGAATCTCTTTTGGTCAATGGAATTCGTTGATGGGTATTCTTGGTATTTCTGCCAATATTATTTATGAGATATTTTTAATTTACTTCCCATACTTAGCAGACTTCAAATATGAATCTGTATTAATAATTGCAATTACCGTTATAGCTGTGTTTTACGCTTTATTAATGGTAGGAAAGTATGCTTTTTTTGAAAAGATTCTGGTCATATTCGTAACGATAATGGGGCTTTCTTTTATTATTTCACTTTTTATGGTTTATCCTTTGCCTGTAGAAATTGTAAAGGGCTTGATACCTACAATACCAAAAGTTGAAGGAGGTCAAATGATGGTTGTGGCATTTGTAGGCACGACTATGGCAGCGGCAACGTTTCTTTCTAGACCTCTATTTGTTAAAGGAAAAGGTTGGACTATTAAAAACCGCAGTCAGCAAAAAAAAGATGCTATTATTGCGGCTATTCTTGTATTTTTTATTAGCGCATCTGTGATGGCTGTAGCATGTGGAGCTTTGTTTCATCAAGGGCAACCTGTAACTAAGGTGTTGGATATGGTAAATACCTTAGAGCCTGTAGCTGGTAAATTTGCCTTGACTCTTTTCTTTTTTGGAACATTAAGTGCAGGCCTATCTTCAATATTTCCTTGTTTATTAATTGCTCCAATTTTGTTGGCAGACTATCAATCGGGAGAATTAGATACTAATTCAAAACAGTTTAGAATTATTACAGCAATAGCGTGTGTGTTTGCTTTGATTGTTCCTGTTTACGGTGCAAACCCAATAGAAATGCAAATACTCTCGCAAGTGTTTAATGTGTTTGTATTGCCATTGGTGATATTGGGTATAATACTTTTAATAAATAACAAAAAGTTAATGACCAAATACAAAGCTACTATTTGGCTTAATATTGGTTTGTTCGCAGCATTATTCTTTTCGTGTGTTATCTCTTATAATGGAGTTGTTGCCTTATTGGATTATTTTTAATTTTATGCGATACAATTAAAATAGGATTAGTAGTATCTTTGTTTCCTTAATAGTAGTTTTAAGGGGATATTAGCTCAGTTGGTTTAGAGCGCTGCCTTGACAGGGCAGAGGTCACCGGTTCGAATCCAGTATATCCCACTCATCTTCTTTTAGGAATAGCTCAGACGAAATCTAATACTCTCTCTAATGCCATTCCTCTTGAGCCTTTTATTAGTATCGTAGAGTTTGCGGGTATTTGATTTACCTCTAAATAATCTTTAAGATGATCAAAACTCTTCAGTTTGGTTGCGCTAGTGTTGGTCAGGTAAAAATTCTCACCTACTAAAAGCACTTGTTCAAAATTCAGTTTTTCAGTTAAATCAGCAATATTTTGATGTTCTTCTTTTGCAGAATGTCCTAATTCGAACATATCACCAAGAATTAAAACTTTTCTATCTTTATTTATGGAGTGAAAGTTTTTAAGGGCTACAGTCATACTAGAAGGGTTTGCGTTGTAAGCATCTAGAATTATATAGTGTCCATTCGTATTTAATATCTGGGATCTATTATTGTCGGGAGTGTATTTTTCAATAGCGCTTTTTACTTCATTAAAATCAACATTGAAATATTTTGCTATAATAATTGCTGCGCAACAGTTAGTAAAATTATAAGCACCTATTAAGTTAGATTTTATAATTGTATCCTTAACTTTTAAGGTAACAAATGGTTGAGCTTCTACTAATTTGATATTGTAGTACTTAGAATTTTCTGAGCTAAACCCATATTTTTTAGTGTAAGTGCTAAGTTTTTCTAATTGGATGGTATCATCAGCATTTAAAAAAATAGTTTTGTTATTTAAAGTCAAGTAATCATACAATTCACTCTTACCTTTTTTAACTCCTTCAATACCGCCAAAACCTTCTAAATGAGCTTTGCCGAAATTAGTGATATAGCCAAAATCTGGTTCTGCAATTTCACATAAAAACGCTATTTCCTTTAGATGATTTGCACCCATTTCAACGATAGCTATTTCGGTATCTGCTTGTATGGTAAGTAAAGTTAATGGAACACCTATGTGGTTGTTTAAATTGCCTTTGGTAGCTATTGTATTGTAAGTTTTGCTGAGTACGGTCTTAATCAATTCTTTAGTAGTGGTTTTGCCATTACTACCTGTTAAGCTAATAACCTTTGCATTACAGTGATTTCTATGGTAATTGGCTAATTGTTGTAAGGATGTAAGAACATCTTTTACAAGAATTGTCCTGTCATTAAGAATATAATCTTCTTCATCAATGATGACTAAACTTGCTCCATTATCAAGGGCTTTCTGTGCATAGCGGTTACCGTTAAAATTTTCTCCTTTTAAAGCGAAGAAAATATCATTCGTTTTAATTTTTCTAGTGTCTGTGCTAATAGATGGATTCGCTAAAAAGGCGGAATGTAAATCTTGAATTTTCATAAAATCGAAGATAAAAAAAAGCCCTTTAAGAAAAGGGCTTTTTTTAGTTCGTAAAGAGAAAAATTATTTAGCTTTCTTTCCTCTAACTGTTTTGTTCTTTGTTTTTGATTTTGAACCAACTCTTGACATTGCACATCTAAAGCCGATATTATCTGTAGCCATATACTGTGGTAAATATCTTCTTTGTGCAGGATCTAACCAATAAGCTCTATCTCTCCAAGAACCACCTTTGTAAACTCTTACTTCATCATTTATTAGAGTAGTTCTGTTGTTTGAAGCATCATATCCTTTAACAAGGTCTCCTAAAGAATCTCTTTCTACAGAATGTTTTGGAGAATTATACATTTTCTTGTTTGAATCTTCTTCTTCACCGTCATTGAATCTGTCGTAAAATCTTGAAGAGCCAGCATCACCATCTCTATATCCTCTATTGTCACTAGAAGAAAAGTTTGTTCTTAGATAAGTTTCTTTTTCATCAACTGGCACCATTTTAATTTCTCCTGGTAAGTTTACGGCAACTACTTTCCCGTTTGGAAGGGTGTCATAAATAATTGAATCTCTTAAGATTTTTACTTTACCATCTTCGCCTATAGCGCTCTTCATATAAATGTTACCTCTATAGTAGTTGAAATCACTTACTTCGTCATCAACTATTGGTCTATAAACATCAGCGGTCCACTCGGCAACATTACCAGCCATATCATAAAGACCTAAATCATTCGGCTTGTAAGACATCACTTGAGCAGTAATATCGGCACCATCATCAGACCAACCTGCAATTCCGCCATAATCACCTTTACCTTGCTTAAAGTTAGCTAATTGGTCACCTCTACCAACGCGTTGTCCGTTTCGAGTGTAATCACCTTCCCAAGGATATTTTTTTCTACCTCTGTAGTTGTTATATTCTCGTTGACCAACTTGAGCCTGAGCAGCATATTCCCATTCAGTTTCTGTAGGTAGTCTATATTCTGGCATAATAATACCGCTACTTCTTTTTGCGAAAGTAGATGTACTATCTTTTTTCATTTTTCCTTGTAGAGAATCAATTTGTCCGTTATAAACAGATTCTGGTCTGTTTAAGTAAGCTTCAGTGCTAAATGTACCTTGTACTTCACCAGTAGCTGCTTGGTATTTAGCGTCTTCAGATAAGTAGCCTTCTCTTTCTAACATTACCTCGTTTACACGGTCAGTTCTCCATTCTGCAAATTGTGTTGCCTGAATCCAGTTTACACCTACCACAGGGTATTCTGCATATGCTGGGTGCCTCAGGTAATTATTTGTCATTGTTTCGTTGAAGCCTAATCTATTTCTCCAAACTAAAGTATCTGGTAAAGCACCTACATAAATGTTTGTGTACTTAGGATTTTCTGGAGGGTAAACACTTTTTAAATAATCAAGATATTCCAAATACATTACATTGGTTACCTCTGTCTCGTCCATGTAAAAAGATTGTACATGTTGCGATGTAGGGGTGTTGTTCCAATCGTGCATAACATCATCTTGTACTTTACCTTTTGTAAAAGTACCACCTTCAACAAATACCAGTCCTGGAGCAGTTTCTTGCTCTTTGAAATCGGTATTGTATTGAAAACCACCTTCCTTGGCATTTATTTTCCAACCTGTAGCTCTAGACGTATTTTTTGAAGATGAAGATTTGGAACAGCTAGTTGCTGTTAAACCTCCTACGATTACCGTGCATGAGAGTACAACTTTTATTAAATGTTTTTTCATAATTAGGACTTGAGTTCAATTTTCACATACTATAGTAGTTTGGCCACTATAGAAATATGATACTGTAATTTCTTTTAATTTGTTTGTCACTTTCGCTCAATAGAACGGTGTTTTTATGAGAATATTTTACAATTGAAAATTATTTTATAAATCTCAAATCGAACTGTCAATAAATTTAGGTTCGCTTAAATAGGTAAACGCTTAAAACAGTTAATTAGTATGGTTTTAAATATTTCTTTTCGAATGCATGTAGAACTATATTATTTTAGGAATCTTAATAGGGAGAAAAGCTTACTATAATATCGTTGGGAAATAATTATTACAAAAAACATAATAATCATGCAAGATAACGGGAAAAAGTGCGTTTACATGTAAAATATTAGAGCTTGAAATAGGTTAATCACTATATTTCAGCTTTAAAAATTTAAAGAACTAATTTAAGATGAGAAAAATTTCAATAATTTTCTTTGTATTGATTATCGGTAAAGTTTTTGCGCAAGATGATCAGCGTGTAATAACTACGGCTGTTCCATTTCTGACAATTGCAGCAGACGCTAGATCTGCAGGTATGGGTGATATGGGGGTGGCAACTTCTACAGATGCGTTTTCTCAACAGTGGAACCCTGCTAAATTTGCTTTTGCAGAACAAAAAATTGGAATAGGTGTTAGTTATACTCCTTATTTAGAAAGTATAATTACGGATATATCTTTGCTAAACGCTAGTTTTTACAATAAAATAGATGAACAAAGTGCTTTCGCATTAAGTTTACGTTATTTTACACTGGGTGAGATAGAATTGAGACAATTCGCAAATGACCCAGGGACAATAGCAAAACCCAATGAATTGGCATTAGATGGTTCATATTCGTTAAAGCTAAGTCCAACTTTCTCAATGGCAGTTGGGGGTAGATATATAAGGTCTAATTTAAAATTACCACAGAACGGAACAGAAGATTCTCAAGCTGCTGGTTCTTTTGCGGTAGACGTCGCGGGTTACTATAGGTCTAATGAAATTGCCTATAATAATTTTGATGGTAGATGGAGAGGTGGTTTTAATCTTTCAAACATTGGTGGGAAGATTCAATATGACGAAGGTGGTCAAGAGAACTTTTTGCCAAGTAAATTAAGTGTTGGTGGTGGTTTTGATTTTATTTTAGATCAAGACAATGTTATTGGTATAACTACAGAATTCAGTAAGTTACTTGTGCCGACTCCTCAAGATTTTGATGGTGACGGTGATGTAGATTCTGCTGATAATGATATTTACCAAAATGAAAGTGGATTCAGTGGTATTTTTAATTCCTTTTCAGATGCTCCCGATGGATTTAGTGAAGAGTTAAAAGAATTTACATGGGCTTTAGGAGCTGAGTATACTTATCAAGATGCTTTCATGTTAAGAACAGGTTATTTCAATGAAAGCGAAGAAAAGGGTTCTAGGAAGTTCTTTACTTTAGGAGCTGGATTTAAATTTAAAGCTGCACAAGTAGATTTATCATACTTATTTTCAACTTCTCAAGTAAGAAATCCTTTAGAAAATACGCTTCGTTTTTCTCTTACTTTTAATTTAGGAGAAGAATTTTACAACGATTAATCTTTTGAAGATTTTATATTAAAAAAACCTGCTCAAAGCAGGTTTTTTTATGCGCTAATATTTTTATGGTATTTTTTTATTAGCACCAGATTTATATTTGTAGATTGAAAAACAAAATAAAAATATGATTAACCGAAAGAAGATAAGTTTTGATGTAACAGTGTACGATGCATTCAATGAATTAAATGATGCTGGTCAAACTTTAATGTCAGCTGCTGTTAAGGCAAGGCAAAGAGCATATGCCCCTTATTCAAGTTTTAATGTTGGCGCTTCTGTTTTAATGGATAATGGAGAAATCATAGAAGGGAATAATCAAGAAAATGCATCCTATCCGTCAGGTTTATGTGCAGAAAGAGTAGCTATTTTTTATGCAGGTGCAAAATACCCAGGTATGAGTATAAGGGCAATAGCAATAACTGCTGCATCTTTAAATCATGAAGTTAGTGAGCCTGCCGCGCCTTGTGGTAATTGTCGACAGGCAATTTCCGAGTATGAGTTTAGGCAAGGAGAGCCGATAAGAATCTTATTAATGGGAGAGACAGGTAGTGTTATTGAGTGTAATTCTTTAGCAGATTTATTGCCGTTAGGATTTAATAGTAGCTTTCTTAATTGATGATTTTTGCAAAAAGTATTGTAAATAAACACGTTATATGCTTTATTTGTTAAGCATATAATTTCTTAATGGATTTACTTCTATTATTTTTATCGGTTCATTTATATGTGTATTTTTGCTCTTCTTGTATACCTAGGTCACGTTACCTTGGTAATCAATTAAGAATTTTAAACCTTTAGTTAAAATTGATGAAAAAAATCACCAAGGAAACATATTTAAAATGGTATGCAGACATGCTATTTTGGAGAAAATTTGAGGATAAATTGGCTGCTGTGTATATTCAGCAAAAGGTAAGAGGGTTTTTACATTTGTATAATGGGCAAGAGGCTGTTTTAGCTGGTGCTCTTCATGCAATGGATTTAACCAAGGACCGAATGATAACCGCTTATAGAAATCACGTTCAGCCAATTGGCATGGGTGTTGATCCTAAAATGGTTATGGCTGAACTATTTGGTAAGGTAACCGGTACTTCAAAAGGTATGGGCGGTTCAATGCATATTTTTTCAAAAGAACATCGTTTTCATGGTGGTCATGGTATTGTTGGGGGTCAAATTCCTTTAGGTGCAGGTATGGCTTTTGGCGATAAGTATGCAGGTAGAGATAACGTTACTTTATGTTATATGGGTGATGGTGCCGTTAGACAAGGGGCATTACATGAAGCCTTTAATTTGGCTATGTTATGGCAATTACCTGTTGTTTTTATATGTGAAAATAATGGTTATGCGATGGGTACTTCGGTAGCTAGAACATCTTTTTCTACAGAAATATGGAAATTAGGGTTAGGTTATGAAATGCCTTGTGGACCAGTTGATGGAATGAACCCTGTTACCGTTGCGCAAGAAATGAGTAAAGCTATTGATAGGGCACGTAGTGGTGGAGGACCAACTTTCCTTGAAATGAAAACTTATAGATACAGAGGTCATTCAATGTCAGATGCACAGCATTACAGAACTAAGGATGAAGTTGAAGAATACAAAAAGATAGATCCAATTACTCAAGTATTGGATATTATTAAAGAAAATAAATACGCAACAGACGCTGAAATCAAAGATATTGACAAAAATGTCAAGGTAATGGTTAAGGAATGCGAGAAGTTTGCAGAAGAATCAGATTATCCACCGGTAAACCAATTATATGATATGGTTTACGAACAAGAGGATTTTCCATTTGTTCAACATAAATTATAATTAGATGGCTATAGTAGTAAATATGCCCCGTTTAAGCGATACCATGGAAGAGGGTACCGTAGCTAAATGGTTAAAAAGCGTTGGAGATAAAATTGAAGAAGGAGATATACTAGCTGAAATCGAAACTGATAAGGCAACGATGGAGTTCGAATCATTTAATGAAGGAACCCTATTGTATATAGGTATCCCAGAAGGTGATACAGCTCCTGTTGATAGTTTGTTGGCAATTATAGGTGATGAAGGTGAGGATATTTCTGGATTGTTAGGTGGAGGTAGTTCATCTGTTTCAGAAGAAGAATCTTCTGAGAAAGAAGTTGTTGCCGAGGATTCTATAGAAGAGTCAGAGGAAGTTGATGAAATTCCAGAAGGTGTTGAAGTAATTAAGATGCCTCGTTTAAGTGACACCATGGAAGAAGGTACTGTGGCTAGTTGGTTGAAGAAAGTTGGTGATGATGTAGAAGAAGGAGATATACTTGCCGAGATTGAAACCGACAAGGCTACTATGGAGTTTGAGTCTTTCTACAATGGTAAGTTGTTGTATATTGGAATACAGGAAGGTGAATCTTCTCCTGTAGATGCAGTTTTAGCAGTTATAGGTCCAGAAGGTACAGATATAGATGCTGTTTTAAGTAACAAATCTCGTGGAGCTAAGAATAGTGCATCAAGTAATACTGAAAAGGAAGAAGAAAAATCTGCTGTTATATCTGATAATAAGGAAGTTTCAAAATCGGTTGCTGATGGAGAACGAATCTTTGTATCTCCTTTGGCTAAGAAAATAGCAGCTGATAAAGGTATTGATTTAGCTAAAGTTTCAGGCTCTGGCGATAACGGTAGAATTATTAAAAAGGATATAGAGAATTATACTCCGAGTGCAAGTCCGGCACCAGTTACAGCTTCAGGTGTAAAAACTGAAAATGCAATTGCTTCACAACCAGTTTCTATGGCTTTGCCATCTGGCAAAGAAGGGACGGAAGAAGTTAAGAATTCTAATATGCGTAAGGCTATAGCCAAGGCATTGGGTAATTCTAAATTTAATGCACCACATTTCTACCTTACAATAGAAGTGGACATGGATAATGCAAAAGCATCTCGTGCTCAAATTAATAGCTTGCCAGATACTAAAGTATCATTTAATGATATGGTGTTGAAAGCTTGTGCTATGGCACTTAGAAAACATCCTCAGGTAAATACATCTTGGAACGGAGATACCACAAAACATCATAAACATATTCATATGGGTGTTGCTGTAGCTGTTGACGAAGGTTTAGTTGTGCCCGTAGTAAAACATGCAGATTTACTAGGTTTAACGCAGATCGGCAGTGCAGTTAAAGACTTGGCAGGTAAAGCTAGGAACAAAAAAATAGCACCTTCGGAAATGGAAGGTAGCACGTTTACGGTTTCAAATTTAGGTATGTTCGGTATACTTGAATTCACAAGTATTATCAATCAACCTAATTCAGCTATTTTATCTGTAGGAGCAATTGTTGAAAAGCCTGTTGTTAAAAACGGTGAAATTGTAGTTGGTAACACTATGAAGTTAACACTTGCCTGTGATCATAGAACTGTAGATGGTGCTGTAGGGGCTCAATTCCTGCAGACGTTGAGATACTTTGTTGAAAACCCGGTTACTATGTTAGCATAGAAAATTGGTTTTAAAATAGAATTGTTAAAGCATCCTTTCAACGGGATGCTTTTTTTTATCTTTAGATTTTAAATTTGATTTTAATATGAAACATATATGTACAGTATTTCTAAGCTTTTTAGTTTTAAGCTGTGGAGGAGCAAAGGTTGATCAGTCAACGGTTTTGAATCCTACCAATCCAAAAGGCGTAAAGGGTCAGATTGTACCTAATACTACTGTCGAAAAAACAGAAGGTAAAATGTCTACATTAAAGACTGGTGTGGGTATTTACACCACGTCTAGTGATATTGAAGCAACTATGTCCTTCTTAACTTCCGATGAATTACAAGGTAGAGATACTGGTAGTGAAGGGATATCTAAGGCTGCTGGTTTTATTCAGAATGTATTTGAAGAGAATAATATAGTTCCATATTTTACATCTTACAGAGATACTTTATCTAACTATAGTGAAGGCACGGCATATAATATAGTGGGTTTTTTACCTGGTACTGACGCAGAACTAAAGAATGAGATTGTTATTATAGGTGCGCATTATGATCATATCGGCATAATAAGCGGTAATGATGGAGATACTATTGCTAATGGAGCGAATGACAATGCATCAGGAACAACTACCGTATTAGAGTTTGCAAAGTATTTTGGTGAATTGAAAAGCAATAAGCGAAGCGTAATTTTCGCACTATTCTCAGCGGAAGAAAAAGGGTTGGTGGGTTCAAAACATTTAGCGGAGAAACTTCAAAATGAGAATATTGAATTATATACTATGTTGAATTTTGAGATGGTTGGTGTACCTATGGTAGATAAGGACCATAGCTTATATTTAACAGGTTATGAGCTTTCTAATTTGGCTGAGGTAACTAATAGATATGCGAATAAAAATTTAGTAGGTTTTCTTCCAAAGGCTAAAGAATTAAATTTGTTTAGACGTTCCGATAATGCTCCTTTTCATGATGCGTTCAACGTTCCTTCTCAAACATATAGTTCTTTTGATTTTACCAATTTCGGTGAGTATCATAAGGTTGGCGATGAAGCCTCATTGATGGATTATAATTATATGGCAACGGTTGTTAATGATATTATACCTGTGCTTACGGGTATTATTAATTCGCCTATTAAAGAAGTAAAGTATAACTAATGGAATATATTATTGTTACCGGAACGAGTAGAGGAATTGGTTTTGAGTTGAGTAGATTATTTGCAGATGCAGGTTTCAAAGTATTGGCTCTTTCAAGAAATGAAAAACCAATTAAGAGTCTCAATCACAAGAATATAGAAGCATTTCCTTTTGATGTATCATCAAAAGAAGATCAAGATAGGTTGTCTCATTTTTTAAAGGAAAATGATTGTACTGTTTCTGCACTAATAAATAATGCGGGTAAATTAATCAACAAGCCCTTTCTTGAGCTAACAGACCAAGAATTTAAGGCTGTCTATGAGGTGAATGTTTTTGGTGTAGCGTCTATGACTAAGTTGGTTGTACCTTTTATGAATAAAGGAGGGCACGTACTAACTATAAGCTCCATGGGCGGTATTCAGGGTAGTGCTAAGTTTCCTGGGCTTTCGGCATATAGTTCTAGTAAGGGAGCTGTTCTTACGTTAACCGAATTATTAGCTGAAGAATTTAAAGAAACAGGTCCTACCTTCAATGCATTGGCGTTGGGCGCAGTACAGACGGAAATGTTGGAAGAAGCATTTCCAGGTTATAAAGCACCTGTAAGTGCTATAGAGATGGCAGAATACATAATGGATTTCGCCTTGAAGGGACAAAAGTTGTACAATGGTAAAATACTACAAGTAAGTAGCAGTACTCCATAAAAAATGCAACAGACATTAGCTAAATACTTACCAGAGTTGGCAGTTAGCCCTTGTTTTGAATTAATTAAAGGTACTCAGGTTCATTTAAAAATTGTGAATGAGCGCGTAACTCGGCATGGTGATTATAGAAGACGTAAAGATGGCAATCATCAAATTACGGTTAACGCATCATTAAACAAATATCGATTTTTAATGACCTTAATACATGAGATTGCTCATTTAGTAGCATTTGAGAAGTATGGTCGTAATATAAAACCCCACGGTATAGAGTGGAAAAAGACATTTCAGCATTTAATGCTTCCGTTCATACGTCCAGAAATATTTCCTTCACAACTTTTACCATTATTGGCTAGGCATTTTAAAAACCCTAAAGCTAGCAGTGGTACAGATGCCCAGTTAGCTATTGCTTTAAAACAATTCGATGAACAACAATCGGATAAAATTTACGTTTACGAATTACCAATTGGGTGTGTTTTTCGCATTCATAATGGTAAATTATTTAAGAAAGGTAATAAACGTACGAAGCGCTATGAGTGTGTAGAAATATCTACAGGAAGAATGTTTTTGTTTCAACCCAATGCTGAAGTAGAATTAATCAAAAGCTGACATGAATAAAAATTATTATGCCGTTTTAATGGCAGGAGGAGTAGGATCTAGATTCTGGCCTATAAGCACAAGTGAAAACCCTAAGCAGTTTCATGATATGTTGGGTACGGGCACTACACTTATTCAAAAAACATTTCAGAGATTAAATAAGTTTGTACCTGCTGAGAATATTTTGATTCTTACCAATGAACGCTATAACGATTTAGTATTAGAGCAACTTCCAATGGTAAAGCAAGAGCAAATAGTTCTTGAGCCGGCTATGAGAAATACTGCGCCATGTATTTTATATGCTGCGATGAAGATTCGTAAAATGAACGACGATGCCGTAATGATAGTTGCCCCTAGTGATCATTGGATAGAGGATGAAGAAGCATTCGCAAAAGATGTTACGGCGTGTTTTAAAAAGTGTGAAACTGAAGATGTTCTTTGTACGTTAGGTATTAAACCTTCTTTTCCAAACACTGGTTTTGGTTACATAGAATACAATAAGACAGATAAAGCCCAGCTTAAAAAGGTAAATCAATTTAGAGAGAAACCCGATTATGAAACGGCTAAAGATTTTTTAGCTCAAGGTAATTTTCTGTGGAACGCAGGTATATTTATGTGGAGTGCAAAAACCATTGTAAATGCATTCCAGAATTTTCAGCCTAAACAATATGCATTATTCAGAGATGGTTTAGTGTGTTATAATACAGATGATGAAAGGAAATTTATATCAGAGAACTATCCTAAAGCTGAAAATATTTCCATCGATTATGCTATTTTAGAAAATTCAGAATCGATTTATGTAAAGGAAGCAACCTTTGATTGGAATGATTTAGGTACGTGGGGTTCTTTATATGATAAGCTAGATAAAGACAAAGATGATAATGCCATAGTAAATGCCAAGGTTTTGGCAGAAGACGCAAGTGGTAACATGATTCGATCTAAGGCTGGTAAAGTTGTTGTTGTAGATGGTCTTAAAGACTATATCATTGTTGATAAAGATGAAGTGCTTTTGATCTACCCTAAGTCAAAAGAGCAGGATATAAAACAAGTTTTAAATAAGGTAAAGGACACCTTTGGTGATGAATTCGCTTAAGTATGGAAAACAATCTTAATCAAGATAATATTACCCCGAATAGTAACGAAAGTAATGGTGGTAAAGAAGTAAAAGAAGATTTACAAGGGCTTTTAGGTAGTGTTAAAAAGTTTCTATCTGAGTTATTGGATATTAGAACCAATACAGATCAGCAAGCGACTAAAGAAGCTATCATTGCTGATATTCCTTTTAAGGGACATACTTCTTGGATTTTGATTTGTTCTATTTTTATTGCATCTATAGGTCTTAATGCCAATTCTACAGCAGTTGTTATTGGTGCTATGTTAATTTCTCCACTTATGGGTCCTATTTTAGGTATAGGTATGTCTGTGGCAATTAATGATATTGATACGTTAAAAAGGTCATTGAAGAATTTTGCCGTAATGGTGGTTCTAAGTGTTATAACCGCGTATTTATTCTATCGTTTTTTCCCACTTAGAGATGAGTCTTCTGAGCTTCTAGCAAGAACAGAGCCCGATATTAGAGATGTTTTAATAGCATTTTTTGGTGGTTTGGCATTAGTAATTGCTCGTGCTAAAAAAGGTACTATAGCTAGTGTTATTTTTGGGGTGGCGATTGCAACCGCATTAATGCCGCCTTTATGTACTGTAGGTTTCGGTTTGGCAATTGGTAACTGGTCTTATGCAACAGGGGCAATGTACCTGTTCATTATCAATACTATTTTTATTGCTCTAGCAACATTTTTAGTTATTAAACTTTTACGTTTCCCCATGGTTCGCTATGTGAATTCGCAAAGAAGAAAATTGATAGGAAGATTGGCTTCCCTATTGGCTATTTTAGTTATGATACCAGCTGGTTTTACTTTTTATAATGTTTTTAAGAAATCATTGTTTACTAGAGATGCTGAAACTTTTATTACTGAAAAAATAGTGCCTTACCAATTTTCTGGAGAAGGTAAATTTTTAAAAGATTTTAGTGAAGTCATTTATAATGATGATGGTAATTCTAAGATTGAATTATTTTTTATGGGTAATGAGGGTATACCTGATAATGTAATTGCTACTTGGCGAACTCAAATGGCAGAATTTAAACAACTAGAAGGTACTGAGCTTGCCGTTGTTCAAGGTTCTAAAAGTGACGAAGCAAACGAGCTTAAATATGTTAATGAACTATATGAGTCCCAGAAAAGTATTCTGACCAGTAAAGATGAAAAGATTCAAATTTTAGAAAATGAACTGGTCCGTTTAAATATGATATCATCCAATCAGATTCCTTTTAAGGAGATTAGTCTTGAGGCAAAAACAAATTATGAGAATTTGGATCGCATAGGTTATGCGTATTTAATTTCAACAGATTTCACTAAAACTGATAGTATACCTTTATTTGAGGTGACTTGGAAAAAGGAAGCGAAAAGAGCAGAAACGGTTAAGGATATGAACAAACTGCAAGATTGGTTGCGTCTTAGGTTGAACAATAAGAATATTCAAATAAAGGAAATGCCTAAAGATTAGTTTTGTTCTTGAATATACATTTGTCTCACTTTTTTAAACAGGTCAGATGAGTACACAAAATTAGTTACCGCTTCATTTTCGGTTTTGAAAATTTCGTTTTTGGTTCCTTCCCATTCTAGTAACCCATCTTTAAGAAAAATAATTTTTTCTCCAATTTGCATTACAGAGTTCATGTCATGTGTATTTATGACTGTTGTAATATTGTACTCTTCTGTAATTTCTTTGATGAGGTCATCTATAAGAATAGCCGTTTTTGGATCAAGACCAGAATTTGGTTCATCACAAAAAAGGTATTTTGGATTCATTACAATTGCGCGTGCAATAGCAACACGTTTTTGCATACCTCCAGAAATCTCAGAAGGAAATTTATGATGGGCATCTATAAGGTTTACTCTCTTTAAAACAGCATCAACTCTGTCTTTCATTTCTGATTTCGACTGATTGGTGAACATTTCTAAAGGGAACATTACATTACCTTCAACCGTCATACTATCAAAAAGGGCACTGCCTTGAAAGACCATCCCCATCTCCTGTCTTAATTCACGTTTTTCATCATCGGTATGATCAGAATATAATTTTCCGTCATAAGCTATACCTCCCTCTTCAGGGACAAAAAGACCTAATAGACATTTTAGAAAAACTGTTTTCCCAGAGCCACTTTGTCCAATAATTAAATTGGTTTTTCCTTTTTCAAAAGTAGTAGTAACACCTTTAAGGATATGAGCATCGCCAAAAGATTTATGTATGTCTCGTACGTCTATCATTATCCTAATAAAAGTTGGGTTAAAATATAATTGAGTATGATGATTGCAACACTCGTCCAAACAAATGCTGTTGTACTGGCTTTACCTACTTCTAAGGCTCCGCCACGCATATAGAAACCATGAAAAGATGGTATCGTTGCAATTACGAATGCAAAAATTAAGGTTTTAACAAAGGCATATGCAATATGAAAAGGAACAAAATCAGATTGTAGTCCAGTTATAAAATCTTCACTGGTTAAGAATCCTCCAAACACGCCTGCCATCCATCCGCCAAATATTCCAACGTACATAGAAATTGCAATAGCAAATGGGTAAAAAAGCATTGCAATTATTTTAGGAAATACTAAATAGTTAAGAGAATTAACGCCCATAACTTCTAAGGCGTCTATTTGTTCAGTAACTCTCATTGTGCCAATACTCGATGTTATATAAGAGCCTACTTTACCAGCCATAATAATGGAAACGAATGTAGGTGCAAATTCTAGTATAACAGACTGCCGTGTGGCAAAACCAATTAGGTTTCGTGGTATTAAGGGATTGGTAAGGTTAAGCGCAGTTTGTATCGCTACAACGGCACCTATAAAAAAGGAAATAAATATAATAATACCCAATGAGCTAAATATCAACTCATCTATTTCCTTGAATATTAGGGATTTCATTATTCTCCATTTCGTAGGTTTTTTAAAAACCTCGCGGATCATAATTGCATAGCTTCCTACAGATGCTAAATAGTTCATTCGTTAAAAATAGATTTCTTATTGTAAAAATAACAATAAAGGACTTGATTTAACCTGAGTTTTATCTTTAAAGGGGTAAATTATTTACATTTGTGTTTCAATCTTATTAAGTATGAAAATGAAAAAATATTTTATTACCTCATTGTTTATTGGAGTATTGTTAATGGCTAACGGATTAACGGCCCAAAAGAAAAACAAAGATAATTCAAGTGACGACTTGTTAAGGGTGAAGCCAAAATTGGTAGTAGGTATTATAGTGGATCAAATGCGATATGACTATTTAACTCGCTTCTATGATGGTTTTGGTGACGACGGATTCAAAAGACTTATTGAGGAAGGTTTTAATTGTAAAAACAATCACTTTAATTACGCACCAACAAGTACTGCGCCTGGGCATACTTCTGTATTCACTGGGGCGACCCCGTCGGCACATGGTATAATTGGAAATGACTGGTATGACAAAAATTTAGATGCGAGTGTGTATTGTGCTGGTGATGATGCTTACACTTCTGTAGGTACTACGTCAAATGCAGGTAAAATGTCTCCACATAGAATGGGTGTTACCACGATAACCGATGAGTTACGCTTAAGTACACAAATGCAAGGAAAGACTATTGCTGTTGCATTGAAAGATAGGGGAGCGGTTTTGCCTGGTGGTCATACAGCTAATGCGGCATATTGGTTCCATGGTGCAGATGAAGGTAAATGGATTACAAGTACATACTATATGAACGAGCTTCCTAAATGGGTAAATGATTTTAACTCATCTGGTAAAGCACAATCTTATAAAAAGGAATGGAACACTCTTAGAGATATTAAGGATTACAAGGAGAGCGGAACAGATAATAATTTATATGAGGGTAAGTTTAAGGATGAAACAACAACTTCGTTTCCTCACAACACAGCAGAACTTTTAGATAAGACAAAGGCATTCAATATTATTAAGGCAACACCTTACGGAAATTCTTTGACTGCGGATTTTGCAATAGAGGCTTTAAAGAATGAAGGTCTTGGGAAGGATCAAATTACAGATTTTTTGACGGTTAGCTTTTCAAGTACCGATTATGTAGGTCATATGTTCGGAGTAAATTCAAAAGAGGTTCAAGATACTTACCTAAGATTAGATGAAGATTTAGCGCGATTGTTTAAAGCGTTGGATAAAAATGTAGGTGAGGGTGAGTATACTTTATTTTTGACTGCAGATCATGCAGCTATTGAAGTTCCTACATATTTAAAAGATCAAAAAATACCTGCAGGATATATAGATAATAAAGCAAATGCTGCAAGGCTTACTGAGTTTTTGAAATACACTTATGGAACAGAGGATATAGTTAAAAATTATTCTAATAATCAATTATTTTTAGATCATAAAATTGTAAAAAACTTAGATCTTAATTTAGCCGATGTTCAAGCCGAGATAGCGCAAGAATACTTAGGGTATGATGGAGTTGATAGGGTCTATACAGCTGATCAAATGTGGAACAATGAGTATACTAGAGGAATTCCATATATTTTACAAAATGGATATAATCAAAAGAGATCAGGTGATGTACTTATAGTTTTGAAGCCTGGTTTTATCTCGTATAATTCAACAGGGTCTACACACGGTTCACCGCAAATTTATGATACTCATGCACCTTTGTTATTTTATGGTAAAGGAATTAAGCCCGGATCTACGATTAATCGTACGGAAATTCCAGATATTGCTCCAACAATTTCTGCCCTTTTAGGAATTTCTTATCCAAGTGGTACTACCGGTACACCTATAATAGAGGTTTTAGAGTAATATGGATGATAGGCGTATAGGTATTTTTGATTCTGGTATTGGAGGTACATCAATCTGGGGTGAGATTCAAGAACTTTTACCGTATGAGAGTTGCATATATCTTGCGGATAGTAAGAATGCACCTTATGGCGAAAAATCTGAAAAGCGAATTCTAGAGCTGAGTATTAAGAATACAGAATATTTATTAAGCCAAGGCTGTAAATTAATAGTCGTTGCTTGCAATACAGCAACGACTAATGCCATAGATTATTTAAGATCGAATTATAATGTACCTTTTATTGGAATAGAACCTGCTATAAAACCCGCTGCTATAAATAGCAAATCTAAAATAGTAGGAGTGTTGGCAACTAAAGGAACCTTGTCTAGTAGTTTGTTTCACAGCACATCTAAAAATCACGCCGCAGGTATAACTATATTAGAACAACGAGGTACTGGTTTAGTGGATATGATTGAAAATGGTAATCTAGAAAGCGAGCAATTGTATCAACTTCTAGAGCAGTACATAATGCCAATGCTTGATAAAGGAATGGATTATTTGGTTTTAGGCTGCACTCATTATCCCTATCTCATTCCTATGTTGAAAAAGATGCTTCCAGAACATGTTACTATAATAGATTCTGGTCAGGCAGTCGCTAGACAAGCAAAAATGGTTTTAGATAAAAATGAGTTATTGACCAGTAAAGAAGAATTGGGCGAGCATCAATTTTATACTAATGGTGATGAAAAGGTACTTGCTACTATTTTAAATTCCTCTATATCTAATTTTAATGTTTCATTTAAAGACTTTTAAGGGCGTCTGTTTTTTTTACATAAGTTAAATATGTAAAAGAGAGCTTATGTTTTTCATCTGTTGGGTGAAACTCTTGTTTAGTCAGCATCCAGTATTCTTCGTCAATTTCTGGGAAGAATGTATCGGCATCTTCAAAAGTGGCATGTACGCGGGTAAGTTCAATTTTATCAGATTGTTTTTCACCTTGCTTGTAGATTTCTCCTCCGCCAATAATAAATGCAATTTCTTCTTTAACTAAATCAATAGCTTCATCTAAAGAATGAACAACTATACATTCTTTATGTTCTACAATGTAATTTTTATCTCTGGTAATTATAATATGAGTTCTATTTGGTAGAGGCTTAGGGAAACTTTCATAAGTTTTTCTACCCATAATAATTTTGTGTCCAGATGTCAATTTTTTAAATCGTTTAAAATCATCTGGCAAATGCCAAAGTAAATCATTGTCTTTGCCTAAAGCATTATTTTCAGCTGCCGCAGCAATCATTATAAGTGTTCTCAAAGCAATTTTTTTTTAGGTTCCATTTCAATAGGGGTTGGCAATTCTTGCTTCTGTTCAATTTCCTTCTCTATTACGGCAATACGCTCCTTTTGTTTCTGTACTAATTTTTCTCGTTGAGAACGTTCCCAATCTTGCCCCATGAATTTATTGGTGATGAATACATTAAAAATGTGAAGTACAAACAAGAATGCCCAAAAGGTAATGGCCCAAATGAACCAGTTGTATTCTTGTCCGTATTTTAAAATCTTATTAATGAGCACCAAGAACACACTGCCAACTAAAAAGACAACAAAATGGGTGTAAAGGCGCTTCTTTTGTCGAACTCTTTTTTGAGCATTCTCTAATAGCTCATGCTGTTCTAAATCTAATTTGGAGGTGTTTTTATTTTTAGAAAACATACTCTTCTTATCTTTGGTATAAAGATACAGGAATTGTACAATACGCTATAACTAATGGAAAAATTTAGAAAGGAATTTCCCGTTTTAAGAAAAGGAATATATGCTAATACAGCGGTATATGGTTTGTTGTATGAATCGTTGTTAGATTGGCGACAGGAGCACGATTTAGATTTTCTAATATATGGCAGCGATATGCGAGAGAAATCATTAAAGGTGGTTTCAGATACTCGTTCTACAGTAGCTAAGTTCTTTAATTGTAAAAGAAATAACGTAGCATTAGTGAATAATTTCTCTACCGGACTTAACGTTTTGTTGGAGGGGTTGGATCAAAAGAAAAAAATACTTCTTTTGGAAAACGATTATCCCTCGCTTAATTGGGGTTTTGAGAATAGAAATTTTGAAATCGAATATTTACAAATGACCGCTACAATTGAAGAGCAAATTAAAGATGCGGTTGAAAATAAGCATATTGATGTCTTGGCACTAAGTCTAGTGCAATGGCTTAACGGGTTTGCTATTGATCTTGATTTTTTAAAAGAATTGAAAAAACAATATCCTAGTTTAATTATCATAGCCGATGGTACACAATTTTGTGGCAGTACTACTTTTGATTTTGAAAATTCAGGAATAGATGTTTTAGGTAGTAGTGCTTACAAATGGTTGTTGGCAGGTTATGGAAACGGTTTTATGTTGTTTTCAGATCAAATAAAAGATAAATTTTCAGTTAACAATATTGGCTTTAATGCTGCTGATGGTGATTTGGAAAAAATGGATACTGTAAGGTTCGCTAAACGTTTTGAGCCTGGTCATCTATCATCTTTAAATTTCGGTAGTTTAAAATTTTCCATTGATTATTTCGAAAGAATAGGGATGGATAAAATTTCCGAACATAACCGCAAATTATCTGAGTATGCGAAATGTGAATTTCAAAAATTAGGACTTTTGTCGGATGAGGTTGTTGAAAGGAAAAGGCACAGTACCATTTTCAATATTAAGGCTAATGAAGCAACTTTTCAAAAATTGAAAGACAATGATGTGTTTTGTGCCCAACGAGGTGATGGTATACGTTTAAGTTTTCATTTTTATAATACAGAAGCTGACATTGATACAATTGTAAAAATCTTAAAAACAGATAAGTAGAGATTCCTAATAAAATAATTTTGTAGGATTATATTTCATTGAATGATTATAAAATGCTTATTTATTACGGAATTCATAAAAATCTCTTAGGTGTTGGAAATGAGTATTTTATTGTACTAGTTTTGTCTTAAATATTAAATTAATAATCATGGCAATTGCAAAAAAATATCTAAAGACCAAGCCAGTGTGTAAGGTTACCTTTACAGTACCTACCGACGATGCAAAAAAAGTAGCTGTTGTAGGCGATTTCAATAATTGGAACGCAAAAAAGAGCGAATTAAAGAAACAAAAGAATGGTTCTTTTAAAGGAACTTTCGATCTTCCAAAAGAGAATTCATTCGAATTCAAGTATATTGTGGATGGAGAATATATAAACGATGCTGAAGCTGATCGTTTCCAATGGAATGATTTTGCTGGATCAGAAAATGCTGTTTTAGAATTATAAACTAAGAATTTCAATATAAAAAAAGCCTGCTATTGTAAATAGCGGGCTTTTTTATTTAATAATTTATGGTATAGACTATGCCTTTTTAAAGACACAATTTTTATACCCATATACCTTAGATTGATAGGCTGTTGTCATTTCTAACCCCGATTCTTTAGCAAGCCAATTAATTATTTCATCATCATATTTCTGCGAAATTTCTGTATGTATAGTTTCCCATGGCTTAAAAGCAACATTTAAATCTAATGCTTCAATTTTTACATCCTGTTCAATTTTGGAAACCAAATAGCTTTTTGCAGAGCCTGTTTCTGGATTGTAGACTTCCCAATGTAGAAATTTATCTAAATCAAAATTCGCATTCAATTCAGTGTTTATTCGTGCAAGTACGTTTTTGTTGAACGCTGCAGTAACACCTTCTTGATCATTATAGGCATCTAAAATAGTCTGCGGATTTTTCTTTTGGTCAAATCCCATAAAAAGCAAATCTTCAGGCTGCATTAATTCTTGAATTTTTTTCATGAACCCTTTTGCTTGGTCATGTTCTAAATTGCCAATGTTAGAGCCTAAGAATAAAATTACTTTTCTATTCTTGCGATTGTTTATGTCTTCTAGAGCCTCAAAATAGGTTCCTTGAAAAGGATGAACTTTAATTTCTGGCAGTTCTTTTTCAATCGAATTATGAAGTTGATTTAAGGCATTATCACTTATGTCGATTGGGACATAAGTGAAATCTACGTTTTTGTCACTAAATTCTTTAAGTAGAATTTTGGTCTTTTTACCGTCTCCTGCACCAAGCTCTATTAAGTCAAAAGCTCCAAATTCGGTGAATAAATTTGTAATTTCCTCTTTATTATCTTCTAAGATTTCATACTCACAATCCGTTAGATAGTATGTAGGCATAGCCATTATATCTTGAAAAAGTTTGTCACCTTTCTTATCGTAAAAATACTTGGAAGACAAGTGTTTAGGGTAATCGGTTAAGCCTATATATACTTCTTTTTCAAACTCAGAGGTACTGGTAAGTGTTGTTTTTGTGTTTTGCATACGTAATATGTCGTAATTATTTGGCTAACCTAATACCGGTGAACTGCCATTTTAAATCTGTTTGAAAAAAATTGCGATAGGTGTGCCTCGCGTGGTTCTTTGGTGTGGCTATAGAACTGCCTCTTAGAACCTTTTGGTTGACCATAAATTTGCCATTATATTCTCCTAAAGCACCATCAACTTTTTTGTAATTAGGGTAGGGTAAGTAAGCACTTTCTGTCCATTCCCAGCGTTGTCCCCAATTAAATTGGTTTTGTGCGGCTTCCCACTCAAACTCGGTAGGTAAACGGCAGCTTTTATATTGAGCAAAGGCAAATGCTTCAAAATATGAAATATGCGTTACAGGCGCTTCTAAATCTACTTTAGTTAATCCTTTAAGACTATAATAATACCAGTCTCCGTCAATTTCGTGCCAATATAAAGGTGATATCATATTGTTTTGTTGAACCCAATCCCAACCGGCAGCATGCCAAAGGTCAAAACGTTTATAACCATCAGCTTTTATGAATTCTAGATATTCGGCATTCGTAACTAGCTTATTTGAAATTTGATAGTCATGTAGATAAACTTTGTGTCTTCCTAATTCATTATCAAAACAAAAGTCGGTAGAATTATGTCCTATTTCATAGATGCCTTCACTCATTCCAATCCAATTTTGAACTTCCTTTTCGGCAATGTATTCTTGGATAGAATCGGAGTATTTCGGCAAAAGAGGGTTGTTCCCTAAAATGTATTTAATATCTGTAAGAAGTAATTCTTGATGTTGTTTTTCGTGATGTATTCCTATTTCTAGAACATTTAAAAGTGTGCTCTCGTTGTTTGTTTGTAGCAACTTGTTCATCGCTTCGGTAACAAAATGTCTGTATTCGTAAACCTTCTTTACTGAAGGTCTGGACAGATTGCCACGGTCTGCACGTACTACACGTTTGCCTACGGTTTCGTAGTAGCTATTGAAGACGAAAGAAAAATCTTCGTCAAATACTTGATATGATTTATCGTATGTTTTTAGAATGAATTCTTCAAAAAACCAAGTTGTATGGCCTAAATGCCATTTTGGAGGGGAAACGTCAATTATAGGTTGTACCACATAATCTTCAATTTCAAGAGGCTTACAAATTACCTCGGTTCGGGCTCTAGTTTCTAAAAAGAAATCTAAGAGCGTATCAGTACTAACCATGAAAACAATTTTTATCGTAAGATAAATAAAATTGGACAAACGGAATTAGCTCGATGAATTAAGAAATTGATACTATTGAACTATTTAAAGCAATATAGAATATGCTTGATATCGATTTGATTGCTCGACGGTGCAATTAATAATTATAGAAAAGTATAGCCGAATATTATTGATATACTATTGAATTCAGAGTTCGAATAATTAATTGATCGATTGGAGATTGTCAAATTCCTTAATTCTAAACTTAATTTGTCAAGGTATTTATAGCCTATTCCAGCAGATAAACTGCCAAGCGTAGTAAATCTGGAGTCACGTATTATACTGCCGTCATTTCTTGTAAATTCAACTTCATTTTCTAAAGTGAAATCAAAAATATAGGCAGTATTTATAAATAGTTTTGAATGCTCATTTAAAAAGATATAGTGCCTAAAACCAATAGGCAATTCAATAGATGAATACGTTAATTTAGCATTTACAATACCTCCTGAAATATTATTATTCTCATATGAATTTTTAGAATTGTATTTCTGGTACACTGCCTCGGCAATTAAACTCCACTTATTTCTATTTATAGGTAATATCAGTTCTGTTTCAATCCCCAGTCCAAAACTTTGCTTTTTATTCATTGTTAAATTTGCGGAAGGGACCACTGGGATAGGTGTAGTAGTTGAAGAACTATTCCATCTTGGTCTTAATGTTAAGCGTAGTTTTGTTATTCCTATTGGCTTGTCAAAAATCACAGACTCGTGCCCAATACATGTGTTATATTCTTTAATTATGCTTTTGAGGCTTTTTTTAGAATAAGCGACCCTTTGCATTTTTTCAAAATTGAAGCTTGGACATGAGAGGTTTTTTAATAATTGTTTTCTGAATGTATTATTCTCACTAAGATTATTTTTATCCTTTAAATAGCGCTTGAATATCAATTGTGTAATTTCAGAACTATCTGTACTGAAAAAGAAGAGTTCGCGGGTGCTATTGGTGTGAGAATATAAATTGGCTTTACCTTCAATAATTGACTTTACAAATACTGTTTTGTTTTCTAGTATAGGTTTCCAGCTTTTGTCTATAGTATTTATACTTTGGCTTGATTGGTCGATTTTCGTTGAAACTCTAATGAATTTGGTATAGTTATAGATTTCAAATTGTTTAACATCGTTTATGGAAAGTTTTATGTCATCACCATTCTGTGAAGATTTATACCAAAGGTAGGTAGGATTGGTTCTGGCTGCGTTATTCTGTATAAAACCTTCTATTCTTTCATTGAGATTATTTATATAGTAACCCTTTTCAAAGTTCACTTGAGCACAAGTTGGTAGAATCCAACAGGTAATCATTAAAATACTAAAAAACAATTTATTCATGAAAGCAGAGGACACTTGTTGATAAAGTCAGTTTTTGAAATAATTAAAAAAAAGAAATTATATAGCTACTTTCCCTTTTATGTGAGGGTGTGGGTTGTACTCTTCTAATGAAAAATCTTCAAATTTGAAATCGAAAATATTTTTGATCTCAGGATTAATTTTCATTTTAGGTAAAGCTCTAGGCTCTCTACTCAATTGCAACTCTACCTGCTCCATATGATTATTGTAAATATGCGCATCACCGAATGTGTGAATAAAATCACCAGCCTCGTAACCACATACTTGTGCCATCATCATAGTGAATAAAGCATAAGATGCAATATTGAACGGCACGCCTAAAAATATATCTGCACTACGTTGGTAAAGTTGGCAAGACAGTTTGCCGTCGGCAACGTAAAATTGAAAGAATGCGTGGCAAGGTGGTAATGCCGCTTTGCCATCTGCTACATTTTCAGAAAAAGTTTTAGAATTATCTGGTAACACACTAGGGTTCCAAGCAGATACTAACATTCTTCTACTGTTAGGATTCGTTTTTAAGGAATGAACGATTTCTTTGATCTGGTCAATTTCATCATCGTTCCAGTTGCGCCATTGGTGACCATAAACAGGACCTAAGTCTCCATGTTCATCAGCCCATTCATTCCAAATACGAACACCGTTTTCTTGTAAGTACTTAATATTGGTATCGCCTTTTAAAAACCATAGTAACTCATATACGATAGATTTTAAATGTAGTTTTTTAGTAGTAATCATTGGGAAACCTTCGCTGAGGTCAAATCTCATCTGATACCCAAAAACACTTTTAGTTCCGGTTCCTGTGCGGTCACCTTTTTGGTTTCCTTCTTTAAGAACATGTTTTAAAAGGTCATGGTATTGTTTCATAGAAATAGTATTATGTAAACGCTTTGCAAAAATACCATTTAGATGATTTTTTGCACAGAAATAGCAATAAGGGTTATTAGAATTTATTAACTAAAATAGAATTGAAGATTATCCTAGGATCATACCAGCAATCGTAGCGGAAAGCAAAGAGGCTAAAGATCCACCAAGTACAGCCTTCATCCCAAATTCAGATAAAGTCTTTCTTTGCCCTGGAGCAAGTGATCCAATACCACCAATTTGAATACCTATAGAGGCAAAATTAGCAAATCCACATAGCATATATGTTGCCATAATTACAGATTTGTTATAAGTTAAATTAGCTCCAAGAGCTAAATCTTTTAACTCTGCCAATTGTATATAGCCAACAAATTCACTGGCAACCAACTTTATACCTAGCAATTGACCCATAAGCATAATGTCTTCATTGGCAACTCCAATTAACCACATTAATGGTGCGAATATGGTTCCTAAAATAGCTTCAAGAGAGAATTTCGAATAAGAGGTATTTTCTGCTATCCATGAATTTAGGTGTGTAAAATCTCCAGTCCACTCTAAAATTCCATTGACCATTGCAATAATTGCAACGAAAACTAAAAGCATAGCTCCAACATTAACAGCTAATCTTAAACCTTCTGTAGTACCGTTAGCAATTGCATCAAGTACATTGGCTCCTATCTTTTCTGATGAAACATGTACATCGCTATTCACTTCTTCAGTTTGTGGGTATAACATTTTGGAGATAACTATTGCTCCGGGTGCTGCCATAACAGAGGCTGCTAATAAATGCTTGGCGAATACTAATTGTAAAAGCTCATCTTCACCGCCTAAAAACCCTATGTAGGCAGCTAAAACTGCTCCGGCAACCGTAGCCATACCGCCAATCATGACGAGTAAAATTTCAGAGCGGGTCATTTTTTCTAAGTATGCCTTTATTAATAATGGAGCTTCGGTCTGTCCGAGGAAAATGTTTCCTGCAACGGAAAGACTTTCTGGTCCGGAGATTCCTAATGTTTTAGACAGCATCCAGGCTAACCATTTTACAACCTTTTGTATCAATCCTAAATAGAATAATAAGGAGGTTAATGCGGAGAAAAATATGATAGTTGGAAGTACTTGAAAGGCGAAAATATATCCAAAAGTTCCTGTATCTACTACAAGACCTTCAAAAAGAAATTTACTACCTGCACGGGTAAATTCTAGGATACTCACAAAAATTCTTCCTATTTGTTCAAAAACCAATTGTACAAATGGTATTTTAAGAACACCAATAGCGATAACCAATTGCAAGGCTAGCCCTACGCCAACTGTTTTCCAGTTTATAGCTCTTCTGTTAGAGCTGAATAAGAATGCTAAAAGTAATAACACCGCCATCCCCAGAACACCTCTACCTAAACTGTTTAGAGAAAACCCTTCATTTGGCTCCATACCTATAACACTTGCGGTAGCTACATCTTCTACCAAGATAGTATCTGTTGTACTTTCTAAGGGTTGAGTTATGTCTACGTCTTGAGCAAATGTAATTGCGGTAAGAATTAGTGCAAAAAATAGCAACCATTTGCCCTTTTTCATAAACTATAATTTAGTGTTTAGTTGCGTTTAGAGATTTCATCTCTCAATTTTGCCGCCTTTTCATAGTCTTCGTTGGTGACTGCTTTTTTTAATTCAGCTTCCAATTCGTCTATAGTAAGTTCTGTATAGCCGTCAGATGCACCAGATTCTATTTCAATAGTTTCCCCTTCTTGCAATATTTCATCTACCATAATACTGTCGTCGCTATCTTTTTGATCCTTTTCTTTAGAAGAGAACTTTAAGAAAATACCAGCTTTGTCCAGTATAGTTTTATAAGTGAAAATAGGGGCGTTGAAACGTAATGCCAAAGCAATAGCATCACTAGTTCTTGCATCAATAATTTCTTCAATACCATCTCTCTCACAGATAATACTGGAGTAGAATACTCCATCTACCAATTTATGAATTATAACCTGTTTGATAACAATATCAAACCTGTCAGAGAAATTCTTAAATAGGTCGTGAGTTAATGGTCTTGGTGGTTTTATTTCTTTTTCCAGAGCAATAGCAATGGATTGAGCTTCAAAAGCGCCAATGACAATAGGAAGCTTTCTGTCGCCCTCAACTTCGTTCAGAATAAGTGCGTATGCACCATTCTGAGTTTGGCTGTAAGAGATACCTTTTATTTTTAATCGTACTAGACTCATAGATTTTCAACTAAAAAAGGCTGTTCGAATACTTGAGGCTCCAACTATTCGAACAGCCCTTTAAGGGGCACAAAATAACAAAAATTTAGCCGTTTTGCGCTTTAAAATCCTTTAATTTTTCAATCAATTGAGGAACTACTTCAAAGGCGTCTCCAACAATTCCGTAATCAGCGGCTTTAAAGAATGGTGCTTCTGGGTCATTATTTATAACAACTTTTGTTTTAGAAGCGCTTACACCCGCTAAATGTTGAATAGCTCCAGAAATACCAATGGCAATGTAAAGATTACTTGCTACAGGCTTTCCTGTTTGTCCTACGTGCTCGCCATGAGGTCTCCATCCAAGATCAGATACCGGTTTAGAGCAAGCTGTTGCAGCACCTAAAACATCGGCTAATTCTTCGATCATACCCCAGTTTTCAGGTCCTTTCATTCCTCTTCCAGCAGAAACTACAATATCTGCATCTGCAATGGTAGCCTTACCAACGACTTTATCGATTTCAACCGACTTAGTGTCATTGGTAGCATTATCTGCAGTACCACTTATTTCTTCAACAGATACATCTACCTTGTTTTCGTGTGCGCCAAAAGCATTGTTTGAAACACCTATTATTTTAATTTCGGTATCTATTTGTGTGTGTGCAAATCCTTTATTACTGAAAGCAGTTCTCTTAACCATAAACGGAGATGTGCTATCTGGAGCCTGAACTACGTTCGGTGCATAGCCAGCAGATAATTTAGCAGATAATAATGGTGCTAAATATTTTGTATCTGTACTCGAGCTAAGAATAACAACTTTTGCATCTGTGCTTTTAACAGCTTCTGCTATAGATGCAGCATATGCGCCAGCATTAAAAGTTGCTAATGAGTCATCTGATACGTTCATTACTTTCGAAACTCCATACTCACCAAGAGATTCGTTCTCGGTACTGTTGAAAGCTATTGCGGTAACAGTAGTGTCCAACATTTTGGCTACTGCTGAAGCGTAAGAAGCGGCTTCAAGCGCATTCTTTTTAAACTTTCCTTTTTCTGATTCTGTATATACTAAAACTGACATGTTTTTTGTTTTTTAATTAGTACCTATAAATAGGTTATTAAATGACTTTTGCTTCGTTATGTAGCAAATCAACCAATTGATCTACGCTATCGGCAAGTTTAACTTGGCCTTTAGGAGCCGGTTTGTCGAATTTTTTGTCTTCAGTAGCTTTAAGTCCATCAACCGGTTCAATAACAGACAAACTTTTCTTTCTTGCCATCATAATACCACGCATATTAGGTATGCGAAGATCACTTTCTTCAACAAGACCTTTTTGACCGCCAACTACAAGAGGAAGTGCACTGCTTAATTTTTCTTTTCCACCATCTATTTCTCGTACTGCGGTAACATTGTTTCCGTCTATTTCTAGATTTATACAAGAATTAATGAAATTCATATTTGTTAAAGAAGCTAAAATACCTGGTACCATTCCACCGTTGTAATCAATAGATTCTCTACCTCCGATTACAAGATCATAACCACCGTTCTTAACTACTTCAGCAAGTTGTTGTGCAACATAAAAACCATCTGTAGGTTCTACGTTAATTCTAAAAGCTTCATCTGCACCAATGGCAAGAGCTTTACGCATTGTTGGTTCAACACTTGGTCCGCCAACAGTAGCAATATGTACTGTGGCACCTTGTTTTTCTTTAAACCACATGGCTCTGGTCAAGCCAAATTCATCATTTGGGTTTATTACAAATTGTACACCGTTAGTGTCAAATTTAGTATCACCATCTGTAAAATTTATCTTAGATGTGGTATCTGGAACATTACTTATACAAACTAATATCTTCATGTGTAAAAAACTTTATATCAATGACCACGAAGATAGCTATTTAAATCCTAATTTACTATGCGTGCATAGTAAATTTTATAACTTTTTTTAAATCTGGCATTCTATTTTTTGATATTATATTTCCTATTTTTGCTTGCTTTCTAGCATATAACAAAGAATAATATTTACCATACATGAAAACACTACAATTTAGGCAAGCAATAGCCGAGGCCATGTCCGAAGAAATGAGGAAGGATGAATCTATCTATTTAATGGGTGAAGAGGTAGCGGAATATAATGGCGCTTATAAGGCTTCCAAGGGTATGTTGGATGAGTTTGGCCCTAAGAGGGTTATCGATACTCCAATTTCTGAACTTGGTTTTGCGGGAATAGGGGTTGGTTCTACTATGACGGGTAATAGACCTATTATTGAATTCATGACCTTCAACTTTGCGTTGGTAGGTATAGATCAAATTATAAATAATGCAGCTAAAATTAGACAAATGTCTGGTGGACAATTTCCATGCCCTATAGTATTTAGAGGTCCTACAGGTTCTGCAGGTCAATTGGGCGCAACGCACTCACAAGCTTTTGAGAGTTGGTATGCCAACTGTCCAGGATTGAAAGTTGTTGTACCTTCTAACCCGGCAGATGCAAAAGGATTGTTGAAAGCTGCAATACGCGATAATGATCCTGTAATATTTATGGAGTCGGAGCAAATGTATGGTGATAAAGGTGAAGTTCCTGAAGGTGACTATACTATACCATTAGGTGTTGCCGATATTCGTAGAGAAGGAAAAGATGTTACTATCGTTTCTTTTGGTAAGATTATAAAGGAGGCTGACAAAGCTGCCGATGAATTGGAAAAAGATGGTATTAGCTGTGAGATTATAGATTTACGTACTGTTAAGCCTTTAGATTATGAGGCTATTTTAAAATCTGTAAAAAAGACAAACCGTTTGGTAGTTTTAGAAGAAGCTTGGCCATTTGGCAATGTTGCTACAGAAATTACTTATCATATACAGGCACATGCGTTTGATTATTTAGATGCGCCTATCGTTAAAATAAATACTGCTGATACACCAGCACCTTATTCTCCTGTATTATTAGAGGAATGGTTGCCTAGCTATAAAGACGTTGTTGACGCTGTCAAAAAAGTTTTATACAAATAGGATACAATTTTGTAAAGTACTTTAGCTTCTCCGACCAAGTCTGGAGAAGCTTTTTTTATTAGTATGCTATTTGAGACAAAATTTTTTATTAAAAGAATAATTTTAATGAGAGGGATATTATTCACATTCTTAAGCCTATGTTTTTTCATAGCGCAGGGTCAGACCAAAATTGGTGGTATTGTCATTGATGAACAGGGCGAGCCAGTATCCTTTGCAAACGTATTCTTCAAAAATTCTACAGAAGGGACTATCACAAATGATGATGGTAGGTTTTATTTAGAATCAGAAAATGATTATCCAACAGTAATTATATCCTTTATAGGTTACACCGAATATGAACTTCAGCTAGAATCTAAAGTCACTTATAACTTAAAAATCACACTTTTAGAAGCTGCAGAACAGTTAAATGAGGTGGTTTTGATTGCTGGTAAACAGTCAAAAAAGAACAATCCAGCAGTAGATATTCTAAGGAAAATTTGGGCTAAGAAACGTCAAAATGGTGTAAGGCAATTCAATCAATATGCTTTTGACAAGTATGAAAAGGTTGAGTTTGATCTAAATACGATTGATAGTTCGTTAATTAAGAGTAAAATTTTTAAAGGACTTGAATTTGTTTTTCAAGATTTAGATACTTCTCGTATAACAGGTAAAACCTATTTGCCTATTTTCTTAAATGAAACTTTTTCTAAAGTTTACGGCGATAATAAAATTAAAGAAGAGAAAGAAGAAGTACTAGGAAATAAGAACTCTGGTTTCGAAAATAATCAAGCAATAATAGCTTTCGTAAAAGACTTGTACCAAGAGTATGATGTGTACAATAATTACTTGAAATTCTTTGATAAAAGTTTTACTAGTCCGTTGTCAAAAACCGGGGTAGACGTATACAACTATGCTTTAAGGGATAGTGCTTATATAGATAATAAATGGTGTTATAATATTGTTTACTATCCACGTCGTAAAAATGAGTTGACTTTTAAAGGAGATTTTTGGGTTAATGATTCTACTTGGGCAGTAAAAAATATAAATCTACAAGTAACAAAAAGCGCCAACATCAACTGGGTAAAAGAAATTTACATAGAGCAAGATTTTGATGTTGTAAATGATTCTGTATTTCTTTTGAAAAGAGATTACATGTTAAGTGATTTCAGCTTTAATAAAAAAGAAGAATCAAAAGGATTATACGGTAAGCGCACATCTGTATATGATAATTACGAATTCAATAAGCCAAGACCAAGGGAGGTTTATCGCAAAGACAGAAACCCGTTAGATGTTACCCAGATAATAAAGGACGATGAGTTTTGGGAAAAGAATAGATTAGAAAGTTTAAATAAAGACGAGCAAGGAATTTATAAGTTGCTGGACACGCTTAAAACCGTACCCAAGTTTAAAACCTACTATAATTTTATAAGTATTTTAGGTTCTGGCTATGTAGAGGTAGATAAATGGAACTTAGATTTAGGTTCCGTCTATGACTTTTTTGGATATAATACAGCAGAAGGGGCAAGGGTAAGACTCGGCGCAAGAACTTATTATGGGCAAAATGATCTTTGGCGGCTAGAAGGCTATACCGCATATGGCTTTAAAGATCATAAGTTTAAACATGGTCTGGCAGGGAAAATGCTTTTGGATAAAAATAGCAGGTTAATGATTTCTGGGGGAAACCGAAGGGATATAGAACAGCTAGGGGTAAGTCTAACGGCGACTAATGATGTTCTCGGGCGAAGTATTGCCTCATCTTCATTATTGACGGTAGGAGCAAATAATAGGTTGACGAATATTAATTTAAGTGCGCTTAATTTTGAAATAGAACCATTAACGAATCTTAAGTTATCTGTTGGGGGTACATTTAGAACCCTAAGTTCTGCCTTGCCAAATGATTTTAGTTTAGATTATGTTGATCCAGAATCTGCAACAGGGGTTTCATCAGAAATACGTCAATTTGATTTTAATGCAATTGTACTTTATACTCCTGGCAAGAAGACTATTGGATTTGGGGTTGAGCGTAGAGATGTAAATGATACGTATAGTACTCTTTTGTTAAATTATACAAAAGGTACGAAGGGTGTGCTCGATAGCGATTTTGATTATGATAAGCTTCAGTTTTCATATAGTCAACCATGGCAATTAGGTGGCTTCGGTAGATTATTAAGTACGGTTGAGCTTGGTAAAACATTTGGTGAAGTTCCTTTGGGACTTTTGAGTGTGGTACCGGGTAACCAAACATTTTTCTCTAACTATGGTACTTTTCCAAATTTAGATTTCTATGAATTTGTAACCGATACGTATGCCGCAGTTCATTTACAGCATAATTTTAATGGTAGGTTATTCTCAAGAATTCCTTTCCTTAGGAAGTATAATTTAAGGGAAATCGTAGCTTTGCGCGGAGTATGGGGAGACTTGTCTGATGAGAATAAAGCGTTAAGTGCTCCAGCAACTTTGAATACACCGTTAAATGCGCCATCAGATAAAATATATTATGAGTATTCTTTTGGAATAGGAAACATATTTAAAGTATTTAGATTGGATTTCAATTTTAGAGGAAATTATTTAGAAAATCCCAATGCAAGAAAGTTCGGGGTTACCGGTACATTTGGATTTGTATTTTAATTCGATTATTTTTTACAATTATAACAACTAAGCAACGTTTCATAACAAACTATAAATTAAACAATTTTAAATATGGCAGCAGCAAAAGGCTTAACCTTTGATGTTTTAATAGAAATTCCGAAAGGAAGTAGAAATAAGTACGAATACGATTTTGATTTACATAAAATTCGTTTTGATCGTATGTTATTTTCTTCAATGATGTATCCTGGAGATTACGGTTTTATACCTGAAACTTTAGCTTTAGATAAAGATCCTTTAGATGTGTTGGTAATGGGTACAGAACCTACTTACCCAATGACGGTAATGGAAGTGAAACCTATTGGAGTGTTTCATATGACAGATGAGAAAGGACCGGATGAAAAAATTATCTGCGTACCAGTTTCTGATCCAATTTGGAGTAATAACAACGATATCAGCGATTTAAATCCGCATAGATTAAAAGAAATAGAGCATTTCTTTCAAGTGTATAAAGATTTAGAAGAGAAAAAGGTTGATACAGGTGGATGGAGTGATGCTTCTAAAGCAATAGAAATTTATCACGAATGTGTCAAACGATATGACGAAAGTGAGCATAAAGCAAAAGGCACTTTTACGATATAAATATTTTTTTACATTATTTAAGCCACTTTTTTTAATAAAAAGTGGCTTTTTTTATTCTATTCTAATTTACTACTTTAGTCGGGCTAATTTAATAACTAACAAACAACTGATTAAATGGAGTCAATGATGATTTACATGCCAATTCTTATGGCAGTATTAGGCCTAATTTACATGGGCATTAAAAGATCTTGGGTAATGAAACAACATGCCGGAGATGGAAAAATGAAAGAAATATCAGATTATATTTATGAAGGCGCCTTGGCTTTCTTAAGTGCAGAATATAAGCTTTTGGCTGTATTCGTGGTAATCGTAAGTGTTTTGCTTGCTATAGTTTCTTTCGTAGTACCAACTACACATTGGTTAATTGTTGTCTCATTTATTTTCGGAGCTATCTTTTCGGCTTTTGCAGGAAATATAGGAATGAAGATTGCAACAAAAACCAACGTACGTACTACACAGGCAGCTCGTACGAGTTTGCCTAATGCATTAAAAATATCTTTCGGTGGTGGTACGGTAATGGGCTTAGGTGTTGCTGGTTTAGCAGTACTAGGACTTACCATATTTTTCATAGTCTTTTTTCAATTCTTTATGGGAGGTGTTTGGACATCTACTATGGATATGACTATCGTTTTAGAAACCCTTGCAGGTTTTTCTTTAGGAGCAGAGTCCATAGCACTATTTGCACGTGTGGGTGGTGGTATTTATACCAAAGCTGCTGATGTAGGTGCGGATTTAGTAGGAAAGGTAGAAGCGGGAATTCCAGAAGATGATCCTCGTAACCCTGCTACAATTGCAGATAACGTAGGCGATAATGTTGGTGATGTTGCCGGTATGGGAGCAGATTTATTCGGATCATATGTAGCAACAGTTTTAGCTGCTATGGTTTTGGGTAATTATGTGATTAAAGATATGGGTGGTAGTATTTCTGATGCCTTTGGTGGTATTGGTCCTATTTTATTACCAATGGCAATTGCAGGTGTTGGAATCATTATTTCTATCATCGGTACTATGTTGGTGAAAATAAAAGATAACGACGCAAAAGAAGCTCAAGTAATGGGCGCTTTAAATATTGGTAACTGGACTTCAATTGTTCTAGTTGCTATTTCATGTTATGGATTGGTAACATGGATGTTGCCTGAAACTATGAAAATGGAATTCTTCGGCGAAGGAGTATTGGAGATATCATCTATGCGTGTATTCTATGCTACTTTGGTAGGTTTAGTTGTAGGTGCGGTAATTTCATCGGTAACTGAATATTATACAGGTCTTGGTAAACCTCCTATTTTAAAAATTGTACAACAATCTAGTACTGGTGCAGGTACAAACATAATTGCTGGTTTGGCTACTGGAATGATCTCTACCTTCCCATCTGTGTTATTGTTTGCTGGTGCTATTTGGGCATCTTATGCCTTTGCAGGTTTTTACGGTGTTGCATTAGCGGCATCTGCAATGATGGCAACTACGGCTATGCAATTGGCTATTGATGCTTTCGGACCAATATCCGATAATGCTGGTGGTATTGCTGAAATGAGCGAACAAGAACCAATTGTTAGAGAAAGAACAGATATTCTAGATTCAGTGGGTAATACTACTGCAGCAACAGGTAAGGGTTTTGCTATTGCTTCGGCGGCATTAACGTCTTTGGCATTGTTTGCAGCTTATGTAACTTTTACGGGAATTGACGGAATCAATATTTTTAAAGCTCCGGTTTTGGCCATGTTATTCGTTGGTGGAATGGTACCTGTGGTATTCTCGGCCTTGGCTATGAATGCGGTAGGTAAAGCGGCAATGGAAATGGTACAGGAAGTTAGACGTCAGTTTAAAGAAATTCCGGGTATCATGGAAGGTACGGGTAAACCTGAATATGATAAATGTGTGGCTATTTCTACGCAAGCTTCATTACGTGAAATGATGTTGCCAGGTCTATTGACTATTGGTTTTCCTTTGGTAATTGCATTTGTTCCATTACTATTCGGAATGAATAAATTGGCTGTAGCAGAGATGTTAGGTGGTTATATGGCTGGTGTAACAGTATCTGGTGTATTATGGGCTATCTTCCAGAACAACGCTGGTGGTGCTTGGGATAACGCAAAGAAGTCATTTGAAGCAGGTGTTGAAATTAATGGTGAGATGACTTACAAAGGTTCTGAAGCGCATAAGGCTGCAGTAACTGGTGATACTGTTGGTGATCCTTTTAAAGATACTTCTGGACCATCAATGAACATCTTAATTAAACTGACTTGTTTAATTGGTTTAGTTATTGCACCAATATTAGGTGGGCACGTAGAAGAAGGTGTAACTATGCTGAATAGTTCTAATGAGGTTGCTATAGAAATGAATGTAGAAAGTGCAGATTTAGCGGAAGCTATTGTTACGTATTCTACAACCGTTAATGGTGAGATTATAACTGAAAATGTAGTTTATAACGGAACAAAAGCGGAAGTTGAGGCTCAATTGGTCGAATTCGAAAAAGCGAATGTTGAGAAAAAAGGAACTACTACGGAAGTAACTATTGAAAAAGTGGAGATTAACAAGTAATCCATTTACATTCAAAATATAAAAACCATCAGCTTAGCTGATGGTTTTTTTTGTTTTAAACTTATTGTAATTTAAAGGTGATAGGAATAGCGAAAGAAACTTTAACTGCTGAACCTCTTTGTTTTCCAGGTGTCATTTTGGGAAGTTTAGATAATATTCTAACCGCTTCTTTTTCTAGTTCTTCGTGCGGACCTCTTTTTAGAATGGCGCCGATACTTCCATCATTATTAATAACAAATTGAGTGTTCACTCTTCCTTGTATTCCCATTTCTTGGGCTAACTCTGGGTAACGGAAGTTTTTGCGAATATGTTTTTGCATCATATCATTAAAACATGAACGTTTATCTTTCTCATTCTCACAACCAGGAAAAACTGGGACTTCTTCAATTGTACTCCAGATAACTTTCACCTCTTCCTCTTCTTCGATAACTTCAAAATCTTTAACGTCTACAATCTCGGTTTCGATGTTGACTTCAATAGCTATGATTTCTGTTTCTTCAACCTCTGTATCATTCTCTTCAATTTTTATTTCTTGAGGTAAAACTTGTTTTATTTTGGGTTGTTCAATTTCAAATTTTTCAATATGTTCTTCTTCAATTCCATCCTCTGGGGTATTCATTGCGAAATCGATATTGATATCCGACTCATATGATTTCCATTCTAAGGCGGTGTATACCATCCCTAATACTAATAGTAGTCCGATTACAAAGAACATTCCGCTCTTTTTGTTCAAATCTTTTTGTGGATTTTTTTTTGGTTTCATAATGCTAAAATTTTGACTTGCGTAAACAAGTAAGGTTATTATTTATTTTACTTATCTAAATCTAGGTCAAAGAAAGAGGGTGGGGAATGGGGAATGAGTGAGCGGTACTTTTGAATGAGTGAGCGTGCTTTTTATTTTAAATAATACTATGAAGTGGTTCTCTCAATGAAGGAAAATCTATAATTCTTGAAATAAAAATTTTAAAGGTTGCGGAAAGACCGTAATTTTAACGCCATGGGTATTTTTAAGAAAGATAAACTTCAAATTATCAACTTTCAATCATACGGTAATGCCACTCGACTGTATGTGAGAGGTAGGGCTATTGAAGATGAAAATATCGATTTAGACCAAAAAGGCATTTTTAATTTAATGCAGAATACTTGGAAGCGGTTTGAAACTGATGAAATTAAAAATTCCCCAATTAAGATTACTTTTTCTAATGGTCATACGGTAGAAGGTGTTACCGATGATGATGGTTATTATTTAATTGATGAAAATATAGAAGGACTTCAGAGTTTGGCAAACGATGAGGGTTGGGTAACTTTTGAATTGTCATTTTCGAATACTAAATTAAAGAGAGAAATATTACTTCAAAATCGTTTTCCAGGAGAAATGTTGATACCTAGTATTTATGCTAAGTTTGGAGTAATTAGTGATATAGATGATACCATTTTACATACTGGTGTAGTGTCTTCTTTAAAATGGAAGGTGATTATTAATACCATGTTTAAAAGGGCGACTAAGCGGCTACAGTTAGAAGGAGCGTCTGATTTCTACACTAAACTTCATCAAGGGAAAACAGGGCAAGAAGCTAACCCCATATTTTATGTAAGTCATAGTCCGTGGAATTTATATAGATATCTTGAGCTTTTTTTAAAGACAAATAATTTCCCTAAAGGGCCCATTTTATTGCGAAGCATGGCAAGTTTTAAAAGGAGGTCGAAAAGTGATGAAAAGCCTCAAAAGCAAAAAGAAATAAATAATTTATTAAAAGCATATCCCAACCTGCCGTTTATATTAATTGGAGATAGTGGTGAAAAGGATGGAGATATTTATCAAGAGGTTTCTACATTATTTCCTGGTAGGATAAAAGCTATTTACCTACGCAGCGTCAACCATTCTAAGCGAATGAAACGTGTTGAAAATCTATTTTCGGACTTTAAGGATATTCCCTTTTTAATGGTGAATAAAACGGAGGAGGCAATAGAGCACGCTAGGAAAAACGAATTTATTTAGAAATCAACCTCTTTGTATATTATATATAGGTACCCATCTAGTATTATCAAAATCATTTAAGGCATTCACTAATTGAAAACTTTTAAAATTCTGAATGTCACTTTCTGTAATGTGAGCTTCAGTGATTTTGTTTTCTTCTAAAAGTCTAGCTCTGCATGTTCCTTGAAGTAATGGGGAAGAAGGCGTAGTGATTAGCTTTCCATCCGTAAAAAGAATATTTGAGTATGAGGCATCGGTAATCAATCCATTTTTTACAATAAGCACATCGTCAAAATTTCCCTTTTGATCAAACAGTTGGTTTAGTTTTTTACGATTATTTCTTTTAAGGGCATACGTAATGGTGTCGTCGTTTACTAGCTTAAGTGATGTAGGTATGCTGTTCTCGTATAAGGAAATAGAAAAGCGAGTACCATGCTGCTTATAGCCAATTTTCAACTTGTATGTAAGATCGTTGTCTAAATTAGTTAAATGTATTCCGTCAAATAGAGAGTAATTAGGGTGGGTTTTGTATTGTTGGATATAGGAACTTCTAAATCGGGATTCGTGGTAATGTTCATTCTTAATTTGACTATTTTCAATGCAAACAGATTCAAATAATGGGTACATAAATTTTTTCTAAAAGTTCTTGATATTCTTCTTTCATCTCGCTTAAATGGGTAATTCCACCGCCACTTTTGTAAAAAAGCTTTTTATTGATTTTTTCGATAAATCGAATGCTTACCGCACTGTCGATTTGTTGTCCATCAAATATTCCAAAGATACCAGTGTAAAAACCACGTGGCGCAATTTCTGCTTTTGAAATAATTTCTAGGGTTTTCTTTTTTGGTGCCCCGCTTATGGATCCTGCTGGTAATGTTTTTAGTAATAATGTGGAAAATTCATCTTTCCAGTTCTCAGGTAATTTCCCCTGTATTTCGGTACTGGTCTGCAGCAGTTCTTGATTTCCTTTTTTAATCGTGTCTACAAATCTAAACTTATTTACGCTAACATTTTTAGCAATCATAGAAAGATCGTTTCGTATAAGGTCAACAATGGTGTTATGTTCGTATAATTCCTTTTTATTAGAAAGCAATAATTCTTCCGCATTGGGCACACTACTATTTATGGTGCCTTTCATGGGGTAGGAGAAAACGTTGCCGTCCTTAATTTTTAAATAACATTCTGGCGAAAAAACAACAAACTTGTCTTTATAGAGAAGTTTATAAGGGGCATGCGCTTTTTGGTAAATTTCTTGGAGCTCCACGTTGGTGTCAAGCGCGGTAGGGAAAGTAAGGTTTAGCAAAAAACTATTACCATTGTTTAGTTCCTGCTTAACCGTGTTAAAAGACTTTTCGTAAATATCTTTAGAAACAAGTGTAGGTTTTAAGTCTATAACCTTATCGTCAAACTGGGTAGACGTAAGGTCTTTGTCATTGCCAACACCTTTTATGTTAAAGTAAATTTTTTCTTTCGTAGCCTCTTCAAACGTAAAAACTTGTTTTACAGATTTTTCAAAATCTATAATGAAGAAAAAAGGAGTTTCATCTTGAAGAAAGCGCGTGACTTTTTTTTCAAAATTTTCCAATTTTTTAGGGTTTTGAGAATGTGAACTTAAAATAGACCGTTTATTTGAGCGTCAATTTTATTCAGAATAATTCCTAAATCTTCAGGTTTGTCAACGAAGTCTAAATCATCCACATCAATAATCAACAAGTTACCTTTTTCGTAACCATGTACCCAAGCTTCATAACGTTCGTTTAATCGGCTTAAATAGTCAATTGAAATTGTGTTTTCATATTCCCTTCCTCTTTTGTGAATTTGCTTCACCAAGTTAGGGATAGAGCTGCGTAGGTAAATTAGAAGGTCTGGCGGGTCTACCAAACTCTCCATTAAATCAAATAAGCTAGAGTAGTTTTGAAAATCTCGATTGGTCATAAGACCCATTGCGTGTAGGTTAGGAGCAAAAATATGAGCATCCTCATAAATAGTTCTATCCTGTATAATTTCCTTGCCACTTTCTTTAATCTGCAGAATTTGACGGTATCTACTATTCAAAAAGTATATCTGAAGGTTAAAACTCCAGCGTTCCATTTGATTGTAAAAATCATCTAAATATGGGTTTTCAACAACATCTTCATAATGTGGTTCCCAATTATAATGTTTAGCAAGTAATCTAGTTAGGGTTGTTTTTCCTGCACCGATATTTCCGGCAACTGCTATGTGCATAGACGTAAATTGATTAATGGTTGTGTTCTAATTCTCAACAATATTAGATGGTACAAGATACAAGATAACTACAGGAAGTAAAAACATATTTGTTGTATGGCACAAAAAAAATGAACTCAATCGAATTCTTTACAAAATGCAATTAAACCAAAAACATATTTTGATGTCATAATACCATTCTAATACACAAGCAAGATGAGATATAAGTGGTTTTTAGGTTTAGTATTCGTTTGCATGAGCGTAAGCATACAAGCACAAGATTTTCAAGGAAAGGCAATTTACCAGAGTAAAACGCAAGTAAATTTCGATTTTGGAAATAGAAACATACCAGAGGATAGAAAAAAGGAAATGATGGAGCGCATTAAAAAGGCAAACGAAAAAACCTTTATTCTCAATTTTAATAAAACGGCATCTATTTATAAAGTAGAAGAAAAGTTAGAACAGCCAGGTGAGAGAGGTGGTGGTCGTGGGCCACGTTTTGGAACCATGGCAGGCAATGATGGAGATTTGTACAAGAATATTCAAGATCAAAAGTATTTGGTGAAGAATGAATTGTTGGGTAAAATTTTTCTGATTGATGATGAATTGGAAGCGTTGGATTGGAAAATGGAGAGCGAGTCTAAACAAATAGGAAATTATACGGCATTTAAAGCATCAGCTGTAAAGACTATAAAGCGACCAAATATGAGTGCCATTTTTAGAAGACCTGGTAGGGGAGAAGAGAATGATGATGAGGAGAAAAAAGGGGAAGAGTTTGTCATAAAAGAAGTTGAAATTGTCGCATGGTATACTCCAGAAATACCAGTAAATCAAGGTCCAGGCTTATACTGGGGACTTCCAGGTTTAATTTTGGCTGTAAACGATGATATTACTACAATCGTTTGTTCAGAAATTACACTAAATCCTTCAGAGAAAATAGAAATAAAGGCGCCTAGTAAAGGGAAACAAGTGACCCAAGCGGAGTATGATCAAATCTCTCAAGAGAAAATGAAAGAGATGCGAGAGAATTTCAGAAACCGTGGTGGTCGTGGTGGCGGTAGACCAAACTAATTAAAGTACTTCTTAATTCATTCCTATTTACATCTTACACATGAGACATAAAGTACTTGTAGTTCTATTGCTATTGTTTGTTGCCGTTGGTGCTGCCCAAGAAATTTCATTATCGGGTACCGTAAAGGATAGTCTGGGCATTGGTGTGGATATGGCAAATGTAATTGCCATAAATACGGAGACCAAAGGCTTGGAATCTTATGGGATAACCAATCATGCGGGGCTTTTTAAATTAAAACTGAAAACTGGGCAGCAATACACTGTAAAGGTCAGTTATTTAGGGTTTAGGCCAGAGTCTTTTACATTTACAGCAGGAGAGAGCGATGCTGTAAAAGATATTGTAATGCAAGAGCAAGCTGCGCAATTAGATGAAGTAGATGTAACATACGAAATGCCGGTTTCGGTAAAAGGCGATACTATAGTGTATGATACCGATTCTTTTGTTTCTGGTACGGAAAAGAAACTGAAAGATGTGCTAGAAAATCTTCCGGGAATTGAAATAAATGATGATGGTCAAATAGAGGTAGAGGGCAAAACCGTAAGTAAAATTATGGTAGAAGGTAAAGATTTTTTTGATGGTGATACAAAACTTGCGGTAGAGAATATTCCAGCAAATGCCTTAAGTAAAGTTGAGGTGTTGCGTAATTTCAATGAGGTGTCGCAAATGAAGGGACTTACCAATGACGATGATAATGTGGCATTGAACATTAAGTTGAAAGAGGGTAAAAAGAATTTTTGGTTTGGAGAGTTGACAGCGGGTTATGGTCCGGATGATAGGTATTTGGCACATCCGAAGTTATTTTACTACAGTCCAAAATACAGTATTAATATCATCACAGATTTAAATAATATTGGCGAAGTACCTTTTACACGCAACGATTATCGGAATTTCACTGGCGGATTTAGAAATATAAATTCTAGAGGAGGTAGTTCTATTGCCACTGGAGTAGATGGGTTAGGGCTTTCTTCGGCACAAAATAATAGGGCAAATGATATTGATACAAAATTTGCAGCCGCCAATTTTAGTTATGCGCCAATGGAAGGGTTGGATTTAAGCGGATTCGGTATTTATTCCTATACAGGCACACTTATGAAATCTGAAGGGAGCACCTCTTATATAGCAAGTAACGATGTTGAAAATACGACAACGAATACCGATCAGACTATCCATTTAGGGCTGGCGAAGTTGAGCGCAAAATATAAGCCTAACGAAGATTTTCAATTAGATTATGATGCGCTTTTAAAACAATCGGACGATACCGAGGAAGTAGATGTGTTATCGATATCATCAATTACAGATGAAATTGCAGAGGTGAAAAAGCAGAAGCCGTTATCGGTAAATCAGAACTTGAATATTTACTATACGTTAAACGAGAAGAATATTTTTGCGGTAGAGGCTCAGCATTTATATCAAGATGAAGATCCTTTTTATGAGGCGGTTAGAAACGAATTTGCTTTTGTAGGTATTTTTCCTGTAGATGAAAATCAGAATGTTTATAACATTAATCAGGCAAAAAATGTAGTAACCAATAAGGTTGATGCTAAGGTGGATTATTATAGGGTTCTTGGAAATAAAAGCAACATCAATCTAACGTTAGGTACTACGCAAAGCAATCAGAACTTTAATTCAAGCATATATCAGATTTTAGATAATGAAGACACTTTAGATATCAATGGTGATACGTTCGGCAATGAAGTCGCATTTCATGTGTCTGATGTTTATGCTGGGCTTCATTATAAGGTTATTTCGGGGATATTCACTTTTAATCCTGGAATTACCCTGCATCAATTTAATGTAAAAAATGAGCAACTAGGTACCGTGGTCGAAGATAATTTGACCTCGTTATTGCCAGATTTATATATAAATGCACAACTTAAGAAATCGGAGAATATTCGTTTTAATTATCGTGTAACCCGTTCGTTTACAGATGTCAGTAATTTTGCCCAAGGCTATGTGTTAAACAATTACAATTCGCTGTATAGTGGAAATCGAGATTTAGAGAGTGCGCTTAACCATAACGTTTCGCTAAATTTCTTCAGCTTTAATATGTTCAATTTTACTAATATTTTTGCGAACATAGCGTATACCAAAAGAATAGATGCTTTAAAAAGTGGCGTTGATATCATCGGTATTAATAGAGTAAGTAGTACCATCAATTCTAATTTCGAAGACGAGTCGTTAACGGCAAGCGGAAAATACGAACGTACTTTTGGTAAGATAAAAGCATCTGTACAAGGTAATTTAGGTTGGTCTACGACCAACAACCTTGTCGATAATGTGCAGCGAACTTCAAATTCATTGACACAGAATTATACAACTGCTTTATCTACCAATTTTAAAAATGCACCAAACTTAGAATTGGGGTATAGGTATACCGTAAATAATTATGAAAATGGCGATTTAGAAACAACGTTTTTCACGAGTAGACCATATGCTCGTTTTGATGCCAGTTTTTTAAAGAGCTTTATTTTCAACGTAGAATATGATTATTATAATTATTCGGATGAGGAAGAGACCATATCGAATACCTATAGTTTTCTAGAATCTACCCTAACGTATCAGAAAAAAGATAGTCGTTGGGAATATGGTATAAAAGGCACGAATTTACTGAATACCACAACACTAAATAGAGACAGTACAAATGAATTATTTTTTAGTACACAAGCTTATTTTGTGCAGCCGCGCTATGTGTTATTATCTGTAAAATATGATCTTTAAAAATTGAAAATTAAGGGTGAGAATTATCAAATCTTTTAAATACGTTAATAAATAACACCATATTAAGATATTGAACTGAACATTTTTTCTATTTTTGCACTATAATTAAAATATAGAGGAGGGATTTGACTGATTGCAACCTCTGTTTTAACCTAAGGGTATAAAACAAAAAAATGCTAAAGCAGTTGATGCTGATACTACATCGCATCATACTTCTTTTCGGCATTCGTTCAAATCCTTTTAAGAATAAAAAAGATTGTTATGCCATATTTATTTACATCAGAATCTGTTAGTGAAGGACATCCGGATAAAGTTGCGGATCAAATCAGTGATGCGTTATTAGATAATTTTCTTGCTTTTGATCCAGAAAGTAAAGTTGCCTGCGAAACATTAGTTACTACAGGTCAAGTTGTATTAGCAGGGGAAGTAAAGAGTGATACGTATTTAGATGTACAGAACATTGCCCGTGAAGTCATTAATAAAATAGGATATACAAAAGGAGAATACCAGTTTAGTGGCGATTCTTGTGGTGTTATTTCTTTGATACATGAGCAGTCTCAAGATATTAACCAGGGTGTAGACCGTGGTTCAAAAGAAGAGCAAGGTGCAGGTGATCAAGGTATGATGTTCGGTTACGCTACTAGCGAGACAGAGAACTACATGCCGTTAGCGCTAGATATTTCGCATAAAATTCTGCATACTTTGGCAGAAATGCGTCGCGAGAATAAAGAGATTACTTATTTAAGACCAGATGCTAAGGCACAGGTTACTATTGAATATTCAGATGCTAATGAGCCTCAACGTATAGATACTATTGTAGTATCAACACAGCACGATGCTTTTGATGCCGATGATGAGAAAATGTTGGCTAAGATTAAGTCTGATATTATATCCATTTTAATTCCTAGAGTAAAGGCACAATTACCAGTAGAAACTCAGAAGTTATTCGATGATCAAATCAAATACCATATTAACCCAACAGGGAAATTTGTAATTGGAGGACCTCATGGAGATACCGGATTAACTGGTAGAAAGATTATCGTTGATACTTACGGCGGTAAAGGAGCACACGGTGGTGGAGCTTTTAGTGGAAAAGACCCAAGTAAGGTAGACCGTAGTGCAGCTTATGCAGCGCGTCATGCAGCTAAAAATTTAATAGCAGCTGGTGTGGCAGACGAAATATTAGTACAAGTAAGTTATGCTATTGGTGTGGTTGAACCAACATCAATTTATGTAGATACTTACCGTACATCTAAAGTAGGTTTAAGTGATGGTGAGATTGCAAAAAAAGTAGCTCAGATTTTTGATATGAGACCGTTTGCGATTGAAGAACGTTTAAAGCTAAGAAACCCTATTTATTTAGAAACTGCCGCTTACGGACATATGGGTAAAACACCTGTAACTGTAACCAAGGTTTTTGAATCTCCTTATAATGGTCGCATAGAAAGAGAGGTAGAATTGTTCACTTGGGAAAAGTTGGATAAAGTAGATGAGATAAAAGCAGCGTTTAATATTTAACGTTATTGTAAGTTGCCGATATTATTAAATAAAAAAATGCTCCGTGATACACGGAGCATTTTTTTTGCATTTTTTATAGATCGTACATCAAACGTCATTGCGAGGTACGAAGCAATCTGCCGCTCAGAACTCTCAGGTTAAAATCAGCTCACAAGCTAATTAACATCCCTTCACAACAACTATGATCCATTTGACCACAAAATATATTTTGTAGGAAAAGGATTACATACATTTGAAATGTAATAATTAGAGAATCCTAAATCTCACCACCTAAAAGATGAAATATATTGTACAAATATAAACCAAAAATGGACAGCGCCAAGTTCTAGTTGAAGCCCCAAAAGTCAACTTGATTTTAGAACTGTTTAAAAGTATCGAGTCTTTGAAAAACCTATTAAAAAATTAACTTAACCTACGAATGCCATGTTAAAACGAATTGGATTTCCCTTAGCAATATTTCTATGTATTGTGCTGCAATCTTGCACAAAAGAAACAGACCTTATTTCGGGGTATGTTGTTCTTGATGTCGCAAAAAAAGAATATCGCGCTGTGCAATTCATTGACGATTTAAAATTAGAAACCTCTGGTAAAATTACAGAAACCGTCAATTTAACTTTTGAAGATTAAAACCTTAATTTATTTATACCACCTAACCTAAAAGCCTTACTTATGAAAAATCCATCAATTCAAGAACAAACAGTACAAGTCTATCGTAATGATTTCTTTTCGGGAATTTTAATGTTGGCAAAAAAGTTATTTATGATTTAGAGTTAAACATCACTACGAGAAAATCTACTATCATGTAGAAATAGAGAAGTAATATGTCTCTTAAGAATACCCCATTTATTTTTGCTTGTCATATTGCATGGAGTTGAAATGCTTTTGGTGGGTTTTATACCGTAATTCCGGTCATGTTAAAATCTAAATAATCGAGTAAACTTTCTTAGATTTAAGACTTCAAACTCTTAAGACATGCCAAAGTTTACCATCAAACACCTTTTTGCCCTAATTTTTCTTTCTACACTAATCATTTCCTGTAGAAAAACAGCATCTAAAGTAGCAGATGCCGAAGTCTCCGAAACTTATGTAGCAGATAACTACACCAAGAAAGAGGTAGATATCACTATGCGAGACGGCATAAAACTTCATACCACAATTTATTCTCCAAAGGATACTTCAAAAGAATATCCTATTATCATGCAACGAACCCCTTATAGCTCGCAGCCTTATGGAGCCGGGAAATTCAAAGAAAAAATCGCACCAAATATTCACATGATGCAAGATGGCTACATTGTCGTCTATCAAGATGTTCGTGGTCGTTGGTTAAGTGAAGGGCATTATGAAAATATGCGAGCCTACAAACCCAATAAAAAATCGAATCAAGATATTGACGAAAGTTCAGATACATACGATACCATAGATTGGTTGGTTAATAATGTAGAGAGCAATAATGGCAATGTAGGTATTTGGGGAATTTCTTATCCTGGGTATTATTCTACATACGCAGTAGTAGATGCGCACCCAGCTTTAAAAGCAGCGTCTCCACAGGCAAGTATTGCCGATTTCTTTTTTGATGATTTTCACCATAATGGAGCTTATTTATTAAGCTATTTTAGAGCAACCTCTTTATTTGGTACACCAAGACCAGATGGCGATAAACCTATAGATACGGCATGGTATGTATTACCAGATTTACCTACCGAAGATCAATACCAATTCTTTTTAGATGAAGGTCCATTAAAGAATCTAGACCGTTTCTTTGAATATGAAACTACAGATACGCCACGTATGGCAAAGGAAGGCGTTACGGATGATTATTTTTGGAACGAGTTAAAAGAGCACCCAAATTATGATGAGCTGTGGCAAAGTCGAGGGTTAATTCAGCATTTAAAGAATGTAAAACCAACGGTAGCGACCATGGTCGTTGCAGGTGAGTTTGATGCCGAAGATTTATACGGGCCTTTGGAAACATACAAGAATATTGAAAAGTATAATGCCGATAATTACAACACCTTGGTTTTTGGACCGTGGGATCACGGCGGATGGGCAAGAAGAAAAGGACAGAATATCGTTGGTAACTATTACTTTGGGGATGGTATTTCAGAATTTTTTCAAGAGAATATAGAAACTAAATTCTTTGATCATTTCTTAAAAGGAAATGGGGATAAAAATAGCGGACTGCCGGAAGCTTATGTATTTGATACCGGAAGAAAAGATTGGAAGACGTATGATACATGGCCACCAGAAGGAGTAGTTAAAAAAGACATATACTTATCTTCTGATCAAGAACTGACTACCGAGCCAAAAGCAATAGAGGAAGTAAAATTCATAAGTGATATTAAAAAACCGGTTCCTTATTCAGAGGATATTAAAACGGTTTTTACACCTAGAAAATATATGACAGACGATCAGCGTTTTGCTGCTCGCCGTGGCGATGTTTTGGTTTTTGAAACCGAAGTCATGGAAAATGATATGACCCTAGCCGGTGATATTCTAGCGAAACTAAAAGTAGCTACTACGGGTACTGCAGCAGATTGGATTGTAAAAATTATTGACGTACACCCAGCCGACGAGCCAGCTTATGAAGGCATGCAAGACCACTTAAAAATGAGCAACTACCATTTAATGGTACGTAGCGAAGTTTTGCGTGGGCGTTTTAGAAATAGTTTTGCTGAACCTGAGCCATTTGTGGCTAACCAAAAGACAGATGTAAACATAAAGCTGCAAGATGTTTTTCATACCATCAAAAAAGGACACAAGTTACAGGTGCAAGTACAGAGCACGTGGTTTCCATTGATAGATTTAAACCCTCAGACCTATGTTGATAATATTTTCAATGCAGATGAGTCAGATTTTAAAACCCAGACTCATACTGTATTTACAGATTCTAGTATTGAGTTTTCTGTGTTGGAGTAGGCGTACTAAAATAGATTTAGAGTAAATATTATAAGATGACAATGGGGTTTAAGGAATTATCAATTGAAGTCGAGTCAAACAGATTTTTGAAGCATTTAGATATTGTAGATAATACTCGTATTATTTTCTCTGGAATTTTTGGTATTGGAAAAACATATTTTTTAAATAAGCTTTTCGAATCGAAAACAGAGGAATATGAAACTATTAGAATTAACCCAGTTAATTATACTGTATCGCAGAATTCTGATATTTTTGAATTAATAAAATTTGATATAGGATTCCAACTTTTTTCCAAAAATTTAAACTTTGAGAAATTTGAAATAAATAAAGAAATAGCTGGGGAATATTTTTTATTGAATCATTATAAGGAAATTATTCAATTGTTGATTTCTAATCTTTCAAAAATAGATCGTCGAATTGGGGCGGTAGTGAGCTCGATTAATCAACTAAATGAAAAAATCGAAGAGTATAAGGAGAATATAGAAACCAATGAACAAAAAGAATTAGAGGAATTTTTAAAAGTCTTTGCTAATAAAAAGGGTACTTCCAGAGAAGAAAATTCAATAACAGAACTTTTAAATAAACTAATTACATCTTTAAAACAAAACAATCCCAATAAAAAAATAGTCTTAATAATTGATGATTTAGATAGGGTTGATCCAGAACATATTTTTAGAATTTTAAATATTTTTTCAGCACACTTAGATTTTTACGACCACATTGGAGAAAATAAGTTTGGATTTGATAAGATTATTTTAGTTTGTGATATAAACAATATTCGAGGAATATTTCATAGTAAATATGGATCTAATATTGATTTTTCAGGTTATATAGATAAGTTTTATACTCATGATATTTTTGAATATAACTTCACTAACATAATTTCTCAGAATTTAGGTAAATTTTTAGAAAGTATAAAAGTAAGCGCTGATAATGGAAATCAAATTACATTTAAGAACCACAATGGTTATTTTGTTAGTGAATTGAAATTTATTTTAACGCACCTAATTAAAGCACATTGTTTGAGTATGAGGAGTTTAATAAATTTTTTAAAATCTGACTTGAATATTTCTCAAACAAATATCAAGATTGATAAATTTGGGTCTCACAATATAAATTCCAATTACACGGATATATTTTTGATATTTAAAATTTTATCGAAAATTATGAACGGTGAACACAATTTTTTAATGGCGTTGGACAAATTAATTAGGTACAAGCCAGCAATTCATTTTTTTGATAGGAAGCAATATTCAGACGTAAGTTTAGGAAATTTGGTTATGTTGGCTGATTTTAAAAATTCTAATCTTTTTCCTGGTGAAGAAAAATATATTTATAAAATTAAAGATTTCAATATTAGTATTTCGTACGAGATAAATTATACATCAGGCAGATATGGAATAATTGGCAAGATGTTAAGAGTGATGGATTATGATGGTGATATAGAAGCAACAAGTTATGATTATAATTCTCGATATTTGAAAACACAAATACCTTATTTTCAAATTGCAAAAAATGCATTTCATAATTGCCGTTATATTTTACAAGAAGATAGCTAATGTATTTTAATTAAGATAAAAGTTGCTAATTACTTTTAATACCAATCAAACGTACCAAACAACAACAACAACAACAACAACAACAACAAAAATGAAAAAACTATTAATAGCTGCGGCAGGTATACTATTCTTGCTGCCAATAACGACTGAGGCGCAAAAGACCAAAAAGAAAAAGCCCAATATTATTTTCATCATGTCAGATGATCATGCGTACCAAGCAATTAGCGCGTATGATGATAAATTATTGAACACTCCTAATATTGATCGTTTGGCAAAAGAAGGTATGTTGTTTACCAATGCGAGTGTTACCAACTCCATTTGTGCGCCATCAAGAGCTACAATCCTTACAGGTAAGCATACTCATATTAATGGGAAAGTAGATAATTACTTCCCGTTTGATACTACGCAAACGACCTTTCCGCAAATATTTAAAAAGAACGGTTATAAAACTGCCATGTTCGGGAAGCTTCATTTTGGTAACAGTCCAAAAGGGGTAGATGAGTTCATGATTTTGCCAGGTCAAGGGCATTATATTAATCCCGATTTTATTGTAACCAATGGCGATACCATCACCAAACAAGGATATGTAACCGATATCATTACAGATGTATCTTTAGATTGGTTAAAGAAAGAGGCATCTAACGACGAACCGTTTATGATGATGTATTTGCATAAAGCACCGCATCGTCCATGGTGGCCAAGACCAGATAAGTTTAAGGAATTCACTAAGAAAACATTCCCAGAGCCGGAAACACTTTTCGACGATTACAGCAATAGGGGTTCGGCAGCGAAAACAGCCGAAATGAATTTGTTGACGCACATGATGTATAGTCATGATAGTAAAATAAGACCAGAGACTTTGGCGAAAATGGAAGGCACCGTTTTTCCGGTAGTTGAAGAATTTCCGAATAGTTTTTACGGCCCGTACAATCGTGCTACTGCAGAACAAAAAGCATTGTACGATCCAATCTTAGATTCTATCAATGATTTTTTCTATGAGAACTGGCCAAAAATGAACGATACCGAGAAAATGAAATGGAAGTACCAAAGGTATATGCAAGATTACCTAGGTAGTATTTCTTCGGTAGATGATAACGTAGGTCGATTGTTAGATTATTTAGATGAAACTGGTTTGGCAGAAAATACTATTGTTATATATACATCTGATCAAGGTTTTTACTTAGGTGAGCATGGTTGGTTCGATAAGCGATTTATATATGACGAATCTTTTAAGACTCCGTTATTGGTGCGTTGGCCAAATGTGGTAGAACCAGGATCTGTAGAAAATGAAATGGTACAGAATTTAGACTTTGCACAAACTATGTTAGAGGCTGTGGGTATTAAACCTCCAAGTGATATGCAGGGGGAAAGTTTAATTCCGTTATTAAAAGGTGAAAAAGACAAATGGACACGTGATGCAGTGTATTATCAGTATTATGAATATCCGTCGGTACATATGGTAAAACGTCATTACGGATTGGTTAACAAAGAATTTAAACTAGTACATTTCTATTATGATGTAGATGAATGGGAATTGTATGATAGGTTGAATGATCCTAATGAAATGAACAATGTATATAATGATCCAGCTTATGCTGATACCGTTAAAAAACTAAAGAAAGATTTAGTGGAAATGAGAAAGTACTACAAAGACTCACCAGAGCAAGATCAGATGTATATAGAAAAATATAAGAGTGCTGGGGTGATTAAATAGGCGTTTTTTATAAAACATATTATTTGCCTGAGTGTCGTCGGTTTCATGGGATACTGTAATTTGAAATCCACAAAAAAATAAAGACAATCAAATTAATGACAGATATATTCGATTTTGAAAATCTTGACGAATTAGAAAGGTACATGCTTGGTCAAAGTAACGTTAATGAATTAAGGGGAAATCTTTTCAATCAATTTGTGGAATATGCAGATTACAAGAATGTAGAAGAGTGGAATAAAGCTGTACGCATTTCTGAAAGTCTTGCAATTATTGGATGGGGAGACCATGAGCCTTTAGAAGCGTTGAGAGGGATGTTTTTTAATGGAAATCCCATGACATATTTTCTAAATAAATTTGGAGAGCCTCGTTTTGTTGATGCTATATGGTCAAAAAGAAAAAACGGTTATACAATGGAGCAAGGGAGAACTAGTTATCATTCTAGTCCTGATGACCTTAATCTGGAAGAAACTATTTTATCAGATTATCCTGCAAAAGAAGATATACAAGATATTAAGCTCAAAAGTCAAAGAAATTGGATTCCTAAAAACCCTGTTTGGATAGAAAGAGATATTAGTAATTGCTATGAAAATTCAAAAGAAGTTATTGACTCTGTTAAAAATGATCTACAGTTGGAATTAAATAAACAAATGCGTCCTGAACAATATGGTAGAGATGTTGATAGGATTATTTTGAGTTGTGCTTTTAGTTTTTTTGACAATGACCACTGCAAATCAAACTATATAATAGCAGAAAGTGATCGTAAATTATCGAGTAAGAAAGCTTGGACCGAACTACACAAAATGTTTTCTAAAAAGGAAATTAACGAAAATGGATATTATTTACGAAATAGATATGATTTTGGTCCTTTTAGAAGTGACACAGGCAAAGTAACAACAACCATACATTTTGATAAAGAATTTAGCGAACTAAGCCATGAAGAGCAAAGAATAAAAATAAGTGAATATTTCATAACCGCTTTAACGAAGATTGGAGAGAGGATAAGAAAAAGAAAACCTAGTTATGATTTTGACCTTTTGCTCAATGATTTTCAAGAGATAATAACAAAGTGGAAAGAAAAACAACAGCTAATTAATTCTTAAGAAAATAGTTGCTTAGGTTTTAAGGATCAATTGAAGTAACATCCCTCATTAAATTAGTTTTTCTAGCAAAAACGCAAAAAATCATCAAGAATGAGCGATTATTTGCGTTTTTAGTTACAAACAGCCCTTTTAGATACACAACTTGTTATTTTATTCAAATTTTCAAAAATGATTAGGTTTTTAAATTTCTCTGCCCTTATATTTGTAGTTCAAAGTTCACACACTTATTGAATAGTTATCAAGAAAGGTGGAGGGATTAGACCCTTTGAAACCTTAGCAACCCTTTGTTCCATACAAAGAAGGTGCTACATTCTACCCTTAGGGGATGGATAACAGTAATCGATTTTTTATCGATATTACTTTCTTATAACTTTTTGATTTTACCTACCCGCAATTTATGTGGGACCAGGATGGGGCTTTTTAATTATTTAAATAATTTTAAAAACAACAAAATCATGAGTAACTACAAATTAGCAACAAACGCATTACACGCAGGTCACGACACAACTACCAATGGAGGTACAAGAGCAGTGCCTATTTATCAGACATCATCATATGTTTTTAATGATACGGAGCACGCTGCAAATCTTTTTTCGTTAAAAGAACTTGGTTTCATATACACGCGTTTAAACAACCCAACCAATCAAATTTTACAAGATAGATTAGCTGCTGTAGAAGGTGGTATTGGTGCGGTTGTATTCGCGTCGGGTACAGCTGCTATTTCTACAGGATTATTGACATTATTAAAAGCAGGTGATCACATTGTGGCGTCAAGCAGTTTATATGGTGGTACGTTTAATTTATTGAATGTTACCCTTCCAAGATTTGGCATAACAACTACGTTCGTAGATGCATCTGATGCTAAAAACTTTAAAGATGCGGTACAAGATAATACAAGAGCATTTTTTGTAGAATCTTTAGGGAATCCGAAATTAGATGTATTGGATTTGAAAGCGATTTCTAAAGAATCGAAAGCAGCGGGAGTACCTTTTATTGTAGATAATACAGTGGCAACTCCTTCTTTATTAAATCCGATTGAGCATGGAGCGAACTTGGTAATTCACTCACTAACAAAATACATTGGCGGACAAGGAACTTCTTTAGGAGGTGCTATTATTGATGCTGGTACTTTTGATTGGACAAACGGAAAATTTCCAGAATTTACGGAGCCATCTGCAGGTTATCATGGTCTAGTATATAGCGAAGCATTAGGAGCTGCAGCGTTTACCTTCAGGTTAATTTTAGAAGGGTTGCGAGATTTTGGAGGGGCATTAAGTCCGTTTAACGCATTCCAAATCATTCAAGGTTTAGAAACTTTACCGGTTCGTATTAAGCAACACAGTGCAAATGCATTAGAATTAGCTACTTGGTTAGAAGGTAGAAAAGAAGTGGAATGGGTAAATTACCCAGGACTTAAAAGCAATAAGTACAACGCTTTAGCGAAAGAATACTTACCAAAAGGACAAAGCGGATTAGTTACCTTTGGAGTAAAAGGCGGATTTGAATCAGCTAAAAAAGTAACCGATGCTACGAAGATTTTTTCATTGCTTGCTAATATTGGAGATACGAAGTCATTGATCATTCACCCAGCAAGTACTACGCACCAGCAGTTGACTGCAGAGCAAAAAGAAAGTGCGGGAGTTGGTCAAGATTTAATTCGTTTGTCTGTTGGTTTAGAAGATATCGAAGATTTAAAGGCAGATTTAGAGCAAGCATTTGCAAGTCTTTAAATAAGTTACTTCGGCTCCGCACAGCAACCATAAATTGAATAATTGGTGAGGGAGTGGAGCCGAGGCAACAAGAAATAAAATTGGTCTCTTTGCTAAAACATAGAGATCAATTATTAAAAATACTACAATGGTAGGTTGCTGATTGCAATCAAAGCCAAGCCATAAATTGATTTCGAAATAGATGCTACATCAATTACAGATTAAAAAATACAAGACCTTAAGCGGGATTTCTCAAGACATTAAATTGTCTTATCAGGTATTCGGTAAAAAGTTGCACACTGCACCTATAATATTGGTGAACCATGCATTGACAGGAAACTCTAATGTTACCGGCGAAGATGGTTGGTGGTCTGCACTTATTGGTGATGGAAAATGTATTGATACCGAAAAATATACCATTTTGGCATTCAACATTCCTGGTAATGGACATGATAAATTTATCATTGAAAACTACAAGGATTTTGTGGCAGGTGATGTAGCCAGAATGTTTTTGCTTGGATTACAGCAGTTGAAAGTGGAGCGTTTGTTCGCTATTATTGGTGGTTCGTTAGGTGGAGGAATTGCTTGGGAAATGGCGGCATTAAGACCAGACTTGTCAGAGCATTTAATTCCTGTGGCATCCGATTGGAAATCGACCGATTGGTTAATTGCCAATTGCCAGATACAAGAACAGTTTTTGGTAAATTCAAAGCAACCGGTACACGATGCACGTATGCATGCGATGTTGTGCTATAGAACACCGGCTTCTTTTAAAGAACGATTTAAAAGAAGTACGAATGAAGAGCTCAAGGTATTTAATGTAGAAAGTTGGTTAATGCATCATGGCGATAAGCTGCAAGAGCGGTTTCAATTATCTGCCTATAAATTGATGAATCAGTTATTGAAGACTATTGATGTTACTAGAGGTGGAGATGAAAATTTCATCAAGCTTCAGAATAGTAATACCAACATTCATATTGTTGGGGTAGATTCTGATATGTTCTTTACCGCGCAAGAAAACAAAGATACGTTTAAGCAATTGGCGCAGGCAAAAAGTAATGTTACCTATGGTGAAGTTCAGTCGCTACATGGGCATGATGCCTTTTTGATCGAGTTCGATCAAATGGAAAAATTGCTTACAGGTGTTTTTAATACCAACGGCAATATTCAGAAAATTAAAATCTTGAAGTTTGGTGGAAAGTCATTGAGCAATGGTGAAGGTCTAGAACGTGTTTTGGATATCGTTACCCAGAAAGTAAAGAATGATGAGAATGTAGCCATAGTTCTATCTGCAAGAGAAAAAGCAACCGACCAGCTAGAAGATATGTTGGAAAAGGCTGCTAAAGGAAAAGATTATAAGTCAGATTTTGAGGCGTTAGAAAAATATCAAAAGCATACCTATAAGAATATCAATTTATCGGCAGAGTTTAAAGGCTTAGCAAAACTGTATGAAGGTGTTTCTTTATTGGGAGATTATAGCGCCAAAATAAAAGATGAGGTTTTAGCTTATGGCGAGCTAATATCAGCCAAATTGGTTACTAAATTATTAATAGGCAAAGGCATAAATGCCAAATTGGTAGATACGCGTGAAGTAATTAAAACCGATAATACGTTTGGTGATGCTAAAGTTTTAGAGGCGGAGTCGAAAGAAAAAGTGTTATTGAAATTTGCCGAAATCCCAAAAGATACCGTAGCGGTAGTTACCGGATTTATTGCTTCTACATTAGAAGGAGAAACAACTACTTTGGGTAGAAATGGTAGTAACTATTCTGCGGCTTTAATAGCAAACTTTTTAGATGCGGAGGAATTACAGAATTACACTCATGTTGACGGAATTTACACAGCAAATCCGGATTATGTACCGGAAGCAAAAAAACTAGCAAACCTATCGTATGCAGAAGCAAATGAGTTAGCGAATTTTGGTGCGACCATACTACACGCCAAAACTATTATTCCGTTAATTGAAAAGAACATTCCGCTGCGTATTTTAAATACGTACAACGATGATAGTGAAGGAACATTAATTAGTGCTAAGTCCAGCAAAGAAGGCATTAAATCACTTTCTGTAATCGAAGATGTAGCCATGATCAATATTGAAGGTCGTGGACTGTTGGGTAAAGTTGGTGTAGATGCCAGAATTTTTAAGGCGCTGGAATCAAGTAATATCAGTGTAAGTATTATATCTCAAGGTTCTTCGGAAAGAGGAATTGGACTTGTGGTGAAGAAAGACAAGGCTAAGAGAGCAAAGCTAGCTTTAGAGAATGAGTTCAGCAATGATTTTGAATCGAAAGATGTAAATATGATTACGGTAATAGATGATGTATCTATTATCTCCATTGTTGGTCAGGATTTAAGCACGTTCCATAATCCGTTCAATGCATTAATTAAGAACCAAATAGTGCCGTTATTATTCAATAATACATTATCGGGTAAGAATGTTAGTTTGGTAGTTAAGAAAACTGATTTACATAAGGCTGTAAATGTTATGCATGGGCAGGTATTTGGAATCAGTAAAAGAATAAATATTCTAATTTTCGGACATGGGAATGTAGGTGGAACTTTGATAGACCAAATTCTGAAATCTGCCAAAACGATCAAGGATCGCAAAAAGTTAGATTTACGGGTTTTTGGAATTGCGAATTCCAAGAAGATTTTGTTGAATGAAAAGGGAATTACCAAAAACTGGAAAACGAATCTAAAGCAAAAAGGAAAGGCGTATAAAGTTGAAGATGTCTTTGATTTTGCAAAACGCCATCATTTAGAGAACCTTATAGTAATAGATAATACGGCAAGTAAAGATTTTGTGGCAAACTATTTTGAATTTGTAGATCACGGCTTTGACATCGTGTCTTCAAATAAAATAGCCAATACATTACGATACGATTTTTATCAGCTGTTGCGCGAAGAGTTGCAGAAGAATCAGAAGCAATACTTGTATGAAACTAATGTAGGTGCAGGATTGCCATTAATAGATACAATTAAATTATTGCATTTATCCGGAGAGAATATTACTAGAATAAAAGGAGTGTTCTCGGGGTCTTTGAGTTACATATTCAATACTTTTTCTGAAGTTGATGTTCCATTTTCTACTATTTTAAAAGATGCAATGCAACAAGGATTTACAGAGCCAGATCCACGTGAAGATTTATCTGGAAATGATGTAGGTCGTAAATTATTGATATTAGCACGTGAGCTAGATTTGCATAATGAGTTTGGTGATATACATATTGATAATCTTATACCTAAGAAATTACAAGATGGCGAGGTAGATTTCTTTTTAGAGAACTTAGATGTATTGGATGCTAAATTCAATGAAATTAAAAAGAATCAGAAGCCAAACCATGTATTACGATATGTAGGTGATTTACACGGAAACCTTCAAAAGGAAAAAGGAGTATTAGATGTTAAGTTGATATCCGTTCCAAAAGAAAGTGCTTTAGGGCAAGTAAAAGGGTCAGATTCTATCATAGAAATCTATACGGAGTCTTACGGGGAAAATCCATTAGTAATTCAAGGCGCAGGTGCAGGAGCAGCAGTTACCGCAAGAGGTGTATTTGGAGATATTCTAAGAATAGCGGAGAAAGGATGACTTCGGCTCCGCTCAGTCACCGCAGAAAATTGATATCCGTAAATTTGATGCACGTGGCTTAGTATATCCAAAGTTATAGGATTATATAAGTGATTGGAAGCTTTATGTTGGTGGTTGAGCGGAGCCGAAGCCGAAAATGATAATTATATGTTAGGATTCATGTATTTTTTAAAATGTTCAGACGGAAGTTATTACACTGGCAGTACCAACGATTTAGATAAAAGAATGTTGGAACACCAAGAAGGTAAGGGTGCTAATCATACAAGAAAAAGGTTGCCTGTGAAATTGGTTTATGTAGAAGAGTATTTAAGAATTGATTCTGCATTTTATAGAGAGAAACAAATTCAAGGCTGGAGACGGGAAAAGAAGGAAGCGTTGATAAATGGGGAATTAGATAAATTACCTGGTTTGGCTGAATGTCAAAATGGTACACATTATAGATTTTATAGAGAAATAGAAGAATAGGGTGAAAAAGGAGGCTGAGCGTAGCCAAAGCCAAATAGAAAAGAAATGTAATGAAAAAGAACAATAATAAATTTGAAACCAACGCGATACGTACGCAACTAAAACGAACAGAGAACTTGGAACATTCCGTTCCGTTGTATTTGACGTCTAGTTTTGTATTTGAAGATGCGGAAGATATGCGCGCTTCGTTTGCAGAAGAGAAAGAACGTAATATCTATTCTAGATACTCTAACCCAAATTCATCTGAGTTTATAGAAAAAGTTTGCCAGATGGAAGGTGCAGAAAGTGGTTTTGCATTTGCATCGGGTATGGCGGCAGTGTTTTCAACTTTAGCAGCTTTGTTAGATAGTGGTGATCATGTGCTGTCGGCAAGAAGTATATTTGGATCAACACATTCATTGTTTACCAACTTTTTTCCGAAATGGAATATTGATCATACCTATTTTAAGATTGACGCACTAGAGGAAATAGAAAGTTTAATTACACCAAAAACTAAAATAATCTATGCGGAGACACCAACGAATCCAGGGGTAGATGTATTGGATTTAGAAGAGCTTGGTAAGATTGCGAAACGTAACAAATTAATTTTGGTAATTGATAATTGCTTTGCTTCACCTTATTTACAACAACCAATTAAATTTGGTGCAGATTTGGTTATTCACTCCGGTACGAAGTTAATGGATGGTCAGGGTAGGGTACTTGCTGGTATTACAGTGGGTAGTGCAGAATTAATGGATAAAGTATATCGTTTTTCTCGTATTACAGGTCCGGCTTTATCACCATTTAATGCATGGGTACTTTCTAAAAGTTTAGAAACTTTGGCAGTACGTGTAGATAGACATTGTGAAAATGCATTGAAGTTGGCTGAATTCTTAGAGGAGAACGATAATGTAAATTGGGTAAAATATCCATTTTTAAAATCGCACCCTATGTATGAGGTAGCCAAAAAGCAAATGAAAGCAGGCGGTTGTGTCGTAGCCTTTGAAGTAAAAGGAGGGATAGATGCAGGAAGAGAGTTTTTCGACTCCATTAAATTATTGTCGCTATCAGCTAATTTAGGTGATTCAAGAACTATTGTAACGCATCCGGCATCAACTACACATAGCAAGTTAAGTGTTGAAGAACGCGCAGCTGTAGGTATATCTGACGGTACCGTTAGAATTTCTGTAGGTCTAGAGCATATAGATGATATCATAGCAGATATAGCGCAAGCCTTAGGATAAATATCTAATTAGTAGAAATAAAAATGCCCGGTATGTACCGGGCATTTTTATATGAATTAATGTTGTAATTACTTGCTTAGTGTCATGTTGTATGTTGCAGAAACAGTAGATGTTCCAAAAAAAGATTCTACAGTTTCGTTCAACTCATAACGAAGAGATATTTTAGAATCGTTAAGTTCTACGATAGTAAAACCAACTTCTTCATCACCAGAACCGAAGTATAAAGTGCTTCCGTCTAATCTCCATTTTTCAGATTCAAAAAAGTCTTCACCTTCTTGTTCTTGAGTTTGGTTTTCTCCTCCTATTGTGGTGCTTAATACCGTAGTATAAGAACCTTCACTTACTACAGTTTGTGGATCTTCAGAAAAAGTTACAACAGTTTGGAAATCTTTGCCTACGGCTTTAAAAGTAGCAGGAATTACAGTTCCTTCAATTGTTGTTTCTGATCTGCCATCGGTAGCTTCAAGTGCTGTTAAATTCCATACACCTATAATATCTTCTTCACTTGTGTTAGAAACTGCATCTTCGTCATTTGAACATGACGTAAAAACTAGTGTAAAGGCAGTGATAATCGATAAAAAGAATACTTTTTTCATGAACTAATTTAATGGTTGCCACATTATAACGACAAATTGAGAGTTCAAGTATTTAACACATATTTTAATATTTGGTTATCTTAGCGATATGCTCTCAAAAAAGACAAAATACGGGTTAAAAGCGCTAGCGTACTTAGCGGGACAGCCTGATAAAAAACCAGTTCAAATTTCAGAAATCGCTGAAAATGAGAACATTTCCCAGAAATTCTTGGAGAGTATCTTATTGAGTTTAAGAAAAACAGGATTTTTAGGTTCTAAGAAAGGCAAGGGTGGAGGATACTATCTTTTAAGAAGTCCCGAAGAAATTTCTATGACCGATGTAATGCGAGTGCTAGAAGGACCCATTGCAATGGTACCCTGCGTTAGTCTTAATTTTTACGAAACCTGTGATGACTGCCCAGATGAGCATACTTGTTCTGTTCATAAATTAATGCTTCAAGTACGTGATAGTGCTTTAGACGTGTATAGGAATAATACGCTGAAGGATATCATCTCCTAATAATCAATATTTTATTTATTCTATGCTTTGCAAATGCTCAACGTATTGCGAAATACAAATTTTTTATGCCCATTTATTAATAATCTACTAAATCTATAGGGTAAATGAAATTTATTTAAAATTAGGACGACTACTTTCGAAATATATACTATTTTTGAAAACTCTATTAAATTAGTAGGGTAATAAAAATTAAGTAAAAGATGATTGCAGATCAACTTATTTTAAATAAAAAAGAGTCTAAGACGACCTATAAAGAAGATAAAACTTCAGAGAAACCTATGCGTAGTATCGCTAAGGCTTTTAGTTGGAGAGTTATTGGTACGTTAGATACCTTAATTATTTCATACTTACTTACAGGTAAAATATCACTTGCCGCCTCAATTGCGTCTATAGATTTTGTAACGAAAATGGTGTTGTACTTTTTTCACGAAAGAATTTGGAATCTAGTAAAGTGGGGTAAATAATAAAGAAAAGGATAATGGCATTAACAGAAGCACAAGTTCAGAAGTTAAACATACAATTTAAAGGTATTCCGCCAGAGGAAATTATTTCTTGGGCAGTAAAGCACGCAGATACACCTGTAGTGACTACAAACTTCAGACCATATGAAGTAGCTATTTTACATGCGGTATCTGGAGTAAGGAAAGATATTCCTGTGGTTTGGTGCGATACGGGTTATAACACTCCGAAAACGTACAAGCATGCAGAAGAAATAATCGACAGGTTAAGTTTGAATGTAAAATTGTTTGTGCCAAAACAAACTACTGCGCATAGAGATGCAGTTATGGGAATTCCACAAATTGATGATCCAAGGCATGCAGAGTTTACCGAGCAAGTAAAGTTGGAGCCTTTTAAAAGAGCTATGTCAGAATTTAAGCCAGATGTTTGGTTTACGAACCTAAGAAAAGGGCAGACCGCACACAGAGATAGTTTAGATATTTTAAGTCTAAGTAAAGATGGTGTTTTAAAGGTGAGTCCTTTTTACCACTGGAACGATACGCAGCTAGATACCTATTTAAAGAAATATAATCTACCTAATGAGCATAACTATTTTGATCCAACGAAAGTTTTGGAGAATAGAGAATGCGGATTGCATAGTTAATTGAAGGCAGTAGAAAGGAGTAAAGATAATTTATCTAAAAAATTATAATGAGTAATACAAGCACGGAATTGGAAGTAACACCATCCCAAGAACTTTTAAAGGATACCTCTAATATAAATGCACTTGAGAATGAGGCAATTTATATAATTAGAGAAGTAGCTGCTCAGTTCGAGAAGCCTGTTCTTTTATTTTCAGGCGGAAAAGATTCAATTACATTGGTTCGTTTAGCGCAGAAAGCATTTTGGCCATCGAAAATACCTTTCCCATTAATGCATATTGATACGGGACATAACTTTCCTGAGACTATAGAATTTAGAGATAGATTGGTAGAAGAATTAGGTTTAGAGCTAATTGTGCGTAATGTGCAAGATTCAATCGATCAAGGTAAAGTAAAAGAAGAGTCAGGTAGGTATTCAAGTAGAAATAGCTTGCAGACAACTACTTTGCTAGATGCTATTGAGGAATTCAAATTTGATGCCTGTATTGGTGGTGCTCGTAGAGATGAAGAAAAGGCACGTGCCAAAGAACGTATTTTCTCTGTAAGAGATGATTTCGGTCAATGGGATGAGCGTAACCAACGGCCCGAGTTATTTGATATGTTAAACGGACAAATAGAATTGGGTCAGAACGTAAGAGTCTTTCCAATTTCTAACTGGACAGAATTAGATGTTTGGTCTTACATTAAAGAAGAGCAAATTGAAATTCCGTCAATCTATTTTGCGCATAAGCGTAAAACCTTTTTAAGAGATGGTATGATCTGGTCTGCAGAAGACGGTATTGTATTTAGAGAAGAAGATGAGGTTGTAGAAGAACGTTTAATTCGTTTTCGTACAGTAGGTGATATGTCATGTACTGCCGCAGTTCTTTCAGATGCTGAAACTATCGATAAAGTAGTAGAAGAAATAAGAGATTCTTCTATTTCGGAGCGAGGAGCACGTATAGATGATAAACGTTCTGAGGCAGCAATGGAGAAAAGAAAACAACAAGGATATTTTTAGAATTTTCTTTTGAAAATTCCGCCTTTAGCTTTTGGCTATCGGCAACTAGCAATAACAATAATATTAAAAGCCAATAGCAAATAGCGAAGGGCGAACAGCTTTAGAATGGAAGTACTAAAAATAGCAACAGCAGGTAGTGTAGATGACGGTAAAAGTACCTTGATAGGTAGAATATTGTATGATACAAAATCACTAACCAGCGATAAGTTAGAGGCAATTGAAAAAACCAGTAAGCAAAAGGGATATGATTATTTAGATTTCTCTTTGGCAACAGATGGTTTAGTAGCGGAACGTGAGCAAGGTATAACTATTGATGTTGCGCATATTTATTTTTCTACAGCAAAGAAAAGTTACATTATTGCCGATACTCCTGGGCATGTGGAATATACACGTAACATGGTTACGGGTGCATCTACATCGCAAGCGGCAATTATTTTGATCGATGCGCGTAAAGGTGTAATTGAACAAACGAATAGACACTTCTTTATCAATAATTTACTACGCATTAAAGATGTTGTAGTTGCTATTAATAAGATGGATTTAGTAGACTATTCTGAAGAAACTTATAATGCTATTAAGGCAGATTTTGAAGAATTGATGGCGAAGCGTGATTACCAAGATCAGAAAATCACCTTTATTCCTGTAAGTGCATTAAAAGGAGATAACGTAGTAAACCTTTCAGATAAGACACCTTGGTACAAAGGGCAATCTTTATTAGAACATTTTGAAGCGTTAGATAGAAAAGATATTTTTAATGTTGGTACACCACGTTTTCCTGTGCAATATGTTATCCGTCCAAAGACAGATGAACATCATGATTTTAGAGGATTTGCAGGTAAGGTATATGGAGGCGAGTTGAGCGTAGGTGATGAGGTAGTAGCACTTCCATCGCAAACACGTTCTAAGATAAAGGACATTTATTTTCACGATAAAAAATACAAAACAGCTTCTAGACGTTCATCGGTAACAATCACATTAGATGATGAAATTAATTTAAGCCGTGGAGACATGTTAGTGAAAGCTAATGATTTACCGACCGTAGATAAGCAATTTACAGCTACAATCTCTTGGATGGATTCATTGCCTTTAGCAGCAGGAAATAAATATATAGTACAACACGGTGTCAACAAAGTACTGGCAAAAGTGGAACAAGTGCATCATAAAATCGCTCCAGATTATTCAGGTGTTGATACAGAAGCAGACTCTTTGGGTATGAATGATATTGCCCAAGTTAGCTTCCGTTTAAATAAACCAATCTTCTATGATCAATTTAAGAATCACAGAACTAACGGTTCGTTTATTTTAATAGATACAAAATCTAATAGTACCGTAGGAGCGGGATTCATTAGTTAAATAGAAAAGGTCAATTTTAATATTGACTGTTCTTAATAAGTCTATAAAATCTATAGGCAAAATATAGTAATAATTTATCTCAGTGCGTAGTGCTGAATACTTAATACCGAACGATGCAGAGTTTTAGAACAGAAATAGAGAATCAAGTAGTTGCGAATGATATTTTAGAATTGGAACGCAAGATTCATGAGTTCCATGGCGGCAAATTAGATGAGGAGAAATTTAGAAGCCTACGTTTGGCTCGTGGAGTATACGGTCAGCGTCAAGAAGGGGTTCAGATGATCCGTATAAAATTACCATATGGTAAAGTGACTTCTAAGCAATTGCTTCGTGTTTGTGATGTATCCGACGAGTATTCAACGGGGAGATTACATATTACTACGCGTCAAGATATTCAGATTCATTATGTGGATTTGAACAGGACTCCCGAGTTGTGGTCAGAATTAGAAAAGGATGATATTACATTAAGGGAAGCATGTGGTAATACGGTACGTAATGTAACGGCAAGTGAAACAGCAGGTGTAGATGTAGATGAGCCTTTTGATGTTTCGCCTTATGCACATGCATTATTTCAGTATTTCTTAAGAAATCCTGTGAGTCAAGAAATGGGACGTAAGTTCAAGGTTTCTTTCTCTGCAAGTGATGCCGATACCGGACTTTCATACATGCATGATTTAGGCTTTATTGCTAAGCTTGAAAATGGAGAGCCAGGTTTTAAGGTAATGTTGGGTGGCGGATTAGGTTCTCAGCCAAGACATGCCGATGAGTTATATAGCTTTTTGCCAGCAGATCAAATTATTCCTTTGATGGAAACGGTTATACGTGTTTTTGATCGTTACGGTGAGCGTAAGAGTAGAGCTAAAGCTAGAATGAAATTCTTGTTGAAGGATTTAGGTCTGGACGGATTCAAAAAATTGTTAGCTTCAGAAAAAACAGCGGTTCCTTTTGATACATTTCCAATTAATCCGGAAGATTATCCTAAGACTAAAGTTTCAGATTTAAAAGTTCCTGCAGTTGAAATAACGGATGCAAAAGAATTTGAACAGTGGAAATTAACGAATGTGGTTCCGCAGAAACAACCTGGTTATGTTGCTATTGGTATCAAAGTTTTATTAGGTGATTTTTATACAGATAAGGCACGTTTATTAGCGAATTTGGTGCAGAAATATGCAGCGGGAGAGCTACGTTTGTCGCTTCGTCAAAACATTCTAATTCCCTTCGTAAAAGAAGAAAATATTGAATTTTTCTATTCGGAATTAAAGAAATTAGGTTTTGCGGATGTTGGTTATAATAAAGCTTTAGATATTACAGCTTGTCCAGGTACAGATACATGTAATTTAGGTATTGCCAGTAGTACAGGTATTGCAGAGGAATTAGAAAGAGTTATAAAAACAGAATATCCAGATTATATAAACAACGAAGATGTTGTTATAAAAATAAGTGGATGTATGAATGCCTGCGGACAACACAATATGGCAAATATTGGTTTTCAAGGGATGTCCGTCCGTACAAAAGATAAATTAGTAGCACCCGCGCTTCAAGTATTATTAGGTGGTAGTACTGATGGAAATGGACAAGGACGTTTTGCTGATAAGGTAGTAAAAGTGCCAAGTAAAAGAGGTCCAGAAGCTTTACGTTTAATACTAAATGACTTTGATGCAAACGGCGGTGATTTATCATTCCCAGATTATTATGCAGAAAAAGGTCAAATGTATTTCTATGATTTTCTTACGCCACTTTCATCAATAGATAATCTAACGGCAGAAGATTTTATAGATTGGGGAAATACAGAGCGTTATGAAAAAGCAATTGGTGTTGGTGAATGTGCTGGAGTTGTAATTGATTTAATTGCTACACTTCTTTTTGAAAGTGAAGAAAAAATACAAAATGCTCAAGATATGTTCGACGCAGAAAAATGGTCTGCGAGCATCTATCACGCGTATTCTTCAATGGTAAATTCTGCGAAAGCAATGTTAACGTCAGAGAATACGAAAGTAAATACGCATGTAAGTATCATTAAAGATTTCGATGAGAAATTTGTAGCCGATGGAAGAATTGCTGTTGCAGGCGGATTTGAGAAATTGGTATTGCAATTGAATCAAAATGAGCCAACAAAAGCTTTTGCAGAATCTTATATTAAAGATGCTAAAGCGTTTTTAGAGACTGTTGCGAAATTTAGAGAACAGGAATTAGCAGAAGCATAAATCATGGCAGATAGTAATTTACATAAAAATAGACAGGCAAAATTAACCGTAGTAGGTGCAGGACCTGGTGATATTGAACTTATCACTTTAAAAGCAATTAAGGCGCTGGAACATGCCGATGTTGTATTGTACGATGCTTTGGTAAATGAAGAGTTGCTGGACTATGCTAAAAATGCAGAATTAATTTTTGTAGGTAAGCGTAAAGGATGTTATGCTTATCAACAAGAACAGATTAATGAGCTCATTATAAGCAGGGCAAAATCTCACGGACACGTAGTTCGTTTAAAAGGTGGAGATCCGTTTGTATTTGGTCGTGGTTCTGAGGAAATGGAATATGCAACATTGCACGGTTTAGAAGTAGCCATGGTACCTGGTATTTCATCTAGTTTAAGTGTTCCTGCATATCAAAATATTCCAGTAACAAAAAGAGGTGCGTCAGAAAGTTTTTGGGTAATTACAGGTACAACAAAAGAACATAAACTATCAACCGATGTTGCATTAGCAGCAAAAAGTAGCGCTACTGTAGTTATACTGATGGGGATGTCCAAACTACCACAAATAGTAGAACTGTTTAAAGGCGAAGGCAAGTCAGACATGCCTGTTGCAATTATTCAAAACGGAACTCGTGAAAATGAAAAGGTAGGTATAGGCACTATAGGAATTATTGTTGATGTAGTGGAAAAAGAAGAATTATCTAATCCGGCTATTATTATAATAGGGGAAGTGGTAAGGCATAGAGAATTATTGATGAAGGCAAAGCTGGAATATGCTAGTGATGACAATTTAAAGTTGAGCGCAGCCGAAACCTCATTAAGTAAATAGTAATAAGTAAGTAGTTTAAATATAATGTAGAATATAAAGAAGTAGCGTACGGAGTGAAGACTCAATACCAGCTGCTCTATACCAATAAATAGTTATGATTAAAACAGATATGCTCATTATAGGAGCGGGACCAACCGGATTGTTTACGGTGTTTGAAGCAGGATTGTTAAAATTAAAAACACATTTAATAGATGCATTACCACAACCAGGTGGTCAGTGTTCAGAGATATACCCAAAGAAACCTATTTATGATATTCCTGCATTTCCAGAAATTCTAGCGGGTACTTTGGTAGATAACCTAATGGAACAAATTAAACCTTTTGAACCAGGATTTACGCTAGGCGAAAGAGCGGAGACTTTAGATAAATTGGAAGATGGTTCTTTTGTGGTAACAACAAATAAAGGAACTCAGCATAATGCACCAGTTGTAGTTATTGCTGGTGGTCTAGGTTCTTTTGAGCCAAGAAAACCACCTATCGGGAACATTGTAAATTTTGAGGATACCGGTGTTTCTTATATGATTAAGGATCCTGAGGTTTATCGTGACAAGAAGGTTGTAATTTCTGGTGGAGGTGATTCTGCTTTAGACTGGGCTATATTTTTAACAGATGTGGCTTCAGAGGTGACTTTGGTGCATAGAAGAGATGAATTTAGAGGAGCTTTAGATTCTGTTGAAAAAGCGGCTGAATTGGCTAAGTTGGGCAAGATTAAATTGATTACTAAAGCAGAGGTAAAAGAGCTGCATGGTAAAGATAATCTTGAAGCTGTAGTTATAAAGCATACAGATAAAGATAAAGAAGACACGTATTTAGAGGTTGATAATTTTATTCCACTTTTTGGTTTATCTCCAAAATTAGGTCCTATAGGCGATTGGGGCTTGGATATACATAAAAATGCGATAAAGGTAAATAACGCAAGAGATTACCAAACAAACATACCTGGAGTATATGCAATTGGTGATGTAAATACCTATGAAGGTAAATTGAAACTGATTTTATCCGGTTTCCATGAAGCAGCGGTAATGTGTCAATTTGCATACCAACAAATCAATCCTGGTAAACGATATGTTATGAAATATACTACGGTAGGTGGTGTTGAAGGGTTTGATGGTTCTAAGAAAGAGGCTAAAAAAGAAGTGGTTCAAAGTATCGCATAAAGTTATTATTTGGTTAGTAAAACCTCTGGATGCTTTATGTGTACAGAGGTTTTTTGTGACATTTTGCCATAATTTCGTTGGTTAAAAAACCTATAGAAGTCTTGGATTAGAACGGACTGTGCCGTTACTTTGCAAATCGTTCATTAATAGATTGAAACGTTATCAAGAAAGGCGGAGGGATTAGACCCTATGAAACCTTGGCAACCCTTTCCTTAAAGGAAAAGAAGGTGCTACATTCTATCTTTAACCTGCTTACTTGTGCAGGAGTTGTTATTTTACAATAGCAAAATAAAGACAGATAACTTAAAAAAAAGGCACTTTGCCTAATTTTTCATACTTGATTTCGAATTGGTTTTTTATTGAACGTTGAATCTTTTACAACGTAAAATGAAGGATATAAAAGAAATTTTAAAAGAGCGAATCTTAATATTGGATGGTGCCATGGGTACTATGCTACAACAATATAAATTCACCGAAGAAGATTTTAGGGGAGAACGCTTTAAAGACTGGGAGCACCCGTTACAAGGTAATAATGATTTATTATCGCTTACCCAGCCAGAAGCAATTGCCGATGTACACCGTAAGTACTTTGCCGCAGGCGCAGATATTGTTGAGACCAATACATTTTCGGGTACAACAATTGCCATGGCAGATTATTACATGGAAGAATTGGTGTATGAGCTAAACTATGAGTCTGCACGCATCGCCAAAATGGTAGCTGATGAATTCACGGCGAAAGAACCGAATAAACCACGATTTGTAGCTGGAAGTATAGGACCTACGAATAAAACCGCAAGCATGTCTCCAGATGTAAATGATCCAGGGTATAGAGCGGTATCTTTTGATGAATTAAGAATTGCCTACAAACAACAAGTTGAAGGTTTATTAGATGGTGGTTCAGATTTATTATTGGTAGAAACCATATTTGATACTTTAAATGCCAAAGCAGCATTATTTGCTATAGAAGAAGTTAAAGAGGAAAGAAATATTGATGTTCCTATTATGGTGAGCGGTACAATTACCGATGCATCGGGTAGAACATTGTCTGGACAAACAGCAGAAGCTTTTTTAATATCCATCTCCCATATTCCAATTTTATCGGTAGGGTTTAATTGTGCTTTAGGCGCAAGTCAACTTGTACCTCATTTAGAAGTATTATCTAAGAAAAGTGAGCATGCGGTTTCGGCACACCCTAATGCAGGTTTACCAAATGCTTTTGGAGAATACGATGAAACTCCAGATCAAATGGCAGCGCAAATAAAAGAATACGCAGAAAAAGGATTAGTAAATATTGTAGGAGGTTGTTGTGGAACAACACCGGAGCATATTACGGCGATAGCCGAAATGGTGGCTAGTTATAAGCCCAGAAAGGTGTCTGTATTTCAATAGTATTAAAGTTATGAGTGAAATTAACGAACAACAATCGAAAAGTAGTGAACCAAGATTCTTGAAATTATCAGGTCTTGAGCCGCTTATTGTTACCCCCGAAACTAACTTTGTTAATGTTGGTGAACGTACCAATGTAGCTGGTTCTAAAAAGTTTCTTCGTCTTGTAAAGGAAGAGAAATTTGAAGAGGCACTGGCTGTTGCAAGAGAGCAGGTAGAAAATGGAGCGCAGGTTATCGATATTAACATGGATGATGGTCTGATCGATGGTAAAGAAGCCATGGTCAAGTTTTTGAACCTAGTTATTGCCGAGCCAGATATTTCTCGTGTACCTATTATGATAGATAGTTCTAAATGGGAAATCATTGAGGCGGGTCTACAAGTAGTTCAAGGTAAGTGTGTGGTAAACTCCATTAGTTTAAAGGAGGGCGAGGAGCAATTTTTGCATCACGCAAAATTGATTAAAAGATATGGTGCGGCAGTTATCGTTATGGCCTTTGATGAAGTTGGTCAGGCAGATAATTATGACCGCAGAATTGAAATAGCCAAGCGTTCATATGATGTTTTGGTAAACAAGGTAAATTTTGCACCAGAAGATATCATCTTTGATTTAAATATTTTCCCTGTTGCTACAGGTATGGATGAGCATAAATTAAATGCTATCGATTTTATTGAGGCAACGAGATGGGTACGCGAAAACCTACCACATGCAAGTGTAAGTGGAGGGGTTAGTAATGTGTCATTTTCGTTCAGGGGTAACAATCCCGTACGTGAGGCAATGCATTCTGTATTCTTATATCATGCCATAAAAGCGGGTATGAATATGGGTATCGTTAATCCAAGTATGTTAGAAGTTTATGATGATATTCCTAAAGATTTATTAGAACGAGTTGAAGATGTTATTCTTAATAGAAGAGATGATGCAACCGAGCGTTTGCTTGATTTTGCAGAATCTGTAGTAGGGAAAACAAAAGAAAGTAAGATAGATTTATCTTGGAGAGAAGAGCCATTACAAAATAGAATAACACGAGCCTTGGTAAAAGGTATCGATCAATATATAATTGAAGATATAGAAGAGGCTAGGCTTGCTGCAAGTAAACCTATTGAGGTTATTGAAGGTAATTTAATGACCGGTATGAACGTGGTTGGAGATTTATTCGGTAGCGGAAAGATGTTCTTGCCGCAGGTTGTAAAATCTGCCCGAGTAATGAAAAAAGCGGTAGCGTATTTATTGCCATATATTGAAGAAGAGAAATTGCTCAACCCACAGGAAGGTGATGAAAAGGGAGCAGGAAAGATTTTAATGGCAACCGTTAAAGGTGATGTTCATGATATTGGTAAAAATATTGTAGGTGTAGTTTTAGCTTGTAATAACTATGAGATTGTTGATTTGGGGGTCATGGTACCACCTGAAAAAATAATTGCTGCAGCTATTGAGCATAATGTAGATATTATAGGACTTAGCGGCTTGATTACGCCTTCGTTAGATGAAATGGTGCATTTGGCAAAGGAAATGAAGCGCAAAGACTTCAAGATTCCGTTATTGATTGGTGGTGCAACCACAAGTAAAGCACATACGGCAGTGAAAATAGATACACAGTATAATGAAGCCGTTGTACATGTAAATGATGCCTCAAGAGCGGTAACCGTTGTAGGTGATTTGCTAAAAAAAGAATCATCAACTAGCTATAAAAAGAGTATTAAGGACGATTATGATGTCTTTAGAGAGAAGTTCTTAAATCGCTCTTCTAGTAAAACTTACAAACCTATTTCTGCTGCACGTAGAAATAAATTTAAGATCGATTGGAAAACCTCTGATATAGTTAAACCAAACAATTTAGGTATCCAGGTTATTGACGATTTAGATTTAAATATTCTAGTACCGTTTATTGATTGGACTCCTTTTTTTAGAAGTTGGGAATTACATGGTAAATATCCTGCGATATTAACGGATGATGTTGTTGGAGAACAAGCAACCGAATTATTTGCCGATGCTAAAGAAATGCTGAATAAAATTATTTCAGAGAAGAAATTAAAAGCAAAAGGTATTTTTGGATTGTTCCCTGCAAACTCCATCAATGAGGATGATATCGATATCACTTTAAGTGAAGTTGAAGGGCGAGATGAAGAGCATTTTAGGTTTAGAACACTTCGCCAACAATTGCAGAAAAGAGAGGGTGTTGCAGATTATGCTTTAGCAGATTTTATTGCACCTAAAGAATCTGGAAAACAAGATTATATGGGTTGTTTTTGCGTGTCTACAGGTTTTGGAACTGCGGAATTGGCAAAAAAATATGAAGAGGATTTAGATGATTATAATTCCATTATGGTGAAGGCTTTGGCGGATAGATTAGCAGAAGCATTTGCAGAGTATTTGCACAAGCAAGTGAGAACTAAACATTGGGGTTACGGATCAAATGAAGATTTGAGTAATGAAGATTTAATTAAGGAGTCTTACAAAGGTATTCGTCCCGCGCCAGGTTATCCTGCTTGTCCGGATCACCTAGAGAAATTGACCATTTGGGATATTTTAAAAGTTAATGAAACGATAGGGGTAGAGTTAACAGATAGTTTGGCAATGTGGCCGGCTGCATCGGTTAGTGGTTATTATTTTGGAAACCCCCAAGCACGTTATTTTGGGCTAGGAAAAATTAAAGATGATCAGGTTAAAGATTTTGCCGAACGTAAGGGAATACCTTTAGAGAAAGCAGAAAGATGGCTAGCACCGAATATAGTTGATTAGTACGTTAGGGATAGAAGCGGCATCTTTTTCTATTTAAATCTTTAATTAAGACTATCTGATTAAATAGAAATAATAGAGCTGAAAGCCCGCTCGAACGCCCAAAAGAATAAAGTATAAGTAATAATACCTCATGGAGGTTTGCTCGTGAACAGGGTAATAGTATAGCACATGAAAGTAACAGATCATATCACCAACGCTAAAGGAAAAACACTTTTTTCATTTGAAATTGTACCCCCGGTAAAAGGGCGTAATATTCAAGAATTGTACAAAAATATTGATCCATTAATGGAGTTTAGGCCTCCGTTTATTGATGTAACCACTTCACGTGAGGAGACCATTTATGTGAAGAAAGAAGGGCTTCTAGATAAGAAAACGACCAGAATGAGACCTGGTACTGTAGGCATTTGTGCTTCTATACAACACAAATATAATGTTGATACGGTGCCGCATGTAATCTGTGGTGGTTTTACAAGGGAAGAGACCGAATACATGTTGGTAGATTGTCATTATTTAGGGATACAAAATGTAATGGCTTTGCGTGGTGATGCACGTAGTGAACAAAAATATTTTGAACCTACAGATGGTGGGCATCCATTTGCAATTAATTTGGTAAAACAGATTCAAGATTTAAATTGTGGTAAATATTTACATGAATCTATAGAAAGCGAGCATTGTAGTGAATTTTGTATTGGTGTAGCCGGGTATCCAGAAAAGCATTTAGAATCACCTTCCTTACAATCAGATTTAAAACGATTAAAGGAAAAGGTAGATGCTGGTGCAGATTATGTAGTTACACAAATGTTCTTCGACAATAAAAAGTATTTTGAGTTTGTTGAAGCAGCCAGAAATATTGGGATTACAGTACCAATTATACCAGGTATTAAACCAATTGCTGTGAAGCGACATATGCAGCTGTTGCCACAAGTCTTTAGAATAGATATGCCACAAGATTTAATAGAGGCTGTTGATAGTTGCGCTACTAATAAAGATGTACGTGCGGTAGGTATCGAATGGGCAATTCAACAATCTAAAGAGTTGAAAGCTGCAGGAGTGCCAGTTTTACATTACTATTCTATGGGTAAATCTGATAATATAAAGGCAATAGCAGAAGCACTTTTTTAGACTTTTGCTGGTTAGAATTTTTTAGGTACAAAGAACTTTGTTCTTTGTACTGTCTACTTGATTGTTATATTTATTTTTGCAGGTAATGAATTTCAAGTTTCTTTCTATTTTACTGGTATCAGTTTCCTTTTGTTTTGCACAGGAATCTACAGAGCTTAAGAAGTATACCCTTGATGCAAGTCAGTTTTATGGGTCTATTATTTTACATAATCCAGATATATCGCATTTAATTACTTCGCACCCGGGTGGCGTAATTTTGAGCTATAATCGTAAAACGTATGGTGCTGACGAATGGGAAGAATTATATAACTATCCTGATTTAGGATATTCTTTCATATACCAGAATTCCAACAATAGCACTTTGGGTGATAATTACGGACTTTACGCTCACTATAATTTCTATTTTTTTAATCGAAATGTACAGCTTCGTGTTGGGCAGGGTGTATCTTATACCACGAACCCATATGACAAGGAAACCAACTTTAGGAATAATGCCTACGGATCGGACATGTTGAGTTCTACTTATTTAATGTTCAATTATCATAAAGAGAATATTTTTAAAGGATTGGGTTTTAAGGCAGGTGCTTCTGTTATTCATTATTCTAATGCAAATTTTAGAGCTCCAAATACATCTACCAATACATTAGCGTTTAATGCCGGTTTTGTTTATGATTTAGATGGAGGAAAAGAAATAGAATATGTGCATCGCGAAAAAGAAAAAGTAACGGAGCCATTGCGTTATAATTTTGCGTTAAGAACAGGTATTAACGAAAGTGATGTTATTGATTCGGGTCAATATGGATTTGTTGTGCTTTCTGCTTATGCTGATAAACGATTGGGTAGAAAAAGTGCCATTCAACTAGGTGCAGATGTTTACTTCTCAAATTTCTTGAAAGAATTGATACGTTATCAAAGCATTGCTTTTCCAGAAAACAATGTTGCTGCAGATGACGATTATAAAAGAGTGGGGCTATTTGCTGGGCATGAGTTGTTTATAAGTCGAACGTCGGTAATCTCTCAGTTCGGATATTATGTGTACTATCCTTTTGATTTTGAGGGACGTACGTATCTACGTGTAGGGTTGAAACGTTATTTTGGTGACAAACTTTATGGTGCAGTAACATTAAAGTCTCATGGGGCAAAAGCGGAAGCTGTAGAATTTGGAATAGGTATAAGATTGTAAGATGATAGAAATTATATATAATTTAAAAAGTAGTCTGGTCGAGCGCAGTCGAGGTCTTTTTGTCTTGTCTGGGATACTATTACTCTCATTTATTTCATGTGATTCGGAAAATGCATCAGATTGTTTTCAGGAAACAGGAGCTATTGTCAAGGAACAAGTTAATGTAGATGCATTTAGTGCCATAACTGTATTTGAAAATGTAGCCTTAGTGATTAAACAAGGCGACACCCAAAAGGTGGAAATTGAAACAGGAGAAAATTTACGTAACGAGGTAGGTGCAGTAGTTGAAGATGGACGTTTACTTCTCACAGATACCAACGATTGTAATTACGTACGTGATTACGGTACAACAGTAGTTTACGTGACCACTCCAAATTTAACTAGTATTCGAAGCAGTACAGGTTTTCCTATAACCAGTGACGGCATATTAAATTTTGATAGCCTAAGCTTGTTGTCGGAAAGTTTTACAAATCCGGAAGCAGAAACAACGGATGGAGAATTTAATTTAGAATTAAACGTAACTAGTTTAAGGATTACAAGTAACGGAATTTCCTATTTCAAATTAAAAGGAACTGTAGAAAGTTTTAATATTAGCATTGCTGCAGGAGATTCTAGAATAGAAGCAGAAGAATTAGTTGCAGAACGCGTAAATGTAAATCATAGAGGGTCGAATGATCTATTGGTTAATCCGCAAGCAAGTCTTACAGGAGTATTAAGGGGAACAGGAGATTTACAAAGTTATAACCGACCAGCAACAGTTGCCGTTGAAGAATTGTATAACGGTCGCTTGATCTTTGTAGAATGAATCCTATACTTAAATATCTAAAAAACGTATTTGCTGCTAAGCGTGTTTTAGGAGATGACACTGATTTATCTGGTTTGGTAAAAGCAGATTTTTTGTTACAACAATTAATAAAAGAAGAAAAAGCCCCCGGAATTTCTATTACAGTTTTAAAGGAAGGGAAAACCATATTTCAAAAAGGTTATGGCTATGCAGATCTGGAGCATAAGCAATTTGTAAACCCCATAAAATCAATTTTTAGAATAGCTAGTGTGTCAAAACCTATCGCGGCAACTGCATTGGCGCATATGGTTCAAAAGGGTATTATTGATTTAGATGAATCTTTCTATACCTATCTTCCAGATTACCCAAGAAAAAAATGGGATTTCACTATTAGGCAATTAGCTAGTCATACTGCAGGTATACGAGTATATAAAGGCAAGGAATATGGACTTAACGAGCCTTTATCTATCATAGAAGGGTTAGGGATTTTTAAGGATGATCCTTTGGTATATGAACCAGGAACGGAATATTTATATAATAGTTTTGATTGGGTAATGATTTCTGCAGCGATGCAAGAAGCAAGCGGAATTCCATTTGAAGAATACGTTCAGAATCATGTTTTAAGTCCTTTGAAAATGGAAGACACCTATATCCCGAAATCTCACCCAAAGGATAAGCGAGAACTATGTAATAGTGAAGTAAAAGCAATTACTTCATCTAAAGAGTTTGATAAAATAACATCATTCTATTCAAAGAATTTAGTAGGATTTAGAAAAGCAATGCCAGTAGATAATTTTTACAAATTAGCAGGTGGTGGTTATTTATCTACATCAGCGGATATTGCAAAATTAGGTCAAGCCTATATTGACAATAAAATCGGAGTTAAAGATGAAATTCTAAGTCAATTTTTAACTTCTCAACAAGTTCAGGGTACTTCATCTTACTATGGTTTAGGCTGGCAGGTAAGTGAAGATGCCAAAGGAAGTAAATTCTATGGTCACGTGGGCAACGGAGTAGGAGGCTACTCTAATTTCTTTGTTTATCCAAAAGAGCAATTGGTCTTTTCAATTTTAATTAACTGTACAGATCCAAAAATACAGACAGACCTAGATGCAATTGTCGATTGTTTTTTCAAAGTGGGTAACGCTTAGGGGGCTAATTATTTTTTAAGTTTTAAAGAAGAGGTATATTAGTCTCGACAACCATTCAGATTTTGAGTATCCTATGAGTCAATCAACAGAGACCTCCCAAGTTTTAGAGAATAAGAAAAACATAAAATGGCTTCAACGACTCAAAGAAGAAAGTTGGGAAGCAGAATTATTAGTTTCTGCAATTGCAATTTTTGGTACGTTTCAGCTATTTGGGCTGATAGAATGGGTGACAAATAAATATATTGACTTATTACCTATTGAACAGTATCAGTACGGATATTTTATAGTTTTTATGGGTTTGTTGGCCATCAGTATTCTAGTATCCATGTTTGTAATTCATTTCTTTTTACGTGCTTATTGGATTGGTCTAGTTGGGTTGAACTCTGTCTTTCCTGATTATAGCATTGAAGACAGTGCATATTCTAAAATTTATACGGAGAAGATTTTAGGAATATTACCCAAACAAGAAGATACTATTCAGAAAGTAGATGAATTATGTAGTGTGATTTTTTCGGCTGCTTTTACAATTCTTTTAATTTACATGTACATGTCTGTATTTCTGAGCGTTTACATGTTGATATATAATTTATTGATAGACTATGTTCCAAGTTATATACTCTTAATTCCCCTCTTTATATCTTTAATTTTACTTGTTCTGCAAACTATTTTTAGTGTTATAGGAAATTTAAAAATGTTCAAAACTAACGTTTGGGTCCAAACTTGGATGTTTAAGCTTGTTCGTCTTACGACATTGGTAACGTATGGTCCATTGTACAAGTATTTACTTCAGGTAACGATGGTTTTTGGTTCTAATTTTAAAAAGAAAAAATCACTAGTGTTTTTAATTTTGTTATTTTTTGTTTCTGGTATGTGTGTTGCCATTGTTAAAATTCAAGACACCAATATTTTTCATTTGATTAATCCAATTAGTTATGATGTTCACAAAATGCAATTGAGTTACTATGAGAATCAAAATATAAATGAATCATTTTTAATAACCCCTCAAATACAATCAGATATAATAGAGGATAATACTGTAAAATTATTTATCCCAGTTTTCCATCATGAGCGTAATTATCAAAAAACTACCTGTGGTGAATTTAACGATGACGATAGTTTGTCAATAGATGGGAACAGAGTTAATGCACAGCAGTTTTATCTTGATTGTTATGAGAAGTATCATTCTGTAGAATTAAACGGTCAATTGTTGAAAATTGATTTTCTTAAAAAAAATCATCCTATTTCAGAGCAATTCGGTATTGTTGGTTTTATAGATAAAAACTTATTAAAAAAAGGAAAGAATATTATTGAAGTAACCAAAACCTTAGGAGAAGCGAGAGAATTTAACTGGTCTATTCCGTTTTATTATCAACCAAATACATCGCATAATTAGCATCTACTCATGTTGCGCTATTTACAAATTCATTCAATATTTAACACAAAACCTTCACTTTTTGAGACAGAAATTGATTTTTTCAAAAAAATAAAATGGAAAACAACCATTTTTAAATAAAATTACTACTTTAGCCAAAGTTTACAAGCACAATGACAAAACAATATTTCTGGAACGGTTTTTATTTTTACTTCTTTTTTAAGAGAGGTACGGGACTGTTGTAGTATATTTTAAATATAAAATAGAATCTAAGTTCCGATGTACATCGGAACTTTTTTTTTGTTTAAAAATTGAAATCATCCTAAACGTAGCCAAAGGGTTTTGTAGTAAGTTGAAATGTGAATTATGAGTTTAAAAATAGCCATACAGGGAATTAAAGGGAGCAACCATCACCAAGTTGCAAAAGATTGTTTTGGTGATGATATAGCACTAGTGGAATGTCTTTCTTTTGATGCGTTGGTAGACAAATTATTGTCTAAAGAAGCGGATCAAGGAGTTATGGCTATAGAGAACTCGATTGCAGGATCTATAATACCTAATTATGCATTGGTTAATCATAATGATTTGCACATAATCGGTGAGTATTATTTGAATATTCATCATAATCTTATGGTGCTAAAGGGACAGAAAATAGAAGATATCACTGAGGTAAGTTCTCACCCTATGGCTTTGTTACAGTGTAAGGAATATTTCAGGCAATATCCGCACATAAGATTGGTGGAAGATGTGGATACAGCAGAGACGGCAAGACGCATACAAGAAAAAAAATTAAAGCATGTTGCAGCTATTGCACCGAATGTAGCGGCAGAATTATATGGGTTGGACATCGTAGCGAACGACATACAGACCATTAAAAATAATGCCACTCGTTTTATCATTGTAAAGACAAAAAACAATGTATTGCCAGAAGCTGAAATTACAAAGGCTTCATTACGGTTCATAACCGACCATAAACGGGGAAGTTTAGCTGCTGTGCTTAATGTTATGAGTGATTGTAGATTGAATTTGACAAAGATCCAGTCGTTACCGGTAATAGAAACGCCATGGAAATATGCCTTTTTTGTTGATGTTACTTTTACAGAATATAGAGACTTTGTGAAAGCAAAAAGTCTATTGGACATCATGGCAGAGGACTTTAAAGTTTTAGGTGAATATAAAAATGTAAGACAATGATACGTACGGCCGAAAGGTTAAATACCATACAGGAATACTACTTCTCAAAAAAATTGAGAGAGGTACGCGGCTTAATGGCGCAGGGTAAACCTATCATAAATATGGGGATTGGAAGTCCAGATTTGGCTCCGTCTCAAGAAGTGTTAAATGCAATACAGGAAGCTGTATTGGAAAGTGGTGCACATCAATATCAAAGTTACCAAGGACTACCACAATTAAGAGCAGGTATAGCTAATTTTTATAAGAAGAAATTTAATGTAACTGCAAGTCCAGAGACAGAAATTCTGCCTTTAATGGGGTCTAAGGAAGGTATCATGCATATTAGTCTTGCCTTTTTAAATGAAGGAGATGAAGTGTTGATTCCTAACCCAGGTTATCCTACATATACATCGGTTACCAATTTGGTTGGTGCAGTGCCTAAATATTACGATTTAACTGCAGATAACGGTTGGTTTCCAGATTTAGAAGAATTGGCAAAGCAAGACTTGACTAAGGTTAAGATTATGTGGTTAAGTTACCCACATATGCCTACGGGAGCTACGGCAACGAAAGAACAATTTGTGAAGATTGTTGGTTTTGCCAAAGAGCATAGCATTCTGTTGGTGAATGATAACCCATATAGTTTTGTATTGAATGCAGAACCTGCAAGTATCTTGAGTATACCAAATGCTAAAGAAGTGTGCTTAGAATTAAATTCTTTGAGCAAAACTTTTAATATGGCAGGTTGGCGCGTAGGTTTTGTATTAGGTAGTGAGGAGCACATTAATGCTATTTTAAAGGTAAAAAGTAATATGGATTCTGGTATGTTTTACGGAATTCAAAAAGGAGCCATTGCAGCATTAAATAGTAGTGATGATTGGTTTGATGATTTGAACAAAGTGTATAGCGAGCGTAGAGAATTGATTTTTCAGCTAGCAGAAACACTTGGGTGTACTTTTGATAGAAATGCAGTAGGTATGTTCGTTTGGGCAAAATTACCTAAAGGCAGTGTATCATCAGAAGAATTTATAGATGACATATTGTATACAAAAGATTTGTTTATAACACCAGGTACTATATTCGGTAGTAATGGTGAAGGCTATATTCGCTTTTCACTTTGTATTACACAGGATAAAATAAAAGAAGCAATTAAAAGATTTTAATAATTAGATAAAACGACTAAAGCGTAGCTTTAAAAATGAATGTATTTGTAATTGGTATCGGTTTAATAGGAGGTTCTCTGGTAAAGGATATAAAGTCTGCTTTTGACAATGTAACTGTTTATGGAATAGAATCTAACGAGGCAAATTTAGCTGAGGCATTGGCTTTGAGTATAATCGATAAGAAAGCGACCTATCAAGATTTACAATTGGCAGATATGGTTATTGTTAGCATACCGGTTGATGTAATGGTAACAGAGCTTCCTACAATTTTAGATGCTGTTAATGAAGACTGTGTAGTTTTTGATGTAGGGTCAACGAAGGCATTAATCTGTAAAACGTTGGAAAACCATCCAAAGAGAAGAAATTTTTTAGCATGTCACCCAATTGCAGGAACAGAATTTTCAGGTCCGTCTGCGGCTGTAAACAATTTGTTCAAGGACAAAACGAATATTATTTGCGAGGTAGAATTAACTGCTTTTAAGCTTCAAGAAAAAGCTTTAAAAGTTTTTCAGGCAGTAGGCATGAGAATTCGGTATATGAATCCGGTGGCACACGATAAGCACATTGCCTATGTGTCGCATTTATCGCACATTAGTGCATTTATGTTGGGCAAAACGGTAATAGAGAAAGAAAAGAACGAACGCGATATTTTTGATATGGCGGGTAGTGGTTTTGAAAGTACGGTGCGTTTGGCAAAAAGTTCGCCAGCCATGTGGACACCAATTTTCAAACAGAATAAAGAGAATGTAGTAGAAACATTAGAAGAGTACATTCAAAATCTTACAGCTTTTAAAGATTTGTTGCTGAAAGATGATTACGAGGGCATTTATAATGAAATGAATAATACGAATAAGATTAAAGGAATATTAAAAAAGAATACCGTTAAACAAGAAATAGAATAATTAAAATGGAAAATTCAAAACAAATGAGAACATGGTTGGATGACTTAAACCTAGACCATCCACTAGTAATAGCAGGGCCATGTAGTGCGGAAACAGAGGAACAAGTGCTAGGCATAGCACACTCCTTAAAAGATACCGATGTAAATTATTACAGAGCAGGTATCTGGAAACCACGTACTCGCCCAGGAAATTTTGAAGGAGTAGGCGCTTTAGGTCTTAAATGGCTTCAGAAAGTTAAGGCTGAAACAGGTATGAAAACAGCAACAGAAGTTGCTAACCGTGCACACGTTGAATTGGCTTTAGAGCATGATATTGATTTATTATGGATCGGAGCAAGATCAACGGTAAGCCCGTTTATCGTTCAAGAAATTGCCGATGCATTAAAAGGAACCGACAAAGTGGTGTTGGTAAAGAATCCTGTAAATCCAGATTTAGCTTTATGGTTAGGAGCCGTTGAGCGTTTGGCTACTGCAGATATTAAAAATTTAGGAGTAATACATAGAGGTTTCTCTACGTATGAGAAAACTAAATATAGAAATATTCCAGAATGGCAAATGGCTATTGATTTACAGACTAAATTTCCAGATTTACCTATTATCAATGACCCATCGCACATTACAGGAAATAGAGAAATGATTTTTGATGTATCACAAACTGCTCTTGATCTTAATTTTGACGGATTGATGATAGAAACACATCATGATCCAGATAATGCATGGAGTGATGCTGCACAGCAAGTGACACCAAGCAAATTGGTTCAGATCATGAGAGATCTTAAAATTCGTAAAGAGGATAATACCGAGGCTGAGTATAATGCAAAGCTGAACAACCTTAGAGCCAATATTGATATTATTGATAATCAATTAATTGAAACTTTAGGTAAGCGTATGAAAACTTCAGATGCAATCGGTGAGCTTAAAAAAGAGAAAAACGTAGCAGTGTTGCAAAGTACACGTTGGAACGAAATTTTAGGAGCTATGATACTTGAAGGAGAAAGCAAGGGGCTAAGTGAAGAGTTTGTTCTTCGTATGTTCAAAGCAATTCACCAAGAGTCTATTCGTCATCAAGAAAAAATAGTAAACGCTTAAGGTTAGCTTAACTTTATAAATATAAAACATCCGCATATTGCGGATGTTTTTTTGTGGTTAATTTAATATTGTAAGAAAAGTTATACGTTTTAACAATATACCGAACGGTCATCCGTTAGGGCTTTGTAAAACCATTTTTAACCAAACCAAGAGTATGAAAAAAATAGTATTAGTAGGTATAATGTTGATTGCATCTATATCGGCAAAAGCACAATCTTATATAGGCTATTTGACTGATAACTATAGTGGTGTAAATAGTGTAATCTCTAACCCTGCGAATATTGCAGATTCTCGTTTTAAAACAGATATCAATTTAGTGGGTGCAAGTGCTTTTCTTGCCAATGATTATATAGGAGTAGGTTTCTCAGAATTAGTTTCTAGTGATTTTGAATATGACACCGACGCAAATCTAATGTTATCAAACAATAATAATTTTTCAGGTAATGTAGATATATTAGGTCCATCCTTTATGTTTAATATTGGTAGAACATCATCTATAGCCATATTTACCAGGGCAAGAAGTTTTGTTACAGGTAATGAGTTTAATGGCGAAAGTCTAGATGATCTTGATGACAGTATAGATGAGAGTCAAGATTTTATAGTGGACGAAGGAGATTTCTTTGCATCAGGTCACGGTTGGGCAGAAGTAGGTCTTACCTACGCGCAAGAGTTGATGAATAAAGAAGAACATTTCTTAAAAGGCGGTCTCTCTTTAAAGTATTTAAAAGGTTTTGGTAATGCGTATGTTACAGGTAGAAATGTAACTATAAATTATGATGCCGACGGTGCAACATTACCTGATAGTTCAACTATAGGAACTTTAGAATCTACAGGCGATTTAATTTATGGTCGTGCAGATGATTATGATAACGATAATTACGATTACGAAGTGCCAGATGCAAAAGGTTTTGGAGTCGATTTAGGTTTTGTATATGAATGGAGACCTAAATACGAAGATTATGTAGTTACGGGTGCAGACGGTGAAAAAACTGTTATGAAAGACAAAAATAAATACAAGCTTAAATTTGGTTTGTCGCTTACTGATATTGGATCGGTTAATTATAAGGGTAGTTTAATTGATACTTATAATATCAACAACACCATTACCCAAGATGATTATGACAACATTGAAGATTCTGATGATTTGCAGAATCTATATACCTTTACGCAAGCTACAGAAGACATGAAAGCTGGTTTGCCAACTGCACTTCATTTTAACGCAGATTGGAATATTAAAAACAATTTTTATTTAAATTTCAATACAGATCTATCAATGCGTTCTGCTGGTGAAAATGTATTAAGAACAGCAAATGTATTTTCATTGACACCACGTTTTGAGAGTAAATGGTTTAGTTTCTATTTACCGGTAAGTAGCTATCAATATAGCGGTCTGCAAATAGGTGCAGGTTTACGTGCGGGTCCACTTTACATTGGTTCGGGTTCTGTAATATCTACATTCACTAAGAATGAAATTCAAGGAGCAGATGTTTATGCAGGTTTAAAAATACCGGTGTATTATGGTCAGCCTAAAGATTCTGATGATGATGGCATTCCTAATAAGGAAGATGGTTGTCCTAAAAAAGCAGGGCCAATTGAAAACAACGGTTGCCCTTGGGGAGATACTGATAGCGATACTGTAATGGATAACGAAGATCAATGTCCAGATGAAGCAGGACCAGTAGAGAACAACGGTTGCCCATGGGTAGATACTGATGGGGATACTATAATGGATAATGAAGATCAGTGTGTAGATGAAGTAGGACCGGTAGAGAATAATGGCTGTCCTTGGACAGATTCTGATGGCGATTCAGTTATTGATAAGGACGATGAATGTCCTAATGAAATGGGTACTGTTGCAAACAAAGGTTGTCCTGAGCCGGTAGTTACTGCTGAGGTTCAAAAGTCTTTGAATGAGTATGCAAAAACAATTTTATTTACTACAGGTAAATCATTACTTAAAGATGAATCTACACCAGTATTGGTAGATATAATTGGAATATTAAATGAATACCCAAATGCTGATTTTACGATAGAAGGACATACAGATAGCGTAGGTTCTGAAATTACGAATCAAAAATTATCAGAGAAAAGAGCACAAGCCGTATTACAATTTTTAATTACTGGTGGTATTTCACCATCAAGGTTAACTGCTATCGGTTATGGAGAAAGTAAGCCAATTGCTACTAATATGTATAAAGATGGTAGGCAGAAAAATAGACGTGTTGAGATAAATTTAGCACAATAATTTTAAAATTTATTCAATAAAAAAGCCCAGTAAAACTGGGCTTTTTTTATGGTATTTTTTATCTTTTAAAAATATATCTGGTAATGAAAATACCTGAGGAATCACCCTTGCCGCTATCACTTTCTACGGCACTGGTAACAAATGCTAATTCCCATCCTTCGGCAACCATAGCATTTATTTTAGAAGTTATAACAGCATCATTGGCAGCTATATTCTGAAAACGGATACCTCCAATATTGAAAAAATTCAAGAGTTTAGTTTCGTCAAAATCTCTTACCCTAATTTCATCTCTTTTAGATTTGTTACGGCTATTATCATCTTCGGTTTGGGTTGTGGTAAATTCTGCATAATTCTTTTCTTCGTTACCATCTATAATTCTAGAACGTCCCATGCCACTTGATACGATAGATTCTACACTGGTAATAACTTTAAACTCTTGTGCACTCAAGCTTAATGCGCCACATATAATTAATAAAACACTAAAAATACTTCTTCTCATGATTTTGGTTTTTTATAAAATTGGTCACCTATTTGATGATTATGAATTATTAACAGGTTATAATTTAATTAATTGTATAAAACATGCTGAAACTTTGAAGTATATCTATTTTTGTTGTGTTAAGATGTAAGATTAGGTATAAAAAAACCCGATGTATTTACATCGGGTTTTAAATAAGAAGTGTATTTTTTTATTGAATAGAGAAATCAAATACAGATTGATTATCTCTTCCTTGAGGTACTTGACCTTGGTAAATAAAGCAATATTCACCTGGCTCTAAAGAATCAGGAGTAACTTTGAATTTATTTCCTTCGATTTCTTCGATAGCGAAGTTAAGCGCGTATTTTGGATCTATACCACTACTACTAGTTATCCAGCTGCTTTTACCGGTAATAACTTCTCTAAGGTTCTTTCTTTCTTTTACTGTAAGTTTTACCAAAACAAACTCGTTAGGGTTACTTGCCATTCTAAACCACCAGTTAAAGATGCCTGTATCGCCACCTTGGTTGTTCTGCATGTTATCAACTTCAGTTACATTTGGATCAAAGACAAAAGTGAACTCTGGTTGATTTTGACGAATAACATTATTGGATTGTGTTTTAGGTAATTGTGCTTTTTGCTTAGCGTTGATTAAACCAGAAACCAATTTTTGTGCTACCTGATTAGAGTTTGCTCCAGAAAATACACTTGGCTGAACCAATTTGTCTTCTCCGCTAGCATCAGTATAATAGATACCTGTTTTAGATTTTGTGTTCTGTTTAGACTTGTCCATTATTAAAGACAATATTTCAGAAGAAACACCTGCATTTTTCATTGCACCTAAGGCGGTAATAGAAGCATCGAATTTTACATCCGAAGTGTTTATTTTATCAATTATCATATAATCGTCGAAACCAAGCTCGACCATTTGTACTACAGATTCGTTTGTAATTGTCTCTTGGGCAGCCCCAAAAGTAAACGCTGATAGGGCTAGTGTCAGCAATAAATTTTTAACGGATTTCATTTTCTTGATTTTGGTTAATTTTTAATGTTATAGTTCTAAATCCAAATTTATGTTAATTTTTATATTTAAAGCAGTTACTTTGTATAAAAGGAAGGTATTTTGGATAAATGGTAGGAATTGTATACAAATCTACGGGAAGTTGGTACACTGTTAAGGCAGAAAATGGCGATTTCTATGAATGTAGAATAAAAGGAAAGTTTAGGATAAAGGGTATAAAAAGTACAAATCCTGTTGCGGTTGGTGACTATGTGCGTTTTGAAGTGGAGGCTACTGGTGATGATACCTTTGGTATTATAAATGAAATCGAAAAACGTAAAAATTACATCATTCGTAAATCTGTTAACCTATCTAAGCAGACCCATATTATAGCGGCTAATTTAGATCAAGTATTTTTATTGGTTACATTGAATAATCCGCCTACATATCCCGTTTTTATAGATCGATTTTTAATTACGGCCGAAGCATACGAAATTCCTGCAGTATTACTATTCAATAAAGTAGATGCATATACACCAGAAGAGTTAGATGAAATTAAATTCTTAGCGGCATTATATCGAAAAATAGGGTATACCTGTATTGGTATTTCGGCAGCGACAGGAAAAAATGTAGATAAGGTAAAAGAAATGATGGTAGGTAAGACCTCTATGTTTTCTGGTCATTCTGGGGTTGGTAAGTCGACATTGGTTAATGTCATAGAGCCTAATTTAGATATTAAGACAAAACAGATTTCTCAGCAGCATGCACAAGGTCAGCATACTACGACGTTTGCAGAAATGTACGATTTAAGCTTTGATGCACGTATTATAGATACTCCTGGTATAAAAGGATTTGGTATCGTTGATATGGAAAAAGAAGAAATAGGAAACTATTTTCCAGAGTTCTTTAAGCTGAAACAACATTGTAAATTTAATAATTGTATTCATGTAGACGAGCCAAAATGTGCCGTAAAAGATGCTTTAGATGCAGGTGATATAGCATGGAGTAGGTATAATAGTTACCTGCAAATGATAAAGGGTGAAGACGAGCATTATAGGGTAGATATACATGATGAGAAGAAATGAGAGCAGTAATACAACGTGTTTCAAAAGCCAGTGTAACGGTTAATGGAGAAAAGATAAGTGCCATTGAAGAAGGTGTTTTAATTCTTATCGGAATTGAAAATCTAGATACCCAAGAAGATATTGACTGGCTCACGAATAAAATAGTCAACCTACGTATTTTTAATGACGACGAAGGGGTGATGAACAATTCTCTGTTGGATCAAAACGGCGATGCCATTGTGGTAAGTCAATTTACCTTACATGCAAGTACCAAAAAAGGAAATCGCCCATCTTATATAAAAGCTGCACGACCAGAAGTAGCTATTCCATTATATGAAGCTTTTATTGCTACTATAGAATCTAAAATGGATAAGAAAGTTGGTACTGGTGAATTTGGTGCAGATATGAAAGTTGAATTATTGAATGATGGTCCTGTGACTATACTTATTGATACTAAGGATAAATCTTAAAATTCAATAAATTTTTCGCATATTTTGTAAGAAATCTACTGTTTTTGTCGTTTGGATAAAAACCAGCTTACCAAATTATATGCGCTTATTCTTTTTATTCCTTTTCTTCACGGTAACTCATACTACGAGTTCCCAAGATTACAGTTTTATAAAAATAAAACCTTCTCTATTAAAAAACTCAGATGCAGTTGTTCGTTTAGATGAAAGCACTATTCTAGTAAAATCTTCTGATTATATGGAGGTTACATCAAAAAGAGTGGTTACGGTTTTAAATGAAAGTGGTTCAAAACATGTAAATGCGACTGTGTTTTACGACAAAGAAACATCAATAAAAGACCTTGAGGCATTAATATTAGATGCTGGTGGTAAGGAAATAGAAAAGTTTAAAGAAAAAGATTTTATTGATCAAACTGCTACTGGTGAAGGAACCCTTTATTCGGACTCTCGAGTAAAATTTCTTAGATATACTCCTATAAAATACCCATATACGGTTGTTTTAACTAAAAAATATACAACCTCTGATACCGCTTTTATGCCAAGGTGGTATTTTATAGATGGGTACCGATTAAGTGTTGAAAAAAGTGAGTTTCATTTGAGTTTGCCGTCCAATATGAAATATAGGTTCAAGGATAATAACCTAGAAACATTTGGGGTTCAAAAATCTAATAATAATATAGGATTAAGCTATAAAGTTGTTGATTTAAAGGCACTTGAATCTGAAGATTTTGATCCTGAATTTAGAGATTTTGCACCTAATGTACAGTTAGCCTTAGAAAATTTTCACTTGAAAGGGGTAGATGGGCATGCAACTACATGGAAAGAATTTGGTAGTTGGATATATAATTCCCTATTACAGGAAAGGGGAGAACTTAGTTCTGCTACTACTCAAAAAATAAAAAACTTAGTAAAGGATACAGAAGATCCCAAAGAAAAAATTAGACGGGTATATCAATATGTCCAGGATAATACTAGGTATATAAGTGTGCAAATGGGTATTGGCGGTTGGGAGCCAATTAGTGCTAACGAAGTTGATAGAGTTAAGTATGGAGATTGTAAAGGATTAACCAATTATACCATGGCTTTATTAAAAGCAGTAGGTATAGATTCATATTATACTATTGTTTCTGCAGACTCAAGCATGCGAAGTTTAGATTATGACTTTCCTTCATTACAAGGTAACCATGCTTTTTTAAATGTACCCTTAGATGGTGAGGAACTGTGGTTGGAGTGTACTAGTCAAGTAGTGCCTGCTAATTTTTTAGGGACCTTTACGGATGACAGATATGTGTTGAAAGTCGGTCCTGATGGAGGGGAAATGGTTAAGTCAAGAAAATATTTGCCAGAACAAAGTAAGCAAATAACGACAGCGAAAATTACAATAGGAGAAAACGAGATTAATGCGGTAGTAGAAATAAAAAGCACCGGTATTCAATACAATCAAAAATACGGGTTAGTAAATGACAGTAAAGAAGATATAGAGAAATATTATAAACATTATTGGGATTATGTCAATGATGTTCACATTCTAAATCATGATGTAAAAAATGATAAGGATAGTATTATTACTGTTGAAAATGTTGAATTTAAGACCTCAGGGTATCTTTCTAAAGCAGGAGAACGACTTCTATTTGCTCCAAACATGTTAAATAGAAATGAGTATGTACCTAAAAGGGGGAAAGATAGAAGCCGAGATGTGGTAATTAAAAGGGGGTATTTAGATGAAGATGAGTTCTTAATAGAGTTACCGGACAACTACGAAATAGAATCTAGCTTAAAGACGATAGATTTAAAAAATAATTTTGGTGAGTATTCAGTTAGTTTAATTAAGGTTTCAGAAAGTCAGTTTAAATACAATAGAAGATTATTAATTAAACCTGGCGTCTTTTCAAATACAACTTATGATGATTATCGAAATTTCAGAAAAGAAATAGCAAAATCAGATAAAAATAAGATTGTCCTGCTGAAAAAATAAATACCAATTAAAACCATTCGATTTTTATGACAATTGACAATAATTTTATGTTAGGCAAGAACTTTTATATACTAATTTCTCTAGTTTTTACGTCTACTTTTTTAGTAGCTCAAAACATTGATTACGGTAAAGTTTCAAAAGAAGAACTAACACAAGGCTTTAGTTCTATAGATAGCACAGCATCTGCAGAGTATTTATATAAATACAGAAAAACTTATTTCAATTACGTTTCTGGTGTTGGTTTTAGTTTAATTACCGATGTACATGAACGTATTAAGATTTATAGTAAAGAAGGATTTGAGTTTGCCACCAAAAAGATACGATTATATAAAGATGGAAATGAAATTGAGGATGTAAATAAGCTTAAGGCTAAAACTTACAATTTAATAGATGATAAAATAGAAGAAACCCCTCTAAAAAAAGAAGGGAAATTCAAAATTGAAATATCAGAGAATGTTAATGAGGAATCATTTACAATGCCAAATATTAAAGAAGGGTCAATAATAGAATATAGGTATAGTATAAGCTCGCCCTTCATATACAACATAGATGAATTTATCTTTCAGCATGATATTCCAGTAAAGAAAATAGAAGCTTTTTTTGAAGCACCAGAATATTTTGTTTTTAGAATGAATGTTAAAGGTTTTATGAATGTAATGCCTAAGCGAGAACAATTTAATAAGTCGTTAGATTACACTCAACGTGTAGCATCTGGTGGTACTACCAGTGCTGGTGCGGGTCAGGGCCTTGGTAGAACCACTCAAGTAAGAGGTAGTGTAAAATATATGAACAATGTAATTAGCTTTGATTTAAGTGATATAGAACCATTAAAAGAAGAACCATTTGTAAATGAACTTAGAAATTACAGGTCAGGGGTTAAGTATGAGTTGTCTTACACACAATTTCCTAATTCAAACAAGGAGTTTTATTCGCGTACGTGGGAAGATGTTGTTGAAACTGTATATAAGAATCCAAGATTTGGAGATGAATTAAAAAAGAAAAACTATTTCAAAGAAGATTTAAATGTAATAATTAAAGATTTAACTAATATTAAAGAGAAAGTAAATGCAATATTTTCATTTGTTAAGTCTAAAGTTAAATGGGACCAGAGCTATGGTAAATATACCAAACAAGGTGTTAAACAAGCCTATCAGACTGGGGTAGGAAATACTGCGGAAATTAATTTAATGTTAACGGCTATGTTAGATTTTGCAAATCTAGAATCTAATCCTGTTTTAGTGAGTACAAGGTCTAATGGAATGCCACTTTTTCCTACTAGAGAGGGGTTTAATTATATAGTAAGTAGTGTTAGGCTAAATGGAGATATTATTTTGTTAGATGCTACAAGTCAAAATAGCTTACCTAGTGTATTGCCTATTAGGGCTTTAAATTGGGAAGGTCGCATGATTTCAAAAGATGGTAAGTCTACCATAATAAATCTTTACCCGACCAGTAAGGGGTCAATTCAAACTTTTCAGAATATTAGTTTAAGTGAAAACGGAACTGCAGTAGGCAAAATTAGAAATGTTTATAAAGAGCATCAGGCTCTGTCCTTTAGGGATGAATACCGTAAAAATAAACAAGAATCATATTTGAATCAATTGGTAGATAAGTATGATGGGATTGAAATAAACAATTTGGAAGTAAAGAATAGCAATGAACTAGCTAAACTGCCGATAGAGTCTTTTGATTTTACTACAGAAAGTGAAATCGATGTAGTTTCAAATAAGATATATTTTTCACCATTATTGTTTTTAGCCACAAAAGAAAACCCTTTTAAACAAGAAAAAAGAGAATTTCCAATAGATTTTAGTTTTCCATTTGAAAACATATCAACTAGTATAATTAACCTTCCAGAAGGGTATAGGGTAGTATCTATTCCAGAAGCTATAGCTATAGCTTTGCCTAATGGAATGGGGAGTTTTAGTTATGCGATTAATAATGTTGGTAATGTTTTACAATTAAAAGTATCGAAGAAAATTAATTATCCAGTTATACCTGCAGAATACTATCCTAGTCTAAAAGAATATTATAGCAAGATGATAGAAAAATTGAATGAAAAAGTTGTTCTGACCAAAGTATAGAATTAAAAAACCAACTTTTTTCTTTTTCGAATTATATACTCTGTATTATAACTAGGCATACTATAATTAATTCTATTACTGATTTAAGCATCAAAAATTGTATTTATTAAAAAGTAGAAATTAATGAAATTACATTTAACAATCATCTTTGCAATTATTTCAATCTCAATAAACGCACAAAGTAGTGATGTGAAATTTGGGAAGGTTTCAATAGAGGAGGTTTCTCAAAAACAACATGTTATAAATAGTGATGCAGAAGCAGCCATTCTTTTTAAAAAAGAAAGAATGTTTTATAATTATTCTTCAGGTAAAGGTTTTGGAACTACACGAGAAGTCCATTTAAGAATTAAGATATATAATAAATCTGGTTTAGACTGGGCTACAAGAGTTGTATCTCTTTATACGTCTAGTTCTGGAGAACAAAAGATTTATAATATTAAAGGATATACTTATAATCTTGTTAATGGAAAAATCGAAGAAGACAAGCTGAAAAAGGAAGGCTCGTTTTTAGAAAATGTTAGTAAATATCGTAATCATGTTTCTATTACTATGCCAAATGTCAAAGTAGGTAGTGTCATTGATATACAGTACGATATATCTTCAGATATGGTCGGTTATATGGATGATTTTAGACTACAATATGGTATTCCGTTAGATTATGTAGAATTAAGTGTGGAAGTGCCAGAATATTTTAATTTCAAACGATTTACAAAAGGGTTTCATCCAATTTCGTTAAAAGAATCTCAAAGTAATAGAAAAATTAACTATAACTATAAAACGAAGAGAGATGATAGCTTTGGGTCGGTAGGTTCAAAATCAACAAATCAATTGGCCGAACTTGAATTTTTCGAGAAGCACTACGAAATAAATGCAGAGAATATTCCAGCATTAAAAGAAGTAGATTTCACCAATAATATTGAGAACTATAGAAGTGCTATTGTGTTTGAGCTAGAGTCTACAAAATTTCCAAGCGTGGGTTACAAGGTATACAGTAAGTCTTGGGAAGATGTTGCAAGTTCTATCTATAAATATGATGAATTTGGAAATGAGCTTAATAAACACCGTTTTTTTCAAAATGACTTAGATGCAATTATAGCAGAAAACAAAGATTCAAATCTATTAGCCTCGGAAATATATAAATATGTTCAAAATAGAATGACGTGGAATGATTATTATGGCGTTGGTTGTAATAGTGGAGTAAAGAAAGCATATGAAGACAAGAAAGGAAATGTTGCAGATATAAATTTATTGCTTACTTCAATGCTAAGGTATGCTGGGCTTAAGGCTAATCCTGTACTAGTAAGCACAAAGTCTAACGGGATTCCAATTTTTCCTACAACCAATGGTTTTAACTATGTGATTGCAGCTATAGAAAACGGTGAGAATTTCATATTATTAGATGCTACTGAAAAAATGTTGGCAATAAATGAACTACCTATACGTGCAATGAATTGGAACGGTCGTTTAGTTAGAGAAGACGGAACTTCGAAAGAAGTTTCTTTAGCTGCTAAGAATATTTCAAATAAGTTCATTTTTATGCAAGGGAATATTATAGATGATGGTTCAGTTGAAGGTAAAATGAAAACTCGTCTAAGTGATAATTTAGCTTTTGACTATAGAACAGAGAATTATGATAAAACTCAAGATGAAATTTTAAAGAATTCTTCTACATTATTTGAGAATATTGAAATAGATGATTTTGAATTAAAAAATAGTAAAGCTCCAGATAAACCTTTAGAGTATTCTTTAAGCTTTAATTATGAAGGTCAAGTAGAAGTCATTGGAGATAAATTATATTTTAATCCTTTAATGTTTTTGACTTTAAATGAAAACCCTTTTAAGCTTGACGCTAGAGAATACCCTGTAGATTTTAATTATTCATTTTCAAATAAGATTAGTGCTACGTATACCTTACCAGAGGGTTATAAAATAGAATCTATGCCAGAGAAAATTACAATAGGTCTACCTAATAAAATAGGTATGTTCAATTTCGCTATTATACAGAATGGGAATCTTTTACAGGTGATAAGTACCACTAAAATTAATGAAGCAATTATTCCTGCTTTTTATTACGAGTCTTTAAAAGAATTTTACGGTCAAATGGTTTCTAAGCAGACAGAGAAAGTGGTGCTGTCAAGATTATAAATAACGGATAATTTGCCTGCAATGGTAATTTATTACTCCTTAAAATGATGAATTAAATATCGAACTGAAATGTATAAATCTTGCCAATTGGTATTCTTATTCCTTTTCCTGTTAAGTGTTACGGTCATTAATGCTCAAGACAAAGTGGAATTCAGTGTTCTTTCAGAATCAGAAAGTACATTTACATCTTATGAAAAAGATTCAGCTGCAACAGCGGTTTATCTTTATGAGTACGGAAATAATTATTTCGAGATTAGAGATAATTATATATGGCTAATAACAAAATATCATGCCAAAATTAAAATTTTAGAAAAGGAAGGTTTTGACTATTCAAATATTGAAATTCCTCTTTATCGTTCAAAAGATAGAAAAGAGAAAATAGTTAAAATTAAAGGACTAACTCATAATGGAGAGGTAAAGACTTACGTAAAGAAACCAGAATTTTTTGAGGAGGAAGTAAGTGAGAAATGGTCACAAATAAAATTCACTTTTCCGAATATAAAAGAGGGTTCAATAATTGAGTATGAGTATGAAATGCAATCTCCTTTCTATTTTACATTTACTGGATGGAGTTTTCAAGAGGAAATACCAAAGTTATATTCAGAATTTAATGCCAAAATACCTGGTAATTGGTTATATAATAGGAGTTTAAAAGGTGAGCTGGATTTAGCGGTAAATGAAGCAGAAATCGTTAAAGGGTGTTTTAAGTTTCCTGGTACTAAAGATGATAGCGACTGCGAAGCTTTAAAATATGTAATGAAAGACATACCTGCATTTGAAGATTCTGAAGAGTATATGCTCTCATCTAATAATTACAGGTCTAAGTTAGAATTTGAGTTATCTGAATATAAAAGTTTCTATGGCGGAACCGAAAAATATACAAAATCCTGGGAAGACGTAGATAAGGAATTTAAAACGGATAAGGATATCGGTAGTCAACTGCGAAAGAAGAATTTTTTTGAAAAAAATGTAGACAAGAAATTACTAACAGAAGGGGATGAGTTAACACGTGCAAAAAATATTTTTGAATTTGTAAAAGACCATTTTACCTGGAATGAAAAATATAGTATTTGGCAAGATAATAAGGTAAAAACAGCTTTTGATGAAAAAAGAGGTAATGTAGCTGAAATAAATATAGCTCTAATAAACTTGCTTAATGCTGCAGATATAGAGGCTAATATGATGGTATTAGCAACTAGGAACAGAGGACTACCTAAAAAGACCCATCCAGTAATGAATGATTTTAATTACTTGGTGGCAAAAGTGGATATTGGCGGTGAGTCATATTTGTTAGATGCAACAAATAAATATATGCCATTCGGAATGTTGCCTTTTCGTTGTCTAAATTATTACGGAAGGGTAATGGATTTTGATAATGAAAGCTATTGGTATGATATTGTGCCAGAGAAATCAAATTCTCAAATGATCAGAGCTCAAATGACTATTGATCCAATAGAAAAAAAGCTTTCTGGGATTTTTGATTACATTACTATGGGTTATAAGAAAGTTTCTCAAGAGGAAATATTGGAAACAACTAAGGAAGAAGATTACCTAGAGAAATTAGAAGAAGAAATATCAGATGATTTTCATATTGTCTCTCATGAAAAGAAATTAGAGTATTCAGATGAAAAAAAGATTACAGAAAGATTCAATTTTGAAATTGAAAATGTATTTCAAGGAGATAATATTTATTTGAATCCATTTGCTATAAAATTCTTCGAAAAAAATCCTTTTACTTCTTCAGAAAGAAATTACCCAGTAGATTTTGGTTATACTACCAAATATCAATACATACTTAATATGAAAGTGCCTGATGGCTATAAGTTAAAATCGATACCAGAAAATAAAAATTTTACCCTCCCTAATAATGGCGGGATATTAAAGTTAAATGTATCCAAGAACGAAATCGGTAGCCTTAATTTATTTTTTACTTTTGAATTAAATTCCGCTCATTATACTAATGGTTATTATTCAGGAATAAAACAACTTTTTAATGAAGCTGTAAAAAGTCAAAATCAATCTTTGATTGTTTTAGAAAAGATATAATTCGTTATTTAAAGCATCAAAAGTTAACAGGATATATTATATGAACATCGAAAACGCACAACTAGAAGTAGATAATTGGATCAAAGAACATGGCGTTCGCTATTTTAATGAGCTGACCAATATGGCACAGCTAACAGAAGAGGTAGGAGAGGTAGCAAGAATTATTGCCAGACGCTACGGTGAACAGAGCGAAAAGGAGTCAGATAAGAATAAAGATTTAGGCGAGGAATTGGCAGATGTAATGTTCGTTGTACTATGTTTAGCAAATCAGACAGGTATCGATTTGCAACAAGCTTTCGATAAAAAGTTAGATTTGAAAACAAAGCGTGATCATGACCGTCATCACAACAATAAAAAGTTGAAATAGGCGTATATTTGTGGCTTGATTTTTAAAACGACACGCATTGAAACTTCACCTAACCGGCCCAGCAAACAATCAGCTAAACGATACAATTACTATAACAGGTTCTAAAAGTGAATCTAACCGTAGTTTATTACTTGCTGCATTATTTAAAGATATTAAAATAGAGAATATTTCAAACTCTGACGATGCCCAGGTTATGGCGAAAGGGTTGAAAATTTCAGACGGCACGGTAGATATTCACCATGCAGGTACGGCTATGCGTTTCTTAACAGGTTTTTTCTCTTCGCAAGAAGGTAAAGAAGTAATTTTAACCGGGTCTAAAAGAATGACAGAAAGACCTATAAAAATACTTGTTGATGCTTTAAGATCATTAGGGGCAGAAATCTCTTATGAACAAGAAGAAGGTTATCCTCCTATAAAAATAAAGGGACAAAGAATAGTTAAAGATAAAGTGAGCTTGCCTGCAAATGTTAGTAGTCAGTACATTTCTTCTCTACTATTAATTGCGCCGAGTTTAGAAAACGGACTAGAATTAGAGTTGGTCGGTAAGATTACTTCGGTACCTTATATTAAAATGACATTAGCGTTATTGGAAGAAATTGGGGTAGAAACCTCTTTTCAAGGAAATATAATAAAAGTTTCTGCTAAAGATAAAGTTGCGCCTACAACTTTAGTGGTAGAATCTGATTGGAGTTCGGCATCTTACTTTTATGGTATTTGTGCGCTCGCAGCTCCAGGAACAGAAATCACCTTGTCCGCTTACAAGCAGAAGAGTCTTCAGGGAGATAGTGTGTTAGCAGATATTTATACTTCATTTGGCGTAGAAACTACTTTTGGTGAGCATAAAATCACATTAAGAAAGACCGACAAAAAAGTATTAGCTGAAAATGAGTTTGATTTGGCAAATGCTCCGGACATTGCACAAACTATAGCGGTAACTTGCTTTGGGTTAGGTGTAGGTTGTCATTTAGTTGGGTTGCATACGCTAAAAATAAAAGAAACTGATCGCCTAGAGGCTTTACATACAGAGCTTTCTAAATTGGGTGCAAATATTTCTGTAACAGATAAAACACTTACCATAATTCCATCTGAAACCATTATTCCAGAGGTAGCTATTGATACGTATAATGATCATAGAATGGCTATGGCTTTTGCACCTTTGGCAATGAAAACGACCATGTTTGTAAACGATGCAGAAGTGGTTTCTAAGTCATATCCAGATTTTTGGAATGATTTAAAACAACTAGATTTCAGTATAAAAGAATTATAATTAGGGATTTACTTGACAAGGCCTATCTGCAGATTGTATATTTGCAGCCGCAATTTGCTACATTAAATATAATAGCTACATGAAATTATCAAATTTTAATTTTGAGCTTCCAAAAGAATTATTGGCGGAGCATCCTTCTGAAAATAGAGATGAGTCTAAGTTAATGGTCATCCATAGAAAGACCGGAAAGATTGAGCATAAGATGTTCAAAGACATGATCGACTATTTTGATGAAGGTGATGTTATGGTTCTTAATAATACCAAAGTTTTCCCTGCTCGTTTATACGGCAACAAGGAAAAAACTGGTGCGCGTATCGAAGTTTTTCTTTTGCGCGAATTGAACGAAGAACAACGTCTTTGGGATGTTCTTGTAGATCCAGCACGTAAAATACGTATTGGTAACAAGTTATATTTTGGTGATGATGAAACATTGGTAGCTGAAGTTATTGATAATACAACATCTAGAGGTAGAACGTTACGTTTCCTTTATGATGGTGCTTATTTAGATTTCAGAAGAAAACTAAGAGAGTTAGGTGAAACTCCGTTACCTAAGTACATAAAAAGAGAAGTTGAGCCAGAAGATGAAGGGCGTTACCAAACTATTTATGCAAAGCATGAAGGTGCAGTTGCTGCTCCAACAGCTGGTCTTCACTTTTCTAAGCACTTATTAAAGCGTTTAGAGATTAAAGGTATTGATTTTGCAGAATTGACTTTGCACGTTGGGTTAGGTACTTTTAACCCTGTAGAAGTTGAAGATTTATCTAAGCATAAAATGGATAGTGAAGAGCTATTTATTGATGAAAAAGCAACTGATATCGTAAACAACGCTAAGGTAGAAAAGCGTCGTATATGTGCGGTTGGTACTACTGCAATGAGAGGATTGGAAAGTGCAGTTTCATCTAAGCATACATTAAACACATATGAAGGTTGGACAAACAAGTTCATTTTCCCTCCTTATGATTTTAGTATTGCTAATGCAATGATCACTAATTTCCACTTACCAAAATCTACATTATTGATGATGGTATCTGCATTTATGGGTCACGATTTAATGAACAAAGCATATAAAGAAGCAATATTGGAAAACTATAAGTTCTATTCTTATGGTGATGCCATGTTGATTATATAAGTTAAGAATAACTCCTTTTTTAAAAAGGAAAATTGAATATCCCGCTTTATCTGCAAATTGAGAAAGCGGGATTTTTATAATTAGTAATACCTACCTTTAAGTAATGGAAGAAATAAAGAAAAAAGATATCCGGGCATTAACGCGTGAGCAGCTTAGGGACTTTTTTGTTTCTAATGGAGACAAAGCTTTTAGAGGTAACCAAGTGTATGAATGGTTGTGGCAGAAAGCTGCCTATTCTTTTGATGTGATGACAAATCTGTCTAAAGAAACTAGGGAAATGCTAGAAGCTAATTTCGTTATCAACCATATTAAGGTAGATCTAATGCAACGCAGTAGTGACGGTACTATTAAGAATGCCGTACGCTTGCACGATGATTTGATTGTAGAGTCGGTATTAATACCTACAAAATCAAGAACGACAGCATGTGTCTCTAGTCAGGTTGGGTGTAGCTTAGATTGTAGGTTCTGTGCAACCTCTCGTTTAAAGCGCATGCGAAACTTGAATCCCGATGAAATTTATGATCAAGTAGTTGTAATAGACAACGAAAGCCGATTATATTTTGAAAAACCATTGAGCAATATTGTTTTTATGGGCATGGGAGAGCCTTTAATGAACTATAACAATGTGTTAAAGGCAATTGATAAGATTACTTCTCCAGACGGTTTGGGAATGTCTCCAAAGCGAATTACCGTATCTACTTCAGGTGTACCTAAGTTGATCAAAAAAATGGCAGATGACGAAGTCAAATTTAAGTTGGCAGTTTCCTTACATTCTGCAATAGATGAGATACGTACTTCTATTATGCCTTTTAATGCTAAGTTCACTTTAAGTGATTTAAGAGAGTCGCTAGTGTATTGGTATGAGAAAACAAAAAGTAGAATTACCTATGAATATGTAGTTTGGGACGGAATAAACGATAGTCAAAAAGATGTAGATGCCTTGGTAGAATTCTGCCGCTTTGCACCGTCTAAAGTGAATTTGATAGAATATAATCCAATTGATGATGGCGAGTTTAAACAAGCATCTAATGCAGCAATTGATCGTTACGTAAATACGTTAGAGAAAAATAATATTGTAGTTACCGTTCGTCGCTCTAGAGGAAAGGATATTGATGCCGCTTGTGGCCAGTTGGCAAATAAATCGTAAGGAAGTATTAAGTACAAAGTTGGAAAAGAGTATAGATTAAAGGTTTATTTTGATTTTGCGTATTTAGCAAAGTTATATTGATGTTTTGGCAAAAGCCAAAAGCATTATTGAACTTGAACTTGATTTTTGAGTTTGAACTTCGGTTTTTTTTCCGATCATCAAGTAATCATTATCTCCTCTCCGAGTACTGTTAACTGCTAGCTTTTGCCTAATTTTAGCGTTCTAATAAAGAGCAACTGAAAATAGTAGCGCAAATAAAGGAACCTGTCTACCAGGAAATGGAGCTGTTTGAATCTAAGTTTAGAGATTCAATGACCTCTAAGGTTGCTCTACTCAACAGAATTACCCATTACATCGTTAATCGCAAGGGGAAGCAGATGCGTCCTATGTTTGTATTTCTTACCGCAAAACTGCTGAATAATGGAGAGGTAAATGAACGGACATATCGTGGTGCTTCAGTAATAGAACTTATACATACTGCAACGTTGGTTCATGACGATGTAGTTGATGAAAGCAATAAGCGTAGAGGATTCTTCTCTATTAATGCCCTGTGGAAAAATAAGATAGCTGTTTTAGTGGGCGATTATCTACTTTCTAAAGGACTCTTGTTATCCATTGATAATAGCGATTTCGATTTACTTAAAATAATCTCCGTAGCGGTTCGTGAAATGAGCGAGGGCGAATTATTACAAATAGAGAAAGCTAGGCGTTTAGATATTACCGAAGAGGTGTACTACGAAATCATAAGACAGAAAACAGCAACTCTTATAGCGGCATGTTGTTCATTGGGTGCGTGTTCGGTGAAACCAGAAAGTACAGATGTAGAAACGTTCAGGAAATTTGGCGAACTCTGTGGTATGGCATTTCAAATTAAAGATGATCTTTTTGATTACGGCGGTCAGAAGATAGGTAAGCCAACAGGTATAGATATTAAGGAGCAAAAAATGACTTTACCTTTGATATATGCTTTAAACCACTGTTCCAAGAAAGAAAAGAGTTGGGTTATTAATTCTATTAAAAACCACAACAAGGATAAAAAACGCGTGAAGGAAGTTATTGCCTTTGTGAAAGAAAAGGGCGGACTCGATTATGCCGTTGATCAAATGCTTCAGTACAGAGACGAGGCTTTAGAGTTACTTGGTACCTATCCAGAATCTGACTACAAAGCAGCTTTAGAGTTGATGGTAAATTACGTGGTAGACCGTAAAAAATAATTTCGTCTAAAATTATTTTATTTTAATATGCTGTAAAACAGTTATTTGTAAATAAATTTTAAAATTTATTTATCTTCAGGCAACTATTACTAAAACATCTGCGTCTAGTATAATAGAAGACCAAACCAATATTTTGAAAATTATACCTTTTTATAAAAACGAAAACCAGCTCATTAAAAGAGCAATATCGGGAAGCCGAGATGCGCAAGAGCGTTTATATAAAAAACATGCTCCAAAAATGTTGAGTGTCTGTAGACAATATATAAAAGACATTCATTTTGCCGAGGATGTAATGGTGCAAGGATTCTTGAAAATGTTTAATAATCTGAACACTTTTAAATTCGAAGGTAGTTTTGAGGGTTGGTTAAGAAGAATAATGATTAGGGAAAGTATCTCTTATTTAAGAAAGCAACAATTTGTTGTTTATGATGATGAGGTGTACGAAAAAAATCAGTCTGAAGAAATTTCGCAGAGTACAGATTTAGACACCGAACATATTCAACGGTTAATAGATGTTTTACCGCAGGGATATAAAATGGTCTTTGTTTTATATACCGTAGAGGGGTACAAGCATAAAGAAATAGCAGAAATGCTTTCTATAACCGAAAGCACTTCAAAAACACAATTATTAAAAGCCCGAAAATTGTTACAAGGTCAATTAAGGCAACAAAATATTATAGGGTATGGGAACTGATAAATTTGAGAAACATATTAAAGCCCAATTTAAGGAAAGAGAAATCCAACCTTCAGAAAATGCTTGGGAAAAACTTTCTTCAGAATTGAATACTGATGATAGAGATAAGAACCCCGTGTATTTATGGATGGGTATTGCTGCTAGTGTTATTGTTTTAATAGGTATTACAATGTTCTTCTTTAATAGTAGTGATGATATCAATGAAAGGCAGTTTAAAGTTGTTGATACCGATAATAAAGAAGTAAAGGAAGAGAAGATAAATACTGAGTCGGTACCGTTTTTAGAGAAAGTACAAGAAGCTGTAGCTACGATTGATAATGTAGAGAAAATTAATAACGTAGTAGAAAAGAAACCAGAACTAATAGAAAATATAGAAATCATCAATACAAAAGATGAAATCGAAATCGCTTCTGTAGAACATATCAAGTCTGAAAAGAAAGATAATAAATTAGAAATTTCAGATGATATTATAAATACTAAAGTGGCGGGTATAGTTGCCCAGCTAAATGAGTTGGAACAGTATAGTGCTGTGACAGATGCAGAGGTAGATTCATTATTGAAACGTGCACAAGATGAAATATTAAGAGAGAAAATATTTAATACAGATAAATCTGTCGATGCAATGGCTTTGTTGACAGAGGTTGAGGGTGAGCTTGATCAATCCTTCCGAGACCAAATATTTAATTCATTAAAAGCCAGTTTTATCAAGGTGCGCACTGCGGTTGCAGATCGCAATAATTAATCAAACACAAATCGTTTTATTCTTCATCTCTATAAAATCTTATAGGGACAGGGAGCGGAGTTTTATTCATCAAAAAAATCAAATCGAAATGAGAACAATTACAATGTATTTAGTAGGGCTGGTTGCGCTTTTTATGGTGCAAAATTTGACTGCCCAAGAAGGCTTGGAAAAGAAAATAGAAGTATTAAAAGAGCAGAAATTCAATATAACGAATCAAGAAAAGGAAGCTTTAAAATTCGAACTAGAAGAAATAGTCAGGAAATTGAAGAATGGGGAAATTACAGAAGAGGAAGCCAATTCGTTGAAAATTAAAGCTGCCGAGAAAAGAGCGTTGAATATTGAAGAAAGAATAGCTATAATCGATAATAAGATTTCATTATTGGAAAGGAATAATGGAGAGGTAAAAGAATTGGATACCTTGAATTATAAATTTGCTTTTCAAATTGGGTTTGGTGATGATGACGGGGATGATGCAAAGCTTTTTGGAATAAGAGTAAATGAGAATTCTAAAAGAATAGAGCCAAAATATGATAGAAGAACCTATTCAGATTTTATAATGGCCGTCGGGTTGAATAATGTTATAACTGAGGGGCAATCTTTAAATGATTCTCCTTATAAAATTGGCGGGAGTAGGTTTTTTGAAATGGGATGGCAATGGCGTACTAGAGTACTGAAAAATTCTAATTTCTTAAGATTCAATTATGGGTTCTCTTTTCAGTTTAATGGATTAAAGGCTAAGGATAATCAATACTTGGTTTCACTTGAAAACGGTCAATCGGAGCTTCAGGAGTTCGAATATGAGTTGAATAAATCAAAATTTAGAATGGATAATTTGGTGTTCCCAATGCATTTCGAATTTGGTCCGTCGAAGTTAAAGACAGCTGATAAAACCATGCGATATTCATTAAAAAATCAATTTAGAGTAGGGTTAGGGGGTTACGGAGGTTTTAATATAGGAACGCGTCAGAAATTGAAATATGAAATTGACGGTGATAATGTGAAAGACAAATTAAAACGTAGCTATAACACCAATGATTTAATATATGGTTTAAGTGCCTATGCAGGTGTTGATGGTGTTCTATTATATGTGAAGTACGATTTAAACCCGATATTTAAGAACGCTGCCGTGGATCAAAGAAATGTATCCTTAGGTCTTCGTTTCGATTTATAATACAAAAATATTCATCAATCAATTTAGCTGTGGTGCCGTGTGTAAAAACCGGTTACTACAGCTATTTTTTTGTTTTGGACAATTCAAGCTTCATTTCATCGGTGAACTCGTTTTCATAGTACCCGCGTTTACAATGACTGCATTCAGCGGTAGTATTGCTTGAAATTTTAAATAATTTAATCCAAAATATATGAAAATAATTTTTCTGTGTAACTGCCGTTAGTGTGCCTCTTTGTTGACAATAAGGGCAAGTAGAATTAAAAAGGGTTATGGTTTCTGGTTTACCTGGTCTAGTGCCAAAGAATAGAATCATAATTAGTACTTTTGATGTTCTAAATTACGTAAAATTGTTTCTCTTTTAGGGGAGGTACTTCTGGCCAATTATGATTTCAAAAATTACCATAGATAAAGTATATGAAACTGCTCGTTTAGAGGAGGTTATTGGTGATTTTGTGCAATTAAAGAAATCGGGTACTAATTTTAAGGGGCTTAGTCCGTTTACAGATGAGCGCTCGCCTAGTTTTATGGTATCTCCTGTAAAACAGATATGGAAAGATTTTAGTAGTGGAAAAGGGGGTAACGTAGTTGCTTTTTTAATGGAGCACGAGCATTTTACCTATCCAGAAGCTATCAAGTATTTAGCTAAGAAGTATAATATAGAAGTTGATGAGACCGAGCAATCTAACGAGCAGAAAGAGCAGGCTAGTGAGCGAGAGAGTATGTACTTGGTGTCTGAGTTCGCCCAAACCCATTTTAAAGAAATGCTATGGGAATCCGAGCTAGGTAAAGCAATTGGACTTAGCTATTTCAAGGAGCGTGGTTTTACAGACGAGACTATAAAGAAATTTGAGCTTGGGTATTGTTTAGATCAGTGGGACGGTTTTACTACCGCTGCTTTAGATAAAGGCTATAAGTTAGAATACCTTCAAAAAACAGGATTGACCATAGTTAAGGAAGATCCTAATAACCCTAACGGATCAAGAAAATTTGACCGATTTAAAGGTAGGGTCATGTTTCCAATACATTCCTTAAGTGGGCGCGTACTAGGTTTCGGTGGTCGTATTTTAACCAATGATAAAAAAGCAGCGAAGTATTTAAACTCGCCAGAGAGTGATATTTACCATAAGAGTAAAGTGCTGTATGGTATTTACCATGCTAAACAATCTATCGCCAAAGAGGACAATTGTTATTTGGTAGAAGGGTATACAGATGTTATACAGTTTGCACAACGAGGTATAGATAACGTAGTATCTTCTAGTGGTACTGCTTTAACACCAGAGCAGATTAGATTAATTAATAGGCTTACTAAAAATATTACGGTATTGTTCGATGGAGATGCGGCTGGTCTGCGTGCATCGCTTCGTGGTATAGATTTAATCTTGGAACAAGGTATGAATGTTCGTATCTGTACTTTTCCGGCAGGAGAAGATCCAGATAGTTTTTCCAAGAATAATGAACTGGAAGATGTGTTGTCTTATTTAGGTGATAATTCAAAAGATTTTATTCAGTTCAAAGCATCACTTTTAGTAGAAGAAGCGGATAACGATCCTATAAAAAGGGCAGATACGGTTAGGGATATTGTTAATAGTATTTCTAAGATTCCTGATCGTATAAAGAAAGAAATCTACATTCAAGAATGCGCCCAGATCATGAATATATCTGAAGCGGTATTGTACAATACGCTGGCGCAGATAGAGAAGAAAGAAGAGAAGGATGTAAAAAGCCAACCTAAAGAAGAACAGAAAGCTTTTGATGTAGTTCGCGGTAAAGATAAAGAGGAGAAGAAACAAGAGAAAGTTGATGTGCTATATGTATTAGAGCGAAAGATTATAGAATCGCTTATGCTGTATGGTAATCACAAAGAAGAATTTGAAGATTTGGTGTTGAAGGAGAATGAATCTGGCGATTTAGTATTAGAGCCAGAGTCCTCTAATATAAAAGTATACGAGAAAATATTCTTGGACCTTCAAGAAGATGAAATTGAGTTGGCTAATGAAGATTTTCGTAAAATGTATGCCAAGTTAATTGAAGCCTTAAATGAGGCAGAAGAGTTTTCTATTACCACTTTTGTAAATGGATTGGAGCAGGAAATGGCAAATCAGATTTCCTCAATTCTAATGGAAGAGGAGCGTTATTCGTTACATGATTGGGAGCGTAAAGAAATTTTCCCAAAGAAAAAGGAAATAGGAGTTGCTCAGTTGGTCAGCGAAACAATTTTAACGCTGCGTTGTTTCTTGATTAAAAAGAGAATGTCAACGTTACAAAATACAACAGAGGGAGCAGAAAAAGATAATAGAGAAGCGCTAGAGGAAATTATGAATTACATTCAGTTGAACAAATTACTGAATCAGAAATTGAATAGAGTGTTGTCTTAGTAATGAGAAAATGTTTTAAATAAAAAAAGACCCGCTAAAAGCAGGTCTTTTTTTATTTTATTCCAGTTGTAGGAATTTAGTACAATTCTAAGGCTTTTGCCTGTTGTAATAAATCGACCATATTGTCTACATTTAATTTTTTCATTAAACGAGCTTTGTAGGTGCTAACTGTTTTTTCGTTTAGGTTTAATCCTAAAGCAACTTCTTTATTTCGTTTACCACTAGCTAAAAGTTTCAACACTTCTATTTCTCTAGTAGACAGTTTTCTAAAGAACCTTCTTGGTTTCTTAGTTCCTTCATCAAAAGCAAGACGTTGTGCAAGTTCATTTGTAATGAACATACTACCTTCACTTACTTTAGTTACTGCTGCAGTAATATATTCTACACCAGATGATTTTGATAAATACCCAAAAGCACCAGCTCTAATGGCGCTAAGAGCGTAAACGTCTTCAGATTGACCGCTGTACATAAGGACTTTTACGTCCGCGTAATCTTTTTTGATTTTTCGTAATGCTGCTATTCCATTAATATCTGGAATATCCATTTCTAGCATGACTACATCGGGGGTTGTGTCTTTAAGTTTTTCAAAAAGTTCTTCGGTAGTAGCTACCTCATCGATCAATTCAAATCCCTCAGCGGCTTCTAGAACCTTCCTTACTCCCATTCTTATGATAGGGTGGTTATCCGCTATTAAAACTTTGATCATTAATATTTTTTTATATAGATTTTAGAACCTATTTTGTCTGAAAAGACTACATGCAATGTAAGGCTTAAAATTCTAAATTAGAAGTCAAAGTTGCATTTTTTTATTAGTAACGTATAATTTCGGACTTTATTTTCGTTTTAATACCCTGATTCTTAGTTGAGTTGTTATTTTAACCGTTCTGGTATCTCACAAACAGGTATGGGCATCATCTTATGTTGGTTCATAGTATTTAATCGTGTAAATATAGTAAATACTTCTTTTTTCCTACCTTCAAAATCATCAACTTTTTTACCCTCATCTTTCATCGTCATCGCCCATTCTAGCTCAGGATAAGAGGCGCCAATTTGGTCCTCATCAGTTCTGTCATCACCCCAAAGTCCGTCTGTTGGTGCTGCACCTATAATCTCTTCGTTTATACCTAAAACCTTTGCAATAGCGTAAACTTCTGTTTTCATTAAATCGGCTATGGGGCTTAAGTCTACTCCTCCATCACCATATTTAGTATAGAAACCAACACCAAAATCTTCCACCTTGTTGCCGGTACCTGCTACAAGATAGCGTTCAAGTGCTGCAAAATAGTAAAGACTCGTCATACGTAATCGAGCTCTAGTGTTCGCTAAAGACATAAATCTATCTGCCTCATTTTCTACAGGAGGTAAGGCTGTTACCAAACTATCAAATACTGGTGTAAGGTTTACGGGTTGCCTTTTTACAGAAGAAAAATTCTTTTGTAACCACTCAATATGTCTAGATGCTCGGTCAGATTGATTCTCGGCTTGGTGAATCGGCATTTCCAAACAAAGTAGGTCCAAACCTGTCTTTGCACAAAGGGTAGAAGTAACCGCAGAGTCAATTCCTCCAGATATACCAATCACAAAACCTTTCTGTTTTGCATTAGTAGCATAATCCTTTAACCAATTAACAATGTGCTCAATTACCTTTTCCGTTTGCATACCACTCTAATTATTTAGTAAAATCAATTAACTTTGCCCTAAAAATAAGTTGAACACCGTGAATAATAAAATGTATTGTAAAATACTTACAAAGGTCAAACCTATTTTTATGCTATTGTCAGTTTTTTTCATTCTTTCTAGCTGTAATGATAGTGTTAAGGTAGCCGAAGAGATTGCTGCTATACCTATGGACCTGAAAATTTCTCGATTTGATCGTGAATTTGCATCTTCGGGAGAAGAAGGTTTACCGGCATTGCGTAAAATGTATCCATACTTGTTTCCTGCACCCGATAGTGTTTGGATAGCTAAGATGGAAGATTCTCTGCAAATAGAACTATTTCAAGAGGTTGGTAATTCCTTTCGCAGTTTTGAGGTAGAAGAAGAGGGGCTTGTACAATTGTTTAAGCACATAAAGTATTACTTTCCAGACTATAACGTGCCAAAGGTAATTACGGTAACTAATGATGTAGATTATAATAATAGGATTATAATGACCGATAGTCTTTTGTTTATTAGCCTAGATAATTATTTGGGTTCTGAGCATAAGTATTATGGAGGTTTTCAGCGATATATAGCAGAATCCTTAGATCGTAATTATTTGGTAAGCGATGTGGCTAGTTCATTTGCAAAGCAAGTAGTGCCGAAACCACGAGATCGTACTTACTTAGCGCGTATGATTTATTTTGGTAAAGAGTTATACCTAAAGGATAAATTGATGCCAGAGGCAGAAGACCGTAAAAAAATAGGATACTCTCAAGAGGATATCGATTGGGCTATAGCCAATGAAGAGCCAATGTGGAGAAATTTTATTGAGAACGAATATTTATACGATACCGACAACAAATTAAATCAGCGATTTTTAGAACCTGCCCCATTTTCTAAATTTGGGTTAGAGTTGGATAATGAATCTCCTGGTAGATTAGGTCGTTATATAGGCTGGCAAATAGTGCGTGCTTTTATGGAAAACAATGATGTAAGCATGATACAGTTATTGACGATGCCTGCAGATGAAATTTTTAAGAAATCAAATTACAAACCGAGAATTTAAATGGCAGATTTACATACTTCAGAAATTACGTTGCGCGTAGGATTAGATGAAAATAGAATTCCTGAAACATTAAACTGGTCTGCTCAAGACGGTGGAATTGAAAATGAGGAAGCAAAGGCAATGTTATTATCCGTTTGGGATAGCAAGAATCAAGAATCGTTAAAGATCGACTTGTGGACAAAAGATATGCCTGTAGATGAGATGAAAACATTTTTTCATCAAACATTGGTTTCTTTATCAGAGTCTTTTTTAAAGGCAACACAAGACGAAAAAATGACCGCTACTATGAAAGATTTTTGTGATTACTTTGCAGAGAACTTAAACCTAAAAGAATAGGTTAAGCAGTTTTTAGTCTCTTTTTTCCTTTTACTTTTTTAATCCAATAGATGATATAGACGGTTCCAATAACCGACGGAATCATCCATGCCCACATGGTATCGTATTTCATTCCGGCAACTATAAATGCTGTAACGGATGCTATAAGTGCGCCTAACATTCTACTAAGGTGGTTAATGAGCCAAAGCTTTCTGTTTTTTAGGGTATTCTTAAATAATTTGTAATCCCCATAAGGTAGAAAGAGACCTATTAATCCGAAGAAAAGAAAAAGTATAGCGTGCGAATAACCGTTTATTAAACCGGTGAGGCCGAAGCCTATCATTAGCAGTGCACTTGCTACCATTGTGCCCGAAACAAGTTTATCTACTAAATTAGCTTCTGTTTTTTTGATTGATTTAAATGTCAGCGCTCTGTTGCCTGCTAATATCATGTAAATGGTAAATATGCCCACGAGAAATAAAAAGGTGTTCATGTGGTTTGGTAAACGTGCTATAACTAATGAAATGGCAGAGCTAACAATCATAGACCAGGTAAACCATTTGCCTAAACGTTTGTGGTTTAGTTTTCCTTTTCTAACGATGATACTTCCAATACCGGTAATAAGCCCTATACCACCAAAAAAGGCATGTATGTAAATAAAAATTTCAATAATGTTTTCCATGGTCGGTTGGTTTTGTGTTACCCAAAGATGAGGTAAACACAAACATCAAGGTAACTATTATAACTCAATTGTAGGTTTAGTGTGCTGAGTTGTATTAATCGTGTGGTGCTTGAGCACAGCCGTATCGATAATACAGTTAATAGAGGGTTTGATTCCGGTCCCTTCGATTTCGCTCAAGATGATATTCTTTTATCAACAGGCAACTTACTAACGGTTTTTCTTTGGCTTGCAGGTCTGACAGAAATCTGAAAGGTTATTTATTTCTAGAATAACTTTGTCGTGCTCTTTTTGAAGCAATTCGCCATCTTTTCCAAAATCGGTTGCTTTAAAAACCTGTGCGCTAACCGTATTCATTTCTTCTTGTAGCTCGTTGAAAATAGGTTGAAATAATTTGGAGTCGCTAAAAGCTCCTTTTTCCTCATATATTTTCTTGCGTATTTTTCTAGCATAAAGCTCTACCAAATCAAAATCGTACCTGCCAAATTGTAGTAGCTGATTTGCAGTGATAGAATCAGGAGCAATCAATACCGCTAGATTCTTCTGGAAAATAGCTTTCACCTTGCTGTTGAAGTTTTTGGTGAACATAAACGAGACTGAGTTCATATTAAAACTGAAGTCGATCTTTGAGCCTGAATATATGGAATAGGAGGTAAGCGCAGCATTAATCTCCGATTCTGGAGATAGGTAGTCACTTAATTGTAGCTCATAGTCTGGGTTCCATTCTAATGGTTCTTGGGCAACAACAAATGTGGATGAAAATGCTAATATTAATACGAAAAGGTAGTTTTTCACGGAAATCAAATTTTCAACCGAATGTACTATAAAAAGTAGTTCGTTATTTGCCGAAAAGTTGGATAGCGTATTAAAGTTTGTTAAAACCTACAATAGAAATTCTGTCTGCTTAGAATCTGCATTAAATATATTCGGGTAGTGTTCACGAGCATTTCTTACCATAAATGCTATGGGTAGGTCTTCAAAATGACCATAGTCTTCTAGATATTCCATAAACTGGGTACCTTCTTCATTAAAAGGTTGCAATACAGCATCATTTTCTCCATCAAAATCTAAAGGTGCTACGTTGAGCATAGCGCATAAAGATGCGTTAAACGTTGGGGAAATTTTAAGCCATTTATCGTCAAGAAAAACATCTACCATACCATGAGGGGTAAGTTCGTTAGAGCCGAATTTTTCTATTAATCGCTCTACGCCAATATGGTTTTTAACTTTCGCCAAATGAATTCTAGCAGGTATGTCTAAAGCACGAAGGCTAGCAATTAAAACAATAGATTTATCTATACAATGCCCTTTAGTACGTTTGGCAATTTCGCTGGCGCGGTATTTTTCTTTGTTAAGGCTTAGGCTGTATGGGTCGTATCTCCAAGTATCCCTTACTTTTAAATATAACTGTTTGGCTATTTCCTTCTTAGAAAGCGATGTGTTTTTGAACTCAGAAATAAAAGCTTCGATTTCGTCACTTTCATAGTCATAAAAATAGGTAGGGGATAGGTAATCCATTATGCCGCGTCTTTGGGAATTTGTTCTAAAAAATTCAATTAAATACTACAGACTAAGATAACGATTTTTTTATTCGTTGTGCGACGAATGCTATGGGCAATTCGCACGAAGGAATTCATTTAAAACGAAACTTTTTTCATTAATAATGTCATTTTGTTTCTTGTCAAAGGCTAAAGAATCTATAAACTGAGAACTAATACTGCCAACAGATACTACTTACTCCCCTTTAAACTCCTCTGGTCTATTCTGCCAAATATGAATATACTGACCGGTAGACATTCTACGTGCCATATCTTTTGCATTATTGGCTAATTCGCCCTCGTAAAGCTCATCAATAGTTTCGAACCAAAGCTGTAGCCATTGCGCAAAATGATTTTGAGAAATAGTGTGCTTTAGATTTTTATCAACGGTTACGTGTGCCTTAGACGGGCTCCCTCTAAACGTACGAACACCAAAAAGGTTAGACTCCCAAAAGTCTGTAAGCTTGCTTAAATGCGCAGGCCACTGTTCGTCAGTAATGTGTCCGTTGAAAATGGGACCTAACATTTCATTCTGTCGTATTTTATCGTAAAAGGTATGCACCAATACACTAACATCTTCTCTATTGGTAATTTGGGTCATTGTCTATATTTAAGAATCAGCAACTACTTTTTGCACCCGTTCGGCAGCATCTTGTTTAGAAAGGGTAAGACGCACAATACTATCGGATAAAGCTAAAAGGTCATGCGGTATATTAGAGGCTAAGGTAATAATATCTCCTTGTTTTAGTTTGTGCAAAGTACCTTGAACCCCAAAATCCATGGCGCCTTGTACTATATGGACTATAATAGGGAAAGGAGCTTTGTGCTCTTTCATTTGTTGTCCTTCTTTTAATAAAATACGAATCTCTTTAGAGAACGATGTTTCTAAAAGAACCTTAGTGACAATTTTTTGGTCGTTGAAATTTAGATTTTCAGTGAAAGATATTATTTCCATACAGTTGTTTTTACAATAGTATAAAACAACTGTATGCTAAACTATGACACTTCTCAGGTATTTATAAACTCTCGGCATCAATTCCCATCGCAATCATTTCATCGTACACAGTATCTTCGGCGTAGCACAAGGTTGCTTTTTTAAGATTAGGGAAATTTTTAACATCTGCAGCGCTTTTAATATCCCAGTAATCTTCGCTACCGCTACCAAATCGAAGTAAGTTCATGTAAACATCGTTACCGCCATCTTGGTAGATTTCGGTCAAAAGAGGAGCCATATGTTTTGGTATTTGAAGATCATTAAAGAACTGGGTCACTTCTGCAATAGGTTCATAGCCCTCTTCTTCAATATCTATTTTTCGTTTGGTATACCACTCCACAAATTCGTACAATTCAAACTTGGGATGAAGCACTTCTTGAGTGTACATCAATTCTTCGATGACAGCCAATTTAAATCCGAAATCGATGAATTCTATATGGGGCTCGGTTTGTTTTTGTAGTATGTATTTATCTTTTGGAATTTCCTTTTTATAATCTAAATTGGTTCTGAACGAAAGTGCGTAGGGTTCCTCTTTATCCTTGTAGGTGAGTTTATCGACCAAATAAGTAGGATGCTCAATTTTTGAAAAATTATCGAACTGCACTTCTTCATTATTTATGATGATAGACCCCGAAAAATTATTTTCAGGAATAAGATCAAGGTCATGGTTTTTAGAAAAAATAAGACTAAAGCCATAGATATGACTATAGCTACCACAAGAGCCGTAAACACCTTCGGCATCCCAACAGATTACCGGACTTTTCGAGAGTTTAGTTTTTGAAGTACGCGAAGGTTCACCAAAAACGGTGACTAAAGTTTCATAGTTGGTGGGGAACGTTATAGCTACATCATTAATTAGTAACTCCTGATCCGTACCAACAATACGTATATTTTTTGACTGTTTTTTCTTTAGAAAAGAGAACATAGGCTATTTAAAAATCAATCCGTTTTCAGCGTCAAATGCAGCTTGCTCTTCAGGCGATAATGCATCACGAATAGCTCGTATGGTAAAACCACCAACAACTTTGCCCTCGTCATAATACATCCAATCACTAATGCTGGCGCGTTCTACTTTAATAGTATCACCTAATTGAACCTTATCTGTATATACAGGTTCATTGGCAATGATGCCCATAAAATCTGAATCTACTAACTGAATATCTCTTACCCAAATATGTTCTGCGCCATCGTTAGCATCAAATTTTTGTTTGATGGTAAAAAACTCATAACTAGGATTTTTACTGGTAAGCGCAATTTTAAACTCTTCAATAGAATTTTTGGCATCTACCATCGCCTGGTTCATTTTGGCATTGTCATCTACAACATTATAAACATCTGGCTCACCAGAGCGTTCTGTTTTAGCGGTTGAAGTTTCTTTACAAGAAATAAATACGAATAGGAAAGAAGCAATGAAAATGAATGACTTTTTCATAAAATGGGTGTTGATTTTAATTTAGGTAAATTCTAGTATTATGAAAACAACGCAATAGTTCTTTTATTGTTTTACTCGATAATCGAGATTTTAATACTCCGAGGATTGCCTCTAAATTATACGATTATTCTCTTTCGAATGGCTCGTGGACTTGCCCAGAAGTAGTTTACTTCGGATTTTTACTATTTCTAGGGTCTTGTTTTAATACTTTGGCGGTAGTACGATAGAAAGTGGGTGCGTACGAATAAAACTCGTGAGGTTGCTCAAAAAAGGTTTCTAGCGTAGTAGCGAATAGCTCCATTAAGTTGGTGCCGCCATAGTCTCTAAAAATTTTATACTTGCCCTCTCTAATAAGTGGCAATTTTTTATTCGCGATGTCTTTCCATTGGTTGAGGTCGTTCTGGTTGATGTTTTTTGAAAGGCGCGATCTTTTGGTATTCTCTATAATTAAGCAATGCGCAAACTCATGAATGGCAATATTTAAACCGTCATTGGTAATAATAAAACCTTTTTCTACGGCAGGCCACGAAAGATTTACCCTTTTAGTAACCGTATTTACATCACCATTAAAAAAAACATCTCTATTGGCATATTTATAAGAAGTAGGCGTTACAAAAATGGTATTGAAAATACGAAGCACATCTTGTTTTAGACCAAATGTAATTTGAACGAAAGCGCTAGAAATTACCAATTTCATTTCTAAGGTCAGTTCAAAACCTTCTTTAGAATCAAAATCTGTAGTGTTCAGAAATAGTAATGTTCTAACAACAAAAGACTTTTTGTGCTTTTCAGATAAAGCTTCGTAGTACGTGTTCCATCTACTAAGTACAATATGGCATTCTTGTTTGCTACTTCTCTTAAGAAAAAGGTTGACAAAAGTGTGTTTTGCGTTCAAATGGTTGGTTTGGTTGTGCTTTTGTTTTTATAATGTAATAAGAACGGCAAAGCTAGTATTATTCGGTGATAGTAACACTACCCATAAGTTCATTTTCGTTAGGTATTTCAAACCAATTTTCCATAAAGTCGAAATTTTCTTGAGATACATCAAACTCATAAGTAGCTCCTTTTTCGGTATTGCGCTGTTGTACTCTTTGCCAGCGCGTTTCTTTAGGGATATTTAAAAAATGAAGTTGTATTTCGTAACCGTGGGTTGCGGCAAATTTCCTGAACTTTTCTCGGTGCTCGAATTTTGATAATCCTAGGTCAAGAATAGCATCGGTGTTCGATTGTTCTAGCTGGGCTACCACGTTCAGTATCATGGTTTCGGCTCTTTCTATACGCTCTAAAAACCATTCTAAACCGTCAGTCTCCTTCTTGTCTGGCATAAACAAGGTATTGTTCCAGGTATCTATAGAAAAGAGAACCCCATTGGTCTTGTCTTTCAATTGGTTTGCATAGGTAGTTTTACCAGAGCCTGTATTACCGACGATGAGGTGTAACATGGAGTTTTTGAAATTTTAAGTTTTAGAATAATCTCTTTTATTGACAGATGTCTGGTGGCTCCTACTTCAGATATTCAAACGTATCTACCATGTCGTACTTAGCATCTCTGCGCATAAATTCTCTAAGAAAAGCAGTGTGGCTTCCGCCGGATATAATAAAAACTCTCTCGTTAGCATCTAGTTTAAGTCTGTTTAGGTTAGAGTAGATTCTTAGATTTCTCTGATAATACTTTGCGGCTTCATCAGCACCTTCAAAACCATTTTCAGTACCTACATAGGTTAAAATATCTGCATTTATAGTAATAAGAAAATCCAATATTTTAGGATGATTCATTCGTGCCAATTTCTCATGTAATGATATGCCCTTCTCTAATAAATTTTGATCGGGAATAGACTCAAACGGATTGGCTTGATAGTTGTCGTGTGTTACGGAATCAATTTCATTTGTAATTTCTGAACCAATGGCATAGTTATACTCCATTTTATGATCAATACCATAAATACGTTTAACACCCGCTAGTCTTCCTAGTTCAAAGGCCAGAAGTTCAACTTCATTTGGTTCTTCAAAACTTGTCTCTGGCGCTTCTAAATAGGTAGCGTAGTTATTTTGTAGCGTCTCATTGTATTCAGGTACGGTTTCTACGACAATAACAGTGGGCTTAAAATCAGAAAGCATTTTAGCAATTTGATGAATAGAATCTACATTTTTCTTGTTGTTTTCATCGAACTCAACCGTATTCGCATCACTTGTGTACCCCATATGAAAAGTTGCAAAGTTCAATACTTTTATGCTAGAACTTTCGGGTATTATTGGTGTGGTTTTGGTTCTTGCTTCTTCTGCCTTCGGAGTATCGGTACACGAAATAAAGAACGATACGATTAAAAGACTTAATACTATTTTTAAGGTTTTCATTTTTCGTTTTATAAGTTGGTGGTCAGTGGTTTGTAATTGCTTAATATCTATTTCAATTACCGGATAATGGGTAGAAGATACAATAAGTCATTCCTAAATTGAAAGCAGCGTGGCATATTATTGCTCCTAGAATAGAGCCAGAACGTTTTCTGCAGGCGTAAAATAGAATACTAACGGCAAACATACTCAATACCCATATCAGCGTTGGTAGAAGTAGAAACTCCCATTGTTGATTATGGAAAACAAGTCCGAAATGCGAAATATGAACTAGGGCAAAAGCGGAGCTATCAATTTCTATTTAAATCAACTGGGTAGTTATATTATTTACTTGTTTTTCGGTTAAAATTGGTTCAAAGTATTTAATATAATCATTCAATTCCCTAAGTAACTTTATACTTACATATTTAAATTGAGTATTTGGTTTATTATTAATCATGACTATAAGGTTCCGAATTGGAATTTTTTGTTCTCCCCAATGATGTTGGTCTAGAGATATATTTTTCGAAATGTACGTGTAAAGAGCGAAATTTGACCTTCTAATTTGTTCGATAGGTGACCTTAAACTAATAGAATTAATAGATTTTTTGCTCCAATTTTTAGTTTCAATTATAAATATCCCTGCTTTTGAGATTAAAAGGTGGTCTATTTGTATGGAATAAATTCTCTCGTTTTGTTGTTTGTAAAAAATTGGAGGAGAAAAATTTAACTTGAAGTCATTAATCAAAACATAATCATCAGAAAGTTTCTTGATTTCTTTAACAACTAAATTTTCTCCAATTGCTCCTGAAATGAGATTTTTTGAGCTTTCTAAAACACTACAAATATATTCTAACTTTTCAATTTTAAGTTTTACTCTATTTTTAATAAGTAATTGCCTGTCAGTTTTGTATTCTTCTATAAAAAGTTTGTCTTTTCCTATTGTATTAGAAAGTTCTTTTGCTGATAGACTTATCAGCTTAGTTTTATTGTTTAGAAAATGTTTAGATTCTTTTTTTAGATAATAAAGTCTTAAACTTGATATTATTTTTTTTAAAAAATTATCGCCATTCTTTTTAAGGATTAAATCAATCTTTGTTTGTAGGTCAGAAATTCTACTATCTATTCGTTCCGTCTCTAAATTGATTGCTTCAACTTTATTCTGAATCTTTTGTTTAAGGCTACTGCACGTTTTAGAATACTCTTTATCTAATTCATCTGAGATGTCATTAAGAATTGTGAGTTTTTCTGAATTGAAATTTTTTAAAAAATCTTTTATTTCTCTTACAGATTTAAATCTGGTAATTCCTTTGTCTACTAACTCAGATTTTAGGGATTTTAATGATTCTATGGTTCTATATACTCTAGCCATTTAGGATGTTTCTCGAATTACAACCAACGTATTTTTATATAGTTTATTGCGTGTTTTAAGTACTTAATTTATTAGATAACAGCCAAATATAAAATTAGTAGATTTTTCATATTACTGATTTTGATTTGATTTATGTTTGATTTTTCAAAAATGACCAAATATTCGTATTAGCAACGACTTGTGTTTCTCTCAACTATTTCTATTCATCATCATCATACGCTTCATATTCAATATATACTTCGCTCCAGAATTTATTATTTAAGTCGAAATTAGATTTCATTTCTGTTTGAATGTCTTTCTCGCTTAGTTCTAATTTATTAAGAATATCAAGTTGATCAGAAAACTCAGAAATATTGTTGGACACCTTAATCGGTTTCCAACTTCCGGCTCCGTGCCACGCAAAATAAACTGGGAAATTTTTGTTTGCTTCCTCTATATTAATAAAAAAAGGATCATTTGAGTAACCAGAGCAAATCACAAACCAATTTTCTTTAAAATCTCCTTCTTTCTCACCTGTAATTTTTTCGCCCGTATTTCCATTGGTTTTATAGCCAATTTGAAAATCTTCAAATGAGTTTAATTTCGGGTAAAAATGAGGAAGACAGAAGTTTTCTAATTCCACCGCTCTCGATATAAAATTTTTTATTTCTTGCGGTATGTCCATTTTATAATACTAATTTAAATCAAGAATAAACGTTTTGGCTATTAGTTACCCATTTGCAACTTTCGCCTGTTCTTCTAAGTCAGCAAGATCTTCGAATTTTTGAAGAGGTATACTTTTTTTGGTAGCTTTTATTTCAGCTACTAAGTCCAGAATTAAATCTAGGGGTTTAGCTTCATAGCCAAACATATTTTGGTCAAACCCGGTACCAGCGAGTATTCCATCATTTTCCATACCTACGCACCAATTTTCTATAAAGTCTGTTAATGGTATTTCAGTAATCTGGTAGTTATCCCAATGATTTTTTATACAAGATTTCGCCCTCGCACTTTCTGCCCAAAAACATAATACACCAACAGGTTTGTCATTTTCGTCATCATATTGTACAGAGGCTGAGGTTGCAAAACCGTCATGATTTTGCAGCGCATAAACAATGTCTGTTTCGCAAACCGTTTTTATAAATTTCTTGTATCTATTTTTAATTAAATCTGAGCCTTGTTGTTCCATGTTTTGCGTTTGTGGAAAGTGTATTTTTTATGAGTTATTAAATTAATGTCTAAGGTAATTTTAATATTCTTGGTTTCTGGTTTTCGTTGTACGTTAGAACTTGCAATAAACTATACACGGTATTTTAAAACGTTATTATTTATCATTCAGCGGAAATGTAATTCCAACTGCAATAGCTCCAACGAATTGTTCGACCGATGGTTGAAAATAATAAGCAAATCCTAAATCAACATTATTGTTTTTTCCTAATTCTAGTCCAATTGAAAATGGTATATGGTAAATAATTCCACCTTTATCAATAGTGTCAAAAGCTGTTAATGTTTCAAATTTTCCAATAGAGGTTCCTAGTCCAATTTCAACGTATGGTGCAACCCACGGTATTGGTGCGCGAACTCTTGCTTTTCCTCCAAGTAAAATGGCCTTTGATTCGGCTTTTTCATTAGTGAGGTTGTTATTTAAATCTTTTCCGTTTGAATTTGTCAATATAAAACCTGCGTATGGTCTTAATTCAAACCAAGAAGTTACTTTTAACACGAGTTCGCCTTGTGCAAAAATGCCTTTATCAGCGACTTGGTCAATGCTATTGAATGGGACACTAATACCATATCCAATTTGGGCATTTATTGATTTTTCTTTAATAAACTGTGCTTCAGCTAAATTTGAAGTCAGAGCTAGTATTAATAATATCAGAGTTTTTTTCATTAGGTTTAGTAACGTATTTGTGTAAGATTAGTTGTGTAGTACAGAAATTGAAATTGGAAAATATTTAAAATGAAATAGCTCAAAGACAACAATTATTATAAGTGTAATTAGCTAACGTTGTTTTTCGTATTAATTGCATAAACTTCTAGAGACGTAACTTTTATTGCCACTTGAATTTATATAGTAGCAACCGCCTCTTGACCCTCTATAATAGGTTCTAGAAGAGCGATATCTATTTGGCTTATAAGATGAACTACTTGAATTTGTACTCTTTACTGATGAACTAAAAGAGGATGGAGTACTATTGAAGTTCGTACTAAGTTTTTTTTCTGTTTCAATTGATTTAATGAATTCGGAAGTTGTGGCATTACTTTTGATCCAAATTTCGCTCATGTAGCCACAAAGTGAGCCTTGGCAGACTTCAAAGTAACTGTCGTGATATTCTAGAATTATAACTTCCTTGTTTTCTATAAAGGTTGAAATAATGTCAGCATATAAACTAGGCTTGTTTTTTAGTTTAGCTCCTTTTCTCGCAATAGCAGTAAGTGAAGAATCTTTTATTTTGTCCAAAAATTTTTGGGACTTTAATTGTGCTATTTTTAAATCAATACTTCTTATTGAGTCGGTTAAGTTTTTAACCTCTAATTCAATATTTTTCTTTTGATTTTCTAATTGATCTATTTCCTTATCTGTTTGTGAATAAGAATATAACGATAGTAGAAGAGCTAAGCATGTTAGGTGAAAATGCTTCATTATAGTAATTGCTAGCGTTAATGTTTTGATGTGGTTAATTCAATTGTCTTATTTCCAATTAATTAATGCTATCGATATTTTATGATTAATTAATTTGTTCAGCTTCCATGAATTTTCCAGAATCATCATACAAACCTAAATTTCCATTCTTTTCAATTAGATAATATTCTCCGTGATTATTTTTGTAATCGTATCTTGTTGACCCATCTTTTAATTTATTTATAAAAATCTCTTCTTTCATTTCTCCACCATCTCCAGCTAACTTGCTTTTTGCATAAATCGATTTCATATATAACTTGTCATTTTCTTTGACCAAATACTTTTTGTTTGGAAGCATGGGGTCATTTTCAAACCAAGAATTTAATATTTCGCCCGTAACTTTAGTTGTATTCATTTTTGAAGAATCTTCTTTTGTTGCGCCTAAGATTTCTACCTTCAATTCAGGTTTGAAGTGAGAAGTTGCCCAAGCTCCATTTCCAGGCTCTTGGTCAGGTAGAAAGTAGAAAATATAAAGTTTGTGATATTCACTTCTTCTATCTTTAATTTCTAATGCAATCTTTTTTAAGTCTGCTTCGCTTAACTCTTCTTTTAATTGGATTTCGATGCTCGTTTTATCAAAGACTCTGTCTGTATCTTCGTTTATTATTATGTAGTCATATTTTGGTTTATTACTACACGAAATAATAAAAAGCAACAAGACAATTTCGATTACTTTTTTCATAAATTTTCTGGTTTTCTAGATACAAACAAGAACAAGCAATTACTTATAGCCATTGTTGGCAACTGTGTTTTATTTTACATTCGATGCTGAAATCTTTCTACCAGCGTCAATTAATAGAATATTTTCGGCCTTTTCTAAATTTAATTCTTTTAATGTTTTTTTGACTTTATTATATTCAGATGCGTCAAAATAGAGTATTGCTTTTATCGATTTTTTGGTTGCGTTTGCTTTTTCATAAACTTCAACTTGTTTAGCCAAATTCTGTTTCAATTTGGAATTTGATGCTAACTTAAATTCTATTAGTGTTTTGTCTTTCGAGCCTTTTGAAATAGCGTAGTCAACAGGTCCACGTCCATTATTCGGTTCTCTATTAACGTCAAAGTCAGATGCAAACCAGGTTAGTCGATAAATAATTTGTAAATCTTCTTCTCGCTTAATTGGTTTATGGTTAACATAGAAAAGTCTATAACCGTCATTGTCCTCAATTACTGTTTTTAAGTAATTTATTCTTTTCAAAGACTCTTCATATGAACTTTCAGGATTTATTTCATAAAAGTCCGATTTGTTCATTAAAAGTTCAACAAATTTTCCTAATTGTTCGATGAAAATACTTTCCACTTCTTCAACTTTCTGTTTGGAAATATTTTTTGCTCCAACTTTGTTCTCCTCTTTTTGCTTTACGTAATATTTTATAATTTCAGGGAATTGCTTTATTGTATTATGAATAGCAAGCGAAATTTCCTTTTGAGTGTTTTTCTTATTCTTTGGTGGTTTTGGCAATGATTTTTTGAAATAATTGAATATTTCGTGTCTCAATTGGTCATTTGGAATACTTCCACAAATTCTTGTAAAATCTCCTCTTAAATCATTGCTGTTAATCCAATTGTCATCTTTGGTTAATATATCTCTTGGCGTTAACAGAACAAAGTCTCCAAACAAAAAAGGAAGTTCATATTCTTTTGGCATCCATCTTTCTAATTGATAGTCAAAGTAAACTTTGTTAACGCTTACTTTTTGGATGTACTTTTTATTTATATTCTTTTTTGCAAATTCTTGTGTGTATTCTAATAAGTACTGTTTTATAAGATTAGTTGTAAAATCGCTTATGTTGTCTTTTCCAACACCAATTTCAAAAAGCCCCGCTTTTTCTAAATGCGAAGATTGTGTTACTTGCTCTTTTCCTAAATCATCAAAAACAATATGAATTGAAGAAGAAAATGCTTTCCCAAATTTTTGACCCAATCCACTTCCTCCATTTCCAACTTTACTATATCCGAACCAGTTCTGTTTTACTTCGGGAAATAAATACCAAGATTTTACTACTGCAAAATCATTAATTCCGTATTCTGCTTTTGTTTTGAGAAAAGTTAAGTATTTAAGAATGTTTTCGTGAAGTTCTTGATATTCTTCTTTTTTACTCCCAAACAATAAAAATGGGTCGATAAAAAGAGGCAAATCATTTATAAGTGAAATATTAAATGCTCCAAATTCCTCAAGAACTGAAGGGTTTAATTCGAAGAAATCAGAGAAGTAAATTTTCATAGATGATGTTTGTCTTGCATTGTTGCCAACGTACGTTTATTTCTAGTTTTGTTGGTTAAAGCTTACCTAGCTTATATACCACTAAAGAATAAACTTACAATTTACATTTCACACCACATTACGGGAAACCATAACTGGTGAATTTTCGTGTATGGTTTGGTCGTTTTTTACGACAGATAGCAGATGTCAAAGAAAATTCTATTTATCTATAATGCCAATAGCAATGCTGGTAGTAAAATGCTAGATTTCGCCCATAAGATTATAAACCCAGCCACGTATAATTGCGCGCTGTGCTCGTTAACTTTTGGTTCATTTACAGAAAACAAGCAGTGGAAAACGTTTAGGGAGAGTTTGTTAGCAAAAGACTTTGAGCTTGAATTCTTTCATAAAGACGTGTTTCAAGAAAAGTACAAAAGTAAGTTTGGGCACAAGTTTACCTTTCCTATCATATTGGTAGAAACAGACCATGATTTAGAAGTCTTGTTGTCTACAGAGAAGATGGATGCGATGGAGAGTGTGGAGGATTTGATAGCTGCTGTTGAGGCATCAGTTGGTAGTATCAGTGTTCAGTAGGCAGTTTCAGTTCTCAGTATTCAGTATCAGTAGGCAGTTGCTGTTCGTATGTCAGTTCGAATGAATTTTTTGGTACATAAATTAGTATCGAGAACCTTTCGTGTTCTAAAGGTTCTCGATAAAATTTTAGGCTTCCGGTGCACTACAGCTAAAATTATTCTTTGAGACAATTGTCTATTCTTTTAAAAGGATAAAAGACCAGAGTTGCTTCTTGTTACAAATTCTACCCCTAAAGAAACATAATCAACCCAACCAAGGTTGGCAGGATCACCGGTATCTATAACTTGGTTAAAAGACACGCCAACACCAAAATTAATCTTACGACTTGAGTTGATTCTTAGTTTTGTGATGAAGTACCCATTTCCAATATCAATTATTTGAAATGGTGGATTACTACTTATTTGTTGATGTCCGTCCCAAACTTCCATGTCAGTAACATATGTATAAGTCCCAAGGGATTGGGTTGTGAAGGAGGTCCTCCAAAGAACATATATAGAGCGTATGTAAAATTTATTTCCTGAAGAAAATGTAGGTGTTGGAATAGCATAATGAACAAATGACTGATATTCATTCTTTAACTCTGAAAAACCAGTAATACGGGTTCCATTTTTGTTTCTTGAAATATTTGAAAACACTTCAGGTTTTTCAATATGTACACTTGTTCCATGTAGCCACATTACCTCTTGTAATATTTCTTCTTCAACCGGTAAAGTTGGTTTGTCAAATGCAGAGAATAAAGCAGAAAACGCTTGGCTGTCCAGTCCTAATACTTTAGTTATTTGGTCAATTTCAGTAAAACCATCCAATTTATTTCGATGTGCAATTATTGACTCAGATAATTCGGTTAAGTTAGAAATATTCCTGTTTTTCTTTAAAACGTCCTCAATTTCTTTAGAAGTGCTCGCATTATTGAATAAATCTAAAACAGGTTTAAAATCTTGCTTTGCCGTACCTTGGTAATTCCCTTCCTTATTTTTCATAATAATAGATTTTATTTAATTAAAAATGATATTCTATTGTATATGGGGAACAACTTATGGCTATGCTTGATAAAGCTTAAGGAAGCGAGCGGTTTAGATGATAATAAAGAATAAACTTACAATTTGTAGTTCAGCTGAACTTATAGGAATGGGTGAGAAGTCATAAATTTTGTATAAATGGAATATTTTTACACTTTTAAGTCAGTGTCAAAGCAGTTCTTTTTTTTATGTGTCAGTTCAGGTGGGTTTCGAGATACGAGGAATTAGTATCGAGAACAGGTTCGGAACACGCGACGGTTCTCGATACATTTTCTTGCAGAAAACACTCGAACTGACATTTTGTTTTTACAGGAATAAAGAGTAGTAAGTTGTGAAAAGCGAAAGGGAAACAGTACGAAGTACAAAGAAATAGCACGAACAGCTTTGTACTTAATACTTAATACAAAAAACTGCCAACTGTTACTGAAAACTGATTACTAAAAAACAACTACTTAATACAACAAAAAATGCGCAGCGTTAAAAAATGAACAACAAACAACCATCAACCATTCTTAGTTGCTTCAAAAAACTTCTCGTTAATATCATCTATATAGGCAAGTACTTCATCGCGACCACTACGGTGGCTAGAGCTGGTAACAAAGTGCGGTGGTGCTTCTTCCCACATATCTTCTAAGAGTTGGTCCAAGTATTTTTGAACTTGGCGCTCAACTGCTTTAGGCTTTAATTTATCTGCCTTAGTGAAGATAATGGCAAAGGGTACTCCGTTTTCGCCCATCCATTGCATAAACTCCATATCTATAGGTTGCGGATCGTGGCGTACATCTACTAGTACAAAAGAACAAACCAGTTGCTCTCGTTGTAAAAAGTAATTGGTAATATATTTTTGAAAGGTCTTTTTATCTCTTTTAGAAACACGGGCATAACCGTAACCAGGTAAATCTACCAGAAACCAATTCTCATTGATTTTAAAGTGGTTAATAAGCTGTGTTTTTCCGGGTCTACCAGAAATTTTCGCCAAGCTTTTACGCTCGGTCAACATATTTATCAAAGAAGACTTACCTACATTAGAACGACCAATAAAGGCATATTCAGGTAAGGGTTCTTTAGGGCATTTGGCAACATCAGAATTGCTCATTACAAAGTCGGCCGACTTTATTTTCATCCGTAAGGTATTTAGAAATTGTTTTTCGTCAACCACTCATCAAGAATGGTATTGAATTCGTCTGGGTGCTCCATCATAGGTGCATGTCCGCATTTATCCATCCAATATAAATCTGAATTAGGTAAAAGCTCATCGAACAGTTCTGCAACATCTGGCGGCGTAACACTATCATTTTTCCCCCAAATAATACAAATAGGGGTTTGCATGCTAGGTAAATCTTGTGCCATGTTATGGCGAATAGCACTTTTTGCAATTGCTAAGGTCTTTACCAATTTAACACGATCGTTAACCGTAGCAAAAACTTCATCTACTATTTCTTTGGTAGCAATTTCTGGGTCATAGAAAACATCTTGTGCTTTCTTTTTAATAAACTCATAATCACCACGTTTAGGGTAACCGTCACCCATAGCGCTTTCATAAAGTCCAGAGCTACCGGTAATAATTAATGCTTTTACTTTTGCTGGGTATAATTTGGTATGTAATAGACCAATATGACCACCTAAAGAGTTGCCTAAAAGAATAACATCGTCTAGCTCTTTGTAATCTATAAATTTCTTAAGGTATTTGGCAAAGTTCTTCACCGTTGTCTTTAACATCGGCATAGAGTATAAGGGCAATTCGGGAATAAGTACTTTATAACCTTTGGGAGGAAAATAGTCAGATACTCCTTGAAAATTACTAAGTCCGCCCATTAGTCCGTGAAGGATAATTATGGGTTTGCCTTCGCCTTTCTCTATATACTTAAAGCCTCCTTCGTTGATCAATTCGTTTTCCATGCGCACTACTCATCAGTAATTGTCCAAATATAGGTAATTACCTAGAATAGCAAACAACTCTTTTCGATTAGGTGGGTAGTTGAAACTTTAAGATTTGAATTTTTCCGGAATTACGGGTCAAGTGGGAAAATTATCCCGTAAAAATCGATGAAGTGTAAAAAGCGGTTCGAAAAAGGGGTAATTTATTAACAAAGTGGTTTTTAGTGGTAAAATGTGGTAATAATATTTATATATTTGAGTTATATAAACAAAACCACTCCATTTTGGACATTTATTTCTTTGGGACATTTAACTGCAAGGCCGATGCCAAGGGACGCATCATGCTTCCTGTCGCGCTGCGCAATCAAATGACACCGGTATTAAATGAAGGGTTTTTTATAAAGAAGTCTTATTACAATGATTGTTTAGAGTTATACCCTGCACAAGAATGGTATAAGATCATGGCAGAAATGGACCAGAATAACAGATTTGATGAAGAAAGTCAACTTTTTCAAAGAATTTTTATGGATGGACTTAGACCTGTGGAAGTAGACGGTACCGGTAGGCTTTTATTAGCGAAAGATGTGATTTCGTTAGCAGGAATTACAAAAGAGGTGAAAATAGTGCCAATGCGAAAGCATTTAGAGATATGGGATGTTAAGGAGTACGAGGCTACCATATCTATATCTAAAGAAGAGAAGAAGAATTTGGTGAAGCGTGTAATGTTGAACCAAAAAGAAGATAAAGATGTATCATAATCCAGTATTACTGAAAGAATCGGTTGATGGTTTGAACATCAAAGAAGATGGCGTGTATGTAGATGTGACATTTGGCGGTGGCGGTCACTCTAAAGAGATATTAAAAAGGTTGGGTGCAGAAGGCAAATTGTTTGCTTTTGATCAAGACGAAGATGCGCAAGCAAATGCGTTAGGTGACCCAAGATTTACGCTGATAGCGGAAAATTTTAGATACATCGCTCAGTTTTTAAAGTTCTATGGCATTCGTAAGGTTGATGGAATATTAGCAGATTACGGCGTTTCATCGCATCAGTTCGATCAAGCGGAAAGAGGATTCTCTACCCGTTTCGATGCAGATTTAGATATGCGAATGAGCAAGCGTAATACGCTTTCGGCTTTTGAGGTAGTCAATAAATACACGTACGACGATTTGCGTAAGGTATTATTTGAATACGGAGATATAAGAAATGCGAACGCAATGGCAAAAGTTATTATTGCCAGTAGGGAAGTAGAGCAGATACAAACTACAGATGCGTTGAAAGTAGCGTTGAAGCAGTTTTTGCCAGAGCACAGGCAACATAAGATTTTGGCACAGATATACCAGGCGATTCGCATAGAGGTGAATCAAGAGATAGAAGTGATCAAAGAATTTTTGGAGCAGGTGCCAGAATTATTGAATGATAACGGTAGGCTAAGTGTAATAAGTTACCACTCTTTAGAAGACAGACTTGTAAAAAGATTTATAAGAGCAGGGCAGTTTGAAGGGGAGCCAGAGAAAGATTTTTACGGGAATATAGATGTACCGTTAAAAAAGGTTGGTGGATTGATAGTGCCGACGAGAGAAGAAATAAAATTGAATAACAGAGCACGTAGTGCAAAATTAAGGATAGCAGAGCGAAATGGCGAAAAATAAAATGAAAACGGGTGTATTAGACCTTTTGAAGGGTAAATTTTTGGTGAGCGGTGACGCCCCTAAAAATTGGCTGTTCCTAATTTTCATTTCTTTTTTGGCAACAGTAATGATCAGTAGCTCTCATAGTGCCGACCAAAAAGTACACCGTATCGCTTTATTGAATGAAGAGGTAAAGGAATTGCGTAACGAGTTCGTGGATATGCGATCAGATGTGCAGCAGTTAAAATTAGAGTCGAGCATTACAGGTAAAATTTCCGAAAAAGGACTTTTTCCGTCAGAAACTCCCCCGCAGAAAATTAAAGTGAAATCTTTAAATGTTGAGGATTAATGGCGGCAACAGATAAAAGCATATTAAAAAGGCTCTACGTTGTAGCAGGGTTCATGGTACTCTTTGCGGGTGCGGTGTTATTTAAGCTGGTCTCCATACAATTTGTAGACGGCGAAAAATACCAGGCATTAGCAGATACGCGTACAGAGCGCATGTTTACTATTGAGCCAAATAGAGGTAACCTATATTCAGACGACGGTAGTCTTTTGGCAACTTCAGTATCTAAATACACGGTCCATTTTGATGCCGTTACCGTAAGTAGCGAAGATTTCAAGGAAAATGTAAAACCACTTTCAGATGCTTTGTCAAAAGAATTTGGAAAAACATCTTCTCACTATCAGCAAATTTTAAGAAAGGCAAGAGAGAATAAAAATAGGTACACCTTAATAGTACGTAATCTAGATTATTCGGAATACATGGCGGTAAAGAAATTTCCGCTATTTAATAAAGGTGCGTTCAAAGGTGGTTTGATCATCGAGCAACATATTAAAAGAGAGCACCCGTTAGGCAAAATTGCAGAACGTAGTGTTGGGTACGAGCGTAAAGATGAAAACGGATATTATACCCGTGTAGGTATGGAAGGTGCTTTTGGGGAATACCTAAGAGGAATATCTGGAAAGCGTTTAAAGCAAAAAATAGCAAAAGGACAGTGGAAGCCTATTGGTAACGATAATATCATAGAGCCTAAAGATGGTTATGATGTGTATTCTACTATTGATATTAATATACAAGATATAGCGCATCATGCATTATTAGGTCAGTTAGAGAAATATCAAGCAGACCACGGTACGGTAATCGTAATGGAGGTGAAAACCGGAGAAGTAAAGGCGATATCGAATTTAGGGCAAACGACAGACGGAAAATATTACGAGCGTTTAAACTATGCTATTGGCGAATCCCATGAGCCAGGTTCTACTTTTAAGTTAATGAATTTGGTAGCTGCTCTAGAAGATAAAATAATCGATACCAGTACCGTAATAGATACTGAAAAAGGAAGATGGAAAATATATAAGCACTGGGTAAAAGATACTAAGCGCGGTGGACATGGTAAAATAACAATGTCTAGAGCATTTGAAGTATCCTCGAATGTTGCCTTTGCTAAAATGATACATAATGGGTATAAGAACGACCCAGAGAAGTATGTGAACAGACTAATGAGTATGGGTGTTCATAAAGAATTAGGACTTCCGGTTGTTGGTGAAGGTAAACCTGTATTGCGTTACCCTGGTGACAAAGGTTGGTCTGGACTTTCATTGGCACAAATGGCATATGGCTACGAGGTTTCAATGACGCCGCTACAGACTTTGGCTTTTTATAATGCTATTGCAAATGACGGGGAAATGGTAAAGCCAAGACTTTTAAAAGAAGTTAAGGAGTGGAACAAGTCTATAGAGAAGTTTGATAAAAAAGTACTGAATCCTGCAATTTGCTCGCAGTCTACAGTAAAGAAGGTACAGCAGATATTAAAGAATGTAGTAGAGAAAGATCACGGTACAGGTCATGGTATGTATTCAAAGAACTTTTCTATGGCAGGAAAAACAGGAACAACACAGACGAACTATGTGTCTAAGGATAAATCTAAGTACGAATACATTTCTTCGTTCGCAGGTTATTTTCCGGCAGACAAGCCAAAGTACTCTTGTATTGTGGTTATCCATAAGCCAGACAAAAGCGTAGGGTATTATGGTGCAGATGTATCTGGTCCGGTATTTAAATCTGTAGCACAAAAAGTATATGCTACATCTCCATTAACTAGTGAAGTAGATGTAAGAGATGTATTGATCGCAAAAAATGAAGATTCTCATAAAGGATACTATAAAGCGGCGCAACAGAAATATTCAGCCGTACCAAATGTAAAAGGTATGTGCGGTATGGATGCGGTTGCCATTTTAGAGAATTTAGGAATAGAAGTAATAGTAAAAGGAAACGGAAAGGTAAAAAACCAATCCATCAACAAAGGCACGGATTTAAAATCTGTGAAGAAAATAGTATTAGAATTAATATGATGCCATTAAAAGACATATTGTATGGAGTGCGTATTGCTGCTGTTAGCGGTACTACCTCTTGTGATATAGCGTCTGTTCGTTTTGACTCTCGTGAGGTTCAAAAAGGAGATGCCTTCGTTGCTATAAAAGGCACGTTGACAGATGGTCATAAATATATAGATGCAGTAGTTGCGGCTGGTGCAAGAGCTATTGTTTGCGAGCAATTGCCAGCGAACATGGTAGATGATGTTACGTATATAGAAGTTGAAAACGGTAATCAAGCATTAGCGTTAATGGCATCTAACTACTACGGTACACCGTCAAAAAATTTAAAATTAGTTGGGGTTACGGGTACAAATGGTAAAACGACCGTATCTAGTTTGTTATATCAGTTATTTAAAAAAGCAGGATATAAAGTTGGGTTATTGTCCACCATTAAAATCATGGTCGATGATACTGAATTCGCAACAAAACATACCACGCCAGATGCATTGGTTATAAATAAGCATTTGAAATTGATGAACGATGCCGGTGTAGAGTATTGCTTTATGGAAGTAAGCTCTCATGGTATTCACCAAAAGAGAACAGAAGGTCTAGTATTTGAAGGAGCAATTTTTACGAATCTTTCTCATGATCACCTAGACTACCATAAAACATTCGCAGAGTACCGCGATACCAAGAAAATATTATTTGATCAATTGCCTAAAACGGCATTTGCATTGACGAATATCGACGATAAGAACGGTTTGGTAATGTTGCAGAATACAAAGGCTAAAAAAGCAACATACGCATTGAAAAACTATGCGAATTACAGAGCACAGATTTTAGAGAACCAGTTCGATGGTCAATTACTGAAAATTAATGACAATGAACTTTGGACCAAATTAATAGGTCATTTCAATGCCTATAATATGCTGGCAATTTATGCTACTGCAGATTTATTAGGATTGGAACATTTAGAAACGCTGCGCTTAATAAGCGAGTTGGAGAATGTAGATGGAAGGTTCCAATATTATATATCGAAAAATAAAATTACGGCAATAGTTGATTATGCCCATACGCCGGACGCCCTTAAGAATGTGCTTGAGACAATCAACACTTTGAGAACTGGAAATGAAAACGTCATCACCGTTGTGGGGTGTGGTGGCGATAGAGACAGATCAAAGCGTCCGGTAATGGGCAATATCGCATCAGAAATGAGCAATAAAATTATTTTCACCTCTGATAATCCGCGTACCGAATCCCCAACTGAGATTATTTCGGAAATAGAGGCAGGCGTAGAGCCACAGAACGTAAAGAAAATATTGTCTATTGAAAATAGGGAACAGGCCATTAAAACGGCATGTCAACTAGCAAACGATAACGACATCATATTAATAGCTGGTAAGGGTCATGAGACCTATCAAGAAACCAATGGCGTTCGTATAGATTTTGATGATTTTAAAATAGTAAAAGAGCTTTTAACAAGCTTAGATAAATAACCAAGGCTTAGTAGCAAGAATACAGATTATATGTTAACCTACCTGTTCGAATATTTAGAAAAACAATACCAGTTGCCTGGAGCTTCGCTGTTTCAGTTTAGCACATTCCGTGCTGCAATGGCTATACTGTTTTCACTAATGATAGCAACTGTTTACGGTAAGCGTGTTATTCTTTTTTTACAAAAGCAGCAAGTAGGTGAAACTATTCGTGATCTAGGTTTAGATGGTCAAAAGCAAAAGGCAGGTACGCCAACTATGGGTGGTGTTATCATAATAATGGCAACATTAATACCGGTGTTACTTTTTGCTCGATTAGAAAATATTTACATCATCCTATTGATATTTACCATGTTGTGGATGGGTGCTATTGGCTTCTTGGATGATTACATCAAAGTATTCAAAAAAAACAAAGAAGGTCTAAAAGGTAAGTTTAAGGTATTAGGGCAAGTTGTATTAGGGCTTATCGTAGGTGCGGTACTTTATTTTCACCCAGAGGTGACCATGCGTGATCACGATAAAACGATAATTACACAAGCGTATACGGTAGAGCAAGTAAAAGGAGCGGAAATTAAGTCGACCATGACAACGGTTCCTTTCTTTAAGAATAATGAGTTTGATTATGAGAGTTTAATTGCGTGGGCAGGTGATGATGCAAAAGACTATGCATGGTTATTATTCATTCCAGTAATCATTCTAATCGTGACAGCAGTATCTAACGGAGCAAATTTAACCGATGGTATAGATGGTCTTGCGGCAGGTACATCGGCAATAATAGTATTTACGTTGGGCATATTTGCCCTAGTATCTGGTAACATCATATTCTCCGAATATTTGGATATTATGTACATACCACGAGTAGGAGAGTTGTTGGTGTTCATTACGGCATTTGCAGGTGCATTAATTGGGTTTCTATGGTATAATGCTTTTCCGGCTCAAGTGTTTATGGGAGATACCGGTAGTTTAACTATTGGTGGTGTTATTGCTGTTATTGCGATAATAGTGCGTAAAGAATTATTGATACCAGTGTTGTGTGGAATCTTCTTTGCGGAGTCACTTTCGGTAATGATGCAAGTAGGGTATTTCAAATACACGAAGAACAAATTTGGTGAGGGTAGACGTATATTTTTAATGTCGCCATTACATCACCATTATCAGAAAATGGGATACCACGAGAGTAAGATCGTAACTAGATTTTGGATTGTGGGAATACTTTTGGCCATTGTAACTATAGTGACTTTAAAAATTAGATAATGGCACTGTTAGTAGTTCTAGGCGGAGGAGAAAGTGGCGTAGGAACTGCCATTTTAGGATTAAAAAAAGGATACGATGTATTTGTATCCGATAAAGGAAAAATAAAAGAGAAGTATAAAAACGTTCTTGAACATTTTGGAATTGATTGGGAAGAAGAACAGCATTCTGAAGACCGCATACTAAAAGCCGATTTGGTAATGAAGAGTCCGGGTATACCAGATAAGGTAGCCTTGGTGAAGCAGTTGGTAGAGAAAGGTATTCCTGTAATATCAGAAATAGAATTTGCATCAAAATATACCGATGCAAAAATTATTGGTATCACGGGAAGCAACGGAAAAACAACGACTACCATGTTAACGAACCACATCTTGGCTAATGCCGGATTAAAAGTGGGAATGGCAGGGAATATTGGTGATAGTTATGCGAAAATGGTTGCAGAGAATGATTTTGAGTATTACGTGCTTGAGATCAGTAGTTTTCAATTAGACGGTATTGTAGATTTTAAACCACACATAGCCGTGATTACGAATATTACGCCTGATCATTTAGATCGGTACGAGTATGAGTTTGAAAATTATATCGCATCAAAATTTAGAATAGCAGAAAACCAAGACGAAAACGATTATTTGATATATGATGCAGATGATACCGTTTTGGTAGAATGGTTGAACAAAAACCCGGTTAAGTCGAAATTAATGCCCTTTTCATTGAACAAACAATTTGAACAAGGTGCATTCATAGAACAAAACGAGATAATAATAAAAACAACAACAGACACTATTAGCATGATTAAAGACACTTTGGCCTTAGAAGGTCAGCACAATGTAAAGAACACAATGGCAGCCGCTACAATTGCAAAATTGGTAGGCATCCGAAAGGAGACGATTAGAGCCTGTGTTTCTAATTTTCAAGGGGCTCCCCACCGTTTGGAAAAGGTGTTGAAAATACATCATGTAGAATATATCAATGATTCTAAAGCAACGAATGTAAACGCTGCTTATTACGCATTAGATAGCATGAAATCACCTACAGTATGGATTGTAGGCGGTGTAGATAAAGGAAATGAGTACATGGAGTTGATGCCATTGGTACGTGAGAAGGTAAAAGCAATTATTTGCTTGGGCGAGGATAATGAAAAGATAAAGCATGTATTTGGTAATGCGGTAGACCTATTAGTTGAAACGTATGCTATGGAAGAAGCTGTGAAAGTAGCTTATAAAATTGCAGAACGTGGAGATACGGTTTTGTTATCACCAGCATGTGCAAGTTTCGATTTGTTTAAGAATTATGAAGATCGTGGAGATCAATTTAAGAACTGTGTAAAGAACCTATAAGGTGTTGAATATATTCCAAAACATAAAGGGAGATAAAGCTATTTGGGCCATTGCGGCACTCTTGGCCTTATTTTCATTTTTACCTGTCTACAGTGCCAGTAGTAATTTGGTGTATGTGGTAGGTAACGGTACTCCTGTTGGGCACTTGGTAAAACATGCCATCTTGTTGTTTTTAGGATTTGGAATTATTTATGGGGTACATAAAATACCTACACACTTTTTTAAAGGGCTTTCTATGATAGCCCTGCCAATAGTACTGGTGTTGCTCATATTCGTATTGGCACAAGGTACATCGGGTAGTGGCACCAATGATAGTCGTTGGATCCGTATTCCTTTAGTAGGTTTCGGTTTTCAGCCTTCTAACTTGGCTGCAGTTGTTTTAATGATTTATGTGGCACGGTATTTCTCTAAAGTTAGAGAGATTAAAATAACCTTTAAAGAAAGCATATTGCCATTGTGGCTTCCGGTTTTCTTAGTGGTAGCACTTATTTTGCCAGCGAATTTTTCAACGGCGGCAATTGTGTTTTCAATGGTTATGGTGCTTTGTTTTTTAGGAGGATATCCTATGAAATACTTGTTGGGAATCGTTGGAACGGGAATTTTATTTCTGTCCATATTTATACTAACGGCAAAAGCTTTTCCAGATTTATTCCCAAATAGGGTCGATACTTGGATGAGCCGTATAGATAGCTTCTCTAACCCAGATGATAAGGAAGGGACCTATCAGATCGAAAAAGCTAAAATAGCAATCGCTACTGGTGGTATAATGGGTAAAGGTGCAGGTAAGAGTGTACAGAAGAATTTTTTACCACAAAGTTCATCAGATTTTATCTATGCTATTATAGTAGAGGAATATGGTTTAATTGGCGGATTTCTGTTGATGTTGTTTTATTTATTTCTGTTGTTCAGAATAGTAGTAGTTGCCAATGGTTGTGCTTCAATTTTTAGCAAACTACTGGTGCTCGGCGTAGGATTGCCGATTGTGTTTCAAGCGTTGATAAATATGGCTGTAGCGGTAGAGTTGTTTCCGGTAACGGGACAGAATTTACCCTTAGTAAGTAGTGGAGGAACATCTAGTTGGATGACCTGTTTGGCAATAGGCATCATTTTAAGCGCAAGTAATAAAAGTATAGCACAAGAGAGTGCTTCTGATAGTGATATGGATGAAACGAACCCTTTAGAGATTTTAAGTGGGCAGTTATAAGTTTATTCTATCGGGAGGTGGTACAGGCGGACATATTTATCCGGCGATAGCCATAGCAAATGAATTGAAAAGGAGATATCCTGATGCCGAATTTTTGTTCGTAGGCGCTAAGGATAGAATGGAGATGGAAAAGGTACCACAAGCTGGGTACAAAATAGAAGGATTGTGGATTACGGGGATTCAGAGAAAGCTGACCCTTAAAAATCTACTATTTCCAATAAAATTGATAAGTAGTTTAATGAAAGCAAACAGCATCGTATCTAAGTTTAAACCACACGCCGTAATTGGTACAGGTGGTTTTGCTAGCGGTCCATTGTTAAAAATGGCCACCGTTAAAGGGGTGCCATGTTTGTTGCAAGAGCAGAATTCTTTTGCGGGAATTACCAATAAACTATTAAAGGATAAAGTGGCGAAAATCTGTGTTGCCTATGAGGGCATGGAGAAGTTTTTTCCGAAAGAAAAAATTGTATTGACGGGTAACCCTGTACGGTCGGATTTAGTGGAACTAAAAGCTACTAAAGTTGAAGCGTTGGCTTATTTTGATTTGGATGCTAATAAGAAAACATTGTTGGTGTTGGGTGGTAGTTTAGGCGCTAGACGCATTAACCAATTAGTGGCAGACCATTTAGAATATTTTGAAGAACAAGGATTACAGGTAATCTGGCAATGTGGAAAAGGGTATTTCGAATCCTATAAATCTCATGAGTCTGCAACCATTAAGGTGCATGCTTTTTTAAACACGATGGATAAGGCCTATGTAGCGGCAGATTTCATTATTTCAAGAGCTGGAGCAGGTGCGGTATCAGAATTATGTTTGGTGGGTAAACCAACATTCTTTATTCCGTCGCCAGTAGTCGCAGAAGACCATCAGACGATGAATGCATCATCGTTGGTTGGGCATGACGCAGCTATTATGATTAGAGAAAAGGAATTGGATGAGCAGTTTAAGACCGTATTTGAATCGGTAATTGAATCGCCTGAAAAACAAATAGAATTATCAAAGAATATTAAAGCGTTGGCATTACCGAATGCTACTGCGGATATCTGCGATGAAATAGAAAAAATTTTAAAGTAAAATGAATTTAACGCAAATACATAAGGTGTATTTTATTGGCATAGGAGGCATAGGTATGTCTGCTTTGGCGCGTTATTTTGCTTTCATAAATAAAGCGGTAGGCGGGTATGATAAAACCGAAAGTCCGCTTACACAAGAATTAGCAAATTCAGGTATTGATATTCATTACACAGATGACATGAACGCAGTGTCAGGTGAATTCAAGAATGATCCAGAACATACGTTGGTGGTGTATACGCCAGCAGTTTCTTCTAATCATTCTGAATACCAATATTTTTTAAACAACGGATTTACAATCAAGAAACGTTCAGAAGTTCTTGGTTTAATTACTAAAGACTCTTTTTGCTTGGCAGTAGCCGGTACTCATGGTAAAACGACTACATCCAGTATTCTGGCACATTTACTAAAGGAAACAGGAGTTAAAATGACTGCCTTTTTAGGTGGTATTTCTGAAGATTTCAATAGTAATTTCTTGTTAGAAGGCACGGACTACTCAGTTGTAGAAGCAGATGAATTTGATCGTTCATTTATGCAATTAACTCCGAATGTTGCCTGTGTTACTTCTATGGATGCGGATCACTTGGATATTTATGGAGATGCGGAGGAATTAGAAAGAACATTTGTTGATTTTACAAAACGATTAAAACCTGGCGGAAAATTATTTGTCCGTAATGGTTTGCCTTTAGAAGGGTTGACCTATGGAATTGAAGACAATTCGGATTATTGTATCCGAAATATAAAAATAGAACGTGGCACCTACATATTCGATTTGGAGACCCCTGACCTCAAACTAGATGGGGTTGAGTTTAGCAAACCTGGACGACATAATTTGTTGAACGGTTTAGTGGCTTTCGCAATGGCGATGCAAACAGGTTCCCCACCGCATCGCCTTGCAGAGGCATTATCAACCTTTAAGGGAGTACAAAGGCGTTTCTCTTATCGAATTAAGAATGAAGATTTCATTTTTATAGATGACTACGCACATCACCCTACGGAAATCAATGCTGTTTTTGAAGCAATTTCAGAAATGCATCCGAATAAAAAAGTATTGGCAGTTTTTCAGCCACACCTATTTTCTAGAACTCGAGATTTTGCAGATGCATTTGCAAAAAGCTTATCTCAATTCGATAATGTGTTGTTGTTAGATATCTATCCGGCTAGGGAAGAACCACTTGAAGGAATTGACTCGAAATGGTTGTTGGATAAGATAAAAAGTAGTAATAAAAAATTAATTTCAAAGGAACAAATCATTTCTGAAATTAAAAGTCAGAATCCAGAAGTTTTAATAACAATGGGAGCTGGAGATATAGGTTTAGAAGTTGTGAAAATAAAAAAAGAAATGTCGTATGCAGATTAATTGGAATTTTATAAAGTTATCGGCTTTAGTTCTGGTAATCATGGGGTTATATGCTTTTTCTAATGAGCGTAATAGTGCTAAGCACGTTGCGGGAATGAAGGTAGAATTCATTGGGGATCAAAATTTGTACCTCACAGAAGGGACGGTTAATAAATTGTTAATACAAAATTATGGTAGTCTCGAAAATGTGCCTAAAGAAAATATAGTTTTGAATACTGTGGAAAAGGCTCTTGAGGCCAATGAAATGGTAAAAAGTGCCCAGGTCTATCTAACAATAGATGGTGAGCTTACGTCGAAAATAGTCCAACGGAAACCAATAGGACGCATAGAGGGGGATTCTAAGTTTTATTTGGACGATGAAGGAAAGAGGATGCCTTTTTCTAATAATCATTCAGCAAGAGTACCCATTATAACTGGCAATATCAGTGGTAAAAGCCTTGAGGATGTCTATGTAATATTGGAACACGTGAATAAGGACGATTTTTTTCGTGAATCTGTAATCGGTATTCATATAAAAGGAGAAAGTGAATATCAATTACGATTAAGGCTTAACAATTTTGTTGTGAACATAGGCGGTATTGAAGATTTGGAAGCTAAGTTCAGCAATTTTAAGGCGTTTTATGCCAAAGCGAACAAGGATCAGACTTTGGAAGATTATGCGGAAGTAAGTTTAGAATTCAATAACCAGGTGGTGTGCACTAAAATATAATAGAAAATGGAACAAACTAAATATTCAGTCGGTTTAGACATAGGAACAACGAAAATCGTTGCCATAATCGGAAAGCAAAACGAATATGGTAAGATTGAGATTTTGGGTATCGGTAAGTCCAAAAGTTTAGGTGTACACAGAGGTGTGGTAAATAATATTACACAAACTATAAAATCTATTCAACAAGCGGTTGAAGAGGCAGAAGCAAATTCTGGTCTTAAAATCGGTTCTGTTGTTGTTGGTATAGCAGGTCAACATATTAGAAGTCTTCAACACAGCGATTATATAACCAGAAAAGATTCTGAGGAAGTAATTGGCGAAGAAGACGTAGATCTTTTATGTAATCAAGTGCACAAATTGATTATGCTACCAGGTGAAGAGATTATTCATGTTTTACCACAAGAATATAAAGTTGATGGTCAAGCTGAAATACGCGAGCCTGTTGGTATGTATGGTGGTAGGCTAGAAGCTAACTTCCATGTAGTTGTTGGTCAAGTAGTATCTATAAAGAATGTAGGTCGTTGCATTAAAAGTGCAGGCTTGGATTTAGGTAATATTACACTAGAGCCATTAGCATCGTCTGACGCAGTATTGAGTCAAGAAGAAAAAGAAGCAGGTGTAGCACTTATCGATATAGGAGGCGGTACTACTGATTTAGCCATTTTTAAAGATGGAATTATAAGACATACGGCCGTAATACCTTTTGGTGGTGGTGTCATCACTGAAGATATTAAAGAAGGCTGTTCTATTATAGAGAAGCAAGCAGAGTTGTTGAAAACTAGGTTTGGTTCTGCATGGCCAGGAGAAAATAGAGATAATGAGATTGTTTCTATACCAGGTTTACGTGGTAGAGAGCCAAAAGAAATTTCTCTTAAGAATCTTTCAAAAATAATTCATGCACGTGTTGTTGAGATTATTGAGCAAGTATATGTAGAGATTAAAAACTACGGTCACGAAGAGCAAAAGAAAAAATTAATTGCAGGTATTGTTTTAACAGGTGGCGGTAGTCAACTAAAGCATTTAAAGCAATTAGTAGAATATATAACAGGGATGGATACTCGTATCGGGTACCCTAACGAACACCTAGCAGGAGATTCTGATGAAGAAGTTGCTAGTCCGCTATACGCAACCGCAGTTGGTCTTTTAATGAACGCCATTAAAAACCAAGAGAAGTTGAAGTTGACGCAAGAGGAAATTTTAGAAGAGCAAGAACAGGAAGTAGAAGATTTAGTGTACGCGGATAGTGATACGAAAGTAGTAGCACGCCCTGACTTACATAAAGAACGAAAATCTGTTTTTGATAAGTGGTCTGAAAAATTGAAAGAATTTTTAGATAACGCAGAGTAAGAAGCATAGCATAAGAATACATAACCAGTAATAATTAGAATATGAGTAAGAACAGCGAATTTGATAATATCTCCTTTGATCTACCAAAGAATCAAAGCAACGTTATAAAAGTCATTGGTGTAGGTGGCGGTGGTAGCAATGCCATTAATCACATGTTCCAAGCAGGTATTAATGGGGTTGATTTTGTAATCTGTAATACAGATTCTCAGGCTTTGGACAATAGTCCTGTGCCAAACAAAATACAATTAGGCATGTCATTAACAGAAGGTTTGGGTGCTGGTGCCAATCCTGAAGTTGGCGAACAGGCTGCCATGGAAAGCATGGAAGAGATTAAAAGTATGTTGGATACAACTACTAAAATGATCTTCATTACTGCTGGTATGGGTGGGGGAACAGGAACTGGTGCTGCTCCCGTAATTGCCAAGTTTGCAAAAGAATTAGATGTTCTTACTGTAGGTATCGTTACTATGCCGTTTCAATTCGAAGGTAAAATGCGAGTTGAACAAGCACAACGTGGTATTGAAAAATTACGAAAAAATGTCGACTCGCTGATCGTCATTAATAACAATAAATTAAGAGAAGTTTACGGAAACCTTGGTTTTAAAGCTGGTTTCTCAAAAGCTGATGAAGTGTTGGCAACAGCTGCTAGAGGTATTGCAGAAGTTATTACACATCACTACACACAAAACATAGATTTACGTGATGCTAAAACAGTACTGTCTAACAGTGGTACTGCAATAATGGGTTCTGCTATTTCATCTGGTTCGGCAAGAGCAAATGAGGCTATCATGAAAGCGTTAGATTCTCCGTTATTGAACGATAACAAAATTCAAGGTGCTAAAAACGTATTATTACTGATCGTTTCCGGTGCTCAAGAAATTACTATTGATGAAATAGGAGAAATCAATGATCATATTCAAATAGAAGCAGGTTACGGAGCTAACATTATAATGGGTGTTGGTGAAGATGAAAGCTTAGGAGAAGCTATTGCTGTAACAGTAATTGCAACTGGTTTTAACATAGAGCAACAAGATGATATCGTAAATACGGAATCAAAGAAAATCATTCATACTTTGGAAGAGGGGCAACGTGCAGAGGCAATGTTGTTATCTAACACTAAAACGGTCCATACTTTAGAAATGGACGAGGGGGAAGAGGAGGTTAAAGAAGTCAAACCCGTAAAAAAGTATGAGTTCGTTGAGGAAGAAGATTTCGATTTAATACCTACAACGAACTACATTAAAAATTTCAATGTTTTTTACGAGGAAGTATTAGCGGAAAATGTTTCTGAAGATGATTTTGTAATAGTAGATAAGCCAACAACTTTAAGAGATATTGAGGTAGTTGAGCCAGAAGTATTACGAGTAGATGAAGAGGAAAGATTTAAATCTAATTTTGACTCGTCTTCAAGAGATGAGGAAGAAAAAGAAAACGTAATCATGTTCGATTTGCATGATGAAGTAAAAGATTTAGATGTTAATGATAGTATCGAAATTGTACCTGTACTTGAGTATAATAAGAACGGTGAAAAAAGATACAGTCTTGATGATTACATGCAGTTAGAAAGTAAGTTAACTGGTGCTAAATCTAAAGCAGAGGAGTTTGAGCCTAAAGTTATTGAAGATGAATTAGTTTTCGAGAAAAAGACAGTAGCTCCAAAAAGAAATCCATACCCAGAGGAACAATTAGATCCTATGGAAACTCCTATCGAAGAGTTATTAAGGGATAGGGCAGATGAGCGCAGAAGAAAATTGAAAGATTTCAATTATAAATTTAAAAATAACGCGCCAACTAGTTATGATGAAAAGAAACCTGCTTACCAAAGACAGGGTGTTGATTTGAACGATAATCCAAGAGAGAAGAAAATTTCTAGAACCTCTTTAAGTGGTGATAGTAATGACGATATTCAATTACGTTCTAATAACTCTTTTTTACATGATAATGTAGACTAGTAGTAGGTTCGCAATAATTTATAAACCCGAAAACTAACTTAGTTTTCGGGTTTTATTTTTTATCTTCGCTGATCAAAATATACAAGCAATGGGTTTACAGCAAAGAGTAATGGAGCAGTTGAAATTAGCTATGAAAGCGAAGGATTCTGTAGCACTAGAATCGCTTAGAGCTATTAAATCTGCGCTATTGGTAGCAAGTACTAGTGGAGGTGGAGAAATTACTGAAGATGACGAAATACAGATAGTACAGAAATTAGTAAAACAAAGAAAAGATAGCGCTGCTATTTTTATGGAGCAAGGAAGACAAGATCTTGCTGATCCAGAAATGGCTCAGATTGCTGTTATAGAACAATTTTTACCAGAACAACTTACTGAAGAAGAAGTAGAGAAAGTAGTGGTACAAACTATAGATTCTATCGGTGCTTCAGGTATGAAGGATATGGGTAAAGTAATGGGGATTGTTTCAAAAGAATTAGCTGGTCAAGCTGATGGTAAATTGATTTCTACGATTGTAAAAAAGAAATTGGCATAAGTATTTATTGTCAGTATAAATTTCAGTTTTGATAACTGATAATTGAAAATGGCCTCGTGGCGCAACTGAATAGCGCATCAGATTTCGGCTCTGAGGGTTGGGGGTTTGAATCCCTTCGAGGTCACAAGTAAAAAAGCCACATCTGAAAAGATGTGGCTTTTAAATTTTAATGACTTAGAAAATCTAATCTCTATTAATCTCTAAGATAATTCCGTCTTTCTGCATTTGTGATATTTCGCTTTTGGAATAACCGTATGTTACGTCAGAATAATTTTCACTTTTGTCAATCTTATAAAGTCTCGATTTTTTTGAAATTTCATAATCGTTCAGTGAAAGGTATAAACTGTCAGAGGTTATTTTTTGAAGCTTCATAGTGGATTAACTACCGCTATCCGCTTTGTATTCGTAAACGTCACCAATAACTGGATTAGATAGATATATTTGAGTCTTTTCTTTGTCTCTTCCATTAGAGTAGAAAGCGAATACTATTAGGAATACAAATAGTAAAACCCCTGAAAATTGCCATATAGGTCCTTTTGCATTGCCTTTAATGTTTTTATATTGCATTTTCAGCGCCTCTGGCATTTGTTTCGGAGCTAATGTTTCTTTGCAATGTGTACAGAAAGAACTACCACTTTTTCCTATTGGAAAAACAGGAATCCAGAAAACATGTGCGTGTCTTCTATAAATATTGATATATACAGTGTCTTGATTATTACAATGTTGGCAAGTAGTATTCTTTGCCTTTACAGCGTCGAGACTTGCTGATCCGGTACCGAAGAAAATCATAATGGTAGGTTATACTATTAATTAATATACAACGGTTTTATATATCGACTATTGTTTAAGTAACCATCAGGACTAATCTATCCTTATCTTAAATAAAGTTATTGAATTAGAATTATGAGGTAACCGTACTAGAAATAATATTAGATACAATCATTTTAGCATGTATTCTTGAGTTTTCGATAAACCATTTATGCGTTTCCATTCCGCCACAGATTACTCCGGCTAAATACAAACCATCAATATTGGTTTCCATGGTATCTGGGTTGTATTCAGGTAATTTTTTAGAATCCTGACTGATGTTAACGCCCAATTTCTCCAAGAAGTTAAAGTTGGGTTTATAACCAGTTAATGCCAGTACAAAATCGTTTTCGATTTCTACATTGCCATTTTCTGTATTCAAAGAAATGCTATCTTTTGTAATAGCTTTCACAGTGGTATTATAATAAGCTTTTATACTACCTTCTTCAATACGGTTTACAATATCTGGTCTTACCCAATATTTTACACGTTGCCCAACTTCTGATCCTCGAATAATTAAAGATACTTCAGCGCCTTTACGCCAACATTCAAGCGCAGCGTCAATTGCAGAATTACTTGCACCTATAACCGCCACTTTTTGACCTGAATAATAATGAGGGTTGTCATAGTAATGAACAACCTTTTCTAAATTCTCACCAGGTACGTTAAGCAAATTTGGTAAATCGTAAAAACCGGTAGCTATTACTACTTGTCTAGATATGTAAGTGTTCTTATCTGAAGCAACAGTAAATAGGTCTTCGCTCTTTTGAACGTTCTCAACTTTTTCAAAAAGATGAATATTTAATTTATTAGAGGTAACTATACGTCTGTAATATTCTAATGCCTCGTCTCTTTTTGGTTTCGCTTCGTTACTAATAAAGGGAATTTCATCAATCTCTAGCTTCTCTGACGAAGAGAAAAATTGCATATTCGATGGGTAGTGAAAAAGTGAATTTACAATAGGTCCTTTCTCTAATATTACATAGCTAAGTCCATTTTTTTTAGCCTCTAATCCGCATGCAATACCTATAGGTCCTCCACCGACTATGACGATATCAAGTTCAGTTTTCATCCCTTTAATTCTTTTATAGTTTTAATTGGATCAGAACTTTTAAATACAAAGCTTCCGGCAACTAAAATATCTGCACCTGCATCCACTAACTTTTGTGAATTGGCAGTGGTAACACCGCCATCAATTTCAATTAGGGCTGCAGAGTTTTTTCTATTTATTAAAGCTTTGGTAGCTCTTATTTTGTCATACGTATTTTCAATAAATGATTGTCCTCCAAAACCAGGGTTTACACTCATTATTAAAACCACATCAATATCTCTAATAATATCTTCTAAAAGCATAACATTGGTGTGCGGGTTTAGTGCAACACCAGCTTTCATGCCTAAAGCTTTTATAGCCTGTATGGTTCTATGTAAGTGTGTACAAGCTTCATAATGAACAGTTAGTATATGAGCTCCAAGATTAGCAAATTCTTCAAGATAACGGTCAGGGTCTACAATCATTAAGTGCACGTCTAAAGGTTTAGTCGCACTCTTTTTAATAGCTTTTACCACAGGCATACCATAAGAAATGTTTGGTACAAAAACTCCGTCCATGATATCTATATGGTGATATTCCGCTTCGCTTGCATTCACCATTTCTACATCTCGCTGTAAATTTCCAAAATCAGCTGCTAATAGTGATGGTGCTATACTTGGCTTTTTCATTTTATAAAACGATTATTATTCAGTACAAAAATACGGATTTGTAATTCGATGTACTGCTGTTTTTATTTTTGCTTTTACCTCATTTAGTCAATAGTAGTACCACCGTTTTTAGATAGAATTGGATTTAGCTTAGACTTGTATTTTTCAAGTATGTTGTTCAATTTATTTAACTCTACGTCCAACTCTGCGGTAAGTTCGTCAAAAACTTTGTAAGCACCATTTGTTGGTTTTGCTTCTCCAGATTCAACACTACGTCTTAGTGAAGCTAATCTGTTATTTAGTTTTATAGGGAAGTTTAAAGGATCTTGCCCCGATTGATTTTTAACTTGATAAAGCGCCTCTTCTACCTCTGATGATTCACTTAAAAACGGAGTTACCGAATTCTTGAAATCGTTCGAATCTATGTTGTCCTTGCTATCAGTTAAATTCTTTTTTATTTCTCGGATTTTAATGACTGCCTCATTCGCTGTTGAAGTTTTAGCCATTATCTTATTTGACAAACTAAATTGTTCGTCTAAGTCCTCTTTAGTGATTCCCTTTAGGTTTGGATCCATTTCAATATTGAAGGCATATACTTTTTCGTAATCACCGACTTTCATTTTTACCTTATAAGTACCTAGGGGTGCTTTTGGACCACGGGCTGGTCTAGCGCTCCAGATAATCATTCCTTCAAATGTTGTGGCTCCAGGGTATCTCATATCCCAAGTGAAATTATTTATTCCTTTGGCTGTGGTAGGTTTAGATGACCCGCCTTTTAACCAATAAGGAAGATTAGGGTCTATTTCATACTTAGGTTTGCTACCTGTGAAAGTGTCTATTAGTTCATCCTTAGCGTCATAAATTTCAAAAGTTATAGTGTCTTTCTGCTCTTTTAAATAATATTGAATAGACGCATCGGTTAATCCTCTTAAAGCATTTGTAGGTTTAAAAAGTACGGCATCTTGTTTCTCCATTTCTCGGGTAAACTGTCTTAATGGTTGAATATCATCAAGTATCCAAAAGCCTCTACCGTGCGTGCCAAGAACAACATCGTTGTCTTTTATAACTAAATCTCTAACAGGTGTGTCTGGAAGTTTTAATTGAAGACTTTGCCATAATTCGCCATCGTTCATGGAGAAGTATACGCCATGTTCTGTTGCTAGAAAAAGTAAACCTTCACGAACTGGATCCTCACGAACTGCTCTTGCAAAATGACCGTCTTTTATACCAGTTATTATTTTTGTCCAAGTTTTGCCATAATCATGTGTTTTAAAAACATAAGGTTGTCTGTCATCTACTTGATACCTATTTGCCGCAACGTAAAGTGTACCTGGATTATGTAGCGATTCATCAATAATACTTACCCTAGAAAATTTCGGTAACTCTTTTGGAGTAATGTCTGCCCAATTTTTACCACCATCTCTGGTGATATGTATTTTTCCATCATCAGAACCTGCCCAAATAGTATTAATATCATGGTTTGATGGGGCAAGGGCAAAAACGGTAGCGTATATTTCTGGTCCGTTCATGTCCATAGTTATAATACCCCCTGTTTTACCTAAGGTAGTTGGGTCGGCATACGTTAAGTCTGGACTTATTTTTTCCCAAGATTGTCCGTCATCCGTTGTTTTCCAAATATGTTGAGAACATGTGTACATAACGTTAGAGTCTTGTGGTGCAAACATTATAGGGAATGTCCATTGCCAGCGCTCAGGTAATGCGCTTGCAGGTTCACCAGAGAAAAATCTAGGATATACTTGAATATCTCTTGATTGTCCGTTGCTTCTGTCGTATCGTGTTAAAAGAGCACCTTGGCTACCTGCATAAAAAATATCTAAATTTTTTGGATGTTGGGTGATCCAACCACTTTCTCCACCACCAACGGCATACGCCCAACCATCGCCTTGACCTCTTGCCTGCATATGACCCCAGCCATCACTAGGTACTGCGATAGTGCTATTATCTTGCTGTGCACCTGCAACGTGATAGGGAACGTCATTAGTTGTCATGACATGATATAATTGCGTAGTAGTGTAATCTTCTTCTGTCCATGACTTACCGCCATTAATACTTACAACCCCACCGCCATCATTGGAAGATATCATACGGTCGGGGTTATTAGGGTCTATCCATAAATCGTGATTGTCACCATGTGGCACTTTAATTTTGGTATCAAAAGTTTTTCCGCCATCAGTAGATTTCCAAAAATCTACATTAAGTCCATAAACGGTTTCTTTGTCAATTGGATCGGCATAAATTCTAGAATAGTAAAAAGCACGTTGTCTTAATTTACGCTCGTCATTAGTACGTTCCCAAGTTTTACCAGCATCGTCTGAACGAAAAACACCACCTTCATTGGCTTCAACGACAGCCCATACACGATTAGAATCTGCAGGAGAAACTGTTACTCCTATTTTTCCTAATGGTCCTTCTGGCATACCTGGGTTCTTAGATAAATCTGTCCAAGTTTCTCCGCCATCTGTAGATTTCCAAAGTTTACAATCTGGTCCACCACCCCACATTTTCCAAGCTTTTCTTTGAACTTGCCAAGTACTCGCATATAACACTTGTGGATTATTTCTGTCTATTATTAAATCGACAGCACCTGCTTTATCACTTACATATAAAGTCTTTTTCCAATTTTTACCACCATCTGTACTTTTAAAAACTCCACGTTCTTCATTATCTCCATAAGGGTGTCCTAATGCGGCAACGTAAACAATATCTGGATTTGTTGGGTGAATTCTTATTCTAGATATCGCTTGGGTTTCTTTAAGTCCTAAATGACTCCAAGTTTTACCGGCATCAGTAGATTTGTAAACTCCGTCACCTTGGGTAATGCTACCTCGTAATTGCACTTCGCCCATGCCAATATAAACAATGTCAGGGTTCGTTTCTGCCACTGCCACGGCACCTACAGATGAACTTGTAATCTGCCCATCGGTAACAGCTTCCCATTCATTACCACCGTCGGTAGTTTTCCAGAGTCCGCCACCGGTTGCACCAAAATAATACTCATTAGGTCTGCTAGGGCTACCTGCCGATCCTAAAGAGCGACCGCCGCGCACTGGTCCTATATTTCGCCATTCTAAATTTTCATAGAAAGCTTTGTCAAGCGTTGCGTTGTCAACTTTATTTTTGGTAGATTTTTTTTGAGCGAATGAAATGCTACAAAAGGATAAAAAAAGGAAAATAAAGGTGTGTAGAGTTTTTGAGTTCATCTGATTGTTGTTTGGTAGGTGATTAGAAAAAATATCAGTTTGAAAATAACAATTTAATCTGCCAATTGTAAATGAAAGAACAATTTTAACTGCCGGATTTTAGGTTTAATATCATACTAGTAATTGAGGCTAAATTAGCAGGTGATAATCTTGAATTAAGATTCATATTTTGCTGAATCAATAAAAACCAAATCTCAAAAAAATTGAGATTTGGTTTGGATAATTATTTTTCTTCACCCGTATACAGTTTATGATTTTCATCTCCTCCAGAAATGATATAGGCAAAAAGATCAGCAACTTCTTGTTCGTTCAATCTATTTAATAATCCTGGAGGCATAGGTGATATTGGGGAGAGTTCTTTTTTAGTAATAGTATTTTTGGCAATACTTACCGTGTAGCTTTCATTGAATGGATTTGGCATTATTACAATACTGTCACCAATTTCAGATTTAATACGACCTGCTATTTTTTCATCTTCACCTAAATGAAACAGGGTATTTGCATATTGATCGGATATTTCATCGCTGGGGCTATAAATAGCAAACATTAAATCATAAGTGCTAAATTTTGTGTGAGCCTGGGTTAAATCTGGTCCTGCCGCACCACCTTCTCCACGAATTCTATGGCATAGTATACATGTCGCCGAAGCAAAAGCTCTTTTCCCAGCCTTTATGTTGCCTTGGTAATTATCTAGACCGCGCCAAACGACATCTCCCATATTCTCGCCATTGTAGTTTTTACCCGGTCCGAAAGGTTGGGGTAAATCTGCAATTGAGCTGGAAGGGGAATAGACACCAGAGATTTCTTGAAAATACTCTCTTTTTTCTTCAGGGACATTTGATATGGCACGCTGTCTTACATTTTCCATATATGCTTTAAAGCTCATACCTCCTTTGGATCCAAGAACATCAAAATACCAAGCGAAATAACGTTTTCTTAAATCTTCGTTCCATCCTTTTTCGGCATTACTTAACAACATTCCATAATAGATTGCCTCACTAGGTGGCATTTTAGCGATCACCTCTCTAATTAATGGACCGTATTCGTCGCTACGAAGCGTAGCTTCTTCAGATAGCATTTCCACACCTTCTGTAACTGTTTTTTGTTTCGTATGATATTCAAGACGTTCTACTAATTTTTCTATGATTCCATTTGCTTCTAGAAATAATAAAATTTGGGACAACTCCTTACTTACTGCGCCTTTGGAAGTAGCGAATAAAGGGTCTAAACCATTGATTATTTTATGTCTTTGTTGGCTATTCGGTTTTCCCATTCTTATAAAATTTAACGAATAGGTTCTTAGTAGGTCTACCTGTAAATTTTCATCCAGAGATTTAATTGGAATACTTAAAAGCTTTTTTAAGACTAATGGCTGTAAATCACTTTTTCCTTGGTGATTTAATGCTATACTGCTCTCGACAATTTTTCGACTGTCTGTCTCTTCTTTGTAGTTATTTAACCAATAATCTATAGGTTGGTGTTCAAGAGCTATTCTTGAGGCATATCTTATGAATCTATCGGGGTGGTCTAAATGATTCCAAGCTAAATCAGTTCCCGTTGTAGAAACTGTTGTATGATATTCTTCTAGTTGCTTACGAAGATTTCGTTCTTCGCTATTTCTTGACTTTTCTTGATTTTGTGCTGTATTGTCTGTTCCTGTATATCGTAATCTATATAAATGGGAATCTAGTCTACGACCGCCTGTGGCAAAGTAAATGTTGCCATCGTTACCTGCAATCATATCGGTTAAGGGTAGGGGAGTTCCTGATAAGAATTCTTCGCGATTGGCTTCATAAGAGCTTCCTTTTGGTTGTAAGTCTATGAAGTAAACAGTGCCAAAACTCCAGTCCATTGCCAGTAATCCATTTGAGTATTTTTCAGGAAGATTTAAATTGGTTGTTGATAATACAGCCGTGGGTGAGCCTTGCTCTAGATTATGTACGGCAGGTAGATTGTCTGGATAGTATGCAGGCCATTTTCCAGAGCCCGTTCGCCACCCAAATTCACTGCCACTGGTTACATGGCAAATTCTTGTAGGTCTGTACCATGGCATTCCAATATCCCATTCCATATCGGCATCATAAGCAAAAAGTTCACCGTCAGTATTGAAAGCCATATCAAAGGGGTTTCTGAATCCTGCGGAAATTAATTCGAATGAAGATCCATCGGGATTGAATTTGGTAATCCATCCGCCAGGAGCTTTTACATCGTTTGCATGGCCTCTAGCATCTAAATATGGAGTGAATAAATTGTCTTCGCCCCAATTGGTGGGAATTCTACTATTTTCTTTTACACTTTCGGGTATTAGTGTATGATTGCCAGCGATGAAGTAAATTTCCTTACCGTCTGGCGATAATGCAAAACTATGTGGACCATGTTCTCCGCTACCTTCTAACCTAAGTAACATCTTGGCAGTGTCTAATTTTCCGTCCTTATTGGTGTCGGTAATTCTATATATTCCACTGCCTTTCTCCTGGTCATCTGGTATGTCATCATCCCAATTTTTATTCACGGCAACGTACAAGCTGTTAAATGCCCATAGTAAACCATGTGCCTCACCAATTTCAACATCTAAAGGAATTACATCTTTCTGTGAGAGAACAGCTCCTATTTCAGGAACTTCGAATTGATAAAGTTTGCCGTATTGGTCACAAGCATACATGGTGTTAGCTTGACCTTGTGCCAAAGCTACCCAAGAGCCTTGTTCAACTTTACTTGGGTGATAAATTTCTTCTAGCTCAAAACCTGTGGGAGTATTAAATGCAATGGAGATTTCTGTGGTATCCTTCTCTTTTTGATTGCAAGAACTTAAAATTAAGGTAAGAGATAAAATGAAGAGGTGGTTGATTGTTTTCATTGGTTCTTTGTATTGGTATCTTAAAGATACAAAGTAACCTAAAGCAAAAATCAGTCTATTTGTCGCAATCCTTCGTAAATAGAAATAGCTACGGCATTAGCTAAGTTTAAGCTGCGAATATGCTCGCTGTAAAGTGGAATTTTTACAGCATTATCTTCATTTTTAGTTAAGATGGATTTAGGTAAGCCAACAGATTCTTTTCCGAAAACTAAAAACATATCGTTTGTGTATTCAATTTCCCAATGGTTTTTGGTGGCCGTAGCAGAAAAGAATACCATTTTTTTGTCTTTATGCTGCTTAAAGAAAGCATCGACATTTTCATACATGATTACGTTAAGGTGTTGCCAATAATCTAAACCAGCACGTTTAAGGCGTTTATCACTAAGCTCAAATCCAAATGGTTTAACCAAGTGTAATGTTGATCCTGTAGCGAGTGCCAATCTGCCAATATTACCCGTATTATTAGGTATTTCTGGCTCTATGAGTACGATATTAAAGCCCATTATTTTTTAAAGGATTGTAAGTATAAATGTTCCACTTTTTCTCTTGCCCATGGAGTTCTACGTAAGAATTTTAGGCTTGATTTTATAGTCGGGTTACTTTTAAAACAATTAATATTGATTTGACCGGCTAAATCTTCCCATGAATACTTCTCTGTAAGTTCTTCAAGTATGGTGGCTAATTTTATACCATGAAGCGGATTATTAGGTTGTGAATCTGAACTCATGATTGATTATTTATTAAACAGAAAATACGATTATTTTTGAAATGCAACATACATTGAAAGAGCGGGTACATCAATATTATTTATTATTGACTTTGAACCCTTAGAGTCAAAGGTACTACCAGAAACGGCTTCTTGCCAAGTACCATCAATTTTATAATTTATGTTTTTATCGTGTGCATTGTATATAACCAAAATATTCTTCCAAATATCACCATTTGCATGCTCTTCTAAGGTAAAAGAAACAAGACTGTCATTTGCTTTTTGGAATTTTAAATGCTTTTGTACATCTAGGGCATTATGCATGAAAAATGCTGAATGTGCTTTTCGTAATTGAATTAGGTTCTGATAATACTCAAAAACCTCTTTATAATCATTTTTCCAATTCCAGTTTATTTGATTAATACTGTCGGGAAGGTTATAAGAATTATGCTCTCCATTTTTTGTTCGTAACATTTCAACGCCAGCATGTAGAAACGGAGTTCCTTGAGATGTTAATACAATCGCATTAGCCAATTTATCCATTGCAATTAAATCATCTAAATCAGCATCTGGTCTTGAAATTTTTAATTTATCAAAAAGTGTGTGGTTGTCATGGCAAGAAACATAGTTTATAGATTGCCAAGATTCTGAAGTCCACGGAGCATCTGAATAGTTGACATTAGTATAGTTTATTTGGGAATGTTGAATAGCACCAACAATTCCAAATTTAATAGACTCTTCTGTTTTTTTTGCACCACTTACAAAACCCAAACTTTCATCTTCAAAAACAGAACCTTTAAGTCCGTCCCGAAGGTCATCATTAAAAGCAGCAAATTGATAAAGTTGTTTAGTGTGTTTTTTTAAAGCTCGTTTTTCTTCTGGTAATGGGGAGTCTTTTGCTGTCCAACCTTCCCCATATAGCAATGCATCAGGATTAATCTTTAAAACAGCTTCAGATATTTCATTCATGGTTTCTATGTCATGAATACCCATAAGGTCAAATCTAAATCCGTCAATATGATATTCCTTGGTCCAATATGCGACAGATTCAATTATAAATTTTCGCATCATAGCCCTTTCTGAGGCAGTTTCATTACCACACGCAGCAGCATCTGTATATGATCCATCTTCCCAATGGCGATAATAATAACCAGGTACTTCTTGGTTAAACTTAGATTCTTCTGTTTTACCTGTATGATTATATACCACATCCATAATTACACCTATGCCATTATCATGAAAAGTCTTCACCATTTGTTTGAATTCCTTTATTCGAACTTCAGCATTAAACGGATCGCTTGAAAAAGAACCTTCGGGTACATTATAATTGTTTGGATCATATCCCCAGTTAAATTGCGGGGTATCTAAATTACTTTCGTCAATAGAATAATGGTCAAAAGTGGGTAAAAGATGCACATGTGTAATACCTAAATTTTTAATGTGGTCAATACCAGTTGCTGTATTATTTGGTCCCACAGTTTCTGTTTCTACTAAACCTAGATAAGTGCCTGGCATTGTAGATCCAGATTGTGGATGAATTGTCATGTCACGTATATGCAATTCATAAATTACAGCTTCATTTTGGTGCTTTAGAATTGGCGATTTGTCTTGTTTCCATCCAACAGGGTTGGTAGTTTCCATATTTAAAACCATAGCTCTATTGCCATTTACGCCAACAGCTTTAGCATAAATGCCAGGTGTTTCATTCAGCCATGTATTCTTGGTTTTAATTTGATATGTGTAATAGATGCCGTTTAAGTCTTCGGTAACTTTCTTTTCCCAAATACCTAGCTCTTTTTTTGTGAGACTAAACGTGGAGAATGCTAGTGAATCATGTCCGTTTTTATATAGTCTTAAGACGATTTCTTCAGCATTTGGTGACCATAGTTTAAATAATGTAGATTCTGTAGTGTAGTGTATCCAAAGACTTTCTCCTATTGGTGTAGGATACACATCAAAATCTGTAATTGTCTTATGATTATTGCAAGAATTGAACAAAGCGAGAACCGTTAATATTAGTAAAAGATGTTTCATTAAAACAGTGATGTATGCTCTAAGATAGGAAAAGATTATACTACATAACCATCTGATGGTGGAGGTATGAAGAACTAATAGATATTTGAAACTTTTATAAATGAAAAAACTCCGGTAATCAGCCGGAGTTTATTCATCAATCAAAAAACGAACAGTCATGATAAACTGTTGTTACCGTTAAAATTACAACTAATATGCCAATATTGCCAATTTAAGGAATATTTAACGTGTAATTTTTATAGCTTAAACGCTATTGGTTTTTAACCCAAATACGTTTTTAATATTTTACTTCTAGATGTGTGCTTTAATCTTCTAATTGCTTTTTCTTTAATTTGACGAACTCTTTCTCTTGTAAGGTCAAAAGTTTCACCAATTTCTTCTAAAGTCATAGAATGTTGACCTGCAAGACCAAAGTACAAACGAATTACATCTGCCTCACGCGGTGTCAATGTTTCTAAAGCTCGCTCAATTTCTGTACGAAGTGACTCATGTAATAACTCTCTATCTGGATTTGGAGATTCGCCACTACGAAGTACATCGTAAAGGTTAGAATCTTCACCGTCAATAAGAGGCGCATCCATAGATACGTGTCTACCTGAGTTTTTTAATGATTGTTTTACGTCTTCAACAGTCATATCCAATTCTTTTGCAATTTCTTCAGGAGAAGGCATTCTTTCATGCGCTTGCTCAAGGAAAGCAAAAGTTTTGTTGATTTTGTTGATAGAACCAATTTTGTTCAATGGCAAACGAACGATACGAGATTGTTCTGCCAAAGCTTGTAATATAGATTGACGAATCCACCATACGGCGTAGGAGATAAACTTAAATCCCCGCGTTTCGTCAAAACGCTGTGCAGCTTTGATAAGACCAAGGTTTCCCTCGTTAATCAAATCCGGTAAAGTAAGTCCTTGGTTTTGGTACTGCTTTGCAACTGATACCACGAATCTGAGGTTGGCTTTGGTAAGTTTTTCAAGAGCGATCTGATCGCCTGCCTTGATACGTTGTGCCAACTCTACTTCTTCATCAGCGGTAATCAAGTCTACTTTTCCAATTTCTTGTAAGTACTTGTCCAAAGATGCGGTTTCCCTATTGGTAACCTGTTTTGTAATCTTAAGCTGTCTCATTAAAATAAATTAAGTTCAGTTTGCATAGACTGCATATACTTATACGTAAAAAACTTCCGAATGTTACAATTGGGTGTAAAAAACTTCATTTTTCTGTTGAAATGCACAAAATAAGCTCTAATATATCTGTCGGGGCTTATTTTATAAACTTACATGAGAATTAATCTCTTCATAGTTTTGAATTGAAATCACGCATATTTTCATCTATTATTATATCATAAGATTGAGGTCTTTTATCTAATATGAGTTGTTCTTGAAATTTTAGAAATGCTAGATTGAGAGTTATATATTTACAGCTTGTTTAAAAAAATATTCTTATCCCTTAGCCGAATGATTTTCTTGTTGATTCCTTTATTTGGGATTACACAAGAATACATACCGAAATCATCTACATATCATGAGTTGGATGTTTCAATAGGGTGGATGGGGAACTCTAATAGTAATTTTCCTAAACACCGATTACAGAAAAATATTTTCTTGAATTTTGGACAAGACCATAGCGGTGGACTTAAAGATTGGGAATATTACCTTAATGGACCAAAAACAGGAATCTCTCTTGGTTTTTCTGATTTAGGGAATCCATCTAATTTAGGTTATGCTTATAGCATACTGCCATATGTTGAGTTCGCTTTGTTTCCAGAAAAAACAGATAATCTTTCCCTTTTGTTGGCTTTTGGAGGTTCTTATGTTACTAAAAAATATGATTTAGAAACCAACCCTTATAATAAAGGAGTGTCCACTCATGTTAATTGGTCTTATAAATCTTCGATTTTATACAATGTTTTTAAAGGAGATAAATCTACATGGAGAATAGGGTTAGGCTATTTTCATTATTCCAACGGGCATGTTAGAAAACCAAATAGAGGTTATAATTCTGTTCTTTTAAGCGTTTTAGCAAGTTTCGAAAAGAAACCTAATTTCGTTGACAGTGTACCTTCGAATATACCTTCTAGAAGTATATATTGGTATTATGAAGCTAGATTAGGTGTAGGGATCAATTCATTTTCGGATGTTTTTAAAGATAAGAAACCGGTATATGCGGTGTCTCTTTCTGGAGGTAAAGTCATTAATAGAACATTTAAGTATGGCTTGGGGCTATATTATCATTTTTATCAACACTATTATGATTACATAATTAATGATGAAACACTTATTAGGACTCAAGAACCTCAGTTTGCCAATCGATCTATTTTAAATGCATCTAGATTAGGGATATTTGGTAGTGCAGAATTACTGTTGGGTCAGGTTGGGATGGAAATGAATATTGGGCTTAATGTTTTCAAGCCCTTTTATATAATTGATTGGCAATTGAACAAAGGGTATACTCAATTTGTTAATGGGGAAGAAATTATAGTATTGGGTGAGATGAACTCTTATTACAAAATAAAAAAACATGTTTTCAGTCGAATGGGCTTGAAATATTATTTTATTGATATGGATAGTAAATCAAGGCACAATATTTATGTTGGAGCCTTTATTAATGCTAATTTAGGTCAAGCTGACTTTAGTGAACTTACTGTAGGGTATGTGCACAAATTTGATTTCTGAAAATAAATTGTGCTAAAATTGAAGCAAAAAAAAACTCGTTTAATTAAAAACGAGTTTTTTAGTTATTTAAGAAAAATTAATCTCTTCTTGGTTTTCTATCACGATCGTTTCCACGACGGTCATCTCTACGCTTATCATCACGTGGTGGTCTTTCAACGAAACCTTCTGGTTTTGGTAAAAGAGCTTTACGAGAAACTTTCTCTTTACGAGTACGTTTATCTAAACCGAAGTATTTTACATCAAATACGTCACCCATATTAACAACATCGGTTACATTTTCTGTACGTTCCCATGCTAATTCACTTACGTGTAATAACACTTCGTTTCCTGGTGCATCCATATACTCAACAACAGCTCCAAAATCTAACATTTTGATCACTTTTACTTCGTAAACGCTACCAACTTCTGGCTTAAATAATATAGAATCTATTTTTGCCATAACAGCATCGATACCTTTATTACCTACACCTAAAATTTCAACAATACCTTCTTCTGTAACAGGGTCTTCGTTAATAACGATAGTTGTTTCAGTTTCTTTTTGCATTTCTTGAATCACTTTTCCTCCTGGTCCAATTAAAGCACCAATAAACTCGTTAGGAATACGTCTAGTTACCATTGTAGGTGCGTGATCCTTAACATCTGAGTTTGGAGTAGAAATAGTTTCAGTGATTTTACCCAAAATGTGTAAACGACCTTCTCTTGCTTGTTTTAGTGCATTTACTAAAATTTCGTAAGACAATCCTTTTACTTTAATGTCCATTTGACATGCAGTAATACCTTCTGAAGTACCAGTAACTTTAAAGTCCATATCACCTAAGTGATCTTCATCACCTAAAATATCAGAAAGAACGGCATATTTACCAGTTTCAGCATCAGAAATTAATCCCATTGCAATACCAGAAACAGGTCTTGTCATTTGAACACCAGCATCCATTAATGCCATTGTACCAGCACAAACAGTAGCCATTGAAGAAGAACCGTTAGATTCTAATACTTCAGATACTACACGTACAGTGTAAGGACAATCTGCAGGAATCATTCCTTTTAAACCACGTTGAGCTAAGTTACCATGACCAACTTCTCTACGAGATGTTCCTCTTAATGGTCTAGCTTCACCTGTACAAAAAGGAGGGAAGTTATAATGTAAATAGAAATTTTCTTCGCCTTCGTAAGATGGCATATCTATTTTGTTAGCATCTCTAGAAGTACCTAAAGTAACTGTTGCTAATGCTTGAGTTTCTCCTCTAGTAAAAATGGCAGAACCATGTGTAGATGGTAAATAATCTACTTCACACCAAATTGGTCTAATTTCATCAGTCTTACGACCATCTAAACGCAAACCTTCATCTAAAGTTAAAGTTCTAATTGCTGCTTTTTCAGCTTTAGCGTAATATTTAGAAACTAAATCACCGTAATCAGCCAATTCCTCTTCAGAGAAAGTTGCTTTGATACCTTCTTTAATTTCAGAAAATGCAGTACTTCTTTCTTTTTTAGAAGAACCTGCTTTAGCAATAGCATATACTTTATCATATGCCATGTCATGAATCTTCTTTGCTAAATCTTGATCTTCTCTTTCTTCAGCATACTCACGTACTTCTTTCTTACCGAAAGCTTCTGCTAATTTTACTTGAGCAGCACATTGTAGTTTTATAGCTTCATGAGCAAATTTAATTGCTTCAGCCATTTCTTCTTCAGAAATCTCATCCATTTCACCTTCAACCATCATAACAGAATCGGCAGATGCACCAATCATCATATCGATGTCAGATTCAGCTAATTGCGCTCTAGTTGGGTTGATAACGAATTCGCCATTTATACGACCAACTCTAGCTTCAGAAATTGGACATTCAAAAGGGAAATCTGATAATTGTATAGCAGCAGAAGCAGCTAAACCAGCCATAGCTTCAGGCATAACATCGTCATCATGAGACATTAACTGAATCATAACTTGTGTTTCTGCGTGGTAATCTTTTGGGAATAATGGACGTAAAACACGATCCACTAAACGCATAGTTAATACTTCACCGTCACTTGGTCTTGCTTCTCTTTTGAAGAAACCACCTGGGTAACGACCTGCAGCTGCAAATTTTTCACGGTAATCTACCGTAAGTGGAAGAAAGTCCACATCACTTTGTTTGTAATTGGAAACTACTGTACATAATAACATACATTTTCCTGATTGAACAACAACAGAGCCGTGAGCCTGTTTTGCCAATTTTCCTGTTTCGATAGAAATTTCTCTACCGTCACCAAGGTCTATGACCTCTTTAAATACTTTTGGAATCATAAAATTCGATTAAAACCTGCGTATTGCAGATTTGTTAAACAATGGTCTTTCCGACTGAAATTTCTCTGGTCGGAGTTGTTGTGTTGTATTGTGTTGTGTTGACCAATGAAAAACCGTGTGTAGCTTTTTGTTCGCCTTTGCCAATGTGTTTGGCTAAATCTCCTAAGGCATGGAGTAATTAAAAAAAGGGGATAGTAAACTATCCCCTTTTTTGCAATATTATTTTCTAATACCAAGCTCTATAATAAGCTCTCTGTATTTTACAATATCATTTTTAATCATGTAATCAAGAAGACTTCTTCTTTTACCTACTAGTTTCACAAGTGAACGTTCAGTGTTGTAGTCTTTGTGATTTCTTTTCAAGTGACCAGTCAAGTGATTGATTCTGTGTGTGAATAAGGCAATTTGCCCTTCTGTAGAACCAGTGTTTTCTACTTTACCACCGTGTTTCTTGAAAATTTCTGCTTTTACTTCTTTTGTAAGATACATTCCAATATTATTTTAAATGATTTTTATGTATTATGATTGATTTTCAATCAGGGCGCAAAGATACTCTTTTTTTGAAATAAGAAACTATATCAAATCAAGAAATAAATTTGAGCTTTTTATGATCTCACAGGGTTGTTCTGAATTAGGTCAATATATAGGTTAACCTTTTTCTTTAAATTTTTTCTGTGAGAAATAAAATCTAAAAAGCCATGCTCCAATAAAAACTCTGAAGATTGAAAACCTTCAGGTAATTCTTTACCGGTAGTATCCTTAACTATACGAGGGCCGGCAAAACCGATCAAAGCACCAGGTTCGGCAATATTAATATCGCCTAACATAGCATATGATGCCGTTGTACCACCAGTTGTTGGATCTGTACATAGTGAGATGTATGGTAAACCTGCGTCAGATAATTGAGCCAATTTAGCAGATGTTTTAGCTAATTGCATCAATGAAAGCGCAGCCTCCATCATACGTGCACCACCAGATTTAGAAATCATCATAAATGGTGTTTTCTTTTTGATGGCGTGATCAATACCACGAGCAATCTTTTCACCTACAACACTACCCATAGAACCACCAATGAATTTGAAATCCATGCAGCAGATAACGATATCTTTACCAAAAGACTTTCCGTATCCTGTTCTTACAGCATCTTTAAGTCCGGTTTTTTTCTGTGCGGCTTTTAAACGCTCACTATATTTCTTGGTATCCTCGAATTTTAAGGGATCTTTAGAAGTAAGCTTTTCATCAAGTTCAGTAAACTTATTGTTGTCGAACAAAATTTCAAAGTACTCTTTACTACCGATCCTTACATGATAATCATCTTCTGGGCTTACATAAAAGTTTTTTGCAAGATCATCAGACTCGACAATTTTACCTGTGGGCGATTTGTACCACAAGCCTTTTGGAGTGTCTTTTTTTTCCTCAGTAGAGGTTTGTATCCCTTTTTCTTTTCTTTTAAACCAAGCCGTCATATCATCCATTTATTGGTTAATCTAAAGTTTATTATAGCGTATTAACGTTATTTAAATCTTCAAACGCTTTTTTCAAACGCTCTATGAAAGTTACTTCACCTTTTCTTAACCAAACTCTTGGGTCATAATATTTCTTGTTAGGCTCATCTGATCCTTTTGGATTTCCGATTTGTGCCTGTAAGTAATCTTTATTATCCTGAACGTAGTCACGAACACCTGCTAAGAAAGCATATTGTAAATCAGTATCAATGTTCATTTTAATAACACCGTAGCTGATACCTTCTCTAATTTCTTCTACTGTAGATCCAGAACCACCGTGGAATACGAAATCGATATGATTATGCTCAACACCATATTTCTTAGAAATATATTCTTGAGAATTCTTAAGGATTTTCGGAGTTAACTTTACGTTACCTGGCTTATATACACCATGTACGTTACCAAATGCAGCGGCAATTGTAAACTTAGGACTTACTTTTGAAAGCTCTTCGTAAGCATAGGCTACTTCTTCTGGTTGTGTGTATAATTTAGAATCATCTACATCAGAATTATCAACACCATCTTCTTCACCACCAGTTATACCTAGTTCGATTTCTAAAGTCATGTTCATTTTGCTCATGCGCTCTAGGTAACCTTTACAGATTTCAATGTTTTCTTCTAAAGGTTCTTCAGAAAGATCGATCATGTGAGAACTGAAAAGAGATTTACCTGTTTCAGCGAAATGTTTCTCACTAGCATCTAAAAGTCCGTCGATCCAAGGCAATAGTTTTTTAGCACAGTGGTCTGTATGAAGAATTACTGTTGCACCGTAAGCTTCTGCTAATTGATGAACATGTTTTGCACCCGCAACTGCACCTGCAATAGCAGCTTTTTGACCGTCATTTGAAAGACCTTTTCCAGCATTAAACTGAGCTCCGCCATTAGAAAATTGAATAATTACTGGAGCGTTTAAACTTGCGGCAGTTTCTAAAACACCATTAATAGTGTCAGAACCAATTACGTTTACGGCTGGTAAAGCAAAACCTTTTTCTTTTGCGTAGTTGAATATTGCTTGAACTTCGTCTCCGGTAGCAACTCCCGGCTTAATATTGTGAGCCATAATTTAGTGGTCTTTTAGTTTCTGAAAAAATGAAAAACAAAAGTAATAAAACAATTATATTTAAAAGGGATAGTTGATGCCTATTTGTAAAACTGAATTTGCGAAATTATAATCTCTAAACCAGCGTTTAGACTGAATTTCGGCAGGGTTGTAGGTTTTAAAGCCTAAATCTAACCTAAAAAGAAAATAGGTAAAATCGTATCGCAGCCCAACGCCTGTGCCAAGAGCAATATCCTTTAAAGAGCCCAATCCGTCAAAGGTGGCATCTGGGTCTACTACATTATCTAGAACATTCCAAATGTTTCCTGCATCAGCAAAAATTGCTCCGTTGATATCGCCAACAACAGGAAATCTATACTCTAGATTCAAAGCTAATTTTAAATTTGCTTCATTGAAATCATTTACTGCCGATACACTACCGGGACCTAAGGAGTATGGGAACCATGCACGGTTGTCGTTAGAGCCACCGCCAAAATAACTTCGTACAAAAGGAATGTTATCAGAATTACCATAAGGTATAGCGATACCGAAAAAGACTCGTGCAGCTAATACGTTTGAACGTGATAAGTCCCAATATTTAACATACTCAAATTCGTTTTTAATGTATTGTGAAAATGGAACTCCAAAAACTAAAAGTTGGTCATTGTCATTTTTATTGAAGGGTATAAATGAAGAAAAAGCAGATAAAACATTCCCTGCGCCTTCAATCTTCCAACGAAATTGATAAAATGAATTATCGATGATTCCTGTTCTATTGGTTTTGTTGAAGGTGTAGTTTGTTGCGAAAATTAAATTATTTTCGGTTAGTCTAATTCTTCTTTCTTCAATAGAGCTAACGTCATCAAAATCGTTGGTGGTAGAAGTTACTTCATTATCTAAAATAGCACTTGTAAATCCTTTTGTACCCGACGGAATTATTAAATTAAGTTCACTGTCACTATCTCCTGTTTCAAAATATTCAGCTAATTCTGGGTATAAATCAACGTCTTCGTATGAATCTGCAATATCATCTAGAAGCTCGTAAGTATTTGTATATACATTATAGAATCTATTACTATTTACATTTCTTACAAATTGTATATTCAGTAATTCAACATCGTGATTTACAAAATCGCTAGGTGTCCAGCTGTAGCCTAAAACTGTGTTGAATGTCTGTTTGTCTAGACCAATATTATTTTGAAAATTGGTTCCAATAGCAATTCTGGTTTTCGGTAATGTGTAATTAGGTATTATTCTAGAAGTATTGATGAATGGAAACCAAATTCTCGGAAAATCTAGAGCTATATCTCCACCAAATTCTGAGAAATAATTAGCCTCAAAAGTATTACTGCTTAAAAGACCATAAGATCCATTTGCCGAGATACTTAAGTTTTCTGCTCCTTTAAAAATATTTCTAATAAGTAGGGTAGTGCCTAGGCCAACACCTAATCGACGTAAGTTAGAACGACTAACTTCAAAATCAGTCCCGAGCGAATATTTAGTTTTTGGTGCTAGATAAATATTGGTATTTACTTGGTTACCTAAGGAGTCTGCTTCAAAAATAATATTTGGGTACTTGAAAACATTAAGTGCGTTTAACTGCCTGGATGTTCTAATTTTATCTACATCTCTATAAATACTATCCTTTTTGAAAAAGATTGCATTTGCTAAAGTTTTTGGTTTTATGTCAAAATTTTTGGAGTAATGAATGGTATAATCTTGGTAATCTAAGGTGTAAAGAGAATCTTGAGTGCCCGTAGATAAATAGTCTGTATAGATATTGATTTTATTAATTTTTTCAACTTTATAAGCAGATGTAGTTACTTCGTTTTCGCCTCTAGTTTTTAAATCACCAATATTAAGGGTGATATTCATTTTCTGGTCATCTGCAGATTTAGTGGTGTCCCTTAGTATATCAAAAGTAATAGAGCTTTCTTGAAAATTTCTAATACCACTATTTCTAAAAATACCTGTAAGTCGTTCTCGTTCGCTGTTAAAGTTAGATAAATCAAATTGTTGCCCCTCCCTTATTAACGAGTTTGCAGAATTTAAAAAATAAAGAGAGTCTATTGCAGTTGATGAAATATTGTTGCCAAGAGAATCTATCATATAAGGGTCTCCTAGTTCTATATGATAATTTACTTTTGCCTTCTTGTGCTTGGTGCTATCAATTAGATATGTAGTGGAGTTGGTGAAAAAACCTTTACTTTGATAGTACGCACTAAGTTTTGCTAAGGTTAAACGTGTTCTGGTAGTATCTAGAATAGTAGGTTCTTCTCCAATGTCCTTAAGCCAGTTGCTGAGCCCTTTGACGATGAATGACTCGCCTAAACGCTCTACTTGTTTAGCAGAGAGTAGATTTGTAAGTCTCTTTTTTCTATTTTCCTTTTTGTACAACCAATCATTAAAAGAGGAATCAGGATTTTCTTTTGCTAGGTTATATAAATTAAGTCTTAATGGGTATCCTAATACGGTTGAATTGGATTTTTGATAGATAAGACTTTCTAATTCTTCGTTGTTTACTTTGATAGAATCGGCGTAAATAGCGTTTTTAATCACCAAATATTCATCGTCCTCAACTTTTTTTAGCGAGTTACAGGATAGCAAGACTATTGCCAGTAGTGATAATAAGCTTAATTTAGCCATGTTGTTTTTGGAGCAAAGTGCCATCCTCATATAAATCAAAAATACATTATTTGAATGGTTGTCAAAAGTGAATTGAAACTTATCAAAAGTCTACAGCAAAAAAAGTGCCGAAATGAGCATGGACTTTTTGTTGTTGAAGGTAAAAAGACCGTAGAGGAAGTATTGAATTCCAAAATGGAAGTATATAAATTATTTGTTGTTGATTCTAATAAATTGGAAGTTGGTGATGTGCCGTCCTATTCAATATCAAATAAAGAATTATCACAAATAAGTAGTCTTAAAAACCCAAATGGATATCTTGGAGTTTTTCATATTCCTAAATCAACAGATAAAATACTTTCGGATTGGATTTTAGTATTGGATGGTGTACAAGATCCAGGTAATTTAGGTACAATAATTAGACTGTGTGATTGGTTCGGTATTACTGATATTGTTTGTTCAATAGATACCGTTGATTGTTATAATCCTAAAGTACTTCAAGCAACTATGGGTTCAATTACCAGAGTTAATGTTCAGTATAAAGATCTTCAGGTTTTTTTAAATTCAACACAGTTACCTGTATATGGAACATTTATGGATGGGGAAAGTGTAAACAATACAAAACTGCCAAAAAAAGGAATAATGATTATGGGTAATGAAGGTAAGGGTGTTTCAGATACTATTGCTCAATTATGTACAGATAGATTGGCTATTCCGCAATTTGGAGATGCAACTACAGAGAGTTTAAACGTGGCATCCGCGACGGCAATTTTACTACACGAAATTAGAAAATAGATTAGTCTAATAATTTACATGGTGTAGTAGTAAAATAAGACCTTTAAATTTTGCTAAGTGCTATTCAAAAGTAAAGTTGATGAAAAGACCGCGAGTTTTTAATGATTCAATATTACCTGTCCAAGGACTATTAGGATCTTGATCTGGTACTAGTTCGTCGGTTAAGGCAAAAACTCCTCGTATAGATGGAGTGAATTTAAAGTATTCCAAATAAAAATCTATACCAAAACCTAGTTCGTAATTATAGACCCATTTTTTCATTCTAAAAGTACCAGAGCTGTTGTCGTCTAGACTTTCTTCATTACTACCTAGGTTTAGACTACGTGAACCACCCGCTAATAAAAATGGTTTGAAATTTCCGAATCTTCGTGTGCTTGCTTTAAGTAAAACAGGAAAATTAATATAGGTAGATTTCACTTCTCTAATGGCATCACGCTCATCATCAAAACCAGGAAAACCCATTAATCTTGATCCGTAATGTAGACCTGGTTCAAAACGAAGATCTAAAAATTCATTAAGTCGTAACTCGCCAATCAATCCAACATTAAATCCAAAACTTTTGCTAACCAAGATATCTTGAGCATTTTCCTTGTATTCAATTTTGAAATCATACTGATTTAAACCTAAGAAATAACCCCAGTTAATGAGTTTCTTATCCTCGTTTTGTTTGTTCAATATGGGGCTTTCGTTGAATTGAGCACTTAATATATTCGTTATCAACAACGTTAGGCTTATAAAAAACCACTTCTTCATATATACTCGTTTACGATTGTAAAACGTCAAATATATATTGTGAGTATGCTAAAATTAAATATTAGCCTTTTTCGCAACATAAATTGATGCAACCCCAAATGTTTGAGGTTTATTCGTTACCTCTATAAACCCAATTTCGCGCAAAATATTGTTGAAATTTTCGCCATGTGGAAAAACAGAAGCAGATTCGCTTAGATAGCCATATGCAGAATCGTCTTTTGAGAATAGTTTACCAATTAAAGGGAGGATATTTTTTGTATAAAACTTATATCCTTGTTTGTAAGGTGTTTTGGTTGGTACTGATGTTTCTAAAATAACTAATGAGCCGTTAGGCTTTAAAACACGAAGTATTTCAGACATTCCTGTTTCAAGAGTTTCGAAATTACGAACACCAAAAGAAACGGTAACGGCATCAAAAGAATTATCATCAAAAACAAGATTTTCACTATCGCCTACAATCATTTCAATAGTGTTGTCCAGATTTTTGTCTGTAACTTTTTCTTTACCGACAGATAACATTCCTGGTGAAATATCAAGTCCAACAATTTTTTTAGCACCGGTACTAACCAATGCAATTGCTAAATCTCCTGTACCCGTAGCGATATCTAAAATAGACTCAGGTTGTTCTTTTTTTAATATTTCAACCACTTTTTTACGCCATTTAATATCAATGCCAAAAGATATAACACGGTTTAAGCCGTCATAATTTTTAGAAATAGTATCGAACATTTTTGTAACCTGTTCCTTTTTTCCTAGATCAGAATCTTTATAGGGCGTAACTTTTTGGGGCATTTTATTGCTATTTTTTTGGCAAATATACAATATAGCTAATGCTTAATTCCTTTTTAACAACTTAGCTTGGTCTTAGAAGGCTTAAAGAATTGAAAATAAAGAATAAACTAATTTAATTATGTAATTTTGTGCCATAATAAATGCTATATTTTTTCAAGCCTACTTTTAAGTATCTATAATATTTAAGAGAAGAAAATTTGTACTTGATTAGTAGCGGTCTAATAAAATAAATGAAGATTATAATTGCTGGTGCTGGGGAGGTAGGCTTTCATTTAGCTAAGTTGCTTTCTTATGAATCACAGGATATTACCTTAATTGATTCTAAAAAAGAAAGTCTTGCTTACGCAGACAATCATCTAGATATACGAGTTTTAAAAGGTGATGCAACTTCTATTGCGGTATTAAATGATGCACAAGTAAAAGATTCAGATTTGGTTATTGCGGTAACTTCTTCTGAAACAACGAACTTAACGTTATGCATGTTAGCGAAACAGTTAGGGTGTAAGCGTACTATTGCTAGAATATCGAATACAGAATTTATAAAGAATAAAGAGTTACTAAGATTTTCTGAATTAGGAATAGATGAATTAATATCACCAGAAGCATTAGCGGCTACAGAAATTCAAATGCTATTGAATAAGTCTGCTTTTAATGATACATATGAGTTTGAGGACGGTGAGCTGATTATGGTAGGGGTGTCTTTATTAAAATCTGCACCGTTTGTTGGTAAAATGGTTAAAGAAGCTGCGAAGATTTTTCCTGAACTACATTTTATGCCAATAGCACTTCAGCGAACAGGAACTCAATATACGGTTATACCTCGTGGAGATACTGTTTTTAAAGAAGGTGATCAAGTATATTTTATAACCGTGAAAAAGGGTGTTGATGAACTCTATAAACTTACTGGTAAGAAAAAAGCTGAAATCAAGAATGTAATGATACTTGGTGGTAGTAAGGTAGGTTATAAAACGGCAAGAGATCTTTGTGCTAATAAATTCAATGTAAAGCTAATTGAAAAGAATAAGGAGAAAGCATTTGACTTAGCTGATGAATTGCCAAATGCATTGGTAATTAACGGCGATGGTAGAAATGTTGAATTGTTAGATGAAGAAAGCTTAGAATCTATGGATGCCTTTATTGCGGTAACCGGAAATTCAGAAACTAATATTATGTCATGTTTAGTAGCAAAATCTAAATACATAAAAAAGACAATTGCCTTGGTAGAGAATATGGATTATTTTCAACTCTCACACTCGATAGGTATTGATACTTTAATCAATAAAAAACTTTTAGCTGCCAACAATATCTTTAGACATATTCGTAAAGGAGAAGTAGTGGCTCTAATGCGTTTAAATAATTTAAATGCAGAGATATTAGAATTTATAGTAAAAAAGAATTCTAAAGTAACGGGAGCTATTATACGTGAGCTAGATTTTCCTAAGGCAGCCACTATTGGTGGTGTTGTTAGAGATGGTGTAGGTCATATTGCCCTTGGTGGATTTAGAATACAAGAAGGGGATAGGGTAGTTGTTTGTTGTTTACCTTCAGAGATTCCAAAAATTGAACGAATGTTCCTTTAAGATGCGGCTTAACTTAAGAATCATATTTCATTTAATGGGGCTTCTGCTACTTTGTAACGGGGGTTTTATGCTTTTAGCGGCTGTAGTTAGTGGTATTTACCAAGATGGCGCTACTTTAAGTATAATGTTGGCTTCTATTACCACTATGTTCGTAGGGGTTTTTATGATGTACTATACTAGGGGGCATAAAAAAGAGGTTAAACAGAAAGAGGGCTATATCATAGTAACTTTCGGTTGGATTGTGATGTCTATATCAGGTATGCTGCCATATCTTTTTTCAGGCGCGGTGCCAACGGTTACAAATGCTTTTTTTGAAACTATATCAGGTTATACAACTACTGGTGCGTCCATTATGGATGATATTGAAGCAATGCCAGAAGGTATTTTGTTTTGGCGAAGCTTAACTCATTGGATTGGGGGTATGGGTATAATTGTATTAGCAATTGCCATATTACCATTGTTGGGAATAGGAGGTATGCAGTTATTTTCTGCAGAAGCACCAGGACCTACGGGAGATAAATTACACCCCAGAATAACAGATACGGCAAAACGTCTTTGGCTAATTTACTTTGGGTATACCGTGGCAGAAACCATCTTGTTACAAATTGCAGGTATGTCTTTCTTTGATGCTATAAATCACGCAATGGCAACCTTGTCAACAGGAGGATTTTCAACTAAAAATGCGAGTGTTGCCTATTGGAACGATCAACCAATGATTCAGTACATTATCATTTTCTTTATGTTTTTAGCTGGTAGTAATTTTGTTTTAAGCTATTTCGCATTTAAGGGAAAGGTGCAGAAAGTATTTAAGGATGAAGAGTTTAGGTATTATGCCGGTTTCGTTATTGTATTTACCATAATAGTTGCATTAGGTGTCTATTATAAGGCTAATATAACAGAGCTAACTCCAGGATATCCTATGGTTCTGGGAAAGGTAGAAAGCGCATTTAGACATTCGTTATTTCAGATTATTTCTGTAATAACTACCACAGGTTTTGTTAGTGCAGATTTTACACAATGGACTCCCTTTTTAACGGTCTTTTTCTTTGGGCTTTTCTTTTTAGGTGGTTCTGCGGGTTCAACAGCTGGTGGTATTAAGGTAATGCGTCACTTATTAATTATTAAGAATGGAGTGTTGGAGTTTAAGAGAACATTACATACAAACGCCATAATTCCAGTACGTTATAATAATAAAACAGTAAAGGAAAAGATCGTTTATAACATCATTGGGTTCTTTGTATTGTACATGTTACTATTTATAATAGGAGCATTGGTACTTGGTTTTTTAGGTTTGGATTTTGAATCTGCTATTGGTGGTGCTGCGTCTTCTTTAGGTAACGTTGGTCCAGCATTAGGTAGTTTAAATCCTGTGAGTAATTTTAACAGTTTGCCAGATTTAGCAAAGTGGTGGTGTGGATTTTTAATGTTGGCCGGTAGGTTAGAGCTATTTACAGTGTTGATTTTATTGACGCCATACTTTTGGAAAAGAACATAAGATGAGCAATTACGATCATTTATATAATAAAAAAGTCCCTTCATTTGAAGGGACTTTTTTATTATGAATAGTGCTAAGGTTTATTTCAGCGCTTCTTTTATTCTTGAAATAGCTTCTTTAATTTCCTTAACCGATGCCGCATAAGAAATACGAATACAATTACCATTACCAAAAGCATCACCAGTTACGGTAGCAACATTGGCAGCTTCTAAAAGATACATAGAAAAGTCTGAAGCATTATTGATTTTTGTACCGTTCAATGTCTTACCGAAATAAGCAGTAACATCTGGGTATACATAAAATGCGCCTTCAGGTTCATTACATTTAAATCCTTCGATATCATTTAATAAACCTAAAATAAGCTTGCGTCTTTCTTTAAACTCATCGACCATGAATTTAATACGGTCTGGAGATTCTTCTAAAGCGGTAATAACGGCACGTTGGGCAATACAATTTGCACCACTGGTTACTTGACCTTGTAATTTGTTAGTTGCGCGAGCTATGTAAGCTGGTGCACCAATGTAACCAATACGCCATCCGGTCATAGCAAACGCTTTTGCAACACCGTTTACAGTAACTGTGCGGTCAAACATATCTTCAAATTCAGCCATTGAAGCATGCTCGGTTACGCCATAATTTATATGCTCGTAAATTTCATCACTCACTACAATAATTTGAGGGTGATTCTTTAAAACATCTGCAAGAGCACGTAATTCTTTTTTGCTGTAAATTGATCCACTAGGGTTGCATGGTGAACTATACCATAGCATTCTAGTTTTAGGTGTAATAGCATCTTCTAATTGCTGAGGAGTCATTTTAAAATCATCCTCCAATTTAGTAGGTACTTCTACAGGTACACCATCTGCTAGTTTAACAATGTCGCTATAACTTACCCAGTAAGGGCATGGTAAAATAACTTCATCCCCTGGGTTTAAGATTACCTGGGCAACGTTGTATAAAGATTGTTTTGCTCCAGTAGAAACAACAATTTGAGCAGGTTCGTAACTTAGATTATTATCTCTCTTGAATTTAGTTATTATAGCCTTCTTAAGGTCTACATAACCATCTACAGGAGTGTATGCATTATAATCGTCTTTTATTGCTTGAATTGCAGCCTCCTTAATATAGTCTGGAGTATTAAAATCTGGTTCGCCTAAGCTTAAACCTATAATATCTTTTCCTTGCGCTCTTAATTCACGGGCCTTAGCGGCCATTTCCAAAGTAGCTGACGGTGTTACACTGTTGATTCTGTCCGAAAGTTGATTGCTCATGGGTGCTATTGATTTCTAGTATTGTAATGTAGGCTCTTTGCCTAATTCTTTTAAATGTTTAAAATGCGAAATTATAGCTTTTCTAGTAGTTTTATACTCGTGATATGGTAAATTAAATTCCTGTGCCGTTTGTTTCACAATTTTCGAAATATTTGTGTAATGTACATGGCTGATGTTAGGGAAAATATGGTGCTCCACTTGGTGGTTTAATCCGCCAGTAAACCAGTTTACGACTTTATTTTTTGTTCCAAAATTAACGGTAGTAAAAAGTTGGTGAATAGCCCAAGTATTTTTCATTGTGCCAGATTCGTCTGGTAAAGGTGTATCGGCATCATCAACAATATGTGCTAATTGAAAAACAACACTTAATATAACGCCAGCTACATAATGCATTAAAAAGAATCCGATTAAAATTTTCCACCATGCAATATCTAGAATCAGCATTGGAAGTACGATCCAGATAGTGATGTACAATAATTTGGTAACAATAAGTGTACTCCAGTTCATTCTAGCACTTGGTAATTTGCCGTAAGATAATTTACGTTTCATGTAGCGGTACATCTGTTGAAAATCTGTTGTAATCGCCCAATTGAAAGTTAGCAACCCATAAAGAAGTACCGAGTAGAAATGTTGAAACCTATGGTGTTTCTTCCATTCGGCATGTTTAGAGAAGCGTAGAATTCTACCTGCTTCCATATCCTCATCATGTTCATGAATATTGGTGTATGTATGGTGTAGTACGTTGTGTTGTACTTGCCAATTGTAAACATTACCAGCTAGAATGTATATACTACTCCCCATTAGTTTGTTTACCCATTTTTTGTTAGAATAGGCTCCGTGGTTACCATCGTGCATAACGTTCATGCCAACACCGGCCATACCGATACCCATAACAATGGTTAATAATACGTTTGCCCAATTTGGCAGACCTAAAGTTAAAATCAAAAAATAAGGAGCAAGAAAAAGGGCGAACATAACCACTGTTTTAAGGTGTAGTTTCCAATTTCCTGTCTTTTTTAATTTATTGGTTTTAAAGTAATCGTTAACTCTGCTATTTAAAGTTTTAAAAAACTTTGCAGAATCTGTTCTTGGAAAACGAATGCTATTTTGTTCCATAATTCGGTAATCTTTTACTTAATATGATGTAATTGAATGTATAATAGTTTGATAGCTTAATTAAAAGCTAAATCTTTGCAATAGTGAATATACTAATAATATCTACTTTACAAATATAAGGATGACTGCTGAAATCATATTTGAAAATTTTCCCAATTTATCTGAAGATCAGAAACAAAACTTCATAAAATTAGAGGAGCTATATAAAGATTGGAACCAAAAAATAAATGTGGTTTCAAGAAAAGATATAGATGAGCTCTATTTAAGGCATGTTTTACACTCGCTTGGTATTGCTAAATTCATAGCGTTTAAAGATGGTTCAACAGTACTTGATGTAGGTACTGGTGGTGGTTTCCCGGGAATTCCATTAGCTATCTTTTTTCCTGAAGTTCATTTTACTTTAGTCGATTCCATTGGAAAAAAAATAAAAGTAGTAAACGAAGTTGTGGATGGGTTAGGGATAACCAACGTAACAACTATTAATGCAAGAGTTGAGGAGATACCTGGGCAGTTCGATTTTATCGTAAGTAGAGCAGTGGCTGCGATGCCAACATTTGTTCACTGGATAAAAGGTAAAATTAAAAAGGAATCAAAACACTCCATAAGAAATGGAATACTTTATTTAAAAGGTGGAGATTTAAAAGAGGAGTTGAAGGATTATAGAACAGCGGAAATCTTTGAATTGACCGATTATTTTAAAGAGGATTTTTTTGAAACAAAGAAAATGGTCTATCTACCATTGAAATACAAAGGCTAGTGTAATCTCCTAAATAAATTATAATTAGATGCTAAATGCTTGGTAATAAGCTCTTCTGTATTTCTGTACAAAAAGCTTAATAGAATTCCATGATAAGATGTAAAAACTGTTCAATTGTGTGTTTGTTTTAGAATTTTCCATAAGACGTTGATTTTAAATAGACTATGAATTTCGTAAATTATTCATTAGTTTACAATTTATTAACGTTAAATTTACATTGATATTGTCCGAAATTCCTGGTTTTATTATAAAATAATAAAAAAACGCCCATTAACTAATTTAGTTAATGGGCGTTTTAATATGCATTAGTTTTTTTTTTACTTACTCCATGGTGGTACAACACCATTTGTTCTTGCATAAGCAATTAGTTGCCCTTTATGTTCGCCATTGTGTTCCATAATAGCTAATAATCCACCTAGTTTATTAGATTTCATAAAACCGAAATCGACTTCTTCGTTTAAACTACCATCTTCTACTTTGGTAATGTTTTCAAGAACAAATTCGTTCGATTTTTTAAGAGCGGCTATAATATTTTCCTTTCCTGTAATTTTACCTATATTCATTAAATCAACATCTTCTGGTGGAGCAAACCCAAGTTTAGATGCAAGAAAGTAATTTCCGCCTGCTACATGTAAAAGAGCTTCGCCAACAGAACTGATGCCTTCGGCAGGTCTCCAATCATATTTCTCTTCTGGGAATGCTTCGGCAAGTTGTATTACTTGAGCTTGATTACCCGTTAAAACTGTTTTAATAGTGTTTTGTGTCAATTCTTCTTGCGCATAAGAAAAACATCCAACAAGTAAGAATGTAATTACTAGTAACTTTTTCATAATTAATGTTTTAAGTTGAGTGAAAATCAAAATTGATTAGAGTAATGTACTATAATTATTGAGTGTTGTCAATAAAAAAGGCCGAATATAAATTCGACCTTTTTAACTGTATTATCCTAAAAATGGATACCTGTAATCAACCGGGGTAACAAATGTCTCCTTAATTAATCTTGGAGATACCCAGCGTAAAAGGTTTTGTGCAGAACCAGCTTTGTCATTTGTTCCAGAAGCTCTTGCTCCTCCAAATGGTTGTTGTCCAACAACAGCGCCAGTAGGTTTGTCATTAATATAGAAATTACCTGCGCAATTTTGCAATGCTTTGGTAGCTTCATCAATAGCGTATCTATCTTGTGAAAGAACAGCACCTGTAAGAGCATATTCAGACGTACCATCTATTAATTTTAATGTTTCGCTCCATTCTTTGTCATCATATACATAAATAGTTACAACAGGACCGAACAATTCAGTTTCCATAGTTGTGTATTTAGGATCTGTAGTTAAGATAACTGTAGGTTCAATGAAATAACCTTTAGACTTGTCAAAAGAACCACCTGCGTAAACTTCTGCATTCTTGTCTTCTTTGGCTTGGGTAATATATTTTGCCAATTTATCAAAAGAACCTTCATGAATAACAGCAGTGATAAAATTGCTCATATCCTCAGGAGAACCTGGTTTATTAAATGATGCAATATCAGCTTTGACATATTCTAAAATCTCTTTAGAAGTAGATTTTGGCAAATATACTCTTGATGCAGCACTACATTTTTGACCTTGAAATTCAAATGCTCCTCTAGAAATAGCGGTAGCCACTTGTTTTGGGTTAGCTGTTGGGTGCGCAAGAATGAAATCTTTACCGCCAGTTTCACCAACAATTTTTGGATATGTTTTATAGGTATGGATATTGTTTCCAATCTGTTTCCATAATTCTTTAAAAACATGTGTAGATCCTGTAAAGTGAATACCAGCAAAATCTGGACTCGCCAATACCGTTTCAGTAATCATTACTGGGTCACCGTAAACAACATTGATAACGCCATCAGGTAAACCGGCTTCTTTAAAGATATCTACGATTACCTTTGCAGAGAATATTTGACTATCACTTGGTTTCCAAACAACTACATTGCCCATCATTGCAGCACTAGCAGGTAGATTACCGGCAATAGCAGTAAAGTTAAATGGGGTAATTGCATATACAAAACCTTCTAATGGTCTGTATTCAACTCTGTTCCATATACCTTCTGCAGAATCTGGTTGTTGCTCATAAATCTGACACATGTATTCTACGTTGAAACGTAGAAAGTCAATCAGTTCACATGCAGCATCTATTTCAGCTTGGTGAATATTTTTTGATTGCGCGATCATGGTCGCGGCATTAATTTTTGCACGGTAAGGGCCGGCAATTAATTCTGCGGCTTTAAGGAAAATAGCTGCACGTTGTTCCCAAGTTAAGTTGGCCCATGCATCTCTTGAAGCTAAACAGTTATCTATAGCAGACTGTACATGCTTTTTCTCAGCGGTATGATAAGTACCTACAATATGCTTGTGGTCGTGTGGTGGAGACATAGGCTTGGTATTGCCTGTACGTACTTCTTCTGATCCAATGTACATTGGTACATCAACCGTATCGTTGAAATATGCTTTGTATTGTTCCAAAACCGCTTCTCTCTCCGGAGATCCAGGAGTGTAGCTTTTAATTGGTTCGTTAAATGCTGTAGGAACTTGAAAAAATCCTTTACCCATTGTCAAAAATTTTAAATTAAAAAGTTGACCAAAGGTACTAAAAGGGTGTTGGACTAAAAATTATAAAAAAACTAAAAGGATTTAGTTTAGGGCAAAAGGCGCGCTAAATTTAAAAGTAGGAATGTAGACCCTAAATTTTTCAGCGTTATTTATGGTTACCATATTATAATGACCTTTCATAGCGCCTATTGGCGATGTTAAAAGACAACCAGAATTATAGGTATGAGATTCCCCAGGTTGTATTACAGGTTTTGTACCTATAACACCTTCACCATCTAAGGTCTCCATATCATTTAAAGAATCATATATTTTCCAATGACGAGAGGTTAATTGAACGGCATCTTTACTTTGGTTCTCAATGGTAATAGTGTACCCAAATGCATAATGCATTTTGTAATTTTTAAAGAACGTGCCTTCAAAAGTTGTCTGAACCGATATTTTAATGCCTTTAGTGACCTGTGTTATCATCATATTTAATATGTAAATACGCTTGCAGCGATTAATATGGTTATCGCGATACCCCCTAAGATAAAAAATATTGTATTTAGGAGAAAATACTTTATAACCGTTTTAACTCTTCCTTGCTGATAGAAATTTCGCATTGCTTTGTAAAGGTAGATTGCGAATATTAAAATAAATAATGATTCACTACTAATATTGAACAAAGCGTTGATCAAATTGCTAACAATGAGCAAGATAAATAATAATGATTGATTGTGAAAACTAAAGATTAAATGATCGGTATAAGTGTATTTTTTTCTGATATAGACCATCCAAATGAAAAAAGAAAAGAACGGAAGAAAGAAAAATGTGGTAAATGGTAGTTTTGAGATTAGAGAATTTAAAAATGAACCTGGTCTTCTTTCAATGTCCGATAAACTATTAGCTAGGTTAAATGCCATTTCATTTTCCTTGGCTTTTGGTAAATTGTATTTAGTTACACCTTGGTCAAAATAATTTATGGTATCGTGTTTTATAACGGTGCTAAAAAATTGAATTTTTTCAGCGAATCTTTCGGCTATTCCGCCTGAATCTATTTTTTGGAAATATAGTTCTGGGTTAGACAATAGGGTAGAATCCCTTTTGTTAATTCCATTTGTAATAAACTTTTTTATTTTTAGGGAATCTAATTGGGCAAGGGTTATTTGTTTTTCTTGCTCGCTATCAAATTCAAGCTTATTTAATTCTGTGTCAAGATTAAAAATAGGGCTGTTGTTTCCTGATCCAAATTTATTGAAGGATTCAAATTCACTGTTGAAACTTATAATTAAGAAGTAAATTATAGCTAGACTTAAAAGAAAACGAAAGGGATTGGTATATGATAATCGCTTACCAGAGATATATTCGTTGGTAATTTTACCTGGTCTTAATAGTAGGGCGGCCAGTGTACGCCATAATTTGGAATCGTAAGAAAGGTAATTGGCGAGAAATTCTTCAAAAAAATCAACTAATGTAAGTTTTTTGGTGCTGTTAGCTTGAGAGCAGTTGGGGCAGTATTTATCGCTTAATTCTAATGGGTGCCCGCAATTAAGGCAATCTACACCTCTGTATCGCAGTTTAAATCTTCCTGATGGTTGAATGGTTGGTTTGTTTTCCATGAATCAATGAAAAACGCGAATATACAGCTAGTTGGTGATATTTCTAGAGTTGGCAGAGCCAATACCTATTATACTATCGTACATGTCGCCAAAATTTCTATAATATACCAATACTAAATAGTTGTTTTCGGTAAAATGAAAGTTTCCGTCTACCTCGTTTAGCTTAGTTTTTTCTCCACTTTGTACAGCGTATTTATAATTGTAGAAACCTTGTTTCATTTTTAAAGTAGCTTCTAGCATTCCAGTTTTTTCATTGTACATCAACTTATTTTCATCGGTAAGAGCGTAATTGTTGAATTTACCAAAAATGTAAACATCGTCAAGTGCTATAAACTCGGTATATGGAAGGCTAAAATAAACATTGGTGTATTCTGCTTCTCTAGAAGCGTTGTCTCCTTGTAAAGTTCTTATGACAAAATCACCGTTAATATCTGGGAAGTAGGTGTAGGGCTTGTCATTTCTAAATCCGTCAGAAAATAAATAATGATTATAAAGGTCGGTAAGATCTATACTTGAAATCTGTGAACTTGGTGCTCTTAGGTCGCTGGTGTCAAAAAGTAAATACTCGTTACCACCATAGAAAGCTGTTTCTTGATCGTATTTATAAACTAATTCACTCCCCATGGTGTATTGGGGTGGTATATTGGTAATGGCAGTACCCCAATAATGATTTTGAAGTATGGCGACTTTTACTTCCTTTTTAGGGTTAATCAATCTTAATGAGCCAGAAGTGATGCTGAATTGAACCACTTGCTTTTCATTTATAAAATTAAAGTCTCTAGATCGTTTTACTGAAGTAGAAACGGATACAATGTCTTTGTAGACTACAAATCTTCTTGAAAACTGTAGGTCATCGTCGTTATTGTAAACTTCTAAAAGGTAATTGCCACTAACTTTTAACCGTACATTATCATTAGGTATGGTTAATTGGTAGTTAGAATAAGATTGTAATGTGGTGTAGCTGTTCTCGTAATCTGTGATTCGTTGGTTGTCTACACCATCTAAATATTGTGATTTTAATAATGAAGAGGGAGTCCAGTCATAATCGCAATGAACAACCTTATAGTAGTAGTCTTGTTCATTTGCCAAAAGGTCATCGAATTCTAAATAAATAGGTTCTCCAATTTTAATAACAGGAAATTGATCTTCTGTAGGTCCTTTAAAAATGATAGACTTAATGTTGTTTGGTGGATTTACCTCTTCTTGAACCTGGGCAACTAAATTTTGCAAGAATAATAGACAAATAAAATGTTTGAAGAAAATGCGCATTGTACCCCGTATTTTTTAAGTAAAGGTAAACAAAAACGATGCCTAAAAAATATAGCTTGTTCTAATGTCTAAATTATGGGACAATAATTATGAAAACGAAGTTTTTGTACTTAAATTTGCTCAAATTTTGATAACCTAAAGGTCTATACGCACATGTCAAAAGACATTCGAATTAAAAAAGGGCTTAACATTAATCTTGTGGGCGCCGCAGAACAGACTACTTCTAAAGCTGTTTTAAGTAATGTTTATGCTATACAATTAAGTGATTTTCACGGAATTACTCCTAAAATGATGGTAAAGCAGGGCGCCGAAGTGAAAGCGGGAGAGCCTTTGTTCTATAATAAAAGCATGGAAAATATGCTTTTTGTTTCACCAGTAAGCGGTGAGCTTATTGAGATTGAAAGAGGGGATAGAAGACGTATTTTGACTTTAAAGATATTAGCAGACAAAACACAAGAGGCATTTTCAGGTGCTGCTTTAGATGTAGAAAAGGCATCTAAAGAAGAACTGAAAGCTACTTTGTTAAAAAGTGGCTGTTGGCCATTTATTAAGCAGAGGCCTTATGATGTAGTAGCTGATCCTAATACAACTCCTAAGTCTATATTTATCTCAGGTTATTCAAGTGGACCATTACAGGCAGATTTGAATTACGTATTACAGGGTAAAGAAAAAGAATTGCAAACAGCAATTACTGCATTAGGTAAGTTGACTCCAGGAAAGGTTCATGTTTCTGTTGGTTCGGGAAGTTCGCCTCTTTCTTCGATGAAAGGTGTTGATTTACATAATGTTTCAGGTCCTCATCCAGCAGGTTTGGTGGGTACTCAGATAAACAAGCTAGACCCTATTAATAAGGGAGAATTAGTTTGGACGGTAACTCCTCAAGATTTAATTATTATAGGTGAATACTTAATGACAGGGAAATTCAATGCAGAGCGTGTTATTGCGCTTGCAGGGTCTTCTGTTAAAGCACCTAAATATTATACTACTAAAATAGGGGCAGAGATTTCTACCTTTTTGTATGCTAGTGGAGTTAATGAAGAAAACTTTAGAGTTATAAACGGTGATGTTCTTACGGGTTCTAAAAGTAAGCCAGACGGATATTTAGGTTTTTATAATAATACGGTTACAGTTATTCCAGAAGGAGATGATTATGAATTGTTTGGTTGGAATAAGCCGGTTTTTAATAAAATCTCTGCTACAAGGGCGTTAACATTCTCTTGGATGCAGCCGAATAAAAAATATGATTTAGATACCAATACTAACGGTGAGCACAGGGCCTTCGTAGTAACGGGACAATATGAAAAAGTTTTTCCGATGGATATTTTTCCAATGCAACTTTTAAAAGCTTGTATGGTAAAAGATTTGGATGAAATGGAGCAATTAGGTTTGTATGAAGTAGCTCCAGAAGATTTTTCGTTAACTGAGTTTATATGTATTTCTAAACAACCACACCAGAAGATTATTCGTGAGGGGTTAGATTTATTGCAAAAAGAAATAGGATAAGAAATGAGTTTAAAAAGTAAATTACACGAACTTAAACTAAAGTATCAGGGTAAGAAAATGGCTCCTGCCTTTAATGCCTTCCATACTTTTTTGTTTTCTCCAGATGAAACCACTCATGCAGGTGGTACACATGTAAAATCTGCGGATGATCTAAAACGTACAATGAACACGGTAATTATGGCACTGGTTCCAGTGTTGATATTTTCTATGTTCAATGCTGGGTATCAGCATTATTCAGCTATTAATGGATTTCCAGTTGATTTTTCATTGATGAACGATTTCCTTACTTGGGATAATTTCTGGATAGGTATCATTAAGGTATTACCGTTAGTGGTCGTTTCTTACGGAGTTGGTCTTTTAGTAGAATTTATTTTTGCTGTTATAAAAGGGCATGAAGTAGAAGAAGGTTATTTGGTTACCGGTATGTTAGTGCCGTTAATTGTACCAATAGATACACCATTATGGATGTTGTCTGTTGCTGTTGTTTTTGGTGTTGTTATCGGTAAAGAAGTTTTTGGTGGAACAGGAATGAATATTCTTAATCCTGCATTAACAATAAGAGCCTTTTTATTCTTTGCTTATCCAACTTGGATGAGTGGTGATAAAGTTTGGGTTTATGGTGCTCGTGAGCGTTCAGAAGAAATACTAGCTGGTGCAAATGTAGATGCAATTTCAGGTGAAACCATATTAGGCTTTTTAGCTCAGAACAAAGGAGCTGAAATGACATACTCTGTTTCAGATATGTTCTTTGGTTTTATTCCAGGTTCTGTAGGTGAAACATCTGCTTTTCTAATTCTTTTAGGAGGTTTGTTTTTGATTTTTACAAAAATTGCCAGTTGGAGAATAATGTTGAGTGCTGTTATAGGTTCATTGGTAATGGGCTTAATCTTTAATCAAGTTGTTGAATTTGGTTGGATAACAGAATCTAGTAAGTTTTATGGTTTAATGAGTTTCGATTTCTGGAAGCATTTAATCGTTGGTGGTCTTGCATTTGGTATTGTGTACATGGCTACTGATCCGGTTACTGGTTCGCAGACGAACAAGGGTAAATGGTACTATGGTTTCTTTATAGGTTTTATTTCTGTAATGATTCGTGTATTCAACCCTGCGTATCCAGAAGGTGTATTCTTAGCTATCCTATTAATGAATGTATTTGCACCAACAATTGATCATTATGTTGTTAGGGGTAATATTAAGAATAGAATGAACAGATTAAAAAATGCCACTATCTATCCAAAAGATTCAGATAGTAAGGCAGAAGAACTTAAAGCTGAAACAGTTTAATTATGGCTAATAAAACAGATAGTAACGTTTATACAGTAGTTTTTGCTGCTGTTATGGTTGTGGTAGTTGGTTCAATACTAGCATTCTTGGCCTCAGCATTGCGTCCTAACATAAAGGAGAATGAGCGTTTTGAAAAACAACAAAACATTCTTTATGCAATGGGTGTTAATGAAAATGGTGATGACGCCGGTAGCGTAAACTTTATTCCTACAGATGTAGTTGAAGATGAGTTTGCAAGTTATATCAAAGAGCAATTAGTTATTCAGGGTGACAAGATTACCGAGGATAATGAGGCTTATTTAATCGATTTGAAAAAGCAACTAGCGAAAATAAAAAAAGGTGAAGATTATAAATTGCCAGTTTTTATAGGAGAAAAAGATGGAAAAAAGTTTTACATCATTCCTATGTACGGTAAAGGATTATGGGATGCCATTTGGGGTTTCATTGCTTTAGATGATACTATGACTGTACAAGGAGTATATTTTGATCATAAAGGAGAAACACCTGGTTTAGGTGCCAATATTAAAATGCGTTATTTCATGGACGATTTTAAAGGGGAAACTATTTTGAATGGTACTCAATATGCAGGTATAGATGTTGCAAAAGGTAATAATGATCCTTTAAATAATACTAAAGATGATAATGAAGTAGATGCCTTGGCGGGTGCTACGATTACGGGTAACGGTGTTTCTGCTATGATAAGAGAAACCGTTAAATTATATAAACCTTATTTAGAAACAATTAGAGCAAAGTAATATGGCACTACTATCAAAAAAAGATACAAATCTTATTACGGATCCGTTAGCGGATAACAACCCTATTACCATTCAGGTATTAGGAATTTGTTCTGCGCTTGCTATTACGGCAGAACTAAAGGCATCATTGGTGATGGCAATTTCTGTAATGTTCGTTTTAGGTGCGGGTAACGTGGTAATCTCATTAATGAGAAACATTATTCCTTCGAAAATTAGAATTATTGTTCAGCTTATAGTTGTAGCAACTTTGGTAATTATTGTAGATCAAGTGCTTAAAGCTTATGCATATGAGCTAAGTAAAACCCTTGCGGTATTTGTTGGTTTAATAATAACGAACTGTATTATAATGGGTCGTTTTGAAGCATTTGCTTTGGCAAACGGACCATGGCGTTCATTTCTGGATGGAATAGGAAACTCTTTAGGTTACGGTGTTATTCTAGTAATCGTTGGGTTCTTTAGGGAGCTTTTAGGGTCAGGTACACTTTTTGGCTATCCTGTATTTGGTGATCCAATTATGAAAACTGGTTTGTATTCAACAGGATATGAGAACAACGGATTTATGATAATTCCACCAGCTGCATTAATTGTAGTAGGTATTATTATTTGGGTACAACGCTCAAGAAATCCAGCACTTGTAGAAGAGAATTAAACAGACATTTAAGTAGAAATTATGTTAGAACATGTAGAATTATTTTTTAAGTCCATCTTTATAGATAACATGGTATTTGCCGTGTTCTTGGGGATGTGTTCTTATTTGGCGGTATCGAAAAAAGTGGCTACTGCTGTTGGTCTAGGTGCTGCGGTAATATTTGTATTGGCGGTAACTGTACCAATGAACTGGTTATTAGATAAGTATTTATTACAGGATGGTGCCTTAGTTTGGTTGGGTCCGGAGTATGCAGATTACAACCTTAGCTTTTTATCTTTTATCCTATTTATTGCAACCATAGCAACAATGGTACAATTGGTAGAGATAGTAGTTGAGAAATTCTCTCCTTCTTTGTATAACTCGTTGGGTATATTCTTGCCGTTAATTGCAGTTAACTGTGCAATACTTGGTGGTTCATTATTCATGCAGGCAAGAGAAATTGAGACTTTAGGCTTGGCATTCAATTATGGTGTAAGTTCTGGTATTGGTTGGTTTTTGGCGATTTTAGCAATTGCAGCTATTCGTGAGAAAATTAGATATAGTAATGTTCCGGCTCCGTTAAGAGGTTTAGGTATTACTTTCATCATTACTGGTTTAATGGGTATTGGCTTTCAAAGTTTTGGAGGTATGTTAACCGGTGGCGGTGATGATGCAGAAGAGGCTAACGAACAGGTAAACCAAGTTTTGCAACCAGAGGTGATAACACCTTTAGAAGAAGAAATAGTAGTAGAAGAGAACAAAGAAATTGACGAAAAAGTTATTTCTTATAACGACGTAAATAAATAAACATGATTTTAGCTGCAAGTACAGGTGGAACAATTTTAATAACTGTTGTCGCATTTCTAATACTGTTGATGGCGTTAGTAGCATTGCTTCTGTTTACCAAACAAAAACTTTCTCCATCTGGTCCTGTGACTATTACTATTAATGGAGAAAAGAAAATTGAAGTTTCTTCTGGTGGGTCTTTGCTATCTACTTTAGGAAATCAAAAAGTATTCTTACCATCTGCCTGTGGTGGTGGTGGTACATGTATTCAATGCGAGTGTCATGTGCTTTCTGGTGGTGGTGAAGCACTACCTACAGAAACTCCGCATTTCTCTAAAAGAGAATTGAACCATGGTGCACGTTTAGCCTGTCAAGTAAAGGTTAAGCAAGATATGGAAATCACAATTCCAGAAGAGGTATTCGGAATTAAGAAATGGCCAGGTAAGGTTGTTCGTAATTATAACGTTGCTTCTTTTATTAAGGAATTTGTAGTAGAGATTCCCGAAGATATGGGGTATAAAGCTGGTGGATATATTCAAATTGAGATTCCTCAATGTGAAGTTAAATTTGCTGATATTGATATTACTGCCCACCCTGAAGAGCATGAGACTCCAGATAAGTTTCAAGCAGAATGGGATAAGTTTAATCTATGGCCTTTAGTCATGAAGAATCCAGAAACAGTAGAAAGAGCGTATTCAATGGCATCTTTTCCTGCAGAAGGAAGAGAGATTATGTTGAATGTACGTATTGCTACTCCACCATGGGATCGTTCTAAGAACGGTTGGATGGATGTAAATCCTGGTGTGGCTTCATCTTATATTTTTAACTTAAAGGAAGGTGATGAAGTAACTATTTCAGGACCTTATGGTGAATTTTTCATTAATGAGTCAGATTCAGAAATGCTATATGTAGGTGGTGGTGCAGGTATGGCGCCAATGCGTTCGCATTTATATCACTTATTCAAAACATTAAGAACTAATAGAAAAGTTAGTTACTGGTACGGTGGTCGTTCCAAAAGAGAATTGTTTTATTTAGACCATTTCTATAAGTTAGAAGAAGAGTTTCCTAATTTTAAATTCTACTTAGCACTTTCAGAACCAATGGATGTTGATAATTGGAAAGTAAAAGAGAATATAGATGCACCTGGAGATGGGTTCGTAGGTTTCATTCATAATTGTGTAATTGACAATTACTTAAGTCTACATGAATCTCCAGAAGATATTGAACTTTACTTCTGTGGACCTCCTTTGATGAACAAAGCAGTTCAGAAAATGGGAGAAGATTTCGGTATTCCAGATGAACATATACGTTTTGATGACTTTGGTGGATAACATCTAAGTATTTGAATTAAAGAAAACTAACCGATATGTAATGTATCGGTTTTTTTATAAAAAGTAATTTAGTATGCATGTATTAACAGAACAGGAACTTCATAACTTGGCAATGAATATTGTTGGTAAGAAATTAGAAGATGAAGGGTTTGAATTTTTAGCCGTTAACAGTGAATTGCGTAAAAATCCGCAGTTTGTTTGTACAAAGGAAAAGAAGATGCGTTTTGTCGTAGTAAAGGCAATTGAATACCCGGGTGACCCTAAGGATTTGGATTTTTTTATGTCGGATCTTAAGAAGATGAAAGAGCATGCAGATAAATTTGAGGCTACAACTTTTTATGCAGGTGTTGGTTTGGTGAATGCTACTGACCATAATTTGCCTGTGTATTTAGATGAGGAATATATTGTTGATTATGATGGTTTAGTTGAGATATGAAGAGATACGTTTTAGTAGTTACAGTTTTGTTAGGGATGTTACAATCTTGTAGGCAAAGTGGCAGTGTTGGTGTTCGGAATGAAAATGTGGGCGGAGCTTTAGGAACTTCTTATAGTATTATTTCAATTTCATCAGATAAAATTGATTTGCAGAGAGAAATTGATTCTGTTTTTGCAGTAATTAATCATTCTCTATCTACCTATATTCCTGAATCGGATATTTCTAGAATTAACAAAGGTGATAGTACCGTAGTTGTTGATGAGATGTTCAGGGAGGTTTTTAAACTCTCAAAAGAGATTAATAAGGACACAAATGGTTTTTTTGACCCAACTGTAGGTACACTTGTAAATGCATGGGGGTTTGGACCGGAAAGGCAAATATCTATGGATAGCCTTAAGATAGATAGTTTGTTGAATTTTGTTGGTCTGGATAAAATTCTAATAGATGATGCTAATCGTATAATTAAAGCTGATCCTAATATTTACTTAGATTTTAATGCTATTGCTAAAGGGTATTCTATAGATAGACTAGCTGCAATGTTGGACGCCAAAGGGATAGGTAACTATTTAATTGAAGTGGGTGGTGAATTGGTTGCTAAAGGAAAGAATACCATTAAAGATAAATCTTGGGTTGTTGGCATTGATGATCCTGAGATGCAAGTTAAAAGGTCTACCAAAATATTAATTAATTTAAATGATAGGGCATTAGCCTCTTCTGGCAATTATCGTAAGTTTAGAGTTGATGAGGCTACAGGGAAAAAGTATGTGCACACTGTAAATCCTAAAACAGGATATACACAGCTTTCTAATACCTTAGCAGTAACTATTTTGGCTGATGATTGTGCTACTGCAGATGCGTATGCAACTGCATTTATGGCTATGGATTTAAGCGATGCTTTTAAGTTGATTAATGAAAATAAAAGGTTAGAGGCTTATATCGTTTATGTGGATGAAAACGGTGAAACACAAGAATTTTTAACCAAAGGTTTTAAAGAACTTGAAGTGAAATAACTATTTCTTTACTAAGGGAATTATCTCGCCACTTGCTAAGCGGTATCTATTGATTTCTTCTTGGCTCATTAGCTTGGTGAAATTTATTTCTTCTACCTTAAAACCTATACTTTTTAGCTTGTCAAAATAGTCTTTTCCGTAAATTCTAACGTGGTCATATTGACCAAATATTTTAGCACGTTCAGTTTTGTCTGTTATGGTGTTATCTTCAAATGTTTTTTCACGATTTAAGTCTTGGGGAATTTGAAAGATACCCCATCCACCAGGTTTTAATATCCTATATAATTCAGACATGGCTTTTGTGTCATCGGGAATGTGCTCTAATACATGATTACAGAGAATAACATCAAACATATCGTCCTCAAAGGGAAGGTTGCAGATATCTGCCTTTACGTCTGCTAACGGGGAATTTAAATCTGTCGTAACATAATTAAGATTTTTTAGTTTTCTAAATCTTTTGTAAAATGCTTGCTCTGGAGCAAAGTGTAATACATGTAGTGGGGCGGTAAAAAAATTGGTCTCCTCTTTTAGAAAAAGCCATAGTAAACGATGTCGTTCTAAAGACAATGTAGAGGGTGAAAGTACATTATCGCGGGGGTTCTCATACCCGTAAGGTAAAAAACTCCGAAAAGTATTACCATCTATAGGGTCTTCGTAGGTATTACCTCTATAGTATGCCTTAAAAAAAGGTTTTACTAAATAGCTAAGCGATATTAATACAGGCCTTGGTATAAGGTTTAGAAAAAATTTAAAAATTTTCTTCATCTGTATTTACTAAACTTTTATTGTAGAAGAAGTAAACTCATCTTCTTCGTCGCTTACAATACCTAAAGCTTCGTAAATGTATTTGAAAGTTGATAGTAATTGCGGTTTACCGTTAACAATCGCAACATCATGTTCAAAATGAGCACTTGGCTTACCATCTGCGGTAAGAATTGTCCAACCATCTTTAAGTTGCTTAATGTTTTTTGTACCCATATTGGTCATAGGTTCTATAGCAACGGTCATTCCTTCAGCGAATTTTTTACCTCTTCCACGTCTACCATAATTAGGCATTTCTGGGCCTTCGTGCATTTTTCTTCCCAAACCATGACCTACTAATTCACGCACTACGCCATAACCATGATCTTCTGTGAATTTCTGAATAGCATAACCAACATCTCCAACACGGTTTCCTACTTTAAATTCACGTATACCAAGATACAATGACTTTTTAGTGACTTCTAGTAATTTTTTAATTTCAGGAGTAACTTCTCCTACCTCAAAAGTATAGGCGTGATCACCATAAAAATCATTTTTTAGTGCTCCACAATCTATAGAGATGATGTCACCTTCAACTAAAGGAGTGTTATTTGGAATACCATGAACTACCTGAGCGTTAGGGCTCATACATAGTGAGTTTGGAAAATCATATAATCCCAAGAAGCCAGGTATAGCACCGTGATCACGTATAAAAGTTTCAGCCAAAGTGTCTAACTGAAGTGTGGTAACTCCGGGTTTTACCTCTGAAGCAATCATTCCTAAAGTTTTAGAAACAATTAGCGCGCTCTCTCGCATTAACTCAATCTCTTCGGCTGTCTTTAATTTTATCATACTAATATACTTTCTGTTGTGCCTAAACTTAAACCAATGAATTTTGGGTCATAAATTTAGATTTTTCAATACCCATTAATTTTAAAATAGTGGGTGCTATATCTCCTAAAACACCATCTTTTATTTGGTGTATATCTTTATCTACTAATATAAGCGGAACTGGGTTGGTGGTATGCGCTGTGTTAGGGCTACCATCTTCATTGACCATTGTTTCGCAATTACCGTGATCTGCAATTACAATTACTGAGTAATCTTCTTCAATGGCTGCAGTAATTACATCTTTAGCACATTTGTCAACTGTTTCACAAGCTTTAATAGCAGCTTCCATAACACCTGTATGCCCAACCATATCTGGATTTGCAAAATTCAGGCAAATAAAATCTACATCTCCTTTTTTAATTTCTGGTATAATTTTATCCCTAATTTCATAAGCACTCATTTCTGGTTGCAAATCATAAGTAGAAACTTTTGGTGATGGGCACAATAAGCGTGACTCACCTTCAAAAGGTACTTCTCTTCCACCATTGAAAAAGAAAGTTACATGAGGGTATTTTTCAGTTTCGGCAATACGTATTTGCTTTTTACCAGCATTTGAAATGACCTCGCCTAAGGTTTCAACGATATTATCTTTATTGTAAACTACATGAACGTTATTGTAAGATTCATCATAGTTGGTAAGAGTAACATAATATAAGTTAAGCTTATGCATATTTTGTTCATGCATATCTACTTGACTTAATACTTGAGTTAGTTCTCTTCCGCGATCCGTTCTAAAATTGAAGAAAATTACGACGTCATCTTCTTTTACAGATGCAATTGGTGTACCATCTGTGCTGGTCATAACAATTGGTTTTATAAACTCATCGGTAATATCATTGTCGTAACTTTTTTGAATGGTTTTAACAATGTCAGTAGATTTTTCACCTTCTGCATTTACAATGACATCATATGCTTCCTTAACTCGCTCCCATCGTTTATCACGATCCATAGCGTAATATCTACCAATTACAGTAGCTAATTTTGTGTTTTTATCAGCACTAAAGTGTACGATATCTTCTAAAAAACCTTTGCCACTTTTTGGATCTACATCTCTACCATCGGTAAAAGCATGTAAAAACATATTTTCTACACCAGATTCTTTACCAGCGGTAATTAAACCTTTTATATGATTAGTATGGCTATGAACACCACCATCACTTAAAAGACCTAAAAAGTGAACATTTTTATTATTCTTTTTAGCGTATTCAAAAGCACTTTTTAAAACAGGCTCAGAACTTAAAGTATTTTCCTTAACTGCTTTGTTGATTTTTGCTAAATCTTGATAAACAATTCTACCAGCGCCTAAATTCATGTGACCCACTTCACTATTTCCCATCTGACCTTCTGGAAGCCCAACATTCATACCGTCGGTAAGTAAGTTAGAATTAGCGTAGTTAGTATATAAACTATCAATAAAAGGAGTATTGGCTTTATCTACGGCAGATACAGCTGGGTCAGGAGATTTTCCCCAGCCATCTAATATCATTAAGATTACTTTTTTGTTCATCTTTCAAAAGGTTTTAGGATAACAAAAATACTATGTTCTATTAAGTTAAGCTACTAGATTACATACCTTTTTTACATAGATGGTGTATCGCAACATATTTTATGTTTAGGTGAAGATTTGTTTGTTAAAGTTTAGTTATAACAATGTTAAAGCATGAAACAATTAAGTTAAACTGGCGTCTTATAAGTGTACACTATTGTACTCATCAATTAAAATCAATCATCATGAAAAAAGTAATTCTTACAGTATCAATGGTAGCTCTTACTATGGGGTCTACAATTATGGCTAGTGAAACGCAAAATTTATTATTAAATGATAATATCGAACTTGTTTCCAGGGTCGATATTAGTTCGTTTTGTAAAGCGGTAATACAAGGAGATTTAGAAACGGTAGAGCGTTTAATCGATTTAGGAGAAGATGTTAACCAAAAATCTTTGGGTATGACGCCGGCAATGTTTGCTGCCCGTTATAATAAAGTAGATATTTTAAAGGTGCTAATTACCAATGGAGCCGATTTAAATATGCAGAGTAGTCAAGGGTATACAGCTAAACGCTATGCAGAACTTTCAAATGCGGCAGAAGCTTTAGAGGTTCTAGAAGCTACTGTTGGTAGCTGATTTTAGTTTAATAACTGAATATTTTTATTTCAAAAATCTACTATTAGGTTTCACATTCTTTTGAGGCTTTATTTTATTAGTTTGGTAATTGTTAAATATTTGCTATTTCTTTCTTAAAATTATGTTTTTAATAAAAATCTATACGTAATTTTAATTAATCAATAATTTTATTAATCAATAAAACGTATATATTATGAAAAACTCAATTGTAGTTCTGTTCTTTTTTAGCGTGTTTTCATTTTCAGGAGTTTATGCTAGTACATATAATAATTCACTTTTGAATGTAGATACCTCGGTATCTGTTAATGACGAAATTAGCTCGTTGTGTAAAGCAGCTATGAAAGGTAATGTTGACGAAGTTAGAAGCTTATTGGCTTTAGGAGAAAAATTAAATGAGAAATCTCTAGGTTTAACGCCTGCAATGTATGCTGCAAGGTATAATAGGGTAGAGGTATTGAAGGTGTTGTTATTAAACGGAGCAAACCTTAATATTAAAAGCGACCAAGGGTATACAGCTAAAGAGTATGCAAAAATGTCTAATGCAAAAGGCGTTCTAGGCGTAATAAATGAAAATTCTTAGTTTTTAAATATTTAAATTAAAAAGGGCTCATTGAAATTTCAATGAGCCCTTTTTTTAATAGTACAAAATTCTACTCCAAATAGTGTTCAGGTAAAAGAGTAAAAAGCGTTAAAAATCAAATCCGTTTGCAACTCTTATGACAAAAGCATACAGTGCCATAAATATCATTAGGGCACAAAATACTGAGTAGACTTTTAAAAATGCAACCAATATTTCTGGTTTACAGTTTTCAAACGCCTGCACGTATAAATTCTTAAAATGTGTAATTGTTCCCATTATAGTGTTCTTCTATGATTAAATCATAGCTATAAAGGCAATTCATAAATGGTAAAATAAGCTTGGGACTTATCCAAATTTACAAAAATATAAATAGGAAGGTATGTGCTCTAGACAAAGTGCACAAAAAAAACGATTAACCTTAGTTTTTATACTTGTCTATCGCTTCTTTAATTTTTTCTATTCTATTTTCTGGGTCAGGATGGGTACTTTGAAATTCAGGAGCACGGTCTGGACCGCCAGCTGCTTTTAAAATTTCCATTACTTTAATCATTTCATAAGGGTCGTAACCAGATTGTATCATAAACAGTACACCAAGCTCATCGCTTTCCAATTCATCGCCACGTCCATTTTTCAAAAGTGTACTCTGGCCAATACTACCTAAAACACTACCCATATCACCAGCGCCAACTGTTGCGCCCATAGTTGCTGTTTGCCATGTTTGACTATCTGCAATCCTTTCCGCAGAATGTCTACCAATAACATGACCAATTTCATGACCTAATACTCCAGCCAATTGAGCTTCGTTAAGCTGAGAAAATAATGCATAAGTTATAAAGCATTGTCCACCAGGTAAAGCAAAAGCATTTATGGTCTGGTCATCTGCCAATAAATGAAAATCATACTGATATGGTGTTTCCCTGGCAATACTATTTTGAACCAATTTATTACCAACAGACTCAACAAAAGATTGTAACCGTTGATCTGGATATAGACCACCATATTGTTGCGCCATTTCTGGAGCACTTTGTAAGCCAATGGCTATTTCTTGTTCAGAAGTCATTGTAATATGCTGAGATCTGCCTGTATAAGGGTTCTCTTCAGTATTGCTGCATTTTTGTATAAATGCGAAGGCAACAATAGCCAAGCCAATAAATATTCTAATTTTCCAACTTCCTCTTCTCATGGTAATGTATTGTAGTACAGGTTTTAAAGTACAAAATACTTATAATAGGTCGCTATTAATATCTAAAACATTGTTTTGAATGTAAGACCTTAAAAATCCCATTGTAAAATTATCTGCGCCATAAAAATCTTCACGAATTAGAATCGATGCAATGTTCTTGCTTCTAAATTGCTCAAGCATTGGTATAGATAATGGAGCGTAGCTATAATGCCAAGGTTCGTATTTAAACCCTCTTCTTTTAGGGTCATCGGTGTATACTAAGTGAAAACCGTAAGTTTCGGAATTTTCATCCATCCATTTTTTGAAATCAACGTAAGGACCTTCACCTTCAAACTTATGAGGAACTAAAACATCGCCCTCTACTTTTCTGTAACCATCAACCACATCAATATCAGTACCCCAATGATGTCTGCTTGTGCCTGGTATTGTAGAATATTCAATTATTTTATCGATTGCATCTGTAGGGTTCATGCCATCATCATCCGTATATTTTAAAAATTTACGCTCAAAAATTGCTTCTTGTCTATCGTAATTTCTAAAGCTTGAAACTATTTTAAGGTCAATGCCATCATTGTATGCTGCTTTTTTCATTTCAACAAAGGCATCATGTGCTTCTTTTCTTAGGTTAATGTCTTTTCCATAAAGATCAATATCCTCTTTTCCCATAAGTTCTAAAATGGAATATTCGGTATCTTCTTGAATAAAGAAAGTTGGGGCAATGGCTAGTGCCAAAGCAGCTGAACTGCTTCTATTGATAAATGTTCTTCTCTGCATAACTCTATATTGGTGTTATTTAATACAAAAGATTTGCCAAACTAGATCAAAAAGTAAAAATTTTTGAGATTGGTAAATCATGCAATGTAAAAGTAGTGAATCTTGAACTTAAAAGATTTTAGGATCAATTTTCTTGACGGATAGTATAGCGATTAAATATACCTGATGTTAAATTTAAAAAGTGTAACGTATTATATTTAATCACTTAATTATCTAGAAAGATATAAAAAGCCTTGATAGTTTAAGTCTTCTTCTGGAATGTAAATGGTGTAAAAATAGACACCAGTAGGCAACCCTTTTTCTGCTCCAAAGGGAACGTTGTCCATGTTTGAAAACCCTACAAAATCGTTAAGATAATCTGTTTTTTCAAATACCTTAAATCCGTAACGGTCATAAATTTGAACAAAATTACTATTGTAATCTTGCAATTCTTCAATGAAGAAATTATCATTGATTCCATCACCATTTACCGAAACAAAGAAATTATCAAGAAAAAAAACATCTTTAGATAAAGGCTCGAACGGACTTTTTGAAGATCCCAAGGTGATAGCTTCATAGTCGTCTGGTATAAAAGATTCAGTAGTTACAAAACCTTCGGTTATGGTACCTACAGGCACACTGCCTACTAAATTTACCCATTTTTGAGAAGCTTTGCTCCACCCAACAGGGATGATTTCATCAACATTTTCGGTTAAACTCCCTATTGTACTGCGTTCGTTCCAACTTAAAGTTACCGTAGATGTAATAGTACCTTCTAATCTCCAGAATTCAAAAGTATTTACAAGTGCTACATCTAAATCTGTTGTATTTGTGTTATAAGCACCAAGTGGTGCTGGTGCATTATTTGGATTTTCGTAGTAGTAAGCGCATTTGGCAAATAAATTGACACTCTCAGAATTTAGGATTAATGGTCTTAAGTATTGAACATCGCCAACAGGAAAACCGAAGTTTTGTTGGTTTGTAATTGCAGCATAGCCTTCTATTTTACTAAAGTCGTTCTCGCCACTATAAAAGGAATTATCTACAAAATTGTAGAAAATGTCTGGTTGCGATAGGGGAGTACGAATACTACCGAATATGAAATTTGTGTTATTGGTATTATCCATACCTAGATTTAACTGCATGTTATTTTCTAAGGCAATTTCCATATCATAGAACTGTGGCGTTACATTCCCAGAAACGGTTAAAAGCTGTGTGCCATAAAAACCTGCCAGTCCAAGATTATTGTCCATTGGGGATTCATTGATAAGGTTGGTGTGGAAACCAATAGCACCACCATTATGAATGCGAAAGTTGCCGTTGTTGTACAGGGCAGTTTGGGCAGAAACGCTCACTGCCAATAGAAAGAAAAGTATGTAGGGGTATAATTTCATTAGTTTTCTGACTTTTCTAATAACATGGTTTTAATTTCTTCCATTTGAGCTTTTAAGACTTCCATTTCAGTATGCATGTTAGTATTGGCTGCTTTTAATTCTTTTATTTTCTTTTCTTGTTCAATGGTATGCAAAAATAGTTCTTCTATTTTTTCTAGGTTGACTCTAGAAGATTCACTTACGTTCCAAAACCCTTGTTCTTTTACCGCTTGTGCAGATTGAATACCTGGTAAGTGATTGTTTTCTTTAATAAAGGCTTCTATTTTAACTAAATCATTGAATTCATAATCAGGGTTTAAGATGGAATTACCTAAAAAGTATTTTTGGAAAACGTAATCTGGCACTGTGTTAAATGCTGTAGCGAATATTTCCCCTTCCGCTCTTATGTCTCCGTCTACATGAAGTTTAGTTGTTGGTGCTATTCCGATACCAACATTACCAGTCGCGTTTATTCTCATAGCTTCATTCCCATCAGTTGAAAATGCAAGTTCAGATTCAGCTGGTAACCACATTCCTGAATTTAAATCATCTTGAAAACGATATGCAGGTAAGCCTTCAGTCCCATCACCGTTCGCGATAGTACTAGCTCTTATTTGACCTAGGACATGAAGTTTTGAATCAGGATTTGCTGTTCCTATTCCCAATCTAAGATTCAAGGCTGAATTGTTCCAAAATAATTGAGCGTTATTTTCGGTTATAGTTCCATCTGTATTTGCGAAAAGAATTGATCCAGTTGTTCCGGAAACTTGTATGTTCTGTAAAGCTGCAATAGCCTCTTGAACATTAGTTTCGTTTGTTCCGTCGCCATCAATGTCAATGGCTGTCAAAAGTTCAACTTCTGTATCGTTCTGGTCGTCAGAACCTATATTCTGTAAAGCCGCGATGGCTTCTTGTACGTTTGTTTCGTTTGTTCCATCGCCGTCAATATCTACAGCTGTCAACAGCGCTACTTCTGTATCTTTCTGGTCGTCAGAACCTATATTCTGTAAAGCCGCGATGGCTTCTTGTACGTTTGTTTCGTTTGTTCCATCGCCGTCAATATCTACAGCTGTCAACAGCGCTACTTCTGTATCTTTCTGGTCGTCAGAACCTATATTTT
>DRFI01000028.1 GCA_011050675.1 Maribacter sp. | reverse complement strand
ATATATATATATATATATATATATATATTAAGATACTATCATAAACAGATAATTTGAAGTGAAATTATATAAAAGCAAAAAAATTCAGTAAAAAAATATGTCAGAAATAAAAATAATAGAACGTCTAGAAAATGCCAATATTAAAGAAAATGAGGCTTATGGCGATGGTTATAAACTGAACGATAAAAAACAGGTTGTTCACTTAAATATTAAAGGCAAAGATTTCTCTGATTTTGACTTTATAAATGAATTAGTGAATTTGGAGTCACTAAGGCTTTTTAATGTTAAAATTACCAACCTAAAACCAATAGAAAATTTACCGAATTTAGTATTCATAGATTTTGAGGATTGTAAAATTAAAGATTTTAAACTTTTAGGAAGTCTACCGAACCTTTCGACTTTAAAATTCACAGAAAATAAAATAAAAAATTTCAACTTTCTTGAAAAACTACCGAAATTGAAATCGCTCTCAATAGGCTATGAAGAGAAGGTAAAGGATTATGGTTTTTTGGAAAAACTTAATCTTGAATCCCTAACACTAGAAGGCGCTGATATTAAGAGCTTTGATTTTTTTGAGTATCAAAATGAGCTAAAACATCTCAATTTACCGATGAACAAAATCAAGGATGTGAAGTTTTTAGAATTCTTACCTCATTTAAGGCTTCTCAATTTGTCAAGAAACAGCATCACAAATGTAAAATTCTTAGACATCTTACCGAATCTTGAGCATCTCGACTTGTCGCGAAACAGCATCACAGATGGGACATTTTTAAACAGCTCACCCTTCCTAACAATATTAAATCTATCATATAACCCAATCGCTGATTCGAAGCCATTAGAAGCCTTAAAAAGGCTGACCTCTTTAAACTTGGGAATGACTAAAATTCTAGATTTTAATTTTTTAGAAAAACTAAATCTTCAATCCTTATCCCTTAGCGATGTTAATATTAAGTTTTTGAAAGTTTTTGAAAGTCTAAAAGGGCTCAAGCACTTAGATTTGTCGAGGAACGAAATCGAGGATTTTACGTTTTTAGATTCCTTATCCCAGCTAACAACGCTTGATCTATCTCGTACTAAAATCACCAATTCATCTCCATTAGCAGGCTTATCAAAGCTCACCTCTTTAAACTTGGAAAGAACTAGAATTTCCGACTTTAGTTTTTTGGGACAACTTCATGTTGAATCCTTAATACTCAAAAATGCAAAAATTAAGACTTTTGAATTTTTTGAGAGTCTAAAAGGACTAAAACATTTAGATGTATCGGACAATAATATCACCGACGTAAAATTTTTAGAGGACTTACCTCTGCTAACAACACTAGATCTTTCTTCGAATTCATTGAGTGATTCACAACCATTAGCAGCCTTAACAAGGCTAACTTCTTTGAATTTAGAATCCACAGATATTGAAGATTTTAGTTTTATCAAGAGCTTATCAAGTCTCAGAAAATTAGATATTTCTTGTAATGACTTAGAGGATATCAGCTTTTTAGAACCTTTACACGAATTAGAGTTCTTAAATTTAAGCGACAATGAAATTTCTGAATTAGCTCCATTGGCGAAGCTCGTTATGTTGAAAGATTTAAATCTTGAAACCAACGAAATAACAAGCGTAAAAGCCTTAAAAAATCTAACTCATCTTAGTAGATTGGATTTATCTTCGAATGAGATCTCAGACGGTGCAGGATTAGAAAATAAAACGCATTTACTTAATTTAAATTTGAACTATAATCAAATTAAAGATATTTCCTTTCTTCAACATTCGATAGAGCTAACCAATATTGAATTAAATAAAAATAAGATCACAAATTTGAAGCCTCTCGAAAGTTTAGTCCAGCTTTATTCGCTACGCCTAGATGATAACGAAATTATAACGATTGATGCTTTAAAAGAATTGGTAGAACTAGAAATTCTCTCTCTTGAGAATAACAAAATCGCAGACATTAAACCACTTGAAAACCTCTGTAAATTACGCGATTTAGAACTCAACGGGAATAATATTTCAACTATTCCTCTAAGCGTGGCGAGACTTAATATAGATATTGAGAAAGTTATTGATCTGCATAAAATAACAACACCCCCAAAAGCAACTGTAAAAAAAGGTACTGCTGCAATAATTGCATACTGGGAAGCTAAAATGGGTATAACATCAAATACAAAGGAGATAGAACCTGAAGAAAAGCCTGCTGCTGATATTTCTAAGAGTATGGATTATCTAACATTCGAGGCGTTAAAAGAAAAGCCGAAAGGGATGACTTGTGATCTAGGCTATCCTTTAGAATTTGGTGATATGACTTTTCGATTAGATGAGTTTGATTCTTTTTACGATACACTAGACATACTCGAAATAGAAAGTTTTGATGACGACTTGTTGGAGAAATTCCCGCAATATGTCGCCTTAGCTTCTACTGATTTTGAACTGATGGATGATTTTGATTCGTATGCTGAGTTTGTATTATTTGTGGATACAAGTTTACCTGACTATCCAGTTGTAATCTTCGATTCTGAAAACAATTTTAAAGTAGTTTATGAAACCTTTGATAGGTTTTATAAGTGTCTAAAAAATTAACTCTTACGACAACAACAGTAGAAGAAAAAAAGCATAACAATTGCTATAATTAATAAGGGTCTTGGTGCTTATCAAAATTAAGAGTTTAAAACCAAGTTCGCCAAATCTTTTGATTTGGCTTTATTACGAAAAAGATGAAACAAAATAAAAAGTTTCAGTTAAGTGCCTAATCGAAAGTTCACCACTTTAAAATCCCGTACAAACCATAGACGAAACGTTATAAACAATTATGAAGAACGTACTTTTTATTTTAATAATGACATTCGGAATTTTGAGCTGCAACGCTCAAAATCAACGTGAGAAGGAAGAAAAAATAAGAACTGAAATCAATGCGGAATTTGATAAAAGTGTATCGGAATGCAATGCAGGAATTGATTCTGTAACTGACTTTAATGGAAAAAACGAATTTTGGAATATTTGTGATTTAAAAAATGACAAGCGTATTATAACCATTGAGTCGTACAAGGGAAATACTTACTATCAAGAAATCTATTTCGTAAAAAAAGGAGATTTGGTTTATGCAAAAGAAACAGAAAACTATATGCCAAAGAATCATTTCACTCAAATGGCGTGGAATTGTGAATTCTATGTAGAAAAAAGAGAATTAATTGCATTAATGTCACTTGGACATGGAAAAACAGAAGATGATAACTGGAATCCAGAAATCATTTTTGAAATGTATAAAAACCGAATAACCCAATTAAAAAAAATAAAGAAATAACTGTTTACTATACCATATATAAAACATTGCTGATGTTGTTTTAAAACAAAGGTGGTTGCATGTTTGCTACGTCTGATTTTCCTTCAGAATTCCTCACACGCAAACCCGCAAATCACCAGATACATAAACGTTGTGCTTCATTGCCAAAAACCGCTAACCAGTGATAAAATTCTTTAGAAAAATTAGACAAAACTTACTTTCGGAAGGAAAAACTCGAAAGTATTTAAAATATGCCATTGGTAAAATTATCCATGTTGTTATTGGGATTTTGATTGCACTACAGATAAATAATTGAAACAATAATATACAACTAGATAAATTAGAGCGAAAATATCTTACGAAATTAGAGATAATCTGACATTTGACTTGAAGGACATTCAGTTTAATATAAATTTTAATGAGAGAAAGCTTAAATCCAATCAAATTATACTTCGTTATTTGAACAAAGAGATTAACTATTCTGATTTACTTAAATTCCATTTTAGAAATTTGATATTTACAACTAGAAAACTCCCCAATAATAGCGCCTACGAAAATCTAAAATCAAAAGGATTAGAAATTATTTCAAATGATTCTTTACGTCTGCAAGTCAAAAACCTTATTCCTATGATTATCAAAATATTATAGATTTTGAGAAACAAGATGACAACAGTTTTCAATACAGAAGTTTTATGCAGAAGTTTCTAAAGCTATAGAGATCAATAAAGTTTGGGAAAATGGAAATGTTATTGATGAACAGAACATATTTGATAACATTCAATTAAAAAATGCACTTGTCATAAATATCAAATTGAGGGAAACGATGTTATCTTGCTATAAAAGTTTGAAAAGAGAAGTGGAAAAATCTATTAATTAAATAGAGATTGAGTTGAATAATTAACGAAAACACAACACCCTATATAAAACATAGCTGTTTTGTGCTTAACCAATGTTAGTTGCTTTGTTTGCTAGATTCTGATTTTTATTCGGAAAATCCACGCAAATCTACACGCAACTTTCCAAATATATAAACATTGACTGCTATAAAAAAAATGGAATTACACGATAAAATAGTATTAATCACAGGTGGCGCATCTGGAATTGGAAGAATAATGGTTCGTTTAATGTTAGAACGAAAAGCCAAAGTAATTATTTGGGACATTAACCAAGAAAGCATTAACCGAACAGTAACTGAATTTTCAGGCAAAGGAGAAATATTTGGTTACAACGTTGATGTTTCCAACCTCGAACAAATTAAAAATACCGCTGAAAAAGTTAAATTAGAAATAGGTGTTGTTGATGTATTAATCAATAATGCAGGAATAATAGTGGGTAAATATTTCAATGAGCATACATCATCGGATATTTCCAAAACAATGGAAATAAATGCAAATGCACCAATGTTAATTACGATGGAGTTTATTAATGATATGTTGAATCAAAATTCAGGACATATTTGCAATATTGCTTCGTCTGGCGGATTAGTTTCAAACCCTAAAATGTCCGTTTATGCAGCAAGCAAATGGGCACTTATCGGTTGGTCTGACAGTTTGCGTTTGGAGATGAAGAAAATGGATAGGAAAGTGAATGTTACCACAATAATGCCTTACTACATCAATACAGGAATGTTTGATGGTGTAAAATCCAAAATTCCAATTCTTGAACCTGAAGCCACAGCCTTAACTATTGTTAAAGCAATTGAAAGGAATAAAAAACTAATAAGTATTCCAGGTTACATTTACAGATTTACACGTTTCGGTCAAGCCGTAATGTCAATTAATGTTTTTGATTGGTTCGCAGGAGATGTTCTTGGAATTTATAAAACAATGGAACATTTTACAGGACGTAAAAAGTAAAATATTTAGAATTGATTAAGGATTATTTCTATAATGGAAAATTACAACTGCCAACACAGTATGTAATTAATCGGTTATTACCTACTTACGAAAATTTTGCTGCAATCAACTAACCATTAAATGAGTTTGAAGACGCTGTTACAAGTGTTTCCAAAGTCCAATATTCCGGAACCTTCATTAATGGAAAAAATAACGGAACGTTTGTCGAAAACTTGCTCTTTGACGATGGCATTGACTTATTCTCAAAATGGATAGTTTCACTTAACTACAAAGATGACAACTGTAAGAGTGGAATATTTACAGGAATTTTCGGTTATGTAATGGAAGAGACAACTTATACGTTTTCCGAATTGACAATTGTTCATTTCAGTCTGTAGTTGATAAGGCTTCGCAATGTTGGAGAGAAGAATATAAAGAAAGAAAAAACTAACCCCAACGTTGCAGATTAAACACAACAGTTTCTTCTAGTAGAAGTAAATTAAAAAAACACCCACATTAAAAATGACCAATCAAATTAAATCTGAAGACATAAAAAATAACACTTTTTTTTGGTGTTTCTACATTGGTTTATTTAGAGGTTATGATGAAATCAACGAATTAAATATTGATGAAGCTCTTGAAGGTATTGCTATAAATAATGATGAATTACATGACTGGGAAAACACCTTCCTTACCACTAAAGATCCAGATGAAAATGTCCGATTTATTGGCGGAAAATTAAACCAAGAAATGAGTTTTCATATCGAGTTTCAAGAAAGTGAAATTCTATATTATTTAAATGACATATATATTGGAAATTTAGGAGGTCATTTTGAGGCATGGTTTTTAACCTTTGATGAACTTATAAAATTTGGAAAATTTGACTTGTTATTTCTTTTATTATTACCAATGACCGGTATTGAGAAGAAACAGATAGAGCCAGCAAAAAACTTAATAGCTGAATATTTAAAGTCCATACCGTTATTTGAAGAAAAGGCAGAATATATATCGGAGTGTATTGTAAATGGTTTAATTATGGAAGGCAATTTCTCAACCGATGCTGAAATTGGGATAGTTAACAATCAAAATCATAGTGTGCGTAACATAGAAAAATATCCGAGATATAGAGATGATATAAAAAAATTGAACTTAGCGTTAAAATTATTAATCAAATAGAAACTTACGCTCACACAGTATAAAAAACATTTAATACAATGATTCTTAATTTTAGTGATTTCGCAAGGTACAAGTATAATATGCTACGTAAAGAAATTTCAGACAATGCTGAAATGGGAGCTACATTCAATTCTAAAAATTTACTTTTTACACCTGAAGACAATAGTCCAAACTCAAAATTTCTATATAAAAATTTAAGCTTTATAGAGTTCAACAACTATGAACTTGATGAATCTGTTATTAAATTTTTGAGCGAACATAAAACTGAACTAAATAAAATTAGCCATTTAAGTTTTTGGAATTCAAAAATGGCTGACCTTTCATTGCTTCAATATTTCGAAAAAGTTCAATTTTTGAGTATTGCGCACATATTAGATTCTGAGTTTACTTTTAACGGTTTAACTAATTCAACCAAATTGAAAACTCTTTGTTTACTAAAGACCGGTAAAACTAAAAACTTCAAATCTATAGGTGAGAATAATACCATTGAAAACTTTTCTATAGTACAACCCACTACTATTAAAAGCACTACGGGTATTAAAAATTTAAAAAGGTTAAAATACTTAAACATTGAAGGGTCTGCCGACAAAGTTTATACGTTAGATAGACTAAATGAATTAGAGCATCTAAAATCTCTTGAAAAAATTAAATTACATCGCCTTAAAGTTCCTTTTCAAGAATTAATAACATCACTTAAAATACCTAATAAAATAGAGCTTGAAATAGACACTAACTTGTATGATACCAAAAAATACAAAAAGTTAGGCCAAGAGTTAAAAAATGTAACCTCGTTAGCCTTTAATCCTTATATAGAAAGAAGAGATTTTTTTGAACCTATTGGAAAAGGAATGAGAATTATTAAAAAGACTGATAAGAGATTAGAAGAAAAAATAGAGAAATTAGTTACGGAATGGAATAGTTAACATTGCCAGCAACATATAAAAACATAGGTCCCTTGCGTTAAACCAAAATAGTTAGTGAATATTTAAAGAACCATTGAGAAAACTAAAAAACATTTTAATAATCGTAATCATAGAAATTCCCCTATTTATTCTGGCAATTCCATTTATGATTGTTATTATTCCGATAGGGTATTTGCGACGGATAAAATTTGAAAAAAAATACGCTGTATTTCTCAATGAAAATAATGGAAAGAATTTCTTCTGTTACAACAACAGAAAGGACTCAAAACAATATCTTAAGGAAACTATTCTGCCTCATCTAAATGACGAAATTGATATCGTATATCTGGATGGAAATAAAATTGAATCGGACCATAATTCTAATTTTATTTCTGAAGCCTTATTTGGGTTAAAAAACTATAATAAGTTTCCCCATTTAATGAAAATTAGAAATGGAAAACTAATTGATAAATCCATAAACAATCCATTTTATAATGTGTTGAATATGAACAAATCAAAAACTGAATTGCTGAATACAATTAATGTGTTTTTCGAACTAAATAAAATCAAAAACGTTACCTAACATAGCTCTTGAAAATAGCAGTTTTAGGATTAACCAAAATTATACGCTTGTTTTTAACATAGTTCAGAAATAGGCATCTTCACCTGTAATAGAATATTGTTACAAAAGCCTTAGATAATCTATTAGGGTTAAATCCCTTCTTTCCATAACCTTCTTGTTTTCAATAAAAAAAAGTTTGATAGCCGTAATTCAATCTTTAGATATTTAAAAAAGGAGGCTTAGAGGGTATATTCTCCTTATTAGAATAATACAAAACCATATTCGCTACAATTTTTATACTATCTGCTTCAAAACTACTATTGAAATATATAAATCACTGATAGATTTGTGAATAGGCAATAATTCTAATTGTAGTATACAATTAGCTAAATAATTCTATCTACTCATTCAAGTTAAAATTACTGTCTATAATTTAACCTTAAAAACAACAGGTATGGTAACTAAACTAATCACATTCATAATCGCCTTTACATTCGCTTTTATATGTAAGGCGCAATCTGAGATAGAATTTCCTATTGAAGTGGGAATGAAACCTGAAAGTATTACAAAAGGGTTCCAAGACAATTATTATGTAACTGTAATGAACGCAAAAGAACCGGGCGATGGCGAATTGGTGGAGATATCCAAAAACGGCGTCAAGGTTTTTGCAAAGGGTTTTGATGAGCCCAAAGGAATTGTATACTTAAATGGCAATCTATATTTCTCTGATGTTACTAGAATTTGGAGAGTTGATGAAGAAGGGAAGGCTAGCATTTTTGTTGATAAAGCCGATTTCCCAGAAACAGTTCTCTATTTAAACGATGTTTCATTAGATGGTAAAGGAAACGGAATCTATATAGCCGATATGGGTGCTACCCAATACATGCGTGACACTAACAATACTTTATGGCCGTTAAATAGCAAAGAAGCCAAGATGGTTCCTGAATTAGGGCGTATTTACCATGTAGATTTAGAAGGGCATATTACTATAAAACAAGATACTTCATCTCTAATGTTAAACCCTAATGGTGTTGGTGTAGACAATGATGGAAACATTATGGTAGGTGCTTTTTTTAAGGGTAATTTTCTAGTCACCAAAAATGGCGAGCTTAGTCCCCTTAAAGGTCAATTTAGAGGAGCTGATGCCGTAGAACAAGATAGTAAGGGTAATTATTATGTAAGCAGTTGGGTACATGGAAAAGTTTGGAAAATAGACCCTAAAACAGAAGCATCTACCATTCTTATTGAAGGACTAGAATCTGCTGCAGATTTTTATCTTGAAGAAGACAAAGACAGATTATTGGTGCCCGATATGATGGCAGGAAAAATATATGCCGTACCACTTAAAAATTAGTTTTAAAAAATCGAATTCAAATGACTCATCCAAATCGCTTTAAACAATTTATTTTAAAGCGATTTGGATGAGTTAGAACAACACCTAATAACTTACTTTAGACTTGTTATCTAACTTTTCTTCTATTAGCGGGTACAAATCATAAGTAGGGTATATTTCAGATTTGAATGCTTTCCAAGCTGTTTTTTCTATCGCCAAATTCACATCCCTAAGTTTAGAAGCGGGCAATTCCAATACCACCATTTGACCTATTCCCATTACTACATACCAATTAACCACCGAAACGCCTTCAGGAGGAAAACTTTTGTAAAACCCCTGTTTAGTCCTAACGTCTTCAATCTCGCTTAGGTTCATAGATTGATCATGTTTTAAAAAAATGGTTAAAAGCATTTTCTCTGTATCTTCTTTATTCCCGTCTTTTTTGACAGAAGATTGGGCTTGTGTAAAATTTGAAATGCATATCATAGCCAATGCGGCAAAAAGTATATTTTTCATAAGTCGTATTTGTTTAAAATTTATAATTAAAAATTCTTCCATTTAATAATATCTAAGATTACTTATTTTTTCATTTTTCCACAAAAGAGCTGTTTAGCACCTAAGCTACCCTCCATTCGAAGGTAAATATTATCCTATCTGAATTCTATAATAAATTGTGCATTGTATAGCACAAATGTGGCATTCCCTCTTTTCATACATATTTATTAAGACTGTACGGAAATTCATAATCTTAAGAACAAGGATAAGTGCATAGGGCTTACCAGCTCTAATATCTTATTAGTTGACCTTAGACAAACATAATTGCCCAAATGCAACACAAGTACCAATCATTGCTTCATTGATTATAGCCTTAAATTAGGATCTCGTTTATATTTACTATCATAAAAATCAAGGGATGACTTACAATTTTAATATACAGAGGTTTACCAATAAAATCGTGCTACTGCTTATTTTAATAGGAACAAATTCTGTTTTCGCACAAATGCCCATTACGAAACAAGCAGATAGGTTGCAGCAGTATTTAGGGTTCTGGGTTAGTTCTATTGATCATAAAACCGATAGTGTTGCCTATGCGCCTCAAATAAAAATGAACAATCATCCTAAAGTAGATAATACCGCAATGTCAGTTGATGTATTTCAAAAGGATGGCGAATTCTACAACCATACTTTAACAGAGCTTATTGGGCACGACACCAAGACCGATTCAATTTTTGCATTGGGAAAAAGTACGCAAGGTGATATGTTCTTGGGTAAAGGAGGGTTTACCAGCGACACAGATTGGATAATGAAAGATCGCGACTTTACCGGCAAAGAAACCATGACGGTTACTTTTGATTTTAAGAATCAAACCGATGTTTATTTAAAAGGAGTAAACCCACAGAACGAAATTCTATGGCAAACACGATATATCAAGAAAAATCCAAAGAATAAAAATATTGGTATTCAACTGGTTTCTGTCCATGAACAAATGCAGCAAAACCCTAAAGAGACGTTGAAGTATATTGATAGAATGGGCTATAGTTATATTGAAACCTTTGTTTACAAAGACCGTTCTTTTTATGGACTATCCCCATTAGATTTTAAAAAACTGGTAGAAGATAACAACTTGAAATTTACGGGATCGATGACCTTTTACGACCTCCCTACCGATGATAAACAAGCTTGGAAAAAAGCGATGCAATGGTGGAGAGAATGCATAGAAGACCATAAACAAGCAGGTGTGGAATACCTTACAATATCGAACAATCAAATAGAAGAAATTACTACCATTAATGAACTAAGGAAGTATGCTGAGTATTACGATGCTATTGGAAAACTTTGTAAAGAAAGAGGAATTAGGTTTGCCTACCATAATCACTCCGATGAATTTAAGACCATAAAGAACAAGGTTGTTTATGACTACTTCTTAGAAAACACCAATCCGGAATACGTTAGTTTTCAAGCCGATTTGTATTGGATGCATTTTTCAAAAGTTGACCCAATTAACTACTTCAAGAGGTATGAAAACCGATTTATAAGCTGGCATGTAAAAGATTACGAAGAACTTGGGCAAAGTGGCAAAATGGATTTTGAGCTTTACTTTAAATACGCGAAAACCGCAGGTCTTAAATATACTGTGGCAGAAGTAGAAGCCTTTAATTACCCAGTATGGTATAGCATAAATTCTGCATGGAACTATTTATACTTTAATATACTATAACAAATCACTCGCAACACCTGACTTTATGAAAACCAGAATTTTACAATTATCATGTTTTATCATTATAACTTTCAATCATATGGCTTTTGCCCAAGATCAATTTAAGGTGTTGTTATTCACCGTACAGGACACCTGGCACTATGAGTGCATACCCAGTGCGGTAGATGCTTTCCACAAAATGGCCGCAGAACAGCAGTTTAAGTTTGATTGGACCCAAAGTCCAGAAGACCTTGCCAAAAAATTACCGTCTTACGATGTAGTTGTATTTTTAAATGCCAATGCAGACAATTTAAACAATGAGCAGCTCGAAGTTCTAAAAGCCCACCTAAACAATGGTAAAGGTTTCGTGGGAGTTCATTCCACTTCTGATAGTGAGATTAGAAATCCTTGGTTTGATAATCTTATAGGCGGAATTTTCAAAGACCATCCCCAATTTCAGACAGCTGTGCTAACCAATCATGATTCAAATTTTCCATCAAACTTACACCTACCGGAAAAGTGGCTATGGAGTGAGGAATGGTATAATTTTAAAACCTTAAAATCTGATGATATTACTGTACTTCTTTCTGTGGATGAAAACACCTATGATTACCAGAAAGGATATGACGAAATTCCACTTGAAGGTATGGGCAAAAATCACCCTATAGCTTGGTATCAATTATACGACGGAGGACGCTCATTCTATACAACACTAGGTCATAAACCAGAGGCTTTTCAAAATCAAAGGTATTTAGACCATTTATTTGGAGGTATGTATTGGGCTGCTAAACGTGAGAAAAAATAATAATGGTAGTGACATATTGAAAGTCGCTTTATACATAATTCCACATTTACTTAAATACCCCATAGATTTAATCTAATCTATGGGGTATTGTTTTGTACAGGATAATAAAAACAGGACTAAAAAGTTTAAGTAATAATTAAAAAAATACTTTACTCCTCTTAGAATGTATTTATTAGCCGTTTTCATTAACGTTCTTCCTTTTATACTTTTTGGATTCATCATTAAGCCAACTGGAGAAGCCGGAATGCTCATAATATTAACTTTAATTACCTCAGGTTTTTGGCTACTCGCCTATCTACCTTATTTGGCTCTAAACCAAATCAATGGTAAATATTTATCATTATTATTTTTGTTCGTGCCATCTATTTTGATTTTCGGAATTATAAGAATTTAGACTCATTTTACAGCGTTTCATTTTGATGAATTAATTAACTTTATTTAGATTCCGATTATTCCAAATTTGCTAGTTCAAATGTTATTTAGTTCTGGTTACAAAAAACACCCAATCAAAATAATGACAGAAAAATAAACAATTCGACTTGTCATCATTATAAACACAAGGTTTTTTTCATCAGTACGTTCTAAATACAAGACCCGTAGTTTCCAACAGTCTATACCTACAATAAAAACAAATGAAAACAACAAACTTTGAGAATTGGAGTGCTGAACTTGAAAAGGTTTGGGATTTAAAAACAGGAGAAGATTGTGTAAAATTTAGTGAATTAATGTATTCATTAAATGGAGATGAAGGTGTATGTTATCTAGAGAAACTTATTAATGCAATAAAATTAAAGGATGACTTTGGACCTTATGAAAGTTTATATAATGCTATTTGGACATTTCCTACTAAGCTAGTAGGTCAATTACTTGCAAAGAGACTTCCCGAATTTCAAAAAAGAATGGGCAAACATGACCAAGTATTTAGATTCTATATTCCTATCCCTAATAATCCTGAGGTATTAAGTGCCTTTATTGATGAATCAAAAAAGTGGTCTCCTACTGAACGGAAGACGTCATTATCTGCTTTAAAAATCTGGAGTGTTGAAGATGAAGATTGGGAGAGAATTTTAGCAAAATTAGGCAAACCTGTATCAAAGACTAAAGAAGACTCCCTTCCTGAATATTGGAATGAAAATTGGAAAATTAGACTTGAGGAAGCAAGAAAAAAAGAAGGAGAATTTTCTATTAGCAGTTTATTTTGGAAAAATGGCAAAAAACAATGGTTAGAAGATTTAGATTTCTTGATGGAAGTTTTAACCTTAAATCATGGTAAAAATTGGAGACAGGTAGATACGATGACTAACCCACTTTGGTTTTACGCCAAAAGAACAGTTTATCCAACATTTATTGAAACGTTAAAACAATTACCAAATGACAAGCAATCAAAAATCATTGATAACATTAAGCGGGTTAATAAAACAAAGTATAAACAATTACAGAAAGAAATAAACAACAATTAGTACGACATAAAAACCTAACACATTAATCTAAAAATATGGAAGAAAAATTTCAATTAGTAGTAGACTTTTTCCAAGAAAATCCAAGTTACACCTATTTACTGTTCTCTGCTGTTTTTCTGGTATACGGAATCGGTAATTTAATAAACAAAGATTGGGCAATAGACCCTGCAAATAGTACTCAAAAGTTTAACTATGATATATTTGGACATAATGCATTTAGGTATGGAAAAGGCATACTGTTTATATTGGGAGGTATTGTTGCTATAGTCATGTTTTTTTCAACTTTAGAGTAAACCCATACAATTGAAATTGACAACAGAACTAAAATCAAAAATTTACACCCTTCTATTCTAACAACCCTTATATTATTAGTAATAAGACACATTTTAGGTGTATCAATTGAGTGGTAATTCTTAATTTAGCACCCTTAATTTCTTACAAGTAAGTATAACCTAAAAAGGAGCCTCTATCAAAACAGATACGGCACAACCTGCAAACATATTTTTTCGATGAGGAAACATAAAGCCATAAGGGTTTTTATGGTGCTGACCGTATTACTGATTCAAATAGCATTTTTAACCACCATTGTAAAAGAGGAATATGAAACCGGCAATTTTGTTGCCATTCTTTCCATGCTTCTTTTAATATTGACCCTCTTTTTTGGATACCGATATATAGACTTACATCACACAAAATATGAATACGAAAAAATAAGTGTCATTGTTTGGGTACCAGTAGGTGCCGTAATTTGTTACTTATTAAATGTTTATGGAGAATTAGGGAGTGTACTTTCCGCTGGTATTACCGGTACCGTAGCATCATTTGTACCTCAAATTAATAAAGAATCACCTTATTTAGAAAAATTACCCGCAGCAATATATTGTGGAGTTTTCGTTGGTATGTCTAGCTCAGAGATTGTACCAACTATTGGTTTTGTAACCGCTGCCGGTTTAGTTGCAGGCGTATTTCTTCTGTTATCCAAAAATTTATTTCTAGGTGTTGGCGGTAAGTTAGGCACCGTAGCCTTCGGAGGTGTTATTATTGTTTCATTGATATATGGATTAGCCACATGAATTATCTAATATTCATCATAATAGGAATTTTAGGAGCATGGTTAACTTTCTTCCTCAGCGAACGATTAAAACAAGGACCAGTAAGATCCTCTGCTATACTTTCTCTTATCGTAAGTCTGTTTTTCTATTGTTTTCCAGACCTATGTAATGCATACCTAACAAAGAATATTCCATTTGTATTTATAGGGTCCACCTTCATAGGTATGGTATCTCCCCTATCAAGAGGGAACTATATTAGATTGGCAGTTGCAGCTAGCCTATTTGGTATTATCTACGTAAACAAGGCACATTTTTTTGAAGGTTATGGTGGTGCACTTGGCGCATTGGCTTTTATTGCCCTATTATCATCCATGGGATTTTCAGTCATTATCTCTAGAAGTCCACGATTAAAAAAAGGTATCGTAAAGGCGAGAAAAAAGGTCTCCAGACAAGGAAAGTAACCCAACTACAAAAGAATTGCTATTATTTTCACAATTCAAATGCAATTAAATTCGCCTTTAAAAACGAAGAAGAGGTTAAACTAAATTTAAATAATGAGATTCCATTTTTACTTGAAGATCAATTAATTTAGCGTGGTGCTATTTTCGAAAAATCCGTACCATATAGTAATCACGTTGTTACTGACCAAAGACAGGTAACGGGCCAGAACCCACAATCTGCTAAAAGTATTGAAAAAACTACTTTATACGAACTTCAGAAAATAAGCAAAAACACCAAATAAATGAGTGGAGAAAAAAATTTAGACGCCCTTTTAAAATCAATGAAACCTAAGCACAATGTAGGTGAATTTGTATTTTGTAAAACAGAAAATTTGGAGCAAATAAACCTGAACCAAATCATTATGTCTTTCAAAGAAGAAGAAAGCATTACCATTATTGCTGAAAAGGCAGTCGCGGACAAATTAAATTTAGATTATTCTTTTATTGCTTCTTGGATTACACTTACTGTTCATTCTTCATTAGAAGCAGTAGGTCTAACAGCAGCATTTTCAAAAGCACTTTCCGAAAATGGCATTAGTTGCAATGTCGTTGCAGCTTATTATCATGACCATATTTTTGTAGATAAAAAGGACACAGAAAAAGCGATGGCTATTTTAAATGAATTTTCGAAATAAAACACCCATTATAAATAATATATAAAAATTTAGAATGAATTGGATACTATTAGTATTTGCCGGACTTTTTGAAGTAGGGTTTGCAGCTTGTTTAGGAAAAGCTAAAGAAGCAACAGGTATGGAAGCTACCTATTGGTACATGGGTTTCCTTACTTGTTTGGTAATTAGTATGCTTCTACTTATAAAAGTGACACAAGTACTACCCATTGGAACAGCTTACGCAGTTTGGACTGGTATTGGAGCGGTAGGAACAGTTTTGGTAGGGATATTTGTTTTTAAAGAACCAGCTACATTTATGCGTCTATTTTTTATGACCACATTAATTATCTCTATAGTTGGCTTAAAAGTAGTATCGCATTAAGCGGTATTGAAAAACATACCTAATTCTAGATTAGACACGCTTTTTATATTCAATTTTAATTCATCAAACTAAATTCTTAATTAGTGTAATGAACCTCTTATGAATATAGAAAAAGCATATACCGGGTAAAAAGCGCTACAATTATTGATGTATATGCAACAATATTGTCGGAGTCAATCTAGTTTTATATTTTTGACCCACATTAAAAGCAGCTATGGAATACGCAGAAAATATACTTGGAACAATTGGTAATACTCCTCTCGTTAAGATCAATAGGCTTACAGCAGCGTTACCTTGTTTAGTATTAGCCAAATACGAAACTTTTAATCCTGGTAACTCGGTTAAAGACCGTATGGCGTTGAAGATGATTGAAGATGCAGAGGCAGATGGAAGACTACAACCTGGCGGAACCATTATTGAAGGAACTTCGGGAAATACAGGTATGGGACTGGCATTGGCTGCAATAGTAAAAGGCTATAAATGTATTTTTGTTTTAGCGGACAAACAATCAAAGGAGAAATGCGATATTCTAAAAGCGGTAGGAGCTGAAGTTGTTGTTTGTCCTACAGCAGTAGAACCAGATGACCCAAGATCATACTACTCCGTTTCTAAACGATTAGCTAAAGAAACACCAAATAGCTGGTACGTAAACCAATATGATAATCCTAGTAACGCAAAAGCACATTACGAAAGTACCGGACCAGAAATTTGGAAACAAACCGACGGAAAAATTACGCATTTTGTAGTTGGTGTTGGTACTGGCGGAACAATTTCGGGCGTAGGTAAGTATTTGAAAGAGCAAAACCCAAACATTAAAATTTGGGGAATTGATACCTATGGTAGTGTATTTAAAAAGTATCATGAAACAGGAGTTTTCGATGAAAAAGAAATCTACCCTTATGTAACCGAAGGTATAGGTGAAGATATTTTACCAAAGAATGTTGACTTCAGCATTATTGATGGTTTCACCAAAGTAACCGATAAAGACGGTGCGGTTTACACGCAACGTTTAGCCAAAGAAGAAGGTATGTTCTTGGGTAACTCAGCAGGTTCTGCAATTAAAGGTGTATTGCAATTAAAGGAACATTTTACAAAAGACGATGTAGTCGTGGTATTATTCCATGACCACGGTAGTCGCTATATAGGCAAAATGTTTAATGATGATTGGATGCGTAAGCAAGGTTATATAGATTAATATAACCTTTAAAACTACCTTTACATACCTCCAACAAACTTCAAAAAGACTTTCTTGTGCAGTTCCACATCCATATTTGGAGAAAGTGACACACGGGCTATATAATCTTTGTCATCTTCTTTTGTGGTGCCTTGGGTAGATGTTGCCGGTATCGTCCAATAGCAGCCATTTAACTGTCCGTAGCTAACACAGTATTTGCTTTCATCAGGAATCTCGGTAATCATTAAATTGATTAATTTATGATTGAGCTCTCTTTTGTACGTTTCTCTTTCCTCAGTGGTATCCCCTTTTGTAGGTAAGTCTAATGAAAAAACAGATGGTGTAAAACCTTCTTTCGCCAATTCTTCTGACACAAAATTGATTTTAGCAGTTGGCAAAGTTTCCTTGATAAAGTTTACAAATTCAAGCGTGTTCAAATATGCATCATGAATTCTTTGTTTCATCGATGGCATTTGTTTTGCCAATAGTTCCATTTGCAGGTCAGTAGCTTCGTTATCGCAAAGTTGAAGATGCAATGCAATTTTATCCATTAACGCCTCGGCTTTATTATTCGCTACACAATAACCTGCTGTGCATTTACCTCCGCTTGGAAATTTTGACCCACTAGCAAATGAAATAGTTCTCACTGATGAAAGTATATCCGTTTTACCCAAAAAGTGAACATTAGGGCAAAACGTTTGATCCAATATAAAAACTGGATCTATAGCCTCGCTCCCATTTGCAGTTTTACGTTTAGCACTTAAAACCTCTCTTAAATTATTAAGGTCTGGAACCTCAACTCTAGGGTTTGTCGGTATTTCTGCAATGATATAAGGGATAGCATCTTCTTTAGCTATTTTAGCTAAAACGATATCAATACTTTGAACCATATCGTTATCGCCATCTACCGGTAAATCAACTATTTCAATAGCATCATTACAAGCAGCAACACGCCTAGCTTGATCGTTAGTACCACCATAACAATTAGGAGGAACAATAATTTTAATTGCTTTTCCTTTATGGTTTTCTACAGCATTATGTACTAGCCCCATTAATATGGCATATTGAACTGATAGTCCGCTTGAGGCAACAAGTGGTGTTGTATTGGCTCCACTAACCTCTTTAATAGATTCTAATACCGTAGACCTATTCTCGGCTACGTTCTTTTGCTGCGTATCTGAAGCAGGTTGATTCCCTAAAGACTTCAAAGCACCAAGACAATTATCTGGTGTCATTGCAACGGTCTCTCTTCTTCTTACATGCTGTATGTCTAAAATATATTTTTTATTCTCTTCTCCATTTACTAAAAGAACACTCCCAAAATCAGCATAAAGATTTATATAAAAATCAATATTCAAATTTTGATCAACAGAAGAAATTTCATCTTGTTGTGACACAAAAATGGTACTGCCGTCAAATTCTGAAATATCTGATGCTTTACTGACCTGTTTTAATTCAAACGTGTACCCATAAATAGTCCTTAAAATTTCAATATCAAAAGAACTAGGAAGTTCCCCTGTATATGCGATTAAGGTATTTTTATGGTCTAATAAATTCTTTCTTAAAACAGATAAAATAGGAGTCGTCTTTGACAAGAAACTAATAACCTGATCTGGTGCTAGGTTGTTCAATTTAGCAATTACCCATTCTAAAACACAAGACAATGGATGACCCAAGCGAATGTAGTCATAAGCAGTAGGTAAATCATTAAGTGCCGATGGATTGGAGTTATTTTCCTTTGCCAAGATTTCAAACTGATCCAAAAACTGAACTTTAGCTAATTTTTCATCATAAATATCTAATCGATGGGTTGTTAACCTCAACCAATCAGCTGGCATATTTTCTAAAACATCTTTAATATAATCTAGCATTTTATCAGCTTCCATAGTTATTGCCTTTAGACAGTTCGAAAGTACATAATAAATAGATTTTTTCAGGGTATGATATGGTGTTTAACAGAGCTTTTGCAATTGGATCTAACTGATGTTTTAGTGCTATTCTCCATTAATAAGCACTTACTATGGTGACAACATAATAGTTTATTTCTTTTTGACCAGTCCAATTGTGTCTATAAAACTGCATCAAGTATCCTCAAAAAAAATTCTTTTCTAATCCAATTTGATGGAAGCAAAAGCATTGTAATAAAATCATATTAATTAGTATAGCATGAGTTTATTCAAAAAATTATTTGGTTCGAAAGAAACTAACGAGCAACAACCAGAACCTAAAAAAGAAAATGTTAAAGAAACACCAAAAGAGGTATCTTGAATGACCGATTTAAGACGAAACAATTTAGCCATATGTGCAGATGCAGGATTTAAACCTGTAAGCGCCCTACCAACTGAACTTGGAAGATCATTGCGATCTTCATTTGAAATTGCGAATCGGTTGCATGCCATTAAAGCTTTAGATCTTTGGTTAATGGTTCCACTTAAAATTTAGCAGATGATAGAATTCTCGACTTCATTCACCGAAATGGTATTACCGATGCAATGACCGAAGAAGAAATTTCCATTTTAAATGTTTCTAGAGACGATGATCAAGCAAGAAACGCCATTGGGTGGAAATTTGAAAATGCATGACCATTAGCGTGGTATTTTGGTTATAACGAACCAGAGATAACAGGGCAAATGGTGACCGGTGAACAAATGCAAGAGATTCTTTCCTATTTTACCTGTCCGTAGATGAGAATATTGCAGATTGGATTAAAAACCAAGAAACAGTTTCAGAAGAAAAACTGATGCAAAAAGAAGACTTGTTATATTGCCTACATAATGCAGTACGAAGTGCCCAAATGGGCAGTGAAACCGTACCAAATGGTTTTGATCCAATGGGTAATGGCGGAGTAATTCATGAACGCAGACATTCTTTAACATTTATGGTATCTAATGGTGATAGCTGGGAAAATACTGATTTGAGCACTTAAGCGCAAATAATCAACATATCTTATATTTAGTAGCTACCAACGAGTTAAAAAAATAAAGGTTTGAAAAAAATAGCAATAGGCTATGGAATATTTTTGGTGCTAGGGATAGGGGCTTTGGCTTTTATATTCTATTTGGTTTTTAGACCTAAATACCGAGATGTTTCTAATGAAAAACCATTTTTAGAAATTGTAAATAAGAAAATCGTCACCAAGAGACCGACTTTAGTTTTGAAGTATCCAGGTATTCCTATAAAGGAAAATTACACATTTCATTTAGAGGACGGGAATAGCTTTGGAATAAATTCTGACTTAGAAGTTCTTGCTGAAATACCTATTGGAACAGAAGTAAGTATTACCAAGGTTGAATTACATACCGGTAGGGTAAGCGGCACTACAAGTGCGTATCTTTTTGGTAAAATATATAGTGCAGATACACAAGAAACATATGCCTTTCAATGTACTTGGGGAGATTACCACGTATTGTACGAAGACAAACCCTTTTGGACTTTTGAACAAGCTTTTTGGCAAGACGAACCGCTGACGGAAAAGTACTATATAAAAGTTCCATAATAAATCCTTTAGCACTTTACCCAAAGACTTCTAATTATAAGCCTCCACAAATCAGCAAAAGAGAAAATCGCCTAAATATTATAAGCAGTACTATCTTTTACAGAGTTTAATACAAATGAACTGTGTATGGTAGAAATACCATCAATTATAGATAGCTTTTCATTTATAAATTCATGAAACCCAGCTATATCATCTACAGCAATTTTTAATAGGTAATCGAAATTACCAGATACTTGATGGCATTCCATAATATCTGGCAGTAACAACATTTCTTTTTTGAAACTATCCGCTAGTTTTTTCTGCTGTTTAGATAACGTCACCTGACAATATGCGATAAGTTCCTTCCCTATTTTTGTTCTATCAAGTAAGGCAACGTAAGATTTTATAATTTCCTGCTGTTCAAGTTTTCGAATTCTTTCATAAGTAGGGGTAACACTAAGTCCGACTTTAGCCGCAATCTCTTTGGTGTTTTGCTTTGCATTTTCTTGTAATTGCATCAAAATCTTACTGTCAATACTATCCATACTAGTTTATTTTTCTGTTATCTAAATCAAACTCACATCAAACAGTTATTAATTATCGCAAAAATAGATATAACAGTTCAATATTCTATATTATGATAAAATAAAGTAAAATATTACGAGTAATTGTAATTTTACCATATTAAAATACGCATATAAACCAGCATGAATATGAATAACGAGCAACAGATAGATGAGCTGTTAACCAAACTAATTCAAGAAAAGGATAGAGTTATAGGTTACCCAGTAGCAAAGGATTTTGATTATTCAAGATTATACGAATTTTTAAAGCACCCCATAAATAATGTTGGTGACCCTTATGAGGATAATACCTATAAGGTTCAAACACATGAAATGGAGCGAGAAGTAGTTGATTTTTTCGCCAAACTATTTAGAGCAGACCCTACTGATTTTTGGGGTTATGTTACCAATGGTGGTTCTGAAAGTAATCTTTATGGTTTGTATTTAGCTAGGGAATCTCACCCTAAAGCAATGGTCTATTTTTCTGAATCCACTCATTACAGTGTTAAGAAAAACATCCATTTATTAAACCTTCCGAGCATTACCATAAGAGCTCAAGAAAATGGGGAGTTAGATTATGAAGATCTTGAAAACACGTTACAATTAAACCGAGACAAACCGGCAATTATCCTTACCACATTTGGCACTACCATGACCGAAGCAAAGGATGATGTTTCTAAGGTGAAAAGAATTTTGAAAAAACTAGCCATTCAAAATCACTACATTCATTGTGATGCTGCTTTAGCTGGTTCATATGGTCCATTTATAGAACCACGTATTCCTTTTGATTTTCAAGATGGAGCTGATAGTATTTCTATTAGTGGTCATAAATTTATTGGATCGCCTTTTCCTTCAGGGGTTATTATAGCTAAGCGTTCTTTAAGAGATAGAATAGCAAGAGGTATTTCTTATATAGGTTCTTTAGATACCACCATTACAGGTTCTAGAAATGGACATAGTCCGTTGTTTTTATGGTATGCCATTAAGAAAATGGGCGTAAAAGGTCTAGAAGCACGGTACCATCATAGTTTAGAGACTGCCGAATATTGCAAAGAAGAATTACAGAAAATAGGAATTAACGCCTGGACCAATAAAGGTGCCATTACCGTTGTACTTCCTAAAGTATCAGATGCTATTAAAAAGAAATGGCAATTGGCTACAGATGATATTACACATGTTATTTGTATGCCTAACGTGAACAAGTCTCAAATTGATGAATTCATAAAAGATTTAATAAAAGAAAATAAACCCGAAGCAATACCTAATCTTAACGAATTGGAGTTTCAAAATTAATTAAGAGGTTTTAAACATTTATAAAACACCCCATTTTGCTAGTTAGCAAAATGGGGTGTTTTATTTTAATTAGTAACCAACTAATAACATCTAAACTGTAGTAAAAGAATCTAAATAATTATATTTTTAAAAATTATAACCGTTTGCTCACATAACTAATCGAAAACTACAGTTCCCTCATTATTCATTGTTCCTAATATTTATTTGGCACAGTTTTGTATTGTAATTTTACTATGATGAAAAAGCTATATCTAATTCTAACTATATTCATGTTTTCACAATTTGGTAATGCCCAGGAGAGCAATTCATTTGATCAACTTTGGAAACAAGTTGATGACCATGAATTTGAAAATCAAACCAAATCGGCGTTAAAGTTGGTTGAAATTATTTCTACAAAGGCAAAAAATGAGGACAACGATGCGCAGGTCATAAAATCGCTTCTTTATAAATCGAAATTTATAAAGACGCTTGAAGAGAATGCAGAATTAAACATTGTCAAAGATTTTAAGTTAGAAATTGCATCTGCAGATAATGTTACCAAAAGCATATTGCACAGTCATTTGGCTAACCTATACTGGCAATATTATCAAAATAATAGATTTCGATTTTACAATAGAACAACCACCGAAACCAAAGTAGATTCTGTAGATTTTAGAACTTGGGACCTAAATACCCTATTCAAAGAAATAGATCTACACTTCTCAGCTTCCCTAGAATATGCAGACGAAACTCAGACCCAACCTATTTCCTATTTCGAATATATATTACATATAAAAGAGGAAAACCGAATTTACCGACCAACCCTTTTCGATGTACTAGCACACACAGCGTTAAGTTTCTATACCACTAGCAAAAACTCCATAAACAAACCGGTAGATGCGTTTAAAATTGATGACCCGACTATTTTATGCGAGGCATATACTTCTAGTTTTCTAAATTTTAAAGGTCAAGAAACAACATCTTTTCAAGCTAAAGCACTTAGCATTTATCAAGAACTAGTAGCGTTTCATTTTGGTAATCCAGACATTCACCCATTAGTTTTAGTTGATATTGAACGTCTACGCTTTATTTATGAAAATGCAACGTTCACCAATAAGACCCCATTATTCTTAGAGGTACTTCAAAATTCGGCAGAGAATATAAAGCATAGTCCACTTTCTGGATTATACACTTATGAAATAGCTCAGCTTTATCAACAACTAGGAAACACCTATTCCCCAGAAACCAGTACTGAGCAGCAATGGAAGATGAAAGAAGCAATTGCTCTTTGCGATGCTGTAATTACCAGATACCCTGACAGTTTAGGCGCGGAGAAATGCATAGTTCTAAAATCTCAAATAACAGCGCCGAACATTTACCTGACCGCCGAAAAATATATTTCTACAAACACCTCGAGCCGTATTCTAGTTAATTACAAAAATCTGAAAAATCTTCATTTAAGCGCTCGTAAAATCAATCAAAAGCAATTAAAAAAACTAGAAGAGCTTTACAACTATTCTAAAAAGGAAACTTTCATTAAAGATTTACCTGTAGTTAAATCATGGTCGGCAACTTTAAATACTGAAAACGATTTTCAATCGCATAGCACAGAGATTTCTATGCCAGCCTTAGAAAATGGAGACTATATAATAGTGGCTGAAGCTAAAGATGGAAAAAGTGACATTATAAGTTACACTCCTGTTGAAATAACAGATTTAGCCTTAGTAGAAACGCAAACAAACTCGCATCAATATTACCAAATTATTGACCGCAACAATGGAAAACCAATTTCTGGCGCAGAGGTTATTTTTACCTACCGAAAAAATTATAATGACGCTTTAAAAAACAAAACCTACAATACAGACAAGAACGGTTCTATTACTATTGTCAAAACTAAAGATAGTTGGAGTAGTATTGATATTTCCGTAAAGAAGGACAACGAAACCGCCTATTTTGGTAACTACTACATTAATAGAAGTTACAGCCAAAACCAGGAGAACGTTAACTATACTTGTTTTCTATTTACTGATCGAAGCATATATAGACCTGGACAACCTGTCTATTTCAAAGGTATTGCCATTCGCCAAGAGAATGGAGTATCGCAAGTTTTAGCAAATAAAAAAATACAAGTAGATCTAAATGATGTTAACGGACAAAAATTAGAGTCCCTTTATTTGATCACAAATGAATACGGTTCTGTTTCCGGAGAATTTATACTCCCAAATTCTGGACTCACAGGTCAGTTTTCACTACACACCTATTCAGACGAGGTAAGTTTAGATGGCTACACCAGTATATCGGTAGAGGAATATAAGCGTCCTAAGTTTGAAACCAATTTTGAGCCGGTTACGGAAACCTACAAGGTTAATGATAGTGTTTTGGTTACCGGGAAAGCCACCGCATATGCAGGTAGTGCCATTTCTGATGCAAAAGTTGTATACCGTGTAAAAAGAATAGTGAATTTACCAAGATGGTATTATTGGTCAAGATCCTATTATAACGGCTCACCGCAAGAAATAACCCAAGGGGAAACCACTACCGATGCCAATGGTAATTATGAAATTTCTTTTAAAGCCATACCAGATACTAGTCTAGACAAAGAGAGTTTACCCACATTTAATTATGAGATTTCTGCAGATGTAACCGATATAAATGGAGAAACTAGAAGTACGGTTACCAATGTAGCTGTTGGATATCATGCCCTGAACGTAAATCTAATACTACCTGAAACAATTGATAAAACAGTTAAGAATAACATTTTCAACATAAACTCCACTAATTTAAATGGTGAATTTGTTGCCGCAACAGGCGAAGTAAAATTATATAAATTACAAGCTCCCGAACATGTATTACGTTCTAGACCTTGGTCTGCTCCTGATTATGCAGGCTTTACAAAAGAGGAATTCAAAGCTCTTTATCCTAATGATGCTTTTAAAAATGAAGATGACCCAAACCATTGGGAGAAAGGTAAAATAGTATGGAAGTCCAATTTTGATACGGGCAAATCTAAAGAATTAAGTTTCGGAAAGACCAAGAACTGGGAATCTGGAAAATACAGATTAGAGTTAAGTTCTATAGATAAATTTGGGCAAAAGGTAAAGGATATTGCCATTATTACATTTATAGGTAATGAGAATACCTTAGCCGATAATCAATTATTCCATATTAAAACAGATAAAGCACAATATGAAATAGGCGATACAGCACAGGTAACATTTCTATCTAGCGCTAAAAATTTAAACATTACCGTAGGTGTTGAAAAAGACCATAAAGTAACAGATGCTAGGGTAATTACTTTAAATAATAATTCGAAATCCATTTCAATACCGGTTACGGAAAATGACTTAGGCGGATTCGTTATCAACTACAGTTATGCCTTTTCTAATGATTTTGAATCGAATAGACTTTCTATTCTAGTACCCTACCCTTCTTCAGATTTACAAATAGAGACAATGACTTTTAGGGATAAAATAGCTCCTGGCATTGATGAAACTTGGTCATTTAAAGTTAAAGGTCCAGAAGGGGAAAAAGTAAGCGCCGAACTTTTAGCGAGCATGTACGATGCATCATTAGATCAATTTAGACCACACTCTTGGAGTTTTTATCCGTTGAGTAAGCCTAATTACTACTCGCAACTTAGAACAAATGCACAGCATAGTTTTACGATAAGTAATTTCCATACATTTCCGCACTCCAATAGTTTAAGCTACCCAATGCTAAATTTTGATTCGTTTAATTGGTTTGGTCTTAACTTTGTTTCTGGAGGAATGTTTAATTCATCCCGTAGATTATATAAGTCCGCATCGCCTGTAGCAAACAGAATGATGGCAGATGATATTGAATTAGAGGAAAACGTAGTTGTTGGCTATGCAGCAACTGAAATAGAAAGCAAATTAGAAGGCAAGGCAGCTGGCGTAGAAATTACCGAACCAGAGCTAGATAAGGAACTAAAAGATTTCGATTCGGTAATCATTCGAAAAAACCTTGAAGAGACTGCTTTTTTCTTTCCAAAATTACAAACGGATAAAGAAGGTAATGTATCCTTTAATTTCACGACTCCCGAAGCATTAACACGCTGGAACCTGAAACTCTTGGCGCATACCAAAGAATTAGAAAGTGCTATTACTAACTTAACAACAGTAACCCAAAAGGAGTTAATGATAACACCCAATGCTCCACGGTTTTTACGTGAAGGAGATGAAATTACCATAAGTACTAAAATCGCCAATCTAACTAAAAAGTATCTTTCTGGTCAAGCAAAATTAGAATTGACCGATGCTTTAACAGGTGATGATATTTCAGGGCAGTTATTGACCTCAGCCAATGAACAAACTTCATTTACTGTTGATTCTCTTGGAAACACCCAAGTATCATGGAGATTGAAAATTCCTGAAGGATTACAATCTGTTCAATATAAAATAATTGCCAAAGCAGCTGATTTCTCTGATGGGGAACAAAATATGTTACCAGTACTTTCTAACAGAACTTTGGTAACAGAAACGCTACCAATGTGGATAAGGAGCAATCAAACCAAAACATTTACACTAGATAAGTTAAAGAACGTTTCTTCAACTAGTTTAAAACACCATAAACTGACTTTAGAAATGACTTCTAACCCTGCTTGGTACGCAGTACAGGCACTCCCATACTTAATGGAGTACCCGTATGATTGTAATGAACAAACGTTCTCAAGGTACTACGCAAACACATTAGCTAGCCATATTGCCAATAGCAATCCAAGAATTCGGGAGGTATTTGACCAATGGGCAAATTCAGATGCTTTGATCAGTAATCTAGAAAAAAATCAAGAATTGAAATCACTTTTAATTCAAGAAACCCCATGGTTGCGTGATGCACAATCTGAAACCGAGCAAAAGAAACGTATTGGTTTATTGTTCAACTTGAGCAAAATGAAGAACGAGCAAGAGTTAGCTTTAAACAAGCTAAGTCAAAATCAAAATTCAAACGGTGCTTGGGCATGGTTTAATGGCGGTCCAGATAATCGCTATATAACACAACATATCATTACCAGTATGGGGCATTTAAATCATTTAAATGTTGCTTCGTCTACAGTTGACAAACAAACACAAATGGTTTCGAAAGCGCTAAACTATTTGGACAGAGAGTTTGTGAACGAGTATGAGGAAATGAAAAAACATAGTACGAACATAAATAATGATCACTTGAGTGCATATCAAGTTCACTATTTATATATGCGAAGCTTTTTCCCTAACATTAAAACTTCTAAGAAAGTAGAAGAAATTACAGCCTATTATCTAAAACAAGCTCAAAAGTATTGGAAAACACGCGGCTTGTATGCACAAGGTATGTTGGCTTTAACCTTGCATCGTTTGGAAGACCCAAATACAGCTTCTAAAATTTTACGAGGTTTAGAAGAAAATAGTATCACCAGCGATGAATTGGGTATGTACTGGAAGAGTAATACGAGTTCTTGGTATTGGTACCAAGCACCTATTGAAACTCAATCCATACTAATCGAGGCATTTTCTGAAATTAGACCAACAGATATTGAAACGGTGGACAACCTTAAAATTTGGTTATTAAAAAACAAACAGACCAATCAATGGAGCACTACTAAGGCAACTACAGAAGCGGTGTATGCATTGTTATTACAAGGCAGCGATTGGTTGTCGGTTACCGATGCTGTTGAGGTTTTGGTTGGTGGAGAAAAATTAGATCCATCTACTTTAGAAAATGTAAAAGTAGAAGCAGGAACAGGATATTTTAAAACGTCTTGGAACGGTACCGAAGTAGAGCCAAAAATGAGTGAAATTCAAATCAGTAAAAAAGGAAACGGAATTACCTGGGGTGCTCTATACTGGCAATATTTTGAGGATTTGGATAAAATTACCAGTGCCAAGACTCCGCTTCAATTAAAGAAGAAACTCTTCTTAAAAAAGAACACGTCTACAGGTGAAGTAATTTCAGAAATTACGGATAACACTACTTTAAAAGTAGGTGATCTGGTGAAGATTAGAATAGAACTGAAGTCGGACCGAGATATGGAATTCATTCATATGAAAGATATGAGAGCTGCAGGCTTCGAACCAGTAAATGTTATTTCTAGATACAAGTGGCAAGATGGCTTAGGTTATTATGAAAGTACTAAAGATGCAAGTACCAACTTCTTCTTTGACTACTTACCTAAAGGTGTTTATGTTTTCGAATATGATGTTCGTGTAAACAATGCCGGTAATTTCAGTAATGGCATCACTACCATTGAAAGCATGTATGCCCCAGAATTTAGCAGCCATAGTGAAGGGGTAAGAGTTTCGGTTGAAAACTAAAATCATTGCTAAACATATGTAAAACAAAAAAGGCGCTACATAGTAGCGCCTTTTTATTTATTCTAAAAGAATGAATCTTACCAAATATGAACTCTTTTTTCAGGAGCTAAATACATAGCGTCACCTTCTTTGATATCGAAAGCATCGTAAAACTCTTGAATATTCAATAAAGGTTGTGTAGCCCTTACCATACCAGGAGAGTGTGGATCTGTTTTAATTTGTGTTCTCAATGCTTCATCTCTACTCTTTGTTCTCCAAACTGTAGCCCAAGACATAAAGAAACGTTGTTCTGCCGTAAAGCCATCAACATCTTCTGGACGACCATTTTCAGCATAGTATTTTTGAAGTCCGTCATAAGCACCTAACAAGCCACCTAAATCTCCAATATTCTCACCTAAGGTAAACTTACCATTTACATACACATCTGGTAAAACCATAACGCTGTCGTACTGTACCGCTAAAGCATCAGCTCTTTCAGTAAAGGCTTTTAAATCTGCTTCCGTCCACCAGTTTTTAAGGTTACCATCAGCATCAAAACGAGAACCACTATCATCGAAAGCATGAGAAATCTCATGACCGATAACAGCACCTATTCCGCCATAATTTACAGCTTCATCAGCAGTATAGTTATAGAAAGGAGGTTGTAAAATTGCTGCAGGAAAAACTATTTCATTGTTCAATGGATTAAAATATGCATTCACTGTTTGTGGAGACATACCCCATTCTGTTTTATCAACAGGTTCGCCTATTTCCGCATAGTTCTTCAATTCTCCCCACTTACTAACAGCGGTCATATTCTCAAAATAAGACTTGTCTGCAGATACTTCCATAGTAGAATAATCTTCCCATTTATCTGGGTAAGCAATTTTTACAGTGAATTTATCTAGCTTCTCAATTGCTTTTGTTTTTGTAGAATCGGTCATCCAATCTAAAACAGAAATACGCTCTTTGAAAGCATCAATTACGTTTGCAATCATCAATTCTGCTTTTGCTTTTGCTTCTGGCGGAAATTTTGCGTCAACATATAATTGACCTAGTGCCTCACCTACCGTACCATTTACAGTTGCAAGTGCACGCTCATCTGCAGGACGCTGTTCTTTTGCCCCACTTAAATACTTGCTATAAAACTCCCAATTAGCAGTTTCAATATCGGTTGTTAATCTACCAGCAGCACTATTGAAAGTATCCCATCTAACTAGAGTCTTAATATCTTCTATCGGAGTTGTTTTCAAAAACTTATCCAAAGCTTCTGTATACCTCAACTGAGTAACCAATAGCGTATCGAACTTTTTTGTAATACCTAAATCAGCTATAAGTTTTTTCATGTCGATAGTAGATATCATCTTATCAACCTCAGCAATAGTTCTCGGGTTATTGTAGTTTCTAGCATCTCTACGTTCAACTTTATTTAAACGAGGTTCTGCTAATTCCGTTTCCATAGCTAGAATTTTCTCGGCAGCCTTGGTAGCATCTGCTTCAGAATCCCCTAATCTTTGTAACATTTTAGAAACGTGCTTTTTATATTCCTCACGAATCTCTACAGATTTCTCATCTTCTTCCAGGTAAAAATCACGATCAGGAAGACCTAAACCGTTAGCACCTAAATAAACAGCATTCATACTACTGTTGTTTAAGTCTGCACCAGCCCCAATATTTATAAAAGGAGAAGACACGGCAGCATTGGTAGCCAATACTGTTTGTAAGTCCTTTAAATTAGCAACAGAAGCTATTGCCTCTAATGCTGGTTGAAGTGGAGAAATCCCCGCCTTATTTCTTGCGGCAGAATCTAATTTTGAATCAAAAATTGCCAAAGCTTTCGCTTGATCGGTAGAAGCGGCATAGTTTCCACTTTCTTTAGCTGTCGCTAAAATTTTCAGTACATCGTCATCTGTAGATTTACGAAGTACACTAAAACCGCCCCAGCTAGTTCTATCGTCAGGTATTTCGGTATACTTCATCCAGTTTCCATTAACATAGTTATAGAAATCTGATTTCGGATTTTGGGTGGTATCCATGTTCGCTAGAACAATACCCGGAATTTTTTCTACTTCAGGAGTAGGTTTTGCTTCCTCTTTACAAGAAGCCAAGGCTACCAAACCGGCAGCAAGTAAATAAATTTTTTTCATATTGTGAGTTAGTTTTAAACGTCTTAATCAATAAGACGCTTTTATTGAGTTTTGTTACAAAAATAACAGGATTTTACTTTCAATACATTTATTTACACAACCATTTAACAACATTAACATTTGACTACGACCCATTTACCCGTAAAAAATTAATTTAAAAACCTTAAAATAATTTGTTAGATGAAGTTAACTCACTGAAAGAGCCTATACACTCATTACCTATTTTATAAGAATACGTTCCGTAATACTTTAGACGTATAAATAGAAAACCACTGTATTATGAAGAACTCATTAACAATTGACGTAAAAGAACCATGCAAAGAAAATTTCACTAATTTTAGTAAAACCGATAAAGGCGGATTTTGCTCTAGTTGCCAAAAAGAAGTCATAGATTTTACCAACTTTTCGGATCAGGAGCTTTTACGATACTTAAATTCAACAAACAAAAAAACCTGTGGAAAGTTCAAATCATCGCAACTAAAATCTTATGAAACAAATACTCATTACACTATGAACAATTCAATACTAACTAAAGGAATAGGTATGATGGGTTTATCCCTATTAGCATTGTGCGCAACTGAAGTAAAGGGACAAGAAACTGCAAGCATAGAAACACCAATTGAAGTTGTTTCTACCCAGCACGAGAATGTCATGGGCATGATGGTTAAATATCAAGAAAAATATACATTAACCGGCACTATAGTAGATGAAGCAAATGAACCGTTACCTGGTGTAAATGTTATATTAAAAGGAACTACGGTAGGCACACAAACAGATTTTGATGGCAAGTTTGAATTCCCCCAGCAATTAAAAGAAAATGATATTTTGGTAATAAGCTTTATTGGCTATGAGACCAAAACATATCAAGTAATTCATAGCGCTTCTTCTGCAATAGATATCAATATTAAGTTTGACACATATGATGTTGAGTTAATGGGAGATATCGTAATCGGCGGGGCATATACAAGCAAAAGAAACATTTTTCAAAAGATTGGAGACATTTTCAAATAATGAGAATCATTGTATTTATTACGTTATTATTTTCATTAAACTGCTTTGCTCAACGCTCAGACTTTAATCATATAAATTTTAAGAAAGCGGATAGTATTGCTACATATTATGAAGATGCTAGCCTAAGAAATTTACCAGTGCTGACCTATAATTTGACAGCATCATTAAAAACCGATGTGGAAAAATTTAGAGCTATCTATACATGGGTAAGTTCAAATATTGAGAATGATTATACTTCCTATTTAAAAATAACTCATAAACGAAAAAGGTTTGCAGATGACACACAGGCATTTTTAGATTGGAACACTAGCATAACACCAAAAGTCTTTGAAAAGCTATTAAAAGAACAAAAAACAGCTTGTACAGGATATGCTTATTTAATTAAGGAAATGGCTACCCTAGCAGGGTTTAAATGTGATATTATTAATGGGTATGGGCGTACCCCAACTTTGCTATTAGACGAGGACAGTATGCCCAACCATTCATGGAATAGTATTGAAATTAATGGCAAATGGTATTTGTGTGATGCCACTTGGTCTGCCGGACAGACTATGCTAATAAACGGAACACCGTTTTTTCAATCAGATTATTTCGATGGGTATTTTCTTGCGGATCTCGAATTGTTCGCAATAAATCATTTCCCGATTACACCAATTAATATTGAGATTGAAAATGATAAAACTTTAACCACATTTATTGAAGGACCAGTTATTTATAAAGAGGCTTTTCTTGAACCAATAATACCCGTGTTACCTATAGCAATGCATAATGATATAAAAAAGGGAGAATCGGTGACCTTTAAATTAAATGTATCAGATAATTTTAATGGGGAAATACAACTATTACTCAACAGAGGTGGCGGTCAAAAGGGAAGTAGTCCAACAATTATTAGAAAGGCAAATGAAATAAGTTTAATTCAAAATTTTGAAAAAAAAGGCTTATATGATGTACATGTTTCGACTGACAACAACTTAATTGCTACCTATGTTGTTAAAGTAAAATAGCTTTATTCCGGCGGGTAATTACTAAATATCTTATCCACAACAGCTTGCAACTTTTCTGACTTTTCTGCGGGAGTATCACCTTCTCGAAAAGGGCTTTCACTTATCGCTTGCCAAATAAGCATGTCTTTATTAGAATCAACAAAATCTATTTGCAGCTCACGGGTAAGCTTTGGTCCGCCAACAGGAATACCAATTGATACTCCGCCACCAATACCACGGTTACCACCACCTAGACCTACACCAACATTATTCCCTTGTTGAGATTTAAAGACAGAACTTTTTATATTGATAAAAACATCTGGTTCTTCGGCAAACATGTATCCTTTTTCACCTAGTGTAGCATCCATAGCATCCATTAGCCTTTTCTCATCTAACTCGCTCAGACCAGTTTCCATGTCATTAAAATAATTATAGGTAGCGTAAGAAGTGAAATCTGTCTGGTCATCGTAATCATAATTAACTTTTGCAGCTCCGCAAGAAGTCAATACGACTAAAACTATACTAAATAGAAAAATTCTCATGAAATTGGATTTTCTTAAAATTAAAGAAAATAAAAGCGTAAAATATATTTTTAAGAAGGTATTCGATTAAGCGTCAAGCATTGATCTATGCTTTTTTATCAAATGATATCTAACTTATTATTATTCTACCTCTTTTTTATCGACAGATTTTGTTAGCGCAGAAGAAATAATACCTGTAGGTATTGCTACAATACCTAAGCCTATCATTAATATAAAGAAAGTAAAAACTTTACCACCAACGGTTATAGGGTAAACATCGCCATACCCAACTGTAGTAAGTGTTATAATTGCCCACCAAAGGCTATCAAAAATAGAAGCGAAATTTTCTGGCTGAACCTCATGTTCGAAATAGTAAATACCTACAGCCGAGAAATATATTAAGATTAGAGTGACAATTAAGAATAACAACACCTCTTCTTTAGCTAGTTTAATAGCCCTTGTAAAACGTTCAATAGCTTTATTATAACGCATTAACTTAAGGATACGGAACAACCTTAAAAACCTTAAGGCTCTAAGTGATCTTAAATCGACACCTAATGACAAGTAAAATGGAAGAATTGCCAGAAAATCGATAATTCCAAAAAAACTGAATATGAATTTACTTTTCTTATCCGAAACGTAAATACGTAATACATACTCAATTGTAAAAATGATAACAGAGAAAATCTCAATTATCCTTAAAATTTTTCTGGTTGCTGGTTCAAGATCCGGAACCGTTTCAAATGAAAAAGATAGTATTGAAACAAAGATTAAAATTTGAATGAAATAGGCGAAAATTCTACTTTTCCTATTGTCATTAATTTCAACAATATTTTTTAAATACTGTTTCATCCTATCTAATTTATTATGAGTTAAGCATTGCCCAAAGCTTATCCTTTAATTCCACAATACCCATTTGTGCTACAGATGATATAAACATAAACGGAGTACCGTTTAAATCTTTATTGAGTTCTTCTCTCATTTCATCCATAAGTTCCTCATCTAACATATCGCTTTTAGAGATACAAATAAGTCGTTCTTTATCTAACAACTCAGGGTTGTAACGTCTTAATTCATCTAGTAAAATTTCATATTCCTTGCTGATGTCCTTACTATCGGCAGGTATTAAAAATAACAGGTTTGCGTTACGTTCAATATGTCTTAAAAAGTAATGACCTAGACCTTTACCCTCTGCAGCACCTTCTATAATACCGGGAATATCTGCCATTACGAAACTCTTGAAATCTCTATATTCTACAATACCTAAATTAGGTTTTAGTGTAGTAAACTCATAATCGGCAATTTTTGGTTTAGCAGAAGTTATTACTGATAATAACGTAGACTTACCTGCATTAGGAAAACCTACCAGACCTACATCTGCAAGAACTTTAAGTTCTAACAAAAATTCACCTTCTAAACCATCCATACCTGGTTGAGCATATCTTGGCGTCTGGTTTGTTGATGTTCTAAAATGCCAGTTACCTCGACCGCCCATACCACCATTAAGCAGAATTCTCTCCTCACCATGTTCGGTAATTTCAAAAAGGACATCTTTGGTTTCAAAATCTTTAACCACTGTACCCAACGGCACATCTAAATACACATCTTCACCATCTGCTCCTGTACTACGGCTTTTACTACCGTGGGCACCATGACCAGCTTTAAAATGCTTAGTGTATTTAAAGTTTATTAGCGTCCAAAGGTTTTCGTTTCCTCGAACAATTATGTGACCTCCACGACCACCATCACCACCATCAGGACCACCTTTGGTAATAAATTTTTCACGGTGCAAATGCACAGATCCCTTGCCTCCTTTTCCAGAAGTCAAACCCACTTTTACGTAGTCTACAAAATTACCTTCGGTCATTGTTATTCTTTCAATTCAAAAATCTTCATCAAATATAATAGTTGACAAAAGAGATTCTTTATTATTTTAAGTCTTCGATTACTTTCGTTAAGCGTTCAGTGATATCAGTAATAGTACCAATACCGTTTACGCTATGAAACTTACCTTGAGCTTCGTAAAATTCTTTTACGGGAGTTGTCTTTTCATTGTATTCATCGAAACGATTTCTAATCTTAACAACATCTTGATCATCACTTCGACCACTAACTTTACCTCTTTCCAAAAGACGTTCTATTAAAATTTCGTCATTCGCCTCTAGTGCAATGGTAGCATTTACACCCATATCTTTAGATTCTAAGAAATTATCCAAAGCTTCTGCCTGAGCGGCAGTTCTTGGAAAACCGTCAAAAATGAATCCGTCTGCATCTGGATTTTTCTCTACTTCCTCCTGCAACATTTTAATAGTCACTTCATCTGGCACCAATTCACCTTTGTCAATATATGACTTTGCCAAAGTACCTAACTCCGTTCCGTTTTTGATATTGAATCTAAAAACATCCCCGGTTGAAATATGCTTTAAATTATATTTTTCTTTTAGGAATTGTGCTTGCGTGCCCTTGCCGGCTCCTGGTTTACCAAAGAGTACAAGATTAATCATATGTTTCTGGTTTAGTTGGTATACTTCTTTTAAATTTCTTCCTTGTTCTTTATAATCAAGACCATAACCTACAATAAAATTATCAGGTATAGCCAAGCCAAAATAATCAATGGCATATTCGCCTTTGTAAACATCTGGCTTATAAAAAAGACTTGCGATTTTAAATTCTTTAACCTTTGTCTTTGAAAATAAATGAACCAATTTCTGCAAGGTACGCCCTGTATCAATAATATCTTCTAAAATAATAACACTGCGGCCTTCAATATTTTCTGGCACATCTAATAACGTTTCAACAATACCTGTAGACGTTAAGCCTTGGTAAGAACTAAGTCTTACAAACGAAACTTCGCAAGGGTGTTGGTAGGCTTTCATCAAATCAGAAACGAACATAAAAGACCCGTTTAAGACACCCACAAAAATGGGAGTCTCGTCTTTATAATCAGCAGCAATTTTATCGGCAACCGTTTTTATGGCCTGCTGAATTTCAGATTCGCTTAGAAAAGGTTTAAAAAACTTATCGTGAATTTGTATCAATTTTCATAAATTATCAAGGTTTGCAAAGATAAGCTATTGGCTTGTGTTTTTGATTAGAAAGGAATTGGTTTCTAAGATTTAACCGTATTTTTGTAGTACTTAAGGCGTTTTTTTAACGACCAAAAGCAACAATTATATGGATTATTTTTCTTCAGATTTTAAATTAGGCATTTTGGGTGGTGGTCAACTAGGCAAAATGATGTTATATGAAACCCGAAAATGGGATATTTACACCAAAGTTTTAGATGCTTCATCTGAGGCTCCAAGTAGAATGTCATGCAACGAGTTTGTTCAAGGAAGTCTTTTAGATTTTGATACAGTTTACAATTTCGGTAAAGACGTAGATGTACTTACAATAGAAATAGAAAACGTAAATCTTGATGCTTTAGAGAAATTAGAGGACGAAGGTGTAAAAGTATACCCACAGCCTAAAGCCCTTCGAATAATTCAAAACAAGGCAAAACAGAAATTGTTTTATGTCGATAACGAAATACCGACTGCAGATTTTCAGCGCTTTGCTTACCTAAGTGAAATTGAAGACAGTATTGAAAACGGAGGATTACAATTTCCGTTTGTATGGAAAGTAGCTCAATTTGGTTATGACGGACAAGGAGTTAAAGTCGTTAGAAGTTTAGCAGATTTAAAAGGATTGCCTGCGGGTGAATGTATTACAGAGGTTATGATTCCGTTTAAAAACGAATTAGCTGTAATTGTATCTAGAAATTCTGAAGGAGAAATAAAAACCTACCCAGTGGTAGAAATGGAATTTCATCCAGAAGCGAACCAAGTGGAATATGTAATTTGCCCCGCACGTATTGATGATAAAGTAGCAGATAAGGCAAGAGCATTAGCACTAAAAGTAGCAGACAAAATAGGACTTACAGGATTATTGGCTGTTGAAATGTTCCAAACGGAGGATGATAAAATTTTGGTGAACGAAGTGGCTCCAAGACCACATAACAGCGGGCATTACAGTATTGAAGCCAGCTACACCAACCAATTTGAGCAACACATTCGCAGTATTCTAGGCGTACCTTTAGGAAACACCAACAGCAAAGTAGCGGGTGTTATGGTGAATTTGGTAGGCGCAGTAGGATATACTGGTGATGTTGTTTATAAAAATATAGAAGAGATTTTAGCCATGGAAGGGGTAACGCCTCATATTTATGGCAAAGCAGAAACAAGACCGTTTAGAAAAATGGGTCATGTAACCATAGTCAATAGTGATTTGGAAAAAGCAAGAGCTATTGCCGAAAAAGTAAAGGAAACAATTCAAGTGATTTCAAAATAAAAAACATGAGTAAAGTAGCCGTAGTAATGGGAAGTACAAGTGACATGCCCGTAATGCAGGAAGCCATAGATATTTTAAGAGGTTTTGATATAGAAGTAGATGTTGATATTGTATCTGCCCACAGAACACCAGAAAAATTATTCGATTTCAGTAAAAATGCACACACAAATGGCTATTCTGTTATTATAGCAGGTGCCGGTGGTGCCGCTCACTTACCAGGTATGGTAGCCTCTATGTCTCCATTACCAGTAATTGGAGTTCCTGTTAAAAGCAGTAATTCTATAGATGGTTGGGACTCTATCTTATCTATACTTCAAATGCCAGGTGGCGTACCTGTAGCAACAGTTGCGCTAAACGGAGCTAAAAATGCTGGAATTTTAGCAGCACAGATAATCGGCAGCTCAGACAAATGTGTTTTGGACAAAATCATCTTTTACAAAGAAGGTCTTAAGCAAAAAGTAATTGAAGGCGCAAAAGAAGTAAACGGCAAAAAGTAGTTGTTCGTTAACTCTTAAGTCGCCTAAATACATGCAATGTAAATTGCTATTCATCTATTTCTTTAATTCATTAGTTTATTCAGATTATGAATCCATTATTATCCCCTTTTGATACAGCCCCATTTTCACAAATAAAAAATGAGCACTTTAAGCCTGCTTTCTTACAATCTATTGAAGATGCAAGAGCAGAAATAGATGCCATTACAGAAAATACAGATGCTCCTACTTTTGAAAATACCATAGAATCTTTAGAGTTTTCTGGACAGCAGTTAGACAGAATATCAAGTGTGTTTTTCAACTTGAATTCCGCAGAAACAAATGAGGAGATTCAGAAAATAGCACAAGAGGTTTCTCCGTTACTTTCAGAATTCGGCAATGATATCACGTTAAACGAAGCACTTTTTAATAGAGTAAAAGCTATTTATGATCAAAAGGACTCTTTAAACCTTACCGTTGAGCAAAACACACTTTTAGATAAAAAATATAAAAGCTTTAGTAGGAACGGTGCTAATCTGTCCGAAGAAAAGAAAACACGCTTAAGAGCTATAGATGCAAAACTTGCAAAATTGAAATTAACTTTCGGGGAGAACGTACTTGCAGAAACCAATAAATATCAACTACACCTAACGGATGAGGCGGATTTAGACGGTTTACCTGATGGAGAAAAAGAAGCCGCAGCACAATTATCGATTTCAAAAGGCAAGGAAGATGGTTGGATGATTACTTTAGACTACCCAAGCTACATCCCCTTTATGAAATATGCTAAAAATAGGAAGTTACGTAAAGACCTTTCTTTGGTTTTCGGAAGCAAGGCTTTTCATAATGACAAGTTAGACAATCAAGAAAATGTTCTTGAAATTGCAAAATTACGTTTTGAAAGAGCCAATTTATTAGGTTACAAAACACACGCTAATTTTGTACTTGAAGAGCGCATGGCACAGACACCAGAGAAAGTGCATTCTTTCTTAAATGAATTACTGGCAAAAGCCAAACCTGCAGCGGAACGTGAGTTTAAGCAATTAGAAGATTTTGCAAAAAAACTGGACAATATCGACCGTTTAGAAAAATGGGATAGCAGTTATTATTCTGAAAAATTGAAGCAAGAGTTATTTAATTTAGATGATGAAAAGCTAAAGCCATATTTTAAACTAGAAAATGTAATTAACGGTGTTTTTAAAGTAGCCGAAAACTTATTCGATCTACAGTTCGAAGAAGTACACGACATCGAAAAGTATCATGAAGAGGTAAAAACCTATAAAGTCTACGATACAGATAAAAATTTCATTTCATTATTCTATGCAGATTTTCACCCAAGAGCAGGTAAAAGAGGTGGCGCATGGATGACATCTTTTAAATCGCAATGGAAACGTAATGGAGAGAATGTACGTCCGCATATATCTAATGTGTGCAACTTTACTCCATCAACAAAAAGCAAACCATCGTTACTAACTTTCAATGAAGTAACTACCTTGTTTCATGAATTCGGGCACGGTTTACATGGTATGTTAGCGAACACCACCTACCCTAGTCTTTCTGGAACATCTGTATTTTGGGATTTTGTAGAATTACCAAGTCAGGTTTTAGAAAATTGGTGTTATGAGAAGGAAGCATTAGAGTTATTTGCCAAGCATTACGAAACAGGAGAAACTATACCAATGGAATTGGTTCAGAAAATAAAAGAATCTGCCACTTTTCAAGAAGGAATGCAAACCCTGCGTCAATTGAGTTTTGGACTTTTAGACATGTCTTGGCATGGTGTAGACCCAACAAGCATTACAAACGTAAAAACACATGAAGATGAAGCTTTTAAAAACACAAGTCTATATCCTGAAACACCAGAAACATGTATGAGTACAGCGTTTTCTCACATTTTTCAAGGCGGTTATTCATCTGGCTACTACAGTTACAAATGGGCTGAAGTATTGGATGCAGATGCGTTTGCTTATTTTAAAGAAAAGGGTATTTTCAATAAAGAAGTAGCTACTAAATTTAAAGACAATGTTCTTTCTCAAGGAGGTACAGAAAACCCAATGATACTTTACAAAAGGTTTAGAGGAGCAGAACCGAAAGTGGAAGCACTTCTAGAAAGAGCTGGCCTATTAGAATAGCATAGTTCTATTGATCACGACCTTATCCACACAAAAGGATAAACAACTAAAAACAACCTGATATTGATCCCTGACCATAGTTCAGAAACAATATCAGGTTAATTTTTTCAAATAATTTTCCATTAAGCGCCGTAATTAATAGCATCTTTTTGTGCCGATAAATTAAGAGACGACAACAATAACAGAGCACTAAATACAAACAAGGGAATTCTATTAATAAAAATCATTGATAAAACATAGTATTTAACTTATCGACTAAGATACTTTTCATTGACCAGCTACCAAACATACCTTACTTCTCTATACTTTATTAAATATGAAAGCTTATATTAAATGAAACCTAGCCCAATTTACCGTTTAATTAATATGCGAACCCACTATAAATCAAATATTTATTAATTATATTGTAGCCAATTAGCCACACTTTTATTTTACACGTTTAACCATTTCTGTTTTAGTGTTATTCGCTGATTCTTAAACTCCTGAATGAAATGAGTAAAGAGAAAACTCTTTCCCCAACAGATGAACATTTAGCAAGCACAGATTGTATTGCTCAAATTGGAATATTCCAATTTGAAGCGAATTCAAATAGTATAGATTGGAACAATGCTCTAAGAGAAATTCATGAAGTTCCCCAAGATTACATTCCAAATACAGAAAACATTTATGGTTGCTGTAAAGATCTTGAATCTAGAAATCGACTTTTAGAGGCTCACAAACAGGCTATTGAGGATGGCACCCCATTTGAATTGGATTATGAGATTATAACAGCAAAAGGTAATTTCCGAAATCTAAGAACGTCTGTACAACCTTTTCAGAGAAGTGAAGACTGTATAACACTTTACGGAGCTACTTTAGATATAACTGAGACCAATAGCACAAAATCTGATTTAGTTCAAAAAGTACAACAGCTTAATTACGCAGAAAAGATCGCCAAATCTGGATCTTGGGACTGGGACATACCTGCTAACATTTTAAAATGGTCTGATAATGTTTACGAAATATTTGAGCACGAGAGGGATTCTCCTATATCCTTCGACGTTTATTTGAATTACGTTCACCAAGATGATAAAGAAAAAATAGTTTCAAAGTTTGATCATGCTTTAAAAACGACAGAATTCCCAGAATCTAACTACCGTATTCAATTAAAAAATGGCGTCATTAAAACGCTTCGTTCTATTGGCATGGTAATTACCAATGAAAATGGAGAACCCATAAAAATGATTGGTACCTGCCAGGATATTACTGACAGAGAGAAAAAAGAAAAAGAGCTTTTAGAAAAAAATCAACAATTAAATATTGCAGAAAAGTTGGCAATGATAGGTTATTGGCAATGGGACACACCAACCAATAAAGTTTTTTGGTCAGATAACCTTCACGTTATTTATGGTCATAACAAAGACCAACCATTAACTTTTGAAACCTATATAAATTTCGTTCACGAAGATGACAGAAATAGAGTTATTTCAAACCTAGAGAACGCTATGCAAACCGGTGTTTTTCCTGAATCTACCTATAGAATTCAATTAAACGACGGCAGTATAAAAACCATTAAAACTGTTGGTAAAATTATTCGGAATAAAAAAGGGGAGGTTTTAGAGATGTCTGGCACCTGCCAAGATGTTACCGAAATCAAAAAGAATGAATTACAATTATTAGAAAAGAACCAACAATATAACAATGCTGAGAAAATAGCGAATATTGGTTCTTGGGAGTGGAACCCTAATAATGGTGAAATGAATTGGTCGGACAATCATTATAGAATTTACGGAATAGAGGTTGGCTCCCCTATCGATATTGAATTAATTTCTTCTTACATACATCCAGATGATATAAGTTTTACAGAAGATTTAAAAAAAAGGATTTTAAAGGGTAAAAAATTTGAAAAAGCCCAGTATCGTATACAATTAAATAGCGGAGAAATAAAAACCTTAGAGGTTGTTGGAGAGGTTTTTACAGATAAAGATGGGGAAATCACCTCGCTAAAGGGTATTGAACAGGATATTACGTACCGTGTAAAGACTGAACAGCAAATAAAGGATAAAAACCATTTACTCTCCTTCACAGAAAAAATGGCAATGATGGGGTCATGGCAATGGAACCCAAATACAGGTGCTTCTAAATGGTCAGACAATCTCTATAAAATCTACGACCTAGATCCAAATCGCCCAATAGATATGGAATTGTTTTTATCAAGAATACACCCAGAAGATTCTGCCGAAGTAGTTACCCAAATTGAAAATATTATTGCCACAAAAAATAGCGACTCTATTTTGTCGTATCGCATAATAATGAATAACGGTGATATTCGTTCAATTGAGCTAATGGCTGAAATAATTTCGGATAATGAAGAAAACATAATTGAACTAGTAGGAACAACACAAGATGTTACCTATCGTCTACAAAGAGAGCAAGATTTATTAGAGAAAAACCAACTTTTAAATTTTGCCGAACAGCTTTCAAGCATAGGTCATTGGAAATGGGATATTGTAAATGACATTATGGAAAAATCAGTAAATCTTCTAAAGATTTTAGATTTTGACCCAGATACATCTCCTAGTTTTAGCACATATTTAAAAAGGGTTCATCCAGAGGATAGAGAAAAAGTAATTGCTGTAAGTCAAGAAATTTCTAAAACAAAAAAGTTCAACAAGTTTCAACACCGTATTATAAAAGATAACGGCAAAGTAAGAACAATAGAAATTATTGGCGCAGTACTACTAAATAATGATGGCAATGTAGTAGAATTAATGGGCTCTAGCCAAGATATTACAGAGCAAGTTGAAGCGCAACAAAAAATTCTAGAAACCAATAAAAGCTTAGAAGCTTCTGCAGCTGTACTAACTTCCAAAAACCAACAATTAGCAGAATTCAATCATATAACCTCACATAATCTAAGATCACCCGTAAGTAATTTGAACGCGCTTTTAGGAATGTATAAAAATGCAACTAGTGAAAATAAAAAAATAGAGATATTTGAAAAATTTGAAATAGTAATAGACCATTTAACAGAAACATTGAATGCTTTAATTGAAACCATAACAATAAAACACAACGCCGTGCACAAAAGACAAGAATTATCTTTTGAACACACATTACATAAAACCAAAGAAATATTAGCCGCAGAATTAATAGAAACAGGCGCTCTTATAGATTACAAATTTTCTAAAGCGGAAAATGTAATGTACAACCCTATCTACTTAGAAAGTATTTTTCTTAATTTAGTTAGTAATTCTATTAAATATAGATCTCCAGATAGACGTGCTAAAATATGCATTACCTCTAAAGTGGTAAATCAAAAAACTATAATAGAGTTTAAGGACAATGGTATTGGTATTGACATGAAAAGTCATGGTGACAAATTATTTGGCCTTAATAAAGTTTTCCACAAGCACCCAGAAGCTAAGGGAGTAGGCTTATTTTTGACAAAAGCACAAATAGTAGCAATGGGTGGCTCAATTTCAGTAGAAAGTGAAGTTAATGTAGGCTCGACATTTATTATCACCTTAAATTAAAAGATAATATGGATAATAGTATTAGTGTTTGTATAATAGACGATGATGAAGTATTTCAATACACTATACTTCACACTTTAGAGGCGCACCAATCTGTAGGGAAAATTACACCTTTTACTGATGGGGCAGAAGCAATGACCTTTATTAAAGCAAATATGCATAACCCCAAAGAGTTACCAGATGTCATTTTTCTTGACATAAATATGCCGGTAATGGATGGTTACAGTTTTATGGACGAGTATATAAAAACCATTTCACTAATTGAAAAGAAAATCACCATCTACATATTATCGTCATCTGTTGACTTAGTAGATTTTGAAAAGACTAAAAAAATAAGTGAAGTATCTGATTATATTATTAAACCAATTCGAGAAAATCAATTAACAAAAATTCTATCCGAAATAAAAAAATGAACTTGAGGTTTTACTGGTTGAACACAAAACTATTTTTTTAAAGAATATGCATCATAACCACCTTTTAAATCTACGACATGGGTAAAGCCTAGTTCCTTTAATCTAGATTGAGACTTTAAACTTCTCCCCCCCTTTTTACAATACACATATAGCTTCTTACTTTTATCCAATACCGCAACCTGATTATTAAATTCATTAGAAAACCAATTGATATTTATTGCACCATCGACACAACCTGCTGCGAACTCTTCAGGTGTTCTTACATCAAGTAAAATTTCTGTAGACGAATCAAACCCAACAAACTCTGTAATTGATTGCGACTCCATTTGCGCTTCTGCAAATTGGACGCTTATTAGTAGAACAAAAAATAATAAATTCTTCATGGTTATAGTGTTTACATTACCAAAAGTAACCATAATAACCAAAATTCAATTACTTTTGAAATGCAGAAAAAATAAATGGAAACACACAAACTTAATCCAGATAAGTGGGTAGATCTCTATGCAGATTACCTGTTCAACTATGCGGTTACTAGGGTAAGTGATTCAGAAATTGCTAAAGACCTTGTACAAGACACTTTTATAGCGGGATTAAAATCTGCCAAAAATTTTAAAGGTGATGCTGCAGAACGCACGTGGTTAATTGCAATTCTAAAACGAAAAGTAATTGATCATTACCGTAAAATAAATTCAAAAAAAGGCAAAGCAGAAGTTCGCATGAGCTACAGCTCGCAAACCGATGCAGAAGGCGATTGGATGGAAGAGCGTATTGCAGACCCTAATAGTAATTTTGAAAATGACAATCTTGAAAACGAAGAATTAGGTCTTGCTATTCAAAATTGCATATCCAAACTACCTAAGAAGCAAGCTCAGGTTTTTACCATGAAAACAATTGAAGGAATGGAAACAGAAGATATTTGTAATGCTTTAGGAATTAATGCGTCTAACCTTTGGGTAATGATACATAGAGCCAGAACGGGCTTAATGGGTTGTTTAAATCAAAATTGGTTTTAATTATGATGATTTCTTGTGAAAAAGCTGCAAATATTTGCAATAGACACCAGTATAGAGAAGCGACGGTATGGGAAAAAATACAGTTAAAGTTTCATCTTACTATGTGTAAGACATGCGCTAAGCACAGTGCTGGTAATAAAAAATTAACATCGCTTTGCAATCAAGCAAAACTTACTGTATTGTCTGATGAGGAGAAGAGAAAAATGAAAGAAACTTTTTTTAAAGCAAAATAGAATACTTCTTACTTATAACGAAAAGTCCCCACCAAAGTAAAGGAATTGCTTCTACCCAAAATGAAGAAAAATACTTCTTTTGATTTAGTTCTGTTTTAAATATCATCAACATTAAAACTACAAACAGAATTGTTTTCACCATTATGTGAGTAACATCTAAATCTGTTTTTATGAATGTAATTGCATAAAAAAGTATTACCCAACAGTACCCTATCCTTTTTGCCCCTTTTACACCTACTCTTTGAGGTAGTGTTTTTAGTGACGCACTATCGTATTTTAAATCCCTTATTTCAAAAGGAACTAATAATACTAGTACAAAAAGAAAACGTTGAATTGTTTCAATCTTCACGTTCCAGGAGATAGCATCTAGTTGAGAAATAGTTGGTAATATTACGGTTGTACCTGCCCACACAGCAGCCACTATTAAAATCTTCAGCCCGCTAAAACTCCTGAAATTCTTATTCTTAGGTAATACGGGTAATGCGTAAAGACCAGTAATAGCGGCTAAAATCAATAATCCTACAAATACTCTTTCCGATAGAAAAAATAGTTGATAACCAGCAACAAGCAAACAACCGAAACTAAAAAATTGAATATTCTTTTGATACGTGTTAGCTACTAGTATATACTTCTCTGCTTCAACCCCATATTTCACGAAATTATAACAGCTAATGGCACCAAAAAATATAAAAAAGTAAAGTTCTAGTGGCACACTAATGCTTAAAGTCAATGCAGTTACATGTACCAAACAAAATACCGCCAAGGCAACATGTATGCTAGCATCCAAGTAAAAATTAAAAATCTTTTTGACTATAGTCATTAAACAAAAATAGTTAAAGTGTTTATAACCCTTTGTTTTGGTTAAAAACTTTCAAAATATGGCAGCCCTTCGACTACAAATTACACACATAAAAGTGGTAATTTTACACATTATATAACAATAGTATCTATGAAGACTGACGTGTTTGCACTACGCCATATCGGCATTAGGGATGAAGATTTAAATACCATGTTTAAAACGGTAGGTGTTGAAAATCTCGAACAGCTTATTTTTGAGACCATACCAGAACATATTCGCCTAAAAGAGCCTTTGAAATTAGATGAGCCAATGAGTGAGCATAAGTTTCTTGCGCACACCGAGGCTTTATCTAAAAAAAACAAGGTATTTAGAACTTATATTGGTTTAGGGTATCACGAAAGTTTAATTCCATCGGTGATTAAAAGGAATATTCTTGAAAATCCGGGATGGTACACGGCTTACACTCCTTATCAAGCTGAAATAGCTCAAGGGAGATTAGAGGCGCTTCTTAATTTCCAAACCATAATTTCCGATTTAACGGGAATGGAATTGGCAAATGCATCGTTATTAGATGAAAGCACAGCAGCAGCAGAAGCTATGACCATGCTTTTTGATGTAAGAAGTCGCGACCAAAAGAAGAACAGTGTTTTAAAGTTCTTTGTATCCGAAGAAATATTACCTCAAACCTTATCTCTTTTAAAGACACGTTCTATTCCTTTAGGGATTGAATTGGTTGTAGGTAACCACGAAGAATTTGAATATAGCGCTGATTTTTACGGTGCTTTATTGCAATACCCTGGCAAATACGGGCAAGTATATGATTATGCTGCATTTGTTGCTAAGGCAAAAGAAAATGATATTAAAGTAGCCGTAGCTGCTGATATCATGAGTTTGGTCTTATTAACACCTCCTGGAGAATTTGGGGTAGATGTAGTTGTAGGTACCACTCAACGTTTTGGTATTCCGTTAGGTTATGGCGGTCCTCATGCTGCATTTTTTGCAACCAAAGACGAATTCAAAAGAAGTATACCTGGTAGAATTATTGGGGTTACAAAAGATACCGACGGAAAGCCTGCTTTGAGAATGGCTTTGCAGACTAGAGAGCAACATATAAAGAGAGACAAGGCAACTTCTAACATTTGTACTGCACAGGTTTTATTAGCCGTAATGGCAGGAATGTATGGTGTATATCATGGTCCAAAAGGATTAAAATATATTGCCACAAAAATTCATTCTACGGCAGTAACGTTAGTCGATGCGCTTGAAAACTTAGGGTTATATCAAATTAACTCCGCCTATTTTGATACGATTACTGTAAAGGCAGATGCTAACAAAGTACGCCCAATTGCAGAAGCAAACGAAGTCAATTTCTACTATGTAGACAATGACACTATTTCAATTGCTATAAATGAAGCTACTTCACTAAAAGACCTTAACCAGATAATTAATATATTTTCTAATGCATTAGGAAAAACTTCACCAGAAGTTACCAGTCTACTGAATAAAACGACTATATCTGGAAATATAGAGCGTACTAGCGCCTTTATGGAAAATAAGGTTTTTAATTCTTATCACTCGGAGACAGAATTAATGCGTTACATCAAAAAACTAGAGCGTAAAGATTTAGCTTTAAACCATAGTATGATTTCTTTAGGAAGCTGTACAATGAAATTAAATGCGGCGAGTGAAATGCTACCGTTAAGCTCGTCTAACTGGGGCAATATTCACCCGTTTGTACCGGTAGACCAAGCAGAAGGGTATCAAACTATATTACACGAGTTGGCAAAAGACCTTTCTATCATCACAGGATTTGCAGATACGTCCTTACAACCAAATTCTGGAGCACAAGGAGAGTACGCAGGTTTAATGGTAATTAGAGCTTATCATGAATCTAGAGGAGAATCAGAAAGAAATATTTGTTTAATTCCTTCATCTGCACACGGTACAAACCCAGCTTCTGCTGTAATGGCAGGAATGAAAGTTGTGGTTACCAAAACCGATGAAAAAGGAAATATAGATGTTGCTGATCTTGAAGAAAAAGCAAAATTACATTCAGATAAATTAGCGGCGTTAATGGTTACATATCCATCTACGCATGGTGTATTTGAATCATCTATAAAGCAGATTACTAAATTGATTCATGACCACGGTGGTCAGGTATATATGGATGGCGCCAATATGAACGCACAAGTTGGTCTAACCAACCCTGCAACCATTGGCGCAGATGTATGCCACCTAAACTTGCACAAAACATTTGCTATCCCTCATGGAGGTGGTGGTCCAGGTGTTGGTCCAATATGCGTTGCCCCACAGCTAGTTCCTTTTCTACCAAGCAACCCAGTAATTACAACCGGTGGCAAAGATGCCATTACAGCAATATCGGCAGCACCATGGGGAAGCTCATTGGTATGTCTTATTTCTTACGGTTATATTAAAATGCTTGGCGAATATGGCTTAACGCAATCAACAAAAATTGCTATTCTAAACGCTAACTACATAAAACATAAACTTGAAGGAAAATTTGAGGTTTTATACACTGGCGAAAAAGGTAGAGCAGCACATGAAATGATTTTAGATTGCCGACCTTTTAAAAAGAATGGTATTGAGGTTACAGACATTGCCAAACGACTTATGGATTATGGTTTTCATGCACCTACAGTCTCTTTTCCCGTTGCAGGAACTGTAATGATAGAACCAACAGAAAGCGAAAGTTTAGCAGAATTAGATAGATTCTGTGAAGCGATGACATCTATACGTGGAGAAATTGATGAATCTAATATAGATGAACCAAACAACGTACTTAAAAATGCTCCACATACTTTAGAAATGGCGACTACAGATGATTGGAAGTTTCCATACTCTAGACAAAAAGCATCCTACCCACTACCCTACATTGCTGAAAATAAATTTTGGCCATCGGTACGCAGAGTAGACGATGCATATGGAGACCGTAATTTAATTTGCACATGCGCGCCAATTGAGGCTTACATGGAAGCAGAATAACTGTCATAACCCTATAATTATAAGCCTTTTCGACAATTCGAAGAGGCTTTTTTAATGAGGTCAATTTCAAGAAATGTACATTGACCATCGTAAATTTTACTATGCATGCATAAAATAATCCTCCCGTTTTTCATAAATTTCGGTTACAATTCAATATTTTAAAATGAGCGTATCAATTACAGGAACAGGAAGTTATATCCCAGACCTAAAAATTTCGAATAAAGATTTTACTAATCATCATTTTTTAAATTTAGATGGTTCCTCCTTCAAACATAATAACGAGGTTATTATTGAAAAATTCAAGGCTATAACCGGTATTGAAGAAAGAAGATATGCACCTAAAAAATATACCACTTCTAATTTAGCTTTTTTCGCAGCTGAGAAAGCAATAGAAAACGCACAAGTAGATAAAGAAACTATAGACTACATTATTGTTGCCCATAATTTCGGGGATTTAAAGGAAGGATATATTCAAGGAGACACCTTACCTAGTTTAGCCACTAGAGTTAAACATCAACTACAGATACAAAATCCAAAATGCGTTGCTTACGATTTAATTTTTGGTTGCCCAGGTTGGTTAGAAGGCATGATACAAGCAAATGCTTTTATTAAAAGTGGCATTGCAAAAAGATGTTTGGTCATTGGTGCCGAAACCCTATCAAGAATAGTGGATGATAATGATCGTGATTCCATGATATATTCTGATGGCGCCGGTGCTGCTATTGTTGAAGAATCTAATGATGGTGGAGAAATACTATCACATGAGTCTGCTACTTACGCAAATGATGAAGCCAATTTTCTATTCTTCGGAGAAGCCTATGATAAGGAGGATGAAAAAAAGAAATTCTACATTAAAATGCATGGTAGAAAAATCTATGAATTTGCTGTCACCAACGTACCAGCTGCAATGGCATTATGTCTAGATAATAGCGGTATTACAATTGATGAGGTAAAAAAGATTTTTATTCATCAGGCAAATGAGAAAATGGACGAAGCCATTGTAAAACGCTTCTATAAAATTTACGACAAAGAAATGCCAGAAGGTATTATGCCAATGAGCATTTCTAAATTAGGTAACAGCTCTGTAGCTACTATACCAACATTATTTGACCTCGTAAAAGACGGTAAATTAGAAAATCAGGAAATTAAAAAGGGAGATGTTGTTATCTTTGCTAGTGTTGGCGCCGGAATGAACGTCAATGCAATGGTATACAGAATCTAAACATGTACGAAAACAGCTTTCCAAACAAACGTTACAAACATACACTTGAGTTCTTGCGTAAGCATATAGACACCAATGAATCTATTTTAGATTTAGGTGTTCATAATCCGTTTACTAAAATAATGCAACAAGATGGCTATAAAGTTGCTAATACATCAGGTGAAGATTTAGACGTGGATTTTAGCGCTGTTGTTGATACAGATGCAGATGTACTTACTGCATTCGAAATATTTGAACATCTTTTAGCCCCATTACATTTATTATCCAATTCAAAGTCTAAAAAACTAGTTGCTAGCATTCCCTTAAAATTATGGTTCTCCCCTGCGTACAGAAGCAAAACAGATAAATGGGACAGACATTATCATGAATTTGAAGACTGGCAATTTGATTGGTTGTTAGAAAAAGCAGGATGGGAAATACAAGACTCGATGAAATGGACAAATCCTGTAAAGAGAATAGGACTAAGACCATTATTACGTTTATTTACACCACGCTATTATATTGTTTACGCAACTAGGAAATAATAGAACACTTGACTATGGATTACTATTTAGTTATTCCTATACATAACGAAGAGGCTTTTTTAAAAAGCACTTTAGATTCTATTCTTTTACAGACTATATTGCCCAAAAAAGTTATTCTAGTCAATGACAATTCTACTGATGACACAGAGAATATTATAGATTTATACATTGCAAGAAACCCTATATTCACTAAAGTGAATTCAGTTTCTTCTACACAACACATGCCTGGAAGCAAAGTTGTAGATGCCTTTAATAAGGGGCTTAAAGAATTGGATGATAATTTTAACTTCATAGTAAAATTAGATGCCGATTTAATTTTACCAAATAATTACTTTGAAGTTATTAGTTTACATTTTAAACTAAATCAAAATTTAGGTATTTGTGGAGGTTTCATTTACGAGCAAAAAGAATCTGGAGACTGGGTTTTAAATCATCCGATGGACAAGGATCACGTAAGAGGAGCTATCAAAGCATATTCTAAAGCTTGTTTTAAAGCCATAGGCGGATTAAAAAGTGCAATGGGCTGGGATACGGTAGATGAGCTTTTAGCTAAGTATCACGGCTTTGAAATACAAACTGATTCCTCTCTTAAAATAAAGCATCTAAGACCCACAGGAAAAGCTTATAACAACAAGGCTAAAAGATTACAAGGAAAAGCAATGTACACTATGCGTTATGGTTTTTTAATCACGTGTATTGCCTCTCTAAAAATGGCTCTAAAAAATAAGTCCATAGCATCTTTCTCGAATAATATATTTGGATATTTAAATGCGGCCAAAAACAGCGCAACCTATTTAGTAACTAAAGAAGAAGGGGATTTTATAAGAAACCTTCGTTGGACGAATATTAAAAGAAAAATTAAAGCATAAAAAAAAGCCATCTAATTAGATGGCTTTTTTTATAGTCTAAGTTTCTATTTAAAAACCTAATTGCTTCTTAACATCTGCTAAAAGGTCTTTTCCTTTAGCTACGATTAGACCACCACCTGCTTGCGCATCGATTACGTAGTCAAAACCTTGTGCAGCAGCAACCTTTTCAATAGCCGCTTTTGCTTTTTCAGAAATAGGAGCAAATAATTCTGCTTGTTTCTTTTGAAATTCTTGTTGTGCAGCTTGTTGTGCATCACCAATATTCTTTTCAAAACCTTGTAATTCTACAGCTCTCTTATCGTTCTCTTCTTTAGATTTCGCTGCAGCTTCGTTTTGGTATTGTGTAAACTTGTTACGCAATTCTGTCATTGAAGCCTGAATATCGGCATTGTAAGTTTCTTGTAATTTTTTAAGCTCAGCTTCTGCCGCTTTCATTTCTGGCATTGCAGATAATAATTGAGTAACATCTATATGAGCTACTTTACTTTGGGCATTTACAAAACTTGTCGTTGCTACGAACAACAATAAGGCTACCACAATTTGTTTTACTTGTTTCATGAGTGTAATTTTAATTCAATTTTGAGTATTAATTTTCGGTTGTTAAACCTATTTAAATAGTACCGTTATTATCGTCTTTTTCGGTATCGCTATTTCTTTCCTTTAATTTTTCTTGCCTCTTAGCTTCGCGTTCTTCCAACAACTTCTTTCTTCTTTCTTCGTACGCTTTCTTACGCTCTTCTCGCAATTTTAATTGTTCTGCTTTCGCATCCTCTACAGTTTTCTCTCTAGTCTCAGCAGCTTCAGACGCTTTATCTAAACGCTCTTGCAAAGCCTCGCTTACAGCTTCTGGTTCTTCCTCATCAAAATCATCTAACCTATTACGGTCGTTTGCTTTCTTTGTTGGTTTGCTAATTTTTCTTGTTCTAGCAATACCTCTTAAGACCAAATCACTAATATCGTGTCTTTTTTCGGAATACAACATTACAACATCCGCAGATTTATCAAAAATAAAATCATACTTTTTATTCGTGCCAATTTTTTGCACTTCATTGAACACCTGATCTTGTATAGGCTGTATTAACCTTCTTTTCTGTAATACTAAATCTCCTTGTGGACCAAAACGATCTTGTTGATACTCGATCATCTCTCGTTCCAAAATTTGAATTTCCTCTTCACGTTCAGAAATTAACTCTGGAGTTAACAGCACTTTCTCTGCCATTAAATCTTTCTTCATCTGCTCCACAATACTTTGCTTCTGCTCTACTTCTACCTTCCAACGTTGCACTTTAGTCTCTAACTGTTCAGTAGCATCTCTGTACTCCTCAACATTCTCTAAGATGTACTCCATATCTACGTAGGCCATTCGCACCCCTCTTTGGGCAAACCCTTGCATTGTCATGAAGATGACCGAAACTAATAAAAGAACTTTTGTTTTTGTACTCATTGTTAATGTCGTTTAATCCTATAGAAAATATCGTGCCAAAATTACTAAATCTTTTAAAACTAAAGGATTAGCACTTAGCACGATTATTATTATTCAAAGAAAATTAAAACTGTTGACCAATGATGAAGTGTGTTTGCCATCCGCTTGGCCCTTGCCCTGCAGAAGTTGGTACAAGATCTTCGTCAAATCCGTAACCAAAATCAATACCCAACAAACCAAATGCTGGCATAAAGATACGCAGCCCCACACCGGCCGATCGTTTTAATTCAAACGGATTAAAGTCTTGAAAATTGTTGAAAGAATTACCACCTTCTAAAAATGCCAATCCGTAGATAGATGCAGAAGGTTTCAATGTTAATGGATAACGCAATTCTAAAGAGAACTTATTATAAATTAAAGCTCCATCAGGTGAAGTTGCACCATCCGAGTATGGCGTAACAGCTTGCTCATCATAACCTCTTAATTGAACTACATCTCTACCGTCTAAAGTAAAGTTACCTAGACCATCACCACCAACATAAAAACGCTCAAAAGGAACATTACCTACAGCACTATTATAACTACCTAAGAAACCAAATTCAGCATTACTACGCAACACCAATTTATCGACTAACGTTGTGTACCAATCTCCTTTAAATTTTACTTTATAGTATTCTAATAGTCTAAATCTCTCTTGGTCCAAATCTTCTAATTCTGATTGATCAGTTGCATTCAACCCAACAGAATTTTTTTCTTCTTCCAACTCTTCAGATCTATTCTTCAACCCTCTGTAATCTTTATTACTGAACAAAGACCATGGTGGAGTAAACTTAGCACTTACCTCAAAGTTAGAACCTCCTCTTGGGAAAATACGTCCACCTTGCGTTGCATTTCTAGAGATACCAAAAGTATACGCTAGTGAGTTTGCTTTACCGTCACCAAAATTAAACAGCCCGATATTATAATTTCTGAAATCATATAACTGATAGCTAAGTGAATGAGAAATAGTAAAAAAATCATCTGGCCATTGTACTCGTTTTGCCAAACCTGCTGTTATACCGGTAATAGAAAATTGTTGATTTTTATCAATATCAATATTACCACTGCTATCATAAGAAGCTGCAAACTGCTGCGTTCTTGACATACTAAGGTTAAAACGAACTGGTTTCTTACCACCCAACCAAGGTTCTGCAAAGTTTAAACTATATACTCTATATGTTTGACTCGCTTGTAAACGAAGAGCGAAAGTTTGACCATCACCCATCGGTACTGGCTTGTACTTTTCTCCTTTAAATAAATTTTGAATAGAGAAATTACTAAAAGATAAACCTAGAGTACCAATGAAACCACCGCCACCATAACCACCTTGTAATTCTATTTGGCTAGACCCAGATTCTACTAAATTCCAAGCCAAATCTACCGTACCCTCATTTGGGTTAGCATTTAAAACATCTGGAGTAATCTGTTCCGCATCGAAAAAGCCAAGTTGACCTAATTCACGAATACTTCTAATAATGTCTGCCTTATTATATTTTTGACCAGGTCTTGTACGTAGTTCACGATAAATTACGTGGTCATTTGTTTTATCATTACCAGATACAGTTACGTGACTTAAAAAAGTTTCTTTACCTTCTATAATTCTAATTTCAAAATCAATTGTATCATTCGCAGCAGAAATTTCTACCGGGTTAATAGTTGAAAACAAATACCCATTATTTTGATACAAACTTGTTATATCATTAGGGTCTGGTTTAGAATTATCAGCAATTCTTTCTCTCAATAATACACCGTTATAAGTATCTCCTTTTTTGATGCCTAATTGTTGATTTAATTGACGATCAGTATAAACAGTGTTACCAACGAAGTTAATATTACCAAAGTAATACTTATCTCCTTCTTCAACTTTTATCTTTAAATCAATATAATTTTCATCGACTTTAATAACAGAATCAGAAATAACCCTAGCATCACGATAACCATTTTCGGCAAATTTATCAATCAATAAACCTAAATCCTCTTCGTAGTCTTCTTGGATATATTTCGATTTTTTCCAAAAACGACCAAATTTCTTTTGCTTGGTATTCTTTAAAGCTTTGCGTAGTTTTTTATCGCCTAATTGCTCATTACCATCAAATATGATGTCTCGGATTTTTACTTTATCACCCTTATTAACATTGACCACCATATTTTGAGTGTTGGTGTCAAGAGTATCCTTAGAAGTAGCAATAGAAACATCAGCGTTTAAATAGCCTTGCTTCTTATACTTATTAGCAATGTAATTCTTAGAATTTGAAATTAAGCTTTCGGTAATTTTCTTACCTTTCTTAAGATCCGTATCCTTAATTAAACCTTCTATCTTACCTTTTTTAACCCCATAAAACTTAACATTAGTTAATGTTGGACGTTCTATAATATTTAATTCTAGGAAAACGGTGTTTTCTTCAATATTAGTAATGAAGAATTCAATTTCGCTAAAAAGCTCTAAGCCCCATAATTTCTTAATGACTTCGCTAATTTGCTCACCTGGCAAGGTGATAGGTTGCCCTACCCTAAGCCCGGTATAAGTTTTTACCGTTTGCTCATTGTAGCTTTGCAGCCCTGTTACGTCTAAGCCTCCTAAAATATAGCTTTTGCCGTCCTCATAGGAATCATCCTGTGCGGCAGCAATAAAGGTAGTTAGGAATAAAAGTGTGGTTAAAAAGTGGTTCAAAGATATGAACCTAGTCATATCTTTAAGTGAGTTGTTCGCTAGTTTTTCCAAATCTTCGTTCTCTGTTCTGGTAATTTTTTATGGCCTCCACTAAGTGATGCTCTCTAAAATCGGGCCAATATACATCAATAAAATATAACTCTGCATAAGCTATTTGCCATAATAAAAAATTACTGATCCGATGTTCTCCACTAGTACGGATAAGCAAGTCTACGTCTGGCAAATCATGCGTGTAAAGATGGTTATTAATAATGGTTTGGTCAATGTTTTCAATTGAAATTATATTATTTTTAACTTTGGTACTTATCTCTTTTACCATTGATTGCAGCTCTTCACGAGCACCATAACTCAAAGCAAGGGTTAGCGTCATCCCTGTATTTTGCTTTGTTTGGTCCATTACCTCTACCAACTCCCTATACGCTTTCGATGGTAATGCATCTATATTACCAATAGTATTTAAACGTATATTGTTTTTGTTAAAAGTTTTAAGTTCTTTCTTTAATGAAGACACTAATAAGCGCATAAGTGTCTGCACTTCTATCTTAGGTCTATTCCAATTTTCGGTCGAAAACGTATATAATGTTAGATAATCTATTTTCAATTGAGCGCATTGTTCAACAATTATTCTAACAGTTTTTACGCCATGTTCGTGACCAAAAACTCTTAATTTACCACGTTCTTTTGCCCATCTACCATTACCGTCCATGATAATAGCAAGGTGCTTTGGAACATTAAGTTTTTCAATTTCGTTTATATCGCTCATCTTTCTATTTACTCAAAACAATCCATACAAGGTTTTCTACCAAAGGTATATGTTAAGGTTAGACCAGAAAAAACATACCAATCATCACTAAATATATTACCAAATTGAAATTCCTCAAAGTTAGAACCTTCAGGATTGCTAGCATCCAAGTTATCTGTAAAGGTATACCTAGCACCAATTTCGCCTCCAAAAATAAGAAACTGATTGATACGATATTTAAATCCTACAGTCATTGGCACTGCAAAACTACCTTCTTTTTGATTTATATCTTGAAGCACACCGCCATTGAAGTAGGCATAATCGTACCTAAAATAGGTTAGACCCGTATATAAATATGGTGTAAACGCCGGACCAAGTTTATGCAAATTATACTCCACAAAATTAAATTCTAGACCAACAGACCCTTCTAAAACAGAATTATCAATAACATAACCCCTTTGTTGTCTTGCCGAGGAGCTGGACTTACTATCATCTGCCGTAAACTTACCATAAGTTAAGCTCCCTCTCCACGCGTATCTTTTACTTATATTCCATTTGAACAATCCGCCAAAAGCAATATCTGAAGGTAAAATATAATTTGTTCTACCTACATCACTTATGGCATTTGCACCACCAGCAAAAATACCCACCTCATAAGTCTGCGCTTGCAAACCTGAAAATGAAAAAATTAATATTAATAACGTTATGTAACGCATAAACCAGATTTTACAATTATTACATTTACCATACATAAAGTAGATAATGAAATAATTTTTATGTTCTCAAAGGATAAACAGCGATTAAGGTCATTTATTGTTTAAAAGGAGGCTCAATTTCGCCTATCCTCACCCCAAAGAAGCTTATTCCTTAAGGTCTTCAAAAAACTTTCTGAAGTGTACTCTATCATTTTAATAGTAAATGGAGCTTTACTTATTGTAATCTCTTCTCCATTTTCTAATAATGCTATTCTAGAATCTAAAGAAACTAAGTGATTTTCTTCTCTACCCGAGACCTTTAAACGAATTACCGTATCATCAGAAATTACAAGAGGTCTTGCATTTAAATTATGCGGAGCGATTGGAGTTAAAACCAAAGATTTTGCCGTAGGTACTATTACTGGACCACCACAACTTAAAGAATACCCTGTTGAACCTGTTGGTGTCGAGATTATTAATCCGTCTGCCCAATAAGAAGTCAAGTATTCGTTATTTAAATAAGTTTCAACCGTAATCATAGATGTAGTATCTTTTCTACTTACGGTAATTTCATTGAGCGCAAAATTCAAATCACCAAACTCAACATCGAGTTCTTTTGTATTTAATTGAACCAAACTACGCTCCACAACTGTGTAGGCACCTTGTTTAAATTCTTGAACCACCTTACGAACGTCTTCCTTTTTAAATGTAGAAAGAAATCCTAATCTACCGGTATTTACACCCACAATAGGAATACCTAAATCTTTTACAAATGTAGTCGCCCTTAATATAGTACCATCTCCACCAAAACTGACGAACATGTCAAAAGAATCATTTAAACCTTTATCTATAGTGAAAACTGGAAATAATTGAGCACCATCCTTAGCTCTATACAAATCGTAAAAATCTTTCTCAATAAAAATTTCTGCCGAGACTTTATTAAGCTCATCTAATAATTCAATGAGGTATTCAATGGCGTTGTCTTGATATGTTTGACCGTAGATTGCTACTTTCATTCTAAACATTAAGGTATTTCTCTAAATAATCTGAACGGTTCTTTAAGTCTTCAAGAAATTCATCATCGCTATTACCAAAAATGATATGATAATTATAACGTCTAAAGGTTTGCACTACTTTATTATAGTTATTGGCGGTAATCTTTAAGGTCACCTGAATAACGTCATTTTGGGTATCAGTTATAAAACCTCCAAAAAGTTTTGCATTATTACTTTCAACTATCTGTGCAATTTCACTAAAAGAATAATCTTTAACACCCTTTGCTACTACTAAAATACTACCAGGGTCAGTGAAAAATGGAGTATCAATAAATTCAGCTACAATATCGGTCAAGCAGTAGTAACCAGTAACTTCTTCTTTCTCATTAAGTACAGGCAAAAGATTAGCTTCATTACGGGCAAATACCTCCAAAACATCTAACCAATTGGTATCTCTACGAGCAAAAAAGCTCTGTAGTTCATACCTAAACTCCTCAATTTTAGACTCAGGAAGCAATCCGTCAGCATCTATTTCAGAGAAAAGTCCCAAAAATCGTCCATCTTCTAAAATAGCAATATGAGAATAGGTGGTATCCTGAAAAAACTCTAAAAGTTTTTCAGTGGTATCCTTAATATCGAATACCGGTAAGTTCGTAATGATATGTTCTTGAATATGCATAGGCCTATTTATAACGCAAAATAACAATTAATAATATCAAAAGGCGTGCCTTATTTGTATTTTTGAAGCTCTTAAAAGGTAAATAAGACATAATGACAAAGCTTAGCGTTAATGTAAATAAAATTGCAACTCTTAGAAATGCCCGTGGCGGCAATGTTCCAGATTTGCTTAAGGTTGCTACCGATTTAGAGGGGTTTGGCGCACAAGGCATCACCATACATCCTAGACCAGACGAACGTCATATTAGATACCAAGATGCTAGAGATTTAAAAAAAGTTGTAAAAACAGAGTTCAACATAGAGGGAAATCCAGTTCAAAAATTTATTGATTTGGTCCTTGAGATTAAACCAGAACAGGTAACACTAGTACCAGATTCTATTGATGCTATCACCTCAAATGCTGGGTGGGACACCATAAAGCATAAAGATTTCTTGACCGATGTCATCAACACTTTTAAAAAAGCTGGTATTAGAACTTCTATTTTTGTTGATGCTGATATAAAAATGATTGATGGCGCAAAAGCTGTTGACACCGACCGCATTGAATTATACACCGAAAGTTACGCTACCGAATATTTCCAAAACAAGGAAAATGCTATAACCCCATTTATGGAAGCGGCAAAACGCGCCAATGAATTAGGCTTGGGAATAAATGCAGGACATGATCTAAGTCTGGACAATATTCAATATTTTGCCCAAAACATTCCTAACTTATTAGAAGTATCTATTGGTCATGCACTAATTAGCGAAGCACTTTACTTAGGCCTAGACAATGTAGTAAACATGTATTTACACCGTTTAAAATGAAACAAACATTACATTCAGTAATATTAGGAGAAGGCAAACCTTTGTGTATTTTACACGGGTTCTTAGGTATGTTAGATAATTGGAAAACAATAGGCACTTTATTTGCTGAAAATGGTTTTTGTGTTCATTTAATAGACCAAAGAAACCATGGTAAAAGTTTTCATTCACCAGATTTCAATTATGATATTTTAGCGGATGACCTTCTTAATTACCTAGATATTCACACTATTGAAAAGACTGATTTAATTGGTCATTCTATGGGCGGGAAAACTACAATGCAGTTCGCATGCTCATACCCTGAACGCGTAAATAAATTGCTAGTAGCGGATATTGCACCAAAATATTACCCACCTCATCATCAAGAAATAATTAATGGATTAAATTCTATTGATACATCAAATCTAAAATCTAGGAAAGATGCAGATGAGCAATTAAAAAAGCATTTATCCAATCCTGGAATACGTCAGTTTTTATTGAAAAACCTAGATAGAGATGAGGATAAAAAATTATGCTTCAAATTCAATTTAGCTGTGTTAAGTGAGAAAATGGAGGATATCGGGGACAATATCAGTAGTACCGATAGTTTCGACGGACCAACTTTATTTTTAAGAGGCGACAAGTCTGAGTATGTTACCAAAAATGACACAGAAATTATTCAACGACATTTTCCAATTGCAACTGTAGACACCATTGACAATGCCGGACATTGGCTACATGCCGAAAATCCGGAACAATTTTTCGAGAAATCACTTGCCTTTTTCAACAAAGGTTAATTATTAAATATAATTTAAAATAAATATTATGAAACTAATTTTAAGAATATTATTAAGCGCACTTGCGGTAATTATATTGGCCAACGTACTACCAAATGTATCTGTAGACAGTTTTATGACTGCTGTTATCGTAGCCGTAGTGCTAAGTATATTAAACTTGCTTGTAAAGCCAATATTGGTAATCTTTACCCTACCTGTCACAATTATTACATTCGGTCTTTTTTTACTTATAATAAATGCTATAATCATTCTTTTAGCAGATAAACTAATAGATGGTTTCGCAGTTGGAAATATATGGTGGGCATTGATTTTTAGCCTCTTGCTATCTTTTTTACAATCAATCTTTTTTTCATTGCTAAAAGATGACAAGTCATAGTTGCTTGTGATTTGAAATTCAATACTTTAAAAATTGGTTGACTTTGCAAAATGTAGTATTTTTGCATCCCATTTTATACATGCAAATAGATATTAAGGAATGAATATTACGAAAGAGCAGATAGACGATTTAAATGCAGTAGTTAAAGTTGCTATCACAAAAGAAGATTACCAAGATAAGGTTGATACTATCTTAAGAGATTATAAGAAGCAAGCCAATATTCCTGGTTTTAGAAAAGGCCAAGTTCCTATGGGCCTTATAAAAAAGCAATATGGCAAAGCTGTATTGGTTGATGAAGTAAACAAATTATTACAAGACAATCTTAACAAATATCTTACTGAAGAGAAGTTAGATGTACTTGGAAATCCTTTACCTAAGCAGCAAGATAATTTTGATTGGGATCAAGATGAATTGGCTTTTGAATTCGAATTAGGCTTAGCACCAAATTTTGAGGTTTCTTTAAAAACCAAAAAGGCAATTACACAGTACAAAATTGTTGCTGACGATAAAATGATAAAAGAACAAGTTGAGCGTATTCAAAAACAATACGGCAAACTTGTAAGCAAGGACGAGGTTAGCAAGAATGATGAAGTAAGCGGTACTTTCTTTAACGAAGAAGAAGAAATTGACAGCAAGACCATGGTCGAAACTGACAAATTGAAAAGCAAAAAAGCTTTTGATGCGTTGAAAGGCAAGAAAGTTGGTGATGTTGTAACATTAAAAACTAAAGGTTTATTTAATGAGGACCATATGCTATCTAGTGCTTTAGGTGTAGATAAGCAAAAGGCAGAATCGTTGGATACCGAGGTGACTTTTACCATTTCTGAAATTAACGAAAGAGAAGCTGCGGAATTGAACCAAGAATTATTTGATAAACTTTTTGGACCTGACAGTGTAAAAACTGAAAAGGAATTAAAAGAGCGTATTAAAGAAGACTCTGAAAAGCAATTTGAACAACAGTCTGATCAAAAATTACTAAACGACGTAACTGAATATTTCATTGACAACACTAAGTTTGAGCTACCTACAGGTTTCTTAACAAAGTGGATTCAGACAACAGGCGAAGAGCCATTATCTGAAGAGCAAGCTGTTGAAGAATATGCTAAATCTGAAAAAGGTCTTCGTTACCAGTTAATTGAAGGAAAGATAATTCGTGACAACGAATTACAAGTTCAGTTCGATGAATTGAAAGAATTCTCAAAAGGTTTCATACGCTCTCAAATGGCACAATTTGGCCAATTAGATCCAAAAGAAGAAGAACTGGATAATATTGCGGCACGTGTACTTGGTAACCAAGATGAAGTAAAAAGACTTTCAGAACAATTGATGAGTCAAAAATTATTAAATCTTTACAAAGAAAAAGCAAACCTTAAGACAAAGGAAGTTACCTATGAAAATTTCGTGAAAGAAGTTTACGGATAATTCCAAACAATAAATTAAGTATCTTTACGGTGCCGGGAAATTAAATTTTCGGCACCTTTTTTTACTCTAAAATATAGACATACAATTTATGGATTACGGAAAAGAATTCAAGAATTTCGCTATAAACGATCAAGGCATTAGCAGCACATATTACGACTCTATAATGAGCAGCATGTACCCAACGAACATGACGCCAAACATTATTGAAGAGAGATCAATGAACATTGTTGCAATGGACGTTTATTCGCGTTTAATGATGGATCGCATCATATTTATGGGCACTGGTATTAATGACCAAGTTGCAAACATTATACAAGCTCAATTATTATTCTTAGCAAGTGTAGATGCCAAAAAAGATATTCAGATTTACATTAACTCTCCAGGCGGTAGTGTTTATGCTGGTTTAGGTATTTATGACACTATGCAGTTCATTACCCCAGATGTTGCAACTATTTGTACAGGTATGGCAGCCTCTATGGGTGCCGTGTTATTATGTGCAGGCCAAAAAGGAAAACGTAGCGGACTACAACATTCTCGTGTTATGATCCACCAGCCAATGGGTGGTGCTCAAGGTCAAGCAAGTGATATTGAAATTACAGCTAGAGAGATATTAAAACTAAAAGAAGAATTATACCAAATTATAGCAGAGCATTCTGGTATTGATATTGAAAAAATTCGTGACGATAGTGACCGTGATTACTGGATGAAGGCTGACGAGGCTCTTAAATACGGTATGATTGATGAAATATTGGTAAGGGAGAAGAAATAAGTCCGACTAATTGAATCAAATAAATTAATGATTTTTAAACCAAAAACGATTTTTGATCGTTTAGGAATAGAATAGAGAAGATAGATAATGGCAAAGGAAAATTTAGAGTGTTCATTTTGCGGCAGAAAAAAGCCAGAAACCAATCTGTTGATTGCTGGGTTAGATGCCCATATATGTGATCGCTGTATTGAGCAGGCTCATGGCATTGTTGCCGAAGAATCAAAACAGACAAAGACCAACGATCTTTCTTCTGAACTTGTTCTAAAAAAACCTCAAGAAATAAAGGAATTTTTAGACACTTTTATCATAGGGCAAGAACGTACTAAAAAGGTAATGTCGGTAGCGGTTTATAATCACTATAAAAGACTACTTCAACCTTCTTCTAAAGAAGATGAGATAGAGATTCAGAAAAGTAACATTATCATGGTAGGGCAAACTGGTACAGGTAAAACCCTTATGGCTAAAACCATTGCCAAATTACTAAACGTACCATTAGCGATAGTTGATGCGACAGTACTGACAGAAGCTGGTTATGTTGGTGAAGATGTAGAAAGTATTCTTACTCGTCTTTTACAAGCGGCAGATTACAATCTTGAAAAAGCGGAAAGAGGTATTGTTTTTATAGATGAAATTGATAAAATTGCACGTAAAAGCGATAACCCTTCTATTACAAGAGATGTATCTGGTGAAGGTGTTCAACAAGGTCTTTTAAAATTATTGGAAGGAACTGTAGTAAATGTTCCACCAAAAGGAGGAAGAAAGCACCCAGATCAGAAATTCATAGAAGTAAATACCGAAAATATTTTATTTATTGCCGGTGGTGCTTTTGATGGTATAGAGCGTGCTATTACCAAACGCTTAAATATGCAAGCTGTTGGTTACAGCGCTTCAAAATCTGATAACTTTTTAGATGAGAGTAATTTATTACAATATATCATCCCAAGAGATTTAAAAGATTTCGGACTTATACCTGAAATTATTGGAAGGCTTCCTGTTCTTACACATATGAATCCGTTAGACAAGAAGACATTAAGAGCCATATTAACTGAGCCTAAAAATGCGATTATAAAACAATACGAGAAGTTGTTTGCAATGGATGATATTACTTTCACCATTACAGAGCAGGCTTTAGATTATATTGTAGAAAAAGCAATAGAGTATAAACTTGGAGCTAGGGGATTAAGATCTTTATGTGAAGCTATTTTCACAGATGCCATGTTTGAAATGCCAAGTTCTGGTGATACAAATTTTAAAGTTACTAAACCTTACGCTGAAGAAATGCTATCTCATGATACCATTAAAAAGCTAAAGGCTGTTTCATAACTATAACATAGTTATTGAATACAAAAAAAGCGAAGATTTTAATCTTCGCTTTTTTTTATGCTTTATTATTTATATTCTTTTCAAACCACCTTTTTAATTTGTGGTGCAATTTGCGTTACTTCTTGTAGTAAATCTAAACACACTTTTTGAATAATTTTCTCATCTGTATATAGTGTATGGCCGTAATTAGGCAGTACTTCCATATCTACACCTAATTTATCAGCCCACTCTTCACTTGGTCTAAATTCATCATTAGCGCCATATACTAATTGAAATGGAACATTTGGTCTATCATTCTTTCTACGAATTCTAGTAGGAGATACGCCATATAATGATTTAACAGGTAAACCTCTCTTAGCAGCTTCCCAAACGATTGTAGCACCTGTACTGAAAGCAAGGTAATAACAAGGTTCAGTTTCTTTTTTTAATAAATGAGATACAGCTGTATCAGTACCACCTTCTATAAATGCATTATGCACATTTTCTTCAGTCTGAATTAAAATATCCAGATTTCCCAATTGTTGGCTATCATAAAATGTTATATCGAAATATTGTTGAAGGTACCCTAAATAAGATGTAATCCATAAACCTTTCTTAGCGCCCCACATATCGGAAACAATCACTAATTTCTCTGCCATAATAATTATATTTATAGTTTGGTTAAGTTTTGTTTCTGCAAGTTGAAACATTAACCTTACTTACTACCATTTAATTGTTTACACGCTCAAATTATCGATGTAGTTCCTTTTATTGATACTAATTAGAACCAAAAAACCTACAATCTACTTGTAAGACAAAAATTACTTTTACTTAAGTAAATGTATGGCAACTAGCGATTAAATATAAAATATTGTTGTGATTAGACTAATATTTAGTGTGTATAGAGCAAATTACTTGTTCATTGGCAAAAGCTCTTCTAAATAATCCCTTTTATTGGATAGTCTTGGAATTTTATGCTGACCCCCAAGTTTATCATTCTTCTTCAACCAATCATAAAACAAGTTCTCACGGGCAATATGTACAACTGGAGAATTCAAGGTGATATTGTTAAGCCTTTTCGCTTCGTAATCTGAATTGAGCGATTTTAGAGCATTATCAAAAATTTCTACAAACGCACTAATATCTTCAGGTAAGGTTCTAAATTCCATCATCCATTCATGAGCTCCTTTCTCCTTATTTACCATGAAAATTGGCCCTGCCGTATAATCTATAATTTCAGCACCTGTTTTTGCACATGCTATTTTTAGTGCCTCTTCCGCATTTTCTATTATCAATTCTTCTCCAAATACATTAATATGATGTTTAGTACGACCGGTCACTTTAATACGATATGGACTCTTCGATGTAAAACGAACAGTATCCCCTATTCTATATCTCCACAATCCAGAATTAGTAGTAATTACAATTGCGTAATTTTTTCCAAGCTCAATATCCCATAAGGGTATTGCTTCTTCATCCAAGGTGCCATAAACATCCATCGGAATAAATTCATAGAATATTCCGTAGTCCAACATTAACAAAAGATCATCGGCACCGTTTCTGTCCTGAATGGCAAAAAACCCTTCAGAGGCATTATAGATTTCATAGTACCTAAAATTACTATTTGGGAGAATCTTTTTATACTGTTCTTTATAAGGATTGAAATTTACCCCACCATGAAAGTATACTTCTAAATTTTCCCAAACCTGAAAGAGGTGTTCCTTTCCTGTTTCTTCAAGCACCTTATTTAGTAACACCAACATCCAAGAAGGGACACCGGCTAAACTAGTAACATTTTCCTGAACGCTTTCGTGAATAATAGCCATAAGCTTACTTTCCCACTCACTCATTAAAGAAACCTTATTACTAGGCGTGCTACTATATTCTGCCCACAAAGGCATATTATCAATTAAAATTGCAGACAAATCTCCAAACAAAGAACCGTTATCTTCATAGAGTTCTTTACTGCCACCTAAGCGAAGGCTCTTTCCTGTAAATAATTGAGAATTTTCATTATTATTTAAATAAAGACAAAGTAAATCTTTACTCGATTTATAATGGCAATCTTCTAACGCTTCTCCACTTACGGGTATAAACTTACTTTTAGCATTTGTAGTACCACTACTTTTTGCAAACAGTTTCACCTTCGTAGGCCAGAACAAGTTTTGTTCTCCTTTTCTTGTCCGTTCTATAATTGGCTGTATCTCTTCATAAGAAACAATAGGTACGCGTTCTTTAAAGTCTTCATAAGACTCAATCGACTCAAAATCATATGTTCTACCAACTTCGGTATCTTCAGCAAATTCGAGCATTTGCAACAACACCTCTTCTTGAACTTCTTCTGGATACTTTAAAAAAAGTTCTATCTGATGAAATCGTTTTTTCAGCAACCAAGAGGCAATCGAATTAAATAGAGTAATTGGCATTTATAGGTATCTTTGTATTGCTAAAAATAGCGCATCTATTCATCATTTTCAAATAGATAAATCAATAAGCTGAATTAACATGCAATACGAGGGAGTACTAAGAAAAATGCAGACGGAAATAGGAAGTCCTATTCAATATTATATGTTGTTTGAATCTGATTTCTTAAACGTAAATCAGGTTTTGAACAAATCACTTAAAATTGAATTTATAAAATTTCAATGCCTTAATTGTGGTAATGACAGACTTATTTATAGACAAGGCTTTTGTAAATCATGTTTTTTTGAAATACCATCAGCTGGAGATTGGATTATGAGACCCGAGTTAAGCAAAGCACATTTAGATCAAGAAGACAGAGATCTTGCTTATGAAAAAAAGGTTCAACTACAACCACATATTGTTTATTTGGCAAATTCCAGCAATGTAAAAGTTGGTGTCACTAGAAAAGGTCAAGTACCGACAAGATGGATTGACCAAGGCGCCCATGAAGCCATTGAAATTGTCGAAGTACCAAATAGATATTTAGCTGGCATTACCGAAGTAGCACTTAAAGACCACGTTGGTGATAAAACTAATTGGCGTACTATGCTTACTAATACTATTGTCGACGAAAATCTACAAGAATGGCGAGACAAATTGAAACAATATATTCCCGAAGAAGCTTTGCCTTATTTTTTAGAATCCAAATCAGAGACTGAAATGGAATTTCCGGTATTGCAATACCCAACAAAAGTAAAGAGCCTTAACCTTACGAAAACACCTGCTTTTGAAGGAGTTTTAAAAGGCATTAAAGGGCAGTATCTTATTTTTGATGACAATACCGTCTTTAATGTTAGAGGCAGCGAAGGCTATTATGTAGGTATAACTATTAGTTAGTTGTATCCTTTTTCTTATTACCAAATAAGCCTCCTAAGATATCTTTCGCTTTTTCCTTAACAGCTTCTTTTTCTTTATTAACAGGTGTAGAATCTTTCTTAACAGCTGAACTAGAGGTCGTATCCTTTTTAGTAGACAATATTCCACCTAAAATATCTTTAGCGCTAGTCTTAGTAGAAGACCCATCTTTATTAACAGAATCTGTTTTAGTCTTGTTCCCCGTTATTAAGCCTCCTATCAAATCTTTAGCCTTATCAGTTCCCTTATTAATAAGCTTTTGCTTTTCAACCTCAATTAATTTAGTCGTTAATTGTTTTACACCTGAAGTCAAATCAGTGGTAACTTGCGGACTATTATAAAGTCCTCCAATACTTGCAACCACAGGTATAGTTAAATCATTTAATGAGGTATCATCAATCTTAGCAATCAACTTTGTAATATCTGACCCTAAGTATTTTGCAGGTACTTGTAATGTTGCTTTATAGTTTAGTTTTTGATCAAATGAATGACTACCATCAACATTAATTTGAATATCCTTATAATTCAACGTAAATGGCTTAACCGCAACAATACCATCTTTAAACGATAGGGATGTTTTAAGGTCTTTTAAGTTTAGCTTTTTCAGGTCTATAAACTTCAAATTAGATACTAGTGAATTTAATACAGGTGAAGATTCGGTATTCACATCTTCTGTCATTATATCTGCAAACAAATCTCCACTTAATGATAATAAATTTGGCAACAAATCATCTGTCAAATTACCTGATAGCGATATATCTGAAGTTAGCTTACCGTTCAACATCTTAGCAATTGGAGCTATCGTTTTAAATAAATCTACAGAAGCAAAAGTCTCTTGAATGCCTAACTGATTTAAATCTAACTTCATATTAAACGTAGGAGTTTCATTTTTTGTAGACACATCTCCATTAAATGCTATTTTACCACCAAACATTCCCGCATTCATATTGCTTAGTGTCGCTGTTTCATCTTTTATTCTTAAAACCCCAGTAACATTGCTTAATGTGATGTTATCGTATACAACCTTCTTAGCTTCGGCGTTAATAGTAGCATCTAAAAATGACGGTATTTTTATTTTCTCTTCTTGAGCAACCGATTCACTTTTTGTTTCGTTTTTACCTGTGCTTACAGGATCAACGGTTTCTGCCACCATAAAATCACTAAGTGCAAAAGTGTTAGATTTTAAATTGAAATTACCTTCAACTTTCTCATCGTTAAACATAAACCCTAACAGGTTATTTATAGTCCCTGTTGCATCAAAATCTGTTGTACCTGTTGTACCGTTTAAGTTATTTAAAGTAACCGTCTTAGGATTAAAGGTTAAACGTGCTGAATTAAATTTAACTGGATTAGCCAGTTCATCTGAATTATATTCAAAATTAGTAACACTTAAATCTCCAGTAGTATTCGTTTTTTCGTATTGTTGTTTTTCAACAGATGCCATATCAAAAGCAGTAGTAATATCAGCTTTCAACATTCCTTTAAGATTATACTCTGCCGGCACAGGATATGCTTTTGATATATTCGCCAAGTTCATAGCACCATCCATATGAGCCTTAACCTTAGTATTACCCATAAGCTCTGTAATATGTGAAGTAAGGTTGAACTTATCTTCATCAATCATAAAAGATGCCTTATTTACATCTACATAAGTATCTTCTGTGATTCCTGTTTTATTATTCAACTGAATATCGAAATTTACATTACGCACCGCCTTAGGTAAATCTGGATATTTAAAAGATGCATTATCAGATTTAATTTCGATGTTAAATTTAGGAATATGAGTTTCATCAACTATACCGTTAAAATTACCATTTACTGTAAAATCTCCAGTCGTAGTAACATCCTCAATATTCTTTGAATAGATTTCTGGTATTACTCCCAAGAAATTTTTAAAATCTGATGATGGCGTCTTAAAGGTTAAATCTATTTCTTGACTGTTCTCATTTAATTTGATAAAACCGTCGAATACTAGAGGTAATTGATTGAGTAAAGCCTCATTCTTCAAGAAAGAATACTTGCTTTCATTTAAATCTACACCAATTAGAGCATCCAATTTAATCTTATTCTTATTTAGGTAATTAACACTATCCATTTCTAAAGAAACGAAAGCATCTGTATGAGTATCCAATTCAGAAGTAGCTAATGATAAATCTCCTGTACCCTTGTGCTGAAAATCATCTAATTTAAAAGCTATACCTGTAGATTTATCTGTGTAGTAAATTCTAGAATTAGAAATTTCATAAGATTGTAGGTCAAATGAAAATCCGTCAGATGTACTTGATTCTTCAGTGGTTGTGGTTGTTTCTGAAGCAATAGCAATATCGTAATTCGCATTTTCTTCTTTATCAACAACAACGTTTACCAAGGCACCGTCTAAATTGATATTGTTAATAGCTATTGATTCACCTGTACCTTTAAACAGTTGCATAATACCCATGGTCAATTCTAAACTAGCAGCCTTGAACAAGGTATCTCCTTCAAACGGAGCTTTATTAATTAAAACAACATCTTTAAAAGCAACCTCAGCATTTGGAAAACTACTAACCAAACTCAAATTCGCTTCAGAGAAATCTAGAGTTGCATTTACATTTTCATTGACATTATGTTTGATAATGTCGCCAATTTTAGCTTCCAAGAAAAAAGGTGCGGCTATTAATACTGCTATTACTAGTATTAAAAGAACTCCTACAATTTTTAAAATTTTCTTTCCCATAGTATATTTTTATACTGTTTTGTTAAATGCTCTTATTCCAAAGTATCTAAGTCCAATTCTTCATTTGGCTTTAGATTAAAACGTTTTCTCATAATATATACGAAGAAATAGAGAAAAGGGGTGTCGATAAATGCTATAAAAATCTTAAAAATAAAACCGCTTACTACGAGACCAAAAAATAGGTCCCACGGTAGTACTTTAAAGACACATAACAATCCCACAACGGTAAACGTATCTAGAAATTGTGATAAGAATGTTGAAAAATTATTTCGTAGCCATAAATATTTTCCATTGGTCAATTTTTTCCAAAAATGATAAATGGCAACATCAACGTATTGCGCAAGTAAATAGGCTATCATAGAAGCTAGTACCGCAATTGGTGATAGCGCAAAAACCTGTGTAAAAATTTCATCGTTTATTGGTGAAGAAGCAATTGCAGGTGCCGCTTCTGCCAACAAGATAATCGCCATGGAAAAGAATGATGCAAAAATACCAGCAGTTACTATCTGGTTTGCCATTTTTCTACCATAGATTTCTGAAATAAGATCTGTAATTAAAAAAGTTATTGGGTAAGGCAAGATACCTACCGAAACCACAAAAAGTGAAACCCCAAAAACAGTGAAATCCCCGAAGGGATTCCAATAAAAAAACTTTTGAAATATGAGGTTAGAAACCACTAAAGAAGTGATAAATAAAGCCCCCAAATACAGATAAATACGCTGCGCTAGTTTCCTGTCCTTTAAGGTCATAAATTTATTTAATATCTAAAGCAAACGGCATTCTAGCCTGTATACCTTGTTGTTTTTTAAAAGACTGTAACTCCTTAAGCACTTTGTATGCCTCGTCACCTATTTCATCTTTCAACAAATTTTCTTTAATTTGAAGACTTGCTCCTTCTAAATCTTCCATAAAACGTTCGAATCCGCTTTTGTACTTTGGAAATTTTTTGATTCCGTAAGAATCCAATGAAGCAATTTCAGCAGCTGCAGCAATAGCATCATCTAGATTACCCAATTCATCTACCAAACCAACTTCTAAAGCCTCTGTGCCACTCCATACTCTACCTTGCGCAACACTATCTACTTGGGCCATAGTCATATTTCTACCTTCGGCCACACGTTGAAGAAATGTTTGATATGTTTCTTCTATACTCTCCTGTATTTGATTCTTAAAACTATCTTGCATAGGCTCGAACAAAGAATATTCTACAGCATTTTTGTTAGTACCTACCTGTTCCGCGTTTATACCAATATTATCTGCTAATTCGGTCATATTCGGTACGGTTCCAAAAACACCTATTGATCCAGTTATGGTTGTTGGCTCTGCAAAAATCTTATCTGCACCAGCAGCTATATAATATCCACCAGATGCAGCAACGTTACCCATAGATACTATTACAGGCTTTACTTTCTTAGCAAGTGCTACTTCTCTCCATATAATATCTGAAGTTAAAGCACTTCCACCTGGCGAATTTACCCGCAAAACTATTGCTTTAACATCATCGTCTTCGCGTGCTTTTATTAATGCCTCATTAATGATGCCTTGACCAATAATATTTGGACCTCCCTCACCATAAAATATTTCTCCTTGCGCAAAAACAACAGCAATTTTGTCATCTCCAGATTTCAATACTTTCTTGTTTGAATATTTAACATAGTCGTTTAAAGTGCTATAGTTAATATCCTCATCTTTCTTTAACTCAAGAACACTTGCCAATTTACTTTCATACTCATCGTAAAAAACAACATCATCGATTAACCCGGATAGTTTCGCAAACTTTGGCGTTCTACCTCCTAAGGTATCGGCTATGATATTTAAATCGGATTCTGAAATTGATCTTGTTTTTGAAATATCAACAATCATTGAATTCCAAAGAGATTGTAATAAAGAGGTCAGCTGAGTTCTATTAGCATCACTCATGTTATTTTCCAAATAAGGCTCTACCGCACTCTTGTATTTTCCATGACGAATAACCTCCATTTTAATTCCAGATTTCTCTTGAAGCTCCTTATAGTAAAGCACCTCTGTTGATAAACCTTTAAAATCCAACACCCCTACCGGATTAATAAAAATAGAATCTGCAACACTTGCCAAGTAATAATCTCGTTGCATAAAGAAATCTGCATATGCGTATATAAACTTACCTTCAGCTTTAAAATTTTCTAATGATTTTCTAATAGCTTGAGTTTGCGCCAAACCAGCAATTATGAAGTTATTATTTATGCTTATCCCCTTAATACGATCATCATTTTTAGCTACTTCAATAGCTTGTATTATTTCATCTAACCCTTGCGACTCTTCAAAGATTCCTGCAAACGGATCCAGCTCATTACTACCTGTGTAATCTGAAATAGGTCTTTGTAACTGCAGCTCAAGTATCGAATTATCTTTAACCGCAACCGTATCTTCGCTGCTACTAACTAGGCTAACAAAAATTAAAAACATAACAAATAAGATTCCAAAAGCAAACAAGGAACCTAAAATAGAAGCAAGAAAATTTCTCAAAAAATTCATTTAAATCTTTATTTTAAATAGTGAACAAAGATAACTAATGTGAATATGTTTTAGTTATTTTGTCCTAATATTATGGGAGTATACAAAACAGCATTTTTATCTATTGGCAGTAATTTAGGTGACCGCCTACTACTTTTACAAAAAGCTATTTTCGAAATTGGCAAATTAGCCGGCGAAATTAGACAGGTTTCATCTATTTACGAAACACCATCTTGGGGATTTGAGGGTGAAGATTTCTTTAATGCTTGTCTGGAATTACAAACCTTACTCTCACCTGAAGATTTATTAAGCAAACTTCTTGCTATTGAAACTAATTTCGGAAGAGAAAGAAAGGATGGCGATGAGTACCAAAGCAGAACATTAGATATTGACATCATTTATTACGAAAAAGAAATAATTGATACTGCCAATTTAACCGTGCCACACCCTAAAATGCAGGACAGGAAATTTATTTTAAAACCACTTGCAGATATTACTCCACAGTTTTATCATCCTATATTCAATAAAGACACCAGAAACTTACTGCAAGAATGTAAAGACAAAAGCACTATTACCAAGCAAATAAGAAGGCTATTTAAAAATAGACATAACTTCTTTGCTAGTCTAGAATACCTTGCCATTGAAGGAAACATTGGGGCAGGAAAAACCACACTGGCTACTAAAATTTCTGAAGATTTTAATGCTAAATTAATTTTGGAGAGATTTGCTGAAAATCCATTTTTACCCAGTTTCTATGAAGACCAAGCTAGGTACGCTTTTCCTTTAGAAATGTCGTTTTTGGCTGATCGATACCAACAATTCACAGAAGACACAAATCAGTTAGATTTATTTAAAAGTTTCATGGTAAGCGATTACGATATCTACAAATCGCTGATTTTTGCCAAAGTTACACTGCAACAAAACGAATTCGATTTGTATAGAAAGGTTTTTAACTTCATGTACAAAGAGGTTAAAAAGCCTAAAGTATACGTTTATCTGTACCAGACTACAGAGAGGTTACTACAGCAAATTAAGCAACGCGGTAGAGATTATGAGCAGAACATTGAACTCTCTTATCTTGAAAAAATTAACAGGGGCTATTTTGACTTCCTGAGGACTTACCCTAAAGAAAATCAGCTCATTATAGATGTAAGCGAACTAGACTTTGTTAGTCATGAACGTGATTACGAAATCATTTTAGCAACGATTGAAGACTTTGCCTTATCTAATTTATAACAATATAAAACACGCAATTTCTTGCGTAAATGAAAAGGATTTCTTTTATTGTACGGGCATAAGTGCAACTAACTAACTCAAACTATACTAAAAAACCTGGTCCATGACCGGGTTTTTTTATGCATTTAATTTGCTCCAGCAATCCCAAACCACGACACCTACACTTACGGAAATATTCAAAGAATGCTTTGTTCCAAATTGCGGAATTTCAAGTACTTCATCACTTGCTGAAACCACATTCTGTGAAACCCCCTTAACTTCATTCCCAAATATCAAAACCTGTTTCTTAGTTTTGGACGGTTTATAATCATTTAATAGCGTTGCATTTTCCGCCTGCTCAACAGAGATGATATGATTACCTTCATTTCTTAATCTATCAACTAGCTCTATTGTATCTGAAACATGTTCCCACGCTACACTATCAGTAGAACCTAAGGCTGTTTTATGAATATCTTTATGCGGTGGTGTAGCAGTAATGCCGCACAAGTATATTTTATCTATCAAAAAAGCATCAGCCGTTCTAAATACAGACCCAATATTATTTAAGCTTCTTATATTATCAAGAACAATAATTATCGGAGATTTATCGGCAAGTTTATAACCTTCTACATCTTTTCTATCCAGCTCCTCATTTCTTAACTTTCGCATACTTTCCTATTCTATTTCATTAGTATTTAATGGCGATAAACTTATCCTCAAATATCAACAATAATTTAAATTTTAGGGATAAAACCATACTTTCGTGAAGGTGCAAAATTAATGAGATAAAGATAAAGTGGCGGATAAAAGCAAGACAAAAAAGGTAACCCCTTTAATGAAGCAGTATAACACCATCAAGAACAAGTATCCTGATGCATTACTCCTTTTTAGAGTAGGTGATTTCTACGAAACTTTCGGTGAAGATGCAGTAAAAGCATCACGTATTTTAGGTATAATATTAACCAATAGAAACAATGGTGGAGAAAGAACCGAATTAGCAGGTTTTCCTCATCATTCATTAAATACCTATTTACCTAAATTGGTAAAAGCCGGTCAGCGTGTTGCCATATGTGATCAACTAGAAGACCCTAAACAAACCAAAACTATTGTCAAAAGAGGTGTTACCGAATTGGTTACGCCAGGTGTGGCAATGAACGATGATATATTAAATTCGAAAACAAATAATTTTCTTTGTGCTGTTCATTTTGGAAGAAAGAAAATAGGGATTGCATTTGTAGATATTTCTACCGGTGAGTTTTTAACTTCGGAGGGTAGCGAAGAACAAATTGATAAATTATTACAGAATTTTTCTCCAAACGAGGTGTTAATTTCTAAAGCACATAAAACAGAATTTACAGATGTATTCGGTAAGAATCACCATCTTTTCTATTTAGAAGATTGGGTATTTCAAGAAGATTATGCACTCGAAAACCTGACCTCTCATTTCAACACAAACACTTTAAAAGGGTTTGGTGTAGACCATTTAACTTGCGGTGTTATTGCCTCTGGTGTCGTTTTACATTATTTAGGCGAAACCCAGCACCGTCAATTACAGCATATATCAAAACTGCAACGTATTGCAGAAGATGATTACATATGGATGGATAGGTTTACTATTAAAAACCTAGAACTTTATCATTCCACCAATGTAAATGCAGTTACACTTTTAGATGTTATCGATAAGACCATCTCACCAATGGGTGGCCGAATGATAAAAAGATGGCTGGCATTACCCCTTAAAAATCTAGAAAAAATTAAAAGGAGACAGCAAATAGTTTCTTTTCTATATGAAGAAGAAGTTGTTTTAGAAAAATTTCAACACCATATTAAACAGATGGGCGATTTAGAGCGCCTAATATCTAAAGTTGCTACAGGTAAGGTAAACCCTAAAGAGGTTGTTCAATTAAAGAATTCCTTAGAAGCCTTAATTCCGATTAAACAACTGGCAACTGCTTCTAAAAATGAATCTTTAGCTCTAACTGGCGACCAAATACAATCTTGCGATTTGTTGAGGGCTAAAATAAAGGAAATGCTTAGCGAAGAAGCTCCCGTTAATATTTTAAAAGGTAGCACTATTGCAAAGGGGTTTTCTGAAGAATTAGATGAGCTTAGAGGATTAGCAACTTCGGGCAAAAATTATTTGAACAGCATGTTAGAGCGGGAAACTGCTGCAACTGGTATTACATCCCTTAAAATAGCCTCTAACAATGTATTTGGATATTATATAGAAGTTAGAAATACACATAAAGATAAAGTTCCCGACACTTGGACACGTAAACAAACGCTAGTAAACGCAGAGCGCTACATTACTGAAGAACTTAAGGAATATGAAGCTAAAATTCTAGGTGCGGAAGACCGTATATCTACCTTAGAGCAACAGTTGTTTTCTCAGTTGGTAGTATGGATGCAAGAGTATATTGCTCCTGTTCAAAATAACGCCTACCTAATTGCACAATTAGACTGCCTATGTGGCTTTGCCCAATTGGCAAAAGAAAATAACTACAACTGTCCTTCCTTAAACGATACTACGGATCTAGAAATAACCAATGGTAGACATCCAGTTATTGAAAAACAATTGCCTTTAGGGGAACAATATATTGCGAATGATTTACAACTAGATAGGTCAAATCAACAATTTATAATGATCACAGGACCAAACATGAGTGGTAAGTCGGCTTTATTACGACAAACCGCCTTAATCGTGCTTCTTGCTCAAATGGGGAGTTTTGTACCTGCTGAAACTGCAAAAATTGGTGTAATCGACAAAATATTTACCCGTGTTGGTGCAAGTGACAATATTTCTATGGGCGAATCAACCTTCATGGTGGAAATGAATGAGACCGCATCTATTCTTAACAACCTATCTGAGCGTAGTTTAGTTTTATTGGACGAAATAGGAAGGGGTACTAGCACATATGACGGTATTTCTATTGCATGGGCTATTTCAGAGTATTTACACGAGCACCCAGCAAGAGCAAAAACAATGTTTGCTACACATTATCACGAGTTAAATGAAATGACTAATACCTTTAATCGTATTAAAAATTTCAATGTTGCTATAAAAGAATTAAAGGATACCGTTTTATTTCTTAGAAAATTAGTTCCAGGAGGTAGTGAACATAGTTTCGGAATACATGTAGCTAAAATGGCAGGTATGCCACAACAGGTAATTCAAAAAGCGAACAAAATTTTAAAAAAATTAGAAAACAAACACGTAAACGAAGAAGTTGGCGACAAACTCAAAGGTGATTCTGACGAAATGCAACTAAGTTTTTTCAATTTAGATGACCCGTTATTAGAAGAAATTAAGGAAGAAATCACAAATTTGGACATTGACACCCTAACACCAGTAGAGGCATTGATGAAATTAAATGAGATTAAAAGGCTGTTAACCAAGGACAAAAAAGCAACATCATAATATTTTTATTTTTTTTGTTCATTTTTACTTTGCTTTTTACAGAATTGTATTAAATTTGCACCCGCATCTTTTAGGAGATGCACGTTCTTAAAAATTTGCGAAAGTAGCTCAGGGGTAGAGCATCACCTTGCCAAGGTGGAGGTCGCGGGTTCGAATCCCGTTTTTCGCTCAGAAATGTTGTTCATCAGCATTTTTTATTTAAAGCCAAGTATGCTCGAGTGGTGGAATTGGTAGACACGCCGGACTTAAAATCCTGTGCTCTTTGGGGCGTGCGGGTTCAAGTCCCGCCTCGAGTACCAAAACCCTTGTTAATCGTAAGATTTTCAAGGGTTTTTTATTTTATATACTTTTCAAATTGAAGTTCTTAGTTATTCATTAACTTTAGTTATCATTACAAATGCATGCTGAAAACTTTACTCAAAATATCGGGCTTACTACTAGTTGCATTAATTCTCGTCATATTTGTATGTAATATAGTTATTTCAAGCACTGCTGAGGGACAAACTTACACTGATACCGATACAATACCTACCAACCGCGTTGGACTTGTTTTAGGCACGTCTAATCGCCTAACAAACGGCTCCCCAAATCCATATTATACTTATCGGATAGATGCTGCCACAGCTCTTTATAAAGCCGGAAAAATTGAATTTATTCTCGTAAGTGGTGATAACGGAAGTGTTTATTACAATGAGCCTAATACCATAAAAAAAGATTTAATCAATGCTGGTATACCAAACCATGTAATTTTCTTGGACTATGCTGGCTTTAGAACTTTAGATTCTATGTTTAGAGCCAAATTTGTTTTTGGATTAGATGAAGTAACTGTAATATCTCAAAAATTCCACAACGAAAGAGCCATTTACATTGCTAAACAAAAAGGTCTAAAAGCCATTGGTTTTAACGCCCAAGATATCTCTACCAGTCAAGGGCTTAAGGTTCAAACAAGAGAGTATCTAGCCCGAGTTAAGGTGTTTATTGATATGGTACTAAATACTCAACCCAAATTTTATGGCGCAACCATTGAAATAAAGTAATATATTTAAATAGACTACATTTAAAGGCGCCAACCAAACCAAATTATAATGCCGAATTTTAAAAAGATACTAAAAAACTTAGGTCCAGGTCTTTTGTTTGCTAGCATGGCTATTGGTACTTCTCATCTAGTGTTATCTACCAAAGCCGGCGCCCAATATGGTTGGCTAATGTTTATCCCTATAATTTTAGCAAATATCCTAAAGTACCCTTTCTTTGAGTTTGGCGTACGCTATACTAACGTTACTAATAAAACATTGATAGAAGGCTATCTTAATCGAGGTAAGGGATATCTATATTTTTATGCTATAATTACCTTTATTACAACCTTTACTATTCTTGCTGCGCTATACACGGTAACCGCTGGTCTATTTATTAATCTTTTTAGTATAGGACACGGCTCAATAGCTATCGTAGCTTTAAGTTTGTTTTTAATAATAAGCATTCTTCTGATTTTTGGAAAATATAAATTTTTAGAAATAAGCTTAAAATTTGTAGTCAGTGTACTTTTCTTTGCTTTATTGGCTACCACTATTCTAGTATTGGCAAAGGGTCCCGTCAATCATGTTGCAGACTTCAAACCTTCACCAATATTCAACGAAGTAGGTATACTTTTCTTAATAGGATTAATAGGCTGGATGCCCACAAGTGTTGAAGCATCTAGCTGGATTAGCTTATGGAGTATTGAAAAATGGAAAAATCAAGAAAAACCTAGCTTAAAAGATTCATTACAAGAATTTAATATTGGCTATACCATAACAGCAGTTTTAGCCATATTTTTTATGGTAATAGGCTGGTACACCTTATATGGTACAAATATTCAATTAAGTAACAATGCCGTAAGTTTTGCCGACCAAGTAGTTCGTTTATTCACAGAACATATAGGCTCATGGGCGTATATTCTAATTGCAGTATCTGCCTTTGCCACAATGTTTAGTACTTGTATGACAGCACATGATGCTTTAGCTAGAGTTAGTTTGGATATAATCAGCCTTTTAAAACCACAACGAAAATGGTACGCTACCAAAGTCGCATTTGCAATAGCCGTACTTGTATTAACTATTATTAATTTTATAGTTATTGCTGCATTCAGTGCTAATATGGGCAATCTAGTTGCTTTAGCTACTTTTGTTTCATTCATAGTTGCGCCAATTGTGGGCTACATGAATTTAAAGAATGTGACCAGTAGTGACCTCGACCCTAGGTTCTGGCCTGGTACGAAATTAAAATTATTAACCTATGCAGGTATCCTATTCTTAACTTGTTTTGCACTGTATTACTTCTATATGATAATCTTCTAAGCAGGGTATTTGAAAGTTGTTATTCCACAACAAACAATGTGCGTTCATTTTGTTTGTGAAGAAAATCTAGACAGTACGCTCCATTTTTACAATTGTTTACAATCATCTCTTCACCGTAACCGGCCGCTTCGATTATATTACTTGAATTAAGACCGTTTTTCAAAAGAAAATCTTTTATAGTATCTGCCCGTTGCTGAGATAGTTTTTTATTGTAGGAGTTACTACCTCTACTATCTGTATGAGATTGTATTCTCAATCTCATTTGTGGAAAACGTACCACTGCATCAACCACTTTATTTAATTCAGTCTCCACTTGTGGGTTTAATGTCGTTTTACCTTTATCAAAATAAAACTTATTTAGCTTTAACACCGTTTTCTCTTCACGTTCAGTCACCAAATCCTGCATCTTTGAGAGTCCCATGTTATAAGAAGCATTTTGAATTTCTTCCATACCCTCCTCAGAATACGTAGTTGAAAAAATTGAATAACCATCACTCATAGCTTGAATCGTAATTTGTGACAACCAAGGTACCTCAACTCTAAAACTACCATCTGAAGTAGAAGCTACCTCTTTTATTATATCACCCTTTTGATTCAACAGTCTAACTTGAGCTCCTTTTATTCCCGCCTTATTTTTTAAGTTAACAACCTTACCACCAAGAGCAAAAGTCTTAAGTCCTGGATCATTCTTAAAATTAAAAGCATATAAATCATCTCCACCTTTACCACCTTTTCTGTTTGACGAAAAGAACCCAGACAACCCAGTTATTTCATCATCTTTAATAATAAAACTAAAATCATCCGACGTAGAATTAACCCCCTCTCCTAAGTTTACAGGAATTGTATAAGAATCATTAGGTAATATATTGGTCTTATAAACATCCATACCACCAAAACCATAGAAAATATCAGAAGAAAAATATAAGCTTCTATTGAATATATACGGAGCTATTTCGTTACCTGGTGAATTAATTCTAGGACCTAAATTAATTGGAGCAGACATTATTTGCCCATTATTGGTATTTACATAATATAAATCTGTACCACCATAGCTATCATCAAAATTAGCTGCAAAATATAACCGACCCGTGTTATCATCATAGTAAGGATAATAAAATGATGTGCTTAAATCCTTTAGTATAAATCTAAATCTTCCAGTATCAGATAATGTACCTATAGCTAATGCATTCTTCCCATCATCATCATACCTAAGCTCATCTTCTTCAGTGTTTGAAAGAATGTAAAAAAATGTTGACAGTTTATCTGAATAGTAAGGTGTAGATTTATGAAATTCAGTTGCAGGTATTTCACTAAAAGGTTCAACATCTACCAACTGATTATTAGAACTTATTCTAGCAAAATAAATATCTAAATATGACTCACCTGTAGGTTCGTAAACATTCTTCGCATTTCGCCCTCTACTACTACTAAATAGTATTCCGTTCTTATAAAATGCAGGAGAAAAATCTCCTTGCGGACTATTTATACCCAAACCACGTATAATACTATCATCATTGTTTGAAGGAATTTCTAATAGACTATAATTGAACTCAGCATTCTCTAAAAGTTCAGGGGATAATTTGTCTGCTTTTGATCTAAGAAAAGTCTTAACTCTCTCTCTCTCTGAGTTCTTAGAAAGACTTTGTAACAGCTTGTTAAATCTGTTGACCGACATGATAGTGTCATTCTTATTTACTTCTAAATAAAGCTTAGACGCACTATCATAGCTACCTGTACTGAAATAAGAATCTGCAAGATTCAATAACTGATAATTAGTCAATGAATCCTTTTGCATTTCACTTTTATAAGCTGCTATTGCCTTTTCATATTGATATCCATAAAAAAGATTATCGGCTTTAGATTTTTTGTCTTGAGCCGTACTTAGAAATGGTATAAAAACTAGAAATACTATGATTATTTTAAATCTCATTTTAGTTCACTTTAAAAGAATCGAGGCGAATCAATTTGCTTTGGTTTACCTTTTGCATTCTTATCACTATTTCCTTTAGATTTTGAGGGTCCTTTTCTTCCTAGATAGAATTTAAGAATAATTTCATGTGAGCCATTATTAAATTCACCAAGTAAATTTGTATTATAATCATAAGAGTACCCTGCAAACAATTGATTGGATATTTGAAAGCCTGCCAATCCACTAAATGCATTTTCTAAACGATAAGAAACACCCGCAGTAACAACATCAGAAATTAAAAAATTACCCGATAAATTAACGTTGACCGGTGAACCTGATATGGTATTCACCAAAAATGCAGGTTTAAATTTAAGATTATCTGAAAGTTCAAAGACATAACCACCAATGAAGTTAAACTGAAGCTTATCTTCAACTATAGATGCAATTTCATCATTATATACACCTTCGGTTAAAAAATTAGGTACAGATGCTCCTAAATACCAATCTTCAGAATATAAGAAAGCACCAGCCCCTACTGTTGGGTAGAATTTACTCAGCATTTCCTCACTAAGATTTTCACCAGGGTTTTCAAAAGTTCCCTTAGAAAAATCTACATTAAGAAAAGAACCACCCGCATCAATACCAAAAGACAGTTTCGTCTCATCAGTTACCATTATTTGATAAGAATAAGATATATCTGCATAGGTTTGGGTTGCTGGGCCCAATTCATCATTTACAATATTAATTCCTAAACCTACTTTTTCATTTTTAAAAGGTAAGTTGGCTCCAAAACGAAAAGTTCTTGGAGCACCAGGAATATCTATCCACTGAGCTCTATACAATCCAGATAACTCAGGCGTTTGTACGGTACCTACGTAAGCTGGGTTAAAACTACCAATATTATACATGTATTGCGTGTACTGCGGTTCTTTCTGTGCAAATGCATTAAAGCTTAACAGAGAAAATAGTACAAGAGCAATAGTATAACTCGATTTATTAAAGTTATAATCCATAATTTATTTTATCTAATAAGCTGTATCCAACCCTTGTCAATAATTGCGGGTTGATTATTAACACTATAATTCATAATATAAAAATAAGTTCCCTTTGGCACTTCCTTTCCTTTATACGTTCCGTCCCAAACATCGCTATCGTTTACTTTTTCGGTTTCATAAACAAGATTACCGTAGCGATCATATATTTTTATCTTATAATGCAAATTAACTTCTACTTGCGCACCTGTTTCTGAATCTGTTAATGTTCGGTTTATACGAAGTACCTCATTTTGATTGTTTCCATTCGGAGAGAATTGATTGAAAAGGAAACCTGGGTCGGCAATACTTCTTTGAATTACCTCAACCTCAACGGTTGCTTCATTGTTAAGTGCATTACCATCTCTTGGAGTTGACCTTACAATATTTGCTGTATTGGTATAAGTCCCTTCCCCTGGTACTCTAGCCCTAATTCTCAAGGTTGCAGTTTCATCTCTGCTTAAAGTAGGAATGCTCCATTCTCCTGTAGTTTCATCATAAGTTCCATTGAAATCTGATTCCGCCGAGACGAACTCAAATCCGTTTTCAATAACTATCAGGTCATTTACAACAATATCCGTAACCACATCCGATTCAGAAATATTCGTAACTCTAATTACAAATTCAACTTCATCACCAACCAATACTTTATCTGGTCTTGCTTCTTTCTCAATTTCAAGATCAACACCCTCTGGTACCTCCGTATTAAGTGACACAGTAGCTTCGTCGTTTGCAGGGTTATTATCAGAGGGAATAGACTCCAATAAGGTAGCGGTGTTCGTATACGGTCCTTGTTCAGCTACAATTACAGTAATTGTCAGTTCTAAGGACAGACCTGCATTAAGTTCGGCTATATTCCAATTTCCAGAAATCTCATCGTAATCTGCAGAATCTGCAGAAACAAAATCAAAACCTAGTTCTAAAAGATCACCTATTACAATTGCTCTTGCCGTTCTATCTGACAAGTTGGTAACCAAAATTTTAAATATTACCGTATCACCTACTAATGCATCTACATTGTCAACCGATTTCAATACTTCCAAATCTATTGGATCATCACAATTTGGAGTTGCCACAGGATCACAAGGATCATCTGGGTCAGATCCATTTGTTTGTTCGTCCAAATCTGAAATACCATCACCATCAGTATCACAACTACCGTTAAAGCGGTTAGGTATACATGGATTATTATTTGCAGGATCTTGCTGATCGTTTACACCATCATTATCAGCATCTGCAGTATTGGAATCTAAGGCATCAATGATTCCATCACCATCTTCATCTAATGGATTATCAATATCATCACCAACCTCTACACCATCTTCTATACCATCACCATCTGTATCTGGGTCATTAGAATCGGTTCCCAGAACCACTTCTTGACCTCCTAAAAGTCCGTCGTTATCATCATCAGTCTCGCAATCACTTACATTAATTGTAACATCAACCGAAGGGTTTAAACATGGTGCTGTAGAATTTGTTGTTGTAAATCTGAAAATATAGGCACCAGAAGTAAGTCCTTCAAAATCTACAACATTAGTAGAACTTAAATCCACACTAGTCTCAGGACCAGATACAAATACCCAAACCCCAGGGTCAGCTCCGTTAAGTCTAGTATCTAAATCTATAGTAGTAAGACCATTTACCGCAACATTACAAATAGATCCGTTTAAAGCTGTTCCAGTAGTTGCTTGAGAGCCTATTCTAGCAATCACAGGCTGTCTATCAGTAGTACATTCATTCTCCGTTGCCTCTACATAATAAGTAGCCGTTGTATTTAAGGAAGGGGTAGTATATGTTTCGCCAGTGGCAATTGGTGTAATTGCACCTAAAGAATCGTACCAATTAACGGAAGCACCATCGCTTGGTTCTACACTTAACAATAACGTACCTGGTCCACAACGTTCATTATCTTTAATGCTAACCAATTCAGGAAGAACGTTACGTACAATTTGCACCTCAATAGTCCCACTAGCACAGTCATTAGCTGCATCATAGAAAAAACCATAGTAAGAAGCTGGCAAACTTACATCTTGAGCTTCCGCTACAGTTAAATGTGAATTAGTGTTCAATGGATTTGAAACTCTACTCCAAGTTAAAACCGTTCCGGCAGGAGCTGCACTACTCGTAAAATCAAATAAGTTGGCTGAAAAATCATCACCTTCAGCCTCTACACAATATATATTTGAAACTGACGCATCTAAAGTTGGAGCCGCAACACAATTATCATCATCTTGGATAGTACCTATAGCCGTACCGCCATTCGCACGTTGTACGTTATTTGTTGGTAAGCCTAATTGAATGGTAAACGTTTCTGTATTTTCTAAAATAGCATCGTTAATAATAGGCACAATAATAGTCCTTGTTTCGTTGGCTGTACCCGTAAAAGTGAATGACCCATTTGTACCGGTATAATCAGTACCGTTGATTGCAGTATCATCAATAAATGAATACGATACCACCGTACCACCTGCCACTGCTTTATCTAAAACAACATCAAATTCAAGTTGCCCCGAGGCAACATCTTCATTTTCGGTATCGGGTAAAATAGTCAGTATAGCTTGATCATTATCATTAATTTGAACCGCAGCAGAACGGGTACTTGTTGCACCCAATACATAACCGGTACCAGCAGCAAGTGTTAGAATTAAATTTTCTGTACCTTCTTGAATTTGATCATCGGTAGGGGTAATAACTATCTTAGTCTCTATCTGTCCATTAGGAATGCTAACAGCAGATGTAAAACTAGATGTATAATCCGTATTATTTAAAGCTGATCCTCCCAAAGAAAAGCCAACTATTATTGGACTTCCCGTAACATTAGTTTCACTTAAACTTATAGTAAATTCCCCAGTTGAAACTGCCCCAGTACTCTCTGCAGCGGTAGCATCTGATGCAGTCACTTGCGCAACATATTCCACATCTTCACTAATAATGGTGACCGTTGCACTATTTGGAGTACCTACCGTATAATTTGTACCAGTACCAAGAGTCAAAATAACCGTTTCGTTATTTTCAACAACATCATCGTTAATAGGTGTCACCGTAATTACGGCAAAACTCTGACCATTTGGAATAGAAACCGAAGTACCTAAAACATTAAAATCTGAGCCCGAAGTTGCTGAACCTGTTCTATTGTAATTTACAGCTATTGGTGCCCCTGTATTGTTTGTAATAAAAGGCCCAGACGGATTACTAGAAGACCGTAAACCTACAGTGAAAACACCATTACTCAATGGATTCTCATTTGCTGTAGCCGTGGTAGACTGTATTGAAGCTATATATGTGTCATCATCTTCGATAAACCCTGTTGCAGTATCCGAATCATCTACAAGTGCATCACTTGATGTTAATGTAACTGTAAATGTTTCAACACCCTCAATAAAATTATCATCTTCGGTATCAACATCAACATTTCTACTCTGTCCAGCAACACCACTAAAACTTAAAACCTGTTGATCACTTTCATAATCCACATCGCCACCAGTTGCACTAACATCTACAAAATTAACCAATACTGTAAATGCATTAGGAACTTCAACATTATTAACCACCCTAAAACGCAACCTATCCCCTTCCGTTTCAGTTACATCTTCAACAGTAATATTACCAACATCATCATCTAGAATCGTACCCTTAGCGGCTGCACCAGTATTTACATTTGAATTAGTTGCACTTACTAATTGAACACCAAAAGTTTCATCATTTTCTACTACTTGATCATTACCTGTTGGTACTGAAAAAACTTTTGAAGTAGTACCTTGAGGAATAGTAATTATTTGAGATGTACTATTGTAATCTTGAGGATGAGTAATACCAGGCCCACCCCCTACAGCATCCCCTCCAGAGAACTCAATCTCCACATCATAATCATATTGCACGGGTTGATTTGAAGTTATAGTGAAAATTATACCATCGCCTTCATCTGCTGAAGAATCATTTATATCTAGGGTCACAAAATCATCATCAGCAATTGTAACTGTTGCTTCATCACTAGTGGTATCTATAGAATAGTTAGAGAAAGGATTAGTTATCAATCTAACAATAACTGTTTCATCCCCTTCAATAAGAAGATCTTGGGCGGAAGCAATTACAAATACCGTATTAGTACCTCCACTAAAAAAATCAGAAGTAACTTGAACAGACCCACTTAATGCTACATAGTCAAGACCTTCTGTAGCAGTACTATTTATTAAAACCTCATAATTTATGGTTCTAGTACCTCCAAAGAAAGGCCTAAGACCTACTCTGAATTCACCTGATATGGAATTACCCTCAGCAGCATCTAAAAGATTTTCTATATAGGCTGTTTGCGCAGAAACACTTTGCGAAAAAGCACCTAAAAAAAGGAATCCCAAAACAAATAGGAATTTCTTTAAACTCCTACTACTATTAGAAGTCAAAAAACTATTATATACTCTTATTTTCATAGCATTCTTTATCATTCCCAACAATAAGGCTGGAGGATGTTCTAAATCCATAACCAAAAATGAGGATCTCAATATTACAAAAAAATCAAGGTAAACCCCTCACAAACAGTTGAAAAAAGGATTTATAGGTTAAATGGTAATAATAAGGAAACAATGGTTAGTCTGTTAGCTCTGGAGCTTGTGTAGTAACAGAAGGTTCAATTTTTCTCACTAGCCCTTGTAATACCTTACCCGGACCTATTTCAGTAAAAATAGTAGCACCGTCTTTCACCATTTGCTGAACACTTTGTGTCCATTTTACAGGTGCAGTCAATTGCAGCATTAAATTCTTTTTAATCTCAGCTGCACTATTTACCGCAGTCGTCGGTACATTTTGATAAATAGGGCAACTAGGCGTAGAAAATGTAGTGTTAGCTATGGCTGCAGCTAATTCTTCCCTAGCAGGTTCCATTAAAGGAGAGTGAAAAGCGCCACCTACAGGCAACATTAATGCACGTCTTGCTCCCGCTTCTTTTAATTTTTCACAAGCTTGCTCTACTGCAGTCACCTCACCAGAAATAACTAATTGACCAGGACAGTTATAATTTGCAGCAACGACAATTCCTTCTGTTTCTGTACATATTTTTTCAACTATGGCATCTTCTAAGCCTAAAACAGCAGCCATTGTAGATGGTTTAAGTTCGCAGGCTTTCTGCATTGCTAAAGCACGTTGTGAAACTAATTTTAGTCCGTCTTCAAAACTTAAAGTATTATTTGCTACCAGCCCAGAAAACTCCCCAAGAGAATGACCTGCAACCATATCTGGTTTAAATGAATCTCCCATTACTTTACTTAAAATAACAGAATGTAGAAATATAGCAGGTTGGGTTACTTTAGTTTCTTTTAAACCTTCAGCAGTTCCATTAAACATTACCTCGGTAATATTAAAACCTAAAATATCATTTGCCTTTAAAAACAACTCTTTTGCAATAGGATATTTCTCATACAAATCTAAACCCATTCCAACAAATTGAGCACCTTGCCCTGGAAAAACATACGCGTTCATAACTTTTAATTTTGGTGAATCAAAAGTACGTATTTTAGCTAGATTGCCATAAGTAATTGACTATTTGAATTTATTCTGAATCTTTAAACCAGCCAGAATACATGGTATACGCTTCGGCAATTCTGTTGATTTCACCAGAACTTAACTCAGGGCTAATATCTTTTATTTTCTTGGCGGGCATACCGGCAAATATACTTCCAGATGGCACATGTGTTCCTTTTGTCAATACCGCGCCAGCTGCAATGATGCTGTTGCTCTCTACAATACAGTCATCCATTATAATACTACCCATACCAACCAGCACATTATCATGTATAGTACACCCATGCACAAGAGCATTATGTCCAATAGAAACATTATTCCCTATCGTTGTTGGTGATTTTAAATAGGTACAATGAATTACGGCTCCATCTTGTACATTAACTTTATCGCCCATTTTAATAAAATGAACATCTCCACGTAATACAGCGTTGAACCAGACACTACATTGTTTTCCCATGCTTACCTCTCCTACAATTGTAGCATTTTCAGCAATAAAACAATCTTCCCCTATAATGGGCTCTTTACCTCTAACAGCTTTTATCATTTATCGTTATTAATTAAAATATGATAGAAAATCTTTCTTTTTTGATGCGGAAACCATTACTTCTTTTCCGTTGGACATTACTACGCTTCCCCCTTTTCCTTTTCTGTATTTTACAACTTCATTTACATTTACCAGAAAAGATTTATGTACCCGTGCAAAAGGATATTCGGCTAAAGCTTCTTCAAAATATTTTAAAGTCTTACTTACCAAAATCTTCTTATTCAATAAATAGATTTCAGTATAATTATCGTCTGCCTTACAATATAGAATCTCGCCTATATTCAATATTTGAAATCCGTCTTGTTGTGGTAATGTAAGCTTACCTTCGACTCCATTTACTTTCGCACTAAGAACCTCACCTTCTAAACTAGCTTCTTTTTCACGCACACCTTCCACATAGTCCACGGCATTTATCAACTCATCTATGTTTATCGGCTTTGTTAAATAATAAGCTGCATGATTATTTAAGGCATCTTTTGCATAATGATCGTATGCAGTAACAAAAACAGTTTCAAAAGTTCTGTCGGGTAACTGATCAAGTAAATCAAAAGCATTTCCAAAAGGCATTTCAACATCAAGAAATACAAGGTCCAATACATTATTCTCAATAAGTACTAAAGCTTCTTTAATTGATGCCGCCTCACCTAATAATGAAACATTAGGGCAATATTTAGATATATAATTCCTTAAAATTTCCCTACTATTAGCTTCGTCTTCTACTAAAATTGCTCTTAAACTCATTTCTCTCTTTTTAATATGAAAAGAACTTTTGTGCCGATACCATCAGCTTGTAAATCTGAAATTTTAATATCTATTTTATCGGTATACATATCATTTAAAATAGCGACACGTTTTTTGATAATACCCATTCCTTTAGATTTCTGTTTCCTCTGGTTTTGAGTTTTTATTTCTGCCGATTTCTTTCTCCCTATCCCGTTATCTGTAATACTAATAATTATAGAATCTACACTGTTCTCTTTTACCGTCACCAACAATTCTCCCTTTTCATCTCTGTATCTAAGTCCGTGCCAAATGGCATTTTCAATGTAAGGTTGCAATAGCATTGGTGGTATTTGAAATTTAGAAACCTGTACATTTTCATCTACATCTATGCGATAATCGAATTTATCTTCAAATCTTGAATGTTCTAGTTTGATGTAAAGTTCTAACTGTTGTAATTCTTTTTCTAACGGAATAAAATCTTCTTCTGAATTCTCTAACACCGAGCGCATTAAGGTTGAAAAATCACTTAAATATCTATTAGCGCTACGCTCATCGCTTTTAGAAATAAAGTTATTTACAGAATTTAGGGCATTGAAAATAAAATGCGGATTCATTTGAGACCTCAACGATTTTAGTGCCAATAAGTTATTAGCCAACTTCTGTTGTTGATTACTACGATAAAAGAAAAATACCGCCAACAAAGTAAGTAAGAGTCCAAATATTAAAGAATAAATAATCAACTGTTGTCTTTTGTTACTTTCTTGCACCAATTCTTGTTCTGTTAAAGCCAAGTCGTACTTACTTTGCGATAATTCCCTCTCTTGCTCTAAACCGGTAAGTCTATTTTGTGCATTTGCAATCTCCCTATTAAAACGAGTAGCCCTAGAAATCTCCTGTTCTTTACGTACATATAAAGAATCTACTAAAGCCACATAATTTTGATATGTATCTAGTGCTTTAGTAAAATCTCCCTTTACTTTATATACTTCAGATAATTTTCTTGTAGCATCTTTTTGCACTACTAAATCATCATCTGAACCTGCTTCAACGATACTTTTTTCTAAAAAAGGAATGGCTTCGTTATACTTATCTTGAGAGATATATGCGTTTGCAATTTTATAATTTATACGTTGTGATGTTATGGTATCCCCAAGTTCTAATCTCTTTACACCAGCATTTGGAGATTTTATTTTTTTCAATTCCTCAAGACTACTTTTACGCATGGTAATCTCCTCATTGAACCTGCTTTTTGTATTATAAAAATCTGCAACTTTCTCTTTTTCTTGTAATGCTCGTTTAGGTGCTGATTGATTAGCAAGATCTAATGAGTTGTCATAATAGGCTTCTGCCTCCATTGATTGATTTCCCAATGAATACGTATCTGCAATTTTTGAATTAAGATCAATCATTTTTGGAGTTAACTGATTCTTATCTGCAATTAGCAAACCTCTATTGTACAATTCGATAGCAACACGGTCTTTACCTTCTCCTTTATTGGCATCTCCCAGCAATTCATAAAGCACTGCACTTTGGTGTGGCTGCATAGATTTAATCTCCAATAAAGGATTTAATAAGTCTATAGTCTCACTATACCTAGATGTTAGGTTATACGCTTTTGCTAATAGTAAAGAGGTAGCAATTGTCTTATTGTTTTCTAAAGCATCCTCGTAATTATCAATCGCCAAATCTAGCTGCTTATGATATTGGTATATTTCACCTAGTTTAGAAAGAGAACGTGCCAGTTCTTTTTTTCTTCCTCTTTTACCTAAAATGGATATCGATTGCGCAACTAAATCAATACTTCTCTCAATATCATCGGCTTTATTTTCCTCTGCTGAATCCAGCAATTGTTGATGTTTAACGGATATATCTGGCAAAGATTTAGACCTGCTACCTATAGAAGAAGATTCAAAATCTTCGACTAGAATTAAAACATCGTCATTTTTCTCAACATCATATCTTAATGTCTCAATATCATCATGTTCTATAATCAATTGATCTCCAATTCTTGTTCTAATTTCAAATTCCCCAAGCCCGTTGGTTATTACGAAAGCTCCCATATCATTAGATATAGATACACCAGAAATTGGTCTCCCGCTATTTCTAACCTCTACTCTCCCCTTTAAATTAAACTTTAGGGCATCACTTTGCGATTGGGAATTTACGGTTAACGTACCCAACAGCAAAAATAATAATATGTAGTTTATATAAATTTTCATCAGCTATGATTACTGTAAACTTAGCTGAATAATATGGCACAAAAAAATACAGGATAACCGAAAATTACACTTTCAATCAAGTATTTCACTGCTTCACAAACCCTGCCTAACACTTTACTAAGTGAAAAGACAACTTCACTCATTTCAGTTATTTCTAGAAATACTTTGCATTTAGTTTAGCATCGAATTTAAAACGAAAAGTATGAAAGCTATTAAACAATTTAGTTCATTAGGTCTAGCACTGCTAACCCTATCCACAATATCTGCATGCAATATAAGTGATAAGAAAAAACCTATTGAACTAATTGCGCATGCTACAGAAACTACTGCACCAATTAAGGATAATATTGTTCAAATAGCCTTATTATTAGACACTAGCAATAGTATGGACGGACTTCTTAACCAGGCAAAATCTCAACTATGGGATATTGTAAACGAATTTAGTTTAGCTAAGTGTGGAAATGAGACAAGACCAAATTTACAAATTGCGCTATATCAATACGGTAATGATAATCTTTCTGCCGGTGAAGGTTATATTCAACAGGTATTAGGTTTCAGCAGTGACTTAGATGAAATTTCTGAAAAGCTTTTTTCTCTAACTACCAATGGTGGTGAAGAATATTGCGGAAAGGTTCTACAGACTTCCCTACATCAATTACCATGGAATAAAGATCCAGACTTACTTCGCATGATTTTTATTGCTGGTAATGAACCATTTGACCAAGGCAGGTATAATTATAGAACAGCGCTAGCAAATGCTAATGAAAAAGATGTGGTTGTAAATACTATTTTCTGCGGAAATTATGAATTAGGCATTAGTACAGATTGGAAAAATGGAGCAGCACTAACAGGTGGAGAGTATATGGCTATTGATCATAATAAAGAGGTTGTGCATATCACCACACCTTATGACGATATCATTATAAAATTAAACTCAAAATTAAACAAGACCTACATATCATATGGTTCTATGGGGAAAGCAAAATATATGGCTCAAGAGACACAAGATAATAATGCCTTAGAAATGCAAGAAGCTGTTGCCGTTAAAAGAGCAGTAAGCAAAAGCTCTAGACTTTATAATAATAAAAAATGGGATCTTGTTGACGCTTATGAAGATGAAGAATTTGAAATAAGTTCTATAGAAAACGATGAACTACCATTAGAACTGCAAGGCAGAAATGAAAAAGAAATAAAAACATATGTAGAGACAAAGAAAAACGAAAGAGAGCAGATTCAAAAAGAGATACAAGAATACAATACTAAGAGATTAGCTTATATTTCTGAAAACCAAACGAATGATAAATCTGGCGAATTAGAAAATGCTATGATTAAAGCGATAAAAAAACAAGCAGCTTCTAAAAATTATAGTTGGGAATAATTATCAACAAGGTCTGTTCCAATATGAGCAGACCTTATTAATTCGCTGCAGGGCAATAACAATCATATTTACGTTCTTTTTGTCCGAAATCATACCCAAGGGTAATTTGATGAAACCCTCCATTATCAAAACGAATATCACCCATTTGATAAGAGTAATTATAAGACACCATAAAATTATTGATATTAGCACCTACTATAGGCGTAACCAATTGCAAACGTTGTTCCCCAAAAGATCCGTTGTTTTGAAATTGGGCACCATCAAAACTTCTTCTATAAGAAAGTCCTCCCCAAATACGACCAAAATCAACATCTTTGTACACTTTCGCATTAATGTCTAAACTTTTTTCTTTGGTGAATTCCGTTAATTGAAAAAGCACAGAAGGCTCTACTTGCCATTCACTTCTACCAAAAACATAACCTGTGGAAATTAAAAATCTCCTAATATTATCAATAACCAGCTCATCAGGGTTATCTTGCCTATCTCTATAATATAAGTTTCTCTTACTACCTGTTAATGCGTTAGTAACTGCAAAATGAGTATAAAACTCTTGATAGTTATAAGATACACCTATATCAACATTAGTATAAGATGAACTTAATTTAATACCAGAAACTGCAGGATCAGGCGTAACAGATCTAAATTCAGTTTCATCCAAACTACTCTGTAGTATTGTTCCACTTAAACCAAATGATAGTTGATTCAACTGTCTAATATCATCGCCTCCCATTCTTAAATGATGGGCATATGTAAGTTTTAATCCTGTTTGTGAATGGTAGCCATTTGCATCATTGAAAAGAATTGCACCAATACCACTTGGAGAATCACCAAGTCTAAAATGAGCATTAATTGTTTGCAAACTTGGGGCATCGTCAACATCGAACCATTGTTTTCTAGCTGTGGCCCTAACTTTTCCACCTTCGCCAATACCAGCCATAGACGGAAAAACCAAATAGTAGTTATCTGACAAATAATCAAAATAAACAGGAATACCTTCTTGTGCTGCAGTTTTTGAACTAATCATAAGCACTGTAAACAATAGTAAAATGTGGTATTTCATCTTGGGGCTTTAAAACTAAGGTTTAGTTTCACTAATATAAAGTGTATAACGAGTTAACCTCAACATTATTATGTAGGTGCAAACTAAGATTTCCTTTGTATTTTTGTATAAAATTTTTGAGAAATGAAAGAGTATTCAATTACGGTCGTTAAGACCAATAACCCCAATATATTAAAGTTCGAAACTAATCACATTTTAGTTAACCGAAAAAATTACGAATTTAAAAATATTGACGAGGCACAAAACTCCCCTTTGGCACAGCAATTATTCTATTTACCATTTATTAAAACCGTCTACATTTCAGGTGATTTTATTGGTTTAGAGCGATACGATATTGTTCAGTGGGAAGATGTAAAAGACGAGGTCGCACAGCAATTGGTAGAGTATTTAAATTCCGGAGAAACCATTGTTATTGAGGAAGACATGGACAAACCAATTCCAGTAACAGTATACGCAGAGGTTACACCCAACCCTTCAACAATGAAATTTGTTGCTAGCAAAAAAATAGTAGGATCGGCATTCGAGTTCAAGAATATTGATGAAGCAAGAGATTCTAAATTGGCTATGGAATTGTTTCAGTTTCCGTTTGTAAAGCAAGTATTTATAGATGAAAATTATGTTTCAGTATCTAAATATGAGGTAGCAGAGTGGGATGATATCAATATCGAAATACGTGAAGTGATTAGAAACTTCATTGCAGCCGGTAAAGAGATTGTTGCAGATAATGCAAAATCTATTGGTACCGAAGCGCAAGTATCTGAAACTGTTACTGCAGAAAGCACTATTGAGCTTGACGAAATTTCGCAAGAAATCGTTGATATATTAGAAGAATATGTAAAACCCGCTGTAGCAAGTGATGGTGGTAATATTATGTTTCAATCATATGACGCCGAAAGCAAAACTGTAAATGTAATTTTACAAGGTGCATGTAGTGGTTGTCCATCTTCCACTTTCACCTTAAAGAATGGTATTGAAACTATGCTTAAGAATATGATGGGAGATAAAGTAAATGAGGTAGTTGCTATTAATGGCTAATTAAAAATTGAAATGAATTAATCATTGCCTTCAATTTTTGTAACTTGGAGTAAATCTTAAAATCATTAATTATGGCAGTTTTAAAAGTAATCGAAATATTAGCAAATTCTGATAACGGATGGGAAGACGCCGCTAAAAAAGCAGTTGCAGAAGCATCCAAATCAGTAAAAAATATTAAATCGGTTTATATCAACGAGCAAAGTGCTACCGTTGAAGATGGAAAAATCAAAAATTACAGAGTAAATGTTAAAATCACTTTTGAAGTGAAATAACAATTATTTATCAATATTAAAAGCGCCCTCGGGCGTTTTTTTTTGTCCTAAACTAATAATTATTCAATGTCAACCCCACATAAACACACCAATAATTTAATTAAAGAAAGCAGCCCGTATTTATTACAGCATGCTCATAACCCTGTTGATTGGGAGGCTTGGAATACCGTAGTCCTTGAACGAGCAAAAAATGAGCAAAAACTAATACTAATTAGTATTGGATATGCTGCCTGCCATTGGTGCCATGTTATGGAACACGAATGCTTTGAAGATGAGGAAGTCGCAGAGACTATGAATTCGTATTTCATAAATATTAAGGTAGATAGAGAAGAAAGACCAGATATTGATCATATTTACATGGATGCCTTACAAATGATGACTGGTAGTGGAGGATGGCCATTAAATATATTGGCACTGCCTGACGGGAGACCTTTTTGGGGAGCCACATTCGTCAAAAAACAAGAATGGATACAAGTATTAAATCAACTTCAGAAACTTTATCTAGATGATCCAAAAAAAATTATTGGTTACGCCGAAAACATGGCAAATGGGCTTAAAGAAATAAACGCAATCACGTTTGATAAGAATCAAGATTTAATTCTAGAAACGGAAATAGATGAAGTGGTCAAAGACTGGTCTAACTATTTTGACACTTTTTTAGGTGGCTACAAGCGAGCTCCTAAATTTATGATGCCTACAAATCTTAATTTCTTACTACATTATTCGCATTCAAAACAAGATGAAAGTGTTTCAGAATATGTTAATATAACTTTAAAGCGAATGGCTTGGGGTGGTATATTCGATCATGTAGGCGGTGGTTTTTCGAGGTATTCCGTAGACACAAAGTGGCATGTTCCCCATTTTGAAAAAATGTTATATGACAACGGATTGCTTATAAGTCTATACTCTAAAGCATATGCCGATACCAAAAATGAACTTTATAAAGGCATTGTAGAAAAAAGTATTGATTTTTTAAATGAAGAACTCTTAGATAAAAGTCATGGGTTCTACTCTTCTTTAGATGCCGATAGCCTTAATGACCAGAATAAATTAGTAGAAGGCGCTTTTTATGTTTGGAAAGAAGATCAGCTTAAAGAATTATTAAAAGAAGATTATCCAGTTTTTAGTGAATACTTCAGCATTAATTCTTATGGATATTGGGAAGAAGAAAATTACGTACTTATTAGAGATTCAGAGGCATTAGACATTGCAATGAATCACTCTATTACCAAGATAGAATTACAGCAAACTATTACTAAATGCCTAAATTTATTGAAGAGTGAAAGAGAAAAAAGAAATAAGCCTAGACTAGATGATAAGATTTTAACCTCTTGGAACGGACTAGCATTAAAAGGACTTACAGATGCCTACAGATATTTAGGGAATGAAACTTATTTAGAATCAGCATTAAATAATGCACATTTCATTCTAGAAAATATGATCACCGAAGATGGAGGTCTATACCGTAACTTCAAAAATGGAAAAAGAACTATTGAAGGGTTCCTAGAAGATTACTCCTCTATTATTGATGCTTTTTTAGGGCTTTATGAAATATCTTTTGATGAACAATGGTTAGAACAAAGTTTACAATTGGCAAAGTATGCTATTGATAATTTTTCTGACACTACTACCGGACTCTTTTATTTCACATCAAATAAAGAAGATGATCTTATTAGAAGAACCTTAGAGGTAGCCGATAATGTAATTCCCTCTTCCAATTCTATGATGGCTCACAATCTTCATAAACTTTCTAAATACTTTCCTGAAGATAATCTTGATACTAGGTTGGACAAAATGATGAAAACAATGAAACCTTCAATCATCGAAAATCCTCAAAATCATGCAAATTGGCTTCACCTAGCATTGCTTATGGATCAAAAATTCTTTGAAGTGGTCTCTATCGGTGAAAATTATGAACCCATATGCAAAAGCCTTATGAAGAACTATCTTCCAAACGTTATATTTGCCGCTTCAAATGCTAAGACCAGCAACTTGCCTCTTTTAATGAATAGGTATGTAATGAATAAGACACTAATTTATGTTTGTAATCACGGTAGCTGTCAAATGCCCGTAGAAGAACCTAGTAAAGTGTTAAACCTTGTGGAAACAGTGAATTAATCATTGTTTAATCTCCTATTATTTTCAGGTAATAAGTTATTGGTTCAACTGCAACAAAAAAAAACATGATGGATAGAATAATGAATCTTCAAGAACATGCAGATAATGCAATCGCTTGGTTATGGGCTGTTTTACCCAGCTTATTATGGGCAATATTTCTTTTAATTGCCGGAACGTATTTAATACGGTTCATTAATAAAATGATTCGTAAGTTTTTTGCTAAAAAAGACTACGATTTAGCACTAGAGACATTTCTACAAAGCTTTATTAATATTGCTTTAAAAATTGTATTATTTGTATTGGTTATTACTCAATTAGGAGTCCAAACAACTTCTTTAGTCGCAATACTAGCATCCGCAGGTTTAGCTATAGGTTTAGCATTACAAGGTTCATTGGCAAATTTTGCCGGTGGTGTGCTTATCCTTTTATTTAAACCTTTTAAAATTGGAGATTTTATTTCCGCACAAGGTGTAGATGGAACGGTTAGGGAAATATCTATTTTCACTACTAAAGTAAGCACCTTTGGAAACCAAATGGCAATTATACCAAATGGTCAACTATCTAACAATACCATCACTAATTATAACGCCTTGGATACAAGAAGAGATAAAATTGATGTTGGTATAGGTTACGGATCTAACATAAAACAAGCCAAAGAAATATTATTAGCTATTTGTGCTGAACGTGAAACAATTTTAAAATCTCCAGAACCAGAGGTATATGTAGGTGAATTAGCCGATAGTTCAGTGAACTTGACACTTCGTTTCTGGGCGAACAATCCAGATTTTTGGGCTGCACATTTTCATGTATTAGAAGAGATTAAATATAAGTTTGATGAGGCTGGTATTGAGATACCGTTTCCTCAAAGAGTGGTTACCCAAATGCCGAGTTAAATTAGGTTCCTTAACTACTAAAAAAGCCCTTGATAACTCAAGGGCTTTTTTAGTAGTTACTATTTCGCTTTCTTAGTTTGAATTACAAAGTCTTTCAAATAATAAGGTTCAAAATAAGCTACATCTTCAAAATCATTTAGTTTGTATTTATTCGAAGAGATGTAAGCCATTTCATTTGCAGAAGGTACTATGTCGCAATGGTAGATTATAGTATTATCCTGAAAGACCTCTTTTATCTTTTCTGCTCCACTTCCTAAAAAATGAACCTGTTTAGCATTTATATATTCCTGAAAGGAGTTCTCTTCAATTATCTCAGCTTTTGTTTCTCTAACCTCATTTAGTTCAGCATCAAAAACTGCAGAGTACACCTCCATACGTCTTGCATCCAATACAGGAATTAAAACTTCATTTTCTTTAATTTGAACTTGGGATGCCATACTTTTTAATGTAGCAACAGAAATCAATGGGATGCCTAAAGCATAACATAAGCCTTTTGCCGCCGAAACTCCAATTCTTAATCCCGTATAAGAGCCAGGACCTTTACTAACCGCTACAGCTTCTAAATCTTGCATTTGAACAGATGCCTCTTGCATTACTTCCTCAATAAAAATATGAAGTTTTTCTGCATGTGAATAGTTCGCTGAATTTAATTCTCTAATCGCAAGAATTTCTCCGTCTTTAGCGACACAAACCGAACAATTTGTAGATGATGTTTCTAGATTCAATATTAAGCCCATAGTGCAAAGGTATTACATACTACAAAATGAAAAAGCCTGTAACAGTAAAATGTTACAGGCTTTTATATTTCAATACTTAAACTATTCTAGTGAAATAGGAATCCCAAAATAAAATTCCAATATTTTTAGTCTAAAGATATAATCATACTTAGCACGTATTAAATCAGCTTCAGCATTATCAACAAGTGATTGTGATTGGCTAAATTCAAATGCATTCATTAACCCTACATCGTAACGTTCTTTTGAATATTGATAAGCAAGCGTTCTAGCCTCCAACGTTTTTTCTGCAGCTTGAAATGCTTTGAAAAAATTGGTCACATTTACATAGGCTTGATTTACATCTGTTTCTAACTGCAACTTTGTTCTTTCAAACTCGATCTGTGCAATGTCAATACTTATTTGCGACCTCTTTATATTATTTCTAACACTCCATCCGTTAAATATAGGAATGCTCATTTGTGCACCGTAAGATATACCGTCATTGATATATAATTGGTCTTTAAACGGAATTGCCTCTCCAGTAAACGGATCATTATTTTGATCAGAATATCTAGTATTATAATTAATAAATGCACCTACGCTTGGGTACTTGGCACCCTTAGCAATCTCTAAATCCTTTTGAGCCAATTCTACTCCTGTCAAGGAAAATTGTATATCATTTCTGAAAGTCAAAGCTTTATCAAAAATAACCTTGGCAGAATTATTCAATATATCCGATGGAGGAATATCAAACTCTTCTTCTGCGATATCAAAATTTTCGTAGTCTGTAATACTCAGTAATTGTGCTAAACTAATTTTTGAAATCAAGATTAAATTCTGCGCATTTATCATTTGCTGTTCTTGAGTTGCAGCAGTAGCTTCTATCTGCAATAAATCTCCGCTAGGCAAGACACCAGAATCTACTAAGTCCTGAGTACGCTTTAAATCTTGTTCTGTAATAGCTAATTGCGCCTTAAAGACTTTTAAAGATTCTTTATTCGCTAATACGTTTAGGTATGCATTTGCCACGCTTAGCTTAATATCATCTTTACTATCATCTAATCTATACTGACTACTGATTGCAGTTAATTTTGCTCTTTCGATTCTATTATAATTCTGAAGACCATCAAAAAGTGTAACAGATGACGTCATACTTCCTGAAGCAGAAAAGATAGTTGCCGAAACCAAATTGTTGGTAGTAGGGTCCAATGCAAGTCCTGTATTTGCAGATGCACTTAAAGAACTATTCAAACTTGGCAACAATGCTCCTATTGCATCAGATTTATCTAATGCGGCATTTTCTAAATCCAACTCAAACTGCTTAACAGTAAGGTTGTTCTCTACAGCATAATATACACACTCTTCTAGTGTCCATTTCTTTTGCTGTGCCATACCTACCACAACAGAAAATATAAGTAGTAATCCTGTGATTTTTACTTTCATTGTATTCTTTTTTAAACCAACCCTACTAAAGGTTGACCGATTCGTTTTTTGATTTGATTGATTTTCTTAATCTTCGTTTGGACCGTTATCTTCACTTTTAGCCTCCAATTTGTTCCATATTTTTATTTTGGAATTCTCATCAATTCCTGAAACAATTTCAACATCTATACCATCACTTACACCAAGAACAAGCTCTCTCTTTTCAAACTCATTTTCACCCGTTTCCACTTCAACGTACGGCTTATTGGTTTCTTTATCAAACTGCAACAAGGCTTCTTTAATTGAAAGCACATCTTTCTTCTCTTCTAAAACAATAGATGCATTCGCACTATAGCCTGCTCTAATATTAGTACTATCAGACACTACAAGATCACCTTCTATTTTAAACTGAACGGCACCCTCTTCTTCAACACCTTTAGGAGCAATGAATTTTAATTTAGCGTTGAATTTTTCGTCCTGCAAAGCACCCATACTGATTTCTAAAGGCATTCCTACTTTTAGCTTACCTACTTCTGCCTCATCAACTTCACCTTCGAAAATCATTTTAGACATATCAGCAATAAAGGCGATAGTAGTACCATCGTTGAAGTTGTTACTTTCAATAACCTGATCACCTTCTTCTACAGGAATTTCTAATAATGTACCTGTTACTGTAGCTCTAATATTTGTATTGGCACTAGAAGAGCCACCTGCAGAGCCTACTCTAATAATTTGATAGTCTGCTTGAGAATTCTGCAATTCTTGTGTAGCCTGATCAAATCTAAGTTGTAATGCATTAAAATCTTGACTTGATATTACACCTTTATCAAAAAGTGTTTTATTACGGTCATATTCAATTTTAGTATTGCCCAAAGAGATTTTAGCATTGTTAACCCTACCTCTTGCCTGATTTAAAGATTGCTCGTTAGGTACCACTTTAATAGTTGCAATTAAATCTCCAGCTTTTACCTGAACACCCTCTTCTAAATATACTTTTTGAATAATACCTGAAATTTGAGGTTTGATCTCAATTTCGTCTTGCGGAATTACCTTACCGGTAACAACTACCTTATTGGTAATATCTCTTTTTACAACTGTTTCAGTTTCATATGTTTTTAAAGGAGTGCTATTCTTCTTTAAAAAATAGACTACTGCAGCCAGTATTCCTAAAACTGCTATTCCTATTAATACGTACTTTACATACTTGTTCATGCTCAACTATTTGATTGTTATTTATTCTTTGTTGTTTGGTCTATTACTCTTCTCTTAATGCGTCAATTGGTTTTATTCTAATAGCTCTATTCGCTGGTATCAATCCTATTAATACACTAAGACCTACCATTAGAATAAAAGAGACTAAAAATTGTGGTATGCTTATCATTAAATTGTAAAATGGCATATCACTATTATCACCTATCAAGTTGTTTGCTATTGCCAGAAATCCTACGGCGATTGCAAAACCGACGAATCCGGCAAATACTGTAATTACAATAGATTCTAAAACAATTTGCCTTTTTACCACTTTTGGCGTTGCTCCCAAGGCACGTCTTATGCCTATTTCTTTTGTGCGTTCTTTTACCGTAATCAAGAGTATATTACTAATGGCAATTACACCTGCCAATAATGTTAGCATGCCTACAAAAAATGAAACACCTTGCAGTACTCCTGTAAAAGCTTTAACATTATTAAACACTTCAGACATATCAAAACTACCTATAGCGCGTTCGTCTATTGGGTTGATATCGTACTTATTCTTTAACAGTCGTTTTATTTGACTTTCAATGACTGGCACTTTTGCATCTGACTTTACTGAAATTGCCATCCACCCCATTCTATCCCCAGATCCAAATGCTTTTTGAAATGTTGAAAAAGGAATATAGACGGAATTTTCACCATCAATATTTATGTTTTGGTTAGGCTTATAAATTCCAACGATATTAAAGAACACACCGTTTATGCGAACATCTTCACCTATTGCTTCTTCCCCTTTTTCAAATAGAAGTTTATACGTTTCTTCCCCTATAACACAAACCTTCTTAGACCCGGTCATATCATTCTCATTAAGAAACCGACCTTCTACCAGTTTCTTCTTCATGATCTCATCTACATTAGGGTAATCTCCATATACTGCAGAACCACTGGTTAAACCATTTCTATATACGGTAACCACTCCCCTATGACTACCAAGTTCAATTCTTGGCGCTAAAACTTCAATTTCAGGTATTTGCTCTTTAAGTATAGTTGCGTCTTCTAATTTAAATTGTATTCTACGCCCTCTTTCAAAGCCTTTATAAGGCTCTGATGTACTTTGGCTCCATACAAACAAACTATTAGAGGCCGTACCCGCAAATATTTTCTGAAAACCGTTACTCATTCCGTTAGCACCACCTAATAGTAATACTAGAATTATCATAGCTATGATAACCCCCAACATTGTTAAAAATGTTCGAAACAAGTTTTTACCCAATGTGGCAAAAATCTCAGACCATAAATCTCTATCTAATATCCACATATTATTTATCGCTTAATGCTACAATTGGTTTCACTCTTGCCGCTTTCATTGCAGGAATTAATCCTGCCAATACACCAGCCACTATTAATATAATTGTTGCCGTAACTACAATCGACATACTTACCGAAGGATTCGCAAAAGCACTAGTTTTAATACTAGGTCCAACAATCGCCAACAATCCCGTTGCAATACCCAATCCTATAAATCCAGATAAAGCCGTAATAAAAACCGATTCAAACAAAACCAATTTAATAATAGACCACGGCTCTGCACCTAAGGCTTTACGAACTCCAATTTCTTTGGTACGTTCTTTAATAATAAATACCATGATATTACCAATACCTACAATACCTGATAAGAGAATCAAGAGACCTACAATAATTACAGCGATATCGAGACCACCGGTAAAATTGCTGATATCCTCAAACACCTCTGCGTAGTTAAAAATTCTAATACCTGCTTGATCCTGAGGTGCGATTTTAAAACGTCTTCTAAAAACATTTTCAAGTCTGTCTGAAAAGGCGAGTGCTTCTGTTAAGTCATAATTAGGATTATAGGTCAATGCAATTTGGTCAATATGATTTGTTTGACCGTACATCTTTTGATACGTACTTGTCGGCGCATAAATATTACGCTCAGCATTATCATCTCCATCATCGGTAAAGACCCCTATAACTCTAAAAGGTAATCCGTTGAACTCAACGAATTTACCAATGGCATCTTCATTCTTAAATAAATCCTCCTCAACTTTTCTACCAATAACAGCAACTTTAGAGGCATTAAGTAAATCGTTGGTATTAATGAAACGACCTTTATTAACAATTGTTTTTTCTATTGCTTGATGATCAGGATAAACAGCTTGAATGTTATAACTACCTGTTTCACTTTTATAACGTGCCGATGTATTTTGGTATACCCTAGGACTTATATATTCGACATCCTTAGGAAAACTTCGTTTAATGTATTCTATATCATCATTGGTCATTTGAATCCTTCTCCCTGCTTCAAATCCCCCATAGGCTAATGATGTTGTTCCTGTTCTTACGAAAATAGAGTTCGTAGCATCATCACTAAATTGTAGTGTAAAACCATTCTGCATTCCTTTAACGGATGCCAAAAGCAACACTAAAATAAATATACCCCAACCTACCGAAAACCCGGTAAGAAAAGTTCTAAGCTTATTATTACTTATACTGTGATATATTTCTTGCCAAATGTCTCTATCAAACATATTGTTCGGCTCTTACTTGTTCAATTTTCTTATCCTCAATAATTACTCCATCCTTTAAATGAACAATACGCTTGCACATATCGGCAATATCAGGCTCGTGGGTAACAATCAAAATGGTGTTACCAGCATCATTAATTTTCTGGATCAAGTCCATTACCTCATAAGAAGTTTTACTATCCAAAGCACCGGTAGGCTCATCAGCCAATAATACTTTAGGCTCAGCAGCTAATGCCCGTGCTATTGCCACACGTTGTTTTTGCCCACCAGAAAGTTCACTAGGTAAATGACCTGCCCATTCTTTAAGACCTACTTGTTCTAAATATTTAAGAGCTTTTTCTTGACGTTCCTTTCTTGGTACTTTTTGGTAGTACAGCGGTAATGCAACATTCTCTGCCGCACTTTTATAATTGATAAGGTTGAATGATTGAAAAACAAAACCTAAGAACTTGTTTCTATATCGTGCGGCTTTTGTTTCATTTAAATCTTTAATAGGCACGTTATCTAAAATATATTCTCCAGAATCAGAACTATCCAACATTCCTAAAATATTTAGTAAGGTAGATTTACCCGAACCAGAAGAGCCCATAATAGCTACTAATTCACCTTCTTCAACATTAAAATTTATTCCTTTAAGAACGTGAAGTGAGTTCTTGCCCATTTTATAGGACTTGTGAAGATCTTTGATTTGAATCATGTTGGTTGTTGTTTTGAACAATTTTTACATTGTCTACACATTAGACTAATGAGAGTATAATTTGTTACATCAATTGTTTTATTTTTTTACTTTATTCATTTTCAGCAAGCTCGTCGGGCTTTACCTCGTTCCATACTTTTATTTTATCTCCATCTTTTATCCCCGAATTTATCTGCACGTAAATACCATCACTTATCCCCAACTCAATATCCCTTCTTTCAAATTCCTGATCTCCAGTCGCTATTTCCACGTATGGCTTTTTGGTTTTATCATCAAATTGCACCAAGGCTTCCTTCACTGCCAATACACTATCTACACGAGCTAAAATTATAGAAGCATTTGCACTTAAACCTGCCCTTATAAATACAGAATCTTGTTTTTTAAGTGTTCCTTTAATTTCAAACTGGATAGCGCCATTTTCTTCATTTCCTTTAGGCCCTATATAATCTAATACAGCATCGAATACTTTATCTTCAATTGCACCTACCGTAATCTCAAGCGGAAGATTTTCTTTAATTTTACCCACTTCAGATTCATCAACTTTCCCTTCAAAAATCATTTTATCGACATCGGCTATAGCTGCAATGGTAGTTCCTTCATTAAAGTTATTACTTTCAATAACCTGGTTGCCTACTTCTACAGGTACCTCTAACACCATACCACTAACGGTAGCTCTAATTTGCGTATTTGTAGCATTCCCATAACCAGATGTAGTACCTGTCTTTACGATATCATATCTTTTATTGGCAGAACGGTAAGACTGTTTAGATTGATCATAAGAAACTTGGGCACGCTCTAAATCTACTTTAGAAATAACCCCTTTCGTAAACAAACCTTTTTGACGTTCTAGATTACGTAATTGGTCATCTAGATTTATTTTAGCTTCGTCAATATTATTTCTAGCATCATTTAAAGCACTTAAATTAGGCACCACTTTAATAGTACATAACAAATCTCCAGATTTTACATAGTCTCCACCTTCCACGAAAATCTTCTCTATAACTCCAGATATATTTGGTTTAATAAGCACCTCTTCTAATGGCAGAATACTACCGGTAGCCATTGTCTTTTTAATAATGGTTTGCTTCGAAGGTTCTTCGGTATCATAAACCACAGGATCCTCAGCATTTTTAGAATACAGGTAGAACATAGACCCGCCAAAGGCTAATACAATAATGAGCAGGATAATAATTGTTGTTGACTTTTTCATTTTTTGATTGATTATATTTTGTTGATGATTTTATTCTGTTCTTAATGCTTCTATAGGTCTAATTTTAATTGCACTTTGGGCAGGAATAAACCCTGCTAACAATCCAGAGAATATTAAAATGAACAATGCACTTACTACCACACCTAAGCTTACACTTGGGTTTATAAACATATCTACTGGACCTATGGAATCAAGTACTGCATTTACGCCGTAAATAAATGCCGCTCCAAAAATTATCCCAATCATTCCTGAAATAATCGTTAGAAAAATAGACTCCATAAGAATTTGCTTTTTAATTGACCACGGTGCTTCTCCCAGTGCCCTACGAATACCTATTTCTTTAGTTCGTTCTTTAATTACAATAAGCATAATGTTACTTACCCCAATAATACCAGATAACAATACGAGCACACCTACAAAATAAGCTACCCATCTCAATGCTCCGAATAAACTCTCTACCCGATTAAACTGTTCGTACAAATCAAAATACCCAACGGCACGTTTATCATCTGGATGAATTTTTCTATTCTCTTTAACCACCCCAACAATCTTCTCTTTTAGTTCCGAAATAGAACTACCATCATTGGCAGTAATTGCCATCCAACCAACATCGTTACCCATATTAAAAGCCTGAGAAAAAGCTGTAAACGGAACATAGATTTCTTTTTGACCCTCTTCCCCGCCGCCACTATCTTTTTTCTGATACGTACCAACCACCATAAAATTCACACCTTGAATTTTTATATAAGTCCCTATTACTGTTTCACCCTGGTCGTACAATTCATTTTTTACACCATCGCCAATGACTGCTATTTTTCTCTTGTCTTCAATATCATTTTGATTAACAAACCTGCCAGAAGTAATGGTCATTGGTTCTTGCCTTATAATTTCCGGATAATCGCCATAAACATTAAACGCACCTGTTTTTAAACCACGTACCACATTATTACCACCTCCAAAACCTCCTAGCTGATTTCTTGGGGAAATAAAACGTAGGTTAGAAACCTTATCATTGATAGCCTGAACATCTTCAAGCTTAAAACTAAAACGTCTTCCCTTAGGCAACCCCTTGTACGATATTGTTGTATTTCTTGACCACATGAACATGGTATTAGTTGCTATGTCTCCAAAATCTGCACGGATTCCATTTTCCATGCCTTTACCAGCAGCAAGAAGTATAATTAAAATGAATATTCCCCAACCTACTCCAAAAGAAGTAGCCAATGTTCTAAAAACATTGCTAGACAAAACTTCCAAGATTTCTTTCCACCGGTCTCTATTGAACATGGCTGTTTCTTAATTAATTATTCTATTAATTTATTCGTCTTTAAGGGCTTCTATAACATGAATTTTCGCAGCTCGCCAAGCTGGAAAAAATCCTGCTATGGTACCTGCAAAAATCAACACAAATACTGTTGTTATTGCTACATTAAAATTTACAGATGGATTCAACACATAATCTACTTCTACATGTGGACCTACGATTTCTAACAGCCCCATACTTAAAATAAGACCTGAAAAACCTGCTATTGAGGTTATAAAAATGGCTTCGTGTAAAATCATACCAACAATAGACCATGGCTTTGCCCCTAAAGCTTTGCGGATCCCAATTTCTCTTGTTCGTTCCTTAACCACAATTAGCATTATATTACTAACCCCTACAATACCAGCTATTATGGTACACACTCCCACAAACCAAAAGAAAAACTTAATGCCGCCCATTAAGGCATAAAAACGTTTAGCCTCTTCCATGGGGTTATATACTTGTATCGCACTAGTATCATGTGGCGCAACCGTATGTACTTTTTGCAAATACGACTTAAGGTCATTCTTAAATTTAATGGATTGCTCAACTGCAGTTTCGAAATCTTCTACAGGAGGTAGTGTATAGGAAAGATTATTTAAACGATCTGCACCATTAAAGACTTGTTGCGCAGTAGTAACGGGAATATAAATACGGTCCTCTTCACGTTCGCCTCCGATATCACCGTACACTCCAACAATTTTAAAAGGAATGCCAGAAAGGTCTAAAAACTCCCCAATAGGGCTATCTAGTTCTTGAAATACTTCTCTATTTATCTTGTTACTGATAATAGCCACCTTAGCCTTTGAATATATGTCTTGTAGATTTAAGAATCTACCTTCGGTCATAAACTCATTTTCAATAAATTGAAAATCACTCGAAACTCCTTGAAGATTATAAGCCAAAGACTCGCTACCATAATTAACGAAAACATTTCTAACAAATAACCGAGGCGATTTATTCTCTATTTGATCTTCGAACAAAAAATTGGCCATATCATAATTTTCATTTCTGAATTGAATAGGTCTACCAGGGTTCATACCCTTGTAACCAATAGTGGTTACTCCGGGCCAAACCCAAACACTTGTAGCGGCATCTTGTTCAAATTCTTTGGCAATACCATTTTGCATGCCTTGACCAAAACCCAATAAAATAACTAGAATGAAAATTCCTGATGCGACTGATAGTCCAGTCAAAAAGGTTCGTAACTTATTCTTGCGAATAGTATCGAATATTTCTTGCCAACGTTCTAAGTCGAACATAAGATTGATTGATTAGGTTGATTGATTGATGAATGCAATACAAGTATTACACAATCATAAGACTAACCAAACAGAAGAATGTTACACTATTTGAATAAAAAAATATAGAAAACAGATTTAAGCCCTCATCTTTCTGTAGATAAAATAGAAGAGACCTGCTACCAAAACATAAGGAACGGCCATTAGATAAACAATACCATTGTTGATACCCTCTGCTGCTTTACCAGAAGATTCACTTTCTAATACAGCTCTACACATAGCACATTGGGCATCAGCATCAAATGGAATCAATGAAATCAAAACCAATAAAATTAAAAATGTTCGTTTAGTATTCATAATAGGGAGATATCATTAAATAAACTACAACACCAGTTACCGCAACATAAAGCCAAACAGGAAAAGTATATTTAGCCAATGCCCTGTGATCTTCAAATTTCTTTAAATATGCTTTGGCATAAGTTCTAAGCACTAAAGGAATTAATGCTATCGATAGGACTATATGAGTTATAAGAATAAAGAAATACACATATCTTACTACTCCTTCACCACCATAACTTGTAGAATAGGAAGTCATATGATAAGCGATATACATAACCAAAAACAACAAGGACAATACTATATTGGTGGTCATTAAATTCTGATGAAGTTTTTCTTTACCATTCTTTATAGCCCAAACGGCAACCAATAGCAATACAGCTGTTAATCCATTTATAGAAGCATATATAGGAGGCAAAAACGATAAGGGTTCTACATTTGGTAGTTTTACCGTAAACAGAATTGCTACAACAATAGGGATGATGATAGATACCACCGCTATTAACCTATTAAATTTTCGTTCTTCCTTTACATTCCCTTGCATAACTAAACTCTTATTCTTCCAACAATTTTTTAATATCCTCCTTCAAAATACCTATCTCTTCGGTTTCACCTTGATCATTTGCACCTTTTTCTTCTAAAATAGCTCCACGATAATAAACGATAGGGTTACCAAAATCATCTATTCTTGAACGCAAATAACCATCTTTATCTACTAAGGCAAACAACCCCGAATGTTCAAATCCACCAGGTACATCTGGCATTTCTGCTGCAAAAATATTAAATCCAGCATTTGCTAATTGATAAATAGAATCATGATCACCTGTCATTAAATTCCAATTTTCATTATTCACCTCATACTTTTTACCATATTCCCTTAATACTGCCGGTGTGTCAAAATCTGGGGTAATACTAAAGGAAGCTATTGCAAAATCCTTTTTACCTTTAAAATGATTTTGCACACTTACTAAGTTCGTGGTCATTACTGGACAAATACTAGGACATCTTGTAAAAAAGAAATCTACCACATATACTTTTCCTAGATAATCCTTATCAGAAACCAACGTACTATCTTGATTGATGAATTCAAACGAAGGTACTTTTCGTCGTTTACCATCTAATAAAATGTAGCCCAACTTCTGACTACCGCTAGGATTTGAATTATTTAAACGATCATTTTCAACTATAGAACCAGATGACAGTGTATCTACTATTCTTGGTACTACAATGATTCCAAAAATTAGAACAATCAACGAAACCCAAACGTATGTATATTTCTTATTCATTATTTAGCACTATCAGGATTATTCTTTTTTAAGGCAAGTCGGTATTCTGCTAAAATAATTTTAACATCATCTACCATTTTATTGTTCAAATCTGCAACAGAATTTGAATTGAAGCCATATTTGGTACCATCATCCTCGTCATTAGACCTTCCTCTAAGGGTTAGTTCTTTATCAATGATAAAAACATAAGGCGTACTATGTTTAGCATCCAACTCAATATCAGTTTCAAGACTTTTAAAAAGAGATGTAATTTTCTCTTCACTTGTATAAACAAAATTCCATTTATCATTATCAGCTAAAGTAGCCAGTTCAGTTTTGAGAGCTTCTACTTCACTTTCTTCATCTTTAGAGACTAACATAACAAATTGAAAATCTTCGAACTCGTAAAACCTTTTGTATATCTTTTGATTCAAGTTAAAAGCATTACCCTTTCTACCACCAACATCTGAACCTAAAAAACCTAGAACCGTTATTTTATCCTTGAACTGAACTTGGTCAGAAAAATCTAATTCGTGTACACCTTTCGTTAGCTGTGCTAGCTTACCAAAATTTGTAACCCCAGAAGCAAAGAATAAATATGCTACAATAGGAAGCACAAATAAGACAACAAGAACAAAGGTCTTTTTCATATATCAAGAAGGCAAGTTAAGATTGCAATATAGTAAGCAACCCAAAGAATAAGTTTTAAAACACAAACTATACAAAAATAAAAAAGACGGTTATAAAACCGTCTTTTAATTCTGTTAATTATAACTTAGAAATTCCAACTTACAAAGCCATCCTTATATACGTTATAAATATAATCTGCTTCTACAAGAAGAATAAACACTAAATAAATAACCAAAAATATAGGTGTCCAAACTATAGCTCTTCTTAACGAAGACTTCTCGTCACGTAAGTGCATAAAGTCCCAAGCAATATAGTAAGCCTTAACCAAGGTTAATATAATAAAGATCCAGTTAATCAATTTCATTCCCAATACATGAGTATCGGTCAAAGATTCTGGCTTTATAATACCCAACACTACTTCTACTGCAGTTATTAAGGTTAAAAAAGCTAATACTCCCCAGATTTTCTGTGTGTTAGATTTGAACTTTACAAGCCCTCTAAAAATTTCTAATTTATGTCCGTCTGCCATTTTACTTTAATCTAAAATTCTATATACCGTATTACTGTTTTTCTTAAAAAGGATTATACCAAGTAGAAGAAGGTAAATACAAATACCCAAACTAAATCTACAAAGTGCCAGTACAGTCCAATTTTTTCAACCATTTCATAATGACCTCTTCTTTCGTAGGTACCAATAATAACATTAAAGAAAATTATAATATTGATAACTACACCTGAGAATACGTGGAAACCGTGAAAACCTGTGATAAAGAAAAAGAAATCAGCAAAAAGTCTACTACCATACTCATTATGTATCAAATTAGCACCTTCTACAACTAGGGTAGCCTCCGCCAATTTAGCTAATGAAGCCTTTCTATCTAAAAGTGTCTTTTCACCTTCCTCATTAATTAATTCTGTTCGAATCAATATATTAGGATCAGCCTTAAAACCTTCTACCACTTCGTCTAAAGAAACCGTGGTTAAACTAGACTCTTGATAGAACCAAAGTCCATTTTTTCTTTCATGAATAACTCTATCTCCAGGCAATGAAGCCGCAAAATCGGACAACGAAGCTCTTTCACCAGTATCCGCTTTTACAAATTGTAATATTCTACCTCCTTTGGTTTCTAATGCACCATGGTCTCCTTTAATAAAAGTTCCCCATTCCCAAGCTTGCGAGCCAACGAAGATAATACCACCAATAATAGTAGCGAACATGTACCATGTAACGGCATTTTGTTTCATCTTATGACCAGCGTCCACTGCTAATACCATCGTTACCGATGACATAATTAATACAAAGGTCATAAAAGCAACATAGATCATGGGATAATTACCATGAAAGAAAGGAACGTGTGTAAACACCTCGTCCGCAATTGGCCATGTTTCTATAAATTTAAATCTTGAAAAGCCGTAAGCCGCTAAAAATCCAGAGAAAGTTAACGCATCCGACACAAGGAAAAACCACATCATTAATTTACCGTAGCTTGCTCCTAAGGGTTGATTACCTCCACCCCATACGCTTGTTTCCGTTCCCGTAGTCACCGTAGAATTCATATACTAGTTATCGTTTTAATAAAACTTTAGCAAATTTACATTTTTTTGAACTATTTAAAAACGCAATTCGACTCAAAACTTATTTTGATTCACATTTTATTTTACAAAGAACATAAATAACACTAAATAGATCCATAATAAATCTAAAAAATGCCAAAATGTTGCCCCTAAGGTAACACCTAAATAGTTTTCAGTGCTATATTTTCCTTTGTTTTGATTATATAATACAACCAACAGCGATATCATTCCCGCTACAACATGTACAATATGCACCATTGCAATCAAAAAGATATAAGAAACTTTTATACTACTGGTCGGTCCTGTAAAGTAATACCCATCTGCCACCATCTGTGAAAAACCAGAAAACTGAAGAACAACAAACAAAACTCCTAAACCTAACGTAACCCATAGCCATTTAGTACCCTTGGCATTTTCTCCATCTTTAATGGCATTTTTAGCCAACATATAGCAGAAGCTGCTTATTATAATAACTACAGTACTATACAAAAATGAGTTTGGCAATAGAATATCACTAGACCAATCTTCTCTAGAGCTACTTACTATATAAGCACTTGTCCACCCTGCAAACCCCATTAGTAGGCTAACAATACCAAACCATAGCATCATTTTTTTTGCCCTAGCATTTTTCTCTACCTCCGTCCCTTGTGTTAAATCCATAATTAAGCTAAAAATTTATCTATTACGTAAACTATTTGCATTAGCGTTATATAACTAACACTTGCTAACATTAATTTTCTTGCCGAAACATTGTCTTTTTTACGATAAAGCTGAAATGCAAACCCTAACATAACCGCACCCATTAAAAAGATGATCACGGCTGCAACTACAGACAACTGCAATCTACCAGTAATTCCAAAAACAGGAATTACAGATACCGCCATCATCCAAATAGTGTACATTATAATTTGAAGCACTGTAGCCGCATCTTTTTTACCTGTTGGCAACATTTTAAAACCACCACTTCTATAATCATCATCTAACATCCAACCTAGGGCCCAAAAATGCGGGAATTGCCAAAAGAATTGAATCATAAACAAGGTACCTGGTTCAATACCAAAATCATCGGTAGCAGCAACCCAACCCAACATAAAAGGAATTGCTCCTGGAATTGCACCAACAAATACCGCCAAAGGAGTAATAGTTTTTAATGGGGTATACACGCTGGTATAAAGAAATATAGAAATAGCCCCAAACATTGCTGTCTTAGGGTTTAAAAGATATAACGATAAAATACCAAGTAAGGTCAATACAACAGCAATAGTCATAGCAAAACTAACCGTCATACGACCAGCGGGTATAGGTCTATTTTTAGTACGCTTCATTAAAGCATCTAAATCTTTCTCTATAACTTGGTTATAGGCATTACTAGCACCTACCATACAGTAACCGCCAAATGCCAATAAGAAAACTTGAAACCATTGAATTTCGTAAGCTCCTAAAAAATAGCCTGCAATGGATGAAAAAACGACACTAATAGCCAATCTAGCCTTGGTAATTTCCTTAAAATCGGCAAATAACAATGCAAGTGCATTATTGTTTATCGAACCAATAGCCGTTTTCATATTTTTTAAATAGGTCTGCAAAGATAACCCCCCTACTATATTTCTGCAACCTTAAACCTTTATTTCTAGTATATTTGAAAGCTAAGAAATTAACACTTTAACACTTAAAAATGAAACATTTAAACTTACTTATTACACTTCTTCTAATTCACTCTATTTGCTGGAGTCAAGAGAAAGAAGTTACCATCACAATTGACACGCTTACTAGCGAAGTATATATGCTTACTGGACAAGGAGGAAATATTGGTCTCTATGTTAACGGTAACCACAGCTTTATGATAGACAATCAATTTGCCAGATTAAGTCCTAAAATTAAACAAGCCATCTCTAGCATTACCGACAAACCATTAAAATATTTAATAAATACACATTTACATGGTGACCACACAGGTGGTAATTCAGAGTTTAATTCTGAATCCACAATACTAATCGCCCAAAATAATGTCAGAAAAAGTCTCGAGAAAAAGCTAGAAGAGCAACCTGAACTAAGTGAAGAAATTTTACCAGAAATTACCTTTTCAGAAGAATTACAATTGTTTGAAAACGATGAAACCATAATGGCATTTCACGTACATAATGCCCATACAAATAGTGATGCAATGATTTATTTTGTCAAAAACAATGTACTTCATATGGGTGATACTTATTTTTCTGGTCGATATCCTTATATGGACTTAAAGAATGGCGGTAGTGTTGAAGGTTATATAGCAGCTATAGAAAAAGCGATTATGGTTATTGATGATGACACTTTAATCATACCTGGTCATGGCAGACCATCAAACAAGCAAAAATTAATAAGCTACCTTGAAATGCTAAAAACCATAGAAGCAAGCATAATTAAGGCTATAGCCTCTGGTGACACCCTAGAACAGGTAGAAAAGAATTCATCAATCTCTTCTAAATATGATGCTGAATTCGGAACCGGATTTATTAGCCCTGAAAGAATGAGAAACATTTTTTATACCAGTTTAAAAAAATAGATTTCTATTTAAAAATTTAATACCAAAAAAAATCCCGAGCAGTTTGCTCGGGATTTTTTTATATTATTTAAAATAGTAATAAAATACTATTGTAATTTAAAGTTAATTGGAATACTAAAAGGAACACGTACAGCTCTACCTCTCTGCTTACCAGGGGTCATTTTTGGTAATTTACCAATAATTCTAGCCGCTTCAGCTTCTAAGTTTTTATCCGGTCCACGCATTCTAACGTTACCGATACTACCATCTTTCTGAATTACGAACATGACACTAACTCTACCTTGAACTCCCATTTCTTGAGCAATTTCTGGGTAACGGAAGTTTTTACCAATATGCTTTTGAATCATTTTGTTAAAACAAGCTCTTTTATCGCTCTCATTTTCACAACCTGGAAATACAGGTACATCTTCAATAACAGCAAAAGGAACATCTACATCCTCTTCGATTTCGTCAACTACAACATCATCGACTTCAACGATTTCTTCTTCTTGACTAGTTTCAGTAGACTCGATTACAGTTTCTTCAACCTCTTCTTCATCTTCTACAACTTCAATAATTTCAGGTGCAGCTGGTGGCGGTGGAGGTGGTGGAGTTTTTATCTGTTCTGTCATTGGAACTTCTTCATCTAAAAGATCATCCACATTCATAGAAATATCATAATCATTTACTTCATCATACGTTTTCCACTCAAATGCTACATAAGTAAATAACATTACTGCGAACAAACCGATAACGAAATAAAGACTGCTGTTCTTTGTTAAATCCGCCTTAGGATTCTTTTTAGGTTCCATATATATTCAATTTAGTGATTGCTAATTTAACTAATTAATCCATAAAAATGCAACTAAAATTTTCATTTTAACGACGAGATGCGAAAAAATAAAAATCGCAAGACCAACATTCCTACAATAGCACCTGTAGAATTAGCAAGTGCATCTAATGGATCTCCGTGTCTATCTAACGTTGCAACATGTTGTAACACTTCAATAATTATGCCGTACAGTACTGCGAATAAAACAATGTACCACAATAACTTAGACTCACCTTCACCTTTACCTTTTTTCTTAGATATTGCCATGAACCCTAGCACTACTACTCCAAAATAAAAGGTGAAATGAACTGCCTTATCTATATGGGGAATACTGAACCTTGAGGTACCAACTTCTGAAAAAGAAAATAAGCTGAAAAATGTTACAAACATCATCCAGCTTATGAAAAGTACTTTATAAATAGCGTTTTTAACCACCAATTATCTCTTTGTATGCAGCATCGCTCAATAAATCTTCTACTTCGCTTGCATTACTAATTTTTATTTTCACCATCCATCCTGCTCCATAAGGATCAGAATTTACTTTTTCAGGTTCATCTTCTAAAGCTTCATTGAACTCGATAATCTCACCTGATAAAGGAGAGAACAAATCAGAAACAGTTTTTACCGCTTCCACTGTTCCAAATATTGCTTCACGATCTAAACTCTCATCTAGGGTATCTACTTCTACGTAAACAATATCACCTAATTCACCTTGTGCGAAATCTGTAATACCTACGGTTGCTATATCACCGTCTATCTTAACCCACTCGTGGTCTTTTGTATATTTTAATTCAGCTGGTATATTCATTATAATCGTTTATTATTTTTTTACTTCGGCAAATGTAAAGTTTTCAACTTAGGTTATCAAAATAAATACAGATGTTATGATTTGTTTAAAAGTACAAATCACAATCAAACCAATCTTATATTAAACTGCACTTTTAATTACCGAAATTGTAACGAATAGTAAATCCTGTATTAATAGTTGTTTGTGGAAACGCCGTTGAGACAGCGAACTTTGAGAATGAATGATCATAAAAGAACAATGCATTTAAGTTCTTGCTCAACGCATAATCTGCAGTAAACTTCAATGACATTAAATTTTGCCCAGATGTTATTTGATTATTATTAATATCTAAATTTCTAATAATAGTAATATTATCACGTAGCGTAACATCTGCTTTTAAATTTAAATCACCTTTTAATCTTGTCTTATTACCACCGATATTAGTAACAAATTTTACATCTTTAAAGCGATATCCTAAACCAACGGTATATTCTTTACCATTAATTTCTGTCATTAAATCGTTATCGAAACTTAATGATAATGCTCTATCTGTTCTTACCTCTGCCAATACACTAACCGAATTGATCATTTCAAAATCTACACGAATCAAAGGGTTAAACTGATCGGTAAGTACCACATTGTTTAAAATTAAATCTGGCAAAAAGTCATTGTTCTCGGCATTAATTGGGGAATCCCCATCATTAATCAATTGAACCTTCTCTAAATTCGTTTGGTAAGAGTTAATACTATATGATGCGCGATACCCATGACTTAAAGAAAAACGTTTGAATTTCTTTTTAAACCATTTGCTCTTCATTAAACCAGTATACTTGATACTCCAGTTAGGAATAGGAATATCTCTAAATGTATCTAAGTTTACACGACTTGCATCTTGGCCGGTATATGCAGCAAAAAAGGCAGGCAATAAAACACTTTGTTGGGTTTTTCCATACCCAACCGGAAATTCGCCATTTGGTTGAACAGGAATATCATTTTCTAATGCTATTCTATTCGCTATAGTAATTCTGTTATTCTTAAACTCTTGAAAAGTACTTGAATCGAACTCATCGCTCTTACCAAAAGCAGTACCTATCATCATAGTAGAGATACTAAAACTACCATAATTGTTACCCAACTGTAGATTATACTCTTGATCTACAACATTAAAATTTTCTTGATAACTGTCTGAATACTGTCTATCTGCTACCAAATCAATTGTAATATCTTTTGTTGGTTGTGCCGTAGCAGTAATATTCAACTGCTTATTTGTTCTTTGGATGAATTGCTCATTAAACTGCTCAAAGCTTGTTAGCCATCCATTTCTAGCGGCTTCAAAACGAACATCAGATTGACTACCGAACAAGAAACCAATTGTAGGCTTAGTAGTACCAACAAAACCAACTGACTGCGTATAACCCGGAAGTACTGTACCACTATTCTCACTATAGTTTAGATTTAATCTCTTTACCATAGTTACGATATCAACAACGGTATTGAACAAATCACTTGTTTTACCTTTAATCTTCTCTTGATCTTCTGACAATGCACCCGATTTATCTCTTCTAATAGGACCCGAAGTCTTTGCTTTTGGAGTTTCTCGTTTTTTAAGCCCAATCTTATCATAGAACTTTTGCAAGGTCATCGATGATGTTATAGTATGCGTATTGGCATTTTGTACCGTATTAATATATTCACCAGCGACTTCAAACAAGGCATCTCCACCTCTTTGCCAATCAAAATTACTTGTGTACGTATATTGTGTACTTATAAAATCTAATGCAGGAATTTTAGAAAAAGGCAACTCATAATTCAATTGCAGCTCTTGAGAATGTCTGTTTGGCTCACCAACATCAAAGAAACCGTCCCACATTCCTAATTCATTGTTAATTCTATCGGTGGATTCTAAAGGCTCATCTTCGTCTAAATAATTTCTTACAATATTATTATTAGATCCCGTTAAATTTAAACGTAATGATTTAGTTAGATTATAATTTACAGCATATTGCCAATTGAACAAATAATTACGTTGCTGTAACTCTGGCAATTCAATTCTATCTTCACCATCTGTATATACATCTCTAAATCTTTGTGCATTAAACTGCCTATTAATATTAGAAGTAACGCCAATGTTAGATGGCAATAAGTTTAGGTTTAGATCCTTTAACCATTTCCAATATTTACCATTAAAAAGCGAATCTTTTTTAGCAAAAGGAGCCACCTCAACAGGCTCAAAACTGTGATTATACACAAAACCGGTATTTACACTTTGCTCTTTTAATTCTGCTATTTCAAAATCGCGATGATCGGTTTCATTATAACTGTAGTTAAAAGTAAAGTTTTCAACATCATAAAAATTAGCATCCGCTTCTTCTCCACGATCTTTTCTAACACCAATTAAATTTATACTAGTACGCTTTGTATAATCTTCTGCCTGCTCTAAAACATCATCTTTACCTTCTTGAGTACTTTCTGCTGCTATTCTATCATCTAATTTTAAATCATCATAAACAGGGTCGAATTCTGGAGTAATCATTTGCTCCGAAATACCATAATTGAACGGTAATTGAATTCCCCATTTTTTAGGAAGTAATTGCCCTACGTTAACATTAGTAACCACGTCATAAGAAAGAGCATCTTCACGGGCGCGTTCATTTGGCATCTGATCTATAGAACCAAAACCAGATGTGCTTTTACTACCTGTAGCGCTTATATTGGCAAAATCTGCAATATTAGCATCAAGCGCAGCAATTGCTGCCCAACCTCCATTATTATCTAAACCTGCAAGACGAAGTTCATTAAACCAAACCTCTCCCCTTGCCGGTAGTATATCTTGATTCTTTATACCTACCATCATAGTACGAATACTACCTAATGAAGGGTTACCTTTAATACCGATACGTATTCTACCTGGAGAACGAACATCAAATTCATTAACAGGAATGACTTCTCCGTTTTCAATTTCAAAGAAACGAACATCACTAAGATCACCATCTGCTATCCATTGTGATTTAACTTTCGTTAAATCACTAAGATCAATATTCATCTCATTATTCTCTGGCCATACCTCATCATCTGCAACTGCTGTAAATGGAGTGAACTCTAACGGCAATTCTATTTGATAATAGTTTTGAGTAAAATCTGTACCCATACGCAAGAAACCAACTAATGGTGTAGACGTATCTGCATAATCGCTATCTACAATCTTTTCAGCATGAATGAACATTTTCATCTTCTCATACTGGCGAATATCAACATTTAAGTTTTTGAATACCCCTCGTGAATCTTCAGACTCTAAATTAGAAACCGTTAATGAAAGTGATTGTTCATTTTGACGAATTATAGTATTGTTATTATTTAATTGCTCTCTAATAACACCCGGCGGCAATACATAAGGTATTGGAGTTCTACTACTGTTCTCCTCAATATTTACCGTATTCACATCTAAGGTAGTACCATCATCAGATGGGTCACTATCAATATTTTTATCTTGTAATGTATTTGTATACGTACGCCAATCTCCTCTAACTAAATCCAAAGTTGCAAAACGAAGAATAGTTGGACTATTAAAACCAGTCATATACATTCTCATAAAACTAATAGACCTAAAATCTGTAATACCACCGATAGCATCAGTGAAATCGCTTAGTGGAATTTTATACTGGATCCAACGGTAATTTACATCATCACCATTAGGTATTCTTACATCTCCAGTGGCCGTACCTTCAATAATATCAGTAACATACTCATCATTAATGGTTGTATTCGGCTTAATCGAAATTCTATATTCATAATAACTGTTAACCGTATTCATGGTTAAATCTCTATCAATATCTTCTACATCTGGCAATGTTGTAGAACCCCTATCGGTATTTGTAACAGTAACAGGCGAGTTTCCTTGAGGGTTGTTAAAATCTATATATCGCTCTAAAATACTACCTTCTCTATTTAAGTAATAACCATAGTTATCTAATGCAGGGTCATCACCACCGTTATTGGTATACACATCACCTTCACGAATATCGTCTAAACCATCAAAACCAATATCTTGTAAACCTCTATTATTTTCATCGGCATCAAAAGCATACACCAAAGATTGCGTTGCAGGCACCTCACCCCAAGAAGTTGGCGCAACAAAATCGTTACTGTTCACCCCTGGTAATCCGTTTTCGTACTGCTTTTTACCATCGCGCAAAATATCTTCAGAAATATTACCCAAGTTAAAAACAAGTTCACCAGCACCATTTGCAATGCCGTCTACATAAGGATCCATTACCCAGAACTGAACGAATTCTACATTACTTTGCTCAAAATCCGTACTACTTAAAGAACGCATCATACCACCCCACTTTTCAGATGGAGCTTCGGTTTCAAAATCTGGGTTGTTATTATATGGCCCTTTTGTTGTTGGGTAGTACACCATATCTAAAGTGGTTTGCACCTGTGTTTGACCTTGAGCCACATCGGTCTCCGGAAACACTTCATCAATATACACCCTACGAGTAGCATTAGTTGAAATATCATCATCACTAATCTCAGCAGGTCTTTGTGTGGTAAAGAATATTGGATCTATAGTATACCAAGATAACTTAGCTCTACCATAACCGTTCAATAAGTTATTTAAATCTTCAGGCGAACTACCAAAAGATTGATCATTAACACCAAATTCTAAAGGCATACTCGCAAGTGACCACCCTAGAGAAGCTCTAATATCTATAAGTGCCTGGGCACCTTCAAAATCATCTAAATATGTTGTAGTCTCGCCTTCAAAATCAGCATTTTTCGGAGAACTTGGTATTAAAGCCGCCATTTCTGCCCTTATAGAAACATTAGACGGAACATCGGTATCAATATTTGGCAACTTATTGACCATACGGGTTAAGAATGGCACTTCAGTTGAAAAATTACCGTTTAATCCAAAAATAGTATTGTTTACAGATTCTACTCCGTATGTAGATTTTTGAGTTAAGGGACGTTCATTGAGATTCAACAAAGTTCCACCTAAAACAAATTTTTCGCTAAACTGATGTTCAACATTTACACCCGTAAAACGACGTGTTTGTTGTCCAAAAACCGCATTGTTTTCTACGGATATATTGATCGGCACGTTTGAAGCTTCTAAACTAGGATCTAATATCTGAACAGTACCCGATTGATAGTTTACTGTATAATCAATACCTTCTTGCAATGTTCTGCCGTTTGCAGTAACAGTTACCGAACCTTGAGGAACGTTAAAAGCACCTATAGAAATACCATTACTACCTTCTGATTTGTATGTACCTTTTAATAAGAACTTATTTTTCTCTGGGTCTTGTAATGCAGCAGTTTTGGTCAATGAGTACATATCTCTAAATACATACTGCTCTTGGTTGGCGTTATAGCCTGAAGTAACATCATATTGACCGCTATTACCGTTCTCTAACTGTTCATATAAAGACTCCCCAAACGGTTCTACCTTAGTGAAAATAATTCTACCATTCTGAACATCTATTGTTTGACCACTGATGAAATCGAAGAAACCATCACCACCAGGCTGAATATCATTATACACATTTAACCTATCCAGATTGAAAACATTTAAAAGAATTCGTTCTTCCAAACCTTCTGGCCAACCAGAACCTGGTCCTTCTTCTACCGGAGTAATATAGTTTCTAGAAGTTGGATCAGAATACAAAATATTCATCTTAAAATCTTCCTCACTTAAACTATACGCACCAGTAGCATAAATATTCTTCATCATCAAATCCCAAATAGGATCCGTGATATTGGTGATATTACTTTTAAGAAGTTTAAGAATAAGTGTGTTATTTTCAATAACCGTATTTACTTGTTGGGTAACTGTTGTTGCTTCTATACCCCCATTTGCAAATTCACCAACTTGGTACACTTGACCTTGAAATGTATATTGATAAGCAACCCCTAAAACTTCATCATTACTTAAACGTTGATTTAAAGAAATATACCCTAATTGAGTATTGAAATCGAAATCTCTACCCTGTTCTAATTTTCTAGCATTTTCTAAATATGCATAGTCAAAACCTTGATTTGGAGTATATCCACCAGAAAAACTAGTAGCATTGAATCCACTTTCAACAGTTGCTATTTCTCTAATGTTATCGTTTAAGGCACCATTGTTAGTAAGAATTAATGCAGGATTATAATCATTGGCGTTGTTTCGAGGTCTTAAATCTGCAGGACCATTAAAGAACCCACCTGCACTACCATTATTTTGACCTACTCTAGTTTTATCCCTATCTGCCTCACCTAAATCTTGAATCGCCACTACATTACGCACATTCAATGTTTGTTGTGATCTATTCGTAATCCAAACTTCTATACGGGTAATCTGTACTTGACTCTGTATATATGGATAAGAAGAAAGTGCAGCGTCGTAATTATCCCTAAAATATTGCGCTAAGAAAAAGTGTCTATTCTCATCATAGTCCAACGCAGTTAAAGAGAACTCGTTTAAAGTTCCACCACCCTGTGCAACAACTGTATTATTTTGGGAACGTTGTTCAGAGAAAACAGCTGTAACAGATGTTTTTCCAAATTGTAATTTTGTTTTTACACCAAATAAGCTTTGTGCTCCCTGTATTAAAGAGCTATTAAGTGGCATATTTACGTTACCAACCTCAATAGACTGTATAATATCATCTTCTGTTGGCGTATAATCTAGCTTAACTATATTCTGGAAATCAAAAGTAGCTTCTGTATCGTAATTGGCCGTTACCTGTAAACGTTCTCCAATTTTCCCTAACATACTAAGACTAATACGTTGATCAAAATCAAAAGAAAGGTTTGTTCTATTTCTGGGTGACAAAGACGGGTTATCATTCTTTTGCCATATAACTCCTAAATCCATCGCAACAGAACCTTGAGGAATTATTTCAATGGTGTTACCTCCAAAAATGGTGGAGAAGAAATCATTATTGACATAGAAATTTGGTAATAAATTTTTACGAGCTTCTTCACTTCCTTCTTTTCTACCAGAAAAGGCATCTGATTTTTCTTTGAAGTAAGATTTTATTCCTTCCTGCTCTATTAGTTTAAAGTATTGATCAGGAGTTAGAATTATAGGATAGCCAATATTGAAATCGCCCACACTCTCATTATAGATATAACGATCAAGTTTTGGATCATAAATATATCTAGAAACGATACTATCTGGATTTTCAATTAGAATTCTACCCAGATCGAAACCTGTTTTCACAGAATCAATTTCCTGCTCTTCTGTCTCTTGCGCCACGACGGATGCCGTAGAGCCAAAAAACATACAGAAAAGAAAGATGTGCTTAAAAGAAATTTTAAGAAATTTAGTTACCCCGTTTTTCAAACTTATTACAAATTTTTGAGCGCGAGTTTAATTATATTCTCGACACTTAAGGAAGCATCCTGACTAAGCACTTTATCGACAACCCTCTCTGATTGTTTACGTGCGAAGCCTAGAACTTCTAAAGCAGATAACGCTTCATCTTTATTTGTATTGTTTGTACTTAGCGAAAGTTCGTCTATATCGTAAACTTTTAATACCTTATCTCTAAGATCTAAAATTACACGTTGAGCGGTTTTAGCACCTATTCCTTTTACCGCTTGTATAGATGCTACATCTCCATTAGCAATTGCATCTCTTACTTGAGATGGCGACATAGAAGAAAGCATGGTTCTTGCTATACTTGAACCAATACCCGAGACGGACAATAATAAACGGAATATTTCACGTTCAGATTTCTCCACAAATCCAAATAAAGTATGAGAATCTTCTTTTACTTGTAAATGGGTGAAAACTGAAATATTTTCCTGTTCAGGCAGCTTTGAAAAAGTATTCAAAGAAATATTTACAAAATAACCTACCCCGCCACATTCGATTATAACATGAGTGGGGTTTTTCTCTACTAGTTTTCCTCTTAAGTGATGTATCATGATTTTTATAAATTAAAAAGGGAAAGAAGTATGCCTACCAATTTCCCTATTTGTATTATTATTTGATTAAACTTTATTTTGTTTCTTTTGCTTTCTTTCGTTTTTCACGTTCTTGAGCATCAATTACCGCTACTGCTGCCATATTAACGATTTCATCAACACTTGCACCTAATTGCATAATATGAACTGCTTTTCTTAAACCAACTATAATAGGACCTATTGATTCTGCGCTATTTAATTCTTTTAAAAGTTTATAGGTAATGTTCGCAGATTCTAAATTAGGAAAAATCAACGTATTCACTTTTCTACCAGCTAGTTTAGAGAATGGAAACTTACTCTCATGCAACTCTCTGTTTAATGCAAAATCCATTTGTATTTCACCATCTACCACCAAATCTGGTGCTGTCTCATGCAAAATACCCACAGCTTCTCTAACCTTTCTTGCATTAGGATGCGTAGAAGAACCAAAATTCGCATAGCTTAACATTGCCAATACAGGATCAAACCCGAAAGTAGAAGCAACTTTTGCCGTCATTTTTGCAATGTCCGCAAGCTCCTCAGCATTTGGCTCAATATTTATAGAAGTATCCGCTAAAAACAAAGGACCTCTTTCGGTAATCATAATATTAACCGTCGCTACTTTCTTAACCCCTGTAGCCCTACCTATAACTTCTAAAATTGGTTTAACCACTGTAGGGTATGCTCTTGAGTAACCAGAAATCATTCCATCAGCATCACCTTCAAGAACCATCATAGCACCAAAGTAATTACGCTCACGCATTTTAATCTTGGCACTGTAAAAAGTTACTCCACTACGCTTGCGACTTTCCCAGTATTTAGTAGCATAACGAACATGACGTTCATCAAACTCCTCTGACATTGGATCAATAATATCAAGGTCAGCATCAAACTCCAATTCTTTTTTTAATTCAAGAATAATATCTTTTCTACCTAAAAGAATAGGTATTGCAATACCTTCTTCATGAACTATCTGTGCAGCTTTCAATACATCTAAGTGATCTGCTTCTGCAAATACAATTTTCTTGGCATGACTACGAGCTCTTGCATGCAATAAACGAACAACTTTGTTATCGTTACCCGAACGAAGCATTAGCTCTTCTCTATATTTATTCCAATCTTCTATTGGAGCTTTCGCCACACCGCTTTCCATTGCTGCTTTTGCTACCGCAGGCGGTACCTCATAAATTAATCGCTGATCAAAAGGCTTAGGTATAATATACTCTCTACCAAAAGTTAGTCTTGTTTCACCATAAGCAATATTAACTTGCTCAGGTACAGGTTGTTTTGTTAAATCTGCAAGTGCTTTTACTGCTGCCATTTTCATAGCTTCGTTAATTGCAGTAGCCCTAACATCTAAAGCACCTCTAAAGATAAAAGGAAAACCAAGTACATTATTCACCTGGTTAGGATGATCAGAACGACCGGTTGCCATAATAAGATCTTTACGTGTAGCGACAGCCAAGTTGTAATCGATTTCTGGATCAGGGTTTGCCATTGCAAATACGATAGGGTCATTTGCCATTGACGTTAACATAGAAGGTGTTACGATATTGGCTATGGAAAGCCCTACAAAAACATCAGCATTTACCATTGCCTCATCAAGTGTATCTATTTTTCTATCGGTAGCAAATTCTTTTTTGGATTCGGCTAAGTTGTCTGCATCTTTACGAATAACACCTTTACTATCCAGCATTACTATATTCTCTGCTTTAGCACCAAATGCCTTGTATAACTTCGTACATGAAACTGCAGCTGCACCAGCGCCACTAATTACGATACGAACTTCATCCATTTTCTTATTGGCAATCTCTAATGCATTCAACAATGCAGCAGCAGAAATAATAGCTGTACCATGTTGGTCATCGTGCATTACAGGAATATCCAGTTCTTCTTTTAACCTGCGTTCTATTTCAAATGCCTCAGGAGCTTTAATATCTTCAAGATTAATTCCACCAAAAGTTGGCGCAATCATTTTTACAGTTTCAATAAACTTATCGACATCTTCGGTATCCACTTCAATATCAATACCATCGATATCGGCAAAAATCTTAAAAAGAAGACCTTTACCTTCCATCACAGGTTTTGATGCTAAGGGACCAATATTCCCAAGTCCTAATACCGCAGTACCATTAGAAATAATAGCAACTAAATTACCTTTAGAAGTATACTTGTAAGCATTCTCTTTATCCTTTGCTATTTCTAAACATGGCTCTGCCACACCAGGAGAATAAGCCAGAGCAAGATCACGTTGTGTACTATATGGTTTAGTGGGGACTATTTTTATTTTACCAGGCTGTGGTTTTGCATGATAAATAAGTGCTTCTCTTCTTAGCTTTTCATTGCTCATACTCTTTTATTTTAAAAAAACAAATTTAAAGGTATTCTACAAGAAAGCGTAAATACTAGCTGTAATTATATAAACAAAATAACTAGTTAGTAAATGGAAGTGAAAAAGCATTACCCTATTTACAAATCAACTAGCCCTTCTTTATCGGGTGCATTTAAACGCATTGCGAAAATAGCGGCGATAAAAAAGAAAACTCCAGCAAACAGCATTGCATTTACAGCATTACCACCTAATAGATACTTATAAATAGGTCCAAATGTAAGTGTCTCAATTCCCATTGGAATAACAATCATCATATTCAATATACCCATATAAACTCCGCGCCTTTCTTGCGGAACAACTTTAGAGACCATTGTATAAGGAATACCCATCATTGCAGCCCAGCCAACTCCAAAAAGAACCATGGGCACTAAAACCAAAATAGGATCTTCTATAAAAGGAATAGCAAACAAAGAAATTGCCGTACCAACTAAACTTAGTGCGTAGATTTTTTTACCTCCAAACTTAACAGACAATGGAACTAATGCTAATGCAACTAACATAGTTACCACATTATAAGTCAAACTCATTTGCGCCGATTGTGATGCCGCTTCACCAGTAGAATAGCCCATTGTCAATTTAAACAGTGGCGTCGTATACTGCCAGTAGATAAATAGTGCGTACCATTGAAAAAGGTAGACAGCACCAAGTTTCCACAAAAATTTCGGCATCTTCTTTATAGACTCTGCAATTTCTATAAACGGCAAAGCAATTCGTTCTGAAAAAGGTTTAGCCTTAGCGTAATTAATATCTACCAACTCTTCTGATGAAGGAGGAATTTCGGGTGTTTTTAATACAGACCAAAGAATAGTAGTAATAGAAAGAATAGCTCCTATATAGAAAGAATAATACAACCAAGTCGGTATTGTTCCTGCTACTTCAACAGATTCCCCACCAAATAAATACTGAAACAATACAATTGATCCATTTGCCAAAAGAATACCGGCACCAACAAAAAGACTTTGCATCTGGTACCCTAAACTCAATTGCTTTTCCGGCAACTTATCACCAACGAATGCTCTATAAGGCTCCATTGCCATATTGTTACCAACATCTAAAATCCAAAGTAAACCTACTGCAAACCATAAAACCGGACTTGTAGGGAAAGCGAACAAACACAAACTTCCTAAAATAGCTCCTATTAAAAAATAGGGTTTTCTTCTACCCCATCTTTCAGACCAAGTTTTATCTGACATTGCTCCTATTATTGGCTGAACGATCAAACCAGTTACCGGACCTGCAATATTTAAAATAGGCAGCATATCTTCTGGAGCACCTAGATATAAAAAGATTGGATTAATGGCTGTTTGCTGAAGACCAAAACTATACTGGATTCCTAAAAACCCAACATTCATATTAAATATCTGCCAAAAACTAAGACTTGGTTTTTTGATTTTCATTTAGGAGAGCTATTATTTATTTGGTGATAAACTTTAGTACATTCTCACAAAATATATGCTAATATTTCGAAAAACATAATTTGGAGCGACTACCAATATAATATAATTAAGGCTGACCTAGAACATAACTATTCAGAAATAGCTAACGAAAACGATTGAGAAATTTAAATTATTTTAAAAAGTCAATATTTCTGGTGAGTCCTTCATACTTCGTTCGTTTGACTGCAGATTTTTTGAAAACTTTTTGAAAGACATCTACTGTAATTTCCTCCCAATCCTTTTTAGTCATACTAAGCAAATCTGGGTTGGGATTAAACAAAGGCTCATTGTGTGGTTTTGAAAACCGGTTCCATGGGCAAACATCTTGGCAAACATCACAACCAAACATCCAATCATCAAAAGAACCTTTCATTTCATTTGGCAACTCATTCTTTAGTTCAATGGTAAAATAAGAAATGCACTTACTGCCATCAACTACATAAGGTTCAACTATTGCCTGAGTTGGACAGGCATCTAAGCATGCAGTACAGGTGCCACAATGATCGGTTACCGCATGATCATATTCTAATTCTATATCGACAATTAGCTCTGCTATAAAATAAAATGAACCTACTTGTTGGGTAAGTAGATTACTATTTTTACCAATCCAACCTAAACCACTTTTTGCCGCCCAAGCTTTATCTAAAACTGGGGCAGAGTCTACAAAAGCACGCCCGTTGACCTCTCCAATTTCTTCGGTTATAAATTCTTGTAACTGCCTAAGTTTTGATTTAATGATATGATGATAATCTTGGCCGTAGGCATACTTTGAAATCTTATAACTATCAGCTGTTTGAGTTTCCTCAGGATAATAATTTAACAATAATGAAATGACAGACTTAGAACCCTCTACTAGTAGCCTAGGATCTAATCTTTTATCGAAATGATTTGCCATATAGCTCATTTCGCCGTTCATATTCTTGTTGAGCCATTTTTCTAATCTAGGAGCATCTTCCTCCAAGAAATCTGACTTGGATATACCGCATGATAAAAAACCGAGGCGTTTGGCTTCGGTTTTAATACTATTTGTCCATTTAGATTTTATGTCGATGCTCAAAACAAACCTGGTTGAATTCCTCCTTTGACCCTCCCTAAATGCTTATACGCTAATTCAGTCACTTCACGTCCACGAGGCGTTCTCATTATAAAACCTTGTTGTATTAAAAAAGGTTCGTATACCTCTTCAATAGTTTCGGCACTCTCAGAAACAGCAGTAGCTAAAGTGGTTATACCAACAGGACCTCCTTTAAACTTATCTATTAAAGTAGTAAGAATTTTATTGTCCATTTCATCTAAACCATGCGCATCCACATTTAAGGCTTTCAAGCTGAATCTTGATATTTCCATATCAATAGAGCCATTGCCCTTAATTTCCGCAAAATCCCTAACCCTTCTTAACAAAGCATTACAAATTCTAGGCGTTCCTCTACTTCTACCGGCTATTTCTATTGCAGCATCTTGGGTTATAGGTACACCTAAAATTTCTGCACTACGCTCCACTATGGTAGATAACAGTTCTGTAGAATAATATTGTAACCTACTTTGAATACCAAATCTTGCACGCATTGGCGCAGTCAATAATCCGGATCTTGTAGTTGCACCAATTAAGGTGAAAGGATTTAAATTAATCTGTACAGACCTTGCATTGGGTCCGGACTCAATCATTATATCGATTTTATAATCCTCCATAGCAGAATACAAATATTCTTCTACTATTGGACTTAATCTGTGTATTTCATCAATAAATAAAACATCTCTTTCTTCTAAATTGGTTAGAAGTCCAGCTAAATCTCCCGGTTTATCCAAAACAGGACCAGATGTTATTTTAATCCCTACTCCCAACTCGTTAGCCAAAATATTAGCCAACGTAGTCTTACCCAAACCTGGGGGACCATGAAATAAGGTATGATCTAGCGCCTCACCCCTTCTATTAGCCGCTTCAACAAATACCTTAAGATTTTCAAGTACTTGCTCTTGCCCCGTAAAATCGTCAAAATTTATGGGTCTTAATGCTCTTTCAATATCCAATTCCTCGTTAGAGAAACCTTCCGCAGATGGGTCTAAATGCTCGTTCATAGACTAACAAAGATAGACAAACACTAGATAACTTAATCTATCTGAAATTAGCTTATTGTAATTTAACTTACACCTAAATGAAGCGTTAAATAGACTATAGAATTCTAACTAAAAATTGTAATTTCATGGCATGACAAAAGAAAATTACACCGCAACTGTTCTTCAGTATATACCTGTATTTTATATTATATGGTCAGATGACCTATTATCTGCATCAGAAATCAATGTAGTAACAAATGCAATTTCCAATGACAATACATTGTCAGATGAAGATAAAAAACAACTGAAAGCGTGGTTGAATGTTATAAACCCACCAAAGAATCAATTACTTAAATCTTGGAAGCAATTGATAACCAATAGTGGCGTAAAATTAGTAGAACATGAAACATACCCATTAACAGCATTTAGCCAAAAGGTTGCCATACACTATAATCATGATATTCCTTTTAATGAGCATATTAAAAACATTGAGATTAACTTGGGCATACAACCTAACCATTATAATCATTTGTTTGATGTTCATATTGATTTAGATAAAAAAGCATCTCAATATTCAGCTAAGAAAATAGATAAAATTCTAAAGGGGGACCATGCAGATGTCATAGATTCTTTTAGAAAAGTTTTGAGTGACCCTATATTCTCATGGAAAGTAAGACGGAACAAAGAAGAATTCCGTAACCATGTTTTGAAACAAGTTGAGTTTTTAGCCGATAAAGGTTATGGGGCAATGGCTTATCCTGAAGGATACGGTGGTGCAAATGACATGGAAGGTTACGCCACAATTTTTGAAAATATGATGTGGGCGGATGGAAGCTTAGCTATAAAATTTGGTGTGCAATTCGGGTTATTTGGAGGAAGCGTGCAAAAACTAGGAACAAAAAAACATCACGATAAATATTTATCAGCAACAGGCGCTGCAGAGTTATTAGGTTGTTTTGCCATGACGGAAACCGGACATGGCTCTAACGTTCGTGGAATTAAGACAACGGCAACGTATAACAAAAATACTGAAACGATTGTTATTCACACCCCAGGTAAAAATGACAACAAAGAATATATTGGTAATGCCATACATTCTAAAATGGCATCAGTGTTCGCGCAACTTATCGTTAATGGTAAAAATGAAGGAGTTCACGCAATTCTAGTTCCACTTAGAAATAAAAACCATGAACTCTTGCCAGGTATAACAGTTGAAGATAATGGATACAAACTTGGGTTAAACGGTGTCGATAACGGCAAAATATGGTTTAATCAAGTAGAGGTGCCAAAGGAAAATTTATTGAATAAGTACGGTACAATTCTAGGTAATGGCGACTATTACTCAGAGATTAAAAATCCAAATAAGCGGTTTTTCACAATGTTAGGCACTTTAGTCGGCGGACGTATATGCGTTGCCAGAGCAGGTTTGGGCGGAGCTAAATTTGCATTAACCGTAGCCATTAAACATGCTTTAAAAAGAAGACAGTTCAATGACAGTGTAAAAATCCAAGAAGATTTATTGATGGATTACCCATCTCATCAATTACGCTTAACACCATTAGTAGCAAGTGCGTATGTATATCACATCACTTTAGACAAAATGATGGAATTGTATTGTGACGAATCTCAACCAGACAAACGACAAATTGAAACCCAAGTTGCCGGCTTAAAGTCTATAATTACTTGGTATGCAAATGATGCGATACAAGAATGTAGAGAAGCTTGTGGAGGTAAGGGTTATCTTTTAGAAAATCGTATTGCAGATTTGAAAGGAGACGTTGATATTTTTACCACTTTTGAAGGTGATAATAATGTATTGTTACAACTAGCGGCTAAAGGTGTTCTTTCAGATTTTAAAGCAGAATTTAATAGTGCAGGATTCTCAACTGTATTAAAATTGCTGAGCTCACAACTAAGCGATAAGCTATCTACCATAAACCCTCTTTACACTAATAAGACCGACAAAGATCATTTATACAATCCTAAATTTCATGTACATGCTCTAGAGCATAGAACAAGACGCCTAACCTATACTATTGCCATGAGGATTCGAGGATATATCAAAAAAGGCATTCCGTCATATCAAGCCTTCTTAAAGGTTCAGACCCACTTAATGACACTAGGTAAGGCGTATAGCACAGAACTAGCATACAAATCCTTCCTAGAACACAACAGCACTATTACAGACCCAGAAAACAAAGCTTTATTTGAAAAACTGGGCACCCTTTATGCTCTTCATGAAATTAGAAAAGATGCTTCGTGGTATCTAGAGCAAGGATATATTAGCGGAACTAAATCAAAAGCAATTAGACAACGAGTTGAACGTTTATGCACTGAGTTAAGACCGCATTTAGAAAGCCTTGTGGATGGTTTTGGAATACCTGAACATCTTATGACAGCACCTATTGCCAACTAGTCCCTTTCCTTTTCTAAACGAGAAGTATCTAGAAAGTCTAAGATGGTAATTTTAGCTTCGCCGTACAATTTAGTTCTTGTGCCACCTTTTGAACTAAGTTGTAGGGTGTTTAATGCCCTAACCTCAATATCTGGTGAATCCTCTGTAATTAACAGAACATCATTAGACTGAAGGTCTGCAGCTTTAAGAGAACTATTGCCGTACATTTTTGCCATTAAAAAATCGGCAGTACCCTCAATTTTAGCAGATGCATTTTTATACATGTAGATATTGTTGCTAGTACCTGTTGTATACAGCTTAACATCTATTCTATCTTTAAGAGTAATGTTTAATGAATCACTAGCTAAATTGAAATCACCAGAACTAATCTCCTCCATTGTAATATCCATAATATCAGCGGTGGCATTAAGTTCTAATCTAGATGTACCAAAAGTAGCCACCTTTAATCGATCCGTAGAAATAACGTCTTTCATACTAATCTTACCGTTTAGCATTTTAATACTTCTTAACTCTTGAAAGAAAATTGTAATCTCTAATTTCTTTTTTGAAGTAATATTATAAAAAGAAGATATTTTTAAAACACCACCATCAACTTTAAACTTCAAAACATCTAAAAGATTATCATCAAGCTCTAATGCATAACCTTCTTGTGATGCTTTTTGAATAACAATATCTAAATCGTCTACCAATTCAATTGCCGTAAACGGGGCTAAATCTTCTCTTACTTCAATAACATTCTTATTTCCTTTAATCTTAGGTTTACGTTGAGTGTAACCAGTGACCGAGATAAACAATACAACTACCAATAGGGTGAACTTTTTCATAATCTATACTTCTATTATAAAATGAAGATATCTAATTTAAATTAATCTTATAACAACTTAGCAATATCTTAAGAGCTAAACAAAAAAAAGCCCAACTATTGCTAGTTGGGCTTTCATAATAATATATATTATTTAATGACTCATTTCTTCTTCATTCTCCTGTAGTGGTATATGTTGAGGAATGTAATCTTGACCTGGAATAAAATATTCTCCATTCTCATCAACTTTACTATAATCATAAGACCATCTGTGAACCTCGGGAATAGCCCCAGCCCAGTTACCATGAACATGCTTCTGTTCAGCAGTCCATTCTAGTGTATTGGATTTCCAAGGGTTAACAGGACCAACCTTACCATAGAAAACACTATAGATAAAGTTTGCAACAAAAACTAATTGAGCAACTCCTGCTATGATAGCAAATACAGTCATTAATACTTGTATATCTGTAAGTTCATCAAACATTGGGAATGCCGTATTTTCATAATATCTTCTAGGTACGCCTGCCATACCAACAAAATGCATTGGGAAGAAAACACCATACGCACAAATTGCAGTTACCCAAAAATGTACATAACCTAAGTTCTTATTTAAAAGCTTTCCTTCGAACATTACAGGGAACCAATGGTATACACCAGCAAACAAACCATATAATGCAGAGATACCCATTACTAAGTGAAAGTGAGCAATTACAAAATAAGTATCATGAACATTTATATCTAATGTACTATCACCTAAAACAATACCTGTTAAACCACCTGTAATAAAAGTAGATACAAAGCCAATGGAAAATAACATGGCCGGATTTAATTGCAAATTACCTTTCCAAAGTGTTGTAATCCAGTTAAACGCCTTTACAGCAGAAGGAATAGCAATTAATAAGGTTGTAAATGTAAATACAGACCCTAAAAATGGATTCATACCAGAAATAAACATGTGGTGACCCCAAACAATTGTTGAAAGAAAAGCAATTGCCAATATAGAAGCAATCATAGCACGGTAACCAAATATAGGTTTACGTGAACTAGTAGCCATAATTTCAGACACTAATCCCATTGCCGGTAAAATAACTATATATACCTCCGGATGCCCTAAGAACCAAAATAAATGTTCGAATAATACCGGTGATCCACCTTGATAATGTAAAACTTCGCCTTGAATAAATATATCAGATAAGAAGAAAGAAGTACCAAAACTTCTATCCATTATTAACAAAAGAGCTGCAGATAATAAAACCGGGAATGATATTACCCCGATTATAGCGGTAACAAAAAATGCCCAAATAGTCAATGGCAATCTAGTCATTGACATACCTTTTGTTCTTAAATTTATTACAGTAACAATGTAATTCAAAGACCCTAATAAAGAAGATGCAATAAATATTGCCATTGAACTTAACCATAATGTCATACCCAATCCAGAACCTGGTTGAGCCATAGGTAATGCACTTAATGGAGGATAAATTGTCCAACCAGCCGCCGCAGGACCTGCCTCAACAAATAATGAAATAACCATTATAACAGCAGAAACAAAAAACAACCAAAATGAAACCATGTTCAGAAAACCAGATGCCATATCGCGAGCTCCAATTTGCAACGGAATCAAAAGGTTACTAAATGTACCACTTAGACCAGCAGTTAAAACAAAAAAGACCATTATAGTACCATGCATGGTAACTAAAGCCAAATAAACATCAGCATCCATCACCCCACCTGGAGCCCACTTTCCTAAAAGAGCTTCAAAAATTGGAAATGATTCGCCTGGCCAAGCCAATTGCATTCTAAATAATAATGACATCGCTATACCAATAAAACCCATTACCAATACACCTGTTATAAGGTATTGTTTAGCAATCATTTTATGGTCTTGACTAAAGATATACTTTGTTACAAAAGTTTCTTTATGATGATGTCCATGATCGTCATGTGCGTGATCATCTACATGTGCATGTGCTGTTGCTGACATAATCGAAATCTTATTTTTATTAATTTTCTTATTATAGCTTTGTTGACTTGAAAGTAAAGAACTACTCTCCTACTGAAACTGAACTTACCGTATTAAATGCTGGAGCAGTTTCATCTTTCATTACCGTTTCGGCAAAAGTTGATTGATCTTTCATCCAAGCATTATACTCTTCTTCTGTTTCTACGATTATCTTCATCTGCATGTTATAATGAGATTTTCCACAAATCTTATTACAAAGCAAGATATAATCGAATTCCCAAGGATCTAATACTTCACCAGTACTTGCAGATTTTTCTGCTCGTATTTTATTCGTTCTTTTTACTTTATCCAAAACGTCTGGATTAGCTCTCATTTCCTCCGTCGTGTATATTGGAGTAAAAGAAAACTCAGTTATCATACCTGGCACACAATTCATTTGAGCTCTAAAATGAGGCATATAAGCCGAATGTAAAACATCTTGAGAACGCATTTTAAAATTGACTTTTCTACCAACAGGCAAGTGTAATTCTTTAACAATAACATCATCATGAGCATAGGTATCGGCTTCATCTAAACCTAATACATTTGCCTTATCAATGTCTATCATTCTAACATTAGAACCACCCAGCACATTATCACCACCACCATATCTTGCTGTCCAGTTAAATTGCTGTGCATACAATTCTACTATTAATGGATCATCGTCATCATTAACATCCATTATGGTTGTCCATGTATATAAACCCCATAGAATAAGACCTGCCAAAACAATAACTGGGATGATTGTCCAAATGAATTCTAAACGATCATTGTCTGCGTAAAAAAGAGCCTTCTGCCCTTTCTTCCCACTATACTTATAACCGAAGTAATGTAATAACGCTTGAGTTAAAGTCTGAACTATGAAGATAATAACCATCGAAACCAACATTAGGCTATCATATTCCTCACCATGTGCAGAACCTGCTTCTGGTAATAAGAATTTACTGTATTTCCAAAAACTAAAAATGGTTATTCCATAAATAAATACCAAGAATGCAAATAACATATATCCGTTATTCTTGTTATCATTATCTGTTGCTATTTGGTGTTTCTCGGTTTTAAGCTGAGATAATTCAAAGATTTTAGTCAACTGCCATATGGCAATCGCTACTAGAACAAGAACAGCTAAAGTCAATAATGTCGTCATCGTATATATAAATGTTATACTTTACTTATCTATTAATAATGAAAGTGTCTACTTTCTTCAATAAATGGATTCCTTTTTGGTTGTAGAGGTGCTGTTGCTAGCGCTCTAAATACCCAGAATATAAATAAACCTGCAAAAAATAATACAGATCCAATCTCAGGTATACCAATGTACCAATTCTTACCAACCGTAGAAGGCATTATGGCGTTAAAGATATCCATGTAGTGACCTGCTAAAATTACAATACCAGTTAAAATAACAAACCAGTTAACTCTCTTATAATCGCTATTCATTAATAACAAAACAGGGAATAGGAAGTTCATAGCTACCATACCAAAGAAAGGCATTCTATAATCTGCAATTCTAGTGATGTAATATGTTACTTCTTCAGGAATATTGGAATACCATATAAGCATGAACTGAGAGAACCAAAGGTATGTCCAGAAAATACTGATACCAAACATAAATTTAGCCAAATCATGAATATGACTATCGTTCACATCTTCTAAATACCCTTTAGATTTCAAGTATATTGTAACCATTGCGATTACTGTAATACCAGACACGAACATACTAGCGAAAATGTACCATCCAAATAATGTACTAAACCAATGTGGTTCAACACTCATTATCCAATCCCAAGACATAATCGACTCAGAAATCAAATAGAACACTAAGAAACCAGCAGATATTCTAAAATTTAATTTGAAATTAGAATCATCATCAGACTCATCTTGAGCTAAAGATAATTTTCTAGAATATTCTCTATATCCGATCCAACCTGCTAAGAATATAGCTGCTCTTATCAAAAAGAAAGTAGGATTCAAATAACCAGATTTACCTTGTAATAAAGCATCGTGAGCAACTACGCTTTCATCCATCCAAATGAATAAATGATTCATATGCAATACCGAAAGAAGTAAAATCACAAATACTATTATACCACCAGGAACTAAATACGAGGTTATCCCTTCCATCACTCTGAATAACAAAGGAGACCAACCTGCTTGTGCCGCACGTTGAATTGCATAAAATGCAAGTACACCAAGCGAAATCATCATAAAAAAGAATGCAGCAACATATAAAGCTGCCCAAGGTCTATTCTTTAACTGATCTAATAAATGTTGATCATGAGAAGAATCATGTTCTTCACCATGAGTATCCGCAACAGCATGATCATTCTCCTGTGTTGCATGTTCTGCTTCAGCTCCATGAGCATCACCATGACCAGAGTCATGACTTGCTACCATTTCTTTCGCCTCTGCTATGGTTCCAGGAGCCATAACAAAACCGCCAATGATACCTAATGCACCTACTATCATTAGAACGATGGACGCTATTTTGAGTCTATTTGAAAACGTATACATAGTATTGTTTACCTATTATTTGGTTAAATCTTGTTTCAGTTTCATTACATATTCAGATACTTGCCACATCTCTTCTGTATTCATTTGAGATGCATAAGATCCCATTGAATTCAATCCGTAATGAATTGTATAATATGTAGATCCTACTGTCAAGTTTCTTACTGGATCAGCATAACTAGGAACACCTAGTATCTTCTCCCTTTTAACAAGTGTACCTTGTCCGTCACCTTTGTCTCCGTGACAAATAGCACAATAAATTGTATATAATTGACCACCTTTTGCTAAGTTAGTCTCCACATTCATTGTATCCAAGGGACTAGACTGCAATCTTGACAATTCTTTTCCTTCCGGAGAATTTTCAATTTCATATGGCAACCAACCTCTATTTATAGTATTCGCTGGTGGCAACAGTGCTTCTGATTGATTAGGCAAAAAATCTGCCTCACCATAAGCTTCGTAACCTACAGACTCATACATATTAGGCATGTACTGATAATTTCGATCACGCTCATCGTGGCAAGAAGTTGCTACGACGGCCAAACCGAATATTATTGCTAATTTCTTAAAACTGTTCATATTTAATGACTGTTTTTTTCTGAGATATTAATTTCAACTGCACCAGTTTCAATTAATAAATCTCTTAGTTCTTGCTCGTTGTCATGGATTTCTATCTCCATCAAAAAATGATCATCCGTAGTTCTTACATCTGGATTTTCAGCTTCTTTAAAAGGCCACAATCTACTTCTTAAATAGAATGTAATAACCATTAAGTGGGCTGCAAAGAAAACCGTTAATTCAAACATAATCGGCACAAATGCCGGCATGTTTTCCAAATAACTAAAACTTGGCTTACCACCAATATCTTGAGGCCAGTCTTCTATCATGATGTAATTCATCATTAACACCGCAACCGAAAGACCAACACAACCATATAGAAAAGCTGTAATTGCCAATCTTGTTGGAGCTAACCCCATAGCTTTATCCAGTCCGTGTACAGGAAAAGGACAGTATACTTCGTCAATATGATGTTTCGCTGCTTTTACCTTTTTAACGGCAAGCATAAGAATATCATCATCATCGTAAAAAGCGTGTATAACTTTAGATGCCATATTTATCTTTTGTTATTTAATAAAATTACTGCTTGTCCTGCCCAGTCATCACGTTGTGCTCTACCTGGAAAAGAACCTGTAATAGAATCTAGCAAATTGTATTCACTCTCTGTCATTCTAGCAACTTGAGCAAATGTGTAAATTCCAATTTCGTTTAGGGTAGCCTCCATCTGTGGACCTATACCTTTTACTTTTTTCAAGTTATCAGGTTGTTGAGTCGTTGCATCGAATGTTCCAACTGCATTTAACAAGTCTGACACTCCAACCTTATCATCAACAGGTGCCTTAACCTCACCCATAATTACATTATCAGTAATAGGCTCTCTTAACTCACTTTTCAATTTTGTAATAGTATACAAAGGCTTACCTGCATCTCTTAGCGTTTTATATTTTTCACCTGATGCCTTTAAAATAGATTTTACTTCTGCCTGAGCAATAACAGGGAACGTTCTAGCATATAAAAGGAACAGAACAAAGAAAAAGCCAATCGTACCAATGAATATACCTATATCTACAAATGTTGGAGAGAACATTGTCCATGATGATGGAAGGTAATCTCTATGTAATGAAGTTACGATAATCACGAATCTTTCAAACCACATTCCTATGTTTACAACAATAGATATAAAGAAAGAAAACATTATACTAGTTCTAAGCTTTTTAAACCACATGAACTGCGGAGAGAACACATTACAAGTCATCATTGACCAATATGCCCACCAGTAAGGTCCAGTAGCTCTATTCAAAAATGCATATTGTTCGTATTCAACACCAGAGTACCATGCCATGAACAATTCAGTAATATACGCACAACCTACAATAGAACCAGTAAGCATTATAACGATGTTCATTAACTCGATATGCTGAATAGTGATATAATTTTCTAAGTGACACACCTTTCTCATTATTATCAATAATGTGTTCACCATTGCGAATCCAGAAAAGATGGCTCCAGCAACAAAATAAGGTGGAAAGATAGTTGTATGCCAACCTGGTATAACCGAAGTAGCAAAATCAAAAGATACGATAGTGTGTACCGATAATACCAAAGGAGTTGCTAAACCTGCAAGCACCAATGACACTTCTTCAAATCGTTGCCAATCTTTAGCACGACCTGTCCAACCAAAACTTAATAAACTATAAATTTTCTTCTGGAAAGGCAATACAGCCCTATCACGTATCATAGCAAAATCAGGAAGCAAACCTGTCCACCAGAATACTAATGAAACAGATAAATATGTTGATATCGCAAATACATCCCAAAGTAGTGGAGAGTTAAAGTTCACCCACAATGATCCAAATTGATTTGGAATTGGAAGTACCCAGTAAGCCAACCATGGTCTACCCATGTGAATAATTGGAAATAAACCTGCTTGTACAACTGAAAATATTGTCATTGCTTCTGCAGAACGGTTAATTGCCATTCTCCATTTTTGACGAAACAATAATAATACTGCCGAGATCAAAGTACCGGCATGACCGATTCCTACCCACCAAACGAAGTTGGTAATATCCCAAGCCCAGTTAACTGTTTTGTTAAGACCCCAAGTACCGATACCGGTAGAGACTGTGTAAATAATACAACCTACTCCCCAAAGAAATGCCACTAAGGCAATGGAAAAAACTATCCACCAATGCTTATTTGCTCTTCCTTCTACTGGAGCGGCAATATCCACAGTTACATCGTGGTAGCCTTTGTTCCCAATTACTAGGGGTTTACGTATAGGTGCTTCGTAATGCGACGCCATAGACTTTTGTTATAATTACTTTCTACTATTGTTTATGCTTCGTTGGTGTTTCTAACCTTAACATGGTAGAAAACATTTGGTTGAGTACCTACATGCTCCAATAAATGGTACATACGATCACTCGCTTTTAATTCTGCTACTTTACTCTTCTCGTCATTAACATCACCAAATACAATGGCTCCATTACTACAAGCTGAAGAACAAGCCGTTTGAAACTCTCCATCTTCAATAACACGACCATCTCTCTTAGCATCTAAAATAGTCTTTTGTGTTTTTTGAATACACATAGAACATTTCTCAATAACACCACGAGAACGAACATTAACATCTGGGTTCAATACCATTTTACCCAAATCATTGTTCATATGGAAATCGAACTCATCATTGTTATTATACAAGAACCAGTTAAATCTACGCACTTTATAAGGACAGTTGTTAGCACAATATCTTGTACCTACACATCTGTTATAAGCCATTTGGTTCTGACCCTGCCTACCATGTGATGTTGCCGCTACAGGACAAACAGTTTCACAAGGAGCATGATTACAATGTTGACACATAACTGGCTGAAATGCTACCTGAGGATTAGCAGAAGGATCTTCCAACTCTCCAAAACCTCCCAATGAACCATTATCTCCAGATAAACCGTCAAAACCGTCTTTCTTTTGATTATCACCCTCAAAAGTTTCTTCTGAAGAATAGTATCTATCGATACGCAACCAGTGCATATCCCTAGACTTTCTTACTTCAGCCTTACCTACAACAGGTACATTATTTTCAGCATGACAAGCGATAACACATGAACCACAACCGGTACATGCATTTAAATCGATAGACATATTAAAATGATGCCCAATAGTACGATCAAAACTATCCCATAAATCAACCGAAGTTGCAGGAACTTCTTGATGGTCTAAAGAAACCATAGGAACTTCATTCCACTCAGAATGATTTTTTGTATTGAATATCTCTAAAGTAGTTTCCTTTATAATATCACCTCTACCCATTAGGGTTTTATGCAATTGAATACAAGCAAACTCATGGTTACCAGCCACCTTCTCTACACTTACAGATTGGTTAGCACTGAAACCTTCATACAAAGCAAATGCGTTAACACCTGTTTGCATATCTTCTTTCAAGCCTACTTTTTTACCGTAACCAAAAGAAAGACCAACAGTACCTTTTGCTTGACCAGGCTGAACAACAACAGGAACTTGCTCTAAACTAACACCATTAACGGTTAACTTAACATAGTTACCATCCATTCCGCCATTTGCGACATTTACATTCTCCACACCTAACTCAACAGCATCAGCCTTAGATATAGTAACATAGTTATCCCAAGAAACTCTAGTTATTGGATCAGGAAACTCTTGAAGCCAAGGATTACTTGCCTGCTGTCCATCTCCCATACCTACTTTAGAATATAAAGTAAGCTCCATTCCATCACTAGTAGTATTTGCCAAACTACGTATTGCCGAAGCCATAGAAGTATTTGACGCCGCCTCAGTTGGCATTTCTGATGCAACTAAGTTTTGAGCAGCACCTTCCTCATTCACCACCATCGTATCGGCACTGAAAACACCATCTTGCAATGCTTGATTCCAATTAGCTCCGTTAAGAACACTACTAGACCAAGTATCTTTTATATAATCATAATACGACTGCTCACTTCCTAATAGTTCTAAAACTACAGTCTGGAACTGCTTCGTATCAAATAATTCTTTTATTGTTGGCTGCATTAAACTATAATGCCCCTTTTTAATCTGAATATCACCCCAAGACTCTAAGTAATGATTTGTAGCACCCACATATTGAACAGCCTCAGTAGTCTCATTCCAATTCGTTGAAAAAGCAACCGTAAGATCCACTTTAGACAAACCTTCTTTGAAATCAGCAGTATTAGGCAACGAATACACAGGATTAACCCCATCCATTAACAAAGCGCCAACTCTACCAGCTTTCATATCAGCTATTAAAGCATTTATAGCTTTAACACTACCTTTTCTAACATATTTAGGAGCAGTTGCATCAAAAGCTTTACTAGACAACATCTCATTAATTGCCAAAACAACCGCCTGAGCATTTACATCATCCAAACCTGTAACTACAACAGCATTAGATCCAGCCTTCTTAATTTCTACAGCAATAGAATCAACTAATGCATCATATTCAGAAGTATTACCACTTACAGATGTACCGTTTAATTTACCATATAATTTAGCTAAGATAACTTTCTGAGCACTTGGCTTCATAGCCAAACGCTTATCTGCATTAGCACCAGTTAACGACATATTTGCCTCCAACTGTACATGTCTTGACATTTTACCGTTCTTAGGTACTCGACCTCTAGAATAACCAGCATCATATCCGCCACCTTGCCAGTCAGCAATAAAATCTGCACCAAAAGAAACTATAAGAGCAGCTTTCTCAAAATCATAATCTGCTAAGGCACGCTCACCATACTTATTTTCAAAAGCATTCAATGCAGCATCCTCGGAAATTGCATCATATGTAATATGAACAACATTCTCATTAGCCGTAACTAAATCCGCCATTAAACGATCCGTTGATGGACTAGCATATGTCTGCGTGAGTATCGCTATTTTCTTAGCCGAACCTTTAAGTCCGCCCATTTTAGCTTTAACTGTTGCTTTTAACACATCCCATTCAACAGGCTCTCCGTTTGCCAAAGGTCCTTGCAATCTTGTACTATCGTACAAAGACAGAACAGAACCCTGAATTCTTGCATTTGCAGAACCACCTATTTTTGCCAAAGTATTGTTCTCAACTTTGATAGGACGACCTTCACGAGTTTTGATTAATATACTTGCAAAATCAAAACCATTAGCAATAGTAGTTGCATAATAGTTAGCAACTCCTGGTACTATATTTTCAGGCAAAACAACATAAGGAATCGACTTTACAACCGGTCCTTCACATGCTGCTAAAGAAGCAGCTGCGGTACTAAACCCAACATACTTCAAGAAATCCCTACGATTTGTACTTGTAGAAGACAAAGTTTCCTTGTCACCCAAGAAATCATCCACAGGAATCTGCTCTACAAATTCATTCTGCTTTAGCGCCTCAACAATGGAATCGTTAGGATCTAACTCCGCCTCGTTCTTCCAATATTTTTTGTTTGATGCCATACGTATTCTGTAATTAGCTTCTTTAAATTATTATTAATAGTGACACTTACCACATTCCAGACCACCCAACTGAGCAGCTGTTAAATTATCTACACCGTACTTCTTAGAAAGTTCTGCATGTATTTTCTCGTAATACTCATTACCCTCAACCTTAACATTGGTCTCTCTATGACAATCAATACACCACCCCATGGTCAAAGGAGAATATTGATACATAATTTCCATTTCCTCTACAGGACCGTGACAAGTTTGACACTCAATACCTGCAACTGAAACGTGCTGCGAGTGATTAAAATAAGCAAAATCAGGAAGGTTATGAACTCTAATCCATTCTACAGGCTGACTTTCACCAGTGTATTTCTGATTTTCCTCATCCCATCCAACTGCTTTATATAATTTCTTAATCTCTCCTGTATAGAAATCATTAGTATATCCATTTTCTAAATCTTCTTGCGAAGGCCCTTCTGGATTACCCGTGTATTCATAAACAGATTTATGACAGTTCATACAAACATTCAAAGATGGTATCCCCGATGTTTTAGAAACTCTTGCAGAAGAATGACAATACTTACATTCAATTTTATTATCGCCAGCATGAATCTTATGAGAATAATGAATTGGTTGAATAGGCGCATAACCTTGATCAATACCAACTTGCATCATCCATCCATAAGCAAAATAAGCACTACCCAACAACAGTAGTATTGCTGTAACCAAAACCAAAAATTGGTTTTGAGCAAAAGCCTTCCAAATCGGAGTTCTTTTCACAGCATCATCTTTCTCTATAGCTATTCCATTAGCCTGAGCTATACGCTGCAAAGTCTTATTAACCAACAACAACATAACAACTAACAAACCAAAAACTAAGACTAAAGCTCCAAGTATAACTTCATTTGAAACACCAGACGAAGTACCATTTCCTCCAGCAGCAGACTGAACATCTCCGGCAGCAGCGGCAGGAGCGGCAGCGGGTGCAGCAGCAGTATATGCTAAAATATCATCAATGTCAGCATTAGACAATGTTGGAAATGCCGTCATTGCAGCCTGGTTGTATTCAGCATACACCTTGTTTGCATAAGCATCACCTGACTTTATAACACCTGGACTATTTTTAACCCAAGCATAAAGCCAGTCTCTATCTAAACCTTCATCTTCACTTAATCTAGTTTCTACATTTTCTAACGCAGGACCTGTCATCTTACGATTTAACGCGTGACAAGCAGCACAGTTCTGATTGAACAAAGCCTTACCTTTCTTTGCATCCCCACCACCAGCGACAGCCTCTACAGCTGTTGCATCTGCCGCAGCATCCTGAGCTATTAATGGACTTGCAGAAAGTAAAATTGTTATTAGGGATAAACCTAAAATTTTAGAAAACTGATTTCGGTTTGGAACCTTTTTCATATATCGAATATTTCTATCGGAATCTTGGCATGATTTTGGTCATAGATGAAACCAATTACAATCCACCAAATGCCTAAATCGGAGACAAAAATACGACATAGACTTTATTTGAAAAATGTTAATGTATCTATAATTTACAATTTAGAAATATTCTAAATAAACAACCATTTATTTGTTTGATCCTGAATAAATTACTTTTGCAAGGATTGAAAATAAAACTACAAATAGGTTATGAAAACACTAAGTACCTTGGTAATTTTTGCTTGTATTACACACTTTAGCTACGCACAAGGTGCAAAAGTGAACATACAGCAAGACCAAAAGATTGACCAATTGCTAGAGATATACAAATCTTCTTTAAGCAACAATGAATATTATAGGATACAAGTTGGCTTCGGAAATTACGCCAAAGCCCAAAGAATAAAAGCAAATGTTGAAGAAGATTTTCCTGAACTATCTTCAAAAATTGATTTTGACTCACCCACCTATCGTGTAAGAGTAGGAAGATTCACTTCTAAACTAGATGCAGAACGAAAGTTTAATGAAGTTCGAGTTAAGTATCCAGATGCAATGTTATTAAAACCAAAAAAATCGACCAAATAGGTCGATTTTTTTTTGATGTAATTTAAAGGAATATCTTAAAACAATCCTTTTAATTTATTTAGATTTCAACTTCTTCTTAACAGCAACTTCTTGAAATGCTTCAACAATATCACCTTCGTTGATATCATTATAATTCTTAACCTGAAGTCCACAATCATATCCTTTAGCTACTTCTCTAACATCATCTTTAAATCGTTTTAAAGAAGTTAAGGTACCAGTGTAAATAACTACACCATCACGTATCAATCGAATATTAGAATTTCTAAAAATCTTCCCACTAGTAACCATACAACCTGCAATGGTACCAATCTTAGATATTTTAAATGTTTCTCTAATCTCAGCTGTTCCAGAAATCTCTTCTTTCATTTCAGGAGACAACATACCTTCCATCGCATCTTTAAGATCATTGATTGCAGCGTATATAATAGAATACATACGGATATCAATTTCTTCTTTTTCAGCAATAGCTTTAGCATTACCCATTGGTCTTACATTAAAACCAATTATAACCGCATCTGAAGCAGAGGCTAACAACACATCTGATTCTGTTATAGGACCAACTGCTTTGTGTATAATATTAACCTGAATCTCATCAGTAGATAATTTTTGGAAAGAATCTGTAAGTGCTTCAACCGAACCATCAACATCACCTTTAAGAATAATGTTAAGTTCTTTAAATTCACCTAACGCAATTCTACGTCCTATTTCATCAAGTGTAATATGACGTTGAGTTCTTACTGACTGTTCACGTTGTAATTGAGATCTTCTAGACGCTATTTGTTTAGCTTCACGTTCATCTTGTAACACATAGAACTTATCACCAGCTTGAGAAGCACCATCAAGACCTAATATAGATATTGGCCTAGAAGGACCTACTTCCGTAACACTGTTTCCTCTTTCATCTTGCATTGCCTTAATCTTACCACTAGTAGTACCAGCCAATACATAATCACCTATCTTAAGAGTACCTGACTGCACTAATACAGTAGAAACATAACCCTTTCCTTTATCCAAAAAGGCCTCAACAACTGTACCAGTCGCATATTTATCAGGGTTTGCTTTAAGCTCTAAAATTTCAGCTTCAAGTAATACTTTCTCTAATAATTCTTTAACACCTAAACCTGTTTTTGCAGAGATATCATGAGATTGAATTTTACCACCCCAATCTTCTACTAACAAATTCATTTGTGCTAAACCTTCTTTAATCTTATCAGGATTAGCTGTTGATTTATCAATCTTGTTAATAGCAAAAACGATTGGTACACCAGCTGCTTGCGCATGACTAATAGCTTCCTTCGTTTGTGGCATAATATCATCATCAGCCGCTACAACAATAATTGCGATATCGGTAACTTGAGCACCTCTAGCACGCATAGCGGTAAACGCTTCGTGACCAGGAGTATCCAAGAAAGCTATTCGCTCTCCATTTTCTAGAGTAACACCATACGCACCAATATGTTGAGTAATACCTCCACTTTCACCGGCAATAACATTTTCTTTACGGATATAATCCAATAAAGATGTTTTACCGTGATCCACGTGACCCATTACCGTAACAATAGGAGCTCTTGGTTTTAAATCTTCCGGAGCATCAACTTCCTCAACAATACTTTCTTCTATATCTGCAGTTACGAAATCTACTTCATAACCAAATTCTTCAGCTACAATAGACAAAGTTTCAGCATCTAAACGCTGATTCATTGTTACCATTAAACCTAAAGACATACATGCTGAAATAATTTCGGTCGTAGAAACACCCATCATAGTTGCAACCTCAGTTGCAGTAACGAACTCAGTAACCTTAAGTACTTTGTTCTCTAATTCCTGTTGTTCTAGATCTTTCTCAGTCTGCTCTCTATGCTGATCTCTTTTGCTTCTTCTGTATTTAGCCCCTTTACCCTTCTTGGATTTACCTTGAAGTTTTTCTAGGGTTTCACGTACTTGTTTTTGCACGTCCTCTTCAGTAGGCTCCACTTTTGCAACAGGCGCAAATCTTCCTCTACCTTTATTTCTATCTCCTGTATTAGCTGTACCAGTACTTCTACTTTGACCAGGACCAGAAGGATTCTTTGTTACAATTCTTCTACGTCTCTTTTTACGGTCCGTACTAGCTCTATCTGCAGGTTTCTTTTCTTCTTTCTTTTTCTTAGGCTTCTCGAACTTACTAAGATCGATTTTCTCTCCTGCAATTTTTGGTCCAGTTAGTTTCTGGTATTGCGTCTCAATAGTCTTAGGAGCTTCAGGTTCTGGAGCTGCTTCTACTACTGGTTCTTTTGGAGTTTCTTTAACCTCTGTCTTTTTAACGGCTTCAACTTTTGGTGTTTCAGTTTTTGGCGCCTCTACTTTTGGCTCCTCTTTCTTAACCTCTGGTTTTTTAACCGCAGGTGCAACCACCTTAGGTTTTTCTAAAATAACCTTTCGGGTTTCCAAAATCTCAACCTTAGGAACAACCTTTTCCTCAACTTTAGGAACAACTTTCTCCTCTACTTTTGGAGTCTCCTTAACAGGCTCTTCAACCTTCTTCTTAGGACTAAGGTCAATTTTACCTACCATTTTAGGACCAGCAAGCTCGACCTTGCCAACTAAGGTATTCTCCTCTGTTTCGGCGTTTCTTCGCTCACGGGCCAAGCGACGATCTTCTTGTTCTTTTTCTAATTGAACTCGAATAGCCTCCTTCTCTTTTCGTTTTTCTTCACCAACTTCCTTTGATGCAACTTTCTTACTCTTGTCCGTCTGGAACTCGTCAAGTAAAACCTGATAAACATCATCGGAAATTTTAGTGGTAGGCCTCGCTTCCACATCATGTCCTTTTCCGTTAAGAAAGTCCACTGCCCTATCCAAGGAAATATTAAGTTCACGAAGAACTTTATTAAGCCTTATTTTCGCATTGTCTGCCATAAATACTGATTCCCGTTCTTTTATTTAAGTGCTAATATATAGCTAATCTTCTAATTCTTCTTTTAGGATACGCACAACTTCTAAAATAGTTTCCTCTTCTAAATCTGTACGCTTCACTAAATCGTTAACGTCTTGCTCTAAAACGCTACGAGCTGTATCAAACCCAATCTTCTTGAATTCTTCTATAATCCAAGCATCAATTTCATCAGAGAACTCTGTTAATTCAACATCTTCCTCTACCCCTTCACGGAATACATCAATCTCATAACCAGTTAATTGACCAGCTAATCTAATATTATGCCCACCTCTACCTATTGCCTTAGAAACCTCTTCAGGTTTTAAGTAAACTTGTGCCGTCTTCTTCTCTTCGTTTAACTTAACCGAAGAAACTCTTGCCGGACTTAATGCTCTGGTCACCAACAATTGTGGGTTAGCTGTCCAGTTAATAACATCGATATTTTCATTTCCTAATTCACGAACAATACCATGAATTCTTGACCCCTTCATACCTACACAGGCACCAACTGGATCAATACGGTCATCGTAAGAGTCAACAGCAACTTTCGCTTTTTCCCCTGGTATTCTTACCGCCTTCTTAACCGTAATTAAACCGTCAAAAACTTCAGGTATTTCTTGGAAAAATAATTGCTCCAAGAATTTAGGTGAACTTCTAGACATTATAATAGTTGGCTTTGCACCTTTCAATTCCACACTTTCAATTACACCTCTAACATTATCTCCTTTACGGAAAAAATCAGAAGGTATCTGTCTATCTTTTGGTAAGATTATTTCGTTACCCTCATCATCAAGCAAAATAATTGCCTTATGACGAATATGATGAACCTCAGCTGTATAAATTTCACCCTCTAAATCTTTAAAGTGCTTATATATCGTTGTATTATCGTGTTCATGGATTTTAGAAATTAGATTTTGACGCAAAGCCAAAATTGCTCTTCTACCCAAATCGATTAATTTCACCTCTTCAGATACATCTTCACCAACTTCAAAATCCGGCTCAATTTTACGAGCTGCAGATAATGAAATTTCCTCATTTGGTTCTTCAACCTCACCATCGTTAACAACAATACGGTTTCTCCAAATTTCTAAATCACCTTTATCTGGGTTGATAATAATATCAAAGTTATCATCTGAACCAAACTTCTTTTTAAGCGCATTTCTAAAAACATCTTCCAAAATGGCCATCAATGTTACCCTGTCTATGAACTTATCGTCCTTAAACTCTGAGAAAGATTCAATTAACGCAATATTTTCCATTGGTAATTACAATTAAAATTTTAATACAACTTTTGCTTTAATAATATCTGAAAAATTTACTTCTTCTTTTTTCTGAACGGTCACTTTTCCTTTCCCTATTGGCTTTGGCTCTCTAGCTTTCCACTCTAAAACAATTGAATCATCATTTACAGCAGTTAAATTACCTTCAAATTTATCATCATTTGTACGAACCTCAAGTTTTCGACCAATATTCTTTGAATATTGACGAGGAATAACCAAAGGAGCAGCTGCACCTGCAGAAGCTACTTCAAGAGAAAAATCATATTCATCTCTATCCAAGTTGTGCTCTATCGCCCTACTGATTTTTATACAATCACTGACCGTAACCCCAAGGTCACCGTCTATTACCACATGAATGCTATTATCAGCACCCATAGTGAAATCGATTAAAAATAGAGAGGGATCTTCTTCAAGACCTTGTTCCAATAATTCTTTTACTTTTTCCTTTAGCATAAATAATAAGTAATAAAAGAGGGGACTAATTGTCCCCTCATGAATACCTTTATATCCTTTCAGCTTTGCAAATATACAATAAATTTAATTTCCTACAATAGTCTATTTACACCTAATTCATTCACTATGAAAACAATCAAATAAAATATAGCCTCATTAAAAATATTCCTTCCTATAAATTATCTTATTTTTAGCTAAATACCAACCAAAACATAACCTAATGGAAATCTTATCCTCATATAACCTTATAATAGGCGCATCCTTAATTGTAGTATTGTCATTCTTTTTCAACGGCATATCTAAAAAGACCAATATACCAGCAGTATTAATGTTGATCGTCTTGGGTATTCTTATTAAAATAGGGTTAGAATTTTTTATACCAGAAGTACCTGACTTTAAAGGTTCTTTAGAAATTTTAGGAACTGTTGGGCTAATAATGATAGTATTAGAGGCTGCTTTAGAACTAGAATTAAAAAGAGAAAAATTATGGCCTATTCTTAAATCTATGGCTATTGCATTAATAGGTTTAATAGGTTCTGCTTACATAGCTGCTTTAATACTTTATCAATTCATACCTAATATGACTATGCAGTCTGCATGGCTATATGCTACTCCTCTATCAATTTTATCCAGCGCAATTATCATCCCTAGTGTTGGAGGATTAAGCGAAGAGAAGAAAGAATTTCATATTTACGAGAGCACCTTTTCTGATATCATGGGCATAATGATGTTCTATTTTTTAACTGGAAAATTAAATCCCGCAGAAGATACGGGAGCCAGCGGTTTTGCCTTGAATTTAGTGCTAACTCTAGTTATCGCTTTAGTTGCCAGTTATGCAATCATTTTAGTTTTTCAAAAAATTAAAAGTCAGGCGAAACTATTTTTACTTATCGCAGTGCTATTACTACTTTATGCAATTGGCAAAAAAATGCATTTATCCTCATTAATCATTATCCTTGTTTTTGGACTGATTGTAAAAAATGTAAACTTATTCTTTCCAGGAAAAACTAAAATATTTCTCGAATCTGAACGAATGCAGCAAATTTATCATGAGCTACACATAGTTACCCTAGAAACTGCATTCGTTGTACGCACGTTCTTCTTTGTTATTTTCGGTATTACCATTGTCTTATCATCCTTACTAAGTATTAACGTAGCAATAGTGAGCCTGTTAATTATAGCATCCATTTATGCAATTCGGTTCTTAGTACTGATTGTATTCGTAGGTAAAGACATGTTACCTCAATTATTTATTGCACCCAGAGGCCTTATAACTGTATTATTATTTTATGCAATACCTATGGAAGCGCAAATTGAAGGCTTTGAATCTGGAATCTTGTTATTTGTAATTATCGCCACAAGTTTAGTTATGACTTGGGCAATGATTCGCGATAAACGAAAAATGGGTACTATGTTAGACGAAATAGACGAGGAAATTATGGAAAGAAATTTAGCAGAAGATGCATTGAGAGCAACTAAAGCAGAGGTATCACTTGAATCAAACACAAATGTAACCCCATCAACAAAACCTGAGGATACTATCTAAATCTATGCTTTACAGAATTTAAAAAATAATTAAAATCTACTGAGGTCCAAAAGACGCATGAACTTCAACTTGGTCACTATAAGCTTGCGGCTCAGAAGCATCTAAACTATCAACTTCTTTACGAAAACGAAGAATCATTAGCGTATCTAATTGTTGATCTATACTGTCTTTTAAAACTCTCCAATTAGATGAATTCATCTTCTTGTTATACTCCATTATTTTATTAAAGCGATCCAAATTATACCGATTAGCTTTCCAAGCATGGGCGGTACTTTCTTCATGCTTTAAATCTTGAATATAGTATCCTATGCCAAATCCTAGCAAAATAACAATCAATAATATCTTTAAAACTTTTGGAGAGAGTTTCATAAGGTTAAGTAATTTAGGGTACTAAAATATATAATAACATCACCGAAATGGTTTCTTTTCCGACGAATTTGTAACGTTATTAGTTTAAATGTACAAAAATACCGACAGACAAGTAGTCATTTCTTGACAATCGCATGGCAAAACACATACGGTTTTTCAAAAATCTAACAATAGAAAGACAATTAAAATGACTAATATCATAAAAACAAAAATCCCGATATCAATGATATCAGGATTTTCTTTGTTCTCTTAGTTGGCCCACAAGGACTCGAACCTTGAATGACGGTACCAAAAACCGAAGTGTTACCATTACACCATGGGCCAATACCTTTTTAAGAGGCTGCAAATTTAAAACAAAGTTTGGTTTCACCAAATCTTTTTTAAAGTAAAAATAAAAAATTGTGCTTTTAGCATGTTAAAGGTTTATAAAAATAGTTCATTCCTTTCTATATTAATTAGTAAATTCGCCACTTAGGTTTAACCCAAGCTTCATGTTTTCAAAGAACTACCACAAGTGGGACACTATATTAGGATGGTCCGTATTTTTTATAGCCCTTATTACATATTATATTACCGTAGAACCCACCAATAGTTTTTGGGATGCGGGAGAATATATAGCCACTGCAGCCAAGTTACAAGTTGGTCACCCTCCAGGGGCTCCTTTATTACAAATGATAGGAGCATTCTTTGCAATGTTTGCCTTAGAACCTAGCCAGGTTGCTATGATGGTAAACCTCGTATCTGGTGTTTCAAGTGCTTTCACCATTCTATTTATGTTCTGGACAATTACCAATATTACCAGAAAACTGATAGACAAAGATGGTCCGTTCACAAACAGTAAAGCAATTGCAGTTTTCGGTAGTGCTTTGGTTGGATCGCTTGCATTTACCTACTCCGATAGTTTCTGGTTTAACGCCGTTGAAACAGAAGTTTATGCCATGGCGAGTTTTATTATGGCCCTACTTCTATGGCTTGGTTTAAAATGGACAGATAATTTAGATGATCCTCGCGGAAACAGATGGATTATATTGATCTCTTTTGTTGTAGGCCTTACTTTCGGTATCCAGTTTATGGGCTTCTTGGCTATACCTTCTATTGGACTTTTATACTATTTCAAAACATATAAAGAGACAACTGTAAAAAACTTTTTACTGGCGAACATTATTGTAATCGGCGTACTAATGTTAGTTTACAAATTCTCGTTAACCTACATTCTCCAACTTTTTGGATGGGGAGAGGTATTTTTCATCAACAGCATAGGATTACCATTTAACTCCGGATCAATAATTATCGGCATTTTATTTATTGCAACTTTTTACTTCGGACTAAACTATACGCGTAAAAATGATTACAGAACAGCCAACACCATTGTTCTTTGTATGATGTTTCTATTTTTAGGCTTTTCTTCATGGCTAATGCTACCAATTAGAGCAAATGCTAAGGTGGTTATCAATGAGAATAACCCAGAAGATGCCCGAGCACTTTTAGCATATTACAATAGAGAACAATACCCAGGTGTAGATAGCCCTGTATATGGTACCTATTATTCTGATATGTTTGCACCAGCAGGCGAAGATCAAGATGGTAAACCTAAATATGAAAAAGATTACACCCTTGGTAAATACATTATTGTAAATAAATTCAAAGATGCCGTTCAAGGTCCTAATCCAAAACATCAAGGATTACTACCAAGAATGTGGAGTTCGCAAAATGCAGAGAACTACATGCGCTATTTTGGAGCGTTGGATTTCAAGATTACCCAGCCAAATCAAGAACTAAGACAAGCTGCAGAACAAGTTAAAATAGGTTTCGCTAACGGTGAAATTGGAGCAGATCAATATATCAGCTTCTTAAAGCGTTTCGATGAATATATAGAAGTACAGCCACCTACTGTATGGGACAACGTTAGATATATGGTAGAATTTCAATTCAACTATATGTATTTACGCTATTTCATGTGGAATTTTGTTGGTAAACAAAATGACGTTCAAGGTCGTTATAACGATAATGGGAATTGGTTAAGTGGTATAAATGCTATAGATAGCTGGCGTTTAGGAAGTCAAGATAACCTTCCAAGCGACATTAAAAATAACCCAGGAAGAAACACCTATTTCTTCTTACCTCTAATTTTAGGTATCATCGGCATCGTTTTTCAACTTTCGAAAGACAAAAAGCAGTTTTGGGTATTGTTGATATTCTTTCTTTTTACTGGATTAGCTATTCAATTTTACACCAATCCGGGGATTTTTCAACCTCGTGAGCGTGATTATTCATTAGTAGGTTCATTCTACATTTTTGCCTTATGGATAGGCTTAGGAGTGTACGGACTATATGACAGCTTCAAAGATTGGATTACCCCTAAAATATTAGCTCCAGTTGTAGTAGTGGTAACACTTCTAGCAGTACCAACAGTTATGGCCGTTCAAAACTGGGACGACCATGACAGATCTAATAGATATACTGCAAATTCATCTGCAAAAGCCTATTTAGATTCTTGCAAAGAAGATGTAGGTGCTATCTTATTTACCATTGGTGACAATGATACTTTCCCTATATGGTATGCGCAAGAAATTGAGAATTACAGAACAGATGTACGTATTGTTTGTACTAGTCTTTTTGAAACAGACTGGTATGTAGATCAAATGAAAGTAGCGGCATATGAGAGTGCGCCAATACCTTCTCAAATTTCGCATGAGAAATATAGATGGGGATCACGAGACGTTCTTTACCACCAAGGTATTACAGAAAACAGATGGCCTATTAAAGATTTTATAAATTGGATAGATAGCGATAAGCCCAGAACAAAGCTTAAGTATTTATTCGAGCAAAACGGAGCTGACTTAAGTCAGTATGCTGAGGAAACTCAGAATATGGTCTATTACCCTACCAATAAAATCAGAGTACCTGTGAACAAGCAAAATGTTCTAAATAGCGGATTGGTAAAGGAAAAAGACGCAGATTTAATTGTTGACTATATTGATATAGATCTACCAAGCGCAATTACTAAGAAAAGCATGATGATGCTTGACATTCTAGCCAACAATGACTGGAATCGTCCTTTATACTTTTCTGGAGGTAGTTTTGATGATGCGGAATATCTTTGGATGAAAGACTATTTGCAATTAGATGGTTTAGCTTACAAATTAGTACCTATTCGTACAGAAAGACCTAACTCTTTTGAACTAGGCCGTATAGACACCGATTTAATGTATGACATCGTATCAGGATGGGATTGGGGTAATGCCGGTGGTGATATTTACCATGACGTTCAAACCCGTATACAGAGTGTATCTTTCAGAGGTAATTTAGCTCGCTTGACCGAAGCTTTGATCAGAGAGAATAAAATGGACAAGGCAAAGGACATTATAGAGATATCTCTTACTAATATGCCTGTTGATAAATTTGGTTATTATACTTTAATAGAACCTTTTGTTGATGGATATTACAAAGTTGGTGAAAATCAAAAAGCCCGTGCCTTATTTGAAAAACTAAAGAAAAAATATCAAGAAAGATTAGAATACTATGCATCTACCAGCTTGGCAGAGCAGTATAACAACATTGATGACATCATTGCCGACATGGAGGCTTATCGACGTAATATAGATATCATTATTACTAACGATAGTGAAGATATTGCAGAGAAAGAAACATTGATCTTTAACGAGTATATCGATAAATTCCAACATTTTTACAAAGATGAAGATGATATGGATATGCGAGAAGACATGTTACAGACTGATCCTGATATGACAGATACATTACCAATATCAGATACTATTCAACCCGACAATACAAGAACAGATATCTTAGAAGATACTGTTGGTATTACAGCACAATAAAAAACTTTGGGCGAAAGCCCAAAGTTTTATTCTTTTTAAAAATCATGAATGTTTATACGTATTCTTTAAGAATACCAATAAGAGTATTAGCATCTTGCTCTCCGCTTTGACGCCATACCATTTCACCGTTTTTGTAGATCATTAAGGTCGGTAATCCTTTAACGCGCAAAGCTTGTGAAAGCTCTTTATTCTTGTCCACATCAATCTTAATTACCTTACCTCTATCACCTAAAGCAGCAGCAACATCCCTTAATACAGGATGCATTGCAGTCGACTGTTCGTTCCACTCTGCGAAAAAATCCAGAAGAACGGGTACCTTTAAATCTATTAGCTCACCAAATTTGGACATATAAAATGCTTTTCTATGTTACCCAAATGTAATAAAAATTGTTAAAATACTACACTTGGCAATCTATTTGTAACCCTACAATAGGGTTAAAATCATGTTAATGCTTTTTTCTTTAAAGTAATTACGGTGATTTCAGGCCAAATCCCTACTCTTCCTGGGTAACCTAAAAACCCAAAACCTCTATTTACGTTAATAAATTGCCCCATTTCTTTATATATACCTGCCCAATAAGGATATCTCCATTTTACTGGACTCCATTTTATCCAACCTGGTATCTCAATACCAAACTGCATACCATGAGTATGACCACTTAATGTCAAGTGATAATGGTAAGCATCTTTAATAACTTCCATTTCCCAGTGCGATGGATCATGACTCATTAAAATCTTGAAATCATCCTCATTTATTTGCGAAGTAGCTTTCTTAAGATCTCCGGCTTTTTTGAATCCGCCTTTACCCCAATTCTCAACTCCTACTAAAGCAATTTTATCTTCTCCTTTTTGCAAGTACCTATGCTCATTTAACAACAAATCAAAACCCATCTGTTTTTGCAATGCTTTTAAGTCTTCTAAATTCTGATGTTTTAGCTCTTCAGTTTCCCAAGGAATATAATCTCCATAATCATGATTACCCAAAACTGAAAACTTACCATCCTTAGCCTCCAGCGTACTAAACAAATCTGCCCATGGCAGCATTTCTGAAGTCATATTATTAACCATATCACCCGTAAACAAAAGCACATCACTTTTTTGCTTATTGATTAAATCCACCCCGTATTCAATCATCTTTCTGTCATCAAAGCTTCCACTATGAATGTCTGATATTTGAGTAATCTGATAACCATCAAAACTATCGGGCAAATCATCGAACTCTAAATTATATCTTAATACTTTAAAGTTATATTTTCCCTTATACATTCCGTACAAAAGCGCACCAAAAGGAATCGCGGCAACACCTAAAGCTAATAAGCTTAAAAAACGCCTACGAGCAGGTAAACCAAATTGCTTTTCTTCTCCATATATTTTTTGATACAGTCCAGAAACAAGACGGTACATATCTTCTGAAAATAAGAATAGAATTGTTATGACATTAAAAGTTAGCATCGTCAATAAAAAACCAAACGCATAACTTTTAGGAATACTTAAAACACGACCTGTCTCCTCGCCTACAGTAAATTGATATATGAAATTAATCATGACAGCCAATGAGACTACAATATAAATCAATGACCACCAAGGTTGTTTCGTAATGGTCTTCAATGCCTGAAGCACGTAAAAACTTAAAGCTATATATGCAATGGTAAAAATAAACCAACGTATCATGAAGAGAATTTTTACAAAGATATCCGTATAACAGTGGTATCTGTGCTCATTTGCATTTTATTTAACCTTGACCACCACAGCTTTAATATTTTCTAATTGGGTAACAGCACTATAATCGTCACTTAAAAAACTTTCTGAATTCATAGAAATCATAGGTTTCTTTGACATAGTCTTAATCATCTTGGTTCCTGAAAGATGCACAGCACTAAAGCCATATCTTTTAAAAACGTCAACATTATTAGTATTTACCCCAGAACCCGGCATTATCTGAACTGTTTTGCTTTGCTTATTTAAATTAGATAAAAACTCGACACCTTCGGGTGCAGATTTCTGTTGCCCAGATGACAAAATATAATCTACTTGCATCGCTTCTAGTGCCTGTAATGCTTCCGACGGATTTACAATCCAATCAAACGCCCTGTGAAAGGTGAATTTCAAATTACCCGCAGCAACTTTTAACTTATTAGTGTTATCTACATCTAATGTAAAATCATCTGAAAGCACACCAGATACAATACCATCAAATCCCAATTCCACACATAATTCAATATCCTTAAGCATGATATTGAGTTCATCATCAGTATATGTAAAATTTCCACTTCGAGGTCTAATTAATACATGTACGGGAATCGATAACCGCTCCTTAATTGCTTTCAACAATCCGTAAGAAGGAGTTAAACCACCTACTGCAAGTTCTGAACACAACTCAATACGGTCTGCTCCAGCACGTTCGGCAACCAAGGCAGATTCTAAAGAATTAGCACAAACTTCTACTATCATATTACTATATTTAAGGTCACTAAAAGTAAAGAACCAAACCCATGAAAAGAAGAAAGTTTCTAAGAAATTCTAGCACTGTAGCAGCGGGAATGTTATCGGCACCATTATTAGCATCTTGCAACGAAACTACGGCAGCAAAAGAAACAGGTAAAACAGCCATTATACCAATTGCAATTTGCACATGGGATTTTGGTAATGCAACCGCCAAAGCTTGGGAAGTTCTTGAAAAAGGGGGTAGTTCTTTAGACGCAGTCCATCAAGGTGTAATGATAGAAGAAGACGATTTAAATAATAGCACCGTAGGTAACGGTGGTAGACCAGACAGAGATGGAAATGTTACTTTAGATGCTTGTATTATGGATAAAGACGGTAATTGTGGTGCCGTATTAGCAATGCAAAATATTGCTAACCCAATTTCTGTAGCTAGAAAAGTGATGGAGGAAACGCCTCATGTAATGCTAGCAGGTAAAGGAGCTGAGCAATTTGCTTATGAGCAAGGTTTCGAAAAAACAGACTTACTTACCGAAGAATCAAAAGAAGCATGGTTAGAGTGGAAAAAAACATCACAGTATAAACCTATAATCAACATTGAAAATCACGATACAATTGGCATGCTTGCCATTGATGCCGATGGCGATATTGCTGGTGCTTGCACCACTAGCGGCATGGCCTACAAAATGGCTGGCAGAGTTGGAGACTCCCCTATTATTGGCGCCGGACTTTTCGTTGATAATGAAGTAGGTGGTGCAACTGCAACAGGTGTAGGTGAAGAAGTAGTTAGAACAGTCGGCAGTTTCTTAATCGTAGAATTAATGCGACAAGGAAAATCTCCACAAGAAGCTTGCGAAGAAGGTGTAAAACGCATCATAGCCAAGAATAAGGATAAACAAGATTTTCAAATTGGGTTTATTGCCATCAACAAAAAAGGAGAAACTGGCGGATATTGCATTCATCCAGGTTTTACCTATAGAACATTTACTAAAGAAGGTCATATAAATAATCCTTCTGGCAGTTATTTGAAAAGTTAAATTCACAATCATTCCAAGATTTAACACTGAAGCTAAAGGGCAATCTTCCTTATAGTTTCGGTATCAATTTGTACTTTTAACGTTTTACAATCAATTTTCGAAAATGGCAGATCAAAAAAAACTCTTTTTGCTAGATGCATACGCACTAATATTCCGTGGATACTACGCACTTATAAAAAACCCAAGAATTAATTCGCAAGGCATGGATACCTCTGCTATTATGGGGTTCATGAATTCTTTATTTGATGTTATACGCCGCGAAAAACCCGACCATTTAGCTGTCTGTTTTGATAAAGGAGGTAGTGCAGAACGTACCGAAATGTTCCCTGAATACAAAGCCAATAGATCAGAGACACCAGATGCCATTCGTATTGCCATACCCTATATTCAAGATATATTAAAAGCAATGCATATACCTGTAGTTGTAAAAGAAGGATGGGAAGCTGATGACATCATTGGTACCTTAGCTAAACAAGCAGAGAAAGAAGAATACAAAGTCTTTATGGTTACGCCAGATAAGGATTTCGGACAGTTAGTTTCTGAAAATATCTTTATGTATCGCCCGGCAAGAATGGGTAATGGCATCGAAATTTGGGGTATTCCTGAAATTCAAAAACGTTTCGGAGTCGAGAGACCTGAACAAGTTATTGACTATCTAGGAATGATGGGTGACGCAAGTGACAATATTCCTGGTCTACCCGGTGTTGGTGATAAAACCGCAAAAAAGTTTATTGCTGATTTTGATTCCATGGAAAACCTTTTTGAAAACACCGATAAGCTTAAAGGTAAGATGAGAGAAAAGGTAGAAGCCAATAAAGAATTAGGGCTTTTATCTAAAAAATTAGCCACTATTTGTTTAGACGTAGATGTTCTCTTTAATGCCAGAGATTATGAGATGTCTGAACCAAATGCCGAAGAAGTTCAGAAAATATTCGAGGAACTTGAGTTTAGAAGGTTAAAGGATCAGTTTATAAAATTATTTTCTTCAGAAATTGAAGAGGCACCAGTTCAAGCTTCAAATGCTCCAGTAGCAAAAAAGGAGAGTCAAGATGCTGGTTCTGGCCAGTTCTCATTATTTGGAAGTCCTGCAGATTCTGGAGCTACGGTTAAAGATTACTCTAGTAGACAAACCATTGCAGATGTTGCACATTCTTACCAAAGTGTTGCACCTGGCATGGCAATGAAGTTATTCCTAAAAAATCTAATGCAACAGAATTCTGTATGTTTTGATACGGAAACTACAGGTCTAGACCCATTAACTGCGGAATTAGTCGGTATTGCATTTTCTTGGGAAGCAACAAAAGGATTCTACATTCCCTTCACGGACAACAAAGAGGAAGTACAGGCTCTTTTAGAAGAATTACGCCCTTTCTTTGAAGCAGAAACAATAGAAAAAATAGGTCAGAATCTTAAATATGATATTAAGGTTTTAGACAAATACGATATTGATGTTAAAGGACCTTTGTTCGATACCATGTTGGCTCACTATCTAATTAACCCAGATATGCGCCACAATATGGATGTATTAGCGGAGACCTATTTAAATTATTCTCCCGTTTCTATTGTAGAACTTATTGGTAAAAAAGGCAAGAATCAATTGAGCATGCGAGATGTTCCATTAGAAAAACAAACCGAATATGCGGTTGAAGATGCCGATATCACCTACCAATTAGCAAAACATTTTAGACCAGAGTTAAAAGAAGCAAATACAGAAAAATTATTTCAAGAAATTGAAATTCCATTATTACGCGTTTTAGCTGATATGGAATTAGAAGGTATCAATTTAGATGAGAAATTCCTGAATTCTCTGTCTTCAGATTTGAACAACGATATAGCTGATCTTGAAAAGAAAATATATGAAGTTGCCGGTGAGGAATTCAATATTGGATCACCAAAGCAATTAGGAGAAATACTTTTTGATAAATTAAAATTAGTAGCCAAGCCTAAAAAGACCAAAACAGGTCAGTACTCTACCGCAGAAGACGTGTTATCCTATTTAGCAAAAGACCATGAAATCATTCAAAATGTATTGGATTATAGAGGTCTTGCTAAATTAAAAAGCACCTATGTAGACGCATTACCAGAACAAGTAGAACCATCTACAGGTAGAGTTCATACAGATTATATGCAAACAGTAGCCGCCACAGGTCGTTTAAGTAGTAATAACCCTAACCTACAGAATATTCCTATTAGAACTGAGCGTGGACGCCAAGTTAGAAAAGCGTTTATTCCACGTGATGAGAATTACACTTTGTTAGCGGCAGATTATTCACAGATAGAACTTAGAATTATTGCTGCGCTTAGTGAAGAAACCACCATGATCGAAGCCTTTAAAAATGGTGAAGATATACATGCATCTACCGCATCAAAAGTATTCAATGTTCCATTAGAGGAAGTTACACGTGAGCAACGTAGTAATGCCAAAACGGTAAACTTCGGTATTATTTATGGCGTTTCTGCTTTTGGTTTAAGCAACCAGACCGATTTATCTAGAAGCGAGGCAAAAGAATTAATAGACACCTATTATAAAACTTATCCGAAGTTAAGAAACTACATGAGCGAACAAGTAGATTTTGCACGTGACAATGGCTATGTGCAAACTGTACTAGGGAGAAGAAGATACCTTAAGGATATCAATGGAAGTAATGCCATTGTACGTGGTGCCGCAGAGCGAAATGCTGTAAACGCACCTATTCAAGGTAGTGCGGCAGATATTATAAAAATCGCCATGATCAACATTCATAATAAACTGGAAGAAGGCAATTACAAATCTAAAATGTTATTGCAAGTACATGATGAATTGGTCTTCGATATTTATAATCCAGAATTGGAAGAATTGCAAACCCTAATTAAATCTGAAATGGAGAATGCATATACTATTGCAGTTCCTTTAGATGTTGAAGTAGGTATGGGAGACAATTGGCTTGTCGCTCACTAAAAGCCAAATTTGTACTATTTAAACCACATGGTGTAAGAGTAAAATTGTAGTATTTTGACGAAAATATTCTGTTAACAAAACCCTAATATTTATATTAGTATTTGCTAACCATATTTTACTATGATTAAAAATTACACTAGGCTGCTACTGGCAGCCCTATTTTTGTTTTGTTTTACAGGATTTTCACAAACGAATTATCTACAGAATGCCAGCTTTGAAAGTTGGTCGGGCAGTCCAGAATCTCCCGATAATTGGAGTATAATTAATGCAAACAGTATAACTAAAAGCACCATATCTTCAGACGAAATTTTTGCTGTAGAACTAGATTTAAGTAACTCTTTATCCACCCCGACTGAACTTAGCACTAGAAATGCAAGTGATGTAGTTTTACCAACAAATGCGACCTACACCTATTCTTTTGATTATAAAGTAACATCGGGCATTGGTAATAATATAAGTGCCAATTTATACATTTCAAAAGATGCTGGTAGTTACACCATACAATACTTAAATGAATTTGTCCCCATGGAAAGTGATGGCGACTGGCATACCTACACTGTTAATTTTGACACCGACACAGACGAGGATTATGTTTTCGAATTAGCATTTAGAGCAAATACATCTCCAACAAGTTCTGTTCTAATTGACAATATGAAAGTATTGGGCGATGCACCAGCGGATACAGATGATGATGGAATACCAGATACAGAAGATACATGTCCAAATACACCACAAACAGCCCTAGCCGTTGATGATAACGGTTGCGAAATATCGATAGATGCTACAAGCGTTATTGAAGACCCTAGTTTTGAGGATTGGTCTTTAGGCGGCGGTAGTAATTTAGCAAATTGGGGCATTAACCTAATACCGGGTAGCTCATGGAATAAAAATGAAACTATTAGCGATAACCTTGACTATAGCCTAGAATTAACCACCTCAAATAATGGCAGTAATACATCATCTATATTTCAAAACGAAATACAACTTTATGAAGGAGTAGAATATATTTTGGAAATAGATTATAATGTTATAGAAGGAAATTTTAATTCTTTACAATTACAATTAACACAAGGAATATTTGCTGATGTTGTCGAAGAATTTACTGTAAATCCGTCCGAAAATGGCTGGGCTTCTTACTCCACCACGTTTACCTTAACATCTAATGAATTGGTTGATTTACAAATTAGAGCAGAATCTGACCAAGAACAACAGCGTATTCTTTTAGACAAAATGGTTTTTAGAGCCAATGTAGCAAATAACACAGATCGAGATGCCTTAATCGCATTATACAACGCCACAGGAGGACCAAACTGGGTTAACACATGGGATTTAGAAGAACAGGATATTGAAAATTGGTATGGTGTAACCTTAAATTCAGAAGGAAGAGTTGAATATCTTTATATAACAGAGAACAAACTTACCGGAACATTACCTCCTGAAATCGGTCTATTAACCGAATTAAAGGTTTTAAATCTTTCTAGCGCCTCCAATCCAACTGTACCTGAAAATGTTAATCAAATAACAGGAGGTATACCACCAGAAATTGGAAACCTTACAAATTTAGAACAGTTTAATATTTCAAATAATTTAATATCAGGAGAAATTCCTCCAGAATTTGGGAACTTATCTAAATTAAAGTTCGCAACGTTCTTCGACAACGAATTATCTGGATCATTACCAGAAGAGCTAGGCAACTTAATCAGTATTGAAACAATTAATCTAATGCGGAATAATATAGAAGGTTCAATTCCAACTTCTATGACCAACTTTCCTAATTTAATATCACTTTTACTAGCTAGCAACAACTTCGAAGGGGAGATTCCTGACTTTCTCTCTCAAGTAACAAGTTTGCAATATCTTGATTTAAGTTATAATTCATTTAGCGGATCAATTCCTGTAGAACTAGGTTTAATAAACAATTTGTCGTACTTAGATATTTCCGTAAATAATTTAACAGGAGAGATACCAATAGAGCTAGGGCAATTACAGAATATCACAACTTTAAAATTGAGTCAAAACAATTTAGAAGGATCATTACCTCTTTCGCTAGGTCAATTAACCAATCTTGTAGATTTTCAAGCTTATAACAATAATTTAAATGGCACAATACCTATCGAACTTACTAACATACCATCATTAAATCGAATTTTATTGTCCAATAACAATTTTCATGGTAAAATACCAAATTTTGCATCTACAAATGTATACGCTGTATCCATAAGCTCTAATGAATTCGTTTTTGAAGATATACTAGAAATGTCGCAGAATTTAGCTGAAAACATAACTTTTAGCTATTACGGTCAAACGAACTTGGGAGAAAGTAGTTTTATTATTATAAACCCCACAGAAAGCTACACTCTTAAAATTGACCAGACTATAGAACCAAATAACATATATCAATGGAGATTAAATGAAATACCAATTGATAACGCAACTGAGTCTACTTACATTATTAGTGGCTTTTCTAACGAACACGAAGGCTCTTACGATTGTATAATTACAAATAGTCTTCTACCCGACTTAACACTTCATTTGAATCCTATCAATATACAAGGTGATGATGATAACGATGGTGTACCTAATGATAATGATGTTTGCAAGAATACACCAATTGGTGCAGTAACGGGCGCTACTGGTTGTAGCTACCAAGACATTTTAGTGCCAAAACCAGATGATTTTACTGCAAAAGCTACGAGCACTTCTTGTCCTGACACCGCAAACGGAATGCTTACTGTTGAATTTAAAGTTAATCAAACACATATATTAGCGATAACAGGTCCGAATAATTTCTCTGCTAATTATACGCAACAAAACGGAAGTACGCTTATGGTTACTGATCTAGAACCAGGTTCTTATAAAATAGTTGCTAATTCAGAGATTGGTCGATTAGTTGGCGCCCCCAATGTTGAATTTAGTTTGAACATTGAAACTCCCGAGGAATTCATTTCAGGTAAAACAGTAATAGACTACACCGCTAAAAAAGCAAGTGTTGTGGTTTCCGGTAGTAAAAATTACGAGGTTTTGGTAAATGACAAAGTATACACCTTTCAAGTTGACAATATTGACAATCAACAATTATCATTCCCGTTAGATAAGGGAGCTAATGTTATTTCAATTGAAACAGATAAAATTTGTCAAGGTATTTTCAATGACAGTGTAGTAATCAGTAATGCCATTTTAACCCCAAACCCAGTGGCGGACATGTTACGAGTTGAAGGTTTAGATATAATGACTAATGCTCTAGTTATCTTATCAAATATAAGCGGAGTAACATCACTACAAGAAAGCCGACAAATAAATAACGGCACATTAGAAATGAATATTTCTAACCTTTCTCCTGGTTTATATATGTTAACCATTCTAAATGGAGGTAAAGAAATCAACTTAAAATTTGTAAAAAAATGAGATTAGCTATAAAATTAATTTTAGTGGGACTACTAGTTGCTTCTTGTGGCGGTAGTGATGACAATAATAATACTACACCCGAGGAAAAAGAACTAGGTGCTCTTAATCTTGTATTTCCTGAAAACAATTTAATATGCACTGAAGGTCAAGACAATAGTACCGACGGGGTAAATATAGAATTTCAATGGTCTGCCTCTACCAATGCAACTTCTTATGAATTAGAAATTACTAATCAAGAAACCAATACTACAGACACAAGAACTGTAACCACAACATCACTTGCCGTAGGTCTGCCTAAAGGCACGCAGTTTTCATGGTCAGTAACTGCTATTTTGGGTTCAAAAACACTGGCGAGTGATTCTTGGAATTTCTATTCCGAAGGTACGAGCACAGAAAACTTTGCTCCTTTTCCTGCAGAAATTAGTGTTGCAGATAATGGTAATGGTACGGTAACCGTTTCTTGGGTAGGTGAAGATTTAGATAATGATTTGGTTGATTATGATGTATATATCGGCACCTCAGGTAACTTAGAATTAATTCTTGAGAATACTACTAATGAAAACACCAATTATAACATTACAGCTGGGGAACAATATATTATTCAAATAATATCTAAAGATAGTAACAACAATACATCTACTAGCCGAACCTATTTCACATTCTAGAAAGTTAAAGTTTATTTAAAGCTAGACGAAAAAGTATTTTATAAACGTTAGCATATAGCGTACTTCATTGTAGAAGTACGCTATATTTTATTTTATGAAACATTTTTTAATCATAGTGTTTTTGATAATGCTCGGTGCAACTCAACTATCTGCGCAAGAAGTGAAAAATGATATAAAGATCTTCCCTAACCCAGCTACAAATGTCATTAATGTATCTAGGCCTTAAAAATGACACAAATGCCACAATAAGCATTAGAGACAGTTATGGTACCCAAATAATCCACCACCAGTGGGACATAAAAAGAAATGCGCTAAATATTCCGGTCTTTAATCTTGAAAAGGGACTATATATGATAAGCATACGGTCCGAAAATCAAAATGTAAAAGCGAAATTTTATAAGCAATAAAAAACCCTCGCATAAATGCAAGGGTTCGTTTTAAGTTATAAATAGTAAGCCTTTATCGCTTTACAAAAATTAATTGTCCGTCTTCTGAGAAGTTAGGTATATCAAGATCACTAGCGTCAACCGTCATAATACCTCCATCGATTGTAACACCTATAGCTAACTCTTCACCATTTTCATCAATAGTTGTTACCGTTTCACCATCAAAGGTGTACGTGCTCGTGTTAGTGTCAGACTCAGATGGGCAAGGAATATCTAACCCAGTCGCTGTAGCATTAACTTCTACATAATTTGCAGAATTAGAAGCATTAGCACTTAAATCCTCATTAAACTGTAACGTAATTATATAGCAATCTTTATCTGAAAGAAAATCTAGAATTTGCTTACCAAATTTAACATCATCACTTGCTGTTTCATTATCAATTATAAGCTCAGTAGCATCCCACGTACCTAAAATTGCAGTACTATTTGTTTCTGCATCTGGCTCAGCCTCATCTTTATCAGAACTGCACGATACAAGTGCAAATGCTAAACTTACTATAAGTAAAATATGTTTGTACATCTTTTTAGTTTTTTTTGGTTGTTCAAAGATATAAAACGAAAAAATCAACATATTATTTCACCACAGAGCAAACGGTCAAATCATTAAAACAGTAATTACAGAATAAATCTATAGGTAGCTTTTAGCAAAAAGGTATTTTCCTTTTTTTGATTTAAGATTAGATAATCTAAATTTCTACCCAAACTTTCATTCGGATTTTCTGCCCCAACCATGCCCTGAGACTAAACTGAAAAAATCTCTGAACCTGGCTTATAATCCTATCTAAGAACCAAATTAAACCTAAACTGAACATAAGAGAAATCTGGGTTTTCTATTTGACAATCTATTAAATAAGCATCGTCAGAAGTAGCTTTTGAAATTTGATTTTCTGAGAACATAGTAACGCTATCTTCTTATCTCTTCACAATAGGATTATCAACAAAATTAAAACCAGAATACGTACCTCTTAATACATTAATTATTTTTTGCACCCTATCTAACAAGTAATTGGATAAAGGCTCTACAAGTTCAAATCTTTTATTCCAAGCAACCCTCTACATCTGCATACAATTTATCCGTAACGTTTTCCAATAAACCCAGTGACCAAACGTTTTTGGTTTTACCAGAAAACTTAGCTCCCTCAAGATAGTTGAATTCGTTGGCTCGTTTACAAACTCACCAAATGCAATCGTTTCGAACCTTTGCCGACTTCAACCTATTCTTCTACTATAGAAAATATTGTCATTTCCAACTGCAAATTCATACTCAAAAATGTTTTTATTCTCAATAAAGAAAGGTCTTCTCTCTTTAAAAAGATTTGAAATCCGCCCAAGGCAATTACACCTGGATCGGCATCTAAGCCCTCATTTAATATATAATCTTGCCCATCCCTAAAAGGATTTCCGTTTTGAGCAGGGTAACTATCAAATTGATTGACTAAAAAGGGTTGTATTTCTAATTGTTTCTGAGGCTGAATATTCCTAAATCCTTTCAATTTCCCAAATTCACTTACCCAACCCGGAGCAACTAATCCGATAGGTCGGCATATAAAAAGCTCCTCACCTCTAAAATACTTTCTATGAACTTCTAAACTTCATACTTGTTCTTCTGCAGATCCAAATTTTAATGGACTAAAAGGTATTTTCATTTCTGTAGACCATCCTTTCTTATCAATTTGTGCAGCATTATACCATATCGGATTCCTGCTAGCATTACAATAATCATCATTTTGACGATATAAAATCATCTCCTTTTATTCAAGCCGAAGAGACATTAAAATGAAAAGCAGTTCGTTTGTCATTATAACTATCTATAATAATCTGAACCCAATCTCCAGAAAAATTAACTCTTCTAGCCGGTCGACTTTCTATTTTTGACGGAATACTATCAAAACAACCTACCACTACGTATAAAAATTTTGCATCATAGGTGATTTTACATCTAGTACGTTGAATCGTTATTTTGCCATTAATGGGTTCAAAAACGGTGAATTCATCATCCAACTGTACATCATTACACTCAAAATCCGATAACTTATCATCAATAGTAATTTCTTTATCAACAGGAAGTTGTGCTATAACATATTCCCTTTGTACCTTTGCAACTTCATTTTGCACAATTAGCGTGGCAGTAATTAAAAGGAAAAGCATACAACTTACTAAATACTTAAGCATAATAATAGGTTTTTTAGTTGATTGTTTTGTTGATAAAACAGACACTTGAAAAATAGAATTGTTACAAAAAAGGTAACAAAATCAATAAGTTTAACGTGATCTCATTAAAAATAAAGCAGTTAGAAATTACATTTATCGAAAAAATGTAAAAAATAAAGAAACAAGTATTTGCAATTCAAGTTAATAATCGTAGATTTGCAGCCCGTTTGACGGGATTGATTAAAATAATAGTTAAAAATAGCAGTAGTGGATACATTAAGTTATAAGACCGTTTCGGCCAACAGAACAACTGTAAACAAAGAGTGGTTATTGGTAGATGCCGAAGGAGAAACATTAGGACGCATGGCTTCTAAAGTCGCCTATTTGTTAAGAGGAAAGCACAAACCAAGTTTCACCCCTCATGTTGATTGTGGTGATAATGTTGTTATTATCAACGCAGAGAAAATTGTTCTTACAGGAAACAAGTGGTCTGATAAATCATACATGAGATACACTGGCTACCCAGGTGGTCAACGTACTACTAGCGTAAAACAGTTATTAGAGAAAAACCCAGAAGGTATTCTTGAAAAAGCGATAAAAGGTATGTTACCTAAGAACAGATTAGGTGCAGAACTTTTTAGAAACCTAAAAGTTTACGCAGGTACAGAGCACGGTCAGGAAGCTCAAAAACCTACTGTTGTTAACCTAAAAGACATTAAATAAGATGGAAGTAATTCATAAAATTGGTCGTAGAAAGACCGCTGTAGCGAGAGTATATCTTTCTGATGGAAATGGAGACATTACTATTAACAATAAAGATTTAAGTGTATACTTCCCAACTGCAACACTTCAATACAAAGTAAAACAACCTTTCACATTAACTGAAAGCTTAGATACTTATAACGTAAAAGTAAATGTTTACGGTGGTGGTATCACAGGTCAAGCAGAGGCTATTCGTCTTGCTTTATCTAGAGCAATGTGTGAGATTGATGCTGAAAACAGAATTATCTTGAAACCAGAAGGTCTTTTAACTAGAGATCCTAGAATGGTTGAACGTAAGAAATTCGGTCAGAAGAAAGCACGTAAAAAATTCCAATTCTCGAAACGTTAATTCGAGTTACAAGATCACCAGGCACCTTTTTTGGGTGCCTGTTTTATATTTTATCACACTGGGTAAAACCAGATTATTAACTAGTTCATTGAAAGTCCATTACGGACAATTAAAAATCCTTAAATTATTTATAATTGAAGGTAAATTAGTTTAGCATCTAAATGATGGAGGCTTTTGCTTATGCAAATACCACTTTATCATTGCTAATTCATAAGAACGTAAACTAAATTTAAAATGGCGAGAGTCGAAGTAAAACAATTATTAGAAGCAGGTGTACATTTTGGTCACCTTACAAGAAAGTGGAATCCAAACATGGCTCCTTACATCTACATGGAGCGTAATGGTATTCACGTAATCAACCTTTACAAAACAGTTGCAAAATTAGACGAGACCAATGAGGCTCTTAGCAAAATTGCAGCATCAGGTAGAAAAATACTTTTCGTAGCTACCAAAAAACAAGCAAAAGACATCGTTGCTGAAAAAGCTGCAAATGTAAACATGCCTTACATCACAGAAAGATGGCCAGGTGGTATGTTAACAAACTTCGTTACTATCCGTAAAGCTGTTAAGAAAATGGCTTCTATTGATCGTATGAAGAAAGATGGTACTTTCCTTACACTATCTAAAAAAGAAAGATTGCAAGTTGACCGTTTACGTGCAAAATTAGAAAAAAACTTAGGTTCTATCTCTGAAATGACACGTTTACCAGGTGCATTGTTCATCGTTGATACAATGAGAGAGCACATCGCAGTTAAAGAAGCTCAAAAATTGAACATTCCTATTTTCGCAATGGTTGATACCAACTGTGACCCTAGAGATGTAGATTATTTGATTCCTTCAAATGATGATGCTTCAAAATCTATTGACATTATTATGACAGAAGTTACCAATGCAGTAGCTGAAGGTCTTGCTGAACGTAAGGCTGAAAAAGGTGATGCAGCTGAAGGTAAATCTGAGAAAAAAGATAAAGCTCCTAAGAAAAAAGTAACTGCTGAAAAGCCATCTCCAGCTCCTGAAAAAGTTGATACTAAACCAGCACCAGTTGTTGATAATGTACCAGACGTTGAGGTAAATGTAGAAGCGACTAAAGAAGCTGTTGCTAAAGAGGCAAAAGTTGAAGCTGATGATTTAACGAAAGTTGAAGGAATTGGACCAAAAGCTGCTGAAGCATTAGTTGCTGCAGGTATAGCTACTTTCGCTGACCTATCTAAAGGAGATGCTGATAAAATCAAAGGGATTTTAACTGAAGCAAGTTCTAGAATGGCTCATTTAGATCCTACCTCATGGCCAAAGCAAGCTAAAATGGCTGCAGATGGTAAGTGGGACGAGCTTAAAGAGTGGCAAGACAACACTAAAGGTGGAGTAGAATAAGTTACTACATTTATAAAATATATCTAAGAACAACCCCATAAAACGGGTATACTAAAAGTAAAAAAGATGGCAAAGATTACAGCTGCAGAAGTTAATAGATTAAGAAAAACTACTGGTGCAGGAATGATGGATTGCAAAAAAGCCTTAGTTGAAGCTGATGGCGATTTTGAAACTGCAATCGAAGTTCTTCGTAAAAAAGGTCAAAAAGTTGCAGCAAAAAGAGCCGACAGAGATTCTTCTGAAGGTGCAGCAATTGCAAAAGTAAATGACAACAACTCTAAAGGTGTTATTATTTCTTTGAACTGCGAGACCGATTTCGTTGCTAAAAACGAAACATTTGTAACGTTAGCTACTGAATTAGCAGATTTAGCAATCAATTTTGATTCTAAAGAAGCTTTCTTAGCTGCTGATTACAAAGGCATGACTGTTCAAGAAAAACTTATCGAGCAAACTGGTGTTATCGGTGAGAAAATCGAAATAGGTGGTTATGAAACTTTAAGCGCACCTTTCGTTGGTTCTTATATTCACGCAGGAAACAAAATAGCTGTTTTAACAGGTCTTTCAGCTTCGGTTGCAGGTGCTGAAGAAGTTGCTAAAGATGTTTCTATGCAAGCTGCTGCAATGAATCCTGTAGCGTTAAATGAAGATGGTGTTGACCAATCTGTTATTGATAAAGAAATTGAAATTGCAAAAGATCAATTACGTCAAGAAGGAAAGCCAGAAGCAATGTTAGATAATATCGCTAAAGGGAAATTAAAGCGTTTCTTTAAAGATAACACTTTAGTAAACCAAGATTTCATTAAAGACAGTAAGCAAAGTGTTGCTCAATATGTAAAATCTATTGACTCTAGTTTAGTAGTCGTAGGTTTTAAAAGAGTTGCATTAGGTTAATTAAAATACAACTAACTCAATAAAAAACCGTCTTACTGTAATAAGTAGACGGTTTTTTTATTTCCAATAATTTAAAGTCTTCCTTAGTTCTTCAACCAAGCATTACGTAAATCAATTATTTTCTGTTCCATATCTTGTAATGGTACAATTTTCTTGACCTTTTTCATAGGTTTCCCGACCACACCTTTAACAGCTACTATTTCACCATCGCGTTCTACCGTCATGCTAATTTCGGTATCAGGAGTCCAAGTAAAACTTTCACCTATAATAGGACGCAGTGTTTCTAAATTAATATCTTGACCATTAATTGTTCTAAAAATATCACCTCCTTGTAATTTTAAATCATCAAAGAATGAATTTAATTCTATATTCTCACGAATGAATACTACACTATCATTTTGCACATCTACATCCATATAAGGCACTTGACCATCAAAAAAGTATCCCGTAGATTCTTGAACATCATTTGTAGCCAAACCTACTTTTTCAAAATAAACGTCATAATCAATTGGTGTATCACCTATAATATGCGCCTTTATAAAAATATCGACTTCAGGATAAGTCATTGCCACTATCTCACCAAATAAAGCATCATCTACAAAAGGCACATCTGTTCCATATTTCTTAGATAACTCTTTCATTAACCAAAGCATACTTTTCTCGCCATTACTTTTCTCTCTTAAAATAATGTCAAGACACATATTTATTAAAGCCCCTTTCTCATAAACATTAGCATAATTTGGCTCATATGGTTGTTCCAAAATATTCTTGCTCATTTCCGTAAAAGACATGTTATCATCGTAAAATGCAGCGTTGTTTATCTTTCCTAGCATACGTCCATAAAAATCATCTTCTGAAATAAGATTTTGTTGTACCTGAAATAAATTGGCGAAATATTCTGTAGTACCCTCATACATCCATAAATGTTGAGACATTTTTGGGTCATTAAAATCGAAATACTGTATCTCTTTTGAATGTACAGATAACGGCGTAACAATATGAAAAAACTCATGTGATACCACATCCACCATAGCTTGCTCTAGTCGCCCAACATCCATTGCTTCTGGCAAAACTACAACGGTAGATGTATGATGCTCCAATGCTCCATAACCATGTGCATCTGGAGTATTAACATCTGATAAATACAATAGAATATTATATTCTTTAGTGCTATCCACTTCCCCTAGAAATTTCTTTTGAGCACCCATCATGGAAACCATTCTCTCTTTTAAATCTGCCGCTTTATAAACATTATTTGGAGAGAACAGACTTAACGTTACCGTAATCCCATTAATCTCAAAGCTTTCTGAATTCGGCTTCGCATACATAATTGGATTATCAATTACCTCAAAATATCTTTTCGAAATAAAACCATCCCATAATGGATCAAGTTTACTATTTGGGTCATCCGTAAGGGTTGTAGTAGCAATTAAGTCCGCAGGTTTATTTATTAAAATAGAATATGGAACCTCTTTAAAACCATCAAAATAACCAACAAATCCATGAAGATTAAGCATAAAATTACTACCTTCAGCTATATTGGTTCCTGCTGGTGAAAACACCGCATCTTCCACTTCATTCTCTGTATCATAAGTATCGTTAACCCAATATTGTACTTTGTCAAGATTAACACCATTCGTAATACTCCAAGAATTATCATCGAGTTTTGTCGCTTTTAATTCAGCGCCTTTATAATCAAGCGCTTTAAAATCTTGAATATATTTTCCATAATTATCCGAACTATAGGTGCCAGGCACGGTTTTAGGTATTCTAAAAATTACAGTAGAAGTAGTAAATACACCAGGGTTTAAATCTACCCGCACCTTATCTTCGACTATATTAATTAAGTCTATTGAAGCTACAATAGTACTTTTTTCCACAGACACCAATGCCTTACCTGCACCACAGGCATTCAAGATTAAGACAACAGCAATAACTAAAACATTTTTTTTCATAAAACTATATATGTGAATTTTTAAAATAAAGGTTACCAAAGATATAGAATATGTATTCATCCTATCATATGAAATTATGTATTGCATGAATAAAATATAGAACACATCCATCAAATATTTTCATTATTTTTGGTGGCAAATAAAAATTTACATGCACTACAAAAGAATTCTTCTTAAATTAAGCGGTGAAGCCTTAATGGGTGAAAAGCAATATGGCATAGATTCTAATCGCCTAAATGAATATGCTGAAGAGATAAAAGAAGTAGTTGAGAAAGGTATTGAAGTTGCCATCGTAATTGGAGGTGGAAACATTTTTCGTGGATTGGCAGGAGCTGCTACCGGAATGGACAGAGTACAAGGTGATCACATGGGTATGTTAGCAACTGTTATCAATGGTCTAGCTCTACAAAGTGCACTAGAAATGAGCGGCGTACAAACTAGATTGCAATCTGCGATAAAAATTAACGAAGTTGCCGAACCTTTTATCAGAAGACGTGCCATGAGGCATTTGGAAAAAGGTAGAGTAGTAATATTTGGAGGCGGAACAGGGAACCCATACTTTACTACAGATTCTGCAGCAGTATTAAGAGCCATTGAAATTGAAGCTGATGTAATTCTTAAAGGAACACGTGTAGATGGTATTTATACTGCTGATCCAGAAAAAGACAAAAATGCAACCAAATTTGACAATATTTCTTTTCAAGATGTATTAACAAAAGGATTGAAGGTAATGGACACCACTGCTTTCACCTTAAGTCAAGAAAATGAACTACCAATTGTAGTTTTTGATATGAACAAAAAAGGAAACTTACTGAAAATAGTTGACGGCCAAACTATTGGTACGACCGTAAACCTTTAATTTTCGGTATAGTTAATGTTATTGCGATAGCTATATACTTACCATATGAACGAAGAAGTACAATTTGTATTAGACGCTACAAAAGAAGGCATGGATGCCGCTATAGCGCATTTAGAACGAGAATTTTTAAAAATTAGAGCTGGTAAGGCTAGCCCTGCTATGTTATCATCTATTTTAGTTGATTACTATGGCTCACAAACTCCACTCTCTCAAGTGGCGAACGTGAACACACCAGATGGTAGAACAATCTCTGTTCAACCATGGGAGAAAGGTATGCTTCAAGAAATTGAAAAGGCGATAATGAATGCCAATTTAGGATTCAACCCTATGAATAATGGCGATTTAATTATAATCAATGTTCCGCCACTAACGGAAGAACGAAGAATTCAACTTTCAAAACAAGCAAAGGGAGAAGCAGAACATGCAAAGGTTGGTGTGCGTAGTGCAAGACAAGATGCCAATAAGGAAATCAAAGATTTAGATATTTCTGAGGATCTTCAAAAAAATGCTACTGCAGATGTTCAAGATTTAACTGACGTCTTTACCAAGAAAATCGATGATTTCTTAGCTAAAAAGGAAGCGGAGATCATGAAAGTATAAGTACAATATTCATAAAAATTATTTTAAAGCTACCCTTATTCGGTAGCTTTTCCTTTTTGTATAAAATTTAAACTTTTCAATTTAGGAACAGATGAAGCTAATAGTTACCTTTGCCACCTGCAAAAACAGTTATGGTAGCTAAACTTACGAAAGGATTTTGGCCTAAAACGGCAAACATAATTCTCCGCAATAGAATCCTGATTTTAATATTGATTGCTTGTTTCACCGTATTTATGGGATGGCAATGGCAATACATGCGATTTTCAAGCTCGCAAACTAACCTATTACCAGACGATCACCCTGTAAACCAACAGTATCAAGATTTTCTTAGCAAATTTGGAGAAGAAGGAAATGCGGTAGTTTTTGCCGTACGCGATAGTGCATTATTTACACCTACAAATTTTAATAGATGGAATAAGCTTAGTAAGCAATTAGCGGCTTTCCCAGAAGTAGAATTTGTGATTTCGACCGATAACTTAAAGGAACTCGTAAAAAACAACGAAAAGCAAGAGTTTGAAATGCGTCCTTTAATCAATGGCGAATTAAAGACTAAAAAGGAAATAGACAGTATTACTCAACACTTGTTTAATGACCTACCTTTTTATGACAATTTAATATACAATAAAGAAAGTAAAACAATACGTACCATTGTTAACCTAGACAAGGACATTGTTAATACTAGTGTTAGAAAAGACTTCATATTACAAGATATAAATACTCTTGTAAAGAATTTTGAGAAGGAAACAAATTTAGATGTTCATATATCTGGGATGCCCTATGTGAGAACTATGAATTCTCAGAATATTATTGACGAAATAGGTAAATTTATATTGGCAGCACTTGGTGTTACCTCGCTAATATTCTTCTTTTTCTTTAGAAGTATAAGAGCCACTGTAATTTCCATGTGTGTAGTAATTATTGGCGTAATGTGGGCATTTGGTCTGTTGGGCTTACTGCAATACGAAATCACCGTACTTACAGCACTTATTCCGCCATTAATTATTGTTATCGGTATACCTAACTGTATTTTCCTGATCAATAAATATCAGCAAGAAGTAAAGAAACATGGTAACCAGGCGCTTTCACTACAACGTGTAATTTCTAAAATTGGGAATGCTACACTAATGACCAATATTACCACAGCCTCAGGTTTTGCTACATTCATAATAACAGATAGCACCTTATTGAAAGAATTCGGTATTGTTGCCTCTATAAACATTCTTGGAATATTTGTACTATCCCTTCTGATTATTCCTATCATCTATAGCTTTATGCCGCTACCCAAAACGAAGCATTTAAAACATTTAAACAAAAAATGGATTGATGCATTTGTACATTGGATGGAAGGCATCGTTAGACACAGAAGAATTACAGTATACATCGTGTCAATCTCACTTTTAGTTATAAGTATCATTGGTATTTATCAAATAAGAATTTCAGGAAGTCCAATCGAGGACATGCCCAAAAATGCCGAGTTTTTTCATGACATTCGCTTTTTTGAAAAGGAATTTAAAGGGATTATGCCTGTGGAAATAGTAGTGGACACAAAAACACCTAAAGGAGTTTTAAAGCCAGCTACTCTTAAACGAATGAATCAACTTGGGGAGGTTATTGAAGAAATTCCAGAGCTTTCTACCCCAGTATCGGTTGTCAATCTAGTTAAGTATTCCAAGCAGGCTTTTTACAATGGCATACCAAAATATTATCAATTACCCACTAGTCAAGAGAACACCTTTATAATGGATGTCGCTCGCAAATCATCTGATAACGGTAATTTATTGAAGTCTTTTGTTGACAGTACTGGGCAAACCGCAAGAATTACAACTTTCATGCGAGATGTTAATACTAGCCGCATGGAAGAAATTGAGCAGCGTTTATTGGAAAACATCAATAAAATATTCCCAGCTGAACGTTACAACGTATACATGACCGGTAGTGCTTTACTATTCCTTAAAGGAACCAAGTACTTAGTGAAAAATTTAATCATGTCTCTCGCTTTGGCTATTGGGCTAATCGCACTTTTTATGGCGTATTTATTTAGGTCATTTAGAATGATTGTAATTTCACTTATTCCCAATTTACTCCCCTTAGTTATTACTGCCGGTATTATGGGGTTTGTCGGTGTACCAATTAAGCCTTCTACTATCTTGGTATTTAGTATTGCATTTGGTATTTCCGTCGATGATACCATACACTTTCTCGCAAAGTATAGGCAAGAACTCACCGCAAATAATTGGAGAATAGAGAAGTCTGTATATAACGCACTTAGAGAAACAGGGGTAAGTATGTTCTATACTTCTATTGTGTTATTTTTTGGTTTTTCCGTTTTTGTAATATCCAACTTTGGTGGTACCGTCGCCTTAGGATCATTGGTTTCAGCTACACTTTTACTTGCCATGTTAGCTAACTTAATTTTATTGCCTTCATTATTATTATCCTTGGAGAAAAGCATAGCAAACAAGCAAACACTTAAAAAGCCACAAATAGACATTTTGCCACAAGATGAGAATAACAACTAATTAATTTCATTTTAGCCTTGTTTATATAGCTTCATAACACCTTTATTTTTTAACAAAATCCTATCTTTGGGACTTTAATTTTCAATTTAAGATCATGCATTTAGCTACAATAAAAGAATTATTAGCAGGTAAAAACCTTCTTCAAGAAATAACCATTAAAGGTTGGGTGCGCACCTTTAGAAGCAATAGGTTCATAGCTTTGAATGATGGCTCTACTTTAGGCACTATTCAATGTGTAGTTGATTTTGAAAACTTCGATGAAGAATTATTAAAAAAAGTAAATACCGGTGCAGCATTAAAAATTAAGGGTACACTTGTTGAAAGTCAAGGTCGTGGTCAATCTGTAGAGATTCAAGTAAGCGATTTAGAAGTATTAGGTGTTGCTGACCCAGAGGTATATCCTATTCAACCTAAAAAACACTCTTTAGAGTTTTTAAGAGAGAAAGCGCATTTAAGAATTCGCACCAATACATTTGCTGCAATTATGCGTGTTAGGTCTACCCTATCATTCGCAATTCACAATTATTTTAGAGAAAACGGATTTAACTATTTTCACGCACCTATTATAACAGGTTCTGATGCTGAAGGAGCTGGAGAAATGTTTCGTGTAACCACGTTAGATGAGAAAAACCCTCCATTAACTGAAGACGGAGCTATTGATTATAAACAAGACTTCTTTGGAAAAGAAACTAACCTTACTGTATCTGGTCAATTAGAAGCTGAAGCATATGCTATGGCACTTGGCAAAGTTTATACATTTGGACCAACATTTAGAGCAGAAAACTCTAATACATCTAGACACCTAGCAGAATTTTGGATGATTGAGCCGGAAATGGCTTTCTTTGATCTTGACGCTAACATGGATCTTGCTGAAGAATTTATCAAGAATGTTATTTCCTATACATTGACTCACTGTCAAGAAGATTTAGAATTTTTAGAAAAACGCCTATTAGACGAGGAGAAAAGCAAACCACAAGCTCAACGAAGCGACATGGCTTTGATAGAAAAGTTGAAATTTGTTGTAGACAATAATTTTAAAAGAGTTAGCTATACTGAAGCTATAGACATTCTAAAAAATTGCAAGCCGAACAAAAAGAAACAATTCACCTACCCTATTGAAGAATGGGGAACCGATTTACAAAGTGAGCATGAGCGTTATTTAGTAGAGAAACATTTTAAATGTCCGGTAATTTTATTTGACTACCCTGCAAAAATTAAAGCTTTTTACATGCGTTTAAATGAAGATGGAAAAACTGTTAGGGCTATGGATATTTTATTCCCTGGTATTGGCGAAATAGTCGGAGGTTCACAAAGAGAAGAACGTTTAGATGTCTTGAAAGAGAAAATCAAAGAATTAGGTATAGACGAAAAAGAATTATGGTGGTACCTAGATTTAAGAAAATTTGGTACAGCAGAACATAGTGGCTTTGGCCTAGGTTTTGAAAGACTGGTTCTTTTCGCTACCGGAATGGGTAACATTAGAGATGTAATACCATTTCCAAGAACACCACAGAATGCCGAATTCTAAGCGGATTTAGTTACTTTTACCTGTACTAGAAAAAAGCAATGCTGAAACAACATCTACAATTTAAACTATCCCAAAAGTTATCTCCTCAGCAAATTCAATTGATGAAGCTGATTCAATTGCCTACGCAGGCTTTTGAACAACGTCTCAAACAAGAATTAGAAGAGAATCCAGCATTGGAAACCGGTAAAGAAGATCTGGACAATGCTGCTGACGATTACGAAGATGTTTATGATGATACATCAGACAATGAGACCATTAACACCGAAGATATTAATATTGATGATTACCTAAGTGATGATGAAATTCCTGATTATCGCACAAAGGCTAATAACTACAGCTCTGACGATGAAGAAAAAAGCGTCCCGTATGCAGCAGGTATCTCATTCAATCAGCATTTAATAAATCAATTAAATACTGTATATCTTACTGATGACGAGTGGAACATTGCTGAATTCTTAGTAGGTAGTGTAGATGAAAGTGGTTACATACGCAGACCTATAACTGATATCATGGACGATTTGGCTTTTACCCAAAACGTTTATACAGATGAAGAAACAATTACCAAAATATTATCTATAGTACAAGATTTAGATCCACCAGGTGTTGGCGCTCGATCGTTGGAAGAGTGTTTGATAATACAGTTAGAACGAAAAGAAATAACACCAAGTGTTGAACTTGCCACTGACATTCTAAAGAAATCATTTGAACACTTTACCAAAAAACATTACCAGAAGTTAATTCAAAAACACAATATAACCGAAGCTGAACTTAAACAAGCTATTGGTGAAATAGAAAAACTAAATCCGAAACCAGGCGGATCTTATTCTGGCAATAATAGAATTGCGGAACACGTTGTTCCTGATTTTGCAATTAGAATTACAGAAGGCGACTTAGAACTTACCTTGAACGGTAGAAATGCCCCTGAATTACATGTATCAAGAGAATACAGTAACATGCTTAAAGGCTACAAGGAAGCCAAAGACAAATCGAAGTCTCAAAAGGACACTGTAATGTTTATCAAGCAAAAGTTAGATGCTGCAAAATGGTTTATAGATGCAATTAGGCAGCGTCAACAAACATTGTTCATTACAATGAATTCTATTATGCAGTACCAAAAAGAATACTTTTTAACGGGTGATGAGCGTAATTTACGCCCTATGATACTAAAAGATATTGCAGATGAAATAGGCATGGATGTTTCAACTGTATCAAGAGTTGCTAACAGTAAATATGTTGATACACCTTACGGCACAAAATTGATTAAAGAGTATTTCTCTGAGTCAATGAAGAATGAACAAGGCGAAGATGTATCTACAAAAGAAATTAAAAAAATTCTAGAAACTGTAATACAAAACGAGACCAAAAAGAAGCCACTTACAGATGACAAATTAGCTGCTATTTTAAAAGAAAAAGGTTATCCTATCGCCAGAAGAACGGTTGCTAAGTATAGAGAGCAATTAAGTATACCGGTTGCACGAATGAGAAAAGAAATCTAATGAAGGTTTTTTCGAATTTCATTTCTTATTTACTACACCCTCTTTTTATTCCTATAGGTGGCACTGTTGCATACTTCCTTATTACACCAAAATACACACCGTTAGAAATACAGAGCGCAAGCATATTACCAATATTTATTTTAACGGTAATCATTCCTATAATTACCTTTTTAATTCTAAAAAATATTGGTCTTGTCCATTCCATATCATTAGATACCATAAAGGAACGTAAGTACCCTCTATATATTCATGCTTCTATTCTTCTTTTGATCCTTTATAAGGTAATCCCTAATAACTACGTAAGCGAGTTGTACTTTTACTTTACTGGGCTCTTAGGAGCAACCATAGCCTGTATTTTACTTTTGCTATTTAATTTCAAAACAAGTTTACACACAGTAGGTATAAGTGGTCTTTTAATGTATCTAATAAATCTTAGTATACATTTCGAAATCAATTTGATTTTAGCAATCAGCTTATTTATAATTTTTACAGGAAGTATAATAACTGCAAGATTATATCTAAAAGCCCATACAGCTACAGAGCTTGTAATAGGTCTTTTTATCGGGTTATTATCACAATTATTAACCGTACGTTTTTGGTTATAAAATATAGAATATAAGACCTATTCTTAACGGCTTATATTGCAATACTTCTCCATTTAAAGTAGCATCACCGTTAAACAATTCTGTTAATGCGTAGTAAGCATGTAAATTAAAAGTATTGTACCCAAAACTTAAGGTAAGACCATATTGAAATTGAGTAAGATCGGTATTTTTAAAACCTTCACTTAGAACGTCTGAATCGAATTTAGATCTAGCACCTACAATATAAGCTGCTTTAATACCTCCGTAAATACGCCAAAACTTATATTCATCTATAGTAGAATTACGCCATCTAAACTCTAACGGAAATTCTAAAAGATGTGTTTCTAATTTACTTCTGGTAATATCATTATCGATACTATAGCTAATAATATCATCAGATAGGTTGGCAACTAAATTGGAATAATAACTATTCAATGCAAGACCAGCTCCAATGCCTATAGCTTTGGTTCCTGAGCGATTTAAGGGAATATCCTTAATAACTCCTGCTTGTAGACCGTACGACAAATTTCGTTGACTAGAACCTTCCGGTGGATTCAAAATAAAATTATAAGACAGACCAATATAAAACTGATCTTCAAAATATTTGGTACTGGCAATGCTATCACTTGCTACTTGAGCATTAGAATATATAGCGATCATTGAAAATAAAAGGAAAAAACGCATATAGTAAAGTTAATGAAATAAAAAACGCCTCAAATAAATTTGAGGCGTTTTGAATATGTAATATTCTACTAACTAACTATTGTAGATTATTGAAAGCATCTCCTTCATAGGTAGTATAATTCACCTTTAAAGCATTTACCTTTCTTAACTCTTGTTTAATATCGGATATCAATCCCATACTAGCATTCTTATCAACCTTAAGTGCTGTGGTTAACACATTCTGAATTTCCTGAGGCTTTTTAGCTCTTTCCATCAAAATATAATCACCTACCTCAGAAGGACTAGAAAATTTGTCATTCAATTGAATTTTTGGTTCAGTACCAAAAGTTTTCTCATACTCTCTAGTTGGTTTTCCAACATAAATATAGATTACACGATCCTTCTTTTCCAATTTCTTAACTTCACTAGCATTTGGAAGTACGTTTTCCACTTTCAAGGAACTATCCTTCATAACGGTAACCGTCATAAAGAAAAACAAAAGCATAAATACAATGTCAGGAAGGGAAGCTGTTGATACCGCTGGTATCTCTCCATCTTTTTTCTTTGCAAATTTTGACATAGTGTTACTTTTAATTAATTAATTATTCGCTTGAAGTTTCTGCTTCAGATAACTTCTGTGGAAACAACCCTTGTACTCTTGTCACCTTTTCTTTCAATTCTTCTTTAACAGAATCTTCAGTTTCAGGATTCAAATACTCAGCTTCCATAGCAACGTAATCTTTACCGAATAAACGTTTTGCCTCTCTATTTCTAAGATCATTGTATGCACCTACTAATTCATTCTGAACTGTAATGTAAGTACTATACTTTGTCTCACGGTCATTCTTCAATGAGATAATTGCTTTTGTTGGATTATCCGAAGACTCAGCAATACGTTTTCCTTTACAATAGCTACAATAGTCAGGACTTCCTGACGGTGCTCCACCGTTATCTAAAAACGCCATTGCTTTCTCGCGCAACTTATCTATTGAAAGAATTTCATCTTCCACCAATAACTGTCCATTTCGGTTAATATTAACCGTAAAGATGTTCTTTTGTTTAATAATTGGTGGTGCTTCAGTAGGTGGCTCCATTGGTGGCAACATACGATCCAATCCTGCATCTGTTTCAATAGTAGTAGTTACTAAGAAAAAGATAAGTAAAAGGAAAGCTATGTCCGCCATTGAACCCGCACTAACTTCTGGTGCTCCTGCTCTTCTAGCCATAGTTTTCTATTTTTATTATTTACTAAACATATTTTTAACAGATGGTATAACTAAAGATAGTACAGCTATTATAGTAAGGATAAAAAATACATTTAATCCCATTCCTATATTCTTAACAGTACTTTCATCCGTCATAGCAGCAAACTCAGGATCAACATCCGTTCCGCTAGCTAAAACGTAAGAAACTCCAACTACTAATAAAAAACCACCTACTACAAACAAAGTTTTCTTAAGACCTTGTGGGTTGGCAAATAAGTTTTTTAAAGTAAACACTAAACTTACTACAACAGCTATACCTAATAAAAGATAAGTGATAATAAACATTGTGTTCAAAGCTCCACTAGAAGCAGCTTCTGCTGCCGGCATATCTGAACTTGGTAATAAATACCATAGTATAGCACTTAATACACCTATAGCAATTAATGCTATTTTAATAATTTTTTGCATAATTTTTAGGTATTAAAAGTGATACTTATTTTTTGTGATCAACCAACATATCGATTAAAGTAATCGAAGAGTCTTCCATATCATTAACGATGCTATCAATTTTAGCGATAATGTAATTATAGAAAATTTGAAGGATAATAGCTGTAATAAGACCAAATACCGTTGTTAATAATGCAACTTGAATATCACCTGCAATAAGAGATGCACTTAAGTTACCAACTGCTGCAATCTTTTGGAAGGCTGCAATCATACCGATTACCGTACCCATGAAACCAAGCATTGGAGCAATAGCGATAAATAAAGATAACCAAGAAACGTTTTTCTCTAATTGTCCCATTTGAACACCACCGTAAGCAACAACAGCTTTTTCAGCAGACTCTATACTCTCTCCAGCTCTATCCAAACCTTGATAGTAGATAGAAGCAACAGGTCCTTTTGTATTTCTACAAACCTCTTTAGCAGCTTCAACACCACCAGATGCCAATGCGTCTTCAACTTGTTGTTTCAACTTGGCAGTATTTGTACTAGCCATGTTCAAATAAATAATTCTTTCAATAGCAACTGCTAAACCAAGGATCAAACATAAAAGAACGATACCCATGAAACCGGCACCACCAGTAATAAACATCTCTTTTAATAGTTGAGTAAATCCTCTTTCCGCTTCAGGAGCTCCTTCTTGAACTAGCAAAGCTACTGCTGCTACTTTTGCACTTACAATATTTGTACCTGCTACAAATGCCCCAGCGACTGCTAGGCTTGGGAATAATTTTTTCATTTTTTCAAACTTAAATTAGTTAGTTAATAGGGTTAAAGATAAAAAAAAAACAATATAAAAAAAGTAAAACTTACTTGCAGAGAGGAAGGGATTCGAACCCTCGATACCCTTTTGGGGTATACACACTTTCCAGGCGTGCGCCTTCGACCACTCGGCCACCTCTCTAAGTTACCTTTTATAAGGGTGGGCAAATAACAAAAAAAATATTAGTTATCGAAATTAAACTGATGTTAAATTTAAAGCATTTCTCCTCGCAAAGAGGTTTCGAAAACGGTTTTGAACAACTCAGGCGAGACATCACTACCCAGTAAGTACATTGCCTTTGTAATAGCAGCCTCGGTTGTAATATCCTTACCATTAATCACTTGCATTTTCTTTAATCTAGAGCTTGTTTCATAATGACCCATCATAACCGCACCGCCAGAACACTGAGTTACATTAATAATATGTATTCCTTTATTAATTGCGTTATTTAATTTTTCTAAAAACCATTCTTCCATGGGAGCATTTCCTGAACCATACGTCTCCAAAACCAATGCTTTTAAATTTCTAGCCTCCAATATGGCATCGATAATATTTGCATTAATTCCCGGAAATATTTTCAATATAGCCACATTATCATCCATATTTCTATGAGATTTTAACGTTAATTTCTTTTTTTGAGGCAATAAATACTCTCCAAAAACCGTCAAATGAACTCCAGACTCTATCAAATGAGGGTAATTTAAAGAGGCAAATGCCTGAAAATGCTCTGCATTTATCTTCGTCGTTCTATTACCTCTATACAGTTTATATTCAAAATAAAGTCCGACTTCTTGAACAACTGGCTTTCCTTTTTTACACAAAGCGGCAATTTGAATAGCTGTAATTAGATTTTCTTTCGCATCTGTTCTCAAATCTCCTATAGGCAATTGAGAGCCGGTTAAAATAACAGGTTTTGATAAATTTTCTAACAAAAAACTCAATGCTGATGCCGTATAGCTCATTGTATCACTACCATGTAATACTACAAATCCATCAAAATCATTATATCTTTCAGTAATTATATCTGAAATAGCAACCCAATGTGTAGGGTTAATGTTAGATGAATCTATAGGATGATCAAAGGAAAAACTAGATATAGTACAGTCTAATTGATTAAGCTCTGGTATGTTTTTCAGCAGCTGAGAAAAATCAAATGCCTTTAGAGCACCAGAAGTATAATCTTTCATCATACCAATTGTACCACCTGTATATATCAATAAAATATTCCTTTTATCCGAGCTCAAATCTTCGTCTTTATATTAAAATTATATACCAAAAACTTCTTTAGAGTTTTCTGTTGTCTTTAAAGCAATGTGTTCATTAGAAAGACCGTGAATATCAGCTAACCGCTCTAATACATTAACAATATAGGCACTTTCATTTCTTTTCCCTCGATAAGGTGTTGGGGCCAAATAGGGAGAATCCGTTTCCAATACAATATGGTTTAATTCTATTTCTTTTAAAAAAGTATCGATTTTTCCATTCTTAAAAGTAACCACACCACCTATACCCAACTTCATATTATACGAAATTGCTGTTTTCGCCTGATCTAATGTACCAGTAAAACAATGAAAAATACCTCTTAAATCTTCACCTTTCTCTTCTTCCAATATTTGAAAAACCTCATCAAAAGCATCGCGACAATGAATAACAATGGGTAATCTCTTCTTTTTAGCTAACTGAATTTGTCTTCTAAAAGCAATCTGCTGTTCTTTTAAGAATTTCTTCTCCCAATACAAATCAATTCCTATTTCACCTATTGCATAATAAGTATGCTTTTCCAACATTTCCTCAATATGCATTAGTTCACTTTCATAGTTTTCTTTCACATGCGTGGGATGTAAACCTGACATTAAAAACATATGCCCTGGAAAATCTTTTTCTAAACTTAACATACGCTCTGTATAAGTAGAGTCAATGGCAGGAATAAAGAATCTATCTACTCCTAAATTAATAGCCTTTTGAACTACCTCATTTCTATCTTCATCAAAGGCTTCACTATATAAATGCGTATGCGTATCTGTAATTATCATGCCACAAAAATAGACTTATCTTTGAAAAAAATGAATTATGAGTACCCTCAAAAAATTTTTGAAGCTTAAAGACTACGTACGAATTCCACTTATATTAACGGCTACGGACCATTTTGAGATTAATGCTGAAATAAATTCTATTAAAGGACGATTTATTTTAGATACAGGCGCCTCCAATACATGTGTTGGGATGGATAAGATTGATTATTTTAACTTAATTTCTGAAGAATCAATTATAAAAGCAGCCGGAGCAGGCGCAACTAACATGGAAACGCTTGTCTCTAAAAAAAATAGAATTGAGCTAAATTCTTGGTGTTATAAAAAATTGGAGATTGTATTATTTGATTTAAAACATGTTAACGAAGCATTAACCGCACACAACGCAGAACCTGTAGATGGAATTATTGGTGCTGATATTTTAAAAAAGTCAAAAGCTATTATTGACTATAACAAAAAATGTATTTACCTAAAAAAGAAAAAGCGTTGAGATTAACTCAACGCTTTTGTTATATCAAATCTTAAGAAATTTACATTTCTAAAGCCTTCTTTATATTATTATCCATTAATAACTCTTCTGGATTTTCTAACGCTTCCTTTATAGCTACCAAAAAGCCAACAGATTCTTTACCGTCAATAATACGGTGATCATAAGAAACTGCTACATACATAATAGGTGCTATAGCAATAGCCCCATCGCGAGCAATTGGTCTTTCAACTATATTATGCATACCCAAAATTGCACTTTGCGGAGGATTGATAATCGGAGTAGATAACATTGAACCAAAAACACCACCATTAGTTATCGTAAAAGTACCACCAGTCATTTCATCAACTGTAATTTCACCTTCACGAGCTCTTATCGCTAATCTCTTAACTTCAGCCTCAACACCTCTAAAAGTTAAGTTTTCAGCGTTACGTATAACAGGAACCATCAATCCTTTAGGACCAGACACTGCAATACTAATATCGCAGAAATCATAAGAAACCATTTCTTTACCATCAATCATTGAGTTAACAGCAGGATACATCTCTAAAGCTTTTACTACAGCCTTTGTAAAAAAGGACATAAAACCTAGACCTACACCATGTTTACTCTTAAAATCTACTTTGTACTTATTTCTAAGCTCAAAAATAGCACTCATATCCACCTCATTAAAAGTGGTCAACATTGCTGTTTCGTTCTTTGCAGAAACCAATCTTTCTGCAACTTTCCTACGTAACATTGATAATTTAGAACGTGACTCGCCACGGTTACCACCAGTTGGCGAACCCATAGAAGGTACTGAACTTACAGCATCTTCTTTAGTTATTCTACCATCGCGACCAGAACCAGAAACAGCATTACTGTCAATTCCTTTCTCATCTAAAATTTTCTTTGCGGCAGGTGAAGGTACACCAGATGCATATGTCTCTTTTGCCTTAGCAGGCTGAGGAGCTTTTTCAGCTACAACCTCTTTTTTAGCGCTTACTTCTTTTTCGTCTTTAGCCGCACTAGACGATTCCGCAGAACCTTCCGGCTTAGCGGCACTAGTATCAATCAAACAAACGACTGCACCTACAGCAACAGCATCACCTTCTTCCGCTTTAAGTGTAATTATTCCACTAGCTTCCGCCGGTAATTCCAAAGTAGCTTTATCTGAATCTACTTCTGCAATTGCTTGATCTTTTTCTACATAATCCCCATCTTCAACTAACCATTCCGCTATTTCCACCTCTGTGATAGACTCTCCCGGAGATGGGACCTTCATTTCTAGAATCATTCTTTCTATAATTTGATATGTTATTTTATTTTTTAGGTTTGGACATATTGTCCTTTGTCTTGTCAAATACGTAATCTATAACTTGCTGATGACGTGCTTTTGATCTCACTGAACTACCAGCCGCAGGAGCTGCATAAAAACGTCTTGATGCTACCCTGAATTTTTGAGCCTCACTGAAATGCATTAACAAATGACTCCATGCACCCATGTTTCTAGGCTCTTCTTGTGCCCAAACAATATCATCTGCATTTTTATATTTAGCCATAGCTTCTTTCATAGCCTTTTCTGGCAATGGAAACAATTGCTCAACTCTAACTAAAGCTACATCTTCACGCTTATTCTCTTCTTTTACAGCTAAAAGATCATAATAGAATTTACCTGTACAGAAAACCAAACTTTTAACTTTTTTAGCATCTGCAGCCTCATCATCTATTACTTCTTTGAAACCACCATCAGTTAAATCTGCAACTTTAGATACAGCTCTTTGGTGTCTCAATAAACTTTTAGGAGTAAATATAATTAATGGCTTTCTAAAATTAGCCTTCATTTGTCTACGAAGAATATGGAACATTTGTGCTGGTGTGGTCACATCTGCTATATACATATTATCTTTTGCACACATTTGCAAGTAACGCTCCATTCTTGCAGAAGAGTGCTCGGCACCTTGACCTTCATAACCATGTGGCAATAACATCACCAAACCATTCTGAAGTTTCCATTTATCCTCTGCTGCAGAAATATATTGGTCAATCATAATTTGCGCTCCATTACTGAAATCACCAAATTGTGCTTCCCAAATGGTTAGCGTATTAGGGCTAGCCATAGCGTAACCATAATCAAAACCAACAACACCATATTCTGATAAAAGTGAATTATAGATTTGAAATTTAGCTTGTTTTTCAGATAACTGATTCAACAAAATAACCTCTTCTTCACTTTCTTCTACTTTCATAACCGCATGACGGTGAGAAAAAGTACCACGCTCTACATCCTGTCCAGACATACGAACCGCAAAACCTTCTTCCAACAACGTACCATAAGCCAAAAGCTCTCCCATTGCCCAGTCAAGAGTATCTGCTTCAAAATACATATTGTAGCGATCTTTAACCAGCTTTTCAACCTTACGCAAGAACTTTTTACCCTTTGGTAAAGCAGTAATTACTTCAGCAATTTTGTTCAGTTTCGTTTTAGAGAATGTGGTATCTACAGCTTCCATCATCTCCCACTCACGAACATTTTCAAAACCTTTCCATTCATCTGCCATGAACGGTGTAATTACGGTTTTATCTTCTTTTCGTGAATCTTCTAATTTCTCTTCTAAGGAATCTTTATATTGTTTTTCTAATTGAGCTACATAAGTATCATCAATTACACCCTCTTGTATTAGCTTTTCAGCATAAATATCTCTTGGGTTTTTATGCTTTGCAATTGCTTTATATAATTTTGGTTGCGTAAATCTTGGCTCATCACCTTCGTTATGGCCATATTTTCTATATCCCAATAAATCTATAAATACATCACTAGCAAATCGCATTCTGTATTCTAATGCAAAAAGCGAGGCATGCACCACAGCTTCGGCATCATCAGCATTAACATGCAAAACAGGACACAATGTTACTTTAGCAACATCAGTACAATAAGTAGATGTTCTTGCATCTAAATAGTTTGTTGTAAAACCAATTTGGTTATTTACAACTATGTGAATAGTACCACCAGTTTTATAACCATCAAGACCAGCCATTTGAACTAGTTCATATATAAGTCCTTGACCAGCAATAGCAGCATCTCCATGCACTACAATAGGCAAAACTTTTGAAAAATCATCTTGATAATGACTATCTTGTTTTGCTCTAGCTATACCTTCAACCACCGCACCAACCGTCTCTAAGTGAGAAGGGTTTGGAGCAATATTCATCTTTATTTTATTTCCGTTATCTGACTTTCTATCAGAGGTCCAGCCCAAGTGATATTTAACGTCACCGTCAAAAATTTCTTGCTCGTAATCCTTACCGTCAAATTCGCTAAAGATATCTTTTGCGGACTTACCGAAGATATTGGTTAATACATTTAACCTACCACGGTGTGCCATACCCATAACAAATTGCTGTACGCCCATTTCTGCTGCGCGTTCAACAATAACATCTAAAGCAGGTATCAACGATTCATTACCTTCCAAAGAGAATCTCTTTTGACCTACATATTTAGTATGCAGAAAAGATTCAAATGAAATCGCATGATTTAACTTCTTAAGAATATGTTTCTTACGATCTGATTCAAAATTCGGATGATTATCATTAACATTTATCCAATCTTGTATCCATTTTACACGCTCTGGCTTTCGAATAAACATATATTCAACACCAATAGCATCACAATAGATACTTCGTAAATGTCTAACAATCTCTTTTAAGGAATTTGGTCCTATACCAATTATGTCACCAGCATTAAACACCGTTTCCAAATCAGAAGATGTTAATCCGAAATTTTCAATTTCTAATGTAGGTTCATAATGTCTTCGCTCACGTACCGGATTTGTTTTCGTAAACAAGTGCCCCCTGCTTCTGTAACCGTCAATCAATCGAATTACCTGAAACTCCTTCTGAAGAGATTCTGGCATTTCACTTTTATTGCCATTTACTAATACTGTAGTTCGATTCTCATCAATCTCAAGTTCTTCTAACGAACTTTCCATTCCAAAGTCGAATCCTTGAAAAAAGGCTCTCCAACTTGGCTCTACACTATCCGGGTTTACTAAATACTTATCGTATAACTCTGAAAAAAAAGAGGTATGAGCGGTATTCAAAAAGGAATATTTATCCATGAATTACTTTCTGTATCTTTAGAATAAATTTCTAACAAAAATACAACATTTACAATATCTAACGATAGAATGCCATGTATTATTGAAAAAAATGAAACTTTAAAACAAATTCATCATATGAGTTTAAAAAAATTAATTTTCACAGGGCTAGTAATATTTAATATCACTCTCTCACTAGCTCAATCATCAAATAATGGTGTCAATTTTTGGAATAACGTAAGATTTGGTGGAAGTATTGGATTAGGGTTCACAAATAATGGGTTTAATGGATCTATTTCACCGAGCGCTATCCATCAATTTAATGAAAAATTTGCTGCAGGCGCCAGTTTAAGTTTCAATTATGCCAAGTTTGACGTCGATAAATTCTTAGCATATGGCGGTAGTATTCTTTCGCTTTACAATCCTATTCCTCAAATTCAAATGTCGGCAGAATTCGAACAATTACGTATAAATAGAACAATCGCCACCCAAACTTTTGATGTAGAGGATAATTATTGGTTACCTGCATTTTTTGTTGGTACTGGTTATAGCACTAGGAATGTGACAGTTGGTCTGCGATACGATTTACTTTATGATGATAATAGAAGTATTTATGGTAATGCGCTCATGCCATTTGTACGTGTATACTTTTAAAATTCATTACCTTTCCTATAGACCAAACCAACCAGCATGAATAAATTAAAAAATAGATATCTATCGTTAGATGTCTTTAGAGGCATGGATGTTGCCCTTATGATAATTGTAAACTCCCCAGGAAATGGCGACACCAGTTTTGGAATTTTAAACCATGCTGTTTGGAACGGATTCACTCTCACCGATTTAGTATTCCCTACATTTTTGTTCGTTGTTGGTAATGCCATGAGTTTTAGTATGAAAAAGTATGAAACCATGGGAAGTGGCGCCTTCTTAAAAAAGATATTTAAACGATTTTCTATTATTTTCTTGCTAGGCTTTTTAATGTATTGGTTTCCATTCTTTGAAGATGGCGGTCTAAAACCCATTGCCGAAACCAGAATCTTTGGCGTATTACAACGCATCGCCCTTTGTTATTTACTAGCTTCTATTCTACTTCATTATTTCAAAACACGAAGTGTTTTAGTTTTCAGCGCATTGGCATTAGTTGGCTATCATATAATATTACTTGTATTTGGAGACTTAACCCTAACCGGTAACGCAGTTTTAAAACTTGACAAGTTCCTTATTGGTGCAGACCATATGTATCATGGCAACGGAGGTATTGCCTTTGACCCAGAGGGCTTACTAAGTACTTTACCTGCCATTGTAAATGTTATTGCGGGTTATTATACTGGTAAATTTATTCAGAAAAACGGACAGAATTTTGAAACGATTTCTAAACTTGTAATGATTGCGGGGGTATTAATTATAGCAGGGTTCGCTTGGGATTTAACGCTGCCTTTCAATAAAAAACTATGGACTAGCTCGTTTGTATTGTTAACTAGTGGCATAGACATATTTGTAATTGCTATTTTAATTTATCTATTAGATATGTCGAAACCAGGAAAATGGACTTATTTTTTCGAGGTATTTGGCAGAAATACCTTATTCATCTACCTATTATCTGAACTATTCATTATTAGTTTAGCTGAAATTTCAATGAAAGGAACCACCGTATATAATTGGATTGCCAACAATGTTTTTATTGCCGTGGGAGGTGATTATGTTGGGTCGTTACTATTTGCCTTATGGGTAATGCTAACCTGTTGGTTCGTTGGCTACGTAATGGATAAAAAAGGAATTTACGTGAAAGTGTAGTTGTAAATTCCGTATCACTTATATTTATTACGATACCATACCTTTTTATATTCTCTTTTAAGAATTAAGAAGGTAACCTGGTCAGACACGTCTACGGCATCCGTAATCTCTAAATTCTTAAACTCTGTTTCAGGAATATCTATGATGTACATTAAATTTAAGTATTCGCCAAAACGCTCCATCATTAAATAATACACCTTTTCCTTAATCAGTGCTATAAACTCTATTGGATTTAGCCGGTCAGATATACCAAGAGGAATATTTACTAGCACAAAATCCTTTTCTATTTGGTACATCAATTTATCAAAAAGTAAATCATCTAATGCAACTTGCATTAATTGTTCACTATTATCAACATTCAAATTCATGCACCAATTCTAATTGTTAAACAGAAAAGTAATTAGCAACTTAGCTAGTTACTATTGCTTGTATACTACACCCTCTTTCATTACAAAAACCACATCTGTAAGTGTTTCTACATTATTTAAAGGATTCTCATTTACAGCTACAATATCAGCTATATAACCTTCTTTAATTTGCCCTAGCTCATTTTCACCCAAAAGCATTGCATTGGTAATAGTCGCTGAACGCAAAGTTTCTATTATAGGCATACCGGCTTTGTGCATGTAAACAAATTCTTTTGCATTATCTCCATGAGGAGAGACACCAGAATCAGTACCAAAAGCCATACTTACACCTTTTTTATAAGCCTTCGCAAAAGTGGCATTCAATTTTGGACCAATTTCTAATGCCTTCTTAGCCACAACAGGTGGTAAATAATTAGGAATTTTAGCCAATCTTGCCGCTTCTTGTCCTGCAGATATAGTTGGCACCATATATGTATTATGCTTTATCATTAATTCCATGGTTTCCTCAGACATTAATGTACCATGCTCTATAGTTTTGATTCCACCTAAGATAGCTCTTTGCATACCTTCGTCGCCATGTGCATGGGCAGCAGTTAACATACCATAATCATTAGCCGTTTCTGTAATCGCCTTTATTTCCTCTATAGTAAACTGAGGGTTTTGACCACTTTTTGCAACACTTAACACACCGCCAGTAGCAGTTATTTTAATAACATCTGCGCCTTCTTTATAACGTTGACGAACAGCTTTTCTACCGTCTTCAGGAGAATTAACAACCCCTTCTTTTGGACCCGGATCACCCATTAACTCATTACTTCTCCCGTTAGTTGGATCTGCATGACCACCAGTAGAAGCAAGGGCTTTACCTGCCGTAAAAATACGAGGACCAACAATTGTACCTTTATTAATAGCATTCTTTAATGCAATATTCACTCCTGAGCCACCTAAATCACGTACCGTGGTAAAGCCAGCCATTAATGTTCGTTTTGCGTAAACTGTAGATTGAAACGCAACATCAGCCTCATTTTTAGTAAAAGCCTCTAAATATCTAGAAGGACTAGATTCACTTTCAATATGAACATGCATATCTATAAAACCGGGTAAAATAGTCTTAGATTTTAAATCTACCACTTGATCAGCGGCACTACCAGCCACATAACCATTCTTAATTTCTTTTATCTTATTTCCTGAAACAACTATAGTCTTCTCAGACAGTATTTCACCTGATTCAACATCAACTATTTTACCGCATTGAAGGTATGTATCTTGGGCAGATGTTACCGTAAAAACAAGTAACAATAAAACTAGTATAGAATTTTTCATAAGTGGTGGTCTTTAAATTAAATAAGGGGAAATATAGCTATATTTCCCCTTATTTATATTGTTAAACCGTAAAAAATCAGTCACGTATTTTCTGTTCCCAGATCCATGCATAGTTCATGGCTTCCTCTAGGGTATACTCTGCTTTCCACCCCAATACCTTGTTTGCTTTTGTAGTATCAGCATAAGCTGACGTAATATCTCCAGGTCTTCTATCTACAATTTTATAGTTCAATTTTCTACCAGAAACTTTTTCAAAACTTTGTATTGCTTCCAACACAGAACTTCCCGTTCCCGTACCTACATTAAAAACCTCATAATTAGATTCATTTTTCCCGTTCAATAAACGTTCTAATGCAACAACATGGGCTTTTGCAAGATCTACTACGTAAATATAGTCTCTTATACACGTGCCATCTGGCGTAGGGTAATCATCACCGAATACAGATAACTCTTTTCTAAGACCTATACCAGTTTGCGTAATGAATGGAACCAAATTTTGCGGAACACCTTTTGGCAACTCCCCTATTTCTCCACTTGGATGAGCACCCATAGGGTTGAAATAACGTAATGCTATAGCATTTAAGCTAGGTGTCACTTTACAGGTATCTGAGATAATCTCTTCGCCCATTTGCTTAGTATTGCCATATGGAGATTCTGCAACTTTTATAGGTGCATCTTCTGTAATTGGCATTTTATCTGCCTGACCATATACCGTACAAGAAGAACTAAAGATAAAACTCGCCTTGGTTTTTCTACAAAGTTCCTTTAAGATATATACTAAAGTACCGATGTTATTTTCATAGTACAATAAAGGTTTCTCTACACTTTCACCTACAGCTTTAGAAGCAGCAAAGTGAATAACGCCTGCAACATCTTGGTGTCTTTGAAAAAAGTCCTCAACCTTATGTTTTTCTTTTAAATCTAGCTTTTCATAAAGTGGCTTCTTTCCTGTAATCGCTTGAATACCCTCAAGTACATTTTCATCAGAATTGGAACAATCATCTATAATGACGACATCAAACCCTTTATTCTGAAGCTCAACTACTGTGTGAGATCCAATAAAACCTAATCCTCCTGTTACTAATACTTTCATTTAATATACTATTTGAGCATTACCAAATTTAAAAAACTATGTTGTTATTTAGCAACAAAACCGATAATCAACTTTGTAATGTAGTTAATCTGTTCTTCATTCAATTCGGTATGCATAGGCAACGATAGAACTTCCTTTACCAATTGATTCGTAACTGGAAAATCAGCCTCATTATATCGATCATCAACATACGCCTTCTGTTTATGTAACGGTATTGGGTAATAAACTCCAAAAGGAATTTCATTTTTTGCCAAAAATTGAGCTAACTCATCTCTTTTACCATTTGTAATTCTCAATGTATATTGATGAAAAACATGGCAATCGCAAACATCACAAATACCTTCGCAATTATTTACCGTAACCGGAGTAATAATATGTTCTTGCCCCTCAAATGCTTTTGAATAGGCACGTGCAGCATTTCTTCTAGCCTCACAATAACCATCTAATCTTGGTAGTTTTGCACGTAGCACTGCTGCTTGAATAGAATCTAGTCTTGAGTTGACCCCTACAACATCATGATGGTAACGTTCATACATACCATGATTTACAATACCACGCAACGTGTGTGCCAGCTCATCATCATTTGTGAAAATTGCACCACCATCACCGTAACAACCTAAATTTTTAGAAGGAAAAAATGATGTAGCACCAACATGCCCCATGCTACCTGCCATATGTTTTGTACCATCTTTTGAAAGATATTTAGCGCCAATTGCTTGTGCATTATCCTCAATTACAAACAGATTATGCTTTTTAGCCAAATCAAGTATAGCATCCATATTAGCACACTGGCCAAAAAGATGTACGGGCACTATCGCTTTCGTTTTTGGCGTTATTGCTTTTTCTATGGCTTCTATGTTAATATTAAAGGTGTCTGGATATACATCTACTAGAACCGGAGTTAATTGCAACAATGCAATTACCTCTACCGTTGCAGCAAAAGTGAAATCTGCAGTAATAACCTCATCACCAGGTTTTAGACCTAGGCCCATCATAGCTATCTGAAGCGCATCTGTACCATTGGCACATGGTATTACATGTTTTACTTGAAGGTACTCTTCTAATTCCTTTTGAAATGCGTGAACTTCTGGTCCATTTATAAATGCCGAAGTTTCTAATATTTGAGTAATAGAAGTATTAACCTGATCTTTTATTTCTTGGTATTGACCGCCAAGGTCTACCATTTGTATCTTTTTCATCTGTTGAAATTACATGAAGTGATACAAAAATACGAAACAGGCGACACTAATTTTATGGAAAGAAACGTAATTTAGCCCAAAAGCATCAGTTTGTACTTTCTTTATAATCTTCTTGTCATTTGTGCGTCTGCCATTCTAAAGGTATTGGCATTGGTAAACCCTAAACTTTCATTGTTTGTAAATGGAAGAAAAGAAACACTTAGCCTTCTTAAAAATACCATTTCAAAGACAGATAAGGTTATTTGGATACATGCAGCATCTTTAGGTGAATATGAGCAGGGGCTGCCGGTTATGGAGAAACTAAAACTTATATACCCGAATCATAAATTCGTGCTTACTTTTTTTTCCCCATCAGGTTATGAAGTAAAAAAGAATAGCAAAGTAGCTGATGTTATTTGCTATTTACCCCTTGACACCAAAAGAAATGTCGGCAAATTTCTAGAAGCGGCACACCCTGAGTTAGCCATCTTTATTAAATATGAAATTTGGCCAAATTATTTAGCTGCGTTAAAAGAAGAGAATACATCTACATTTTTAATCTCTGCCTTATTCAAAAACAATCAGAATTTCTTTAAATGGTATGGAGGTTTTATGCGAAAAGCATTGACCAATTTTTCATATTTCTTTGTTCAAAACAAAAAATCTCAAGAGTTGTTAAATTCGATTGGTTTTGAAAATGTTACTATAGCAGGAGATACTCGATTTGATAGAGTAAGTGAAATTTTAGAGCGCAATAATACACTGGACTTTATGACGCGTTTTAAACAAAATCATTTTTGTTTTGTATCGGGAAGCACATGGCCAGAAGATGAAAAATTGATTGTAGAATATATAAACAATACCTCTCAGCCAATTAAGTTTGTTATTGCACCACATACCATAAAAAACAAGCATGTAGAGGAAATAATTGAATCTATAAACAAGCCCGTGGTCCGCTTTTCCGAATTGGAGAACATCGCTATCGAAGACTATGATATAATTATAATTGACACCATCGGCTTATTAACCAAAATCTACAGCTATGCAGACCTAGCCTATGTAGGTGGCGGCTTTGTTACTGGTTTACATAACACCTTAGAACCCGCAGTTTTTGGCATACCCGTTATTATAGGTCCTAATTTTGAAGGATTCGCAGAGGCGGAAGAATTAGTCGAGCTAGGTGGCGTATCCTCCATAAAAGATTCAACCCAATTTAATAAGCTTGTAAATACTTATTCTGAAAACAATAAGTATCGGCTGAAAATAGGACTAACCAACGCTAATTATATTCAAGAAAAAGCTGGAGCTACAAAAAGAATCGTAGATGAATTAAATTCAGTTTTTACTATAAAAAATTGATGGTTGTTCAATTATCCTAGCGTTAAAATCTCATATATCTAAATATTAATTTATGCTTTAGAAGCTCCTCATTTCATACTTTGCACTGGTAATATGATACGTTAATCGATTTTATAGTCCTATTTCACAGTACTTTAAAGCAGATATACTTATATTGAGTACAGAACAATAGAACTATGATTATGGAACAAGAACTAACTTCAGGAGTTAAAATACTCAACGGATTTCTTAAATTAATGATTACATGCTTAGTCATTATACTTTTAGCAGTACCATTAGCAGGAATAGCAGATTGGCTAGGATTGATTAAATAGATAATAACTAAACTTACAAGGTTTAGTTTGCTTATGAATAAACCAGACAAACTAAACACCGACTAAATGTAGTTTTAATGGTTGAAATGCACTTAACTACAATCCCACACCACAAAAAAGTAGGGTTTTACATCGTTTTTGTAAGGTTTTACCACTTTAACTATATAAATGTTGCTTAATTCGACTAACTTTAGTAGTGTAACTTTAAAGTAGGTAATGTTATGAACAATTTATCATTTAAAACAGGGGTAGAAACTTATCTATCCGTACTCATTATTGCGATGAATGCATTTTTAGCAGTTGTTGCAGTAGGAGCATTCTTAGCCCTAATCGGGATTGTCTAACCCTTTAAACCAAACCCTTATTGTTAAAAAAATACTTTAAAAAAAGGCTCCTTAAATAAGGGGTCTTTTTTATTTATTTAGATTTAACCTATCGTAACAATACTAATCAAGCATATTACCGATTTTCAAACTTAATTACTTTTTTTACTGTGAATTCAGAAAATGAAATAAGCAAAAAATCTTCCAAATAATATCCATTTCATAAAACAATAGAAACAAAAAAAACCGTCGAATTTAGATTCGACGGTTTTTTCATACTAAACAATAAATTCTTTTATTGGTATACCCTTACATAATCAACCTCCATAGTATCTTCTGTAAATTCAGAATCAATTGCTCCACCAAGTGTACCACCCATTGCTACATTCATGATAAGAAAGAAATCACTATTAAAAGGGGTAGTTGCATTATTCACCAAACTATTATGAACAAGCTCACCATCAACAACAAACTTTATGCTATCTGGAGTCCATTCTACGGTATAGTTATGAAATTCTGAAATTGCAGTTTCTACAGATGTAGTACCTACAATGGCATTACCTCCAGAATTACCAGGATAATGTAACGCACTACTAATTGTATTGTTATTATTACCTACGTGCTCCATAATATCTATTTCACCTGTTGCAGGCCATCCAACTTCATCAAAATTAGCACCTAAAGCCCAAAGCGCAGGCCAAGTACCACCAGCTGAAGGAAGTTTTGCTCTAATTTCTACCCTACCGTAAGTGAATTCAAATAAATTCTCAGACTTAATTCTTGCAGACGTATATGCCGCATCACCTGAAGGACTAACTCCGAAATCAAAGAACAATACTACCCTATCATAATTAAAAGCAGGAGCAGTACTTAGATCAAAAGTTAAAGTCTCCCAAGCTTCTGCAACTGATGTACTAGCATCTACTTCAAAAAACTCATCTGCATTTGCCTGATTTTCAATTTTCAATCGAACCACCGCACCTGTCGCAGGTGACCAAGTCTTAATCTCCATACTAGAATACGTTGCTAAATCTAATGGCGTAGTAATATCAAAGAAAGATCCGCCCCATACCTCGGCACCGCTATTTTTAGTAGATTCCCCAACTGTACCTGATGTATTTAAACCAGATGCATCTGGATTATCAATTACAGCAGTTGAAACACCGCCAAAATCTGTAAATACAGGTGCATCACCTTCAAAATCTTCTATACTAGAAGTTTCTCCGCCAGATGCAACCAAGGTAACATCATCATAATAATGAACTGCACCGCCTACAGCACCAGAACCACGTGCCGTAATTTTAAGAACACCATCTTCCACAATTACATTATCTGCTTTATTTGTGTATTCTTGAGCTTCACCATTACCCCAGCCTCCTGCTCCTAGGTCATAAGTCCAATTTGCAGCGTCAGGTGCACCATCGACATCAAATTCATCAGACCATACTAAGTTAGTATAAATGGTCTCTAAACTCTCCTCATCACCTCCATCAACTACAGCAGCAGATGTAAATTTATGATACCATGCTAAATCAGCATTCTCCGTGTCATATGTTCTAACATATAATTCAGTATCGCTAATAAAAAGTATTTCATAGGTAGATGACCCAACATAATACCCCATAAATCCATCGTCAGAAAAATTCATTTGAATTCCCGTAGTTTGGTCTTCAGGTACATTTCCTGCTACTTCCGAAAGTACTACAGACTTCACCCCAGATGTATCAAAATCATAGCAAAAATCAATATCTTCAGCGCCACCGACAACTGCCTTGTGTCCTACATTAAAGTATGTTTGACCTTTGTTATCTAATGTGTAGGATATAGAACCGTTAGCATCAACTGAAAACGTAAGCTCATCATCACAAAGACAATCAGAATCTTCAGTTCCACATTTTTCAAATGCAGATGCAGAAAACCACTTAGGATACCACCAATCACCATCAATACCTTCTCTAGCCGGACCTAGTCCTAAATGCCCAGGTTGTGAGGCTGCTAAAAACCAGGTTTTAGAATCCTCATTTGTTAAAAATCCTACAGTTACAGGATCCGTAAAAGCAACTGAAACAGTAATATCAATTGTTTCTGATGTTGTTTTTCCTTGAGAGGAACCTGCAGTTACCTTAACGGTATAAGTGTTATCCCCTATCATATCATAGGTTTTGGAAGCAACACCTTCATTATTCAAAGCAGAACTACCATCTCCAAAATCGAAATGATAATAATTCGCATTGGTAGCCGAAGCAGTAAAATTTACCGTTCCATCACCCACATTTATAGAAGTTACCATAAGATTGGTTGGTAAAACTGACTCTGGGATATCAATATCATCACCATCACAGCTCATTAAAATCGCAAACAATGCTACGACCAAGTACTTAAATTTTTTCATAATCTTGTTAATTTAAAAGTTTGAGTTAATTATTTCTCCACTTAATAAAACACATGAGATAATTATAATTTCACAATACCATTTCATCAAGTTAGTGCTATTGCAATATAATTTAGTTGATTACTAATTCCGAAATAATAACCCATACAAAAAACATACAATGCAATAATCATATCAAAATAATTACAAATCATCAATAATAGAAGGTATTTACGTCTATAAGCCAAAAGTGAATTAACCTCAATAATACCACGGCTAATGCAGAATGTTGTGGTAATGTTGTGGTAATTTTAACTAATGTAGAGGAAATTATAAATTGAGGATATACTCCGTTAAACCAGCTTCATGCGCTAAGTTCATTTTTTTTCGTAAACGATACCTTTTCACTTCTACGCTTCTAACTGATATATTTAAAAGTGGAGCAATTTCCTTAGAGGACAAATTCAATCGTAAGTAAGCACATAATCGTAAGTCATTCGCTGATAAATCTGGATGCTTATCTTTTACATTTTTCAAAAAGTCTTTATCAGCATTATTAAAAGCATTTTCAAAGAACTCCCAATCGTCAGCGTTATTAATATTTCTATCTATAGTTTTAATAACTGATTTTATTTGCGGATTTTGATCACTACTTCTGAGCTTGTCTTTGATTGAATTTAAAAATTCATTCTTCTTAATAATACTCATTGTAGATATTGCCAATTCTCTATTCTTACTTTCAATTAGCTCTTGTAATTGCTCATTTTTAATTTGAACAATTTTCTTTTGGTTCTTTAACTTTTTACGCTTTAAAAGCCTTAGGTTGTCTTTTATAAGTTGTTGCTGCTGTCTTTTATAATAGTTCTTATATATTTTATGAATCAAAAAAGAAAGTAGAAACCCAAGTAAAGTGTAACAGAAAATTGCCCAGTAGGTAATATACCAAGGTCGCTGTATAGTAAACGAATAAGTGGCTATGTTTTTAGATAACTCATTACCAAACCTAGCCCTTACTTTAAATTCATAAGAACCATAAGGTAAATTGTCAAACGAAACATTCGGTACTGTTGACCAACTACTCCATTCATCATACAACTCGTCTAATTTATATTGGTAATACACCACTGTATACTTATCATACTCGGTAACATTGTACTCAAAATTTATATTATTCTCTGAATATTGAAATTCTTGAGAACCTTTAAGTTCAATATCCACCTTAGGGTTTTCGTGGGGTTCTCTATAAATAGAGTTAATATGAATTTGATTATCCTTCTGTTCTACTTTTTGTAAATCTAAAGTGACGTAACCATTAGAAATACCAATTAAATAAAGCTCTTTTTCCAAATGAACCACAGATTCAAAACCCAAGACACCCATACTTCTTCTAAAGAAATTAGGGATTGAAATTTTTATTAGTTCTGGCTCTTTACTTAAGTGTCCGTTTGAAACACTAATTATATTATCATTTGTAAATCCCCAAAGTCTTTCTGAATTATTGGTTGATTGTAGTATCCCCACAATACTCTCATCAGCATTAAAAAATTTATTGGTCAATACAGAATCCTTCAGGAAATCATTTTTTTCCACATTATATTTAAAAACTCCGTTTATAGTGCTGTAAACAATTTCATCGCTATACCTAACCAAACTTGAACCTGTTCCTTTAGATTCTTTATGATCACTTTCTACTACTTTAGTGAATTCTGAATCAACAATTAGGTCGAATATTCCTTTATAATCATGATTTACAAGTAAATGATGCTCCCCTACAAATTCAATAAACCTACTAGAATTATCAAATCCTTCTATATTATTACGGTATTGCCATTGGTTATTTTTTCTTTCCAGTACACTTAAACCTTTATAGGTTCCTTGTATCAATAAATCCTCATGGTTTTCTAATGATTGAATATCCCAAGTTCCCGGATCATTCGAAATCTTAATTGCTTTTTCATTTTCAATAGCATAAGTACCGTTATGATGACCACAGAACAATGTACCGTCAATTTCTTTTAATAACCAAACTTGACCTTGTGTACCGTTTACAAGTTGAAACTCATCTACCCCAATGGTTCTTCTATAAAATAGACCTTGATTAGTACCTAAATACAAAATACCACCTACTTTCTTAGCAGTATAAACAACTCCAATAGCACCAACGTGGTCTATATATTCTTTAAAAGGCGAATCTAAATTTATGACGGTTACACCGTTATCTAGCCCCAGCCATAGGTTATGGTCATAATCTTGAAATAATGACAATACAGTATTGTTGTTCAGCCCTTTTCCCTGGTTAATATGCCTTATCAACAACCCATTTGTATCTAAATGAAAGATACCTTTTGATATTGTTCCCAATATAAAAGAGCCATCATACAGGCGTAAAGTGCTATGGATTTTGGTTGTAGATAAATCCACTTCCGCTGGTATTTCCCATTTTATTAGATTGGTGTCTTCTAAATAAAAAAACTCCCCTAGTTCTGTAATTACTAGAATTTTATTTTTAGCTTGAAAAGCACCAACTACTCCCGTATTCTTAAGAATAGGGTCATCAGACACCAAAATAGGTATTCCATGATCTAGCGTATATAAACCTTTACCTATTTTTTGAAAGTATATTTTGTTTCCAATTTCAAAGATTTTAGGGCTTATAGTGTCTGCCTCCAATATTTCGAAAGTAGCGTTCTTTACATTGTAGATATAAATTCTATCTAAGGATTGAAACAAAACCCAATCTTTAAAATGAGTAATATTCCAAAAATCCTCATCTTCTATAAGCTGAGTATTTAATGTAGCTGATATTGAAGTGTACTTTAGAGCTCCAAACTCATTCCCTTTCCAATATCCAAATTCCATATAACTACCAGTGTAAATCCTGTCATCAACAACCTTTACAGATTTTACGGGAGTACCATAAGGAGATTGATATAACTTCCAGGACATACCATTAAACGCTAACAACCCGCTGTTATTAGCTAAGTATATAAACTTATCATTAGATTGGTCTATCGACCAATTTTGATTACCAGCCTTATATTCTATAGGAGTAAAATTCTGTATTGGTGGCAACTCTTGCGCTGAAATACACAGTGCAAAAAGAAAAATTATACTATTATAAGATTTCAATATCATTTAGGGAACATCAAAATTTATGCATTTAAATATAAGATTTTTAAAACTAGACAGAACTTAAGTCTATTAACACTTCTTGTCACTAAACCTTTATCTATAATTCCTATAGCTCACTTTTTAATATCTTTTAAAAGCAAATTAATTATACTATGAAAGAGATAGTAAATTCCAAAGAAAATTTATATCAAAAATTAATTTAGTCACTGACAATTTACATATTGTTCATGCATTTTAAATATTTAAGAATAAAACTTTAAATTAAATGTACCCGTTAAAGGCAAACTGGCATTCTCTATATACAAATGGGTAATTATTAAGGTCTTCCTATTATCTATTTTATAACACTATTCATAAAATCTTCCTTATAAGCCCTACCTATAGGAAGAAGAATATTTTCTTCTAACTGTATTTGATTACCTATTATCTTGAGGATTTTTGAAATATTTAATATATACGATTTATGTATTCTTGAGAATTTTAGCGGATCTAAATATTCTTGCCAGTATCGTAATGTTTCTTGAGAAAGATGTCTCTGGTCTTTCGTATGAACTTCAGTATAATCTGCATCTGAGCGAATGTAACATATGTCACCAACTTCTATTTTGATGTGTTCATATCCAGATTTGATAAACACTACGTCCGTAAATTCGTTTTTTTTCACACCTTTAAGCTTTATAGAAAAAGCTGAAGTATTAGTAGGTACTTTATGTACCGCTTGCACAAAACGTTCAAATGAATATGGCTTAAGAAGGTAGTCTACAACATCATACTCATAACTCTCTAAAGCATAATCTGAAAATGCCGTAGTTAAAATGATGCTAGGTTGGTGCTTTACAACTTTTAAAAAATCAATACCTGAAATTTTGGGCAAATGAATATCTAAAAAAATCAAATCAATGGTATTTGTCTTTAAAAAATCTATCGCCGATAAGGCATCGGCAAAAGTAGCTTTAAGCTCTAAGTTTTCAATATCAGAAATATATTTTTTCAACACTCTTTGCGCTGGTGGTTGGTCTTCTATAATAATGCACTTTATCATATGCTACCTTGTGTTAACATTAACTTCAAATGAACGTAGTATACATTTTGCTCTTCTTGAATGTACATTTCATGCGCATTGGGATATAAAAGCTGTAACCGTTTTTTTACGTTCTGCAGACCTATACCATGAGAAAGCTTATCTGTATTTGTAGTTTCTAAAAAGGAGTTTCTACATTCAAAATTTAAACATCCTTTATCAATCAATGAAATATTTACATCTATAAATATACCATCGGTTTGACTAGCTGTACTATGCTTAAATGCATTTTCTATAAAAACAGATAAAATTAACGGTGCAATTTCATAATTATCTTTTATATGATTTGTTTGAAAACTGACCTTTCCCCTTTCTTCAATTTGCAATTCGTTTAACTGGGTAAAATTCTTTAAATGTTCAACTTCCTTTTCCAGTCCAACAAATTTTTCTCTACAATCATATAACATATAACGTAAAACAGACGATAGCTCAAGTATGATAGATGGTGTCTTAGGCGATTGTTCAATAGCATATGAATATAAATTATTCAAATTATTGAACAAAAAATGTGGATTAATCTGTGACTTCAAAAATAATAATTCACTTTCCTTAACCGACGTTCGAAGCTCTTCTACTTCCAATTGTTTAATAGAGGCATCCCAGGCAAATTTAAATCCCACTAAGATTAAAATTACCGGTAATACATCAAGTAGACTAAAAACTACACCTGGAAAATACTTTGCCCTAGTATCTGGATAAAATATTTGTTCTAATACAAGTTCTTCAAAAGCCATGATGATACTTACTAATATGACCACATAACAAAAGAAGATGAAGTATTTTTTTTGATAGAAAAATCGTGGTAACAACACATAGTTTACTACTAAAGCACCCAATGCATAATTTAGAAAGGTCACCACCTTAAACCCATGTATTTCTGGCTCATATCTGTCAAAAGTAAAAAACAAGAAAACCACGATATGCAACAGAACCTGAAAAAGGATTTCGTTTCTAGCAGAGTTTTTAAAAAATGGGGTAAAGGACATCTTCTAAAAATACTGTTTTACATACATAAGTAATTTAATAAAACCGTCAACGACAATAAATAACTGGTAAACACCATTTATTTTAACAATGTCGTTTACACTACAACATTTGTTGTTTGCAGAATTTAGCTATTAAAATAAAAAAGTAAAATGCATCTTTACATACACATCTATTTAACTGTACCATGCGCAATCAACCTCATCATTTATTTCTATTATTCATATCAATTTTAACAATCAATTCAGTTATTGCTCAAAGCACTACGACCATTACTGGTAAAATAGTAGAAGCCAATGACGGTGGACCTATTGAATTTGCAACTGTTTTAGTTGGCAATCCTACAGACCAAAAACCAATCGCGGGTACAACCACCTTACAAGATGGTAGTTTTGTGTTAGAAACCAATGCGACCGAGTTCTACATTGAAGTCAGTTTTATAGGTTTTACCACCAAAAGATTTGACAATCACAAAATCACAAACGGTAAAATTAATTTAGGTACAGTAGCTATTGTAGAAGATTCACAGCAATTAGATGAAGTTGTAGTGCAAGGCGAAATTAGCCAGACCGTTTTTAAATTAGATAAGCGTGTTTTTAATGTAGGTGCAGATTTGAGTAGTACTGGCGCTAGTGCATTGGAAGTCTTAAATAACGTACCCTCTGTTAATGTAAATATAGAAGGGCAAATAAGTTTACGCGGTAGCCAAGGTGTACAAATGCTAATAAATGGAAAACCGTCTGTAATAGCCAATGAGCAAGGAAATGCTTTAGGAACGCTAACGGCAGATATGATAGAACGTATTGAGGTGATTACAAACCCATCTGCCAAATACGATGCAGAAGGCACCTCAGGTATCATCAATATAGTACTAAAAAAAGAAGAGAAAAAAGGATTGAATGGCGCCGTAACCTTAAATACGGGTGTTCCAAATAATCATAGTATTGGTTTAAGTCTTAATCGAAGAACTGAAAAATTCAACCTATTTAGCCAGTTAGGTTTTGGTCGCAGAACATTCCCTAGTGATGAGGAGACTGAAAACAGAAACCTTATAGATGAAACCTACATAAGCAGTATTGGAAAAAATGACAAGAACGAAACTTTTTTCAATCTTATACTAGGAACAGATTATCATATTAACGACCTCAACGTAATTACACTATCTGGAAATTTTGCCTACGAATGGGAAAAAGAAAATGCAGATGCTATTTTCAGCACATTAAATTCTAGCAACACATTAACAGATGCTTTTAGGCGTACAGAATTGACTACAGCTACCAACCCTAAATATTCATACGAACTACAATATAAAAAAGATTTTGAAGGCCACCAGGAGCAGTCCTTGTTATTAAGTGCTACTGGAAATCTTTTCGCAAAAGATCAAACCTCAGATTTCACCAACACAACTACGGTAGGTAATGAGGATGATACATTACAACAAAGTAGAACCGATTTTAGCCAAGCAGAATATACGTTCAAGGCAGATTACACACATCCTTTTTTGGAAAAATTTACACTTGAAACAGGTGCTCAATATCAAATTAACGATGTAGAAAATGATTTTGCAATTAGCGATTTTAATGGCGGAAATTTTATTGAAAATCCTGATTTAACCAATGTTTTCGAATGGACTCAAAAAGTACTTGGTATTTATGGTACAACCGCATACGAAAGTGATAGATGGGGGATAAAGATAGGATTACGATTTGAAGATACCGATGTTGCTACGCTATTACAAAACACAAATGTTAGTAATGATAAAAAGTATAGCAATCTTTTTCCAAGTGGGCATACTTCTTATAAAGTAAACAATGACCTTTCTCTACAAGCAGGATATTCTAAACGTATATTCAGACCTAGGCTATGGGATTTGAATCCGTTTTACAACATTAGAAATAATTTCAGCATTAGCACGGGTAATGCAGATTTACAAGCAGAATTTACAGATAGCTATGAAGTTACTAGTATCTATAAAATAGGTAAGGTTTCTATGAATCTTGGTGTCTTTTTTAGACATACAGAAGATGTAGTGGAACGTATTGTAGCGTTTGAGGATAACGTAAGTATTTCTAGACCAGAAAATGTGGGTGTCAATAATACAACCGGTATTGAATTTAATGCCAAATATATCCCTGCCAACTGGTTGTCTTTTACAAATGACTTTAACTATAGTCACTTTACCAGAGAAGGAGATTTTGAAGGAAACTCGTTTGATTTTAAAGGTGATCAATGGTCCACTAGACTTACTAGTAAGTTTAAACTACCAGCGGATATTGATTTAGAATTTATTGGAAATTATCGCTCGGGGTATAGAACGTTACAGCAAGAAATCACAGAAAACATATTCATGGATTTTGGAGCAAGAAAGAAAATTTTCAAAGGCAAGGCGATAGTTAATCTAAGTATTAGAGACGTTTTCGCTTCCCGTATCAGCGAAAGTATAACCAGCCAGCCAGAATATTACCTACGAGATTTTAGTCAAAGAGGTCGCTTTGTAACCTTAGGTATCAGTTTTGGTTTTGGAAAAGGAGAAGCAATGGAATTCTCAGGACAAAAACACTTCTAACCTAAATCATAAAAAATAACTTTCACAAATATTATTTTTAAATAATCTAAATATATACTACTGTAAAACAGCTATTTAAATTGCTTCTAAGAACATGTGAATGTAATTTTAAGTGAATTTAAAACATAAGATTATGTCGATAAGATTAGGAAATAGTTGTGTTAATTGTGACAACTTAGTAGAAGGAAACACTTGTAAAGTTCATGGCGTAAAAGTTGGTAACAGTTATACGTGTGATAGTTTTGAAATGAAAGCCGCTTTAAAAGACGATACTAATTGTGTAACCTGTATTCGTTTCGAATCAAGCGATTGTGCTAACCCGCAAAAAGCAGCACCAGGTATGTCATGCAGCCATTGGGCTCCACAAAGTGCTATTGCATAGTAATTACTCATTTAATTAAATAGAAAAAGGTCAGCTACTAGCCGACCTTTTTCTATTCTATATGTTCACTTTTATTTTACTTCAACACCTTTCCAAAAGGCAACATAGTCTTTTATACCTTTTGCTAGTTCTGATATTTCTGGATAATACCAAGCAGCATCTATATTCACTTCACCATTTACCTCTATATTATAATAAGACGCTATACCCTTCCATGCGCATATAGTTTGGGTCTCTGTGCCTTTAAAGTATTCTTTCTTTATATCCTGTGGTGGAAAATAATGATTTCCTTCTATTACAACAGTTTCATCACTTTCCGCTATAACTACATCATTCCAAATTGCTTTTACCATCTTTAAAATATTGATTTTTTTATACTAATTCAGTTATTATAATAGCTTCCGATTCAAGTGTTTTATGTACCGGACATTTATCTGCAATTTCCAATAATCTTTTTCTTTGTGTATCATCTAAAATACCGAACAATTCAATTTTCCTTTTAAAGGTATCAATTTTTTTAACCGTTGAAATGTTCTCAGAATCAGGTGCATGTTCTTTCCCGTGATCAACGTGCACAATAACCTTCTGCAGATCCCATTTTTTTCTAGTCGCATACATTCTCAATGTCATAGCCGTACAAGCACCTAAGCCAGATGACACATAATCGTATGGAGAAGGTCCAAAATCATTTCCTCCGAAACTTACAGGCTCATCAGCTATTAATAAATGCTTACCAGACACTATTTCAGATGTAAAACCTTCATTCCCGATACTTACCGCTACTTGGTGTGCAGTTTTCAATTCTTGCCTTTTCGGAATATCTAAATATCGTTCTGCCCAACCAGCTATCACATTACCAACATACGTAGAATCTTCGTTATTCATTAACAAATGGTCTGCTTTGTCTATGGACACAAAACTTTTAGGATGATGGGCATAATGATACAATTCTTGTGCATTTTCAATACCAACAATAGTATCTTGTGGCGAATGAATGACCAAAAATGGTTTTCTCATATTCTTGAGAATATCCTGCATGGGTTTAGATTCTATATCATCAATAAAGTCCTTTTTAATGGTAAAATCTCTCCCTCCTATATTCACCTTAGCTTTTCCTGTAGCATTTATTTCTGCCACATTCGATTTAAACAAATGTTGCACGTGAGCAGGTGAGGACGGAGCCCCAACCGTCGCGACAGCTAAAACCGATTCTAATTCTGAAGCTGCAAAAATTACCGCTGCGCCACCTAAAGAATGTCCTATTAATAAGGAAGGAGCTTTATAATTCGCTTCTAAAAAATTAGCGGCATCTATTAAATCTGTAACATTAGAAGAGAAATTAGTTTCTTCAAAATCGCCTTCGCTTTCACCAAGTCCGGTAAAATCGAATCTAAGTACAGCAATACCTTTATTCACAAGTGCCCTAGAAATATTTCTAACAGCAGAAAAGTTCTTATTACATGTAAAGCAATGGGCAAAAATAGCATAACTGTGCGCTGCTTGGTTATTGGGCAATTCTAACCTTGCCGCCAATTGTTTTCCTTGAGAATTTGTAAACGATACTTTTTCAAAACCCATATGTAGTCTTTTCTATTGTGTTAGTGTAATTATAGTATTAGAAGTAATAAATACTTAAAACTTACAGTAAGGAAAATATGACTTGTTTTGGGTAAATGGAAATTTAAAATGAAAAAAGCCTCTTGATTTCTCAAGAGGCTTCTCGTTGTACAGGCGGAGAGACTCGAACTCTCACACCGCAAGGCACTAGATCCTAAGTTCAACATTCCTACATATCAAAACACATCAAAATAATACAAAATATTGATTTTTAGATGTTTATAATTTTATTTATACTCGTATGAATCGTTATGAAACCATAAAATGTGTTACCTATGTGTTACCCCGAATGTTTATCTTTATAAAAAATCGGTACGATATGGCAACCTTAAAAACAGTTTTACACACCAAAACCGACGCAAAAGGGAACAAGGAATTTAGACTTGCATTACGACTCACTGTAAACCGGAAACGAAGTTATTATTACTTAGGACAAAAAGTAGAACCAAAATTTTGGGATGTACAGGGTGAAAAAGTGAAATCTTCCCATACAAGACATAAACAATTGAATCGCCTGATAAGAAAGAAATATGATGAAATTGAAGATGTCATATTTGAAATGGAAACTTCAAAACAGAATTATACAGCAAAACAGATTATAGACTCCATTAGGAAAAACACAAAAAGGTTGTCATTTTTCGAACTTGCCGATGAACATATTGAAGATCTAATCAATGCCAACAATCATAATAGAGCAATTTCGGATAGAAGCAAACTGAACAGGATAAAAGAGTTCGCTAAAAAACGGAACTTCGAATTTGAGGAAATTGATGAGAATTTATTAAAAAAATTAAAAATTTATCTCAGAACTACATCAGGACTATCTGAACGCTCAGTAATGAATATATTCGTTATGATTCGATTACTATACAATAAAGCTATTAGCAGAAAAATTGTGGATAGAAAATTCTATCCTTTTGGTAAGGACAAAATAAAGATTAAATACCCCCAGACCATTAAAATCGGTCTTGATGAACATGAAATTCGAAAAATCGAAGAACTTGACTTGGACACAAGAACAGCAGTTTGGCATACTAGAAACGTTTTTCTTTTTTCATTCTATTTAGCGGGAATCCGGATTTCGGATGTCTTAAGAATGCGTTGGAGTGATATTGTGGCTGAAAGGCTATACTACAAAATGAGTAAGAACGATAAGGCCGATTCTTTAAAACTTCCAGAACCAGTAATTAAAATTTTATCCCATTACCAAGTCGATAAAAAAAACAAGTACGATTATATTTTTCCAGAACTTAAGACAATACCCATCAATGACTCTAAGGCTATTTACTCTAGAATTAAAACTTCAATCAAAAGACTAAATACGAACCTAACTGTAATTGCAGACCTTGCCGAAATCGACAAAAAAATCACCAATCACATTGCCCGTCATAGTTTTGGAAATATAGCCGGTGATAAAGTTTCTCCGCAAATGCTTCAAAAATTATATCGACATACTCATCTAAGCACTACCATAGGTTATCAAGGCAACTTCATTCATAAGAATGCTGATGAAGCTTTAAACGCAATTATTAATTTTTCTAAATAATCAGCGAATTGTAAATATCTATAAAGAGCTAATTTTATATCCCGTAAAAGGTTAATTTACAGGAATACTAAAAGAGACCAAGGACGGGACTTCTAATATGAAAGCTTTTCCCTAATTAAAAACGGTCTCCTTAAATGGCCCTATAATTGGTAATTAAATTATTGGAATTGATCTATGTCAATATACTTTAACCTGGCCATTGTGAACTTATCCCAACCATAACCAACTGTAAAATAAAAACGTGGAAAACATTTTAATTTTACTCCAATCGATTTCTGTACTCGGTTGGCGTAGTACCCAAAACCTTTTTTACATATCGAGTGAAAAAGGACCGACTTGAAAACATCATTTTATCCGCGATTTCTGCAATATTTAGATTTTTGTTCTGCAAAAAAAGTATGATACGCTCCTTGGTGTATCGTTGAATCCATTCAGACGCCGTGGCACCTGAGTTCTGCTTGCAAACAAAATTTAAATATTTAGGGGTAACGTTAAGTGCATTGGCATAATACCGTACCTCCCTTTCGGCCATGCAATGTTATTGGACCAAATGAACGAACCGTTCGTATAACGACCCACTTTGTACGGTGCGTTTTCTACGCTCGTATTCGTTCGCAAAAGTGTGCCACATTTCAAGAATAAACAACCGCATTTGCATTTTCAATACTTCCTCATAAAAGCGATGCTCCTTGTATTGAAATCTATTATACAGCCATTTGAAATTTGATAAAACCCTTTTCCTGTCTTGCTTATCGTTAAGCTTTTTAATAGGGTATTGGCGAGAATGCAGTATGGAATCTATACTCCAGCTTTGATCGGGGACATTATCGTATAAAAAATGTTTTTCTACTAGTAAGGCCGTTGCCTTAAATTCTTGGGAAAATACCAAACTCTCTAATTGGCTTTCTGCAAACCAAAACAGGAATTCATTGCCCTTGCATTGCATCTCCGCGCTCTTGAACAAAAAACAAATGGTTCCATGATGGCAAAACAAATGGGTGTGATAATGGGTACTGAAATCTATCGGGAATCCTGTTTCCTGTGATAGTTCCAAAAGCACAATACGTGGCCTATTTTTCACTTGCTCCTTCAATTGAATCGTTATTTTTCCTAAAATAAGTAATATTTGACATTATTGCCGTGATTCATGTAACAAATGTATAATGTCAGTTTTTACTTTTACGCGGTTAAATCGTACTAAAGATGAAAATGATAAATTGGAATCTAAAAAATATTATCGTGCCACTACTAATTTTTCTAAGGACCAGTAGTGTACAATCGCAAGAAGATATCAAGCCCTTTCTTGATGATTTCAGAGGTACGGCAAGTATAACGCAAAACGGAATTTCCCTGATACCCTCATTTTCGTTGGGAGACCCGGCATTAATTTTTGACATTAAAATGACCAAGGGAAGATCAAGTTTCGAGCCCGATATGCGCTTTGCCCTAGAAGGTAAACCTTGGGCGTTCGTGTTTTGGTATCGGTACAAGGCCATTCAGAAAGAACGATTTTCGTTGCGTATCGGGGCGCATCCGGCATTGAATTTCAGGACGGTAAATGTAATTAGAAATGGGTTTGCAGAAGAATTGTTAGAATCGCGACGTTATCTTGCCGCCGAAATTGTACCGAACTATAAAATTTCCAATAAAGTAAGTATTGGTATGTACTATCTGCGCGGACAAGGTTTTGACGATGGTTTGAAAACAACCAATTTTTTGGTCCTGAATTCCGCCTTTACCAATCTTTATATTTCCGAACAATTCCATCTCAACATTTCGCCACAGGTATATTATTTAACGACTGACGATGACCAGGGGTATTATGTTGCGGGTTTTATCTCTTTTGGAAAAAAAGATTTTCCGTTATCGATTTCATGTATTCTGAACAAGGCAATCGATACCGAAATAGCGCCCGAGGATGATTTCATCTGGAATATTTCTTTAAACTACTGTTTTGGCAGTACCAACAAGCGGACGTCGAAACGAAAAATATGATGATTCTTCTAAATGATGTAATTTGTACAAATGGATATAGAGCAACAAAATAAAAGTAACTCAAGTTCAGCGGGAAGTGACATTTTTGAACGGTTAAGGAAAGGCGAGACCATTCTGCCCAACGACCCTCAAGCCTATAGGATGCGTGAGGCCTCATACACCACAAAAAAATTGCTGTTGCAGATGAACAACGCGACAGACCCAAAAGAAATCAACGATTTGTTGAGTAAGATTACTGGGAGCCAAATTGACGAAAGCGTTGCGGTTTTTACCCCTTTGTATATCAATTACGGCAAGCACACAAAAATCGGTAAAAACGTCTTCATCAATTTTGATTGTGTCTTTTTGGGTTTAGGAGGAATAACCATTGAAGACGGTGTGCTCATAGCACCGAAAGTGAGTTTACTTACTGAAGGACATTCGATTTCGCCCAGCGAAAGACATGGGCTAGTTCCTAAATCCATTCATATAAAGAAGAATGCGTGGATTGGTGCCAATGCCACCATTTTACAGGGCGTAACTATAGGAGAGAATTCGGTGGTTGCAGCAGGTTCGGTCGTTTCTAAAGACGTACCCGATAATGTAGTTGTTGGCGGTACTCCTGCAAAAATCATTAAGAAAATTTAAAAAAGATAAAATGAAAAAAATACTGACACTCGCAGTTGTCCTACTAGTATTTATAGGTCAGGCCTGCAAAACAAAAGTTGAAAAATCAGAAAACACTGAATCGAATTCTTTGGAACAAGCAATTTTTCCTAAGGGTGAAGCGGGGAATGCTGCTAACTTCACAGGCAACGCTTATAATTATGGTTTAGTTGCAAATGATTCTATCTACAACACTCTCGTGGGGAATGTTTATTTCGATAAAAGCGCAAGATCAAATTGGCACTTACATCCAAGCGGGCAAATCCTGATTGTACTCAATGGTCTGGGATATCATCAACTGGAAGGACAGCCAAGGGAAACCATGAAAAAGGGTGATGTCATCAAGGTTCCGGCAAATACAAGGCACTGGCATGGCGCTACTGAAAACAACAGTCTTACACAGATGTATATTTTGCCAAAAACAGAAAATGGATTCGTTACATGGCTTGAGCCTGTTACGGATGAGCAGTATAGATCTAACAATTGAAACAAATGGAGATTATCAGTTAGGTGCTCATCCATCAGTTAAAGGCTTGTAAGGCGCAAGATATACCGAAGCTGGAGAAAGGTTGACTGGGCGATTAGGAATTTTAAAAATAATGAATATCATGAAATCTATACTTTTGTTGGTTTTAATATTTACTTCAGTTATAATAGGCAATCAACCACCTTGCAACAAAGAAAATGTCCCCATCAAAACCGAAAACAATGGCACAATGGCAAACGAAAAAATCAAAATAACGGTAAATTCACAAATTTTTACCGCCACGCTTTTAGACAATAATACTTCTAAAGTTTTTAAGGAACTTTTACCTATGACCATACCTATGACCGAGCTGAACGGCAATGAGAAATATTATGATTTGCCCAAAAGTTTACCGACAAATTCCACCAATCCTGGGTCGATTAAAAATGGAGACTTAATGTTGTATGGTTCAAATACTTTGGTGCTGTTTTACAAAACCTTTCAAACCTCTTATAATTATACAAAATTGGGATGCATCGATAATACAGCCGGACTTCAAAAAGCTATTGGTGCTGGTAATGTAAGCGTTACCATATATAAAAATTAGAATTCAATGGAAAGCATATTAGGACTAAACTCAATTAAATTACCTAACAAACTGAAAACGTACTTACAATGAAAATAACAAAACTCTTAATTTTCCTATTGGTCTTACAGATTTCCCAAACGTCTTGTAGTCAAAAATCCAATCCTGTGATTTCTCTATTTCCAAAGGGTACCGTATTGCATGGTAATATAGCCTACAATAATGACACCTTACCGAAACACCTTTTGGATATTTACCTTCCGTCCAACGCAAAGGGTAAGGTTCCCTTAATTGTATTTGTTCATGGAGGTGGATGGATTGGTAATGACAAGTATGCCGACATCGGTTATATGAAAAATACGGTGGCAGAAATCATAAATAAGGGATATGCTCTGGCTTCAATAGATTACCGATTTGCAACACAGGCCATTTTTCCGGCCCAGATTCAGGACTGTAACCGCGCGGTTTCCTTTTTATTCGATAATGCTGAAAAGTATGGTTTTGACACAGAACGGTTTGCCTTGATGGGTTTTTCCGCTGGAGGACATTTGGCTTCGTTTCAAGGACTATCGAACAATGACCAAGTTGACGACTTCTTTATGCCAGGCACATCCCATGATTTTTCATTTAAAGCGGTTGTAGATTTCTACGGACCATCTGAATTAATTCTATTTCCTGGAGCCATTGACCCCAAATCACCTGAGGCATTGCTGATAGGTGCCGCACCGCTTGACCGACCAGACCTTGCAAAGACCGCTAGCCCTACCACTTATGTGGATGCGAATGACCCACCATTTTTGTTAATACATGGTGAAATGGACGATTTGGTTTCCCCGAGACAATCTCAATTATTAAGTGCTTGGTTAACTGTAAAGGGTGTGGAAAACGAATTAATAATCGTCCCTGACGCGCCGCATTTCGGAGAAATGTTCGATGTAGGAAACATTCGTACTAAAGTCCTGGCGTTTCTGGAAAGGCATTTGAAATGAAAATTGGAAAAATCTTAATTCTTTTGAATTCAGATTGTTCAATTATATAATACACTGTAGTAATTATATATTTTTCGTAATTTGAATCTATTCATCTACTTACACTAAAATCATGGCAAAATTCAATCTAAAAATTAACGGGCTAACACAAGAAGTTGATGTCGATCCAACAACACCTATGCTTTGGGTATTAAGGGACCACGTAAAATTGGCAGGGACTAAATATGGTTGCGGAATCGCCCAATGTGGGGCATGTACTGTGCATTTAGATGATAATGCCGTTCGTTCATGCCAACTGCCGGTTTCAGCGGTTGGTGAGCAAGAAATTACCACTATTGAAGGTTTATCAGAGAACGGTAACCATCCCGTTCAAAAAGCTTGGTTGGGAAATTGATGTGCCTCAATGTGGATATTGCCAAGCGGGACAGATAATGTCAGCTTCCGCCTTGTTAAAAAGAAACCCAAATCCTTCCAATGAAGAAATTGAAACGGCCATGAACGGTAACATTTGTCGCTGCGGAACGTATACCAGAATAAAAAAGGCCATTAAAACAGCCGCAAATGCAGAAAACGTTTAATTAGAAAAAATCAGAAGATGACAAAGATAAACACGCATATTGGACGTAGGGCTTTTATTAGGAATACGAGTTTGGCAAGTGGGGGATTGGTCCTCGGATTCAGTTTTTTAAATTCCTGTAAGCCGGAACAAGCAAAAGAGATGGCCGGTACAGAAATGCCCAACGAATGGTTCGAGATTAATTCGTATCTGAAAATTGGGGATAACGGGATGGTGACCGTTTACACACCAAATCCCGAATTCGGTCAGAATATTAGAACATCGATGCCCATGTTGGTGGCAGAAGAGTTGGATGTGGATTGGATAAATGTGGTGGTAGAGCAGGCACCCTATCATGCAGAAAAATATGGCTTTCAACTTACAGGAGGTAGCACGGGAATAAAAGCAAGATGGATACCTCTTCGAATGGCAGGTGCAACAGCAAAACAGATGTTGATAGCCGCGGCTGCAAAAACATGGCAGGTTCCCGCAGAAGAAATCACTACTCAAGGAGGAATATTGCAACACACAGCAACAAAAAAATCGGCCGGGTACGGAGAAATGGCTTCGGTTGCGGCAACACTTGATGTACCTGTAGAAGTGCAATTGAAAGAAGTTAAAGACTTTAAGCTTATCAGCCGCTCCCATAAAAATGTAGATGCAAAAAAGATTATAACCGGTGAATCCATGTTTGGTATGGATTATCAAAAGGACGGCATGCTGATAGCTATGATCGTACATCCTCCTGCATTTGGAATGACCTTGAAATCGGTTGATGACGAGGAAGTGAAAGCCATGCCAGGCATCAAGGATGTGATAACCATCAAAAGTTTTAAGGAGGGATTTCAAAAACACGGGTTTGACACTAACGCTTTTCCTGAATTGGTGGCAATAGTCGGCAATACTACATGGGAAGTCATGCAGGCCAAAAAGAAATTAAATGCAGAATGGAAGCCGATTTCTGCAACTACTGAAATTGTGAACGGTTTTTTTGGAAAGGAAACAAGAAATACCCCTGCGGGATTAGAATCCACACAGGGCCACAAAGCACAGATGGAGGCTCTTTCAGCGATACCTGGAAATATCGTCCGAAAGGATGGAGATCCAGAGGCTGCCTTCAAAAAAGCGACAAAAATTTTAGAGAGAAGCTATTCGGCCCCTTTTCTTGCCCACAATAGCATGGAGCCTATAAATGCTTTTGCGCATGTGGAAGGTAATAAAGTAAAAATTGCGGCACCCATCCAGATTCCATCCTTTATCATTCCTACGCTAGAAAGCAGTTTGGGAATACCGAAGGAAAATATTGAAATGGAAATGCCAAGAATGGGAGGTGGTTTTGGAAGAAAGGGCTATGCCCACTTTGTGGTGGAAGCGGCCTTAATTTCGCAAAAAGTAAATGCTCCCGTAAAATTAATTTATAGCCGTGAAGATGACATGACGACCGGTATTTATCGTCCTGCTTACCACGCAACCTATCGCGCGGCTTTTGACGAAAATAATAATTTAACAGCGTTACATATAAAAGCGGGCGGTATTCCAGAAAGCCCATTGTTCGCCAATCGTTTTCCGGCAGGGGCGATCGATAATTATTTGGCGGAAGAATGGTCCATTGATTCCAATATTACGGTTGGTGCTTTCCGCGCTCCCCGTTCCAATTTTATGGCCGGTGCCGAACAGGCATTTTTGGACGAAGTGGCAGAAGTCATGGGCAAAGACGCTATTCAATTTCGATTGGACCTACTAAAACGTGCCAAGGAAAACCCGGTTGGGGAAGATAACCAGTACGACGCTGAACGCTATGCCGGAGTTTTGGAATTGGTTCGGGAAAAATCGGCTTGGAAACAAAAAGATGAGTCGAAACATCGTGGTGTCGCGGCCTATTTTTGTCATAACTCCTATGCAGCGCATGTACTGGATCTAAAGATGGAAAACGGTAGACCTGTGGTGGAAAAAGTAGTTTGCGCCATTGATTGCGGGGTAGTGGTAAATCCCGATGCGGCCACGAACATGGCGGAAGGTGCCATAACCGATGGTGTTGGCAATGCCTTTTTTGGGGAACTTACCTTTAAGGACGGGGTGCCACAGAAAAATAATTTCCACCAATATCAAATGATCCGTATGAAAGAAGCGCCAAAAGAGATTGATGTGCATTTTGTGCAGAATGAAATCGACCCAACGGGAATGGGAGAACCTCCGTTTCCCCCTGTTTTCGGGGCGGTGGCCAATGCCCTATATAAAGCCACGGGGCAACGGCATTATAGTCAGCCATTTGTTAAAGAGAAAGCTGTTGTAGGATAGTTGATTATACCCCTTTAAAGGATGACCTTTTCAGAACAGTGATTATGACTTCATTTATTAGCGGATTCATTTTTTAAAAAATGGTCTTAAGAATCAAACCTTTTTAAGAAATTCTACAATTTCCTCAATTCGTCCTACTAACTCGCTGTTTAAAAGAACAGATGAAGTATATGTTATAAATCCATAAGTACAATTTTAGAATTCATTAATTTGATCACTAATATTTAGTTGAGATTCTGCATAAAGTGCTGCGCCAATAATACCGGCATCATTTTCAAAATGTGCCACCCGTAATGGCACATCTACTGATAAGTAACTACTAAATTTTTTATATTTCTTACTTAATCCGCCTCCAATTATAAAATGGTCTGGCGACATTACCCTTTTCAAATGTGTAAGGAAGTAATCAAAACGCCCTGCCCATTCTTTCAATTCCAAATTATCTTTTTTCCTTGTGAGTCCAGAAGCAAAAAATTCAATTGGTTCACCATTTTCATATAAAACACGACCCATTTCGATATTTGGTATTAATATATGATTATAAAAAACCCCTGTCCCCAAACCGGTGCCTATAGTTACCATAATCACTTTACCTTTTAAACCGTTACCAACACCTAATTGCATTTCCGCCAATCCAGCTAAATCAGCATCATTTCCTAGATGGAATTTGGTGTTCGGACATGCCGCCTCAAAGAGTTCATCAACTTGTACATTGACCCAGTCATCCATCATATTTCCCGCTGTCATACATTTACCATCTACAACTACCATCGGAAAACTGCATCCGATATTACCTTGCCAATTCAACCGACGAACCAATTCTTCAACGGTTTTCGCTACGGCCTCCGGATGTGCAGGCTGCGGAGTCGCAAAACGAAGTCTTTCGGAAATCAATTTCCCGTTTTCTGTTTCTACGATGGCTCCTTTAATTCCTGAGCCACCAATATCCAAACCTAATATTTCCATATTTACTTTCAACAAATTAAAAAAGCACGGGAAACAACCCCCGTGCTTTTACAAACTAACTCAACTAACTCAGATTACTGAATTTTCTTGAATGATAAAGTCCTCTAATATCCTGGGTTTTGAACATAGAGACCTCCAGTAAAATCAATTTCTCTTTGCGGTATCGGATAATATTCATCTCGCCCAGATGTAAATTGAGCATTGGCAAGAAAATCTCTTTTTGTCCTTTCCACCGCCAAATAGGCATTTAGCGTTTCTTCCGCAATCCCCCATCTTACCAGGTCATACCATCTATGACCCTCCATCGCAAACTCCAACCTTCTTTCGAACATAAGCGCCTTCCACGCAAAATCCTTGGATGGAAACGAGTCATATGTGCCAATGGCATAGATATCGATTGCGCCAGCATCCAAAGGTCTTTGTGTGCTTGCTGCCGCACGATTCCTGACTTGATTAATTATTGGCAAAGCTTCATCCCATCGATCTAATTGAATCAAGGCTTCAGCCTTCCAAAGGAGAACATCGGCATATCTAATGAAATCTACATTCTTTGATGTGCCCACAAATGGGCCCTCTTTTACATAGCAAGAACAATCCGGAGCTTGTTGTTCTTTCATATTTCCAAAATATCCATAAACACCCGGATCACGAGCCCAACTGAAATTATAGACCATATCTCCTGAATCATTTACAGTGTTCCTATATTTAAAAGGTCTTCCTGGTATGCCAACGGTATGATCAATCCTTGGGTCAACACTCAGACCAGCATCTGGTGGAGTAGTACCATTTTCACTTAAATTGGTGAATATATCTGCCTCGTTGAAAGTATCCAAAAGCGGTAGTCCATCACCATCCGTTTTAAAGGAGTTAACTATATTCTGGCTGGCCAAATGAAATCCACAACATCCATAAAGCCCTGTACCATGTGGCGAATTTAAACCGGTCACAAAACTTACCCTTCCTACGGTGGTACCATCATTAATAGAGAATTGTGCTGCCCAAATTGATTCTGGACCATTATCAAAACCATCTAAGAAATTTTCTCCAAAATCCGGTTGTAGACTACCGGTAACTTCATCTACATAGTCAATCACTTCTTGTAAACGTGCAGTATTGATATTGGTTACTTGGTGTTGTTCATTCTGCTCATAAGCTTGGAAAAGTCGTAATTTAGCTAAATAAGCCGCTGCAGCATTTCGGTCCGCCCTTCCTACTTGTTCTTGTGATTGGGGCAGATTATCAAAGGCAAAAAGAAAGTCCTCGGCAATAGTATTCCATAACGCATCATTATCCACATCATTTGAGGTCTGTGCAATTTCTTCTTGGGTTAAATTTTCTGTGATATATGGAATTTTCTTGAAAATTAATTTGAGCATAAAATGCGAATGTGCCCTTAGAAAGCGTAATTCTGCTTGTCTAGTCGTTTTTTGGGCATACTCACCATCAGGGATATCATTGATAACGGATAGTGCAAAGTTTGCCCTTGATATTGCTTTATAAAAATCGGTCCAAGTTCTAGGGGCCATGAAATCGCCCATATCCGCAATGGTAAGATTATATTGCTCGTACCTGTCTATCTCTCCAACATCCCCGCGGCCGCCACCGCCTTTGTAAGCATCATCCGAACGTACACTGCCATACACCCATTGGTGGGTCAATGGCCCAATCATTTCATCATTTGCAATACCGGCATATGCGGCAATTACCAAAGATTCGGCATTCTCGGCCGTTGCCACATTTTCACTGGACAAAACACCTTCTGGTTCGTATTCTAAATAATTATCGGAACAGGCAGTGAGCACTAAGGTTGCGCATATCACTGTAGTTATTATTTTATTATATTTCATGATCATCGCTATTTATTAAAAGTTAATATTCAAGCCTACTGAATATACTGTAGGTACAGGAATTCTATTTACGTCTGTTCTTTCTGGATCGGAACCAATATATCCTTTTGGGGTAAACCAAAATAAATTCTCCCCTTGTAAATAGATTCGAAGTCCGGTCATACCTGCCATCTTACCGATAATATCAGTTGGTAAAGAATATCCTACTTGTAAATTTCTTATTTTAAAATAGGAGTTGTTTCTAAAGATGTAGTCTGAAGTATCCGTAAAATTGTTCACCAATGATAATGAAGGAATCGTAGAACTTGTATTTTGAGGATTCCAAGCATTCAAAACACCAAGCCCTGCATTATCCCTTCCCTGAACAAAATTATTCCAGAAAATGTAGGAATCAACTCCTATACGACCTGCAACACCTGAACCGAAAACTGAAAAATCAAAATTTTTGTAACCTACATCCAATCGAATACCATACTCCAAATCAGGAAGGGTATTACCAATAAAATCACGGTCATTACTATCAATAACGCCATTATTGTCTACATCCACTATTTTTATACCACCTAGTCTGGCGTTACCCGTTTGAACACCTCCAGTAGGATGGGAATCAACATCTGCCTGACTTTGAAAAAGTCCGTCAGTTCTGTATCCGAATATCGCAGTTTGAGATTGACCAAGAATTGAATTTTGAGCAGTACCAGGAAATGCCGCTCTAACCTCTTCAGGAAGAAAGGTGATTTCATCTTTAAAGGCACCAAAATTTGTAGAAACCCCTAAAGAAAATCCATTATCCCAAACATTGGAATATCCAACATTTAATTCCCATCCTTTAGCAGCCGTTGCAGCGCCGTTCAATACCCGTTGTTGCCCTTCTCCAATTACAGATGCAATTGGTGGGGTAGTCAAGATATCCGTAGTTTCCCTGGTAAAATAATCAAAGGAACCGCTAATTTTATTGTTCAAAAACCCAAAATCAATACCATAGTTCCATTCTTTGGTAGTTTCCCATTTCAAGTTAGGGTTCGGAGCTTGGGTAGAAACAAATCCTGAAGGTAATGTACCTGTGTTATTACCATTAATGTCATAGGCAGTACCTACATTATAATAAATTTCGAAAAATCCTCCTGTCAATTGTGCTTGGTTTTGACCATATCTTGATTCGTACAAACCAAATCTTGCTGTATTACCGATTTCCTGATTTCCTACTTCTCCATAACCCGCCCTAAGCTTTAAATTGGAAATCAACTCATTATCCTTTAAAAATTCTTCTTGACTAATTCTCCAACCCAATGTTGCGGCCGGGAAAACACCATATCTATTATTCGCGCCAAATCTTGAAGAACCATCTCTACGAATGGTAAAGGATGCTAGGTATTTATCATCGAATCCATAATTCAATTTTCCAAATTGAGAAGCAAGGCTATATTGCGTGGAAATACCATTATTTGTTCTTGCTCCTGTAGCAGCAGAAAGTACAAAATAGGATTCCTGTTCAACTGCAAAATCATCGGCTTGTGCAAAAATGGTATCAAAATCCTCTCTTATGGTCTCAATACCTAATAGGGCGCCAAATCTGTGTTTTCCAATTTCCAAATTATAATTCAAGGTGTTTGAAAACGTTAATGTTCTTAACTTGTTGGTATCAAAAATCAGCCTATTATTATTTCTTGTTACAAACCCGTTAAATACTTTAGGCTCGATATTTTTCCTTTTGAAATCACTGAAATCTATTCCTAAACTAGAGCGGAACTTAAGATTGTCTAAAATACTGATCTCAGCAAATACATTTCCAAAGAAGTTATTTTTAGTAGCATTGTCCCATCTGTTCAAATATTGCATCAATAATGGATTATTTCTATCTGAATATCCAGCCCCTAATGGACCTGCAAACTCGCCATTGGTATCGTATACCGGAATTGTGGGTGCCAATGTAATTGACAAACCTGTAGTAGCTGCACCCCCAACATCACTTGAAACCAATGTTTCATTTGATGTGGAAATTTGTGTGTTCACTCCAAATTTTACCCTGTCGTTGAAAAGGTTAGTGGTTCCATTAATTTTTGCAGTATATCTATCATAACCAGTATATTTTAACATACCAGTATTCTTAAGATAGCCTAGATTAATCAATAAAGAAGACTTTTCTGTACCTGTGGAAACGGTAACCTCATTATTAAACACATATCCTGTTTCATATACCTCGTCTTGCCAGTTGGTATCTCCGGCAGGAACATTTGAATCACCACCAACAAAAGGCTGAACAGCCACACCGTTAAGAACTGGATTAGTAAAATCATTGTTCCAGTTAAAATTGTATATTTCACCGTAACCAGCATTTGGGTCCGCTCCATCATTTACGGATGCGCGCCATAAGGCTTCGCCACGTTGTTGGGAACTCAACATATCATAACGTTGATTCCGCTCGGATTGAGTCGATAGGTTGGAATTGATGCTTACCGTAAGACGTTCCCCTTTAAGACCACCTTTTGTACTTACCACAATAACCCCATTTGCAGCTCTTGACCCATATATTGAAGAGGCCGAAGCATCTTTTAAAACTTGAATGGATTCTATTGTCGCAGGATTTAAACTCGCGAATACCTCTTGCCGTTTTGTTGGCACACCATCTATGATGTATAGCGGATCATTATTCCCTAAAGTGGTAAGTCCTCTTATTAGTATTCTGCTGTTTAGACCGGTAGGATCACCGGATTTTTCAATGAAAAGACCACCAACCCGTCCTTGTAAAGCCTGCATGGCATTACCAGAACTTAAACTTTGACCTTCTATTGGAGCAATATCCACTACTGTAACGGCCCCTGTTAAATCTACCTTTCGTTCGGTGGAATATCCTGTCAATACTACTTCATCAAGCTGTTGTGCGTCCTCTTGTAGCGAAACATTTATCTGTGATTGGCCGTTAACGGGAACTTCCATTCTAGTAAATCCAATATAGCTAAAGACAAGTGTTGCATCACCAGCTACATTGTTCAATTCATAATTACCATCAAAATCCGTGGTCGTACCAGTTGTAGTTCCTTTTATAATTACCGAAGTTCCAGGTAAAGGAAAACCATCATCGGAGGAGGTGACCGTACCTGTAATTTGTCCCTGGGCCAACAGACCTATCGGAACAAGTACCATTAATAATAGCAAGAGTTTTAATTTCATAATTGTTTAGTTTAAGTTAAATTTAAGTTGATGTATTTCTATGTATTCGAGTTTGGATTCTTCTGATGGAGCCTCAAAATAGAGACTATCGAATGGGGCTTTCGGAAAGAATATTTCTGTCATTACGGTTTGGCCATCATCAAAAAATAATTCTATGGAAGTTTTATCGAGGACTATTGTTCCAGTCCAATCCTTTTGAGTAGCGATTTTTGGAGCTATGGCAATCCTGTCACTGAATTTTTTTGAAAAATCAGTGATTCCCGCCTTATTTCTATCCACAAAGTAATTATCCTTTGTTGCATCAAAACCGAAACGTAAACTATCTCCTTCACTGTTCGACAGTTCAAAAGTGTAAACGCCATCAACTAAATCTTCTACTTTAAAGTTAATTTGGGCACGTGTAAAATCGATTGCCTTAGAAGTGGTCAACAAGGTCTTTCCTTCAAGTAGAACATCGGAATTTTTAAGTTTCTCACTCGCAAATTCATTGAGTTCAGGAACAGGATTAGCAACTAAGCGAAACGTATTTTCGCCCTTTGTTAATTCTAACGTACGTGCTATTGTCATGGCACTGCGCCATTTTTCAGTAGGTACCTCGTTGGCATATAGCCAATTAGACATCCATCCCATAAATAGCTTACTACCATCTTTGTTTTCAATATTTGAAAAAGTCACGCCCGCATAATCGTCACGACCATAATCTACCCAGAAACTATGCTCTTTTCCCATCTCCTGCTTGAATGATTCATCCAAAATAAAATTTGAACCATCAAAATCACCTACAAAATATTGGGTGGCCGAACCTGTATTGGGCCCACCAGGATTTATACTTACCAACAAAACCCACTTTTTTTCTGAACTGCCAATGATTGGTAATTGAAAGAAATCTGGACATTCCCATACGCCATCATGATTACCGATACCTTCTCCAAAACTTGTAAGTTTCTCCCATGATTTTAAGTCCTTTGAGGTATAGAATTGTATTTCTTGGCCTGCGGCCAAAACCATTGTCCATCTTTTCTTCTGTTCATCCCAACTAACTTTAGGATCTCTAAAATCCCTAGCACCCGGATTCTTTAAAACTGGATTGTCTTTGTATTTTGTCCATGTAAGACCTTCATCTAACGAATAGGCAACACTTTGATTTTCGACGTCTATTTCACCGGTTTTCTCTTTTTTAGGGTCATGGCTGGTGAAAATTGCAACAATAGGAGTTTTGCCATCTGCTCCAAAGCCTGATGTATTCTCATGGTCTACAACGGCACTACCTGAAAAAATATATCCTAAATCGTCTGGGTATAAGGCTATAGGTTGCTCTTTCCAATTGAATAGATCGGTACTAATGGCATGCCCCCAATGCATAGGCCCCCAAGTGGTACCATCAGGATAATGTTGAAAATAGAGATGGTAATATCCGTTATAAAAGAACATTCCATTTGGATCGTTCATCCATCCTGTAGCTGGTGTAAAATGGAAATTTGGACGGTAGAACGCTTCATTTGAACTGGCAAGCGTATCTTGTTCACTTTGAACTTGGCCATTGTTCTTTTCCTTAGGGTTTTTACAAGAAACCACCATTGAAAAAATTCCTATTATTATTGCGAACCTGAATATTTTATTTTTCATCCTTTTTAATTCTTTATATAACATTAATTTGCTTTCTGTTCTGCATGACCAATGATATCGTCTGTTCTATTCTTTCTTCCTTTTATAAGTTTATTACTAAGTTCTTCTAGCGAAATTCCCTTGGTCTCTGGCATAATAAATGCCACGAACAACAATTGTAAAATCATCATAAAAGCAAAAATGGCGAATACGGTACCAGCACCTATGGAGGTAAAAAGAACTGGAACCAATGAGGGTATAATAGCGGCTAAAATCCAATGAACCGAACTACCGAACGATTGACCAGAACCTCTTAAATGATTTGGGAAGATTTCAGAAATGAACACCCAGATTACTGTTCCCTGTCCTATGGCATGTGCCGCAATAAAGAGAAATAAGAAAATGGGAACTGCCATGCCTTCCCAATTAAGGAAAAAAGCACAAGCTACTAATGATAGGGAAATTATGTAACCAACAGAACCTATATACATTAGTTGTTTCCTACCTAGCCGGTCAATAAGAAAGACACCTAAAAGTGTAAAAAGCATATTGGTCACTCCTATTCCAATACTGCTTAAAAGTGCCGTACTTTCTCCTAGACCTGCTTCTTCGAATATTCTTGGGGCATAATAAAGAAATGCATTGATGCCAGAAAATTGGTTGAACATGGCAATTAAAAAAGCCAACATGAGCGGAAACCTATATTTTTTAATAAATATGTTTTCCCCGGAAACAATGTTTTCGCTTTCTGTCTTAATCTCTAACATTAATGCTTCTGGATCTTGATCAGGATTGATAAGTCGCAATACTTTTTTTGCTTCGTCTGTGCGCATTTTGGTCAACAACCATCTTGGGCTTTTTGGAACCGTTAATACAAATAGGGTATAGATAAATGCAGGTATAGCCTCTACACCGATCATCCATCGCCACGCATTTTCTCCAATACCGCTTAACAAGTAGTTGGATAAGAATGCTACTAAAATGCCGAATACGATATTAAACTGATAAAGCCCTACCAATTTTCCCCGGTCTTTTGCCGGAGCTATTTCTGAGATGTATGCCGGAGCCGCTATGGTTGATGCGCCGACTCCCAGACCACCAATAAACCTGAATATTGCGAAAGTTATTGGATCATTGGCAAAAGCTGAACCTAGGGCAGATAATGTATAAAGTATACCTATCCATAATAAAGTCTTCTTTCTCCCAATCTTGTTCGTGGGAATCCCACCCAAAATTGCACCTACCACGGTTCCCCATAAAGCCATTGCCATAACAACTGTACCATGGAACATATCGGAAGATTGCCATAGGGCCTGTAGTTTTTTATCAGCACCTGATATCACAACAGTATCAAAGCCAAAAAGAAAACCAGCTAGTGCAGCGGTAATCGACCAAATCCATATTTTTCTCATAATCGTAATTCTCTAGTACGGTTACTAAAGTATTCGTAAAAAATGAGTATGTATTTTGATGATGTATCAATGTGTTATGCTTTTGTTAAGAAACTTATTGAAAAGTGTTAAGTGACTGAATAATAATATTTTATATTCAGATTTTAACATCAACTACAATCCAATAATTATATTCATGTTACATAATGTTAGAAATTGATACGTGTAAAAAGAAAAATGATTGAAATAAGGTTTATAACGTAACTTAAACAGATTTACGAAACGCCGCGGGAGATGTGCCGTATTTGTTTTTAAAGGCCGTAGAGAAGTAATTTGGAGATGAGAAGCCATTGGCATATGCAATTTCCGCAACAGTTAAAGAACTCGTTTCGAGCATGATTTTAGCCTTTTCCAATCGGATATTACCTATGTAATCACTTATACTAATTCCCATCATCGCCTTTACCTTTCTGTATAGTTGAACCCTTGAAATAGTAAGATTTTCAGCTAGGTTTTCAACCGAATAGTCGGAATTCCCCAAATTTTCGTTGATAAGGGAATTTAATTGGTGTATAAATTTTTGTTCTATATTCCCAAAGGAATTTAGTTCTTCAATTTTATGAATGTTACTGGTATAGTAATACCGAAGTTTCTCTCGATTATAAAGCAAGGACTTAATTGACTGAACCAAAATTGAATAGCTGAAGGGTTTAGTCAGATACAAATCTGCTCCTGATTGAAGTCCTTTGATATAAGATTCCTTATTACCCAAAGCGGTAAGTATTATAGTGGGTATGTGAGAAGTTCGTAAGTCCTTTTTTAAAATTTCACAGATCTCAAAACCATCTTTATCTGGTAGATTGATATCACAAAGTATTATATCGGGGACAGTTTCAAAAGCCTTCTCAATAGCATCTATGCCATCGGATAGATAAATATCATACTCTAATTGTAATTTGTTCTTGAGAAATTGTGATAGATCCTTATTGTCTTCAATTATCAATACCGAGTACTTTTCTTTGTTTTTACTCGGTGCCTGAATCAAGTAATTATCATCTATCAAATATTCTGAAGTAAAATCGATGATATTGGTATCTACCAAATCTTGTTCTGCTATTATTTCTGTTTCATCAAAATGTGCTTGTCCCTTATATATTGTTATAATGAACTCCGTTCCATGTAAAGACTTGACTTGGATAGTTCCCTTGTGCATTTCCACAAACTCCTTGCTTAAATGCAATCCTATTCCAGAGCTGTTTTTTCTATTGTTTGATCCTTTAAAAAATGCTTGAAAGACCCCATCCATTTCATTTTTAGGTATTCCGATACCTGAATCCATAAAACAAATGTTAACGGTATTGCTACGCTCATCATCTTCAATAGTAATTCCAATCTTGCCATTATCGGGCGTGAACTTAAAGGCATTAGAAAGTAAGTTGAAATAGACTTTATCCATCAAATTCCTGTCTATAAATACATTCAATGATTCATGATTGGAGTTTAACCTGAAATCGATATTTCTTTTTTTTGCCTCCCTCTCAAAATCTTTATAAATGATTTTTGAAAAGTCGAATAGATTGGTTTTTGATGCCTTTATGTTAAACTTGCGATCTTCAATTTTTCTAAAATCAAGCAATTGGTTGATCAATCTCAATAGGCGATTAGAATTATTGTAAATGAGTTCTACCTCGTTCATAATTTTAGAACCTTTCACCTTAGCAAAATCGCTCATAGATTCAATAGAACTTAATATTAACGTAATGGGCGTTTTAAATTCATGAGAAAGTCCTGTAAAGAAATTTAATTTCGCCTCGTTACTGATTTTAATTTCCTTCGCAATTTTTTCAATTTGATTCCGCTGAATAGTAATCTTATTATTCGTCAACTCAAGCTGTCTGTTCTTTTTTCGAATAGCAAAAATGGAATAGATGCTATATATTGCGAGGCTTAGTATAATTGCCAAAAGTGCCATCGTAATTTTTAGAAGGTTACTTTGAGAATAATAGAGTTCTTCCTGTTTTTTTATAGCGGCCAATTGTTCCTCCATTTTAGCTTGCTGTTCATTGATTTTTTCAAATTGATTGAACATAATATCCGCATTCAACTCATTTATAATGGTAGTTGAAAGTATATTGTTCTTGGGAATGGATTCTTTACTTAAAATTTTCAATGCCAATTTTATGGCTTCATCACCACCAGTAGGATAGAGAACAGTTGCCTTTAAAACTCCATCTTTTACTGCCTGAATTCCTCCATTAGTTCCGGCAAGACCATCTACTCCAATAAAACTGATTTCATTTTCCATTCCCAAATCACGTGCCACTTCCCAAGCTCCAACTGCCATTCTATCGTTATGGGCAAATACGTAATCTACAATAATATCATCATTTAATAGCTGTATCAACCTGTTCTGAATAGACTCCTTTTCCCAGTCCCCTTCAATGGTCGCCACAATTTGGGCCTTTTTAAATTGATCTAACACTTGTTGAAAACCAATCGCTCTTTCTTCGGCAGGTGAAGAACCAGCCAAACCTTTAATTTCAATAATTCGTATGGAATCGTTATAGTTTGATGCAATTATTTCCTTTGCCGCATTTCTTCCTATTTCAATATTATCTGCGCCTACATAGGCAGTATATTGTTGACCTTCGGTTTTTCTATCCACCACCAAAACGGGAATTCCGGCTTTGATTGCCTTCTTTACTACCGCTGTAATAGGTTTAGATTGAATAGGCGAGACAACTAGTACATCTACGCTATCTGCAATAAGCTCATCTATCTGTTTTATTTGTGTTAGTACATCGTAATTAGCATCTTTAATTTGTAAATCAATTTCAGGGTTCATTGAAGCCTGTAACTTCATCGAGTTGTTCATGGAACGCCTCCAATCGTCATTGGTCATGGCTTGAGAAAACCCTATATGTATTTTGTCTTTGTCCTTATTTCGATTACACGAGAAAAAGGAAAAAACCAAAGAAATATTCAACAAGATGAAAATGTACCTTTTAGGTCTCATAAATTTGTGATGAAATGTAAACTTAATGAAATTTGAATTTACTTGACTAATACAGTGGAAAGTTGAAAAAGCTAAGCTAAAAATTAAATTTTAGGGAAATACATTAAAAATAATCTTTTCTTGAGGCAGTATCTTTAAATGGAATACCGATCTTTTTACGTAATAATAAAATATCAAATCGTACTTAAGATAATCTAAACATGGAAAACTGACTTTTTTCCCGTTCAAATTTCACCATCCCTTGATTTTCAATTGTTGATAACCTAGAATTACCTTACAAATCGCACACTTTGCCAAGATTCAAAATGGTTCCATTTGGTATCAAATGAAACCGAATAAAATTTGTTCTTCCTCAACTTAATCCCGTTTGGTTCATTTTGATTCAAGATGCTGTATATCAATTATTTGTGGATAACTAATTGTATCGTTCCATAGTGCTGTTTACCTATTTTCATACATTTATCCAGTAAAAATATTGAAGGAAAACAAAAGCGCTTTTGTTCATTTCGTAACCTTAAAAAGAAACAAAATGGACACTATTTTAATACTCGAACGGCTGGACCGTTTGGAAAAACTTTTGATGGCGAACAAGGAGGTGCTGACCTTCGAGGAGACCTGTGACTATACTGGGATATCCAGAAGCTACCTGTACAAACTTACCGCTGCGGGAACCGTTCCACACTCCAAACCCAACGGAAAACTTATTTTTTTCGAACGGAAGAAAATAGAGGATTGGTTGCTCCAGAACGAACGAAGACCCATAAATGAAATCGAAACGATAGCTAAGCCCGTTCGTTAGGAATTTGCATCTCTAAACTTTTCAAAATTCATCAGTACATCTTGGGAATCCCCTGGGAGTTCAAAACATTTTATATGAAAACAGTACCTTACTTACGGGTGGGCACATCGTACTATAAATTGGTGCAGGCACCTACCATCGCCGGACATTTCAACGAGATCCTGGTGCATTGGAACATCGAGACCATCCGCCAGGACCATGGCAAGGATTACCTGAGCAAGGTTCCAAAATACGATGGCTTTACCTGTATCCCCAATCATATCCATTTTAAACAGGAATATAAAGGGTTCTACAATACTTATTCCCCGTTGCCGGCAATCCCAAAAGAAGGGGAATGCCAACATTCATTGAATTTTGTGAAACATATTTTCGGGAAACACTATGAACTAGGATTGGATTACCTACAATTACTGTATACAAAACCGGTACAGGTATTGCCTATTCTTTGTTTAGTTTCCATGGAACGTTCCACAGGCAAGAGTACTTTTTTGAAATGGCTGAAGGCCATCTTCGACAATAACATGACCTACTTGACCAATGATAGTTTCAGTAGCCAGTTCAATGCGGATTGGGCGAACAAGCTGCTCATCTGCATTGACGAAGTACTGTTCAACAAAGAAGAATTGACGGAACGTATCAAATACCTGAGCACCACCAATATCAACAAATTGGAGGCCAAAGGAAAGGATAAAAGGGAAGTGGAGTTCTTCGGTAAGTTCGTCCTATGCAGCAACAACGAGGACAACTTCATAAAAATTGACGGGAACGAGACCCGTTTTTGGGTCTTGAAAATACCCGTGCTCAAAAAAGAGGAAACCGATTTCCTGAATCAACTGAAATCTGAGATACCCGCCTTTCTACATTACATGCAAAAGCGACAGTTATCGAGTGAGCACACCACCAGAATGTGGTTCACCCCAAAACAGATTAGAACAGCTGCGTTAAAAAGGTTGGTACGGAACAATAGGAACCGGGTGGAGAAGGAACTGGCCAGTATCCTGTTCAGTGTCATGGAAAAGTTCGAACTGGAGGAAATAAATCTCTGTCCCATCGATGCGCTGCACCTGCTGAACAAAACCCGTGTCAAGACCGACTTGACCCAGTTGCGGAAATTGCTGAAGAACGATTGGAAACTCGTCAACCAGGACAACTCCAACAAATACCAAAAAGTGACCATTTGGAGCGATGGGGATATCCACATGATCGATGCCAAAGGAAGGTACTTTACGGTGGAAAAAGACTTTTTGAACAAAAATTTCGATGATACGATGACGGAATAGGACGGGGCCAATGTTTATAGGGGCCGAAGCCGTCATCAAACTGTCATCATTTTGTCATCAAAAAAAATAATGATGACGGAAATGCTTGTAAAAAAAGAAGAACGATGACGTGATGACAAAACGATGACAGGGGAAACCTAATACTATAGGGGCCTTGGGAGGTGTTGTCATCATATCATCAAAAAAATAGGTAAAACCATTTGGCTTATGAAAGAAAAAAGAACTACAGGATTATCGTGTGAAAGAGCCCGAGCTTTTCCCATCGAAAGGGCGCTGGCAAAACTCGGGCACTTTCCGACCATGACAAACGATAAAGAAGCTTGGTTCCTAAGCCCTCTTCGCTCAGAAACGCATGCCTCTTTCAAGGTGTCCAAGAAACTCAATAGATGGTACGACCATGGGGAAGGAATCGGAGGAAATGTTATCGATCTGGTGTGTAAAATCACCAAATCTTCGGTAAAGGAAACTTTAAGGTTTTTGGAACAGGACCAAGCCTCTTTCTCTTTTCAACAGCGGCCAGTTTTAAGCAACGATAACCATTATGGAATACAGATTTTTCATGCACGGCCTATCCGGCACTATGGTCTGTTACAATATCTATTTGAACGAAGGATTTCCATTTCGACAGCAGCGGCCATTTGTATGGAAGTTCATTACCTGAACAAGGGAAGACGCTACTTCGCCATAGGATTGAAGAACGGTTCTGGCGGATGGGAGCTACGGAACAAATATTATAAAAACTGTAGTTCGCCCAAGGATATTACCCATATCAAAAATGGAAACGGAAAACTCATCGTTACCGAAGGGATGTTCGACCTGTTATCGATTTTAGAGGGTACCGAAGGATCAAATTTGGAATATGATTTTCTGGTCTTGAACTCTACTGCCTTTCTAAAGAAAGGTATGAAGATTATTGATAGTTATAGCCAAATCGACCTGTATTTGGACAATGACCAAAATGGAAAAGGAGCGACGCAAAAGTTGATGGCCCGTTCCAAAAACTGCCTGGACAAATCTATGCTTTACGAAGGATTCAAGGATGTCAACGAATGGCTGGTAAAAAGTGTTAAAAAGGGACTTGGTCAGTAAGCGCGAGATGTGTCTTTGTTGCCACAAAGACAAACTCGCTTTACTCCCGTTGGTCGCAAAGTAAAAAAGAAATGAAACGTACGTATATCAAATTTAGATGCTCCATCTACGAGAAAAAACTGCTCAGAAAAAGGGCGGAACGTGCAGGTATTTCCCTCTCCGAATATTGCCGCAGCTCTGCTTTTGGCAATACCGTTATCGAACGGTTGACCGAGGAACAATTAGCCCATTATAAAATGCTGGTGAAGTACAAGGGGAATTTTACCCGAATAGGTAACATGTTCAGGAAACATAACCCTAAACTGGCCAGCGAGGTTGCACAACTGGCGGAAGAAATACGAACACACCTTTATAATTTCAAAAAAACAAAATAATGATTGGCAAGGGAACATCCATATCACATACCGGAACAAGTATCGATTACGGTTGGAACCAGGAGAAGGATGCGGAAATCGTCTTTAGCCAACATCTGGCGGGAAACAGTCCTAGAGAGATCACCGAGGAGTTCAAACTGATACAAGAAGAGAATATCCGCTGCCAAAAGAATACCCTAAGCTTTATACTCAGTCCGACACAGGAAGATGGTAAGAATCTTACCAAGGAACAGTTAGGAGAACTAACCCAAAGGTTCGTCAAGGAAATGCAGCTGAAGGAACGACAGGCCATCGCCTTTGTCCATAGGGACAAGGAACATATGCATGTCCATTTGTACGTGAACCGTATCGGTTTTGATGGAAAGGCCTACAATGACAGTTTTATTGGGAAGCGGAGCCAACTGGCCGCCGAGAACGTAGCGAAGGAAATGGGACTGACCACGGTCAAGGAGGTACAATTGGAAAAGGAACTGGATTCCACAAAGGTCCGGCTTGAAATAAAGGACATCCATCAAAGGATAATGGAAACCGAAAGGCCAAAAACATTAGACTCCTACATCAAGGCCATGAAAGAAAGGAATGTGGAAGTCACCCCGACAATAAACCGGGCCAATAAATTACAGGGCTTCCGGTTCCAATATGAGGGCCATAATTTCAAGGCAAGCGAGGTACACCGCTCCATGTCCGGAGGTAGGATCATGGCACAACTTTCCCAGAATAAAGGTATAGCAAAACCGATAATGGTGGACAAGTCAGTCCAGCTACTAGGGAAAACCTTGGAAATGAGTACCAATTTAGCCACAAGCATTGCCAAGAACATCATCAAAAAAACGATCAAAAGGGCCATCGATACCGGAATTGGATTTTAAAAACAAAAAGCTATGGGATATAAAAAACTGGACGAGGTGATGGAACTACTCACCGACGAGTTGGATGGGTTCAACCAGTCCATCGATAGATTTGAAAAGTTGACCCAAAATACGGACAACATCAAAGTAATGCCCGATACTTCAAAAATCGAACGATTGTTCCAAGAGCATCGGAATTCCGAGAAGGTGAATACCGAAAGGCTTCAGGAGTCGGTTCAGGATATCAGGAATCAGATTTCAAAAGCAAGACTGGTTCCAAGGATACAATTACGGATTCATTACGCGATTTGGTTTATTTCCTTGGTTATCATAGGATACCTATCGCTACAGTTCTCCCGAATCGGGGAAGTACAGGAAAAGGCATTTACCGAGGGAGAGCAAGAAGTAATCTCCAGTTTAAAAGGATATTTTGACCAATATCCGCAGCATTACGAATCGTACCAGAAATGGATACAGAAAAAGGATAGTGTTCTAAATCAAAAGTAGTATGCGCCCTATGGAATTTTTGCTTGACGCTTATCTGCCGGAACACTACAAAAATTCCACAGGATCCATGCGCAGGTAAGTTATGGTAAGATTTGGGACTGGTGCCTGAAACACCTATAAAAGACTAAAAACTATTAATTTGACTTCAAATAGTTAGAAATGGTATCATCTAAAATATCCAAAAGAAAAATATCGGATTGTGTTACCTATGTGTTACCCAGAACCAAAAAAGCCGACTCCTAAAAGTCGGCTTTCCCTTGTTGTACAGGCGGAGAGACTCGAACTCTCACACCTTGCGGCACTAGATCCTAAGTCTAGCGTGTCTACCAATTCCACCACGCCTGCATACTTTCCTAAATCACCAAATAGTGATTATCGGGGTGCAAATATAACGCAAAAAATCAATTCTCTAAATTTTAGCTATTTAAAAATTACGCTTTTTGTACTTTTATCAAAAGTCACATAAAATAGTACATGAAAAACGTAAAGAATTATCTATCGGAAAACAAGGACCGATTTTTAAATGAAATCATTGAACTACTTAAGATTCCGTCTGTTAGCGCAGATTCTGCTTTTTCTCAAGATGTTTTAGATACTGCAGATACAGTGAAAATGAGATTAGAGGAGGCAGGTTGCGATATTGTCGAAATTCATGAAACTGCTGGGTATCCAATTGTTTATGGTGAAAAAATCATAAACCCTGATTTACCTACAGTTTTAGTATATGGTCATTATGACGTGCAACCGGCAGATCCAATTGATTTATGGCATTCACCACCATTTGAGCCGGTAATCAAAAAAACGGACAAGCATCCCGAAGGTGCAATTTTTGCACGTGGTGCTTGCGATGATAAAGGACAAATGTACATGCATGTAAAGGCATTGGAATTGATGGTGAAAACTGATCAATTACCATGTAATGTTAAGTTTATGATTGAAGGCGAAGAGGAAGTTGGTAGTAACAACCTAGCTATTTACGTTGCAGAAAACAAAGAAAAGTTAGCAAATGATATCATTTTAATATCCGATACTGGCATGATTGCTAATGATGTACCTTCAATTACAACAGGTTTACGTGGGTTAAGCTATGTTGAAGTAGAAGTTACCGGACCTAACCGTGATTTACACTCAGGTCTATATGGCGGTGCAGTTGCCAACCCTATTAATATTTTAACTAAAATGATTGCTAGTCTACACGACGAGAACAATCATATTACCGTTCCTGGTTTTTACGATAAGGTAGAAGAACTTTCAAGTGAGGAAAGAGCAGAAATGGCTAAAGCTCCTTTTAGTCTTGAAAAATACCAGAATGCGCTAGATATCGAATCTGTGTATGGTGAAAAAGGGTATTCTACAAATGAGAGAAACTCTATTAGACCAACATTAGACGTCAATGGTATTTGGGGTGGATATACAGGTGAAGGCGCTAAAACAGTTATTGCAGGCAAAGCATTTGCTAAAATATCTATGCGTTTAGTTCCGAACCAAGATTGGAAAGAAATTACAGAATTGTTCAAAACTCATTTTGAGTCTATTGCTCCTAAAGGTGTAAAAGTAGTGGTGAAGCCTCATCATGGTGGACAAGGATATGTAACACCAATAGATACTGTTGCATACCAAGCAGCTTCGAAAGCATACGAAACTACATTTGGCAAAAAACCGATTCCACAACGTAGTGGTGGTAGTATCCCTATAGTTTCCTTGTTTGAAAAGGAATTGGGCAGTAAAACTATTTTAATGGGCTTTGGTCTAGATAGTGATGCCATCCACTCCCCTAACGAACATTTTGGGGTATGGAACTACTTTAAAGGAATTGAGACTATTCCATACTTCTATGAATATTTCACTGAAATGACCAAGAAGTAATTAGCTTACATAAGCTATTTAAAATAAAACGAAGCAATCTATAAATTTGGAATACCAAATAAGTAGATTGCTTCGTCGTTTAAAAGAACCTTATAAAATCGTTCTAAATTTTCTTAACGTACTTAGTAATTATAACAGTTAAAGTAGGCCCTACCTTACCTTCAATAAATTCTGCATTTTCACGGTCTAAAGAAATTCTACGTACTGCAGTACCTTGCTTGGCAACTTGACTAGATCCTTTTATTTTCAAATCTTTCACCAGTACAACGCTATCTCCATTTTCTAGAATTACGCCGTTTACATCTCTGTGAATAATCTTATCTGCTTCTGCTAAACCTTCTCCTGTTGCTTTTGCCCAAACTAAAGCCTCTGGCTCTAAATATATCATGTCCAGTAAATCTTTAGGCCAGCCCTCAGACTTTAATCTAGATAACATTCTCCATGCAACTACCTTCACAGAATCATATTCGCTCCACATACTGTCATTAAGACATCGCCAATGGTTAGCATCCATTTGCTCTGGATCTTCAATTTGAGTACGACAAGTTTCACATGCCAAAATACTTGAATCTACTCCACTTATAGAAACAGGCTCCACTTCAAAAACTTCTAAATTATTGGTACCTGTACAAAGCTCGCATGTGGAACCGCTACGTGCTTCCAAATCATCTTTTACACTCATTATTGGTTGTTTTAAAAACAAACTTACATCTTTTTCATGGGGTGTTTGGGTCTTTCCCCAAAGAATTGGGGTCAGGCTATTCGTTACAAGTACGCTTCGCGAAAGGCTAATGCGGGCTTTTCACTTCTATCCTTAAGGCAAAAATAAGTATTTGACCTCTACATTTGTAGAATTAAAATATTTATTCTATGTTTGTAGAACACACTCTAAGCTTGTAGAAAATGAAATTATCAAAATCGGAAGAAGAATTAATGAATATTCTCTGGAAACAGAAGAAGGCATTTATGAAAGATTTGCTAGATGCTTACCCAGAACCAAAGCCGGCTACAACAACCGTGGCTACTCTTTTGAAAAGAATGGCCGATAAAAAATTCATTGATTACAAAAGCTTTGGTAGAAGCAGAGAATACTTTCCATTAGTAAAAAAGAAAGACTATTTCTCTAAACACGTAAACGGATTAATTAAGAACTTTTTCAACGATAGCGCCAGTCAGTTCGCATCGTTTTTCACTCAAGAAACCGACTTAAGTAAAGCCGAATTGGAAGAATTAAAAAAATTAATAGATAGTGAAATCTTAAAAAAATAAGCATGATTGTTTTCCTATTAAAATCTACAGCCTGCATGTTAATCTTCTTAACCTTCTACAAGGTATTGTTAGAAAACGAAAGCATGCATCATTTTAAACGGTTTTTTTTAATAGCTGCATTAGTCTCATCATTCATAATACCCAGCATAGTTCTTACCGAATATATTGAGATAGAACCAACCAGTATTTCTACCCAGGTATTAACTATGGAACCGAACGGTGAAAATCAAAACATAGCTCAGGCAGTTGAGCAATCACCTTTGAACTGGTCACTAATTCTTTGGACAGTTTATGGAATTGGTGTTGTTGGATTCGGGTTTAGATTTATTAGGCACCTCTTTCAAATATGGTCGCGAATACGCAGTAATCCAAAATTGAAGAGAAATTCTATTACAAACGTTTTACTTCAAGAGCAACTTCCACCTCACACATTTTTCAGCTTCATCTTTCTGAATAAACATAAGTTTGAAACCAAAAATATTCCCGATTCCGTATTACTTCATGAAGAAACTCATGCATTACAAAAACACAGTTTAGACGTATTATTTATCGAGGTTTTACAAATGGTTTTCTGGTTCAACCCTGTATTTTATTTTTTTAAAAAGAGTATAAAATTAAATCATGAATTTCTAGCCGATAGCGCTGTGCTTAAAAATAATGAAGACCAATTAAATTATCAACACATCTTACTGTCGTACTTATCAAACGGCACCTATAACACCCATCAATCAATTGGCATTGCAAACGCCATTAATTATTCATCAATCAAAAAACGATTTATCATCATGAAAAAACAAACATCAAAAAAAAGAATGATATTGAGAAGTACACTATTACTTCCCTTATTAGCAATTTTACTATTCAGTTTTAGCGAAACTCAAACTTTACACAAGGGAGAGAAAGCTGACTTACAGTTTAAATCAGATATTTCAATCTACAATACCCTAGCTCGAAAATACAATGCAATATCAATTGAAAAAAGAATTATTTCTTTAGAAGATTTTAGAGTATTAGAATCCATTTATAGCGGCATGAGCGAAAATCAAAAGAAAGAAGCACAACCTTTCCCCGAGCGCCTACCAAAAGAACATCAAGAAAGTGCTACGAAAAAGCAACTGGCAGACTATAATATCTTAGCAAAAAAATACAATACCATGATATCAAAAGGCGGCAACATCCGTATTATGAAATCTGATGTTGATCAGCTAACTAATATCTATGAAATAATGTCTGATGAGCAAAAAGCATCAGCGCAACCTTTTCCTGATTTTCCTGAGCCACCACCAGCACCAAATGCACCTATGGTTCTTAGAGGAGAAAAAAGTGATATACCTCCACCACCAAGTCCTAAAGTCAAGAAAGGAGATATAAGCAATATTCCACTACCTCCTACTCCGCCGTCTCCATTAGATTATGTAATATCCATGGCAAAAAAGGGAGCTACTTTCCTATATGAGAATAAAGAAATATCGTCTAACAAGGCTATAGATTTATTAAAGAACAACAAGGATTTGAATATAGAATCGCGTAACATAAAAAAGAAGACAATTGTAAGAATTACAGAAGACCCTGTAACAATCGAATAGTTACAACGTCAAACATATGTTAAAGCCCTCTTTTTGAGGGCTTTTTGCGTACCAAAAATCAAATAGTTACGTTCATCCAGTACATATCATCATCAATCAAAAAACAAATTAAAATGCTACAAAAATTTTTTATTATCTGCTCAGGGGCAGATGCCGAGCTTTTAAACACCTGCTCGAAAGGGGAACAAAACAAATATGCTGGTATAGGTGCTACCGTATTTTTTACAGCTGTAATGGCATTTATTGCAAGTAGTTATGCACTATTTACTGTCTTTGACAATGTGTACGCTGCTGTATTTTTCGGATTCATTTGGGGACTTCTAATTTTTAACTTAGATCGTTTTATCGTTTCTACCATTAAAAAACGAGATAATGTGAGTCAAGAATTTTTACAGGCTACACCTCGTATTATTCTAGCGGTAATCATTGCTATCGTTATTTCGAAACCATTAGAAATGAAAATTTTCGAGAAAGAAATTAATCAAGTCTTATTAGAGCAGAAAAATGAACTTACGTTAGCTAACAAAGATCAATTAGCCTTGCAATACACTCCGAAAATTGAACAAATAAATCAAGACATTGCTTTATTAAAGGCTGAAGTCCTTACTAAAGAAACAGAGACTAATGCATTATATGATGTTTACATAAATGAAGCAGAAGGTACTGCAGGCACTAAATTATTAGGTAAGGGTCCTGTTTATGAAGAAAAGCGAGAAAAGCATGATGCTGCACTTGCCGAATTACAGGAATTAAAAACAGCAACTACAGATAAAATAACAGGCTTAGAATCTCAAATTGCCGCTTTAGATATTGAATATACAGAAGTGGTCAAAAATTCACAACCAATTATTGATGGCTTTGACGGTCTAATGGCTAGAATTACCGCTTTAGATGAATTACCCTGGCTTCCATCGTTCTTTATCTTTCTTTTGTTTTTAGCAATTGAAACCTCGCCTATAATTGCCAAATTATTAGCACCAAAAGGCGAATACGACATAAAGTTACAAGAAGAAGAAAGTATCTTATCCTCTTGGGTAGCACAAAAGTTAGCCCAGCGAAAACTAATAGTTTCTACTGATGGCGATATCAACCAAAAGATATATGAAGATTTAAAAGGAGAAGAAGAACTGTACGGTTATAAAAAGAAGAAAGCAGAGGAGCTGTTGCGCCTACAAGCAGATAGTTTTCATGATATTCAGGTAAAAGGTCTAAAATAAAGAAGACCAATATTTCTACTGGCCTTCTTCGGTTTGGGGGGAACTACCTGAACAACTATTAAAATTTTTATGGCCTTAGCCTCTAGAATTAATTCTAAACTCGTAACATTAAACTTGTTAGTATATCATTAATTACACTTCAAAGATATTGAGCATGTGTCTTTAAAATTGGTGGCTTTAGACTAAGTCAAATTAAGTATAGACGAATGAACCATAAGTATCGATGAACCATTTCATCTGTTCATATTTGATTAGAATTAAATAGGTACTCTACATTCGTAATGTTGTATACCGATAATCTTCGTAGCAAATAAGCTAATTTTATATATTGGTAGGCTTAACTTTGCATTTTATGGCATCACTTAAAGAAACCAAGAAAAAGAAGAGAAGGTTCTATAACCTTGTAATTATAATAGTGCTACTAATTATAATAGCTACAGGTTTTATGGCACAACTAGGTTCATAGAATATCATAGTTGAAAATTGAATGTTAGTATTCAATCCTTTAGTGTTTACCATATGACCGAAAAGAATCAAAAATCTAAAAATTACTTAAAACTCTTTGGGAAAATAATTCTTGGAGTATTACTACTGTTTTTTATTTTGGTTTTGGTTATAAGAACTCCTTGGGCTCAGAATTTTATCGTTTCGAAAGTCACATCATATATTTCTGATAAAACGAATACGAAAGTAGAAGTTGGCAATATATACCTAACGTTCTCCGGAGATATACAAGCTGAAAATATCTATCTTGAAGATACCAAAGGCGACACGCTTTTCTATTCAAAATCGCTTCAAGCAGACATTCCTTTGCACCCCGCTATTTTTAAAAATGAGCTTTCAATTGATGGGGTAGTTTCCGAAGGTGTAGTGGTCAACATCAGTAGAGAAAACAATCCAGAAGAGTTTAACTTCACTTTCCTTTTAGACGCTTTAACGACTACAACCGATACTACTGCCGCTGCAACAGATCCAATGAATATTTCGGTGGGTAGCCTAGATTTGGCCGATTGGAAACTAAATTATACTGATGCCTATTTAGGAACCACTATTGGACTTGACTTAGGAGAATTAGCAATAGATGTTACTGAATTTGACTTAGATGCAATGAAATTCTCATTGAATGATTTAGCGATAAGTAAAACTCAATTTACCTATGTACAATCTCATCCTTTTCCAGTAACCGAAGATTCTACAAGTAGTGTACTCCCATTAATAACCGTTGATGAATTTAATCTCAACGATTTAAAAATCTCCTATAATAGTAAACCAGATGGGATAAGTACAAACCTAAATCTTGGGACTATTGAATTAACAGAAATACTCGCAGATATTTCTAAAAATAAATACGAGACCAATGATTTTATATTTCAAGATTCACAGATAGATCTTCAGTTGACCAGCGCTATTTCTGAAGAAACCAGTACCACCAAAAATGAAGATTTTCGGTGGCCAGAATTTATAATTGCCGCAAACAATATAGACTTCGCAAAAAACACATTTAGCTATACTTTAAATGCCGAAAAACAACTTACAGATACTTTTGACCCAAATGCATTTAAAATTCAACAATTTCAACTTCTAGCTAAAAACCTTAAATACGAACCTGAGAATTTTAACCTTAGTGTTTCTAAATTTTCCTTTTCCGAACCTAGTGGAATTCGACTAGACCAATTAGCTTTTAAAGCTGATCTAACAAATACCGAAGCTTCACTTTCCGATATTGTATTTCAAATGAATAAAAGTTCTGTGAAGGCAGAGCTAAACATCAATTTTAATTCATTGAAGGGAGCAATAAAACATCCTGAAAAAAGCACTTTATCAGCAGCCATTTCAGACCTTTTTTTAGAATTGGATGACGTTCAGAAATTGTCGCCAACTTTAGTACAAAATCAGTACTTAGATTCTCTTTCAATACATCCAATAACTGGTAACCTAAAAGCACAAGGAAGTTTAAAAAAAGTAAACGATTTTAATGCCCAATTACAATGGGGACCAGAAACAATATTAGCTGCGAAAGGAAGTATTAGCAATCTTACAAATACAGATTCTCTAACCTATGACTTGAACGATATTAGCTTTAAAAGTTCTAAAAAAGCTATTGAAAAAATAATATCGTCTAAAGAACTAAGTATTACCATTCCCGAAACCATAAACGCAGCTGGAAGTTTATCTGGTGGACTTACTTGGGTAAAACCTAATCTTAATATCAAAATTCCGGAAGGATCAGCACAAATAAATGCACTTGTAAACTATGGCGAATTAATAAAATTTAATGGTGGTATTTCTGTAGACAGTCTTCAATTAGGAAAAATTTTACAGAACGAACAATTAGGGCAATTGTCTCTTAAAATAAACGGCACAGGATCAGGTTCAGAATTAAACAATTTCAATGCAGATTTAGATGGTAGTATTTCTCAAATTCAATATGGTGGTTATGATTATAATGAGATAGCTGTTACAGGAAAACTTAAAGAAGGTAGTGGTACAATTACAGCAAATATCGATGACCCAAATTTGAACATGAAAGTCAATTCTAACATTGCGATTTCATCTCAAGAGAACAATATTATTTTCACATCAAATATTATAGGTGCAGATTTACAACAATTAGGACTCACAAAAAACAATATTAAAATTGCTGCCAATATCAATGGAAACTACACTGGTTCTCCATCTAATTTTACGGTAAACGCAAACATAGAAGATGGCATTGCCATTGCCGACAATGAACAATACCAAGTATCTACCATTGCATTAAAAGCACATATAGAAGACTCTATTACCGATGTCACCATAAATAGTAACTTTTTAAATGGTCAATTGGCATCTAATGCCTCTCCAAATCGTACTACAAATGCGCTTAAGAAACAAATAGAGCATTATTTCTCTACTGACGATTCTACTTTTGAATCTGATAAAAATATTGAAGCGAAGCTAGCCCTTGCCGTAATACCAACCCCTGTTTTATCTAAGGTGTTTTTTGACGGAATAAAAGGTTTAGATTCCTTGAACATAAATGCAAGTTTTAATTCTAGAACAAGAAAGATTTCTGCAGAAATTAAAGTGCCGCATATAGCATACGCAGGCAGTTCGGTTGATAGCTTAAATGCCTTCATAAAAGGTGATTCTTTAGACCTTAAATTCTCTGCAGGTCTAGCAGATTTAATTTATGACCCTATTCACTTAAAACAGACTTATGTTACTGGCAGCCTTAAAAACAAAGAATTGTTGTTAGATTTTACTTCTAAAAATGACACGGTTCAAGTAATGAATATTAAATCTGCATTGGTATTTCAAAAAGATACTTTAAAGCTTCATATTGATCCAGATGAGTTGATTTTGAATAAAAAGCAATGGGAGATTCCTGAAGATAATAGCATCGTTATAGCTGATTCTTTTTCAGATTTTCAAAATGTAATCTTGAGCAGAAATTCCCAGAAAATGGAAATCTCCAACAGAGTACCTAAAATGCAAACAGATCATATTGGTATTCTATTTGAGAATTTTCAACTACAAACGTTCCTTAGTTTTTTCAATCCTGATGAAGCATTGGCAAAAGGAAAAGTAGAAGGAGACTTTGTAATCCTTAATCCTTATAACGCATCTGGTCTAGTGGCAAATATCGACATTAAAGATTTTCAGGTAATGCAGAGTCCGTTAGGCACTTTATCACTAGATGCATCTTCAAAATCATTATCAGAATATGATTTCGATTTAGCATTAAAAGATGGTGGCGCAGAGCTTACATTAACAGGAGACTATACCGCTAAAGAAAATAGGGCAGATTTAAATATGGAGCTCGACATTCAAAAACTAGAAGCCAGTATTATACAAGGGTTTTCTAATGAACAATTAACCGATGCCAAAGGTTATTTAGATGGTAGTTTACTGGTAAACGGTACACTTGCCGAACCAAAATATTCGGGAAGAATAAATTTCAACGATTTTGGTCTTACACTGGCAGCGTACAAATCTGCTTTATCAATAGATAATCAATACATAGATATAGATCAAGATAAAGTTACGTTCAACACTTTTACCATAAATGACATTAACCAAGGTATACTAACTGTAGATGGCAATGTTACTACCAAGAGTTTCATTAATCCTGGTTTTGATCTTTCCGTCAAAACCGATCAATTTAGAGTTTTAAACTCTAAAAAAGGAGATCACGAACTCGTATACGGAATTGCAAGTATTAAGGCAGATTTAACCGTAAAAGGAAATTTAGAATTACCTATTATAGATGGAAAAATACGCGTACGTGATGTCACAGACCTTACCTATATTGTTCCCCAAGACCAATTAGATATACAAGAGCGAGATGGGGTTGTTATTTTTGTAAACCGCGAAAATCCTGAAGCCATACTTACACGTAATGATGGTGAAAAATCAAATTCGTTTTTTGCAGGAATGGATATTAACACGATTCTAGAAATAGGTAATGAGGCTAAGTTTACTATTGTAATAGATGAGAAAACACAAGATAAATTACAGGCATCTGGTGCTGCAACACTTAATTTAAATATTGACCCAAATCAAGATATTAGACTATCGGGCAGATTAGAATTAAACTCGGGATTCTACAGAACCAGTTTATACAATTTGGTAAGTAGAGAATTTAAATTACAAAAAGGTAGTACTATAGTTTGGACCGGTGATCCTTATGATGCTAAAATGGATGTTACGGCAATCTATGAAATAGAAACTTCTGCATCATCTCTAATGTCATCAATAAGTTACGGGCAAGATAGTAGTGTTTCTGGATCGTACCAGCAGTCTACAGACTTTTTAGTTTACTTAAATATTGACGGACAATTAATGCAACCAGAATTATCTTTTGCCTTAGATATGCCAGAAAGTGCCCAAAGTAGTTTTGGTGGTGCCGTTTATGGGCGCATTCAACAACTTAATGAACAAGAGTCTGAATTAAATAAACAGGTTTTCTCATTATTGGCCCTTAATCGTTTTTACCCAACAACGGGTAGTGATGGTAGTAGTGGTGGTGCAATTTCTATTGCTAGGAACAATGTAAACAAGGTTCTTTCAAATGAATTAAATACGATTTCTGATAAATTACTGGGAAAAACAGGTTTTGAGCTAGGTTTTGATTTGGATAGTTTTGAAGATTATGAAAGTGGAAGTGCCCAAAACCGAACACAGTTAAACATTAATGCCAGTAAAAAGCTTTTTAACGACAGGTTAATTGTTACTGCTGGTAGTGCGGTAGATGTGGAAGGTAGTGCCTCATCGACCGAAACCGAAACTCCAATTATAGGTAATGTCACGTTAGAATATCTATTAAGCGAAGAAGGTACGTATAGACTTAAAGGGTTTAGAAGACAAGAATATCAAAATATAATAGATGGGCAGCTTATTGTTACCGGAGTAGCCTTTATTTTTGATCGTGAGTTCAATAAATTTAGTCAGTTATTTAGTCCCATTAAAAAAGAAAATACCGAAGAGAAACCTTCAAAAAAGGATTTGAAGAAAAAAGAAGAACAGGAGAACATTGAAAAATAATAACCTTACATATAGAACCTTATTCTGCTTGATATTCTTAATGGCATACTCTTGCGGTATTGAAAAATATATTCCCGAGGGAGAACAATTGTACACTGGTGCAGCGCTTGACTTAAAAACAGAAAGCGAGCTAAAAGATGAGAAAGAAGTAGAAGCAGAATTGCTAAGTCTTATTGAACCGAATCCTAACACCACATTTTTAGGAATGAAGCCCGCATTATATTTTCATTACAAGGCACAACGAGAAAAACCTGGATTCTTTTATAAATTTCTAAACAAATCTTTTGGAGAGGAACCTGTCTATTTTTCAGATGTAAACCCAGAGCGTGTAGAGGAATTAATATTAAACAGATTAGATAATAATGGATTTTTCTATAGTCGGTCAGATTCTGAAACGATTTTAGACGGTAATTTTGCTTCGGTAAATTATTCTGCCAGTTTACCCGAACCTTACGTATTAGAAAATTACAATTTAGAATCAGACTCCCTGCCTATTTACAAAGAAATTGAGAAAATGCTACCTGAAACGGCTCTTGCAAAAGGAGACCGATTTGATTTAGATTTACTGAAAGCAGAAAGAGCACGATTAAACAACGGACTAAAACAACGAGGGTTTTACAATAGCCAGGAAGATCTTTTAATTTTTGAAGCAGATACCAATCAATACAAGAATAGAAAATTCGACCTTTTCCTTAGACTTAAAAAAGATGTCCCTGCACGAGCTTCTATCCCCTACACTATTGACTCCATTACAGTCTACCCTAATTATTCTATTGAAGGAGATACATTACCCTTGACAAGAGAGAATGTCACCCAAGTAGACAGTATAGACTTTGTACAGAACGAATTGTATTTTAAACCAGAACTATTAGAATCTTACTTGCTGTTCAATGAAGGTGATTTGTATGATGCCAATACCTCAAAACAAACAAGTAACAGATTATCTGCATTAGGCAGTTATAAGTATGTAAACATACAGTACACTGAACTGGACACTACTGCAATAGATGGTAATGGCGGTTCTCTAGCGGCAAGCATATATTTAGCTCCTTTAACCAAACGCTCTATTAGAGCGGAGTTACAAGCTGTATCTAAATCTAATGGTTTTACTGGCCCAGGTATTTTATTGAGTCATACAAATAGAAATATATTCAACGGTGGAGAAACATTCAGTATATCAGCCAATTTTAGTTATGAATCGCAATTATCCAGTGGCAGCAACTCTAGCCTAAGTAGTATTGCTGGCGGTATAAGTGCCGATTTGGTGATACCTAGATCAATACCATTTTCACCTAGAAGATTTAAATACGCTGTACCTAAAACAAAAATATCATTAGGGGTAGATTTTTTACAACGTAGTCAACTATTTACATTAGGTTCTGTTAACGCTTCTTTCGGGTACACTTGGAAAGAAAATCAATATGTATATCATACCCTAGACCCTATTAGCATCAATTATTCGAAACTATCTAATGTTACAGATGAATTTCAGACCATACTTGATGACAATCCTTTTTTAAGTCAAAGTTTTGAGCAACGATTTATTGCTGGTCTGTTATATAGTTTTACCTATGATGAAGTCTCTAATCTTGGAAAAGAAACCCCAATCTATTTTAATACAAATTTTGATTTAGCAGGAAACATGTTAAATCTTGTTAGTGGTGGATCCGGTACTATTTTCGGTTCAGAGTATGCACAATATGCTAAAGTAGATGCCGACGTTCGCTTGTATTTACGATGGAAGAAAGAGCAAACTTTAGTTTCTCGAGTCTATGCCGGGTGGGGAGTACCCTATGGCAATAGCACCACACTACCATTTGTAAAGCAGTTTTACTCTGGCGGTCCCTATAGTGTTCGTGCATTTAACATACGCTCACTTGGACCAGGTAATTTCAACGCTGAAACAGAAAACTCCACTACAGACTATTTTGACCAATCTGGTAATTTAAAACTAGAAGCCAATGTGGAATATCGTTTTCCTTTGTTCTCTTATTTAAAAGGAGCCTTTTTTATTGATGCAGGTAATGTATGGTTAACAGGTGATTATTCTGATATTGAAGATGACCAACTCACCAGCAGTTTTTCTCGAACATTGTTTACCGATGGTAAATTTGAAAAAGATTGGTTAACAGAAGTTGCAGCAGGTGTTGGTTTTGGACTTCGATTGGATATTCAAAGTTTTGTTATCCGGTTAGATTTGGCATCGCCACTTCGCATACCGTATCTACCAGAAAATGAGCGTTGGAATACTCCATTTTTTGGAAATGCAGATAACAATATGACATTAAATTTCGCTATTGGTTATCCGTTTTAAGGTTTAGTTTCCCCACATCCTCTGCCATAGCGCGGCCATTAGTCGCTTTACATCTCTTTTAAACTTTGGTCGCTCTTCTATCTGCAAATTTTCACCATCTGGTACTAGTTTATAACTAAAAGCAAATTGGGACTCATTTGCATCTAAACTAATTAAACCAAATCTTAAGTCATTGAAATAAAGCTGTCCCTCCTTTTCTGTTATCGTGTACCAACCATCGGTTATTTGAATGAGTCTTTTCACTTTATCATTATTGATCCATTTACCTAACAAATCATGATTTTTAGGATAGGATATAAACGATATGGGTTGTGAGTCAAAAAAGGAATAGTCCCCCATTAAATAAGCATCCTCCGTTTCTATATTTGCCATCCAAAGAACAGTATTCAAAGGTGCTGGACGAGTATTTATTTCTAGATAAGATATGTTTTGAGTCTCAAGCGCTTGTTCGAATTTTTGAAAAGCGACTCCTTTTAAAACCAAAGTCAATATTAAATAAGATGTACTAATTAAAAGTCCGAGTGTTATATACTTTCTGCGCTTAATAGAAGTCCGTTTTTGAAACATCGCTAAAATAACGAATGTGATGAATGGAACCGTATAGAGTGGATCTATCACAAAAACACTTTGAAATGCTAAACGGGTTTTAAAAGGCCAAAACAATTGCGTTCCCCATGTAGTAAAAGCATCTAAAACCGGGTGCGTAAATAACCCCCAGAACATAAGCCATGACCACTCTTTCCATGTAGCAGATTCGTTTTTATTTATCTTCCACACCAACCAACCGAAGATAGGTGCAAATAATATTGAAAAGAAAATGGAGTGACTTACTCCTCTATGCCATTCAGTAGCCGTAACCGTATCTAAAAAAAAGCGAGTGATTACATCTAAATCAGGTATCGTTCCTGCAATGGCTCCATAAAGCATTGCCTTATTTCCTACCTTTTTACCAAGCACAGCTTCACCAACTGCCGCTCCGAGTACTATTTGTGTTAATGAATCCATTTAAAATATCAATCAATTATAAGATTTTGCTCTGCTGAAATTAAATCACCATTTGCATTCATACCCTCTATATAAAAGATAATATCTCTCTGTAATGTGTTTAAAATTTTGAAAGTAGCTATTCCATTTTCATTCACCTTTAATTCGGGAACCCAATGTATGATACCAAAATTTTCAAATTCATTAGAAAGGTATGAAGTGTATTTAGGAGTGTAGAATTTCTTAACAGGTTCAAATCCTTCCTTTAGCTTATACTTAAAAACATTCTCATCTTTACTGTACTGTCCATTATAACCTCTTGGTAATCTTCTTGTGTAAATACGAATTACACCACCAGCCCCTCTTGTTCCTTCACGAGAACCTGTTTTATCAATTGAGAAACTTTCTATTTCATTAGTAGACATTTTATAAAGAATATCAAAATTTGGTAAACGTACATTATCTAAATAAATAATAGGAATGGGATAATAATTACCTCCAACAAAGGATGATGGTACTATCGTTCTGATAATAACGCGACTTGTGCTACCGAACTGCAGTTCCTCCAACACATAAAACCCTCTTGACCTAATAATATCAGTAACGTAGGGTAAGTTAAACTCTAGACTTTCAGTAACTTCAGTCATTCTACTTACAAGATATTTAGGAATCAAAAAATTTTTATCAACAGTTGTCTTTATTTTATCCTCAACAACCGTTACCTCATTAAGACTTATGGTATTGTTAGAAGATATTAAGTCTGGGGCCTTTACCTCTTTAGAACTATCTTCATCTACAAATTCTATTTTTTCTTTCCAGGTAGTATCAATTTCATCTGGTATTACCCCTAAACTCATATTTAAATCAATATTAACTTTCGCCAATTTTCTGTTATTACTAATCAGTGAAAAATTTAAAATTTCACCCTTTACAGGATAGTTCTTTTGAATTAGAAATCTATTTTCTAAGATGTCTAAATACCTACTACGGTCATCAGGAAAACTAACCAAAAGCTTATCGTCTTCTGAAACCCCCTTGCTATAAATTGTACCTTCTAAATCTATTCCATTTTCAAACTCATAAAATTGACCAGGAGGACCTCTAAAAATATCATTCCAATCGTATTTAGACCAACCTTGGGTCATTAGCAATAAGTCTAAGTCATTCTCTTTTTTCTCGGTAACATCCTTAAAATAATAACTGGGATTTTCTATAAATCCCTTTACATAGGGTTTTAAATAGAAGGCACTATAAATAGAATTCTGTTGATTGTTCGACATGGTTTTTCCAGGTAGAACAGAGACACTTAAATTATGTGAACTTTTTTTAAAATCAAGAAGCTCTACTTGAATATTCAATGAATCTGCCTCCGTAGACAGCTTACTCACCTTCAATTTACCATCTAACAAGTCTGTATGATTGAATACTAATCTCTCTGCTATAGGTTTCCCTTCCGGATTAAAAAGCGTTAAGATATTCATGCCTTTATTAAGCACTTCTTTATTTAAAACTTTAGATACGAATAGTTTGTTCTTTGGAAATGTAATAGGAATTCTATTGGCATGACCATCTTTATGAATCAATAAATAAAATTGCTGTTCTTGAATAGACTCTTTAGTTGCAGAATTGGTAGTTAAGCTAATTATAAAGCGGTCATTATCAACATTTTTAAGACTAAAAGAAACACCTTTATTTTCCGGTTTTTGGATTTTCACAGTTTCTATACTGCCATCACTAAACTTTAATTTAGCGACATATTCCATACCGGCTTTAGGATTGAAATTAAATTTACCCAGTCCAAAAATTGATGTAAAAAATCTAGCTACTTGGGCATTATTGATATCAAATAGTGACCCTTCTACGATTTTTACACCATAGCCGTTTACATCTGTTACTTTCACGCCCATTACACCAGGCGTATCTTCAACTAAATTACCGCCTTCTGGCAGAAATTGAATATCATATTTTTTAACGAAAACAGCCTTATCTCCAGGCTTCTCATTTAAGATTATAATCTTCTGCATAAAGGAATCATCTTCCTTAAAATTCCGCATCCAATTAGTACTTGCCCGCAGATAGTATTCGCCACTTACAAGCGTTGAGTCTACAGCAATATTACCATTGAAATAACCATCTTTTGCCCTGAAATGATAATTGTTAAATCTTTTACCGTCTGCATTATATAACCCCAAATGAACTATTGACGTTTGGCTAAATGGCTTACTATTATGTCTATCATAAACATAACCTTTTAACCATATTTCTTCATTAGCTATATAAGTCGTTTTATTGGAGTGTAGAAATATAGACTCCCTTGGCAGTTCAAAATATTTTAAGAATTTATCCTTGACCAAATTATTGCCAATATCATTTTGGGCAAGGAGAATATTTGAAAAAAAAATAAGGAATAAAAGCGAAAACCTGTGCATAAAAAAGACGGAAAATGATTACAACTTTAAATCTAAGAATAAAAAACTTTTATTCTATAATTCCCATCTTTTTTAATAGAAAAGAAGCATTCATATTCTGACAAATACCGTCCTTAAAAGTGTAATCGAAATGCAATTCGTTATCTATTATCTCAGCATCAAAATAATGATTTTTTACAGCTGGGTGCTCATTAGCAACTTCACAAAGACTTAGGTCGTGAGTAGCAATTATACCAGTAGATTTACTTTTTACCAACCGTTCTACAAATTTTCGTGAACCCAAGGCTTTATCGGTACTATTCGTTCCCTTCAAAATTTCATCTAAAACAATAAAGTAGCGATCAGTTTGAATTTCATCTACAATGTAGCGCAATCGCTTAAGCTCCGAAAAGAAATACGATTCATCATCAGTTAATGAATCTGTAGTCCGCATGCTAGTTATTAATTTTATAGGTGAGTAGGTTACTGACTCCGCACAAACCGGCATGCCAACATTCGCCATCATAATCTGCAAAGACACCGTTCTTAAGAATGTACTCTTACCTGCCATATTTGCACCGGTAATTATAAAGAACTGACCACCTTCAATAGTAATATCGTTGAGTATGCTTTTCTTAGGATCTAACAGCGGATGTCCTGCATTCTTAGCTTTCAACACCACATCATCATTGGCTATTGTTGGATACGTGAAGTTAGGATGATTGAAAGCGAAATTGCCCAAACTATTATAGGCATCAAAAAAAGCAATAGTATTAAACCATGTTTCTACGCTCTTACCATGTTCATCTATCCACTTTTCTACAGCAAGACAGTCTGTTAATGACCGTAGAAAAAATCCATTAGCAAATATTAAATACAGAAGATTATTATTACGATCAAGATTACTTAAAAGAGATGCAAATTTCTTAAGCACTTTAGAATTATCGTCGCCATTACTTAAAATATTTAATTTCTGCTTCTTCAATAAATCAGACGTAAAATCAGTTTGCTCTATCATAGCTAACAACTGATTGTATTGATCAAAAGTAGATTTCATTTTTGTAGCACTCTGCCCCAAATTCGTTACTTTTTTGGTGAAGACCCCAACGATAACCATACCCAAGGCCAACCAAAAAATCAATGCGGATTCTGGCAACAGGTCCAAAAAGTAAGCAACAAAAATAGCCATCGACAACAATGAAAAAACTAAAGGAATAAATTTCATTGCCTTGGGTACAAATGGCTTATAATTCTTTAGCCATTTAGTAATAGTGTGTGTTGATGTCTCTGTTTTGGTCAAAGCGGCCATAGCCGAAAATTCTTGTCGCCAATCTACATTCTCTCCTATTTCGACAATAGCTTCTTGTTTTTCTTTTATCTCGTTTATTGAATTTTCTTTGTAGATATCTGCCAACAGCAAACTACCCTCGCTCAACTTCGTGCGGTTAGAAATCTGATAAAAAGAACCATCTCCGAACAAGTCTATATCTTGACTAAAAAAATGAATATCCTCTGCAAACTCTTTACCATTTGGTAATTTGGAAAAATCTCTGTTCAGGACCTGCAACTCAACCAAATTGATATTTCTCAACTCCTCAATCTTTGCTTTTTGAAGTTTAAGGTTTGTGTATTTACTTACCAAGTATAAGAATAATGGAATACCTACACACAATACTCCAATTACATATTTAGCATTAACAGAAGCAAAATAAAGCGCCCCAATTGTAGCTAAAAAAATAAATAGTCTAAGAGAACTAAATAAAAATAGTTTCTGATTTAAAGCCGTAATATCCGCATCTAGCTCTTGTACTCTTTGATTATAAAAACCCTCTAAATTCTTCATGAAAATCAACCTATTATAGAAAAGGTAAAGATAACCTTAGAAAGTGGTTTTTTAAGAATTGAAAATAGTTTTAAAGAGTAGGCTTTCTATAGTACTATAGAAATTTTAATTAACGGTGTTTAAATTATCTAGCGCATCACCATCAGAAGTGGTATAGTTTATTTTTAGCAAATTAACCACCCGTAGTTTATTCTTTAAATCTTCAATAATTCCCATTTTCACGCCAACATCTGCCTTAATAGATACTGTGGCTACATTTCTTAAGTGCTCTGGCATTGATGACAAAGCTTGCAATGCATAATCACCAACCTCATCAACAGTTACAAGTCTATTATCCATTTGAATTCTAGGTTCGTTACCCAAACTTGTCTCACTATTCCCCACAGGTTTACCCACATAAATTTCAATAATCCGATCTTGATTCTCCAATTTTTCAATCTCTGTTGCCTTTGGCAAAGTATTCTCGACCATTAGATTTTGATTCTTCATTACCGTAACCGTCATAAAGAAAAAGAGAAGTATAAAAACGATATCAGGTAGAGATGCCGTTGAAATAGGAGGTAAACTTCTAGTAGAAGACGCTTTGTTAAATTTTATCATGATCTTAATTATTTATGGTTGCTAGTTCAATAATTTTTTGTGGATAAAGGGCTCTGATAATTTCAAGACGTTTCTTTAATTGTCCTCTTTGCTCTTCAGTAATTTCCTCTTTATAATATGCTGTATTAATAGCTTCAAAAGAAGTATTGAATAACCTTTTGCTTTCTCTATTACGAAGCATATTATAAGCACCCACAACCTCGTTTTGTACAGACACATAAACAGGATAGCTCGTATTACGTAGTGCCTTAATTGTAACAATTGCCTTTGTGGGATGTTCAGACAAATCTGTCAGTCTTTCTCCCTTGCAATAGTCACAATATTCTTCACTTTGAACTAGCAGCCCTCCATTATCTATAAATGCCATTATGTTTTTCCTCAGACTTGAAAGTTCGATAACTTCTCCATTAGCCATTATTTGATCAGTCTCATTTATGCTGATATCAAAAAGGTTTCGTTCTTTAATATCGGCTATGACGTCATTATTTTCTGGAGGCATTAGTCTGTTTAGACCCGCATCATTTTCTATAGATGTGGTAACCAAGAAAAAAATCAGTAATAAAAAAGCGATATCTGCCATAGAACCGGCATTGACTTCTTGAGGTACTCTGTGGTTTTTCATAAACAGTGCATTTAATACACTATCAAGTACCACAAATCAGCAAATGAAAAAAAGCAAGAATGAGTGAATGACCCTTTTGGGTGAGTGAACAGACCGCTTTACTAATTGTACAAGGTTTTAGATACCTAATACTATAGTGCTTCTAATTCTGCTTTCAACTTTTTTGTGAACTTAGAAACGACCAAATCATAAGAATGATCAATAAGCTCTAGCGTAAGTTCTTTAGGTATTTGATCTAAGTAGACGGTGTTCCAATGTTTTTTACTCATGTGCCACCCTTCAATAATGCCTTCATGTTGTTCACGAAGTTCTATGGCTCTATCTGGATCACATTTTAAATTGACACGTAGTGGAACATTATCCAAGCCGCAAAGTGCAAACATTTTGCCCATTACTTTAAATACCAAAGTCGTCTCATCAAAAGGAAAAGATTCTGAAACTCCTTTTTTTAAAATACAATAGTCTCGGTATTCTTCAACGTTCATTCTATTGAGGTTTTAGAACATAATTTGATTATGGGCCAAATACCGTTAAGATTACCCGGCATAAAATCATAATACTTTTTTAGATACTAGTAGAATCGTAAACAATAACCTTAGTCCATAGTTCACTAGATTCTTCTATAAACAATTTGTGTGGAGCTTCATCTTGATAAGCTTGTTGAGACTCAGCAGAATCAAAACTTACTATTAAAGAATAGGTAAATGAACCATCCACTACATCTCTACTAGTTCTTGGAGGTTTACCTATAAATTTAGTTTTAGCATAACCAGAATTATCTAAAAACTTACGTAATGAAGTTTCAAAAGCTGTACGGTCTGCTTGACTATCAGGGTTTTTCAACCAGAAAAATACGGTATGGGAAAAATTAGAATCGAATTCTGTCATTTCTTTATCATTTTGACCAAAACTTACAGTGGTCATTAGTGTTATTATAAGGATACAAATTACGTTTTTCATTTTCAATTTTGAGTTGTTTGTAGTTATTTTTCGAGCAGATCAATTTGTTTTTGCGGAATTTTAAGAGCCGTATAATCGAGTTTCCAACCGATGGTCTCTACTATTTTTTCCATTATCAAAACGGTTTGTAGAGCTTCTTTTCTAGCAGTTTCCATTAAGCCGCTTTCTGGTATTTTTTCGCGAATATGTTTCTTTGCCTCTGCATTCAATTTCGTTAAATCATCTGGGGCAAAAAAGTTGAAAAACCCACTTTTAATATCGTAAAACTCTAATTCAGGCTCGATACTTAAAACCTCTGGCTGCGGAAAATTATCTAGTATGATTTTTTTATTGGCTTCATCGGCATGCATTAATAGTTTACTTAAATCGTATCCAATATGAGCTTTAGCCTTTATGACAACCAACGCTTTCTTTTTACTACTTACCAGACTCAGAAAATCTTTTACATTTTCGTATTTGTAGATTTCGGCAAACTCACCTTCTACAGTTATCAACTTGCAAACGCTTTTCATTTTCTCTAATAACACGGTAGACTGGTGCGTTGTTATCTCTTTACTTTTTTTGCCTTTAAAAAAAGTAAAGAGCCAATACATACCAATGGCCCCTAAAACCAGACCGAGAATCGTATCGAAAATATTATCCATTTTTTCTTCCTATTTCACCTAAATGAGTAAACTTAAACCCCTTTTCATATTTGAGTCCGTAGCCAAATATACGGTCCATCGCTATATGTATAAAAAGAATTGTGCCTATTAATTGAATTATTGGCAACATTAAATAGATTCCTGCAAAGTATAAAAGTATGGCCACTCCTCTATAGTGAAACAAATTATAACAAACAGCACCTGCTTTTGAATTCACCATATACCCCAACATTGAAATATCTGGAGTTAAGATTAAAACTGGCAGCCACCACCATTGATAGCCTAATAAACCAAACATAAAAACACCAAGTATCATTAATGCTAGTTCTTCTAGTTTTAGTAGATTTTTCATAATTATTCTATTTTATATAACACGGGTCTACTTGGGCTTGCGTCATTTTCAAAAGGTGCTACTTGTAAGTTTAAAAAGTAAGTTCCATCATTAACTGTAACTGGCACAAAAATAAATTCGGTTATGGTTGCCTCTAAACGTATGTTCCCATTAAAATTCCAAAATGCTTTATGAGACAATAGTTCTCCGCCATCTTTTTCTTTGTCTACAGAAGGCAGGTCTATTAATAAATGTTCAACACCTAATTCCCTTATAAAAATCATAGCATCTTCTAAAATGTAAGGCGGATTAGTATTTGAATATTGCTTATGATTTTTTTCCTCTAAGTTTGGTAGCGTTCTTACCACCAAAGCCTTTGGTTTTTTATTCTCTAATGCCTTCTCTAATTGCTCTCTTGTAATAACAAAATCTTGGTTGTCCTCTATGGGCGATATCGTGATTACCTCAGCCAAAAAGAAAAATTGCTTTAAATTCTGATTTACAGATTGATGTTCTTCTGATATATGCCCTACACATTCTGTATGTGTACCATGCGAATGTGGGTTAAACCATATATCATAAAAATTGGTGCTAGATCCTGCGGCGATACTTCCTATAAAATCACCATCGGTATGCGGTGTAAATTTTGGAGCATCTATATACCATGCATTTACATTATCCTTTTTACCAGTAATAGGTATAGATATATCTAGCGGCTCAGATAAATCTATGTTGTAGTTTTTATTTTCGTAAAATATGGTAGTTTTCATAATACTCATGGTCAATCAATAAGCTTTCAAAGGGATAATAACATTGGCTTTGAAGTAAGGAAATTACAACTTTTTAAACGTTACTTTAGGTTAACCATAAACAAATCTGCGGCTAAACCATCTGCTAAAAACATTCCTTTTTTGGTTGTTTTGAGGATGTCTCCATCAACAAAAAGCAAATGTTGATTTATATATTTATCAGCTTGCATTAAAGCATACTCTTTAAATTTAGGTCCGAATTCAGTGGAAATTCTACTTAAAGATACTCCCCAAATAGTACGCAAACCTGTCATAATATACTCATTGTATTTATCTGTTGCAGAAAGTACCTCAACCTCCATTGGCAGTATCTCTTCGCCAATAGATTTTATGTATTTAGGATTGTTATTAATATTCCATCCTCTTCGTATTCCGTCAAAAGAATGTGCGGACGGACCAATACCTAAATATTTCTTCTGTTGCCAATATGCGGAGTTATTCTTAGAATAGTATCCTGGTTTTCCAAAGTTGGAAATCTCATAACAATCAAATCCTGCTGCAAGTAAAGTTTCGTTTAACAGGTTAAAATGCTCTTGGGTTTCTTCATCGGTGGCGGGCGTAATCAATCCATCCTCCACAAACTTCGCCAGTGCAGTTTTCGGCTCTACCGTAAGGGCATAACTTGAGATATGCGGAATCCCGAAACCGAGTGCTTTATCAATATTCTGTTTCCAACGCTCTAAAGTCATGTTTGGCATTCCATAAATAAGGTCAATGGAAATGTTATCGAAATGCTCACTAGCCAATTGAAGACTTTTTTCCGCCTCCAAAGCGTTATGAGCCCTGTTCATTAATTTTAAATCCTCTTCAAAAAACGATTGAATTCCGATACTCAACCTATTTATAGGGCTATCTGCCAATTGCAGAATTTTCTCTTCAGATAAATCATCAGGATTCGCCTCTAACGTAATTTCCGGATTGTCTACAACATCATAATGTTCACGAACCGCAGCTATCAACTGCTCAATTTCCTCAGTCTCTAAAACAGAAGGTGTACCACCACCAAAATAGATTGTCTCTACAACGACATTAGAGAACTCATCTTTTCGTAGTTCCAATTCTCTGCATAATGCACTCACCATCGCTTCTTTCTTCCCCATAGTGGTAGAAAAATGAAAATCACAATAGTGACATGCTTGTTTACAAAATGGAATATGGATGTAGATTCCGGACATATTTTCAGTTTTCAGTGGGCAGTACCAGTTTACAGTTCTTAATTTGAACCAAATTTACTTGGATTATTAATCATATAATTTAACAGCTTAGCAACTTCTTCACTATCTTTTATAAAATCATTAAATGTTATTTGGTCAATATAGTCACATTTAAATGCAAACTCTAGCCAGGTTTGAGTTTCTGAATTTTCCGCGTCGCTATCTGTCAACTTACTTATAAAATGCTTAGGATAACTTCTTTTACGATATGCTTCTGCAATATTAGCACTTACACTTCTAGAGGAACGTCTAATTTGGTCAGTCAAGGAATATTTCTCCTCTTTAGGAAAGTTTTTTGAAATATGAAATATCTTCATGGCAAGCGCAAAAGACTTTTTGTAAGCCAACAAATCTTGAAACTGCATAAAATGTTTTTACTGATTACCGCGTACTATTTCTAAATATGTATACCTATTACTTAACACTATTACTGATAACTGATACTGCCCACTGATAAATGAACACTATTTCTTAACCCTCTTCTCATTCTGCTTCACAAAAGCATCCCAACCACTATAATTTTTACCTACGACATCAATTGCACCTTGATTATAAAAATGACATACGGCAGCAGCCAAACCATCGGTGCTATCTAAGTTCTTCGGCAATGTTTTTAGTCCCAACACACTTTGAAGCATTTTCGCTACCTGCTCTTTACTGGCATTACCATTTCCTGTAACAGCCATTTTAATTTTTTTGGGCAGATATTCTGTAATAGGTATTTGTCGTGATAGTCCTGCCGCCATAGCAACCCCTTGTGCCCTACCCAGTTTCAACATAGACTGTACGTTTTTCCCAAAGAAGGGTGCCTCAATAGCGATTTCGTCTGGATGGTAGGTATCAATTAGCTCTATAGTACGCTCAAATATGAGTTTTAGTTTGGTATATGGATCACTATATTTTTGAAGTAAAAGCTCGTTCATTTGAATGAACTCCATTTTTTTACCCATTACTTTAATGAGTCCAAATCCCATAATGGTAGTACCAGGATCAATGCCCAATATTATTTTCTCGTTCGCCAAAGTGCTTAGTTTGTTTTTAATTGAACAGGAATTCGGTATTTGGTATTCACCGGAATTGCTTGTTTTATAGCAGGTGCAAGTTTAGGCAGATTCTTTAAACTTTGCGTAATAACACCATCAAATTCTGGCATTTGGGTTAATACAGAAGCATCTTTTTCTATATTAATGACATTGATTCTACCCATCGTATCAATTACAAAAATGACTTCTACAATCTCACTCTCTTTATCGGTAAGTGTAAATTCAAACTCACTTAAAGTTTCTTGAAAATGAGACGCCAAGGTTTCTTCAAAGCATTTCCTTTGCTGTTCTTTGGCAACCCCTTCATCACAAGATTCGAACAAAGGATATGAATCTACAGTACTCCAATCAATACCGAGCATTTTTTGATCGATTTGTTCTTGGGTTCGTTTTTGTTGAGATTCAAAGAACGAACAAGAACTAACACCTAAAAAAAGAAGAAAGTAAATTAATCGTTTCATTACACCTGTTCTACTGGTGAAATTACGATTTTTTTGATGAGTTTATTCTTTGCTAAAATGGATTTCCACCTTTAATTCTGAGATTCGTTTTCTAGCAGTTTCATAATAGAATGGATGCTCATTAGGATATTGCTTTAGAAAGTTCTGATAATACTCCAACTTCTTACCAAGATCAGAACCTAATTGATCGCTCACCGTTACAATATTATAATAAATACGCGCGTTTGACTTATCTTCTTGATGAGCCATTTGGTAAAATTTTAATGCCGTTTTTAAATCTTTCTGCTGATGGGCTATACCCGCTAATTCGTTATAACCTTGGGCAAAAATTGGTTTTTGAGCATCCATTGCCTTATTTATAAAAATCTTGGCACTATCTAATTTGCTTTCTTTTTGATAAACACTTGCTAGGTCAAAGTAGGTTTGAGAATTACTATCGTTTCTCTCTAAAAGTACTTTATAAACTTCCTTAGCTTTCTCAAATTCCCAATTCTGGTTATAAGAGACCCCTAATTTTTCATATACGTAATCTTTGTCTTCACCAAACTCTAACAATCGTTCTAATAGCGGAATTGCCTTCTCGAATTGAAAATCATTAAAAAGAACAATTGCATGTAAATTTATTAGAGACACATCGTTCTCATAATAATCCAAACCTTTTAATATATACTTTAAAGCGTTGTCTCGCTCTTGCTTAATAGTATAGTATTTAGAAAGCTGAAACAAACTTCTAAGATGGGTACTATCTAAGCTAATTGCACTTTTGTAATGTACCAAACTCTCATCTGCTTGGTTAAGTTCTTTATAAACTTCGCCTAAGTAATATTGAAATTCAGGATTGCCTTCATTGAGAATTGATAAATCAGTAAAAACAGATTTTGCTTCTTCGAATCTTTTTAGTTTTAATAATAGTTTACCCAATTCTAATTGGGGAAGTTGACTAGCGGCATTCTCTTGAATTACATATTGGTACTGCTTAATTGCCTTTTCATGATTACCAATAGCATTGTAACTTCTCGCTATTTGAAGCGCAGACGAAACGCCGCCTAGTTTTGAATACTCATTTATAGCCCTTGAATAATTACCGATTGCATATAAACTGTCCGCAACTACGGAAACCGAGGTTTGCGCCTCGGCTTTAAGCTGTAATAATAGCAGTGTTAAAATAAAAAGAAGTTTCACTTATTATTATTTAATTTTAATTTCAACTACTCCGTTTACACCCTCTTTACCATATTTTTCTATCGCTTTTTTATCTTTAAGAATAAAAATACTTTCAATAGTATTTGGGTCTATAGCTTCCATTTCTAGTTTAGTTATTTTTCTATCATCAACATAATATAATGGATCTACCTCACTTTCATTTGAAATTTCCGAAACCATGTTTACTGTATTATCCTCCTGTAATTTAAACTGAATAGGAATTGAAAAAGGAACATTCACTACTTTGCCTCTTTGTTTACCAGGTGTCATTTTCGGTAACTTTTTAATGATACGTTCTACCTCATCTTCGAGTAACTTATCCGGACCTCGAAGTTTAATATTCTCTATAATTCCCTCCGAATTAATAATGAACATAACACTTACTCTACCCTCAATATTAGCATCTTGAGCAGCCTGCGGATAATTAAAATGTTTACTAATATGCTTTTGTATTTTTTCATTGAAACAGGCACGTTTATCTTCAGCATCTTCACACCCAGGAAAAATTGGAACCTCATCGACTACTGCAAAAGGAAAATCCAAACTTGATTTTAAAATTGTTCCTTCTATTGACTTAATTTCGTCTGGTTTAGGCTCCATTTCACAACTAGTATATAATAACATCCCCAGCAACACTGGTACTAATAGCAAATACTTCAACTGCCAAACTTTCTTTGACTTTGATTTTTGTAACATGACGATTCGTTTTTTGATTAATGATTTTGTGAAAAATTGATTGATAAATGATATATGTTCGGTTTGAAAAACCTGAGCTAATAACTGCTCATAATGATCTGTTTTATGTTCTTTTGATACCTGAGCATCAGCAATAAATTCATGTAATTCTGAAATACGATTTTGATACACGTACACTAACGGATTAAACCAGCCTACAATTCGAATGAATTCAAAGAATAACAAGTCGTATGTATGTCCTTGTCGTATATGCACCAATTCATGAGCTATAATGGCATCATGCTTCATTTTTAATATTTTATCTCCAATAAAAATGGATTTAAAGAATGAAAAAGCAATGTTACTGTTTGTTATTACTATTTGGGTAAATAAGGGATATGTAACTTTCTCTCCGCTTTTTCGTAAGAGATATAATTGTCTAATTTTTAAACCAAATAACAATAATGACACTAACATTCCCCCATAAAGAATTCCTTCTTGCCAAGTAAAATTGAATCCCGTTGATTCTTCAACTTGCACCACAACCGCTTCATTTTGTAATCCCCATAAATATTCAGGATATGCTATAAAAGTCTGTGATACTTTTTGTTTGAACGCTTCTATTTTTACCCAGGGTAAAACCAAAGACAATACAAATGTTCCAAGCAGATACACCCTATTCCATTGAAAGAAGGTTTCACGTTTTAGAAAAAAATCATAGATAACCAAAAAAAGAAGTTGAAAAGCGATACATTCAAATATGTATTGTGTCATGGTTTTTCCTTTTTAATTTCATTTAATACCGATTCTAATTCAGACAAACTCATGTCGTTTTTCTTCATGAAAAAGGATACCATACTTTTAAAAGAGCCTTGAAAATAGCCATCAACCAGTTTATTGATAGACTGATTACTATAATCTGATTTCATCACTAAAGGGAAATATAAATACCCCTTACCCTCTTGTTCATGATTAACAAAACCTTTGCTTTCTAAAATTCTAACAATAGTAGATACCGTATTATAAGCAGGTTTTGGCTCCGGTAGTTTTTCTATAATAGATGCAACATTACATTTCTGTAGTTCCCATAGAATAATCATTACCTCTTCCTCTGCTTTAGTTAACTGTTTCATTCAACTAATTTTTTAGTTTGATATTCAAATGTAACTAAATATTTAGTTCAAACTAACTTTATAGTTGAAAAAATTATATTTGATTGATACCTATGTAACAATTGCAAACTATATTAGTCTAATAGGCAATAGTTAAATTTTACAATGGATATATTTTTATTACTACTTGGCTTTATTCTAATGCTTGTTGGCATTTTAGGAAGCTTTTTACCTGTGTTACCTGGTCCACCTATTAGTTGGGTAGGTTTACTTTTACTACACTCTACCACTGCAATTACTATGAATTGGACGTTTTTGGGCATTACCCTTGCCATTGCTTTAGTAGTCTTTGGACTTGATTATGTAATACCCGCCATAGGAACTAAGAAATTTGGAGGGACTAAAGCTGGTGTAATTGGTACTACTGTAGGTTTATTGATTGCATTATTTTTTCCTGTACTTGGACCTTTTGGAATTATCATTTGGCCATTTGTTGGTGCTTTAGTGGGAGAACTACTGAATAAAGCAGACAAAAAAACCGCTACGAAAGCGGCTTTTGGTTCATTTTTAGGATTTCTAACAGGAACGTTTTTGAAATTTATGGTTGCCATAGTTTTTCTAGGCTTATTCATTTCAAAAGCTTGGGAGCATAGTAATACCTTATTTCCTTACTTTAATTAAGCTTACTCGGTTATCCATTCTGTTTTAGATGCAATTGGCTCTCGTTTACCTTCAGTCAATTCGCCATCAAAATTACCCATATAGAAAAATCCGAGGCATTTTTCTCCTTTGGTAAAACTTAAAAATTCATCCATATATTTTATGAGTCCTGGTGAAGACCAGTAAGATCCAATACCCATTTCTGTACATTGTAACCACATATTCTGTACTGCCATAGATACCGCAGCTACCTCTTCCCATTCTGGTAACGATTCTTTAGGGTCTCTTTGCATACAAATTGCAATTATGACACTTGCCCTTTGCGGATTCTCTTGAAGTTTTTTAATCTTCATGGCCTTTGGCTTTGGGTCTATTTCTTCATACTTCTTAGATAGAAAAGTACCTAATCTTTTTTTAGCATCACTTTGTATCACCTTAAAACGCCATGGTTCTGTACACTTATGGTTAGGTGCCCAATTACCTGCTTCTAGAACTTTTTCAATATCCTCTTTTGCAATAGGGCTATCATTATATTGTACCGGAAACACCGAACGTCGCTTCTTTATTATATCAAATATCATTTGTTTATACTTTTTCTCGATTCATGTAAAATTAACCCTTAACAAACTAAACATATGTTAGGTAATTATTAAAATAATCTATTATAAATAACTGTTCTTGTCGTCTAAAAGAAGCTCCATACAGTTCTTCAAAACAGGGTTTGTATGCTCTTTTTTCCAAATAACAGATAATTCTGCTCGCTGTGGTATGTTCTTAAGCTCAATAAATTTTACCCGCATTTGAAATCCGTTTTGCAAGGAAGTTGGTACAATTGCTATTCCCATATGGTTCTCAACTAATTTAAAAATGGTATGTGCATGAACAGATTTATGTGAAATCTTAGGGGCAAAACCCGCATCTTTACAAATACTCATAATAGTTTCATAGTACAACGGACTATATGCCTGACTAAACAATATAAAATCATCATTTGCAAATTGACTCATTCCTTCAAATTCTCTTGTAAGTATGGGATATCTTTCTGGTAAAACCAATGAAAACGTATCGGTTAAGACTGTTTTCATTTCTAAGGTACTAGGCACTCTCGACACACGTACAAAACCCATATCTAGCTGATCATTTAAAACAGCATCGACCTGTGCAAAATTAGATAGCTCTTCCAAAGATGTTTTCACCTTAGGATAGTTATCCTTGATTTGTAATAGTAGCTGCGGTATAACCTGTTGCATTGCAGAACCCAAAAACCCAATTCTTAATTCCCCGCTATTTCCGTCACCTACCAGTTTCAATTTCCGCTCCACTTTTTCAAGATGATTGAATATATATTCTACCTCAATTTTCAAATAATGTCCTGCAGGCGTTAAGGCAACCTTTTTCTTATTTCGTTCAAACAATTGGGTTTCTAAAATATCTTCCATTTGTTTTATTTGCCTGCTTAGTCCAGGTTGTGATATAAACAACTTTTCCGCAGCCTTTCTAAAATGTAATTCCTGCGCTACCGCTAGAAAATAATTGAGATGTCGCAACTCTATTTGATTACTCATAGTTATGGATTGATGACAAAATTGATATTACCAAGTATTAAAAATAGTCATTAATTTTAATTCAAATATTGAAAGCAGAAAGCTATGAACGTACAGTCTTTTAAATTAGGTGAAGATTGGCTAACCGCAGGTAAAGCCATGCAGATTGTTAATGGTAATTTATCTACTGTACTGTCTGAAACTACAGAACAAAAAATACAGGAAAGCTGGAAAATTGTACAGAACATAGTAGACAAGGGGCATCCTGTTTATGGCATAAATACTGGATTTGGACCATTATGCACGACTAAGATTTCAAAATCGGAAACCAATATTCTACAGACCAACATACTTCAAAGTCATAGTGTAGGGGTGGGTGACCCTATTCAAAAAGATATCGCAAAATTAATGTTGATTCTAAAAGCCCAATCACTGGCAAAAGGATATTCTGGTATCGCATTAAAAACCCTAAAACGAATTATTTGGCATATAGATAATAATGCTATCCCGGTTGTACCTTCTCAAGGGTCTGTTGGTGCATCGGGAGATTTGGCTCCTTTATCCCATTTATTCCTACCGCTTATTGGACTTGGAAAAGTGGAGTATAACAATGAAACCATTACAACGAAAACACTTTTCGAACGAACAGGACTAGAACCAATAGCCCTTGGTCCAAAAGAAGGGCTTGCTCTTATTAACGGAACTCAATTTATAGCTGCACATGCCGTAAAAGTGGTTACGCAACTACATTCAATTTTGGCACAAGCAGATGTTATTGGTGCTATGATGATAGAAGGTTTACAAGGTTCTGTTAAACCGTTTTACAATGAACTACATGCCCTTCGTCCATTTAAAGGCAACGTACATGTAGCAAAACGGGTTAAAAAATTATTGAAGGGTTCTGAAATTATGGAAGCTCATGTAGATTGTGAGAAAGTCCAAGACCCCTACTCCATTCGTTGTATTCCACAAGTTCATGGTGCTTCGCGTACCGCATGGCTACACCTTAAGGAATTATTAGAAGTTGAATTAAATTCAGTTACGGACAATCCAGTAATTATTGATGAAGAACTTACCATTAGCGGTGGTAATTTTCATGGGCAACCGTTAGCCATGGCATTAGATTATGCTTGCTTGGCAGCATCTGAATTAGGAAATATTTCAGACCGACGTATTTATTTATCTTTAGAAGGAAATAGTCCTGGAGTACCAAAATTATTGATGAACGATACCGGCATCAATTCGGGATACATGATTTTGCAATATACTACTGCAGCATTGGCAAGTGAAAACAAAGGTCTTTGTTTCCCTTCTAGTGCAGATAGCATTCCAACATCCTTAGGTCAAGAAGACCATGTAAGTATGGGTTCTATAGGTGGTAGAAAAGCATTACAGGTTATTGGTAATGTAGAGAAGATATTAGCAATTGAACTATTAACCGCAGCACAAGCATTTGAATTTAGAAAACCATTAAAATCGGGTATTTACCTAGACGAAGTGCATAATGCGGTACGTGAACATGTTGCTTTTGCAGATAAAGACCGTGTTTTTGCAGATGACATTGAAAAGGGCATAGCAATGATCAAAGACCAAACAATACTTAAAGTAATAGATCGTGTTCAAGCAGAACATAACATATCTTTAAAAACAAAACACTCAGAAGAGTTCGAAAACTACTAACTGTATGAAAAAGAGAACACTTATAGGTCCGTTTAAACAAATTATACCCATGTCGGGTATGCAACTTAAAGGAGCCATAGCTGACCAAGAACTTGAGGTTATTGAAGATGGCGGAATCTTAATAGAAGATCACTTGATTATTGCGGTCGGTAATTTTAAAGCGTTAGCGGCTGAGTTTCCAGAAGTAAGTACTAAGGTTTTAAATGGTAATCATGTTTGTGTACCTGGTTTTATTGACGCCCATACCCATATTTGTTTTGGTGGCTCACGCGCCAAAGATTATGCCATGCGAAATGCGGGAAAAACATATTTAGAAATTGCGCATTCTGGTGGTGGTATTTGGGATACCGTTACACAAACCAGAAAAGCAAGTATAGAAGAATTAACGAAAAGCACTATAAAAAGAGCTAATCGGCATCTTAAAAATGGAACTACTACCCTAGAAGTTAAAAGTGGTTACGGGCTAACAGTTTCAGAAGAATTGAAAATGTTACGTGCCATAAAACTAGCTAATGACCAGGCATTACCAGAATTGATTTCTACATGCTTGGCGGCACATATGCTACCCAAAGATTTTAAAGGCTCAGAGACCGAATATCTAAAAGAAATAAGTGAGCAATTATTCCCGATACTAAAAGAAGAAAAACTTGCGAACCGTATTGATGCTTTTATTGAGCAAAGCGCTTTTTCTGCGGATGATATACAGGGGTACTTCAATAAAGCCAATGAATTGAATTTTGATATTACCGTTCATGCAGATCAGTTTACACCAGGTGGTAGTAACGTTGCTGTAAAATTCAATGCTATAAGTGCAGATCATTTAGAAGCAAGTACAGATACAGAAATAGCAATATTAGCAAATAGTAACACTATTGCGGTAGCCTTACCAGGAGCTTCAATAGGATTGGGCTGCAATTTTACACCAGCTCGTAAACTATTAGATGCAGGTGCAGCCCTTGCCATTGCAAGTGACCACAACCCTGGTTCAGCACCAATGGGCGATTTATTGACACAAGCAAGTATTCTTGGAACCTTTGAAAAACTGACCAATGCCGAAGTACTTGCAGGAATTACATTTAGAGCTGCTGCAGCTTTAAAACTTAAGGACCGTGGAAAATTAGAAAAGGGACTTTTAGCAGACCTAGCAGTGTTTCATAGTGATAATTACCAAGACATCCTGTACAACCAAGGAAATCTAAAACCGTGTATGGTCTGGAAAAATGGAGCATTGGTTTTTGATAGACATAAATAACATTGTTAGCTGTTAGTAAAAAAAAATAGAAAGATGGATTTTAAAGCACAGATACAAATTGGGATACCGAACGAATTACCGCCAAAAAAGGAACGTTCTTCAGCAGTAAGTCATGCTCCTAACCGAAAGCAAATACTTTCTAAAGAAGAGAAGCAATTGGCTATAAGAAATGCGTTGCGTTACTTTCCTGCAGACTGGCATTACGTTTTAGCAACCGAGTTTGCAAATGAATTACAGACCTATGGTCGTATTTACATGTATCGATTTCAACCATCTTATGATATCTATGCGCGCCCTATCTCAGATTATCCGGCAAAAACAAGTCATGCTGCATCTATCATGCTCATGATTCAAAATAATTTAGACCCAGCAGTAGCACAACATCCACAAGAACTAATTACATATGGCGGTAACGGTGCCGTTTTTCAAAATTGGGCGCAATATCTTTTGACGATGCAGTATTTGTCTGAAATGACCGATGAGCAGACCTTACACATTTATTCAGGTCACCCTATGGGATTATTTCCATCATCAAAAGAAGCCCCTAGAGTTGTTGTTACCAACGGTATGATGATCCCGAATTATTCCAAACAAGATGATTGGGAAAAATACAATGCGCTTGGTGTTACCCAATATGGTCAAATGACAGCTGGATCTTATATGTACATTGGTCCGCAAGGCATTGTTCATGGTACTGCGATTACGGTTATGAACGCTTTTAGAAAAGTATTGAAGGCTGATGAAAATCCTAATGGAAAAATATTCTTAACCGCTGGTTTAGGTGGTATGAGTGGTGCTCAACCTAAAGCTGGCAACATAGCCGGATGCATCACCATTTGTGCAGAAGTAAATCCGCTTGCAGCAAAGAAAAGACATGAGCAAGGTTGGGTAGATGAATTAATTGAAGATATAGACTCGTTGGTTATAAGAACCAAAGTTGCCAAATCTAAAAACGAAATAGTCTCTTTAGCATTCATTGGCAATGTAGTAGATGTATGGGAGCGTTTTTATGAAGAACAAATTTTCATACATCTAGGTTCTGACCAAACCTCTTTGCACAATCCTTGGGCAGGTGGTTATTACCCTGCCGGACTCTCATTTGAAGAGTCCAATATTATGATGAATAAAAATCCTGAAGCATTTAAAAATAAAGTACAAGAATCTTTACGAAAACATATAGATGCTGTAAACCTACATACCAAAAAAGGTAGTTATTTCTTTGACTACGGAAATGCCTTTCTGTTAGAAGCCTCACGAGCAGGAGCAGATGTTATGGCCGATAATGATATTGATTTTAAATATCCATCGTATGTACAAGATATTTTAGGTCCTATGTGTTTCGATTATGGTTTTGGTCCATTTAGATGGGTGTGCTCCTCTGGCACAACCGATGATTTAAGAAAGACGGATGCTATTGCATTACGTGTTTTAAAGGAAATTAAAGAAGAAGCACCAATTGAAATTCAACAGCAACTATCAGATAATATAAAATGGATAGCCGAAGCAGAGCAGAACAACCTTGTGGTAGGATCTAAGGCAAGAATTTTATATGCAGATGCAGAAGGCAGGACAAAAATAGCATTGGCATTTAACGAAGCTATTTCCAATGGGAAATTAAGTGCTCCCATAATTTTAGGAAGAGACCACCATGATGTTAGTGGTACAGATTCTCCTTATAGAGAAACCAGTAATATTTACGACGGTAGTAAATTCACCGCAGATATGGCTATACACAATGTCATAGGCGATAGTTTTAGAGGTGCAACGTGGGTATCCATACACAACGGTGGTGGCGTAGGTTGGGGAGAAGTTACCAATGGTGGCTTTGGTATGGTTTTAGACGGATCAGACGATGCAGAGAGAAAATTAAAGAATATGCTTTTCTACGATGTAAATAACGGAATCTCTAGGCGTAGCTGGGCTAGAAATAAAGAAGCCATGTTTGCCATAAAACGCGAAATGAAAAGAACAAAAACATTAAGGGTTACTTTTCCTAATTTAGTTGATGATAAGCTTTTAGAAAAGCTATTTTAATTCAAAATTAAACTAGCCTACTAACAAATATAGAATTGAATTTATATTTTACTAAATGTAAGATAAGTATTACTTTTCCGTTTTATTAAAAGACCAATTTAAAATCTTAATGTTCCCCCGAACTTAAGCAGTTTAATATTTTATAATTCCAAAAATATCAGAATTATATGTCAAATTATAAGTTAGCTAATAAGGATAATTGGAAAGGGCGCATCTCAGACCAACAACTTTACTTGCACGAAAAAATTCGATTTTCTAGCATTAAAGAGCCTTACCTGGCTAGCTCAAATAAAAATTTTTCCCTGTTAGGCTATAGTTCTGACGAAGGTGTTAAACGTAACTTAGGTAGAATAGGTGCAGCATCGGGTCCAGACGCTATTCGAAGACAATTAGGTAAGATGCCTAATCACTTAAACGAAGAAACCCAGTTAGTAGATTTTGGAAATTTAGATTGTGAAAATCAAGATTTAGAAAAATTACAAGACGATTTAGCAAAGGCTGTTACCTTCTTGTTAGAAAGCGACACAATGCCTATTATATTAGGAGGAAGCCATGATCTTGCCTATGGTCATTATAATGGATTAGCAAAATATCTAAAAGATGGTGAGAAATTAGGTATTATCAATTTCGACGCCCATTTCGATTTAAGGGCAAATACCGATGGTAATAACTCAGGTACACCATTTTATCAAATTGCCTTGGAACAGGAAGCCAAAAATGAAGCTATAAAATATATGGCCGTTGGTATTCGAAAAGATGCTAATACCAAAGATTTATTCGAGTTTGCAGAAACGTACAAAGTGAATTATTTACTTCAAAAACATTTCGGCATAAATTATTTAGAGCATGTTCAATTAAGGCTTATTCAATTTATGGAAGATGTAGACTATGTATATACTACAATCGATTTAGATGGTTTTTCTTCGGCATTTGCACCCGGAGTTAGCGCAGCATCACCAATGGGTTTTGCACCAGATGTGGTATTAGAAAGTCTTAAGTTAATAGCTGAATCGGGTAAATTACTAGGTTTAGATGTAGTGGAACTTAACCCTACTTATGATATTGATGACCAAACCGCAAAGCTAGCAGCCTCTTTAATACATTATATCATTCATAAGCTATAGGGTAAAACAAAAAAAGCCTCCCTTAATGGAAAGCCTTTCATTGGGTTCTATCGGTGTAATCCGATAAACACAATTGCCTCAAATATTCTTTGAGACACAACACAACGTTGTAAAGGTAATAAAGGTTTTTTAATAAAAAAACGGTCTGTTCATTTCTTGTAACAACTATAGTGTTCTCTAAATTCTACTGACCCTCATTAACTTTGAAGAGATTATAAATATATTGCTTCTCTTTAAAATTAAATTGCTTCGATTCGAACCAATCATGCACTTTAATTTTTTCGTTTTCTATCTGTGCATTTCTAATGGCTTTTAATGAAACTATATGCCAATGCGAACCTTTGTTCCGGGAAACAGAATAGCCAACATCTTCCATTATATATGATTGTTTAGGTCTATTAATAAGCCTAACTCCATTTTTCAATACCGCCAAAGTTTCGGTAAGTCGTACTACTTCTGAAAAGGAATATCTTGCAAAATCATTAAAACCATTCTGCTCGACATTATATAATTTATCACCAATATTAAGGGTATCCATAGCTTCAAAAAGCTGCAAATTTAAAAGGCAAAGCTTGTTAATGGAATTATTACAAGGTATAGTTATTCACAAAATAAAAGAATAAAATTTTTAGCCTTGTATTATTACGCCATACCCTTCATGGTCAATAAAGTAGTAGCCCAAACAATTAAGGAAGATAAAAATATACCTATGGTATTAGCCAAGAATGCTTTTTTTCTGTCAAACTTAAAAAGGTAGCTAGCAATACTACCAGCATAAACACCAGTACCAGGTACAGGCAGCATCACAAAAAATATGAGTCCGTAAAAACCGTATTTTTTTATTTTATCTCCAGAGCCTGTTTTCGCCCTTCTTGCTACAAAAAGTGCATTCTTTTTATAAAAATGCCACCTAAGTAGTGATCTATTAACCGTGTTCAAAAAAAACATCATGATAGGAAAAACCATCACGTTAGCTAAAAAGCATACTACGAAGACCAAATAAATATTTGCCCCATGCAGAAGACCGTAGGGAATACCCACCTTAGCCTCTCCTAAAGGGGAGATGCTCCAAAGTGCTGCTATAAGTAAATCTTTCAACAAATCTCTTTTTTAAGCGAATGCAAAATTACGTTGATCTAAAAAAATTTCATGCCATTTAAATCATAAATATTGCTCATTGGTCAATAATAAAGACCAACGACTTCATTTTAATATATATGTTATATAGAAATTGTGACATTATCCGATAATCACCTTACGGCTAACCCATGCACCATAATAATTTGGTATTTTTAGTAGCTAACAACAACTAGTTTCAACTCAAACCAAAACATGAGCAAAAAAAATACGAGAAGATCGTTTATAAAACGAGCTTCGCTTACCTCTGCTGCCATAAGTACAACACCATTTCTATTAGCAGCTTCTAAAAATGAAGCTCAATTATTAAAAAGGAATTATTCTTTTGAGCACTTTACCAATAATGACCAAATAAATATTGCCTTAATAGGCACGGGTATTCAAGGTATATATGACACCCAATCTGCATTACAGGTCGACGGCGTTAAAATAGTTGCAGCATGCGATCTATACACAGGAAGACTTGAACGTGCAAAAGAGTTGTGGGGGCAAGATATTTTTGTAACACGAGATTTTCGCGAAATATTAAATCGAAAAGATATTGATGCTGTCTTAATAGCTACACCAGATCACTGGCACCAAACTATTACCGTTGCCGCTTTAAAAGCCGGTAAGCATGTGTATTGTGAAAAACCTATGGTCCAAAATTTTAACGAAGGGCAAGAAATTATAAAAGCTCAAAAAAATTCTGGTAAAATCTGTCAAATTGGTAGCCAAGGCATGTCCTCTTTAGGTAACGAAAAAGCAAAGAAATTGTATGAAGATGGCGCAATTGGCGATATTGTTATGCTAGATATGTATAATGACAGATACTCATCTGAAGGAGCTTGGCAATATCCAATACCTACAGATGCAGATTCAAAAACAGTAGATTTCGACACGTTTTTAGGTAGTGCCCCAAAAGTAGCTTATGACAATAACCGCTTTTTTAGATGGAGGAACTATCAAGATTACGGTACTGGTGTTGCAGGTGATTTATTTGTTCATGCCTTTTCTACTTTAAACTATGTAATAAGTTCTGATGGACCAAACAGAGCTTTGTCAACTGGTGGACTCCGTTATTGGAAAGATGGTAGGGATGTACCCGATGTATCTATTACTCTATATGATTATCCAAAAACAGAGACACATGCGCCTTTCAACGCTGCTTTTCGTATAAACTTCATTGCAGGTAGTGGCGGTGGTGGTGGCTTTAAATTAATTGGCACCGAAGGGGAAATGGAAATAGGTCAAAATTCGGTTACCGTCAAACGCTCAAAACTAGGTATGGAACCAAGTGGTTATTCCTTGATTTCCTTTACTGAAGACATGCAAGCACAAATAAAAAAAGAATACGCATCTAAAAAACTAGATACCAGATCAAGCAGTTTAGCTACTGGTACAACTACTTGGCAAGCGCCAAGAGATTATAAAGGAGCACATTATGATCATTTTTATAATTTCTTTACTAGTATCAGAACAAACGGTAAAGTAATACAAGACCCGAAATTTGGTCTTAGAGCCGCAGGGGCAGCATTATTGGCCAATGAAAGTTACTCTAGAAAACAGCCAGTTAATTGGGATCCTCAAGAAATGAAATTATTATAATTTATTAATCTTCAACCTCAATGAATTGAATATGGCGTTCTAAATTCTCTTCTATTGAAATGAATGATTCTATACCACGTATACCTGCAATGCTAAGTATAGCATCTTGATAAACTTGTTTGTAATGGAAACTATCTCTTGCATGCATTTTTATGAAAATGTCGTATTTGCCGGTTACGTGGTGTATTTTCACGACCTCTTCAATTTCATTTAATTGCTTCATTACCTTTTTAAACAGACTTATTTCACTTAGAAAAATACCAAGGAATATCGTCATCTTCCAGCCCATTTTAGCATAGTCTAAACTTAGGGTTGCACCTGTTATTAATCCCATTTCCCTCATCTTACGCATTCGCATATGAATTGTACCAGGAGAAACAATTAATTTCTTGGCAACATCGGTATAAGGTGTTTGTGCATTTTCTGCCAAAATATTTAAAATATTAAAATCAACTTGGTCTAATTTATTCCTCATCTGTTTTAAAAATTTAAAATTATTCACTGAATAAAAATTCAACTTTCATTGAACTATTATAAAGTTTTAGCCTGTTTTAACAAATTTAATTTATAGTTATAGAATATTTAGTAATAATATGACAATAAAAAGACTAATAATTAAGGTATTATTTATTATTCCCTAATCAAATTGACAAAAGAATAAAAAACACTATTCATCAAAATAATATCACATCGACACAAAATTGATTCTGGAGATTAAAAATGTGAATCATCATCATTATTACGATTAAAAGATGTCATTTATTCATAAAAACACTAGGCAACAAGCTAGTTAGCAACACCTTAAAATAAGAGTGTGTTTTTATAATTCTTTAACAATCAATAATATTGTCTAAGCAGAAAACCACTAATTATTCATAATAATTAAGAGGACTGCTATCCTATTAAAACCGGAAAAACTCTAGAGTAAAAACAGAATTCCAACCTTTCTAACTTAATCACATATGAAAACGACAGTAAACAGAAGAGACTGGCTTAAAAAAGGGGTACTTACAGCTGCAGGAGTTATGGCAGCGCCTTATTTAACTCATGGAGCATTCCCTTCGCTACCAATCTCAATAGATTCAAACGGGAATTTACCATACACCCCATTTTTCAAAGAATATTTACCACATGCCGCAATGCAACCAATAGAACTCGTTGCAAAATTAAACGCAAATGAAAACCCATACGGACCATCGCCTATGGCTGTTTCGGCTATGCAGGAATATGCGCCAAAAGGGAACCGCTATGCCTGGAAAGAGCTGTATCAACTAATGGATAAAATTGCCGTTGAAGAAGGTGTAAAGCAAGAAAATATAATGATGGGTCCTGGTTCATCTGATCTATTGGAAAAAACAGCAATGGTGTTTTTTCAAAATGGAGGAAATATAGTTTCTGCAGACCCAGCTTATATGTCACTTATAAAGGTTGCCGAAGCTACTGGAGCTACTTGGAAACCTATTCCACTTAAAAAAGATTGGTCACATGATTTAGAAGCGATGGAAGCTGCGGTAGACGATAATACAAAATTGGTATACATCTGTAACCCTAACAACCCTACTGGTAGTATGACAGACCATGCGGAATTGATTGATTTCTGTTCGCGTGTTTCTGAGAAAACACCAATATTTATCGACGAAGCATATTTAGGCTTTTTAGAAGACAGTGCTAAAAGAAGTATGGTATCGCTTATCAATGAAGGTAAGAATGTAATTATAGCGCGTACGTTCTCTAAAATACAAGGAATGGCAGGCTTGCGTATAGGATATGTAGTTGCCCAGCCTGAAACGTTAGATATTATTCAAAAAATTACACGTGGTGGTATGGGTATCTCTTTACCGTCGGTTTATGCAGCAATGGCAAGTATGGACGATATTGAATTCAAAAATAAATCAAGAAAGTTAAATAAAGAATGTAGAGAATATGTTTATGAAAATCTTGATCGCTTAGGTTTTGAATATGTACCATCTTCTACAAGTTTTATCATTTTCCCGATACAAATGGATGGTAAACCTTTCTTAGAAAAAATGACAGCAGAAGGTGTTGGCGTCAGAGCTTTTGAAATCTACGGCAAAAACTGGTGCAGAGTAAGTATGGGTACTATGGATGAAATGAAGTTATTTACAGCGGCACTTGAAAAGGTTCTAGTTTAAGTTTGAATTAGTCCGGGAGTTGGATGTAAGGACTATTGCCTTGACACAAAAAACCCAGAATTCAACTCCTACGGGCTATTCATAGATTTATTAGAACACCTTACAAAACAGAAATTTCTAAGAGCATGAATTTTGCACTACAAAAAACCCTTGAATTAGTATTGATTATTGGTCTTGGGGTATTACTTCAAAAGAAAGTAGCAAAGCAAGATTTAAAAGGTGTAAAAGTGATTATACTAAGTGTAGCATTACCTGCTACCATTTTCGTAGCACTTTTAAAAATAGAGTTAAATGGCACTTTATTGGTGTATCCTTTAATAGCATTGACCTTTAATTTGTTAATGTTATTGGTGACCAAATACTTTTTGGCAGCATCGTTACATAAAGAGGAAAAGAGCAAAAAGCGTACATTAATGATGCTTTTACCATCAACTGCTCCGGGACTTTCTTGTTTTCCTTTTATTGTAGCCTATTTAGGCGATGATACTTTAGCCTTAGCTGCACTAGCCGATATTGGGAATAAAATATTCGTCCTCATTTTACTTTATATGTTAGCTATGTATTGGTATCGCAAAAACTCGATTGTTGAAAAACAAGAATCTTCTAAAAGTAAATTAAAAGGTCTTTTTATTTCACTGATAAACGAACCTATTAACATCGTCATCGTGGTAGGTTTACTTATGTTAGGTTTTGGATTAAATCTCTCATCGCTTCCTACCTTTTTTCAAAACACGGCTTTAAGTATTAAAGATTTAATGACTCCGTTAGTATTGCTATTTATTGGTATGGCAGTAAGGATAAACAAAGGAGAATTTAAAGTGATAATCTCTATGCTTTTCCGCAGAATGGGACTTGCTTTTATATTGAGCGGACTATTCGCTTTTACAATACCAGGTTTAACACCAGCCATGATTTTACTTTTAGTGGTATTTCCTCAAAGTGCATGTAGCTTTTGGCCATTTGCACATATGAGTGCCATTCAATCAATGGAAGAGAAAGAAGAACAGCCAAACCCTACATTTGATGTTAACTTCGGACTAAACATATTAGCATGTTCATTACCTTTTTCAACACTTTTAATTATAGGTATATTCTCGTTTAGCGAGTACTTTATTAACCCGCTAATGTTACTTGGTTTAGGCAGCTCTATACTAGCCATATCATTTGCGCCGGACATTTTTAAATCTACCAGCTTCATGCTAGACCGCGAACGGAAAATCAGTCGTAAGACATTGGTAAAAAAACCACACATGTCTATCGCTAAAAATAATTACGAGATTGAAAGTAAAAAAACAATGGACGAAGCAAAAGCAAGTTAAGTCCTCGTTTTTAATACATTTCTTTCATCCATTGATAAGGTGTTCTTTTCATCCAAAGACCACGAGTAAAATCGGGAAAATCTTGAGGCTCTCCATTATTTGCTATTGAAACTTCAGAAAGTGGTGTAACAGCACTCCAAGCAGCCGCATCGTAAGCATCTAACGGCGGAGCTATATTTTGTTTTGCAGATTCTACAAATGAATTAAGAACAAAAAAATCCATCCCTCCATGACCTGCATTTAAGGCATACTCACCATATTTCTTCCACAAAGGGTGGTCATATTTATCTAACCAAGGTTGTGCTTCATCCCATTTATGTGGTTCCGATTCTCCTTCTACGTAAATACGACTACCATCTACTTCCCATAGTCCGTTTGCACCTTGCGCACGAAAACCTAACGAATAAGGTCTCGGCAAGTTACAATCATGTGTAATAATAATCGTTTCGCCATTTGCTGTATCTATCGTAGATGTAATAACATCACCTTGTTTGAACTTGACATTTGCATTAGTATGATCCTTACCTCCTTCCTTAACAATATAATTATGCAAGCCTATACCTTTAGATGCATGTGATGTCATAGACACAAAACGATTACCACGGTTTACATCGGCCATAACCGCAATTGGTCCTAAACCATGCGTTGGGTATACATCGGCATTTCGCTTTACAGAATGATTCGTACGCCATTTAGATTCAGAAATTCCTTTTTCGCCAAACTCCACTCCCTTCCCATAAGCCGTTTTACCATCATTAAATTTCACGTGCCTTAAATCGTGTTGATAACCACATCTATAATGTACCATTTCACCAAATACATTTTGTTTCACCATATTAAGTACAGCAAGAACATCTCTACGATAATTAACGTTCTCCAATATCATCATATGGGTACCGGTACGCTCATGGGTATTCACCAAATCCCAACATTCTTCTAAAGTATTAGATGCCGAAACCTCTACTCCTGCATATTTACCAGCTTCCATAGCATCAACAGTCATACGTGTATGCCACAACCAAGGTGTAGCAATAATAACCGCATCTACTTCTTGTAGGGCTAATAGGTTCTTATAATCTAAATCATTTGCCCCAAACACCTTTGGCACTTTACCTTTTGCTTCGGCAATATGTTTTTTCGCAATTGCAATTCTATTATCATCCAAATCGCAAATAGCCGTAACATTGACATCTTTTCGTAACAGTAAATTCTGTAAATGATTAGTTCCTCTTAAGCCCACACCTATTAAACCAATATTTAGTTTATCTGCAGCACTAAAACTAGTATTAGCAAAACCAGGTACTGCAACTAAACCTAAACCTGCTATAGATGTATTTCTGATAAAATTTCGTCTTGTCGTCATTATTTGCGATGATTATGAACTTTGAATTTATAAAAAGTTCTTGACCCATATTAACTTATCATCAATTATAATGAGGTTACATCTAATATTTGATGGAGTTTTTAATAGCATTCGCTATTTTTGGCCCTGTAAATACAGAAATCATGACATTACTTTTAATGGCTGCCGGTAGCGGTAGTAGATATGGGAAACTTAAACAATTTGATGATTTAGGTCCTAACGGTGAGTTTTTAATGGAATTTGCCATTTATGACGCCATCCAGAATAATTTTGAGCAAATTGTAGTTATCACAAAAAAAGAAAACGTTGAGTTTTTAGAGGAGCATCTTTCTAAAAGAATACCTAGCAATATAGAGCTTAATGTTCTTGCTCAAGAACTTACAGATTTACCTGATGGAGTAACATTTACTGGTGAGCGTAAAAAACCATGGGGTACTGCACATGCTGTTTGGACTGCCAGAAAAGTAATTAACGGACCATTTGTGGTTATTAATGCCGATGATTTTTACGGACAATCTGCCTACAAAAAAGCGGCTGACTTCATGAAATCTGATAATGATGACTATGCATTATTAGGATACACATTAAAAGATACCTTATCGGAACATGGATCTGTATCTAGAGGTGTATGTGATGTTAAAGGTGATAACCTTGTAGCTGTAGAAGAACGATTAAAATTAGTAAAGAAAGAGAATAACATCGTTGATGAGGATACTAATTTAGAATTTACCGGTGACGAACAAGCTAGTATGAATTTCTGGGTTTGTAGACCATCTATTTTTGATAAGATAGAATCTGAATTTAGAATATTCTTGAAAGATGATGATCGTATAGCAAATAGCGAACTTTACATTCCTTTTATGATACAAGAAATGTTACAGGCGAATGAAATTGAAGTGAAGTGCATTCCTTCTGGTGGAGATTGGTTTGGTGTTACTTACGCTAGTGATAAAGAAAAAGCAATGAACAGCTTAAAAGAAAAATCTGATTCAGGTAAATACCCTGCTCCTATTTGGAAATAAGCTTATACATTTAAATATATTAGGACCCATTAGATTTTATTTAATGGGTTTTTTTATGCCCAAAATTGACCTAAACTAAAAAGAGTCCAATCTTTTGAGATTGGACTCTTTTACGAGAACACTATATGAAAATGAAAAAATTTTAATTCGTTTTTTATTACATGATAAATATACTAGTAAGGTTAAATACTAGAAACAAATTGATGTCAACTCCTTAAATTATGTGGTGAGATGGTCTATTTTTGTGGTGAACTCAATTTATAGCTATGAAAATCAGAATAAAAGGTGATTCCATTCGGTTTCGACTTACACAAACTGAGGTGCAAGCACTTTCAAATAATGGAAAGATTTATGACTCCACTAATTTTGGCGCTACAAAATTTAGCTATGGTGTGGTACTTAATAATAAAGCAGAACATCTAAGCATCAAATTTGAAAACAATAGTATTATTTTAGAAATGCCAGAAGCCGATGGTAGATCTTGGTTTGCAAATGATATTATAACATTTGACCATACTATGAAAACCAGTTCAGAAAACAACTTATATCTTCTTCTAGAGAAAGATTTTACCTGTTTAGATAATACTATTGAAGATCAATCTGACAACTACCCAAACCCTAAATTAAGTTAAAGCTTAATCCTATAACTGTATAAAGTACATTTTAATAGAAATGAGCACGTCCATTACTCTAACATTTATTAAGTTTAAAGTATGGACAATAAAACTGAACGCAACGTATCATTTAGAGGATCTGAAGAATTTCTAGATATTGAAATCAAAGAACCTGTTAGACATGCCGCAGGTTATTTAGGCGTACGTGAGGCACTAAAGCATACTTTTAAAGAAATGGGCGTTCTTCGATCTATGCGCACATTGCTTAGCATGAATCAAAAAGATGGTTTTGATTGCCCTAGTTGTGCTTGGCCTGATCCAGAACATCCTTCTCCCGTAGCTGAGTATTGTGAAAATGGGGCTAAAGCTTTGGGAGATGAAGCAACTACAGAACAGATAGGCTCCAGTTTCTTTCAAAAAAATTCAGTCGAAGAACTTTCTCGGTTAACTGATTATGAACTTAACAAATTTGGTCGTTTAATAGAACCATTGGTTTTAAAACCTGGCAGTGTTCATTACGAACCTATTTCATGGCAAGCCGCTTTTGATTTAATCGCATCTGAATTAAAAAAATTAAACAATCCAGACGAGGCCATTTTCTACACATCTGGAAGATCTAGTAATGAAGCCGCTTTTTTATATGGCATGTTTGCCCGTGCGCTAGGCACCAACAATTTACCAGATTGCTCTAATATGTGCCATGAAAGTAGTGGTGTTGCACTAGGCGAAACTTTAGGCATTGGTAAAGGCTCAACTACTTTAGAAGATCTTTATGAAGCAGAAGTAATTTTAATTGCCGGTCAAAACCCAGGCACAAATCACCCAAGAATGCTATCTGCGTTAGAAAAATGCAAGCAAAACGGTGGTAAGGTTATCAGTATAAATCCGCTTGAGGAATCAGGTTTAGTGAATTTTAAAAATCCCCAACATTTAAATGGTTGGATCGGTGGTGGTGAAGATATGGCAGACATCCATTTGCCGGTCAATATCAACCAAGACATTCCGTTGGTAAAATTGATTTTGAAAAAATTAGTTGCACTTGACCAACAATCTAAAGATGTATTTGATCATGCTTTCATAGAAAAATATACAGATGGTTACGATGCTTTGATCAACGATTTAAATAATTTCAATTCAGACGAGCTACTACAACAAACAGGCGTTTCCGAAGAGAGAATTAATGAAACGGTAGCGCTGTTAGCGAATAAATCTAAAATTATTGTGTGTTGGGCAATGGGGCTCACCCAACACAAAAATGGAGTAGAAAACATTAGAGAATATATAAACCTTTTATTACTAAAAGGAGCAATAGGAAAACCAAATGCAGGTACTTGCCCTGTTCGTGGACATAGTAATGTACAAGGAGACCGAAGCGTAGGGATACAGCATTTCATTGACAAAGAAATGAATGAACGTATTAAAAAATACTTAGGTTTTACACCTCCAGATCATGAGGGTGTAGATGTTGTAGGCTCCATGAAGGCAATGTATGAAGGCAATGCTAAAATATTCATGTGTCTTGGCGGTAATTTCTCAATGGCAGCATCCGATACGGAGTACACTGCAAAGGGTATTCAAAATTGTGACCTTACCGTACAGATTAGCACCAAATTGAACCGAACACATTTAATTACCGGAAAGACAGCATTAATTCTACCTACTATTGGTAGATCTGAAAAAGATATGAAAGATGGTAAGGCAAGACACTTTACAGTAGAAAATAGTATGGGTAGGGTTAAAAGATCTAAAGGTATTCTTAAACCTGCCGCAGATACAATTATGAGCGAACCCGAAATAATAGCAAATATTGGACATGCTTATTTTGGTGACAAGCATCCTATGAAATGGAAAACTTTAGGTGAAGATTATGAATTGATCAGAACCCAAATAGATCAAGTAGCCAAAGGGTTCAGCAAAACAAAAGAACGATCTAAAGGAGCTGGATACTATCTACCAAACAATGTACGAGAACTAGATTTTAGTATGCTACCAAATGGCAAAGCGCAGTTTTCTATCAATAAATTACCTCAACACGACCTTGAAAAAGATGAATATATGATGATGACCATTCGTTCTCATGATCAGTTCAACACGACTATCTACGGTTTAGATGATAGATACAGGGGCGTCTATAATGCTCGACGAGTAATTTTCATGAATATAGATGACATGAAAGCAATTGGACTCAATAAACTAGATGTAGTAGATATTACTAGTACTTATGATGATAAAGTAAGAACAGCTCATAACTTTAAAGTAGTTCCATACAATATTCCATCTGGTAATTTAGCTTCATACTTTCCAGAGACGAACGTTCTAGTACCTTACAATCATTTTGCCGAAAGAAGTAAAACACCAATTAGCAAGTCTATAAAAGTAAGATTGGTAAAGAAATAGTTAATAAAAAAACACTTATAGTACATAATTTAACACAGCCATAACCCAAACATAAGTTAGTAGTAACCTTTTCATCAATAGATTTATTGAATCTTTACGGTCATAAGTTTCAGTATATGAAATCTATTAAATTGACCTTTTTTATTTTAGCTTTTCTTGTAAAAAACTTCAAGTATATGCTGATTCTACTTCTGTTAAAATTTAAGAAAAAGGAACCTGCATTAAACTTATGAAAAAAAGACCGATAGACATTGTAGTCATATCAGATGTTCATTTAGGAACATATGGTTGTCACGCTAAAGAACTTCTAAAATATTTAAAATCCATAAAACCAAAAGAAGTTATCCTCAATGGAGACATTGTAGATATTTGGCAATTTAACAAGCGTTATTGGCCTAAATCTCACATGAAGGTGATAAAGCTCTTACTTGACTGGGTGGCCAAAGGCATACCTGTTCATTATATTACAGGCAACCACGATGAACTATTGCGGAAATTCTCAGGCAATAGTATGGGTTCTCTTAGTATCGTTAATAAAATGGTGATTCCTTTAGAAGATAAAAAAGCGTGGGTTTTTCATGGTGATGTTTTTGATGTAACCATGCTACACTCCAAATGGGTTGCAAAGTTAGGCGCTAAAGGGTACGATTTCTTAATTCTTTTGAATAGAGCTATAAACTTTATCAGCAAGAAAATGGGCAAGGGTCCTATTTCAATGTCCAAAAAAATAAAGAACGGCGTTAAATCTGCGGTGAAATTTATAAATGACTTTGAACAAATTGCAGCAGAAATCGCCATAGAAAATGGATATGACTACGTGATATGCGGGCATATTCATCAACCGGAAATTCGAAAAATAAAAACTGACAAAGGCGAGGTCACCTATTTAAATTCAGGTGACTGGATTGAGAATTTAACTTCCCTAGAATACCATGATGGAGAATGGGCACTTTACTCCTACCTCGATGATCAGTTGGTAATTGACCACACAGAAGATACAAAGGAAGAAACCTATGTTTTAGAGAAAGCTGAGCTTTTTCAAAGTCTTTTAGAAGAATTTAAAATTAGTGGAATGACCCAACAAAGCAAATGAAAGTATTATATGCAATACAAGGTACGGGCAACGGGCACCTAAGTAGGGCTCGCGATGTTATCCCTGCACTTTTAAATCATAATATTTCATTAGATATATTGGTAAGTGGAATACAGGCAGATATCAAATTACCATACCCTGTAAAATATCAATTAAAAGGCTTGAGCTTTATTTTTGGTAAAAAAGGCGGTGTAGATGTATGGAAGACCTATTACAAGGCTAATTCTATGCGTTTGCAAAAAGAAATTAAAAGTATACCGGTTGAAAATTATGATCTAATTATAAATGATTTTGAACCTGTTACGGCTTGGGCATGTAAATTAAAGCACAAACCTTGTTATAGTTTTAGCCATCAGGCAGCAGTATTATCTACCCACGCTCCCAAACCTAAGAAAAAGGACAGAATGGGTAAATGGATATTAAATAATTATGCTCCCACCACTAATCATTTTGGGCTCCATTTTAAATCATATGAGCCCAATATTTATACCCCCATCATTAGAAATGATATACGTTCTGCTGAAATTACAAAAGCGGAACATTACACAGTCTACCTTCCTTCATACAGTGATGAAAAATTATTGAACTTTTTGAGTAAAATGAAAAGCACAAAATGGGAGGTATTCTCAAAGCATAATAATTATGAATACTTCAGTAAAAACATCCATATTAAACCTATTACCAATAAAGCATTTGTAAAGAGTATGGCTTCTAGCAAAGGTGTTTTATGTGGTGCTGGTTTTGAAGCGCCCGCAGAAAGTCTGTTCATGCAAAAGAAACTACTTGTAGTACCTATGAAAGGGCAATATGAACAACAGTGTAATGCAGCGGCCTTATCAGAAATGGGAGTACCTATGATAAAATCACTCAAGAAGAAACATTTAGATAAGTTGAAAAATTGGGTAGATTCAGATTCTACTATCCTAGTGGACTACCCAGATATTACCGATAAAATCGTTTCTCAACTTTTAGAGGAAGCCTATTTAATCTACTAAAAAAGTACTTATCAAATTGAAAAAACAAGAAGAGTCTTTTTTGAAGGCATCTGATTTTGGCGAGAATTTTACGTGGGGAGTATCGACTGCGGCTTATCAAATTGAGGGTGGTCATGATTCTGATGGCAAAGGGCAATCCATTTGGGACAAGTATACCGAAAATCCGAAAATGATTCAAAACGGAGACAATGCCAATATCTCCTGCGATTTTTACAATAAATACAAAGAAGATATTCTATTAATGAAATCGATGAATATAGATAACTATCGATTTTCAATATCATGGGCAAGAGTATTACCTAATGGCGTAGGAACTGTAAACGATAAGGGATTACAATTCTATAATGACGTCATCAATTTTTGTTTAGCACAAGAAATAACACCTTGGATCACCCTCTATCATTGGGATCTACCACATGCTTTAGAACAAAAAGGAGGCTGGACCAATAGAACTATTGTTCGGTGGTTTTCAGAATTCACTACACTTTGTGCCAAAACTTTTGGAGACCGAGTAAAACATTGGATGGTATTAAACGAGCCCATGGTTTTTACAGGGGCCGGGTATTTTTTAGGTGTTCATGCTCCTGGAAAAAAAGGTCTGAAAAACTTCTTACCTGCAACACATCATGCAGTTCTTTGTCAAGCTGAAGGTGGTAGAATACTCAGAAAGCTAATACCAAATGCCCAAATAGGAACCACTTTTTCCTGTTCTCAAATTGATCCTTACAGAGAAAATAAAAGAGATAAAAAAACTGCTATCAAAGTAGACGCTTTACTAAACCGTTTATTTATTGAACCAACTTTAGGCTTGGGCTACCCTACTAACGATGCTCCTATTCTAAAGAGATTGCGTCCATTTATTCAACCAACCGACATGGTAGATTGTAAGTTCGATTTTGATTTTATAGGGATTCAAAATTATACGCGTGAAAAAGTTAAGTATAACCTATTAGTCCCACACATAAGAGCTAAAATTATAAAAGCTAGCAAAAGAAATGTAAAAACCACGCTTATGGACTGGGAGGTGTATCCACCTAGTATTTATAAGATGATTAAAAAATACAGCGATTATCCACAGATAAAGAAAATTATTATTACCGAAAATGGCGCTACGTTTAAAGATAAGGTTGAAAACGGTGGAATTGTAGACACCGACCGTTTAAACTTTTTACAGCACTATTTAAATCAAGTTTTGAAGGCTAAGAATGAAGGATTAAATATACACGGGTATTTTGTTTGGACCTTTACCGATAATTTTGAATGGGCAGAAGGTTATTTCCCTAGATTCGGTCTGGTACATATTGATTTCAATACATTAAAAAGGACTATTAAAGAATCTGGAAAATGGCTTACTAACTTCCTTTCTAATAAAAATTAAGGCTAAAAAAAGCCGATGTTCCCATCGGCTATAGCTTATTTCAAAAAACATGCACACATCTTACCCGTGCAGTTCAAAGATAATTTTTGATTTCGTATTGCATGTTAAGCCTATTACAGCAAACTGTTAATTTATTGAAAAGCAGGCATTCCTGTTATATCAGCACCTGTAATTAATAAATGAATATCGTGCGTACCTTCATAAGTAATAACACTTTCTAAATTCATCATATGCCTCATAATACTGTACTCACCGGTAATACCCATACCACCTAAAACTTGTCTTGCTTCACGCGCTATTTTTATAGCCATTTCAACATTGTTTCTTTTTGCCATTGAAATTTGAGCAGAGGTAGCTTTTCCTTGATTCTTTAATTGTCCCAATCTAAACGCCAGTAATTGCGCCTTGGTAATTTCAGTTATCATTTCTGCCAATTTCTTTTGTTGCAATTGTGTAGCTGCAATAGGTTTCCCAAATTGCACACGTTCTTTAGCATATCTTAAGGCAGTATCATAACAATCCATTGCAGCACCAATTGCTCCCCATGATATTCCGAATCTAGCAGAATCTAAACAACCTAACGGAGCTCCTAATCCAGATTTATTTGGCAATAGGTTCTCTTTAGGCACTTTTACATTATCAAATATTAACTCACCAGTAGCTGATGCTCTTAATGACCATTTGTTATGTGTTTCTGGCGTTGTAAAACCTTCCATACCACGCTCAACAATTAACCCATGAATACGTCCTTCTTCATTTTTTGCCCATACAACGGCAATGTCACAGAAAGGTGAATTAGAAATCCAAAGCTTGGCACCATTTAAAAGATAATGGTCTCCCATATCTTTATACTTGGTTTCCATACCACTTGGGTTAGAACCGTGGTTAGGTTCTGTTAGTCCAAAAGACCCCATCCACTCACCAGAAGCTAATTTTGGTAAGTATTTTTTACGTTGCTCTTCCGTTCCGTAAGTATAAATAGGATACATCACCAAAGAAGATTGTACAGAAGCAGTAGAACGAACACCACTGTCTCCCCTTTCTATTTCTTGCATGATGAGTCCGTAACTAATTTGATCTAGCCCTGCCCCACCATATTCCTCTGGAATATAAGGACCAAAAGCACCTATCTCTGCAAGACCTTTAATAATCTGCTTAGGGAATTCTGCTTTTTGGGCATATTCTTCAATAATTGGAGATACATCTCTTTTCACCCATTGGCGCGCAGCATCGCGTACCAGCAAATGTTCTTCAGAAAGTAAATCATCTAAATTGTAATAATCTGGTGCTTCAAATAAATCTGGTCTCATAACAATGCTTTTATCAAAGATAATTAAAGAAATATAACAATATACAAGACTAAAGTTACATTTTTAAATAAAAATCTTTAGTCAGGGCCACATACTCAGTAGTATAGACATGTCGGTCTGTTTCAATTATTAAATCAGTCACCTTACATGTTGTATCATTTCGTGAGAAGGATAACAACGCACGCTTAATTTCTGCTGTAGGGTTGCCTTTTACATGAAGACTTTCATTTACAAACAAACCTAGGTCCGCCGCCATTTTTATAAATGATTCTTTTTCCTTAAAAGGTATAATGGTGTTAAAGGTACCTTCGTCTGACAACAACTTAGAAACTCCCTCTAACAATTCATCGAAAGGTAAAAACTCATTTTGTCGTGCTTGATCACGTTGCACATTACCCGATGTAACCGTTTCAGAATAAAATGGAGGGTTACAAACTATAAGCTCGTACTTATCGTAAATTTCATCAACAAACTCATCTAAACCGGCATGATAACAATACAATCTATCTCCCCAAGGTGATAATTCGAAATTATCTACACATTGTTCATATGCAGCTGCATCTATCTCAATAGCATCAATTACTTCTGCTGTGCTTCTTTGCGCCAACATTAATGCAATTACACCTGTACCTGCACCAATATCCAGAACAGAAGCAGGAGCCTTGTCAAGATTAGCCCAAGCACCTAAGAGAACGCCATCTGTACCAATTTTCATGGCACAACGATCTTGATTGATATCAAATTGTTTAAACTTAAATAACTCGCTCACAGTAAATGAAATTTGTAATTGTTTGAACTAAATGTCTAATCAGTCAGGTTATTTAATATCCTACTTTTTGCATCTGTCAAATAGCTTCTACCAATAGTATATCTGATACCGCCTATTTCTACACTATTACCTTCAACTACACTTACTTTGTCAACTGCAATGGTATAAGATCTATGAATTCTAATAAAATTATCCCCTGGTAGTTCATCTGTAAAACTACTTAATGTTCTATGGATAATATATTTGGAAGTAGGAGTGATTATTCTGATATAATCCTTAAGGCTTTCTATCACCATAATTTCATCTAGATAAATTTTTTGTAATTTCTTTTTATCCACTTTTACAAAAATAGAAGGCTTTTCATCCTTATCTGAACTACCATTATTGGCTCCTTTCTTTAAACCAATAACACGATCAACAGATTTAAAGAATCTTGGCAATGAAATTGGTTTCACCAAATAGTCTATAGCTTCAAGTTCAAAACTTTTTAGCGCGTGCTCTTCATGAGCAGTCGTCATAATTACAAATGGCTTTCTATGTAGGGTACTCAAAAACTCCAGTCCATCTAAAAATGGCATATTAATATCCAAGAACATAATATCCACATCGTTATCTCTAAGAAAAGTTGATGCATCTAGGGCATTAGAAAAAGTGCCTTCTAACTGCAATTCTTTAACACGAAGTATATAATTTTTAATCACATTTACTGCCAATGGCTCATCGTCTACTACTATCACTTTCAAAATCATATAACCTTTAGCTTTAAAAAAACGTTGAACATTTTATTTTCCTCGAAAATTTTTAAATCATAATCGTTTTTACCATAACCCAACTCTAAACGTTTTTTAACATTAGAGAGCCCAATACCACCTCTATTTACAGGATAAACAAATTCTTTATTGACATTTGGTATTGAATTAGAGACCTTGAAATCCATAAAATGATCATCCACTTTTATATCAATTTTAATTTTCATTTCCCCTATATTTTTACTTGCTCCATGTTTAAAACAGTTTTCGATAAGAGGAATTAATAACATAGGTGGAATCTTACAATTATCTAGATTACCAGAAATATTCATATCTATCTTCAAAGAATCATCGAAACGAATACGTTCCAAATCTATGTAATTTCTAATACAATTAATTTCACTTGTTAGATCTTGTCGCTGTTTTTTAGTAGCATATAACAAATATCGCATGAGTTCTGACAACTTTAAGATTACCTCTGGTGCTTGGTCAGATTTCTCTAAAGTTAAAGAGTATATATTATTCAAGGTATTAAAGAAAAAATGGGGAGACACTTGAGATCTTAAGAAACGAAGTTCGGTTTTCAATTGTCGCTTTTCCAAGTCATGAAGTTTACTACTTTCCCTAAGCCAATCTACCGTTAATTTAATAGCGGTAAAAAATGATATTACATAAACTTCACCAATCATCGTTTGCACAGCGTAGCCAATGGTTAAAGTATTTATAACCTCTAACCCTTCTGGCATTACATTGGTACTTACTAAATAATAGGTTAGATTATACTTAACCAATAACATTACGAATAGAGACAAAAGTATAGCTCCCGAATACTGAACATATTTTTTGGTGTAAATAAATTTCGGCATTAAATAATACGCATTTAAATATGCCAAGAACATATGAATCGGAAAACCAATTAAATTGGTACGTAATGAAAGTAGAAAGTCGTTGTGAATAAATGTCCAACGAAAAGTATTGAAGACAAAATAGACCAACCAAAACAAAATATGATGCCAAGGTTTTATCTCACTTGTCCCAAAAAACTTAGGCTTACTTAAAAATTTTCTCAATCTAACATCCATAGGTTAAAAAACTCTAATACTTTTCAATAACTTGACGTTGGGCACTAATCTTTAGTTGTTAGGCTAAAAATATTCAGATTACTAATAATTATGAAAATATTCAACCTAAATCTTAAGAATAGCGAAAAGTCAAATATGTTGTTAAATGTACTTAAAAACAACATTAGCACAGCTTCATTTTAAAATGAGCTTGATAAATGAGTAAAGTTGATTGGTTAAAATTCAACATTATTCAAACTCCATTTCATATTAAATCGACAAAAAAAGATTGAACAAAGCACAGCGCTTTTGATTTCTAATGAGTTAAAAACTATAAGTGCCAAAAAATAAGATTATGGAAATTTTCAATAAAAAATCTTTGAAAGCTAAAAAGGCAGTAGCGCTATTATTGTTTATGCTGTACTTAGGTGTAATTTCAATTCTAGCACAAGAAACACCAAGAACCTATGTGGCTCATAACACCATTGAAGATATTGAAATTGATGGTAACATGGACGAATTTTCGTGGCAAAAAACAGCATGGTCTAGCAGCTTTATAGATATAGAAGGAGTTAAAAAACCAACATATGAAACCAAGTTTAAAATGCTTTGGGACGATGCTAATATTTATTTCTTCGTTAAATTAAAAGAACCTCATGTTTGGGCTACATTAAAACAGAAAGACACCATTATTTTTTACAATAATGATTTTGAAATCTTTTTGGACCCAGACGGCGACACCCATAATTATTATGAGTTTGAAATGAACGCTCTAAATACAATTTGGGATCTATACTTATCTAAACCTTATAGAAATAACGGTTATATTATGGATGGGTGGGATTTTAAAGGCATAAAATCAGCTGTTCAAGTACAAGGAACTTTGAATAATTCTACCGACATAGACGAAGGATGGACCATAGAAATTGCTATTCCTTGGTCATTTACCACTGCCCCTGGAGGAACTACTAATATACCTGAGAATGACTTTTGGAGAATTAATTTTTCACGAGTTAATTGGGATTTTGATCTTAAAAAGGGTCGTTATAGTAGAAAGAAAGATTCATCTGGCAAGTTTTTACCAGAATACAATTGGGTATGGTCTCCCCAAGGAGTTATTAATATGCATGAACCAGAACATTGGGGTTATGTCTATTTTGATAAAAACACCACAGTAGTTACTACTGAGTTTACAATACCAGAAGACGAGCATATTAAATGGTATTTATACGAATTATATAGAAATCAAATAAATAAAAATAACACCGAAAATGGCTGGGTATTAAAAAATGGAAATCTTCAAAAAGAGCCTAAACTAATATTAGGAAAGCCAGTTACCCCTATTTTAGAGAAGAATAATTTTGGCTTTGACATTTGGATTAAAAGCCCATTCACCAATAAAAAACTAGTTATACACACAGACGGAAAATTCGAAACATATAATGATACAACCAACTAAACTATTAAAATTTTTAGCCCTTTTCATATTCGCCTTAACTATTTCATGCGAATCAAAAAAGGAAACAAAATTATCCTCAACTATTGTGGAAACCTCTACAACCAAAGAAGAATCATTTAAATTATGGACTTGGGTTACCGCCGAGAAAACTAGAACCGACAAATCTTTTGATGAAGAATTTAAAAAGTATGGTGATAATGGTCTAGATGCAATTTTAATAAACACGTATGGAGACCCAGAGTTACTTACTAGACTTGTACCCATTGCAAAAAAGCATAATCTAGAAGTTCATGCATGGATGTTTACCATGAACAGACCTGGAGATAAAATTGCAGAACAACACCCAGAATGGTACGCTGTAAGTAGAGATGGTAAATCTTGCTTTGACGAACCACCTTATGTAGGATACTATAAATGGCTTTGCCCAACCAGAAAAGAATCGCGCGAACACATACTTGGTCTAATAGAAGGTCTGGCTAAAGTAGAAGGCGTAGCTAGTTTTCACTTAGATTATATAAGATATTCAGACATTTTTCTTCCTATTGGTTTATTACCTAAATATGATTTAAAACAAGAGTCAGAATTATCGAGATATGACTTCTGCTATTGTGATGTTTGTACATCAGAATTTGAAAAAAAACACCATAAGAATCCTAAAGATTTTAGCAATCCTGCGATAGATATGGAATGGAAAAATTTCAGATTAAATAAAGTTAAGGCTATTGTTGATGAGGCATATGAAATTACCCATAAGAACGGAAAACAATTAACAGCCGCGGTATTTCCTTATCCAGAAATGGCGGATCATATGGTACGCCAACGATGGGATAAATGGAAGGTAGACGCTGTACTACCAATGATTTATAATGTATTCTATAACGAAGAAATAGATTGGATCGGGTATGCAACCAAACAAGGAGTTGAAGATTTAAAAGGAAAAGACATAGAACTACACACAGGCATTTATGTGCCAGAAATGTCTCCTGAACAATTAAAAGAAGCTATTTACCAAGCTAAAAGCAATGGAGCAAAAGGAGTCTCTTTCTTTGATGGACCAGCTATAACCGATGAACAATGGCGTATTATTAGTGCATCACAAAAGCCCTAAATAATGTTTCATTTTTAAAAATTTACTTTTTGTTAACACGTTGTTAAGCTTATCACAACAGTTATTAGTCGAAATTTTTCATCATTAGGTGGAATATAGCCCAACTTATCATCGTATTTTATACAAACTAACTTAACTCAATCATTTATGAACAAAAAATTCTTAAGTTTTTTGACCATTACATTGCTGCTTTTTTTTCAAGGAGTAACAGGTCAAGACAAAAACGTATCCGGTGTTGTCACAGACGATACAGGATCACCTTTGCCGGGTGTTAACGTAGTTGAAAAAGGCACATCAAACGGAACTTCTACCGATTTTGATGGTAATTATGCAATAAGTGTTGACGCAAACGCAACATTAGTTTTCTCTTCTTTAGGGTATAAGACTAAGGAAATTGGCGTTAATGGGAGATCAACAGTAAACGCATCAATAGATGAAGATGCTAGCGAATTAGATGAAGTTGTAGTAACTGCATTAGGTATTCGTAAAGAAACGAAAGCATTAGGTTATTCTTTAACAGAGGTTGATGCCGATGAAATTTCTACGGTTAAAACACCAAATGCAATCAACTCATTACAAGGTAAAATTGCGGGTGTGAACATTTCTCAAAACGCAACGGGTGCTGCAGGTTCAAGTAGAGTTGTAATTAGAGGTGCAAGTTCATTATCTGGTAATAACCAACCTTTATATGTAGTTGATGGTATTCCTATAGGTAATGGGAACAATGGTTCTGCTAGTTTATGGGGTGGATCTGATGGTGGAGATGGTATCTCTAGTTTAAATCCAGATGATATCGAATCTATTTCAGTTCTTAAAGGTGGTGCTGCATCTGCATTATACGGTTCTCGTGCTGCCGGTGGTGTAATTATTGTTACAACCAAAACTGGTAAAGGACAAGAAGGTTTTGGAGTTGAATTTAGTAGCTCGGTAACTTTCGATAAAGTAAATACCGACTTACAAGATTTTCAACAAGAATACGGTCAAGGAGTGCGTGGTGTAAGACCAGGTTCGCAGCAAGCTGCTCTCGAAGCAGGTTCTTCATCTTGGGGTGAGGCCTTCGACGGTGTTAGCACCCCTCAATTTGATGGTGTTTCTAGACCATACGCATACACTGGAAACAATGTTGATAAATTTTACAGATCTGGTACAACATTTATTAATACTGTAGCCATAACCAATGCTTCTGAAAACTTAACGTATAGGCTTTCCGCATCAGACTTAACAAACGAAGATGTACTACCAAATGCAGGTTTAAATAGAAAATCATTTTCTATTAACTCTAGTGCAGTTTTAGGTGAGAAACTTACAAGTAATGTTAATGCAAAATATATCATAGAAAAGGTTCAAAATAGACCTAGACTTTCTGATTCACCAGGTAATGCAAACTTTTCAGTTGCACTGTTACCAGGTAATATTGATGTAACAACATTACAACCATCAACAAACCCTGATGGAAGTGAAAGAGGATTTTCAAACAACACGTTCTCTACGAATCCATATTTTGCAGCATACAATTTCAACAATCAAGATGTAAGAAATAGAATTATAGCATCTACTTCTTTACGTTATGACATATTAGATTGGCTTTCCTTAACAGGTAGAGTTGGTATTGATAATGATATAATCAGAAGAACGTCTGTAGAACCATTTGGTACCGCATACAAACCTTTAGGTGGTATCAATGATGAAGAAAGAAGATATAATCAAGTTGATGCTGATTTAATTTTAGCTGCAGAAAAGAATATTACAGACAAATTTGCTATTTCAGCTCTTGTAGGTGCAAACAACAACCACGTAAAATCTGAAAATTTATTTTTAGGCGGTAATGATTTTATTGTTCCAGGTCTAGAGGATATAGGCAACACTGTTAGCCAATCAAGAAGCAGAGAATATTCTGAAAGAAAAATTGGATCTGTATATGGGTCATTAGAATTGTCTTACGATCGTTGGGCTTATGTTACGTTTACTGGCAGAAATGACTGGTTCTCTACATTATCTTTCCCAGGAAAAACAACACCAAATGATGATTTTTATCCATCTGTAAATGCTAGTTTAATATTATCAGATGCTTTGAACTTGCCAACATTTGTAAGTTTCTTAAAACTTAGAGGTGGTTATTCTGAAGTAGCAGGTGGTGCCCAGGATCCTTATTCTCTTGCATTAACTTATGAAATATTCGGGAACCCTATTCAAGGACAACCATTAGGAAGAATTTCAGGTAGTACAGTTCCAAATGCAAATCTTGTTGCTTTCAGTAAAAACGAAACTGAAATTGGTTTGGATATGAGATTGTTCAACAACAGACTTTCATTAGATTTCGCTTACTATAGCAATGAAACTACAAATGACATTGTAAATGTTGCTACTTCTGAGTACTCCGGTTTCTCAGGTGCAAGTGCTAACTTAGGTAAGGTTTCAAATAAAGGTGTTGAATTTCTTTTAAGTGGATCTCCAATCAAGACAAAAGACTTCACATGGAACACAACAATTAATGGTGCATATAACGAAGGTTTAGTTGTTGCTACGGATGATGTTGATTCTGACGTGAATTTAGATGAGCCAAGAACTCAAAATGTTAGAATTACACATATCGTTGGCGAAACATACGGTACTATTGTAGGTGTATCTTACGAACGTGATGATAACGGTACTATCGTTTATGAAATAGACGGAGAGGGAGTACCTAGAGCAGTAGAAGGTGAACGTAAAATTTTAGGTGAAGGTGTACCTCCATTAACTATTGGTTTTACAAATTCATTTAGATACAAGAATTTCAATTTAAATTTCTTAATCGATGGTAAATTTGGTGGTCAGGTTTTTTCTGGAACCAACACTATCCTTTACGGAACAGGTTTACATAAAAACACTTTAGAAGGTCGTGAAAACGGACTATCTGTTTCTGGTATCGATGTTGCAACTGGGCAGCCTTTTACAACAACTGTTGCACCAGAAGATTTAGAAACTTACTATGGTGAAATAAATGATATCGCTGAAGAATTCGTTGAAGATTCAGATTATATCAAATTCAGACAAATGAGCATTGGGTACTCATTACCAAAGAAATCTTTGGATAATGTATTCTTAACAGATGTAAATGTTTCCCTTATTGCTTCTAACTTATTTTACATTAAAAGAAGCGTAGATAACATCGATCCTGAAAGTGCATATACTGCAGGTAACTCGCAAGGTTTAGAATATTTCGGAGTTCCTTCAGCAAGAAGCTATGGTCTAACTATCAATGTAAAGTTTTAAAAGAGAACTATGAAAAAATCAATATTTATACTAATGTTCGCACTACTTTTTGTTGGTGCATGTGACGATGGTTTTGAAGAATTGAACGTCAATCCTACCAAGCCAAGTCAAGTTGCAGCTAGTAATAAGCTAACTGCTATTATAAAATTTATCTCTAGTGAGCGATATGACAATTGGAGAGCTGGTATGATTTACCAATCTACAATGATGCAGCATATTTCTACCACTGCAGGATATTGGAGTGGAGATAAATATACTTGGAACAGAGGCTATGCTTCTTCTTTATTAGATCGTTATTATGGCAACGCCATAAAATCTATAGAAGATTTGCAATTTCAAATGGAAGAAGAGAATTCTCCAGAGGAAATGAAGGCTATTGTTAGAATATTACGTGTTTTTGCTTATTCTAGGCTTACAGATTTATATGGTGATATACCTTATACCGAAGCTGGTAAAGCAGTAATAGATGGTATTTTCCTTCCTAAGTATGATGCACAAAGTGAAATATACCCAGATTTATTAAAGGAATTAGAAGAATCAGCTGCCGCTTTAGGTACTGGAACTTCAGAATTCGGATCTGCAGATGTAATTTACGGAGGTGATCAAGCTAAATGGAAAAAGCTAGCAAATTCATTAATGTTACGTTTAGGTCTTAGATTGATAAAAGTTGACCCAGCAGCATCACAAGCTTGGGCAACCAAAGCTATCGCTGGTGGTGTAATGACTTCAAATGAAGATATTTTCTACCTACAACATGATGCTGACAACAAAAATGGAATAGGAGAAGTTTTCACAGCAGACAGTAACCCAAGAATGAGTAAGACTTTCATTGATTTTCTTCAAGGTGGTGATGACCCAAGACTACCGATTTTAGCAGCAAGAAGAAGTGATGGTAGTACCGTTTCTGAAGATTTAATAGGTTTTCCTAATGGATTAGATTCTCCAATGTTATTAGAGCAAACCGGAGAAGACAATACAGATGCTTATGCTGAGCCAAATAGAAATATCATAACAGGAGAAACAACTCCAATGATTTTCCAAACATATGCTGAAGTAGAGTTTATGCTAGCAGAATCAAATGTACGTTGGGGTCTTGCTGGTGATGCTGCTACACACTACAATAATGGTGTAACGGCTGCTATGAAACATTTATCCCTATACGGAGAAAATGCAGTTATAGCTGATGGCGACATTACAGACTATTTAACTGCAAACCCATATGATGCTGCAAATGCTATAGAGCAAATAAACACACAATATTGGGCAGCAACATTCTTAAATGAATATGAAACGTTTTCTAACTGGAGAAGATCAGGATTTCCTAATCTTACACCTGTAAACTACCCTGGTAATGTAACCAATGGTACTATACCAAGAAGACTTACGTATTCTGAGAGTGAACAAAGTAATAACCCTGATAATTATGCAGCTGCAGTAGCAGCTCAAGGGCCAGATGTTCTTACCACTAGAGTTTGGTGGGATGCACAATAACAATATTACGACAGGTTTTTGAGTGAAACCTCTCATAATAGTTGAGTTAATTTATATTGAGTTTGAAAAGGAGGGGAAACTCTCCTTTTTTTTGTGTAAAATAGTATCTTGTAATCATGAAAACCAAGCTTTTATTTTATTGCTGTTCTTTACTGTTTATATGCTGTAACACTACTACTAAGGAAATTGAAGTAAATGAAAAACTATTCACTTTACTAAAATCTGATGAAACAGGTATTGACTTTAACAATCGTGTAAAAGACGATAAGGATAAAAACATATTTGCATATGCTAATTTCTACGGTGGTGCAGGTGTTGGTGTTGGTGATTTTAATAATGACGGTCTTCAAGATATCTTCTTTGCAGGCAATATGGTGCCAGACAAACTATATATCAACCAAGGTAATTTAAGCTTCATTGACAAGACTGAAGAAGCTGGAATCATAAATTTCGACGGATGGTCAACTGGCGTTACCGTTGCTGATATTAATAATGACGGACATTTAGATATCTATATTAGTAGAGAGCTTTATGATGAAAATCCTGAGTGGCGAAGAAATCTATTATACATCAATAAAGGCGATGGTACCTTTGAAGAAAAGGCAGAAGCATATCTTATCGCAAATACTGAAAGAACAAGACATGCTACTTTTTTAGATTATGATAAAGACGGATTACTAGATTTATTCCTTTTAACGCAACCACCAAATCCTGGTAGTCTTTCTCAATACCACAATGCAGACAATCTTCTTATACCTGAATATGCATTAAAACTTTATAAAAACAACGGAGATACTTTCAAAGATGTTTCTAAAATTGCAGGAATCGACAAAACCGGATTCCCCAATGCCGTTTCTGCAAGTGATATAAATAATGATGGCTGGACAGACCTATATGTTGCCAATGATTTTTATGCTCCAGACTTTTTATTCCTAAACAACCAAGACGGTACTTTTTCCAGCATTGAAAAAAGTGCTTTAAAACAGACTTCCTATTACAGTATGGGTGTCGATATTGCGGACATTAACAACGACCAGAATCTAGATATTTTTGTACTTGATATGGTTTCGGAAGATAACTTTAGACTAAAGTCTAACATGAGTGGTATGAACATTGGTTCATTCTGGAAAGTGGTGGAAGATGGTGGCGGTTTTCAGTATATGTACAATACCCTACAACTTAATAACGGCAATGAAACCTTCAGTAACATTGCGCAGTTTTCTGGTATGGCAGCAACTGATTGGAGCTGGTCTAACCTAATAGCTGATTTTGACAATGACGGATTAAAAGATACCTATGTAACCAATGGACTTCTAAGAGATATTAGAAATACTGATGCTGATAAAAACGTAGCTAACTACATAAATACCACTAGGGCAAATTGGCTTCAGAAAAACCATAATGCACAGAACATTAAAAGTATATGGGACGTAGTTGACCTAGAAAAGGCAGTAAACATGGTTCCCTCCCAACCTTTAAGAAACTATGCTTATAAAAACAAAGGAGAACTTGAATTTGAAAACAGCTCTAAAGCATGGGGTTTAGATGATGAATCGTTTTCTAATGGTTCTGCATATGCCGATTTTGACAATGATGGTGATTTAGATTTAGTAGTAAATAATATTAATAACGAAGCTTTCATTTACAAAAACAACTCTGAAACGGCTAGAGACCGGAATTTTTTAAGAATTGAATTACTTGACGATAATCACAAACCTACTTTTGGCGCGAGAGTTCAAGTTTACACCTCACAGGGTATACAAACTTTAGAAACCACAAATGTTAGGGGTATATATTCCACAAGTGAATCTATCTTACATTTTGGATTAAACAATCTTAGTAAAATAGATAGTCTAACCATACTTTGGCCTAATGGAAATAGAACTATTGAAAAGGACATTCAGACAAATCAAATTCTGAAATTTTCATCTAGTGATTCCGAAAAGTTAAACGCGAAACCCGAAGAATCTTCTAAGTATCTTTTTGCGGATAAGACTTCAGCATTTCCTGCGAAATTCAACCATATTGAAAATAGCTTTGATGATTTTGAAAAGCAGATTTTACTACCCCATAAGTTATCGCAATTTGGACCAGCCTTAACTGCTGGGGATATTAATAATGACGGTTTAGATGATTTTTATATTGGTGGCGCAGCAAATCAATCTCCCTCGTTATTTATTCAAGAACAAAACGGTAGTTTCAAAAAATTTCAGACAGAATTCTGGAAAAAAGAATCTGCGTATGAAGATATCGATGCTCTTTTTGTAGATATTAATAATGACGGATTAAACGACTTGTATGTCGTTAGCGGTGGTAACGAATATCCAAAAAATGATTTCCACTACACCGATAGAATTTACCTAAACCAGGGTAATGGTTCATTTAAAAAAGGTGCGATTTTAAATAGCAGTAGAATTAGTGGTTCCACCGTAAAAGCGGCAGATTATGATGGTGATGGTGATATGGATCTTTTTATAGGCGCTAGGCACACACCACAGCAATATCCAAATCCGGCATCTAGTATGTTACTTATTAATGATAACGGACAATTAACAAATAAAACAGAATCATTATCACCACAGTTATTAAACATGGGGATGGTAACCGATGCTATATGGAGTGACTATGATAATGACAATGATTTAGATTTAATGGTTGTTGGCGAATGGATGCCTATTACTGTTTTCGAAAACAATAACGGAAACTTATCAAAACTTGAAATTGAAGATTTTAAATCATCGTACGGCTGGTGGTTTAGCATAGAACAAGGAGATTTTGATAATGATGGCGATATGGATTACATAGCTGGTAATTTAGGTCTCAATTACAAATACAAAACCAGCTCCGATAAACCTTTTGATGTTTATTACAATGATTTTGATGCCAATGGCAATGCAGATATTGTTCTAGGATATTACAACAAAGAAAAGCATTACCCACTTAGAGGTTTTTCTTGTTCCTCTGAGCAGATTCCAGATTTAAAGAAAAAAATTGTTAAGTATGACGCTTTTGCATCCATGGAATTAAAAGATGTTTACGGCGAGGAAAAATTAAAGAACTCGTTGCATTACAGTGCAGATACTTTCGCATCGGTTTACATTGAGAATAAAGGTAATGGTCAATTTAAAATGACCAACTTACCAAACTTAGCTCAGCTAACTAACCTCAACGACATGCTTATAAGCGATTTTAACGGCGACGGGTCATTAGATATTCTTGGTATAGGCAATATGTATGTGTCGGAAATAGAAACGCCTAGAAACGATGCTGGTACAGGTGTTTTGTTATTAGGTGATGGAAAAGGTAGTTTTACCGCAAAGCGTGGCTCAGAGTTAGGTTTCTATGCCGCAAAAGATGCTAAAAAGCTAATAACGATAACCAACAATAAAAAGGACTATTATTTAGTAGGTAATAACAATGATGCGCTTCAGTTTTTTGAACTCCTAAAGTAGCAATTACAGCTTCTGGGTAAATTAAAAATGAATTAGTCTATTCTACCAGGTAATCTATTCTCGGCACCCTCCATATCAAAAAGAGAATCACCAAGTCTATTACGCATATCATTTGCCAACTGTTGAATTTCAGCAACCACTTTAGGGTTCTTTGTAGCCACGTTTTTTGTTTCGCTGATATCAGTTTCCAAATTATATAATTCTATTTGGTTTAAGTCAATCATCTTGTAATTTCCAGGTAAACCATCTTTTCCCGGCTCTTGTCCATTCATCGTTCTATACCTATGTGGAAAATATAGCTTCCACTTTCCATATCTAACCCCAAACAACTCATTGACCCTGTAATAAAAGAAATAAGCTTCTTGCGGACTTTTATCTGTTTTCCCAGTAAAAAGGCTCCATGCACTTTTGCCATCTATTATATTAGTTGGTAACACTGCTTCGGTTACCTCTGCTATAGAAGGTAATATATCAATTGCCATAACAGGAGCATCAATAGTTATACCTGCCTCTATTTTCTCTGGATATTTAATTAGAAAAGGTTCTCGTTGTCCACCTTCCCATCCGGTTCCTTTACCTTCCCTAAATGGCAAAGCACTACCAGAATGATTTCCATAAGCTAACCAGGGTCCATTATCTGAAGTAAAAATGATAATTGTATTCTCGGTTAAACCATTTTGCTCTACTGACTTAATAATTTCACCGACAGACCAATCTAACTCCATAATGACATCGCCATAAAGCCCTCTATTGGATTTACCTTTAAATTTATCGGAGACAAAAAGAGGCACATGCGGCTGTGGATGCGGAACATACAAAAAGAACGGATTGTCTTTATTCCTTGTTATAAAATCTACACTACGCTCAGTAATTCTGGTTGTAAGATTCGTTTGATCCGTAAGTGTATCTATCACCCTTTCGTTTTCATATAAAGGCAATGGCCCAAAATCAAAGATTGGTCCTTGTTGTGGGTGCAACGGCCACATATCATTAGAATACGGTATTCCATAATACTCATCAAAACCTTGATTATTCGGCATAAATTCTTGTGCATCGCCTAAATGCCATTTACCAAAAATAGCAGTGGTGTATCCTTTATCTTTTAACATTTCTGCAAGAGTTGTCTCACTCGGGTTTAACCCAACCTTACTATTAGGCATAAAAGCATTATGTACGCCTATTCTGTTTGGGTAACTACCCGTTAGAATTCCTGCTCTAGAAGCTGAACAAACTGCTTGGGCAGCATAAAAATTGGTAAGCTTTGCCCCATCTTTAGCCATTTGGTCAAGATTTGGCGTTTCAATATCATCGGCACCAAAAACCCCAACATCATTATACCCTTGGTCATCCGTAAAAATTAAAATGATGTTTGGCTGAATAGACTCTTTTTCATTAACATTTTGACCTATTATCTTCTGTCCTATAAAAATTGATAATATTAGTAAACAATTCAATTTAGAAATCATGCTATATTCTTTAGGTTTCAACAATTACGAAAATAAACTAGATAGAAAAAGATTAATTTAACACCACCTCATCAATGAAAATCCAGCTCTTTCCTCCTGGATCTGTATGCCACTTAGGGTTCTTCAACGGACTTTTAATAGATACCTTTACGTACTTAGCCTTGGTTGGTGTAAAATCTAAATCGAAAAAAGTAAGTTTTACTTCTGCATTCGGTACTTCTTCGCCCATATTTTTCCTGCCAATCTCTTTAAAACTTTTTCCATCGTTTGAAACGGATACTACGAAAGAAGTTGGATAAAAGATCCAGCTGGCAGGTGCAGATAAAGCTCCTATAGATACTTTAGAAATTGAATTTTGCTCCTTTAACTCTACAATAGCATCAAGGTGCTTTCCTTCAAAACCTAACCAATTTCCATCTACAAAATTTATAGAACCACGTTTTTGATCCATTAAAGTTTTACCTTTTTGACCTTTGTATTTTTCGTTAGGGATTGACAGTAGATTTACCTTTGCGTACGCTATATTATTCTTGATAAACGTACGTTCTGTTACAAAGCTTGGCTCCCACTCCTTTTTCACTGCTATTGCCTTTACATTTGCCGTAGTAGTTAAAACAATATCAGACTCGTATTTCAAAGATGATTCTGTTGGCACAGTACCGTCCAACGTATAGTATACTTCTGTACCGTCAAAAAGGCTTTCCATACTAATCTTTAAACTATCGGTAAAAAAACTAGCCTCACTAATAATAGTTGGTGGATCCAAAACAGTTGCCTCAAAAACATCGGCTCCTATTTGCTGAATAGTTATACCAGGTATATCTTCTTGAAGCTGGGCTAACCCGTCTGTACTAACATCCGTTTTCCATAAATAAATATTCTGAAGCTTTTTATTATCCTTTAGTTTAAGTATCAATTTATCGGTTACTGCAGTGCCATAAAGATTTAAAGATTCTAATAGTTCAAAATTTTTTAATTCTTTAGTGATGGCATCCGTTACTTTAGTATGTTGCAATTTTAACTTAAGCAGGTTTTTGAATGGACTTAAACCAGACATTAGCTCATCATTAAAATTACTGAATCCAAAATCCATCTCAATAATATTGGGAGCATACTCCTCTAGCAACTCTAACTTATTCGCAGTTATTGCATCCATACTAGCCATAGAAACGGCTAACAAATGGTTTTTCCCAGAAAGGGTCTGTATAGAGATACCTGCATTTCGAACTCCTTGTATCCATTCTTTTGGTACTTCTTGCGCTTCTTTAGCTAACACGGCAATAGCCGAAGTATCTTTTTCTAACGAGGTTAAAATAGCTATCATTTTCTCTTCTCTTGGCAGCTCGTTTACTTGACATTCAAAACAATTTTTGTTTTCTATCCACCACTCTAACAATGCTTTTTCATTATCTGTTAATTGAACTTTACCTTTTGGTGGCATGTGATCTTCGTTCTCTAATGGAAGATGAACTCTAGCTAAGAACAATGATTGTTCTTCTCCAGAAATGGTATCAAAAAGATTACCGCTATCACCACCTTTAGTTATCTCGTTAGAATTGTTCATTAACAATCCCCCTTTAGCTTTGTTTGCATTATGACAACTAACACATTTATCATCTAAAATTGGCTGAATAACTTGAGCGTAAACTTGAGCTTCCTCTATATTGGTTATTACCACTTCTTGTTGCTCTTTAATAAATAAATAATCCTCGCCATGAGTCATATTACCACCAAAATGCCCCGTTAGGCTAATTAAGGCAAGTACTATTAAAAACATTGGAATGTACGTTTTACTTACCCAACTCGCTTTACTACGTTTTACCAGGTAAAGTAAAACAGTAGTAGTGGTAAAGGCTACCGCCATCCATCTATGTAAAAAAAGTGAATCCTCATCATAGCCACTTTCTTCTCCTAAAAGCCAACCTGTACCCAGAGACAATAAAGCGGTTATTCCTGCAATTAGAAGCGTGAATTCTACCACCTCACTAAAAGACTCTTTCGCTCTTATTCTACCATATACCTCTAAAATAAAAGCAAGCATAATGATACCAATAGGCAAGTGAACGAAAAGCGGGTGAAGATGCCCTATCTGTATACCTAATTGAATCATGTTATTGTATAATTATTTCATCTATAAAAACCCATGGCGAAGTACCTTTTCCTTGATGCCATTCTGGTATTTCTTTTAGCGGATAAACCACGACCTTTAATTGATCATAGGTGCCTTTTACTAAAGGTACACTAAGGAAAGTTGCGTTGTTTGAAGTTTCTTTATCACTCTTAGGATAAGTTCCTATGCCGACTAATTTTCCATCATGAAAAACTTCAATTTTTCCAGGAGCAAAAATCCAGTTAGATTGATTTGTCAAAGTACTAAGTATCACTTTAGAAATTTCAAGTTTTTTATCAAGTTTTAAGATAGCAGAAATACTATCTGTTTGAAAACCCATCCATTGTTTATCACCACCAAATTGAGCGCTACCTTTAGTTAAATTCATCAACCCCTCAGAGCCCGATCCTGGGTATCTATCGTTAGGTTTTGTAGACAACACAATATCTTTAATTGCACTTTTATTCGCAATTTTTACTACTTCGATTTGAACTTCTTCGCTCTCCAAATAATCTGGATGAAAAACTTTTGCTTTAACCACAACACTTTCCGTTAGTTTCAACGGTGTATTATATACTTTAGAATTCTGATTAACAGCACTACCATCTAAAGAATATTTTACAATAGAATTAGCTAAATCTATATTGATAGTCAACGTAGTATAAGACTCAAAAAATATAGCCGAAACGTTTAGACGCGGTGCAGATAATTGAAACATGTCATTAGAAGCATATACTGTACCTTGAGAAACACATGCTTGGCACAACATAACTATTACGAACAAAGAATATAATATACGTTTGATCATATTCTATTCAATTTTATAGGGTATGTCTTTCCAGAATTCCACTGGGCTACATATAAATTATCATCTTCATCAACACAAACATCGTGCGGATGGGTAAATATTTTAATAGATTGATACATTGGGCGCAAACCACTCTTATCATAAACCGGTTTGCATCCGCCTGGTGCAGAAATCAGCTTATTATCTTTATCTAAAATAGAAATAAAACCTGTGCCATCTGATCCATCGCCAGACCAAATCGTTGCCAGGTAAATAGTATCATGTTTAATTACGGGTCTACAAATAAAAGCCCCGGGCAAATCTATACTCTCTATAAATTCCCCATCCATCGTAAACCGTTTTAATTTGTTCTGTTGCCTAGCGGTAATTAAAAGCTCAGGATCTTTTCCATTTCTAGTATCTATACAAATACCGTGGGCATTATTGAATAAATGATCAGCATCACCCTTTCCTCCAAAGGTCTGAAGCAACTCTCCCTTTGCATTATAACGCATAATATATTGTGCTCCATAGCCATCCGCTATGTATACATCTCCGTTTTCAGCTATGGTAGTTTCAGTAGGTATGTATTGTTCTTTAGCGCTATATTTTCCTGATTCTATTGGATAGGTGAAAACTTGCACCACCTTACCATCAATAGTCGTCTTAATAACCTCATGTCTGCTATTGTCGGATATATAAAGAAAATCCTCGCCATTCTCAACATTCAAGGTTAACCCATGAGCACCAGGGTAATCTGTTCCCCAGGTTTCTAACAATTTACCTGAACGGTCATAAACGATAATATTATTTTTGGTATGATTGGTTAATAGTAAAATTCTGCCCTTAGAATCTTGTACCATTTCGTGGCAATCGTTCACAGGATAGTAATTAGGATTCAACGCTCCCCAATTAAGGTCAATCTTATACTGATGACTACCGTGACCAATAATGGCATCTTTATATTCCAGTAAACTTGCACCCACAGAGGAACATGTTAATAACCCTGCTGACGCCGCAGCAGTATTTTTTATAAAAGTTCTTCTCTCCATTACGTTAAAATATCCTTGATTACTTTTCCTTCTACATCAGTAAGTCTAAAGCGTCTACCTTGATATTTATAGGTAAATTTTTCATGATCAATACCCAATTGATGAAGCATGGTTGCTTGAAAATCGTGCACATGTACAGGATTTTTCACAATATTATATCCAAATTCATCGGTTTCACCGTAAACAATACCAGGTTTAATTCCGCCACCTGCCATCCACATGGTAAAACATCTAGGATGATGATCCCTACCGTATGTAGTATCTGTAAGTAAGCCTTGAGAATAGTTTGTTCTACCAAACTCACCGCCCCAAACCACTAACGTATCTTCTAACATGCCACGTTGCTTTAAATCGGCAATTAATGCAGCAGATGCTTGATCTACATCTTTGGCTTGCTTTTGTATAGCCCCTGGAAGGTTATCATGTTGATCCCACCCCATATGATATAGTTGAATAAAACGAACATCTTTTTCAGCCAAGCGTCTTGCTAATAGACAATTTGCCGCAAACGTACCCGGTATCTTTGCATCTGAACCGTACATTTTATAAATATAATCTGGCTCACCGTCAGTATTCATAACATCTGGTACAGACGTTTGCATTCTATAGGCCATTTCATACTGTGCTATTCTACTTTGTATTTCTGGATCGTTAGATTCTTGATAATGTTGATCATTAAGTTCTGCCAATTTATCTAACATTGACCTTTTTACATCTGCAGTAGTACCTTTTGGGTCGTTGAGATAAAGAACAGGGTCTTTAGCCGCCCTAAATTGCACCCCTTGATGAAGGGAATGTAAAAATCCATTACCCCAAAGTCTAGTATATAAAGGTTGACCATTTGGTCTACCAGAACCTCTTGATAATAGTACTGTAAAGGCAGGTAAATTTTCATTTTCGCTCCCTAAACCATAACTCAACCATGAACCAATGCTTGGCCTACCCGGTTGTTGTGATCCGGTCTGAAAAAAGGTTACCGCAGGATCATGATTAATAGCCTCTGTATACATAGATTTTACAATACAAATATCATCTACCATTTTAGCAGTATATGGCAATAGGTCACTTATAAAAGTTCCGTTTTGACCATAACGCTGGAAACCGAAATTAGATCCCACTAAAGGAAAATTATCTTGCCCAGAAGTCATACCCGTTAAACGTTGTCCATTACGTATAGATTCTGGCAAATCTTCTCCTCTACGCTGATTTAAAAGTGGTTTATAATCGAATAATTCTAATTGCGAAGGTCCGCCACTTTGAAACAGGTAAATAACTCTTTTTATTTTCGATGGATGATGTAAAGAATCTAACACTCCCTTTACACCTGCAGGTCCACTATCGGCAGTATATAAACCATTTTCACCTTTACTGAATAAATTGGTTCCCAATAAAGATGCCAGGCCTATTCCGCCAACACCCATTGCTGTTTTTCCTAAAAAAGACCTTCTATTTAATATAAGAGACCGCTCCTCAACTATTTTCTTTTCGCTCATAATCAGCCTCTATTTATAGTTTCATCTAAATTCAAAATTGTGTGTGCCGTCAACGTCAAAGCAACCAACTTTTGTTTGTTCATATTCGTTGGTGCTTGGCTTCTACCGATACTCAGATATTCGACAGCAGAGATCTCACCGCTCTCTACTTTAGCCAACATTTCATCATAATAATCAACTAAAGACTGTGTTTCTATCTCATTTGGCAATCTAGATGTAGCCTTATAAAATAATGTCTTTATTTGCTCATTTTCAGAATTAGGATTTGCTACCATTTCACCTACTGCAGCAACCCTGGCAGCTTCTACCATTTGTGGATCATTAAGCAAAACCAATGCCTGTAAAGGAGTATTTGTTTCTTGTCGTTTTACTGAGCAATAATCTCTAGAACTACTATCAAAAGTCATCATACTTGGTGGTGGAACAGTTCGTTTCCAAAAAGTATACAAGCTTTTTCTATAGACATCATTACCTTCACTTAGTGTATATGATGCCGTACTACCGCCACCGCCACCGGTAGTTTCTTCCCAAATACCTTCTGGCTGATATGGCTTAACACTTGGACCGCCAACTTCCCTATTTAATAACCCACTAAACGCTAAAGCTTGGTCTCTAATAGCCTCAGAAGATAGACGGAGACGAGATGCACGAGCCAAATATTTATTTTCTGGATCTTGTTCTAATTTTTCTGTTGTTGATTTCGTATCCTGTTGGTAGGCTTCAGACATCGCAATGTATTTCAACATAGCTCTGGTATTCCAACCTTCGCCCTTGTACTTGATAGCCAAAAAATCTAGCAACTCCGGATGCGTAGGTAACGACCCTTGATTACCAAAATCGTACGACGAAGCTACAATACCACTACCGAACATTCGTTGCCACAATCTATTAACTGCAACTCTAGCCGTAAGTGGGTGTTTGTCTTCAAAAAGCCATTGCGCCAAGCCCAATCTATTTTTAGGGTAGTCATTAAAGGGAAGAATGGACTCGGGAGTATCGGGGAATACTTCTGCACCATACTGGTCATAAATACCTCTTTCTAATATAAACGTTGACCTAGGCTTATCCATTTCTTTCATAACCATCACAGGCACCTCTTTCATTTCGCTTTTCTCAAGATTTATAAATCCTAAGATATCATTTACCTCTTTTGAGGTTACTTTGATATAAGGTTCTGGTAATTCCGCCGCATTAGCCAATAATCCTTTTTCAGGAATATTATTAAAAAAGCTATAAAACTGAAAATGTTCTTTTTGACTTATAGGATCATATTTGTGATCGTGACAACGAGCACATTCTAACGTAAGACCTAAAAATGCCGTACCTAACGTAGTATTTCTATCTTCAACATATTCAACCCGGTATTCTTCAGGAATCACCCCGCCTTCAGCGGTTATCTTGTGATTCCTGTTAAAACCGGTAGCTAATATTTGTTCTAGATTAGCATTGGGCAACAAGTCCCCAGCCAATTGATATGTTACGAATTGATCATAAGGCATATTCTCTTTAAATGCGTGAATTACCCAATCTCTCCAAGGCCACATCGTCCGTTCGAAATCATCTTGATATCCATGAGTATCGGCGTATCTTGCAATATCCATCCATTCTGCAGCCATATTTTCTGCATAGTCTACAGACAATAACAAAGAATCTATTATTTTCTCATACTGTTCTTTAGATGGGTTTGCCGAAAATTTCTCTAGCTGACTTATTGTAGGTGGTAGTCCGGTTAAATCGAACGTAACTCTTCTTAGTAGTTTTTCACTTGTAGCCCGAGGACTCGGACTCATACTCTTCTCTGATAATTTACTAATAACAAAAGCATCAATTTCATTGTTTCCCCAATCATTTCCCTTTTCATTACTAGGTACATCTTGTGGAGTTGGAGGAATAAATGCCCAATGTGTTTTATACTCTGCTCCCTGTTCTATCCATTTCTCTAGAATAGCTTTTTCAAAATCTTCCAAAACCAAATTAGATTCTGTCGGGGGCATCATTAAATTACTATCCTCCGTGAAAATTCTTTCAACCAAACTGCTTTTAGAAGCATCCCCTGGCACAATTGCAGCATGGTCTTTTAATTTGCCTAAAGCTCGATATGCCTCTTCAGCAGAATGTAGAGAAAGGTTACCTTCAACAGCATTTTTATCTGGACCGTGACATTTAAAACAACGATCAGACAATATTGGTTTTACATGAAAGGTAAAATCGATCTTTTCTGGAACACTATTCTGAGTACTTTTATTTGCTAAAGCAATTGTCTTCTCAGATTCAGAAGAACAACTCATCAAAATACAACAGATAAAACCTATAGCAGTAAACCTGAAAAAATCAGCTGTAAAGTTCTTGGTCATTAGTGGTGGTTTTAAAACTGTAATGAACTTACAAAGTTTACCAACCATAATCAGTTAAAATTCGACCAATAACGAAGTAAAGAAGCTAAATAATATTAGAATTCTTAAAAATGAATTAAAATATTATGAGTATTACAAAAACACACCGTAATAATTATAAGAATAATAATAAAAAGATGTATTTGTTATCTTAAGATAAGTAAAGATCCACCAAACCTTCTGGAGTCTTCACGAAAATACTTTTATTCTCGCGGTCTATTTTAGTAATGATATCATCACTTACAGGTATAAGTAATTGTTTGTCTTCTTTTTGCACTTCAAATAAAGCTTGTGCTGTAGTATCATTAACGCTTTGTACAATACCAATATCCCCGTGAATGGAGTCTATCATGGTAAAGCCAATAATTTCGTGGTAATAAAACTTGTTACCCGTAAGTTTGGGCAACATGGTAAGGGGTAAATAGAGTCCAGATTTCATAATGCGATCTGCATCAGATTCTGATTTCACCTCTTCAAAATCTATACGAAGTAAGTTAGATTTATGAAGTCGGCATCTTTTAATAAAAAATGGAACCAGATTGTTTCCTAAAGAAACGAATACTGATTCCATGTTTTCGTATATCTCGGGATCATCAGTATCTAGTTTTACTAGTACCTCCCCTTTGAAACTATATTTTGAAACGATATTACCTAGGTAGAAACAATCTTCCTTGCGCATCGTTCCTTAAAAATTATGCTTTATCTTCTTCAGCAGCAGGAGCTTCTGGAGCTTCAACAGCTTGTTCTGGCTCACCAGCAGCTTCAACAGCTACTACTTCTTCTTCAGCACTTTCGCCTTCTGGAGTTTCTGGTAATGCAGCAGCGGCAGCATCAGCAGCACGCTTATCATTTACTTCTTTTTCCGCTTTCAATGCAGCAGTTCTAGCATCAGCTTTCACTTTATCTAAACCACCAACTTTATCAGAAATTGCAGCTTCTTTTTCAGAAACCCAAGCATTGAATTTTTCTTCTGCTTGCTCTTCTGTTAATGCTCCTTTACTAACACCACCTAATAAATGATGCTTTAAAAGTACACCTCTATAAGAAAGAATAGCTTTTGCTGTATCTGTAGGTTGTGCACCGTTTTGCAACCATTTTACTGAACTATCAATATTAAGTTCAATTGTTGCAGGGTTTGTATTAGGATTGTAGATACCTAATTTCTCTAAGAATTTACCATCTCTTTTAGCTCTTGCATCTGCAGCAACTACCCAATAGAAAGGTTTTCCTTTTTTACCGTGTCTTTGTAATCTTATTTTTACTGGCATATCACATTAATTTGTAGGGTGCCCGACCCTTGATTATTAATTCTAGTTTTTAACTCGTTCGCCATCAACCAGCAAAGCTAATATCAAAGCGGGTGCAAATATAATCGATTTTAACGAACTGACAATTATCAATTGCAGTTATTTAAACAGTAATTAATAAAAAATATATCAATAGTGCTTTGCAAGAAACACAAAAATTGCCAAGCAGCAATGAACATTACTAGCTCAACACTGCTAATGGAATTAATAAGTATGATAAAATTCAATAAAATGTTCACTAAATAAGCCTAGTAAATTTATTCGTTAATAACTCTTAGCAACTCTACTTCATCAAACAAGTCCTTTTTAGTAATTTTATAGGCACTTTTTAGGTCAATCATCTGACCACGTTGAACACTCAGAAAATTCGCTATGTACCTCATCTTTGATACCGAAACTACCGGTCTTCCAAAAAACTGGAATGCCCCTATTACCGATACAGATAACTGGCCACGTTGTATACAGATTGCATGGCAGTTGCATGATGAAATGGGTAATTGTATTGAACATCAAGATTATTTGGTACGCCCTGATGGATTCAACATCCCTTATGATGCAGAGCAGATTCACGGTATATCTACCGAATTGGCAGAGCAACAAGGTATTTCCCTTTCAGAGGTTTTAGAGAAGTTTAATATTGCAATGTCCAAGACAAAATTTATAGTTGGACAAAATGTTGGGTTTGACCTTAATATTATGGGTGCTGAATTTCACCGATTAGGTGTTGAAAACCCATTACAAGAATTACCTCTTTTGGACACTTGTACGGAACATACAGCTAAACTTTGCCAGATTCCCGGCGGTAGAGGTGGTAAATTCAAACTTCCTACGTTAACAGAATTACACCAGTTTTTATTTGGTGAGCCTTTTGGCGAAGCGCATAATGCGACAGCAGATGTTGAAGCAACTACACGTTGTTTTCTTGAGCTTATACGTAAGCAACAATATACCATTGAACAATTAGATGTTCAACCAGACTATTTTAAGAATTTCTCAGAAGCCAATCCGAAAGAGATTAAGCTCATTGGATTAAAGCACATCAATCTTAAAAAGGCATCGAAAAAAATTGCCGATGCACTTTGGGCAAAAGATACTGGCGGAGTTTCTCAAGAAGAAATTCAAGAAAACTTAGCTACATTAGAGTCCGCTAGTTTTGCACATCTACACAACCATACACAGTTCTCTATATTACAGTCCACCACCAGTATTCCGGATTTAATTGCCAATGCCGCTAAAGCAAAAATGCCTGCGGTTGCAATGACCGATCACGCGAATATGATGGGTGCCTTTCATTTCGTAAACGGTGTACTTAATCATAATAAAGGTGTAGTTTCTAGGAACGAAGCAAATATTAAACGGCATGGAGCTACCCAAAATGGAGCTTTAGAGGAAGGACAAGAACCTTTACATGAATTACCGGAACCCGAATTAGAAATTACACCTATTATTGGTTGTGAATTTCAAGTTTGTGAAGACCACACCAATAAATCACAAAAAGACAACGGATACCAAATCGTTATGCTTGCCAAGAGTAAAAAAGGTTACTTAAACTTGGCAAAAATGTCTTCTATCGCCTTTGTAAGCGGAAAATACTACGTGCCTCGAATTGACAAAAAAGTTATCGAGCAGTACAAAGAGGATGTAATGGTTCTTACCGGTAACTTATACGGTGAAGTACCAAGTAAGGTTTTGAATGTTGGTGAAAACCAGGCTGAAGAAGCTCTTATTTGGTGGAAAGAAACTTTTGGTGATGATTTATATATTGAAATCATGCGCCACGGTCAAGAAGATGAAGACCGTGTAAACCAAGTCTTGATTCAATTTGCAAAAAAACACGATGTAAAATTAGTTGCAACAAACAACACGTATTACACAGCTAAAGAAAATGCACATGCACATGATATTCTTTTATGTGTAAAAGACGGAGAAAAACAAGCTACACCTATAGGGCGTGGTCGAGGATATCGTTACGGTTTACCAAATCAAGAATATTACTTCAAATCTTCGGACGAGATGAAGGAGCTATTCAAGGACATCCCCGAAGCAATTATCAATATTCAAGAAATTGTAGATAAGGTTGAAACTTTTACACTTGCCCGTGATGTATTATTACCCGCTTTTGATATTCCAGAAGAATTTCAGTTCGCAGAAGACAAGTTGGATAATGGTAAACGTGGGGAGAACAAATTCCTACGCCACATCACCTATGAAGGTGCTAAAAAAAGATATGGAGAGATAACACCCTCAATTGATGAGCGCCTAGATTTTGAGCTTAAAGTAATTGAGAAAACCGGTTACCCAGGTTACTTCTTGATTGTGGAAGATTTTATAAGGGCTGCAAGAGCTATGGATGTATCCGTAGGTCCTGGGCGTGGATCTGCAGCAGGTTCTGCTGTTGCCTATTGTTTATGGATTACGAATTTAGACCCGATTAAGTACGATTTACTTTTTGAGCGTTTCCTAAATCCGGATCGTGTAAGTATGCCCGATATTGACATTGACTTTGATGATGAAGGACGTGGTCGTGTGATGGATTATGTAATCGATAAATACGGTTCAAATCAAGTAGCACAGATTATCACTTACGGTACCATGGCTGCCAAATCTGCAATTCGAGATACGGCTCGTGCTTTAGATTTGCCATTGCAAGATTCAGATCGCATGGCCAAGTTGATACCCGATATGTCTAAGCTAAAAAAGATTATCGGGGTTGATGAAAAGATCTTAAAATCAAAATTTAGGGCAGAAGATTTAGCTAAGATAAATGAACTTTTGGCGATTTCTAAGGGCGATGGTCTTGAAGCAGAAACATTGAATCAAGCCTATATTCTCGAAGGGTCTGTTCGTAATACAGGTATACACGCTTGCGGAGTTATTATAACACCTGATGATATTACGAAGTTCGTTCCAGTGGCTTTGGCGAAAGATTCCGAAATGTACTGCACCCAATTTGATAACTCGGTCGTAGAAGATGCCGGTTTATTAAAAATGGATTTCTTGGGGTTAAAGACACTTACCTTAATTAAGGATACCGTTAAAATTGTAAAAGCCAAGCACGGGGTTGAATTAGATCCAGAGAATTTTCCGTTAGATGACATAAAAACATACGAGCTCTTTCAAAGAGGAGAAACTGTTGGTGTGTTCCAATATGAATCTCCTGGTATGCAAAAACACATGAGATCCCTTAAACCTACCGTTTTTGCCGATCTTATTGCCATGAACGCATTATACCGTCCTGGTCCGATGGAATACATACCAAGTTTCATTGCCCGTAAACATGGTACCGAAGAAATTGTATATGACCTTGATGCCTGTGAAGAATATTTAGCAGAGACTTATGGTATTACCGTATACCAAGAGCAAGTGATGTTGTTATCGCAAAAATTGGCTGACTTTACAAAAGGTGAAGCCGATGTCTTGCGAAAGGCAATGGGTAAAAAGCAAAAGCACGTTCTAGATAAAATGAAGCCGAAATTTATTGAACAAGCTTCTGCCAAAGGACATGCCGCTGATAAGTTAGAAAAAATTTGGAAGGATTGGGAAGCATTTGCTGCATACGCCTTTAACAAATCCCACTCCACATGCTACGCTTGGATCGCATACCAAACTGCATACTGTAAAGCTCACTACCCTGCCGAATATATGGCTGCGGTATTAAGTAATAACATGAATGATATTAAGCAGGTTACGTTCTTTATGGAGGAATGTAAACGTATGGGCTTAGATGTTCTTGGACCAGATGTAAACGAATCTTACTACAAATTTGCAGTAAACGATGCCGGTGCTGTTCGTTTTGGAATGGGCGCTGTAAAAGGTGTTGGTCGTGGTGCAGTAGAAACAATTGTAGAGAACAGAAAAGAAGAAGGTGGGTACAAGTCAGTTTTCGATTTTGCAAAACGTATCGATTTACGTGCAGCCAACAAAAAAGCATTTGAAAGTTTAGCTGTTGCCGGTGGTTTTGATTCTTTTGGAGATACACATAGAGCTCAATATTTTCATGACGAGGGAGATGGGATCACATTTTTAGAGAAAACTATAAAGTATGGCGCTAAATTTCAAGAAAGCGAAAACTCTAGCCAAGTAAGTCTATTTGGAGATGCCAGCGAAGTTCAAATACCAGAACCCGTAGTACCACCATGTGAAGAATGGGGTACGATGGAAAAACTTAGAAGAGAGAAAGAAGTTGTCGGTATTTACATCTCTGGTCACCCTTTAGATGATTTCAAAACCGAAGTAAAAGCATTTTGTAATGCCAACATAGCCTGTGTGCATGATTTACCAACTTACGTAAATAGAGAACTTACGTTTGCCGCTGTAATCACAGATGTTCAACATAGAGTTTCAAAAAACGGCAAAGGCTGGGCGGCTTTCACCATGGAAGATTATACTGACTCTTATGAATTCAGGATTTTTGGGGAAGAGTACCTCAAATTTAGGCACTTCTTGATGATTAATTCTTTTGCCTATGTAAAGCTATTTGTTCGTGATGGATGGATGAATAAGGATACCGGTAAAAAAGGAGATCCAAGAATGCAGTTTAATAGCTTTATGCTTTTACAAGAAGTAATGGAAACCTACGCCAAAAAGCTTACCATAAAACTGAACATTGCCGATTTGAAAGAAGAAAAGGTGAGAGCTTTAAAAGAGACATTTACCAATCATAAAGGAGAGCACAATATCAATTTTATAGTTTATGAAATGGAAGAAAAAATAAAAGTGAATTTAAATAGCAGGAAACAAAAGGTGCAGATTTCGAGTGAGTTATTACAACTTTTAGAAAAACAAGACGTTCACTTTAAGCTGAATTAGACAAAACTATTGTAAATTTTACAAGCTTATAATGAAAGGGCAATGAAGTCTTTACGTACTAATAACTTTTATTTAGCAGTAAAAAGTAAGAAAATAACTATATAAATTGATAAATTAGCTTGATACCATTATAGGTAAAACGAATTGTAAGCCCGTAAGGAAACAGAAGAATAATTGACTAAATTTGCATAATCAATAAAAGTAAATAAGATGGCATTAGAAATAACAGATGCTACTTTTGACGAGGTAGTTTTAAAAAGCGATAAACCAGTAGTAGTAGATTTTTGGGCAGCATGGTGTGGTCCTTGTCGTATGGTAGGTCCTATCATTGACGAAGTTAGTACTGAATATGACGGCAAAGCTGTTGTTGGTAAAGTTGATGTAGATGCAAATCAAGAATTTGCTGCTAAATACGGGGTACGTAACATACCTACCGTATTAGTATTCAAAGATGGCGAAATTGTAAGTAGACAAGTAGGTGTTTCACCTAAGAAAGTTTACACAGATGCTATTGATGCAGCTTTGTAACCACTACTAAGTATAATATTATAAATAAAAAGAGCTGGCATATGCCAGCTCTTTTTATTTGGGTCAATTTTATTAGACCTATCCTTATAGTTGATTTGTCTTTACTATCTTTAAGATTGTGAATCTACAATCAGAATTAAACAAGTCTACCTTATTTTCAAATCTAGAGCTACTTGCCAACCAAGTAGTAGAAGGTTTTATCAGTGGCATACACCGAAGTCCTTTTCATGGATTTTCAGCAGAATTTGCAGAACACAAAATCTATAACAATGGCGAAAGCACCAAACATATAGATTGGAAACTATTTGCCAAAACAGATAAACTCTATACTAAGCGTTACGAAGAAGAGACAAATTTAAGATGCCATATGATCCTAGATAATTCAGCATCTATGTATTATCCTCAAATAGATAATTTAAGTATTGACTCTTTAAACAAAATTGGTTTTAGCGTATTAGCCATTGCTGCATTAATGAACGTGCTTAAAAGGCAGCGTGATGCAGTAGGTTTAAGTATATACTCTGATGAATATAACTACTACGCTCCTGAAAAAGGTAGCGAACGTCATTTTCAAATGCTATTGGCACAATTGAATGAGGTGAGTTTAACAAAAAACCCAACAAAGGAGACTAAAACATATACCTACTTACATCAAATTGCAGAGAATATTAAGCGTAGAAGTCTAATATTTTTGTTCACGGACATGTTTCAAACAGAAAAAAATGATGAAGAATTGTTCGAAGCACTGCGTCATTTGAAATATAATAAGCATGATGTCGTACTTTTTCATCCGATAGATAAACAGCGTGAATTACTCTTCAATTTTGAAAATACACCCAAGAGATTTGTCGATGTTGAGACCGGAGAACATTTAGACCTATATGCCGACAATATTAAAGAAGCTTATAATGAACGTATTACCACATATTTAAATGATATAAAAATGAAATGCGCTCAATATAAAATCAAATATGTTGAGATAGATATACAACGAGATTTCTCTACAGTGCTCAATACTTTTCTCGTAGAAAGAAATAAATTTCTCTAGACTGAAAAAAAAGTAAAAAAAATGTTTGTGCAATTCAAATAACTGCATATATTTGCACTCGCTAAACGCCACGGTCTGGTAGTTCAGTTGGTTAGAATACCTGCCTGTCACGCAGGGGGTCGCGGGTTCGAGTCCCGTCCAGACCGCTTGGAGAAATCCAAATAACACTAAAAAGCCTGTAAATCAATGATTTACAGGCTTTTTTATTTCTATTGACATCAAAAGGCACCATCTAAAACCATATAAAAGGTGCCTCTCACGGTGCCTATAAACACCGCTCGAAAACAGGCACCGCCATCGCTGTAATTCACTGTTAAAGAAACCCTTACGAACAAATTTTAACATTTAAATTACGTACCTTCCGGTGACTATTCCAAACTGTCACCTATGTCTACAGCAATAAACATATTGTTTTACCCTAAAAGAAGAGAATCCGATACGGATGGAAAAGTAATGATTTACTGTAGAATTACAGTGAATTCGAGACGAGCTGAATTCAGTTTAAGACGAACTGTGAATGAACAAAAATGGGATTCACATAGTGGAAAATTAAGAGGTAAATCAGAAGAAGTCTATAATTTTAATCGTTTCCTCGAAGTAGTCAAAAATCGACTTTTTAAAATCTATGAAACCCTGTTAAACGAAGAAAAGGATATATCCGCAACTAGGGTAAAAAACACATATCTTGGTAAAGAGGGAAAGGAATATCAGGTTTTAGAGGTTTTTAAGGAACACAATGATGAAATAGAAAGTCTACTTGGAAAAGGATTCACCAAAGGCACCCTACAACGATATAAAGCCGCTTATGTGCATGTATCTGATTATATAACATACAAGTTTCAACTCAAAGACATCTATGTCCGTACCGTTGACCACAAATTTATTACTGGCTTAGAGTTTTATTTAAAATCTAAAAAGAATTTAGAGCATAACACAGCAATAAAATATATTGTCAACTTCAAGAAGATTATCCGGATAGCATATGCCAATGAATGGATTACCAAAGACCCGTTCTTTTATTGGAAAGCATCCTGGAAAACAAAGGAAAAGCAATACTTGACACAAACAGAACTAGATACCTTACAAAACAAAAAATCGTTCTTGCCTCGACTAGAACTGGTTCGTGATATATTTGTTTTTTGCTGTTATACGGGCTTGGCATATTCCGATGTAAAGCTCTTGAAATTTGAAAACATCGTAATCGGTATTAACGGCGACCGTTGGATTAAAATAGCCCGTAAGAAAACGAAGGCCATGAGTAGTATTCCACTTTTGCCTACGGCTGAAAAGATTATTGAAAAATATAGCCAACATCCACATGTGATGAATGGTCATGGAGTCTTACCCGTCATGACAAATCAAAAGTCAAATGCCTATCTAAAAGAAATTGCTGACGTTTGCGGAATCAATAAAAATCTTACCACTCACCTAGCCCGTCATACCTTTGCTACAACGGTGACTTTATCAAAAGGTGTTTCCATAGCGACAGTAAGTAAAATGCTAGGGCATCGGTCGCTAAAGACAACCCAGATTTATGCAAAGGTCCTTGATAGTAAAATTGGCGACGAAATGAATATGCTAAAAGAGAAATTAGCACAGGAGGAGAAAGATTTAGCCGCTACTCAAAATGATGGTTTAGAATAATGCAGGTGCATTTTAGAATTATTTTTATCCCAATTTTAGTGGATTTTCATTTTTTTGAGTTTTCATGTAACATGAAAAAGGAAATAAATTGAAAATTACACTTTTGTAGTATACTTCACTATTCCATTGATAAACCCATTCAGCACATTCCCTTTCATTTCGCAGAAAAAACTTCATTACAGAGAAAGAGCTTCAATACCATAGGTCTTGAACACAATCCTCAATTTTGACTTTTCATTTCGTTTCTTCTTTCCGCTACGCTGGAAAGAAACACTACACTTCCAAGTAAAAATTAAGAATTACGTTCGCTAACCACTTGTGTAAGCTTCTACTTTCTTGCACAAAGGTTTAAAATTTAGCCTGAGACGGACTGCATAACCATTCGCGCCCTTCGGCTACGCTCAGGGAACGCTCACTTTTATAAGTCCTTACGCAATCGAAATTTTAGATGCAGTTACAGAAAAGGTAACAGCGAAGGCTCTATGGGAAGTAATTGGAATATCTTAAAAACCAATATAGGTATCAGCTAATATTAAATGAACCTGCTGCCAGAGAAAAACAATCTACCATCAAAAAAAAGAAAAGGGAAACGCTCTGGATATAATAAGTAGTTGGATAAATGTCATTTTGGCAACTAATAGACACCAAATAGAACCATTGAATATGGCTTCGATTTTGTGGTAGTTCAATAAGGAACGGGGTTAAATAAATATCATTGTTTTCTTTTGAATACTAAGAATTCACCAAAAAACAGATATTTGCCATGCTAAAAAAAGTGGTCGGATTGTATTGTTCAATACGCTTTTTAGCTTCAGGTAAAAAGTTCGAAATCCCAAAATGAAATGAAGGGATGGATTTCCATGTTAAAATCTAGAAAAAATGCAAAAATATTTAGGCTACATTTTTGACATAGGGTTGCTGTCTTTTAATGACGGCACAGATCCTATGGACAAGTTTGTTCCTAACGTTATTGATGATAAGCATTTTATTTTTTCCCTCTTCGACTTTCCTTTCAAAGTAAGCTTTGATTTCGGGATCGTGGTTGATTGCAGCCAGGGCGCCCATATGGAGATGTTTTTTGGGTGTTCTGTTTGCCATCGGATGGATTCAGGATTTTCGATTGATAGAAGATCCAGAGGTATATTCAAATGGTACGACACCACAATAACAAGCCAATTGTTTTGGATTATCATATTTGGCGAAGAAGCTAGTAAAAACGGTAAGATGAAGTGCCGTGATCTGTCCTATTCCAGTAACAGAAGTAACCAGTCCGATCGTTTTATTGAGCCTGTCATCAGAAAGGATCAATTTTTTGATATCCCCTTCTATTCGCTCAATCTCGCCAGTAAGATTTTTATTGATTTTT
>DRFI01000027.1 GCA_011050675.1 Maribacter sp. | reverse complement strand
GTTGCAAAACCATATCCAGAATAGGCTAATAATGAATTAGAGTTTTTAAATTCCTCATAAACTACCGAGCCTGAGGCAAAAGTAATTGAGGTATGCCCAGATGGAAAAGCATTATCGTTAGATCCGTCTGGTCTAGTTTTGAAAACATTTTTTTTAATGGCTCTTGTAAAAACATCGGTAAGAATCATTGAAATAGCAAGATTCTTTGTTTGGTCAAACCAATGATTTTCCGCTTTAACACCAGCTAAATCTGCAATATATAAGGTTGCGACCGGTGCATATCTAGTATAATCATCCAAACTTGTTTCATAATCATTCCCTACCCAATTTCTAGTTGTAGTATTAAATGACTTCTCAAAACCACTATCGGATAATAAGATTCCTGTACCTATTAGAGACAAAGGAACTATACTTTTTTTGAACAGATTTCCTTTAGGTTTTATACTTGTGCTATCAACTTGAGCCGAAAGTTGTATCAAAGTAAATATTGTCAATAAAATTGTGAGTGAACTTTTCATATTATAAAGATTGTTCAGTAACTATTTTTTTACTCTGCAAACGCCTTTCTCGTTTTTTAAAGAATCTAATAGTGAAATATAACGTTGTCAAAACACCTATAGCCGCAAGGAAATAAACACCTTCATTTTCCATGTTTAATTCTGTTCTTAACCAATTGGTATTATAGGCTAAAAGCAACACAGCTCCCAACATCCACAAATAAGATGTGTTGTATTCTTTAAAAGCTACTTTCTTTAAATTGAAATCGTTCGATTTAAATGTCGCCCTTATACCTTTTAATTTCGGAAACCAACGATTAACTTGAGAACAATATATATCGAAACCTGCCCCATACGAGTTACTTAAATAATTTTCCTCGGCACGTACAATAGCTTGATATATAAAAATGAACAAGGGGATCATGACCAATACTGCAAAAAGTGAATTGGACAAAATGCTCATTCCAATAATCAATAATATATTACCAACATACATTGGGTTTCTGCTATGCGAGAAAAGACCATCAGTTACCAATCCGTCTGCATATATTCTTCGATTTCGCCCACCTCGCACAATATAAACTAAACCTATGGTGAGCATCCGAACTAGCTGACCTAAGATTGCAATTGCCAAGCCTATGAAAAACACCTTCATATAATTCTCCGAAATCCGTGTAAATGGAAGAAAAAGAAATACATAAAAAATCGGAAATAAATAGTTTCTTGTTTTGAATAAAAAGTTGCCTATTTTGACCATATTACTTTATTGCGATTAGACCTGTAAAATTGTACCATTTGAAGAAAACCTCTGTAAAACGAAATCCACATGACCTTAATAATGTCTCATTTTCCGATAACTGATACGGTACGAGAACATTTTCTAAGGACTCCCTTTTCTTAGCAATCTCCGTTTCGTTATATCCGTTCCTTTTTTTGAATTGATAATAATGTTCTATAAATAATCGATTGCAGATAGAGTGTTCCGTAAGTATTTTTTCAATTAATATAACTGCTCCATTTTCTGGCAGGCTTTCACATACTTTTCTTAATATTTTTTCCCTGTTTAACGGACGAAGAAATTGTAAAGTCAAACAAAAAATAACCACTGATGGATTCTTTAATTCAATATCGCAGTTTAAATCTTGATTCTCATAAGATACTCTGCGTTTTACACCGGCTTCTGCAAGATTACTTTCGCATTTTAACAGCATTTCATCAGAGTTGTCTATTCCAACAAAATGAATTTCCTTATCAAGTATTTTATCAAGATTAATCATAGTTGTACCAGTTGAACAACCTAAATCATAAACATTAGAACCTTTAACGGCAAAATCTTTAGTAAGCTCAGCAATCATACGTTGCATCTCTTCATAATAAGGAACCGAGCGTACGACCATGTCATCAAATACAGTAGCAACTTCCTTATTGAACTTAAAGTCATAAGCAGGTCTTTGTGCATCTTTAAAAACAATGTCTTTTTCCATTTTTAATCTGGTTTAAAATTTATAAGCAAATCCTAATAGGTAATTATCTTCCCAACTGGCAAAAGTCAATTGCATATGTTCACGTTGATAAGGTGTCGTAAAAAGGTAAGAACTACCGATACCTACTGCAGCTCCTGCAAGAACATCCCAACCATCATGTTTTTGAGCATTGATACGACTATATCCTGTAAAACCTGCAAGAGCATAGGCAGGAATACCGTATTTCCACCCATATCTTCTTTGAATGAATGTTGCACTTTGAAATGTTGTAGAAGTATGTCCAGATGGAAATGCTCTTTCACCATTACCGTAAGGACGATTTTTATTTAAGCCATATTTGAGCCCAATTGTCACAGCCTGATTTAAAACAGCCCCCTTAGTAAATTGCCAAGTACCTTTATAGTCTTTGGCGATTAAGGAACCTGTTAAAGCTGTAGCAGGTAAAGCAAATAATATAATATCACCGGCAGATTCTATAGATTTGCTTTGTGCATTTGTCCTTTCTGATACGAAGAAACATGTTGTTAAAAGAAAAATTGACGCTAAAATTTTATTTTTCAATGCATTATTTTTTGCAATAAGTCAAGCCTTAAATAGTCTTGTATACTTTTGTTATAAACCAAAAGTAATAGGAGAATCTAAAGAAATCTTAAAGTTTGACTAATTGAAAAAAAGGCAATTAGATTCACAATCTTACCACCTTTTTTTCAATCACTAAAACATGTAATCACATCTACTAATACCTATCTTCTTTGTCTTTCAACGCTACTTTTTTATTTAATATTATACCATCTATATCGATGACCACTTCCAATTCTTCCTTATTTTTAATCAATTCGAGCTCGTAAAAAGAGCCACCCGAAGTTTTTAGTAATTCAACCTCTTTTATCTTGTAATCCAAAAAATGGGTTGTTAAAGCGGTTTTTATGTTGGCAGGTATAGATTTCTTTTTTATCTCTTGCTCAGTCTCTATCCAAGTTCCATCTTCTAAAAAATTGGCAGAACATTCCATACCATTAATTTGAAATTCACCCTCCCATTCCGTATCAGATTCCTTTTCCCACTTCACCTTTTTTGTATCTGGAAATTTCTTGACAAAAGCTTCTTTTACTTTTTGCGGGGCATCTTCATTTGTTTCAAAAGAATAAATACTAAACCCTATTGCCACAGCAAATAAAACTGTAGTTATTTTTTTTGTTTTCCTCATTTTCTCTTTGTGTTTTAAAATTTAAAGTAAACCTACAATTGAATTCTAAAGTTGAATTAAAGAGAATCTAAAGAAAAAAATGGCAGCAAATGTATATTGCCAAACTAGACCTTAATCGTTAACTTTTGAGGAAATTTGACGATGAGAAATATAAATCAGTACCGCCATTATAACCAAGGAAACGACAGAAGCTGGCAAAGTACCTAAATCCAAACCTCCTTTAGCCAAAGGCTTGGTCAAGAAATCCCCGAAAGTTGCACCAAATGGTCTTGTAAAAATAAATGCCACCCAAAATAGTACTATTCTATTGATTTTTGAAAAATAATGAAGAATGACAACCAATACTATAATTGTTGCTGTAACCATGGCCCCGTTGAGATAACTAAGCCCCACTACATCACTTAAATAATCACCAAAAGCTGTACCCAAGCTGTTCGAAAATAGAATTGCAATCCAGTAAAAAACTTCTTTATTTGTTTTTACTATAGGATAAACTTCAAGATTTCTAAACTTTTTGCACCAAGCAAAAAGTGTAATCACAAGACCTGTAAATAATAAAATACTGCCCCAAGTATAACCTAAATGTAAACTACGATCAATAAAATCTGAAATTTCGGTACCTAGCGTTGTAGTGGCTATGATAACTAGCCAAAACCACAATGGAACATATTTTTTCTGATATAATTGAACCGTTAAAACAATTGCAAAAAAGAGGAGTGTTATAAGAATGCCTATGGTATATCCCAACCCTAAAGTCTGAGCAATAAAATCGCCCAGGGTTTCACCTAAAGTTGTGGCAACAATTTTCATTAACCAGAACAACAGTGTAATTTTGGCTACTTTGTTTAAAGCTTTCATATAATAAATTTTTAAAATTTATATTTTACTCCAACCCGTATTACTTGGGTTTCAAAGTAGTTTTCATAACGAGATGTAAAACCATTCCCGATTATTTCTTGCCGAATACCGAACGTGTTAAAAACATCTGTGGCAGCAATGGTAATTTCCCCCTTTTTACCCCACACATATTTTTTAAGCCCAAAATCTATTGAAGAGCGCGCAAGTTGATCACCTTGTGGAATATTTTTACTGGAAAAGTAGACCCCTGTTAGCTGAGCTGCTATCTCCCAAGGCAATACAAATTCACTAGTAATCTTAGCGTCCCACGCTATATCATTAGATTCTGCAAGCGTAAATTGTCGCTCAAACGGAAAAAGCAAAATGCCTTCAAACTCCTTTATCACATTCTCGTATCCATTAAAACTTGCAGATAACTTAAACGTATTAGTGATATCTTGACTGACTAAAAACTCAACACCTGTATTGGTAGCGTCACCAGTATTCTGATAAATTTTATTTACAATTTCATAATCTGGATTCGAGTCATCAATACTGAATATACGCATGTATTGATCTTTTGTCATTCGATGGTATAACGCTGAGAACAAAGAACCAGTAGTCCAAGAATATTTATGAGCAACTTCAAAGGCATCTGTAAATTGAGGACGTAAGTACGGATTACCTACTTTAAGTAATTCGGGATCATCATACTTTGGGTAAATACGAAGCTCGGGTTCACCTGGGCGATCTATCCTCCGGTTATAAAAAGCAGACAACCTATTATTATCATTTAATTTGTAGGTATACCGAATACTCGGAAAAAGTTCAAAGTAATTGTACTTGTCGTTGTTTGGATAGTACGCATTAACAGGGTCAAGATCATAAAAGACGTCGGTTTGTTCTGCACGTAGTCCAGCTTCTATATCGAACTTTTCTTTTTCCATGAGATAATTTACATAACCAGCAAAAAGATTCTCGCCCCAATTAGAAAACGTTCCTAAATCGGGATAAATAACAGATTGTTCGCCTGGGGTTATCGTATATTCTACAGGCAATCTTCTAATGCGTAATTTTGCCCCAAGTTCAATACGTCCGCTTTTTAAAGGACGTACATAATCTGTAGAAATACTAGTAGTATTTTCTATAGCAAGAATATTGGTTTTATCCCTACCAACCCGTACAGAGGAACTATCATTTAAGGAATACGTTTCATCTTCCAACCCTTGGGTATATTGAACATTTGCACTCAAGGTATGGCCTGTTTGCTCAAATTGATGTCTGTAGTTTGCAGATGCATTAATATATCGCGTCACTTCTTCTTCTCGCCAGTTATAAAATCTATTTCGGGTATTTTTATTCAAATCTGTAAAGGCTACTTGCGCTGTATCAATGTGTTTTTCTCGGTCGTAAAGCCCTGAAATAGTAAAGCTGTTTTTGTCGTCCAATTCAAAATCAATTCCTCCATTGATAATGGAACGGAATTGCTTTCGATTTTCAGGTACTTGAGAAATTATATTCCGTCCATCCTCATAATTTCGAGTTGTAAATTCATTATTAGGCAACGCCTCTTGAAGGATGAATTCTGATTGTAAAAAGTAGTTGACCTTATCTTTTTTGTAATTCAGATTGATGCTAGGTATCAGTTTTGGATTTACGCTGAAACTACCTAAGTCGGTATTTGTATCTGGTTTCCTTTTTCCCAATGCCCCCAAACCAAAAGAAAGACCTATATCTCCATTTAGACCCGTCTGCTTCTCCTTTTTGTAAATGATATTTACGACACCTGCAAAACCATTAGCATCGTACTTGGCTGATGGGTTATTGATAATCTCGATTTTCTCGATATTGGATGCTGGAATATTTCCTAGACCTTTTTGATTGCCAAATCCTGTCAAGCTACTTTGCTTACCATCTATTAGCACAATGACCTTATCGCTTCCGCGAAGCACCACTTTTCCTTCTTGGTCAAATGCAACCCCAGGCATGGTTTTCATCGCATCCAATACCGAACCGCCCGATTGCGCAATATTATCCGCTAAACTGAAGGTCTTTTTATTGAGGTCTGAATTAGTAGTTGCTTGTTTTCCTGTTACCTGAACTTCCATTAAAGCCTCCGCAGATGGCTTCAATTCGATTTTACCCAAATCGAATATAGTATTGAGCCCTCCTGCAACTAAGTTCTGCTGCGTACTTGCATAACCTATGAAAGAAAAATAAACTTTGTATTTTCCCAAGGGTATTTCTTGTATTTCAAATCGCCCATCAATATCGGTAATTGCTCCCGTTACAAGTATATTATCGGCAAAAGAATTAATTGAAACGTTAGCAAAGGGTAAGGTCTCCTGTGTTTCGGAATCGAACAACTGCCCTGTAACAATTACATTGTCTTGAGCATAAAAATAATGAGCCGTGAAAAATAGTAATAAGAAAATTATAGTATTTCGCATTCTAGTGATTTCAATTATTTAAAAAACAAAAGTAGAATGTAATCCTAAAGAGAATTTAAAGTTATGACAATAAATATGTTTGTTGACAGTCTTTATATATGCCCATTAAAATTAATAGTAAAAATATGCTTGTCTTCTTTAAAATGATAAGTAATACTAAAATTATAAAGATCACAGATACGCTTCACAATAGCCAGTCCTAATCCTGTAGATTTATTAGTTTCTGATTCCCTATAAAAACGTGAATATAATTTTTCAGGATTCTCTAACGCCAAATTCCCCTCATTCGAGACCGAAAAATTATTTCCCATAACCTCCACAACTATATTACCTTTATTTGGGCTGTGTTTTATAGCATTTGAAATAAGGTTATTGCATAAAATTTCAGCTAAATAACGATCCATCTGAACATAGATGACATCTTTCTTATGGTATTCAATTTTGGAAGATGTAATTTCCAAAAAATTAGTAATGGTTTCTTGAACTAAGTCTGTAATTATTACTTGCTCCACTTTTGCAAACTGATTATTTTCGATTTTGGTTAGTAACGTCAATCGTTTGTTCATCTGGGTAAGTCGTTGAATATCTTTCTGTATAGAGGTTAAATGCCCAAATTGGTTATCATTTAAATTATCTCCATTAATGATATTTTCAATTTTGGCTTGAATGATAGCTAATGGGTTTTGAAGCTCGTGTGATACATCTTCCGTAAACTGTTTCAAATTTTTATAGTCTCCACGTACCTTATTGGTTAAAATTTCAATTTCAGTATTAAGTTCAGAAAACTCAAGTATTTCACTATCAACCAAACTTATAGGTTTATCTGAAATCAGCGAAAAACTCTTCATCGATTCTAAGTTTTTAAAAAAAGGCAGCCAAAGTTTTTTATTCCTAACCTTGCTAAAATAGAAAAGAATAATGAAGACAGAGACGATAATTATCAAGTATGATAATATTATTGCTACCAATATGTCTTCAGATTCTATAACTAAGTTACGGACCGATATTTTATAATTTTTTTGATTGATTTTCTTAAAGGTGGTAAGTTCTCTAAACTCTTCCATCTCTTTTTGTGATGGGTCATATATGATAGTATCTTTTAGTATCTGTGCTTTAATTTCAGGTACTTCTGACACATCTACTAGAGGAGCTAATGAAAATTGTGTCTTATTATTAGTCAATGCTATTTCGACTCTAGACAGTGTAGAAAAAAGTTCCTCTTCTACTTCTTCTCGTAAAAGATTTTTGACGTAAAAATAAAGCACTATAGTACTTACAACCATTAAAATAAAACTTATCCAGAGAAAGGTCTGGGAAGTTTTTTGAATCAAACGTACTTTTTTAGATTTCTCTACCACCGTATTAGTCTTCTATAAATTTATATCCGCTACCATACGCGGTTTTAATATATTTTGCTCCTTCAGCCGTTAATTTTTTTCTCAAATTATTTATATGTACATAAATGAAATCAAAATTATCGGCTAGATCACTATTGTCACCCCACAAATGTTCAGCAATAATTTCTTTTGAGAGAACCCTACCTTTGTTAGTCATAAAAAATACTAGAAGATCGTATTCTTTTCTTGTCAATTGTAATGACTTTGAATTGATATAAGCTGTTCGTGATTTTGTATCGACTTTTATCTCATTGAAGATTAACATATCGTCACCTCCGTATTTCCCCCTTCGTAAAACTGCTTTAATACGGGAGTTGAGTTCCGCTAAATGAAAAGGTTTTGTAATATAATCGTCTGCTCCTAGGTCTAACCCATTCAATTTGTCGTCCAAAGAATTATTAGCCGAAATTATTATAATTCCACATTCTTTTTTCTGTTTTTTTAAAACTTTTAGCACATCTAGACCACTGCCAGTAATTAGATTTACATCAAGAATTACCAAATCGTAATCGTATAAATGAACCTTGTAGACCGCTTCTTTGAAATCGGATGCTACTTCACATAAATTACCATCCTTCTCCAAATAAATGGATATCGATTGTTGTAAAGCTTGTTCGTCTTCTACAATTAATATTTTCATGGTTCAACTTGAACCATAAAGTTATCGCTTAATTCTAAGTAAAATCTAAAGATGTAAAATTCTATAATTAAAACACTTTTAGAATACACCTATCACATCTCTTTTCTTTTCATGGCAATAGCATCATTTCCGAAAAAAAATCAACGTAAAACGTTTTATACTCACGAATAACACGGAACTTTTGAAACTACAGATATGGTTGAATTGCAATTTCAACTTGTCTAGCCAAATTAAATCTTCATGCAACCATGATTCAATATTTACAATTTTAAGATCAATTATAAACATTGAATATTTATCAAATACATCTAGTTGAAGTATTTTTTAATTTTAAATATGATAATTAACACATATCCTTCCACTATTTGCCCAAGCTAATTTGTTAATAAAGCCCATTATTTACAATAATCTAAATTTACTTTTTTAGTTTAAGAAATATCAATGTGACAAGCAGCGATTTTTAATGTGACTAATTTGAAAATTCAAAATTACTTATGTAAACCATTGTTTCTTAATAATTCCAAAAGCATTTCAGGCTCATCGGTTTGAATAATGTTCGCACCATACTTAATCAGTTCTTGAATAACCTCTTCTCCTTTACCATATCGAATAAGCGCATCTTTTTCTCCCAACGTATTTATCCATATTCTAGAATTGTTATTTTTTAATAAATCACCAACTTCTTTGGTATTGAATTTTGAATCAATATGAACGACTGGCGGAGCATACTTCACAATAGCAGAATCTGCCATTTGTAATGAATAGGCCCGTGGCATAAGTTGCGCCGACTTATCAATCTCCTTTATTAAATCTAATTGATCATAATCATTGTCAAAATAAAATACCTCTTTCTGCATATCAAGGGCATGAACTACCTTTAAAATACCCTTTACATTATCAGTTTTCATATCGACATCTACCATAATTTTACCTTTGGTTACTTTTAAAAATTCTTCAAAGGTTGGAACGACTTCTTTACTAATTCTTCCATAAGGTGCTTTAAGTTTATACTTTCTGATTTCAGCCAAAGTTAAATCCTCAACTTCACCTTTTCCGGTAGTAGTTCTATCGATACTAGAATCATGCATTAAAATTAGATACCCATCTTTGGTTGTTTTTACATCAGCTTCAATTACATCAACACCGATTTTTATTGCATGTTTTGTTGAAGCAATAGAATTTTCAAAATTACCATTGTGTGCTCCTCGATGGGCAGCCACCAAAACAGTATTAGCATTTGAGTCATAAAACAAATGTAAAACTTCAGGTAAATCTGTCGTGTTTTTTAGACTGGCACAGGACACGAAAAAGATCCCAACGAAAAGAATTAAATACTTATAATTTTTCATTTTTTATGGTTTTCATTTAAAAAAAATCTACAAACTCTTTATTGTTTAGGCTCACTAATTAAATCTGCATAGCGACCTGCCCAATAAGGCAACAGGTAAATATAAGGTGCGTATTCTTGCATACCACTGCCTCCATTATTTCTATATGCACCATTGTGTTTATGCAAAACACGTTCGTCTGGAGGTAATACTTCTGAATAGGTTTGACTTCTAAAATTCGGCTCAATTTCAACTAAATCTTTACGATGACTATTATCAATTTTCCAATCAATCATATCCATCGGATATTCACGCAGATTCCAAGCAGATTCTTCAACATCAACTTTCGCTGCACCTGTTAATGCAAATAAGTAATTCCACAACGGATTTTTTTCTGAACGTTCAATTTCCCAATGGCTTTTTACAGTTTCGAAATGCTTTAATCGCTGTTCTTCAGTAAACGAATAATTAACAAAACTTGGGATAGTTAAAAAATACATTTCATCATCGGAATGGTTCCATTTGTCACTCAAATACTCTCCTTCTTCAAAGCCGATTGTAGTTGCTGGTCTATTTGCATTTTCATCATAACCATATCTCTTGATTAACTTGAGAGCTGCCTTCTTATATTTTTCATCTTTTGTAAAATGATATGTGGTTTGTAAAAAAGAAAGAATTAGTGTAGAATTTAATCTTCTATCGCCGACATTTATAGGAAAGCTATTTACATATTTTGGATTCCATTTACCCCACGCAGTTGGCTTACCATTCCAATCAACCAAATACCAATTATTATCCATAATATGATCCATCTGAATTTTTATTTGATGTATCGCGCGGTCTTTCCATTCTTGATCCGGCGCTAATTCAGCAAAAAGTGCATGAACATAAAAGTGTCCACAAGTTTCATCACTACTCGTGGTAGATTTCCAACGCCATTTTTTATCCTCTGCTAATTGCCATATTCTTCCATTTTCAGCTACATGTTTTTTATACCATTCTTCGGAAAAACCGTTGGCATGCAAACCAACTTCATAACCATCACGTTCAAAAGATCTTGCTGGAAAACCATGCATAGGAGGAAGTGCAGTTAACCTTTCCATTGCTTCAAAAGCTTCATATGCATTTTGCTTTGCATCTTCATCTTTTGTTACCGCATAGCGATATAACTCCCCAGCCAAATACATAGATGTCCATAAACCATCATTATCAGTATCATGATAATAACCAGTTGTTAAGTCACCAGGTATTTTCAATTCAAGATTAGCAGTAAGACCATATCGAATATGACGCAATCGTTGAATTTTTTGAAAATACTCAGCTTTTTCAGCCAAGGTCATCGACACAAATTTTATTTGAGACAAACCTGTTTTGGTAGCTATTAGTACACTATTCTCAGGTCCCTCGGCAATATCAATAACCTCATCATCAACCAACCAACGCTCTGATGCATAGTAATCGTATTTTCCATCTTTACGTAACTTAAACGCTCCTTTAGTAGATCCAAACCAAAGTTCTTCATTAATACTTTCAAGTGCCGTAATCTCTGTCCAAGGTAATTTTTGATTGACTTCACTTTCTGTTGCCGTCATTCCTGATAAGGTAATTATACCATTATTGGTACCAACTACAATATCATTATTATAAACCGCCATAGCAGTTAGATTTGATCCGGAGAATATTTTTTTTAATTCAGGATTTGCAAGAGTAATCACATAAATAGCATTATCGCTCAAAAGTAAAAAACGACCTTGCTTAACATCAAAGTGTAGTGAAATAGGGTTCAATCCAATTTGATTAGCTTCCCAAATCACCTTTCCTTCTCTATTAATTAATTTAATTTCATTTGACGATGTCACTAAAGAGTTAAAATCTGAACCCATTACAAAATGAGTTGGTTTCTGAATACCATGTTCCACTTCAAAAGTACCACCCCATGCATTACTTAAAACAGAGGTGTCAGTCAAATAAACGTATTGCTTTTGATAGTTGTCGAAAGCAACTATTTTCATATCTGTTAGCGGTCTGTACTGCATATCTGATGACAATTCATTTTCATATGCATTTAAAAGACCATTATCAGAAAGCATTTTTATCGCCAAATTCCGGTCGCTTCTAATCTGTAATAGCGTTGCGCCTTTATTCGCATCATTCAGCGCAAATTTTACAGCGTAATCTTGAAGATATGGTACATCTTTATACTCTTGAGCATTTGTAAGCATTGAAAAAATAAGACCTACAATAATTATTAGTTTTCTCATAATACACAGAATTAAATCAGTCGCTAAAATTACCCATATAGCACTGTGCTTGTTTCATCATTATTGATTAAAATACATGGTATTTTACCCTAATCTTAAAAACATAATTATTGAATAATTTTTTGAAAAAATTGGTTTTACTTATTAAAACTTTATAATTATGAGCTAATAAGACAAGTTCTAATAACAAAGCTAAGATTATCCTTTGCTTATATGAAAAAATGAAATTTCACAAAAAGGTTAAGTTTCCATATAATAATATCAAAAATCATGTTGTACCACACACTAAGCATCACTATTTTTATTCAAACTTGAATTTATACATCATGAATTGGAACAAACCATTATTTTTAGCTTATTTATTCTTTATTCTAGCTTATGGTGTAAGTGATGAAACAAGTGCCCCAATATCCACAAACTCAGCCAAGTTCGAAAGATTACAATACAACAACCCAGACTTAACAGTAGATCTTGGAGTTGGATTATGGGCTTCACCGCTACCTATAGACTACGATAATGATGGGGACTACGATTTATTGGTTTCTTGTAGCGATGTACCTTTTAATGGTATCTTCTTTTTTGAAAATACTAGTGGTGATTCTTTTCCGGTGTTTGCCCCTCCAGTTAAAGTTAGTGATGACCCCGTAAAGCACATACAAGTATCTTATGTAAATGGAGAGCCTCGTTTTTTACGACCAGGCGAGGAATTAATAGATTTTAAAAATACATTTGCCGATAAATCTGAAATACTATACCCTAAGGATGCCTTTGATAAACTCCATAATAAAATACGATTCAACCAGTGGAAATATGTTGATTACGAAAATGATGGTGATTTAGATATCATTGTTGGTATTCAAGATGGCGAAGATTACGGCTGGGATAATGCGTTTAATGATAATGGAGCCTGGACGAACGGACCACTTCACGGTTATGTGTATTTAATTGAAAACGTAAACGGCACCTATGAACTAAAAAATAAGATTACTGCAGGCGGTGTACCTATTGATGTCTATGGAGCCCCCACTCCTAATTTCGACGATTACGATAATGATGGAGATTTAGATATTATCTGTGGTGAATTCATGGATAAATTTACATGGTTCGAAAATATAGGCACTCGAGAAAAACCAAAATATGCGAAGGGCAAGTACTTAGCAAATGATACAGGCATAATAACAATGGACCTTGAAATGATTTTACCCGTTTCTTTAGACTGGGATAAGGATGGGGACATCGACCTGATTGTAGGTGATGAAGATGGCAGGGTAGCTTTTATCGAGAATACTGGAAAGATTAAGAACAACATGCCTATTTTCAATACCCCGAAATACTTTCAGCAACAGGCTGAGTACGTGAAATTCGGTGCACTAGTCACTCCTTTTAGTACCGATTGGGACGATGATGGTGATGAAGATTTAATCTGTGGTAATTCCGCAGGATACATCGCATTTATTGAAAATTTGGATGGGAAGGATACTCCCAAATGGGATGCCCCAAAATTATTATCCTCTGAAAATAAAACTATAAGAATTCAAGCAGGAGATAATGGTTCTATTCAAGGTCCTTGTGAAGCAAAATGGGGCTACACTACTTTGTCGGTAGAAGACTGGAATAATGATGGATTAAAGGATATCATCGTAAACTCAATATGGGGAAAAATTATTTGGTACGAAAATATAGGCACAAAAGGAAACCCAAAACTTTGTCCTGAAAAACCCATTCATGTGCAATGGAATGGCGAAACACCCAAACCCGATTGGTACTGGTGGGATCCAGAACCAAACTCTTTAGCTACTCAATGGAGAACTACTCCTACTGCCATAGATTGGAACAAAGATGGTTTAATGGATTTGATAGTATTGGACATTGATGGTTATTTAAGCTTTCATGAACGATATAAAATTAAAAATGAACTTCTATTAAAACCGGGTCAGCGCATCTTTAACTCTAGCAACGGTACATTTGATCGTAAAAACATATTAATAGATAAATCAAACGGTCCATTAAGACTCAATGAACAAAAATATGGAGCAAGCGGTAGACGAAAACTGGCTTTTACCGATTGGGATCAAGATGGCGATATCGATATTTTGATAAATGGAATAAATGCAGGGCTCCTAGAAAATATGGGTGAAGAAGCCAACTCAAAAACGGTCAACTTTAATTTTAAAGGTGATTTATCGAATAAAAAACTTGCTGGCCATACCACCAGTCCTACTATCGTTAACTGGGACAAAAAAGGAAAGCCCGATTTGCTCTTGGGTGCCGAAGATGGTTATTTCTACTATTGGAAAAACGATTAAACTTATTGAATTATACCTACTTGTATGATTTCAATAATCTTTATGAAATATGCTATTATCTAAATAACATCTTTTATTTAAAGAACCCTTTTCATAGAGTAAATTAGTTTACCAATTAAATTTTTCTAAATGACCAATTCAATAAAATTAAAAACAATTTCGCTTTTATTTCCGTCATTTTTATGTCTATTTATAGGTTGGAATGAAGTGTATTCGCAAAAAAAAAGTACTCCAGAAATATATTTGAATCCCATATTCAAGGTTAATTACAGCGACGCTACAGCCGACAAACCTCAATCTAAATCATGGACAAATGATTATGGGCAATGGTTAATAGTAGGCGACGAAGACGGCCCTAAACTTTTAAAAAAAGACTCTTTAGGATGGACGAGCCAATCTACTATCAATCAAGTATGGCATAATTTACCTAGTCGAGCTGACGTATTGGCTGAAGGCAATGATGCCCATATTGTTTTTGTTAGCGAATGCGCATTAAATGTAGTACGAATAACATATTCTCAAGAGCATGAGGCATATAAAAATATATGGAAGGCTAATCTTCCCATTCCAAAAGAATGCCAATCTATTGAAACTGCTACCATAACCAAAGATTCAAAAAACCAATTTTGGGTTTGTGCAGATATGAATGAGAAAATCATGGTTTGGCATTCTTTCAATGGTAGCGATTGGTCGAATCCATTTACTGTAGCGGATGATATAAATATAGATGATATTTCTTTAATTGTAAGTCTAAAAAAACAAGTATCAGTAATATGGTCAAACCAAAACACTGAAACTATGAATGAGGTTATTCATTTTGATGGTGACCCTATTAGTAAATGGTCTATCCCTATAACAATACAGAAAGGCGACAACAATGCTGACGATCATTTAAACGCTACGGTATTTAAAAATGGGAAACTAGCTATGGTTACCAAAAACAGTGTGGACAAAATAAATCAACCCCAATTTGTATTACGATTAAGAGATAAAAAAGGCAAATGGACCAATATACCGTACGAAAACCTTAATTCAGAATTAAGCCCTAGTCGTCCTATAATTAATCATATTCAATCTGGAAGAATATTTGAAATACATTCAGTAAAAAATAAAGTGAGTAAGCTGTATTACATTTCTGTAAATGAAATAATCTCAAAAAAAGGTCACTGGCAGTTTAAGGAACTTATTCAACTAAAAACCAAAATAGATGGTAAAAATGGTGATACAACGTCAAGTAAAGCCAGTTTTACAGTAGATCAAGTCAAACTAATATTTTTCTCCGATAACTTGGGTAACATTTATTCTTTTGACCTTGATACTTTACTATAAGTTTCATTATTTAAATAATGACCTTAGACAAAGAAGAATAATATGAAATAAATAATATTTTCAGGACCATTGATTCGTTGCCGTTTCTTTTTACAGACCCTTATTTACTTTGGCTCTACAAAATCACTTTTTAACCTTATTAGACTGTCAGGCACTTTGTTTATCACTTTCTTTTTACCCTTCTTTTTTATAATTTCGAAGGCATCATACAATGTACCTATTGGCGTATACGCACCATAGCTTATAGTATTCTCAGTAACTGTAATAATCTGAAAAAGTTGAGTATACTCTCCTCTTCTAACCATCCATTCCTGATCTTCTGATTCATACATTTTTGGCCCACTTACAGATACGGCATAAACAGTACCTGCATCTTTTACTACAGTTAAACCTTTGCCTTCATTTTCTGGGAAACCTCTTGCATAAGTATGATCATGACCCTGTAACACTAAATCTACCTCGTATTTATCTATCAAAGGTTTTATAGCTTCTCTTAGCTCCCAATTATCTCTACCTTGTTTCGTAGAATATACTGGGTAATGTGTTGTTATTGTTATCCATTTTTTGGTATTTGATTGTAATACAGAATCTAGCCATTTTACTTGGGCTACTCTCGCCTCCATACTTTCATCAAAACCTTCGCTATCAATAGAAATTAATTTCATGTCTTGATAGTCAATTACAAAACAGGTTTCTTTTAATTCTTCAATGGGACCATTTTCAGGTAAGGTAAACTGCGGTTTCCATAAAGAAGTTAAAACACCATCTCTATATTCATGATTTCCAGGCGTCATAACACTTGGTACAGTAGCGTGAATAAAACTACCTGCATGAAACCATTCACCCCACTCCAAATTGGAATCTCTATCGCTTATCAAATCACCGGCATGTAACATAAAATCTACTTGCGGAAATTGACGGTATGAATTACGAATAACCCTAGACCATAAGGATTTTACATCGTTTTGTGCATCGCCAAAATAGATAAAACTAAAAGGTTCTTTCATATCTGTTCGAGCAGTTGTAATTTGAAACCATTCGCTCCAATAACCATCATCTTTTTGCCCGTTACCAACTCTATATACATAAGTGGTATTGGGTTGTAAATTTTTTATTAATGCAGAATGATAATAAGCTCTAACAAGAGGTTCATTCCTATTTTGATTTTCAAATTTTTCAGAAACCGCATTAATCTTAAGAACGTCGCGTAATAAAAACTCAGGACCATCAGTTGCCAAAGCAACCTCTACAACTCCATTCGTCACCTGTTGATCAGTACGCCAATTCACAGCAAATGTATGTGCAGCATCTTCGGTAAGGTTAGAAATAATACGATCAGGGGTATTTGATGGATATATCAATTTATGTGCTGGGGTAGTGTCATGTTTCGTATAATGAGAGTGACTAGAATGCTCTTCGCCATTAGCATGTTTATGTTGTGCTTGTAAGGTGAAGGGCATTGAAAATACCATCAAAAAAATCGAAAGACACTTTAATATCTTTATCATAAATTTATTCTCCATTCAAAACTATCTTTCACAAAGTTTAAAACCAATATTCTTATTTAGCTATATTGTTAACGCCATTCACTTTAAATATTAACACGTCTACCTGTCTTTTGGCTTTCGTGTAGTTTCTCTATTACTATTATATTGTTAATAGCATCACTTAAATTCACCGGAGTCGCTTTATTTTCTATTATAGCTAATGAAAAAGCGTCTGCCTGCAATGTATATTGGTTACATAATTCGAACTCAATTTCAGTTACTACTTCATCTTTCGTTAACCAAATTTTAGAAGGTCTATCGTTTGGTGGATTAAAAGGAAGCTCAAATCGAATACTTCCTTTTGTTCCAAAAATTTGAGCCTGTTGCGTATAATCTAATTGTGTAGCACAAAAAAAGGAAGAGCTACCATTTTCAAATTCAAGAATTCCTGTCGCTAAAATATCTACTTCATATTCTGGATGATATTCAATAGAAGACATTACACTTTTTGGTTCTTCGCCAAATAATAATCGCGAAACAGAAATAGAATAACAACCAATATCCATTAAACTACCCCCGCCAAACTCTTTATTATTTGTAATACTATCAGCATCGTCATCAAAAAAAGAAAATGAAGATTGTATAGTTTTCAAGGTTCCAATTTCACCAGTATCGATTAGTTCTTTAGCTTTAATCCACTGAGGATGAAATTTGTACATAAAAGCTTCCATAATCTTAAGGTCGGGGTACTTTTCGGACTCTTTCAATAATTCTATAGCTTGCTGGCTATTCATAGCCATCGGCTTCTCGATCAAGACATGTTTTCCTGCATTTATCGCCATAATAGCCCACTCTACATGAAGATGGTTAGGCAAAGGAATATATACTGCTTCTATCTCATCTTCATTAAGCAAATCTTCATAAGAGCCAAAAAACTTAGGTATGTTAAATTCTTTAGCTGCCTTCTCAGCCTTAGCGATACCCCTTGAAGCAATAGCTACTACTTCGCTGAATTCACCTTTTAGCATTGCAGGTACAACCTGTTCTATAGCTATGGATGCAGTACTAATTATACCCCATTTAATTTTTCTCATGTTATTCTTGTAAATCTTAAAAAATTCGGCTGCACAGTTAAATAATAAACAGCACTCTATTTTTTATTTTTATTGAATTGTACAAAAACTAGTGCCAACATAATTAACCCTACAGTAGCAACGGCACCTACTATAATAGGATCCAAAGTGCACTCCAGCCATTTGAAATTCTCTGGTAAATCTCTTAGAAATGTTCCCCAGATAATAATAAGGATACTAAAAGCGACCGAAATAATACCTTGTGACTGCTTAAGTTTGACATTGAATATTGCCAATAAAAACAAGCCTAATATACCACCCCCGAAAATTCCTGAGATTTGCCACCAAATATCAAGTGCGCTTTCCGCATTAATCAATAAAAGGCTAAAAACAATCCCTAAGAAACCCCAAACTACAGTCGTTATACGTAAAAAGTTAATACTACTTTTTTCGCTGGCATTAGGTCTAAAATATTTTTTATAATAATCAAGATACAACACTGTCGCCGACGAATTTAAAGCAGAATCTACGGTACTCATAGACGCTGCAAGAATGGCAGCTATAATTAACCCTTTAAGACCAACAGGTAATTCAGTTGCTATAAAAAATGGAAAAACTTCATCTCCCTTTAAAATTGATGGATCTAAAACATGAGCAGATCCAGAGTAAAAAGCGAACATGGCCGTACCTATATACAAGAAAACTATGGTTAACGGTAAATAAATCAACATAGCAATCCAAACAGATTTTTTAGCCTCTTTCTCTGTAGCCACCGCACTATATTTTTGGGTATAATTTTGATCAGCCATTAAGTTTCTAATGTTTTCTGTGACTCCATAAATAATCATGACCCAAATAGTTCTACTACTTAATGAAAATGAACCGTCGCCTAAACTGAACTTGTTCATATCGAATGCTTTTTGAATCAAAAAATCGGGTTTCGAAAAAACCTCTGTAGTCAAGATATAAGCACTAAACAAAAGTCCACCAATCATGATAATGGATTGCATCACATCTGTCCATATAACAGCTTCCATTCCTCCCATAAGCGTATAAGCGATGGTCAAAACACCAATAATTAAAATTAGCATTTCAATATCTATATCTATGAAAGAAGTCAATAGTAAAGAAGAAAGGTATAGGATTACTGCAGTACGCCCTATCATGAAAAGTACAAATGATAAGGATGCATATACTCGACCCCAGTCCCCTATCTTTTCTTCTAAGTATTTATAAACTGAAATAATCTTATGCTTCCTATAATGAGGTATTACATACTTGGTTACATACCAGGTAACTGGAAGTGCAGTAAGTGCAAATATTAAAGGATGCCAATTCGAATCAAAAGCTTTTCCCGGAACAGCAATATATGAGATACTACTGGTATAGGCACTCATCACTGCAATACCTGCAGCCCAAGCAGGTATACCTCTTCCTGCCACCATAAACTCTTCAGAAGTTTTGGTTTTTCTTAAAAAATAAATACCCATTCCTATCATTACTAATCCGTAAAGAACTAGAATAGCTGTATCAATTAATCCGAGTTGGTAATTCATTTTTTATTGGGTTGGTTTGGTTTGGTTTGACTTAGGGCCAAGAAGGTTCTAAAAAGTGGTATATCTTCTAATCTAAGGGTATTTATAATTTTATATCATACTGATATTAAACGTATCAATGTATCGTTTAATTTCTTCACGTTCTTTACTTTCAAATCTTCGTAGTGGAAGAGCCATATAGTCGTCACATATTTCCATTACTGCTAAGGCACATTTCGTACCCTTCGTATATCTTGATTCATATTTACCTACACTATAAATTGTATCATAAAGAGTCTTTACTTTTTGATGCAATTCTTCAACCTTGACATGGTTGTTCTCTACCAATGCATTATAAAGTTCAACAAACAATGCAGGGAAAAAATTAGCTCCTCCAGCAACCGCTCCATGACCTCCGTGTTGTATTGTTTCAGGTAAAAATGATTCCGTTCCCACAATAATAGCAAATTCTGGTGAATTCTTAAATGCAGCTATAAGAGAATACAGATAGTCAATATTACCCGAACTGTCTTTTACACCAAGCGCACCTAATTCTTTTGCTATTTTAAGCGTTTCAATTGACAAGTGTAGTTTAGTACAGCTTGGCATATTGTACATCATAAAAGGTAAAGGTAATTTAGGCACTAAGTTTTCGAGATATTCTACCATTTCATTTTGTGAAATTGGGAAATAATAAGGAGGTGCAATTACAACGGCATCAGCACCTGCCATTTTCGAATGATTGGCTATTGCTATTGAGCCTTCAAAAGAGGTATCTGTTATACCTACCAACACAGGCACCCTACCTGCGATATATTCACATGCTTTTGATATTAGTTCTTTTCGCAATTCATAGGTCAAACTGGGTGCTTCCCCATTTGTTCCTAATAAAAAAATACCGTGAACACCTCCAGATATTAAATGCTCTATTAGCTTTCTTAAGCCTTCATCATTTAAATCACCATTTTCAGTTAATGGTGTAATCATCGGAGGGATAATTCCTTTTAATTCTAAACTCATGATTTTTATATACTAGACTACAAAGTAACTTTAAACGAATACTATATGCCACAATAATATTATTGAAATCTTATGTTATATTAACCTCTATATCAATATTATTATGTATTATTGATAATAAGAGTTAAAATACTTAAAATATGGAATTCGTTTTTGAAAGAATATTTGTTCCGAATAATCACTCATTTATATCGAGAAAATTACCACTATCGACGAATGCTAGAATACATTCACACAAAAATTTTGAATTAAATTATATCACTTCTGGTACTGGTCGTAGAATTGTGGGAGATAATATTTCTGGTTTTGAAACAGGAGATTTAGTTCTTCTAGGACCAGATTTGCCCCATTGTTGGGAGCTACTCGATGCTGAAAAAAATGAACCTCCAACCTGTATTGTAACTCACTTTTCAGAAAACATAATAAATTCTGATTTTTTTAAAATGCCCGAACTTGAAAAAGTCGTTGACTTACTTAAACAATCGAATCGTGGAATTCGATTCAAAGTTGAAAATGACACTGAAATACGTGAAATTTTAAGTGAAATGTCAGAAACAAAAGGATTGGAATATTACATAGGATTATTGAAAATATTCAATAGTCTTATAAAGATTGAAGATCGAGAGAAGCTTTCAAACCCTATGAACCAATCATCAGTCTTCTCTAAAAACATAGATAAAATAAATAAAATTTACGAATATGTCTTTCAAAATATACAAGAAGGCATCAAGCTTGAAGAAGCATCTTCAGTACTGAATATGGCTCCAAGTTCGTTTTGCCGATTTTTTAAAAAGAAAACGGGGCTTACTTTTATGGAATATGTAAAAAATGTAAGGGTAGGAATCGCTGCTAAACTCTTAGCAGAGACTGATAAACAAATTACTCAAATCTGTTTTGAAAGTGGCTATAACAATCTAGCCAATTTTAATCATTATTTTAAAGCCAATATGGGAAAAACGCCATCTGATTACCGAAAAAATTTCAGATAATACATACGGCAAATTCGATAATCTATTTTAAAAAAGTATTTATTCCTTTGATCTATTTCAGAGCGAATTTATTTTTACTGGAATACAGTAAAATAGGATTGAAAAATAATTATATAATTCTATCATAAGTTTCTTAACGAAATCAAGATCTTGCTCAAGAGCTATTGTTTTTTTTTAAGTCTAACTATCTTCTACCTATTAAGTTTATTACTAAGCCCGTAATTAATATAATAAAGGAAATCAAACTAATCGGCGGTAATCCTCCTTGCCATTTATAAACAGTTATCCAGCCAGGGTAACTAAAAAAGAATAAGTGAGCCCCTATAAAAAATAGAACACACAAAATCACTTCACGAGAGGTAATAATTCTAATAATTTTATATTGTTTTTTTAAGTCTGGTTTGAAACTAATATAATAAATCAATAAAAAAACAAAACTAAGAACACCAGCCAATAAACTAAGTCCTCCTCTAGCATTTAACAATCCTTCATCATAAAAAAATGAAGGGTAGTACGAAGGATTCAAAATAGCTACGCTCATTATCAGGTGAGTAAATGTTAAAACAAATCCGACAACACCTAATGATTTTCTAGCATCAAGTAATTGATTAGGTAATGATATACCTAATTGTTTTAATGGACCTAAAGAAAAGTTGAATATTAAAAGAATTAATGCTGCAAGTGAAATTCCTTTGTTTAGAATAAAAAAAGGTACATCTCTCCATGGAACATTTCCTATTACATTATAACGAAGAATGGAATAACCGATGGATATAAATATTACTACAAAAATTATTCTTCCTGCAAGATCTTTTCGTGGGGAAATACTATTCATTTTAAAGTAATTAAATTTTAAGTGACTGCTTTATTATTAATTATATAGTTATTCTATTCAAATCTATTGTGCCCACCGGGTAGACCCTCATGAAAATTGGATGCAATCAAGGAGATAATTGATATAAAGAAAATTATGGTTACTAAAAAAAACGCCCATTTTTTAAAATTAACTTTTTCCGAAACCGACTTAGGACCAGTCCATTTTCCTCTCTTGAACAAAGTAAAAATTATAAAAATATTGGTAATATATAAGTGATGGTTTAAACTCATTTGTCCGGTAAACAAACCTGTCACCACATAACTAAGAATCGTGTAAGTTGATAAGTATACAAATAGAAATAATGCAACGTCTTTCATCATATATCCACTGCTACCTAATTTCCACAATAATAATACAGCAACGAATAGCAATAAAATTGCGGCGAACGCAGTACTGATCAATACCACTGACTCTAATAATGCGATATCACCCAAACGCTTCAATAAATGTTCATAAGAGAGCGATTCGCGGTATACAATTATAGGAATGAACACTACAAGAATAAATAGTGCAGCCCTGTTTGTCCAGTTTTTAACTTTTATCACTTCAATAGGCCATTTAGAACTAAACACACCATAAGTCATTCCAGAACCACCAAAAAAGCCTATGCTATACTCCATTACGTTCCACATATTGAATGGTATTTCCATGGTATTCCCTATTACATGCAAAAAATTACCAAACGCAAAACCGAAACCACCACCCAATGCAGAGAAAATTGCAACTCGTATTGGCGAATTTCTATTTTCGCGAGCCATATGCCATAACAAGGCTAGGCCAGCTCCAAGAATCAATGCCCATGCTTCTGAACGTGGAGGGGTCATTTTAAAGCCAATCTGTTCAATTAGAAAGAAATAACTAATCAAACCACCTGCGACCATTTCAGAAATTAAAGCACCCCATTTCACCCTTTTCTTTTCGGTTGAATCGAGAACCATTCCAACCAAACCACCTCCTAACAAACCAAAAAGTGCTCCAATTATAAAAAGCATTCCGAGCCCATAAAATACATTTATAAAATTATCGGCACGACCGTAACCCACAACCATTCCGTAGCTAATCATACCACCTGCACCCCACCCTAGCGCAGAGGCTAGAGCCACAAGTACCATTTTATCGTACCAATCTTTTCTTTGTGAAACCAATACTAACGAAAGACCACCAATCGCGCCAGCCCAGGCTGCACCTTGCTCATGACCAAATTGTCCTCTAATTGCCCAAGCGGTACCCAATGACATAGCTACTATTAAAATTCCAATTCCTTGTTTTTTATAATTCATATTTTTTAGAACTGAATGCTATAATCTCCTGACAAACTCCCCAGATTTGACTTAATGATTAACTTATTCTGATTAAGGCGCATATTTTTAATACAAAAAATTAGTTTTAAACTTTTTGGTAGTCAATGACCATAATTAGAAATTTCTTTTTTTGAAGAATCGTAAATAAGTCAAAATAAAAACAAAAACAGCAAGAATAAAACCTATAAAACCTAGGATACTAGAGTATTCAGAATATACTTTACTATACCCTTTAACTGCCTGCCCATTGAAATAATAGACTATTGATAGGCTTAAAAGAAACACAACACAAAATCCAGAAATACCCACAATTATTTTATCTGAATTAAAGTGGTTTCTCTTCATTAGTTTCTTACTGAACTGAAATAAAAGTATCCAAACAATCCATGAAATGATTTGAAAAAAATTCAATGTTCTGAAGTAATTAATTAATGTCAAAAAAGGTCTAAAAATCAAATTAGTATTGGAATAATAATCTCGATCTTTATACATTAAGACCGAGATTTTATCTTGTTGGTTTTTTTTAAAAATCTCTAAAATGACCCGTTCTTTTTCATTAGGCTCCATAGACTTCCAGTTTGGAATTTCGAGTGCATTATAGATAGAGCATGCTCTGCCATATCCGTGAAAATCAAGCCCCCCAATCATGGTCAAATTATTTGTTTTACAAAACTTTTTAAGTTCTTCAAAAATTTCACGATCATAGTAAAGATCACTTCCGACATTCTCAATCTCAAAGCCATCTACCCCTAGATCACGGTAAAATTCCTTCTCTTTACCTTTACCATCAAACCAATGATTAATTATTACAGCACCGCCATACTGATGTACAGAATCAATCACGGCTTTGTCTGACATTCCTTTTGTATCGAATTTACCATTGAGACCTAGCAAGCTCATATGGTTGGTACCTGAATGTTCTTGACCTACAATAATCAATGGTGCTATTTCAAATTCTCCGTTCCTTTGGGCCTGAGAAAACTCTAGGGTCTTTTTATGGTTTGCATGATCAGATATAAAAAAAGCATCAAATTCATTTCTTTTATGCCATCTCCACATTGCTTCTTGAGATATTAGCCCATCATGACTGTATTCGGTATGCGCATGTGTAGATACCAAAACTAAATTACTGGAATGGTTAACGATGGTGTTATTTGGTAGCGGAATAAATAATATTAAAACAAAAATTGAGAAACAGATTCCTAACAACAAAGGTAAATTGGAAAGTTTTTTTAATAACACAATTTTACTGCCATCCTTCTTTGAATACGCTTGTATTACACAGCATAAAACGTATAGTATTATTATCCAAATTAATGCCAAAGGCAATTCCTCCAAAGGGTAGAGCGTTCTATTAAAAAAGAGCAAAACACCTAAAAATGGTTCAAAAATATATCTCCATATAGAAATATCTACGCCAAAATTTTCATCAGATAAATTAGTTAAGGTATTTTCAAATTCAATTTCAAAATGGAAGAAGGTTGCTAAGATTATTATGAGAAGAATAGAAGCAACTATTATTAACTTTTCAATTTTATCTCTTCTCATTAGATTTCTTTTATTGCGAGCAAAACCTAAAGCACATTCTTATGATGCACGTCATATTCAAACACACTTAAATATTCTCTAATTTTTTTACGATTTTTCTCTCCGAATCGACTAAGTGGTTGTGCCATATGATCTGAACATATACCCAGAACACTCAATCCACATTTTATAGCCCTAATACTTTTAGTGGGAGTACTACCAACATTGTACAGGGTACTATGCATTTTGATGATACTTTGCCTAAGCAATTTTATTTTATCTAAATCCTTTTCACAGGAAGCCTCATATAATTCAACGAACAATCTTGGAAAAAGATTAGCTCCACCAGCTACTGCTCCGTGACCTTCGTTCAAGATAGTATCGGACAGAAATATTTCTGCTCCCGCAATAACAGAAAAATCAGAAAATTCCTTAAACTCTTCGATAATTTGATAAAATGTACCCATATCGCCAGAGCTATCTTTTACACCAATTGCACCAAGCTCTTTTGCTCTTTTTATTGTTTTTATCGAAAGATGAAGTTTCGTGCAACTTGGAATATCATAAATCAAGAAAGGAAGCGGTAATTTAGGGGCTAAGACTTCTAAATAGCCAATCATTTCTTCCTGAGAAATTGGAAAATAATAAGGCGGTGCAACAACTAAAGCATCAGCACCTGATAATTTGGCATATTCAGCTATTTCCAATGCTGAATCTATAGAAGAATCTGTAATATTCACTAAAACAGGTATTCTCTTGTTCACAATTTTACATGCCTCTAAAATAAGTTGTTTCCTTATAGGGTAGCTTAGGCTTGGTCCTTCCCCATTGGTACCTAATAAAAATATCCCATGAACGCCACCTTGTATTAAATGTTCTATTAATTTATTGAGCCCATTTAAGTCTAACTCCATATTCTCAAGTAACGGAGTAACCATTGGTGGAATTATACCTTTTAAGGGTAATTTCATAAGTGTCTTTTATAAGTATTCCTACAAATTAACATTAAAATAATACCTTAAACCACTACAATTTTATGAGAAACACATCATATTTTACCCCAATAAGCCTTGAGTTTTACGATTATGATTTATACATCAAATTGGAGTTAAAAAACTCATACCCATTTATCGAATAAGTACTAAAAATTGAAAAGGCTAAGGATCAAATAGAAGTTCCTTAAAAGGATATTAAGGACTATATTAACTGGTTTTCTTAGTTTTTTTAAGAACAGTTAACTCCTAATAAAGCTAGAAATCAAAATAAAAAAAAGAGGCTTTTAGATTTTAAGCCTCTTTTTCTAAAACTCAACTAACTCTAAATTTTAAATACTAATACGGTTTACTGGTCCCCTGCAATAACCACATTTTAGACCATGCACTATTATTACTAACATCATCACCTTTATATTGTGTCGGTTCGAGCTTGTCAATCGCCTCTGTGGAATTTGAATTATTATCAATTTCATTAATATGATAATAAAATCTTAAAGGTAAAGCTGGACGCTTACTAGCGGGTCCAGTTTGTAATTCAGGAAGTCCAGTCCTTCTATAATCAAACCACGCTTCTGTTGCTGAAGACCAGCTAGCTATCCATTTTTGAGTAATTATATCCTCAAAACTACCATAAGCTGCTGATCCTGAAATATAATCAGCATAACTATCTCCCACTCCCCATGCATTTAAAGATTGTTTGATTCCCTCATTATAATATAGTTCTGCTGAACCTGAAACCCATCCTTTAGAAGCAGCCTCTGCAATAATAAAGTTTACTTCAGCAGCCGAAATTAACCGTGCTTGCAATAAATCACCACTAGCTTCTTTATAGATATCGTTCAACTGTGACACATGAAGATTATATGAACCCTGATTCACGTTTTCGCTTAAATTATAGGCTGCGCCAAAAGTCATAGCTGTTGGAAGACCAACATAATTCTTGTCATAATTAACGGGATATCCAACCGTGTTTACATAAGAATCAACCGTAGCTTGAGAAACATGCCTTTCACCTGTATTTTCATCTACGTAATCTGTAACATCCAAAACTATAGGTTGTTCAATTTTATTAGCCCAAATCCCTAATCTTGGGTCGTCAAGAGCTTGCATGGCTTCTACCAATGTTGCACCCATTTTTATTCTAAAATAAGATCCTTGAGGGTCTGTATCAAACTTTGTATTAGTAGGCCACGAATCGTTATTAGTATTACCTACGTAAGCCATATTAGCATCATCCTCGGCACTCAAAATCAAAGGGAATTGCGAAGAATTTGAGAGAATCCTTTTAATACCCTGCTCTGCAATACCAGGTTCTTTAGCAGATAATCTCATATAATATCTTAAAGAGAGTGAATTGGCAAATTTTCTCCATTTAGCAACGTCACCCCCATAAAGAATATCCTGGGCTTCATTAATACTGAAATAAGAATCTTGACTTTTAGATAACAAACCGTTCGCTATTTCTAAATCGGCTTGAATACCTTCATATATTGTTTTTTGATCATCAAAGGTTGCATCAAAAAACTCAGCTCCCTCATCACCTCTTAATGCATTAGTATAAGGTGCATCACCCCATAAATCAGTTAGAAGTCCGAATAGGTAAGACTTCATTATTAAACCTACGCCATGATGAAAATCTAGATTATCAATTTCTGCTTTTTCTATTAAGGTCTTGTCATTAATTAATAACGAGTAATAATTATTCCAACTATGAGAATCATTACCCCAGTCATAGGCATTATGCCCGCTAGACCAACCATCTTTTTGGGTATGCTGCATTACCCCTGCCAAATCACCAAATCCTAGGCTCACTACTGTCTTACCAACACCATTAATAACTGTTGGAACAAGTAGATTGGGATCCACATTATCAGATCCAATTTTATCTGGATTTTCATTCAACTCTTCTAGACCATGGCACGAAACCAACACTAAAAGACCTAAAACCACTATGGTAAATTTATTTTTTATTTGATTCATCACGATTTCGGTTTAAGTTTTTAAAATGTTACAGCAATCTTAATTCCAATTGGCACCAACCAAGGTTCTACGTTATAACGCTCCACTCCCTGCTTGAACTGAGTACCTCTATTGTCCTTACTTGATTCGGCTTGAAAAGCTCTTTCTGGATCAATTCCAAAAGCAGAATCTTTAGTCCATAGCATAATATTTCTACTATAAACAGCGAAATTTAAATTATCGATACCTATTGTTTTTAAATATTTTCCTGGTAAATCATATCCCAAAGAAATTTCACGAAGCTTAATAAAATCTGCATCATACATATGCGGTGTTCCAAAATCCCATGGGTTTGCTACCGAGAAAGGAATAAAATTAGTACCCACATCACCTAAATTTTCATAGTCCAATATAAAATTTCCGTTTTCGTCATGCTCACCTACAACACCTGCATTAAAAATCCCATCATAGACTACACTTCCTCCTAAATCTTCTGCAAATCCTCCATTTCCTGGAGGCCCACCAATTGATCGAAAATTTTCTCCATAAAGGTATTCATCCGCATGGTCTAGCACCCATTGTTTCAGCTCAGGACCCGCTTCTGCAATACCAGGGTTATCTAATCTATCTAAAACGTTTTGTCCATAACCATCCTCTACTAAGTATCTAGAGGTCTGTGACATATATTGTCCACCAGAGCGCCAATCAAAAGTCATATTCAAGGTGAAGTTTTTATACGATAAACTAGATTGTAACCCCATAACAAAGTCTGGATTGTAATTACCAACCTTTTCGCGTTCTTCTTGTGCCAACCACTCTGCATCCTCTCCTTGACCAATAAGCGGATAATTATAATAAGGCGAATTGACATCGGTTACCCTTTTAATTTTCGGTGAGTATATATTTCCTACCAACCCATCTTCACCTGTTGCCGAATTGGCTACATACCCTCTAGAGACACTTTTGTTCTCACTCCAAAATTCGATATAATCAACCCCGTCTGCCAAACCTAAAATTTTAGATTCATTGGTCGTATAATTTACATTCAAGTCCCAATTCCAATTCTCGGTACGGATTGGAGTGAAACCAAGAGAAAGCTCATAACCTTTACTCTCTAAAACCCCAGCATTTATACTAACACTACTATAACCTGATGAGCCTGGTATCGGAATATTCGGAACTATCTGATTTCTATTCTCTACAGTATAGTACGTTCCTTCAAATCTAAATCTGTTTTTAAACATAGTTAAATCGACTCCAAATTCTTTAGAAGTAGCTTCTTCTGGTTCAAGACCAGGAGTATTCAATCCACTACTAGCGGAATATAAAATTGCATTATCCCATTGACCTGCATTATTGTAATAAGCACCCAATTGATAAGGATTGGTATCATTACCTACACGTGCCCAACCTCCTCTTAGTTTAAACAAATCTACTTTTGGAATATCTACTAACTCATTAACCAAAAAACTTAAAGAAGCTGAAGGGTAAAAGTAAGACCGGTTATCTATCGGCAATGTACTAGACCAATCATTTCTGGCTGTTACATCTAAATATAACATTCCTTTATATCCGAAATTTGCTAATCCATATACACTGTTGATAGCTCTTTCACTAGCAAAACTAGAATACACCAAAGAACTTGCGGCAATGTTATCAACTGTAAACAGGTTAGGAACTATTAATCCGGCTCGAGAAGCTGCCGAATTACTTAGACCTTTGTTCTTTTGGTACATTAAGTTTCCACCACCAGAAAGTGTCATATCAAAATCTCCCCATTTTTTAGTGAAGGAAGCCAGTATATCAATATTTGTCTCAATACCATCCGTAGTTCCTATACCATAAGTACCATTGTTAGATTCTCGACTATAACCGGGAGCCATTTTTGTTTCTTGAGTCTGATTGTAGCTATTTAAATTATAGCTACTTCTTATATTAAACTCAGGAGAAATTTGCCAGTCCAAAGCCAAGTTTCCATAAATTCGAAATCTTGAAAAACTATTATTAACCTCATTTGCCAAGAACCAAGGGTTTGGGTAATCGTCAGAAAAGTTAAAGACATCCGTTCCTGGTAATTTATAATCCTTTACATCTAAAATATTTATGTTAGCAGGTACATTATACGCAGCCTCTAATGGGTTTGTACCTCTGTTTGATGCGGGACGATTATCTGCATAGCTATGCACCACATTTAGATTAGTACTTACTGTAAATTTTTCATCCAGACTTGAAGAAGCAGATAGTGAAAAACTATTTCTCTTAAGGTCTGAGTTTGGAATTATGCCTGTATTGTTCATGTTCGTAACTCCCAACCTATAATTCATAAACTCCGTACTATTGGAGACTGACATACTATTTGTTGTGGTTATACCATTTTGAACAAATTCTTTTATATTGTTTGGATATGATTTTAATGCTGTAGGAATAGGGTTACCGTTTGCATCTAAAGGAGAATTCCATTGCACAGCAAAATACCCTCGATCTAATCCAGGACCACCATTACCGCCTTGAGGAATAACGTCTGGCATAATATAACTACCTCCTTGAGATTCTGGAGAGTATGAAAAATAACCCGAACCATATTCAGATTGTGTATCTATGTATTTGTAGGGAATATCAAAAACTGTGTTAGAAGTAAAGTTTACCTTCATCTTTTGATTATCTTTTCCTTTTTTGGTTGTAATCAACACCACTCCATTTCCTGCACGTGAGCCATAAAGCGCTGCGGCACTTGGACCTTTTAATATAGAAACATTTTCAATGCTTTGTGGATCTAAATCTGATATGGCATTACCGTAATCTACTGGGTTTCTATCCCCGAAACCACCTATATTATTAAGCGAGTTGGCTATTGGCACACCATCTACTACAAATAGTGGTTGATTATCAGAACTTAACGAAATAGCCCCTCTAATAACCATACTCACAGATGAACCAGTACCACCAGTACTGTTAAGGGTAACCCCCGCAACTTTTCCTGACAACGAGTTTAAAACATTTTCTTGTGCGACCCTTGTCAATTCTTCTGCAGCAACATTCTCTACAGAATAGCCTAAAGATTTATCAGCTCTTTTTATACCCAAAGCAGTTACCACCACTTCATCAAGCGCTTGAGCATCAACTTCTAGAACAATACTAATTGCTGATTTATTATTAACTGAAATCTCGCGTGTTTGAAATCCAATATATGAGAAAATCAAAATGCCGTTTCCATTTGGAACTTTTACATTATAATTTCCATCAAAATCAGTAGTAACTCCTGAAGTTGTTCCTTTTAAAACAATGCTAACACCTGGTAAAGGCACATTATCCTCCGAAGAAGTTACCGTTCCTGAAACCTCAAAATTTGAATTCTGTGCGTTTATACTGGAACACACCAATAACAAAAGCAAAGAAAGAAAGGTTATGGTGAACCTTCTAATATTAATTTGAAAATAATTGGTATCCATAATTGATATTGTATTGGTTATTTTTTGGTTTATCTCAATAAGTCAGATTCAATTTACTACTTCAAAGGTCAGTATTATGGCATTTGTATTTACTCCGATATAATCAGGAGAGGCAGCCATAAACATTACCAATCTCATGGCACTATCCGTTATATCTTGTATAATAACTTTTCTTTCAAAATCTAAAAAACCTACAAACTCGGTACCCGAGAAGTCTAGCGTACTAACACCACTATAGGTTAAAGTACCGTCAGGTCCATATACAGATGATACCTGAAAATTTTCATTTTCAACATAAGTAAACGTAGCATTCGCATCAGGTGTATAAACTCCAGTACAAAGTCCGAAATCAGAACCACCATCATTTAAGATTCCAGCACCTCCCGTTGTTACGAACTGATAAACAAGTCCACTAAAAGCACCTTCATCATCTTTTACATCATGCTCATAAGTACCATCGAAATAGAAAGTGAATTCATCATCATACACTTCAGGCATGCCTAATCCAGCCCCGAATATTCCTGAAGGCAAGGGGTTAGGCGCTCCATCAAAAGGTGATAGGGAAGTGTCGGCATTAGCAAAATAATCACTGTTAGAATGAGCACTCTTTATTTTCCATGTTTTACCCTGGTAATCAGGTTTTGTTTGATTTCCTACTAGTAAAGCGTACGGTGTTAAATCAATAGCCAAGCTAATTTCGACAGTCTCGACGTCTCCACTTTGGCTTGTAGCCGTTAGAGTTGCCACATAATATCCACCTTCATTATATGAATGTAAAGGGTTTTTATCGCTACTTGTTGTTCCATCGCCAAAGTCCCATAACCAAGAGACTGCATTATTGGTTAATCCTTGAAAATCAACTTTTTTTCCATTTACGGAATGAAAAATATCCGCTGTTAACGGAATAACAACGTCAATAGAATTATCATCTGAATCACACGAAGTAAATGTCAGTAACACTGATAAAAGAATTGCCGAAAATAAGTATGGGTATCTATTTCTCATAAACTGTGGATTTTTACCAGCACAAAACTGGATTATTCTCGCGTTATTAATTTTAAGCCTAGGTTATTTAAATGTTATTTCATCAATAGTTTAATTCCAACTCCTTTCAACATTAAACTATCGTTGACTAAAACCAAAACTAGATATTAAATTATCAGTTTATTTCAATTATGTTATTAATTTCATAATATATCTTAACCCTAAGTTAATTTTTTTACATATAATTTTGCCTTACGATATAAATTTTGTAATGAGTAATACATAGCTCTATTACAGCCTTTAAGATTTAATCATGTATGAGAAATAGCTCTTATTTTAATGGACTTAGCAACAAGACATTTTTAATTCTATTAATGCTATTTTCAATCGCAAGCAACGCCCAAGAATTAAAAATTGGCTCGGCCAAGCGCATTATCACCCCAAATCCCCTTATTTCAGTTTCAGGAGGTGTTGGAACACCTAAAATGGCAATTAAAAAAAATGGCGACCTTTTTGTAAGAGCTATGGTAATTGTAAAAGAAAATGAAAAAATAGCGATTGTAAATATTGATAATTTAGGGTGGCCAAGCGCACTTGGAGATAAATCAAGAAAGCTTATAAAAGATATTCCTTTTGAAAATATTCTTATAGGTGCTACCCACACGCATAGTGCCCCCGATGCCTATGCATTTCCTGATGAAACAGGGCAACATGGAGCAGATCTAGAGTACCTTAATTGGTGTGTCATTCAAATTGCAGATGCAGTAAACGAAGCTTTACTTAAATGCGAACCAGCACAATTAAAAATAGCTGTCGGTAATGCCGAAGGTAAAATTGCATATAATTACTACGCCCCAGAGCTTTATGACCCACGTTGCGGCGTAATTCAAGCGATAGGAACCCAAGGAAAAAATAAAGGAAAACCAATTGTTACTTTAGTGAATTATGCTATTCACCCCGAAGTAATTGGAAATAGTCAAGGAATCTTAAGTCCAGATTTGATAGGTCCACTTTATGATCGTATAGAAGAAAAAACAGGTGGAATGGCAATATTTATGAATAGTGCCCAAGGTGGAATGGTTACCGCAGATACCCGATTAGAGAACGGTAAAGAAGCGAACGACTGGGAAGAATGTAAGAGAATTGGCAACTTATTGGCAGACGAGGCACTTCGCATTGTAAAGAATGCCCCCATTCAATCAAATGCAACTATATATTGTGCATACAAGAAGGTTACTTTTCCAATCGATTCTGAAATATTAAAATTCGTAATTAAAAATTCACCATTAACTAAGGATCTATCCGACGGAGATTCCATTAGTACCACTCTAAACCTTTTAAATATAGGAACCGCACAAATTCTAACTATACCAGGCGAAGCACTTCCTAATATTGGTTATTATTTGAAAAGAAAAATGCCAACAGCACATCCTTTTCTTTTTGGACTTACCAACGACGCTTTTGGATACATCCTTACCAAAGAAGACTTTAATAGCTTTAAGAGATACAAATACGTTAGTCGTACAAGCTTAGGTGAGAGTACTGGAGAAATACTTACATCAGAACTTTTAGATTTAATCAATAACAATCCAAAACCAGAGAATTAAAAATAATTAAAAAATTTAACTTTTATATTATGAGAAGATATTTAATGCTAATCCCAGTATTTGTCATATTAATTTGCTTTTCATGCAAAGATAATTCAAAGCAAAATAAAGACTTAACCGTAAATGGTGACTCGACAATACCATTTGAAGTCACTCCAAGCAATGCATTGGAAAATTATTTAAGCACAGAAGATAATGCGTATCAATGGGTACTAAAAGATACTTTTGAATTAGAAGGGGTTAAAGCATATGACCTATTACTTACTTCTCAAAAATGGAGAGAACACACTTGGAAACATCAATTGACCCTATTTGTACCAAAGACGATTACTTACGATGGAGCATTATTGTTCATCACTGGAGGTAGTTTAACAGATGGCATGCCCAATTGGAAAACAAAAGAAAAAGAAGGTAAAGAATCGGCCCCTATGGCTAATATGGCAAAAAAAAACAGCGCTATTGTAGCAATCTTACGACAAGTACCCATGCAACCATTATACAAAGATGATTTAGTAGAAGATCAACTTATATCGTATACGCTTCATAATTTCAAAAATGATAAAGATTATACATGGCCCCTATTATTCCCAATGGTTAAAAGTGCTGTAAAAGGCATGGATGCTGTGCAGGAATTTTCAAAAAAAGAATTAAAAAAAGACATCACTCGATTTACCGTTTCTGGAGCCTCAAAAAGAGGGTGGACCACCTGGCTTACAGGTGCTAGTGACAAAAGAGTAGAAGCCATTGGACCAATGGTTATTGATGTTCTGAATATGCCAGTGAGCCTTGATTATCAATTAACCGCTTGGAATGAATATAGTATTCAAATTCAAGACTATACAAATTTAGAAATTCCACAGGCAGTAAGTACTCCCGAAGGAAATGCACTTACGCAAATGATTGACCCTTATTCTTATAAAGAAAAACTTACCATGCCCAAATTAATATTTATTGGAACCAATGATGAATATTGGCCAATTGATGCCATAAAGAATTATATAAAAGAAATACCAGGTGAAAATTATATTCATTACACACCCAATGCCGGTCACAATCTTAATGGAGGAGAAAAAGCGTTAAAAGCTTTGAGTGCATTTTGGGGGCAAACTTTGACTAAAAAACCATATTCCGATATAGAATACCAATTAATCACCGATAAAACATCTGCCACCTTAACTGTAGATTCTAATTCTGAAAATCTTAAAGCTAGTTATTTGTGGCTGGCCGATTCTGATGACCGGGATTTCAGGGATGAAGAATGGAGTTCTACCAAAATAAATTTATCTAATAATGGCGAGGTCATGCAGAAAATTCTATTTCCTAAAAAAGGATATAAAGCATTTTACATTGATTTTGAATACGACGATCCAAACGGAGGTACATATACCAAAAGCACACGTGTATACTTAGCTGATGATGATGAAGTTCTCTAAAAAAAAACAGATTTGGCTCATAGTAATAACCTTTATAGGGTTATTTGGCTTTGCCATTTTTCATTTTTTTAGCGATACTCAAGAAGGCTTACCTGTTATAAAATATTATGAATATGACCAGGTAATACCTTTAAATGATTCTGTTGAGGTAATAATAGACACCACTAGTTTTAAATTATTAAGCGTTAATTATACTAGTGTTAACAGTAGAAAAGTTACAGCTCTTTTAAGTCTTCCTAAAAACGTCTCCAGCCCATTACCGGTAATTATTTTAATGCACGGTTTAGGTGATCATAAGTCAGTAGATTATGTAGAATTCGGAAATGACTTATTTTTAAAGAATGGCTATGCCGTAATGCGAATTGATATTAGTGGACATGGTGATAGAAAAAGAGAAGCTTTTGACTTCGACTTAACCGGACCTTATAAGTATTGGTCTCGCAGTATCATAAGTCAAACCGTTTTTGACTTAAGAAGAACAATTGATTTCATTGAAACCCAAAAAGAATTAGATCCAAATAGAATAGGGTATTATGGAATTAGTCTTGGAGGAATTATTGGTGCCGTTTTTTGCGGTGTAGACGAACGTATAAAAGTACCTATTGTGGCACTTGCCGGCGGACAACTCAATTTACTTTATGAACTAGATGCATTTACTAAAGATGCAAAAGACTTTGTGAGCATTATAGAACCTTTAAATTTTGTTTCACAAATTTCACCGCGTCCATTTTTAATGCTAAACGCCAAAAATGATGAAATAGTCCCTCCTACTATGAGTAAATTATTATATAATAAAGCTGAAGAACCTAAGAAAATTATTTGGTATAATGCCAAACATAGAGATGCCCCGTTAAACATAATTTATGGTGATGGTCTTAATTGGTTCAATAAAAACTTATAATCTATAAAACATGAAAAAATCATTTATAAATAAATTGACATTAGCACTCTGTTTGCCTCTATTTTTAGGTAGCTGTTCAGAAAAAAAGAAAAAAAATACTGAACAGGAAATCGCTTCAAACAATATTGAAATGACTAGTGAAGGACCAAGCACTTGGGCCGAAAAGTTAGGTTGGCCAGTAAATAAAAAAGTAATCATACTTCACGCAGATGATATAGGTATGTGTCCCGAAGCCAATACGTCAGCAAAAAGGCAATTAACAGAAGGGGTTATTCAATCCGCAGCAGTTATGATTCCTTGTCCTAGCTCACAAGAATTCATTAATTGGGCAAAAGACCGACCAAATCTAGATATTGGTTTACATTTAACATTAACCAGTGAATGGAAAACCTATAGATGGGGAACGGTTAGTAATGCCGCAGAAGTACCAGGTCTTTTAGATGAAGATAAAAAAATGTGGCATGAGGTACCTCAAGTGGTAGAGCACGCTTCTGCCGAAGAAATTGAAAAAGAAATACGAGCACAAATTGAACAATCAATTGCTTGGGGGCATAAACCTACACATATCGATACTCATATGGGTACCTTATTCGGACATCCAAGTTATGTAAAAGCATATATGAAAGTAGCTGAAGAGTATGGTATTCCAGCAAATATTATTGATATATCAAACCCAAAAGTATTGGCGGAATTTAGAAGCAAAGGATATCCTATGGATGATAGTGTTGTAAAGATGTCGGAAGCTTATTCGCTTCCAAAACTAGACTACTTTACCAGCGCGCCCAATGGAAAAACTTATGAAAACAAAATTGAAAATTTTAAAACACTGATTCAAGGTTTAGATTCAGGGCTAACTGAAATCATTTTTCATCCATCTGAATTAACCGATAATTTAAAAACCATCACCAATTCATGGCAACAAAGATCTTGGGAATCACAAATGTTCTCCGATCCAGATCTAATTAAATTCTTTAAAGACGAAGAAATCATCTTTACCAATTGGCAAGAAATCATGGAACGCTTTAATAAGTTGAAATGATAAAATATGATGTATAACAAATAAGATAGCATTAACAGGCTATTGTTTTATTGGGTTTCTTTGTAGGTAAACGCTTAATTTCTAACACTTAAAAAATGAATTCTACTACAGGAATCATTCTAGCTATTTCGTTGATTATAATTATGTTCGGCATGGGGTTGTCTTTGACCGTAACTGATTTTAAACGCATATTTATTTATCCGAAAGCAATAATTATAGGTCTTTGTTGCCAAATTTTAATCTTACCATTAATCGGTTTTACTATTGCAACTACATTAGACCTTTCTCCTACAATTGCAATAGGCATTATGCTTTTGTCGGCATGCCCCGGTGGACCAACATCTAACATGTTAACATTTTTAGCAAAAGGAGATTTAGCTTTATCAGTATCATTAACTGCTGTAGCTAGTATCCTAACCATTTTTACCATACCGGTAATTGTTCAGTTTGCAATAGAAGAGTTTTCAAATGAAAGTCAAATTATCAGTGTTGATGCCTCTACCATGATAAAACAATTATTGGTAATCGTACTTATTCCTGTTAGTCTTGGGATGTGGGTGAAACATAGATTTGAACAATTTGCTTCGCGAATGGAAAAATCAGTAAAAATCATATCTGCAATTATATTTATTTTAGTTGTTCTAGGTATTACAGTTAGTATTCGAGATGTACTAATGACCTATTTAAACGAAGCAGGTCTACCTGCTATTTTACTAAATGTTTGTACTATGACGATTGGTTTCACTTTGGCCATACTATTTAAATTGAGCAAAAAACAAGCAATAAGTATTTCTATTGAAACAGGTATACAAAATGCGACACTAGCTATAACCTTAGCAACTATAGCATTAAATAATACCGAATTTTCAATAGTACCTGCTATTTATGGTCTTTTGATGTATATCTCAGCTACTGTAATTATTTTAACTAGAAAATATTTGGGCTCCAATAATTAAACAATCGACCAAACCCTTAATAACTACCAATATTAAATTCACCTTTATGAGAACAACTTTTTTATTTGCTGTTTTAATTACTCTTGTTTCTTGCAAGGAAAAAGCATTTCAACTACCCAAAATTGTACCTATTGTCCATCCTGCAGTGGTTAGTCAAGAATTCATATACGAATTAGAAGATGCATTGACTCCTGAATGCCACGCATCTACAGTTGAAGTTAGTAATGGTGTAGTTGTCGCATCTTGGTTTGGAGGTACTGAAGAAAAAAATAAAGATGTAGGCATATGGGTTTCTCGAAAAATCGATGACAGTTGGTCTACTCCTAAAGAAGTTGTAAACGGAATACAAGTAGATGGCACCCAATACCCTTGCTGGAACCCAGTGCTATTCAAACCTAAAGGAGAACCTTTATATCTGTTTTATAAAGTAGGACCTAGCCCTCAAGAATGGTGGGGTCTTCAAATGACTTCTATAGATGATGGTGAAACTTGGTCAGAACCTACCCCATTAGAAGATGGAATTTTGGGACCAATTAAAAATCAACCTATTCAATTGGCTAACGGTGTTATCCTTTCACCATCAAGTAATGAAACTACAGATGGGGAATGGACTATACATATAGAAACAAGTAGAGATAGTGCAAAAACCTGGGCAAGTTCAGGACCATTAAACAACCCTAAAATTTTCGGAGCCATTCAACCATTAGTTTTAAACTACGGAGATGGAAATCTACAATTGTTGAGCCGAACTGAAAATGATGTTATAAGTGAAAATTGGTCAAAAGACAATGGAAAAACTTGGGATGAAATGAAAGCAACTTCTCTTCCAAATCCTAATTCAGGAGTAGATGGAGTTACTTTGAAGGATGGTCGACAGTTTTTAGTGTACAACCCTACAGGTAAAAACTGGGGAGATCGGGTACCACTCAGTATTGCGTTATCTACCAATGGAAAGAACTGGGAACGCGTTCTTGACTTGGAACCATTGAGAGAAAACACGGATAAAGAAGGTGAAGAATATTCGTATCCAACCGTTATTCAAGCAGAAGACGGTAAAATACATCTAGTATATACTTGGAATCGTAAAACAGTTAAGTATATAGTTTTAGACCCTAATAAATTGTAATAAATGCAAACTAAAAAATGGCATCGAAAGTTATTTCGAGTACTAGGTCTACTAGCGCTAATTCTGTTGCTCATTTTTTATTTTTCTACCAGTGCGACTGATAATAAACCTTATTTTGAAACAACCTATTACAAGAATACCATTCGAAAAATGGATTCTGCAATAGAAAATGTAAAAGTGTCGAAAGGTGAATTATTGGCAGGTTTCGCAAAAATCAACATTACACCGAAAATTACAAAAGACCGACCAGACCCCTCCAAAGGTGAGTTCAATGCTATAAAAATGGCTGGCAATGGCAACGGACAAATAGCGAAAAGAGTTCACGATTCAATTTATGCAAAAGCAGTAGCCCTCAATGTCGAAGGTCAAGAGGTCGTGTTTATTAGTGCTGATATGGTTATTATTCCCGAATTAGTAGTTTTAAAAGTCGCCGAAAATTTAAAAGAAATAATAAACAGAAAACAGTTATTTTTTGGCGCCACTCATACCCATTCTAGTATAGGAAATTGTATTCCAGGTTTCGTGGGTAAAAGTTTCGGCGGGGAATATCAACCTGAAGTTGTGGAATGGCTTAGCAAAAAAATTACACAACTTGTTCTCAATGCCCTTGAAGATGAAAAACCTTCAAAATTCTCAAATGGATATATAAAAACCCCTAATTTAATTCGCAACCGTATAATTGGTGAAACAGGAAGACTTAATGATAAATTGAACCTAATATCTTTTGTGCAAAACAACGGTAGAAAAGCAGTTATCGGAATATTTGGTGCTCATGCCACCACCATTGGAACTTGGAACGATGCATATAGTGCAGATTATCCTGGTTATTTTCAAAGGAGCCTCGAATCTGATACTATAGATTTAGCACTTTTCTTTGCAGGTACGGTAGGTAGCCATTCAAATAAAGGCATAGGAGAAAAATTCAACAAAGCTCAATATATAGGTGAAACGTTAGCAGATTCAGCCAAAACCTTGATAAGAACTATGGTTTATGATTCGGTAATTTCTATGACAAGAATAACCAGTGAATTGGAAATACCCAAACTACAGGCTTTTTACATTACAGACCAATTACGTGTATCACCATTTATTAGTAAAAAACTAATGGCTGATATGGGACCAATTTATTTACAGGGATTAAAATTGAATAATTTAATATGGTTAGCTATGCCGTATGAACTTAGTGGAGAATACGGAATTGATTTAAAAAATGCTTTAGAACTGGAAGGTTACACCTCTGCTTTAACTAGTTTTAATGGGCAATACTTAGGGTATATAGTACCACAAAAATACTATTACTTCGATTCATACGAACCCAGATTAATGGGATGGTATGGCCCTAGTATGGGCGATTATTTAATGGAACTCAACTTTAAGTTGTCCAACACATTGACCAATAAACGATTATAGAAAGTAAGGGTATGAAGAAATTTTTTAAAATATTTGGTATGCTAATCCTATTGATCATTTTGGTCATAGGTGGAATATTTATGTATAACTGGAGAGATAGGCAACCTGGTTATGCGATTGACTTAAGATTAGAAAACAAAAATACTACCACTATACAAGCTGGCTTTGCAAAAAAGCCTATAACACCCACCATTATTGATACGTGGAACGATGCCAACGCCGATAATAAATACAACAAAGACGATGGGGATACTTATAACGACATTAATAACAATGGGAATTTCGACGCCTTTTGGATTGCGGGTATGAGTAACGCTAAACCTGCCCAAGGTGTACACGACGATGTTTGGTCTCGTGTTATGGTTTTAGACGACGGAAAAAGTAGAATTGCTATGATTTCTATGGACGCTATTGGTTTTTTACATGGCGATGTCATTGATATAAGAAAGCGAATTCCTAAAGAATTGAATATTGACTATACCCTTCTTTCTTCTACCCATACACATGAAAGTAATGACCTAGTTGGTATTTGGGGGGAGAACATGTTTAATTCTGGCGTGAATCCAGAAATGATGGAATATGTAAAAGAACAAACAGTAGCCGCCATAATTGAAGCTGCAAAAAATCTACGACCAGCAAAACTTGTCTTTGCTGAAGATCTCACAGAGAATGATTCTGTACTTATAAAAGATACCCGTAAACCAATCGTAAAAGCCACAGGAATACATTTAATGCAGGTCTTGGACGCAGAAACTGACAATACATTGGGTACGCTTATAAACTGGTCAAACCATCCCGAAACCCTCTGGAGCCATAACCTATTAATAAGTTCAGATTTTCCACATTATGTAAGAGAAGCAGTTGAAAATGGAGTATACAACGATAATCAACTAATGCAAGAAGGATTAGGTGGAGTTGCTATATATTTCACTGGGGCGATCGGTGGTCTTATGGCACCCCACCCATCAATTTCTATTATGGATCCTTTTACAGGAACAGCCTATTCAGAGCCTAGTTTTGAAAAAACAAAGGCACTTGGTGACCAAATAGCATTAATGTCATTAGAAGCACTTAGAACAAAAGGTGATACTATTATAAACTCTAACATCTCGGTAAGGGCTAAAACGATATTTGCACCATTAGATAATACAACATTTAAAATCGCAAGCGGAATAGGTTTGATAAAAATGGGCCTGCCCGAATATTTTAAAACACGAACAGAGGTTAGCGCTATTCGGATAGGACCCGCAATGTTTCTTAGTATACCGGGAGAAATTTACCCAGAAATTGTTTTTGGTGGTGTTGAAGCACCAGAAGGAAGAGAATTTGATATTCAGCCTATTGAAACTCCGCCAATTCAAACTTTTATAAAGGATAAATACAAATTTTATCTAGGTCTTTCAAACGATGAAATCGGGTATATTATTCCGAAAAGCGAATGGGACACTGAGAAACCTTATTTATATAACGATGAAAGGGATACCTACGGTGAAGGGAATTCTCTAGGACCTGAAACAGGGCCTATTATTTATAAATCACTTATTGAGGTAATTGAAGATTTAGAGTGATTTAAAACTAATTCAATCAATATTATACCTTAAATAATAAGCACCATTCAATTTTTGATTTTGTACCTAATAAGATTTTAAAGAATTAAAAGGCTAGTTAAACTAAATTGAGACAACCTCACTAGGTATCATTATGGGCTTTTAGTTGCCATTGTATATTTTTACTAAGTTACTTGAAAATTTAGCCCATCTTTGTCACTAATAGTAACTGTGCTTATAGTTCTCTTTGCTAAGGCAGCATGAATATTAAAGTTATTTTTAATAATAAATTCATATTCTAGCTTAAGATTAAGTTTATGAAAATTTTTGAGTGTGGTCACTGTAGCTACCCGTTGTATTTTGAAAGTAACCATTGTGATAATTGTGGACATATATGCGGCTATTTAGATGATGACCGCAAAATGCTCACTTTTGACCCAGTGAACACTTTTTTGATTTCTGATCGTAAAAAAATTGAGTATAAATACTGTAAAAATAAAGAACTCGATGTCTGCAATTGGCTTCTGAAACAAGAGGACAAGCATGATTATTGTTCGGCATGTCAGCTCAATAGAACGATACCTAATCTTTCCGACAAAGAAAATTTTCCAAAATGGAAAAATCTAGAAATTGCCAAACATCGCCTCATTTATCAACTTCAAAAAATCGGTCTTAATTTGCCAAGTAAATTGACAAATAATGAAGGCTTGTGCTTTGATTTTATCGTTAAAAGAAGTAATCCAAATATCATGACGGGTCATGCCCGTGGGGTTATCACAATATTGCTACAGGAAGCAGATTCTGTTCTTAGAGAACAAATAAGAAAGCAATTACAAGAGCCATATCGAACCTTAATTGGTCATTTGAGACATGAAGTCGGCCACTACTTCTGGGAACGTTTAATTTCAGGTAATGAAGAGACCTTACTGTCCTTCAGGGCTTTATTCGGAAATGAAACTATCAACTATGGCGATGCCCTTCTAACGTACTATAAAGTTGGTGCACCCCAAAATTGGCAAGATTCCTTTATCAGTAAATATGCTGCGTCGCACCCATGGGAAGATTGGGCAGAGACTTGGGCCCATTACCTACACATAATGGATATGGTAGAGACAGCTCATTTTTTCGGTTTGAAAACCAAACCTGCAATTATCAATAAAAATATGAAGGCGAAAGCAACATTTGACCCTTACATTATTGATGATTTTAATACCATTGTTCAAACCTGCGTACCCTTATCATTTGCAGTAAACAGTATCAACAGAGCGATGGGGATACCTGATGTATATCCTTTTATAATCACGCCGAAGGTAGTTGAGAAAATGTCATTTATTCACGAGATGTTAAGGTCAAAAAGATAAGTTTATTTTAATGATTGCCTTTTTTAACTGACATTAAACTGAGACAGGTTTCATCAAATCCTATGATCATTTTAATACTATAAAGTAGTGACCAAAATAAAGTAATTTACATATTCGAAATTTAAGATTAGTTGCTGACCAATTATGCTTTTCTAATGCGCTCAGTAATTTTTAAACAAAAGAACAGTCGTAAATCATCCTTACTTCTTTAAAATGTTTACGGCGCTAAAAACAGAACAACCTTTTATCACAGTTTCCAACCCAAGTTTAAGAATTGAAGCTTTTGAATTTCTTCTTAAGGGCAAATTTCATAGTTCTAAATGAAAATCTATAATACAGTTATTATATAGGTTTAAATTAGAAGCTAATCTAGATTTATATTATTGAACTGCTACATAGGTTGCAAAACACTCCACTTTATTGTTGCTATATATCAGAAATAACGGTGTCATAACCGATTCTGTAAGTTAGCTTAAAACAAAATCTATTCTTTATCTAAATACGCAATGGCATTTTTAGGGAAAGTATAAATCACTATCTTAGAAGAAATACGATTCATCCAATTTAAAATTAAGTTCTTTTATATTCATACTATAATTTAGAAAAATTCATTTTCAATCATAATATCAACAATATGGCCAAAGTAAATTTTAGCGAATACCAAATAAAGGGATTTTATGATGAGATGTTTGATGATAACCGTACTGTTCGACCTAGTTATGATCTCTTTAAAAAAAGCTTGGAAAAAGTAAGTTGGAATAAATTGAATAATCTTCAAAATTCAACAGATAGAACACAGTTATCGTTAGGTATGACTTTTAATGTATATAGTGATAATGAAGGTGTTGAGCGAATTCTTCATTTAGACATTATCCCCCGAATAGTAAGCGGTGATGATTGGGATTTTTTATCTAGAGGACTGCAGCAAAGAATTGTCGCTCTGAATATGTTTATTGATGATATTTATAACGACCAAAAAGTTCTAAAAGATAATATAATACCAAAAGAATTAGTGCTTTCTAGTGCTAGTTATATGAAGGAGTGCGTTGGCCTTAAACCACCACAAAATGTTTGGAGCCATATTTCTGGTACCGACCTTATTCGAGGAGCAGATGGTAAATTTTATGTTTTAGAAGATAATTTAAGATGCCCTTCAGGAGTATCTTATATGTTAGAAAACAGGGAAATACTCAAAAGAACCTTTCCCGAAATGTTCGAACAATTACATGTGAGACCCGTTCATGATTATTCTCATTACTTACGAGATATGTTAGAGTCGCTAACAGAAGTTGAAAAGCCAAATATTGTGGTAATGACTCCAGGTATTTTTAACTCAGCCTATTTTGAACATTCTTATTTAGCTCAACAGATTGGCGGAGAATTGGTTGAAGGGCGCGATTTAGTGGTCCAAGATGGTTTTGTATACATGAAGACCATCAAAGGACTTCAACAAGTAGACGTCATCTATCGTCGGGTAGATGATGAGTTTATTGACCCTAAAGTATTTAACAAAGATTCACTTTTGGGTACTCCCGGACTTTTCAGTGCCTACCTTAAAGGCAATGTAGTTTTGGTAAATGCACCTGGTGCAGGAGTAGCAGATGATAAAGCCGTTTATGCCTACATTCCTAGATTAATAAAGTATTATTTGGGGGAAGAAGCTTTACTACCCAATATTAAAACCTACATCTGTGCTGAAGAATCAGATTGCAAGTATGTGCTAGAGAACATTGCGCAATTAGTAGTGAAACAAACGGATGGTTCTGGTGGCTATGGTATGTTGATTGGTCCACATTCTACAAAAGAGGAACAAGACGAATTTGTAATTAAAATCAAGAACAATCCGAGAAATTATATCGCGCAACCTATGATAAATTTATCAAGGGTGCCAACGCTTTGTGATAACACTATCGAGGGAAGACATGTTGACTTGCGCCCTTATATTCTCTACGGAAAAGATATTAAAGTTATACCTGGCGCTTTGACCAGAGTAGCGCTAACCAAAGGTTCCTTAGTCGTAAATTCTTCGCAAGGCGGAGGTAGTAAAGACACATGGGTATTAGATAATAAATAAAACAAAACTATGCTTAGTAGAATTGCAGATACCATGTATTGGATGAATAGATATATAGAGCGGGCAGAAAATTATGCACGCTTTATGGATGTAAATTTCAACCTTTCTTTAGAATCGGTTCCTGATGCAGAACAGCAATGGAAGCCATTAGTGATGATTACAGGCGATTGGCCTTTATATGAATCGCTTTATGAAACTGTGGAGAAGGAAAAGGTTATTTATTTCTTGGGATTTGACCCGAAAAACCCGAATTCCATGTATAATTCCATCTGCAATGCACGAGAAAATGCACGAGCTATACGACCTGAATTGACAAAGGAATTATGGGAACAAATTAATTACGTTTACTTTTTGGTAAAAGATGGCTTGGAGAAAAAACGATGGAAAGAAAATGATCCAAGAGAATTCTTTAAAAAGGTTAAAAAAGGTTGCCAAATGCTATATGGCATATTCGCCATCACTATTTCTCGAACCGATGGTTGGCATTTTGGTAAAATCGGTCAATTAATAGAACGGGCAGATAAAACATCACGAGTTTTAGATGTGAAATATCACATTCTATTGCCTTCTTTACAAGGTGTAGGTACAACATTTGATTTATCACAATGGGCGGCATTACTCAAATCAGTTTCAGCTTATGATATGTACCGTAAAAAATATGGAAAACTTACTGCTGTGAAAATTTCAGAATTTTTAATTTTAGATGAGATTTTTCCGCGCTCGATGAACTTTTGTTTGATTCAAGCAGAAAAGTCTTTAAATACCATAACTGGCAATGAAGGCGGATTTAGCAATAGTGCCGAAAAGCAGCTAGGGAAGCTAAAATCAACACTCGAATTTGCTGATATTAATGACATATTTGACGGAGGACTGCACGAATATGCAGATTCATTTCAAAAGGAGCTCAATGGCGTTTCATCTGCTATTTACGATTCTTTTTTCGCAAACAAATATGAATCTATAAATCTTAATACAACTAAACAATAACCTAGTAAAGACCATGCAATAAGTTAAAAAAATGCCCACACCTAAATTAACAAAAGGTCTAATGGAAGTTGAAATCATACACGAAACCGAATACGCATATCAATCTGAAGTTTTCTTAGAACCACATTACTTTAGGTTTAAGCCCAAAACTACGCCTTATGCCGAACTGAAGAGTTTTAGCTTAAAAGTATCTCCTGAACCAACAGGAATTTCAGAACAGACTGACCCAGAGAACAATACCATTCATTTTAGCTGGTATGATGGCATGCATAGTAAACTCACAATTAGAACCGTATCGGTCTTAGCAATAAAACACTACAATCCGTTTAATTTTTTGATGTCCCCGCCCACTTATAGTCAATTACCATTTTCTTATTCAGAAGATTTAAATGTGGTATTAAAACCAAGTTTGAACTTAGTTTCAATAGGTAAAGACTTAAAGGAGTATGGAGCGCAAATTTTAGCTAAGGCGAACGAAAATACGCTTACTTTTTTAAGCGAGTTTACAAATCGCATTCATGAAGATTTTGTTTTAGAAATACGTGAAGTAGGTGAGCCCTACCAACCAGATGAAACGTTTCTACTTAAGAAAGGTTCTTGTAGAGATTTGGCATGGATGCAGATTCAAATATTACGCCAAATGGGTATTGCGGCTCGGTTTGTAAGTGGTTATTTTTATGTAGATGTAAAAGAGCCCCAATATGAACTGCATGGTTGGACCGAGGTGTTTCTACCCGGTGCCGGTTGGATTGGTTTTGACCCGAGTAATGGGATCCGAACTACAAATACCTATTTTCCGTTATGCGCTAGTGCTAGTTTTCAAAATACAATGCCTGTTTCAGGATCTGTAAGAGGTGATGCACTTTCTATTTTAACCACAAGTTTAGAGATTAAAGCACTTCCATAAATCAATAAAGTTACTTTATAGCAAATTAGCAACCCGACATTTAATAATTAAATTAGAATAGATTTTAAATCTATTCTTAATCAAAAATCTGCATTAAGAGCCTAAATTCTCAAAGCAGGTTTTTATTACTTCATAAGTAACAATACAATCGAAACTTCAAAATAAGTTCATGCGTACCATTGTTATAGTCACCTATTGATGAAGTATTAAACTCATAGGCATAGCCAAAATTGATAGCATTATCCAACACCCCAATGGTGGTAAACAGTGCTACACTTGCATCTAATCTATAAGTTCGTACCCAATTCAAATTTATCATCGTATAGCAAAGACCCTGTTAGGTCTATCGACAAGGGTGCTCCACTTACAAAACGACTAAGAACAGAAGGACGTAGTTGCAAACGATTCGATAGATCAAAATCATAACCGCCACCTGCAAAGACCACAAGGTAGTCACTTACCGATATGGGTGCAGCACCATCTTTCTCATAACGGTCGTTGCTGAGCACTCCTGGTGTTGAAAGTATGATGTAATAGTGTAGAAATTTTATTAATTCAATCGTTTCCAAACACGAAATATTAGCCTTCTCGTAGTTCTCTATTTATGCGAAGATTGTCATTTCATTTTTTGAAAAAGAAGCGCAATTTTATGTGGCATTATTGTATCAAATTCAGTTACGATAAGCCATCTTTTAAAGGATTAAATTTAAGCTAGGTTCTTAATTAAATCTTCTGTAATTTCTGAATATTTTTCAATAATTTGATCTGCAGCGAGAAGGTTTTTAGAATCTTCAGTATTCGTTATTTCTACGCATTTCATTCCTGCAGCTATAGCAGATCGTACTCCATTTTCCGAGTCTTCTATTACTACACAATTATCACTAGACACTCCAAGTTTTTCGGCTGTTAACAAGTATGGTTCAGGGTCCGGCTTACCTCTTTTTACATCATTTGAACTGACTATCACCTTAAAAAGGTCTTCTATATCTAGTTGGTTAACCACAGTCTTTACTTCTTTAAAGGTAGAACTGGTTGTCAACGCAAGGGTGTATTTCAAATAGAGATTTTCAATCAACTCAATTACCCCAGGATAAATTTTTAAATTACTAGCAATAAGCTTTTGGTACAAGATTGACTTATCAGTTATAATAGAACTTACCTTTTGGTTTTTTAAATTAAAATCATTGATTAAATCAACAAATGCTGATGCATCAGTTCGACCAAGACAATATTGACGATATATATTAGGTGTAATAGTTAATCCAACTTTTTCAAAAGCTTTTTGCGTAGCTAATTCATGAAGGTCTTCATCATCAGTTATAACCCCATTCATATCAAAAATCACTGTGGTTATCATTATTGAGAATAAGATTAATAAGTATATATTTTTAATGTTAGCTTCCCTACCCTTTAGTTTTAAACGTAGCGGTTTTAGACCAAACGCTCCAATTCAAATTTTGATCGCGATATCTAACCCTCCAGAAATAAGTAGTATTCGTTTTCAAACGCTCAGTTTTCTCATCAGTTAAATCATCTGATTTTTGTCTATTCTCTAAATAATACCAATTTTCAAACTGTTTCCAACTTTCAAATACCGTAGATGAAAAATCTTTGGAAGTAGATATCTGCCAATTAGATGCCGCATGAAAGGCCTCGCTACCACCACTATCAAATTTACCTGCCTTTAGTATAATTCCCATGGTATCCACAACCTCATCAACGGGGTAAATAGTTTCTGGCATTTGAGGTTTTCTCTCTTTTCTCCATACAGTAATACTATCGGTCATTTCATTATTTCGTGCCACATTTGCATTCCCCCTACTAATTCGCTTAATCGTAAATTTTGGATCATTGGGATCAGCATCTACTTCTACAACTACGAAACCATGTTGGTCTTGAGTCACTGTAAATTCATCATAGTCTCTTCCTTCAAATTCCCCCCAATTATCCAAAGCCCCACCAGCAGATGCCACATTTACCCAAAGGTGTTTATGGTCTTTTGATTGCCCTCTAGAATACCCATGGGTATGACCAAAGAAATGAACACTAGGCTTACCGGTATCGCTACTAAATTTTTCCAAAAGCTGTACTACTTTACCTGTACTCTCCTCTTCACCTGGTATCCATAGCTCAGACTTATAAGGATGGTGCAATTGTGCAAACACAAAATCAATATCTTGATTATTGCCCGTGTCGTCCAAAACTTTCTCTAACCAATCATACTGTTCTTTTATATCTCTATAGCCATCGTTAGAATTCAAGCCAATTACTCTAGTATTACCATAATCCTTATACCACCAATGCTCAGCATAGGCAGGCGAACCGTTCTCAGGAAGGCTAAAATATTTAAAGTAGTATGTGGAATTTTTCTCATGATTACCAAGCACAGGATAAACAGGCACTTGACTGAACAACTTCTCTGCAGGATTAAAAAAATCTTTTTTCCATTGGCCATATTTGGTTCCATTCTCTACAAGATCACCAGGAATCAATACCAACGCTAAATTATCGGGTAGTTTACCTTTCATTTCCTTTTTCAAATACTGCAAGACCCCATCATTAACTACCTCTGCCCATTTTTCAGGATTGTTATGATCAATCTGCATATCGCTCATGGCCACCATATTGAATGATTCATGATCACTAGCAAAAGGAGGCGTCTTAAATTGATAAATTTCTGATACAGCTTTACCGGTTTTAACGCGATAATAATACGCCGTAAACCGATCTAAACCTTCAATCTTAACTTCATGTATACGAGCACTAGTAAAATTGACATCAAAGGCTATCCCTTTAACTTTTCGACCCAATTTTGGAGTTACACCAAATTCCACGAGGCTTTCCTCCCCAGAGTTAGTTTCCCAGGATACTTTTATTGAGTTGGGGGTCGCGTCCTGTAAATACGGTTGTATAGAAATAGTAACTTCTTCGCTCTGAGCGCTTAATTGAAATATAGCTCCTATTAGCAAAGAAACGTTTAGAATGGTAATTCGCATTTGTAGATTGTTATAATTAATATGAATGCTATGGCTATGACTTAAAATTCATCTCAAACTCTAATAGGTGATTAATACCTATTTATTCTTAATGTAAAATAGGTTATCTAGCATTAGCTCTAGAATAGCAACTTTGATGGAACAACCAATTTTAAAAAAAAATCGAAATATTTAAACGATAATTAGAAAATGGATGAAATCAAAAGATTTCAAATTCCGTTAATTCTAAAGTATTATCCCGTTGAAATAATCAATGCCTATTTTAAAATAAATGTTTTTCACGACCATGTAGATGTGAATAAAAATCTTGATATTTTTTCTACTCCCCCTTATTTTGTTTTTCTTCTTTTAACTTCTATGGTATCAAATTCGTTGCCATCAATATCTATTACATGCAGAATAGCCTTTTTCTCATTCACTTCTATATTCATGAAATGTTCTATTTTTTTATAGGATACTGTTTCAGGTTGTACTGCATCAATATCATATAAAGGCGCACCTGCACCTGCAGAAGTAATGAAATGAATCCCATTATCCAAAGCGTGATGATAATGATGGTCATGTCCATTTATAAATGTTTGAACACCATGTCTTTTAAAAATATCTCCCCAAAATTCACGCACCATTTTAGATTCTTCTACGCGGCTTTTCTTCACACTATAAAGCGGCAAATGCTGAAAAATAAATACATAACCTGCTTGTCTATTTAATTTCAACACCTCTTCAAGCCATTTTTTTTGTGTCTTCATGTAATCGATCCCAGATTCCTCCCAATAGGCATCTTTCATATTATCGGTCGTAAAAGCAGGTATTGTGGTTCGTAAACCTTCACTATCCAATACCACAAACAATGCATCACCTACCGTAAAATAATAATAGCGCTCATTATTAGGCAAGTCAAAAAAATCATAATAATAAGGTGAATCCTTTTCATGGTTTCCCAATACTGGATAATAAGGTGTGTTTCGCATAAAGTCCTCATTAACCTCAAAAAAAGATTCCCAGTCCCCCATAGACAGTCCATTTTCTACCAAATCCCCTGAATTCACAATAAACTTAGGGTTCAGTTTTTGTACTTGAGATATAATTTTTTTATGTACATTATTTCTACTGCGTGTATCGCCAATAGCAACAAAATTAAAAGGAATAGCTTTTTCAGGATAAGTTATTAATGTGCCTTTACCTTCATCTGTACCATCATTCAATACGTCATAAGTGTATTTTTTGTTCGGCTCTAGCCCCGCGAGTTGAACCTTATGCTGCTTGTAATTACGTATAGTATCATTATTTCCATTTTCATCGGTAATTATTACTTCACCTTCTAAAGTAGACCAGCTAATAACCGCATCTTTCATATTCATCTGTTGAATGTATGGACCAAAAGCAATTTTTTCATCGGTCTGGGCGACTACTTGAAATGCTGAAGAAAAAGCCAGAATTATAATTAATAGGTTTTTTTTCATGAGAAGCTATAAATTTTAAATTACAAAAAATAAATTATCGATTACTGAATTTTAAATCCAGAAAAAGCATGTTGTCAAATATATCTTTTTCTATTAAAAGGCAATGAAAGTATTTTACATCAAACTAATATTATGTTACCCTTCGTTCTATTTTTTTCGAATTATTTTTGTATAAATAGTTAATATTCCAATACATATACTTCTTTAAATCTGGTAATATTTAATATAGATGACACATAACAAAATCGTTTTAGGAATAGATTTTGGCTCAACAGCTGTAAGGATTTTGTCCATGGAATTAAAATCTGGAAAAGTCCTAAATACTACAGATCAAGCATACGAAGAAGGAGAACATGGAATATTCCTATCTCCTGAGAATAATCTCGTGGCTAGACAAAAACCATCGGACTATATCCGTTCTATGAAAAAGGCTTTAAAAAAAACAATGTTGCAAAACAAAGTTTTAGGTTTAGAGATGTCCTCTGTTTCTGGAATTGGCGTAGATGCCACTGGGTCTACTCCTCTGCCGATTACGCGAGAGATGTGCCCATTGTCCGACTTGGATGAATTCAAGGATAATCTGAACGCTTACGCTTGGATGTGGAAAGACCATAGTTCTCATACAGAGGCAGAATTTATAACAGAAACTATTGCAAAAAATCGACCTCGATATCTCGAAAAAATTGGCGGAACTTATTCTTCAGAATGGTTTTGGGCCAAAATACTTCATTGCAAAAATATAGATGAAAAAGTTTTCGATGCGGCATATACTTGGATAGAGTTAAGTGATTTTATACCAGCAATGTTAACTGGCTGTGATGATGCTTTGACTGTAAAACGCAACATTTGCGCTGCAGGTCATAAAGGGCTTTACAATGAAGAATGGGGCGGCTTCCCCGATAAACAGTTTATAGAAGAAGTTGATTTTTCTTTATTAAGAATTTTACAAACTTTACCTGCACAGACTCTTTCTATAGCAAACACAAGCGGAACTTTATCTAAAAAATGGGCTGAAGAATTTGATATGACTGAAGGCATACCAGTCGGCATGGGCATTTTAGACGCCCACGCTGGTGCTATCGGATCAGGCATAAAAAATGGTAGTCTGGTGAAAATTATAGGAACCTCAACTTGCGATTTGGTTTTGGCAGATTTAAATTCAACCAAATCGAATATAAAGGGTGTAGCTAGTGTTGCAGAAGAATCGGTTTTACCTAGTTATTATGGAATAGAAGCTGGACAAAGTGCCGTCGGTGATATTCTCGACTGGTTTGTCAAAGTCATCTTGAATAACAAAAAATCGCATAGTGAACTTACCCTAGAAGCCGAAAAATTAAAAGCTGGTTCAAGTGGATTGATTGCATTAGACTGGAACAATGGTAATCGGTCGATACTATCTGACCCAATGCTATCGGGTCTTGTAATTGGCCAAAGTCTACAAACTAAAAATTTTGAAATCTACCGAGCTCTAATTGAAAGTACCGCTTTTGGAGCAAGAACAATAATTGAAGATATGGAAAGGCAAGGTGTAGTCATCAACGAAGTTGTTAATTGTGGTGGCATTACCCATAAGAACAGTCTTTTTATGCAAATCTATGCTGATGTCATTAACAAACCCATGAAAATTGCAGCCTCTAACGAAACTGTTGCTTTAGGTGCAGCAATAATTGGTGCTCATGCAGCATATATAGCAGAAGATGCCCCTATTTCGTTTAATGCCCTTCAAGATAAGAGCTGTAAGGTATTGAAAAAGGTATACACTCCGATTACGAAAAATGTTCAAACATATAATGAAATATATAATCTCTATAAAAAGTTACATGATGCTTTTGGTATTGAAGGCACCAATATAGAGATGTTTGGGATAATGAAAAATTTGATTCAAATAAAAAATAAAGCAGCCAAAAATGAGCAATAGATTAATAGGTAGACTTCCAAAAGTAGGAATCAGACCCGTAATTGACGGACGAGAAAGAGGTGTTAGAGAATCTCTTGAATTACAATGCATGGAAATGGCCAAGAATGCAGCCAAGCTAATTGAAGAAAACTTAAGATTTCCGAGCGGCGAAAGAGTAGAATGTGTAATTGCCGACACGAATATCGGTGGAGTTGCAGAAGCAGCCCTTTGTGCCGACAAATTTGAACGTGAAGGGGTTTCTGTTTCCTTAACAGTTACACCGGCTTGGTGCTATGGAACAGAGGTCATGGACGCTGATCCAAATACAACAAAGGCAATTTGGGGTTTTAATGGTACCGAACGTCCTGGTGCTGTTTATTTGGCGGCTGCCTTAGCCGGCTACGCACAAAAAGGATTGCCTGCATTCAGCATTTACGGTCGTGAAGTGCAAGATACCGGTGATACTAATATTCATGAAGATGTAAAAGAAAAAATTCTACGTTTTGTAAAGGCTGGTCTGGCCGTTGCACAAATGAAAGGCAAGTCCTATTTATCTCTCGGTTATTCATCTATGGGGATTGTAGGGTCTATGGTAGATCAAAATTTCTTTCATGATTATTTAGGTATGCGTACTGAATTTATAGATCAAATAGAGGTAACTAGAAGAATCGAGGAGCAAATTTATGATCATGAAGAGTACGAAAAAGCTTTACAATGGACGTATGAAAATTGTAAAGAGGGAAAAGATTATAATATTGAGGCATTAAAAGGAGATAAAAAAAGGAAAGAATGGGAGTGGGAAATTGTCGTTAAAATGACCTTGATTATTCGTGACCTTATGATTGGAAATCCAAAATTAAAAGAAATGGGGTTTGGCGAGGAAGCTTTTGGAAGAAATGCCATTGCCGCAGGTTTTCAAGGGCAACGACAATGGACCGATCATATGCCGAATGGGGATTTTCCTGAAGCTATCTTAAATTCCTCTTTCGATTGGAATGGTATACGACAGGCGTTTATGGTTGCTACAGAAAACGATAGTTTAAATGGCGTATCCATGCTTTTCGGACATCTATTGACCAATACTGCTCAAATATTCTCTGACGTTAGAACCTATTGGAGCCCCGAATCTGTAAAGCGAGTAACTGGAAAAGAGCTAAAAGGAAAGGCGAAGAATGGTATTATTCATTTAATCAATTCGGGATCTACAACCTTAGACGCAACTGCCCAACAAAGAAATGACGATGGTGATCCAGCAATGAAACCTTATTGGGAAATTTCAGAAAAAGAAGCTAAAAAGTGTTTAAATTCAACCAAATGGCCACAAGCTGTTAAAGAATATTTTAGAGGTGGTGGATATTCTTCACAGTTTAAAACTGACGGAGAAATGCCTGTAACCATGTGCCGCGTCAATCTAGTTAAAGGAATAGGTCCTGTGTTACAAATAGCAGAAGGGTGGACAGTAGTTTTAGATGACGATATGCATAAAATGTTAGATGATAGAACTAACCCTACTTGGCCAACAACATGGTTCGCTCCTATTACCACTGGCAAAGGTGCATTTAAAGATGTATATACGGTAATGGCAAATTGGGGTTCAAATCACGGGGCTATAAGTTATGGACATATTGGAGCCGATTTAATTTCCTTAGCTTCTATGCTTAGAATACCAGTTAATATGCATAATGTTGATGAGAGTAGAGTTTTTAGACCTGCATTATGGTCATCATTTGGAACCGATAAGGAAGGGCAAGATTATAGAGCATGTAAAGCTTATGGTCCTCTTTATGGAATAAAATAAAGGATAATACCTAGGTTTGTAGTTGGTTGGCTCAAATTCCGGATTTATGAAGAAACTTGTTTTATTATCTATATTGGCATGTTTACTTTTTTCATGTGTAGGAAAGAATGAGTTAAAAAAACCTTCCCCAAAAGATATACCAATTTCAAATCTTTCGGGGAGGGAATTGGCGCAAATACATTGTGCACGTTGTCATGCATTTGTCCCCCCCTCTTATTTATCCAAAGCTATTTGGAAAACTGATGTATTACCATCAATGGGCAATAGGTTGGGAATTTACAACGGTAGTGGTCAACCGGATAGCATTTTCGGACCACCACAAAACAGGGTAATAATTCAAAAAGCAAATATTTTTCCCGAAGAACCACTTTTAGCCAAGGCTGATTGGATGAAGTTAGTAGCGTATTATGTAGAAAATGCCCTTGACACTATTACACCTCCAATTCATGAGAAAAAAATCAAAATCGGCTTAAAACATTTTAAATACAAAGAGGCATCATATAACAATCGTCCACCACTTACTACGCTTGTAAAGATTCTACCTAACAAACGAGGTATTGTTTTTGGCGATGGTAAAGACAGAAAAAACGTTCTAACCTATTTAACTTCTGATTTAAAACTTGATTACAATTTGATGTTAAGAGAATCTCCTATCAATTATCATGAAAAATCAGATACGTTATTTTTAACAACTATAGGAAGGAATTTATTTCCGAATAACCTATCGCATGGCAAGGTTCATAAAATCGTTTACGATAAAAAAAAGAACAAAAACATAAATCCAAAACTGCTTATATCTAACCTACAGCGCCCAGTAGCTATGGGCTATGGCGATTTAGATAACGACGGATTGGAAGATGTTGTCGCATGTGAATTTGGTGATTTGACCGGTAAACTCGTTTGGTACAAAAATGATGGAAGTAACAACTATACCTCAAACATTCTAAATACAAAACCTGGAGCCATTAGCGCCATTATAAAGGACTATAACAATGATGGTTTAAATGATATTTTCGTATTAATGTCACAGGGTGATGAAGGTATATTTTATTATGAGAATCAAGGTAACGGTATTTTTAATGAAAAGAGATTATTATCCTTTTTACCACTCTATGGGTCTCAATATATGGAGTTAGTCGATTTCAATAATGATGGATTTGATGACATTATTTATGTTTCTGGTGATAATGCGGACAAGACCCCTGTATTAAAAGATTATCATGGAGTGTACATTTTTTTAAATGATGGCGAGCTTAATTTCCAGCAAGCATATTTCTATCAGCAAAATGGCGCCTATAAAGCGATGCCTCGCGATTTTGACTTGGATGGAGATTTGGACATAGCTGCAATTTCTTATTTCCCTGATTACCGGAGTTATCCTGAAGAGAGTTTTGTGTACTTAGAAAATAAAGGAGATTTAACCTTCGAGGCCTTTTCTTTTCCCGAATCAACAAAAGGCAGATGGATTGTTATGGATGCCGAAGACATGGATGATGATGGTGATATTGACATCGCATTAGGTTCCAATGTCAATTTTTTAGCGAAGGATGATACCACCGGATTAAGCAAAAAATGGTTAAAAGAAAGTCCGTCTATTATTATTCTTGAAAACACCACAAAGTAAAATAAAAAACAATGAATTTAAGAGAGGTCAGAATACAATTATTAACTCTCAAAAAAATCTTCATACCCCCAATTTTAATAACATAAAAAAACCTTGATAGTGTTAATGAACACTATCAAGGTTTTTTTATGTTATTAAATTCCTTTATCTAGAAGCATCAAAAGTAAATGTATCCCAGCTTTTTCCTTCGGTATCGATCATCTCGAAAGTAACCTTGTCACCGTTAATCTTTACCGAAACAACAAAGTACATTGCTTCATTAAACCTTACCTCTTCTCCTTCTGCAGAATGAAATAAAAACTCTTTATCATTTTCTACAGTTCGCCCATAATAAGCATCACCCGGAATAGCATCACCTGCTCTTTTCAATTGATAAATATTTGCTCCAGCTCCTGCTGAAACTATATAGTTTACACCATCACGAATAGTTCTATAGTATAAGTGGTCATGACCAGAAAACACAGCAGTAACATTATACTTTTGAAACAACTCAGTAACAGGAGTACTTTTACCTTCTACATCAGAATAGCTTTTATTTCCAACTGTATAGTAAGGTCTATGTTTGAATATAAATATTAATTTATCCTTAGCTTCTTTAAGTTCATTTTCCAACCAATCCATTCGCTCCTTGCTTTCCGTCGCCTTGATCCAGTCCATTGCAATAAACTTAGCATTACCATAAGTAAAACTGTACAACGGATCTTCAAGACCAAAAAAGTCGCCAAAATTATGAACTCCCGAAACATAATTATCTTCAGAAGGTTGGTCTTTAGGTCCAGAAACCTCATGATTACCTAAAGTTGGCCAAGTAGGATACTTTCTAAAAAACCAACCCGATTCTTCATCCAACTTTTTATATAGCTCCTCCCCAATTCCACCGGCTCCCTTATTTACAAAATCAGCTGTAGTAATAGAAAACTGCGGATTAAGCATATCAGCTCTTTTCAAGACATCATGCATATGCATGCTCCCTTTTGAATCTCCGAACACCAAGAAATGCATTGGTTTTTTTAATTTTATTGTACCATCACTTTTTATTATCTCATATTTATTTTTGAGTTGTTCCATACCAGGCCTAGGATCATAAGGCGCCTTATTGGTTATGCTACTAATCGATGTATTTTCAACAACATTGGCAGTATGGTCTTGTATATCTTTAGAAGTTCTACACGAATTCAAGGCTACAAGAACTATCAATGCAAAGATTAATTTAATTTTCATTTGGATTAATTTAATTGATTAAATACTTATTTTATATCGTTTATTTTATTTGCTGTTTTTCGACACTTGTGCTCCAATTCATAGTGATGTTTTTATCCTTAAAACCATACGCTACGACATTAATTTTTATAAATTCACATATGGTTTTCATCCTACTTTATAAAAGCTGAAATCGAAACCAAATTAAACTTCATATCCATTTAATTTCTGAACCCAAATATAGCTTCAAAACCTATTATAACATTTCCGCTATCTTACTCTATTTGCATTGTATATTAACCTTTGAATTTAAAATAGTACTCTATATTTGTAAATCTAGGTAATATTCTATAATAAGATAAAAGCTTAATTTACAGATAACCTTTGATGATCATAAGAAACTAGCTTAAGTGTAATAATTCAAAATAACTTGATATGCATATGAAATACTCCGACAAACTAATTAATAAATTAACCCTGATTTTAGTTGTTGTTCTTTTTCAAATTGGGCATTCCCAAACTAAAGATCCAGTTGATTATGTAGACCCTTTTATTGGTACAGATTTTTTCGGTCATACCTTTCCAGGAGCTTCACTACCTAATGCCTTAGTACACTTGAGTCCCGATATAAATACGGAAGGTTGGAGCTACTGTTCTGGTTATGTTTATTCTGAAAGCTCAATTATGGGTTTTAGCCATACACATTGGAGCGGGGTTGGCATGGTCAATGGTGGCGAAATATTGTTAATGCCCACTACTAGTAATAAATTACAGATAGTACCTGGATCATTAGAAAACCCAGATGCAGGCTACCGCTCTAGGTTCGATCATGAAGATGAAACTGCCACCCCAGGTTACTATTCAGTTAAGCTAAAAGATTATGATGTTACTGCAGAGTTAACTACAACACAACGAGCCGGATTTCATCGCTACACATTTCCAAAATCTATGAATTCTCGTATTATTTTAGATGTTGGACATCAAATTGGTGATATGACCAAAGGTGAACTTTCTGAACTAAAAATAATTGACAACAATCGTATCGAAGGTGCGAAAGCTGCAGGACTAGGAAAAGTTTATTTTGTAGCAGAATTCAGTAAACCCTTTTTATACTACGGCACTTTCGATGCCAGTTATAAAACCCCAGAATCTGACGGCAGTGTTTTCCCATATAAAAATGCAGAAGTTGGCGATAAAATTGGCGCTTTTGTACAATACCATACTGAAGAAAACGAACAAGTGCTGGTTAAAGTAGGTATTTCTTATACCAGTATTGAGGGTGCTCGAAGAAATCTACACCAAGAAATACCAGATTGGAATTTTGATGACGTAAAGGAAAATGCAAAGAAAATTTGGAATAAAGAACTTTCCAAAATAACAATTAACGAAGCTACCGAAGATCAAAAGAAAATATTTACTACAGCACTATATCGGTCTCTTTTATCTCAATACATTTCGCAAGACGTTGATGGTAAATATTTTGGTTCTGATGGTAAAGTACATGAAGCCAAAGGCTTCGATTTCTATGGCTCTTTTTCTTGCTGGGATACCTATAGAACACAACATCCGCTTATGACGTTGATTTCCCCAGAACATGTTAACGATTACATTAAATCTATTGCTGCCAAAGTTGAAAATTACGGTTGGTTACCTGCACAGCATTTTTTAAATGTATACGGCGAATCTATGGTAGGTGATCACTTGATACCTGTTATTGTAGATGCGTATATGAAAGGTTACCGTGATTTTGACATTGAACTTTTGTATAAAGCCATGCGAAAGAAAGCTTTGGAACTTCCCAAAGCACCTGTTCCACAGGAAGCGGGTAGATCGGGGTTAACTTACTACTTAGAAAAAGGTTATGCACCTATAGACAAGGTTACTGAAGCTGTACCTAACACCCTTGAACTAGCTTATGATGATTGGTGTATAGCTCAATTAGCTAAAGAACTTGGTAAGACAAAAGATTATGAACTGTTTACGAAACGAGCATATAATTACAAAAACGTTTGGGACTCCAAAACAAAGTTCATGAGACCAAAAAAATATGATGGGCAGTTTTTGCCAGAACTGGGTGACAACAAGCAAGAAATTGTTACGGAAGGAGATCACAGTTACTACAAGTACTTTGATCCATTACTAGTAGGCCGTCGTCCTAATCGTCATTATACCGAATCTAATGCATGGCAATATATTTGGTCCGTACAACATGATCCACAAGGGCTTATTAATCTCTTTGACAACAAAAATCAATTTATTGACAAACTAGATACCTTTTTTGAGATGAGTCCTGTTATAACGCCTCCTAAATATGTTGGTGTTGTCGGTACTATAGGTCAATATGTTCAAGGCAACCAACCTTCTCATCATGTAGCCTATTTATATAACTATGCGGGTCAACCATGGAAAACACAATTTAGGACCAGACAGGTTGCAGAAGAAATGTATAGGATTGGTCCAGGAGGTCTTCCTGGTAATGACGACATGGGCTCGCTCTCTTCATGGTATATTTTGAGCTCTATGGGAATTTACCCTATGGCACCGGGTAGTAGTATCTATACCATTGGAAGTCCGCTTTTCGGAGAAATAACACTAAATCTTGAAAAGAATAAAACATTTATCATTCGTGCCAATAACAATTCAAAAGAAAACAAATACATACAATCGGCAACATTAAACGGAAAAACATTTAATAGGACTTGGATAGCCCATGAGGAAATTACCAATGGAGGTATTTTAAAATTTAAAATGGGACCAAAACCAAATAAAAAATGGGGCATTTCTACAATTCCTCCTTCATTAACAAAAAAATAGAAAACTTCAACTATTCTAACACTTTAAAACAAATATTTATCATCAGTGATATTTTAAGATAAAATATCATGTAAATCATGTAATATATAGGAAGTAAAAAACGTCAAAAAAAAGTTTATTTGTTAATGGGTTATTAGGCTAAATTCTAGAACTAATCTAATTAAACTCACCACCAAACTTTCTAAATTTTGACGATTCTATGAGAAAAGTAAATCAATACTGTATTTGGGTAGTTTCATTTTTACTTTTATCCTGCGGTAGTTCATTAGAAAAAAAAGAATCAGTTAGTTCAGAACCTGTTTATAAAGATATACCCTATAAACAAGATTTTGCTATAAAATTCAACACTCTTGAAAAAGAAACTTCTTTATCAAGAGTGTTTATGGATAGAAATAAAGTAATTCAAATAGCTTCTTCAGAAGGAATTTTACGAACTCATGATGGTCAATTTCTCTATCCTGGCTCATTGGTAAAAGACAAGACTTATCGTCCATTAACTGATAAGCACATAAAGAATATAACCGCTTATAAAAATCAATTTGTTTATCTAGACGACAAGGCGGTTTTCAGTAATTCCTGGGCAGGCAGCTTATACCTTAGGCATGAATTACCAAATGCATTTATCTTGGCTGCCGGCAATAATTTTGAATTTCTTATTAGCGATGGTCTCACTCTTCAATTTTTATCAAAGGAAAAAGCTCCATGGACAGGCATATTTGCAAACGATGAAGTTCAAGATATTTTATATAACGAAAGCAGTAAAAATTTCTGGGTTTTAGGCAAAAAATCGATTGCTAGTTTTAATACCACTACGAGCGAATTAAGAACATTATATCAGGATAAAAACTTGACTGCTTTTACCTTCTTCAATGACAATTTAGTTGTTGGAACAAAGTCTGGTTACTTAACTATAAACCCATCATCTGGTAAACAAATTGGAGAAGTACAAAAAAAACTTCCTTTTGATGAAATTACTACCATGACTTCTATCGATGGTCAACTTTGGTTTGGATCTACTAAAGGGGCTTTTAAATTACGTAAAGACGGTAAATATGATTATTACAATGGAAAACGCTGGTTGCCAAGTAATCATGTCAAACATATTTCAAAAGGTATTGATGGATCAATATTAATACTTACCGAAACCGGATTGGGTCAAATTGTATTTAAAGAAATGACCCTCTTTGACAAGGCAAAATACTATGAATCGCAAGTTCGAAATAGACATATCCGTTTAGGCTTCAATGCTAATTTAGTTGATTTAGACAATGGGAATATTGATTCCGGTCGACTTTCAGATTCTGATAATGATGGCTTATGGACAACAATGTATTTGGCTGGTGAAGTTTTTAGATATGCCGTCACCAAATCTGATGATGCCTTGCAAAATTGCATAGAATCTATGGATGCCATGGAACGTTTATTTAGTATCAATCCAGTACCTGGCTTTCCTTCGCGTTCATTTGAACGTAGTGGTTATATAGAAAAATTACATGACCCAGACCGTTGGCAACATTCAAGTGACCCTGAGTGGGATTGGAAATCTACGACTAGTAGTGATGAGGCGATTGGACATATTTTCGCCTATGGTGTTATGGCCGAACTAATGGACAATGAACTTAAAGACCGCGCAATTACTCTTATAGATACATTAATGAGCCACGTAGTTCGTAATGATTTATATATGGTTGATTATGATGGAAAACCTACAACTTGGGGTAGATGGAATCCCGAATATGTAAATGCTAGACCTAAGATGGTTGGTGATCGTAAAATAAATGCCTCCAATATAATTGCTATGCTACAAACAGCATATCATTTTACAGGAAAAGAAAAATACAAAGAAAAAGCTTTCGATTTAATGGATAATCACGGGTATTTAGATAATCTAATGTGGCCAATGCAAGATGTAGCTCGTGCTCCCGATGATGCAGATGATTGGAGTAAAATGCTATCAGAATCATGGAACCATTCTGATGATGAAATGTATTTTGTCGGATACTGGGGCTTATACAAATATGCCTTTAATGATACGCTAAAAGCAAAGTACAAAGAGGCTATTATTGACCATTGGGAGATTGAACGTCCAGAAAAAGAAGGTGCATGGAATATAATGACCGCACTAACAGGTACTCCAGATTTTGATTTAGATGAAGCCGCATGGTATTTACGTGAACATCCTTTGGATCTTGTTTCTTGGAATATTGAAAACAGTCATAGAAAAGACATTGAAACAATTGAACCTAATTTTAGAGAGCAAACCATAAAAGAAGTTCTACCTCCTGATGAACGCCCTGTTCAACGCCACAACGGTAATATGTTTCGTTTAGATAAAACTGGAAATGATGGGGGCGAAGAATATTCTGCTGGCGACATTTGGCTTCTCCCCTATTGGATGGGTAGATATTTGGGGGTAATAAGTGATCCACAAGAATAGAAGTAAGATTTCAAGGGTATTCAAAAGAAAGCAAATCATTCAATCTAATATATTATGAGGGCCATTTTACTACTAATTATAGTGTTACTTCAATCTTCATTTAAACCAATTGGGGAAGAAAACAAATTCAGACAAGATGTTGCGGTCATACACAATAGCGAACAAGGTCTCCCAAAAGGTGCTATTGATAAAATGAAGATTTATAACAATGCACCCTTAGCAATAGCTTCGGAAGATACTTATCAATGGAACGGAAATGAATGGGCAAAATCGAGTAGTACCTACAATGAACAATCGGTATCTCACTTTAAAAATTTGCCGATGAATTCGGGTAAGGTACTTTCCCAAGTAAGTTATGCAGGTCGAACATATATTGGTTGTGAAAATGGTTTATTCATTAAAGTCAAAAACAAAAAATGGGAACAGATATTACCTGCCGATGAAAACTATAGCTGGGCATTAAAAAATGTGTCTGCCCTTGTAATAGATTCAAATGGCAATCTATGGTTTGGATCTAAAGAAGGTATTGGTAAAAATACCAATGGAACATGGCAGTTGTTTACAGGCAAAGAAGGTGTGCCTTATAACCAGTTTACTTGTGCTACTGCCGGACCAAATGGTGAAGTGTGGTTCGGTACAGAAAATGGTGCCATAAGGGCTGAAAATGATTATTTCTACTATCGTACTTCAAGACGTTGGTTACCTGATAATAAAGTAAACGATATTGCTGTAGATAAAGATGGTACCGCTTGGGTTGCTACTGATAATGGTATTGGCCAAATAATTTCTAAGGAAATGACCTATGAAGAAAAGGCATCCTATTTTACCCAACAGACGGAGGAAAGACATAATAGAATGGGTTTCATTTGTCAAAATCATTTAAATGAGCAATATAATATTGACAGTTACGAACTTGCCATTTCAGATAATGATGGTCAATATACTGCGATGTATGGCGCAGCCCAAGCTTTTCGCTATTCTATTACAGGAGATAAAGAAGCAAAAGAAATAGCAGATAGAAGTTTTGAGGCCGTAAAGTGGTTGGTTGATATTACATCTGTACCTGGTTTCCCTGCTCGTGTTATCATTCCTGTTGATTGGCATGAACCGGTAAACGAGCAGTACAGCCAGGAATACAATAAAAGAAATCAAAAAAATGATCCGTTTTGGAAAGATATCTATCCCAGATTTCCGTTAAGCGAAGATGGAAAATACCGATGGAAATGTGATACCAGCTCTGATGAATTGGCAGGGCATTACTTTTATTATGGAATTTACTACGATTTAGTTGCTGAAACCGAAGAAGAGAAAACCGCTGTAAAACAAGTAGTAGCCGATGTTACCGACCACCTTATTCGTAATAGTTTTAAATTGGTAGATTACGATGGTATGCCTACACGTTGGGGCAGTTTTGATCCTGATTATTTTAACTCTATTTGGGGATGGGACCAACGTGGGTTGAATTCTATGATGATGCTTTCTTTTCTTAATGTTGCCAGTCATGTCACCGAAAACCCTAAATATGACGAAGTAGCAAAAATGCTACGTGATGAAGAAAATTACCACATCAATGCCATGCATCCTAAAGAATTTTTTCCACCTGAAAATGTAGTGCCATGGGATAACAATCTTGGATTAATGAGCTTTTATGGATTGATTAATTATGAAAAAGACCCAGAACTTTTAATGATGTATCGTCTTTCTCTAGAATATGCTTGGTTAAATATTAGCAAACAAAAAAATGCTTTTTGGGATGGACTTTATGGAGCATTAGCGAATTCTTTTACGAAAAAAGTAAACGAAGGTTATTTTAATACAAGTGAACTTTTTAAAGAAAATCCCTTATTTGCACAATCAGTTATTGATCGCTATGGTAAAAGTAGTCTTGATACCAAATACATAAAGGAAACCTTACAACGTATCCCCTTAGATCTTATTGGATACGAAATGGACAATACCCATCGTCTTGATATACTTTTCGATACTACACCCGCTCAGAAAACTGATATGGGGTGGGGGGTGGATTCTTATGCACTGCCTATTGATGAACGCGGACATGTTCGATTAGACAGAGATGCTTTTGACCTTCACGATTCAGAAGGAAATGGCTATTCAGAGCACGAAGGCACTTTTTATCTTTTGCCCTATTACTTCGCGAAGTATCATGATTTAATTCCTCAATAGAATAAATCGAAAGGCATTAAAAAATAGCGCCTGTTTAAAATCTAATCTTCCGTTTTATTGGAAAATTAAATTTTAAACAGGCGCTTCATATTGTATAAAACATATTAATTGTTTGCTTCTACTTGAGCTAATTCATTAGCCCCGGGTTTGTATCCGTAAAGCGCATAATAAATGATAAATGCGTAGCACGATAATGGTATTACATAAGAAAGATGAAGACCTACAGCAGGCATATCGGCCAACACTCCCTGTAATAATGGCAAAATAGCTCCACCAACGGGTGCCATCACCAAAATACCTGCAGCTTTATTTGTGTATTTCCCAAGTCCATTTACTGCCAATGTAAATATATTAGACCACATTATCGAGTTAAAAAGCCCAACAGCCAACATCGCCCACATAGCTACATAACCATCTGTTAATATGGTTACAGCCAGTAATACTACAGAAGCTAAAGCTGAGAAGCATAACACTTTTTGAGCGCTCGCTTTTTGCAGAATGGCAGCACCAAGAAAACGACCTATCATCAAACCTCCCCAATACAGTGGAATATAAGTAGCAGCTTTTTTCTCAGCAAAACCAGCAATATTTGCTTCTCCCAAGAAGTTTACAATAAAACTACCAATAGCCACTTCAGCACCTACATAGAGCATTAAGGCAATAGCACCTAATCGCAACTGTCGAAATTTTAAAACATTTCCTTTCACCTTCATACCATCAGTTTCCAATACTTTTGGCAATTTTAGAAAAAAGAAAACAATGGCTATCAAAAAGGCAAAAATAGCCAAGCATACGTACGGACCTTCTACAGCTGCCGCTGCCTCCTTTGGAGAATTATAGTTCCCCAGTATTAAAAAACCACCTGCTAAAGGTGCAAGAGTAGTTGCTAAAGAATTAATGCCTTGTGCTAGATTCAATCGACTAGAAGCAGTTTCAGGATTCCCTAAAATAATAACATATGGGTTAGCTACTACTTGAAGAATTACACTACCTGTAGCCATTGTAAACAAACCGAATAAAAATAACGGGTACGAAACAGACCATGAAGCAGGTAAAAATAATAGAGCTCCCAAACCAATTGTAATCAATCCAGCAGAAATACCTTTTTTATAACCGATACGCTCTATTAGTAAACTTGCCGGAATCGCCATTAAGAAGTATGCCCCAAAGAAACAGAACTGTATTAACATCGTTTCTGTGTAGCTCATATTGAACAAGCCTTTGAAATGGGGAATTAAAATATCATTAAGAGAGACAATAATTCCCCAAATAAAGAAAAGTGTTGTCATAAGGGCAAAAGCACCCCTGTACTTGTTGGTATGAGTAGTATTATTCAATATTTTAGATTTAAGTTGTTATTCCGTTTTTTACCCATTGGGTTTTTTTTATAAAGCAAGGGTGTTTAGAAGATCTAAAATGAATATCTGGTAATATTCATTATTTTGTTTGTTGTCAATCATTCTTGATTCACTTGCGTGGGGCATATTTACATTATAAGCCAACATTTTTCCATCTGGAGAGACGACTAATGCTTCACGGTTTAAATCACTGGGAGTTAATAAAATTGATTTTCCGAAATCGTCTGTACTCCCTACAAAACTAGCATAAACCTTTCCATCACTAATGGAGAGTATCCATTGGTCAGAAGGATGCCAACGCACATTACTGGCATCGTCGGTATAATTTGTTATTTGTACAGGTCTTTTCTTTAAATCATCGGTTATATCAGAACCATCAACAGGAATTACAAAAACTTGTAAAATGCCTTTTTTATCTTTTGATAAATAAGCTATTTGTTTACCCAAGTATGACCCTCGTACAATACCCTCGTCGCTTTTACTATGTGTCAATCTTTTTATTACTATCCCTTTTGGAGGTTCTGGATAAGTATTTGCGTCACCCGAATAAGCCGAAGTAATATCAACAGAACTAGGTATGTGAGCCACAAAAAGAGAAGTCTCATAATCGACTCCATTTTCAGCTCGTACCTTACCTATAAAGGCTCGTTTTGAACCCAATGAGTCTACCCATGAATCACCATAGGCTTTTTCAATTTCCCCAGGTTTAGATTCACCCTTTTTATGAGGTTTTAATAATACCGCAAAATAATGGCTAAAACCTTCGGGAGCGCTATTGTTGGTTTCCATATACCCGATGGTACGATCATAGTCTGGTTGTAAAAAGTCGTCGTAGGTAAAACCAATGCGTTCCCCATTTCTGGAATATTCATGTCGGTGAGTACCACCACGTTGTGCTCCAGAAACTGTTAATCTATCGTTGGTTACATCTCTTAAATCCGCAATCGAAAATTCACCTTTTCCGTCGGCACTGACAATAGCTCCATTTCTATTTCTTATATCATAAAACCCCCTAACATCAACTTCTTCCAATTGTGGACCATGAATAAAAATTACCTTGTTTTCTGTTGGATGATAGGAAACAGCAGCAACACCAGGTGCGGCATTTTCTCCTGAAACAGATTTTGGTTGCCACAAAACTGTTTCATCTCCACTTGCTATGGCTACTTTTTCAACAGACTTGGAATTGGCAAGATTGGTATTGAACACCATGTGTCGGGTGTCGTAACACAAAAAACGTCCATCTGGAGAGAAATTATCGTTGTTATCCAATGCATGAGTTTTTGCATTAAAGGTTATTTGTTTTTCAGTCATTATGTTGTTTTTATATGCTACTTGTTCTTTACAACTTATCATGAAAGAAAATACCATGATTAATACAGAACTAGGAACTTTCAAAGTGCGCATTTATTAAATTGTTTTTTAATGGATACTAGAAAAAAGTCTCTTCGACCATAATACAAAGAGCATGGTATACTGGCAAATGAAATTCTTGTACTGCTGCAGTACTTATTGCAGGGACACATACCGCTACATCGCATAACGATTTGATTTTACCTCCCGTTTCCCCAAGCAAACCAACGACCTTCATGCCCAAAGCTTTTGCGGTAATACAGGCATCTAAAACATTAACAGAATTCCCGGAAGTACTAATGGCAATTAAAACGTCATTCTTTATTCCATAGCCCAACACTTGTTGTGCAAAAATAAAATCGCCTCCAATATCATTTGAAATCGCAGAAATTAAACCACTATGGGCGTTCAATGAGATAGCCGCCAAACCTCTTTCTAATTTCGAAGCTAATATCGCTCCCCTTTCTTTTGAACTTTCTTTAATTTTTTTTTCAAATTCAATGGTAACCGGACGTTTCTTGGAAAAACTTTTCATCAATTCCCCTACAATATGATCTGAATCGGAAGCACTTCCTCCGTTTCCACAGACTAACAATTTACCTTCGTTTTGATAACATTCGACCAAAATTGCACCTGCATTCATTACCGATTCTTTACAGGTATCAAGCGCAGGATATCGTTGTATTAATTTTTCAGCGATACCTTCTAATTTCACATTTTTATCTTTCACCTTAAGGATGTTTATGTTAATTTCTATTCTTTCTTGGTTCTACTATTTATTGCATAGCCACACCTAGCGCAGCATAATCTCCAATTTTATCGCCTAATTTGGCAGGTAAAATGCGACACACTTCAAGCGCTGCAGGAATAGTTTCTTTTTCGAGTACATCATAAACCAACGGTTTTAGCAAGGCTTCATTTCTAGCATATATACTACCAATAACTATACATTCAGGATTTAGGGTATCGATAAGTATGGCCAAAGCTTTGCCGAGGTACTCTGCAGAAATTTTCACAATATCTAATGCAATCTGATCGCCTTGTAGCGCCGCAGTAAAAACTGATTTTGCTGTAATGGCATCAATATCTTCAAGAGAAGTGCAAAACCCGACGATATTATTGTTTTCTAATTTATCTTTAATAGTATTTTTAGCTAATTGAGCTATACCCCCACCACTACAGAAACCTTCAAAAGACCCTGCCTTGCCAAAACCTATAGGTCCATCATCGGACAAACGAAGATGCCCCACTTCACCCCCAAGGTCACTGGCACCCGAATATATTTTTCCATTTAGTATGAGACCGGCACCCATTCCCGTTCCAAAGGTTAGAAATATCATATTCTCGGTTCCTACTCCTGACCCCATCATCCATTCAGCAAGCGCACATGCATTGGCATCATTTTGAAGAGCTACACCTATCCCAAATTCTTCCTTAAAAATATCAACGATAGGAATATTATCCCAACCTGGTAAATTTGGTGGTGACTTAATTAATCCCATTTTTGAATTAAGTGGGCCGCCACAACTTATTCCGATTTTTACCAATTTTTTACGATCATATTTTTCGAAAATTCTATAAATATGTTGCTTAAATTCATCTAAAATAACCGCAGGTCCACGCTCCACTTTTGTTTTAAAAAACACTTTCTTATAAATTTTAAAGTTATCATCACCCAAAACAATGGCACATTTGGTACCACCAATATCAAGTCCTATATAAAAAGCCTTAGGTTCTTTTGAATGTGTTTGATCTATCATTTATTTCGTAGTGTTATTCTTAAATTACAAAGAAAAAATATTTAGTAAAAAAAATATTAAAGATTACCTGCTACTGTTTTAACAGCCATACATCGGTAACCCTAGACTGCTTTCTCCAATTTAAATGTTCCTCATCGGGTTTATCAAAAGTGATTTTTAATCTTCCATCTTGAATAAGGTTTTTCGGAAGTGGAAATTCTTTAAATTGTTCAAAACCTTTTTCATATTTAGTAGGCTCTAATCTTTGACCATTAGCACGCAAAAGCGCCTCACCATATCCAGAAACACGTATAAGATAATTTGTATCGGCTTCAAGTTCGTCGTATTCTAAAGTTGGAGAAAACTGAAATAATTGGGTAGACAACCGTTTTCTACTTACTCCGTCATTTTCCCATAAATAGTCAATAGCATCATCTGTTTCCGAGGTTACATGTTTAGCATCGGCACTAGAAATATTATCATAAAAACTACCCTCTCCAGGGAACTCGTATGTTCTAATAAATTCAAGTCTTGTCAATTTTTCCTTTTCGGTAGCAAGTTTCTTAACCTTTTCAAACTCATCTTCTAGCCACCATCTATTATTTAAAGGATAATCTATAAAGTCTAGAATCGCCCCACGTTCTGCACTACGGGCATTATACTTTAATACACTTGTCTGCGCTCCTATAGATTGAAACAGCTCCTCTGCATAGTCAAAAACTTTCTGTTTTAAATTTTGAGCCACCAACTCGGTATCCGCTTTTCCTAGATAAACAAGCGCATCACTTACAGCTTTTTCTGCCCCTATAGTATCGGCGTTGGCAAGAATTTCATAGGCTTTCGATTCAAGACTTTTTTCATAAGTAAGTCTTTCTTGTATATAAGCATCGTAATAAGCACGCATTACCAATTGCTGCCACCTCCAATTTTCGGTTAACTCGGGGTGTTGGGTTTCTAGCTTTTGCCAAAGCGTCAAGGTTTCAGCAATAAAGTTATTACCTAAAACTGGTCCAACCCAATTTTGTTCAAGAGCAAAAATTCCTTTAGCAGATTCTTCGGCAACTTCTGGTCCGAAGAAAAAATGGCAATACTCAAAAATAATATCATGTACATCTTGCTTAGAATTCCAACCCAATTGACTCCAAACTACTTTATTTACATCATCATGCGAGCCGTCAGAATAGGTAATAAATCCATCGGTATACCCAATATCTTTTTGAAACAACTTAGTGTATTGTAGTGGTTGAGGATTACAAGGTTCTCGCCCTAAGGTCAATGCAAATGCTTGGTCCCATCGCTCCACTGGATAGTGACACCTTACCGTATGGGTAATATCTGGATAAAAACGGTGCAAATATTTTTCAGGTAATAGTTCACGCTCAACATCAATAGGCGGACTACTTGGCCCATAAACAAGTCCTTTTAACCAATCGGGATTATCAGATTTCAAATACTCAAAAAAATAAGAAATTTTCTCTTCATTGAAACCTTGAAGAGATACCCAAATTCCAGCATCGGGATGGTATTTTTTTAATACTACGGATAAATCTTTGAGGTAAGGTATTAATTTATCAGGATGATTTTCACCTGGATCACCACCAGGAACAAATACACCATCTAATCTAGGGCATCGGGCATAGAATGCTTCTTGTTCCTCTAAACCTTTTTTATGAGCATTTGCGATGTTTAAATCATGCGGAGCAGGAGTCCAAACCCAATAATCTGCATCATATTTTTCGCATATTTCACTTAAACGAACTTCCATTTCCTGTGGATTCACTTTAAAATGAGGACTGGATGAAGGGTCTTGAAAAGGTATATTTTCAAAACTATTGGCGCCAAAAAGCACCTGTTCTCGAAAATGTTGGTCGAATTGTTCAACCGTCCAAGCATCCCAAGAATTCGCCGTATTTCGATATCCAAATTGATGTCCACGAAGTTCATACTCCGGAGCCGAAACAATATCTAAATCATTGGCAATTTGTATTTGTTTGGATTCCATTTCAGCAATCCGTAGCAGTTTACCTATACCGTAGAGCACCCCTCGAGCATCTGCTCCGATAATCCATAAAATATCTTTACTTCCATCTTTCTCATGAAGAATACGATAGCCTTCTTTCGCCATGCCTGATTCATGTGTGCCTTTCGTATGAGGAACCTTTTTGCCAATAAAATCGTCATCTCCCTGCAAGACTAGGGCAATTGTAGTATTTGAACTCCAATCGGTTGCCTTGGACAATTTAATTGTAGTACGTTTTTCTATTTCCTCGACCAACACATTTTCCGCGGTTTCACGAATAGGATTTTTAATACCGGTCGATACTAAAATAGTTGCATCGGATAGGTCTAAACTATCATTCACTTGCTCAGAACAAGAGAGATTCAAACCCAAGAGCATTAAAAATAATATAATTTTTGACATTTTATTTTCGAATTAATGAGTGTCTTTTCTATTTAATAACCGTCATTCATCTAAATTTTAGATGGTAATTAAAGCTAGAACCACTACACATAACTTTCAAATTTTCTACAAACTATTCTTTCCTAACGCTATATTTTATTTGAGATTTAAATAATTTTTAGTCCCAAATATGAGTATCAGCGGTCATCTAATAAGTTGATGTTAATATTTTTTATTCCCTAAAGCTTTTCTATATAAAATTGCCTGGGAAGACCCAGGCAATTTAAAAAACTAACACAAACAATATGTTGGTAAAAAACTCACTTGAATAAAAATTTTATTACCAAGGTTTTGCAACACCTTGTACTATCCATGGTCTAGCATAAGGGCTGTCATTAGAATCAGTAGTACTATAAGATGTTCCTTCTAAAGAGGCAGCACCAACGGCATTATTAGCACTATTTAAATCTATTTCATCACTAGGGTAAATGAATCTTAATGGCATAACATCTTCACGAGCAAATGGTCCTGCTTTTAAGTCAGGCAAACCTGTTCTTCTCCAATCCATATAGGCCTCATCTCCATTAAACATATTAGCAATCCATTTTTGTTGAATTATTATGTCTAAAGAACCATCAAAAGCAACTCCCTCACCCTCAATATAATCAGTATAGTTTTCCTCAAGATCCCATACTTCTAAAGAAGCTTTAATACCTTGCAAATAATTACCTTCTGCATCTGAACCCCAGCCTCTTACTGCTGCTTCCGCCTTTAAGAATGATAATTCAGCATAAGAAAACAATCTAGCTTTTAAAAGGTTTCCTCCGTCATCTTTCTGATTAAATACTTCATTCATTCTTGATACGTATGCATTTGTACCTCCTCTTGAACCTTCTGAATTCAGATTATATTCATAGGGGTCTATACCACTTACGGCTACCGGTAAACCTACATAGACACTACTTGTATCAATTAGCTTCTTACCTGCTTCTAAATCTGCTGCGTAAGTTGCGGCAGAGTATATGGCATAATCATTGGAATCTAATGTTTCTGAATTAATGTAGCGAACACCATCAGTTTCCGCCAAATCACCACCACCAGGAACTTCAGCTGCAGGCACTACTTTTGTAGGTACTTCAACCGGTGCGAACCAAACAGAAATTCTTGGATCCTCTAACTCCTTCAACTTATCTGTTAACGTAGTACATGGTTTTACCCTATAAAACTCAGAAGCCGAACCAAATTGACCACTACTAGGCCAAGATTGTTCATCAATACCACCAATGTAACTTAGAACAAGTTCATCATCGATATCGCTAAACAAAGGTTTAGCAAGTGTACTAGTTACCCCAGCTTGAGCAAAAGCGGGTAGTTTTTCAGACAAGCGCATATAATAACGTAAAGCTAATGAGTTAGCCAATTTTTGCCACTTTGAAGCGTCACCTCCATAAAACACATCTTGGTTATCTAAAACTCCTTCATAATTTGTAGCACTTAAAAGGCTTGAAGCCGTTTCTAAATCTGAAATAACTCCCTTGTAAATAGATTCTTGCGAATCGTAGGCTGGTCGTTCCCCTTCTAATTCAATACCTTGTAAAGCTTCTGAATAAGGAATGTCTCCATAATAATCGGTTAAGTTTCCAAATAACATTGATTTCAATATTAAAGTTACTCCTTCATGAAAAGTTAGATTAAGTTCTACCGCCCTATCATAAGCAACTTTATTAGTTCTCAATAATTTATAATTCTCTGTCCAAATCGTACCTGTCTCCCAATCATAACGATTACTTGACCAAGAATCACGCTGAGTGAATTGAGCAGCATTACCAGTATCATTACTGTATCCTCTTTTAGTGGTACTTGTCGCCAAACCAGTCATTACTGCGCTCATCAACAAATTTGGGTCAGCCTCACTAGGCTCTATCCCATTAGGGTTCTCATTTATTTCAGCAAGATCGTTATCGCAAGAAGTTACAAGCAATAATGGAATCAATAGAAATATAATAGCTATGTTTTTCATTAATTTCATTTTCTTATTATTTAATTTTATTTAAAAACTTGCGTTTAATTTAATACCTACTGGAATTGCCCATGGCTGAACATTAAATCTTTCCACACCTTGTGACAATACGCCTCCTGAATTTTGAAATGCAGATTCTGGATCAATATTAATTCCCGCTTTTGTCCATAAGATGATATTTCGACTAAACAATGAAAGCGATAAATTGCGCATTCCAATTTTATGAGAAAATTCACTATCAAATGTATAGCCAATTGAAATCTGTCTTAATTTTAAATAATCAGCATCAAATGTAGAAGCTCTAGTAAAATCCCAAGGATAATTATCCCCATAAGTATGATACTGTGTTCCTGGTCCACCAATGTTTTCTTGATCAGCGACAAAGTTACCATCGTCATCATAAGAACCAATTACCCCTGGTAGAAAAACCCCGTCATTTAAATCATCAACAGGAAAACCACCGTATTCAGCTGTTGGACCTCCAACAAGTGGATAGAACTCGCCATTTGGTGATAAGAATCGATCCGCATTGTTTTTGATATACGTTGGTATATCACCCACATCACTTAAGTCAATAACTTTATCAAGCCATCTTGTAGTCTGAAGATCAGACTCATAATAACGATGTGTCTGAGAAACAAACTGACCACCCTTTCTCCAATCAAAATTCATGGATAGATTCCAGTTTTTGTATTGAATTGATGTTTGTAAACCTAGTTTAAAATCTGGATTGTAGTTACCAATAACTGGAGCAGCTCTATTCCCATCTTCATCGGATAACGTACGATCACTATCTTCCCATCCTTCGTCATCTAATAACGGCCAACCGTGATAAGGAGAGTTTGGATCATCAACACGAACAAAATCACGATCAATTATTTGACCAACTTCTTCGCCTACCCAGGTATATGCACCACCTTTTGCTTCTCCCCAAAATTTCACAAAATCAGTACCTTCAGCTAATTCAGTAATAATTGTTTTGTTGGTTGAGTAGGTCAAATTCATATTCCAATTAAAATCTGCCTTTTCAATAAGAGTACCACCTAAACTAGCTTCGAAACCAGTACTGTTTATATTACCTGCATTAAATAATTTACTTGATGCACCAGATGAAATAGGAAGGGATTTCTGAAAAATTTGATTTTCATTATCAGACTCATAGTATGTAAAATCCATTGTCAAACGATTCTTGAAAAGCGATAAATCAACCCCATATTCTGTTGACGTATTAAGTTCTGCTTTAATCTTATCGTTCTTTAAATCTTCAGGTAGTGTCAATTGCGACGCGGTTCCCCAATCTCCTGAATTACTCAAAATAGTAAATAAATTGTGAGCACTTGTATCATTACCTGCTTGTGCCCAACCTACGCGCAATTTTAACAAGGATACATTACTACCCAGATCAAATATATTATTCATTAGAATACTTGTAGAAACTGACGGATATAGGAAACTATTATCATTATCAGGCAATGTACTTGACCAATCATTTCTAAGTGTTGCGTCTACATACATCATGTCTTTATAACTAATATTACCTAGTGCATACAAACTATTTACACGTTCTTTAGTTTGTATTTCAGAATATTCAATATTGTCAGATGCTATATTAGACAACAGAAATAAATTAGGAATAATCAAACCTGCACCACCATTTTTAGTTTGAGTGGATACAATACCATTACTAACATTTCTTGTATTACCACCAGCAGAAAAGCCAAAATTAAAGTTCTCACTTAATTTATCTTTATACGAAAGTAAGAAGTCAGCATTACTCTCAACACCATCAATATTTACAATACCATAGGCTCCATTTATTTCTCTATTAAAACCACTTGATATTTTAGTTTCTCTTACTTCATGACTATCATTATAAGCATAGCGTAGCATTAGTGATAATTTATCTGAAATTTTGTAATCTCCTTGAATATTACCATATAACCTTTTTCTCTCAAAACCATTATTGATTTCATTTGCAACGAAGTATGGGTTATTAAATTCAAACTCAGATGGATCATCTCCAAAATTATAAGGTGTATTCTGACTCTGTCCTTCTATTAACCAATAATCTTTCAAATCACGAACATCAATATGAGGGTTGATATCATAAATTGCCTGTAAAGGATTTGCATTCCTATCAGTTGTTGATGGTCGGTTATCCGCACCTGAAAGAACATATTTTAAACTTGTAGTTATTTTTAATTTATCATTTACATCAAATCCACTATTAATGGAAAAAGTATTTCGTTGTAAGTCTGAATTTGGAATAAAACCTTCATGTCTCATATTCGTATAAGACATACGATAATTCATTCGATCAGAATTATTTTCAACAGCAATTGTATTGGTTGAAGTAATTGCAGATTCGAAAAAGTTTTTAGCATTATTTTTACCTCTAGAAGTTAATGGAGTTGCATTCGCAACGCCACTTGCTATTTCATCTGCCGTGTAAGGCCACTGTATTACATTTAATCCTGAATCTAATTCTGGTCCTACCCATCCTGATGAATTTTCATCAATTGCAGATGTTGTTGGATCTGGACGACTACCATTTGCAAAAAGATTACTCTTTTCTAAAAACTTATAGGGAGTTTCATAAACATTACTTGAACTGAAAGAAATGCCCAAGCCTTTACTCTTTTTACCAGATTTTGTTGTTATTAATATAACACCATTACCACCTCTAGATCCATATAATGCGGCCGCACTAGGTCCTTTCAAAACAGATATACTAGCAATATCATCTGGGTTAACATCGCTAATACCTCCACCGTAATCTACAGCAGTACCACTACCCACACTACCTATATTGGTTAAACTACTTGAAAGTGGCACACCATCAATAACATATAATGGTTGATTATCTGTCGTTAATGAAGATGCTCCACGAAGTATAACACTAACTGTAGATCCTGCTCCACCAGTTGAATTAATCTGAACACCAGATACTCTACCATTTAATGCATTCAACGCATTTTCTTGAGTAACCGTTGTAATATCATCACCATCTACTTCTGATACAGAATAACCTAGAGATTTCTTTTCCCTCGAAATACCAAGTGCTGTAACTACGACTTCATCTAACGCCTCAGAAGAAAAATCCAAAGCCATATTTATAATAGTACGATTACCTACAACAACTTCCTGTGTGGTCATCCCTAAATAAGAAAACACTAAAACTGCATCATTATTAGGTACTTCAATATTATAAACTCCATCAAAATCAGTAGATACTCCGGTAACAGTCCCTTTTAATACTACTGAAACCCCAGGTAATAATTCTTCATCAATACTGCTGACGACTCCCGTAACTTTTTGCTGTGCATGTGCGACACCAAAAAACATACTTAACAGAAGAAACATCAACCACTGTAAGTTTCTTTTTTTCATAGTTGTTCGATTAAAATAAATATTTAGTTTAGTTATTTTGTTGAAACAAATCTATCCTAAAAATTATGTTAAAACATATAGTATCGTATTATATTCATGTGATATTTTGTCCTTTTACACTAAATATTAACTAAATATTTAATGAAAGGTTAATATTACATTAGTTTAATATCATAATTAATTACGATGATAATGCTATTTTTTATCGATTTATTTCTTTGGAAGCCCCATATTCACTACCCAAATATTTATACTTACGGTTATTTTTCAAATAGACAAAAATTTCAATTTTTACAGTTATCGAACATTAACTTTCCTCTTCAAAGAAAGTTGTAATTAATAAAACAACATTTTATTATTAGTAATAACTTAAAGTAGAATTCTAAGGGTTTAAAAAGCAAGAAGATTAGTTTAATATTAAAAAAAGCTTAACGAAAAGTCTATCAATTAAGTAATGAGAAAATCAATGTAAAAGCATAACATAGACAATTACATAGGTTACAATTATGTGGTCGAAGTTTATAGTAAAACAATTTATAAGCTAACCTTAAGTAATAAATTTTAAATCTCTTGTTTGCAAGATTACTTCTCACAACAATATATATGACTTAAAATTCATCTTAGATTTAAGTTTAATTTCTACTTAGATTATTCACATTTTACTCAGTAATTATTTTTTATTTTATTTCAGTTATTCATTATTAATCCCAAAAAACGACTAACGAAGAAATAAAGACAACTCTAATTTTTATATCATTTAAGTATTACAACTATATATATTTTAACTCAATTAGTCCTATAATCTTCAAAAAAGCTACACTAGGGTTAATATTATATGTAAACAAAATAAGATATAACAAATTATTCACCTCTAATTCAAGTTAATTTGTGAGTATTAATAAAAATAAATTATGCTCGCAGGAATTGATTATTTTATTGTAATAGCCTATATCATTGGAATGCTTTTATTGGGGCTCTATTTCAAAAAGTTCGTTAATAGTTCTGAAGATTATTTTTTAGGCGGGAAAAGTTTACCATTTTGGGCTATAGGTATGTCCATCGTTGTTTCTGATATAGGAGCCTTAGATTTTGTAGGAGTCTCAGGACAAGCCTACCGTTACGGAATTTCGGTTGGAAATTTTGATTGGGTTGGATCTGTACCTGCAATGTTATTAGCCGCATTTATTTTTATTCCGTATTTCTGGCGTGGAGGTATGTATACTATACCAGAATATTTGGGGAGAAGGTATAACCAAAAGGTAAGAACCATTGCATCCGTAACTTGGATTTTATTTTTCGCTTTGGATTTAGGTGTCCTTTTTTGGGCCAGTGCCGTACTATTAAATGTTCTAATGGGTTGGCCTATATGGATTTCTATTGTTTCGACTGCTGGTGTAGTTGGTCTTTATACTTATTTTGGTGGTATTACCGCAGTAATCATGACCGATGTAGTACAATTCGTAATTATGTTTATCGGTGGTTTTGCATTGGTTTTTCTAAGTCTTTACGAAGTTGGTGGTTGGGATAATATGGTTGAAAAAATCGCAACAATGGGACCTGAGTATAGAAATCATTTTGACATCATACAACCACAGAATACGAAATCTCCCTTTCCCTGGACAGGAATTCTATTCGGTCTAACCTTTGTTATGGCCAACGCTTATATGATAGGAAACCAGTCAATCGTACAGCGCTGTCTTACCGCGAAAAACGAATGGCACGCAAAAGCAAGTATGATTTTTGGTTCTGCCCTTAAAATGTTTATTCCCATATTGGTTTTGTTTCCGGGTCTTATGGCTGTCGTAGTTCATCCTGGATTGGCAGACGGAGATCAAGCACTTCCTTTAATGATCAAATCTATTTTACCTCCTGGTTTAGTAGGCTTAATGTTTGCAGCATTTTTTGCGGGATTAATGTCTAGTGTAGATTCGTTATTAAATTCCACTGCAACCTTATTTACAAAAGATATCTACGAACCGTTTATTAAAAAGGGAGCCGATGACAAGCATTATTTAAAAGTTGGACAAATTACTACCTTGGTTTTGTTGGTAATAGGAGTAGCTACCTCTCCAATTAGTAGTGATTTTCCTGGTATTTACGTAGCTATTCAAACCTTTATGTCTTATTTCCAAGGACCTATATTCTCCATTCTCCTATTAGGTATATTCTGGAAAAGGTCAACGGAATGGGGAGGGCTTTCGGCATTGGTTATAGGAATAGGATTTGCCGTTTATCTAAATGTTTTCAAAGAGCAATTCTTTACCATAGAAGATCCATTTCTTTATATTTCTTGGTGGTCGTTCTTACTAGGTGTTATTATAAACATATCTGTTAGTTCACTGACTAAGAAACATACGGCAGAGCAGTTGCAAGGTCTTGTGTTTAGTTCCAAAATTTTATCGAAAAATAAAAATCTGTAATATGTTCAATTTTGATTGGCTTTCCGATGTTTCGCAAGAAACTGCAAAAATGATATTTCTTTGTTTATATGCAGTAATAGGTCTTTTAGTTCTGTTATTACCCAATGAATATGTTTATGAGGGTATAGCAAAGGAAGATCGTCACTGGTGGAATAATTTAAAACTATGGTCAATAGCCGTACTATCTATTTTGGCTTCGATCTATAATAACTTTTAACCCCTATAATCAAAAAAAATATGGAGACAAATGAAATAAATGCAGGCATAAAAGCCGCTCAAATTAATAATGCTCTTGGGTTTTTTATTTTGGTTTTTGGGTGTATTGTGCTTTTTGCAATGATTTACACTGAAACTTTTATCGAACATATGACGGATATGATTGCAGGTTTACTTCTTATCTCTATTGGAGGAGGTATGATATGGAAAGCAAGAAATACCATAAAAAAATTGAAAGCCAAGTAGTTATTATAATGTAATCCACATGTCGAACAAAACCTTTCAGATTAAGTTGACCGAGGATTGGAAAATCCAATCCTCCGAACATATTTCCCAAGACGGAAAAGAAATCTCTACGAATACCAAACTTTCAACCAACTGGTTACCTACCAAAGTTCCCTCTACAGTTTTAGGCACTTTAGTTGCTAATCAAATATATAAAGACCCCTATTTTGGTGAAAATCTAAAAAACATTCCTACGGAACAGTTTGAAGTCCCGTGGTGGTATACAACTTCATTTCAAATTTCTAAGGACCAAGCAGACTTAAATGCTAATTTAAATTTTGATGGCATAAATTACAAGGCTAATGTTTGGTTAAATGGAATTTTAATTGCCGACTTTAAATCTATAAATGGAGCATATCGTATTACTTCTTTCAATGCTAGTACCGCAATTATTGAGGGCGAAAATATATTAGCTATAGAAATTATCCCTCCTAAACCGGGAGACTTCAGTACTGGCTTCGTAGATTGGAACCCAGCTCCACCAGATGGTAACATGGGTATATTTAGAAATGTTACACTTCATTTATATATGGGTGTTGAGATTAAAAATCCTTTTGTTCAGTCAAAGCTTGACCTTAAGAATTTAAATAAGGCATCAATTACAGTTTCCGCAGAATTACTAAACAATACTAGCGCAGCAATTTCTGGTATTCTAGTCGGTAAAATAGAAAATATACAATTTGAACATCAGGTAACTATAGGTCCAAATTGCTCGATGACCATCCAATATGACCCTTCAGCATATCCCCAATTAAATTTAGATAATCCTCGACTTTGGTGGCCTGTTCATTTAGGAAATCCGAATCTTTATGAATTAGAACTTCAATTTATCACAAATAACAATATTTCCGATACCACTGAAATAAGATTTGGTATTCGCGAAGTTGAAGACTATTGGTTAAATGATATTCACCGTGGGTATAAAATCAACGGTAAAAAAGTCTTGATTAAAGGTGCTGGTTGGACGGACGATCTTTTATTAATGGACACTGACGAAAATATTGAAGCACAGGTAAAATATGTCAAACAAATGAATTTAAATACGATTCGTTTGGAAGGCTTTTGGGGAAAAGACCATAAACTATATGACCTTTGTGACGAACATGGTATTTTACTAATGGTAGGCTGGAGTTGCCATTGGGAGCATGAAATTCATATGGGTGTACCTGTAAATGAACGTTTTGGAGGGGTTTACAAACCCGAAGACATTGATCATGTTGCCCAAGCTTGGGAAGATCAGTTAATATGGTTACGTAACCACCCTAGCATATTCGTATGGACAGTCGCCAGTGACAAAGTTCCTATTACCGAATTAGAACAAAAATACATTGATACCTTCGCTAAATATGACCCTACCCGCCCCTATTTGAATTCAACTGGAGGAGTAGGAAGCGACCAACATGTCATTGGAAGTGAAGATGTTATCAGCGAAATTAGTGGCTCTTCGGGTGTAAAAATGTTGGGTCCTTATGCGTATACCGCACCAGTTTATTGGTTTACTGATACCAATTTTGGAGGTGCTTATGGTTTCAATACCGAAACAGGTCCAGGTGCCCAAGTACCCCAATTAGAAAGTTTAAAGAAATTTATTCCTGAGGAGAAACTTTGGCCCATAAGTGATGTATGGAATTATCACTGTGGTCGCTATGAGTTTGCAGATCTAAGTCGGTTTGTTAAAGCCATTAATGAACGATATGGAGCTCCAGCTAATATCGAGGATTTCGATAAAAAGGCACAAGCGATGAACTATGAATTGATGCGCCCTATGTTCGAGGCCTTCCAAGTTCACAAAAATCGATCAACTGGTATCATTCAATGGATGTTGAATGCAGCTTGGCCAAAAATGTATTGGCAGCTTTATGACTATTATCTTATGCCGACGGGGGCTTTTTATGCTACCCAAAAAGCCTGTTCTCCATTGCACCTTGTATACAATTACGGTGATCATAAAGTTTATGCCATTAACGATTATTCACATATTGTAGAAAACTTACGTGCCCGAATCCGTATTTATGATATTGATTCAAAATTATATTTAGACAAAACTTTAGACTTTACTATTTCAGAGGATACCTTTCATCCTTTATATGAAATTGAAGACTTGAATAACTTGTCCACTACTTATTTTATTGATCTGCGTTTAATTGATGACACTAATAGGGAAATCGACACCAACTTTTATTGGCTATCCACTAAAGAAGAAACATTAGACTATGAAGCCGATTTAGGCGAATTTGCCTATCATACACCTAGTAAGATATATGCTGACTTTTCATTACTTAACACCCTTAATAAAGTTAATATCGCTGTAGATTCTAATTTTACAAAAATTGAAGAAGAACAGCAAGTGACAGTAACTCTTGAAAATACAGGAGAAGTAATTGCTTTTCTAATCAACCTTAAATTGGAGGATAAAAATAACGGAGAACCTATTTTACCTATTTTTTGGGAAGATAATTTTATTAGTCTACTCCCTGGGGAACGAAGAACATTAAACGCAACATTCAAATATAACACCGAGGTCGAACTCAAAATCGAAGCCTGGAATTCAAATAAAATTACTTATGGAGAAACTAGCAATTAAAGGTGGAAGTCCCTGTCGCGATATAACAGCACAACCTTGGCCTAAATGGCCTGTTTGGGGTAAAGAAGAAGAGGTTGCACTAATTGAAGTTCTTAATAGTGGGGTTTGGTCCTATAATGGACCAAAAGAGATAGAATTCAATCGACTTTTCGCTGAATTCACTGGAGTAAAACATGCTATTTGTACTGTAAATGGAACTATTACCTTGCAAATTGCCCTTGAAGCTTTGGGCATAGGTATGGGCGATGAGGTTATTGTGCCGGGTCTAACCTGGCAAGCAACTGCCGCTACCGTAATTGACGTAAATGCTACTCCAATTTTGGTAGATGTCAGTGAAGATAACTGGTGTATTGATCCTAAAGAAATTGAAAAAGCAATAACTCCAAGAACAAAGGCTATTATACCAGTACATCTATACGGCGCTTTTGCCGACATGGATGCTGTTATGGCTATTGCCAAAAAACACAATCTTTATGTTATTGAAGATTGTGCTCATAAGCATGGTGGGGAATGGAATGGCAAAAAAGCCGGTAGTATTGGTGATATTGGTAGTTTTAGTTATCAATTATCCAAACATTTGACCGCAGGTGAAGGTGGTTCTGTAACTACAAATAATTCTGATTTAGCAGATAAACTAGACGCACTTAGAAACTGTGGAAGAAGACCTGAAGCTGATACCTTTGAAGGCGTAGATAAGGGTGCAGGGGATTATGGAGATGATGACGGCAATTTTATTCAGTCTGGAAATCTTAGAATAACTGAATTCCAAGCAGCTATCTTGGTTGAAGGTCTTAAACGTCTACCAGCGCAAAATGCCAATAGAGATGCAAACGGTGAATATTTAAATGCATTACTCTCTAAAATTAAAGGGGTCGCTCCTATTACACGCGATAAAAGAGAAACAAAAAAAGCTTACTTTAATTTTGCATTTAGGTATTATAAAAATGACTTTAAAGGCTTGCCTATTGAAAAATTTAGAAGTGCCTTAGAGGCTGAATTAGGACTCATAGTAGATGCCAGTTACGAGCCATTGAACAATTGTTCTTTATACGTTCCGCACACAAAACCTGCTAGACATAAATTAAACGATACGTATTGGAAAGCTATTGACCCCAAAAGATTTTCTTTACCTGTCTGTGAACGTATCTTCAAAGAAGAGTCAGTTTGCGTCCATCACAAAGTATTAATGGGGTCAAAGGCGGATATGGATTTAGTGGCACAAGCTATAAAGAAGATTTACACCCATGCTGAGGAATTGATCGATTGAGCAGTTAACCTAGTCTTCACATAGAAATAGCTGACTTTTAAAGGAAATATATTTTAACATATGAAATTATCTATAAGCCTTGTTTTTCTTCTTATGTATTCTACTGCTATTTTTTCACAGGATCCCCTTGAAAGTAATAAGCAAGACAGTTTACCTGAACAGGGTATTTGTGCTCATAGAGGTGCCAATGAAACCCACCCTGAAAATACCTTAGCGGCATTTGAAGAGGCTATTCGATTAGGTGCGCAGATGATAGAGTTTGATGTTCAACTGACCAAAGACAATCAGTTAGTGATTATGCACGATGATAAGGTGAACAGAACTACTAATGGCCGTGGCTATGTTAGTAATCTTACGCTAAATAAAATTAAAAAATTTGATGCAGGGAAATGGAAATCACGAAAGTTCAAAGGGGAAAGGGTTCCTACCTTGATGGAAGTTCTGGATATAATGCCTCGGAATATATGGTTGAATATTCATTTAAAAGGAGATGAACGTTTAGGGGCGGCAACAGCAAAAGCCGTGATTGCAGCAAATAGAACACATCAATCAGTTATTGCCTGTGAAAATGATGCTGCAAAAGGAGTAAAGAGTGTCAACACCAACCTTATGATATGTAATATGGAACGTTTAAAAACACGAGCCGATTATATTGATGGCACCATAGAAAATGGCTTTGCATTCCTTCAAATAAAAAGTAGTAGAGATGATATAAATATTTTGACAGATTTAAAAAAATTAAATGAGAACGGGATTAAAGTCAATTATTTTCACTCTGAAGAAACAACTGAAATAAAAGAATTATTAGAAGCAGGAGTCGATTTTATCCTAACTGACCATTTGGTGGATATGCTCAATGCTTTCTCTAAAACGAAATAGGTACCTAGCCAAACCACTTAAATATGGATTTGAAAAATATCCAAAATTCGAGCAATAAACATATTATAGTCAAATGAGAAGATACTTAGTTGTTTCCGCCCTATTGCTAGTTTTTTCCTGTTCCGAAAGCAAGAAAGAAGAATCACAAAAAAATGCTTCTGTAAAAGGGGTAATGGATACTGTAATCACAAGGTTGTATGAAAACGTAGCGCCAAATAATTATAATACTATTGACGATACTTTTATGCTCAAGTTTTTGACCAAGAGAGAAAAATCAGTATTAGCCACCCGCTACCAATATTTTAAGGTAAATGTACCTGTAACCGTTTCATTGATGAGACACGTTGATCAAGCCACCATACCTTTTTGGCTAAAAGAAAGCGGCTTTGTAAAAACTAATGAATTTGTAAAAAATGAAGTCTATGAATACGAAGTTTGGACGAAAGATTTTACCTCTGGCTGGGTAAATCTGGGAATACCTGGGTTTGACATGGACAGAGTTACCTATTTTATTTCAGTAGGTGCAATGAATAGTAATGATAATCTAAAAATCACAGAACGTTATCCTGAAGAATATTCTTTAGAAGATTTTAAAAAAGGAGCTTTTACCTACCATGATTGGTCAGACCTAAAAATTTCGGATTTACCCAAAGAACTTGAAGGTCAAATATTATTTACTACAGTGAGAGGACGGGCTAGAGAAGCGCATGTTGAAGGCGCCTTTCGAAAAACAATGTTCCCATCTTCAAATAACCCAGATCAGATTGTACTTACCTGGAGTGAGGACCCCTCAAATTCAATGGATATTCAATGGAGGTCCAATACTACCGTCAAAGAAGGAACTGTGCAATATTGGAAAAAAAACACTTCTGACACCCTTGCCTCAAAGGCATCCGTATCAGGTATGGAAGATAGAATGTTATATAATGACAGATATATTAATCGATTTACATCTAATCTAAAAAACTTGGAGGCCGGAAGTATCTATGAATATCGCGTTGGTTCCGAAGAAGGCACATCATGGTCATCCGTCAGAAATTTTAAAACCGAAGCAGAGGATACGAAGGATTTCTCGTTTATCTGGTTTGGAGATACGCATAGAGACCCTAAATGGGCAGAGCTACTTAAAGATGCGAACTTTCGACACCCAGAAACTTCATTTTATTCAATTGCAGGTGATGTTGTAACCACTGGACTTTACCGATCCGAATGGGATCAATTTTTTGGATATTCAAAAGATGTGTTCTCCAATAAACCATTAATGCCAGTTCCTGGAAATCATGATAGGCAAGATGGTTTGGGAGCTTGGATGTATTATCAACTATTTAGTTTACCTGAAAACGGACCTGAGAATGTAGATCCAGAAAGCACATATGCATTTAAATATGGAAATGCTTTATTTCTAATGATTGACTCTACTCAACCTAATGAGGCACAAACTCAATGGATAGAGAGTCAGTTAAAAAACTCGGATGCCACTTGGAAGTTCGCCATATTCCATTTTCCACCATATAATTTTGAGGAACCTTATTTAGACATTCAACAAGAATGGGGTGGTCTTTTTGATACATACCATGTTGATATGGTTATGTCTGGTCATATTCATTATTATATGCGCTCAAAGCCTATTAATAACAGAAAGGTTGTGGACTCTTTTAAAGATGGAACTGTATATGCAGTATCTATAGGAACAAGCGGAAATCATGATGATATTGGCGAAGAACCTTATGCTGAAAAAAGGTTCAAGGATGGTCAATTTTACCAATATATGACATTGACCGATAAGACTTTGAAATACACAACTTATAACAAAGTAGGCGAAATTGTTGATGAGTTTTTAATAAAAAAGTAACTATGAAAACTATTAAAATAGCACTTATTGGAGTCGGTTATATTGCAGACTTTCATGCCCGTGGATTGCAAACTATACCCGATATAGAGATTATATGTGTGGTTTCTAAACATATCGAAAGTGCCAAAAATTTTGCAGCTAAGTATAATATCAAAGAAGCATATACAGATATATCTAAAGTAATTGAGAATGATGAAATTGATGGTGTCATCATTAGCACGCCCAATCAATTTCATGCCCCTTATGCCATTTCATTTATAGAAAGTGGAAAAGACGTTTTTCTTGAGAAGCCTATGGGAATTAATCCCAAGGAAGGACATCAAATTAATGCTGCAGCCAAAGCAAACGATAGATTGGTAATGGTTGGTCATATGTGGCGTTTCGATATTGACACTAATTATATCAAAAACGCTATTGATGAGGGTAAATTAGGAAAAATATTCAAAACTAAAGGTTACGGAATTCACGAAAACTGGGGACCGGAAGGATGGTTTACAAATAAAAAATTAGCAGGTGGTGGTGCACTTGCAGATATGGGTGTTCATGCCATTGATACTGCGAGATATCTATTAGGCGACCCAAAGCCTATTAAAGTGTATGCTAGAATTTCAACCCAATTCGGCGACTATGATGTCGATGATACTGGCATTATAGTCATTACATGGGACAACGGAGCAGAAAGTATTATTGAAAGTGGTTGGTGGCATCCTCACATGGACGGTCCCGAAGCTAGTACAGGGCTTTTTGGAACAAAAGGTTATGCCAGTCTATTTCCTACAAAGTTGAAACTAACGACAGGTGTAGAGTCTTCCGAAGAAATTATACCTAACCTTCCAAAACGTGAAGATCACTGTGCCCAAATAATTTACACTAAACAAATGGAACATTTTGTGGATTGTATAAGAACTCGAATTCCCCCTATTCCTGGTATTTTAGAAGGACAAATTGTGTTAGATATTGTAAATGCAGCGTATACTTCTTCAGTAACTGGGGAAGCAGTCAATCTTTGAACATAACCATATAACGAAATCCTCAGGTATAAATCTAATTGATATGTAAAGTAATACACTCATTAGAGCATTTGGAGTAAATTATTTTTAAACTTTGTGTCTTTTTAATTTAAAAATATACTTTTCGCAAGCAATCTTGTTTTGGAACTCGTTTTTGAGACAATAATAGCCAACAAAGATTGAATTAATATCAAATTTTAATACATTTTAAATTTAATCAAATCCAAACATTAATTCTATATATTAGAGTAGAGATAAGTTATTTCAACTTCTTCTAAAATAATTGCAGGAAGCAAATTAACAACAGAAAAAATAAAATTTCGTTGAAATCATTGTGTTCAGGCATTTCTAATATTAGATTTGAATTCAGTCGAGGTCACTACTAAAACCAGTACATAACAACAACATTGTTAGGTGCTGGTTTTTTCATTTACAGAAAATTTGTAGAAAAATAGGATTTAGAGTAGGCTATAATTGATTTGGTAAAGAATTAATTATGTTTCATAAAATTATTTTTTAAATTGATTTAGTATTAGTTTTTAGAATAAGAAAGCATTTAAAGAAATTTCCGAGATAGAGGTTCGATTTCCATATTAAACACTAACAAATCATAAACATTTAATAATTAGATATTTATGATTTACTGTAATACAATTTATAGAACTGTCATAAAACCAGTTAAAAATATAAGGCTATTCACAGCTGACACTTTTTGAGTCCGCAAAACCGCTTTTACACAAAATTCATTCCTAAGGAAAACACATCATTTTTTAGAATTTGACATAAACTTGGTCTCTCTTTGTGATTTTAATATTTAGTGTAGATTTTAAGTTTATTTAAACCACCCTTTCATTGACCTAACCGAAAACAATTTCAGGTCCTTACAAATTGCTGTGGTGTAAATATGTTACGTAATTTAATTTCAATGAATGACCTACATCATAACCCAGCACTTTTAGTGGTTGTTACTTTGTAATAATACGTCAACAGAACCTATCCAGTCTAAAATTAAATAATGTGAAAACGCTAAAATATATTGCCATAATCATGACCTTATTTGTTATATCTTGTGTAAGATAGAAAAAGTATACCGCAGCACAAGAAAGAGTTGAAGTTTGCGTAAACAATTTACAAAATGGTCAAAATAATATCAATTTATTGGAAATTAACCTTGCCAATGAACAGAACCAAACAAAATCTCTCGAAAAGCAAATGGAATATTTCATAAGCACTAATACCGATTTGTTAGTACGCTTATAATATCTTTCAGTCTTAAGTAAATCTGGAGCAGAAAGCATCAAACAATCTTTGGTAGCCTAAATCATCATTTGGTTACAAATGAAAACAACTCACAAACTTAGACGAACAATTATGGGAGAAATAGCAACATCAGATAGACAAATCACTTTATTTTATAGTTCCAAATCGGATCGAGCAAAGCAAACTTTGGCTTTTGCTAAAGCAGAAGGGCTTCCTATTCTACAAATTGATATCCTTAAAACAAAATTGACAGGAACTCAAATAGCAGAACTTGCCGACCGTTTACATATAAATATTGAAGACCTTATCAATCAAGAACATCCATCGTATAAAGTACAATTTGAGCATCATGATTTTTCATCTGATGATTGGATTAAAATGATTCGGCATAATCCCGAAATTATGAAACAGCCTATTGCCTTGCGTGGCAACAGAACAATATTGGTAGAAACGCCTACCGATATAATTAAGATATAAATAGGTTTATAGTTATCTGAAATTCTAGTCTCATTCAGCTGTTAGCTCTACTTCTCTTTAAGTTTTTTCCCGCTCCTGATGTTAATTATGATATTCCACTATGCATTGTAATAATTTTAGATTCGCTTTAAAACTAGGGTAAAATCCAAATCTTGATATATTGAACTTTAAATTATAAAACAATGATTAAAGTCCATTTAAAATATTACGATGACCTTACAAATTTACTGTGGGACCTGGGCAGAATAACACCTTACTTACTACAGAGTTCCCATAATCTGAACAATGTATTGAAATCAGAGACCTGCTCATTGTTCTAGAGAAGTAGTCGGTCTTGATATCTTAAAAAAAAATAAAATGGAAAAAGAAATCATTTATAACGAAAGTCTGCATTTTGAACACGATCATTGGAAACTGAACTTGCTTTTGGGGACGATGAACTAAAATTATTTAAAAATAGATTAAGCGAACTGGTAACCCACTGGGCGGTTAAACAAGTCCTTGTACAATTAGAATATTACCAAAATTAATTTATCCTGCACCGTGGGGTAATTGAAGATTTACAGGAAGGCATTGAAAAGCACAAAATACGAATGGCAGCTCATAGAAGTAAAGGGGAAAATGCACTTGATACTGCTCTTGTAAAAAAACATTTAGAGACCAGAAGTAAAATGGAAACCCAGCGGCAAATCTATGCCGGCCTTAAAAAAGAATTCTTCCGTTCCCTTACAAATTATATGTAAGTCATCCTTCAAATATGAAAACTAAAGTATTTAAGTAATCCCGAACTACAAGAAGATTTCTAGCAGGCTTTACATTAAATTTCTGCAATCATGCGACCACAGTAAACGCTTATGGTGCTCTATTTTAATTTAATAGAAATCTACTCATCAAAAAATATATGCCTATTATACTGCTAACAAAATACCTACGTAATGACAAACAGCCGCCGCAAGTACAAAGAAATGCCATACGGCGTGGTTGAATGGATATTTTTCCCATAGGTAAAAGATTACGCCCAAAAGGTAAAGTCCTCCTCCAATAAGGATCATTGTTAATACCGTAGATGGAATAGTTTCAAAGAATGTACGCCCTCCTACTAACATAATACATCCCATTGCTATATAAACAAGCGTGGAAATAATATTCCATTTACCCGTAAAGAATATTTTAAAGACAATTCCCAATGCGGTCAAACCCCATAATATCGATAACAATGTAATACCAAAAGCATTGTTCATATAAATTAGCAGAAATGGAGTGTATGTACCTGCTATGAGGAAATAAATACTAATGTGATCAAGAATTTCAAATACACGCTTTGCTCCAGGGTGTTGAAATCCGTGGTAGAGTGTAGAAAAAGTAAATAGTTGCAAAAAACAAAATCCATATATAGCCGCTCCAATAACGCCTGGTGTATTATCACTCTTTATAGCGAAAGCTATTAGAATTGGAATACCTACGATTCCAAAAATAATTCCAAAGCCATGAACAATGCTGTTTACGAGTTCTTGTTGAATTTGTATGTTAGATTCTTGAGCAGGAATGAAAAGGCGGGTTATATTATTCTCATTACTAGTAACCGTAGCTAAATGTTTTAGGTCTTCAGACTGTCTTTTCGCCATGCTATAGTTTTTATTGTTTCCTTTTAATTCGTTTATGATACAAAAAACAAAAAGGGCTTTCGCCCTTTTCAAATATTCACAGTTCTTAAGAAAACCGTATTAACTTTACTCCCATATGTCGACGATGGTTTTTCCAACTTACGTGACGTGTTAATGGCTTATCAGTAGTACTATTCTTTTCTTCAGATATTTTTTTAAAATACTTCATTATTCCCTTTCCTTAATACTTGTTGTGATGGGCACAAAACGCACCCTTATGTACACATAATATTATAATACAAAGTTAGCCTAAACGATGCATTATAAGGGTAGGTTTAACACATTACTAACACCTACAAGTATTGAAAATGAGCCACTTAAAAACCAAAAACTCTAATTCAAAAACATTGGGTAAAAAACCTCATATTACTCAACCTTAGTAATGGTATTTTATATTTGATTTTCTAAAAACTCCCTGATTTATTTAAAAGGCTTAACCTACGAACTAAACAAAAAGTTAGTAATCATCGTAACTTTTAACATGAAGTAATTTGTTTCAAAATACTTATGCATGATTCTTATAGGCAAACCAATAAATCATCTTTAATAGAGATTAGCTTGATTAAAACTTAGCATAGGAATTTTAATGTTAGATTCAATTTTTTTGGTTAAATCTTTATGAAAAAGCTTTTTTAAGAATCCATGCTCTTCCCGTTCCAATATGGCTACTATATCTACATTATTTGAGCTTATATAGTTTCGTAAACCATCATAAACATTGGGGTAAGAAACTAGTTGAAATTCAATATTCTGATATTCTACCTTTTGTTTTACTACCTCCTTAAACCTAGACATTTGTTCTTCTTCATCATTTTCATTGTTCATAACAATATGTAAAATCTTAATTTGCACATTAAAGGGTTCGGCTATTTCAACAAGTTTTGATATCGCATTAATGTCATCTTTCTCAAAGTCAGATGCGTATACAATAGATTTTATCTTGTGAGTACCCTCCATGTTGGGCACTATTAATAACGGACAATTAACTTCTTCTAATAATGCCTTGGCGATATTTCCCGAAAACAGCTCACGCGCAGTATGTTTGTCTTTCATACCTACCAGTAACAGATGTGGCGGCTCTTCTTTTATTACCGATAAAATTCCCTCAGTTATAGATGCGTTTTCAATTACCTGAAATTTAATTTGTGCTTTAACCACATCCTGCTTTATGTTTTTTCTGGCATATTCCTTTAAAATGTTCAGTTTTTCAACTTTGTCTTGTGAACTAAGATACTTGTGCGATCTTATAGTAGAAAGCCGAATAGGAGGAATACTAAATACGTGCAAAAGAATAAGGCTTGCGTTTAATTTAGCAGACAATTCATAAGCATATTGCAAAATAGCAATATCATGTTCTGAGCAATCTGTAGCGTAGAGTATAGTTTTCATACTAATGAAATTTGTTTTTATAAAACTAAACTCTTTAACTCGCAAGTAAAATGACATAGGTCATACAATAAGATATTACGGAGCAACATATTGATTGTAATATGATTAGATCTATTATAACTATAAAAAAATACTAGAAATAACAATATCCCAATTAAAAACATGATTTCTACCACCAATTAGAAAGGCATTTTATTAGATTTTAACTATTATTAAAAGGAATATCAGTTTTTGATTTAGCTCCATAAAACTTATCAAAGATTAAACAAGCCGTTAAATCTCCGGTAACATTGACTGCTGTTCTAAACATTCCTAAAATACGATCTATACCAATAATTACGATGAGTCCATCAATTGGTATTCCTGCACTTTGTAATACCGATGCAAGAATAATAACCCCACCTCCTGGAATGGAAGGTGTTCCTATAGAAGCAGCCACAACTGTAAATGTGATTAATAGCAAGCTCATTATAGACAATTCAATGCCATAGGCCTGTGCCATAAACAAGGTTGTAACACATTGAAATAATGCCGTTCCATCCATATTGATCGTTGCACCTATCGGGATGACGAAATCACTAATATTAGATGATACGCCTAACTTTTCATCTGCAGTTTTCATAGATAATGGCATAACGGCCGCTGAACTGGCGGTTGAAAATGCCAGTAATTGGGGTTCCCTTATTGCACTTAAGAATTTTAAAGGGTTCTTCTTGGTCACAATCAGGGTCAGCACTAAGTAGAATAACAAAAGTACAATTAGCCCCATGATTACTACTCCCATGTAATACCCAAGACCAAGGAATATTTGAATGCTGGTTCTTGATAGCAAAGCTGCCATTAAACCAAATACGGCATACGGTACAAGCATCATTGCCCATGATACTACAATCATACAGATTTTCTGAATGGCTTCTGAGAAACGAATTATAGGTTTTGCTGTTTCTGGGCGGAGCTGGGTAATCGCTACCCCTACAATAATTGTAAAAATCACTACGCCCAACATTTCCCCAGTTAAGATAGACTCTAACGGATTATCTGGGATTAGATTGGATATCGCGTTTGGAATGTTCCCTATAAAATCTGCTTGTTCTTTAGGTATTATTTGACTTTCGCCGTTATTTGGAAATCCCCCAAGTTTATAAATATACTGACCAGGTTTGAAAATAAGTGTTACCGCCAACCCTATGATGATGGCAGTTGTAGTAGTGAAAACAAAATATAACAGGAGCCGTACACCAAAGGTTTTTAAGTTCTCTGATGTATTACCAACAATATCGGTAATAATCGATGTAAAGATCAAAGGAATCATGATCATTTGAACCAGCCTCATGAAAATTTGACCTGGTAGATCAAGCCAATATGCAAGACTCAAACTAATATCTTCTGAAAGTAGACCCATAGATGGGTTAAGTAATACACCTATTCCTGCTCCAAAGATTTCTAAAAACAACAAAAACCTTAAGTTTCCATCTTAGAGAACTTTACTAAATCAATCTTATCTAAGAAAAAACTACAATCTCTTTTCAATGTTCTCATTTAAAAATTAAGAGCCTACCCTTATTTTGAGTCACTAATATTATATCTTCATTATTTGTATTTTTTATGGTAGCGATATTTTTTGCATCGCCACTGACTAAAAAACCACTCTTTTCGGTGGCAACAGTTTTAAAATTTCCTTTTCCATCTCCTTTTAAAAACAGTCCATTTAAAGCGTCTAAACGACCAATAAAGATTTCGTTTCCATAATCATTGCCAACCATTAAAATGTCTTTAAAACCGTCGGAATCAAAGTCTCCAGTTAACATATCGTTTGTTGGCGCAAATTGAGCCTCAATAGGGAGTTCACTAATTTTGAATTTGAAATCGCCTAGGTTTTCAATATAAACACTTCTATCATAGTTACCAGTTAACTGTATGGCTCCTTCTATTTCTTTAGCCGTAAATAAACTTTCATTGGTGACTTTTGCAAAATCTTTATAAAAATTAAATTTTGACCTGAATAAAGGACTTTGCTTTGATAAATCACCCCAAAAGTTGACTGGGTATGATTTATAGTCTCCCTCTTTATTGAGCAAGTAGGTAAATAAAACAGGATCAATACTACCATTGGCATCAAAGTCCTTGGCCATTAAATTAACCGGTCTTTCTTTTGTGGGTTGGTAGAAGTTATTTCTACCCATATTACCAACTACAAAATCATCATCTCCATCGTTATCAAAATCGGCAACCACTATACTCTCCCACCAGCCATATATACCACTGAAATCTGGAATTTCTTGTTTCGAAAATCCGTCTTTTGAATTTTTAAATAGGGTTATTTCAGTAAATTCTCCAACAACAACTAAATCTATTAACCCATCCTTATCCACGTCTGACCAAACTGCATCGGTAATCATACCTAAGTTTTCAATTTCGGGTAGTAAACTTTGGGTAACATCAACTAAAGTTCCTTTTTGGTTTTGTAAAAGATAGCTTTTATCTGAAATAGGAAACTTGCCTGCAGGAGTTCTTCCTCCAACAAATAAATCTTGATATCCATCATTATCAAAATCGGCAGTTATTACCACAGAACCATTACTGGTAACAATCGGAGATTTATTAACCGACAAACTAAAATTGCCATTACCATCATTAATATATAATTGATCATTATATCTGCTTAAATCTCCGGAAAACTCATAACTGCCGCCAACTAAAAATAAATCTAAATCTCCATCATTTTCTATATCAAACAACACCAAATCTTCTTCTTCTCTCATTTTCTCAGCAATCTCTTCAAAAAGAGGTCTGTTCGTAAATATACCATTGCCTTGTTGTTCAAAAATAATAGGGGAATAGCGGGAAGAACTTCCTACTATAAAATCTTGAAAACCATCACCATTAATATCTCCTGTGACTATACTTGGTCCATTTTGAGATAATTTGTGAGGTAAAGTTCGTTGAATACTATAGTCTATAATATCATATTCTTGATGCACATATTTAACACCAAGGCTGTCACTAATTTCACTCAATAGCTTTATAGAACTCTCTTTCATAAACGGAAATCCTATCGCTATATCTTGACTAGTTTTTACATTAGCATAATCAATCTCAACTAAGGCATCTTCAGTCAGATTTATCATTTCCTGCAATTTTCCATCGGGCCACAAAACAGTTATCGCTTTAACTTGACCTTTTAACCCTAAACCAAAATGAATTTTAGGATCTACAGAAGACATATAACCGCGCGTTAAATGATGTTCGTAAAACTGAAAATCGCCATTGGTAAGTGAAACTTTAATTTTTGCTCCTATACCTTGAGAATTATTTTCAGATCCTTTTAGTTTCAGTTGAATACTATTCGTTTTTTGAATTGTGTTTTCAAAAACAAATGCTTCATCATTTATATTATTTACAACATAGTCCAAATCACCATCATTATCTAAATCTACAAACGCGGCACCATTAGAAAATGAAGGGATTTTCAATCCCCAATCTACACTTACATTATCAAAAGTTAAATCTGCATTATTCTTATATGCATAATTAGCAACTTTAACAATCGGAATGGAGTCTAGCATTTTGACCTCATCGAGAAACTGCGACATTTCTAATCTAAATTCACCGAAATCCATATCGGTAATATCTCGTGGAAAACCATTTGTTATAAGTAAATCTCTATTACCATCATTATCAATATCGGCGAACAAAGGCGACCAACTCCAATCTGTTTTTGAAATGCCCGAAAGCATTCCTATTTCGCTAAAAGGAGTTGTAGGACCATTACCTAGTTGCAACATATTTCTACTATATTGATATTCAAACCCAAACCGCTCATTGAAAAGGTAGTTCATATAGTTATTACCAGCGTTGTTAGTCTTCATGCGCTCATTGGTTTCGCCAAGCATATCTAATGTTACGATATCTAAATACCCATCATTATTGAAGTCTGAAATATCTGACCCCATACTAAACTTACTTTGATGCTTTATATGGTTTTTTATGTCATTCGTAAATGTACCGTCTTGATTGTTTATGTATAATAAGTCATTGGTTAAATAATCATTCGTTACATAAATATCTGGCCAACCATCATAATTTAAATCAGAAATTGCAACACTTAATCCATAACCTTCAAAACGAATACCTGCTGCTAAAGTTTGGTCTGTAAAACTACCGTCCCCATTGTTATGATATAATCTATCGTTACTTATTGCAGTTCCATCTTCAATTTTTTTCCTGTAGGTGTTTGGCTGATTATGAGCCTCTTCATTATTTACTACATACAGGTCTAAATACCCATCTTTATCATAATCAAAAAATGTCGCCCCCATGGCATTACCAGTATCTGCTATACCATATTCTTTAGCACGTTCTTCAAATTGCAATTCACCTTTATCGTTAAGCCCTTTATTAATAAAAAGTAGGTTTGCCTTTCTTTCTATTGGATTCTCCATTGCAGAACACACATAGATATCTAACCAACCATCAGCATTAATATCTACAACTGCTACAGCGGTATTCCATTTATTTTCTGCCTCTATATTAGCGCTAGCAGACACATCGGTAAATTTAAAATTCCCAGAATTTAAATAGAGTTTGTTTGTTACTTGATTACCCGTGAAGAATAGATCTGCTAAGCCATTATTATCAAAATCCCCTACAGCTACACCACCACCGTTAAACAGATATTCTTCGGTAATTATATTGAAACTATCTGTTTCTACGATTGTATTATTAAATGTAATACCTGTTGTTTGTGATGGTAACTGTTTAAAAAGTGTTTCTGACTCTTTGGTATTGCAAGAAGATATTGCAAACAGTATAATTAAGGAAAAGGCAAATAAGTATTTCATATAAAAATTAAGATAATAATTATTTAAGAAAATGTATTTAGTAAAGCACAATTAAAATAGCATTCTTATACTATTAACAATGAGCTTTAAGACCACTTTAAAACGACATATTAAAGGCATAAGATCGTTATATTTAATTTCTTAAAATGAAAAAACTAGCTAATAATTAGAGTTTAGTTTTAATATTCTTTTAAATTAATTTTCCCTAGGTGTGTTAATGATTGATTGGATTTTACTCCTTTATCCTTAGCATTAATTCCAAAAAATAAAAATCACCATATACTATTGGCCCATCCATTTCATCATTTTTTGGCCAATTACCTGTACTATGCTTTAAAATAAATGGTGCATCTATATCTGGTGATATTATATATTCTTCAGTTTTTAAGGTATTTAAAACTTTATTTGAATAGTCTAAATAAGTGTCGTTGTTAGTGTACGTAGATAATTCTACCAATGCAGATGCGACAATAGCTGCAGCCGAAACATCTTTTACTACATTTGGAATGTTAGGGTCATCAAAATCCCAATACGGAATTCCATCTTCAGGCAGTTTAGAGTGATTCAAATAAAATACAGCTAATTTTTCTGCTTGTTCTAAATACATAGGATTTTTAGTGTAACGATAACACATGGTAAAGCCATAAACACCCCAAGCTTGCCCCCTAGCCCATGCAGAATTATCATTGAAGCCTTGGTGCGTAACTTTACTATTCACCCTACCAGAAACAGTATCGTAAACCACCACATGGTAGCTACTGTTATCTTCCCTAAAGTGATTCTTAAGTGTGGTATTAGCATGCTTAATGGCAATATTATGATATATACTATCTCCTGAAATTCTTGTAGCTTCAAACAATAGCTCAAGATTCATCATATTATCGATGATTACCGGAAACTCCCAGATATCCGCATTAAAATCCCAAGAACGAAGACTACCTACATTTTTATTAAATCTAGTGATCAAGGTATTGGCACTTTCTACTATTACATCTTTATAATGTTCTTCATTAGTAACTTCAAATCCTTCACCGAAACTAGAATATATTTTAAAACCCATATCATGGGTTCCATCATTATATTTTTCTTTCTCTATAAATTTGGTCCATTCAACAGCCTTATTTTTAAATACCTCTTCACCTGTTAACTTGTATAATTGCCAAAGGTTGCCAGGGTAAAAACCACTGGTCCAATCTTTAGGTTCAACTTTAAATATTTCTTTAGAGATAGGATTATAACTTCTTGGAATGGATAGTGAATCTAAAGGATACTCCAACAATTTTTCATAGCGATTTTGCAATAGTGAATCTATAGAAACTGCCTCTGAGTTGGACTGTTTTACAGATGTATCCTTACAACTAACAAAAACAAATAAAACTAGAGTGACAATCGTAGTAATGCAAATTCTATACATGGAATAAAGTGTTAGTTTGTTTCAAAAAGCACATGCCAAGCAGTTGAAATTATATCTAATATTATTTCAAATAACTTTTTATAAATCTATTCTAAACTAGTAATCACATGCACACCATTACGTCAACCATAAATACTTTAATTACCCAAGTATATTGATTACTAAAGGAATAGATTTAATTAGCAAAGTAAATGTAAATTAATAATACAATTCCACAAATACTATATCCTACAGGTTTTAGATACTTCCAATTTTGAATATCCACTTGTTTGGTATATACTTGAACGTAATCAGTTTCTCTTGGTTTAAAGTAACTTACCGTAAACATAATTATCAATGCCAAAGCGAATATTATACCCATAAGGTGTAAAAAATGCGGGAAATAAGTACCGTTCTCTATACTGATAGGTCTAACAACATACAATGCAACCAAGTACGTTATTACACTAAACAAAATTGCCATATTCGCTCCCTTAGCCGTAACACGTTTAGAGAAAATACCAACAATTACAATCGCTAAGATTGGCACACTATGCGTACCGTTCAACTCTTGTAAATAGGTAAAAATCCCACCTTGTACACCATATAGAAGTGGTGCTATAGCCATAGAGAATATAGCTAAAAAAGCTCCGAATATTTTACCTGCTTTTACAATCTTAACATCAGAGGCATTCTTATCAATATATTGCTTGTAGAAATCTAACCCAAATAAGGTTACAGAACTATTTAAGGCACTATTAAACGAACTTAAAATAGCCCCGAAAAGAACAGCTGCAAAAAAACCGACAAACGCTGTAGGCAGTATCTTTTTAACCAGCATAGGATAAGCTTCATCTGCATTTGCTAAATCACCTTTAAAAATATAGAAGGCAATAATACCTGGTAATACCACAATAATTGGTCCTAGTATTTTTAGAAAGGCAGCTAGCAAAAGACCTTTTTGACCTTCTTTTAAATTTTTAGCTCCTAAAGCTCTCTGTATAATTGCTTGGTTAGTTCCCCAATAATAAAAATTAACAATAATCATACCTGTAAATATGGTCCAAAAAGGCACATCAGAATCAGGGCCTCCAATGATATCAAATTTCTCAGGAAGTGCTGTGGTCAATGTATTTAAACCAGTAAATACATTACCATCGCCAATATACATTAACCCAAAAATTGGAATAAGCATACCACCAATTATTAAACCAACAGCATTAATTGAATCTGACACCGCTACCGCGCGCAAACCTCCAAAAATAGCATAGACACTACCTATTAATCCAATAGACCATACCGTTATCCAGAGTGCTTGTTCTGGCCCTACACCCAATGCCTCTGGAATATCAAACATCGTATTAATCGCTAATGCACCAGAATACAATACGGTTGGTAGCATTGAAATTGCGTACCCTAATAGAAACAATAATGAAACTATGGTTTTGGTAGATTTACTATATCTATTTTCTAAAAACTGCGGTATAGTAGCAATTCCACTTTTTAAATATTTGGGTAGTAAAACAAAAGCGGTAAACACCATTGCAACAGCAGCTAGAACTTCATACGCTACAATTGGCAGACCATCTCTAAAAGACACACCATTTACGCCCACAATTTGTTCTGTAGATAGGTTCGTCAATAACAACGAACCTGCAATGATTGGTCCTGTTAAACTTCTTCCACCTAAGAAATAACCATCAGAGGATTTTTCATCCGTTTTACGTGTTGATACATAAGCTATTATAGCCACTAATAATGTAAATCCTATAAATGAAATAATCCCCATAATTTATTTTTTCTTAGTGAATTTGATATTAATTAAAATCTATGCTGAAACATATGATAGTATGCTTCGTTGGCATTAATTCTATCTTTAAAATCCCTTACAGTTGTTCTCTCATCAATTACAAGTAATTCTATACCCGCTATATCTGCAAAGTCTTCCATATATTCTGAATCTAGATTTTGACAATATACCGTGTGATGCGCTCCACCAGCCAAAATCCAAGCAGTTGCCGCAATTTCTAAATTTGGTTTGGCATCCCACAATACTCTTGCAACAGGTAAATTAGGTAAATCTTCAGCGGGTTTTACAGCCTCTACTTCATTTACAACCAATCTAAACCTGTTACCCATATCTACCAATGAAACATTTATGGCGCTACCAGTTGCTGTATTAAATACCAACCTAGCAGGATCTTCTTTACCACCAATTCCTAAAGGATGTACTTGACACGAAGGTTTATGCTCATCAGCAATAGATGGGCAGATTTCTAGCATATGTGAACCTAAAACGTATGATCCTTGTGGTGTAAAATGATAGGTGTAGTCTTCCATAAACGAAACACCACCTTCTAAACCTGTATTCATAACTTTTAAAGCCCTAACCATAGCTGCGGTTTTCCAATCACCTTCACCACCAAAGCCATATCCATCTGCCATTAATCTTTGTACCGCAAGGCCGGGCAATTGCTTTAGTTCACCCAGATTTTCAAAAGTATCCGTGAATGCTTTAAAACCACCTTCTTCCAAAAATTTACGTAAGCCTAACTCTATTTTAGCAGCGTTGACCAAAGATTCCCTTTGATCACCTCCCTTTTTAAGGGATGTTGTTAATTCATAACTATCTTCATATATAACCAATAATTTATTTAATTCACTATCGGTTACTTTGTTGATATACTTAACAACATCAGAAGAATCATAGCCATTTACAGAAAACCCGAATCTCATTTGAGCATCTACCTTATCACCTTCAGTTACAGCTACTCCACGCATATTGTCGCCAATTCTAGCAACCTTTAAATTTTGTAACTCATCCCAACCTAGTACAACCCTAGACCAAATGTCCAATTTTTTCTGTACTCGTTCATCTTGCCAATGCCCTACTACAACCTTTCGCTTTTTACGCATTCTGGTCATCATGAAGCCAAATTCTCTATCACCATGTGCAGATTGATTTAGATTCATAAAATCCATGTCAATAGATTTCCAAGGAATTTCGGCATTGAATTGTGTATGTAAATGACAAAGTGGTTTGTTTAGAATAGTTAACCCCTTTATCCACATTTTTGCAGGTGAAAAAGTATGCATCCATGTTATTATTCCAATACAGTTTTTTGAAATATTAGCATCTTGACATACCGCTGTAATTTCGTCTGAAGTTTTTACCGTTGGCTTATAAACTATGGTAATTGGTATAAGGGATGATGTATTAAAACCTTTTACAATTTCCTGCGAATTTTTGGCTACTTGTTTCAGTGTATCATCACCATATAAATGTTGGCTACCTGTAACAAACCATATTTCTTTTTGAGAAGTATCTATCATTTTAATTTTTCTATCCTTTATTGACCGTAATAGGCATTATTACCATGTTTACGCTCATAATGCTTTTTAATTAATGAATCTTTAAGCTTAGGCGCTTTTGGATTTATCTGTAATGTTAACGTTGCCATTTGGGCTATCGTTTCTAACACTTTACTATTATAAACGGCTTTTGCCGCATCTTTACCCCATGTAAAAGGGCCATGATTACTAATTAAAATCATTTCTACTTCTGTATGCGAAAGACCTTTTTCTTTAAAGCAATCTAAAATTTGAATACCCGTATTGTGCTCATAATTACCACTAATAAGTTTATCGTTCATTGGTGCAGCACACGGAATATCTGCAGTTAAATGATCTGCATGTGTTGTACCAAAAATAGGAATATCATTTTGTGCTTGAGCCCAAGCTACCGAATACATAGCATGCGTATGTGCAATACCACCAATATCATCCCAATTTTTATATAAATAGGCATGTGTTTTTGTATCTGACGACGGTCTTAGTTCCCCCTCAATTATGTTATTATCAAAATCGACAATTACCATATTTTCAGGTTTTAAAACCTCGTAAGGCACACCACTCGGTTTAATAGCAAAAACACCATTTTCACGATCAACTGCACTTACATTGCCAAAAGTATAAATAACCAAGCCCAGTTCATTAAGCTCCATATTTGCCTTATAGCATTCTAACTTTAGTGCATTATAATTAACACTCATTTATTTGTTTTTAATACTATTTTCTATAAACGAACTCAATTCGTTATATGATTGCATCTGTTCTTTATAGGCTGCTACCTTCTCTTCTTTAGGATAATAAGTGGCTTCAAAATCACTGCCCATTTTCTCACTAGCTTCAATAACATCGGCATAAATCCCTGCAGCAACAGCAGCATAAATAGCAGCACCTAATGCAGGTGCTTGATCTGAGGCCGCTACTTTAATTGGCTTGTTTAATACATTAGCCAATGTTTGCATTATAAATGGTGATTTTCTTGCAACGCCACCAATACCAATAACACTATCTATACATATACCTTCTTCTTCAAAACGCTCTACTATTTTTTTAGAGCCAAAACAAATAGCGTTAACCAGTGCTTTAAATATATGTGGTGCTTCTGTGCCTAAAGATAAGTTAGACATCGCTGCTTTTAATTCTTGATTTGCATCTGGCGTTCTTCTCCCATTAATCCAATCTAACGCTGTTGGTATACTTTCATCAAGAGGAATTTTCTCTGCTTGAGCGCTTATTTTTTTAATGAAATTATGTTCTATTTCTTCTTTAAGCTCAGCTTTTTGAGCATCGGTAAGAATATTCGATGACAATACTAAATTATCAATTGGCCACGACAACATATCTTTAAACCATGCTAGAACATCACCAAAAGCAGACTGCCCTGCTTCTAAACCTTCTAACCCAGGAATAACAGAACCATCAACTTGCCCACAAATACCTTTTACCGGATTATCTCCCATAAATTTCTTTGAAGAAACCATAACATCGCAGGTTGAAGTACCCATAACCCTTACCAAAACATTCTCTTTAATCTTTGCCCCAAGAGCACCAGCGTGAGCATCAAATGTACCTACCGCTATAACTGTTTTAGTTGTAAGACCTAGTTTTTTAGCCCATTCTTCACTTAAGTTTCCTGCAACCTCATTTGATGTATATGTCTCATCGAATAATCTATCTCTAAGATTAGCCAAGTATGGGTCTAATTGTTCCAAAAATTCTTTGGCTGGTAAACCATTCCATGATTTATGCCACATAGCCTTATGGCCCGCTGCACACCTACTTCGTTTAAATGATTTTAAATCTTTATTCTCTATAAGTAAATAAGTCATTACATCGCAATGTTCCATCCAAGAATATGCAGAATTTTTGACTGAATTATCTTCGCGGATTACATGTAATATTTTTGCCCAAAACCATTCTGAGGAATAAATTCCTCCTTCAAATTTGGTATAGTTTTCACCACCCCAATTATTAGCTAGCTCATTAATTTCATTAGCTTCTTTAATGGCTGTATGATCTTTCCATAGCATCATCATTGCATTAGGGTTTTCTTCAAAACCTTTAGTTAATGCTAATGGCCTACCTTCTTGATCAACCGGAATTGGAGAAGACCCCGTCGTATCTATACAAATACCTTTTATTAACTCTGATGCAACATTACTTTCGGTTACTACAGATTTAATAACAACTTCTAGCCCCTCTATATGATCTAACGGATGCTGTCTAAATTGATTTATAGACGCATTACAGTACTTATTTTCTTTCCAACGACGATACCAATGCACTTTTGACAATACCTCATGTCCGGTTTCTGCATCTATCAATACCGCTCTTACTGAGTCGGACCCATAATCTAAACCAATTACATAATTTTTCAATTCTCTACTATTTTATATAACCAAATATAATATATTATTAAGTGTTATTGAGACATTTATAATATAATGTAGCATATACTCGTTCAACTTCTATTACAATCTTTTAACATAGTGATATTGAAACTGCACAAATACAACATGTACTCATCAGTTCAGTTTATTTTAATACCCCAGAATAACCATAAAAAAAAGCCGCCTAAATGAATGGGCAGCCTTTTCAACTATTAACTAAATTTACTTACTATTCTATTTAATTCTTAATCAGCTTTGTGGTTTCTACTCTATTTTGAAACTTAATTCTAACAAGGTAAAGGCCTTTTTTGAACTGATTTGTTCTGATAGTATTACTGGTGCCAAAAGAACCTTTTTCATTTTTAACTCTTTTTACAAATCTTCCATTATTCGAATAGAAATCGATAAATATTGGTTCATCTACTGAAGAACTGTATTCATAATTCAAGTTATTCTTAAAAGGGTTAGGATAAAAATGTATTGAAATGTCCTCTCCATTATCGTTGTCGTCACTAGTAACACTGTCACTTATGTTAGGCAACACATAATCAGTAAAGGTGAATCTACCCTTACTACTAGCTATAGTTATATTTCTAGAAACAGTACTCTCAGACAATCCTTCTACTGTCCAACCTAATTCATTAATAAACCAATTCTCATCTATTAAAGAACTTTGATTATGGTTTCCATTTCTTGATTCTACCTTAATAACATTATCAATAATATCTTTCATATCGATAGTAGATTCAATAGCATCAATTGAAAACTCAGCACTTGAATTTCTTTGCAAAACACTATTCGAAACAACAGAATAGGTAGCGACAACATCTGAAGATTCTGATATTGTTCTTAGTACTTGGTACGTTAACCCATTAGATGTAAACTGACCTATGTTATTATTGTCTCGCCCATTACCATGTCCGTTTCCATTACCGTGACCATTGCCATTGCCGTTTCCATTTCCTTTTGAATAACTCTTTCCATTTTTGTTACCCTTTCCATGTCCGTTTCCGTATCCATGACCATTTCCGTTTCCGAAGTTTCCAGAATTATCAAAAACATAAACTTTAATGTTAGCTTTTTCACCACTTAGGTCTCCTTCTTTGGTTAGTCTTGCCGTTAGGTTAACACTAGCTCTTCCACTACTTCCTGTATTCCAATTTCCGTTTAAGGTTGCTGTTAACGGTAAATTAATCGTCTCAATTTTGGTAGGGTAACCAGAATCAGCGTTATCTTGATTGGATGAAGATTTTTGAATTTTTATTTCAAATTCTTTAGCACCTTCACTTTCAATATTCTGATTCTCCCACTCAATCCAAGATAAAGAAGCAACAGGATCAAATTTCATTTGTAACGGTCCTACCCAACCATCTACAATATTGTAGTTTGTGGTATAGCCATTTCCAAGATTTTGTTCAAAAAGAATATTTTGGTTATTATCTGCTGAAAGCTGACCTCTATACGTAATTGTTCCGTCGCCTTTATCAACAAACATTTGAGGTATTTTATTCAATGAAATCGGATTCCATGAGTCCCCTTCAAACAAAACTGCTTGAATAACATTTGTATCCCCTGGCCAACCGTTATCAACCACTAAATCTACACTAACAGTATCGGCACCAGCCTCTACATCTATCCACACTTGACCTATTTTATTACTAGTCGCAGCATCTTCACCATCACGTACCTCAACCAAAATTCTACTGGCCTGCAGTAAATTATAACTAATGTTAACACGCCTAATTGTTCCATTATTAATAGGATCAGCAGATGTATTGACAATTTTTAACGTATTGCTATAAACCGGAGTACCACCAACTAAATCTGGAATACTATAGCTTTCGAATGTAAATCTACCTTGACTACTAGGTATAGGTTGACCGTCAGTATCTGTACTTGCAGATTGCCCAACAACTGTCCACTCCAAACCATTAATCTGCCAATCTTCAGTTATTGGAATTTGATCTCCAACGAACTCAGATTCTTTTTGAATGATATTATCAATAATATTTTTCATATCAATTGTAGCAGAAATTAGTTCATTGGTATAATCTGCTCTTGGATCATCCTGTACTATCTCATCAGGAATTAAATTATAAGATGCCATTTCACCAATGTAACCAGGCAAGGTTCTTAATATTTGGTATGTTAATCCGTTATTAGCTGTAAACTCACCAATGTTATTGAAGCTATGACTGCCATCAACATTTGCATCATCATACTTCTGTCTAAAATTACCTGAGTTATCAAATGCGTGAACAATAATATCTACCCTATTTCCGCCCATATCACCATTTTCGGTAACCCAAGCCGTCATATTTATTTGTCCTTTTCCACTACTTCCAGGACTCCAACGACCTTCTAATGTAGTTTCTAGCGGAAAGTTGATATCCTTTACAGCAGTTGGGTAGCCTCTTTCTTCAACATCTTTCCACTCGTGCCATGAGAATTTTTGAATTTTAATATCAAATTCTTTATGTCCGCCATTAGCATCATTTTGATTTTCCCATTCTATCCATGACGGCGAACCTAATGGATCAAATTTCATTTGTAAAGGACCTTGCCATCCGTCAGCAATATAATAGTTGGTCCAATAACCCTCACCTAAGTCTTGCTGAAACAATTCATTTTGTTTGTTGCCCGCTGTAGGTTGGCCTCTATATATTAATGTTCCGTCTCCTTTAGCAACTACTAAACTTGGAACTTCTGGAATTAAAATTGGCGTCCAAGAATTACCTTCAAATAACAAGGCTTGAATAAGATTTGTATCTCCTGGATTACCATCATTTACAATTAAATCTACCGCTACAGTATCTTCTCCCGCTTCTACATCTACCCAAATTTGACCTATTTTATTACTACTGGCAGCATCTTCACTATCTCTAACCTCTACCAATATTCTACTAGCTTGGCTAACATTATATTTAATATTAACCTGTTTTAAACTTCCATTATTAATTGCTTCAGAAGACGTATCTACTATTTCTAAACTATTGTCTCCACCAGATGCGGTGCTAGCCAATAAATCTGGAATAGTGTAGTTCAATAATGTAAATTTAGCTTTACTATCACCTACATAATCCCCACCAATAGTATCTCCAGAAGACCCGATAAACGTCCACTCTAAACCATGAATAAACCATTGGTTATCAAGAGTAGGTGTTGTACTATTAGAATCAACAGCAATTAATTTCTCTAAAATGTCTTTCATATCTAAAGAGACATTAAAAGGTGCCGTATCAAAAGCAGTATTCCAGTTTCCGGCTCTTGGATTGTTAACAGGAACAATATTATATGTCGCTGCCTCGCCATAACCACCAGTATTTCTTTTTAATACATGATAAGCAATGCCACCACTGCTAATTGTTTCCAACGGTTCTAAACTATCATTTGGGTCTTCGGCATATCTTTGCGCAAGATTTCCAGAATTGTCCCATGTATGAACAATGATATCACTTTTAGAATATGCGTTATTGTTTAAATCACCACCGCCATTATACAACCAGGCAGTCATATTAAAAAATGTTCTACCCTCACTATTAGGAGCCCATTGACCTGTATACGTACAAGTTATTGGATTTTCTACATCAGCTATTTTCGTAGGATATCCACGATTTAACCCTTGTTCCTTCCAATTGTGCCAAGAATATTTTTGTATTTTAATATCAAATTCTGCGTGCGTTTGTCCAGACTCGAAACCATTGTTATCCCAATCTACCCATGATTCTTGCTCTGCAGGACCAAACTTAGCTTGTATATCACCTATCCAACCATTGTTTACAAACCAATTGGTGTAATATCCGCTACCCAAATCCTCTTCAAAAAGAAGGTTTTGACTATTATCGTAATTATAAGGTTGATCTCTATACGTAATAGTACCATCTCCTTTACTCACTAATAAATGTGGAGCCTCTGCAATACTAATTGGCGTCCATGAATTACCTTCAAATAATACTGCCTGTATACGGTTGGTTGCTTTTGGATTACCACTATTAACTACTAAATCGACACCAACGGTGTTAGTACCTGCCTGAACATCTACCCATACCTGCCCAATTTTATTACTTCCCGCAGCTACTCCGCTATCACGAACTTCAACTAAAATTCTACTGGCCTGCAGTAAATTGTAACTAATGTTAACACGCCTAATTGTTCCATTATTAATAGGATCAGCAGATGTATTGACAATTTCTAAAGTATTGTCGCCTGTAGGTGGCGTAAATTCTTCTACGGTAACTCCCGTAGCATTATCCTCGGTTAAACCAGCCCAAGTAGTTGATAGTAATTGTGCTTGTATACTATAATCAGCACCAGCAGTATCAGGAGCCAAAACACTAACATTTATAGCATTAGAATCTGCAGTAACCGTTTCTATTCCTTGACCTAAATTATCTCCCGTAGGACTTTTAAAGCGAACTAACACATAAGCAGTATCAATTGCCTTGGTATAATTTACATTTATATCAACCATCTGCTCTGCCGTAACTGTAGCTGGTGGATCAATAATTGTAATGGAATTTTCGAAGACCGGCTCATTGGACTCTACAGTTACATCGGCTACTTCATCATTTGCCAAACCTGCATAGGTGGTAGAAAGTAATTGAGCTTGTAAACTATAGTTGCTTCCCGCACTTTCTGGTGCTACGACACTTAATATTACATTACCTGTATTTTCCGTTACCGTTGTTGATGCCTGACCTAGATTAGTACCTTCGGGACTTTTAAAGCGCACCACTACAATAGCAGATTCTACGTCTTTTGTATAGTTTAAATTAAAATCAACTGATTGAC
>DRFI01000026.1 GCA_011050675.1 Maribacter sp. | reverse complement strand
TTGGGCATAGGGATTCAATGTTGAGTTATTGTGATTCTTTGCGGCAATGGCAGCGAGTTGTCTCTGCGTGGTTCCATATTTTTTCATATGACCACGGGCTCCTGCGGCATAGAAATCCATAAAAACCGAATGACCCCCTTTTTTCTCTTTTTTTTCACCATCTTTTTGATCATTGGCTTGTTCCGCTCTTTTCTTTTCTGCTGCTTTTTTCATCTGTTCCATCATTGCTCTTGTCATTTCCACATCAGTATACGTTGCAAAACCACCCATCATTTTCGCACGATCTTCTTGGTATACTTTTTCAGTGCCTATGGCTAAAGTACAGTCTACTACTCCTGCTTTTATTGCAGTCCAGGCTCCATTAAAGGCTGTACTCCCACTTGCGCAAGCATTTTCAACATTAGTTATAGAAACTTTATCGACACCATTAGGAGTAAGTGCTACTTGGCCACGAATACTATGTTGGAAATCAGTCATCCCCCAACCTGTATTAGAAAACCAAGCCGCTTCAATATTACTCAGATTAAAATCATCATCATTTTTGATGGCTTTAAGGGCTTCAGCAGTCAAATCTTTAATACCTCTATCAAGAAATTTACCAAATTTTGTCATTCCGACACTATAAACATAAACTTTATCACTCATGGGTATCATCTCATCAATTATTGTTATAATATTTTATAATACTATAAACTGATATTAGTTTTCAATATTGCTAATAACAATTATAATTGAATTGAATTATTATTAAGCCTTATCTTCGACTTAAAATTTTGTGAAATAAAGGGATATAGTAGTATCATTAAAAAAAAATAAGACGTTTTTCTTGCGCTGGTTATGTGAAGAAGGGTGAAAAAAATAGTAACCATCCTCCTAAGGCTAATTCGAAAAGCAAAATTAGTAGCCCTCCTAAGCCCCAAACTCCTTTAAAGTCATTTTTTACAAGCATTACTCCGTTACCAATCCCATAGATAAGACTGGCAACAATTCCAAACCATCCAATAAAAATTGGCACAACTCCATAAGAAACAAACAGAATTGAGTATGCAAATGTACCAATGGAGAATAAGACTTGTGTAAAATTGAAGGTAGAATTTTTTGTTTTGAGAATGCTACGAGCTGAATCGACTAACGGATTTTTTTCATCATCACTAGCATCTGAATATTTTCCTGATATATTGAGAAGTTCCCAGAAGCTTTTTTTATTGTAGATTTGGACCGAAGCTTCTCCTATTCGAGAGATAGTCCAAACAATTCCAAGTATTATATTGTATGGACTAAAAGCGATAAATAGTGTTAAAGAAAGAGAGATTATACAAACATGCTCTATGAGCAAGAGCACGACGCTTATTTTAAATTTTTTTGGATCTTTGTTAATCATTTGGAGTTTAGCATCAGAGTCCAAATCACTAAATGTTTTAGTGCCAAATTTCTCACTTGTAATATTTGTAATTATGATTAACAGGAAGAATAAGCCTGATAACATCATTGCGATATTCATAGGGAATCCTCCAATTTACTGTATTTGGTGTATTTAATCCCTTTAATTTTGTCTTTATTTACCATTTTTTTCACTCTGTTTGTCTTGTTATGTTGTAGAACATGTTATTAATATTTTTTTTTTAATTTTTTTGTCTTTTTAAACGTGAAATAAGGTCTAAAGTCATTCTTGTTCTGTTTTATAGATAAGATTTTAATATTAGTAAATCTTCTCTTTATGTTATATACTTTTTTAGAAAGGTATATAATTCAAAAAAATCAAATGGTATATTATTATGAATGAAACACAAACACAAAATGCCTATGAAGAAATAGAAAATATCGTTGGCACGAAATTTGTAAGTGATTCTGAGCCAATTAGGTATTCATATTCAATGAATTGTGATTTTGTTTTACAAGGCATTCCGGATATGGTTGTGAAGCCGAAAACTCCTGAAGAAGTCTCAGAAATCTTAAAGGTAGCAAATAAACACAATGTTAAAGTCATCCCAAGAGGAAATGGGGCGGATTTAACTGGAGGAGCAAAACCAATTGGAGATGGGGGGATAATCTTAGACGTCACTCTAATGAATAAAATATTGGATGTTGATGAGAAAAATAGAGTCGTTACCGTTGAGGTTGGTATTTCATGGAGTGAATTGTGTGAGCAACTAAGTCATGTAGGTATCGGTTATTATACTGGGTCTACAGGACCTGCATCCGGTTTTTCTGCCTCTATAGGAGGGGGACTTTCAAACAACTCAGTTGGAGGAGGTGGCGCTGCTATGTATGGAGCTGTAACTGAACAATGTGTCGGACTAGAAATAGTATTACCTACGGGTGAAATAATCGATACTGGTGCAAAAGCTAATTCATTTCGTGACAAACCTTTCACCAGGTTTGGGTTGGGTGCAGATTATTCAGGAATATTTTTAGGTGATGTTGGGATTCATGGTGTAAAAACTAAAGCATCCTTTAATTTATATCCTCTTCCAGAATACAGAGGATATGCAACCTATGTCGTTGAAAAAACTAAAGAGAAGATCCCAGTAGAGCGCGTAACAGAATTAATGACCAAATGGCAACATCAAAGATTACAGTTACATGATTTCTTTTATTATCCTCCCGGAAATGTGCAAAGTTCTATAAACCGAAAAATTTCAAAAAATTTAGTAGGTAAAGATATCGATGGTGGTATTTTATACTATACTACTGTTGCTGATACACAAAAACAATTAGATTATAATATAGAGAGAATCGAAAAACTCGCTGATGAAGTCGGTTTTAAAAAATTAGGCCCTACTGTTGAAGAAGGCAATCTTGGAAAATGGTTTTATGAAGAGGATGGAAAATGGCAATGGGCTAATGGTGGTTGGGGGGGACGTTATCTCTTTAGTATGAGTTGTTGCTTAAAAGCACCTACACACCTATTGCCTGAGTATCAAAAGATGTTTAATGAATGGACTCAACGAAATTTTAAAAAAATGACTGAAATTGGAGCAGGTGGTGGTGCTGGTTGTATCGCGTTTGGTGTTTACCCTTCTTATATCGATGTTGCTGGTGGTGGTGCTCTCATGAGTACAATAGAACACAGAGAAAAACAACAAGAAATATGGAAGGATCTCATAATTACACAGATAAAAACTTTAGGGAGTGTACACTACTGGATGGGTGAAATTATTGGAAGAGCCTTAGTTGATTCTGGAGCACTTACAGAAGAATATTACAATTTCATGATTACGCTAAAAAAAGCTCTAGATCCTAACAAAATCTTAAGTCCAGGCAAATTTTATTTAACAGATAATTATTAAAAAAAAAACAGGATATGAAAAAAATTGAATGAAACTCAAAATGCTTATAATGAAATAGAAAATATCGTAGGATCCAAATTTGTCAGCGATTCAGAACCAATCCGCTATTCTTATTCGATGAACTGCGATTACACTTTACAAGGCATTCCGGATATGGTTGTGAAGCCGAAAACTCCTGAAGAAGTCTCAGAAATCTTAAAGGTAGCAAATAAATACGGCACGAAAGTTATACCTAGAGGAAATGGGGCAGATCTTACAGGAGGTGCAAAACCTATAGGGGATGGGGGCATTATTCTAGATGTTTCGCTAATGAATAAGATTTTAGATGTTGATTTGCAAAATAGAATCGTTACTGTTGAAGTTGGAATTTCGTGGAGTGAATTATGTGAGCAGTTAAGTAATGTGGAGATTGGATATTATCCCGGATCTACTGGTCCTGCTTCAGGATTTTCTGCTACAATTGGCGGCGGTCTTTCTAACAATACAGTTGGAGGGGGTGGTGCTGCCATGTATGGAGCTGTAACTGAGCAGTGTGTCGGTTTAGAAGTTGTCTTACCTACCGGAGAAATAATCGATACCGGCGCAAAAGCAAATTCTTTTCGAGATAAACCTTTTACTAGATTTGGATTGGGTGCAGATTATTCGGGTATATTTTTAGGTGATGTTGGTATCCACGGGGTAAAAACCAAAGCATCTCTTAACATATATCCGCTCCCAGAGTTTAGAGGATATGCAACCTATGTAGTTAAGAAAACTAAAGAGAAGAGTGCAGAAAAACGCGCATCAGAAGTAATGTTAAAGTGGCAACATCAAAGATTACCATTACATGATTTCTTCTATTACACACCATCTACTGTATCTGGTTTAACATCACGGAAGATCGCGAAGGGTTTAGCTGATAATAAAGTTAGGGGAGCAATTTTATACTATACTACCGTAGCAGATACACAAAGGCAATTAGACTATAATATCGAAAGGATCGAAAAAATCGCCGAAGAGGCTGAATTTAGAAAATTAGGACCTACTGTAGAAGAAGGTAACGTGGGAAAGTGGTTTTATGAAGAAGATGGAAAATGGCAGTGGGGTAACTCTATGTTTGGCGGTGGTTCTCTATTTGGACTAAGCGGTTGTTTAAAAAGCCCTACAGAGTTATTACCTGAGTACGGTAAGATGTATGCAGATTGGGTAAAAAGAAATCTACCAAAAATGGCTGAGGTTGGAGCTGGCGGTGGTGCTGATTTTGTAGCATTTGGTGTTTATCCCACTTATATCGATGTTGCTGGTGGAGCTGCTGTTATAAGTAATATAGATAACAGAGAAGGACAAGTAGAATTATGGAAAGATTATTTAATTACTCAGATAAAGACTTTAGGAGGAATACACTATTGGATGGGTGAGATTATTGGAAGAGCCTTAGTAGATTCAGGAGCTCTTACAGAAGAATATTATAATTTCATGATCACTCTAAAGAAGGCTCTAGATCCTAACAAAATTCTTAGTCCAGGTAAATTTTATTTAACAGATAATTATTAAAAGGTGATAAATATGACTGAATTAAAAGAACCATTAAAAAATTTAAAGGAATTTGAAAATGCTGCATTAGCCTGTGCTCAATGCGGTCAGTGCAGAGCAGCTAATTGGCCCTCAAAGGGAATATTTCATAGTTGTCCTGTAACTAAGGTAGACGGCATAGCTAAATTTGAGCCTCTTCTTGCTCGTGGTAAGAACCTCATAATGAAAGGTTTACTTTGGGGTCATTTACAGTTAAGCCAAGAAATCAGTGATGTAATATATCAGTGTACACTCTGCGGTCTTTGTGAGGAAGTTTGTTTTAACTCTCAATCAGAAAGCTTTGACTTTCCCTTGCATAATATTATGGATCATGTGAATACATATGAAGCCCTAAGAGCTGATTTAGTAGAAGCAGGATTTCCTATAGAATCTCAAGTTCCAATGAATAAGGCAATGGTAGAATTATTAAATCCATACGAACGTGACAATAAAGAAAAGGTTAATTGGACCCAAAAGTTAGATTTTAAGATAAAAAACGCCAATACCGAAGATTCTGAGATCCTCTACTTTGTTGGATGCACATCAGGCTTAACACCAGATATTGAAAAAGTTGCGATTGCTACAGCGAAAATATTCAATAAACTAGGTGTGGATTTTTCTGTATTTGGGGAACATGAAGTATGCTGTGGAAGCGTAGGTATGAGAACTGGTGATAGAAATTCTTTTGGAAAAGTTGCAGAGAAAAACACTGAGCTGTTTAAAGGGAAAGGAATAAAACGAATAGTTACAAGTTGTGCAGGATGTTATCGAACTTTCAAAAAAGATTATGGAAAGAGATTAGATGACATTGAAATACTTCATACTGTTGAATTTCTCCAGGAGATCATAAAGACTAAGGATATTAAGTTAAAAAACTTAGACATTAAAACCACTTACCATGATCCTTGCCATTTAGGACGTCACATGAATGTATACGAAGCTCCTCGAGATTTATTAAATATGATTTCAAATCTAACTGAAATGAAAACTAATAGAGTCGGTGCAATGTGCTGCGGTGCGGGGGGTGGTGTAAAAAAGGGCTTCCCAGAATTGTCAATGGAAATTGCCAAAAACAGAGTAAAAGAAG
>DRFI01000025.1 GCA_011050675.1 Maribacter sp. | reverse complement strand
TTACCGTTGTTGATGCCTGACCTAGATTAGTACCTTCGGGACTTTTAAAGCGCACCACTACAATAGCAGATTCTACGTCTTTTGTATAGTTTAAATTAAAATCAACTGATTGACCTGCCGTTACAGTTGTTTGTGGATCAACTATGGTAATACTATTTTCCAAAACCGGAGTGTCAGCTTCGACAGTTACTCCCGTAAACTCATCATTTGCTAAACCTGCCCAGGTTCCCAAAGCTAACATTTGCGCTTGTAAACTAAAATTGTTACCCGCTACATCTGGAGCTTGAACACTTAACAGAACTGTATCTGAGTTTGCGGTAACCGTAGTTAAGGCCTGACCCAAATTTTCACCAGTTGGACTTTTAAACCTGATAAGAACGTAAGCCGTATCAACCACTTTAGTGTAATTAACACTGACATCTACCGTTTGATTTGCCGTTACTGTGGTAGGGGGATTTATTAAGGCAACGGTGTTTTGTCCTTGCAGGAAACCTGAAAAGGCTATAGCAAAAAGAAATAAGAGTAGTTTTGTTTTCATAATTGTGGGTTTTGAGTTATTTATTTTAATTACAAGAGTTTTATTCTAAATACTTACCTCTAAAATGATTTTACAAAAGGCAATTCATCGTTTTGATATGCTGTCATAATTTAATGTAATTTTTACACTTAATAAAAACGATACAAAAAAATTACATGATGCAGCTAATGTGCAAAATGTAAACTGGTATCTATTAAGAGGTACTGTACTTATAAAACTATAATTGAACTATTATAAAAAATAAATCAAACCAACCCTCTACAATCTATTTCATTGTAATTGACTATTTCCATTCTTTCATAAATCATTAAAAATATCCTCCAATAATTTATAAGTTTCTATGTTTTTAAGACTATAACTACTTAATAGTTATAAATATAGCAAATAATTTATTATAAGTGTGTGTTTTACATTAATTAATTACTACAACTAATCAATTTATCACAACACTCTAATTATTTGCTATATCGATTTACGCGAAAGTAAATAGAAGCAACTACTTTAAACAATAGCGTTAAAGCTTATCAAAAATTAATACATCGCTGAAATTATATTCTTAAAGTAGTTGCTTATTATTTTTTGAATGGGGTTATATAAAAAGTAAAATTATATTGTTTGGGCTGTACTCTATATTTATTTAATCCAGAAATTGCCGTACCCCCAACTCCAGAAACTGCATGATCCAAGTTTAGAGTTATATAATCCACTTCCTTTAGTTGACGTCTATAATAAGATCTTGTCATGTTGTCCGTATCATAGATTTGAGCACTCAAATTAAAAGTTTGATCACCTTTTATATGTAATCCATACCCAATATCATCACTTATTGATGTATAATACACATCTGTTTTATTACCATAATCTTGCGGAATTATATATGGTACATAATCTTGTTTAGCAGTAGTTTTATAACTTCCGAATTTGGCTCCTGTTTTTCTATCTGGGTAGGTTTCATAAGGTCCTCTTCCATACCATTCAATAGTATTAAAGGTATTAGGTATTTGTAATTGTAGACCAACTTTAGGAATCCGGTTCGTAAATTCTCCTGCAGGTGAAGTATACGTTCTTATAGCAATTTCTCCATTTTTGGTAATACTATAAGTAAACTCGTTTAAGAAACCTGTGGCATCCTTATTACTTGTTGCAAGTATAATCACTTTAAGACCCACCTCTTTTTCGTTGTTTATTATTTCGATAGACGAAACTTCATGTTCTAAATTATTTAAACCTAAAGCATACAAACCATTAGTCATATTAAGTCCCATACCATCTTTTTGATGTCCTGTGGAAATAGTGTATGTAGGCCAAGCATCTAATTCATTAGCTAATGGAGCTCTCCATATATTAAACATAGGTCCCTTTTTCAAATACTCTTTCTTTTTATAGATTAATGAAGTAAGTAAACCATTTTTCTTATCAAATGTATATGCAAACTCAGAACCTTTAAAAACAATATTCTCTGCGTTATCTTCTATACTTAATCCGTCTACATTAGAAATTACTGTTCGCTTTTCTACAAATGGAAATTCGAATTGCTCCCAAGCAACTTCATGTCCTTTTTTAGCCCAATTTGTATCTTCAGATAAGAATAAACTTACTTCCAATACATAATGTATTCCGGCTTTAAAATTATTTTTACTGAATGGAATTTTAAAGTCCTTCGTTTTTAAAGGTTCTAAGTCAAATTTTAAATCACCAAATTCTATTTGCTTACCATTGGCTAATAATGACCATTTGGCATCGAAGTCACTTAGATTAGTAAAAGGAAATCGGTTAAAAATAGATATCGTTCCCTCATTTATATCTATTAGATTAACATCAATAAGTTGCGGTGATTTTTTTAATTGCCATAATTCTGGTTGAACTTGCCTATCTGGCCAAACCAACCCGTATGTTCTACCTGGCAACCCAATACTATAATAATGAGATTCATCCATTACTGATTCAAAATCGAGCCACAGAGAAGCTGAATCTCTTAATCCGTCATTATTAACATTTAAATCTTCTGTAGAAACTACTTTATTAAAAATCCTGACATTATCAATAGTGGTATGCGCAAGGTATCCTAAATGGCTATCAATTATATCAGCAGATTTACCAATTTCAACTTGATAAGGACCATTAATAATGTTACCGGTACAACTCTTGGTCGCCAACCTTTCATCATCAATATAAAGTACTAAATTTTCACCATCATACGTACCTGTTACCTTATGCCAATTACCCTCCCAATTAGCAGGAAGAGTAGCTTCTACACTAACCTTTTCACCTGTATGAACATAAAGTTGCAGTTTAGATTCTTCAGGTTGAATAATACCATATTGATAATTTCCCTTGGTAACAAAATAGGCATGCCCATTATATTTTTCAGGTTTTACCCAAAATGATAGTGTAAGCTTATCATCAGCAATATCTAAAGCTTTATCTCTATACACTTCTAACCAGTCATCATGACCACTTAAATAAAGTGCCTTTCCAAATTTGCCTTCTTTTAAGACTGCATTATTCATTAAAGCTGCAGAAATTTTATTTGATGAAGCATCAGGTGTAGTTATCCATCTTTTATTGATACCTGGGCTTACCCAATCCCAGATCGCACCACCTGTTAAACGTGGATATTTATAGATCAAATCCCAGTACTCATCTAAACCACCAAGTGCATTACCTGCCACAGATAAATATTCATCCATAAAGGAAGGTCTAGCATCTTCTTCTAGCGCAAATCTTTTTTCAAGCATAAATGGTGTAACATATCTTGGACCAACAATATCTTCACATTTAATTGGGTTAGTCTCTGGATCCTCATCACTATTACCCCCATACATCCAAGCAGGTCTACTTGGATCTAATTGTTTTCCTTCAGCAATTAAAGCACAAATATTATCTCCTGGACCACTTTCATTACCTGCACTCCAAACAATTACAGAGGCATGGTTTCTATCTCTATACACCATTTTTTGCATGCGGTCTAAATACTGGTCTCTCCATTCTGGTTGACTCGATAATTGAATATTACTGTGAGCTTCATCTCCCGTTTCATCAATAATATACATCCCCAATTCATCGGCTAAATCTAAATACTCCACATTTGGTGGATAGTGACTTGTTCTTACGCTATTAATATTGAATTGCTTCATGATGGTTAAATCTTTGCGCATTGTTTCAACATCCATTGCATGCCCAGTTTTAGGATGCATCATATGACTATTAACAGCATTCAGTTTTACAGGTTTCCCATTAACGTAAATAGCCTTGTTTTTAACCTCTACCTCCCTAAAGCCTGTTTTATGACTAAAAACCTCAATAGTATTTTCTTCACTATCGATTAATTCTAAGGTAAGTGTGTATAAATTAGGATGTTCAGCAGACCACTTTTTAGGATTTTCAACCTCAATAGCTGTTGAAAATTTATCGTCTCCCAGTGTTAATTTTTGAGAAGTTATTTTATTTCCCTTATCATCATATAAACTTGCATTTACATTAAAGTCATTAAAATTTCCAGAAGTATAATTGTTTACAAACGCATCGATATTTAAAGTTGCATCTTGGTAATTTTCATCTAGGTCAGTAGTTACATAATAATCATGTATATGTGTTTTTGGGGTAGACATTATATAGACATCTCTGTAAATACCTGCAAGTCTCCAAGTATCTTGATCTTCTAAATACGATCCATCACTATAATGAAGTACTTTAACTGCAATACTATTTTCGCCATCTTTTAAATAAGGTGTAATATCATATTCTGCTGGTTCCATAGCACCTTGATTATAGCCAACCTCATTACCGTTTACCCAAACATAAGAAGCAGATTGTACTCCCTCAAAATGTAAAAAATGCTTCTTCTCTTTCCAATTCTTAGATAGTGTAAAAGTCCTGTAGTAAGAACCTATAGGGTTGTACTCTTTGGGCACCATTGGTGGTGTTGAGTTATATGGTTGACCAATATTTCTGAACATTGCAGATCCAAAACCTTCCATTTCCCAATTAGAAGGAACTTTAATTTCATCCCATTTTTTACGATTAAAATTATCTTCATGAAAACCGTTTGGAGCACCATCTAAATTCTCTGAAAATTGAAACTTCCAAGTTCCATTAAGGCTCAATAAATTCGAAGATTCTTTTTTACCCTTATTCAATGCTTCTTTTAAGGTGTTAAAAGGCATTAAGTTAGTATGGGGCAATACTTGGTTACGCTGAAATATTTTTGGGTTCTCCCATTCATTTTGCGTTTGTGCTAAAACAAAATTACTTATCAAAGACAAGCAAAAAAGAAAACCGATTTTTCGAGATAGATTAGTCATTTATATTGGCTATTAATTCTAATAAATTATCGTTGTTAATCTTAATAATGTAAACACTTACTTTTCTTTGAAAGTGGCAAATAACTAATGTCTCAAAAAATAAAAACGAGTATATACTTTTCAAGTGAATTTAAATTGAAGAACCTGCTTATAATCGCGCAGGATTATAAAACATCTATCATTCAAATTTACTTTATAAGTGTCAACAACACACTTACGAATATATAAAAAGAATTAAACAAAGTCTATTTTTTACTATTCTAAATCAAAACAGTACTAGGAGTAAATAATATTAACTAGTTAAATTTTCTCTATTTAAAGGGCTCTAACTATAAAATTCAACTTCATCATTAATAAAATAACGATACTACAATCTATAGCTAATTAGCCTGCTATAAGAACAGAATACTACTCATAAGATAAAAAACAAACCAACTTAATTAGTAATTAATGTTATTTTAGCAATGGATTGACAATCAAACTGGAAGAAAATTTATTTATAGATAATGAAATTAGGTACCGCCTCCCACAACGAAGATGCTAATACAAAACTACAGTACTACCAGAAGGAAGACCAAGTTCTATTATCTGTTGATTGTATAATCTTTGGATTCGATGAAAAAGAATTGAAGGTACTTCTTGTAAAAAGAGATTTTGAACCAGAAAAGGACAAATGGTCTTTAATAGGCGGATTTTTAAAGAAAAGTGAAAACCTAGACGAGGCAGCTATACGAGTATTAAATGTCTTAACCGGACTTAAAGATATCTATATGGAACAACTATATAGCTATAGCCGAATTGACAGAGATCCAGGACAAAGAACTATATCTGTTGCATATTTTGCATTGATTGATCTGAATGCAAAAAACTTCGATAAAATTAAAATCGATTCTGCGAAATGGTTTGAAATCAATAAAATTCCACAATTGATTTTTGACCATAATGAAATGATTGATAAGGCAATGTTACGTCTAAGACGTAAAGCGCTTGTTAAACCAATTGGTTTTGAATTGCTCCCTGAAAAGTTCACCATGCGTGAACTTCAAAGTTTATATGAGTCTATTTTAGATAAAAAATTGGATAAACGAAACTTCATCAACAAAGTAAACCTTCTTGATATTTTAGACAAACTTGAAGAAAAGGATATGACTAGCTCTAGAAAAGGATCGTTTTTATATCGATTTAATGAAGAAAAATATAAGCGCAAATCTGATGAGGGATTTGATTTCAAAATTTAATTATTTAACCGAAGGAGAATGAACAACTGCATCCTTTCTCCACTTCCCATAAAATTGAAATAATCGTTACGAAATCATATTTAGCATTCCCTAATTTTATTTTATTTCATAACTGCTTTCAGATACACAACTAATTAATAAGAGAGAGTTACTCACATTAATTAGTCCCTAAAATCACATAAATAACAACAGTAACAACACATAACATAATAGCCATCGGCTTGGTGTATTTCCACTGTTTCATTTCTACATAATCTTCCCCTTCTTCAATGGTTGCTTTATGGTTTGGATAGAAGTAAGAAACCAAAAACATTACCACTATATTCAAGACAAATTCTATTCCCCATATATGAACAAAATGAATATCGACTTTAAAAATAAAGGTCGTTAAAATATAAAAAGTTAAACCAACAACTAAGGCGATTTTTGCTGCTATTGCTGAGATATTTTTTAGAAAGAAACCTGCTAGCATTATGGAAGCTATTGGTATAAAGAAAATACCGTTTAATTGCTGTAGCAATTGATACAAACCATCTGGCGCATTCGCAACCATAGGTGCTACCAAGATGGCAAATATTGCAAGTACGGTAGAAGTAATTTTACCTATTCTAACCAACTTTTTATCGCTCGCATTTTTACCAAAATGTCTTTTAAATACGTCAATACTAAAAATTGTCGCTGCACTATTTAAAACACTATTAAAGGTACTTAGTACGGCACCCATTATAATTGCTGCGAATATGCCTACAAAACCAATTGGCAGTACCTTTTTAACCAACTCTGGGTAAATCATATCTTGATTCTCATATAAAGAATCACCGAAATAATAAAATGCAATAACACCCGGTAAAATAATTATAATTGGAACCAGAATTTTTAAAACGCCAGTAAACAATAATCCTTTTTGAGCTTCAACCAAATTCTTGGCACCTAATGCACGCTGAATAATGGTTTGGTTCATACTCCAGAAATATAACTGATTAATAATCAAACCCGTAAATAACACCTCAAATGGCAAAACTGAATCCTTTGCTCCTATTACATTAAACTTTTCTGGACTATGATTATATACTTTAGACAAACCATCAAATAGGTTACCATCACCTATACTTACCAAAGCGATAATAGGTATTGCGAGTCCGCCAATCAACAACCCATATCCATTAATAGTATCTGATATGGCGACAGCTTTAAGACCACCGAAAATGGCATAAATTGAACCGAGCACACCTATACAAACAACGGTAATCCAAAGCCCTTGTTCTTTTGAGACATCCAGAACCTCTGAAATATTGAAAATACTCTCAATATTTATGGCTCCCGTATATAGTACGATGGGTAATAATGTTACAATAAATGAAACCATTAAAAACAGTGCTACTAATGTCCTTGTTGTACTATCAAATCTTTTCTCCAGGTACTCAGGTATGGTCGTCAAACCCATTTTTAAATACTTTGGAACAAAGTATATTGCCGCTACTACCAAAGCCAATGCCGAAGTTACTTCCCAAGCAATTATAATAAATCCGTTCTTGTAAGATGACCCATTCATGCCAATTAAATGCTCTGTAGATATATTCGTCAACAACATTGAACCGGCAATAACTACGCCTGTTAAACTTCGTCCTCCAAGAAAATAACCGTCTTTAGAGTCCAGTTTTTCTTTTCGAAGTTTAAACCATGAATAGAATGCAACAAAAGCAGTAAATGCAATGAATGTAATAGCTGTATACATATGTAGATTGGTTGGTTTGGTACTATGATGTAAAAAAAATGCTCTAGTTGGAAGGGCTAGAGCATTGCTAAACTCAAATGATTAGTATAACTAAAAATTCAATTTTTCAGGTAAATACTTCGATACTAGTTCTTTGTAATAAGGAAGTAATGCTTTAACATCTGGTGGCACAGGTGCTTTAGAGTATAAATCGTAAGGGTTAAATTTCTTTACCCACTCAAACATCTCAATATCTTTTGCAGTCATCAAATGCGTGTAATCATTTTCTCTATGCTGAGAATAAAATGAGTGATAACGGATCATGTAAAGTGCAGGTTCTGGCAAATAATCTTTCATTATCTGGTACAGATATTCATCATGTCCCCAACTCATTTTCACATTATCTAAACCACAATTTGGTTCGTATACGCCGTACTTTGTATTATAGTTACTATTTTTTGCATCTGGATTTGCACTAAAGAACTCTGGATATACTATTTTGTCTGAATAAGCGCATCCTACTGGAAAAGTATCGCCAACAACAGCCCATTGTGGCTCGTCGAATAAACATAATATTTTCCCTAAATCATGGATAAAACCAGTAAGTACGAACCAATCTGGATGCCCATCTGCTCTAATAGCTTCTGAAGTCTGTAATAGGTGTTGTAATTGATCTAAATCTATATCTGGATCACTATCATCTACCAAAGTATTCAGAAAGTCTACGGCTTCCCAGATTGACATTTCTTTTTTGTTGAATTGTAGAAACTCTTTCTCTTTTTCAACTACGAAATCATACGTTTGAAATTCGTGATTAATTTTATAAAACTCTTTAACCGTATCCAACCTTTCTGAGTCTACATAATTTCTAAACTCTTCTTTTTCTTTTGTTGTTTCTTCTGGATCAGGGTATCTTTCTAATAAGTTATCTTCCCAATCATCAATATTATCCATGGGATGATTCTGATTGTTGTTCAACGCTTTTTCCATAAAAATTGTTATTAATGTTTTTGAGTAAGTTGATTTGTTGTTTTGATATCTAAAGCATATCTACTTGCAATTTATAGTATTTATGTCATAAATTAATGGATAATACCATCATAAATATGGATTACTTAGCAAACCCTAAAAACTTAAAAATCTCTATTTCAATAATTTACTTGGAGGAAAGCCAAATTGCTTCTTAAAACACCTGCTAAAATATAGCGGATCATTGAATCCTATTAAATCGGTAACCTCAGAAACATTGTATTTTTTTGTCTTTAACAACTGTGCCGATTTTTTTAATCTAATAGTACGAATGAATTCGTTTGGCGCTAAATCTGTAAGTTCTTTTATTTTGCGGTATAACTTTGAAGAACTCATCCCCAATTCTTGACATAGATAATTGGTAGTTAAATCTACATCATCGATATTCTCTTCAATAATTTTCGTGATTTGCTCCATTAATGCTCTGTCTATGGGCGAGTGAGTCAGCAACCCAACTTCGCTCTCCACCTCATCAGAAAATTTAGCTTTAAGCTCTAAACGAGTTTTGATCGTATTTACAATAACCGATTTCAACAATGAGGGATCAAAAGGTTTAACGAGATATGAATCTGCCCCAACATCATATCCTTTTACCTTATCTTCATTTTCAGATAATGCGGTTAAAAGAATTACCGGAATATGACTAATAAATTCATCGTTTTTTAATTCATTACAAAATTCTAGTCCGTCCATTACCGGCATCATTACATCGGCAACACATAACATTGGTTTTATTTTTCTACAAAGCTGAAGTCCTTCTTTACCATTTTCAGCCTCATAGACTTTGTAGTAGACAGATAAATAATCAATAAGATATTTTCTTAACTCAATATTATCTTCAATCACCAAAATCTTATCTTTGATATCTGTATTTGTTGTTTTTCTTTTAACAGGAACATATGCTTCTGGTTCTTCTACCTCTGTATTTGAAATAAATTCAAAGACCTCTTTCTTAGTATAACTATCGCGACTGATAGGGATTTCTACTGTAAACGTACTTCCTTCATTGGGTCTACTTTCTACAACTATAGTCCCTTTATGTAATTCAACAAGCGATTTTACAAGTGATAGACCAATACCTGAACCTGTATTGTTCTCTTTACTATTGGTGGCTTGGTAAAATCTGGTAAATATTTTTTCTTGACTTTTTAAGGGTATACCAATACCATCATCGCTAACTTCAATAACCAATATTTCACTATTGTTTTCTTTTAGCTTTAGAAATAAATCTACATGACCGTATTTGTTGGTAAACTTAATGGCGTTAGACAAAAGGTTATATAAAATTTTGTCGAATTTATCTCTATCTATCCAACCAAATAGCGTCTCCACTTCACTGTTTATATTCAGCTCTATTTGCTTATTGTAGGCGAACTCTTTAAAAGATTCAAACGTATTGGTGGTAAATAACAGCACATCTGTTTTAGAAACCTTAAGCTTTAACTCGCCAGTTTGTGCCTTTCTAAAATCTAGCACCTGATTCACTAAATTTAAAAGTCTACTTGCATTCTGATGAATTAGATTGAACCTGCTTTTTTGATACTCGCTACTGTTTTCGTTGCTCTCTTCTAACAACTGTTTAGCAGGACCTAAAATTAAAGTCAACGGCGTTCTTAACTCGTGAGATATATTTGTAAAAAAACGAAGTTTCTCATTATTCAATTTAATATCGCGTTCTCTATTTACTTTTTCAGTAACTAGTTCTTGCTTTAAACGCAACCTGTTCTTCATTTCTTTTCTTATGAAATAAATGATCAAAACCACTAAGGCAAGAAATAAAATCAATGCTTGGTATGTTAACCAAAAAGGAGGTGTTACCGTAATATTATATGAATTTACATCACTCCAAAAACCATCACTATTACTTGATTTAATTTTAAAAGTATAATCACCAGGGAATAAATTTGTGTACTGTACGGTACGTGAATTACTGGTTGTTGAAATCCAGTTTTCATCAAAACCTTCTAGCATATATTCAAACTTATTAAGCTTTTCATTTACATATGAAGGTGCAGAGAATTGAAGTGAAAAATTTCTATTCTTATAATCTAAGGTTACACTCTTAGTTTCATTTAAATTTTTCTTCAGAGGAATTTCCCCATTAATTTCAGTACCTGGTTGTATCACCTCGTTCTGAATCTTAAACTCAGTAATCATTGGTTTTTTGGCAACTTTGTTCTCACTTATAGCATAAGGCGAAAAATATATAATACCATTTTTTCCTCCTAAATATATATTTGAGTTTTCAAAATTGTAAAAACCACTAGAGCTAAAAACATCTAATCTATTACCGCTTTTAACATCGTAAATATTGTAATTCTTTAAATTCGATTTTAACCTAGCTACACTATTACTGTTCATGTTAAACCAGATATCCCCATTGGTATAGGTAAGCATATCGGTTATCCACTTATCCCTAAGTTCTATGGGTTCTTTTAAAGGGTTAAATTCTTTGGTCTCAAAATTAAATAGACTAATACCTTTTCTAGTTGCCGCCCACAATCGACCTTCATTATCAAACATAATATCACTAACATTATCATGCAGTAATCCAACATCTGGTGTAGCAGATGATTTATAATAATCAAAAGTATTTTTATCCCTTAAAAAGTGCACAACCCCTGTCTCAGTAGCAAACCAAATATTAGAATCGTCTTGCTTAACGATTTCATTAATTTGATATCCTTTTAATAATACACTTGTATTATTTTCCTTAGTAAGACTCTTGGTATTTAGTATTGTAGCTCCTTCGCCAAAAGAACCTAGTATTAATTGATCTTCCTCTAATGCTTCAAATGCAAAAATTGGCGACTGTACAAAACCAACAGAGATTTCTTTAGATGAATTTTCTTTATAATTATACACCAGCAAATTGCCATTCCATAAACCACAATAAAAAATATTACCGTCAATAGAATAGATACTTGCGATATCTTTTTGGTTATTATAAAGCGGTAAGAAGTCTTCCTCATTTGAAATAAAAAGTCCGTTATGCCTTGTTGCTACTACTACTTTATTATCATAAGTTTTGCTAAACCCTCTAATTCTAGGCACCTGATTATTAATATGTAATGAAATGTCCTTATTACTATTAAACTGATTTTCAAATGGATCATACTTATCCAAGCCATCTTCAGTGCCAATCCACAACACTCCAGAAGCATCAAAAAACAATGCTGACACCAAATTATCAACCAAAGAGGTATCATCTGGTAATACGGAATAATGCCATTTAAATTCACCTTTATCAATATCTTCTAATTGATCACAAACTATTAAACCACCTAAAGTACCTACCCAATATTTACCATCTGGGGCTTGAGTAACCGAAAGAAAATAAGGTCCTAAACCATCTTTAGTTTCAGGATTTTCAATTTCAAGGTTTACAAACTTATTGGTGGTTTTATTTAGTTTATAGAGACCAACTCTAGTTCCAATAAAAATATCTGATTTTGCATCTTCATAAATAAAATTTAAATACGGATTTTTTTCAACCGATTTTGGTATCGAAAGGTTGTATATATATTTTTGAGTGATTTCACCTTCTGCACCTAAAGTCAATTTAGCTACCCCACCAGATTCATAACTACCTACCCATATATCGCCATTTTTATCCTCAACGATTTCTTTTATATAGTTGAAATTTTCTATTTCTACTTTTTTGAATATATCCGTTTTACTATTTAAAATATAGAGTCCGCTATTTTTGGTACCTACCCAAATTCTTTTAAATTTATCTATATAAACAGATCTAATCTCCCCTTCTGGAAGACTACTTTCATTATCCTTTTCTGGTAAATAGGTGCTAAAAATATGGGTGTCAGTTTTAAAAAGGGACAGTCCGTTTCTAGTTCCAATCCATAAGTTGTTGGAATCTTCATCAAGTTTTAACGCCGTAATATCATCATTGTTCAGTTTAGCCTTGTCTGTAGAAGAGCTTAGGTAAGACTTAAACTCATAACCATCAAATCTATTTAGACCGGCGAATGTACCTAACCATAAAAACCCATGCTTATCTTGTACGATATGCCTAACAGCATTATGAGACAACCCATTGTCATCATTATAATGCTCAAATTTTATATCCTGAGCCGTTAGGCTTGCAGCAAATAAAATGATACTAATAAATATGCAGAAAACATTTCGCATGTACTGTTTTAAATATTTATGTTAGGTTAATTATAAATGTACAAAAGCTTCAGATAACAGTTTTTAGTTAGACTATTAAGGGGCTATACTTTCAATAGTCCCTTGTTTTAAATCTATTATAAAATGATTGGAAGGTTTACCCTTTCTACTTTTCTCGAAAATATTCGCCCACAATCTGTAAGCATCGTTTTCTGATTCTTTTAACTGCTTACAAACTAATTCGTATTGCTTTAAACGAGCATCACCAATATCAGTAAAAGCCAATTCATCTGCGCTTCTTAATCGATAAAAGTCATAAACCATATCAAAACCAGTCCAGGTTTTGAAATCGTTAATTGATAAATTGGCACTTTTTAATTTATTATCGAAATCTTCAGGTTGTGCTATTAAAAGTTCCTCTCCTGTTTTATAAATAAAACCTGCTACAAATTCTTGAGACCAATCATCTGGCAAAAAACGAAGTCGCACTAATTCTTTTAAATGCCATTGGGTAAAATCCCTATAGTTCTCAGAAGTTAAAATATCTTTATTCCAAATTTCAGGTGCTTGAGTTCTCTTTAAATAATCATGTTCCTGCTCATATAAAAAAAATAGGCTATTAAAGCTTTTAGCTTTTTCTATCACCACAGTTTCAACCTCAAAATTGGTCTTAGAATGTATAGTTAAAATTTTATAACCAGGTGCATAAGCGGCAAGTGACGGAGTCTGAATATTAAATAATGTGTTGCCTTTTGCACTTGTTCTTACACCTGTATCATTAATATGCATATGACCACCAAAATGAATCTCAATACCTGAATCTACAAATAGCTCTGCCACCTCTTCTTTTGGTACTCGGTGCAATTGCATATTATCTTCTCCAAAGAACTGTTTCATTTCTTCTGAGGCATCGTCATTAAAATCTACCATTGGGTAATGGCTAAAGGCAATTAAAACCTTGTTCATTTGCTCTGCTTGCTTAGCTACATTTTTTACCCAATCAATTAAATGTCTTTTTTGTAAAAGCACGTTATTATACCCAATACTTGCGCCTTCATAATCATTGGCATTTTCAGATATTCCTGATAATTCTTTTTTAGGCACATATACATTGGCATCTAGTGCCAATAACCAAACGCCTTCAGTTGGTTCTACCAAATAACTAGCATCTGGGTGCTTATTAAACTCATCAATCTCGTAGGTTCTTTTCCCCAACATAGATGCTTCTAACGCAGTATCAAAAGTGTATTCTTCGTAAGAATAATCAGAGAAAGGAGTTTCCCAGTACAGGTATTCTTTCTGTGGATAAAAACCAAAGGCAGACATTTCATTTAAAATATCTTGATATCCCCATTTCTTTATTTCCGATGTAATAATTGGGATTAACTGCCCAGCAACTGTATCTTTTATATTTCCAATAGCACTTGTAATAATCTGCTCTTTGCCTCCTACACCTAAAAAATCTGTTTTACCAGAATCTTGTGCAAAGGGTTTTACAGGGTCATGATTTCCTGTTGTTGCAAAAAATAAGATTCCATGGTCTTTAGAATAGTTGTCCAAAATCTTCCGTAAGCCTTTAACATGAACAGGCTGCCCATCATCACTAAAATCTCCAGGTAATGCAACTAATTTAATTCCTCTAGCAACAATGTCATCTAGTGCTTCAATAAAAGCAAAATAATTTTCATTGAATATTCTTGTAGATTGTAATTGCGCATTCATGGTACGAATGTTTACAAAGTCGCCCGTTTGCGGGTTTTCAATTCCTTTGTAATCAGCATCTTCGAAATGGGCATAGATATCTTGAAAATGTGCATCTGCAATGAATGCAATTTTCACTTCTTCAAATTCTTCTACCTTTTTATCATCGCAAGAAAACATCAAAAATAGCAGACCTATATATAGAAATCTATACTGCCGTTTTACTCTAAATCTATTTATTCCTTGACCGTTTCTTTCGGAAACGCATAGCTCTTTTTCCATCCTCCTAAATCTATCAACACTTGATCTATCATTACTCCAGGGTCTACCATCCATATTTTCAATGTATGCTTCCCTGCTTTATTTACTATTTGTTTTACAGATTTTATCGATGCATTTTTAAGCACATTCTCTTTCCATTCTTCACTACGACCTGTAGTTTCAAAATCTACAAAAACTGGTGTAGCATCATCAATAGAAACCGCACAACGCACCCCTATTCCAGTATGAGGAGCGTGGGTAGGCACCGCTTGTAAATTCACTTCAACCTCACCAAAATTAAAAGTATAAAAATCATATTCCAAAACCGGACTATTCATTGTAATTTCTTCTAGATTAACCAAAGGCATCGCAGTTCTTGGTAGCGCCGTAATTACTTTATTGGTATACCCCATACCTTCAAACATCTTCCAATTTGCCTCTTTACCATCTTTCTTTCTGGTATAGTTTTCGGCATGTATAGAAACATATCCTTTATCCTCTACAAATCCTTTGTAGTTATTTAATGCCTCGAATTTAGGATTGTAGGCAGATATGCCAATGGCGGTAGTTTTTCCTTCTGATATAAAATCGATAGCACTATTAACCTTGAAACTCGGCGGAATCAACTGAAAGTCGTGCCCTAAAGGAGCTTCTTTTTTATTCTCGCCTTGGGGGACTTTACTCCAATCGATACTGACCCAAATTCGTTTTTCTAAATTATCGGAATTTAAGGTTCCTGAACTTTCTGATAAACGAATCCAATCTGCCTTTGGTTCTGCTTCCCAGTTAACCGTTCCATTACCGTTTGTAAAAACATCAATAAAATAAGTACTGTTCGTGTAGCTATTAAAAACAGGAAGCACATCTGCATAACTATTAATTACCTTATCGTTAACCTCCATCTGATACCCTTCTAAAGCTAAACCAAGACTAGCTTTTTCACTATTGGCTATACTCGATGTTGCCGGTTGTGCAAAAACAGGAAGAAAACGTGGAGCCATGGTCATAATATGGTTCCATTTTCCATTTTTAAGTGTTGTATTATAGAAATCTGTTTCTTTGGTAATACGATTATAGGCTTCTTCTGATAATGCAGCAAATGCATTCGCACTTTGTCTGCCTTGCTTGGCTGTAAATTTGTTCTTAAAACTATACAACCATTTCTGATTCAATTTTGATGCACCAATAACCGGGTAATACACCAATTGATAAAAAGCATCTTTTCTATAGGCTGGTATTGCATAATACAAATTTTCAGTAGCATCAATTAAACCTTGATAGTTTTCTATACGACCTGTAACCTCATCATTATAGTGGTATTGGGTCAATTCTGTTTCGCCTTCTTTAGTTACCGGTTCTACTTGGCTCCATGCCATAAACTCCGGTCTTCTAATATATGCCAAGCGGTTATTTTCAAATAGTACATCTGTAATTTCAGACGCAGTGCCTTCTCCAAATTCGCGCGAAGCCCAATTCTTAGTATGATCTTTTACAGACGAACTTTCTTTAAAGTCATCCATATTCCAAGCCATATCCAAAAACAGTTCAATGTTATATTCATGAGGTTTAATATCACCGCAATTTAGAATCCAAATATCACGAGATTGGAACTCGTAAGCTTTGGACATTTCTTCCCACATTAAAACCGGATTGGTAGAATTCAACCACAAATAATCATGCGGTCTACCCCAATATGAAGTATGGTAATATACCCCAGCACCACCAGCTCTTTTTTGTTCTTTCGGATTACTTAACTGACGGATGTACCCGTAATTGTCATCGGTCCAAACAAGAGTAATATCCTCAGGTAATTTTAGTCCGCTTTGATAGTAATTCAGCACCTCTTTATAAGGAACAAAAGCTTGTGGAATACTTGTTGGATTTTTCTTTGTTTCCTTTTTTAAAATCGCGCGTTGATCTGTGATAACACGTTCCAATAAATTAACCTGAGCATCGGTATCATCTTCGCCAACGATCATTGGCGAATCATGCTCACCACGCATCCCAGTAGTATATATACCTTCTAATTTAGCAGTTTCTTTTACTCTTTTGGTAAATAAACTCTTAATGGTTTCTGAATTGGTATCATATCTATACTCCCCCATTTGGTCATGTTTCCATTCGGTATTAATATTACTAAGCATAGGTTCTGCATGTGATGTACCTATTACTATGGCATAATCGTCTGCTATGAATTTGTTCTCTGGATAAGAATAAAAAGGCTTCGTACTTGAATGCATTGCAGGCCAGATAGTATTTGCTCTTAATCGTAGTAAAAGTTCAAATACTTTACCATAGGTTTTAGGACCTATATCACCAGTTTCTGGTTCAAAATTTAGAGCAGCCCATCGCTGTAATCCCCAATCTTCATCATTTAAAAAGACGCCTCTATATTTTACTGAAGGGGATTTCGAAACTTCATTTTTAATGGAAAGAGAGAGTGACTCTTTTTTAGTCGGAGTAACATCTGCCCACCATTCCCATGGAGATACGCCTATTTTTCTTGAAAGTTCGAGAATACCATATGCAGTACCTCTTCTATCACTACCTACAACAACCAAAGCCTTCTTAATAGTCGATGTTGGGTTTTCAATTATTTGAATACTATATCGTTCCCATTGATTTTCAATTTCTGAAACATCAATTTTTCCCGCAGCAATCATGGCATCAATCCATTTATTTCTCCCAATCGTACCAGCAATTATTGTAGATTCAGATTGACTGATTTTATTAGAAATAGCAGGTTTTTTACCAGTTATTTTTTCAACATCAGTTGCAAATATGTTTGACGCTATGACGACAACTTTTGAATCCTTTTTATCGATTAAAATAGATGTAATTGTATTTTCCTCTACAATTGTAAAATTAGATGTTGCTTGCTCTTGTGCCTTTAATATCAATACTTGAAAGGAAACAAGTAATAGAACTACATTTTTTACTAGGTTACTTTTTCTTAATTTTCTCATACGTTCCATCTTCAAAAATCACTTTATAATCAGAATCAAATAAGGTAGAAGGCACATAATAATCTGTAGATATTACTTGTGCTCCTGATGCCTTTGCCTTTTCAAACTTTTCATAATCATTTGTTCTTGCTTCTTTAGTACTGGCATCTGCCCTTGTACGAACCATATACCCTTTAGAAACCAGTTCTATAATATACGTTAACTCTTTAACTGGATTATTCACTATTCTAAATGCCGCTTCTGGATTACCCTCTTTACTATTTACAAAAAGGGCTCTTCCTTTTAGTGATTCATGACCTAATAGGTAATTATTAATTCTCTCCTCCTTTTCGTCTAACACAAATAAGAACTTTCCTTTTACGTTGTTTAAACTTGGCCACCCTTTTGTCAAAATAGCTTTTTCAAGAGATTCGAAATCACCCCTAACATCATCGGGAGTTATTAATTGATTTGCAGGTAGTACACTCTGTATTTCATCATCAAGCGCATCTAAAGCATTTTTATCAAATGCCAAAGGTTCTCTTGTTTGCGATACTTTTTGATCTTTAGTATTCACGAGTACTATTATAGGTGTGTGATTGGGATTATTATCTGACCATTTTTTCAAAGTTTTTAACCCGTCTTTAAACAATAAGTGGTGACTTCTAAAATCAATATCTTGAACATGAAACATTTTAAGTCCAGGTTGTTTTAGCTTTTCTTCCACATCAAAAGCCAATGGTTCTTGACCTAGAGATTTTACTATTTCTAATCCCTTAGGGTTAGAAAAATGTCCTCCTTTTGGGTCATAATAAACATCTAACTCTAAATTCCGTAAACCTAAATTCAATTGTTCCTCCAAAGAAATATGGGTGTATTGCAAGCTTTCCATTTTCTTTGGCTCAAGGGTATGTAAATAGTCATATAAAGGTGCTTCAATGGCTATTTTGTATGAATTGTGACTACCAATTACTTGAATATTGTTTAATGCCACATTGTTGCTTTTACAGCCAACAAATGCAAATACTAAAAGTAACATACACAAAGTAATGGTCTGTTTCATTATTTTAAAATTTTTGATTTTTGAAGTCGTATATCTTTAGAAGATGCGCCTACCATAAATTGATACTCACCTTTTTCAAATGTCCATTGTTTAGAATTTTCATCCCAATACTGCAGGTCATTTTTGGAGACTTTAAATTCAATATATTTTGATTCGCCAACACTTAAGCTAGTTCTTTCAAACCCTATCATTTTTTTAATAGGTCTTTTAACAGCTGAATTATTTACGGTATAATACAGTTGTACTACCTCATCACCATTAGACTTTCCGGTGTTTTCAACTGTTACAGAAATCGATAACTCATCAGATTTAGTCTTCACTTTCAGTTTATCGTATTGGAATTGGGTATAACTTAATCCATAGCCGAAAGGATACAGAACATCGCCCTTAAAATACATATACGTTCTACCGTTAGACACTTCATAGTCATCCATATCAGGCAAATCTAAAACCGACTTATAAAACGTAAAAGGCAATCTACCCGCAGGGTTATAATCGCCGAATAATACATCTGCAATGGCAGTACCACCAGCTTCACCAGGATACCATGCATCTACAATTGCAGGTACATTTTCATCCATCCAATTAATAGCCAAAGAGCTCCCTGCAACCAAAACAACAATTAGGTTTTTGTTCTCGGTATATATTTCTTTTAAATAATTGACCTGGTCTTCTGGCAACTCTAACGAAGTTCTATCGCGACCTTCCTTTTCAATAGATTTATTAATACCCATTACAGCAATCACATAATCACTCTCCTTTGCAACTTGCTTGTCTTCCTTATATAAATCGTCTGTTGTTGTAGGTACTTCCCAAAGCAATTGACAAATGGCATCGCCTCCATTATCAAAATACTCTAATTTGATAGCGTACTTTTCACCCGCCTTCATATCTATTTCTACCTGGTCTGTAGTCATACCACGATTGTGCCATTCATCTACGACCAGTTCTCCATTCAACCACATTCTAATCCCATCATCAGAATTCACCCCAATTTTATACATCCCTGAAAAGTTTGGAGTTATGTATCCAGACCAGCGCATAGATTTATGGCGGAAGTTGGTATAAGGATCTGGCGGATTATTAACTGGATTAAAATTCACTACGTTATCTACACGAGTTTGTGGTGTACCCTCTAAGAATTTGTCATCATAATATTCCCCGTACAAACCAGATTCACCAGTTTGGTCATTCACCAAATTTTCTGCTTCAATTAAATTTAAATTTCTAGCCGCCGTTTTCCATTTCACATAAGTGACCTCTGCTTTATCACCTACTTTATTTCTAATACCTTCCAATGGAGATATGGGTTTAATTACGGGAAGACCACTATAATCGCCAAAAACAACTTGATTTGCATTAAAACCGACAACCGCTATTTTTTTTATATCATTTACATTTAAAGGCAAAATATCATTTTGATTCTTCAACAAAACCATAGATTGTCTTGACGTCTCCAAAGCCAGTTCTTGATGCTTTTTAGAACCTATTACATCGGGAGGTATTTTGGTATACGGGTTATCGTCAATCTTATCAAAAATCCCTAATTTGAAACGAGCGGTTAAAACTCTTTTCACCGCTTTATCTATATTTTCTTGAGAAACCAGTCCATTTTCATATGCCTTCAACAAATGTTCTGCATAAATATCGTCTCCACACTCCAAATCCAATCCACCTTCTATAGCTACCTTAGCAGCCTGTTCTTTTGTTGTAACATACTTGTGCGATTTTTGAATATAGGTCGGCGCACCACAATCACTAACTACATAACCCTCAAACCCCCATTCATCTCTTAGAACAGTATTCAATAGCCAATCATTTGCTGTACTAGGCACCCCATTTAAAGCATTGTATGCACTCATGATAGATTGTGCATCTCCCTCTTGAACAGCCAATTTATAAGCAGGGAAATAATATTCACGTAAAGATTTTTCTGAAATATTGGCGTTGTAAGCAAACCTGTTTTCTTCTTGGTTATTGGCTACAAAATGCTTCGGTGTAGAAACTACCTTTAAATATTTATCATCATCGCCTTGTAAACCCTTTACAAAAGAAACTCCAATTCTACTCGTTAAGTAGGGATCTTCACCATAGGTTTCAGGAGTTCTACCCCAGCGTGGATCTCTAGCCATATTTATTGTGGGGGACCAAAATGTCAATAAATCGCTGTATACATTCTTTTGCTCTTTGCCTTGGTTATAGAAATTCCATTTACCTCTAGCTTCATCTGAAATAGCCGTTGAAACTTGATGAATTAAATTTGGATTCCATGTTGACGCCAATGCCACAGCTTGTGGAAAAACAGTAAATCGACCTCCTTTTACTACACCATGCAAAGCTTCGTTACCATGGTAATAATTTTCTACTTCTAACCTTGGTATTGCCTCTGCAGTAGATATCAACATAGATATCTTTTCTTCAACAGTAAGTCTATCCATTAAATCATCTACCCGTGTTTCTAATGGTAAATCTTGGTTTTGAAACTCCCATTGATTTTGTGCTAAACTTAAAATTGGCAATAAACAAACCGTAATTAAATACAAAAAACTCCTCTTCATTAATCTAGTTCTATGTGATACACGCATTATCTCGATTTCTAAGTAAACAAGTTATCCTAATCTAAAGGCTTTGAAACCATATTCAAATTCAGCTCGCCCCCTTTTACAATGTCTTCATGCCTTAAGCTATTAGCTTCTATAGACGTTCCATTAAATTCAGCTTCTGATACATAAAAATTAGCATCACTATTGTTGTTCGCCTTTATGATAAATAGATCGCCACTATAAAAATCCTTATTCAATTTAATCTTGACCTCATCGAAAATAGGGCTTCCTATTTGGTACTCTGGGTTCGCTTCGGTACCACCATTAATTTGAAATATTCCAATTTTAATAAGTACAGCCAAACTGCCCATTAATCCTTGATCTTCATCACCGTTATACCCAGTGGATGGTGACAAACCGCCAAAAACGGTTTTTGCCACTTTTCTTGACCAAAGTTGCGTAAGGTCTGGTCTACCTAATTGACTGAAAATAAAAGCTGTCTGTATTGAGGGTTGATTCCCGAAATTGATTGGAATTCTACTATACTCCGGATGCATTTCTAAAGAATGCGATGTACCAGCAGTAAAACCTAAAGCCTCCGCGGTTTCAAATTGTTCGTTTAGCTTTTTAATCGCTGCATCTTCACCTCCCATTAAGTTTGCCAAACCTTTTATATCATGAGGAACAAACCATGTAGATTGTGCTCCATTAGATTCTATAAAACCATTTTCTGCTTGGTACGGATCATAATTCGTTTTCCATTTACCTTCAACATTTTTTGGGCGCATCCATCCTATTTCTGAATCAAAAACATTTTTGTAATTAGAAGACCTCGCTAGAAAATAATCATAGTCTTCCTTATGGTCCATTTTTTTCGCTAATTGCGCTAAAGTCCAATCTTGATAAGCATATTCCATTGTTAAGCTAGCACCATCTTGATGGCTGCCATATTTACCTTCAGGAATAGGGTAAGGCACATAACCTTGATCCATATAGTATTTTAAGCCACCGCCAACATTAGTCGTATGCTCATAACCAGCTTTTTCCATAATTCCGCCAGCTAAATGATTTTTCTTTAAAGCTTGATAAACGGCTTCCAATTCATCTACAATAATTCCTTTTTGAATTGAGGTAACCAAAAAAGGTGTGGCACTTGCCCCTGTCATTACATAAGTATAATTACCTCCTGAAGGACCACGTGGTATGAGTCCGCCATCTTTATAATACTGCATTAAAGAATTGGAGAAATCATACATTATATCAGGATATACCAATCCCCACAGGGTATTCAAAGTCCATTGCGCTCCCCAAAAAGAATCTGAATTAAAATGATTGAATTTAGGTTCGCCTTTAGCATCTAGTGGCAATTGACCTATTCTAAAAGTATCACCCGTATTATCTGGATAAGCACCATTTACATCATTTATAATTCTACGTCCCTGTAACGCATGCCACAAATCTGTGTAAAATCTTCTTTGATCTTGGTCGGAACCACCTTTAACATCAATTCTACCCAACAAATTATTCCATTCTTGTTTTGCTTCACTTCTAATATCCTCAAACTGCCAGTCAGGCAATTCTGTAGCTATATTAAATTCAGCATTGGCAACCGAGGTATAAGAAATACCTACCTTCATTAAAACATTATTCTTGTTTTCATCTAATACAATGAGATAATTACCCGTACTATCATCCTTTTTAACGGAAGATATGTTAGTATTCAATTGTACTTTAAAATAAACCGTCATAGGTTTTGGACGCCTATGTGTAGGCTCCATCGTTACTTTACCTGAAAGTTCACTTTCAGAATTTCGTTCTAAAACTCCATCTATATTACTACTTGGACCTAACAAGGTATTCAGATTAAAAAGGACTGCTTTTTCCTCTTCATTTTCTGGGTAAGTATACTGATGGAAACCAACCCTTTTAGTGCTAGTTAGTTGTGCTTCTATTGCATATCGCTCTAATTCAACTTTATGATAACCTGGAGTAACGAACTCTTTGTCATGATTGAATTTTGAATAGAAATCATTAAAAATATCACTTTTGGTTTTCTCATTTATAGTTACTGGCATAACCGAAATACCAGACATTTGCCATGCATGAATGTGGCTAAAGCCTTTTATCGTATCTGTCTTGTAACGGTAGCCACTACCCCAAGCACCTCCAATTTGAGTATCTGGACTAAGGTTCACCATACCAAAAGGTCTACTTGCCGATGAGAAGTAAAACCACCTAGAGTTTTCTGTATCTAAAAGCGGATATACTTTTGCCGTGTAGTCAATCTCTTGTGTATCGACTGTTTTAGTTTCGTTGGACTGTTTTTTACATGAACCTAAAAGCAAGATTGAAATACTTAGTAAGACAACGCTGTTTTTAAATGTGTGAGCAAATGTCATTCGTTTCAATTTAAAGTGTCATTTTATTAAGGTTAGCCTCAATCGCATCAAGCATTTCATACGTAGGAAAACCATTATTTTGTCTTCTATTCGCTATTGAATACCAATTTTTCCATTTGGCATCAATATCCCCAGAACTTCTATGATCAAAAACGATTTTAAGTTTATTTTTTGCCGTGGGCAATAAAGAAATTGCTTCGTTTAAATACTTTTTATGCTTAGTAATTTCAAACTGTTTTTTAAGCAATGTCATAGCATGTAGTTCAGTTTCAAAAGCTATTAAATCAGAATAAAGCTGAGTAGGAAGAAGAATATAAGAGTGATAAAAATTATCGTTCCTCTTCATTATTTCATATCCTAATTCTGCTTCTGAAAGTGATTTTTTTAAAATTTCTTTCACTTTTTTTGTATTCTCTATATCGCCAGTTACTCGATTATAATCATAAGGTATTGGAGATTTACCTGGTCTTACAATCGGTGCATTAGAAAGGTATGAAACAACTTCTCTAATTTCCCATAAATGTTCTACATAACCTTTTCTACCTTCTTGAGCTTCACTTAACCATTTCATTGATTGCACGGCATGTTCTGCTGCTTTAGGTGTAAAATATTGTTCTGTCCATTCTTTATAAAAAGCATCTGCATTAAAAGTATCTGGATTATTACAAACTTCACTATAAGCCACTAGGTTTAATAAAAATGGTCTAAAATTTTGTCCGTTAACTAAGCAATACTTATCAGCCTCATATTTTTGAAACATTTCTTTCATTACCGACTCTACTTTCTCTGGATAAGGATTATGAACGGTATGGTTCAACCAATAACCGGCATGCATATACGTTCCAAAATCATACCCATCTGTAGTGTTTGGCATATGTTCAAATTCACCAAAGCCGTGATCAGACCAAAGTACTGTCCAATCTGCAGGTGGTCTAAAACCTTCGTTCCACATTTCCATACCATCGGAATAGCACACCAATACTTTTTGAGAATCTGGTTTATATTCATCCACTAGTTCACCAAAAGCTGCATAAACTTCATTGAACACTTCAATTTTGCTTTCCCCACAAGTACTTTCATACTTCCAATCCCAAACTTGATGACGTGGTCTTAAAATAAAAATATCTGTTTTTGCCAATGGTGTATTCTCAAAATAGAAGCGCCAAGCCTGCAGCCAATCTGCCTTATATTTTTTCCAACAATCTGCCTTCTCGGCATCCATAGGATGAATTTGATAACCTAGAGCAAAATCTACAGCTATCTTCATTCCTTTTTCATGCGCATAGTCAATCATTTTATCTACATACTCAATGTCTATTTGATAATCTGGCTTTAGGGCTTTATACTCTGGTCTAATAAAAAACTCTGGTCTGCCCAACATATCGAAGAGTTGAATAGAATTGTAACGCAGACGTACCAATGAATTAATCATTTCTGTATAGCTCTCCCAATCGTACTTTAATAACTCTCCTCTGTAGTTTGCCAATTCATCCACATCATTTTCAAAGTATGTTAAGTTGGGAACTTTAGGTGGTGCAATTGTTTTTGACTCAAAATTGTAAACATCATTGGCTTTTAATGCCACTGGGCTTTTACCTGTCCAATATTCCAATGGATCTACACTTAAAACTTCTTTTGAGTAATCATAAATTGCATATTGTAACCCTTGTACATCTGATCCTGCAATTACAATAGCATCAGAATCGTCATATGTATTCTTAGACCAAATACCACCTCTTGGACCAGGTTTTACATTTGACAAAACCAATTCTCCAGTTGTCACCATATCAGTAATAATGGAATTGGAATTTGCTGTACCTAGTATAAAAACCAAAGATTTATTAGGAATTTGCACACCTTCTTTTACTATGTGTATCTCCTCTTTTAAAACTTTTTCTAAATCGTTCTTTAAATCGTTTATTGTAGAAACTTCTACATCACTAGAATTTTCACCTGTTATTAAATAAACAGATGATAGTTGTTCAACACCAGTATTACATGCCAAGCAAAATATCATGCAAATGGTAAGTAATAAAAATTGTGTTAATCTATATTTTTCAATCATTCGCTTAGGTCTTTCTATTTACTTGGAATTTTGAGACAATGAATTTTTTTAAATTACTAAATGTATTAGCCCATTTATACAGGTTAAAATACAATCGCAATTACTACTTTAGATTATAAAATTGCGATAGAATAAGTATAATAAATGATATTGAATTTCTTAATTACGGATTATCTGATAAAGAAAAACAAATCTCTTTATTCAGCTTAAATTAAATATTAATTAATGAACATTATTTGGTTAAGATAGAAATATCGAATCAAGAATTTAAAGGATATAGTGTAAAATACAGGCAGGTTTTACACCTGCCCATATCAACTCACTCAATAAAAACTAACTTCTTAACTATTTTGTTCAATTCTATAATTTCTAATAACCAGGGTTTTGTATTAAAGATCCATCTGACAATTGCAATTCATTTGCAGGAATAGGTCTTAATAAATGAGTACTTGCATCAAAAGCACCGTGATCAATAACATGAGGATTATATAGATTTATACGTTCTTCTAATTTACCTGTTCTTTTAAGCACAGCCCATCTATTATCTTCACCTGCAAGCTCTAATGCTCTTTCATTTAAAACATCGTCAATAGTAACTGAGGTATATTCATTCGCTACACCAGTAGCACGCTCACGAACAATATTTAAGTGGTTTAAGGCTGATGCAGTATTACTTGCTCCCAAATAAGCTTCTGCCGCAATTAAGTGCGTGCCTGCTACTCTGTAAACAAATGTATCTCTAGCTCCGTCTGTATCTTCATTAAAGTCTTGATCATCAAACTTCTTGAATATTGGGAAATTTGTACGTTCAATATTCAATGAGTATAAATAATTAACTCCTGGAACGTCTGCAGGTAATCCAAATAGATATTGATCTGGTTGGTATACCCAATAACGATCTAATCGCTCTGCTAATTCTTCAGCATCCAATGTGTTTTTTGGATAGTACACAATAGTATCACCAGCAACAATATTATCTGGACCATCTGGCTCATCACTATCTGCAATAATTGCACGGTGAATTGTAGCATCTTCTCTTGTATCATTATCAGCGAACAAAGAATAAAAGAAAGGTGTAGGCATTGCTCCAAAACCACTTACACCATATGGCGTTGTAGTTCTATTAACACCAGGATAATTAAACACCTGGTTCATAAAAAGAGAATGCTTGTTGTTACTTTTATCTGCTGCTAAACCACTATTTCCATATTGTACAGCAAACAATATTTCATCATTTTCTTGATTATCATAATCAAAAACCTCGGCATATGATTGATTACGAATATCATAGCTACCTATTGCTTGCTCTGCCAATGCCGCAGCAGTATCAAAATCGCCAGAGCTACCTGCAGAAGTATACGCTCTAGTTAAATATACCTCGGCCAATAAATGTTGTGCCGCTCTTTTAGATATTCTACCTGTACTAGGGTTATCTAACAAAGTAGGAATAGCCTCTTCTAAATCTGAAATTATTTGAGCAAACGTTTCTGCTTCTGAAGATCTAGCATAATCTGTACGAATAGTTTGAGCTTCTTCCAGTTCTATAACTAAACCACCATATTGCTGTACTAAATTAAAATAAGCCAAACCTCTAAGTGCTTTTGCTTGTGCAATACCATAATCCCTATCGCCTAAATTAGCCTCGCTCCAGTTTATTTGATTTTCAAACCTATTAATAACCGTATTTGCTTTACCAATTACACTATAGTTATTGGACCAAACCCCTAAGCCTGTACCTGAGTTTAAATTGAAATAATCATTAGTTGCGCTAAAAGAGAATATTTCGCTTTTACTAGTAAAAATATCTGTACCCAAAAATTGGTACGTATACTGATTGTAGACATCTCGCAGGCTACTATATACACCAATCACCAATTGATCTGCATTGTCTTGTGTAATAAAATTCTCAGAAGTGATGTCTGAGTATATTTCTTCTTCTAAATAATCATCGCAAGCATAAGACAGCGACAGCATAACCAAGAAGACCGTTATAACCTTTATATATTTAAATAGTTTCATCTTTTTATAGTTTAAAAATTAGTACGATAATTTTAATCCGAATAAAACTGTTTTAACCGAATACCCCATGTTATAGGAATTCTGTAAACCTGTTTCTGGATCTGGACCATCAAAATCGGTAAAAGTGAATGGGTTTTGAACATCAAGTGATAAACGCAACGTGGACATTTTCAACTTGTCTAAAAGGTCATCAGGAAATGAATAGGCAAGACCAATATTACCAATTCTTACAAAGGACATATCTTCATAGAACCAAGGGTACGAAGATTCTCCATACTCTGGTGAAGGATATTTAGCATCAGGGTTGTTAGGTGTCCAATAATCTTGTTTTAAGCTATTGAATACCGCACCATCGCCATTGAAACTTGCAAAATTTTGATGAAATTCTGAATGCCCGAATACACCTTGTCTTGTATTTACTTGAACATTCATTTCAAGATTTTTATAGTTGAAGGTGTTTGTCATACCTGCAATCCAATCTGGAGATTGAGAACCGATAACTGTTTTATCTTCTTGATTAATTACACCATCATTATTTTGATCAACATATTTATACTGCCCAGGTAATAGACCAAAAGATTCTGCTTGTGCAGCCTCATCTATTTGCCAAATACCATCAACCTCATAATCAAATGTAGCATCTATAGGTGCTCCTACTTGTAAAACACCATTTAATCTAGAATCTGATCCAACCAAAATCTGGTCAATATCATCATATAAAGCAAGTATTTCATTGTCATTTTTAGTGTAATTGATATTCGTACGCCATGTAAAATTGTCTGTACGTACGTTAACAGTGTTTAAAGTAAGTTCAACACCTCTGTTTCTAACAGAACCAAAATTACCTATGGTACCAGAATCTCCAAAACCAGTTACAAATGATAATTGACGGGCAAGAATACTTCCTTCAGTTTCTTTACTATAGTATTCAAAACCAAAATTAACTCTGCTATTAAGAATCGATAGGTCTAACCCAACGTTATATTCCTTAGAAATTTCCCAACTTAAATCTGCGTTAGAAAGACCAGCAACAGATTTACCAATGGTAAAATCATCACCGAACAAATAACTATCTTGAGATAAGAAGGCTAATGAACTATATGGATTTACTGTTTTATCGTTACCAGACTCACCATAACTTAAACGTAGTTTTAAATTACTAAGCCAGTTTACATCCTTTAAAAATTGTTCTTCGCTTGCTCTCCATGCAAAAGCAGCCGATGGGAAGAATGCCCATTTATTACCTACTGCCAATTTAGATGAACCGTCATATCTACCTGTAAAAGTAAATAGGTATCTATCTTTAATATTATAGTTTAAACGACCTGCAAATGAAGCTAAGGTCTCTTTTTCATAAAAACTACCATAATTTCTAGGCACATCTGATCCACCTTGAGTATTAAAAAATAAGTAAGCATCAGTGTCAAAATTACGAACCTGAATATCACTCCCTTCAGGATTAGAATAATATATGGAGTTAATTAAAGTAGTTTTAAGATTATGCCCTTCAGCAATATCGAAATCGAAATCAAGAATATTATCCCAAGTATAAGATGTTTTAAAGTCCGATTGATAATGAGACTGTATTCTTGAAGGATCATTTCTAGAAGACTTCGTTAACAAACCACGATATTCTCCAAAACGTTGTGCTGAAATATTCGGCGAAAATTGTGTTTTAAAGTTGATCCAATCATTTGGCTTATAATTGAAAAACACATTTGCAATAACATCTAAAGATCTATTATTTAACCTCCATGCTCCTTCTGCATCATATATAGGATTAACAAATCTTAAATCTTGATCATCTGGAAATAATATTGGTTCTCCGTTTTCATCGTAAGGATTAACCGTTGGCGCTAAACGTAACGTACTTCTAAACAACTCTCTACTACCCTGTTCTCTTTCTGATAGAGCCAAATATGTTTTAATACCTACAGTAACCTCATCAGATACCTTTTTAGATAACGAAGCACTCAAATTATATCTTTCGTACTCTTCTATTCCCATAACGCCCTCGTCATGTAAATAACCTAGTGATCCATTATATACCAAACCATTACTACCACCAGACATACCTACTGTATGGCTTGTTTGCAATCCAGTTTTTCTAAATGAATCCATCCAATCGGTATATCTACCATTTGCAACATTAGATGCTTCTTCATTAGAAGATTGAATTTCTGTAGACCTATCAACAACTACATTATTATAATCTGCAACAGTTCTATCTGTACCTTGCCAAGCTCGTGCTCTTAATACATCGTCAACAAACTGAACATATTCAGGACCTGAGTAGAGTTCTGGAATATTGGTTGCCGAACGTAAACCAAAAGAAGAGTCATAAGTAAAAACGGTTCTACCTTCAATACCACTTTTAGTTGTAATGATTACAACACCGTTAGCCCCTCTAGAACCATAAATGGCAGTAGCAGAAGCATCCTTTAAAATATCCATCTGTTCAATATCAGAAGGATTTAAAACACTGATGTCATCAAAAAATATTCCATCAACCACAAATAGCGGTTTAGAAGGGTCATCTGCAAGATCATCACTTACACCATCACGCTCACTACCTTGGTTTGCAGTAATAACCGTATTACCACGTATTTTAATTGATAACGGCGCACCAGGTTTAGAGTTTAATGTTCTAACATCAACACCTGCAATACGACCTTGAATTGCTTGACCTATATTGGTCTTTCTTTGCTCAGTTAAGGTTTCACTGTCAACTGAAGCAACGGCACCGGTCAAGTCACTTTTCTTTACAGAACCATAACCTATAACTACAACCTCATCTAACTGTGCGGTATCTTCTGCCAAAGTAACCGATAGACTAGATTGACCGGAATAAGCTACTTCTACAGATTTATAACCTAAATAGGATACGCTTAATACATTACCTTCTTCTACCGAAATGCTAAAATTCCCATCAAAGTCTGTTACTGTACCATTTGATGTTCCTTTTACTACAATAGACGCTCCTGGAATTGGCATACCCTGGTCATCTGTCACCGTACCCGTAACGCTACTCTGCGCCCATAGTACTGATGACACGCCCAATAAAAGGAATACCATTAATAGTTTTAGTTTTTTCATTTTTGTTATTGTTAAGTTAATTGACTACTAAAGTATTGTTAACACCATGTTAACGAATGGACATATTCATCGGAAATATGGACAGCCTAAAAAAAATGGATTATTTTTAACTTGCTAAATCATCAAACTATCTCCTTAATTTTTAAATATTTCACATAGCTATTAGACAAAAAATTACATATTTTCATTTTTTCATACATAACGCTAATTAACGTTTAGAATGCTAAATCCATGCTTTGTATTAAAATGTCCATCCTTTAAAACCACAATCGCTGTACTTTGTAGAGCCATTCCAAAACCAAATAATTAATAATGAAAAATTACCTTTCAACCAGTAAATTACTGATGGTAACAGCACTAGCTTTAATAGTTAGCTGTACCGAAAACACTAAAGATGAAACCCCTTGGGTAGATTTATTTGACGGCACAACTTTAAACGGTTGGCATAAACTAGGTGGTGATGCTACCTATAATGTAAAAGATGGTACCATTGTAGGTACTACCACCCACGATACTCCGAATACCTTTTTAACGACAGATAAAATGTATGACGATTTCATTTTAGAATTAGACTATAAAGTTGATTCAACAATGAATTCTGGTATACAGATTAGAAGTAATAGCATACCTACTTATAGAGATGGTAGAGTACATGGTTACCAAGTTGAAATTGACCCATCTGAAAGAGCATGGAGCGGTGGTATCTATGATGAGTCTAGGCGTGGATGGTTAAATCCGATGACAGATAACCCTACAGCGCAAAAAGCTTTTAAGCAAAACGAATGGAACCATTATCGTATAGAAGCAATTGGCGACACTATTAAAACCTGGGTAAACGATGTTCCTGCAGCCTACTTAATTGATGATAAAACTGCGAAAGGATTTATCTGTTTGCAAGTACACAGCATTCATGGTGACCAAAAAGCTGGAACCGATATTATCTGGAAAAATGTAAAAATCGTTACCGATAGCGTTTCTAAATATTCTAGAAAATCTCCACTTACTCCTATTATTACAAAAAATCAATTATCTATTGATGAGAAGAAAGATGGATGGGAATTACTTTGGGATGGAGAAACTACCAACGGGTGGAGGGGTGCCAAATTAGAAGAATTTCCAGAACAAGGATGGAAAATTGAAAATGGTATTTTAAGTGTTCTTTCTTCAGGTGGTGCAGAATCTTCGGCTGGTGGCGATATCGTTACCAAAAAACTTTACGGAGATTTTGAATTAAAAGTAGATTTTAAACTAACACCTGGTGCTAATAGTGGTATAAAATATTATGTAGATACCAATATTAATAAAGGCGAAGGTTCTTCTATAGGATTGGAATATCAAATATTAGATGACAATCTTCATCCAGATGCTAAACTAGGAAATCATGAAGGTAGCAGAACAGTAAGTTCGCTATATGACCTAATTCAGGCAGATGTAAATAAGCCTATCAACCCAATTGGTGAATGGAATACGGCTTACATTATATCAAAAGATAACCACGTTGAACATTGGTTAAATGGAACCAAAGTTTTAGAATACGAACGAAAGAGCGATGCTTATAAAAAGTTAGTTTCTGAAAGTAAATATGCTAAATGGCCAAATTTCGGAGAATTGGATAATGGTCAAATTTTACTTCAAGACCACGGTGATTTGGTTTCTTTCAAAAATGTAAAGATTCGTTCAATTAGTAATACTAAAGAATAAACAACATGAGTTCAAACAGAAGAGATTTTATAAAGAAAACTGCAATTGGAGCGGTTGGTGCTACTTTAGTAGGCTCTAGCGCAAATGCTATGACAGCTAAGAGTTATTCTAAAATAATAGGTGCTAACGATAGAATTAATGTTGCAATACAAGGTTTAGGTAGAAGGTATAGTGCATATATACCAGCAATAGCCTACAAAAAAAATAACGTAGAGCTTAAATATTTATGCGATGTTATGAAGAGTCAGCGAGATAAAGCTGCTACCGAAGTGGCTTCTAAACTAAATTATAAGCCACAATTAGAAAATGACATTCGCAAAATTTTAGATGATAAAGAGGTTGATGCCATTTTTATGTCGACTCCAGATCATTGGCATGCACCTGGTGCATGTATGGCAATGCAAGCCGGTAAACATGTCTTTTTAGAAAAGCCATGTAGCCATAATCCACGAGAAGGGGAATTGGTAGTTGCCTATCAAAAGAAATTCAACAAAGTGGTGCAAATGGGTAACCAACAACGTTCGGCTCCAGAGTCTCAAGAAATAATAAAAGAAATTCACAACGGTGTTATTGGTGATGTATATAAAGCAACTGCTTTTTATGTTAGTGCCAGAGGTCGTGTACCACACCAAACAAAAGCAAATCCGCCAGAAGGTTTAGATTGGGATTTATTTCAAGGTCCTGCACCAAGAAAAGCTTATACAGACAACACTTGGGATTACAACTGGCATTGGTACGGCTGGGATTTTGGTACTGCAGAAATGGGTAATAATGCTACTCATGAATTAGATATTGCGCGATGGGCATTAGGTGTAAAATATCCTGAAAAAGTATCTGTAGATTCAGGCAAATATCATTTCAAAGATGATGGCTGGGAAATGTATGATACTATGGAGGCTACGTTTAAGTTTGCTGGTAATAAAACCATAAAGTGGGATGGAAACAGTAGAACCGGTTATCATAAATACGGTAACAAATATGGTAGAGGTACAATAGTGGCAGGTTCTGAAGGTACCGCTTATATTGATCGTGGTGGTTATAAATTATTCGACCAAAAAGGAGGTCTTATAAAAGAAAATATTTCAACAAACGAAGAAGCAGGTACAGCACTTGGTGGCGGTGGCGATATGTCTACGTTACACACTGTTAACTTTTTCGATGCTATAAGAGGTAAAGCTGAATTAACATCACCAATAGATGAAGGTGCTATAAGCCAAATGCTTACGCATTACGCAAATATAGCTTCAAGAATCGATGACTCTTTTGAAATAGATGAAACAACTGGTCGCATATTTAATAGGGAGGCAATGAAATTATGGTCTAGATCCTATGAGCCAGGTTGGGAAATTAAACCTGTATAATTTCTACATATTAATAAGATTAAGCAACACTTTATCATCTACTTCCCTATAGTAATTGAAGAGTATATAGAATGAAAAAAGTGTAATAAAATCTAAAAGTAAGTAAACTAGATACTATGTTATAAACAACATGGTATCTAGTACTACCTATCATAAATCAACTTACCGTAAAACCTATGAAAAAGCATATTTACATATGTCTTATCACCCTATCTATTTTCTATTGTCAAGCTCAAAATAGTACTAGTGATATAGATTTGAAAACCACATTCAACAGTCCTAATGAAATAAGTGAGGTATCAAAAGACACGTATTTAATAGACTTTGGTAAAGCTTACTTTGGCACAGTTGAATTACGCAGTACTATAACTCAAAACGATTCGCTGGTCATTCATCTTGGTGAAAAATTAAATGCACAAAATAGAATAGATAGAAAACCAGGCGGATCTATTAGATATCAAAGAATTGTATTAAGTAATCTACAAGCAAATACGATTACTAATATTGAACTAATTCCTAATAAAAGAAATACATCTGGAGCCGCAATACTACTACCTGATAGCATTGGTGTTATTATGCCTTTTAGATATTGTGAAATTGAGAATTTAAAAATACCAATTGAAAATATAGAAGTCTTTCAAAAAGCGGTACATAACAATTTTAATGAAGAAGCAAGTAGCTTCTCCTCTTCAAATGAAATACTAGATTCTATTTGGAAACTATGTAAGCATACTATTAAAGCTACCAGTTTTACAGGCTATTATGTTGATGGTGATCGTGAAAGAATTCCGTATGAAGCAGATGCCTATATAAATCAACTAAGTCACTATAGCGTAGATAGCCTTTATGCTATGGGAAGAAGAACAAATGCCTACTTTATAAAAAACCCAACTTGGCCCACAGAATGGTTGTTACATACCGTACCCATGTTTTATGCCGATTATATGTATACTGGCGATTTAGAGCCTTTAGCGGAACATTATGAGAATCTGAAGTTAAAAACATTAATGGATTTGGAACGTAAAGACGGACTCATAAGTTCCTCTTCCCCACACATGAACGAAGAGTTAATTTCAAAATTAGGTTTCAAGAAACCAGACACAAAAATTAAAGATATTATAGATTGGCCACCAGCACAAAAAGATACAGGTTGGGAATTGGCTACTGCAGAAGGCGAAAGAGATGGTTATGAAATAGTACCAGTAAATACAGTCGTCAATTCTTTTTACTACTACAACCTTGTCCTAATGGCAGAAATCGCAGAATTTCTTGATAAAGACGACGATGTAACGTTTTTTCAAAATAAGGCAGCAACCATCAAGAGCGTTATTAACACTAAGTTATTTGATTCTAAAAAAGGGTATTACATAGATGGGGAAAACTCTAATCATTCTTCCTTACATGGTAATATGATGCCATTAGCATTTGGTCTTGTACCCAAAGAACATATTAAAACAGTTACAGATTTTATAAAAACCAGAGGGATGGCATGTAGCGTTTACGGATCTCAATACTTGTTAGAAGGACTATATAAAAGCGGAGAGGCGCAATACGCATTAGACCTCATCACAGAAACAGAAAGCGATAGAAGTTGGTGGAATATGATTGAAATAGGCGCAACCATGACTTTAGAAGCTTGGGATGTAAAGTACAAACCAAACTCTGATTGGAACCATGCATGGGGTACAGCGCCTTTGAATATTACTACTCGCTATATGTGGGGTATTAAACCAAAAACCGCTGGTTTTAAAGTAGCTGAGATTAAACCTCAACTAGCAGATTTGACTTTTTCCAATATTAGAGTACCTACCAAAAACGGCATCATAACTGCTAGTTTTAAAAAAGATAAGAATACCGACCATTATACTATCGAGATTCCTAAGAAAATGACTGCAGAATTTACAGTTCCCCCTGTTTTTTCAAAAATTAAACATAATGGTAAAAAGCTAAAATCAACCAATAATTCTATTTACCTAAAAGGTGGTGTTCATACCATTGAATTGAAACAATAAATAGTAGAATATGAACTTATTTAGTATAGAAAATAAAGTAATATTAATTACCGGAGGTGGCGGAGTACTTGGCGGTGAAATGGCAACTTATTTGCTTTCAAATGGTGCAACGATTGTTATTCTGGATTACAAAGAAGACATTGTAAACGCAGCCATAGAAAAACTTAAAACCATTAGCGACAACGTTTCTGGTTTTGTATGTAATGCATTAGAAGAAGCTAGTTTAATTAAGGTTTCAGATGAAATTATAGAGCTACACGGTAAAATTGATATCCTAATAAATGCCGCAGGTGGTAATATGCCTGGCGCTACCATTGGTGTTGACCAAACTATTTTTGATGTAAATATTGATCACTTTAAAAAAGTGGTTGACCTTAATCTATTTGGAAGCATTCTACCAGCATTAGTTTTCGGCAAAGAAATGGTAAAGAATAAACAAGGTGTTATCATTAATATTTCATCAATGACAGCGCAAAGCGCAATTACAAGAGTTGTAGGGTACTCTGCATCGAAAGCAGCTATAGATAATTTCACGAAATGGTTGTCTGTAGAATTAGCTACAAAATTTGGAGAAGGTTTACGTGTTAATGCAATTGCCCCCGGTTTTTTTATCGGAAATCAAAATAGAAATCTTTTAATTGATCAAGAAACAGGTAATTTTACTGACAGGGGTGATACCATAATTAGAAATACACCCATGAAAAGATTTGGCGAGACCGACGAATTAAACGGTACTATTCATTACCTATGTGCAGAGGCATCAAAATTTGTTACAGGTGTAGTAGTACCAATTGACGGAGGTTTTAGTGCTTTTAGTGGAGTTTAATAAATTATAATCAAGAAAAATGGAACAAACATGGCGTTGGTACGGTCCAAATGACCCCGTATCATTATCAGATATTAGACAAGCAGGCGCAACAGGTGTTGTTAGTGCTTTACATCATATACCTAATGGCGTAGTATGGACGGTAGATGAAATTATTGAGCGTAAAAATATAATAGAAGCCGCTGGCTTAACATGGTCTGTTGTAGAGAGTGTTCCGATTCATGAGCAAATAAAAACCCAGAAAGGCGATTATAAAGTCTATTATGAGAACTACAAACAAACTATTTCTAACCTAGGTCAATGTGGTATAGATACGGTCTGTTATAACTTTATGCCTGTTTTAGATTGGACACGAACCAACTTAGATTATGAAGTAGAAGATGGTTCTACCGCTCTTCGTTTCGAAGCTGCTGCTTTCGCTGCCTTTGAATTGTATCTATTAAAAAGACCAGGTTCTGAAGACACGTATTCTGAAGCTCAAAAAACTGACGCTAAAGAATATTTAAAAACGCTTTCTGAAGAAGATAAAACCAAATTAATAAGCAATATTATAGCAGGTTTACCGGGTGCAGAAGAGGGGTATTCGTTAGAAGAGTTCAATACAATTTTAGCTACTTATGACGCTGTTGGACCAAAAGAACTAAAGGAAAATTTATTCGAATTTTTATCTAATATTATTCCGGTAGCTGAAAAGGCGGGTGTTCGTATGTGTATACATCCTGATGATCCTCCATTTCCTATTTTAGGACTTCCAAGAGTTGTAAGTACGGAGCAAGATATCGTTGACCTTTATAAGGCAGTTGATAGTCCAAACAACGGACTAACATTTTGTACAGGTTCATTTGGTGTTAGACCAGATAATGATTTACCAGGAATGATAGAGCGCTTAGGTGATCGTATTCATTTTATTCATTTACGTAGTACACAGCGTGATGCCGATGGTAATTTTCATGAAGCAAATCATTTAGAAGGCGATGTAGATATGTTTTCGGTTATGAAAGCATTGGTAAAAGAACAACAAAAGAGAATAGCCTCTGACAGAACCGATACCAGAATGCCATTACGCCCAGATCATGGCCATAAAATGCTAGATGACCTAAGAAAGAAGACAAACCCAGGTTACTCAGGCATAGGTAGACTAAGGGGATTAGCTGAGCTAAGAGGATTAGAAGTGGGTATTAGAAAAAGTATGAAATAGCTTGGTAATTACTTATCAAGCGCTTGAAGTTCTTTCTCTGTAAATTCCATTCCAGAGAAAGACTTTACATTTCTTAGTTCCTGTATACGTGTGGTGCTTAATCTTTTTGGTTTATCTGAAAAAGCGTTGGTTACATATGATATAATATTGGCAATATCTTTATCAGTTATACTCTCATTTCTTATAAGACCGGGCATAGCCAAGTTTATATTATAAAGCTCACCATTAACGTGTACAGGTCCTTCAAGACCATGTAAAATTATTAGTGCTAATCTCTCTGTATTTTTTACGTGTTCTGAATTCATTAAAGGAGGTGCCAAACCATCTATTCCCTTCCCTCCGGCTCCATGACAAGATGCACAAATTTGAAAAAACATTCTAGCCCCGCTAGTTCGGGTATCTTCAGTTGTTCTCTCTTTGGTAAAAATGGCATTCATCTTATCTGCATTCTTATCTTTAATAGTTCTTGCTAGCTTATTTACAAACTGAGTATGCTTTAAACTATCCATGATAACTGAATTGTTATAGACCTCTGTATCTACAGCTGACAAGCCACCAATGACAGCATCCGCTAAAATACTATTATCAGGTTTTCTTGTCAAGATTCCCATCATAACAGGCATGAATTTATTTTCATCTAAATTCATCCAAGTCCCTAAACCATTTCCTAAATACAGGTCTAATTCTATCTCATTTCGTTCTATAACATTATTAAATAAAACTAGTGCCTTTTCTATATGCTCTTCGGATGAAAATTCCTTTAAAAGGACCAAGCCATGAGAAGCTACTTGACTATTACTCTTATCTATAATAGTTGTCAAGAAATCAAAAGTTAAGGCATCCAACCCCTCCAAAACATACAATGCATGAATTTGACTCCATTGATTTTTAGAGTTAAGTGCTACTTCTTTTACTTCCTCTATTGAGCTTTTAAGTTCTTTAAATATTAAAAAATGTTGAGCTCGGTCACGAACCCAACCATTCTCGTTTGATAGTAATGTCACAAGTTCACTCCCACTCAATGCATTGAAATCTCGAATTTTATCGGTTTTAGAATTCTCGTGAGCAACTTTTAAAATCCTTCCAAAATTAATGATAGTGTCTAATTCTTTAGCCTTTGCATTATCTCTTAGATACGGACTCATATAAGCATGATGACCTATCATCCCTCTATGCATATCAACTATATACATACTACCTTCTGGACCATTTTTTAAGCTCACAGGTCTGAAACCTTCATCTGTAGAAGTTATAAATTCCTTTCCCTGCCAAGCTTGCTTTGCAATAACAGAATCACCTGTAAAATTTAAAAGGGCTCGTTTTATTAAATTACCTTCGGGTATACAGATAAAAACATTTTCATCATAAGATCCTGTAAACTCACCACCTCTGTACACCAAAGGACTACATGCAGCGGTTGCATTTACTAAAATACTATCTGCATTTAAAACACCTTTTGCATACCCCCTATTTACCGAGCCTGCAAATACAGGATACACCCTTTGATCATTAGTTAAAAGTTTATCGAGACTAGATTTTGGCGTGAAATATTTATTATTAATAAATGTATTTGGCAAGGCATAATCTCCTAGTAATATTCTAGAATTATCATTGTAATATAACCTACCAAAATTATCATGGGTAATACCCCACTGCCCCCTAAAGGTTGTGGGTTCTTTTTCCCATACTCCAGCTTTCCTTCTATATCTAAAATTAGATTTCGCATTGTATATCCAATTATCAATATTTAATTCTAGTCCGTTTGGTTGATGCTCTGGATTACCTTCTACAGCATAAATAGAATCTACCATTATTTTATTTACAGGCTTATCATCTTTAATATCAACAAACCATAAATATGGTGGTTCAGCATACAACAATCCGCCATAAACATGAGCCAATGCACGTGGCATTACTAAACTATCAATAAACACTTTTGAGTGATCAGCTATTCCATCCTCATCCAAATCTTCTAGAATGACGATACTACCAGAAGGGTCTTCCTCTCCCGACCCTTGTAAATCATTCATATAACCTGGCATTTGTGCCACCCAAATTCTTCCTTTTGCATCAAAATCTATAGCTACGGGAGCTTTTAAAAGAGGCTCTGCTGCTATCACTTCTAAACTAAATCCGTCCTCAACTTTATAAGAATCTAAAGAAACTGAAGTTTCTTTAAACTTAGACTGACAAGAAAATAAGAGCGATGAAATAATTAATAAGAACAGATATGATATGCGCATGATACTATGTATGATTAATACTTAAATATTACTTTAATTATTCGATAATAGGAATTATAAATTTAATTCTAATACCCAATTCCAAATCAGAAAATTGAGCCAAACCAGCCAAATGTTTATTTCAAATAATCGACAAAATTATGATGTTACAAATCATCACATAAAATAAGTGTAATCGATTGCAAAAATAGACACGATTCTATTTTGAAAATACTAATTTAAACACCAGAAAAAGAACTGAATCCACCATCAACATCAAAGATACTTCCGGTAACGAAACTTGAGGCATCACTAAGTAGGTAATGAACCATACCATTAAGCTCAGATGCATCACCAAAACGTCCCATTGGAGTATTTCTAATAATGCTATTACCTCTTTCTGTAAATGAACCATCTTCATTAGTAAGTAATCGTCTATTCTGATTACCTATGAAAAAACCAGGCGCTACGGCATTCACTCTAATTTTATCCCCATGTTTAGACGCTAGTTCATTGGCCATCCATTTCGTAAAAATATCTACTGCAGCTTTAGCCATAGAATAGCCTAGAACCCTAGAAATAGTTTGCTTAGCCGCCATAGATGAAATATTAACAATAGAGCCATATCCTTGTTCTACCATTAATTCGCTTAAAATAACAGTTGGTGTAACCGTTCCGAATAAATTAATATCAACAACCTGTTTAGTATCGCCCATTTCAATATCCCTAATGGTCTGTTCTGGCTTTAAAGTTGCCCCAGGTATATTTCCTCCAGCAAGATTTACCAACCCGTCTAAGTGGTTAAAATCCTTTTTAATTTTGTTTTTTAGGTTGATAAGATCACTCTCATCCATTACATCTACCTTAAAAATAAATGTACTATCGGCAACAAGACTATTTAGCTCAGTTTGCTTCTCTTTTAATTTATCTTCTGACCTTCCTAACAAGAGAACTGTTGCTCCATTTTCTACTAAATATTGAGCAATTGAACCACCCAAGGTTCCTGTTCCCCCAGATAGGGCATAATTTTTATCCTTTAACGATAACAATTCGTTCATATTAATTGTGTTTTATCAATTTTGAGTAAGATTCAGCACTACTAAAAAAAAGAACCAAATCAATCAATTTGTTTTGTTCTGCCAAGTTAAGAGAATTCTTAAAATGATACATAATGTTATGCCTATTATAACTAAATACAAGAAGTTTATTAACAGAACTGTCACTAAAACAGAAATAACAAAAATTATAAAGCTTTCTTTTCATTTATGAATCTCAAAGTCAATTATTTAGTTGAAATACAACACATACACCTCTAAAATTATGGGTATCGTAAAACTTATAGCTATATAGTTATTTTTAATAGTATTCAGGTTTAATTCTATCTGCCACGAGTAACTTTGCATTCACAAATGTAAGACTGTGAAGAAGGCAATATTATTTATGATTATTAGTACGTTTTCATTTAGTTTAATGAATTCTTTCGTAAAATACCTAAACCACTACCCGACCTTCGAAATTGTATTTTTTAGAGCTATCGGTTCACTTGTATTAGGAACTACCCTTATTTTAATTAAAGGTATACCCATATTTGGAAATAGTCGTAAATTAATGATATATAGAGCTTTAGTTGGATTAACAGCTATGAGTCTATTTTTTATGTCTTTACAATACCTACCTGTAGGAACTGCAGTTTCCCTAAGATATCTTGCCCCAATTTATGCCGCGATCTTTGCTGTCTTTTTACTTAAAGAGAAATTAAAACCAATTCAATGGTTTCTTTTTCTATTTGCTTTTGCTGGAGTATTGGTTTTAAAAGGGTTTGACCAAAATATTAACACCACAGGTTTACTTCTAGTTTTAGCTGCTTCTGTTTTTAGCGGTTTAGTATATGTTCTGATAAGAAAAATAGGAAACAGTGATCACCCTTTGGTTATTGTAAATTATTTTATGTTCACAGGTACTGTTATAGGTGGTCTACTTAGTATAAATAATTGGATAAAGCCGGAAGGTATAGATTGGTTAATACTACTGAGCCTAGGTATATTTGGTTTCTTTGGACAGGTTTTTATGACCAAAGCATTTCAAATTGCTAAAACGAACTTAGTAGCACCTTTAAAATACATTGAAGTCATATTTACAATTATGGTTGGTATTTTCTGGTTCGGAGACATTTACTCTTTATGGAGTCTTTTAGGCATCTTAATGATTGTAGCAGCGTTAGTTATAAATGTTGTGGTAGGTAAAAAATGATTTTAATAAGTATAAAAAAAAGCTACCGATTACAATGAATCGGTAGCCTATAGTTATGGTCAGAAATTTAAATTATTTATGGGCAGTCTCCTGCTCAGCCAAGCTATTGTTTACATCCTTTAAAGAATTTACAATAACAGTACTAACGTCATTTTCAATTTCTTGAGCGTAATTGAAATAATAAAAGGCAGAAAATAATAAAGCAAAAGCTATAATTAAGTTTGCAATCATTTTCGAATCAAAAAAATTCTCTTGGTTCTCCATCTTTTAATGAGTTAGATTATTTCTTGAATATATAACTATTAGCAATAATTAACAAATTTTTAAGAAATCAATTTATAGGTTAAATTCCTATTAACAAACAAGTTAGAAGAATTGAGAATCTATAAAACTCAAAATTTAACTTGCAAATAACTGATTCACATATATTTAACACTTATTTGAATTAAGATTTAAGGGTAATAAGTCAATTCATTACACAAGTAAAATTTAACTTTGTTCCGTTAATAATAAATTATTAATCCTAAAATCTAGAACATATGAAAATTTTAAAATCCATTGCATTCACAACATTGTTATTCTTAGCAGTAGGGTTAAATGCACAAAGCAGTAAAGACCAGAAAATTATAAAAGATGCCAATAAGGCAAAAGACAAGCTTATGAAAATGGAAGTTGGCTTAGACAATTTTTTCAATAATTCTGCAGGTTATGTCATTTTCCCTAACGTAGGTAAAGGAGGGTTTATAATTGGTGGAGCATCTGGTAACGGTGTCGTATATGAAAATGGCATTATGATCGGAATGGCCGATTTGAAAAAATTAAGTGTAGGATTACAAGCAGGTGGACAAGCTATCACCGAAGTTATTTTCTTTGAAACTGAAGGTGATTTAGCCGAATTTAAAGAAGGTGATTTTGAATTCTCTGCAGAAGCTTCTGCAGTTGCCTTAAAATCTGGTATTTCTGTTAATGCAAAATATAGAGATGGTGTTGCAGTATTTGCTTTACCAAAAGCTGGTTTAATGGCCGATGCATCTGTTGGCGGGCAAAAATTTGATTATAAGCCAATGATGAAATAAATCATTTGAAATATAAATGTAAAAGCCGCCTATATGGGCGGCTTTTTTTATTTTTAAATTATCCGTTGGCTGTAAAACCTGGGTAACATGTCATACCTCCATCTACAAAAATAGTAGTGCCATTAATATATTCAGATTCATCTGATGCTAACCAACTTGCAACGCTACCTATATCATCAGGTACACCAATTTGTTTATATGGTATAAGTTTCAACATACCATCTCTACCTTCCTTCGTACTCCAAACCTCTTTATTGATATCTGTTTTTATCGCTCCCGGAGCTATAGAGTTACACCTTACTTTATCTGGACCGTATTCTTGACAAATGGTTTGCATCAACATTACCAATCCACCTTTAGAAGCTGCATAATTTGCATGACCAGCCCATGGAATTACCTCATGAACCGAACTCATATGGATTATTTTTCCGAGGGATTTAGAAACCTCTGGTCTAATACCTCTTCGTTTAAACTCTATAATAGCTTCTTTAGCGCATAGAAACTGCCCAGTAAGGTTTACATCTATTACACGCTGCCAATCTTTTAAAGGCATTTCATGTAACGGGTGATCCAATTGCATACCAGCATTTGCTACACAAACATCTACAGTACCAAATTCAGAAATTGTTTGCTTAAACATATTCTTAACATCTTCCTCTTTACTAACATCGCATTTAATAACGATAGCATTACCGCAATTAGAATTTGTACTGATCCAATGTGCAACTTCTTCCGCTTCTTCTTTACTACTGTAATAATTGACTACAATATTACCGCCTTCCATTCCCATAGCTTTCGCTACCGCTTCTCCAATACCGTCACTAGAGCCAGTAACAATACAGGTTTGACCTTCTAATCTTTTATTTGGTTTTTGCATGATGTTCTTTTTATATGAATAAATATATTCGTCAATACCAATTTAAATTATCTCGAAAACAAAAATTACTAGCACGAGATTTTAATGTAAAAATCACTAAATACATAATGTCCAATAAATTGAAAGGAACTGTATTAAAAACTAGCCATTAACATAAAACTTAAAAGTTGTTTTAGTTGCATATTTCTCGCCTTGCTCTAACGTAGTATCTGGAAATTGTGGATGATTTGGCGAATCTGGAAAATGCTGGGTTTCAAAACAAAGACCACTTCTTTTTGCGTAAACTCCGTTATTTGGAGCCGGTAAAGTGCCGTCTATAAAATTACCAGTATAAAATTGCATACCAGGTTGGTCAGTCAATACTTCCATTACGCGCCCCGATTCTTTGTGATGTGCTTTAGCTACTGACCTATATCCTTTACCATTGAGCACCCAGCAATGATCAAAACCACCGCCTATTTTTAATTGTTCATGTTCTCCGTTGATAGCAATCTCCACTGCTTTTGACGTTCTAAAATCAAAAGGGGTATTTTCAACAGAAGTCAATTCGCCTGTTGGAATCAACGAAGCATCAACCGGAACAAATTTATCGGCATCTATTTCCACTTCATGGTCTTCTATCAACTGAGCAAAATTACCCGATAAGTTAAAATAAGAATGTTGTGTTAGATTTATAACCGTAGTCTTATCTGTAGAGGCCTCATACAATACGTCTAGACTATTGTTACTGTTTAAGGTGTATGTAACCGTAGTTTTTAAATTACCAGGAAAACCTTCTTCCATATCCTCACTGTAATAACTCAATTTTAAAGAAACAAAAGAAGTAGATTCCTCTACGTTTTCAACTTTCCATACCATTTTATCAAAACCTTTTAAACCACCATGTAAATTGTTTTCTCCATTATTCTTAGCTAATATATACTCAATCCCTTTTAAACTAAAAGTTCCTTTCGCTATACGGTTTCCATAACGCCCTATCAAAGCACCAAAAAATGGGTTCTTTTTTTCATACTGTTCTAAATTATTAAATGCCAAAACAACATTTTCTAGCTTACCATTTTTATCGGCAGTATTTATTGCAGTAATTCTTCCCCCAAAGGTTATAATATAGACTTCTATACCTCCTTCATTTTTTAAGCTAAATTGATCTACTTGCTTACCGTCTATTGTAGTCCCATAAAAACTCTTTTCTATCTTAACAGCACTTTTTATATTCATTCAACCTTATTTTCAATATTCATATTATACCCTAAACAAGCTATTAAAATAACGAAAAATACTATAGAAAGAGAGGGTTCTCATTCATTTCTAAATTTTATCCGATGCCAATTAATAAGCTATTTACAGTACTTTTTTTTGATTCAATAATCGTAAATTCGTAATACACTTTTCTATGAGCAAGAAAGCTACTATTTACGACATTGCAAAAGAGCTAAAAATTACAGCAGCTACTGTTTCTAGGGCTTTAAACAATAATCCTAAAATCAGTAAAAAGACACGAGAGCTTGTACATGTCACTGCTGCAAAAATGAATTACAAGCAGAATAAATTGGCATTAGCCCTAAAAAGTGGTAAAAGCAAAAATGTAGGCGTAGTAGTGCCGTTCATTAATAAGAACTTTTTTGCATCTGTTATTCGTGGTATTGAAGATGAACTATACCCAAAAGGATTTCATGTTATCATATCTCAAACCCATGAAGATATTGACCGTGAAAAGAAAATTATTCAAAATTTAATAAATGCCCAAGTTGACGGTATTCTTATCTCCTCCTCCTTTACCAATGAAAATAAAGAGCAATTAAATCAGGAATTAAAAAAATCTACGCCTTTCATATTTTTTGACCGTGTTTTAAATTATGATAATATAAGCACAGTAACCATAGACGATTATCAAGGTGGTTTTGATGCTACCGAGCATTTAATACATCAAGGCTGTAAAAGAATAGCCCATTTTTATGTAGATCAGAATATTGAACTCTATAACAATAGACTCAAAGGATATAAAGATGCACTTTTAAAACATAAAATTACATACAATAGTGATTACGTAATTTCTTTAACGAGTGATATGGAAGCAGGAAAAGAAGCTGCAGAAAAACTCATGAAATTATCGGTACCACCAGATGCTATTTTCTCATCAACAGATAATGGTTTATTAGGAGCTGTAAAATATCTTCAAAGTATATCTATTAGAATACCAGAAGATTTTTGTGTAGTAGGTTTTAGTAACGAACCTTTTACCCAATTTTTAGAACCATCTATAAGTTCTGTAGACCAATCTCCTATGGAAATGGGTAAAATGGCTGCAAAAGTTTTTTTAGAGCAGATTGAAAATGATCAAAGAGAAATTCATAAAAACGTTGTTTTGCCAGCCAAACTAATAGTTAGAAAATCATCAAGTAAGCAGAAGTAACATTTACTACCTATTTAGAGTGAAACTCCTCTTTTCCACGGAATAAAATCATCTTGACCTAAAATATCAGCTTTTGCCTCTTTCTCCCCGCTCGCTACTTGAATAACATATTCCAATATCTCCTCTCCCATTTCTTGAATGGTCTTTTCTCCCCTAATAACCGCACCCGTATCAATATCGATAATATCTGGCATACGTTCTGCTAGTATAGAATTAGATGAAACTTTTAAAACGGGAGCAATAGGATTTCCTGTGGGTGTACCCAAGCCAGTTGTAAAAACAACTATATTAGCACCTGACCCAACCATACCCGTTGTACTTTCCACATCGTTACCTGGTGTACAAAGAAGATTTAAGCCTGGTTTAGTAACATACTCACCATAGTCTAAAATTGCTACAATAGGCGATGTACCTCCTTTTTTTGCTGCACCAGCAGATTTCATTGCATCGGTAATTAAACCGTCTTTGATATTCCCTGGAGAAGGATTCATATCAAAACCTGAACCAGCCGCCTCTGCAGCTGCTTCATACGCTTTCATTAAAAACATAAACCTTTCTGCGTCGGCATCATTTACACATCTATTTACCAACTCTTGTTCTACACCACATAACTCTGGAAACTCAGAAAGAATCGGTGAGCCACCAACAGCCGCTAAAATATCTGAAGCATAACCCAAAGCTGGGTTTGCAGAAATACCCGAAAAACCATCAGAACCACCACATTCCAATCCCATTTTTAATTTTGATATTGGTGCTGGTTTACGTTCAATGGAATTAGCTGCTTTTATACCTGCAAATGAATCTTTGATTATGACATTCAACATGTCTTCTACCGTACCCATTTGCTGCTGTTCATAAATAAGTACTGGCTTATCTAAATTAGAATCAATGGAATTCAAGGCATCTTTAAATATATCTATCTGCAAATTTTGACAGCCTAAACTTAATACTGTTGCACCAGCTACATTAGGGTTTTTTACATAACCTGCCAATAATTTGGCTAATGTATTTGAGTCTTGGCGAATACCGCCACAACCACCTTGGTGGGTTATAAACTTAACATCTATATTATCAAAAGTTTGCTCAGACTCTTGCTGTTTACCATCATTGAAATCGGCATCATTACCATTTATAAGATTACGTAGTAGTTGTCTTTGCTTACGCTCCTTACCCATAGAAAGTTCTTTTTCAAAAACCTCTTTAAGCACCTCTATATTTCTATTTTCACAAAATACCAATGGAAAAAACAACCATACATTTTGGGTACCCACTTGACCGTCTGCCCGGTGATATCCCATAAAAGTTCTGTTTTTCCAATTGGAAATATCGGGTGCGTTCCAAACTATATTTTTGGTTTTGGCCACCACCTTATCACTTTGGTGTTTTACATTCTCAGTGGTCAACAGGTCACCTTTCCCTATCGATACTACAGCCTTACCAACTAATACTCCATACATATAAATAGGATCATCGATTGCAAAATCAACGAATGCAATTTTGTGTTTTGCCTTAGTTTTAGATAAAATAATTATCTCTTCACCGTTATATTCACAACGGTCTCCTTTTGCAAGGTCTATCAATGCAATTGCCACATTATCCTCTGCCTGAACTTTAATTATTTTCTTCTGCATTGCGTTGTGTTTACTATTGACCTAATTTTGAAAATCCTTTTTCTATACCATATTCTTCAATGAGTTTTAAAGAAGTTGTGACAGCTATTGTCAAACCTTGAATCTCATTTAAATCTTGCCCCCAATACTGCGCTTTACCCAAAACTTTCGTTGCAATTTCATTCATGGAACATAATTTCCACAGCAATGCCATTTCCGAAACAATATCAGTATCATCGTTTACAGCCATAACATTACCATTATAACTTCCTTTATAAAATCGAATTAAACAAGCGAATGCAAATACCATCTTAAAAGGTAATTTTCCTTTTATTTCGTTGTACATCAACAAACTTGGCAGTACCCTAACCTTAAATTTCGAAATAGAATTTAATGCGATACTGGCTAGCTGATGTTTTATAAACGGATTTTTAAAACGATCAAAAACTGCATTTGCAAATTCGTTCAGTTCATCTTTTTCCATTTCTAGGGTTGGAATGATTTCGTCAAATACTAGAGAACGAATAAAAGGTCCTGTAAAGCTTTCTTCTACAGTTTCCTTAACCGTTTCATTACCATACAGTAATGAAAATGGTACCATTGCAGTATGCGCACCATTTAAAATGCGAACCTTTCTAGTTCGAAAAGGTTGCATATCCTTTACAATTTTAACGTCTAAGCTGGTTTTATGAAAAGGTAATTTCTCCTTTAATGTTTCATCACCCTCTATTACCCATAAAAAAAATATTTCTGCGCTTACAATTAAATTATCTTGATAGTCTAACTGCTTATTATAAGCTTCAATTTGGTCTCTAGGATAGCCAGGTACAATACGGTCTACCAATGTATTATGAAATGTACAAGAATTTAAAATCCAATTTTTAAATTCTGATGACAAATTCCAAAGTGAGATATAATCCAGTATAATTTGTTTTAAAGTATCTGAATTATGATTGATAAGTTCGCATGGTATAATGGTTAAACCTTTATCACTTGCCCCACTAAAATGAGTAAAACGTTTAAATAATAATCTTGTAAGCTTTGCCGGAAAAGAACTTGGTGGCGTCATATTAAATTCATCTGCCTCCACAAATGAAATACCTGCTTCTGTAGTGTTTGAAATAATAAATTCTAATTCCGGCTCTTTCGCTAGACTTAAAAAGTCATTAAAATTTAAATATGGATCAATGCCCGATACTATATTAGTAATTAGTTCTTTTTTTTCGACCGCAACACCATTCTGTAAGCCTTTGGTAAAAAGTGTGTATAAACCATCTTGGTCATTTAACATAGACACCATACCCTTATCTATAGGCTGTACTACCGCAATACCAGCATTAAACCCAACTTCTTTATTCAAAGTCTGAAAGGCATATTCTACAAAGGCTCGTAGAAAATTACCTTCCCCAAATTGAACAATTTTTATAGGTAACACACTAGAAACCTCAATATTATTTCTATTTAATTTCTGCATGATTTTAGTATAAAATTATAGATCGAATAAGCTAGGTAACCATAAACTTAATTGTGGAATATAGGTTACCAAAAACAGCGCAACAATCATTGCGATAAACAATGGCAACAATGGTTTAAATACCTTTTCTATTGTAGTTTTGGCTACACCTACCCCAACGAACAACACGGACCCTACAGGCGGAGTACACAATCCTATACATAAATTTAGCACCATGATAATACCAAAGTGCACAGGGTCTAAACCTAGTTTTGTAACTACTGGTAAAAATATCGGAGTGAAAATTAAAACTGCAGGTGTCATATCCATAAAAATACCCACGAACAACAATAACAAGTTGATAATTAATAGAATAACAATTTTATTATCGCTTAAACTTAAAAGTCCACTACTAATATCTTGTGGAATATTCTCATAAGACAATGCCCAAGACATACACATAGACGAACCTATCAATAACATAACAATTGCCGTAGTTGCCGAAGAATCTAGTAAAATCTGAGGTAATTTCGGTAAGGTAATTTCCTTATAAATAAAACCTAATATTAAACTGTACAGTACAGCAATTGCCGAAGCCTCCGTAGCTGTGAAAACTCCTGTTACTATACCTCCTATTACTACTACTAGCATAAAAAGACTAGGTAATGCATCAATAAACGTTCTACCTACTTCCTTTAAGCTACTTCGCTTTCCTACTTTATATTTCTTCTTTTTTGCCCAAAAAGAAGCTACTATCATAAGAAATAAACCAGTCATTATACCAGGAATGTAACCTGCCAAGAACAAGGCTGCAATAGACGCGCCACCGCTTGCTAAAGAGTAAACAATTAATACATTACTTGGTGGAATAATTAAACCTGTAGTTGCAGAAGTAATATTTACTGCCGCACCAAATTCTTTAGAATACCCTTCTTTTTCCATTTCTGGACCTAAAATACTTCCCATGGCTGATGCAGATGCCATTGCTGAACCGGCTATAGCACCCATTAACATTGCCGCTATAACATTGATTAAAGCCAAGCCACCAGGAAACGATCCTACTAAGGTCTTAGCAAAGGCGATGAGTCTGTGGGCAATACCACCTTTATTCATCAACTCACCAGAAAGTATAAAGAAAGGAATTGCCAAGAGCGCAAAACTATCTAACCCTGTTGCCATTCGTTGAGATACCGTTGTAAATGCTGGCATTGCAGGTATACTTACTAGCATTGTCAATAAAGACGAAATAGCAATACTCCAAGCTACCGGAGTACCAATTGACAATAAACATATGAAGCTTATAACTAAAACAAGAATTGGTAAATGCTCCATCATGATTCAATATTTTTTAAGTCAGAAATTTTATAATACATAATCAATAATCCGCTGATTGGAATAATGATATACACAAGTGCCAAAGGAACCTGTAAAGCTGGTGATTGTTGCCCTAAAACATAGGATATGTACACCAAGCGTGAGCCTCCAATTACAAAAGCAAAAAGAACGAAAAGTATAATTAATACGGTAACGATTATTTTAAGCTTCTTCTGTGTTTTCTTATTCTGGCGAAGTGGTAAAATATCAATAGCCACATGTAAGTTTCGACCAGAAACATACGCAGCTCCAAGTACCCCGATCCAAATCATAAGATAGCGAGCTAGCTCATCTGTAAAGGAACTTGGATTGCCCGTTACATATCTTGTAAATACTTGCCATAAAACATTTATGACCATTACCGACATGATCAGCACCAATGTCTTTCCTAAAATGGAATCAATTTTGTTTCGCATAGTAAACTATTTAGTTTCTTGAATTTGTTTGATAAGCGGATATATTTCTTTATCATCTTTATACCCCTCGAAAATACCTTTTACCTTTTCGGCAAATAATGATTTATCAGGTCGAATGACTTGTACACCTGCTTTTTGAACTTCTCGTAATGCTTCCTCTTCTGCTTCTGCCCAAAGAATACGTTGATACTTCACCGACTCTTTTACCGATTCGTTCAACCATTTTTGTTCTTGCTCGTTTAATTTAGCCCAAACATATGTCCCTATCAATAAAACATCTGGCAGTACGGTATGTTCATCTAAAGAATAGTATTTACAAACCTCATAATGTCTTGACAGATAAAAACTTGGAGGATTATTTTCTGCACCATCAACTACACCCTGCTGTAGAGATGTATATAATTCTCCCCAAGAAATTGGTGTTGGCGAACCACCAAGGGCTTTTACCATATTAACGGCTGTAGCACTTTCCATAACCCGTATTTTCTCTCCAACTAAATCCTCTGGTTTTTCAATAGGTTTATTCATGGTATAAAAACTACGGCTACCAGCATCATAATAACCTAAACCTTTTAGCCAATATTTTTCACCGTCGTTCAACAACATTTCACCAATAGGTCCGTCTAATACATTAAATGAATGTTGACGGTCTCTAAACAAAAAGGGAAGACCTAGAACCTTCATTTTAGGGGCAAAATTTTCCAAAACACCAACAGATACTTTGGTCATATCTAAACTACCGATCTGTAGAAGTTCTAAACATTCTCGTTCCGTACCCAATTGTTGACTAGGGTAGATTTCAAGCTTAAGTTTACCACCTGAGCGTTCTAATAAATCTTCGCCCATTTTTACCATTGCCTTGTGTACAGAGTGGCTAACATCTAGACCGTGACCCAAGCGCAATGTCCTTACTTCACTTTGTATTTCACAACTTAAAAAGGTGCCAATTAAAATGAATAACAGTACGATTTTTTTAGTTTTCATAGCTTAAAATTTAAAATAGGCTTTGGCATTATTGTAACTTATATCTTGAATTATTTTACCAACTAATTCAAAATCTTGTGGTAGTTCTCCTTTCTGCATTTCTTGTCCAAAAAGGTTACATACAATTCTTCTAAAATATTCATGCCTAGGGTATGAAAGAAAAGATCTAGAATCTGTCAACATACCAATAAAACAACTTATTAATCCCATATTAGATAAGGCATTTAACTGTTTTGTCATTCCATCTTTTTGGTCTAAAAACCACCATCCAGAACCAAACTGCATTTTCCCTTTTACTTTACCGTCATTGTAGTTACCAATCATGGTTGCTAATACTTCATTATCTGCCGGATTAAGATTATATAAAATAGTCTTAGTAAGCTTGTCTTTAGCATCTAAAGCATTTAAAAAACTAGAAAGTGTTCTGGCTTGAGAATAATCACCTATTGAGTCCCATCCTGTATCTGGACCCAGAATACGTGTCATTCTAGCATTATTATTTCGCAATGCCCCAAGGTGAAATTGCTGTATCCATCCACGAGAATGATACTCTTCACATAAAAACAATAAAATGGACGTTTGAAATTTCTCATCCTCTTCTAATGATAATTGCTTTTTAGCTATTCTTTTTTGAAATATATTTTCTATTTCAGCATCAGTAAATGTCCTAAAAGGAACATAACTTAAACCATGATCGGAAAGAGTACAACCATTCTCTTCAAAATAATCTAATCTTACCAAAAGTGCATCGCACAAAGCCTTGTATGAATTAATAGTCACTTTACTAACGGTTGAAAGCTTTTCTATATAGTCAAGATAAGTTTCGTTAGAAATTACGATTGCTTTGTCTGGTCTAAAGGCAGTACTTACTGTGGTATCAAAATCGCTATTTTTAATTCTAACATGATGATCTAAACTGTCAATTGGATCTTCTGTTGTACAGATAACTTCAACATTCATCTTTTTAATAAGACTTTGACAATTGTACTCAGATGTTTGAAGTTTTGCCGTAGCCTCTTCATAAATATCATTTGCTGTATCGGCATTTAATAAAGTGTCAATATCAAAATAACGTTGTAATTCTAAATGAGTCCAATGATATAGAGGATTCCTCAAAGTATAAGGTACCGCTTTTCCCCATTCAATAAATTTGTCTTTATCTGAGGCGTTACCAGTAACATATTTTTCATCAATACCAAATGTTCGCATTGCACGCCATTTGTAATGATCACCATCCATCCAAATCTTAGTTAGGTTTTCAAATTGGCGATTGTTTGCAATTTCGTTAGGTGGCAAATGACAGTGGTAATCTATGATAGGCATTTGAGCCGCATATTCATGAAATAATCGTTGCGAGAATTTATTCTCTAATAAAAAATCGTCTGTTATGAATGTTTTATTATTTACTACGGACTTACTCATTACTTTTTGTTTGAAGGTTTCCCTTTGTTCGATATTAAACCGCTTACCACATTAATAATCTTTAGAATGAAAAAAATGCTCAATTTTTATAAAAACAAATTCATCTCATAATTAATGCAATCGATTACACAAATATATCCAATTTTAAATATTCAGCAACTAAATAGACTTGAAATTAGATTAATCATCAATTAAAGTACTACAATTTATCTGATATATAATTTATGACCTTGAATAACAGTATTAAACTAAAAATACGCCTCAAAATATAAGTTTATATACCGCAGGTTAGAATTTTGAACATAAAAATGAGCTTGCTCTTCTAAAAAGAGGGTCTAAAACACCCAATTTCGTTAAATTGTTCATAAATACTATTATCTAATAGCCTCATAACTATATACAATCAACAAAGAATTGCGTAATTTGAATATTATGTTAACTTTGAAAAAAAAGCATCACATGGAGTTACTTGAAAAAGCTCAGGAATTTGAAAGTCGAAAAATGAGCAATATGTCCACTAGTGACCGAGTAGAAGCATCGAGAGAGGCGAAAGCACTTATCTTGAGCATCAACGAAGTTTATAAAGAAACTAAGGATTCTAATTTAATGGACGTAATGAAAAGATTAACCGAGAAAAAGAAGAAGATTGAAAAGAGATTGAATGGTGTACCATTGGTATAAACTTCTATCTATCATATAATTTATTTTTTAGATTAATCTAATAAAAAGACCCCTTATAGAAATGAGGGGTCTTTTTTATTTTAATAGATAATTAATAAAATATCAGCTTTAAGTAATCTCTGCACTTAAACCCGCCTGTAATAATTTCGAACATTGTGGTTTAAGCTCCTCGTACTCTCCAGTCTTTACAGTACACTTTCCTTTATAGTGTACAATTAAGGAACATTGCTCTGCTTGTTCTGGCGAATGTTCGCAAACAGAAATTAATGTATTTATTACATGATCAAATGTATTTACCTCATCATTGAAAAGAACGATTTCATTTTGTTGAACCGTCTCTTCTTCTAAAAGTAGTTCTTCGTAAATTTCTTCTTTAGTGCTCATATTAATTTAATTAATACTATCTAATTTACATATTTTGCTGCAACCCAATTATTGCGTTCAAGGTTTTTCTCAAACTTTAACTCTGAATCGACACACTTTTGTGTAATCATATCTAGGTCTTCGGTATAAAAGCCACTTAATAATAATACCCCTCCTAAATTTAAGGATTGTACATATTTAGGTATATCTGCCAACAATATATTTCTATTGATGTTTGCTATTATTAAATCGTACTTTTTTCCTTCTAACAATGCAGCTTCACCTTCGTACACAGATATAAAATCCATATTATTACGCTCAACATTCTCTTTAGCATTTAAGTAACACCAATTATCGATATCTATAGCATCAATTTTCGTTGCTCCTCTCATGCCAGCTAGAATAGCCAATACGCCTGTACCGCTCCCCATATCTAGAACAGTTTTACCTTTTACATCTAACTGTAAAATATGTTGGAGCATCATATGAGTTGTCTCATGATGACCTGTACCAAAACTCATTTTCGGTTCAATAACAATGTCATATTCAACATTGATCTTGTCATGAAAAGGAGCCCTAATCATACAGATATCATCAACTATAATAGGTTGAAAATTTTGTTCCCAAGTGGCATTCCAATTCTCTTGCTCAATCTCTTTATAATCGTAAGTAAATTTATACCTAGGACTATTAAGAATCTGAACAGCCTCTAAGATACTTTCAGACCAATCAGTTTTTTGAATGTATGCCAAAACATCATCTTCTTCTTCAACAAAACTTTCAAAACCAGCTTCACCCAATTCTGCAATTAGAAGGTCTGAAGCTGGATCTTTAGGTTCCACCGTAAAACGGTATTCAATATATACTGTATCACTCATTTTTAAATACTTCGCTTAAATAGCTTTAATTATAGCAATAAAATCGTCAGCAACTAATGCCGCCCCACCAATTAAACCACCATCAACATCTGGCTTAGAGAAAATTTCTACCGCGTTACCAGGCTTAACACTACCACCGTATAAAATGGTTACATTATTTGCTATAGTAGCATCAAAAGCTTCTGCAATTGTTTTACGAATGAATGCATGCATTTCTTGAGCTTGTTCAGGAGAAGCTGTCTCACCAGTACCTATAGCCCAAACCGGCTCATATGCCAATACAATATTAGACCAAGCTGAAGGCTCTAAATTAAATAGAGCATTTTTCAACTGACTCTCGACCAATTTAAAATGGTTACCAGATTTACGATCTTCTAATTCTTCACCAAAGCAGAACATTACGCGAATACCTTTGTTTAAAGCTGTAATTACTTTCTTTGATAGAATCTCATCACTTTCAGCAAAATATGCTCTTCTTTCAGAGTGTCCAATAATTGCTGTTTCAACACCTATATCCAATAACATATCGGCAGATATCTCGCCTGTAAAAGCTCCATTTTCTGCATAATGCATATTCTGTGCAATAACTTCTATTTTAGAAGATTCTAAAGTACGTACTGCACTAGCCAAGTTAACATATGTAGGTGCTACCATCACCTCTGCATTTGTATCTGGTAATTTTGCCGATAACTCTGCCAAAAGTGCTTCTGTTTCAGCTAAATTCTTATTCATCTTCCAGTTACCTGCTACTATCTTTGCTCTCATGTTATTTTAATTTCTAATTATACTATTTCAGTTTAAAATCTTATTCGAATATTAAATTCTCTAAATCGTTATAATGAACTTTTTGTTTTATAGTACCTTTTTCTAAAACCAATACCCCAGGGTTTGATCTTACTATCGTCTTCAATGTGGTTTCATCGGTAAAGTAAAAATCGAATCCAAGATTGTTCTCTTTATTTAATGCATCTGTTTGATCAGGACCAGAAGCCGACATTCCAATAACCTTGTAACCTGTCTTTAAGGCTATATCCGTAATCGTTTTAATTTCCTTAAAAACTTCAAGGTTAGATTTTCGTAAATCATAAGCAATGACCATGACCAATTTTGGTTCTTGTAATAAAGAGCTCGCAAAATCTTCTCCTTCTTGTTCAATTGTAAAGTCATGAACAGGTGGTTCATACCCTGCCTGAATCTCGCTAGTTTCAACATCAATAAATTCTCCGTCTACAGTAGGGTAATCTCCATTAGTGACATAAATTTCTTGATTGCCGTTTACATTGAATTTCCATTTATATTCAAAGATTGCCTTTGGTGCATCTTCTGGCGTACTCATGCCCTCTTCTATATTTTTACCAATTTCATATGGTCTAAAATCTATAACAGGCAAATGATTTAATACGTAATACACATAACCTATACAGGCAAGTAAAGACCCTATTAACAACGTCATCAACGTTTTTGAGTTTACTAACGGAGTAATATATTTTCTACCAATGTAAATTACTAGAATTAACACTAAGAGAATAATATCTTTCGTAAACGATTCCCAGGGAGTCAGTTTTATAGCGTCACCAAAACAACCACAATCGGTCACCTTGTTGAAGTAAGCCGAGTAGAATGTTAGGAAGGTGAAGAAAATAATCATTGCCAGTAATGTCCAAACAGTAATTTTACGTTTGTACCCCAGAATAAGCATGACCCCAACCATTACCTCTACAATAACCACAAGAATAGAAATTGCCAAAGCAAAAGGCGTTAAAAAAGGAAGATCTAAAACACCTTGACTAAAATATTCTTCTAGCTTAAACGAAAAACCAACGGGATCATTCAATTTAATAAACCCACTAATAATAAAAAGAATACCTACAAAAATTCTAACGACCCCTACTAAATACTTCATTATTACTCTTATTTATCTGATTCTGAACCTAAATGTATCAATGCAAAAACTGCATAATTAATCATGTCTTGATAGTTTGCATCTATACCTTCACTTACCAAAGTTTTTCCTTTGTTATCTTCAATCTGCTTTACACGAAGTAATTTCTGCAAAATTAAATCTGTAAGCGAACTTACTCTCATATCCCTCCAAGCTTCACCATAATCATGGTTCTTGTTCAACATAAGTTCTTTTGTAATCTTAATATGCTTAGCATATAATTCCACCGCTTTCCCTGTGTCTAAATCTGGTTGTTCTGCAACACCCAATTCAAGTTGAATTAATGCCATAACGGAATAATTGATGATACCGATAAACTCTGAACGTTCCCCTTCATCAACTTTACGGACATCATTTTCTTGAAGACCACGTATACGTTGCGCTTTAATGAATATTTGATCCGTAAGTGATGGCAATCTTAAAATTCGCCATGCACTACCGTAATCTGACATTTTTTTCTGGTAAAGATTTAAACAAACCTCAATTACCTCGTCGTATTCCTTTGCCGTATCTAGCATGTAATTCTTTCTAATTTGTGTAAATTTCGCTTAAAAAATTGTAACCATCAAGATTGACGGTTTAAACTTGGAAAATGCCACAAATTCCTATTAAATATTGATAATGACCATAAATTACAACGGTAAACTTATATCACTAGACCAGCCCAAAATAATGGGTATTTTAAACGTTACCCCAGATTCTTTTTATGATGGCGGAAAATACAAAGATGAGTCCAGTATTTTAAATCAGGTCGAAAAGATGTTAAACGAGGGCGCCACATTTATAGATGTGGGCGCTTACAGTACAAGACCTGGCGCTTTAGAGGTAGATGAGGCAATTGAACTAAAACGCATTGTACCTATCGTAGCTTTGATTCTGCAAAAGTTTCCAAAAACTATTTTATCAATTGATACATTTAGAAGTAATGTAGCTAAAGAATGTATTGAAAACGGAGCAGCCATCATTAATGATATTTCTGCAGGATTGCAAGATGACAAAATGTTAAGCGTCGTTGCCAAATTGAATGTACCCTATATTATGATGCATATGCGGGGCACACCACAAAACATGCAACAAAATACAAACTATGATGATATACTAAAAGAGGTTCTTTCCTTTTTTTCAGAAAGACTTGTAGCTGCAAAAGCTTTAGGAATTAAAGACATTATAATTGACCCAGGCTTTGGTTTTGCAAAGAGCTTAGAACAGAATTATGAGCTTTTAAAGCAAATGGAGCTTATGAATTTTGTTGAGCACCCAATACTAGCAGGTATTAGCAGAAAGTCGATGATTTACAAGACACTAAGAACTACTGCTGATAAAGCTTTAAACGGCACAACAGCATTACATATGGTTTGCCTTCAAAAAGGTGCAAACATATTAAGGGTACATGATGTAAAAGAAGCTTTGGAATGTGTAAAACTATATGAACAATTAAATGCCTAAGTTTATATTAATTTCATGTAATCTATTTTCTTAATTTTACTAAAAAAGTACCGATTGGATTTTTTAAATTTTATTGATTTTAAGATTACCGATGTTTTAGACATCATTTTTGTTGCCGTACTTCTATACTACATATATAAGTTGGTTAGAGGATCTGTTGCCATCAATATTTTTATTGGAATTGTAATAGTCTGGGCTTTCTGGAAGCTGACCGAATTGTTAGACATGCAAATGATCAGCAGCATGGTTGGTGCTTTTATGCAAGTGGGACTTATTGCTCTAATCATCGTTTTTCAACAAGAGATTAGAAAATTCTTATTAATGATTGGGTCAACCAATTTTGCCAATAAAAGAAACTTCGTAAAACACTTTAAGTTTTTAAAACAAGAAGGCATATCTACAGATACCGATGTAGACGCTATAATTAAAGCTTGTGAAAAAATGGCAAGCACTAAAACAGGTGCTATTTTAGTAATAGAGCGTAGCAACTCATTAGATTTCATTAAAAGTTCGGGTGATAGAATGAATATTGAAATTAACCAACCAATTCTAGAAAGTATCTTCTATAAAAACAGCACGTTGCATGATGGCGCTGCAGTAATAGTAGGAAATTATATTGTAGCAACTAGAGTAATCCTTCCTGTTTCTAATGAGCGTAATATTCCGCTTAGATTTGGATTACGACACAGAGCTGCCGTTGGCATCAGTGAAAAAACAGATGCACTAAGTATAGTGGTCAGTGAGGAAACCGGTTTAATCTCCTATATCAAAAACGGTGAATTTGTTCTTTATGATTCTATTACTCAGTTAAGCAATATGATCAAGCAAGATTTAACCTAATGGAATGTAAAAACTGTCAAAACAATCTAAGAACAGATTTTAGTTATTGTCCCGATTGTGGATCTAAAGTAATTCGAAATAGGCTTACCGTGAAAAATCTATGGTACGATGCCACCGAACGGTTTTTCAACATTGACAATACCTTTCTTACCACCTTAAAACACCTTTTTACAAAACCGGATGCCGTAATTGGTGGTTATATAAACGGAGTGAGAAAAAAGTATTTAAACCCAATCAGCTATTTTACTATAGCCATTACCCTTGGTGGACTATTTGTTTATGTGTATACAGAGTTTTTTCCTAATGCTTTAGAATTTGATTTTCTATATCAAAGTGGGGATTCTATGACCGAAGCAGAAAAAATAGGACAAGATTTACAGAAAAAAATAAACACTTACATGTTTAAATATCAAAGTCTTGTATATATCGCTATGCTTCCTTTCTTAGCGCTGATATCTCGACTTGTATTTATCAACAAAAAGCAATTTAATCTGAGTGAACATTTTGTGATCAACATTTATGCGTATTCACAAATGTCCATTATCATTAATACCTTATACTTGTTGACCATTTGGAATCCTCAAATACTATATTACGTCTCTTTTAGTAATCTGATTTTTCAAATAGGATTCTTTACCTGGGTATTTTACAAACTATTTAATCTTACCATTAAACATACCATACTTAAATTATTATTATTTCTGGTTTTATTAGGCGCTGTTTTTTCAGTTTTTATAATCGCAATATCAATTTACATGGCCTTTTTCACGGACACTTTCCAGAATATGACTCCGTAATTAAGCAACCTCCTCAGCTAAGAACTGAGCCTCGTACAGATTACTATAGTAACCACCTTTTTTAAGAAGTTCTTTATGTGTGCCTGTCTCAACAATATTACCGGCATCCATTACAATAATTTTATCTGCTTTCTTAATGGTAGCTAAACGGTGGGCGATTACAATTGAAGTTCTACCCTGTGTAATTTTATCTGTAGCTAATTGTATTAATTGCTCAGAATAAGTATCCACAGACGATGTAGCTTCATCTAAAATTAAAATACTTGGGTTACTTACATAAGCACGTAAAAAGGCAATTAATTGTCGCTGTCCACTAGAAAGCATAGCACCTCTTTCTTTTACATTATATTGATATCCACCTGGCAGACTAGTAATAAATTCGTCTACTCCAATAGCCTTGGCAGCATTTTCAATATCATCTACACTTATAGTAGAATTTTTTAAAGAAATATTATTAGCAATCGTGTCGGCAAACAAGAAGACATCCTGTAATACTACAGCAATATGTGTACGTAAAGAAGATAACTTATACTCTTTAATATCAACACCGTCAACTGTTATTGAACCTGAATTAATTTCGTAAAATCTATTTAATAAGTTGATAATAGTACTCTTACCTGCTCCTGTAGCACCTACAATAGCGACGGTCTCCCCTGCTTTTACATCAAAAGAAACTCCGTGTAAAACCTCTTCGTCTTCCAAATATCCAAAACGAACATTTTCAAACTTAATATCTCCGTTAACTAAATCTTTTTCAAAAGAACCAACATTCTGTATATGGCTGTCCGTATCTAATATTTTAAATACTCTATTCGCAGCCACCATACCCATTTGTAGTGTATTGAACTTATCTGCAATTTGACGTAGTGGTCTAAACAACAAATCGATCAACATGATAAAGGCAAAAATAGTTCCTGCAATATCAGTTGTTATGTTAGCCACATTCTGTAACCCTCCATACCATACAATCAACCCTACGGTTAAAGACGAAACTATTTCAGCGATTGGAAAGAATATAGAATTGTACCATACCGTTTTTAACCAGGCCTTTTTATGCTTTTCATTAATCTCTCTAAACTTGTCGCTTTCGATTTTTTCACGGGTAAATAGCTGTACTATTTTCATTCCCGTAATACGTTCTTGTACAAAAGAATTTAAATTAGAAACCTCTGCCCTAACTTCGGTAAATGCAACCTTCATTGCTTTCTGAAACCACCTTGTAGCATATACTATTATTGGTAATAAGGCAAAAACAATTAAAGATAGTTTCCAGTTAATAAACAGCATAACAATTGCCGCAACGACCATTTTAAGTAAATCTGCTACAATTACAAAAAAGCCTTGACTGAAAATTTCTCCGATTCTTTGCATGTCCGCAACCGCTCTGGTCACCAAAACACCCAATGAAGAATTATCAAAATACTTCATTTTAAATGAGAGCATTTTCTTAAACAGATCAATACGGATATCCTTTATAACAGACTCTCCTAACCAGTTGGCATAATAATTAAAAGCTAATTGACATATTACCTGCCCTAATAAAACAACCAGCATAGCGATCGTTAGGTACAACAGCATTTCCTCGTTGTTTCCCTTTATAGCTTCATCAATTATTTTCTTAACGATCAAAGGTGTTAGAATGGCAAAAATAGACAACAATATGGCAGCCAAAGCAACGCCATAAAAAGTAATTTTGTACGGTTTTGTATAGGCTAATAAGCGTTTAAAAAGACGAGTGTCAAATGCTTTGCCAGAATCCTTATCCATTCTTTAAAATAGTATTGGGGTAAACAATAGAGGTCAAATATAGTCCTTTTGCAGGAACAGAAACACCTGCTTTTGTTCTATCCTTGCTTTTTAATATGGTATTAACATAGTCGGCGGAATATTTACCCAATCCAACATTTAATAGCGTTCCAACAATAGCTCTAACCATATTTCTAAGAAATCTATCTGCCGTAATCGTAAAAACAAGAGTATTATTTTCTAATGTCCATTGCGCTTTCTGTAAATCACAAATATTAGTAAAAACATCTGTATTAGATTTTGAAAAACATTCAAAATCTTTCTTTCCAAGCAAAAGCTCTGCAGCTATATTCATTTGCCTCAAGTCTAGATCTTTTTTAACGAAATGAGCTAAATCTGAAGAAAAAGGATCTTTCCTTTTTGTAATATGATATTCATAAGTGCGCGATGTAGCATGAAAACGAGCATGAGCATCGTACTCAACTTCAAAAATATGATCAACAGCAATATCGTTTGGCAAAAAAGAATTTAATCTAAAGATGTATTCGGGAATGTTGTCTAAAATATCAACATCAAAATGGGCAAACATTACTTTTGCGTGCACACCAGTATCTGTGCGACCTGCCCCCATAAGTGAAATAGGGACATTCAAAAGTTTGGACATACCTTTTTCAAGCACTTCTTGCACAGTTATGGCGTTAGGCTGATTCTGCCAACCATGATAAGCTTTACCGAAGTATGAAAATTGAATGAAGAATCTCAATAGGATGTGCTAATTTTGTATACTGCAAAGGTATTAAAAAGGATACGTTTAATCACCTTAAGCCAATTACTCAAAGTCAAACTTGAATCTTAATCAAACCTAAACTATTAATGACCAAAATTCTTCTACTTTCTGATACACACTCCCATATAGATGACGCCATTTTAAAACATGTAAAATGGGCAGATGAAGTATGGCATGCCGGTGATATTGGAACTTTAGATGTAACTGATACCATAACAAAATTCAAGCCCCTAAGAGGCGTACATGGTAACATAGATGACCATATTATTCAAAAAGAATTCCCAGAAAACAATAGATTTTTTTGCGAAGGTGTTGATGTACTCATAACGCATATAGGAGGTTACCCACCTAAGTACAACATTAGAACTCGTGATATGATAAGGGAAAATCCGCCAAAATTATTTATATCTGGGCATTCCCATATTCTAAAGGTTATGATGGACAAAAAGTTAGGCGTTCTGCACATGAATCCTGGCGCTTGCGGAAAACACGGTTTTCATCAAGTTCGAACCATGTTACGTTTTATTATTGAAGGGGGTAATATAAAAGATTTAGAAGTCATAGAACTTGGCAAACGATAAAAACAGGGCGAATTTAGTCGAACACACCCTGTATTACAGCTAATTATAATTCAAATGCCACTCCTAAAGAAAATGTACCACCGTCATATATATTTTTACGCTCGACTAAAAAACCTGCGTAATCTGAATATTGAGCCACCAAGTTTAAATGATCGGTCAACTTATACATCGAAGTAATGCCATAACTGGTAAATGTTGTTCCCTCTCCAAATAAAAATGATCCGCTTTGCACATTATTCTCAGAGGATAATCTTTTTTGAATTCTCAACTTCCCTATCAAATACAATTTATCAAAGAACAAATGACCTACTTCTGCACCTGCTTGAAACTGATGACTAAAATTCTCTGTTCTAAAATTTACGCTTGAATATGCCGAAGCATATGTTTTCCCATTTTCAAATCCGTGAGATGCAGCTAGGGTGGTCCAAATATTAAACTCTCCATCGGAAAGCGGTAAATTTATCTCATCAAATTCCCCAAAATCATTTGCAATTTTTGACTGTGCAAAATTGCTTCCATCATTACTAGGTATATCTAATGCTACCTGTAAAGACAATGGAAAGTTTTTTAATAGTTTATACTTTACACCAAGCTGAATATTACCAACACCACCCACGGTTTCTGTTGTACTAAAACTATTTAAACGAACTAATGGCAAATCAACAATAGCGGTAAGTCTATTAGATATTCCATATTCGCCATAAAGTAAAAAGGCACTTGTATTAAAAGTACTCCCTTGATCAGCCAATCTACCTTCTGTAGTATAATAATTATTGGAAGAAAAATGTGATGCTGATGCTTGTAAATAAAATCCTTTTGCTTCTCTTGTCCATCCACTCTGGGCTTGTAAACAAACTGCAGAGAAGCAAAAAAGTACAAAAATTGAGTTCTTTATTTTTTTCATAATTCTGTGATATTAAAATTTAGGAAGTACAGAAGACGTATCCCATAAAAAAGCCTTTGGGAGACATAGAAAAACAGAATCATGTGTCTCTATTCCCAAAGGCAGTAATATGTTATATTAGTTTAAAGCAACATTACCAAATGGTATGTTAGCTGTAGCGCACCAAAGAATTATATGTGTATATTTAGCATCAGGTGTTGCATTTAATTTAATAAGCATTTCACCATTATCAGCTACGTTCCCAATTAACATTAAATCTGGATTTCCATTAGCAGGATCAGGAGTAAAAACATCTGAAGTAGAAAGAAAAATACCTACTGTTCCTGTTCCAAGTTCGGTTGTAAAATCATCTGCAAAACGAACAAAATTAACATCTTCAGTATCAATACCAACTTCAACCAAACCTTGTGTCGGTGTACCGCTCTCCGCTACTAAATTCCCACTTAAAGTAACCATTAAATCACCTACTGGCAAAGAAGAGTCCACTTCAACAGTCTCAGTTTCAACTACTGTTTCTGTTACTGTTACTACTTCTGCATCATCATCAGAGCAACTAATGAAAAAAGTTGTCATGGCACTAGCTAATAATACAAGAGTAAATTTTCTGTTTTTCATAATCGTAATTTTAAATTTGTTTTTGTCTTAAACAGCATAACTAACGACTATCGTTAGCCTTTCTGTTTCTTGGGACAAACATAAAAATGCGGTATCACGAAGAATTCAAGAAAACATAAAGAGTTTATCACATTAGACCAGAATCTTGTAATAGTTTTGTGATAATTGAAAAGAAGACACTCGTTTACAGAAACAACAAAGCATAAAAAAACCCGGAAACTACCCCGGGTTTTAACGCACTAATACTACTAAGATTATAGGCTTAACGTAAGCGATCCACAGATTTTACAAGATCTTCATCCTTTTTTATTGCCTTATTTGCAAGGACCAAAAAAATGATAGAAAATACTGGAATCAACATCCCAATACCCTTCTCAGAAACCAAAGTCTCTCCGGATAAGTTTAGTGATCGGTAAACGAAAAATCCTAATAAAAAAACATTCAATATCATGTTCAGTCTGTTTATTACAAACTGAGATTTTCTTTTTTTAAATTGTACCATAGCCCAAATAGCTAATACGGCACTCGCATAAAAGGCAATAGAAAGAAGCATTTCATTATTCGCGAATACCTCTGCACCATCTACACTAACCCATAGGTTAAAGAAGAACGGGAGAACACCTGTAAGTATTGCTACAACGATTAAATAAAGGCTTTGTATTCTTTGAATCATAAATCAATTACCACTTTACACTGCAAAAATACACGTCTTTTCAAAAATTATAACCATTTAATTCAAAATAATTTGTAATATTGCTACGTTATCAAGTCATAACGCCTACCAATAAGGAAAACATTCCTTGAGATTATCCAAATAAAATTATTTACTTCTTACAATACAAACTACTTATAATTTATTCTACTACTTAATGTTTGAGATTTCAGATTTAAAATCAAAAAAGCTACCTGAGCTTCAGGAAATTGCTAAAGGACTAAAGGTTCCTAAATTCAAAACCTTGAAAAAACTAGACTTAGTTTATCAAATTTTGGACTTACAAGCCGCTAATCCTAAAGTTGCTGCAGCTATAGCTCCTTCAAATACTGAAGAAGTAAGCAAACCAGCAGAAGAAAAGCCGAAGCCAAAACCGAAACCTAGACCTAGACCGCGTGTTGAAAAAAACACAGAAAAGGAAGGAAATACTCCTGCAAAAGCTGAGCCTGCTAAAGTTGCTCCAGCAAAAAAAGAGGTAGTACAAGAAACTGAGTCAAAAGAACCGGTAGAGCAAAAAAGACCGAGACCAAGGCCAAAAGCTGCTAACCAGCCTAATAAGCAAAAGAGTCCTCAACAGAACAGTAATCAGAATAAGAAACCTAACCCTAGACCAACCCATGACAAAAGCAATTTTGACAAGGATTTAAAGAATAGGTATAAGGAACCTGAATATGAGTTCGACTCTATTATAGCTAGTGAAGGAGTTTTAGATATTATGCAAGATGGATACGGATTTTTACGTTCCTCTGATTATAACTACTTATCCTCTCCTGATGATATTTATGTTTCTCAATCTCAGATTCGTCTTTTCGGATTAAAAACCGGAGATACTGTTTTAGGTAATGTAAGACCACCTAAAGAAGGAGAAAAATATTTCCCGCTAATTAAGGTGAATAAGATTAACGGAATTGATCCGCAAATTGTTCGTGATCGTGTGTCTTTTGAACATTTGACTCCATTATTTCCTCAAGAAAAATTTAATTTGGCTGAACGTCAAAGCACGATATCCACTCGGATTATAGATTTATTCTCTCCTATTGGAAAAGGACAAAGAGGAATGATCGTATCTCAACCAAAGTCTGGTAAAACCATGCTTTTAAAAGATATAGCTAATGGTATAGCAGCAAATCACCCTGAAGTTTATCAAATTATATTATTAATCGATGAACGACCAGAAGAGGTTACCGATATGCAACGTAATGTACGTGGCGAGGTTGTTGCTTCTACATTTGACAAAGAACCAACAGAACATGTACGTGTTGCAAATATTGTTTTAGAAAAAGCAAAACGTTTGGTAGAATGCGGTCATGATGTTGTTATCCTTTTAGATTCAATTACACGTTTAGCAAGAGCCTATAACACAGTACAACCAGCTTCTGGTAAAGTGTTAAGTGGTGGTGTTGACGCGAATGCGTTACACAAACCAAAAAGATTCTTTGGTGCAGCACGTAATATTGAAGGAGGAGGGTCTCTTACAATTATTGCTACCGCATTAACAGAGACAGGTTCTAAAATGGACGAAGTTATCTTTGAAGAATTCAAGGGTACAGGTAACATGGAACTTCAATTAGATCGTAAAATTGCAAACAGAAGAATTTTCCCTGCAATTGACCTTACTTCTTCTAGTACACGTAGAGATGACATGTTACTAGATGAAGCCACACTGCAACGTATGTGGATTATGCGCAAGTACCTAGCTGACATGAACCCGGTTGAAGCGATGGAATTTATTGAACAACGTTTTAAACAAACAAAAAACAATGAAGAGTTCTTGATGACAATGAATCAATAGAGCAATTCTAACATATATTTTAAAATCCCGATTTCTAATTGAAATCGGGATTTTTAATTTTATGGGCTTCTCAAATCTTAACTCCTTCAAAACCAAAGCCATCTACTAACACTCCTTTATTATTTTTAATATCTTTATCATAATTAGAGAAAGATATCTCCCCCTGTCTTTTTTTCTATTTTCTAACTAATTAATATAATTCCAGGAAAATGAAAAGACCAACCACCTTAATGACTAAAACTGCCTTTGTTTTGATGCTCACAGCGCTTGTTAGCTGCAATGAACCACAAAAGTCAAATGAGCCTGATAAAAACGACAAACCCACTGTAGAAGCTCCTGCGCAAATTGTAGCTATAGCTCAAGCAAAAAACATGTACGATTCTTACAGTAAAAGAAGAGTTCCTCTAATTCAACATTACGAAGATTCTATAAACAAGAATAATAAAGATGATAAAGGATTTGATGTTGGCAGATACGTTTATTACGATTACAAAACAATAAAGCAGTATCTAGAATATATTGAACAAGAAGCTGCAGAAGCAGATGTAGAAATTTCAACTTTAAGATTATACTATTCCAATTACCCAGATGAAGTTGTTTTTCCGAACTCAAAAGACTCCATCAAACACCCAAGACAGAATTCAATAATGCTTTCACCAACCTATAATGATGGTAAACGTGATTATCTTTTCTATATAGGGCAAGGTGCAAAAGGTAAACAGGCAGTTCCGTTAAATAATGATTTTGAAAATATTAAAGGGTATAGCACACATTCAACTGTAAACAACAAAGCATATGCATCATTTGCCCCAATTTCAAATACAACAGCAGAACCTATAAGCATTCAAGGTCAACAAAGCTTAACGCTTAATAGAGGCTCAGGCGTACCACCACCAAAGAATTAATCACCTTATAAACACCTAAGCTGAATTATGTTGGAATATCTCTTGGATAATTATTACATACCACTCTACTTTATAGCACTGGTTCTATCTATAGCTAAATATCAACTTTATTATGATACTGTATTAAAGTATTTTCCAATTCTACTTGCATACACTTTTTTGTCAGAAGTTTTAGGTTTAATAGTTAGAGACGTAGATGATATTCAACTTGTTTATAAGCAAGAATTTCATAATTACAACACAATTATTTTCAATGTATTCGATATTATCTTTTTCCTCTATTTTTTTTATACCTATTACCAGCTAAGTAAATACCTGGTAACAAAAAAGATAATTAAATACGGCAGCGCATTTTTTATAATTACATGTATAGGGAATTTGTTTTTTCAAGACTTTTTGACGGAACCTCAAAATTTTGGAATTATTGTAGGTTCAATTATCTTGTTATACGCTGCAATAATCTATTTATATGAATTAGTTACAATAAAGCATAAGTTACCACTACACACTAATCTTCTATTCTGGATAAGTATTGGTGTTATATTCTTTTACACGTGCTACCCAACAACCATGTATATTCTATCTTTCCATTACGAGTTATTTACTTCTCATAATTTATCTAAATACCATTACGCTACTATAGGGGTTTTCTACTCTTGTATTATTACAGGGCTACTATTCATGAAGAGACTTAGAATAGCGAACGAAACAGTTTAGCAAGAAAACTCAATTGAAAAATCTCAACAAAAAAAGCCTTCCTAATTAAAGGAAGGCTCTATACTTTTAACTTACAGCTAAATTATAGTGCAGCTACGTGCTTAGCTAACTTGCTTTTCAAGTTGGCAGCTTTGTTATCATGTATAATGTTACGTTTTGCTAAACGATCGATCATACTAACAACACTTGGAAAAAGAGCCTCTGCATCTTTCTTAGATTCTTCTCCACGTAATCTTTTTATAGCGTTACGCGTAGTTTTATGCTGATATCTGTTACGTAAACGAACTGCTTCGTTTCTTCTGATTCTCTTTAATGCCGACTTGTGATTTGCCATTTTATAATTTATTATAATTTCTTCGGATTCTCATCCATTCAATTTTTGTAGTCCGTAGGGGAATCGAACCCCTGTTACCAGGATGAAAACCTGGCGTCCTAACCCCTAGACGAACGGACCATTATATGTCAATGCTTGGAAATACATCCAAATGTTATTAGTAGTCCGTAGGGGAATCGAACCCCTGTTACCAGGATGAAAACCTGGCGTCCTAACCCCTAGACGAACGGACCATACTTTGCGCAATTGCGGATGCAAAAATACAAATATTTTTTACTATCACAACACCTGATTATAATTTTTTAAAAAAATTAATACGCTTTAGCAAATAGCACCCTTTTATTCGATGGTTTTCCACTAACCATACAAACACCTTCTTCTTCCTTAGCATCAATAGGAATACACCTTATCGTCGCTTTCGTCTCATTTTTCACACGCTCTTCAGTCTCCTTACTACCATCCCAATGAGCTGAAATAAATCCACCTTTTTCTTTCAAAACTTTCTTGAATTCGTCATAAGAATCCACTTCTGTAATATGACCGGCTCTATAATCGAGTGCTTTTTGGTACATATTCCTCTGAATATCCTCCATTAAAAATTCAATTTTAGCTACTACATCTGTCGCAGAAACTGTTTCTTTTTGCAATGTATCTCTTCTTGCCAATTCATACGTTCCATTTTCCATGTCTCTTGGTCCAATTGCTAACCTAACAGGAACTCCACGCATTTCATACTCATTAAACTTAAATCCTGGCTTATGTGTATCCCTATTATCAAATTTCACAGAAATACCTTTAGACCTTAATTCTTTTACTAAAGGATTAACCTTATCGGATATTTGATCCAATTGATCAATTCCTTTATAAATAGGCACAATTACCACTTGTATAGGTGCTAATTTTGGCGGAATCACCAATCCATTATCATCACTATGCGTCATTACCAAGGCACCCATTAATCTTGTAGAAACCCCCCAAGAAGTTGCCCAAACATATTCTTTACCACCTTCTTTGGTCGCAAATTTCACATCAAAAGCTTTTGCGAAATTCTGACCTAAAAAGTGCGACGTACCTGCCTGTAAAGCCTTACCATCTTGCATCAAAGCTTCTATACAGTATGTCTCAATAGCACCTGCAAATCTTTCGCTTTCTGTTTTAGTACCTTTTATGACAGGTATTGCCATATGGTTTTCAACAAAATCTGCGTAAACATTCATCATTTGCTCAGCTTCTTCAATTGCTTCTTTTTCAGTTGCATGAGCCGTGTGCCCTTCTTGCCACAAAAACTCAGCAGTCCTTAAGAACAACCTAGTACGCATCTCCCATCGCACAACATTTGCCCACTGGTTAATTAATAAAGGTAAATCTCTATATGATTGTATCCACTTTCTATATGTATCCCAAATAATTGTTTCAGAAGTTGGTCTTACAATTAATTCCTCTTCTAATTTAGCATCTGGATCAACTATAATACCGCTACCATCTTCTGCATTTTTCAATCGATAATGCGTAACTACAGCGCATTCTTTAGCAAACCCTTCTACATGGCTAGCTTCTTTACTTAAATAAGATTTAGGAATAAATAAAGGAAAATAGGCATTCTCATGACCTGTCTCTTTAAACATTTTATCTAACCCTGCTTGTATTTTCTCCCAAATACCGTAGCCATATGGTTTTATCACCATACACCCCCTTACACCAGAGTTCTCGGCTAAATCTGCCTTAACCACTAATTCATTATACCACTTGGAATAATCCTCGCTTCTCTTTGTCAAATTTTTACTCATTATCTGGACTTTGGCACAAATTTTGTGAATATTACTATACAATAATTGAGTAAAACTAGTTATTTTTAATATGTTCAACAATATAATTTTGATCCGATGATATATTCTTTACCCCACAACAAAATTCGAAACATAACAATGTTGGTAACCATGGCTGTATTGGCAGCTTCTTGTGGTTCATACCAACAATCTTCTTACTATGACAATGACGGCATCTACTCAGATGACGCGCCAATTACAACAGAAAGAAGACCAGAGCAGAAAAATTACAATCAGAATAATCCCGAGACGGATACTTATTCTAATTATTTTGGTGAAAAAGCGAATCAGTATGATGAAATATTAGACAGTGAAATATTCACTGATGTTGATTCTTATTCTAGCAATGAAATAGACGATACTATTCCAGAAGAACAACTAACCGATTATTACGCAACGACCAATGATTATGAAGGTTACGGAAGTTGGGGCAGTAATAATGCTGATGTTAGCATTTATATTCACAATAACGGCTTTAACAACTGGGGTTATGGCAATTCTTATGGATGGGGCTGGAACAACTGGGGTTATGGAGGTTATTATAATAATGGATGGAACCAACCTTGGGGCTGGAACAGATGGAATAATTGGGGGTACTCAGGTTTCGGATTTGGTTACGCAGGTTATAGAGGTTTTGGATTTGGATGGAATCAACCTTATTATGGTTATGGATACGGGTATGGCTACGGTAATAGATATTACAATAGAAATAACCGTTTCTCTAATAGAAATTATGCAGTAAACAACTCGAGAAGAGGAAATTACACAAGGACGAATACAAATAATAGCGGACTATCTTCAACTGCATTACGTGGAAGATCAAATGTAAACACAAGAGGTGATTCTCCAAGATACAGAAGCAACACTTCTCGTACAGCGACCGCTAGAAGTTCTGCAAACACACGTAGTTCAAGAACTTATTCAGGAAATACGACTACAAGAAGAACTGTAGGTATTGACCAAAATAGAGCCTACAGAACAAGCAGAAGCACTAGAGCCACACCTAGATATAGCGGCAATACTTCAAGAAGTAGCAGCAGCAGATACAGTAGCAGCCCTAGCTCTTCTAGATCAAATACATCAAGTAGCAGAGTAGCTGTACCTAGAACCTCAACCTATAGAAATTCTGGCAGCACCTCTAGAAATTATTCTTCTGGCAGAAGCACAAGAAATTCAGGTAGTGGATCTTACCGTAGTTCTGGAAGCAGCTCTAGAAGCAGTAACTACAGCTCTGGCAGAAGTAGCTCAAGCGGAAGTTCTTACCGAAGTTCTGGTAGCAGCACTAGAAGTTCTAGCAGTGGTTCTTCATCAAGATCTTCTGGTTCATCTAGCAGAAGTAGCGGAAGTAGCGGAAGAAGAAACTAAAATCAAACCTTATTTTTAAAATTGAATATTGCTATGAAAAGATATTTAACTTTCATAATACTAACTTCATGTGCCATTGGTAGTGCACAAAATATAAATGATGCCTTACGCTTTGGTACTGAAAACCTTCAGGGTACTGCTCGTTTTCAAGCTATGGGTGGCGCATTTGGTGCCTTAGGCGGTGACTTATCATCCTTAAATGTAAATCCTGCCGGGTCTGCTGTCTTCAATAACAGCCTTTTTACCGTAACAGGATCTAACTACCACACAAATAATGAAGCTCGTTATTTTGGAGATGCTTTAATTACAAAAGAAAACAACATCGAATTAAATCAAATAGGTGGCGCCTTTGTTTTTAAAAACACAGACTCTAATTCTGATTGGCAAAAATTTACTTTGGCTTTCAATTACGATGTTGTCGATAATTTTGATAACGAATACTATGTTACCGGAAGTGCAGATGATGGCATAGACACCTATTTCTTAGAATATGCAGGAGGCACTCCTTTTGGATCAATTCTTTTACAAGATGGAGAGTTTCTTGAAGAAGCTTATTTGGACATAGGCGCAGTTCAAGGTTTTAGAGACCAACAAGCTTTCTTAGGGTATTATGGTGGTATTCTTGACCCAGAGTCAGATGATGACAATAACACCAATTATATAAGCAACAGTCTTTATGATAGAGTGGATCAAGATTTCCTAAGAAGAACCTCTGGTTACAATAGTAAATTTACGCTAAACCTAGCATCTCAATACAAAGAGAATATATACATAGGTGCTTCTTTAAACTTCCACAATGTATTGTATACACAATATGATCAGTTTACCGAAAATGGATACGAGCCTAATTCTGAAATACAACGCACTACATTTGATAATTATTTACAAACAGAAGGTAATGGTTTCTCTTTTAGCTTAGGAGCTATTGCAAAATTGAATGAAAATGTAAGATTAGGCGGTAGCTACCAGTCCCCTACTTGGTATAGATTAGAAGACGATTTATCTCAACGTATTAATTCTGATTTAGCCGATGACGATATTAATTTTATCAATTTTAATGTGGTTAACCTATTTGAAAGCTACACTGTAAAAACACCTAGTAAATTAACTGGTAGTTTGGCAGTAATCTTTGCCAAGGACGGATTATTAAGTTTTGATTACGGATATCAAGATTTTTCTCAATCTGAGTTACGACCTACAAATGATCCAAGTTTTCAATCTGTAAACACTCAAATTTCAAGTGACCTTGGCTCAGTTTCAACATTTAGACTTGGTGGTGAATACAGAGTTCAACAAGTAAGTTTTAGAGCAGGATACCGTTTTGAACAGAGCCCGTATGCAAATGGTAATATTATTGGAGATTTAAATGCTGTTTCTGGAGGTATAGGTTACAATTTTGGCGGCAGTAAATTAGATTTCGCTCTTAGTCGTTCTCAACAAGAAGTTAGCGAAAGACTATTTAACGCAGGTATTACTACACCCGCGACAATAGATAGAAGCATAACGAACGCTACATTAAGTTATACCATTAACTTTTAAGTTAAAAGAAGATTATATTCATAAAAAAAAGGGGAAGCATATTTGCTTCCCCTTTTTTTATCTCTTTAAAGAAAAATGTGTTTTCCTGGTTTTGGCAACCATTAAATTTTCTTCCTGTTCTCCATACTCAAAACGAAACCAGTAATCTGTAGAAGGCATTTGTTGTCCGTTATAATTACCATCCCAACCATCGGCTGCGCCTAATTGTTTTAATAGCTTACCGTATCTGTCAAATATATATACGACTGGATTATCTAAGGATTCTATACCTTTTACATTCCAGTCATCATTTGTTCCATCACCATTCGGAGTAAAGAATTTAGGATACCCTACTACCAAAAATTCAATTGGATCAGTTATACCACATCCATTTTTATCATTAATAATTACGGTATTAATTCCTGGAGGCACATTCATAAAAACGGCATCATCTTGGAATACTCCATTATTAATAGCATATTCATAATCCCCATCACCTTCCACAAAAAATTCAACGTTGTTTTGATCCGGGTCTATTGAAAGGTTAGTATCTAATGTTTCTACTCTGTCTAAAATTGGAGTTCCAAAAAATGTTATTAAGACTCCACTATCATCACTTACGGTTGGCGGTGTACCAGTAATAGTTGTAATTGTAGCGAAATAGCGACCCGAATTAGGACTTGCAACAATTAGTTCGGCACCAAAATCACCAGAACCAGTAAGGGTGTCATCAACCACCCCATCATCTTCATAATCAACAGTCCATTCTACATTTGCTATATCCGATCCCGCAGGTGAATTCAACGCACTAATAGTTATATCATCATCACCCTCACAGGCAATAATATCTAAGCCTAAGAACTCATCTCGCAAAGTACAATCTAAAGCAGTGTCTTGGTTATCACTAACAGAACTGCCAGTAAAAGTCAACATAAAAGGTTCAGGGTCTCCCGTAAAGTTATCTGCAAAATTATTTATTAAGATGTAATATATCTCTCCTGGAAGCACATCTAAATACTCATCATAAGTATTTTGACTGCCAGTTAAAGATGCCTGCCCTTCTTGACCACTATCAGGATTTACACCCAATCCAGTAAAGTTAGTATCGTTTACTTCATAATTACAACGAATTGGTTGCGCGGTACCATTACTAATATCTGCACAATTTACATCTGGACCATAAACAGCAAAATCCCACTCGGCCGTAGCTGTAGATCCCGAAGTCGGTAAAGCTTCGATATCAAAACCAACCTGACCACCTGTGCCTGCTCTAAAAACGAACCAAGAAGTATTAAACTCAATATTTGCGGAAGAAAGACTACCTTTTTCAAGACATCCAGTTTGTAGTATAACATCTGGATCAAAATCATCGACATCACCTGTACCACCTGCAACACCCATAATTGGTTGATCGGCACAAACAGGTATAGCCGTTCTACAATCGGCTGAATTTTGTGCAGTTACATTCCAATAGAAAAGAAACAAACAACATATAGAACAAAGAAGTGCTCTCATAAAAGCGTATCTATTAGTATAGGTGATGTATAGTATAACTACACATGCCCTGCTTTAGTATCCTACAACGAAGATTCTGGTATTTAATCGATAAAATACACTTTTTGAGCCTAAATATTACTCTCAACGCTTTAAAGTGAAGTGATTATTAATAAATGACGCGCTAGTATTCTCCCCTAACGAATTTGTGTAGGAAAGCTTAAACCAATAATCAGATTCTGGTAATAAAGATCCATTTAAAGATCCGTTCCAACCACTAGAGTCACCAATTATTTGATACAGTAATTTACCGTAACGATCAAATATTGTAATTACTGGATTATCTAAGGCAGACAATCCTTCGACCTTCCAAGTATCATTAACATTATCTCCATTAGGAGTGAAAAATTTAGGAAAACCAACAACTACTATATCTCTAGTATCTGAGCCACACCCATTAATATCGCTTACCGTTATGGTATGTTCTCCTGGAAACAAATTATTAAAAACGCTATTACTTTGCGGCAAATCATTATCTACTTGGTACTGAAAATCACCTTCTTCTTCCACATAAACAGACACAAAGTTTGATGCATCATCTTCATACTCTATGGTAATATCTGAAATAACAGGCGGACTAGAAAAAACAACGATCACAGAACGAACGGTAATACATTGGATTAAGCCCTGTAAGTTGGTTACTGATAAGGTATACACACCCGCTTCTGCAACAGTAATTAAAGAAGAGGTTTGTCCTGAACTCCATTCATATGTAAAACCATTATCTGGTATACGCTGTCCTATTGTAACAATAGGCTCATCACCACATATAAATACTTCTGTTTCAAAATCTAATAACGGCAATTCAATTCCGTTTACTCCAAAAGTCTCTGAAGCATCAAAACACATTGAATTTTCTAAAGATGTAGTTCTAACATAAACGGTCTGTGCTTCTTGTAATAGCACAAACTCTTTTGAGAGTGCATTGGCACCATCAACAGCATCCTCAAAACTTTCATGATAAGAAACTCGAAATTCTAAAGGACTTTGTCCTCCCAAAGCTTCCGCATCTTTTTCATTAAAATCTATTGCCGTACCATCTAAACATGCTGTTTCATCTTCTAATGGAAATGTTTCTGGAGAAGGTGCATATGCAACCTGTGTCTCACTAATTAAATTATTTCCTAATGGTCTTATCACCAAAACACGGTACATACCAGAAACGGCTATTGACAATTGTGGATTGTTTTCACCAGGCACAAGTTGATATCCTGCACCAGCATCTAAGTACCACTCATAATCTAAAGCATCTGCGGTAGTCGCATCTAAAACAACAGTTTCGTTGTCACATGCAATTACAGGTGGTCCTAATAAGTTATCTATAATATTACAATCCAAGGCTGAATTCGGGAACTCAACAAAAATACTCCCTGCAAATTGAATTGAAAATCCTGAGTTGTTATTACTAAAATTATTAATCATTAGCAAGTATTCCTCACCTGGAGCAACCTCTAACCAATCATCATATTGTATATTATCCAATCCGGTAGGATCCTCACCAACACCTATATAACTACTATCATCAGAATTATCAAAATAATTACACCTTACAGGTTCCCCTAAAGCACTACAGTCATTGGTTTTATACAATGCAAAATCCCAATCTTCACTAGAATCGAAACCTATATTAAAACCTAACTGACCATTTTCCCCTGTTTTAAATTTATACCAAGCAGAGTTGGTCTCTATAGTTCCGCTACCCTGTGTAATACACCCAGAAATAGACGCCCCATTAAAATCATCAATTCCAAAACCATTCGTGCCTCCATTCACCGGTGTATTATAGCAAATAGGTACCGCATTGGCACAATCTGCCGATACTTGCGCAAATGAAGTAAAGAAGCAAAGAAAGCTAGTTAATAAAATGATTATACCATACTTGGTCATAAAGGCCTTTTAATTTGGAAAAATAAAATTAACTAGACCTTAACGTTATGGCTAATTAATGTTGTGTAATGCCCGCATTTGGTTATAAAGTGGCACATATTGTATATCTTTGCAGCTTCTAAAAGATAGATAAAATGAAAATTGAGGATACATTGGAAAATCATTTTGAAGAATTAGGAAACGATCACATTTCCACATCAGAAGATACTCCATTACGTTCAGATGCCTTTGATTTGGATGACGCCGAGAAGATTGAACGAATTCGTGAAAACGTAAGTGAAATTATGCTTACGCTAGGTTTAGACTTAACTGACGATAGTTTAAAAGGAACTCCTAACCGAGTTGCTAAAATGTTTGTTAATGAAATTTTTAGCGGTTTAAACCCAAGCAAGAAACCTAAGGCTTCTACCTTTGATAATAAGTACAAGTATGGTGAAATGTTAGTTGAAAAGAACATTACCTTATATTCTACTTGCGAACATCATTTATTACCAATTGTAGGTCGTGCACACGTTGCTTATATTTCCAAAGGAACAGTTGTTGGACTTTCAAAAATGAACCGTGTTGTTGATTATTATGCCAAAAGACCACAAGTTCAAGAGCGTTTAAATATTCAAATCGTAAGAGAGCTACAAAAAGTTCTAGGTACTGAAGATGTTGCTTGTGTAATAGACGCAAAACACCTTTGCGTAAACTCTAGAGGTATACGCGATATTGACAGTAGTACCGTAACGGCAGAATACGGCGGTAAATTCAAAGAAGAATTGGTACGTCGTGAGTTTTTGAATTACCTTAATCTAGATACCCATTTTTAATAGCATATAGCTTCATGCAATTATACGAAAGTCAAGAAATCAAAGTATACAATTCCTTAACTGGAAAAAAAGAAGTTTTCAAACCCATTAATATAGGCCACATTGGTATGTATGTTTGCGGCCCAACAGTGTACAGCAATGTTCACTTAGGTAATTGTAGAACTTTCATGTCTTTTGATATGATTTTTAGATACTTTAGACACCTTGGTTATAAAGTACGTTACGTTCGTAATATTACCGATGCAGGTCATTTGGTTGATGATGCAGAAGATGGCGAAGATAAAATTGCAAAAAAAGCACGCTTAGAAAAATTGGAACCAATGGAAGTTGTTCAACGATACACTGTTGACTTTCATAATATTTTGGAGAAATTCAATTTTTTACCTCCTAGTATTGAACCAACTGCTACCGGGCATATCATAGAACAAATTGAAATTATTAAGGATATTCTTGAAAAAGGATTTGCCTACGAAACCAATGGTTCTGTATATTTCGATGTAGCCAAGTTCAATGAAAAGCATGAGTACGGTAAATTAAGTGGGCGTAAGCTTGAAGACATGATTGCTAATACACGTGATCTTGCCGCACAAGACGACAAACATAATCCGCAAGATTTTGCATTGTGGAAAAAAGCTGAACCACAACATATCATGAGATGGCCTTCACCATGGGGAGACGGATTCCCAGGATGGCATTTAGAGTGTACAGCCATGAGTACAAAATATTTAGGCGAAACATTTGATATTCACGGAGGCGGAATGGATTTAAAATTTCCACACCACGAATGTGAAATCGCACAGGCAGAAGCCAGCAACGGCAAAAGCCCTGTTAACTATTGGCTACATGCTAACATGTTGACATTGAACGGTAGAAAGATGGCGAAATCTACAGGAAATAGCATATTACCTGGAGAAATATTTTCTGGTGAAAATGAAATTTTAAGTAAGGCTTTTTCACCTTCTATGGTGCGTTTCTTTATGATGCAAGCGCATTATACCAGTATTTTAGATATTAGTAATGAAGCACTTCTAGCTTCTGAAAAAGGTTTTAATAAATTAATGGAAGCCATTAATGCTGTAAAATCTTTAAACATTGCTAAGTCAACTAATTTTAATATTACGGATTGGAAATCTTCTTGCTACGGAGCAATGAACGATGATTTTAATACGCCAATTCTAATAGCAAAGTTATTTGATGCCGTTAAGCATATAAACCTAATTAAAGAAGGTTCAGAATCTATTACAGAAGAAGACAGAATAGAACTCGAAAATACACTACATAGTTTCGTGTTTGATGTTTTAGGTCTTGAAAACAAAAGTAGTTCAGATGCTGATTCAGAAAAATTAGGCGGTGTTGTAGAATTATTGATTGAATTACGAAAGGCAGCAAGAGAAAACAAAGATTTTACTACGTCAGATAAAATACGTGATCAACTTGCCATATTAGGCATTCAATTAAAAGACGGCAAAGAAGGCACTACGTATAGCCTTTAATATTAATCTAGAAATCTAGATTTTTGTATTTTAGACTGGTATTCACCAGGAGCCAAATGTTGTCTTGTTTTGAATACTCTATTAAAATAAGACCTACTTTCAAATCCGCAGTCGAGGTAGACATCTTTAATACTCCTACTTGGGTCTTGCAATAAACCTACGGCTAATTTTATTCGCTCGTTATTGATAAACTCAACAGGGGAAATACCCAGCTCTAACTTAAACGTTTTATAAAAATGAGATGGGCTCATGCAGGCTATCTTACTAAGCTCATCCACTTGTAAAGATTTATGAACGTTATCTCTAATATATCTGATTACCTCGGTTAACCTACTTTCTTTCTTAATTGTTAACGTTGCATTACTATATATTTTACGTTCGTTAGTCTGTAATATTCGAATGATAAGCTCACGTAACATATTATCAACGAATAGGTCTTTTGACGGATGTTCTTCAGAAAATAAAAACAATAGACGCTGTATAATTTGAAATATCCCCCTATCGTTTACAAAATGAAAATTATAATCCATTAATCCCCATGCCTCTTTGGTGCTCTTAGGCATGTTTTCATTCATAAATTGTAATATCTTATTTATTTTGTCTTCTGAAATAGCCATAGCTAAACACCTCGTAGGATTTTTTGCCATAGCTTCAGGAAAATCTATACACATACCTTCATTAGCTGGTAATACTAAAGATTCCCCAGGTAAAAAATCAAATGACTCAAAATCACGTAAATGCATAATTTTCTTTCCTTGAATCATACTGGCTAAAACAGGCTGTTCAAATTTTAATAAAACACTAGCTGCCTGCTCATGCGTTTCAAAAACATGCATGGCAGCATTATTCATTGTATAAGAGGTTTGGTTTTCCACCATCGTCTCTAAACGTCTTCCATTGAGAAAATTGTCAGATAATTGAATCACACCTATTTTGATTTTATTTTAAGGAATTTACAAAATTTTATACTTAAAAAAATCATAAAATCAATTATTGATAGGATAGTTCACATTATTCGTAGAATGCGTCAGATGTAATTAGAACTTGAGAAGTACATTTAGAATATCATATAAGCTTACATCTATTATTAACTTAAATCACATATTATGAGCACGACAGCAACTGCAGAAAAAGACGTACTTCAAAAGCCCAAATTCAAAAACCAGTATGAAAATTTTATTGGTGGTAAATGGGTAGCTCCAAGCAAAGGTGAATATTTCGACAACATCTCTCCTGTAGATGGAAAATCATTTACAAAAATACCAAGATCGACTGCTGAGGATATAGAAAAGGCTATTGATGCCGCATGGCAAGCAGCTCCATCCTGGAATTCCTCATCTGCTACCGAAAGAAGTAATATGCTTTTAAAAATTGCAGATAAAATAGAACAGAATTTAGAAATTTTAGCAAGAGCAGAAACTTGGGATAATGGTAAAGCGATTCGTGAAACCAGAGCAGCAGATTTACCTTTAGCAGTTGACCACTTTAGATACTTTGCAGGGGTAATTAGAGCAGAAGAAGGATCGGTAAGTGAATTAGATTCTAATACGGTCGCTTTAAACGTAACAGAGCCACTAGGTGTTGTAGGTCAAATAATACCTTGGAATTTCCCGATTTTAATGGCAACATGGAAATTGGCACCAGCATTAGCAGCAGGTAATTGTGTAGTTCTTAAACCGGCAGAACAAACACCAGTAGGTATATTAATTTTAATGGAAATCATTGAAGGTATCTTACCAGACGGAGTCTTAAATGTTGTCAATGGATTTGGAGCAGAGGCAGGTAAACCACTAGCATCTAGTCCAAGAATTGACAAGATTGCTTTTACTGGAGAAACTACAACTGGGCAATTAATTATGCAATACGCATCTAAAAACATTACACCTGTAACCTTAGAACTTGGCGGTAAATCTCCTAATGTTTTCTTTGAGAGTATTATGGATGCCGATGATGAATTCTTCGACAAGTGTTTAGAAGGTGCTAACATGTTCGCTTTAAATCAAGGTGAGGTGTGCACATGTCCATCTAGAATGTTAGTACAGGAAAGCATATATGAGAAATTTATTGAACGGGTTATAGAACGTACAAAAGCAATTAAAATAGGTCATCCGTTAGATCCTAATACAATGATGGGTGCACAGGCATCTAACGATCAATTCGAAAAAATACTTAACTATATTCAAATAGGAAAAGAAGAAGGTTGTGAGGTGTTAACTGGTGGCGACCAAGCTTATAACGAAGGATTAGAGGGCGGCTATTATGTACAGCCTACCATCTTAAAAGGAAATAATAAGATGCGCGTTTTCCAAGAAGAAATCTTTGGTCCTGTTCTTTGTGTTACCACATTCAAAGATGAAGCGGAGGCTATTGAAATAGCCAATGATACATTATATGGTTTAGGTGCCGGAGTTTGGACACGAGATACACACCAAGCATATCAAATTTCTAGAGCTATAAAAGCAGGTAGAGTTTGGGTAAACTGCTATCACCTATATCCTGCACATGCTCCTTTCGGTGGATATAAGAAATCTGGAATTGGTAGAGAAAACCATAAAATGATGTTAGCACATTATCGTCAAACAAAAAACATGCTTATCTCTTACGATAAGAAAAAAATGGGATTCTTTTAATAGCCATAACAACATGAAAACTAAACGAGTATTAGTAACCGAAAAAGCAGCTGCTGTAATTGCCCAACTTAAAGAAAAACATGGGGAACTGATGTTCCATCAAAGTGGTGGCTGTTGTGATGGATCTGCCCCTATGTGTTTCGAGAAAGGTGATTTAATGCTGGATGATAACGATGTTTGCTTAGGCAATATTGAAGGCTGTGATTTTCATATGTCGAGAGATCAATATGAATATTGGAAGCATACTCAATTAACTCTTGATGTCACACCAGGTATCGGCTCAAGTTTTTCGTTAGAAATACCGATGGGCATACGTTTTCTTATCAAATCTAGATTATATTCTGAAGAAGAAGCAGAACATCTAGAACCGGTTAGAATCGGAGCTTAAAGAGCGATTATTTTATGTAATGAAGTCTGGTTGTTAATCATCCGGACTTCTTCATTAAAAAGAGTTAGCACTTTTGTAGTAAATTTGTGCTAATCAATTAATAGCTGTGAAGATATCTTTTAAAAAAGTACTAATTACGCCTTTTGTACTGCTGGTTCGCTTTTACCAATTGGCAATTTCACCATATACGCCTGCTACTTGCAGGTACTCCCCTACTTGTTCACAATACACATTAGAAGCTCTAAAAAAACATGGACTATTTAAAGGAGGTTGGCTTGCCACAAAACGTATATTCAGCTGTAATCCTTGGGGTGGCAAAGGATACGATCCTGTTCCATAAAGTGGAAATATCAGTTCATTCTTAAATCGGCAACTTTCTTATAATATTTATGACAACTCTATTTTTCAAAATCGGTTTGTCTAATGGCTATTTCTTATCTTAGCCTTTCAAAATTCAACACATGCATTTCTTGGGAATTACTTGGAATCCGAATGAAACACTTTTCAATATCGGATTTATACAAATAAAGTATTATAATCTTCTTTGGATTACCGCCTTTGCTTTAGGATGGTTTCTAATGAAAAAGATTTTCCTCAACGAAAAAAAATCTATAGAGCAGTTAGATTCCCTTTTCATTTACACAGTTTTAAGCACAATGTTAGGTGCTAGATTAGGTCATGTTTTCTTCTATGATTGGGCATACTATTCTAACCATTTGGTAGAAATTTTAATTCCGGTTCGCGAAAGTGATTCTGGCAGTTTGCTATTTGGTTTAATAAACGGTTATGAATTTACCGGTTTCACTGGTTTAGCTAGTCACGGTGCTACAATTGGTATTATTATTGGCACATATCTATATACCAGAAAATATCCAGAATTTAGTATGTTGTGGATATTTGACAGAATGGTGATCCCAGTTGCCATTGGTTGCTTTTGTGTACGACTTGGAAATTTTTTCAATTCTGAAATAAACGGTAAAATAGTTGATGAAAATTTCATCTTTGCAACTAAATTTATTCGTGATTCAGACGATTTACATCCATCCAAAGCATTGGGTATCACCCAAGAGACAACCTTAAATGCTGCATATGCGGCTATAGAGAACAATCCGCAATTTTCACAGTATTTAGCTGAAATTCCTTACCGTCATCCGGCACAATTGTATGAAGGTGTTGGTTATATTCTTATTTTCATTTTACTTTATTTCTTATACTGGAAGACAGACAAAAAGAACAAACCAGGATACTTATTCGGCTTATTCTTTGTGTTGCTGTGGACCGTTCGTTTCTTCGCAGAATTCGTTAAGAAAAGTCAAGGTGGTTTCGAAGAATCATTAGGTTTACTTTCAACAGGGCAATGGTTGAGTATTCCGTTTATTATTACCGGGCTTTATTTTATGTTCAGAAAACCAAAAACTGCTTAATGTTAAGTAATGTAAACAAAAGCTGTGTTTTTATAATTGCATTGTCGATGCTCGTTTTTTCTTGTAAAGAAAATTCTAAAAAAACCATTACTACTCAAAGTGTAGAATTCACGCACGAAGGTGACTTAACAGTTTACCTAAATGTTAGTGATACCGTAAAAACTAAATTCAATATTGAATTTGCTGAGACTGAATATGAAACCCAAACGGGGCTCATGTACAGAAAGGGAATGAAAAATAATCAAGCAATGCTGTTTATCTTCCCAGATGAAACCATGCATTCTTTTTACATGAAGAATACAGAATTTCCATTGGATATTATATACATTAAAGAGAATTTGAAGATTGCTAGTTTTCAAGAAAATGCACAACCATTGAACGAAAACGGGTTATCGTCGCAGGTTCCTATAAAATATGTACTAGAGGTTAACGGTGGTTTAGCACAAGAACTAGGGCTATCTATAGGGGATAGCATTAGTTTTAGCAGAAAGTAGTTCTACCACACTCTATTTATTCTATTTACTACAACAATGCCAGCATACCTATTGACCAATGAAGAATCTGAACGGTTACTTTTTAAAAAAGTACAGCCGGCCGATTTTGATAATTGGCTTCCATTTCACAAAGAACCTTTAAGCAGCCAATATTGGTTAGGATTACCGACAGATCCTAAAGTAGCCTGCCAACAACAATTTGACAGTATCTTCCAGCGTTACAGTGAAAATTTAGGCGGCATGAACGCACTATTTCTAAAGAAGACTAACACATTAGTTGGGCTTTGCGGTCTATTGGTACAACAAGTAGACGGCAGACAGGAATTAGAAATAGGTTACTCCATTCTTCCAAAATTCTGGAGACATGGTTTTGCTTTTGAAGCAGCAGAAAAATGCAAAATAGTAGCTTTTGAAAAACAATGGTCAAATAGCCTGATTTCCATTATTCAGGTTGATAATATTCCCTCGCAAAAGACAGCTTTAAAAAACGGTATGTTTTTAGACTTTACAACCACCTACCACAACAACGAAGTTTATATTTTTAGAATACATTCATAAATGAATCATTGGGTAATATATTTAGATAATAATTCTAACAAGAAAGGTTTTATAAAAGATTTTAAAAAAGGAAAAGCGCCTTTAAATTTTCTTGAATTTGAAAATAAAACTGGAAGATTATTCTCCCCTTTCACTTTAGAGAAACTTATTGATGAGGAAGACAAGCATGATAAAAAAATCATTAGCACTGAGCATCAATCTTTAGAAACCATGTCCAGTGGCGAGCAAAAAAGAGCCTTATTACATCATTTACTAAGTGAAAACCCTGATTATATTATATTAGATAATCCTTTTGATAATTTAGATATAGCTTTTCAAGAACAACTAAAAGACATACTTAAAAATCACTCCTCTCAAATTTCGTTTATTCAGTTAGCAAGTCGCAGGGCTGACACCCTTTCTTTTATAAACAACTATGGAAAACTTGATAAGAATGAATTTTCTATTATTGAAAACACAGAATTTAGCGAAGGTTATTCAACTGAAACTTTCAGCCATGTTAGTATTCCAAAAGCGATAACAACATATTCCTGTTTTCAAAATCCTTTAATCAGTTTCAAAAATGTAAACATAGCTTACGGAGATAAAAGAATATTAAACAATATTAATTGGACGATTAACAAAGGTGATTTCTGGCAACTCTCCGGTACTAATGGAAGTGGGAAATCTACAATTCTTTCCATGATATTTGGAGACAACCCAAAAGCATACGGACAAGACATTTATCTTTTTGGAAACAAGAAAGGAAGCGGTGAAAGTGTTTGGGACATTAAAAACAATATTGGCTATTACGCCCCTGCAATGACCAATAAATTCAACGGCAGGCACTCTATCGAAAATATGCTTATTTCCGGCTTAACGGACTCCGTAGGACTTTATACGATACCAACAGAACTACAAAAAAGAATTGTGAAGCAGTGGCTAACCTTATTAGACCTCCACGCTTTAAAAGACACCTATTTTAATTCCTTATCTACAGGTAAGCAGCGTTTGGTAATGACAGCCCGCGCAATGGTTAAAAGACCGCCAATTTTAATCTTAGATGAACCTACCGCAGGAATGGATGACGATTCAGCAGCTTTATTAATAGCATTAGTCAATAAGTTTGCAAATGAAACAGATACGGCTATAATCTTTGTTTCTCACAGAAAAGAAAAAGGTCTAAAACCCGAACGAATTTTAGACCTTATACCCAGTAAAAATGGTTCGTCGGGAATTATTAAATAATACACTTTTTTAAAGTTTAAATGTATAGGCAGCTGATAGCTGAAATACACCGTTTTTGATTCGTGAATTATCAATAAATATATTACTTAACCCTGCATTATAACGTAAACCAAGACTTAGACCTATATCTCTTAGGTTTACTCCGCCGCCAAATCCAAGACCTAAATCTACAGTCTTATAGCTGTCGGTAATCTTAAGATTATTTGCGTTGGTCTTTTCGTTAGCCAAAATAAGAAAACCAATTTCTGGCCCTGCCTCTATGTACAGTATATCAATCGGATAAAATTTACCCATAACCGGCATAGAAATATAACTATTTACTAGTTTAGTATCTCCTAAAATAGCTCCCTTCACAGAAAAAAGTAATTCTGGCTGTATACTGAACATATCTACAATCTCAATTTCTGCAACCCCACCAACGTGCAAAGCAGCTAAACCTCTTAAGTTTGAATTTACATTACCCGTATAGTTTGCCAAACTAAGACCAACTTTTGGTCCTATATAAACAGATTGTGCTTTTAAACTACTACAATACAATGTTGCCATTGCTAAGAAACCTACAAGAATTATTTTTTTCATTTTGATTAAGTATTAATTATTCAAGGGCAAGAAATAAAGAAACTTTTATACCTAAAAAAGAGAGGTCGAAAATACTGGTTTACAAGTAGGAAATATTAATAGAAAGGGATTAGAAAGTAAATTATAATAATTAAAAATCTGCCGACAACGAAAGTTTATAAAATGAAAAAGCCGTTCATTTCTGAACGGCTTTTTCTGCTTGAGTTAGTTGTATTATCTATTCTTCTTTTACTCCGTCACCAGAAGTAATTTTCTTGCTTAATGCATCGAACATTACAGGAGTTGCAATAAATACAGATGAGTATGTACCTACAACCACACCAACGATCATTGCAAACATAAATCCTCTTAATGACTCTCCACCAAATATGAAGATCGCCAGTAATACCACCAAGGTAGTTAAAGAAGTATTTAACGTTCTACTTAATGTACTGTTTATAGCATAGTTGATGTTAGAACCACCTTTCCAGCCACGTTCTGCCAATGTTTCACGAATACGGTCAAACACTACCACGGTATCATTCAACGAGTACCCAATTACGGTAAGAATCGCCGCTATAAATGCTTGATCAATTTCCATGCTAAAAGGCATTAGTTTACCGAATATTGAGAATACACCAAGTACAATCAATACATCATGGAATACTGCAGTTACAGCACCCAATGAGAATTGCCATCTTCTAAATCTTAATAAGATATAAAGGAATACTACAAGCAATGAACCTAAAATTGCCAAGAATGCATTTTTCTGAATATCATCTGCAATTGTTGGTCCAACCTTAACCGATGCCATAATACCAACTGCTTCTTCATCTACACCTCCTAGTTTAAAAGCCTCTTTACTAAAACCATCTGGCAAGTACTTTTGAAGCGAAGTATATAATTTATCTTGAATTTCAGTATCTACCTCAATACCTTCTACATCTACTTTATAAGGAGTTGTAATTTTTACTTGGTTAGACTCTCCGTATGTTTTCACATTTGTTCCACTACCAAATACAGTATTCAATTCTGATGTTATTTCAGAAGGATTAACAGGATGTTCGAAACGTACAGTATACGAACGTCCACCTATGAAATCCACACCTTTTTGTAAACCGGGCCCCGCCAATAATGAGAATAAACCAACTGCTATTAAAATTCCAGATATTACATAAGCTATCTTTCTTTTCACTAAGAAGTCGACATTGATTCCTTTAAACAGGTTTTTAGTAATACCTGTAGAGAAATCTAAACTTCTACCTTTTCCTCCAATATACCAGTCAATTAATAAACGAGTGATGAATATTGCTGTAAATAACGAAGTTATTATACCTATAAGTAATGTAGTTGCGAAACCTTTAATTGGACCTGAACCGAAAATAAATAAAATAATCGCAGTTAAACCAGTAGTAATGTTCGCATCTAAAATAGAAGATAGTGCATTACCAAAACCGTCAGCTACAGCTTGACTTTTTCCTTTACCTTTTGCTAATTCTTCTTTAATACGCTCAAAGATCAGTACGTTGGCATCAACCGACATACCAAGAGTTAAAACGATACCAGCAATACCAGGTAATGTTAATACCGCATTTAAACTAGTTAAGACACCAAATATCAATAAGATGTTCAACATTAAAGCAATATCAGCAAATACACCTGCTTTACCGTAATAAGAAATCATCCATAAAAGAACAATTACAAAAGCAATTAAGAATGACATAAAACCACTATCAATAGCTTCTTGACCTAATGAAGGACCAACAATTTCTGATTGAATGATTTCTGCAGAAGCAGGAAGTTTACCAGCTCTAAGTACGTTAGAAATATCTTTAGTTTCGTTTACTGTAAAGTCACCCGTAATTTCTGAACGACCACCAGATATAGGTCCAGAAGAAACACCAGGAGCAGTATATACTTTGTTATCTAAAACAATAGCAATTCCAGTCTGGTTAGAATAAGCATCACCAGTTAATTTTTCCCATTCTTTAGCACCTTTAGTATTCATGGTCATAGAAACAGCAGGCTTGCTGAACTGATCGAAATCTGCTCTTGCATCACTTACTACATCACCACTAATTCTTGGAGTACCATCACGATTAGATTTTAAAGCGTATAAATCGATAACCTCAGTTTCTTCTGTTGAAGGTCTTTCCCATACAAATTTTGTAAACTGAATATCAGCAGGTAATAACCTTCTAATTTCTGGCATTCTTAAGTAAGAACCAATAGTTGCCGTATCCTTAATTGCAGCACGAAACATTGCATTACTTCCGGGGTTAGCAGGAATCAATAATTCGTATAATGGATTTACTTGAGTAACTAAATCTAAAGAATCTGCAGATACATCAGATAATAAAGAATCTAATTCTGTCTCTTCTTTAACTTGTTCTGGTTGTTTAACCTCAACAATAGTCTTTAGTTTTTCGTTTGCTTGAATAAGGAATGTGCTAAAGCTTGTATTACTTTGCTTGTATGTTTCCCAAAATTCTAATTGCGCAGTACTTGATAATAAATCTTGTGCACGAGCGATATCTCTAGCACCTGGCAATTCAACCAAAATACGACCAGAGTTACCTTCTCTTTGAATGTTTGGTTGCGTAACACCAAAACCATCAATACGTTCTCTTAATACCTCGAAAGCAGAAACGATAGACTCATCTATTTTTCTATGGATAATAGGCTTAACCTCATCATCAGACATTTGAAAGTTAATTTCATCGCTAAGACCTTTGTTTGCAAAGATATCCGGTGAAGCTAATTTAGTTTCTCCTTTTATCTTATCGAAAGCCTCAAAAAACAAATCGATGTACGTGTCATCACTATTTCTAGAAGCAGCATCTGCATCAGCTAAAGCCTTGTTAAAAACTGGGCTTTTTGTGTTGTTTGCCAATCCTTTAAGGATATCCTTAATTGAGATTTGCAAAGTAACGTTGATACCACCTTTAAGGTCAAGACCTTTGTTAAGTTCTTTCTTTTTGGCCTCATTGTAATTGGTGTATCCAAAAACAGGCTCGCTACCAATAGAATCAAGATAGCTTGCTGCGGCAACTTCTCTTTTTGCCACATAACCTTCTTCTGATTCAGAAATACGGCTAACAGCGAAAGTATTCGCCTCTTTTTCCACTTTACTAGTTACGAAAGTATAGGATAGCTGGTAAATACTAACTAACCCAAATAATAAAGCAAAAAGCTTTATAAGTCCCTTGTTTTGCATTTGTAATAATTTAATTTATGTTGATTATTATTTTGAATATTTTAAAAATCTAAGGCAAATAACGTTTACGCAAAGTAATTACGTCTCTTAGATATCATTTTGAATGGAATTAGCTATTCCCATAAACATAAGGTCCTGCCCTTACTTCTGGAATAATTGGTGAAGTGTTATCTATTGCAATTGCAATGTTTCTATAAATCTTAAAAGCTACATCAACAATTATCTCTTGTTTAAAAACAATTGTATTATTATAATCGAGAGTTATCGGCTTAGAAAATCTATTATAATCTTGCTTTTGAATTAAAACAAGATTTGCTTGTAAATTGAATCCACCATCGCCCTGCTGCTGAAGATCTGATACTACTATATTATATTTTTCTGGAAGTTGTTCTTTTGGATAATCTGAAGGAAGTTCGTCTTCATTCGTTAATGACAGCTGATTTTCTTGAGAAAGAAACCTTTTAACGCTTAGTGCATCAACATCACTATAATAACGAATGCTTAGTTGTCTACCATCATTTTCTATAATTTCAATAGCATCAACACCTAATACTTGCAATTTCTTTGTTATAGCTGCCAAAACATCATCATGAGCACTTTCTGAAGCTAATTCTACATCAGTAAATTGTAATACAATTTGTTGATTAGAAGCCCTTGATTGCTCTTGACTTAACCCAAATAAGGCTAGAATAATAATTAAAGTACTTACGCACCATTTTGCATTCATGCGGCAAATATAAAAAGAAAGATTATACTAGGTAGTCTATTTTCTACAATATAAATATTTCTGAAGCTCAACCTCTTACAAAAAGGAAGCCTTTATAGTTGAACTATAAAGGCTTTTTATTATATATAAGAGTGTATAAACTACAACTCTAAAAGTCCGTTTGTTTTAGTAACACCAGCGGCACTCTCTTTCATTTTTGCTTTTTCAGCATCACTAAGAGGAATATCTATAATCTTTTCGATTCCGTCTTTCCCTAAAATTACAGGAACCCCAATACAAATATCTTTTAAGCCATATTCACCATCTAACATTGTCGAACAAGGAAACATTTTCTTTTGATCACATGCAATTGCCTGTACCATAGAAGAAACTGCAGCACCTGGCGCATACCATGCACTAGTACCTAACAATTTAGTTAATGTTGCACCACCTACTTTGGTATCGTCTGCAACTTGTTGTAATCTTTCTTCAGATAAAAATTCTGAAACACGAATACTGTTTCTAGTTGCGTGAGATGTTAATGGCACCATACCAGTATCACTATGACCACCGATCACCATACCATCAATATCAGAAATAGGAGCTTCCATAGCTTCTGCTAAACGATACTTAAAACGAGCACTATCTAAAGCACCGCCCATACCAATAATTCTATTTTTAGGAATACCAGTAGTTTTATGTACCAAATACGTCATCGTATCCATTGGGTTACTTACTACTATAATGATAACATTTGGAGAATGCTTTAAAAGGTTGCTTGATACTGTTTTTACGATACCAGCATTAATGCCTATTAATTCTTCTCTAGTCATTCCTGGTTTTCTTGGAATACCAGAAGTAATTACAGCAATATGGCTATCAGCAGTTTTGGCATAATCATTTGTACTACCCGTTATCTTAGTATCAAACCCCATCAATGATGCGGTCTGCATCAAATCCATAGCCTTACCTTCAGCATACCCGTCTTTAATATCCAAAATAACCACTTCTGAAGCAAAATCTTTAATGGCAATGTATTCTGCACAACTAGCACCTACTGCACCAGCACCTACAACTGTAACTTTCATTTATTTGTATTTTATGAATTATTATATATAAAATGGAACACCCACCTTATGTTTATTGAATTTTCACTTCAAAAATAGGTATTTATTGATTAAATATGCTATTGGACCTATGATTTAATTGCTCTGAAAAGCCCTAAAAAACATCGATAAAATGCATGTCTTGTTAAAAAAAAATGCGCTTTAACGAAGAAATCGTCAAATAGTTACCATACATCGAATTAAAGTAATAACACAAAATTCACCACGTTAAATACTATGGATCCCAAATCCAAAATTAAATTAACCTACTTATGTCTAAAAAGTTCCTCTCTTTGTTGGCTATATGTGCCATAGTGTTTCTTGCAAACTGTTCTAGAATAGAACATAACACCGATCCTATTATTGGAATATGGTCACAATCCAACACAATTACAATCGAAAATTCTGCGAAACAAACCGTACGTAAAGAATGGATTTTCAATGATGTATTCTTAGGAAGGTATCATGAAATTGACGGCACTACCATTACCTTAAAAACAGATTTCAACTGGTCCAGGCAAGACGATATTTATACTTTAGAGTATAAAGGTCTTGACGGCAAGCCCAACAATGTAATTACTATTAAAGCTATTGAAGATGGTTTTTATCTTCAAGAGAAAGATGGTGCTACATTGGCTATTAGGGAATAAACGATTTTAACAGGGCCATGGGAAAAAGGCTGTCCGGAGGGATCTGGGCAGTCTTTTTTATACCCATCACCTAAATTACAGGTTGCAAAACAAAGCCCGATAAGATTCTAAAAATCTTATCGGGCTTTACTATTTTTAGCATTTTATGGTTTATCTAAAACCAAAGTTAATACCAACAGTAGCGGTATTGAACTCTCCTAAATTATACTCAGCATTTAATCTAAAAAAGCCTAGTTTTAATTTTGTACCTACAGTACCAGTTACTCCACTAACCTTCTTAGTGATAGAAAACGGATCTGTATAAGTTTCTGACGCAAAAGGACCACTCGTTACCCTGTACGTACCTAAAACATCTGTAACTGATTTTCCTGTAATATAATTAACACCGCCGTAGAAATTAATAATTGGAAGTTTAGTTGAAACTACTCCTCCAAATACCCAGCTATTAATCTGTGCTTCTATTCGTTGATCTTCACCGTCTATTAACCTTGCGTTAGTCAAATCATAATCACCACTAATATTGGTATACCCAATAACTGCAGAAATGGCAACTGGTAAAATCTTATCTGCAGGTAATAATTTGGTAAAATCATGTTGAATACCAATTCCGTATAAACCTATAGAAGCATCTTCATATTCCATTTTAGGAAGAAATCTTGCTTTTATCTCTGTCCCTTTTATCAAGCCTACACTCGCCTGCACATAACCTGAAGGAACGAAATTAATATCTTCACCAGATAATCCTGATGGTAATTCAAATGTCTCACGAACCGTAACTCCTAACACTTCTCCTTCAACGAACATTTCTGTTCCTGAAATATCCCCTAATGCAGTAGAAACTTCTCTTGCCACACCTGGGTTATCTACAAAATCTAGATTCTCATAATCGTTAGGATCAAGAACAAAAGTTTTCTTATCCTCCTTATTTTTAAAACCAGTGATATTTCCGATTATAGATATTTCAAACCCCCCTAAAGGTTTTGCATCGGCAGTGTTGTACCATCCTGTAGAAATACCGTACACCACACTTTCTGAGAGTGGCTCCATGTAATCGGTGGTAAATCTTGCAGCATCATCAACGCCCGCTGATAGCACATTATTAAAGTCTGCTTGTGCAGTGACTGCTATACAAGTTCCAAGAAAAACACAAGTAAGTAAATTTTTCATATTTGTAAATTTTCTTAAAACTAAAAAACCTGCGCTGTAGACGCAGGTTTTTGTTGTGTAAATGGTATTTTCTATGTGTCAATGTTCGCATAAACAGCATTTTTCTCAATAAATTCTCTTCTAGGCGGTACTTCATCACCCATTAACATGGAGAAAACACGATCTGTTTCTGTAGCGTTATCAATAACAATTTGTCTTAAAGTTCTAAATTCCGGATTCATAGTCGTGTCCCACAATTGTGAAGCGTTCATTTCCCCAAGACCTTTGTATCGTTGAATACTAACTCCACCACTGTAGCTTTCTGCAATTTCGTCACGCTCTTTATCACTCCAAGCGTATCTCTTTTTCTGACCCTTCTTCACTAAGTATAATGGCGGCGTTGCAATGTATACGTGACCACTTTCAACCAATTCTCTCATATAACGGAAGAAGAAGGTTAATATTAATGTTTCAATATGGCTACCATCAACATCGGCATCACACATGATGACTACCTTATGATATCTTAGTTTGGCAAGATTCAATGCTTTACTATCTTCTTCGGTACCAATGGTAACACCCAAAGCAGTATACATGTTCTTGATTTCTTCATTTTCAAAAACCTTATGTTGCATGGCTTTTTCAACATTCAAAATCTTACCTCTTAAAGGAAGAATCGCTTGAAAATTACGATCACGACCCATTTTCGCGGTACCACCCGCCGAATCTCCCTCGACAAGGAAAATTTCACATTTTTCAGGATCTTGCTCAGAGCAATCTGATAGTTTACCAGGCAAACCACCACCGCTCATAACATTCTTACGCTGTACCATTTCACGAGCTTTAGAAGCCGCATGTCTAGCCTGAGCTGCAAGAATTACTTTTTGAACAATAATTTTAGCATCATCTGGGTGCTCCTCTAGGTAATTTGTCAACATTTCTGATACAGCCTGACTCACTGCCGCAGAAACCTCTCGGTTACCTAATTTTGTTTTTGTTTGACCTTCAAATTGAGGTTCAGAAACTTTTACAGATACAATAGCAGTTAAACCTTCACGGAAATCATCTCCTTGAATTTCAAACTTCAATTTATCTAACATTCCAGAAGCATCTGCATATTTCTTTAAAGTAGAAGTTAAACCTCTTCTAAAACCAGATAAATGCGTACCACCTTCGTGTGTATTAATATTGTTTACGTAAGAATGTAGATTCTCAGTATAACTCGTGTTATAAATCATTGCAACCTCAACAGGAATATCATTCTTTTCCCCTTCCATTGCAATAACATCTTTAATCAAAGACTCGCGGTTACCATCTAAAAACTTAACAAACTCTTTAAGACCTTCAGTAGAGTAAAAAGTTTCACCTACATACTCCCCTTTTTCGTCTTTCTGACGCTTATCGGTAATAGAAATGGTTACACCTTTATTCAAGAAAGAAAGCTCACGCATTCTATTTGCCAAAGTCTCGTAACTATATTCTATTGTTTGTGTAAATATGGTATCATCTGGATGAAAGGTTACCTCAGTACCTCTTTCAGTAGTTTCTCCAATTCGTTTAACAGGATATAAGGCCTTACCTCTAGCGTATTCTTGCTGCCAAATAACGCCTTCTTTAAATACCTTTGCAGACAAATGATCAGAAAGTGCATTTACACAAGAAACACCCACACCGTGAAGACCACCAGAAACTTTATAGGAATCTTTATCAAACTTACCACCCGCACCAATTTTAGTCATTACAACCTGTAATGCAGATACGCCTTCTTTTTTATGAAGATCAACAGGAATACCCCTACCGTTATCTTTAGTGGTTACAGAATTATCTTCATTTATAATTACGCTAATGGTGTCACAATGACCACCCATTGCCTCATCAATAGAGTTATCTACTACTTCATATACCAAATGGTGCAAACCACGGACCCCAACATCACCTATATACATGGATGGACGCATACGTACGTGCTCCATTCCCTCTAAGGCCTGAATACTATCTGCCGAATAATTTTTCTTATTTGCTTCTTCGCTCATAAAATTAAGGTTGTTTTACTTCAAATTTTGCAATCTTACAAATATACGCAATACCCCATGAAATATAGACTTTCTAGCAATTGAGCAATTGTAAGTTATCAACAATTATTGTGGAAAATTACAGTCCTTTCTTTAAAATACAGAACAGGCATAACTATTGATTCCACATTCTTTCAAGTAAATAGATAAAAGAAGGCTACAATTTTAGTTATTACTTCAAAATTAAGCCAGCATTATTTCATTCAACCTGAACAATTACAATCAAATATTAGTACCCCTTTAACATTCAAAGCCCATAATTAACGGTATCAAAATCAATGTGTGCGCTATCGATTCAATCCTAAAAATATTAAGATTTTATTTACATTTCGATGTTAATTTAGATGTGAATCTTAAAACAATATATCATGAATGAAGAGCAATTTAAAGGTAAATGGAATATAGCAAAAGGGAAGCTTAAACAACAATATGCAGACCTTACAGATGATGACCTAAAGTACGCTGAAGGTAAGTCTGATGAATTACTTGGTAGACTACAAGAGAAGACCGGTGAGTCTAAAGAGAAATTAAAAAAGATGATCAACGATATGTAGTCTAACCATATTTAAAAAAGTAACCCCGTCTAGAAACTAGACGGGGTTTTTACAATAGAAACATTGACTAATTCAAACCCTATTGTTTTACATATGCTTCGTCGTGTACGTTAGCTATTGCTCTACCAGAAGGATCATTCATATTCTTAAATGCCTCGTCCCATTCTAAAGCTGTAGCTGTACTACAAGCTACGCTTGCTTCTTGTGGTACACTTAATGCTGCTGCATCACTAGGAAAATGTCCTTCAAAAATAGTTCTATAGTAATACTCTTCTTTATTTAATGGTGTGTTAATAGGAAAACGGAATGCCGCATTCTTTATTTGCTCGTCAGTTATCTCATTGTTTACCAATTCTTTCAAGGTATCAATCCAACTATAACCAACGCCGTCACTAAATTGTTCTTTTTGTCTCCATGCTACACTTTCAGGAATCATATCTTCAAATGCCTTACGAACTACCCATTTCTCCATACGCTCGCCGTTGATCATTTTATCTTGTGGGTTTATGCGCATAGCAACGTCCATAAATTCTTTATCTAAGAATGGCACACGCCCTTCAATTCCCCAAGCAGCTAAACTCTTATTAGCTCTTAAACAATCGTACATATGCAACTTATCTAATTTACGTACCGTCTCTTCATGAAACTCTTGTGCACTTGGTGCTTTATGAAAGTATAAGTAACCTCCAAACAACTCATCTGCTCCTTCACCAGATAATACCATTTTTATCCCCATAGACTTAATAACCCTTGCCATTAAGTACATTGGCGTAGAAGAACGAATGGTAGTAATATCATACGTTTCTATGTTATAAATAACATCTTTAATAGCATCTAAACCCTCTTGTATGGTAAATTTAATCTCGTGGTGTACGGTACCAATATGATCAGCAACTTTTTTTGCAGCTGCCAAATCTGGTGATCCTTCTAAACCAACAGAGAAAGAGTGTAATTGTGGGTACCACGCATCTACAGTATCGCCACTTTCAATACGCTTTTGAGCATATTTTTTTGCAATGGCAGATGTTACAGAAGAATCTAAACCACCTGATAACAATACACCGTAAGGTACATCGGACATTAACTGTCTGTGAACTGCAGCTTCTAATGCTTCTTTAATTTCTTGTATACTAGTTGCGTTATCTTTCACCGCATCATACTCCATCCAATCTCTGGAATACCATCTTTTTAATTCTCCATCAGAACTATGTAAGTAATGCCCTGGAGGGAATAATTCTATTTTGGTACAGGTACCTTCTAAAGCTTTTAATTCTGACGCTACGTAAAATGTACCGTTCTTATCCCAGCCCATATATAAAGGAATAATTCCCATATGATCACGAGCTACAAAATATTCATCTTTTTCAGCATCATAAATAGTGAAGCCAAAAATACCGTTCATTTCATCTAAAAAGTCTACTCCTTTTTCTTGGTATAAAGCCAAAATAACTTCGCAGTCAGACTCCGTTTGAAAATCGTACTTGCCTTCAAATTGCTTACGTAACTCTCTATGATTATATATTTCACCATTGGCAGCTAACACCAATTTACCATTAGGACTTAATAAAGGTTGTTTTCCAGAAGCTGGATCAACAATAGCCAAACGCTCATGCGCCAATATGGCTTTATCATCTGCATAGATACCACTCCAATCTGGACCTCTATGTCTTATTTTCTTTGACATTTCTAAAAGTTGAGGCCTAAGTACTTCTGTACTTTCCTTAACATCAAATGCACATACAATTCCACACATAATCTAATTATTATATCAATTCGAATACAAATATCTATTTATAGTTTCAATTAACAAACATATACTTAAATTATGCTTACATATTATAATAATAAAAGCAATATTCCATTCAAATTCATAGGTGTTTTAACTTTATTCTGTTTAAAACCTGCCGAAATGTAACTATCTAAAATTTAACTTCTTTTTATTAACATCGCTGTAAGGAACTGCTTAGTTTTATGACCTAGAAAACCAAAACAATTATTATGAAAAAAGTATTTACACTCGCAACACTAATGTTAGCCTTAGTTTTAACCACTACGGTATCTGCTCAAGATTTCTCTGGAATCGATAAGAGCCCAATGGATATGGCTGCCTATCCAACAGATTACAAAGTATCTGAAAAGGCTGTTCGTATCATTTACGGAAGACCACAATTGAAAGGTCGTTCTATGGAAGAATTAGCTCCAACAGGAAAAGTTTGGAGAACAGGTGCTAACGAAGCTCCTGAAATTACATTTTATAAAGATGTAAAGTTCGGAGGTAAAGATGTTAAAGCTGGAACTTACTCTTTATTTACTATACCTGGTGCAGATGAGTGGACAGTTATTTTGAATAAAAACTTGAACCAATGGGGTTCTTATTTTTATGATGAAGCTTCTGATGTTGCTCGTGTAACAGTACCTAATGGTTCTGATGCTGCGTCTCTTGAAGAATTTTCAATCGCTTTCAAAGATGTTAACGGTGGTGCTCAATTAGTAATGGGCTGGGATAAAACAAGAGTTGCCGTTCCTATTACTATGTAATTTAGCAATTAGTATATATTAAAAAAAGCCTCGATCAATGATCGAGGCTTTTTTTTTTGAGTTTTATAACTTTATCGAACTATACCACTTATAAAAGTTTGCTCTGCACGAATGGTAGGAATCTCTTCTACCGGTACAGTCATCATATCTTTATCATAAATAACAAAATCAGCAAACTTACCTGGCTCAATACTTCCTTTTTCGTCTTCTTCAAAATTGGAATATGCTGCCCATATTGTCATCCCTTTCAAGGTTTCTTCTCTAGACAGGGCTTCATCCATTTGAAAACCTCCTTTTGGATACCCACTAGTATCCATACGAGCAACTGCTGCGTAAAACGTTAAGAACGGGCTTACATCTTCCACAGGAAAATCGGTTCCTAAGGCTATGGTTCCCGCTTTATTCAATAGCGTTTTATATGCATAAGCACCTTTTATTCGTTCTCCCAAACGATCTTCTGCCCAATACATATCGCTAGTTGCATGTGTTGGTTGTACTGAAGGAATAATACCATCATCAAAATAATCGAAATCACCTTCAGTCAATATCTGAGCATGTTCAATTTTCCATCGCCTATCAGATTTACCTTTTAGCACTTTTTTATAAGCTGTTAATACTGCAATATTTGCAGAGTCACCTATAGCATGCGTATTCATTTGGTATTCTGATTGTGCCAGTTTTTCAGCCAAAGCCTCAATATCTTCCACGGGAGTAATCATAGCTCCAAAATGCCCAGGTAGATCGCTATAGTCCTCTTTTAAAGCAGCCCCTCTAGAACCTAAAGCCCCATCACCATAAACTTTAATAGACCTTACATTTAACCTATCAGTTTTAATGGGTCCTTTATTTATAAAATAATCTACATCTTTTGTATTGTTGCTTACCATAGCATACACCCTAATTGACAATTCGCCAGCTTGCTGAAGACTATCAATCAATTCTATAGTGCTTCTATTTAAACCCGCATCATTAACAGTGGTGAGCCCATGGTTTAAACTTATTCTTTCCGCATCTTTCAACGCTTTAATATTATCTTCTACTGAAGGTAATGGCATTATACTATCTATAAGCGCCATTGGCCTATCTACTAAAATTCCTGTAATACCAGAAAAACCATTCTTCCATATTTTCACGATTTCACCACCTTCAACCTTAGTACTCCAATCGATACCAGCCATATCTAAAGCCTTTTGGTTTACCAAATAGGCATGACCATCTACACGTTCTAAGGCAACAGGTATATCTGGAAAAATAGTATCTAATTCTGCTTTTGTCGGGAATTCTTTTATTTCCCAATCATTTTGATCCCAACCACGACCTCGAAGAAACGACTTTGGGTTGGCAGCATGAAAAGCTCTTACTCGCTCTAAGACTTCTTCAAAACTTTTAGTTCCCACCAAATCTACCAATTGCTGGTTAAGACCTAATCCATAGAAATGACAATGTGCATCAATTAAACCTGGGGTAATTGCCCTACCGTCTGCATCAATTAATTGATCAGAAGTATAAACATCTCTAATTTCATCTGTAGTACCAACGGCAATGAATTTACCATCTTGCACAGCAAAAGCCTGTGCTTCAGAAAAAGAGTCGTCTACGGTATAAACCTTAGCATTTACAATAACAAGGTCAACTTTCTCTTTCATGAGTTCGCAACCAGATAACAATACAAGTAGAACAGGAAGTAGTTTTTTCAAAATAGAATAGTTAGTTAGCAAAATTATTAAAGCATGGGCATACTACCCTCTTTAAATAATATTGAAAACTAAGTATTTTTTCGGAAAGATTTAAATCTTTAACGCCCAGGAAGTTGACGCACCCCATAAATTTCACTAGAACCTTTATCAGAAAAGGTTTCTCCCATTATTTTATCTCCTTTGACTATTAGCACAAAAGAAACACGTTTTAATCCTTCAAAATTTACATTGAAATTAATGCCATTTTCAGTTACAATAACATCTTGACCGGTTAGTATACCTGTAGATAATTTTAAGGCAACATCAAAAGAACCTTCTTTTTGAGTAATAAAGAACACCCCATTCTCATAAGGCGCTTCAACATTAGACATAGAATAATTCCACACGCCCACTATAGAATTATTAATAGCAGTTTCACCTAACATTTGTTGACTAGAAAAGGTAGCCCTATTAGATTCAATTGTTGAAAAGGAACAAAAAACTAATACTAGTAGTATTCCTTGAAATAAAAAACGGGTAATTTTCATTAATGGTTATGTTAACTATGTAATCTAAACGTCGATTTTATTTTAATATTTTATTTGATTATAAGGCATTAACTACATTATTTTTCCTGTAGTTCAATCCAATTATTTATTTTTTCTTCCAATAAAATCAAAGGTAAACTACCTGAATTTAAAATTTGACTATGAAATTCCTTAATATTAAAATTAGAGCCCAAGCTTTTTTCTGCCTTCGTTCTTAATTCCCTAATTTTTAATTGACCCATTTTATAGGATAGCGCTTGCCCTGGTGTTGCCATATAACGCTCAATTTCAGCAATTATACTTTCTTCAGATTCAGCCTCGTTATCCAAGGAGTATTGTATTGCTTTTTCTCTTGTCCACCCTTTTGCATGTAACCCTGTATCTACGACTAATCTTATTGCTCTATGCATCTCCATACTCAACATTCCAAAATATTGGTATGGATCAGTGTATATACCTAATTCTTTACCTAACGATTCTGCATATAGCGCCCAACCTTCTACAAAAACACCCATACTTTCTGGATGTAAAAATTCTGGTAGATTTTTATTCTCTTGCTGTAGGCTTAATTGAAAATGATGCCCAGGTATAGCTTCATGTAAAAACAGAGCTTCATCATGCACAACGTTATACGATTTAACATCAGGAATTGGAACATAAAAAATACCGGCTCTAGACCCGTCTTTTGACCCAGGCACATACTCGGCACTCGCAGATGCTTCCCTAAAAGCTTCTGTTCTTCTGACATTAAAACCAGCCTTAGGGGTTAGGTTAAATAACGAATCTATACGCAATGCAATACGGTTATTTATAGCATTAAAACTTTCTATTACCTCTTCTGGTTTTGAAAATGGCATCAATTCTTTTTTATTCCTCAATGAATTAAAGAATGATTTTAAATCACCTTTATAACCGATTTCAATTTTAACGGAATCCATTTCCTTTGAGATACGTGCCACTTCAGACAACCCTAGTTCATGAATTTCATCAGCATTCATGTTCGTAGTGGTATGTAATTTTATTAAATATTGATATGTTTCCTTTCCATTCGGTAAATCTAGTAGTCCGTCTGTATCTCTACATGCAGGCAAATATTCTTCAGTCAAGAATGTATTCAATTCTACATATTTAGGTGTCAGTTTATCTTTAATAAAAGCTGAATAATTACTTTTAATAATATCCATGTCAACATCCGATAATCCATCAGGGAAATTTACGATAGGCTGATAAAAAAGATTCTCTTCAAGTGGAACATCAATAAACGAACGAACCTGAGGCAACATTTTAAGCGTCAAAATTTTTGGTAAAACAACCCCCATATCCACACCTCTCCTCATTTTATCAATAGAAGTATCTAAAAAAATCAAATAATCATCTAACCTACTTAACCAGTTGTTATAATCTTTTATAGATTTAAAAGGCTGTACACTTGCACCACTTGCTAATTGTGCAACATACAAATGCAAAGATTGTATTTGAAAAAGAGGCATTAACTCAAAACTTGGCAAGTCGTAAATTGGAGATGCAACTGTAACTACAGGATTCATTGCCCCTTCTAATTTAACAGTACAATCCCATTCCATTACACGCATACTCATATACGCTTCTGAACTTATTTGGGTAGAATCGTATTTACTCAATTCATCTAAGAAGTACGTGTAGCGGTCTTTTAAATGTAAGATGTAGTCGTCAGAAATATAGTCAGCTATGGTATCATTATATTTTGAATACCCAGCCTTTGTAGCCTCTATAGGATTAATGCTTTTTTTGAATTCGTAAAACTCGGCAAAAACTTCAGCAATAGGTTTTTCCAAAGTGGGTTTATCTTGCTTTGAAGTATCCTTACAAGAATTAAAAACAACAATAAATAACAAAAGCCAAAGCGCACGAATCATGATGTCAGAATTTGTATGGAAAAATACAAAAACTAATAAGATTGTTCTGCTGCAATTTTACTGAAAAATAAAAACGATTTATTTTTTGGCTTTAGAATTACCCTTCTCCTTAATTTTCACGTAAATCAATTTTTTACGCCCTTTAGAGTCTTCGCGACGTTCAATTTCAAAATGAGGAATTGAGTTGATCAATGGAGTTAATTTTTGAAATCCGTAGTTACGAGAATCAAAGTTTGGTTGCTTTTTTTGCAATAAGCTACCAACATCACCTAAAAATGCCCAACCGTCGTCATCTGCAACATCATCAATAGTTGTAGCTATAAAACGCAAGGCTTTTGGGGTAATCTTATCAACGGTATTTTTTTCGGCAGGTGTCTTATCAGCCGTGTCAGATGATTCTTCTTCTGTTCTGCTTTTAAGAATTTCAATGTATATAAACTTATCGCAAGCTACTATAAATGGGTTAGGCGTTTTGCGTTCACCAATTCCAAAGACCTGCATACCTGCTTCCCTTAGTCTAGTCGCCAACCTAGTAAAATCACTATCACTACTTACAATACAAAAGCCATTTACCTTACCGGTATAAAGAATATCCATAGCATCGATAATCATAGCAGAATCTGTCGCATTTTTCCCTTGGGTATAACCATATTGTTGAATGGGGGTAATTGCATTTTCTAGCAATACATTTTTCCATTTTCCTAATCTTGGGTTGGTCCAATCGCCATAAATACGTTTTATAGTGGGATTGCCATATTTAGCAATCTCCTCCATCATTTCCTTTACGTAGGCAGATGGAATATTATCGCCATCAATTAATACTGCTAAATTCAAATCCATTTGTACTATTTTTCTGTAAAGATAAATCGATTTCTACTTGAACTGCAAGATGTTAACCATTAAGTTTTTAAAATGATTACTTATTGCGGGTTATCTGCCTTAACAGAACCTATTACCAAAATTAATAAAAATGTTAAACCTAAGTAGCCCACCATTTGATAAGATCCGAAAGTAGAAAGGCATAGACTAAAAATACTTGGAGCCAATGCACTCGCTAAAATTAAAATACTCATTATTTTACCCGTGATACTTCCTAAATGAGCCCTACCAAAAAAACGAGGCCATGCAACTGCATTTAATACTGCAAAGAACCCGCCAAGAATACCAAAACCAGCAATTAACATAGGTACACCAGCAGCCGTTGAAAGAAGCAAAAACCCTAAAGATGCCAAAAACCCACCAAGCAGCATAAGGTATAAATACAGTTTTAATGGTAAATAATCACTTAAGAAATTAAACAATGTAGAAACTGTTACAGCCACGACCGATCCTGGTAAGAAAATAGCAATTGCATCATCTTTCACAAAACCTTCATGTGTGAAAATTGATACAACATGAAACGTTAAGCCTGTTATAAAAAAACTATTGAATGCAAGCGTTAAACCGTACATCCAGAAAGCTCGTTCTTTTTTTGCCTCTTCTAGCGTAAATTGTTTAGGTTCTATTTTTTTCTCTTCCTCTTCTACAGATAACGATTTTGCACCGTCAGGCAACAAACCATGTTTCTCAGGAGATATTTTATAAAAAGTATAAATAAACACACTAAAGACTAGCAACGCAATTGCTAAAAACTGCCAAGTACTCTCCCAACCATATCCTTCAATTAGAGCATTTACCCATAATGGAGATGAAGAAAACCCAAAAGAAAGCGCAACACTACTAAACGAATTTACCTTGCCTCTATTCTTATCGAACCATATCATTATCACATTTCGTGAAGCCATGGTTAAAACACCTTGCCCAGCAAATCGCAATAAGAAAAACAGTACTGTCATTAACGCAAAAGGCACTATCCATGTATCAACAGAAAGCAATTCTTTAATATAAGAACTCATTACCGCAGACCATGAACACAAGAACAAGGTTACACCTAGTGTAAGTGAAGCAAAGAAAGCTACATATCTTGCTCCATAGGTATCAAACCAAACCCCTGCCCTACTAATAACCAAAGAACTAACGATGGTCCCAATCATGTAGGCATTACTAAATTGATTTCTAGAAAGCCCTAATGCATCTTTCACTGGGTCTGTAAAAACTGACACCCCAATTGTTTGCCCAGGAATACTGCAATAAATGCCAATTGTACCAATTACTAGAATTACATAGCCATAAAAAACTGGACTTTTAGCTGGATCAATTAATGGTTTATTAAGGAAGTTTGACATAGAAAAATTACTATCACAAAAATACATCATAGGCATCATTTTTTTTATGATTAACTTTCTAATTCTAAAACAAACTCAAAACTTCATGAAGAATACATTTCGGTTACCGTTGCTTGCACTGTTACTAACGGTTATCTCATCAATTTCTAGTTATGCCCAAGAAAAAGAATACTACGAACTAAAAACTTATACCATCAAAAATGACGACCAAGAAAAAATGGTCGACAACTATTTAGAACATGCGTATTTACCTGCTTTAAAAAGAATGGGTATTGAACATGTAGGTGTTTTTAAGGTTAGACCAGATAAGTTTAAAGTAAGTGACAAAATTTATGTACTAATTCCGCTTCAATCATTAGCCGAGTTTGACAAATTAGAGTCGATGCTTGCTGTAGACAAAACACATTTATCTGCAGGTGCCGAATATATAAATGCTACACATGATCAAAAACCATATGAAAGAATAAGCTCGATACTAATGAGAGCTTTTCCTGATATGCCAAAAATGAATCCTAGTAAGGTTGAGGGTAATCGCGCTGATAGGGTTTACGAATTACGAAGCTATGAAGGTCCAACAGAAGCCATGTACAATAGAAAAGTTAATATGTTCAATGAAGGCGGTGAAGTTGAACTTTTTGAAAGCCTAGGCTTTAATGCTGTATTTTATGCAGATGTTATCTCTGGCGACAAAATGCCTAACCTAATGTACATGACTTCTTTTACCAATATGGAAAAAAGAGATGCACTTTGGAAGGATTTTGGGTCTTCTGATAAATGGAAAGAAATTTCAGTGATAGATAAATACCAAAATACAGTTAGCCATGCAGATATTAATTTGCTCTACCCTACCGAATATTCGGATTACTAATCTCTTTTACTAAGAACAAATTCTACACGCCGGTTGAGAAATCTACCGGCTTCTGTATTATTAGTAGAAATAGGTTTTAAACTACCATGCCCTTCTATGGTTATTCTATTTTTCTGAATACCGTTTTTACTTAAATAAGTTACTATTTCAGAAGCTCGTTTTATGGATAGCTTTTGATTAAAAACATCTGAGCCTTTATTATCCGTATGCCCTATAATTTTGACATTTATATCTGCATTTGACTTCAAATAAAACAGTAGCGATTCCATTTCTAGTTGGTGGTTTCCTCTAATTTTAGATTTATTGAAATTGAAGTAGACATCTTTAAATACATGAACACTATCTAGTTGATATTCTCTACCATTGGAAACTACTACATTTTGATTTTTTGAATTAACATTCGTTACAGAGACCATATCAAGATAGTAGTAAGACCCTTTGGTGATATTTCTTTTTGTCTGATATTTCTGTGTCCGTTTATTATTCTTGAAATTACCGATAATCATATAATTTTCGGTTCCGGTTGCTTCAAATTCTATGGTTAATTTGACCCATCTTATTTCATCAGAATAATACTTTGAATAAGTGATTTCAAGTTCTTCGGATGTTTCACCTTGTAATTTAGAAAAATGCAACCCAGACAATACTTTACTAGTTTCTACGGCAACAGGAAATTCTGTAAAACGAATACCAAATTCTTTTACTGCAAAATCTGAACGTTCTGCTAGGCTTACATAAAATGAAATGCTATATCGTTCCCCTTTCTGTAAGGTAGAACTCATTCGTGCTTCTATATATTCGCGATAATCATTTGGAGCATACATGTAAAAACCTACATAGCCCACTCCAAAATTAGCAGGTTGCTTACCATTAAAATTTTCGGGGGTACCCATAGCTATACTACAACCATTAAAATAATCTGTAGAACCAAGCGTAGGCATATTCCAATCTTCAACATCCTTTTCTAAATTCCCCAATTTCACGGGGCATTCAACGTATTTTTCAAAACTAGGATTAAGTACCAGGTTTTGTCCTACCCCAAAAAAAGGTACACCAAACAATAGCAATAGTATAAGTTTTATATGTTGAGTTTTTGCTGACATGAGTGTGGTAAAGAATCTCTAAAGTACAGAAAACCTTTAAAATCGTACAACAGCCCAAAAACAAAAAAATCCCTTCTCATTTCTGAGAAAGGATTTTAAACAACAATTAACCTAACCTATTTCTTATTATTAGTTGTTATATAAATAAATTGAAGCCGCGGACATCAAATCGTTACTTACCGCCGGAGCTATGTTTCCACTAGCATTCAAGGCATCAGAAAAGGCAAGTACTTTTCCGTTACCGATCTCTGCTATAAATACCGTTTTAGTTTTGTGATCATAAGCAACATCAATTGGGTTGCCCATTTCGGTCATAGAACCAGCTACCCTTGTTTGGTCAGAAAGTGATAACGTACCACCATCATTAACAGCAGTTAGTTTAGTAGCGAAGTCTTGGGTGATTTGAAAACCACCATCGGTATTTGCATCGGCAGCATCACCAATATCGGTCATCACCAATACATCATCAGCTTCACTATAATCTATACCATGTGTTCTAACAATACCATCAACTGTAATTCTTTTAGTTGGTGTAATTGCCCCATCGGGAGAAAATGCGGTTAAGAAATTATCATACACAGCTAAATCGCTCGTAGAATCTACAACAGCTAATAATGAGTTACCCATGAAAGTGATTCCCCAAGTATCAAAGCCAGCGTCAAATGTGTTTAATAAACTAAAGCTACTTCCGTTATATTCATATACATAAAACTTGTTCTCTGTATTACTGGACACAACCACCTTATTACCAAATACTGCAATTTCTCTTGGGCTAGCCAAATCTGCACCACCAGCAAAATCTGACACAATATTGGTCAAATCTGTAACAGCTGCAAAACTACCATAGTACTCTAATGCCATTCCTGATCTAGAAGCCTGAATAATAGCATCGTTCATTGCATTATAATAAATACCTTCTGTAGCATCAGAACCAGTTGATACTGTTTTTACCAGAGCACCAGATCCATCATACACACTTACATTACCGTCAGCAGTACTGGTAGCGTATAATCTTGTTGTTCTAGCTGTACTAGAATCACCCGTATTTCCATCAGTTTCATCACTACTAAAATGAATAGACGAAGCCATTGCTAAATCTTTATTAAATGATGGCGCTAAATCTCCACCAGAACCAATAGAAGTAAAACCTAATACTTTTCCATTTCCAATTTCTGAAATATACACGGCATCTGTTTCAGAATCGTAAGCCACATCAATAGGATTACCCATTAAAGTGGAAGACCCAGCGACTCTTACTTGCATTCCTAAAGGTAGCAACTCACCATCGGATAAGGCATCGAATTTTGAAGAAAAATCAGAAATTACGTGAAAACCACCATCCGTATTTGCATCGGTAGCATCACCGATATCGGTCAATACCATAACGTCATCGGTACCATCATAGGTAATACCATGTGTTCTTACAATACCTTCTATTGTTACTCTTTTAGACGGTCTTAAAATACCGTTTGTTGCATTTGAAAGAAAATCATAATACACGACTAAATCACCAGTTGTATCCACAACAGCATATAAATCATCTCCTTTAAAAGTTATTCCCCAAACTGGGAAAGGAACTTCTACTGTATTCGTCAATGTAAACCCGCTACCCGTATTGTCGTAAACAAATAACTTATTTGCACCATTATCGGCAACTACATATGAACTTCCGCTCACCGCTAATTCCCTCGGACTTTCCAAATCTGCAGAACCCGTAAAAGAAGGTGTAATTGCATCAGTATCCATCAACATAGAAATATCGGTAAATGCCTCTAATTGCAATGCTGTTCTAGATGCTTGGTAAACTACATCTGCTGTAGCATCATAATAAATACCTTCTGCAGCAGTGGTCGTTGTCATAAAAGTAACCAAAGAATCACCTGTAATACTGTATCTAGAAATATTTCCGTTATCGTTATTGGTTACGAACAGGTCTGTTCTACGACCTAAAACCGTCATTCCTTCCCCACATGGTTCGCACATAGAGCCGCCACAGTCAATACCGGTTTCGTCTCCGTTCATAATACCATCGTCACAGGTTACCACTGGGGTACCATCTACCATGGCGTCATCATCGTCGCTACACGAGGCTATGATTAAAGCACCCGTTAGCATAGCTAAATAATAAATAGATTTTTTCATAATATATAATGGATTTAATTAGTTGAACCACCAATACCTACGAAGCAATCTAAATGAGGTTTTCTTTTAAATGTTAAAATTCTATTGCCATAAAAAACGCCTAAGCGTTCAGAAAATTCTGAACGCTTAGGCGTTTAAATGTATTATTTAAATTATTTTTCTAGAAATCGAACTTATACGTTGCTCCACCCAATACCTGAATACCTTGAACTTGAAAATTAGCCCAACGTTGGTAATCATTGTTAGATAGATTTGCCCCTTTTATAAAGAAAGACCATTGATCTGTATAGCGATAGCCAATATGCGCATTTGCATCAAAAAAGCCGTCTAAAGTAATTTGTGTTGCAGGAAAGTCGCTAGGCAGTGCATTCTGAATCACATTTGATGAAAAATCGTCACGTTCGCCAACATAAAATAAATTAGCTCCCGCATACCATTTTTCTCCTATCTGATAATCCATAAATAGAGATGCTTTTAAATTTGGCAAGTTCCAAGCAGGGTTTCCGGTTTCTGTATTGTAGTCATACACCTCAGCATTAATACCCAAAGTGAAATTACGGTTTACGTCAACATTCAGTTCCCCAAATATGCCCAATGTCTTTATATCATCATAAAACAGATCAAATGAATTACCATAATAGTATCCTTTCTCGTCAGACCTAAAGTCATTTCTAGGATTTAAAACATATAATGGCTTATTATTCTCTGCCGAATAAGACCCTTTAAGGTTATAACTTAAATTTGGTAACAATTGACCTTTAAAGCCGATATAGGCGTTATACTGACTATCTGTTGGAGCAACGTTTAGGGTTGGAGAAACAAATGGATTCCCTTCCACAAAATCATAATAAGAATTCTGCTTCAACTCCCCCGTAACACCTCCATAAGCAATAACCGATTCATCTAACAAACGATATGATGCAGTTACCGCAGGATAGATATAGAAGTTACTTTCGCTATTTTCTAAATCCATTCCGTAAACTAAATTCACTCCCAAGTTCAATGAAAGATCATCGCGTAACATTTTTAAAGACGGATTAACACCTACTTGTAAATTTCCATAAGAAATTCCGTTGTCATTAGTAGTACTGCTAACATCTGTATTCTCAAAAGTACCACCCACATAATCCACCTTTACTTTGGCATTAAAAGTTTCGTCGTTTACAGGAAACTCAAAACCTGTATTAAAGATAGCCCTGTTTTCTCCAGAACTTACAGCATCAAAAAATCTACGGTATGTTAAGTCCGCTCTTTTAAAGTAAGCATCTTCTACATTTATGTGACCACTTGCCTCGCCCATAAAATAGTTCTGACGTTCGTCAATACTATTAATAACTGTTTCACTGAACACACCTGGCTCTATCCCGTACCAATTATATAATTGATGTTGCAAGCCAATAGCAGCTCCCCAATCTAAATCTCGGTCGCGTTTTGCATACGATGCATCTAATTTGGTATCATAAAAAGTATCATTCAATTCAACACCATCAATTCCGCCTCTGGAGGACAAATGGTTGAAACCAATATCAAAATTCTCATCTCTATTGATAGTTCTACTGGTATAGAATTCACCCAACACATTACCATATAACCCCGCTCCCAAAGAGGCATACGAATTATATAATACTGGTGGTGGCAATCTTTCTACTTTTGATGCCGTGCCTTTAGATGGCGTAAACGTAGACGCTACAGGCACTGAAAAAATGCTATAAGTAATCGGTTTTTTCTGTAGAACGATAGAATCGTTCATATTAGGAACCGATTTAATTTTAAAAGCATCTGAAACGGTTGGCGTGTATGCTTTGGTAACCGTTACGGTCTCCGTTCCCAAATCTTTTTCCTCTTCTTGAGCAAAAACAACTTGAAAGCCAAGCGTTAAAAAAATAAGCGTAAATATATGTTTGTTGTACATAGGTGTTCTTTTACTGGTGTACGTAGTTTTTAATTAGGATCAACTGATGAGTTACTCTTAGCCTCTTTCGACTTTATAATAGCAAGCTCTGCCCTTGCCTCTGATACAATTTCTGGATATTGACTAAAATTTGTAATCACACTTTCAAGAATATAGGTTGCTTGGTAGGCATCATTTAGTGCATAGTAATTCTTAGCCATTAGCACTAAACCTTTACCACCCCACTCTTTATAAACCGCGTAATCTTTAGCCAATTTTTGCACGGCCACATTAGAGTTTTCGTAAGCACCATCTTTATGCTCAAAATAAGCATCATAATACAATGCTTCGGCAGCCGTAGCTCCTGATGCTATTTTTAATACCTCAGCATATGCTGACTTTGCTTTTTGCTCGTCATTGGTAGCAATGGCAGATCTTGCGATCATAATATGTGCATCACTCTTAATTCTATTATCTATACTTGGTGTAGACAATACCTTATCGGCATACTCTAAAGTCTTTGGATAATTCTTCTCACCATAATAGCCTTTCATTAAGTTAGAGCGTGCAAATGTTCTGTTCTGCTGAATGTTTGCCTGACTCTCTAATTTCAATAAATAAGGCAAAGCTATTTGGTAATCATCGTTAGAAATATAAACCTCGCAAACACGTGTTAATGCTTGTTCTGCATACTCACTTGTGCTTCTATCGGCAACATATTTATAATATGGTAAAGCCGATTCTTTCTCCCCTTTACCAAAGTATAATTGGGCAAGGCTAAAGTTGGCATCTACAGCATGTAAACCAGTAGGAAATTGCTGAATGTAATTCTTATACCCTTTAATAGCCGGTTCAACATTACCCTCTAGGTTCTGCTTTTGGGCAGCATCAAAAGTAGCGTTGTCCAATTCGGCATCGGTAACCTCTACAAAATCAAGTCCGCGTACCCATTCTGCATATTCGTTTACCTGCCCCATATCTACATACACCAATTTAGCAGTAGCTACCGCTTGTATGGCTTCTTGTGTTTTAGGGAAATCACGAACAACAGTTTTAAACTTCGCTAAAGCAGCTTCGTTTCTGCTCGCATTATAATTAACCAGTCCTTGTCTCATTAATGCTTGTGGCACTAAAGAGCTACCTCTATATTCACTGATCAATCTATCATAAGCCTCAAGACCTTTGTTCTCTTGCCCTTGCGATACATACGTATTACCAAGTTCAAACAAGGCATCATCTTTAAAACTAGATCTAGGATATTGGTTTACGAACTCCTCTAAATTTTCAATCTTGCTTGTACCTCTATCTACATAACCGTAGCTCATCGCTTTTTGGTAGAAAGCATAATCTTTCTCTGGTCCTGTTAACGCAATCGCTTTGTTATAGGTTTCTATTGCTGGCCAGTATTTACTAGTAGCGTAGTAACTATCTCCCAATCTTAAAAAACCATCGTGCAATTTCTCTACTTCTGCATTTCCATTAGCGGTAAATGTATTGAAGTAGGTTATTGCATCGGTATAATCTTTTTGTTTGAAGTATGAATAAGCCAAGTTGTAATCTACATCGGCATACATTTCTGTATTTTTTGCAGACGAGTTATTCTTAAAAGCTAAAAATCCTTTTGCGGCATCATCAAATCTGTTGCTATTATAATCAGCTTCTGCCTTCCAATAATTGGCTCTTGCCTTGAACAACATATCTTCGGCACTATTCAAAGATTTACCAAAATTATCTGCCGCAGCATTGTTATCGCCCTCCATAAAAAGTTCAATACCTCTATAGTAAGCTACTTTTTGATATACCTCTTTACTAGCATAATTCTTATTCTCTTCAAGTAACTTCATCGCGCCTGCAAAGTTTTTTGAAGTAATGTATGAATCAACCAATAAGGTCTGCATTTCTTCTTGATGCTCATCTTTCGGGTATGTTTTCAAGTAGTTTGTTATTACCTGTGGTACCGGCTCATAAGCATTACCAACCTCGTAACTTAAACGCGCATAATTCAAAAAGGCATCTTTTTGAATCTCTACACTATATTCCATCTGAGAAGCATTTCTAAAAGCGTTCAATGCTTCTTGCTTTTTATCCAGCTTTAAATAACACTCCGCTAAATGGTAGTAAGCATTCTGTGCAACGCTATTGGTACCTCCAATAATTTTATTGAATTGGGCAATAGCACTGGCAAAATCGCCTCCCTTGTAATAAGCATAACCTAGGTAATAGTAATCGGTATTGCTCCATTTACCACCTTTACCGTTATACTCGGTTAAATACGGAATTGCATTTTCGTATTGGTTGAGATTAAAATAGCTCTCCCCAATAATCTTGTTCAGTTCAGAAACTTCTCTTCTGTCAGATTTTGGTATTTGTTTTTTAGCCACGGCAATAGCCTCTTCGAACTTACCAAGCTTAAAATTCATATCTGCCTGATAATAGCTCAACTTCTCCTCCAAAACATCTTGATCGGTTATTTGATCGAAACGCTGATTTGCTGTTTCATAATCATCTTCTTGATAAGAGATATACCCCAAGTAATATTTTGCCTGAGACCCATATACCTGAGAAGTAGTTACCTTTTCTAGATACTTTTCTGCCTGTTTAGTTTTACGGGATGAGAAAAGAGAATAGCCATAATTGAAATTGAACTTATCCATCTCGCCACGAGACAATGAGTTCTGATCAACCTTATCATACCATTTTAAAGCATAAGGATATTTTCCTGTCTGAAAATAATACTCGGCCACATCTGCAAAGGCAGAATTACGTTTGGTAGATGTAGGATATTTTTCAACAAAATCTTCCATTAATCGGTCTGCACCCATCTGGTTTAGGCGTACTGCCGCATTAGCAGCGTAGTAGGCACTATTGGCAGCGGTCTCCTCGTCTTTTGTAGACACTTTGACCTTGTCAAAAATGGTCTGTGCCGCTTGATATTGTTCGTTGTTGTAAAGCGCTAGCGCGTCTTGAAATGCTTTTTGTTCATGGGTGTAAATCTTAGACTCTTGGGCTGTGGTCAATGCGACCAAACCGAGTACCATTGGAATAAAAGCGGTGATTTTTTTAAGCATAGTGTTCTGTTACTATTTAGAAGTACCGTTATCACATGTGATAACGACAAAAATTGTACCTAAGTATGTGCAATACCTATACAAAAGAAAAGATTTTGATTAAGGGTTCTCTAATATCAAATGGAACTTATTACTTTTATATCAACATTTGCGTTATGGAAGAGATTGTTTTAGAACTTAAGGATGCCTCTATTTTTCAAAAAGAGAGCTTGGTGTTGAGCGAAGTGAGCTTAAAAATTGCTAAGGGGGAATTCGTTTACCTCATTGGTAAGACCGGAAGCGGTAAAAGTAGCTTCATGAAAACCCTTTATGGCGATTTACCATTGCAAAAAGGTGAAGGTCATGTGGGTGAGTTCAATCTTAAAACATTAAAGGAAAGTGATATTCCTTTTTTACGGAGAAAATTGGGTATTGTTTTTCAAGATTTCAAACTACTTCCAGACCGTAATATCAACCAGAATATGTTCTTTGTTCTAAAAGCAACCGGTTGGACGGACAAGGCTAAAATGGATACTCAGGTTTCTAACGTACTTGAAAAAGTAGGTATGAAAACCAAAGGATTTAAGTTTCCACATGAGCTTTCTGGTGGAGAACAACAACGTATTGCTATTGCCCGTGCTTTATTGAACGACCCAGAATTAATAATTGCCGATGAGCCTACCGGAAACCTTGATCCACAAACCAGTGTAGAGGTTATGAAGGTATTACAGGAAATCAATAAATCTGGGAGAACTATTCTAATGGCAACTCATGATTATGCTTTAATATTAAAATTCCCTTCCAAAACTATTAAGTGTGATGCCAATAAGGTATTTGAGGTAGTGCAAAGGGCGGTATAAATTAGTTGACGTATCTTAACAATAGTTAATTTAACATCCTATTCTACATTTGAGTTCAGCTGGGCACATTATTGATGCAATAAATCGAATTAAGCAGAATAGAGCTTTAAAGGCATCTAAACGACAAAAATTCAAAGGAAGCAACCGAGAGGCTATTTATTCAGAATCAGATGACGTTCAAAAAGCGGTATTTAAAAAAGTTTCTAAAGAGAAAGCTCAAGTAGTTATAAAAAAAATAAGACAAGATTTTAAATTAAAAAGAAAAAGAGATCTTATTTTTATAGGAACTTTTTCAATGATTTTTATCACATTAATAATTGTATTAAACCTCCCTAATACAAGCACCAAAAACAGTAGCCTAAATAATGAGTATGACTCATCAAGAGTTAGAAAAGAAAAAATAAAATGGAATGGAAAAATTTCCGAACCATTAAAGATTGAAAACACAGAATATTACTACATACCAATTCTTCACAATATTTCTGGAGAGCTTGATGAGCATGGGTTTTATAACCTCAACTATAATAATATGGTAGGTGAACGAACTCGTAACGTTCTATTTATAGATAAAGAGTGTACTATTATTGGAAAATTATTAAATAAAGATGGTTTAATATTTCACATGGAAGTTGTACCATATAAAGACAATAATTTACCCAAAAATATTTTCTACACATTATATGAAGAAGATTCAAATAAGGATGAAATGATTGATACTAAAGATAATTATGCCTATTACATCTCAGATGTAAACGGTGAAAATCTACTAAAAATCACAGACGAACCCCTTGTTTCAATTAATTTGAGAGAAGGAAATCTTATTCTTGAATACTACAAAACCAAAAATTCAAAGGAAAATTCAAAGGAAAATTCAAAATATGAATATTACAAGACTGAAAATCCGAACGATACTATTTATGGCCTCTACAATTTAGAGTCCAAGGAACTAAAATTCACCAATAATCTTGACTCCATAAATTAAAAGCAAACTAATTAAACATGATCATAGACGTACATACCCACATCAACAACTATCATGAAGATAGGGTGGTGTCATTAAACGAAAGTTTAGACAAGCTTTCACAAAACATGAAGGATAATAACATTGATTATTCTTTAGTACTCACGTCTTATAAAGTCAATGAACATAGACCAAGTACCAAGCAGGTCGTAGAGGCTATAAAAGGATATAATAATTTGGGTGTTGTCTCGGGTATTAGTTATCTGCATTATAACCACAGAGATGTAATAGAGATTAGCGATTACCTTGAAAAGGGATTCATTAAAGGCTTAAAATTTTACCCAGGTTACGAACCATTTTACCCGAATGATATTCGTTTCAAATTAATGTATGAAATGGCTATTGAATATGATGTACCCGTAATGTTTCATTCTGGTGACACTTATGCCCCAACCGGTAAAATTAAATACTCCCACCCTATTCATATTGATGATTTAGCTGTTGACTATCCAGATTTAAAAATCGTGATCTGCCATGTGGGTAACCCATGGATCAAAGATTGTATGGAGGTTGTTTATAAAAACAAAAACGTCTACGCAGACATATCCGGATTGGTTTTGGGCGATTTTTCAGATAAGTTTGAACGCTACATGAAAAAGGAAATCGAAGAAATGATTACCTATGCAGGCGACCCAAAATACCTACTTTATGGAACGGACTGGCCCATCTCTAATATGAAATCCTACTTAAAATTTATGAATCAATTAGATTTAGCCGACGAAAAGAAAGAATTGATTCTTTGGAAAAATGCCGCAGAACTTTTTAAAATTGACACCAGCAAACTTTAGTTTATAATATCCTGTACGCCCATCATCCTGCAATTACTTAATTAAACTCCGCATGAAGAACCCAGAAAAAGAACGTCTAGCACAACATCAAAAAGAAGAAAAAGACTGGTTGAAATGGGGACCCTATTTAAGTGAACGTCAATGGGGAACAGTACGGGAAGATTATAGTGCTGGTGGCGATGCTTGGAACTATTTACCACATGATCATGCTAGAAGTCGCGCTTTTCGTTGGGGCGAAGATGGTATAGCCGGTATTAGCGACCGCTATTGCAATATGTGTTTTAGCATTGCTTTATGGAATGGAAAAGATCCTATTCTTAAAGAACGCCTTTTCGGGTTAACTGGACCGCAAGGAAATCATGGTGAAGATGTAAAGGAGCTATACTACTATTTAGAAAATACTCCATCGCATTCGTACATGAAATATTTGTACAAATATTCACAGAAAGAATATCCGTACAACCAATTGATCGATGAAAATCAAAAACGCAATCGTAAAGAGCTGGAGTTTGAACTTTTAGATACTGGTATTTTTGACGACAACACCTATTTTGATGTTAGCACAGAATATGCCAAAGGCAATGAAACTGATATTCTTATTCAAATTACGATAACAAATAGAAATAACAAACCTGCTCCTATAACCTTATTGCCGCAAATGATTATGCGCAATCATTGGTCATTTAAAGAAATGGCCCAAAAACCGGTAATAGCAACGGTTAAAAATGGTAAAGACACTTCGGTATTTATAGACCACCCATATGTGGGTAAATATAATTTCTATTTTCAGCCTGCAGATAAGTTGTTATTTACGGAAAACGAAACCAACAGGGAAAAGGTTTATAAAGAAACGAACGATCATCCGTTTAAGAAAGACTTGTTCAACATCGCCGTGTGTAATAATGATTATGACTTGGCAATCAAAAATGATTCGGGTACTAAGTTTGCGCCATTGTATCAAAAAAATATAGGAGGTGGTGAGTCGGTTACTGTTCAACTACGATTAACCGAAGAAAATCTGCAAGAACCTTTTGCTGATTTCGATACTATTTTCAAAAAGAGACAAAATGAGTGTGCTGAATTTTATGACAGCATAGCACCCAAAGCAACCGATGACAGAAAAGCCATTTTAAAACAAGCATTTGCGGGTTTACTTTGGACGAAACAATACTATAATTACGAAGTTGAAAAATGGTTAGATGGTGATTCTAAAACCACAAAACCACCAAAAGAAAGACTAACTGGGCGTAACTGTCATTGGAAAACCTTAAGAAACCACGATATACTCTCTATGCCAGATGCTTGGGAATACCCTTGGTATGCCGCTTGGGATTCTGCTTTTCACTGTGTATCCTTCGCCTCAATAGACCCAGATTTTGCGAAAGAGCAATTACTATTGTTCACTAAAGAATGGTACATGTCCCCTAACGGACAAATACCTGCTTACGAATGGAATTTTAGTGATGTGAATCCGCCAGTACAAGCATGGGCAACCTTGCAGATTTATAGTACAGATAAATCCATAACGGGTGTACCCGATATCAAGTTCTTAAAGAGAATGTTCAATAAACTATCGCTGAACTTTAATTGGTGGGTGAACCGTTTAGATAGAAATGATAATAATGTTTTTCAAGGCGGATTTTTAGGCTTGGATAATATTGGAGTTTTTGACCGTAGCCATGGTGTTCCCGGTGGTGGTTCGCTAGACCAAGTAGATGGTACAGCTTGGATGGCGATGTATAGTTTAAATATGTTGGAAATAAGTTTACGTATCGCAGAACACGACGATTCGTATGAAGATATGGCAACCAAATACTTTGGACATTTTATATTCATAGCAGAAGCATTGAATAAAATGGATACCGATAAAGCCAATACTTGGGATGATGCCGAAGGATTTTTCTATGACCGTTTAACATTACCAGACGGACAATCTACCACAATAAAAGTACGATCTATTGCCGGTATGTTATCATTGGCAGCAGTACTTACTATTAAGAAAAGTGTTTTAGATAAATTTCCGAAATTTAAGGCAAGTGTTCTTTGGTTTAAAAAATACCGTGCAGATAATTTAAAATACGAAGTTATACAGCAATATGAAGCAGATGGGGATCTATTATTGTCTTTGGTACCAAAAGACCGAATGCAAAAATTAGTAACTGCGCTTTTAGACGAGAAAGAATTCTTGAGTGAATACGGCATAAGATCTTTATCTAAGGTTCACGAAAAGGCATATCAAATTCATATTGATGGTGTAGAATACTCTATTGATTACGAACCTGCAGAATCTACAGTTTCCCTATTTGGTGGCAACTCTAACTGGCGTGGCCCTATTTGGATGCCTATGAACTACCTTTTCATTCAGGCACTTCGCGAATACCAATGGTATGATGGTAATGATTTCCTATTTGAATACCCAACAGGAAGTACAAAATTGCTCAACCTAAAACAGGTGAGTGATGAATTGAGTAAACGTCTTATTCATATGTTCGAGAAAGATGCCGATGGTAATCGTGCCATTAATAAGAACTACGAGAAATTTTACCAAGATCCTAATTTTAAAGATTTGGTATTATTCTATGAATATTTTCACGGAGAAAATGGTCGTGGATTAGGTGCTTCTCACCAAACAGGATGGACAGCTTTAGTTGCCAATCTTATTGAGCAATTAGAAGATTAGTAGTGTTTAATTGATTAGCATAAAAGTTAATATACCTGCTACATAACCAATAAAAGCCAGTAAAGAAATATTCTTTAGGTACCACATGAAATCAATTTTAAGGATACCCATAATGGCAACTCCTGCAGCTGAACCTATAATAAGAATACTACCACCAGTACCTGCGCAGAAAGCAAGTAATTCCCAGAAATCAGAATCTGGCGGATAAGTATCTAAACTGTACATACCCATAGTACCCGCAACAAGCGGCACGTTATCCACTATTGAAGATAATACCCCAATGATGGAGTTAACCGCATAAATACTATCAAAATTAGAATCTAATAATCGGGACATGTCCGCTAAATGTCCTGCAGATTGTAAGGCACCAACAGCTACTAAAATCCCAAGAAAGAATAAAATACTAGGTGTATCAATTCTTCTCAATACATTAGAAATTGCCAAAGTTTTCTTCTCTTCTATAGTTTTATTTCTATGTATTATTTCTGTAGTTATCCAAACAACACTTAAGCCTAAAAGTATTCCCATAAAAGGCGGAAGATGTGTAATCGTCTTAAAAATAGGCACGAATAAAAGTGCACCTATACCAATAGCAAAAACCAAGTTTTTTTCAAAATTACTAACTTGATACCCATGAGTATCTATTGAATATTGCTCTGTTGGTTTGGTAATATGCCCCTTAAATCGAAAAGATATAATTGCCAATGGCACCAATAAACAAACTAAACTTGGCAAGAAAATTTCCTTTATGATATGCATTGCAGTTACCTGACCACCTATCCACAGCATAATGGTTGTTACATCACCAATTGGTGACCATGCGCCACCTGCGTTTGCTGCAATAATAAGAAGCCCTGCAAACATCCAAAGGTCCTTTTTGTCGTGTATTAGCTTTCTGAGCAAAGCAGACATTACAATCGCTGTAGTCAAGTTATCTAAAGCTGCAGATAAGAAAAACGTTAGTAAGCAAAGAATCCATAATAATTTTACACGATTGGTTGTGGTAATCTTATCTGTAATTACCGAAAAGCCTTCATGAGCATCGATAATCTCAACTATAGTCATAGCACCAAGTAAGAAAAATAGAATCTCTGAAATCTCACCTAAATTCTCGCGTAAACTCTCCGTTACAAAATGAATGGATTCATCTCCTGAAATATTTACAAGAAAAGAATCCCTCCCAATTATAAAAATCACCCAACACAGCGTACCCGTAAGTAATGCTGTGGCGGCTTTATCAATTTTAATCGTGTGTTCTAATGCTATAAAAAGATACCCAACGATAAATACGGCAAGTAAAGTTAAATACATGGCAAATGATTAAAAATTAGCTTCAGAAAAACCCAAACCGTATTTTTCAGTAGGGTATAAAATTCCCTTTTCCAATCTAAAAATAGAATGATATGGGTCATCAATAATATCTAAATGTCCGTCAAGATCAGCATAAACAATGTTAGGTCTTGATAGCGCAAAATGTAGACCGGCAGCAATACCTAATCCGCATTCATCTATACAGCCCACCATGGCATCTAACTTAGCAGCTTTAGCTACCGAATTGATATGCATACCAACCCAGATACCGCCTACTTTTTGCAATTTAATATTGACCATATCTACACGTTCGTTCTGTGCTAAACGAAATGCATCTGTCAATGTTTTTAGGCTTTCATCTGCCATTACAGGAATACTCACCTGATCGGTTACTTCACCTAATCGCTCTTCTGACTCCACCTTTGTGGGCTGTTCAAAAATTTCTATACCAATGGCTGCGGTAGCTTTTACAAATTCTACCGATTCCTTTACCGAATAGCCTTGATTTCCATCGAATCTTAATTCGATGTTAGGATACTTCTCATGAATGGATCTCATTTTAGCAATATCCTCTTCTAAATTAGATCCTCCCTTAATTTTAAGTATTGTAAAACCTTGCTTTACATATTCGTTGGCATAGGATAAAGTTTCATCCAACCCCATAATACCAATAGTTATACTAGTAGCTATATGATTACGAAATCCGCCTAAAAACTTGTATAAAGGCACCTCAGCTTTTTTCGACATAATATCGAACAATGCCAAATCTACCATTGCCAAAGCCGATGATCTTTTACCCAATAATTCCTTAAGCTCTAATAATAGTAGCGCATACGTGAACGGGTCTTTTCCCTGTAAATAAGGAATAATAATATTTTTTATCGCATATGCTACATCATTTGGCGACTCGTTAGTAACCACAGGATCTGGTGCCGCACAACCGTAACCAACTATTTTTCCATCAGTTTCAACCTTTAGAATAAAATTACTGGTACGATCAATAGTCTCATAAGCAATCGTATATGGATCAGATAGCTTAAGATCTAAACGCTCAAAAGAAATATTGGTTATTCTCATTTTAGTTTCGCCATCAAAAGTGAAATTAAATCTTCAGCTCCGTATTCCAACACATCAAAAGCAGGTAATTTAGTTTCTAGGGTTATCGCTTTACAAATATCTAGAATTTCTTCTTTCTTCATGTCTTCATGGTTAACGGTAATCGCAATTACCTCTTTACCTGAAATAACTTGAATCGCCTTTATTTGTTCCTCTAAAGAATGCATTCTATATCCTGGAAATCCGTCATATTCCAATCTTTTAGGTGCGTGTTGCAGAATTACATAATCTGGTCTACCAGCAGCTAGAATTTCAAATCCGCCAGGATAGGCAGGGTTCATTAAGCTCCCTTGACCTTCAATAACAATAACGTCTGGATTTTCGTTTTTCCATGCACTTACCACAGCATGCTCAATTTCGCCAGATACAAAATCATTGATACAGCTATCCATAACCATACTATATTTAGCACCTTGCATCCATCCTGTTTGTCCTGTTCCTATCATTTCAGCCTTTTTACCGGCATTACGAAATGCGTGTACCAATATCCAAGCAGTGGTTCGTTTACCCAAAGCTGAATCTGTACCAAGTACCGCTAATTTTAAGCAATTGACTTTTTCAATATCTCCTGTAAAAAAATGTAGTTGATCACGATCCGGTGTCTTTCTAATATCTCTGATCTTCACATTCTTTTCTTTTGCCAAAGCAACCAGCTCTGGATCATTAGTTAAGAAATCATGCAGACCACTATCTACATTCCAACTCTGTTGCAAAGCTGCTTTTATAGTAGACTTGGCTATTTTAGGCAATCTACCACCATCTGGCGCAAGACCAATCACCAAATAACTTGGCAGATTCTTACTTTCTGTCAATGCAGTAATAGCAGTTTCTAAATTTTTATAAACTGGAATTCCGTTAGGTCTACCGTCCAAAACATCACCCGCATCTCTACCTGCATATTTTTCGTCTAAAACGCCAACTACCTCATAACGCTCGGTAAAACGAACCAACCCATGTGCTGTTTTACCATTAGGAGTATTAAATGCTCCCTCACAATATACTAGTGCTTTACCGTCAATAACTTTTTTCATCTATCTATTTAGTTTTTTGCTGTGAGCACCGCTACAAAACGATCGGGCTCAAAATTCATTTTTTCATCTAATTCAAGAAGACCGATCAAACCTGCTGTCGATGCAGGCAAAATTCTAAATCCTTCCTTTTTATGTAAAAGAGAGGTCATCTCCTTTAATTTTTTGTCACTAATATTAAAAGCTTCTCCTTCAGATTTTTGTAAAGCATATAGTGCCTCTTCACCATCAAAACTATGCCAGTTGATCAATGGCTCGTTATATTTCGTTTCTTTAATTGCAGCTGGGTTCAAATCTTTACAATGATCCAACCCTTGAAGATGTGATTCTACAATTGGGTTTTTATGAGATGAAGATGCCGCGATCATTTTAGGTATGCGAGATGTTTTCCCTCTTTTATAAAGATTTACAAACCCTCTATAAATACCAGCAAATAAAGTCCCGTTAGAAACAGGTACCGCACAATATTTGGGTGCATCGCCCAAGTCTTCAAAGATTTCTTGAGCAATTTGTGCGTAAGCAGAAATTTGAAGCGGAGTGTTAGCTCCACCAGGGTTGGCATCGTACCATCCATGTTCAGCTGCTAATTTTGAGCTTTCCATAACCACATCTTCATAGCTACCAGGAATGCGGATGATCTCTGCATTCAGTGCTTCCATTTCGACAATACGATCGGTATGGTAACTTTCTGGAATGTAAATTTTACAAGCAATACCCGCTAAATCTGAAGCCAATGCCATAGCAACACCATAATTACCGCAGGTAGCCAAACTTACTACCGCAAACTCTCTACGCAATGCATCATATAACTGTGCAAAAGCAATACGGTCTTTTTGGGTGCCTGTAGGGTTATCACCTTCATATTTTAGGTATAATTGGCGAACATCGAACTCACGTTCTAAAGTCTTTGCCCTGTGCAAACCTGTATCACCAACTTCTAAACTTATAATATCTTCAAAGCACTCTAAACGGTCAACTAAAGATTTGCTAATATCTTTAACCATATCGCTAAGTCTACGTGCCTCTGCAGACACTTTATTCTCAGCAGTTTTTACACCATCTTTAAGATTCATAAGTTTGCATATATTCTATGTTTTAAGATACAGCTATTAATTTAATTTCCTCTTTTAAAATTAAATGAAATTTAAATTAAAAAAAGGGACGCATAGGTACTATATTATCTGAAATTATTTAAAATTTTAACACAAGATTTTAAGGTATATAGAGCAACACAGTGCATTTACGGGTTTTTTTAATTTTACAACAAATATAAAAATTAACATATGGCAAATCAGTCCATTACCTAATTTTGACTACATTTTTAAATAAGCAAAAATCAATGAAATCATCCGTAGTCTTTTTTCTTTTTTCCTTTATGTTCTGTGTAACTATAAATGCACAAAATGAACTACCAATTAAAATAGATAATTCTAAGATCAAACCTTTGCAAAAATTGCTAGATAGCTCTTTGCAAACGAATTTGAGAGATGAATTGGCATCGCATCCAGAATGGAACGATCTAATCATACAAAAGAAAATGGCCGTAGGTCTAGTTGACTTAAGCAACCCAGAACAAGTACGTTTTGCCCGCGTGAACGGAAACCATATGATGTATGCGGCAAGCTTACCTAAAATAGCTATTCTTTTAGCTGCTATGGATGCTATTGAGAAGGGAGAATTAAAAGAAACCGCAGAGGTTAAAAAAGATATGCGACTTATGATCAGTAAATCTGACAACGCTGCATCTACTAGAATGATCGATCGTGTTGGTTATGAAAAGCTCGAAGCGGTTATGACAGACCCGAAATATGCTTTCTATGATGAACAAAAAGGAGGCGGACTATGGGTTGGTAAACGCTATGGAAGTGGAGGTGATACCAATCGCGAACCATTAAAAAATTTGAGTCACGCTGCATCGGTTACACAAGTTTGTAGATACTATTATTTATTGGCGAACGGAAAATTAGTAAATCAAAAAAGGTCCAAGCAAATGTTGGATATTATGGAAGACCCAGAGTTGCACCATAAATTTGTAAACACCTTAGATAAAATTGCACCTAATGCAAGATTGTTCAGAAAATCGGGCTCATGGCGTACCTACCATTCCGATTCTATTTTGGTTTGGGGAGAAGATAGCAATAGAAGATATATTTTGGTCGCTTTAATAGATGATGCCAATGGCGAACAAATTATTAGAGATTTAGTAAAGCCAATTGAAAAAGTGTTAAAAAAGCCTGTACTTTAGGTCCTGGAATAGCGATTTCCATTTCTTGATGGTAGAAAGACTCATAAAAAAAATATTCGATGTTCGTGAAGGCGAGTTCAAAGTATCACTTTGGATGCTCGCCTACATTTTTTTGGTCATCGCCGTTCTGCTTATCATTAAACCAACGGTAAATGCACTTTTTCTATCAGAATTAGGAATTGAACAATTGCCTTTTGCATTTTTATTAGTTGCAGTAACAGCCGTTACTACCTCATATTTCTATTCAAAAGCAGTATCAAAATTTCCGCTTAAAAAAGTAATTGAGATCACCATTATAAGCTCTATCGTTATATTGATAGGCTTAGGTATTCTATTATCATTAGATGTTGTTAGTGGTGTCTTACTCTATTTCTTCTACATATGGGTAGCTATTTACGCTGTCTTATCCGCTTCTCAGTTTTGGGTATTGGCGAATTTGGTATTTAATATTAGAGAAGCAAAAAGATTGTTCGGCTTTATTGGTTCTGGCGCCATCATTGGTGGAATATTCGGTGGTTACCTCACGTCTATATTGGCTCCGCTTATTGGCAATGAAAATTTAATGTTCGTAGCAGCCCTACTCCTATTTTTCTGCATTCCATTATTACGTAGAATTTGGAATATTAGGGTCAAAAAAAATGGTAGTATTAAAAAACATAAGTCGGCATCGAACATAAGCGAGCCGCCGTTAAAACTCATACTAAATTCTAAACACCTTACCTACATAGCCAGTATTGTTGCAGTAAGTGTAGTAGTTGCCAAATTGGTAGATTACTTATTTAGTGATTTTGCCTCTTCTGCAATTACAAATGCCGATGAGCTTACAGCCTTCTTTGCATTTTGGTTTTCAACATTTAACTTATTATCTCTCGTAATTCAGTTGTTCTTTACCCATAGAATCGTGGGTATTTGGGGTGTGGGCTTTTCCCTATTATTATTACCAATTGGTATTTTCGGAGGAAGCATTTTATTCTTGTTATTACCAGAACTTTCTGCGGTAGTTGTTATTAAGGCGATGGATGGAATTCTGAAACAATCCATTCATAAAAGTGCTTCGGAATTATTGACTTTACCGTTGCCTTTCGACTTAAAAAACAGGACTAAATCGTTTATAGATGTTGTTGTGGACAGTTTGGCTACTGGTATTGCCGGGTGCCTTTTAATTTTTGTAGTTCGTGGTTTAGATTTACCTTCATTTTACATAGGTATTCTTATTATAGCTCTAGTTTGCCTTTGGTTATATTTTATTTACAAAGTGCGAATTGAGTACTACAAAACCTTTAGAACCAATTTAGAAGTACTTACAGATTCTTTTAAAAAGAATAAAAAAATCACCCATACAAAAGTATCTGTTGTAACAGGTATGCGCACTGTATTTAAAACGGGCACCGAAGAACAAATACTTTTCATGTTAGATAAACTCATGGAAATCAATGATAAACGCTTTGCAGATGATGTGGAGTTGTTATTGGAGCACCCTAGTAATAAAGTGAAATTATCTGCCATTCAGAATTTATATTTCTTAAATTCAAAAAGCATGACTGCCGAGGTCTCCGAACTTTTAAAAATTGAAGACCGAGAGTTGACCATCGCTACTTTGGCGTATGTTTTAAGTTTTGCGCACAAAGACAAATCTTTCGTTTTCGATGCCTATTTAGAACATTCTAATGAACGGATAGCTATGGCGGCACTCTATTGTTTAGCTAGAGCGGCAAAGAATAACTATTCCTTAAAACAGCGGTATTCCTTATTGGACCGTATTTCAAAATCAATTTCAAATATTGAGAATCACGAACAAGATGTATCTTATATAGAATCGGTTATTGAAATACTAGGAGTGGCAAACTTGCCTATTTTCTACAACAAACTTATCGGCTTTTTAAAGCATAAAAATGAAGCTGTGGCAATAACGACTATTAAAGCAATTGGCACTGCAACAGATCCTACCTTAGCACAACATATAGTTCCGTTTTTAGGTCAAAAGAAATATAGGCCTATCGTCATGGAGGCTTTTAAATTGTATGGTGTTCAAATTATACCTTTATTATGTAAAAATGTTCAGGAAAGATTACAGCCGCTATCGGTACTTCGGTTTATACCAGGTGCTATGCAATCTTTTCATTCTAAGGAGGCAGTTCATCATTTACTAAGCATATTAACAGATAATGACCTTACTATTCGTTTAGAAGTAGTTAGAGCTTTGAGTGCCATTCGTACAACACATCCGCATTTAAAATTTAATCGCTACAAAGTGGTATCGGTAATTTTTGATGAGTGTAAACTACATCATCAAACTTTATCTTCTATGCATACGCAAATCATTATATCTTACCGTAACAGGAATAAATCGAAAAAAGAAATAGGCGATGCCGAAAGAGATGCCCGCACCAGTCTTTTAGAACTTTTGGAACGTAGATTAGATTCTGGTCTAGAACGTATTTTTAAACTTTTAGGATTACGCTATCAACAAAAAGATGTTGCAATTGCCTATGAAGGTCTATTGAGTCAAAAACAGGAAGCGCAACACAACGCCATTGAATTTTTAGACAATCTATTGACAGGTGAGTTAAAACGAAAACTGCTACCCATTATTGAAGAATCTGCCCTAGACATTTCGTCTGAGGAAGAGCTTCAAAAAATTAAGCACAAAATACCTACAGAACTTGAATGCTTTAAACTTCTGTTACAAGGCAATGACTTAAAAATTAAACTGGCGGTATTATACCTCATCGCACAACAAAAAGAACCTCGCTACCTTAGTATGGTTGAAAGTTTCCTTAGCGATACTGATCCAAAAATCAAGAGTTTTGCTTTAGAGGCTTATCAAGCAATTACCGCAGAAGTATAAAAACAAAAACGAGACATTAAAATGTCTCGTTTTTGTTCAACTATATTAGAAAATAGACTCTAGCTATTCTGTTCTAATTCCAAAATCAAATTAGCTACTAAAGCTGTCCAGCCAGTTTGGTGAGATGCCCCAAGACCTTTACCTGAATCACCATCGAAAAACTCATAAAAGAAATGCTCCTTTTTAAAGTGTTCATTTTTAGTGAATACATGATTTTCGTCGTCTGAATGGTATACAAACTTACCGTTCTCGTCAGGTTCAAATAACTTTATAAGTCGTTTTGAAAGTTCATTTGCAATCTCGTTCAAGTTAATTTTCTTACCTGAACCAGTTGGAAATTCGTAAACATATTGTTCACCATAATAAGAAAAGTATTTACGTAAAGACTGAATAATCATATAATTCAAAGGCAACCAAATAGGACCACGCCAGTTAGAGTTACCGCCAAACATGTTTGACTGACTCTCCCCAGATTCATACTGAATTTGGTGATGACCATTATGCTGAAATACATACGGATGCTCTTCATGATATTTTGAAAGGGAACGAATACCATAATCAGATAAAAATTCTTTCTCATCCAATAAGCGGAACAATAGTTTTTCTAATCTAAAGCCACGCATAATTGAGAATAAGTAATTTCCATCAGAATTAAATTCCTCGATATTAGAAATTAAAGAAGCTAAATCTGGTCTAGTTCTTACAATCTCTGCCGCTCTTGTTTTAAAATGCTTTAGTTCATCGAACAGGTCTTTATGAATAATTTCAACCGCGAAAAGCGGTATAATACCAACTAGCGATCGTACTTTTAAACGGTCTGTTTTTCCGTTGGACATTTCCACTACATCATAGTAAAAATTATCCTCATCATCCCAAAGTGAAATATCTTTTTGACCAATATGATGCATTGCCCAAGCAATATTTAAAAAGTGTCTAAAGAACTTAGCAACACTATCTTCATAATTTGGGTTTACCGTTGCCATTTCTAATGACATGCGTAACATGTTCAAGGTAAACATAGCCATCCAACTTGTGGCATCCGCCTGTTGCATACGGGTAATACCTTCTGGCATGTGGTTACGATCAAAAACCCCAATATTATCAAGACCTAAGAATCCACCCTCAAAGAGGTTAGTTCCACTCTTATCTTTTTGGTTAACCCACCAGGTAAAGTTCACCAGTAATTTCTGATAAGCCTTTTCTAAAAACTTAAAATCGCCTTTACCATTTCTTTTCTTATCCTTCTCATAAACCGTCCACACTGCCCATGAATGAACAGGAGGGTTTACGTCACTAAAATTCCATTCGTAAGCCGGTATTTGTCCGTTAGCATGCATATAGCTTTCCTTCAAGACCAATAGCAACTGCTCTTTGGCAAAATAAGGATCAATCTCAACAAATGACGCCATATGAAAAGCAAGATCCCACGCGGCATACCAAGGATACTCCCACTTATCGGGCATTGAAATAACATGTCTATTGGTTAGGTGACTCCAACTTGCATTTCTTTTATCGTTTCTATGAGGCTTAGATTCACCAGGACCTCCAAATAACCATTTGTAGACATCATAGTAATAAAACTGCTTCGTCCATAATAAACCAGAGAATGCTTTTCTTGCAATTTCTTGTTGTTGAACCGGAAGTTCTTCCTTTAAAATATTGCCATAGAATTCTTCACATTCCTGAATTCTTTTTTCAAAAATGGAATCATAATTACCCCAAGGATCGGCAAGTTTCTTTTTACTTAAACGAACTTTAATTGTTTTCTCTTCTCCAGATTTTAATCTAAGCTTATGCCAAACCGCAAATTTTGAACCTTTTTTATCTGGGTTTACCGTAGCCTCACCATTAACAACGTGATCATTAATACCGTCCTTTACATAATCCACCTCATTGGGCACATTGTAAATACGCTGATTATTGGTTTCGTTTTCACAAAATAATTGCTCTCCATTTTCATGATAAAAATAGTATCGCCCATTACGTGTGCTACGAGACTGTACTGAATTATCTGAAATAGATTTCATCTCAGCTCTTTCGAACCTTTGATTATGTTTCCAAAAATTACGAAACCATAAATGTGGTAGTACGTGAATATTAGCTGCTCTTGGACCCCTATTAATTACCGTAACTTTCATTAAAATATCACCAACATCTTCTTTGGCATATTCTATAAAACAGTCAAAATAAGTATTATTATCAAAAGCTTTAGTATCTAAAATCTCAAATTCTGATTGCTCTCGACTTCTATTTTTATTCTTTCTAACTAGTTCTGTGTATGGAAACTTTTTGTGTGGGTACTTGTATAGATATTTAGCATATGAATGCGTAGGCGTAGATACTTGATGAAAGTAAAGTTCTTTTACATCTTCACCATGGTTTCCCTCATCATTGGTTAAACCGAACAAACGTTCTTTTAAAATGGAATCTTTACCATTCCAGAAAGCAGGTGCCAAACAAAGTATTTCTCTAGAATCGCAAAATCCACCAATACCTTCTTCTCCCCATCTATAGGCATTACTACGTGCTTTGTCATGGCCAATAAAACTCCAGGCATGACCTTCTGGACTATAATCTTCTCGTACCGTTCCCCATTGACGCTCAGCTAAATAAGGACCCCATCTTTTCCAATTTTTATAATTATCCTCAACGGCTAATCTTTCTTCCTCAGCATTTTTATGGACCATAAAGTCTTTTTCAATTTTAACTATCTTTCTTCAACCTCAACTATTTAAAAGCGATGTTAAAAGTTGGACGATTTTAATTTCCTATTCCAATAAGTTGTTAAAAGTACTACTTGTTGTAATAATTGATTGATTAACGCATCTATCAACTGATTAGTATTACTTAATCATTACTATTAAGATAAATATGTTGTTAACTTATTAAATTTAACTCGGTTATACTATTAACCTCGTAACCAACTAAACTATAGTATCTGTGAATTCTATAACGCATTTTTTGAAATACTCTGAAAAAGATAAATTTCATACAACTATTAATAGTTACTATTCCTTTTCATTTGTTAACTAAATACGCCAAGGAGGATTAATTCTATTTTCACCACCATAAAACAAGATAAGCTGGTTACCGTCTAAATCTTTTAATCGAGCTTCTCTCCACAACCATCTTTCATCTGTAGGTTCTTGATCAAAAACAATTCCTTTTTCTTTAAGAAATTTTACTTGCTCTTCTAGGTTTTCACATTCAAAATAAACATAGACTCCATCTCCTTTCGGCAAAGCATTTGTTTGGTGAATGGAAAAAGTTGAATTACCATGAGGGCATTCAAATCTCGCATAATTAGGTAGTGCCTTCACAATCAATTTTAGCCCTAATGCCTCATAAAAAGGAATTGATTTTGTCAAATCTAAAGATGGTACCGTTATTTGGTTTAAATTCATTTTATTGATTTAGTCTTTTGAAACTATTCCCTTTTATTAAAAACAATTACCTGCTTAGTCTTTAAAACTTAAGATTCTGAATTTAAAATTAATTATATAATTAATAGTTACTAGTATTCAATTAAATCAAAAAAAGCTTGGATTTTCATCCAAGCTTTTTTTGATTTCCGTTGTAAAATTTTAGTATTTATACCGCATAAGATGATTTCTCTCTCATTCTATTTGCAGATTGCACTAAGTTTTTAAGAGCTATTTTGGTTTCAGGCCAATCCCTAGTTTTTAAACCACAATCTGGATTCACCCAAACATTACCGAACGGCAAAAGATTTGAAGCCTTATCTAGTAGCTGTTCCATTTCTTCTTGCGAAGGTATTCTTGGCGAATGTATGTCATAAACACCTGGACCTATTTCATTTGGGTATTTGAAATCTACAAATGCTTTTAAAAGTTCCATTTCTGATCGAGATGTTTCTATGGTAATAACATCAGCATCCATTTTTGCAATACTTTCTATAATATCATTAAATTCTGCGTAGCACATGTGGGTGTGTATTTGAGTATGGTCATTTACACCACTAGCAGAAATTTTAAACGCATTTACCGCCCAATCTAAATAAGCTTTCCAATCTTCTTTTCTTAATGGTAATCCTTCTCTTAGTGCTGGCTCATCGATCTGTATTATTTTCAATCCGGCTTTCTCTAAATCATTAACCTCATCGCGTATAGCCAACGCAATTTGATTACACGTTACAGACCTTGGTTGGTCGTTTCTTACAAAAGACCACTGTAATATGGTTACTGGTCCGGTTAGCATTCCTTTCACATATTTATGGGTAATAGACTGTGCATAAGAAGACCATTTTACGGTCATTGGTTTTGGTCGAGATACGTCTCCATAAATTATTGGCGGTTTTACACAACGTGTACCATAACTCTGTACCCAGCCGAATTTAGTAAACAAAAAGCCCTCTAATTGCTCCCCGAAATACTCTACCATATCATTTCGTTCAAATTCACCATGAACCAAAACATCTAAATCTACATCTTCTTGAAAACGAATTGTTTCTTCTGTTTCCTTTTTTATAAATGCATCATAATCTTCTTGTGATAGTTCTCCTTTTTTAAACTTAGAACGTGTTTGCCTTACCTCTGTGGTCTGTGGAAAAGAACCTATGGTGGTTGTTGGGAATAAAGGAAGTTTTAATTCTTTTCGTTGTCGTGCCTGGCGGATTGAAAACAGAGAGTCTCTTTCACTATCTGTACTTTTTAAACTACCAACACGCTGCTGTACATTTTGATCATGAATAAGTGATGAAGTTTTTCTACTTTGATTTGCTTCTTGGTTCTTGTCAAAAAATGCATTAACACTTACATCTTCTTGTTGCAAGGCTAACTTTTTTAGGGCAATAATCTCTTGTAATTTCTGCTTTGCGAAAGCTAACCATTGCTTTACCTCGCTATTTAATTGTTCGTTATTTTCTTCTAATTCTAAATCATAAGGTACATGAAGTAATGAACACGAAGTACCGATCCAAACTTGATCTTTCCCTAATTTATTCTTGGCTTTTTCAATTAATCTTAACGACTTTTTAAAATCGTTTATCCAAATATTTCTACCATCCACAACCCCTAAAGACAGCACTTTATCACCTAATAATTTAGTTTCTAAAATATCATCTAATTGCAATGAGCAACGAACCACATCTATATGAAGTACATGAACAGGTAATTTTAATGCTAGTTCTAGATTCTTTCCATAACAATCAAAATAATTTGCCAATATAAACTTTAGATTTACATCTATTTTTGAAAAATAATCGTAAGCCAGTCCTAAAACAGATTGTTCCTCGTCTGTAAGATCAGTCGATAAAATGGGCTCATCAATTTGAAGGTAATCGACACCTTGTTGGTCAATCTCTACTATCAATTCTTCATAAACTGGCAATAGCTTGTTTAACAAACCCAACCTATTAAAGCCTTCTTCCTTCTCCTTTCCTAAAAGCAAAAATGTAAGGGGTCCAATAATAACAGGTTTAGATATAATACCGAGTTCTTTAGCCTCCTTAATTTCACTAATTATTTTATCGGAATTTAAATGAAACAACTGATTTTTAACAAATTCAGGCACAATGTAATGATAGTTAGTATCGAACCATTTTGTCATTTCCATGGCGGTGACATCTACATTATTAGTTTGATGACCCCTTGCCATCGCAAAATACTGCTGCAGTCCTATTAAATCTTTGAACCTTTGGGGTATACACCCAAGGGTAATGCACATATCTAAAACTTGATCATACAGTGAAAAATCATTTGAAGAAATTAAATCAATACCATAGTTCTGTTGTGTCTTCCAAGCCTTAGCTCTTAACTCGCTAGTAATCTTAGATAATGTATCTTCAGAAATGTCATTTTTCCAATATTTTTCTATCGCCCTTTTGAGCTCCCTCTTTTCCCCTATTCTAGGATAACCTAATACAATTGCTTTCATTTGATGAAGTTTAAATTTCCATCAAAACTATTTATAATGATTAAATTATCTAACTTTTAAAATAAAGTAAGAAAATATAACTAGTTTTATTTATATTAATAATTAATATATCTTTTACTAGAGGTATTTTGAAGTATTAAAAGAAAAACTATCTATGCATAATTTAGATTCTACCGATTGGAAACTTTTAGAGATACTACAGGAGAACGGAAAACTTACAACTAAAGAGATTGCTCAAAAAGTAAATCTATCACCAACACCAGTTTATGAACGAATAAAACGTTTAGAGAAAAATGGCATCATCAAAAAATATGTTGCTATTGTAGAGGCTGAAGAAATTGGTAAGACCCTTACTGTTTTTTGTAATATAACATTGAAAGAACATACCAAAGAGATCGGGAATAAATTCGTTAAAGATATTATCTCTCTAAAAGAGGTAACGGAATGTTATAACATATCTGGTGATTATGATTTTTTACTTAAAATCATAATTAAAGATATGAAGCACTACCAGTCATTTGTCATCAATGATCTGGGTGCCATACAAAACATAGGCAGTGCTCATAGTACTTTTGTTATTGGCACTATAAAACATTCATATGCCGTTCCTCTTTAATAAGTTCGGCAGACACACTCATTTCTATATAACTTAAAACAATTCTATAAAAGCCTTATTCAGTTGTTTAGTTTATCATTATGAAGTATAGCATATTCAAAACTATCTGACCAACCTGCTTTTAATGGTAGTATTTGTCTTTTTCTACCTTCTTTGATCATACCTACTTTTTCCATCACTTTTGCTGAGCCAACATTTTCCACGGCACAACCAGCTTCTATACGATGTAAATTAAGCGTCTTAAAACCGAAATTCAATACCGCTTTTAAAGATTCTGTTGCGTAACCTTTATTCCAAAAATTGATATGTAACTTATACCAAACCTCTGCTCTACTATATTTTTTATTACCAAGTCTAAGTCCAAACAGACCAATAAATTTACCAGTTTCTTTTTGTTCAATAGCGAAGGTGTAATTTGTTATTTTAGATAATTTGTTTGCCGAAACCCAAGGTATTATTACATGCTTGGTTTCCTCTAAATTCTTAGGAATACCAAGAGTATTATATTCATCTGTTTCAGGTAAGACATGAAGGTTATGAATAGCCTCCAAATCAGCTATTTCAATTAATCTTAATTTTAATCTTTCTGTTATAATTTCTGGTGGTTCCATTTCTATAGTTGTACTAATAAAGTCTTAAAAGTAACTTTTTCTGAATGAACCATTTAATCATGGTTATAGCTACCACAATTAATTACACCATTAAATTTTATTTAACTCGCAGAGTATTGAAAATTATAGGTCGATTTTATTCTGACATGGAATACTTTAAAGATTGGCTAATGAAACAACATTTTAATATACGCTGTGTAGATATTAATTGCTTGGCAGGTATATGATAAAGGTTGAGCCTTCATCTTTCTTACCAATTGCATGTATATATCCATTATGCTTCTCTACAATCTTTTTGCATATAGAAAGCCCTATACCTGTTCCTGAATACTCGGTTTTTGTATGTAATCTTTGAAAGACTTCAAAAATATTACTTGCAAATTCAGGGTCAAACCCAATACCATTATCCGTAAATGAAAGTTTGTAATAGTATTCAGAATTTTTAATAAAATTTTCTGGAATATTTATGTTTCGTAATCGAACTGAAGTGATATCAATTATTGGTGATGTATTGGTTTTTCTATACTTGATAGAGTTACTAATAAGGTTGGTGCACAACTGTTCTATTTTAAATGGAATACCGTTAATAACTGGTAATTCATTATAAGAAATCGTAGCACCTGTATCTTTTATTAATTGCGAAAGTTCATCTTCAACTTTAATAATAACATCACCTAAATTTACATTTTCGAATTTTGAATTCAACTTATCTATCCGTGAATAAGACAGTAGATTCTGAATTAATTCTCGCATTCTAAATGTTGCAGATTTAATTTTAGCGAAATACCCATGAACCTCATCAGGTATTCCTTTACTACCTGTGTCCTCTATACGAGATATAAACATTTGAATCTTCCTTAATGGCTCTTGCAAATCATGACTTGCCACCCTGTTAAAAGATTCTAGCTCCTCATTACTTATTTTTAATTTCTCGAAACTATCAATTAGCTGTCGATCTTTTTCCACACGGCTGGTAATATCTTGCACTATACCAACAGATACCGGTCTATCATCTATTTTAATATGCCTGCCTTTTAAGTCCAAATACTTTACCCCCTTATTTTTGGTCTGTACCCGATAGGTAAATACCGTAGACACACCATTCTCTTCTTTATCAGAACTTAATGCATCAAATATTGAAATATCTTCTGGATGGATGAATTCTTTATAGCTATTAAAAGTAACCTCAAAATGATCGGGTTCAACTCCAAGAATTCTATAAAAGTTGTCTGAAACTGTTGCACTACCATCATCTAAATACCAAATAAAACTTCCAACACCCGCCACATTTTCCGCCTCTTTAAATATGGTATTTTGTAGACTTAGGTCCTCATTTAGTTTTTGTAATATTTTTTCACCTTCCTTAACCTTTGTAGTATCCCATGCGGTATTGGTAATACCATTAGCAGATTTCACTACAGTATTCTGTATATACTTATTTTTCCCCTCAAATGTATAAACGCTCTCATGTTCTTGAGGTTCTCCACTTAAATAACATTCTTTCATCAAATTAAAAAGTCCGTTCTCTTTTACCATTGGGTACATCTCTAAAAGAGGTTTTCCAATAATATCATCCTGTTCTGCACCTGTCACCTTTTCAATTGCATTAGAAGTATAGCGAAATTGAAAATCGGATATAGCTCCATCGACATCTAATATTGGCTCAAAATGACTTATGACGTTATTTGAACTTTTATATACCCCTTTTAAAAACTCTTCTGTTTCCTGTAATTTTTTATTTTGATTATAAACCTGACTATTAACATCTTGAATTTCTCCTTTCTGCTTATAGATGCTAATAAAGCCAATAATAAATATTCCTAGCGCAGTTAATGCTACTAGCAGAGATGACATAGGGGTTAAAAATGATTGTGAGGTATATTCTTCTTTACGCTCAACCATTAGATAGTTCTCCTCAGCAAGCATTCTTTCTTTTATAGCCTGAGATTGTGCTACAATTTTTGAAATTCGGTCAACATGCTTATAACCTAAACTTGAAATATCAAATGCAACACTATCTTTTGCATAAACCGTATCAAGTATACTATTTTTATCAATTTCGATAATTATTTTATCTCGTAATCGCTGTAACGCCTTTACTTTTTCTACTTGGGCTTCGTTGTCTGCAGTTAGTAATTTTAATCTTTCTAACGACTGTCCTAATTCTGTTACAACTATAGTCGAGAGGTTACTTTCATCTTTCTCAAAATACTTTTTAAACTGAATAGATTCAACCTCTAGAAATTTGGCTGAAAGTTCTACTATAGCTCGCTGAACTTCGAGCGTATGAGAAACCAAACCGCCGGTTTTATGTAGTCTTTTCACTTGCTGATACCCTACAGCTACAGTATAAAGAAGCAAGCCTACGGCTAATATCAGTAAAACAATATATGTTTTAGTGGAAGCAATTAAAGCCTTTAACTTCATTATGGTTGAACTCATAAATACACTTATCATTTAAAGTATGGAGAGAAATAATGAGGTAATTAATCACATATATTTCAACGAATGAATATAGCTTATTTTAGAACCATGACATCAAGTTCTATTAACAAATATCATAGGATTTTTAACTGTAAAAAATAATAAAATTTAAATATGCTAAACAGAAACAAAAACAAAATGATATGTTGAATTTATGTTATCAAACGGCTCAAATTACATCAGTTTCTTAACCATTCTATTCATCCCTTTCAATTCTTCTTTAAAATATGGTATGTCTAATGTAGTTTTACTACTAAACACAAACCCAAGTTTCTTGTAAAAAGCAATAGCATCGAGATTGGTATCAATAACAGAAAGAAATAGATTCTCTCCACCTTTTTCTTTTGTTCTATTTATTATTTCATTTAAAGTCAATTTACCGATACCCAGTCCTTTTGAGGATGGCAAAACATATATTTTTTCCAATTCAGAGGAATTACCAAACTCAGAATCAGTCTTTAAATTATTTTTAATTTTAAGGAACCCTATCGATTTTAATTCGTGTTCAATGAAATAATAATCGGTATCACTATCTAATATATCAGAAGTTAATCTGTCAATACTAAATTCTTTTTCTAGATACCATTCTAATCCTCCTTCATTCCAATGATGATGAAAATTAAGAGCATAAGCATCAATACAAATATTCTTTAAATCGACTATATCTTTTAGCGCTGCCTTTTTCAATTTCATTATTTAAATTTCAGATTATAGAGTTGGAATTAGAGCTGTCTTTTTTCAAATGTTAAATACTCGATTTAAAATCAAAATTTAAATGTAAAAAACTGCCATACAATTTATTAAAAGAAGGTACAGTTTTAAGCCATAACAGATAAGCAGTACAAAGAGTTTGAAGTATCTAAAATAAAAAACAGCAAATGCTTTGTGGTTAACCCACTAAGCATTTGCTGTTTTTTTTATAAGGTGATTTACTACCCGAGCATATCAAGAAGGTTTTGTTACTCCCCTAATTCGGTAATCTTTTTCTCGTATAATTTTTTACTTTCTACAACGGCAACATTCAACTCTTGCATAATGCCATCTACACGACCTTCTATACTTTTCATTTGATCATTAATATTATCGAATGAATTTAGTGCAGCAGCTACCTCTAGAGCTTTTACTACCTCAACGGCATCGCCATGTAAAAGTTTTAACTTATCAATAGCTTTTGAAGTATTAGCCAAAGTACCGTTATACTTGGTACGGGCTTTTTCTATGGCACCTAAAAGTGTTTTCTTGCTCTTTTCATCACTTAGGCTATTGGTCTGTGTTTCCATAGCGGTAAATAAGTTAGACGCTTTCTCTTTTAAATCTTCATATTCTTTATTCAAATTCTGAACACGACGATCAACCTTCTCCCAATCACCATATACCTTGGCAAATTCTTTATCTTCATTTTTAGTATCCTCCAATGCGCTTTTTAAAGCATTTAAAGATTCTAAACCTTTGTTTACGTTTTTATTGGCAGTTTCTTTCTTGCTTTCAAAATCGTTTACTTGAGACTTAAATTTATCTTTTAAGCGAATAAGGTCTTCAGGACTTTTATCTTTCCAACAAGAAGTTAATAAAAGGAAAGTAAGGGCCACAAATAGTGTTTTTTTAAACATTTAATATCATCTTTAGTTAATGGTACGGCAAAGATACATAATCTACCCACTTTCCAATTCTGCACAAATTCCAAAAGAAATGGCACCACTCATAAGTTATGTGTGGTGCCATTTTTAGTATTATAAATGTTATTTTGAATTCTTAGGTATAGGTTACAAGAATGTCTACTACCTGCTGTAAATTAGACTCTGAAATTTCTGTCTCTGATGATAATGGAAATGGCTGTTGACCCGGTCTACTTATAAAAGCTGCTCGCCAGCCTGCCCATAAGGCTCCGGCTACATCCCAACCGTGGGCTGCTATAAGCATACATTCGTCTAGTTCAACTCCCATTTTTTTCGCACCCCAAACATAGGTATCTGTAAATGGTTTGAATTTACCCGTTTCTTCAACGCTTAACATCTCATCGAAATACTCCGTTAATCCTGCGCTTTTAAATTGCTTGGTTAACCTTTCTTTTGACGAATTTGTAAATGCCACTAATTTATAACCTGCTTTCTTCAATTCCAATAATGCCTCCTTTACTTCTGTATGTGGTGGCAAATTGCCCATAGCTTCGGCAATAGTTTTACGAGCTTCGCTTTCTTTAATGACAATATCATTATTTGCAGCTACCATTTGTAATGCAGCAGCACCAATATGTCCAAATGGTTTATATTGTCCGCTTGCAGATACAACCAATGAGTACTGTAACATTGTTGTAAACCAAAGCGGGAGTAAATCTTCCCTACCTCCCAACACTTGCCCTACTTCTTTTTTCATGACCGTGAGGTCTAGAAGGGTTTCATTAACATCAAAGAACAATACTTTAGGACGAATGTTTTTAGCAATTTTATCTTCTCGAGTTTCGTTCATAGCAATATTCTTTTTTTATAAGTTTTCTATATTCTCTTATTAAAGATATACGAAACAACCAATGAAACCAAAGCAATAACAGCTGCCATCTGCTCTCCATCACCTGTCATAATATGAGCGAAAAACGCTAATGTTACCGCAAAGAAAAAAGCAGAATATGCCCACTCTTTTATAGTATGAAATTTAGGATTCCAAATAGCAAATAAACCAACCAACTTCGCCGTAGCATACGGGTAAATTAAATACGTAGGATAGCCCAATTTCACGAAAGCACCTTTTATAAATTCGTGATTAAAAAAGTACATACCTGCGGAAAATAATATCACCAAGCTAAAAATACCTGTAGCGATGTAATAAATGATTCTATCTCTTTTCATAGTGAACAGTATTGGTGGTTGAATATTAATTTATTTCAGCTTATGTAATGCTTCTACGATATCCGTGACTTCTGCTCTTTCTGTGTAATCAGCATCTAAAAAAGCATATTGAATAACAGCATCAGTATCGATTACATAAGTCGCAGCCAAAGGCAGTTCATTACTATGATCTCCATTTACTTCACTTAACCCAAATCCTGCTTCATAAATAGAAGCTACCTCTTCGGTTAATGTATATACTACTCCATATTCTTTTCCTACTACATTACCAACATCGCTTAAAACAGTAAATTCCAACTTGTTCTTCTCTGAAGTAGATAAAGAATTATCTGGCAATTCTGGTGTAATGGCAATTAATGTAGCACCTGTTTTTTTAATGTCAGGAAGTTTTTCTTGTAAATAGTGCAGTGTAATGTTGCAATACGGACACCAACCACCTCTGTACCATGTTAAGACAACTGGACCATTTTTTAATTCATCATATAACAAAACAGATGTACCCAATGCATTTTTTAAAGTAAAATTAGGCGCTTTATCTCCTAAATTTAAAGCATTCTCAAGAACCCCAGATGCTGCAACACTTGTAATACCAGCAGCATATATCTTCTTTTTCTCTTCGGTGAACTTCGATGCTCCTTGACGTTTTACATCTAACAATGCGTCTAGTTCGCCTTTCATATTTCTTGTATCACTCATGATTTTTTCTTTTATTTTTTCAAATGTTCTTGTACTTATGAATTGGTAGATTTTCTAAATAAGAGCACATTTACAATTACCAAAATGATATATGAAATAGGCATTATCGGAGGTTTAAATCCCATAGGCAACACATCTGCAGGCACATCTGGATGTAAGTGTGTGTATACCGCAACTATCATCATTAAAAAAATAGTTAGGTTACCTAAATAAAATAATTTTTCTCTTACTGGTCTACTTATACTATTGCCTTTAAAGGCTAAAAATAACATTGCTAAACCAACGCCAATTTCACTAAACTTTACAACATACTGCATAAGTTCTGGAAGTGGAAAACTTATTAAGGTCAAATGCTTGTAAATAAATGTTTTAAATGGTTCCCTAAACTTTGCCAAACCAGGCATAAGCATTATAAAACCTAAAATTCCTGTTATTATTTTTACTAATTTCTTCATCTATATTACTTAGCTATTAATTCTGATAGTACTTGTTTAAAACTAGCTACGGGTTGGGCACCTGTTATTGCACTTTTCATGTTAAATACAATAGTTGGTACGGAGTTTACACCCATATTCTTCCATTGTCCCTGTTTATTCCTTACTTCATAACGAGCTTCTTCATTATCTAATTTAGACAATGCTTCCTCTGCATTTAAACCCACTTCTAATAACGCTTGTTTTAAGACCTCTCTATCAGACACATCTTTTCTTTCTCCAAAAAATGAAGTCATTAAGCGTAATTTTAGTTCCGTTTGTTTCCCAAAATCTTTTGCATACTCCAATAACACATGAGCATCAAAAGTATTTGACATACGCATGTCATCAAAATAATCGAATTTAAAGCCAAGCTCCTCTCCTATCTCGGTCATGTTCTGTTGCGACGCTTGTTGTTGCTCTATGGTAGAACCATATTTCTCTGTAATATGTTCTGTAATATTCTGACCTTCTGGTGGCATACCCGGATTTAATTCAAAAGGTTGCCATTCAATTTCTATTTGATCTTGAACACCTAGTTCATCAATTGCTTTTTCTAATCTCTTGTAGCCAATTGCACACCATGGGCATACAACATCAGATACAATATCTATTCTTAATTTTTTACTCATAATTACATTCTTTATGGTCTATATTTTTTATCCCTGCTAAAATTTCGCCAATACTATGTACTAATAACTGTAGAATTTAAATAGCTCTCTTCTCTCTTTAAGTCGTCAATATTTTTTTCTTCGGATCTCATATTCAGAACCATAGAATTCACTATCCTACTTTCACTGTAATCCTGCTCCACTATAACCGCTTTATGATATACGCCTAACGTTTCTGCAGGAAGCGTAGGGCTGCTGTTATTCATGATTACAATGTGATACGCTTCTTTATCAAATGACTTCAATTTCGTTGTAAATGGTGCCAATACTGACTCTTCCTCCTTAAACACCGGAATGAAATTTGTTAAAAAGTCTTTATCATTTTCTTTTGCAAACGCATGATAATCTGCAATATGAAGTTCATTCTCTATAACACTGGGCTCGTAACCTAGTAAAAGGAAAGATTGATGTGCTGCATTATCCACATGAAAAGGGGTATTTACCTGCTGATCAAAACGAACCAACCAATGGTAACTTAGTTTTTTACCGAAATAGGTTTCGCTCAATTTTGACAGTTCCTTTTTAAGCGATGTCATTATAGTTCTAAACTCTAATGGACTTCTATTCTTACCTAAATTAAAGTGTTGAAAACCAGGTTTATTGGTATCTGTTCTAAAAACCGCATGGAAACACTGTTGCGCTAATTTTTCAATAGGTACATCTGTATTTTCCATATGTAATCTTCCAACTAATTATTAAAAACTTATACCAACTACTAGCTGTTTATTTGTTTGGATTAATAAAGACTTTAGAAAGATACCAAGTCACTAATTTGAATATCACCTTGAACATTGCTATAATTCTCAACATCTGCAGCAAATGTTGCTGCATGCGGACCAAAAGCAGCTTGAAACGAAGCTACATCATCAAATTTTAAATGGGCAATTGCAACATAAGGTGCAGCCTCACCAGGTGCTCTACCACCAACTCCTAAATCTAATTCTAATCCTTTTAATGCACTACCTACCAATTTAGAAACCATTGGCAAATGTGAGTTTTTGTAATAATCAGCATCGAACTTTACGCCTTCACTGTTCGGATACATTACAGATACTTTTATCATCGTAACTATTTTTATAAGATTAATATGATAACAGAAACTCCAAAAAATAATAGAGCTTCTGTGTCTAATTTAAATTTATATTTCTGCTAGAATTTGACGTATCATTTGGTTGGTGAATCCCCATTCATTATCATACCACGTCATCACTTTCAATAAATCGCCATCCACTACCCTAGTCATACCTAAATCAACCGTTGATGCGTGCGGATTCTTTACAATATCAGAAGATACCAAAGGCTCATCTGTAGTGTCCAAAATATTTTTATATCTATCAGTTGCTGCTTCTTCCTTAAAAATAGCATTTACTGTTTCTGGTGTTACGTCATGTTCCATAACAAAGGTTAAATCTGACATAGATCCGACTGGTATTGGAACTCTTAATGCAACACCATCAAACTTACCCGCTAATTCTGGTAAAGCCTTAGTAGTTGCAATTGCCGCACCTGTTGACGTAGGTACAATATTTGCCGCACCAGCACGACCCATTCTCAAGTTCTTTTGAGAAGGTGCATCAACAATACCTTGTGATGCTGTATAAGCATGCACGGTAGTCATTATGGCTTTCTTTATACCAATTCTACGACCTAAAATCTCTACTACCGGACTAATGTTATTGGTAGTACAACTTGCACAAGAAAATATGTTGGTTTCCCCAGCTTCGGTATTTACACCATGTACGACCGTTGGTATATCTTCACTCTTTGTAGGTGCAGATATTATTACAGATTTAGCACCTGCCTTAATATGTTTTTTAGCATCTTCACTTTTAGTAAAGAAACCAGTACTTTCAATAACTACATCAATTTTATTGGCTGCCCAAGGTAAATCTTCAGGATTACGATGAGAGTTATATTGTATTTTTTTACCATCTATGATAAGGTTCTTTTCATCATGTGAAATTTCTTTTTCATAAATACCATACACTGAATCATACTTAAGTAAATAAGCAATATTCTCTATAGATACGATATCGTTTACTGCTACTAATTCTAATTCTGGTGTATCCAAAATTACTTTTAAAGAAGCGCGACCAATACGCCCCATTCCGTTTATTGCTATTTTTTTCATTTTGATGTATTTAGTTTATTAAAATTAAATAACCTTCTGCCTTAAAGACAGAAGGCTATAATTAATCACTCAATCAACATATGGTTTCGGGGGAAAACTGAAACCTCAATTATTTAGACCATGCAAACTTATCAAAAGGTGCATCGACCGGTGTATGCGCAATATGATTTGTATAGTTACTAATTACCTTTTGAGATAATCCTAAGATAATTTCCAACACTTGTTGTTCTCCATAACCTGCAGCGTAAAAAGTATCTAAATCCTCTTGAGTTACGTTACCACGGTTACGAACTATAGTTAAAGTCATAGTTCTTAGTGCTTCTAATTTTGCGTCTGCTAACGGAGTTTCATTACGTAACGCTTCTGTAATAGCATCATCAACCTTCATCATTTTAGCAATACCTGTATGTGCCGGAACACAATAATGACATGCATGTTCAACGTTGATTGTTTGCCATACTACCGTTAACTCATCATTATTGAATGAAGTTTCAGTAAATAACTGATGTAATGTTTGGTATGCTTCTAAAATTTTTGGAGAAGATGCTAAAACACCGTGTAATCCTGGAATCATTCCAAAAGACTTTTGAGAATTTTCTAATAATCCCTTGCTGCCTTCTGGTGCTGTTTCAATATTGTGAACTTTTAAAGTTGTCATAATCTATTTTATTTATTAATTATTATATTTATGTTAAATCTAAGCAACTGCTTAGTTATTGATTAAAAAAAATGCTACAAGTGTAAAAATGTAATCCTAATGATGCCTTTTAACTGTTCCTCTTTAAACACTTTTGATGAAATTGATAGACCTAAAAGAGCGTTCATTAAATAGTCAGCTTGTGCTTCTATATCTTTTACATCCCTTGAGTCGTCTTGTTTTAGGTTCCTTACAAAAAGTTCTCTAATATTTGAAGAAAAACGTTTCAACGCCGCCATAATAACCGGACTCGAATCTTCTTTAATTTCGTTTACCGTATTGGTAACCAAACATCCTTTGAAAATTGCACCTTCTCTAGAAAAATCTAGAAAATCAAAAAAATAATCTTTAATACCTTCTAACCCATTATTAGATTTTTCTAAGGTATTGGTGATGGCTTTAATTTGAGTATTATAAAGTTTAATACTTTCTAAGAAAACACCTTCTTTATTTTTAAAGCTGGCATAAATAGAGAACTGGTTAATACCCATTTCTTTCTCCAACATACGAACCGATGTGCTTTCATAGCCATTACGCCAGAACAAGCGCATGGCCTTATCTATGACTTCAGTTTCGTTATATTGTTTTTTACGTGCCATTATTTCTAATTACAGTACAAAACTAAGCAAGTGCTTTGATATAAAAAAACTTTTAACTTTTTCTTAAAAGAATATTACAACTTAATTGAAATCTTCATAGGATAATGCAATATCCACCGTAGTAATTGTTTTAGAATTGGTGGCTGAAATAGTTTTCGCAGCATATCTAAGGGGACTACTATCTTCAATATGAAAACTAATTGAACTTGGTTGATTTTTATCTAACCACACCGCTCTTTCTGTAGCAATTTTCAATGATGGATGCTTGTCAATGTTACCACCGGAAAATTGTGTAAAAATCAAAATGGATTCCTCAAAAACGTCTGTAGTTGTGATTTTTAAATTTACCGGATAAAGCTGTAATGCATCAAGGTTTAGTTCTTCTGTAACTCCTATATTTTCATCCTTTATAACCTCCCTTATACTAGTAAAAGATATATCCTCTTTTAAAGAAATATGTAAATCATAAATCGTTCCCTTGCCAGAAGTCTCAAAAGTAATTTTATAATTACCCTCACTATCTGTAATGGTAGAATCTAAATACCCCTTAAAATTATAACTAGTACCTGAAAAGGTTCCTTGTCGAATACTTTCACCAATTTTTATTTTAATATTCTTAATAGGTATTTCATTTATAGTATCGTATACACGACCAAAAACTGTCGTCTCGATACCTGCTTCAAGAGGTTCCTCCTCGCAACTACATAAGACCGACAATAAAACCAGCAATAATAATAGTCTTTTCACGCAGTAAATAATTAGTTTAAATTTTACCCCTTTCTAACAATTTTATCAATATTTCCAGCCAAATACATGTGGTCACTAGCAGAGTTTTTACGAAGAACGTTTGTCATTAACACCACCATATACTTACAATTATCTGGTTGTTCTACAATGATGACGGAGTTCATAAAATTGGTTATGTTACCCATATATTTACCACAAGTTTCACCTTTACTTCTATCACATTTATAAAGTGAACCAGATTTAAAATACACAGCTGCTTCTTTCAAAGCGGGCGATTGTGCATAACGAATTCTACGGTCTGTCATATACATTAATCGTTTCATTTCTAAGCTAGAAGCTTCATCTACCACCTTACCTTGCTCTAGCTGTACCAAAAATTTCATTAATCCTTGCGGAGAACCAATACTACCGCCTTTATCACCAACATATGTATTTGCCCCTCTGGTAAAGAAACTACCTAATCTCCACTCATCTGATGTAATACCTAATTCTCTCAATGGCAAATTAACCACATCATTGCTCAAATCTGTTAATTCCTTTTTTTGAGTTTCTTTAAAATAAGTATCCGTTTCTTCTTGAGTTAAGTCAGGATATTTTTCGCCAAATGCAGCCATTAATAGAACTTCTCGCCAAACTATACTTGCCGCACCATTATTACTTACAGACAGCATATGATCAGCCCATTCATATAAAGAGAATACATCACTAGCTATTACTTGTCGTTTTACCAATGTATTCTTTTCAATATTATAAATAGGAATAGTATGTTCATCGGTTAAGCCCCATACGCCTGCTTTCACAGATTTGTTCTTTAACAGCTCCGTTCTTTTCTCGAATGAATCCGGATAAATTTTTTCTAACTGCGTAAACAACCCGACTAAAACAGCCAACTTACCTACACTACCTGGTTGGTAGCCTAAAGTCTCATTTCGTTCAGCATAACGAACATTCTCAGGGTCAGAAATATCCAAGACAGTAAGAGAATAACTTTTATCCAATCCGCGGAAAAGTGCACTTATCTCTTTCTGAAAATCTTCGTTCACTTGCATTAAACCCATTGCACTATCATTCTTTCTAGAGAGAAGGTTCAACTGAATATCACTGTACGATTTTAAAGCCCCAGCTGGTAACGCTGTTGCATCTTTAATCTCACCGTTTTTAATCATTTCTAAACGTTTTAAACGTTTAATACCTGTACGCTCGAAACCATCAATTGGGTAATACTTATATGTTGTGAATGCCGATGCACTGAGTACCACTATTGCTAATAATATTATTTTCCTCATTATAATTTTGAGCTTAAAGAAATTACTTTTTCTGTATTAATTTTTGGAGTAATGGACTCTAAATATCCAGAACTTAATGCTTTTTTATTCTCTACAAATGGACGAATTTGAAACAACCATAATTTATCTTCTTTGAAACCAAGCTCAACATCATAAGCGCCTTCATAATCTGAATTTGTTTCTTTAGGCAAGGTTTCACGAATAGTTTTTGCTAAAGTCTTTATTTCGGCCATGTTCTTTTCATTCACTACTCTATTCTGAAACGTAGCTGCTTTTTTACCTGTACCACCAGTAGCTGGTAAGGTATTGTAAATTGGCTCACGTGCCGGCGCCAATAAACGATAGCCATTACTATCATATATAGTATACGTTTCTGCAGACTGACCATCTACAGCACCACCTGCACCTCTACTGAATGCCACAGTTAAATCTTTATCGTTACCAGAATTGATACCCTTTGTAATTAATACGCCCGAATAATCTACATCTACACTTGGTATGACTAAAATAGATGGGAACACATTTTCAGGATTTAACAAATACACCTGTCTCCATTTAAAACTACGCTCTGTATATGGTGATGCCCATACTTCTTTAATACCTTCTAAAATCTTCTCTTTATTAAGGACATTGAATAAAGTCAAATTTAACCCTGCGCCTGTAAACTCTTTTAAATCCTCCATATTGGTGTCGCTACGTAAGAACACAGGAATTTTCCCAAAATCTGACCCAAGTACCGATTTGAATTTCGTTTCTAACTGCTGCATAAAATCTTCTTTCAACGGCATTTCCTTGATGGCACCTCTTAAAGTCTCTAATTGTCGTAACTGATAATTCTCAACTTCTGGCTCAGGCACATCTGCATTTCGCATACGCTCCGCTTCTTTGAACATCGCATTCAAATATTCCCAATACGAACTATTCTCGCCAGGCATCTGCTGATCCATATGGTCCCTGAAAATTCCGAACGGAATAACCAAACCTTCAACCACTTGCTCTGGAAACATTTTCTTTAACTGACCTAAATTAGCTGCTTTTGGCCCACATAGTGCACCTGAATCACTTGCGTCAACATCACGCATATTAAGAACATCTGTATTTCCCAATTGAATTTTTTCAACAGGCACCTCTATCTTATCCGTATTACGCTCCTTTTTCACAAAAAGTCCATGCTCTTGATCGGTCATTTGTGCTTCTGGTTTTATAATAACATTTCCCTTATTAGAAACCGCATAGAACACTCTTGTACCATCGTACTTCTTTAAACTTTGAAGATTAGCATCTGACAACGCTGCGTTTGGTATCCCTAAATTACGTGCTAATAATTGCACATGAGAAACCATATTTCCTTCTGCCACCGTGGCAATACCTGCAACCGGTTTTAAATCTGAAGGTGAACGTTGAAAAACATAAATTTTATCGGCAGATACTTCTACATCTTCAGATGAGCCATCTACTACAACTAATTCACCATAAGCATACCCAGGATTTAAGCCCCTAAATGTACTCTGGTTAGCAACATCCATAACTTTATTCGTTAGTGCAGATTCTTTTGCAATAAAATCACCCAATTCGCCAACACTTTGCCCTAAATGCAATGCTACAGAGCCTCTAATTCTATCATCTATAAAAGTATATGCCTTAGGCTCAAATGCGGTATATACATTTACCACCTCTTGGTAATTAGCCTTTACCATTGCAGCACTCCATTCTACCGCTGCTCTTGCAGTTTCCAATACTTGTGTCAATTCTGCTAAGCTTAAGTCATCTTGATTAAACTTACTTAATGTACCAGAAATTTGCTCCCATTCCCACAACTCTAAATATCCAGCCCCAACTGATGCCGTTGTTAAAGCACATATTTTCTCTAATTGTCCACTAACAGTCGTAGCCTCCCAATTAGGTGCATTTTGAAATAGAAGTTCTTCTAATTTCAATGATATATCTAGTAGCTGTAAGCGTGCCAATGGTCGCTTTTCGGCTAATAATTCTTCGCGAATATCGACTAGTAATAATGCGGCTTCGGTTACAATATAACTAGGCTTGTCATTTGCCTCCTTACTATTTACAAAAGCTTGCACTTTATCACCAAGAGAAGTTCCCTTAATCAATTTTGACTTATTCAATAACGCCTGTACATCTACCGGTTTAAAGAAAACTTGCATGGTGCTTACCAAGCCATCTAACTTCTTATTTAAATCTGTAGTTAACGACTTCTGATTTTTTGATTTGAAATCGATTACTTTTTGAATATCCAATTTTTCTGGCTGACTATGAATTTTAGTTCTCAAGTCCATAAACGGAGTATACAAATCGGAAATCACTTTAGACTCACTTCGCATTAACTGCGCAACGTTATCATCACCGTTATGAGGAATATCTTTTAACGACTGCCTAATTAGATAGAAATTATCGGCAACGATGGCATCTTGCGATAATATAGCTTTAAAGAAAGCTATACCCCACGCTTCTTCATCTTCCACTTGAACAGAACCTCTATAATACTGCCCTTTCTTATTTATCCAACCATCATCTACTAATCGTAAATACTTATCTAATTGATATTGTTTTAAACGAGAATGATTGTTGTTGTTATCCCATAATTCATCAACATTGGTATATGCCAATATCTGCCCTAAGTAAACATGATTGCTCTTCCCCAAGGCTATCACTTCATCTTTATAGCGCGCGTGTTGCACACCTGGCCCTATATTGTCTGGACAAGGATCTTTAGGCTGGCGTACGCTACCATCGGTACAGAACCAACGTATGTCTTTATACGGTCCTCTAATATCATTCTTATATGTATAAATTAAATTTTGAACCTTGTCTGGTGAGATTTGAGCCTGTGAATAACTTAAGTGCGCTATTCCAAAAGAAACAAGTATAAACAGAACAAGTGCCTTAGGTAAATTATAGTTTTTCAATGGAGTGGTATTGATTAATTAGGTAAAGGTAGTATCTAATTATGCTACTTTATAGTCTAAACATAAATTATTTTATTGCAATAAATCAAAAATAGCCTACTGGTTTACAGTTATTTAAGATTTAAAAAATGTATCATAATAAAATGATAAATTTAATCGTTATTCAACTAATTAGATTTCATTTGTAACAACTTTTCAAGTCTAAAAAACAGGTTTGAAAATCGAGCAAAAAAAATCGAAAATTAACTAAACAAGCAAAAAATGAAATCACTTTTAATAGTATTGTTCGTAACAGTTTCTTCGTTTACAACATTTGGTCAAGACACTAGTACCATGAATGCAACTTATGAAGGCTACAGTAATGGCGTTTATTCTTTTACAGATGATGAAGGCGAAACAGTAGAATTCAACAACGTTACCAACGCAGTAAGTAACAAGTACGATTTAACTAGTCAAAAATTTGTTGGTAGACAGTTTTCTATCACTTTTACAGTAGACTCTGAATTGGATGAAGACGATGAAGAAATTCAAGTTAGCACAATTGTAGAACTGCTAATGCCAGAATAAATAATCTAAAGGACCTGTTTAGGTCCTTTTTTTATGTCCTATTTTAGCAAAAGATTAGAGAAGTAAAACACACATAAAAATCTCACTTCAAAGAGCCGATTCTTTTTCGTTTCTTTGTAATTCATAACAAAAAAATAAAATGACTTTACTTGGTATTGATGTTGGTGGTTCTGGAATTAAAGGAGCTTTAGTTAATTCTGAAACTGGAGAAATGATCTCTGAGCGCTTTAGAATACCCACTCCCACTCCTAGAACACCAGAAGCAATGACCGATGTAATTGCTGAAATTGTAGCTCATTTTGACTACAAAGGTAAAGTTGGTTGTGGTTTTCCTACGATAATAAAAAATGGTGTTTGCAAAGCTACCGGCAATCTTCATAAAAGCTGGTTAGGTGTAAACGTTGAAAAATTATTGGAGAAAAAGACCGGTTTAGATTTTACAGTAATCAATGATGCCGATGCTGCTGGTTATGCCACAATGAATTATGGTATCGGTAAAAATGAAAAAGGTCTTGTTATTATGATTACCATAGGTACCGGTTTAGGCAGTGGTGCATTTTTAGATGGCAGGCTAATTCCTAATTTTGAATTGGGTCAAATACCTTATAAAAAATATTCCAAGATTGAAAAATGGGCAGCCGGTTCAGCTAAAGACAAAGAAGGTCTTTCATACAGCAAATGGGGTAAAAGATTCAATACCTTTTTAGAATATGTAGAGCTGATTGTTTCTCCAGATTTAATTATTCTTGGTGGTGGAGCGTCTAAAGATTTTAATGAATTTAAATCTAAAATTAAAATAGATACTAAGGTTATAGCAGCAGAACTTCAAAACCATGCTGGAATAATTGGTGCAGCGGTAGCTTCGCAACATAAAGGAGAATAAGATAAAATAATTTTATAAAAAAATCCCAAAGATATCTTTGGGATTTTTTTATGTCCAACATGTTGAATTAATTATTCAAGAATCTTAGCACCTTCAGGAGCATCAAAAAAGTCTTTTGACAATTCCTTTTCAAAGGATACATCGGTGAAATCAATTTTGGTAATATAATCTCCAGGTTGATTGTCTTTTACTGTCCAATAGGTTTTGAAGCCACCTGGCATTGTAATACCATCTACAACTTGTTCCCCAACGAATTCAGTAAATTTTTCTGGTGCATGTCCGCCATCTTTAAAATATTGAGGGTAAGAAACTATATATCTCATAACCGCCAATTTATTAGATTCTTTATTTACATATAAAATGTAATAATCATCTGGTGCATCGCCAGTTTCAGCATCGAAAGTTACTTTGACTACATTGTAATCTTTCTCTTTATAAGTTGTCGGCTCCAACAACGCTAAGTTTACCCCTTCCCCGCTCAAAACAAACGGATGACCAACAAACCATAATGGTGTTAGCGCCCAGAATTTAGTATCATATGCAAATGCAGTACTATCTTTAGCTTTTACCCAAGCTTGTTCACCTGTCCACCCAAATTTGGCAGTGCTATCCGTAGCGCTTGTATGCAAAGATTTGTTGCTCCACGTATCTACAGTTTGGTAACTATCTCTGGCTGTTTTACCATTTAAAGGCTGATAATTGAAACGAAATGAAATTGGACCATTAGCATACCAAGTATCCAATCCGCCATGGGCTTCCATTGCATTCCATATTACTTTTCCTGCTTCAGAGCTATTTAATCTTTCTTTAGTTTTTGCTACTCGTGAATTAACCCATGATTCTGGGATGGAGATAACATCAGTTTCAGTTACCGCTAAATCGGTAGCACTATTAACAGATTTAGGAGTTTCTTTGCAGGATATAATAATTGCAAATACTGATAAAAGTGAAAATTTGTAAAGTAATTTCATAGTTGTGTGCCGTTTAATTTATTTACCTAGTTGAGATCAGACGGCTTTATGATCCAAACTAGCAGTTTTACGTTCCTCATAATTCTGTGCCACCCGCTTATCTAATTCTTCAGGAGCTTCAAAATTTAAAGTATTTTCTTTCAGTCGGTCATCACCGCCAAAAATAACTTGAATTTCTTTATTAAATAAACCTTCTAACGATCGTTGTGCTACATAATCTGGGGCATCCATTTTTCTGCTTTTAAATTTCTGCATCATTTCTGTATCGGTAGCGGTTGGAAAAGCACACGTAACCGAAATTTTAAAAGGAGCCAATTCTCGTCTCATAGAATCTGAAAACTGACGTACGGCAGCTTTTGTACTACCGTATACTGCATAGAAAGGCATTCCTATCAATCCTAACCCGGATGAAATATTTAAGATATAAGCATCTTCTGAGAATTTTAAAAGAGGTATGCAATATTTGGTCATTAACATTACCGCAGTAAAGTTAATGGCTACTTGATCATATAAGTCTTCATCTTGTATGTCCTCTAAAGGACCTGCAACTACAATTCCCGCATTATTGATTAGTATATCTAAATGCCCCCATTTATCTTCTATACGCGCCGCAGCATCTCTTAATACTTGAATATTTGCTATATCACCAGTTATTCTAATAAAATTGACATCAGTAAATTCCTCTGATAATTGTTTTAGATTTTTCTTGTCACGAGCAATAACGGCAATATTGGTTACCCCCTTTTCAATAAGATGTTGAACCATGCATTTACCAATGCCACGAGTACCTCCTGTAATAAGTACATTTTTACCTTTTAATTGCATACTGTTTTTGGTTTGAGTTGAATTTAAATCGCACTTTAAATTAGATAAAAATCTATGCAGAAACGAAGAAAAACGAACGATGCTATCATTATTAAGAAAGTAAGAAAATATGTCTTAAATTTTTACATTTTTCTTAATTCAACAGCTCTAAATCTCATTAAATCAGCTTAGTAATAATCCCAATTAACAAATTACACAACTCAACCAAAATTCTACAACAAAAAAAGCCACCTATTAGGTGGCTTTTTTTATATAAAGTAAAAAAAAGTCCCTTAAAAAAGGGACTTTACTATTTATGCTATTTTATTACGTTTACGGTCATTTTCCGTTAAGTAAATTTTACGAAGACGCAAATGCTTTGGAGTAACCTCTACATATTCATCTTTCTGAATATATTCTAAAGCTTCTTCTAATGAAAACTTAATTGCAGGAACAATCTTAGCTTTATCATCCGCTCCAGAAGAACGAACGTTAGACATTTTTTTAGTTTTTGTAATGTTAACGGTCATATCATCTCCACGAGAGTTTTCACCGATAACTTGACCTTCGTAAATATCCTCACCTGGATCAACGAAAAACTTACCACGATCTTGTAATTTATCAATAGAATAAGGAATAGCTTTTCCTCTTTCCATAGAAACTAAAGAACCATTTTGACGTTGAGGAATATCCCCTTTCATTGGTTGATACTCTAAGAAACGGTGTGCCATAATAGCCTCACCAGCAGTTGCAGTCAATAATTGGTTACGAAGACCGATGATACCACGTGATGGAATTTGAAATTCACATAACATACGGTTACCTTTTGCTTCCATCTTAGTCATCTCACCTTTACGGATAGATACCATTTCAACAGCTCTACCAGAAACTTCTTCAGGTAAATCAATTGTTAAATGCTCGATAGGCTCACATTTTACACCATCAATTTCTTTGATGATTACTTGTGGCTGACCAATTTGCATTTCATAACCTTCGCGTCTCATTGTTTCAATAAGTACTGAAAGGTGTAATACACCACGACCAAATACTAAAAACTTATCAGCACTGTCAGTTGGGTTTACACGTAGAGCAAGGTTCTTTTCTAATTCTCTCGCCAAACGATCTTTAATATGTCTAGACGTAACGAATTTACCATCTTGACCAAAGAATGGGCTATCGTTAATCGTGAACAACATACTCATTGTAGGCTCATCAATTGTAATAGTTTTTAATGCTTCAGGATTTTCTAAATCGGCAACAGTATCACCAATTTCAAAACCTTCAACACCAACTAAGGCACAAATATCACCAGTTTCAACTTCTTCTACCTTTTTACGACCTAAACCTTCGAATACATACAATTCTTTGATTTTAGATTTAACGATAGAACCGTCTCTTTTTACCAAAGATATTGCTTGACCTTCTTTTAAAGACCCTCTTTGTAATCTACCGATAGCAATTCTACCTGTAAATGAAGAGAAATCTAAAGAGGTAATTAACATTTGAGTATTTCCTTCTTTTGGTTCAAAAACAGGAATATGCTCAATAACCATATCTAATAACGGCTCAATGTTAGTTGTTTCATTTTTCCAATCGTCACTCATCCAGTTGTTCTTTGCAGAACCATAAACTGTAGGGAAATCTAACTGCCATTCTTCAGCACCTAGTTCGAACATTAGATCAAAAACTTTTTCGTGTACTTCTTCTGGAGTACAGTTTTCTTTATCAACTTTATTAATAACCAAACAAGGCTTTAATCCTAAATCAATCGCTTTTTGTAATACAAAACGAGTCTGTGGCATTGGTCCTTCAAAAGCATCTACCAACAACAAAACACCATCAGCCATGTTCAATACGCGCTCTACTTCACCACCAAAATCGGCGTGACCAGGAGTATCGATAATATTTATCTTAGTGTCCTTATATATAACGGAAACGTTCTTGGAAGTAATGGTAATACCACGTTCTCTTTCCAAGTCATTATTATCCAAAATTAAATCACCTGTATTCTCGTTTTCACGAAACAAGCTACAGTGGTACATTATTTTGTCTACCAAGGTGGTCTTACCGTGGTCAACGTGCGCAATGATCGCAATATTCTTTGTAGTGGACATAAGGTCTATTTTAAGCGTGCAAAGATACTTTAAATATTAATAGCTGCACTTAATCTTTTGTTATTTTTATCTTATTGATTTTGAGAGAGTTCCCTTAAGCGATGGCTACTTTTTTCTACCACCAATTACCCAACCAAGTCTAGCATCTATTAATATACCCACATTTGTATCAAATTGGTTAACAAAAATACCAGGTCCAAAGGCTAAACCAAAATAGAACCCTTTTTTGTAAGTACGCTGTAAACCATACACTAACGCAGTATTATAGTAGTAATCTGAAGCATATTCTAAGTTACCGATTATTGGAGTCCCAAATTGCATTTGATTTAAAAATGAAATGTAATTACCTGTATTACCAGATATGTTCTTACCTTTTTTAAGCCTTCTATCAAAATTGATATACTGCCTAAAATCTGCAGCTAAGCCAGGAAAAAGTCCAAAATTGGTATCTCTACCGGACCCTCCGTTCAGCGCAAAACCTAAAAAACCTTCTAAATTCAACGTAGTTTTAGAGCCAACGCCTAACTCGTAAGATACACCGGGCGCCAATGCGTTGATTTTAAAAAGCCCGTCTTCAACCAATTTATTTGATTGCGCGTTGATGCAAAATGCAAACATTACAATTACCGTAAAACAGATAAGTTTTTTCATATTTTTTGATTGGTTTAAATTATGAGGAGGTATATCAAATATTAGACCACATTAATCGAAAGTTGGTTTTGTGGATTTTCTTTTTGTTGCTACCCAACCGAGTGTAAAATTGACCATAAAGCCATGACCATTGTCCAAACCATCTCCTCTAAAATAGCCATACCCTACTTCTGCATTTATATTAAAGCCCTTTCTATTGGTACGTTGTATACCATAAACTCCACCATAGAAAGCAAAGGCATAATTACTATTTCCATCAGAAATATTATCAGCAAACTGTACGGGTTCCCAAAATATGCTACGAGCAGGCGCAATATAATTTGCAGAATTACCTACCACATTTTTATTGATATCTAAGCGTTCTTGAAAATTATGATAATATCGAATTCTCGTATGCCAAGCAAAACCCAAAGCATAGCCTTCTTGGTAATTAGCAAAAGCGGGTGAAAAACTTGTGGAAACACTAACATTTTTAAATAAGCCTAACTCATATCGAATACCGGGACCTAGTAGATTAATAGTAAATTGATGTCGCTCTAAATTAATAAGTCCGTTTCCTTTTTCTGAGAAATCCTGAATTTGAGATTGAGCAAGTTGTGCAGTTAAAAATACAAGAATGAGCGAAATTTTTTTCATGTGGTTAGATTGATGTTGTTTTTAAAACTAAAGTTTTAAAAAAACGTAACCACCTGATTTAATGAAATATTAAGAAAATACTCACTAATTTACCTTCCAACACACCAGCGTTTTTCACTGATTATAAAGCCAATACTTAAATTGGCTACTGGGTAAATACCTCCTTCAAATTGTCCGTCATAATACGCCGCACCTACATCAACAGAAAAATTAAATCCAGAATCATAACTTCGCTGAATACCGGTTACCAAACCTGCATAACCAAAGGCACCTTTTACGTCCTCATTACCAATTGTACGTGAACCCGGAAAAAATACAGCAACCGCAGGTGCAACATAATTGGCAGAATTACCGTAGATCTGTTTTCTATTTCGTTGTCGTTTCTCAAAGTTATAATAATATCTGTATTGCCCTGCAATGGCAGGAAAAACTCCTAACTCGCTATACACATCTGGTAATAATGGATCTAACGCAACCTGAATGCCTACTTTAAGGTCAAAAGTAGTATTAGCACCTAAGGCCATTTCATACTCCAAACCAGGATTGATCAAATTGATTTTTACCTGTCTCAATTCACAATTCTTACCAAATTGAGCACTGCCTTTACAAGCAAATAAGGCAACTAAAATTATGGGTAGGTAGTTCTTGAAATTCATTTCGATCTGGGTTTTCGACAATCTTATCCTAATAGAACAGTAAGCTTCTTAAAATAGTATCTTTGTTTAAAAATATTCGACGAATGAACTTATCTCTAATACCCCAAATAAAACACACAGACGGTAATAATTTCTTTCTTCTTTCTGGTCCTTGTGCCATTGAAGGTGAAGACATGGCAATGCGTATTGCAGAGCATATTGTAACCATAACCGATGAGCTTAAAATTCCTTATGTTTTTAAGGGGAGTTTTAAGAAAGCAAATCGTAGTAGGTTGGATTCGTTTACGGGTATAGGTGATGAAAAGGCATTGAAAATACTAAGAAAAGTATCTGAAACATTTAAAATACCTACCGTAACCGATATACATACAGAACAAGATGCAGCTATGGCCGCTGAGTATGTAGATGTACTTCAAATTCCTGCATTTTTAGCACGCCAAACAGATTTAGTGGTTGCTGCTGCTGAAACAGGAAAAACGGTAAATATTAAAAAAGGGCAATTTATGAGTCCAGAGAGCATGAAACATGCTGTAAACAAAGTAACCGAAACTGGAAACGAACAAGCTATTATCACCGATCGTGGTACTATGTTCGGTTACCAAGATATGATCGTGGATTTTAGAGGTGTACCAACTATGAAACAATATGCTCCTGTTGTTCTTGATGTCACCCATTCATTACAACAACCTAATCAATCCTCTGGTGTAACTGGTGGTAGACCTGCTTTGATTGGTACTATGGCACGTGCCGGAATTGCTGCAGGTGTAGACGGACTTTTTATAGAAACTCATTTTGATTGTGCGAATGCAAAAAGTGACGGAGCCAATATGTTAGATTTGGCTTTAATGAAGAAGTTATTGACAGATTTAGTAGCTTTAAGAACTGTCGTAAATCAATTTTAATTCATAAGTCTTCTCGTTTGTAAAATCCGTTTTGACGAACAGAATATGCATCTTTTAAAACATCAATAAGAATAGTGTTATCAACCTCATCTAAGGTCGTATAACGTAATGAACGTACTACTTTTCTATTTTCAGAAATTAGTACGTTCAAATGTTTTGTAAGGTGCGCAGAATTCCAAAAGGCAATATCGACAAACTTCTTTTTATGCGAAGCATTTAAATAACAGATAGGAGATTTACCAATATAAAAGCAGGGAATATTCCATTTAAATTTCAACTCCACCTCTGGTAAAGTACTTTCGATTATCATTTGCAAATGCATTAATATACCCTTGTAAGGTTCTGGCTGATTGAAAATATAGTTTTCTGCTGGTTTCATGAAAGCGTTAAATTGAGTTAGGATAAAATACAAATACATTTACAGAATCGCATTCAAATATATAATTTTGACCTTTTCAAAAATCACCCATGTTTAAAAAAATCAGTTTTACTTTATTGTTTGCTATGCTGTTAATAGCGGGCAGGACCGGTTTCTCACAAGATAGCGAAGATGATAATTGGTATTTTAACAATAGTAAAAGCTTAAGTGAATTATGGGAATTAGATGATGAGCACCACCGTGGTACTTTCATCCTTACCTCTTATAAGCCTATTTATTTAACGGTAGCCAAGTATTCCACAAACCCCAACGAATTTCCACAAGCTGAAAACTCTGATAAGGTTTTAGATGAACCCTTAAGTTTAAATGATGTTGAAGCAAAATTTCAAGTTAGCCTAAAAACCAAAATTTTCCATAATATGTTTGATGGTCATATGGATTTATGGATGGGTTATTCGCAGACCGCTTACTGGCAAATATATAATACAGAGAGTTCAAGACCTTTTCGAGAACTCAATTACAAACCAGAAATCATTGCTAATTTTCCAATCAAATTTCCTATTCTAGGGTTTGAAGCAAAAATGGTAGGTGTTTCATTGATACACGAATCTAACGGACAATCTGATCCTATTTCCAGAAGCTGGAACCGTATTGCTTTTCATGCCGGTTTTGAGCGTGGAAACTGGCAGGTAATGCTTAAACCTTGGTTACGAGTAGGAAGTAAATTAGATGATAACGAGAATATTTCTGACTATATAGGAAGAGGCGAAGCCGATGTAACGTATGACTGGGGTAGACAGCGATTTAGAGCAATTGCTAGACATTCTTTAAACCTAGGGGATAAAAGCCGTGGCAGTTTACAATTAAACTGGTCTTTTCCTATTTATGAAAACTTCAACGGGCATTTTCAATTATTTGATGGTTATGGAGAAACACTTATTGATTACAACCACAGACAGACCACTTTTGGTATAGGAGTGTCTTTGATAAATTAACAATTTCATAAAATTGGTTAATCCATTTTAAACCAAAAAACACCTTGATTTTCATACATTTGGATAAATAACCAACCCATGAAAACTCGACTTGCCTTTCTGTATTTCTTATTCATTTCCTTTTCTATTCTAGCACAAGAGCATAAGCATAGCAGCTCAAGACCTCTAAATTTTCCAGACATACCAGGGTATAAAAGTCTAAAAACAGATTTACATATTCACACTGTTTTCTCAGATGGATACGTTTGGCCCAATATTAGAGTGATGGAAGCACTTCGAGATAACTTGGATGCTATTTCATTAACCGAGCATTTAGAGTATCAACCACACTTAACTGATATACCGCATCCAGACAGAAATCGCTCTTATAATATTGCCATGGCAGAAGCTAAGGAACATGATCTAATGATTGTTCATGGTTCTGAAATTACGAGAAGCGAACCTATGGGTCATAATAATGCAGTGTTTATAGAGGATGCAAATCCTATTTTACAAGACAAAGCAGAAGATGCTTTTAAGGAAGCCAAAAAACAAGGTGCATTCGTATTTTGGAACCACCCGGCATGGTATAACCAATCTCCAAAAGGAAATCCTATATTCAGCGACTTTCAAAAAGAACGTATAAGAAAAGGGGAATTACACGGAATAGAAGTAATCAATTCTGTGGATTATGCTCAAGAATCATTAGCCTTAGCTTTAGAACATAATCTAACCATTATGGGTACCAGTGACATTCACGGACTCATCGATTGGGATTATACGGAAAAAGGTAACCAACGACCAATTACGCTGGTATTTGCAAAGGAAAAAAGCATAGAAAGCATGCAAGAAGCGCTGTTTGCAGGAAGAACAGTTGCAGTGTACAATGGCTTATTGGTCGGCAAAGAAGAATTTTTAATTCCGCTTTTAGAGAAAAGTCTAGTAATAGAAAAAGCCAGGTATGCTAATAATACGCAAGTGCTACTTTTAGAAGTAAAAAATATTACCAGTAGCGACCTCCTTTTTGAAAATGAATCTGAATACACATTTTACGACAGCTCGCCTGTTTTTGAAATCAAAGCGGGTGAAACAAAAAAACTATCTCTTAAAACATTAGAAAATAAGAGTGAGGTTATATTAAAACTAAAAGCTCTAGGTTGTTTTACAGCACCAAAACAACAACCAATAATTTCATATAAAATTACGATTAAGTAGTAATTATCATTTTTTTCAAAAATTATAGTGCAGAAGAACATATTTAATTTAACTTTGTATTTCAAAGTACTTTAATATGGAGGCGAACAAGTATCTAAACGATATTACCGAAATCAAAAATATAATGAACCGATCTTCACGGTTTATTTCTTTAAGTGGCCTATCTGGTATTCTAGCTGGCGTATATGCCTTAATAGGCGCAGGATTAGCATACGCTAGGTTAACAAGTTTTTCTACCAGCAATTACGATGGTCTTTCTGGTAGAAGCACTTCTCTCTGGGGAACTGATGTGGTTAAAGATTTAACGATAATAGCAATTGCTGTTCTAGTTTTAGCAGCAGTTACAGGATTTATAATGACCTTAAGAAAAGCCAAAAAAAGCGGTGAAAAAATATGGGACAACACAAGCAAACGACTGGTTTTTAATTTTCTTATTCCCTTAATAGTCGGTGGCTTATTCTGTCTCGTATTAATTCAACAGGGCATTGCTGGTCTCGTAGCTCCCGCAACACTTATTTTTTACGGTCTTGCATGTGTAAACGCAAGTAAGTACACTATGGGCGATGTACGTTATATGGGTTTAGCTTTTATAGGAATCGGACTAGTTAGTACTCAATTTATAGGATATGGATTGTATTTTTGGGCTTTAGGGTTTGGCGTTTGCCATATTCTATATGGTGCATTAATGTATTATAAGTACGATAGAAATTAAGATTAGCTAGTTATTGATATATGAGTTTAATTGACAACATAAATAAAGCTTTTGACCACCGAATACGATTGGGCATAATGTCTATTCTAATGGTGAACGACTATGCTGATTTTAAAATGCTCAAGGAGCTTTTAGGTGCAACCGATGGAAATCTAGCCAGTCATACCAAAGCGCTTGAAAAGGAAGAATACATAAAAGTAGAAAAGCAATTTATTGGCAGAAAACCGAATACTCGCTATTCTGCAACCCCACTTGGTAAAGCACAGTTTAAGAAGCATATTAATGCTTTAGAAAAACTCATAGGTAAGTAGTATATTTTTTTATCATTTTACTTTGAATTTCAAAGTACTTTTAAAATAAAAATTATGAGAGCAGTAATTTTAGAAAAACTATATGATTGGAGTGTGGCACCCTATCAATATTTCAAGAAAAATGAAGCTTGGCAATATAATGCTGAAGAGTTAAAAGGGTATCCCAAAAATTCCTTAGGGTATCACATGGGCGAATTTCTTATTGCCAACAGCTTTCAGTTGCAAGAAAAACTTGAGAGTCATGATGTATTTCATGTGCTAATTGGAACTGGCATTACTGTTCCAGAAGAAATAAGCATGCAGTTTTATTTATTGGGGAATGGAAAAAGAAGCCTTTACCTATTTACGGTGATTTGCATAGGCACTATTCTTTATCCGGAGTGCTGGAGATATTTTAAATCGAAATACACATTCGGAAAATCGGCATCAGCCTTTCATCAATTAGATTTTCAAAAATTATTGCACCAACCCATCCACCGAATAAAGTCCACATTTTTAATTCCATAAAACTATGATATTAAAACTATCTAAAATTTCAAAAACCTGTAAGACTGTTCACCTTATTCTTGGTTACTATCTATTGTTAATAATCGCAAAAATCAAATTAGCTATAATCAACTAAATACAACATACTATGAATGTTCATATAAAATCACTTTTATCTGCCTTAGCCTTCAGTTTACTATGCTACAGCAAAAGCTTCGGTCTAAATTTATTTCTAGTTTCCATTTTAGTTGTGGTACTTGTTTCTACTCTTAAAGGAACTAGAACCATACCATGGGGCTATGCACTTACCTATATTACAACTTCAATCTTTATACTCATAAACCCAACGGGGTTCACCATATTTGTTCATTTCATGGCATTAATGGTGTTCGTAGGCAAGTCCCTTTCGAGCAAAACCTCTTTATACCTATCCTGGTTACTTGGGTTTACAAATTTACTTGTCGCAGCTATTGCAAATTTCATACAAAGGCAAAATTCAGCAGAAGAAAAAGATATAAAAAAAGAGACTTCTCCAAGATTGCTGAGCCGTTTAAAAGGTGGCTTCTTTGCTGGAATTTTACTCGTTTTATTTGCTATGCTTTATAAAAATGCCAATCCGGTTTTTGAAAACCTTGTAGATCAAATCTCATTTGACTTTATAAGTTTCCCTTGGGTATTCTTTACGTTTCTTGGCTATGTTATATTTCTAAATATTTTACGCCCAATAGACGCACAAGAATTAATAGCGGTTGATGCTTCACAGAAAAATGAATTAGAGACTCCGAACGAAATAGAAATAATTGGACAAAAAAAGAAACTTGAAAGTGAACATACCTTAGGCTCCTTTATTTTTATCGCCCTTAATTTTCTTCTGGTGTTCTTTTTAATTACCGACGGAATTTACCTGTTCCAAAAAACGAATATTTCTAATGCAGAATATTCTGCATCGGTACACCAAGGGGTGTATGCGTTAATGTTCTCTATTGTACTAGCCATTATATTAATTCTATATTTCTTTAGAGGAAACCTCAATTTCTATAAAGAGAATCAGCAAATAAAAACGTTAACCTATGTTTGGATCTCGCTAAACATCTTACTAATCATCTTTACATCTTATAAGAACTTTACGTATGTTGAAGCTTTAGGTCTTACGTACAAACGTATTGGCGTATTCGTATATCTTCTATTGACACTTACAGGCTTAGTAACCGCATACATTAAAGTAGCAGAGGTAAAAAGTTTCATCTATTTAGTACGAACCAATATAGCAACAGTGTTTGCTTTCTTAGTATTAAGTGCTGCTATACCTTGGGATAAAACAATTACGTATTTCAATTTAAGTACACTTGAAAATCCTGATATTAATTATCTAATCGATTTAGGGTATACGAATAGCATTCAGTTATATAAATATGCTAAAGAGAATGATATAAATTATGATCTTAACATTAGTATTCAAGAAAAACATAAAGAATACATAACCCTTCAATCAGAAAAAACATGGCAAGAATATACGTTTGCCCAATTAGTTATAAACGCTAAGTAATGATGGTTTTATTTAAACATAAATGGAACCGTAGAATTATAAGGCTGGTTTCATTTTATTTTCTGTTATCAACCTTAGTAATGTGTATTGCATTAATACCGGAAACCGAGTTCATTATCATTGTTGGTATTATACCATATCATCATTACCTGCACAGCCCTAATTATATTATCAATAAATGTATTAAAGTATTCTAAGGATATACAAGAGCATACGATGGCGCTGATCTTACTAATTATGAATTACCCATTAAGTATACTATACATCTATTTTGCGAACGCTTAAAATTTCAGCACATGAAATTCAAATTCAACCGAATCTATTTTATATATTTTCTAGTCTTATTAGGCATAGAAATCTTGATTGCTATATTCTTAAAATCTGGATTCATTCGACACACTTTCGGAGACTACTTGGTAGTCATTCTTATGTTTTACTTATTTAAATCATTCATAAAAGCAAATGACATTGCCATCGGCATTGTCACTTTACTAATAGCGTATACAATCGAATTTTTACAGCTAACCAATATGTTAAGCTACTTTGGGTTGCAACGTTCTAAATGGGCAAATTTAATATTCGGAAACTATTTTAGTATTCAAGATTTACTTGCATACACTTTAGGTTTACTTACCGTAACTAGCTTAGAAATAAAAAAAAGATTCCAATTAAATTATTCTAAAAAATGAACCTTAAATTTATTCTTTACCGTCAACATAGTCTTGAAGATATGAATAACGTTCTGTCAGCTTCCCGTTTTGCGTCATACGAGCTCTTTCAAGTACACCATCTTTATCTTCGTTAAAAAAGGCAGGAATTACATTTTTAATAAATGCCTCACCAAAACCTTCACTTGCATCTCTAGGTAATTCACACGGTAAATTATCAACAGCCATAACAGCAATTGCTTCTGGTGTTTTGAAATCAATTTCAGACTCCGTTAAAGGATCATATCCATAAATTGGATCAGCTATAGTTGAAGGACGTATCGTAGAAGCAACTGGTCCATCAATATCACAGCTAATATCTGCAACTACACGAATTTTAAAATCTTGATGTTTGGCATCTTCTCTCGTGAATAAATACGGAGAACCTTGACCAAAAAAATGTCCGGCAATATAGAAATCTGTCACCTTTGCAAAACGAAAGAAATTAGATTTATACTCTTCTGGGTTTGCAAAGAAGTTCGCTTTATTACCACGTACACCATCTTTACGTTTATTATACTCAGCAGCGTCTATTTGACAATACACTGGCTCGTTAAATGTTTCTTCTAAATATTCTGCAACAGATACACGTCTCATTCCCATGCCGTCTAGCATTTCCCTAGAACCATTACCTACCCTGCCTCTTCCACTAAGCAGTACTTTTATACTCGGTAATCTTAATTTTTTAAGTTCCGCAATTAATGCTGGTTGGTCAGGCAAATCACTTGCTTTCGGTAAACTGAACAAACCAAATTTGAGTCCGTATGTTCGAAAACCATTATATGCGCCAACAATTCCTGCATATCTACCAAATGCAACTACCCGTTGTTCTAATTTATTTGTGATAACCTCGTGGTCATACATTTCTATATTCCTTTCTAAAATAGCACGCAGTAAATCTCTATTATACGGCTGCTTTTTTATAGTATGCGAAAAGAAGAAATACTTCTTATTAGGAATAAGAGAATCAATAGGCACTTCTTTTACTCCTAAAAGAACATCGCAATTATCCATTTCACTGGCAACTGTAATACCTAATTGCTTATAATCATCATCGGCATAAGCACGAATAGGAGATGGCTCCACAATTAAATGTGCCTTAGAATGAGTTTTTAAGACTTTTTGACATGCTTTTGGAGATAGAACAACCCTCTTGTCTGGTGGATTCTTACGTTCTCTGATAATTCCGAACTTCATATAGGTTTGGTATAAATATTGTACTAAATTATGCAATTAGAAACACTTGGCTTCGGTCAAAATAAAAATTATAGGGGTTCATAAAGTTTTGTTAGCTTTGCTGCCCGCTAATTAATAGTTGAAGTCGATTGAATTGATGCAGCTATTATTTAGAATAGGAAGTTCTTTTACATATTGGGGCCGACCGGTTTTGACAGCGAGACCAGTTGGAATGTAAGCATGTCGAGCGCTGGGAAACAGCTCGTTAATCTCATTTTTCACACTTTTAATTGGCGAAAATAATTACGCTCTTGCCGCTTAATCCGAATTACAGTAGGATTTAGCCTCGTCCCTACTAGGTAGGGAAGCGAGATGTTCCTGAATAGCCCTTGTTGATGGCGATTCTTATAGGAGCACCAGAAAAGTCAACATAAGGGTGTTCGCTTACTTTGGCGACACCACCAAAATCTTAAGAAGATAAGTGTGTATTGGGCGGTTTCTGGTCAGGTACACATCGAAAATTAATCAGATTCTAAACATGTAGAAAGCATTTTAATTGCTTGTTTGGACGAGGGTTCGAATCCCTCCGGCTCCACAAAACAAAACCACCTTAAGGTGGTTTTTTTCGTTATAAGCTTTACACATTTAAACTGCCATCTTACTCATAGAAATTATATCCTTGAGATTTTTTGCTATTAATGGTTTTGAAATAAAGTCACGAACCAATTCATAACTTCTTCCTTTTTCAATTTCTCTACTATCAAAATGAGAGCTGACTATATAAACTATTGGTTTATTCAGAAAAATTAATTTTTGGAATTTATCTAAAAATTCCCATCCATTCATTATCGGCATATTCAAATCCAACAAGATAATATCTGGCATTTGCAGACCTTTAGTTAATTGAGAAGTAAGATTTATCAGCGCCTCTTCTCCATTTTCATAAACTAGAATATTTGCACTCACAAAATTATTATGATTCAACAGAATTTTGGTTCCATAAACACAAATGGGATCATCATCAATTATACAAATTGTTTCAACTTTCATAGCTAATTATTTTCCTGATAAATATTACTCAGCAATTTCATATGTTAATTTACATTAACAAGATAAAACTTACAAATATTTTACGAACTAAATTACTTTTTAGGGTATAAAATTGTCTAGAACCCCAATATTAAACAGACATAACAGCATCTTTAGGCTACAAAAGCATAAATTTGATAAAAAATAATCTACAAATAAAAATGAAAAAATTTACGCTGATCTTAGTACTATTTCTAATTGGTATTTCATCAACCGAAGCCCAAACCAATCCAAAAGAACGTACAGTTACGGTAGCCGGTACTGCGCCTTTAGAGAAGACCATTGAAAAATATCGTATTAAAGCTACCTTGAGCATGGATCAAGTCTATTATGCTGATACCCGCATGGAAAATTTGGAGCAATTAAAAAAACAATACTTTACTGCTCTAAAAGAAAAGGGTGTTGACGTATCTAAATTCGAAGAAAAAGAGATGGAATATTTTTCTTTAGGCTACCAAAGAGACGGTACTGTACTATATTATGTAACCAGCTCTAAAGAAATAACAATGAAATTAGTAAAGACCAATTTGCAAGGTGTACAACTACAATTTCAAGTAAAACAACATGTATCTACAGAAAAAAACCAAGCTGCTCTTGAATTAGCTTTAAAAGATGCTATGAACAATGCAAACAGTTTATGTAAGGCAATAAACACTAGTGTTGGTGAAATAATTTCTATTAGTAGCAATCAATACCAGAACGAAGATTGGACTAGCTATTACACCGACTATCAAGAACAATTTACTGTAAATGTTGTTTACCAAATGAAATAATAGTTTTGATAAAAAAAAAGGGAGTTGTTTAATATATAAACAGCTCCCTTTTTTTTTAAAGAAAATTTGATATAGAACGTTTTTATTTCAAATCTAAAGTTTTAGCAGGCATCACCGCTGCATCTATTTTTAAATTTAAGACTTTAGCAATAGTTGGCGCAATTTGATTGGTATATAATTGCCCATTACTAGCTTCGCCAATTGCCTTAACATCTGGTCCCAAGATAGCCAGCCATGTATGCTCTGCACCTTTTACATCCGAACCGTGACCTGTCCATTTTGAACCTTCTCCAATACCTTCACCCCTACCATGATCGGTAGTAATAACAAAATAGGTATTGTCTTTATACACAGGGTCATTTTGAACAAAGCTCCATAAATCTGCAATCAAAGCATCCGTATTTTGCAATGACTTCATGTAGAAATCAAACGAGCCATCATGCGCATAATCGTCTGTCTCTCCATAAGAGACATACACTAACTTAGGATGATTCTTCTTTACATATTCTTTTGCAAAATGATGCGTAAAAACATCTAACCTAACACTCTCCCATACTATTGGAGCTTGACGTTGTATCTCATTTAAAAACTTTTCTTTTTCGTTTAAATCTCCAGAGGCATCCATATAACCTGCATTTACAGGCACTCCACTTCTCTTGTCATTAATAATGAAAGGAAAAACATCCCAACTACCAAAAGCTGCCACCTTATCTTTATAAGCCTTAGCGGTGTTCGCAGTTTCTAAAATGGTGATGTTCTTATTATAATCTTTATTATTACTGTCTATATTTTCATCATCAGCTTTACCAGTTAAAATCTCATTATAACCTGGGTAAGAAAACAGCATTTTATTAGTAAGGTCTACTTTGCTTCCTTTAGTTCTATTTCCATGTAATTGACCTTCTTTAGCAATAGTATTCCAGAAAAACGGCATGAGCAATTCTCTGTTTTCCTCCAAAGAACCACCCATGAATTTTTTCGTTAACAGCTCCTTGTTTTCAGTATAGTCGCTATTTAACAAGTTAGTATCAATTCCCGTAAATACATCTTGCCAACGTACCCCGTCTAATGTGATTAAAAATACATTGGGTTCCTTGTCTTGCTGCGCTTCCATAGTCATGGAAATTAGCAGAGCTATTACTGTTGTGGTTATTAAATTTTTTCTCATGGTATGATTTGTTTGTAAAGTAAAATACGGCAAGAAAATTAATTCTTGCCGTATATACCTATTATTAATTTGAATTTAATACCCTTGGTTCTGAACTAAGAAACCTTCTATACCAGAAGCGCCATCAACTGCACTTTGCGGTATTGGAAACAATCTATGGTTTACATCTGTATCCGTTTTATCTGTCCAAGTATCTTCATACTTCCCAAATCTAATCTGATCTGATCGTCTAAAGCCTTCCCAATACAATTCAAAACCACGCTCACGGAATAAATCATCAGCGTTGATCGAAGGTAATGGAGCGGGAGTTTGATCAGGGCGAGCTGTTCTTGATGTTCTTACAATATTTACATCTGCCAAAGCACCAGCAGAATCTCCGTTTCTTAATTTAGCTTCTGCTCTCATTAAGTAAATTTCAGCAAGCCTCATCAATACTAGATCAACACTACTATTACCATTACCATTTGGCGAGGTACGGCTAAATTGATACTTAGAAACTCTATACCCTGTGTTATGTAATGATCCTTCGTTAGTAAAATCTATTGCTAACGTATGATCCACATACCCTACATCTCTTGCATCGCTATTCCCTTTCGTCTGTCTCACTGGTAATATTTTAACCGTGCCATCGTCACATGTTAAAAATTGACCATCATCACCTTTTCTAGGTCCCCACTGAATACCACGAAGAATACCTCTATCCATTTCAAAGGATACATTATCAACACAATAGAAACTATTATCCGTTTCAGTTTCCAGTAATTTATCGCGCCCATCTAAATCTGCCAATTGTGCATCAGGAACCAATGTATTTCTTTGATAGAAACGAGAATCTGCGGCTGCAGGATCTACATCGCCATTTGCATCTACCCATGTTTGATAAAAATCGGTTGTAATGGCAGGACCATCCGTGCCATCTGCACTAGGCCATTCCGGTCTTGGAAACATAGCTCCAGCGATAGACCAATATGCCCATCTACTATGTTCTCTAGTTAATACACCACGCTGATCCAAAGCAAATATTAATTCTGGATTAGAATTATTCGCATCATTGAACAACTCAAAATATTCTGGTGACAACGAAAAGTCTCCAGAACTAATAATACTGTTCGTATAAGAAATTACCTGGTCCATATCTGCCTGCGTAAAATCTGGAGTACCATAAGGATCACGATATACCGCAGCATTTAAATTTAACCTTGCCAAAAAACCGTACACGGCAGATTGTGTCATTCTACCCGGACCTTTATTTGTATTAATTACATCTACCACAGATAACAATTCACTTTCAATGTAGTCAATAGCATCTTGTGTTCTTAATACTTCAGAAAGTTCTTCAGATGATTCTTTCTTAAGCACAATACCCCAACTATCTAACAATAGCATATTCAAGTAAGCCCTAAGCGCTTTCATTTCATATAAAGCACCAGCTGCTTCCGCATTACCTTCATCAGCCAAAGGCGTCAATACTTCTATTGCTGCCAAAGTTCTTGATATATTGGTTGTAAGCTCGTTCCACCCACTGGAAATCAAATCATTTGTAGGAGTGAAATTATGGCTATGAGCCGCCAAAAATTTACCACCATCAAACCAATCTGACCCACCACGATAAGGCAAAATTGCTTCGTCTGATGGTATTAATTGAAGTCCGTAATAATTGGTATGCCTCCAAGTCCAAGAGATATAGCCATATGCAGGTGCAATTGCCCCACTAATAACTTCTGCCTGAGCACCTGTTAACGATTCGTCTAACAATTCTTCGTCTAGATCCGTACAGCTCCATGTCAAAAAAGAGGCAAGGATCAAGGATGTTATAATTAGTTTATTTTTCATTTTGAAACTATTTTTTTTTAAAAAGATACATTTAAGCCAAACAAGATTGTTCTTGAAGAAGGATAGGTATACCTATCAATACCGAAAGTCTGTACACCATCTACTTCACTACCGGTGTTCACCTCTGGACTATACCCTGTATAATCTGTTATCGTAAATAAATTTTGACCTGTTAATGAAAAACGAATATCACCCACATATTTATCCAAGCCAATTTTACTAGCCAAAAGGGTGTAGCCTAAAGTGGCATTGTTTAACCTTAGGTAAGCACCATCTTCTAAGTACCGTGTAGATACCTCGTTTGAGTTACTGACATCTTCATCAAGAAATTGAACAGCAAAATCTGTTGTGTTCAAGTTTCTACTTAGCTGCCCTTTTGAAAAAGAGGACATAGCCGTGTGGTTATAAATTTTATTACCAGACACACCGTTAAAATTAAACCCTAAATCAAAATTCTTATAATCGAAATTCAAGTAAAATGCATACGTAAAGTCTGGCGCCGCGCTACCTGCTGCAATACGGTCATCATCTAAGATTTCTCCATCACCGTTTACATCTCTAAATTCATTTAAACCATCTTCTCCAATACCTATAAACTCTTTCATATAAAAAGTACCAATAGCTTCATTGTTTAAATAACCATTTATTGTAGCCCCAGTTTGCCCAGCACCTTGTGCCGACCCTGTAGTAATAATAGCGAACGGAGAATCTGTAACCTCATTTTTAATAAATGTAGCGTTACCACCAATATTAAAAGAGAAATCTGACCCAATCATTGTTCTATAATCTAAAGCGAATTCAACACCTGAGTTATGGATTTTCAAATCCTCTAAGTTGGTCCATATCTTCTCGGTCGGTTGAATTGGATCAACTCGATTGGCAAACAGAACTACATCTCTTGTCACCTTATTAAAGTAATCTACGGTACCTGTTATTTTGTTATTCAATAATCCAAAATCCAAACCAATATTGGTCTGAGTAGCAACTTCCCATTTTAAGTTAGGGTTAGCAGTTCGTGCCGGCACAGTACCAAAAGGATAACCATCTAATGTGGTAGCGCTATCATCTAAAGGATAGGTGTCGTTATCACTTTTACTATCTGTATAACTCGCTAGAGAGACCTTGTTATCAATACCTTCTTGATTTCCTGTTTGTCCCCAACTAAGGCGAAGTTTTAAGTTATTTACAACATCGCTTTCTACCAAGAAGCTCTCTTTGCTAATGTTCCATCCTAAAGCAACTGATGGAAAATATCCGTATTTATTATTCGCCCCAAACTTAGAAGACCCATCTGCACGCATAGTAGCCGTTAACAAATACTTATCTTGGTAGCTATAATTTAACCTACCAAAGAAAGACTGCAATTCGTTTTTCTCAGCTATAGAAATTAAGCTAGTAGGAAACTCTTGACTACTTATTTGATCTTGGTATCTTGGATCAATATCATTATCCGCAAAGCTTTCCAATTCAAACCTCTTTTGCTGAAATAATACTTCTTGATATGAATGGCCTACTAAAATTGTAGCACTATGTTCACCTTTATCAAAAGTATAGGTCAACGTATTATCTATTTGAGTGTTTTCATTCGTTGTTATCCATGAATTTAAATACCCTTGATTTAAATCTTCTAATAAAGCATATGGAGAACGCTGTTGATCGCGGTTGGTAGATGAATAATCCACACCTAGGTTAAGTTTATAAATTAACCCTTTTGCAATTTCTACGGATGGAGAAATATTCGCTAATATTCGATTACTATTAGATTCATCTAAATAAAGATCATTACGAACCAAAGGATTTAACCTATTATCATTTAACAACGTAGGAGAACCATTGGTGTACAGTGGAATAGTAGGATTCAACTCTAACATATCTGTCACCGTAGCACTAGCATCTGGTCTATTATTCAATGTTCTAGAAGCCGTAAGGTTTAAATCTACATTTAACTTACCGTCAAAAGCTTTCTGATTTAAGTTTAAACGACCAGAATATCTTTTTAATGAACTGTTCGCAAAAGTTCCTTGTTGATCATCTACACCAACAGATGCGAAATAAGTAAACTTCTCTGAAGCACCACCACTCATAGAAAAGTTAACATTCTTTGATACTCCGGTTCTTGTCAATTCATCTTGCCAGTCCGTATTTGCACCACCATCAAGTAAGGTGCCGCCAACTGCAGGGACCTGTCTTCTAAACTCATCTGCAGAGAACACATCAATTTTATTTGCAAGGGTTGCGAATGCCGTAGTAACAGAAACATTCATTTCAGTTTTACCAGCCTTACCCTTTTTAGTAGTAATAACGATTACCCCGTTTGCAGCACGTGCACCATAAATAGCAGCTGCAGAAGCATCCTTTAAAACATCCATAGATTCAATATCTTGAGGATTGATAAAATTCAAAGGATTAGAGCCTACTCCCGTAGTTGTGTTATCGATTACAAAACCATCGATAACAAATAATGGAGAAGTACCTGACCTAAAACTACCGATACCACGAATAACAATATTTTGAGACGCTCCCGGCTCACCACTTACAGAAGTAATGTTAACCCCAGCAACTTTACCTTGTAATAATTGACCTGGATTTGCCACCACACCTTTATTAAAGTTTTCACTTTTAACCGAGGAGATAGAACCTGTTACATCCGATCGTTTTTGAGTACCATACCCAACTACAACCACATCATCTAATTGTGTTGCATCTTCCTTTAATTCTACATTAATAGTTGCACGCCCATTTACTGCCACTTCTTGTGTTGAATACCCAAGGTAAGATACTATCAATACATCTGTAGCTTCTGCGTTAATTACAAAGTTACCATCAAAATCACTTGTGGTACCATTTGTAGTTCCTTTCACTTGAACCGTTGAACCTGGTAAAGGTTGCCCGAATTCATCTGTCACCACTCCCGAAACATTGTCTTGCGCCCACATAACGGAAGCAAAACCAAGTAAACAGAAGTGCATTAAAAATTTCAATTTTTTCATACAGTTTGGTTTAATAAAATTTGTTGTTTTTATATTTCAGGAGGTAAGATTGAGTTCTAGAAAAACTTAAATCCTAAAATTAATTTGCGCTGCAAAAGTAGTTTTAGCGATGCAAGTGACTGTTAACATAAGATCACGTTTACATTAGCATATTTGACCAAAATTGAGCTGTTGTTAAATTAGTATTAAGTTAACATTTGTTTTCAGCTTAAAGAATTTTGCAGTAAGGATTATCTTGTTAAACAGATTTAGTTTAACAAATTAACAATTTAAGTAATAAAAATTAAACAAATTCTAATTTATAGGTCTAATATTTTGATGATTTTGTGGAAAATCTCATTATTATCATAAATACCTTGGAATTCTTGAGACATGGGACCATAGGCAAAAATAGGAACCATTACGCCTGTATGGTCGTGTGTAGTAAAATCAGCCTCGATTTCATGTTTAAGCATATTACCTTGAGGAATAGTTAATCCACCAGTTTCATGATCCGCTGTAATAATGACAAGAGTGTTTTTATCTGCGTCGGCAAATTTTAATGCTTCGGTAATTGCCTTATCAAAAGATATACTTTCATTTATAACACCAGTAATATCATTTTCATGACTGTAACTATCAATTTTCGCTCCTTCCGTCATTAAGAAAAAAGATTTCTTTTTATTATTTAAAAAAGACAATCCGTTTTTAGTGGCTATCGACAATTGCTCCACATGACCTTCTAAAGATTCTAATTTTATATCGGCAAACCATGCGCCTACCTTTTCTTCCTTACTAGTACCAATAGCGGCTATATCCAGTTTCATATTAAATCCGTACTCTTGAATATTCTTAACAGTAGAAGTTGGTCTTGATATGAATAATTTTAATTTAGAAGTATTTAAGTCTGATGCAATTTCCGATACCATTCCCCTATCTGTTCTGTGGGCAAAAAATGATGAAGGTGTCGCTCCTGTAATCTCATCGGTAGTTATAACACCTGTATTAAACCCTTTTCCTGAAAGTATCTCAGTAAGGTTTGGTATTGCTAAACCGGTGACATCGGTTCCAACTGCTCTATTGTTTGTTTTTTGACCTGTAGCAATTGCACTACCTGCACCGGCAGAATCTGTTGTAAAATCATCGGCAGATTGCGTTTTTATAAAACCTACACTTTTTAATTGAGTCAAGGAAAGCTCTCCATTGTTCGCTAAAACTGCAGATGAAATTTGAGTTATTCCGTTACCGTCACCAATCATCAAAATAATATTCTTTGGTGTACGATTCGCCCCATCAGATTCAAACGTTGGTCTGTACACTTTCGAAAAAATTGTATTTTGAGCAACTCTCTCCTTTAATGAAGAAACATACTGTACACATTCATTAGGCATATCTGTATTTATAAAATCCACACCCATGTTCGCAAAAGCTTTCCAAGCAGATTTAGAATCTGGAGTTGCCCAAAAACGGAATGGCTTCTTTAATTTATGTGCTTTATCAATTACTGCTGTAACCATATTATAATCATCAGCTGTTAATCTGCCTTTACCATTCCATTCAGAATAATTCTTAAAACTCAAACTCACCATAGCAATTTTATCAAGTGTTTTAGCATCTTCAATAGGTTCTAAACTTTGATAATCGAAATAAATATAATCTGGATAGTTTACATACTCTTCTATAGCCGGTCTATTACCAGAAATGATAATCTTAATGTTTTCATTATTAATAATCGTTGGGTATTCCTTTATGCTAGTAACGATAGCATCTAGCGTTTTATAGGCATCTGTCTTAACATCTACCATTAGCTGAATCGGCTTACCTGACACCATTTTTAAGGCTATAGCTTCTTTTAAAGGATATAAATACAAACGCTCTAAAGTTTTGTCTTGCTCAACTTCATTAAGCTCATGACCAACCATCAATTTATCATCGACATAAAATACATCTACTTCAATAGATTGCACCTCAGCACCAAATGCCTTCCAGAACGGAACGTTCTGTTTGTAATCATTATGAGAATGAACTTTATAATCCTGAGAAAACCCAGTATTAAAACCTACTAAAAACAAAAAGGTTAATGCTATTCTTATCAGTCTCATAGTTCAATTTTAAAATAAAGAAAATCTTTAAAAATCTTAAGGTACGGTTTTACCTCAAAAATATTTCGGTTTGCAAATGTTATATCTAAAATTCAATTTTAACTTAAGTTAAGGTCAAGTAAAGATTAAATTGTTGTCAACATGATCATATCTATTTAAAGATTTTCGCCAGTTGAAACACTTTTTTATTTATTTTTGGAGACTACCAAAACCACCAATGACCGAAAATATAAAACAAATGTTCAGTAAAATGAACGACGAGACTCGTGAAGAAGCACTACAATGCTTGATGTCTGAGTTTAATCTAAAAAGCACCAATTACGTTAGAAAAAATTGGATTATTGGCGGACGTATTCCTGAGAAAAACCAGGAGAAAATTGTTTTTATTTTCCAGAATCTTCTAAGAACTCAGGTTTTTAAAATCAAGGAAATCAAAGTACAATTTTAAATATTTCAAAATAATTTCCTTTTACGAACACATTCTTTACCTAGTTATTTATTAAAAGACATAAAAAACCGACACATTATACTAATGCATCGGTTGGTCAACTAACTCAAACTTATTCTAAACTCGCTGCAAAGATGAGTTCATTTATTAAATTCAAGATTAAGTAAACATCAAGGTAACTTTAAGTTCTTAGTATTTTTAAAGAGTTCCTTTATTCCCAAAAACAAAAAAATAACCATAGATCCTTTCCTTAAAAAGAATACATTCTTACATCATCATAATTTTATTCCTTACCAAAAATTAAAGAAAGCAGACTCATAGAGGAGAAGCCTTACTTCTTAATCATTTTTTATCACATTTTTTTTGATTTAAAATAATAGATTGCTATCTGAATTATAAGTTAATTCGCTTATAATTTAACGATTTAATGTTATTAACAGCCCGTGTTAATAACATTAATATGCATTTCATCGAATAAATACAACTTTTCGTCGTTAATGGATAAAGTTTAAATATTTTCGAAACGCGTTAATAAATTAGCGAGATAATTTTTACCACCATTTACATGAAGTTGAACATTACCAAAACCTTTTTCGTCCCTCTAGCAGCTGTTGTTTTTCTTTTAAGTTTATCCTCTTGCGGTAAAGATTATGATCTTGTCTCTGAATATGTAGTACGTGACAACACTGAAAAAAACATTTTAAATAACGATACCAATACTCAAAATTCAGGAGTAACAGTTATTAATAACGTGAGTACACCAGTAGCTAAATAAGAAATTCTAAGCATCTTTAACCTTGTTAAAATTGTTCCTACAACTGTTATAACATTTAGTTGTAGCATCAACTTTTAGCAGTCCTTCAACTCTATTTTTGAATGTCTGGCACATTCAACATTCTACCTCTCTTCTTATTTCAATTTCCTTACGACCTAAATCAAATTTAGAACTACTCATGCTAATACATTTTCTGCTAACTTTACAGTTCTAATCTATTCTTCACTTTTTGTATACGATAATTGACATAGAAACTACCGGCAACGGAGTAAAAGGCAATAGAATTACCGAGATTTCCATATTTAAATATGATGGTCATGAAGTAATCGATGAATTTACTTCTTTGGTGAATCCGCAATGTCCAATTCCAGCATTTATAACGGGACTAACAGGTATTGACAATGATATGGTACGCAATGCTCCATTGTTAGAAGAAATAATACCGCAAATCAAAGCTATTACAGCAGATACTATTTTTGTTGCCCATAGTGTCAATTTCGATTATAATGTGATTAAAAACGAGTTTACTTTACTTGGTCATGATTTCTCTAGAAAGAAACTGTGCACGGTTCGCTTGTCAAGAAAATTACTGCCTGGCTACAATTCGTACAGTTTAGGAAAACTAACGGCAGCATTAGGAATACCCTTAACCGATAGGCACCGAGCTAGAGGAGATGCACATGCCACTGTATTACTTTTTCACAAGTTACTACGTGCAGAAAATTCAGAAAAGATTTTTAAGCTTTTCTTAAATTCAAAATCACAAGAGGCAACACTACCGCCTGGTTTACCAAAAGAAGAATACTTAAAACTACCTACCACTCCTGGAGTCTACTATTTTAAAGACCAAAAGGGGAAAATCATTTATGTAGGTAAAGCCAAGAACATCAAAAAAAGAGTGCTTGGTCATTTTTATGATAAAAAGACAAAAGAAATTACCCTTTGTGCAGAAACTACATCTTTAGATTTCGAGGAGACCGGTAATGAACTTATAGCATTACTAAAAGAATCGGCAGAAATTAAACACTATTACCCTAAATACAATAGTGCACAAAAAAGGTCTATTCAACAATATGGTATATTCAGTTATGAAGATAGAAATGGTATAATTCACCTTGCCTTTAATAAAATAAAAATGACACCGAACCCGGTGGCAATTTGTTATAGCCCCACAGAAGCAAGGCAATACTTAGAAACACTATGTAGCACTTTTGAACTTTGCCCTAAGTATTGTCATCTACAAGAAAATGTAGCTGTATGCTCTCATTATAAAATAAAACAATGTATTGGTATTTGTTCTGATTTAGATATAGTAGAAGAATACAACCAACGCGTACAAGATGCCTTACAGAGCATTAAAGAAGTAGAAGCTACCCTAGTAATTAAAACCAACGGTAGAACCATAGACGAAAACGGATTTGTTGTTATAAGAGAAAACAATTATGCTGGCTATGGTTTTGCTCCTATAGATGTTGCCATAGAGCAAATTGAAGACCTTGAGATGTTCATTACACCACAAAAAAATACGCTAGAAACCCAGCGTATTGTTGAAAGCTATATAAGAAATCATCCTACCGCGATATTTGCAGTATAGTCTTAAACCGGTTATAAGGTTGTCGGACAAACAAAATCTGTCTTCTGTAAATCTTCCTTTTTAAGTGCTCCGTACCCGCCTTTTACATCAATTAAATTATGGATTCCACGACTTTTTAAAATAGACGATGCTATTACCGATCTGTATCCACCAGCACAATGAACCAAAAATTCTCCCTTCTCAGGAAATTTAGACAAATGCTTATTCAATTCACTAAGTGGCGTATGTACCGCATTTAATAAGTGCTCACTTTGGTATTCACCATCTTTACGTACATCAAAAATAGCAACATCTCCTTTATTAATAATATTTTTAGCCTCGGATGATGTAATTGAAGTAATTTGATCAATCTCCTTACCTGCAGTTTCCCATGCTCCAATACCGCCTTTTAAATACCCTATAGCCGAATCGAACCCAACACGAGATAGTCTGGTGATCGCTTCTTCTTCTTTACCTTCGGGAACTACTAATAACAAAGGCTGTTTGGTATCCGCTATTAGATCACCAACCCAAGGAGCAAAATCTCCGTTTAAACCAATGAAAATAGATCTTGGCACATGTCCTTTAACAAATTCATCTTGGTGTCTTACATCTAACACTAGAGCCTCTGTAGTATTCGCTGCTTTCTCAAATTCCTCGGGAGTTAGCCCACGGTTTCCACGTTCAATAACGTCATCAATGTCCTCATACCCTTCTTTGTTCATCTTTACGTTCAAAGGAAAATATTTAGGCGGAGGCAACAACCCGTCTGTAACTTCTGCAACGAATTCTTCTTTGGTCATATCTGCCCGTAAAGCATAATTCATTTTTTTCTGATTACCCAAAGTATCAACAGTCTCCTTCATCATGTTCTTACCACATGCCGAACCCGCACCATGTGCTGGGTAAACTGTAATATCGTCTGCTAATGGCATTATTTTAGTTCGTAAACTATCGAATAATGTTCCTGCCAATTGTTCTTGGGTCATATCTGCAGATTTCTGTGCTAAATCTGGTCTACCAACATCTCCTAAGAATAAAGTATCACCAGAAAAAATAGCGTGGTCTTTACCATTTTCATCTCTTAACAAATAGGTCGTACTTTCCATAGTATGTCCAGGAGTATGCAATACCTTAAATGTAATTTTCCCTAATTTAAACTCTTGCCCGTCCTCTGCTATAATGGCATCGAAAGTTGGGTTTGCAGTAGGTCCATAAATAATAGGTGCACCAGTTTCTTTAGATAATGTAACATGTCCGCTAACAAAATCGGCATGAAAATGTGTTTCAAAAATATACTTGATCTTGGCGTTGTCGTTCGCTGCTCTTTTTATATACGGACTCACTTCTCGTAACGGGTCAATTATAGCTACTTCCCCATCACTCTCAATATAATAAGCTCCTTGAGCCAAACAACCAGTATATATTTGTTCTATGTTCATACGACACTATCTTTTATATTATTCAACATACCTCTTCTTCTTTAAGGTACAAGATTTATTTTATTTTGGGGCTACTTTCAACTTAGCCATCCTACTATTTTCATAAGCCACTTTAGCAGCCAATAAAGAAACTTCATTCGGATTATCAAAAAAGTCTACAGCTTCCTTTGTTTTTACGAATAGAAATTCTCTTTGTAATTCCTTAATTATTCCGGTATTAAAAATGATATCTCGTGTTGGCCCAATAGCACCAGCTATATAGAACTGTACGTTTCTTTCACGAATATCATGAATAAGCTTGGTAAGCATATCTGCCGCAGTTGCGTCTATATAATTTATAGATTCTGCATTTAGAATGATCCCTTTTAATTTGGGTCCTTTGGCTTTAATATGCTTTAAAAGTTGCCTTTTAAAATAAGCCGAATTACCAAAATACAATTGAGAATCGAACCTAACGATTAATAGATCATTACGCACAACCACCTCATCGGCAAAACGAATTACATTTTTATAATAGTCGCTATTTCCAATATTACCTATCTCAACGAAATGAGGTTTAGATGTTCTATATACCATTAACAGTAAAGAGAACAGCACTCCTATTAAAATACCCTGGGTAATGCCGATAAACAAAGTGATGACAAAAGTGATGAGCATTACAAAAAACTCATCTTTTCTATTCAACCATAAATGTTTAAAATAGTTGATATCTATAAGTTTCACTACCGACACCATAATTATACTTGCTAAAACAGCATTAGGTAAATACCTAAATAAAGGTGTTAAAAATAATAAGGTTAAAACAACCAGTATAACACTGAATATTGCCGATAGATTCGTTTTTGTACCAGCATCATAACTAATTGCAGATCTAGAAAAACTTGCCGTTACCGGATAACCTTGAAATAAAGAACCTACAATATTAGCGGAACCTAAGGCTATTAATTCTTTATTAGCTTCTATAGTATCTTCCCCTGTTTTATCTTCTATAGCCTTGCCGATGGAAATTGCTTCTAAATAACCTACCAACGCCAACGCAATTGCAATAGGCGCCAGTTGCTTCATATCTTCAACATCAATAGTCGGCATAACGAAAGATGGCAATCCGCTAGGTACACTACCTACCAATTTAATTCCGAAAGTTTCCATTTGAAAAAGGAAGACAGCCAAAATACCCAAGACTACTATTATTAAAATACCGGGTATATTTTTATTCCATTTTTTAAATGCTAACAGCAAACCGATACCCACAATACCGATACCAAAATCTACCCAATTAGTCTCGCCTAGTTTATAAAAAATATTAAATATCGTTTCATAAATTCTATTACTGCCAGCAACAGAAATACCCAGCAAATGCTTCAACTGACTTAATACTATTATGATTGCTGCTGCAGAGGTAAAGCCGCTAATAACAGGCTTTGAGAGAAAGTTGACCAAAAAACCCATGCGCAGTACACCTAATAATAATTGTAGTGCACCTACCATTAGCGTAAGTAGAACTACCATTATTATATAATTCTCTACACCGGTAATTGCCAATGTACCAAGACCAACGGCTACCAATAAAGAATCCATCGCTACAGGACCAACAGCTATTTTTCTTGATGTTCCAAGTAAAGCATAGGTAAGTACAGGAAATAAAGAAGCATACAAACCATGTACAGGCGGCAGCCCTGCTATCATAGCATATGCCATACCTTGTGGCACCAAAACGATACCAACCGTAAGACCCGCTATTAAATCTTTAATAAAGTAGGCTTTTTTATAGGTAGAAACCCATTCCATAAAAGGTAAAATATTCCTCACGCAGCAAATTTAATCAATTCGAAGGGCACAGCGGCTGATTTTAAAACCATTACATTATGGATTAAGAAGTCTATTGAATTCCAATGCTTTTTCCACCCAAAAATCTAAGTCGTTTTCCGTATCAAATCCATCAGGTCCAATAAACAAAAAACCACGTATAGGTTTCCCTGTAAAATCCATTGGTTTACTACCTGGCAAATTCAACAGCTCTTCGTAATTTAATTTACCCACTCTTAGCATCAACCTATCTTCTTCACTATTCTTATCGAACATGATGCCTAAACACATTTTACCGTTCATCATAAAGGTGAGTCCGCCCATCATTTTCTTCTCCTCTAACTCGCCTTTTCCTTTTAAACGTATTCTTACCCTATCCGCTAGGTATTCACTGTACGCCATAATTTAAAAATTAAGTATTTCAGGTTCCAATTCTTTATAAACAACCTCATCTGAAATTGAAGCTATATTACCTTCATATTTTTTTCCTCTTAGCTTCCCTACCGTATGGGCTTGCAATTCAATATTATCATTTGTGGTCAATAGTCCTTTCAATTCTCTTTCAAAATCTAGCGTTGATGCCAACCACTGTTCTTCCATATCATCAGAGAGCATTAAAGGCATGCGTGGCTCCTTTAATTTTGGATTATTATGAATTTTTGCCATCATACCATTACCAACTGTGGTTACTACTGAAAATGAATTTATAATGCCCCCATCTTCTGGATTTACCCAGTGAGACCATAAGGCTGCTAATGCTAATGGTTCATTATTTTTTCGATGGATGAAAAACGGATAGGTCTGATTATTAAAATGGTGATGCTCGTAAAATCCGTCGACATAATAAATGCAACGTTTCTCTTGTACCGAATCTCTAAAAGCAGGTTTCTCAGAAATGGTCTCTACCCTTGCATTTAAAGTGCTGTTCCAAATCTTCTTTTGTTGTTTGATACTATGGACCCAATGCGGAATTAAACCCCAAGCGGCTACCATAGGATAAAACGGATCTTCATTGGTATATATTAAAACATCTGGATGTGAAAACCCAGATGCATGATGAAGCGGTAAATTGGTTAACGGACCAAGTTTTTCTATAATTTCATCTATTGCCTTTAAATCTTGATTCCTTTTTGCCCGCTTCAATTGCGCCTCTAAACTGGTTTTTACATCATAACACATACACCATATTTTAAGAATGCATATTTATGGCAAAGGCTTCAACTCTACCTTGAACAACATTGGTTCATTTTTTAAAACCATAAAACCTTCTGCCAAATTATCTTGAGAAACGGCATATGGATAAAATGTAATAGGCTCTATACAGACCATATTCGGCACCTCTGTCCACAACATAAAATGACTAAACCCTTCTGAAGTTATTTGTAACGTGCGTTCATCTTTTAAAGTGATAACATCAATATTTGGTATCTGCAGTGCCCTACTACCTACTGCCATAACTTCTGGTATGGTAATATTCTGGCCACCTGCAGAAATAACAGCATCTTTAGAATGAAGCATAAAAGCTGGATGATAACCGAGCATAAATGGCATTCCCTCTTCGCCAGAAATTACAAATGAGACGTTCAACGCACCGTCTTTTAATTCAAAGGTTTTTACGAATTCAAAATCATAAGGCCAAGCAAGTTTCTCCGCAGTAGATTTAGCCGGATATTTAGAGTTCAAAACGGTTGTATTCGCTGTGTATTTTTTTATAAAAACAGCTTTACTAGCTGTACTTTCAATTAAGGAATACTTCATTTCTCGCAGTAACCCATGTTGATCTTGTGTAGCGAATCCTTTTGGAGTTTTCACTTTAAAATCTGCTTCGTTCGTAGGTCCTATTAATGGAAACATTTCGGTATCAACACTACGCCAACCAGGGTTTCCCTTTTGGTGCATAAACTCATGACCAGAAACTTGGTAACCTACCAATTCTCCATCTTCAATTTTTACGTGTTGATCTCCAACCTTAAGTATTGTTATATTACTCATTTATCAATCTATAAATTAATAGTGCAGTTCTTTTTGTTAATGCTTCGATGGTATTCAAATTAACTGTTTCTTCTGGAGTATGCGCTGCATTACCCATAGTACCTAAACCGTCTAAACAATCTACATATTCCGCTACAAAAGAAGTATCTGCAGCACCTCTTTTTCCTGGATCATATGCCAACACTTCACCTTGTTTTAAATCTAAACTTACTTTGTTCAGTTTAGTTAACAAAGCCTTGTTACCTTCCGTTGGCTGCATTGCAGGATAGCTATCATCAAATGTTACCTTGGCAGAGGTATGCGGTAAATTGTTGGCTACAACTGTTCTCATATTTTCGCGAGCACGTTCTTTTTGCTCTTCAGATATAAATCGTAATCCGCCACGAACTTCTGCTTTCTGGGCTACTACATTGGTCTTACCAAATACAGTTCCCTTACTAGTCATTTCATCAAATTCTACAAAAGTACCACCTACTAAAGTACCAGGATTAAAGGTTAGTAAGTCCTCCCCTTTTACATCAGTATAAAATCCGTTTAAAATTCTTGACATTTCAAAAATAGCTCCTGCTCCGGTATCTTCACTAAAGATTCCTGATGAATGCGCTCTTTTACCTTCTACCTCAACTTTCCAACCAGATGAACCTCTACGGGCAACTGTTGCATAATTAAACCCTGTTGAGTTTTCAAAACCTAAACCAATTTCACTTCTTTTCGCAGCTTCAATTAGATCATGTCTACTTTTCTCTAAGGGGCTTCCCGTACTTTCTTCATCTCCTGTAAAGGCTACTATAATTTGAGCATCGTTCAATAAGCCATTTTGTTTAAGTGCCTTTAATGCATAAAGTACTATAACATCTCCACCCTTCATATCATTTCCTCCTGGTGCATGTGCTATAGAATCATTAACCATTTCAAAATTTTGAAACGGACTATCTTCTTCGAAAACGGTATCTAAATGACCTATCAATAGAAGCTTTTTCCCCTTTGTACCTTTTATTTCAGCAAACAAATGCCCAGCTCTATTCATTTCTTCCGGCATGGGTATCCAAGTACTTTCAAAACCTATTTCTGTAAAAGCATTAGAAAACTCCTTACCGACAGCTTCAACACCTTTTAGGTTCAAGGTTCCACTATTGATATTTACGACTTTCTCTAAAAATGAAATTGCCTCGGTATTATTCTGCTCTATGGCTTTTACGATCTTTTTCTCGTTTTTTGAAAGTTTCTGTGCATGACCTGTTGTAAACAGGAACACAGATAATAGGGTAAGTAGTAACTTTTGATGCATGTGGTTTGTTTTACATCAAATTTACCAAAAAGGGGGTTAACCGAAGATTAAATATGGAATAAGCTATTCAAAAACAAACTACTCGAAACGAATGGCTTTTACAGGTGTAATTCTTGTGATAATATATGATGGTATCAATAGCATCAACAAACAAAGAAACAAAACTCCTGCGTTTAATAACAGAATGGTCCACAAGTCTATACTTACAGGAATGTATTCTATGTAATATTCTTTTGGATTCGGGAATTTGAATATTCGAAACTTCTCTTGAATAAAAATAATACCAAGACCTATAAGATTTCCCCAGAACAATCCAACAGCAATTAGATAGGCTGCATTGTACAAAAAGACTTTACGAATACTCCAATTGGTTGTGCCCAATGCTTTTAAAATACCAATCATTGGTGTACGTTCTAATATTAAAACTAGTAATGCGGTAATCATATTTATACCACCGACAATAATCATAATACCAATGATCAAGGCGATATTAAAATCGAACAAGCCTATCCATTCAAAAATCTTGTAGTACTTATCTTTAATAGTTTTGGTATCTAAACTGGCTACCGTCTCCCCATATATTTCATTGCTCTTCTGATCAATATCATCAAAACTATTCAAGAAAATCTCAAAATTACCAACTTCGGTATCCTTCCATTTGTTCATACGCTGTATATGACGTATGTCTATAAAGATGTAGAGTCCGTCAATTTCTTCAAATCCGCTATCAAAGATTCCGGTAATAGTAAATTTTCTTTGATTGGGAATTTTATCGGCAGCATCATCCCGCAGGAAAAAAGTAAAGAAAGAATCTCCGACTTTTAGGTTAAGCCGACTTGCCATTATTCTAGAAATTAATACATCTGAATTTAATTCTCCAGAATAATCGGGCAAAACACCATCAATTAAAAACTCTTTGAATGGTTCCCAGTTATATTCCTCACCTACCCCTTTGGCAATAATACCTTCAAAAGTTTCTTCGGTACGTATAATACCAGCTTTCGTAGCAACAGCCTGTATATGAACAATACCATCTACCATGTCGAAGTTTGGATAAAATTCCTGATCCGTACTCACTGGTACTACAGAAACTTCAGAATTATTATTGTCGTAATTATAGATTTGTACGTGACCGTTGAAAGCAGTTATTTTTTCACGGATTTTCTCTTTTAAACCTAGACCTGTAGCAATAGCAACCAACATCATAATCACCCCAATTGCAATTGCGGCAATGGCTATTTTTATTATTGGCGCAGATATACTAATTTTATGCTCCTTACCCTTTATAAGCCGTTTGGCGATAAAATATTCTAGATTCAAATGATGTTATTTTTATCCAATTTCAAAAGTACAGTTTTATTATGGTTTTTGGTATTGGCTACCTGCGGAAACGAAACCAAACAAGTAGCTTCTACAACAATAAGTAACGAGCCACAAATAGAACAAGCGGAAAAAGAAATTATAGTTGCCGCCAACCGAACGGAAGCTTACTTACCACTTTTAAAAGGAAAAAAAATAGCTATTGTCGCTAACCAGACAAGTGTCATTTTTAAGTCTGGCGGACATACACATTTGGTAGATAGTTTACTTTCTTTAGATGTAGATATTAAACATGTATTTGCACCAGAACATGGGTTTAGAGGCGATTTCGATGCAGGTGAACATGTAAATAATAGTACCGACACAAAAACAGGACTAGACCTAATATCACTGCACGGTAAAAACAGAAAACCAAGTCAGGAGCAATTAGAAGGTTTAGATTTAGTATTGTTCGACATACAAGATGTAGGCGTACGTTTTTATACTTACATATCTACTATGCAATTGGTAATGGAAGCTTGCGCTGAAAAAGGAATTCCAGTTTTAGTTTTGGACAGACCAAACCCTAACGGGCATTATATTGACGGACCAACAATGAAAGCTGCACACACCTCTTTTCTGGGTATGACCGAAATTCCGTTAGTGTATGGAATGACCATTGGTGAATACGCAACTATGATTAATGAAGAAATGTGGTTGGAAGGTGATAAAAAGGCGGATTTAACCGTAATCCCTTTAGAAAACTGGACGCACGATATGTTTTATAGCCTACCAATTCGTCCTTCTCCAAACTTACCTAATGATACTTCTATAAATCTATATCCAAGTTTGGGTCTTTTTGAAGGCACAAATATTAATGCCGGACGTGGTACGGAATTTCAGTTTCAACGCTACGGAGCGTCATTTTTAGATAGTAAAGTTTACGATTTCACATATACTCCAAAACCAAATTTTGGCTCTAAATACCCAAAAGAAGAAGGTAAGTTGTGCTATGGCAAAGACCTATCAAAAACGGAGCGCATGAATGAGGTAACAATGGATTTCATTATAGATGCTTATACCAACTCAGTTGATAAGAGCAAATATTTTCTAACTAGCGGATTCACCAAACATGCAGGTAGCGAAAAATTGCAAAAGCAAATTGAAGACGGACTTACCAATACCGAAATCAAAGCCACTTGGCAAACAGACCTAGAAAAATTCAAGAAGATTAGAACAAAGTATTTACTTTACTAAAGGTTGATTGTCATTAACGATATCTGTTGTTGGTTTTCGATACCCAACGAATGGATATTTAAGTAACGAGCTAATTTGTCCATTTGCAACCTCATCTGGAAAAGTATCTACACCGTATATAATTTTCTCTCTGTCTAAATGCATATAAGTCCCAAACAGACGATCCCACCAAGAAAAGATATTTCCGTAATTACTATCTGTATATGGTAGTACATAATGATGATGTACTTTATGCATATCGGGTGAAATAATCACCCAACTGATAACCTTATCTACACCTTTTGGAAGTTTAATGTTCGCATGGTTAAATTGTGACAATACTACCGAAAGACTTTGATATAACATAATAATACCTATTGGTGCACCAACTACGAATACTCCTACCAAAGTAAATACATAACGAATTAAGCTTTCCAACGGGTGGTGCCTATTAGCTGTAGTCGTATCCACATTATGATCTGTGTGATGCACCAAATGCACCATCCATAGTGGTTTTACCCTATGCTCAACCAAATGTGCTAAATATGCGCCTATCAAATCTAGCAAAGCAACACCTAAAAATACATAAGCCCATAAAGGCATTGTTGGTAACCAATTAATGATGCCGAAATCATTGGCAACTGCCCAGTCAGATGTTTTTAACAGCAAAAATGCCAAAGGAAAATTAATAATGATGGTCGTCAATGTAAAAAAGAAGTTCGGTAAAGAATGCTTCCATTTATCATAAGAACCGTTAAACAATGGTACGATACCTTCTAATACCCAAAAGAAAGTTATTCCCCCAACCAATATTAATGACCTGTGTGCAGCTGGTATCGATTCAAAATATGTTATTATTTGTTCCATGTTCTAAATATAACAAAATAGTTATTGGGTGCTAGCTGGCATAGATTACAAAGTATAATCTTCTACTGGCAACTAATTATTGAATCTTAAAATTATACGAAACTTATTTAATCAACTTCTTCATCTCCTCTACTATATTAAAAGCAGCAGGACAAATAGCTACATTCTTAAGCGTGAGGTTACTTATCTGTTGAAACTTCTTGCGGTCTGTATGCGGAAATTCTCGACATGCCTTTGGACGCACATCATAAATAGAACAATAATTATCAGCTCCTAAAAAAGTACAAGGTGTTTGCTGTAATACGTAATCATTCTCTTCATCGACACGCAAATACGTTTCAATAAATTTTTGAGCTTTCATTCGGAACGATTTTGAAATACGCTCTACGTCGGCATTGGTAAATAGTGGTCCCGTTGTTTTACAACAATTGGCACAGGTAAGACAATCGGTTCGTTTAAATTCAGCCTCATGCAATTCTTGCATGGTATAGTCCAAGTTCTTGGGCGGCTTTTTACGAAGCTTGGCAAAAAACTTTTTATTCTCATTATGTTTCTCACTCGCCTTTTTTGGCAATTCACGTAAAACCTCTTCCATGTCTTAAATTAATTCTTCAAAACTAGGAAAGTAGCACCAAAAAGCGAGACTTTTGTACCTAGAAATACAAGAATTTTGAACGAAGACATATTAGGTACAGCACTTTTAGATTATCAAAAAGGAAATTATTCTGAGGATATTACTACGTATTCATCTTTAAATGAAGAGGATGTTTTACCACTTCCTTATATGTTCAGAAGTTTTAAAGAAATGCCAGAGATAGAGCAAAAGGCATTAAGTATGTGCTCTGGAACAGTACTAGATGTCGGTTGTGGTACTGGTAGCCATGGACTATATTTACAAGATAAAGGTGTTTCCGTTACTGGTCTAGATGCATCAAAAGGTGCAATTGATGTTAGCATGCTACGAGGATTAAAAAATGCTGTTCACAGTAATCTAGAAGATTACCAAGGTCAACAATTCCAAACTATTTTAATTTTAATGAATGGCGTGGGTTTGGCAGGAACTCTTAATGGACTAGAAACATTTTTCACCAAACTAAAATCGCTTTTAAAAGAAGATGGACAAATTCTGTTAGACTCAAGCGACATCATTTATATGTTCGAAAATGACGAAGACGGTGGCTATTGGATACCTGATAACGTTAATTACTATGGTGAAGTAAGTTTCTCTATGGAATACAAAAAACAAAAAAGCGAGTCTTTTCCGTGGTTATATATAGACTACAACACCTTACAAAGGGCTGCTAGTTATAATAATTTAACATGCGAACTTGTAATGGAAGGCGAACATTACGACTATTTGGCAAGATTGACACATATGAAGTAATAGGGTAAGTTTATTTACGTTATCCTTTTTAGACAATTTAGAGTTATGAATAAATTCAAAAGTTTTTTGGTAATAAGCATATTGGTATTTGCCATTTCTTGCTCTAAAAATTCTTCTGACAGTGACAGTATAAATACATCAGTAAATAAAAGTGCCAATTTATTGGCAACAGGAGATTCTGCTAGGGATATACTATCTAACGATAATTTTGATTCACTTGTAATAGAGATCGCATATGTTTCTGGTTTTAAGCCAACAGAATCTGCTATTACCCAGTTTACCGACTATCTTAAAGAACACACATTCAAAGAAGAAATAGAATTGGTTTATACAGAACTGGCAAGTCCTTCTGAAGATGAACTAACATTACAGGAAATTGCAGATCTAGAGACAAAGAATAGAACCATTTTCAATACTGGTAGCTCTTTAGCTATCTATATATATTTTTCTGATGCACCGGCAGAAGGTGATGATCTAGAAGATGGATTGGTAACCTTAGGGTCTGTATATCGTAACACATCAATGATTATTCATGAAGTAACGGTTAGAGAACTGGCTACGTTAAGCTCTTCTATTGATGAGGCAGATGTAGAAACTACCACTCTAAATCATGAATTCGGTCATTTATTCGGGTTAGTTGATTTAGGAACCGACATGGTAAACGACCATCAATCAGAGTCTGAAAATGAAGACGGACAGTTGGTTGGAGACAATCATTGTAACCAGACGGGATGCCTTATGCGCGCCGAACTTCAATTTGGCGGATCAACCGGAAAATCATTACAAGCGAATTCCATTGCAGAATACGAAGACGGAATTAAATCTGGCTGTGTATTGTCTGGCGCAACAGTATTAAATCTATTACAGCAAAACACTGCTAAAGGCGGAAATACTGTAGATTTAGATACTGAATGTCTATTAGATATTCGTGCTATTGGAGGTCGTAACTAGAACCAACAAAGATTTAAGGGATATTTAAATACTTGTGTGTTTGCAATGAAACTTTCCATTTTGGATTTTTCATTACATAATCTACGATCATAGGCACTACCTTATCTCTAACACTCCATTCTGGTTGCAAATACAATATGCAATTAGCGTTAGTTTTAGCTGCTTGTTCTTCTGCAAAAATTAAATCGTGCTTATTATAAACAATGACTTTAAGCTCATGCGCTTCGTCATATATACGCCCTTCGGGTAATTTGTTCTTTTTTGGAGAAAGACAAATCCAATCCCAATCTCCAGAAAGTGCATAGGCACCAGAAGTTTCAATATGTGTTTTTAATCCTTTTGCCTTTAAGGCAGTTGTAATTGGGTTCATGTCCCACATTAGAGGCTCACCACCGGTAATTACAATAGTATCAGAATATTTAGCTGCATTATCCACTATTTGTTCTATAGCAGTAGGTGGATGCGTTTCTGCATTCCAACTCTCTTTTACATCGCACCAATGGCAACCAACATCACACCCACCAACACGAATAAAATAAGCTGCTGTTCCTTTATGAAATCCCTCACCCTGTATAGTGTAAAACTCTTCCATTAAAGGTAAATACAACCCTTTATTCACTTTTTCAAGTACCTCCTCATTTCTCATTTGGCAAAGATACGTTTTAGTTCACAATTTCCTTAGAAAGTAAACATTGGTGTATTCTAACCCCAGATGGTTGTCAATAGACCACAAATGTTAAAAATTAGTGATATTTAAGGCAGGTCTTGTCTTTTGGTTTGGTTAAAAATCAACTATTTTTAACCAAAATAAATAAAATGGCCGGTACCGAGGATTTTTTAGATCACATAGAAAAAGGGTATACTACAAAAGGTGACTATATAAATATGGGTGCAGCTATTCTTAATGGCGAGGCTGTAAAAAATGCTTTTGTAAAAATACCTTTGAAAACTTTAAATAGACACGGGCTTATTGCAGGTGCTACAGGTACAGGTAAAACAAAAACACTTCAGGTACTGGCAGAGAATTTATCCGAAAAAGGTATTCCTGTATTATTGATGGATTTAAAAGGTGATTTAAGTGGATTGGCACAACCAAGTCCGGGTCATGCAAAAATAGATGAGCGTCACGAAAAAATTGGCTTTCCTTTTAAAGCAAGTAGTTTTCCGGTAGAAATACTTTCGCTATCTGAACAAGAAGGCGTAAAACTAAGAGCTACCGTGTCTGAATTTGGTCCTGTTTTATTATCACGTATCCTAGACCTTTCTGAAACACAATCTGGTATTGTTGCCGTAGTATTCAAATACTGCGATGATCAAAAAATGCCATTATTAGATTTAAAGGACTTTAAAAAAGTATTACAATTCGCAACAGGTGCCGGTAAAGCAGAATTCACAAAAGAATACGGTAGAATTTCAACAAGTTCCACAGGTACTATTCTCAGAAAAATTATTGAGCTAGAACAACAAGGAGCTGAATTATTTTTTGGAGAAAAATCTTTTGATGTAAACGACCTTACCCGTATCGATGAAAAAGGAAGAGGTTATATTAACATATTACGTTTAACAGATATTCAAGACAGACCAAAATTATTCTCGACATTTATGTTGAGTTTATTGGCAGAAATATATGATACTTTCCCTGAACAAGGAGATAGCGACAGACCAGAATTAATATTGTTTATAGATGAGGCACACCTTATTTTTAAAGAAGCTTCTAAAGCGCTATTAGATCAAATTGAAAGTATTGTTAAATTGATAAGATCTAAAGGGATTGGTTTGTACTTTGTAACCCAAAACCCAACAGACGTACCAAATGATGTATTGTCGCAATTAGGGTTAAAAGTGCAACATGCTCTAAGAGCATTTACAGCGAGAGATAGAAAAGCTATAAAATTAACAGCAGAAAATTACCCTGAGTCTGAATTTTACGATACTAAAGAAGTACTTACTTCTTTAGGTATTGGAGAGGCATTAATATCTGCCTTGGACGAAAAAGGTAGACCAACACCTCTTGCTGCTACATTATTGCGCGCACCTATGAGCCGTATGGATGTGCTGACAGATAAAGAATTGAAAGAAGTAATTGACAGATCTGCATTGGTTAAAAAATACAATGACATTATAGATAGGGAAAGTGCTTACGAGATTCTGAATGAAAAAATTGAGAATGCCGAAAAATTAGCTGAAAAAGAAAAGAATAAGCCAGCTGCAAGAAAAACATCTAGCAGAGCTAGTACCAGACAAAACCCGATAATTAAAGTATTAACAAGTGCTACTTTTATTAGAGGCGTTCTTGGAGTATTAAAAAAAGTGATGAGATAGTATTATGAAGTTTAAACACACCCTTTTATTGATTTTTTGCTGTAGTTTGCTCATTAACTGTGCAAAGGAAAAAAATAACGATTTTCAAATATCTGGAGACCAGGTTGGTAAATTGAGTAAACAGAGTCTAGCAAGAGATATTGAGCTGATTTTTGAAAAAGACTCGGTAGTTAAAGACACCGTAAAATTAAACTTTGGCAGCGGCGCAAGTAAAATAAAAATTTACGAAAGAGGTGGCGCATTACTTCTTACCCTAACACCAAATAATGACAGCATTGCGACTATTCAAAATATAATGGTCAACGATGAACGTTTTGTTACTGAAAAAGGCGTTTCCAAATTGAGCACATTTAAAGAAATTCGAGAAAATTATTCCATTAAAAAAATCATCACTTCTATTAATAATGTGGTTGTTTTACTAAAGAACAGCGACTTGTATTTTACTATTGATAAAAAGGAGTTACCAGAAAGCCTTAGGTATAATGCCAATAGTAAAATTGAAGAGGTTCAAATTCCTGATAATGCAAAAGTAAAATACATGATGGTTGGTTGGGATTGATAAATGCATTTTCCTATAAATTCAGCCGACAATTACTCTTATATTGATTTTTTAAATATTTGCAAGTGCTAGTATTCCTTCAAAAGCTCATTCCTAAATTATACGGACTATATTTTAATTTGCTAGTTTGGTTCATACCTAAGAAAATTGCCAAACAAGCTTTTACCGTTTTTGCAACCGTGCGAAAAGGTCGTGTGCTCCCTAATCAAAAAGAGTATTTAGACAACGCGAAATTTGAGGTAGTAACTATAGGTGATAATAAAATACAAGTATACAACTGGCCAGGCAGTAAAGAAACCGTATTACTTATACATGGCTGGGAAAGTAACACATGGCGTTGGCACAAGCTGATAGATAAACTACAAAAAGAAGATTACAACATTATAGCTTTTGACGCACCTGCTCATGGGTATTCTACAGGTAAAATTCTTCATGCCCCGTTATATGCCGAAGCAGTACAAGCACTATTATTAAAGTATGAGCCTAAATTAGTGATTGGTCATTCCATGGGAGGTATGACTTTGTTATATAACGAGTCTAAAAATCCGAATAGCCATATAGAAAAAATGGTGACTATTGGTTCTCCTTCAGAATTTCATGAAATACTTACCCATTACAAAAACTTGTTAGGGTTCAATGATAAAGTCAAGAGCGTAATTGAGACATTAGTTCAAAAGAAATTCAATTTTTCCACTGAAGAATTTTCTAGCTCCAATTTCGTTCAGAATAACAATAAAAAAGGATTGATTTTTCACGACAGATTAGATAAAATCGCTCCTTATCATGCTTCTGTAGATGTACATAAACACTGGAAAGAAAGTGAGTTGTTTAGCACGGAAGGGTTTGGACATTCAATGCATCAAGATGTCGTAAATGAAAAAATTATCGCATTTTTAAAATAGTAACAGAATTAAAAACAATCGATTATGCAAAACGTAACACCATTTCACATTGCTATTCCTGTACACAACTTAGCTGAGTGCAGAGTTTTTTATAGAGATATTCTTAATTGTGAAGAAGGACGAAGTAGCGACCATTGGGTAGATTTCAATCTTTTTGGGCATCAATTGGTGATACATTACAAACCAAAATCAGAAGCAGAAACAGTACATCATAATCCCGTAGATGGTCACGATGTTCCTGTTCCGCATTACGGTGTAGTTTTACCGTGGAATACTTTTGAAAGCTTTTCTGAAGAGCTAAAATCGAAAAATGTAAAATTCGCTATTGAACCTTATGTTCGTTTTGAAGGTAAAGTTGGAGAACAGGCGACCATGTTCTTTTATGATCCTGCAGGAAATGCCTTAGAGTTCAAAGCATTTAAAGACATGGGTCAGTTGTTTGCGAAATAATAAATACAAATGTCATTACATATAAAAACCATCAACACTAATTAATGTTGATGGTTTTTATATTAAGAAAGCCTTCATTCCAAAAGGTTATTATTGTGACCAAGAAGTAGGCACTCTATCCCATCTATGCTTTTTCAATTTTTCATACAGCTCATTAGGTAATAAGTTGCCATCACTTGTCGCCGTATTCGCCAATACATTGCGCTGTTTACGCATGCCAGGTATTGTTGCACCAACGTTATCGTTCATTAAAATAAAACGAAGAGCCATTTCTGCCATGGTCATTCCCTCAGGAATCAAAGGTTTTAAAGAATCGGCATGCTCTACAGATGAAATTAAATTCTCGGGCACAAAATACGTACCGCGCCAATCCCCCTCAGGAAAAGTAGTTTCTTTCGTTATAGTACCTGTCAAAGTACCTTCATCAAAAGGAACACGTGCAATGGTAGCAATATCCATTTCTTTACATAAAGGAAACAGCGTATCTATAGGAGCTTGATCAAAGATGTTATAGATTACTTGAACGGCATCCAAGAGACCTGTTTTTAAGGCTTTAATGCCATTTTCTGGCTCCCAACGATTCATGCTTATACCCATAGCAGCTATTTTACCAGATGCTTTTAAATCTTCAATAGCTCTCTGCCATTCTTCCCTATCGCTCCAAACATCGTCCCAAGTATGAAATTGCATAAGATCAATTTGCTCCAACCTTAAATTTTTTAAAGTCTTATGGGTATACTCCACAATATGTTCGGTAGGATAAGAATCATCAAAAGAATATTCTGGTTTTGCAGGCCATTGAAAATTCTTAGGTGGTATTTTACTAGCTGTGTATAACTTTTTAGATGGGTGCCTTTTAACTAACTCACCTAGTAGTTCTTCGCTATGTCCTTCACCATAACCCCAAGCGGTATCAAAAAAATTGACTCCGTTTTCTACTGCCAAATCCAAAGACTTTGCTGACTGTTCATCATCACTAGCCGTCCAACCGGCCATACCCCACATTCCATATCCTATTTCACTAACCTGCCAATCTGTTCTGCCGAATCTTCTGTACTTCATCTCTAAATAAATATGTAATTAAAACTGAATAAATTTAATTTTACTTATATCTCCAGCTGGTCAAATCTGCACCTTGTGGAGCACTTGCTTCAATACGCTCCATAATTTTAGGAACGTACATACTGTTATATCTAAGGCGCGTAATAGCATTAGGCTGGTCTGGATCACCGTTCCAACAATGTTCATCGCGGTCTCCATACTTTACTTCACCTTCATAATAAGGATTTGTGGTACTTTCCAAGAAATCTTCCATTAAATACACGGCATTATTTAAATAATAATTATCCATATCACCACAGTAGATATGTATTTTCCCTTTTAGATCATCTCCTAGTTTATCCCAATCACGCGCTAGAATATGACGTAGATCAAAGTTCTCTTTCCAATACTCTGCAACTTTATGATCTATCTCACCTGTCTTTTTATCCCATATCCTAACTGGATATCCATCTTTGCCTTGTGGCGAATAGGTAGCCTCCCAAATATCCCATTGTTGTCCCGATCTTGACTTATCGCCTAAGACTAGCTCTAAATGGTTGCCTTGTCGTAAGGTAGATTGAATTTGACCTAGATAATTTCGGTGCGATGGTACTTCTAATTTTTTATGGGAACTTGGGTAATAGTACGCATTATCGTCCTCATAGATATTGGTTAAAGTATAAGCTCTAAAATCTATAGGGTCGGGGCAAGCAGCAAAACAACCATTATATTCATTTGGATATTTAACTTGGACTGCCAATGCTTCCCAACCACCAGTTGATCCGCCATATAAAAAACGCGACCAACCTTCGCCCATTCCCCTAAATTGCTTCTCTATCTCTGGAATTAGTTCATAGGTGATAGCATCTCCATAAGGTCCTTGACTTGCTGAATTTACAGCATAAGAATCATCATAATACGGTGTTGGATGTTGAATTTCTATAATAATAAAGCGAGGAAAATCTGGTTCGTTCCATCGTTTATAAAAATCATAAGCTTCTTGTTGCTCTATAACATTATAACCTTCCATATTAAACCTTTCAGAATATTCTGGTTTCATTTTAGGATCTGGCGGCGTAGTTCTAAAACCTCCGAAATCTGAAGGAAAATGACCGTGAAAAACCATAAGAGGATACTTAGCTTCTGGATGTTCTTCAAATCCTTTTGGAAGTAAAACATGAGCTCCCAAATAAACATCACGGCCCCAAAATTCCGATAGCTTTTCTGACTTTACTTTAACATGTTTTATCCACTTGGTATCTTCTGGCTCTGCTATTGGTGGTACCACCTGATCCAATTCTACCGCAACATTTTCGAAACCATTGCTGGCAACTCTTATCTTAAATGGCTTACTATACAAATTACCAGGTGACTTTTGCCACTTTTGCCCCTCTCCGTTATCCATAGGTAGCTTTACCGTATGCCCAGTTGATAGATTAAAAGTTTCATAGACATTTAGAAGTGCTTGAACATTATATTCCCCTGGCGGCACATCTTTTAAACTTTCATATGGGTATCCAAAAACAGTTTCATCAAAAGTTAAGACAGAATCCTTAGCCCAATTCTCTACATTCATTCCAAAAATGAGCTGGGTATTTAATCCGTCATTAATTTGAAACCTAGGCTCATCACTATCATCAGAAGATAGCATAAGCAGTAAACGACCATCTAACGTTTCGGACCCAACATCTTCACTAAAGGAAACTTGAATTTCATGAATCGGTTTAACCACCTTTTCACAACTTACAAAAAGACCTAATACCAATGCAATTGCAACTATTTGTTTTATCATGGTAAATTATATTTTCAAGCTTAAAGATAATTAATGAAATCTCTCTATAGAATTTTAGAATTCAATATTATTCTAAAACTAGTAATTAAGAAAATACGAGATAGATAATTTACAAGGCAGGAAAGGCAATTGTAAAGACAGCTCCTTCATTTGGAGCACTGGATACAGAAATTGTACCACCCAAACTATTAATTTGATTATGAATTAAAAATAGTCCAACACCTTTGCCATCTTGTGTTTTATGGAAGCGTTGATTTAGTCCAAAAATCTTATGCCCATTCCTTTCCATATCAAAACCTTGACCGTAATCTTTAAACAAGATCACTTTTTTACCTTCTTTAAAATCGGTTCTAATTTCAATTTTAGGAGGAATACCTTGAATTGTATATTTTATTGAGTTGGTTATAAGGTTCAAGAAAATACTTTCCATGTAGGCATTATCAAAATAAACGCTTTCACAAACGGAAAAATCAAAGTCAATTTCTGTTTTAGAGTTTTTTAATATTGACCCCAACGTACTTTGGGTTTTAGATAAAATGGTCTCAAAGCTAACTTCTGTAAGTGAATTTAAACCTTTACTTGCATTTTCCGCTAAGCTCAGATAATTCTCTAAAGACTCTTTTACGCCCTTTGCCGAAATCTCCATATACCTAAGTATCTGTATCGTATCTTCATCATGGATTACTGAGAAATCTAGCACATCAAAAAGAGAAATTAAATTATTCATTGGAGCTCTTAAATCATGCGAGGTAGTATAGTTTAATCTCACCAGATCCTCATTTACCGTTTTTAGTTTGGCAAATTCTAGAATACGCTCATTTTTTAAATTCATTTCGCTGGTAATATCCTTTGCTATTGCATAAACCAACTTCTCTTCATCTACAGGCACAGCACTCCAAGACAACCAAATTGTCTTACCCGATTTACTTACATACCTGTTTTGGAAACTTAATAATTTCTTATTATCATGAAGGCTTGCCCTTGTTTGCTGGGTAGCATCCTTATCTTCCTCAAAAACGAAATCATCAATTTTCTTTGAAAACAGTTCTTCTTTTGTGTATTCAAGTAAATTAATAAACGCCGGATTTACATCTTCAAAGTATCCATCATAATTGGCAATGCAAAGCATATCTACCGAAGAATCAAAAAAATGGTTCAATTTCATATACTTTCTTTACAGGTTTAAAACTGCCACAAGGACTGTTTTTAATTGTATTAGACCTTTAAACTTAGGCAAAATATAAATTAGCATTATAATAACCACTATAAAATTAACTTCCAAAACCCTGTTAACGGGCTAATTAATTGATTCTTAACAAATACCATTTCTAATAAAAAATCGTTTTATAATAGTTGTATTAATGATAACCACTAAACAATACCAATTATGAAGAAAATATTAATGATAGCTATTATACTTAGTTCAATTGCATGCATTGCTAGTTGTGATTATGACGACAGTAATGACATTGATATCTTAACACCTAACGATAGTACAGAGACAGGTATTTCGATAAAGAAATTACCGTAATAAAAAACCTTCAACTATTTAAAGATGAAGGTTCAATATATTTTTTGAAAGAAATTAGTTTCTACTTCTATGTCTCTCTCTAGCCAATAATGTATTTTTCAATAACATTGCTATGGTCATTGGACCTACACCACCAGGAACCGGAGTAATAAAAGATGCTTTTTTACTTACATTTTCAAAATCAACATCACCTGTAATATAATATCCTTTTTCTTTAGTTTCATCTGGCACTCTTGTAATACCCACATCAATTACAACAGCATCATCTTTTACCATTTCAGCTTTTAAGAACTTAGGAACCCCTAATGCTGATATTACAATATCTGCTTGAGAAATAATTTGAGTAATATTTTTAGTATGACTGTGGGTAAGGGTTACCGTAGAATTTCCTGGCCATCCTTTTCTACCCATTAAAATACTCATAGGTCTACCTACAATATGACTACGACCAATTACAACAGTATGTTTTCCTTTCGTATCAACCTTGTAACGCTCTAATAATTCTAAAATACCAAATGGAGTTGCTGGGATGAAAGTACTCATGTCCAAAGCCATTTTACCAAAATTGGTAGGATGAAATCCGTCAACATCCTTATCGGGGTCTACGGCCATAATTACCTTTTGTGTATCTATTTGCTCTGGCAAAGGCAACTGAACAATAAAACCATCGATATCATCATCAACGTTCAATTCTTTAATCTTGTTCAATAACTCTTGCTCAGAAGTGGTACTTGGCATTTGTATTAAGGTAGACTCAAAACCAATACGCTCACAAGAACGTACTTTACTACCAACATAAGTTAAACTAGCCCCATCACTACCAACAATAATTGCTGCTAAGTGAGGTACTTTTTCACCTCTTTCGCGCATCTTAGCTACCTCAGCCTTGATTTCCTCCTTTATTTGATTGGATACTTTTTTACCATCCAATAATTCCATATCCGTATCTTTTTAGTTGTGTTGTTCGTTTATTATTTCATTCCTTTCATGGCACCCATCATCTGCATCATCTTTTTGCCGCCACCGCCTTGCATCATTTTCATCATCTTGCTCATTTGATCAAACTGCTTTAAAAGTTGATTGATTTCTTGAACTTCCCTACCGGCACCTTTTGCAATACGTTTCTTTCTACTAGCATTTAATTTAGATGGCGTAGAACGCTCTTCTGGAGTCATTGAATAAATTATAGCTTCAATATGTTTGAAGGCATCATCATCAATATCTAAACCTTTTAAGGCTTTTCCCGCACCAGGAATCATCCCCATAAGGTCTTTCATATTACCCATCTTCTTAATTTGCTGAATCTGGCTCAGGAAATCATCGAATCCAAATTTATTTTTAGCAATTTTCTTTTGAATCTTTCTAGCCTCCTCTTCATCAAATTGCTCTTGAGCTCTTTCTACAAGTGAAATAACATCACCCATCCCCAAAATACGATCTGCCATACGTGATGGATAGAAAATATCTATTGCCTCCATCTTTTCACCTGTACCAATAAACTTAATTGGCTTATCAACTACCGATTTAATAGAGATAGCTGCACCACCACGGGTATCACCATCTAATTTGGTTAAGATAACCCCGTCGAAATTTAGTATATCGTTGAAGGCTTTTGCTGTATTCACCGCATCTTGACCCGTCATAGAATCTACAACGAATAATGTTTCTTGTGGTTTTATAGCTTTATGAATGTCAGATATCTCTGCCATCATCTTCTCATCTACAGCCAAACGACCAGCGGTATCTATAATTACCACATTATGCCCATCTGCTTTTGCTTTTGCAATACCTGCTATAGCAATAGAAACTGGGTCGGTATTTTCTCTATCAGAGTAAACCGGCACACCAATTTGATCACCAACTACATGCAACTGATCTATTGCCGCAGGACGGTATACATCACAAGCTACTAATAATGGGTTCTTAGATTTTTTTGTTTTTAGGAAATTCGCAAGCTTACCAGAAAAGGTAGTCTTACCAGAACCTTGTAAACCAGACATTAAAATAATGGATGGATTACCAGATAGATCAATACCTTCAGACTCACCTCCCATTAATTGGGTAAGCTCATCTTTTACAATCTTGACCATTAACTGACCAGGCTGTAAGGTCGTTAATACATTTTGCCCCAATGCCTTTTCCTTTACCCTGTTGGTAAATTCTTTGGCTATTTTAAAGTTAACATCGGCATCCAATAACGCTCGGCGTACTTCTTTGGTAGTCTCTGCAACATTAATTTCTGTAATCTGACCATGACCTTTTAGTACATGTAAAGCTTTATCTAGCTTATCGCTTAAATTATCGAACATTCTTTTCTTTTTTAAGGGGTTACAAATTTAATAATATTCGATGCTATTTCCGCAGCATGTACCACAAAATCTACAAAACAAAAGAGCACCCCTCAAAAAAAGGATGCTCTAAAGTTGCTTGTGGGGCAAAAAAGGAATTACATTTTCATAAACTCCATAACTAAAACCTCCATCAATACCGCCAACGAGGCCCAACTCTTTACTGTTAACGGTATATTTTTGGATGTTCTAATCTTACTCTCTTTCTAATACCAAATGGTCATATAAACCAGTTTCATTTTCATGTTTAAGCTCTATTCTCATATCATCTACCTCTAAAATCTGATAATCATTAGCTAAAGGCAAGTAATTACTACCTGGTTCAAAAGAAATTATCATTTCTAATTTGCCGTTAAAGGCATTTCTATATACAAACCAGCTACCATTGCTAAAAACTTCACCATTGAGATTTCTTACTTCTAAGCTACCGTCGCCATTAAAATACAATTTTACATCTGCAAACACCCCTGTAGCCTCATCATTACTCTCTGCGAAATATGTTATACCCCACTCGGCATTATCGAAAATTGTTTCAATAAACGCGATATCATCTTCCTCATCAGCTATACATTTCTCAACAATTACCAATTCATAAAAAGTTTCTTCAACATTGAATTTTATGATATCGTCCTCTAGGTCTATCAACAACCATTCAAAACTTACTGCGCTTTCATCACCCATAACAATAGCGACGACAAGCATGCCTTGTGTATTAGTAGATACTGTCCATGTACCTTCTGTCACTGTGGTTTCGTTTGTTAATGTTACAACCCCGTCTGCCTGAAATTCAAACTCGTCACCCAACAATCTATTGATTTCTACATCGTTGTTTTTGACTGTTTTAATCACCCAAGTACATTCTTTTAAAGTTTCTGTAATGCTTTCAACAGTTTCTTCAACTAAATCTTCATCGCAGATTTGTTTTAGAACAATACGGTTGCCATTATCATTGTATAATTTAATTTTATCCTCATCTAAATCATATACATTCCAATCTAAAGTAAAATCTACCGAAGCCTCAAACTCCATATTTAATTTTACACCATCATCACTTATTGAAGTACTCCAAACCCCTGCTATGGTAGAAGCTCCCGTAACACCAGATAGCACAGTACCATCTTCTTTAAAATCTAAAATGTAGTCTACATATTGAGCTGTCTGATCTATATCATCTCTCTTAAATTCTGTTACGAACCAAACGCATTCAATTAATTCTTCTTTGATTTCATCTTCGTCAAAATCATCATCATTGTAATCGTCGTCGTCGTCTTCATCGCAATCATCTTTTGCATTTTCAATTGCACTAGCCAATTCTTGATTACTTTCTACGGTAATGGTCGTTTGATCATGCAACATTAAGGTCAAAGGAAAATCGAAACTGATTAAATTATCGTCACCTAAATCTTTAAAGAACAATCTTAAATCCCGATCACTTGTAACCTCAATAGTATTCGTTTGTTCCAAATTGACGTTAAATGAGAATACCGTCATTGGATACACAAAATCTATACACTCTATATCATCGTCATCACCACCTTCTTTACATTCTGCAGCTAACTCGCGTAAATCCACCAAACCATTAATAGTAATTTCAGAGAAATCGCCAGCTGTTACGGTAATCGGAAATATAATATCCAATAAGTTTTCATCATCATCAATACTATCAAATATCTCTTCAATCTGCTCAAGGTCATCCTCAGATTCAATGGTAAGTGTTAGACCATTAACCTCAACCGTATAAGGAAAGTTTATTTGATAGCAACTTGTACCATCTACTATGTTATCGCAAGAACCATCATTAGAGCTGGTTCGTTGAATTAAATCTGCAGTAGATGAGTTAGCAGTTATTGTTTGCGATTCTTCGCCTGTATTGATTTCTTCAATTTCATCTTGACAAGCTGTAAAACTTAATGCAATTGTCAGTAGGCTAACGTACATTGCATAATTTAAAATCTTTTTCATAATGACTGGGTATTGTTTGTTATTATGCTTCTAAAACAACTGACTATAAAAATACCCTACCTCCTTTTTTATTTTTTTTAAAATATCTTTGGCAAAAAGTAATCCATTGAAAGCAGAAGAACATGTTAATGTATGTGAAGAGCAGGTATACAAGAGAGTTTTTAATGAAACGTCTAAAACCATCTTCAATTACATTTATTACAAATTCGGTAACGAAGAAAAAGCCAATGATGCGGTGCAGGAAGCTTTTGTAAAGCTGTGGGAAAATTGCGCAAAGGTTCCTCCGGCAAAAGCTAAATCGTATTTATACACTGTTGCCAATAATTTATACCTCAATGTTTTAAAAGCCGAAAAAGTTCGTTTAAAATATGCCGACAGTACATTAAAGACTACTAACGAATCTCCTGAATTTATTATGGAGGAAAATCAATTTAAAGAAAAATTGGATAATGCTTTGAATAGCCTACCAGAAAATCAGCGTACTACTTTTTTACTCAGTAGAATTGATGGTAAAAAATATGCAGAAATAGCAGAAATAGAAAATGTCAGCGTCAAAGCAATTGAAAAAAGAATGCACTTAGCTCTTAAAAGTCTAAGGGAGCAGATTGATGGTATATAGTGGATAGTTGTAAAGAAAAAATAATATTAAAGAATAAAGTAGGGTAAACTATTGTTTAGTTGTTATACTACTGTAAAGCTAAAAACATGCAAGACAATTACTTAGCAAAATGGCTTAATGATGAATTGACCGAAGCCGAGTTGGTAGAGTTCAAAAAATCGGAAGCTTTTGAAACCTATCAAAAAATTAAGGAATCTACTTCTCAGTTAGAATCTCCTGAATTTGATATGGATAAAGCATGGGAAACTATTGACCAATATAAAACAAAGGATGAAACCAAAGTTCTTATACTATCTCCATTTAAAACATTCCTTCGTATAGCCGCCGTTATAGCTGTATTGCTAGCGGGATCATTTTTTTATTTAAGAACCTTAAACGAATCTTACACCACAGCTTATGCAGAGAATAAAGCCATAACCTTACCAGATTCATCTGAAGTGATTTTAAACGCGGAATCTGAGCTGGCTTTTAGTGAGAAAAAATGGAATGAAAATAGAAATGTAAACCTTAAAGGGGAAGCTTATTTTAAAGTTGCCAAAGGGAAAAAATTCACGGTAGCAACCTCTCAAGGATTAGTTACCGTATTAGGAACCCAATTTAATATTGAAACCAGAGAAGACTATTTTGAAGTTACTTGTTTTGAAGGCTTGGTAAGTGTTATCATTAATGATAAAGAAACAAAGTTACCTGCCGGAAACTCTTTAGTAACTATAAATGGAAATAGCACGATGTCAAAAGCTATTGTAAATAGCGCTCCTTCATGGTTATCTAAAGAGAGTTCTTTTGAAAGTGTTCCACTACATTATGTGATGGACGAATTACAACGACAATACGATATTGAAGTTACCACCAAAGAAATTGATACAGATGAGCTTTTTACAGGAACTTTCAGTAACGACAATTTAGAACTTGCCCTTAAAAGCATAAGCGTTCCTTTACAAATTAAGTTTAACTTAGAAGGGAACAAAGTGCTGTTCTATGCAGAAAAGGCACCAAAATAGTTTTATCGTTTTTATATTCTTGTTGATTTTCAACATGAATAGTTATGCCCAAACTACAGATAACAACAGTCTTCCATTACGCGATTATCTTTCTGAATTAGAGATATCGTTCAATGTAAAATTCTCCTATGCAGATAGTGACATTAATACTATTCAAATTTACAAACCTAGTTCAGGTCCACTTGAAACTATTCTTAATACGCTAAGAGAAACTACAGGAATCATCATCACTAAACTAAATGACCGTTATTACACGCTGACTAAAACGGCAACTATATCAATATGTGGTTTTGTTTTAGACAATTTTGAAGAAAACACCATACCTGGTGCCACGGTTGAAATATACGAAACTAATTTATCGGGAATTACGGATGAAACTGGCGCTTTTAGTTTTGAAAATGTTCCTGAAAATTCCTTGATACAAATTAAACACATTGGCTATAAACCAATATTCATTGAGGCGAAAGAATTCATCAAAACTACAGACTGCAAAACCGTTGCCATGGCACTCAGTTATCAAGAATTGGACGAGGTTATTGTTACTCAATTTCTAACCACCGGGCTTAATAAACTAAGTGATGCTAGTATTGAATTGAATACTAAAAAATTCGGAATTCTACCTGGTGTAAGCGAGCCAGATATTCTACAGACCGTTCAGGCATTACCAGGCATAAAAAGTGTTGATGAAACTGTATCTGATATTAACATAAGAGGCGGCACTAATGATCAAAATCTAATTCTTTGGGATGATATAAAAATGTACCAAACCGGACACTTTTTTGGGTTAATATCTGCATTCAACCCTTATGTAACCGAAAAGGTATCCATTATTAAAAATGGAACCTCTGCTATTTACGGTGGCGGTGTAAGTGGCACTCTAAGTATGCAGACTATGCAAGAACAACCGTTATATGCTAAAGGTGGTGCCGGTTTTAATTTAATTTCTGGTGATGTTTTTGGCGAAATACCTGTTAGTGAAAATTTAGCCATCCAAGTATCTGCCCGCAGGTCGTATACAGATTTCTTGAATACCCCTACCTACACTACATTTTCAGAAAAAGCATTTCAAGATACCGAGGTAGATAATGAAAGTGAATTTTATTTTTATGATTTTACAACTAAGTTCATCTACGAAATCAATTCATCCCATCATGTTAGTGCAAGCATGATTACCATGAGTAATAATTTAAATTACTTTGAAACTACCAATGACAGCGTTGCACCCAATAGAAGTAATCTCAACCAAGATAATTTTTCAATTGGAAGTCAACTGCAAAGCGAGTGGACCGATGATTTTATAACGCAACTAAGTTTCTATTACACACAGTATGATTTAGATGCCCTATCCATTTCTAATAACGACACTCAACAGCTTACCCAAAACAATCTGGTAAAAGAATCGAACGTAAAACTCAATACTAATTACCGATTTTGGGATAATCTAAATTGGATAAACGGCTATGAGTTTACCGAAACAGGTATTGAAAATACCACGAATGTTAATCAGCCTCCATTTGCAAGTAATATAAAAGGTGTTATTCGCCATCACGCATTATTTTCCGAATTAAAATACAGTTCAGAAAATAAAAAATTAATCGGTTCAATGGGTGGCAGGCTCAACTATTTTGAAAATTTAAACACGTTTAAAGAATACATTTTTGAACCTAGATTAAATGTTACCTATGAGCTTTTAACCAATTTTAAAACTGAGGTTTTAGGAGAATTTAAAAGTCAGGTAACTAATCAAATCATAGATTTAGAACAAAACTTCTTAGGAATAGAAAAACGACGTTGGATCCTTTCTGATGGAGATGCCTTGCCTATCACTAAAAGCAAACAAGGTTCTATTGGTTTTAATTATGACACGGATAAGTTTTATATTGGCATTGATGGATTTTATAAAGAGGTAGACGGTATTAATGTCTATACCCAAGGATTTCAAAACCAAAATCAATTTAATGGAGAAATAGGTTCTTATACAGTGAAAGGAGCTGAGTTTTTAATTAACACGAAGAACAATTACTATAGTGCATGGCTAAGCTATACCTTCAATAAAAATGATTATACCTTTGATGCCCTTTCACCTACTACATTTCCTAATAATTTAGATGTAAGACATGCTGTGACACTTGCAGGGAACTACACCATCGGTAATTTAAAATTAGGATTAGGGTTAAATTACAAATCTGGCAAGCCTTTTACCGAACCAAATGAAAATGACCAAGTAAATGAGGCTGTGTTTCCTACGGAAATTAATTATGAAGAACCCAACAGTAGCAGACTACCAGAATATTTTAGAGCAGATGCGTCAGCTATCTACACATTAAAAATAAGTGATAAGGTAAACGCCATATTTGGAGCATCTGTACTGAACTTCACAAATCGAAGAAATACCTTAAATACCTATTACAGATTACAAGAAGATAATACCATTGAAACTATAGAACGGTTATCGTTGGGTATTACACCAAATGTTAGTTTACGAGTAAGCTTTTGAACTTACATACGTTCTGGCACCTCAACACCTAATAGTTTGAATGCATCTTCTATTACCTCAGCCACTTTTTTAGACAACTGAACACGTAATATTTTTTTCTGATCGTCAGCTTCCCCTAGTATCGAAACTTGCTGATAGAACGAATTAAATTCTTTCACCAAATCGTACGTATAATTAGCTACTAATGCCGGACTATAATTCTCTGCTGCCAATTGAATAGTATCAGGAAATAATTGAAGTTGCTTAATCAATTCCTTTTCCTTTCCATGTAATTCCAAAACTTTAGAATCTTCAGAAATTACAATACCCATACTTTCGGCCTTTCTTAAGATAGATTGGATTCTAGCATAAGTATACTGAATAAAAGGACCTGTATTCCCTTGAAAATCAACAGATTCTTCAGGGTCAAATAAAATTCTCTTTTTAGGATCTACTTTTAAGATGTAATATTTTAAAGCTCCCAAACCAATCATTTTATAAAGCGACTGTTTTTCTTCTTCGTTGTAATCTTCTAACTTACCTAGCTCTTCAGAAATGGTTGCAGCAGTCTGGGTCATATCCGCCATTAGATCATCGGCGTCAACTACTGTACCTTCTCTACTCTTCATTTTACCACTTGGTAAATCCACCATTCCATAACTTAGGTGGTGCAATTTATTAGACCATGAAAAACCTAATTTTTTAAGAATTAAGAAAAGTACTTTAAAATGATAATCTTGCTCATTACCTACGGTATATACCATACCGTTTACATCTGGGTGGTCTTTTACACGTTGTATTGCTGTACCAATATCTTGGGTCATGTAGACCGCAGTACCATCTGAACGAAGAACTATTTTTTCATCTAATCCGTCTTCGGTCAAATCGATCCAAACACTACCATCTTCCTTTTTAAAGAAAACACCTTTTTTCAGCCCCTCAGCAACAACATCCTTACCTAAAAGGTAGGTATCACTTTCATAATAAAGTGTATCAAAATCAACTCCTAGATTTTTATAAGTAACTTCAAAACCTTTGTACACCCAACCATTCATGGTCTTCCAAAGTTCAACGGTTTCAGTTTCTCCCGCCTCCCATTTTAAAAGCATTTGTTGAGCTTCTAATAATATTGGAGCTTCCTTTTCAGCAATTTTCTGATCAGTACCATTTGCCACTAATTCTGCTATTTGCTCTTTATAAGCTTTATCGAAAGCCACATAATAATTACCAACCAGCTTATCACCTTTCAATCCGGAAGAAACAGGAGTTGCTCCATTTCCGAATTTTTGCCAAGCCACCATACTTTTACAAATATGGATTCCGCGGTCATTAATAATCTGTGTCTTGTATACTTTTTTACCTGATGCTTTTAAAATTTCAGCAACAGAATATCCTAATAAGTTATTACGAATATGCCCTAAGTGCAATGGTTTATTGGTATTAGGCGAAGAATACTCTACCATTACGGCATCATCAGATTCTTTTACGAAACCAAAATTATCAACAGTCGTAATTGAATTGAAAAAATCCAAATAAAAACTATCGTTGATAACGATATTCAAAAAACCTTTAATCACATTAAAGCCAACCACTTCATCTACATGCTCTTGAATATATGTACCTATTTGCTCCCCAATTTGCGCTGGGTTACCTTTTACAACACGTAACATAGGGAAAACCACAATTGTGATATCTCCTTCAAAATCTTTTCGGGTAGGCTGAAATTCTACCGATGGCAATTCCTTACCGAAGATAGATTGTACCGCTTCTTTTACTTTATCTGATAGTACCTCTTGAATATTCACCAAAACGTTTAATTAAGCCTGCAAAACTAATCATTTTTTAGGCTTTTCGGGTAAACAGATTCGGCATTCATTTGCCATTTAGTTAACTTTAGTAAAATCCCCGTAAATAAGCTAGCATGCTTGTAAATGTATCTTACAATAATAAAGAGGTTACTAGAAAAATTGATGAACAAGTTGGCAAGCCATTTACGTTAAAAGAACGTTGGGCTATGGGCGGTATTGGCTCACCAAAACTTACCATAACCGAAACGAGTATCGAAATAAGAAATTTATTGATTTTGGATAATAACAGAGATACTTGCAATGTAGAAATGAGACCCAAAGGTATTATTGTTGGTTTTCGTTCTCTCTTAGAATCTTATGCTTTAATAATACCCTATTATAAACTTACGCTGTATAAAGGAGAAGCATCAGTATATTCCATTTACCGAGATCATTATTTTATTAAAGTTGCCTCCGACACTAAAGCTGTACAGAAGTTCTTTAAAAAACTTTTAACGTACAAGGCAGATAATGCACCAACATCTATAGAAGATTTATGAAAATATTACTTACAGGCGCAAATGGTTATATAGGTATGCGGTTACTACCGCAGCTTTTAGATATGGGACATGAGGTTGTATGCGCTGTTCGTGATGAGGCTAGATTATCGGTAGACAAGGAAATTAGAAGTAAAATTGAGGTTATAGAAATTGATTTTCTAGAAGAGCCAAAAGAAAATGTTGTTCCGAAAGATATTGATACAGCGTATTTTTTAATTCACTCCATGAGTTCCTCAACACAAGATTTTGATGAAATGGAGGCAAGAACTGCTGAAAATTTTAATAAATATGTTGCGGAAACTCAAATCGAACAAGTAGTCTATTTAAGTGGAATAGTAAACGACGATAATCTTTCAAAGCATTTACAATCTCGCAAAAATGTTGAAGACATTCTTTACCAAGGCGATTTTAAATTAACGGTACTAAGAGCTGGGATTATTGTTGGATCAGGTAGTTCTTCATTTGAAATTATTCGTGACCTGTGTGAAAAACTACCAGTAATGATCACTCCTAAATGGGTATTGACAAAGACACAACCCATTGCTATACGCGATGTAATTACTTTCTTAACAGGAGTTCTAGGAAACGAAAAAACATATAACGACTCTTTTGATATTGCAGGACCCAATGTTCTTACATACAAAGAAATGCTTCATAAGTATGCAGAAGTAAGAGGTTTTAAAAACTGGATTTGGACCGTACCTGTTATGACGCCCAAGCTATCTTCTTATTGGCTATACTTTGTCACTTCAACATCATACAAGCTAGCTTTAAATTTAGTGGACAGCATGAAAATTGAGGTAATTGCTAAAGACACCAGATTACAAGATATTCTCAATATAAAACCTCACACTTATAAAGAAGCTATAGATTTAGCTTTTAAAAAAATAGAGCAGAATTTAGTTATAAGTAGTTGGAAGGATAGTATGATTAGTGGTCGTTTTGTAGATAACCTTGAAAAACATATACAAGTTCCAAAATATGGTGTACTGAAGGATTATAAACAAATTAAAGTAAATAATCCAGAGGAAGTATTAGAGCGTGTATGGAGTATTGGCGGTGAAACTGGATGGTATTATGGCAATTGGCTTTGGAAAATTAGGGGTTTTATGGATAAACTTTCAGGCGGTGTTGGTTTAAGGCGCGGCAGAACGCACCCTGATAGAATCTATGCCGGTGACTCCCTAGATTTTTGGCGTGTACTTTTAGCAGATAAAAAAGCAAAACGACTGTTGTTATTTGCAGAAATGAAATTACCTGGTGAAGCATGGCTAGAGTTCAGAATTGATGAACATAACGTGCTACACCAAACTGCAACTTTTAGACCTCGTGGATTAAGAGGTAGATTATATTGGTACAGTATAGTACCCTTTCACTACTTCATTTTTGGCGGAATGATTAAGAATATTGCCAATCAATAATTGAAATCGAAGTCTTTAAAACTAATATTAAGCCATAGATTTTGAAACCTTCAATGGTAGTTCGGTCAATCTCTCCCCTGTTAAGCGTCTAACTGCATTTGCAATTGCAGCACCGATTGGTCCTAATGGAGGCTCCCCTACTGCCCCTGGTGTATCTTTACCTTGTAGCAAAACAACATCAATTTCCCTTGGAGCATTTTTCATTAATGCCATTTGATATGGACCGTAGATTGTTGGCGTTAACTCCCCATTCTCTACAAACATTTGTTCGTATAACACAGCACTCATACCCATAATTACACAACCCTCGCATTGCGCACGTATTTGATCTGGATTCACGGCTAAACCTGGATCTAAAGAAACAGTTACCTTATGTACAATTATTTCATTATCAACAATAGAAACCTCAGCAACTTGTGCGCAAGGAGTATTAGCGTCTATAGAAGCCGCAAAGCCCATTGCACGACCATTTGTTATTTCTTCAGAGTAATTTGCTTTTTCAGCGGCAGCTTTAATTACATTTTTTAGTCGTACACCAATAGCATCATCTGCAATTTGTTGAAGTCTAAATTCTACTGCATTCTTATTCGCTTTCAGCGCCATTTCATCCATAAAACTTTCCATAGCAAAGGTATTTGCCAATAAACCAAGACTACGCCACCAACTGGTAGCGAATGGCAAATCTACGTGCCAATAAACCGCTCGAAAATTTGGAATACCTGAGTATTGAATGAACCCTCCACGTATTGCGCCAACATCGGCACCAATAATCGGCGGCAAAAAGTTCGGTATCAATGCCGAATTATTACCAACATCCCCACTGACAAATTCATGCTCCAATCCGTGTAAACGTCCCTCTGGATTTAGTATGCCTTTTATAACATGGTGGGTAGGCGGTCGAAACATATCATGTTGAAACTCTTCCTTTCTACTGAAAAAATATTTTACCGGTTTACCTACGGCCTTAGACATTACAGTAGCCTGTATAGCATGTGGTGTATGTAGTCTTCTACCGAATCCTCCTCCTAAATAAGTAGGCACTATATTAACTTTATCAGTATCTAAATCCAGTCGCTTAGCAACTTCCTTTCTAGTTATACCTACAACTTGAGTTGAAATTTTTATAACTGCGCTATCACCATCAAAAGATGCAACTACGCCATTTGGTTCAATTTGGGCATGTGCGCCAATTGGAGTTCTAAATTCTAACGTTATTAAATCACTTTCTTCATCTAACGAATCACCATTCTTTTGAATGATAGTAGATTTACCATTACCTACCGTAATAATTTTTGTGATTGCTTCGGTATTTAAATCTTTATAGCTTTCCCAAGTGACATTTATAGCGTTCTTTGCATTTTCCGCTTCAAGCATAGAATTTGCCACGACACCAACAAAATCTTCTTCAATCACAATTTTTACAACACCAGGCATATTTTCTGCAATGGCAATATCTGCACTTACGAAAGTTGATCCTATTTTGGTGGGTCTAACAACTGCGCCATAGAGCATATCTGGCATTTGAGCATCCATCCCAAAAATAGGATCTCCAAAAACCTTAGCATCTAAATCTACTCTAGCAATTGGCTTACCAACATATTTGTACTCTTTCAAGCTTTTTAATACAGGAGCATCAGGCACTTCCCAGTTCTCTACCCCTTCTGCTACTTGCGCATACGTCAAGGATTTTCCGTTACCGGAAATAACTCCATCTTCAATTACAAGTCGATCTACATCAATATTCAATTTCTGCGAAGCTTCTTTTAAAAGCATCATTCGTAGCATTGCAGAAAGCTCTCTAAGTGGTTGCCATAATCCAGATATAGAAGTACTACCACCCGTTGCAAAACTATCAACATTACCTGTTGAAGAAGCTGCATGTATTACTTGAATTTGTTTCATTGATACAGAAAGTTCATCTGCAGCCATTTGAGCAATACCAGTAAAAGTTCCTTGCCCCATTTCCATTTTTGGAGAATGCAACACTATGTTGTTTTCAGAAGTCACCTCAAACCAAACCATAGGTTTATCGGTATTATCTGTATACGGTAATTCCAAAGAGTTGACCGTACCCAAAATTTCTCGACGAATAGAATTGCGAAAAATATATGTCCCAATGGCTACTATACCAATAGTACCCATACCACCTCTTACTAAAAATTTACGTCTAGAAACTTTTTTAGCTCCACTACTATTATCAGCCATCAACTATATTTCTTTAGACTCGTTCGTACTCATCTCAGCTTGTAATTTTGCCGCCTTATGTATTGCTTTACGCATTCTATAATACGTTCCACAACGGCAAACATTAATAATATTGTTATCAATATCCTCATCAGTTGGATGAGGCACTTTCTTTAAGAGCGCAGCCGTTGCCATCATAAACCCAGGTTGACAGTATCCACATTGAGGCACAATTTCTTCAATCCAAGCTTGTTGCACAGGATGCGGATTCTCTCTATCTCCCAAACCTTCAATTGTAGTCACCTTTTTCCCTTCAGCAAATTTGACAGGGTAAGAGCAAGAACGAACTGCCTCGTCATCTACATGTAAAGTACATGCGCCACAAGCCGCTTTACCACAACCAAATTTAGTTCCTTTAAGGTCTAATAAATCTCTTACAATCCAAAGTAGTGGTGTATTCTCGTCTTCTACATTAACGGTTTTAATCATACCGTTTATTGTCAGTGAAATTTCCATAAAATCTTACTATTTAGTAGGGATTATTGCTCCATTGGCAAACCAGTTTTCAACGGCTTTTTTAAATTCCTTTTTAGATACCGGAGGAATTGTTCGTTGATTACCATCTGCATCAACACCGGGCTCCCAGGCCCAAAGCACCAAATCATCTTCGGTCATGTGTTTAATAAGTTCATTATGACTTCTATTGCCATTGGTAATTTTATCGAGTAAACGTTCTGCTATTTGAGCTCTAGAAAGTCCTTCCCAACCCATTGAAGCTGGAGCTAATGACCAATGTGGAGCTCCTGGAACGCCCGAATTTGAATTATTTAATGATTGATGACATGTATTACAACTTGTTGCCTCAAACCCTTTGTCATCTTCACCTCGAGCCATACCGAAATAATGCGGATGCCTATCATCGCCTTGTTTTGGTATATTATCATTAGGGTGACAGTTCATACAACGCTGGTGGGTAAGAACGTCCATCATTTTCTCGTAAGATTCGTCAGGGTTTTGTTGCGCCAACTCCTGATTATCAAAAGTTTTATAGTTTGATATTTTGGGAGTATTTGCGAATACAAGTACTACTCCAACAACAGCTAGTATTAGAAAAATATAAATGGGTCTTATTTTCATAGAGTTTATCAAAATTCAGAATCTGATATCTATGAAGATAATAAAAGCTTAAGACTTTTTTAACCCATTAAAATTTATAAGTACGGTAAGTTACCTAAAGGTATTAGTTCTTTGAAAGAAACACTTCTGCCATCATGCAGCGAGCACTACCTCCACCGCAGGTTTCAATAGTATGTAACGAACTATGTAGAATAGCGCAGTGATTTTCAATTTGAGCTATTTGTTCTGGTCGCAAACTATGGTAAGCCGCCGAACTCATAACCATATATCTTTTATCATCAGCTCCTAAAACTTGTAACATATTACCCGCAAAGTGATGCATTTGACCTTCGGTAATAGTAATCACTTCTTTTCCATCTTTTTTAAGATGGTCTAAAACATTTTTTCTTTCCTTTTTATCATCTATGGAAGCTGAACATATTACCACAAAATTCTCAGCCAAAGCCATCATTACATTCGTATGATAAATAGGAAGTCTTTTACCATCAACAGATTGATTTGCAGTAAAAATCACTGGAAAGAAATCAAAATCTTCACAAAACTCAATAAACAAATCTTCATTTGCACGTTCAGAAAGCGCACAATATGCTTTTTTATTTACTCGGTCTATTAAAATACTCCCAGTACCTTCAAGATACAATCCTTCATCTTCTGCAGAAGTATAATCTATGACATCATTAATTTTAAAACCGTTCTCTTCAAGAGTTTCCAAGATATCTTCTCTGCGTTCATTTCTTCTATTTTCCGCGAACATTGGGTAAATACCTACTGTTCCATTTGAATGAAATGAAACCCAATTATTAGGAAAAATACTATCTGGAGTATCAGGTTTTTTTGTGTCTTCAACAACTATAACGCTAACTCCTTTGCTCTTTAATAAGGATACAAAAGCATCAAACTCTTCTTGAGCTTTCAAATTAATTTCTTGATTCTTCATATCAATATCTTCCATAAAGTAGTTATTGACAGCAGTCTGTTCGTTCATTCTAAACGACACAGGGCGAATCATGAGTATTGTATTTGTTATTTGCATATAGGGGTACTAATTAAATTTCTCTTATCTATTTTATTTAAACTTATGCTCTTATTAATGGTAATGTACTACAACGCAATAGTCCTTCTTGCTTTGAAATTTCAGCATAAGGAATTTCCTCTACGGTAAAACCTTGATCACGCAACCAATTATTAAGGCGTGTAAAATTACGTTCAGAAACCACTACATTTGGTGATATAGAAAACACATTACTGAACATATGATACATTTCTTGTGCATCTATTTCAAAAACATTTTCCTTTCCAAAAAAATCTACTAACCATTGGTATTCTTCTTCTACCAAAAATCCATTCTTGTGTAAGATGGCTTTTCCTTTACCCAAAGGCTGAAAACAACAATCTAAGTGCAAAGCATTATCTTGAGCAACAGTATTAGATTTTCTTAATTCGAAAGATTTCACTTTTTTATGAGGAAACTGTTTCGTTAAATATTCTACGGCAGCTTTATTTGTTCGCGCAGTTATATAGGATGAGTAATCTGGTGCAGTATAAGTTCCAACAAAAATATAATCGTTCCATGGCATAACATCGCCACCTTCTACATGTACATTTGCTGGTGGTTGTAGAATATTATCATCATCAATTTTATCGAGAACATGTAAAATTGCCTCAACCTCTTGCTCCCGGTCAGGTAGAATATTCGCCTTAATTAATTTATCCTCAATTACAAAGGCTATATCTCTTGTAAATATTTGATTACAATTTTCAAGAACCTCAGGTCTAAAGACCTTAACATCGTACTTCTCAAATACCATTCTAAACGCATCCATTTCAGCGACCATATCACTTTCCAATGGATATGTACCCGCCTTAATATGTTCTAGAGATTTTGGATCATAGGCTTCTTCTATTGTTGGCGTTGGTCCAGAACTTCTAGCTATACCCAAAACAACCGCCTTTAACTGTGAAATCTCATCATTAATATTTAATTGCAACATATGTCTTTGTATATATGATTTAAAAAAATGGCATAAAAAAAAGCTCCTTTAAAATTTAAAAGAGCTTTTTGTTTTTTTTATTATCGGTAGCAATCTACCTATTGTCAAGTTCGACAAAAGATCTTAATTTCTCACCAATATAAACTTGTCTTGGTCTACCTATAGGTTCGCCGTTCAATCTCATTTCTCTCCACTGTGCGATCCATCCTGGTAATCTTCCTAAAGCGAACATAACCGTAAACATTTCTGTTGGTATACCTAAAGCTCTATAAATAATCCCAGAGTAGAAATCTACGTTAGGATATAATTTTCTATCAACGAAGTATGGGTCTTCCAATGCCTCTTTTTCTAAACCTTTAGCGATTTCAAGAATTGGATCATCTATACCTAAATCTGCCAATACTTCATCAGCAGCTTTTTTAATTATTTTAGCACGTGGATCAAAGTTTTTATAAACTCTATGACCAAAGCCCATTAACCTGAAGGGATCAGATTTATCTTTTGCTTTTGCCATATATTTTTTAGTATCACCACCATCAGCTTCAATAGCCTCAAGCATCTCTAATACAGCTTGGTTTGCACCACCATGTAGTGGACCCCAAAGTGCAGAAATACCTGCAGATAACGAAGCAAATAAACCAGCGTGAGAAGAACCTACTATACGCACTGTACTTGTAGAACAATTTTGTTCATGGTCAGCATGTAGAATAAGTAATTTATCCAAAGCATCTATAACCACCTTGTTCTTCTTATAATCTTGATTAGGACGCTTAAACATCATTTTATGAATGTTCTCTACATACCCTAAACTATCATCACCGTAATCTAATGGAAGACCTTTCTTCTTACGTAAAGTCCAAGCTACAAGAACTGGGAATTTTGCAAGAATACGTACAATTGCATGGTACATAGCCTCATCAGAACCGACATCTACCGTAGAAGGATTAAATGCTATTAATGCACTTGTTAAAGAAGACAATACTCCCATTGGATGTGCAGACTTTGGAAAACCATCCAAAATCTTTTTCATCTCTTCATCTACATGAGACTCATCTTTAATGTCCTTATGAAATTTTGCAAGTTCAATATCGTTAGGCAAATTTCCGAAAATCAATAAATAAGCTACTTCTAAGAAATCCGCTTTTTCCGCTAATTCCTCAATTGAATAACCTCTGTAACGTAAAATTCCTTTCTCGCCATCTAAAAATGTAATAGCACTTTCACAAGATCCCGTATTTTTAAAACCCGGATCAATGGTTATAATTCCTTTGGTTGCTGAACGCAAAGATTTGATATCAATTGCAAGTTCATCTTCGGTCCCCCTAATTACTGGAAACTCGTATTTTTCACCATTATATTCTAAAATAGCTTTATCTGACATTTTTAATTTTTACGTTTTAAATACTACTCGTAAAGTTAACAAAACAGGATTGTTTTAACAATTTCAAAATTCTGTTTGGGGTAAAATTAACAATAAGTTCTATGAATTACATTCTTTACAACAGATATAGTGACTTGTAATATTCATCTAAAGATTTTTCCCAGGTAAAACGGGCCTTTTTTGCATTCGCTTTAATCTTTTTCCAAGTGACTTTATCATGCTCCCAAATGGTAAGTGCCTCATCAAAACTCTTTACCATATTATTAATTTGTTCATCATATGTTTCTCCACTAAAAGCAAAGCCTGTTTTCATATGCTTAACAGTATCTTTTAATCCACCTGTATGATGAACTAAACATGGATTACCATTTCTCATCGCCAGCATCTGACTTATACCACAAGGTTCAAATAAACTAGGCATAAAATACAAGTCTGTTTCTAGGTACATAGAATCTATTAAATCTTCTGATTGTCCGTTAGTAAAAACAAAATTATTGTGATGGTAACTCATGTGTCGAAAAAATTCCTCATAATCAGGATCACCTGTTCCTAATAATATAAATATTCCATCTACCTCCTTTAACCTAGCCAGCATTTTTTCAAAAGCTTCTGGCGAACGTTTTAAAAAGTAAAACTTTTGTTCGGTTAATCGTGCTACGCTAGACACAATAAATTTTGGTCTATTACCCACATATTGCATAATTTTCTCACCTGTATGAGCCAGAAAATCCGCCTTGTATTTCTTTGAAGTATCTTGAAGCCATCCAAAGAGTGCTTTTACGGTATTTCTATACAAGAAACCTTTTTCTGCTACTCTTATATTACCATAATTACTGGCATTTAAAATACCGAAAAGTCGTCCTTCATTATTTGCTTTCAACAAATCGTCCTCTAAACTTTCACCTCCTATAAATTCTGGTCTTCTACTTGGTAAAAGAACATCTTCTTTGTAGGATGGAGAAACGGTATGTACCGCATCTGCTAGACGTATACCAACTGCCATTAGATTTATACAATCTTGATATCTAGAATCCATCAAAGCTTTATGATCCAATTGCACCTCTGGAAACCAATTGTTTATTGAAGCATAATTATTATAAAAAGGACGTATACCCTGTATAGCTAAATTATGTATGGTATATACATATCGCATCTTTTTCAAATCCTTATAATTGGGATGATATGTCTTTATAAACAATAGTGCCGCAGAATGCCAATCGTGCATATGCACAATATCTAAATCGCCAAATGCACCAATTTTAATTGCCTCTGCCGTAGCTGTACAGAAAATTACAAACTTGACAAAATCATTAAAAAAAGGTTCTGTTGGGTCATCGTGATAAATATGGGCGATACCGCCTTCTATTATTTCAGGATGATGAATAACATAATGCGTAATATTCTTATCAACTCTTTTAGGGATTACTTCATACAAGTCTGCAGTGTACGGCATACCCCTAAGACTAAATTCAAGTTTAGTTTTAAAGATTCCATTTTTATGCAATCTAGAGTAAGCGGGCACAACAACGTGAACTTTATCTCCTCGTTTTGATATTTCCCTAGGCACATCTCTAACAACATCTCCCATTCCACCAGCTTTACAATCTGGAATGGCATCATTCTCTGCGGAAACAAAAAGAAAATTATTCATACGCTAACAAAGAGGGGTTATAATTGGTTTATTCTCAAAAGGTAGTTAAAGTTTTGATGTACGCCAAAAAAAAAAGCCTTTCCAAAAAGGAAAGGCTTAATTATATTATGAATACTTGAATTATCCTATTTTGAAAGCTTTTTCCTGAGGATAATAAGCTGTACTTCCCAATTCTTCTTCAATACGAAGTAATTGGTTGTATTTAGCCATACGATCAGATCTTGATGCAGAACCAGTTTTAATTTGACCTGTGTTTAATGCAACAGCCAAATCAGCTATAGTATTATCTTCAGTTTCTCCAGAACGGTGAGACATTACAGAAGTGTAACCGGCATTTTTAGCCATGTTTACAGCTGCTATAGTTTCAGTTAATGTTCCTATTTGGTTTACTTTAATCAAAATTGAATTAGCAATTCCTCTTTCGATACCTGTAGATAAACGCTCAACATTAGTAACAAATAAATCATCACCTACCAATTGAACCTTATCACCAATTTTATCAGTTAAAGATTTCCAACCGTCCCAATCATTTTCATCCATACCATCCTCAATAGATATAATAGGATATTTAGCACTTAAATCAGCTAAATACTGAGCTTGTTCTTCAGAAGTTCTAATTACACCTTTATCGCCTTCGAATTTAGTATAATCATATTTACCATTAACATAGAATTCAGCAGCAGCACAATCTAACGCAATCATAACGTCATCACCTAAAGTATAACCTGCATTCTTAACAGCAATTGCAATTGTATCTAACGCATCTTCAGTACCACCTGCTAAGTTTGGAGCAAAACCACCCTCATCACCAACTGCGGTACTAAGCCCACGGTCATGTAATACTTTTTTAAGATTATGAAAAATTTCAGTTCCCATTTGCATTGCGTGAGAAAAGCTTTTTGCTTTTACAGGCATAACCATAAACTCTTGAAATGCAATAGGTGCATCTGAGTGAGAACCACCATTAATGATATTCATCATTGGAACAGGAAGTGTGTTTGCACTAACACCACCTATATATCTAAAAAGAGAAAGACCTAACTCATTAGCGGCGGCTTTAGCAGCAGCTAATGAAACTCCTAAAATTGCGTTTGCTCCTAATTTTGATTTATTAGGCGTACCATCTAAATCAATCATAGTTTGATCTAAAAGATTCTGGTCAAATACATTCATTCCTAAAATTTCCTCAGCAATGATAGTATTTACATTATCAACAGCTTTACTTACACCTTTACCCATGTAAGACTTACCTCCATCACGTAATTCTACAGCTTCATGCTCACCAGTCGAAGCTCCAGAAGGAACAGCCGCTCTCCCCATTACTCCATTCTCTGTAACTACATCTACTTCAACAGTTGGGTTTCCTCTAGAATCTAAAATTTGTCTTGCGTGAACATTTAATATAATACTCATCTAATATTTTTTTATAGGTTGATAAATTAAAAAGTAAAGATACAAAACGGGCAAATTACCAGGTTTGTTTACACCTTACAATTACCAATTAAATAATGTTTATTTAAACTATTTCGTTATGTTTTGCACTATTCTCAATTAATTTGAAAAAATCATCGAAAAGATAATCAGCATCGTGCGGTCCAGGACTTGCTTCTGGATGATATTGAACAGAAAAAACATCTTTATTCTTCATTCGTATTCCAGCAACTGTCTTATCATTAAGATGTGTGTGCGTAATCTCTAAATTACTATTCGCTTCAGTTTCTTCTCTGTTAATAGCAAAGCCATGATTTTGAGACGTAATTTCACCTTTACCAGTAATTAAATTTAATATTGGGTGATTTATACCTCTATGACCATTATGCATTTTATAAGTAGATACTCCATTTGCTAATGCCAATACTTGATGTCCTAAACAAATTCCAAAAAGTGGTTTGTCGGTTTCTATCATTTTCTTAACTGCCGCAATCGCATCTACCAATGGCTCTGGATCTCCAGGTCCATTAGAGATAAAATAAGCGTCAGGATTGAAAGAAGACATGTCTTCAAAACTACTATTGTAAGGGTATACTTTTACATAAGCTCCGCGCTTTACAAGATTCCTAAGAATATTCTTTTTAATTCCAATATCTAAGGCTGCTATTCTAATAGTAGCGTTTTCATCCCCTACGAAATAAGGTTCTTTAGTAGAAACACGAGAAGCTAACTCCAAACCCTTCATACTAGGAACTTCACTAAGGCGATTTTTAAGTGTCTCTATATTCTCTAAATCAGTTGAAATAACTGCATTCATAGCGCCATTATCTCTAATATAACTTACTAAAGCCCGAGTATCTACATCAGAAATTGCAAATAGGTCATTTGTATCTAAAAAACCTTGAAGACTATCATCTGCTAAAGGTCTTGAGTATTCATAACTGAAATTTCTACACACTAAACCAGATATTTTAATTGACTCTGATTCAATTTCGTCTTTATTCACTCCATAATTACCAATATGAGCATTTGTAGTAACCATTATCTGCCCAAAATAAGATGGATCTGTAAATATTTCTTGATACCCTGTCATACCTGTATTAAAACAAACTTCTCCAAAGGCAGTCCCTTCTTTATCACCTACAGATTTACCATAAAAAATAGTACCATCAGCCAGTAGTACTAAAGCTTTTCTCTTTGCTTGATATTTCATCTTAGTTTTATAATTTATTCGTTCACAAAAAAACATAAAAAAAGGATAAGCTAGAAAGCTTATCCTTTTTCATTATTAATATTTATTGACAATTTTATTCCTTAGAATCATCTGTCTTAGCTTCTGTTTCAGTTTGAGCTTCATCTTCTACTTTAGATTCTTTCTCTGCAGAAACAACTTCAGCATCACTACCTCCTGATCTTCTACTTCTTCTAGTAGTTTTCTTCTTAGGCTTGCCAGCGTTATATAACTCGTTGAAATCAACCAATTCTATCATCGCCATGTCAGCGTTATCACCTAAACGATTACCTAACTTAATAATTCTTGTATAACCACCTGGTCTATCAGCTACCTTTTCAGATACTACACTAAATAGTTCAGTTACAGCATACTTATCACGAAGGTTTTTAAAAACGATACGTCTATTATGAGTACCTTTTTCAGCACTAACATTATTTTCTGCTTTTGATTTTGTAATCAAAGGCTCAATAAATTGCTTTAAAGCTTTCGCTTTAGCAACTGTAGTGTTGATTCTTTTGTGCTCTATTAAAGAACAAGCCATGTTTGCTAACATTGCTTTTCTATGAGCAGTTTTTCTACTTAAGTGATTAATCTTTTTACCGTGTCTCATGTTTCAATTTTATCATCTTGCTACCAAACCCGTTAGAACGAGGAGCAAAATATGATTATTTAATCTTTATCTAATTTATATTTTGATAAATCCATACCAAAACTTAATCCCTTATTGATAACAAGTTCTTCAAGTTCAGTTAAAGATTTTTTACCAAAGTTTCTAAACTTCATTAGGTCGTTCTTATTGAAAGAAACTAAATCTCCTAAAGTATCTACTTCAGCTGCTTTTAAACAGTTTAGTGCACGAACAGAAAGGTCCATATCAACTAATTTAGTTTTCAACAATTGTCTCATGTGCAAAGACTCCTCATCGTAAGTCTCAGTTTGAGCAATCTCATCAGCCTCTAAAGTGATACGCTCATCAGAGAATAACATAAAGTGATGTATAAGAACTTTTGCTGCTTCAGTTAAAGCATCTTTAGGATGTATAGAACCATCTGAAGAGATTTCAAAAACCAATTTTTCATAATCGGTTTTTTGCTCTACACGAAAGTTTTCAATACTATATTTTACATTCTTAATAGGTGTAAAAATAGAATCAATAGCAATTGTACCTAATGGCGCACCAGATTTCTTATTTTCCTCTGCAGGAACATAACCTCTACCTTTTTCAATTGTAATTTCCATATTAATGCTAACTTTAGCATCCATGTTACAAATTACCAAATCCGGATTCAATACTTGGTACCCAGAAATAAACTTTTGAAAATCACCAGCAGTCAACTGATTTTTACCACTAACAGAAATTGAAACTACTTCAGCTTCAGAATCTTCTATTTGTTTCTTGAAACGAACTTGTTTCAAATTCAATATAATCTCGGTTACATCTTCAACAACGCCAGGAATCATAGAGAACTCATGCTCTACTTTATCAATCCTAATCGAAGTAATTGCATGACCTTCTAATGAAGAAAGCAATACTCGTCTTAATGCATTCCCAACAGTTAATCCATAACCAGGTTCCAAAGGGCGAAATTCAAACTTCCCTTCGAAATCAGAGGAATCGATCATTATTACTTTATCGGGTTTCTGAAAATTAAATAATGCCATAATTGGATCAGTGTTGTTTATTTAGAGTATAACTCCACAATTAATTGTTCTTTGATATTTTCTGGAATTTGCATTCTTTCAGGAATAGTAACATAGGTACCCTCCTTCTTTTCGCTATTCCAAGAAATCCACTCATAAACCGCACTACTAGCAGTTAATGAATCTTGTATACTTTGCAATGATTTAGATTTTTCCCTAACACCAACAACATCTCCTGCTTTTAATGAATAAGATGGTATATTAACCAACTCGCCATTAACCGTAATATGTCTGTGAGAAACTAATTGTCTTGCACCACTTCTAGTTGGAGAAATCCCCATTCTATAAACAACGTTATCTAAACGAGATTCACATAATTGAAGTAAGATTTCACCAGCAACACCTTCTTTTCTTTTTGCAGTCTGGAATAAATTTCTGAATTGCTTTTCTAAAATACCATAAGTATATTTAGCTTTTTGCTTCTCCATCAATTGAACAGAGTACTCAGATTTCTTTCCTCTTCTTCTATTGTTACCGTGTTGCCCTGGAGGGTAATTCTTTTTTTCGAATGACTTATCGTCTCCGAATATTGCCTCGCCAAATTTACGAGCAATCTTTGATTTTGGTCCTGTATATCTTGCCATTTTCTTTAAGTTTGAAAGTGCGATTATGAATTAAGGCTTATCCTTCGATAATCGTAACTACACTTTCGATGAAATATATTAGTAATTAATTAAACTCTTCTTCTCTTAGGAGGTCTACAACCATTGTGAGGCATTGGAGTAACATCAATAATTTCAGTTACCTCGATACCAGCATTATGCAAAGATCTAATAGCAGATTCTCTTCCGTTACCTGGACCTTTTACATAAACTTTTACTTTTCTTAAACCTGCTTCGTGAGCAACTTTAGAACAATCCTCAGCAGCTACCTGAGCAGCATACGGTGTATTTTTCTTAGACCCTCTAAAACCTAATTTACCAGCAGATGACCAAGAAATAACATCTCCCTTTTTATTTGTCAAAGAGATAATGATATTGTTGAAAGATGCACTTATGTGCGCTTCACCTACAGAATCAACTATAACTTTACGTTTCTTGGTAACTTTAGTACTTGCCTTTGCCATACCTAATTATTATTTAGTTGCTTTCTTCTTGTTAGCAACTGTTTTACGCTTTCCTTTTCTAGTTCTAGAGTTATTCTTAGTACGTTGACCTCTTAAAGGCAAACCTGATCTATGACGAATACCTCTATAACAGCCAATATCCATTAAACGCTTAATGTTCAACTGAGTCTCAGAACGTAATTCACCTTCGATTACGAATTCAGAAACAGCTTCCCTAATACGACCTATTTCATCATCATTCCAATCAGAAACCTTAGTATCTTCGCTAACTTGGGCTTTACTCAATATTTCTCTTGACCTACTACTTCCGATTCCAAAAATATAGGTTAAGGCGATAACACCTCTTTTTTGTTTTGGTATATCTATACCTGCGATTCTTGCCATAATTACCCTTGTCTTTGTTTAAATCTAGGATTCTTTTTGTTGATTACGTACAACCTGCCTTTTCTGCGAACAATCTTGCAGTCGGCACTTCTCTTCTTAACTGATGCTCTTACTTTCATCTTGTATCTTAGTATCTATATGTAATTCTTGCTTTGGTAAGGTCATACGGACTCATCTCCAATTTCACCTTATCTCCAGGTAATAGTTTTATATAGTGCATACGCATCTTACCTGATATATGCGCTGTTACCACATGTCCATTCTCCAACTCTACACGAAACATTGCGTTTGACAATGCCTCAATGATAGATCCATCTTGTTCTATTGCTGCCTGCTTAGCCATAAATTATGCTACTTTTCTATTTTTCCCGGTTTTCATTAAACCATCGTAATGTCTATTCAATAAATATGAATTTACCTGTTGTACTGTATCAATAGCAACACCTACCATAATTAATAAGGACGTACCACCATAAAATAAAGCCCATCCAGCTTGAACATCCATCAATTTAACTACAATCGCTGGTAAAATAGCGAGCAAAGCTAAGAAAATAGATCCAGGTAACGTTATTAAAGACATAATCTTATCTAAATAATCTCCAGTTTCTTTTCCAGGACGTATTCCAGGTATAAAACCACCACTTCTTTTTAGGTCATCTGCCATTTTATTGGTAGGAACTGTAATTGCAGTATAGAAATATGTAAAGATTATAATCAATATTGCGAATAACAGATTATATGCCCAGCCAAAGATATCACTGAACTGAACTTGCATCCATTGTCCGAAAGCCGTATCATCAAAAGCACCACCTATCATACCAGGAACAAACATAATTGCTTGAGCAAATATTATAGGCATTACTCCAGAAGCATTTAACTTCAAAGGAATATACTGTCTAGAACCCATTATGTTTTTTTCATATCCACCAGAAGCAGTACGTCTTGCATATTGCACAGGTATTTGTCTAGTAGCCATTACTAAAAGAATACAAGCCAAAATAACTAAGAACCAAATAATAACCTCTATTAATATAAACATTAACCCACCGTTATTATCAGTTGTTCTTGAAATAAATTCTTGAACAAAAGATTGTGGCATTGTAGCTATAATTCCAATCATAATTAATAAAGAGATACCGTTACCAATACCTTTATCGGTAATTTTCTCCCCTAACCACATTGCAAATACAGTACCCGTTACCAATATGATAACTGCCGGAATCATGAAATCCAATCCTTTACCTAATAAAAAAGCGCTATCTCTAACACCAAAGGCTTCTAATCCATATAAATATGCTGGAGCTTGAACAATACAAATACCAATGGTTAACCATCTAGTTATTTGATTAATAGTCTTACGACCACTTTCTCCTTCTTTTTGTAATTTCTGAAGATAAGGAATTGCAATACCCATCAACTGAACCACAATGGAAGCGGAGATATAAGGCATAATACCTAACGCAAAAACAGAAGCATTAGCAAATGCTCCTCCTGTAAATGCATTTAAAAGACCAAATATACCTTGATCAGTACTATCCGTTAATCCACCTAATTGAGTTGAATCTATACCCGGAAGTACTATTTGACAACCAAAACGATAAACCAACAAAAGACCTAATGTAATAAGAATTCTATTTCTTAGTTCTTCTATCTTCCAAATATTGGATATTGTATCAATAAAATTCTTCATGCTCTCGTTTATGCTTACAAACTTATTGCTTCACCACCTGCTGCCTCAATAGCTGCTTTAGCAGTTGCAGTAAATTTATGTACCGAAATTTTAAGAGGAGCTTTCAACTCACCATTTCCTAAAATTTTCACTAATTCATTCTTACCAACTAAACCGTTCTCAATCAAAAGATCTAAAGAAACTTCATTAGATATCACCTTATTATCGACAAGTTCCTGTAACTTCTCTAAATTGATACCTTGATAGTTCTTACGGTTAATGTTCGTAAAACCAAACTTAGGTACACGACGTTGTAATGGCATTTGACCACCTTCAAAACCTATCTTTTTAGAATAACCAGATCTTGATTTTGCTCCTTTATGACCTCTTGCAGCTGTTCCACCTTTTCCAGAACCCTGACCTCTTCCAAGGCGTTTTCCGTCTCTATTAATTGAACCTTCTGCAGGCTGTAGACTATGTAAACCCATTTTTATTCTAAATTTAAGCTTCCTCAGTGGAAACTAAATGTTTAACTTTATTTATCATTCCAAGAATGTTAGGCGTATCGTCATGCTCAACAACCTGTCCTATTCTCTTTAAACCAAGAGCCTCTAAAGTCCTTTTTTGATTTTGAGGTTTCTTAATTCCGCTTTTTACCTGTGTAACTTTAATCTTTGCCATAATTTTCCTCTTATCCTTTAAATACTTTTTCTAAAGAAACACCTCTTTGCGTAGCGATAGTTTTTGCATCTCTAAGTTGTAACAAAGCATCGAAAGTTGCTTTTACAACGTTATGTGGATTTGAAGATCCTTGAGACTTAGATAATACATCTTGTACACCTACAGATTCTAACACCGACCTTACAGCTCCACCAGCAATTACACCAGTACCATGAGATGCAGGTTGTATATAAACCCTAGCTCCACCAAATTTCCCTTTTTGCTCGTGAGGTAAAGTTCCTTTATTTAAAGGAATACGAACTAAGTTCTTTTTACCATCTTCAATTGCTTTTGCAATTGCAGTAGCAACTTCTTTAGATTTACCTAAACCATGACCTACAACACCATTTTCATCACCTACAACAACTATTGCAGAAAAACCGAATGCTCTACCACCTTTTGTTACCTTGGTTACACGTTGAATACCAACTAATTTATCTTTTAAATCTAAACCACCTGGCTTAACAGTCTCTACGTTTTTATATTTTTGGAACATACTAGTATATTAGAATTTTAGACCTGCTTCTCTTGCACCATCAGCTAAAGATTTTACTCTTCCGTGATACAAATTACCTCCTCTATCAAAAGCAACTTTATCTAAGCCAGCTTTTACAGATTTTTCAGCGATTGTTTTACCAACCAAAGCAGCAATCTCGGTTTTATTTCCTTTTGCTTTCGCAATATCCTTATCTCTTGAAGAAGCGGATACTAAAGTGACTCCTTTTACGTCGTCTATAACTTGAGCGTAAATTTCGCTGTTACTTCTAAAAACAGATAATCTTGGCTTAGCTGCAGTTCCAGAAGAAACCTTACGTATTCTACGTCGGATTCTTAATTTTCTTTGTGTTTTTGATAATCCCATAATATCCTATTATTAAGCCGACTTACCAGCTTTTCTTCTTAATATTTCACCTACAAATTTAATACCTTTTCCTTTGTACGGCTCTGGTCTACGGAAAGATCTAATCTTTGCAGCTATATGACCAACTAGTTGTTTGTCATGTGACGTTAGCTTAACTATAGGGTTCTTACCTTTTTCTGAAATAGTTTCAACTTTAACCTCAGATGCCAAGTTGAAAACGATGTTGTGAGAAAAACCTAAAGCCAACTCAAGTTTTTGACCTTGATTACTTGCTCTATACCCTACACCTACTAATTCTAATTCTTTGGTCCATCCTTTAGAAACACCATCAACCATATTAGTTATTAGTGATCTATATAAACCGTGCTTTGCTTTATGCTCCTTAGAATCCGATGGCCTTGTTACGAAAGCTTGACCGTCTTCTACTTTAATCGCTACACCAGAGAACTCTTGAGTCAACTCACCTAATTTCCCTTTAACAGAAATTATATTGTCGTTGATTTCAATTGTAACTCCTTCCGGAATTGCGATTGGATTATTACCTATTCTAGACATTTTCTAAATCTTTAATCAATTAATAAACGTAGCACAAAACTTCACCACCAACTTTCTCTGCCTTAGCCTGTTTGCTAGTCATTACACCGTGAGATGTAGAAACAATAGCAACACCCAAACCATTTAATACACGAGGTAAATCTTCATTACCCGAATATTTCCTAAGACCAGGCTTACTAATACGCTGTATTTTCTTGATAACAGGCTCTTTTGTAAGCTTATCGTATTTCAAAGCAATTTTAATAGAACCTTGAACTTTATTTTCTTCAAATTTATAACTTAAGATATATCCCTGATCGAATAATATTTTAGTTATTTCTTTCTTTAGATTTGACGCAGGAATTTCAACAACCCTATGTCCCGCTCTACTAGCGTTTCTAACTCTCGTTAGGTAATCTGCAATAGTATCTGTTACCATATGTATATAATTCGGAAACGGTTTTCAACAATCAAGCTAAACCTGAATCCATTAATAATTCTTTATCTACCAGCTAGCTTTTCTAACACCTGGTATTAAACCGGCATTAGCCATCTCTCTGAACTTCACCCTTGAAATACCAAAAGTTCTCATGTAACCTTTAGGTCTCCCTGTTAATTTACATCTATTATGCAAACGTACCGGAGATGCATTTTTAGGTAATCTCTGTAATGCTTCATAATCGCCAGCTTCTTTCAAAGCTTTACGTCTTTCAGCATAAATTGCAACAGTTCTTTCCCTTTTTCTCTCACGGGCTTTCATTGATTCCTTAGCCATACTAATTCTTTTTAAAAGGTAATCCTAATTCAGTTAATAATGATTTCGCTTCTTTGTCTGTTCCCGCAGAAGTTACAAAGGTAATATCCATACCGTTAATTCTATTGATTTTATCAATATTAACTTCAGGAAATATTATTTGCTCAGTAACACCTAAGTTATAATTTCCACGACCATCAAAACCAGTAGCTTTAATACCTTGAAAATCTCTAACACGAGGTAATGCAGAAGTCACCAAACGATCTAAGAATTCGTACATACGCTCACCCCTTAAGGTAACTTTTGCACCAATTGGCATACCTTTTCTTAACTTAAAGGCAGCAACATCTTTCTTAGACATTGTAGCAACAGCTTTTTGACCAGTAATCATAGTCATTTCATCTATTGCATGGTCAATAAGTTTCTTGTCAGCAACAGCAGCACCTACACCTCTACTCATTACTATCTTCTCTAACTTAGGAACCTGCATTACATTACTGTAACCAAACTCTTCGGTAAGGGCAGCTACTATTCGCTCCTTATACTCTTTCTTTAATCTTGCAACGTATGCCATAACTAAATTACTTCATTGGATTTTTTGGAAACCCTAACTTTTTTACCATCCTTTACTTCATAACCTACTCTAGTTACATCGCCAGATTTACCGTCGATTAAAGCTAAGTTAGAAATGTGGATTAAAGCTTCTTTTTTTACAATACCACCTTGAGGGTTTTTAGCACTAGGCTTCTCATGTTTAGATACCATATTGGCACCTTCAACGATGGCTTTATTTTTCTCAAGATCTACTCGCATCACCTTACCTTCGGTTCCCTTATGGTCACCCGCGGTAATTCTTACCGTATCTCCTGTTTTGATTTTTAACTTTTTCATCTTGTCCGTTATATTATAATACCTCTGGGGCCAATGATACAATCTTCATGAACTGCTTATCCCTAAGCTCTCTTGCTACAGGTCCAAAAACACGAGTTCCTCTCATTTCTCCGGCAGGATTCAATAACACACAAGCGTTATCATCAAATCGGATATAAGACCCATCAGGTCTTCTAACCTCTTTCTTAGTACGAACTACAACAGCAGTTGAAACCGCACCTTTCTTGATACCTCCGTTCGGAGTAGCTTCTTTAACAGTAACAACAATTTTGTCACCTATTGAAGCATACCTTCTTTTGGTACCACCAAGAACACGGATAGTTAAAACTTCCTTTGCCCCGGTGTTATCCGCTACTTTTAATCTAGATTCTTGCTGTAACATAACTTATTTAGCTCTTTCTAAGATTTCTACTAATCTCCAACATTTGGTTTTACTCATAGGACGAGTCTCCATGATCTTTACAGTATCACCAATGTTACAATCGTTCTTTTCGTCATGTGCAACATATTTCTTTGTCTTCAAAACGAATTTTCCGTACATAGGATGTTTTACTCTTTTCACTTCAGCAATAACAATAGACTTCTCCATTTTATTACTAGTGACAACTCCTACTCTCTCTTTTCTTAAATTTCTTTTCTCCATAAAGCCCACCAATTATTGGTTTTCCCTATTAGTTAATTCAGTGGCTAATCTTGCTACCGTTCTCCTTACTTTTCTAATCTGAAGTGGATTTTCTAACGGAGTTACAAAATGTGCCATTTTCAAATCTGCATGTTGCTTCTTGTACTCGGCAAATTTCTCCGTAAGTCCTTCCACAGACATTTCTTTAATCTCTTGTTTTTTCATTATTCCTTACGTTTAATTTCCGCCCTCGTAATCTCGAGCTACAATGAATTTTGTTTTAACAGGAAGTTTTTGAGCCGCTAATCTTAAAGCTTCTTTTGCTACTTCCATAGGAACTCCGGCCACTTCGAACATAATCCTACCTGGCTTAACCACGGCTACGAAATATTCTGGTGCACCTTTACCTTTACCCATACGTACTTCTAAAGGTTTTTTGGTAATCGGCTTGTCTGGAAATATTTTAATCCACAATTGACCTTCTCTCTTCATGAATCTAGTAGCAGCAATACGAGCAGCTTCTATCTGGCGTGAAGTCAAAAATGTAGCATCATCAACATTCTTTATACCGAACATACCATTTGAAAGTTGGTGTCCTCTCCCAGCAAGACCTTTCATACGGCCTTTCTGCATTTTACGGAACTTTGTTCTTTTCGGTTGTAACATTACTTTAGTTCTTTAAAAAATTACTTTCTACGACGTTGTTTTCTTCCACCTTCTTGCTTACCACCTTTAGAAGAATCCTTTTGCATTCCTACTAATGGAGATAAATCTCTTTTACCATATACCTCACCTTTCATAATCCAAACTTTAATACCAAGTTTACCATATGTAGTTTGAGCTTCTTGTAGAGCATAATCAATATCAGCTCTAAAAGTAGATAATGGAATTCTACCATCTTTATAAGATTCTGAACGAGCCATTTCAGCACCATTCAATCTACCAGAGATTTGAATCTTTATTCCTTCAGCATTCATACGCATTGCTGCAGCGATTGCCATTTTTATTGCTCTTCTAAAAGAAATTCTACTTTCAATTTGACGAGCTACACTTGCTGCAACTAAGTTAGCATCAAGCTCAGGTCTTTTTATTTCAAAGATATTGATCTGAACCTCCTTATTGGTGATTTTTTTCAATTCTTCTTTAAGTTTATCAACTTCCTGTCCACCTTTCCCAATAATAATACCAGGTCTTGCAGTAGTTACAGTAACTGTGATCAACTTAAGAGTACGTTCAATTATAACTCTAGAAACGCTAGCCTTAGAAAGTCTGGCATGAATATACTTTCGTATTTTATCATCCTCAGCCAATTTATCTCCGTAATCGTTACCACCATACCAGTTAGATTCCCAACCTCTAATGATTCCTAGACGATTTCCTATTGGATTTGTTTTCTGTCCCATCCTAGTTTTCTGTTATATTTTTTGACCCCAATACCAAAGTTACATGGTTTGAACGTTTTCTAATTCTATGTGCTCTACCTTGTGGAGCAGGACGCAATCTCTTAAGCATTGCACCACTATCTACTCTAATCTCAGCAACAACTAAATCAGCTTCTTCTAAACTTGCCTCTTCGTTTTTTGCTTGCCAATTAGCCAAAGCTGAAAGTAATAATTTTTCCAACTTTCTAGAAGCCTCCTTAGGATTGAACCTTAAAATAGCTAAAGCTTGCTCTACCTTTACACCACGAATTAAATCAGCAACCAAACGCATCTTTCTAGGTGAAGTAGGACAGTTATTCAACTTAGCGAAAGCTACCTTCTTCTTTTCAGCCTTAATTCTTTCGGCCATCTGTTTTTTACGAACTCCCATAGCTTACTTTTTTCCTTTGTTTTTCGCACCCGCATGACCTCTAAAAGATCTAGTTGGTGAAAATTCCCCAAGTTTATGTCCTACCATGTTTTCTGTTACAAAAACAGGTACAAATTGTTTTCCGTTATGAACCGCTATCGTCATTCCAACAAAATCAGGAGTAATCATAGAGGCTCTAGACCAAGTTTTGATTACCGCTTTCTTTCCGGATGAAACACTTTGTTGGATTTTCTTTTCCAAACTATAGTGAACGTAAGGTCCTTTTTTTAGTGAACGTGCCATTTCTTTCTACTTTTTTATTTCTTTCTACGTTCTATTATATACTTGTTGGTGCTCTTGGTCTTAGAACGAGTTCTGAATCCTTTAGCAGGAATACCATTTCTCGATCTTGGATGACCACCTGAAGCTCTACCTTCACCACCACCCATTGGGTGATCGACAGGGTTCATAGCAACTGGTCTAGTTCTTGGTCTTCTACCCAACCATCTACTTCTACCAGCTTTACCTGATACCAATAATTGATGATCCGAGTTAGACACTGCACCAATAGTAGCCATACAACCTGAAAGAATTAATCTTGTTTCACCAGATGGCATCTTAACAGTAACAAACTTACCGTCCTTTGCCATAAGTTGAGCAAAAGTACCAGCACTACGCGCCATAATAGCACCTTGCCCAGGTCTTAACTCTATACATGAAATAATAGTCCCTAAAGGAACTTCACTTAAAGGCATTGCGTTTCCTATCTCTGGAGCAACAGCTGAACCAGATGAAATCTGTTGATCAACTTGCAATCCATTTTGAGCTACAACATAACGCTTTTCACCATCTGCATACTCCAAAAGAGCAATAAATGCAGTTCTGTTAGGATCGTATTCAATAGACTTAACAGTCGCAAGCACATCTTGCTTATCTCTCTTAAAATCTATTACACGATACCTTCTTTTATGACCTCCACCTTTTTGGCGCATGGTCATCTTTCCTTGACTGTTTCTACCTCCCGACTTTTTTAACGGAGCAAGCAAGCTTTTCTCCGGCTTATCAGCAGTAATGGCGTCAAATCCATTTACTACTCTAAAACGCTGTCCTGGAGTGATTGGTTTTAATTTTCTAACTGACATTTCTTGTCTTTATAGATTACTGTAAAAATCGATAATATCACCTTCTACTACATCAACAATTGCTTTTTTAATAGCATTTGTCTTACCATGTTGTACACCAGTTTTTGTATACCTGGATTTTCTTGATGGACCGTAATTCATTGTACGAACCTTCTTCACAGAAACACCATAAGTAGCTTCAACTGCATCTTTAATCTGCAACTTATTAGCCTTAGGGTTAACTACGAATCCATAACGGTTATTCAACTCGCTATCAGCAGTCATTTTCTCCGTTATAATTGGTTTTATTAACACACTCATGATATTATTGTTTATTTAAATTCGATTCAATCCCCTCTAAAGAGCTCTCTAACAATACCACACTATTAGCATGAAGAATTTTGTAAGTACTTAATTCTGAGTTAGTTATAACTTCTGAGCCTTTAAAATTACGCGAAGACAAATATACACCTTTATTTGAATCACCCAACACTATTAAAGATTTTTTATTTTCAAGACCAAAGGTCTTTAAAACTTCAATAAAATCTTTAGTACTTGGAGTGTCAAAATCGAAGTCTTCAACTACTAAAATTGCATTTTCTTTTGATTTCAAAGACAATGCAGATTTCCTTGCCAATCGCTTCAGGTTTTTATTTAACTTCTGAGTATAATCTTTAGGTCTAGGTCCAAATATTCTACCACCACCTCTAAAGATTGGCGATTTAATACTACCTGCTCTCGCAGTACCTGTACCCTTTTGTTTCTTAATTTTTCTCGTACTACCAGCGATCTCAGCTCTTTCTTTAGCTTTGTGCGTTCCTTGTCTTTGATGAGCCAAATATTGCTTAACATCTAAGTAAACTGCGTGATCATTAGGCTCTATAGCGAAAACATCATCAGAAAGGTTTGCCTTTCTACCTGTGTCTTTTCCTTTAATATCTAAAACTGCTATTTTCATTACATCTACCTTTGTATAGTTACATAAGCATTCTTATGGCCCGGAACACAACCTTTTACTACTAAAAGATTCTTTTCTGGAACTACTTTTAAAACCTTAAGGTTCTGAACCGTTACACGATCAGTACCCATTCTACCCGCCATTTTCATACCCTTAAATACTCTTGCCGGATAAGACGCAGCACCAATAGAACCAGGAGCTCTAAGTCTGTTATGCTGACCGTGAGTTGCTTGACCAACCCCTGCAAAACCGTGACGTTTAACAACACCCTGAAAACCTTTACCCTTAGATGTACCAATAACATCTACGAATTGACCTTCAGTAAAAACATCTACACCTACGGTGTCACCTAATTTAAAATCACCTTCAAAATCTTGGAACTCAACGACCTTTTTCTTAGGAGAAGCACCTGCTTTTTTAAAATGGCCTAATTCAGCCTTATTAGCACGAGTTTCTGCCTTGTCATCGAAACCAAGTTGAAGGGCACTATACCCGTCGACCTCTTCGGTTCTGACTTGGGTAACTACACATGGTCCAGCCTGTATAACGGTACATGGAATGTTTTTTCCATTCTCGTCAAAAATACTGGTCATGCCTACTTTCTTTCCTATTAACCCAGACATACTTATTTATATTAATTATTACTTATTAAATTCTTTCCAAAAAAATAGGGTCAAAATAATTTAACCCTAAATTATTTTTTCCGTTTTTCCCTCGCACGCAGCTTAGGACATGTAGTCTAACCCATAAATGGGGCAGACAATTAACTACACCTTAATCTCTACTTCTACACCACTAGGAAGCTCTAACTTCATAAGTGCATCAATAGTTTTAGATGAAGAGCTATAAATATCCAATAATCTCTTATACGAACTTAATTGGAATTGCTCTCTAGATTTTTTATTCACGTGAGGTGAACGCAAAACAGTAAATATTTTTTTATGCGTTGGCAAAGGAATTGGCCCTGTTACAACAGCACCGGTAGTCTTTACCGTTTTTACAATCTTCTCAGCAGATTTATCCACTAAATTGTGATCGTAAGATTTTAGTTTTATTCTAATTTTCTGACTCATGTCCTAAATTTAAGCTGTTATACCTTTTGCTGCCTTAATAACTTCTTCTGAAATATTAGAAGGAGTTTCTGCATAATGTGAAAATTCCATTGTTGAAGTAGCACGACCTGAAGATAAAGTTCTAAGAGATGTTACATATCCGAACATTTCAGATAATGGCACAGTACCTTTAACAACTTTCGCACCAGCTCTATCACTCATATCACCAATAGTACCTCTACGTCTATTCAAATCCCCAACGATATCACCCATGTTTTCTTCTGGAGTAATAACTTCCAATTTCATAATTGGCTCCATGATAACGGCACCAGCAGCTTTACCAGCAGCTTTGTAACCCATCTTAGCAGCTAATTCGAAAGAAAGTGCATCTGAATCCACAGCGTGGAAAGATCCATCCTTAAGTACAACTTTCATTGTATCCATTTCATATCCAGCTAAAGGTCCGTTCTGCATTGCTACGTTGAAACCTTTCTCTATAGATGGAATAAATTCTTTAGGAATACGTCCACCTTTAATTTGATCAACAAACTGAAGCCCTTCTCCTTCGAAATCTTCATCAGCAGGACCCATTTCAAATACAATATCACCAAATTTACCACGACCACCAGATTGCTTTTTATAAGTTTCTCTGTGAGATGCCGTTTTAGTTAACGCTTCTTTGTATTCTACTTGTGGTTCACCTTGATTAACTTCAACCTTGAATTCTCTTCTTAAACGGTCAACAATAATATCTAAATGAAGCTCACCCATACCAGATATAATAGTTTGTCCTGAAGATTCATCAGTCTTTACTTGAAAAGTAGGATCCTCCTCAGCCAATTTAGCCAAAGCCATACCCAACTTATCAACATCTGCTTTTGTTTTAGGCTCAACAGCAATACCAATTACAGGTTCTGGGAAGTTCATACTTTCCAAAACAATTGGGTGCTTTTCATCAGACATAGTATCACCAGTCTTAATATCCTTAAAACCAACAGCTGCTCCAATATCACCCGCCTCGATAAAATCGATGGCGTTTTGTTTATTAGAATGCATTTGATAAATACGAGAAATACGTTCTTTTTTACCTGAACGATTATTCAATATATAAGAACCAGCATCTAAACGACCTGAGTAAGTTCTAAAAAAGGCCAATCTCCCTACAAAAGGATCAGTAGCAATTTTAAAAGCTAAAGCCGCGAAAGGCTCCTTCACACTAGGCTTACGTCTTTCAACTTCACCAGTATCAGGATTAGTTCCTTCAATCGCCTCTTTATCAACAGGCGAAGGTAAATATCTACATACAGCATCCAACAAAAACTGAACACCTTTATTTTTAAATGAAGAACCGCAAATCATCGGAATGATTGCACGATCCATAACAGCAGCTCTTAAAGCAGCATGCACTTCATCTTCAGTGATAGAATCTTCATCTTCGAAGAATTTCTCCATCAACTCTTCATCATATTCGGCAACAGCTTCAATTAAGGCAGCTCTATACTCCTTAACCTCGGCTTTCATATCCTCAGGAATATCAATTACATCAAAAGTAGCACCAAAACCTTCTTCGTGCCATGTAATTGCTCTGTTCTTAGCTAAATCAACAATACCCCTAAAATCAGCTTCGTCACCGATAGGAAGTACAATTGGAACAGCGTTAGAACCTAACATCTCCTTAACCTGCTTACAAACCATAAGAAAATTAGAACCTTGACGGTCCATCTTGTTCACAAAACCAATTCTTGGAACTTTATAGTTATCAGCCAATCTCCAGTTAGTTTCTGATTGTGGCTCAACACCATCAACAGCACTAAACAAGAATACCAAACCGTCCAATACACGTAATGATCTATTTACCTCTACAGTAAAATCAACGTGTCCCGGTGTATCTATTATATTAAAGTGATAATCCTTAGTACTATCAAGTTCCTTTGCATTCTCTAAAGGAAATTTCCAAGTACAAGTGGTAGCAGCAGACGTAATAGTAATACCACGTTCCTGCTCTTGTTCCATCCAGTCCATAGTAGCAGCACCGTCATGAACCTCACCTATTTTATGACTAACACCCGTATAAAAAAGAATACGCTCTGTTGTCGTGGTTTTACCAGCATCAATATGCGCAGCAATACCTATATTTCTTGTAAATTTTAAATCTCTTGCCATTTCTATTTAGAATCTAAAGTGCGAAAATGCTTTGTTTGCCTCAGCCATCTTGTGCGTATCGACTCTTTTCTTAACAGCTGCTCCTTCTTCTTTTGCTGCTGCTAAAATTTCTCCAGCCAATTTCTGAGCCATACCTTTCTCATTACGCTTTCTAGCATAACTAATCAACCACTTCATAGCTGTTGATATTTTTCTGTCCGGTCTGATCTGCATTGGAATCTGAAATGTTGCACCACCAACTCTTCTACTTCTAACTTCAACATGAGGCATTACATTACTCAATGCATCCTTCCAAAGCTCTAAAGCTGTTTTCTCTTCATCAGTTTTCTTAGCATCTACGATATCTATTGCATCGTAAAAAACACCAAAAGCAACTGATTTTTTACCATCCCACATCATCATATTGACGAAACGTGTCACCAATTGATCATTAAATCTTGGATCTGGTAAAAGTGGTCTTTTCTTTGCCTGTCTTTTTCTCATTACTTCCTTTTAAACAAGTTTAATTAATTTTTTGGGCGTTTTGCACCATATTTAGATCTACGTTGTGTTCTACCGGCCACACCTGCTGTGTCCAATGCACCACGTACAATATGATACCTAACTCCTGGTAAATCTTTAACTCTTCCGCCTCTTACTAATACTATCGAATGCTCTTGTAGATTGTGACCCTCTCCTGGAATGTAAGCATTCACTTCCTTACCATTTGTTAACCTAACCCTTGCTACTTTTCTCATAGCTGAATTTGGTTTCTTAGGCGTGGTAGTATAAACACGTGTACAAACACCCCTTCTCTGAGGACACGAATCCAAAGCAGCCGATTTACTCTTCTTAGTAATCGTCTCTCTTCCTATTCGTACTAATTGTGATATTGTTGGCATACTATAATGATATATAAAAAATTACCCCTACTTTAAGGGTCGGCAAATGTAGTAATATTTAAGTAAAATTCAAACCAAGTTGCATTTATTTTCATTTTTTTTTAATTCAGCTCCTTTTGAACTAAAACATATACTTGTTAAAATATCCTTAACAATTTAAAAAATCAAGAATTAGCCATACGTTTTTTGAATTGAATTAAACGCAGGTTTTTTAGACTATTCCTGAAGAATTATGAATATGATAAAAAAAACGGTGTTGAATTATATAACTTTAAATATGGATCGTGTTTAATCTGTAACTCCCAATTTTATCACGAGTTCTTAAAATTTTATTAAAATTATCTTGCATTATTAACACATTATTGTGAAGTTTGTCGCTAGCTAATTCAAATAATTTAAAAATGAGAACAAAACTAAATGGATTGTTGACGCTACTTTTAGCGTTAGTTGTGCATATTTCTTTTGCACAGCAAAAAACAGTATCCGGTACGGTTACTGATCAAGGAGGGCTTCCTTTGCCCGGGGTTAACATTGTAGTTGAAGGTACCACAACAGGTACTCAAACAGATTTTGATGGTAACTATTCCATTATGGCCGCACAAGGCGAAACATTATTATTTACTTACATCGGTCAGAAAGCCGTAAGAAAATCGGTAGGTGCCGGTAGTACAGTAAGTGTGCAAATGGAAGAAGATGCACAAGCGCTGGAAGAAGTGGTTGTAACCGCTCAAGGTATTAAGCGTGAGAAGAAAGCTTTAGGTTATGCAGTATCATCTGTAGACGAAAAAGATTTAGAATCTCGTTCAGAGGGTGACGTTGCCCGTGTATTATCAGGTAAAGCATCTGGTGTGCAAATTACTGCCGCTGGTGGTATGTCTGGTTCTGCAACTAACGTTGTAGTAAGGGGTTTAAGTTCCTTTAGTGGAAGTAACCAAGCTCTTTTCGTTGTTGATGGTGTTCCTTTTAGTAGTGATACTAATGCACAAGACACAAATGGTGGAGGTTCTAACTTCTTAACAGGTAACACTGGTTCTTCTAGGTTTTTAGATTTAGATCCAAACAACATCGCAAAAATTGAAGTATTAAAAGGTCTTGCAGCAGCAACTCTTTACGGTTCTCAAGGTAAAAACGGTGTTATTCTTATTACCACTAAAGCAGGTTCTGCTGTAGGTGGAAAAAAGAAAACAGAAATAACTGTTAATCAATCTTACTTCGTTAATGAATTTGCTTCATTACCTGATTATCAAGATGAATACGGTAATGGTTTTGACCAAGCTTTCGGTTGGTTCTTTAGTAACTGGGGTCCTAGCTTTGAAGAAAGCGGCCTTTCTGGTTGGGGAAGACAATCTTCTATTGATGCAAATGGCACATTAGAACACCCTTACAGTACTACTGCAATAGCAGCTACAAGAGAAGCATTTCCTGAATTTCAAGGTGCCAGATATGACTGGAAACCTTACAATTCTGTAGAAGAATACTTTAAGCCTGGTTCAGTAAGTTCAACTTCTGTAAACATTAACGGAGCTTCTGAAGATGGTAATACAACTTTCAATGCTAACTTCGGTTATTTAGATGATGAATCTTTTATTCCTGGTAACGGATTAACAAGAGCTAACGTATCTATCGGTGGTAGATCTAAATTATCTAACAGATTTACAGTTGCTGGAGCAATGAACTACTCTAGAACTGATTATAGCTCACCTCCAATTGCAGCGAGTGAAGGTAACGGTACTACAGGTCTTTCAATTTTTGGTAACATTTACTTTACACCAAGAAGTGTTGACTTATTAGGTTTACCTTACCAAAACCCAATTGATGGCTCTAGTGTTTACTATAGAAATGGTAACGATATCATTAACCCACGTTGGACCGCTAATAATGCGAAGTATTCTCAATTGACTACTCGTGTTTTCTGGAATGCGTCGATGCAATATGACATTAATGATAATCTTAACATGACTTATAGAGCTGGTTTAGATTATTATAATGAAAGAAACGAACAATATTCTAACAAGGGTGGTGTTGAATTTACAAGTGCCATTTTTGGTTTCTTAAATACTTATGATAACAATAATACTATTTGGGATCACTATTTAGCCTTAAATGGTAATTATGATTTATCCGAGAAATTAGGAATGACATTTAACGTAGGTGCTACTTCTAGGTCTACAACATTTGATCAACAAGGTGTTGCTAGTACAGGTCAGATTGTATTTGATATACAAAGACACTTTAACTATGCTAACCAATCTCCTATTCAGTATACTGAGAGAAGAAACATTGCAGGTCTACTAGGTCAAGTCACCTTAGATTACGACAACATGTTATTCATAACAGGTTCTACTAGAACGGATTGGGTTTCTAACCTTATTACTGAGAACAATAGCCAAACATACCCAAGTATAAGTGGATCTTTCTTACCAACTGCTGCTTGGCCTGGTATGAAATCTCAAAATGGTCTTAACTTTTTAAAGTTAAGAGCTGGTTTAGGACAATCTGCAACATTCCCAACAGCTTACCCAACAGTAAGTGTTGTTGAGCAGAATACACAAGTTTACGGTGATGATGGAGGTATAACAACAAACCAAGTTGCCGGGTTTAAAGCAAATCCAGATTTGAAGCCAGAAGTACTTTCTGAATTTGAAGTTGGTTTTGAATCTAAATTCATAGACAATAGAGTTTCATTAGATTTCACATATTTCGATAGAACAACTAAAGATCTTATCGTAAGAGAGCCTCTTTCTCCTTCAACTGGTTTTACTTTCACACAAAGTAATGTTGGTAAAATAGAAGGCGATGGTATTGAAATTGATTTAGGTGTTGATTGGTTTAGAAGTGATGACAGAAGTGGATTTAACTGGAACACAAGAGCAAACTTTACCAAAAACCAATTTACTGTAACAGAACAAGAACAAGACATCATTATTTATGCTGGTAGTTCTACATTGTCTGTTGGTGGTAACGCTGCAATAAAAGGTCAGCAATTAGGTGTAATTGTAGGTGATGCAATCGCAAGAGATGCTGATGGTAATTTCTTAGTTGATGATGGTGGTGATTATGTTACTACTGAAGTTGATGCTAATGGAAATGTGCCAATTATTGGTAATCCAAACCCTGACTTTATAATGAATGTGATTAACTCATTTTCTTATAAAAATTGGAATTTAGGTTTTCAGATTAGTCATATTAAAGGTGGTGATATTGTTTCTAACACTATTGGTACTTTATTAGGTAGAGGTTTAATTACTGAAACTTTAGATAGAGAGAACACATATATTCTTCCAGGAGTTTCTCAAAGTACTGGTGAAGTAAACAATAAGCAGATCAACAACTCTACTTACTACTTCAACAATATTTTATTCGGACCAACAGAACTAAAAGTTTATGATGCTTCTGTAGTTCGTTTACAAGAACTTTCTTTAGGCTATACTTTTCCAGCTAAATCATTAGAAAGAACTCCTTTTGGATCATTGACTATTACTGCTCAAGGTTTCAACTTATGGTATGATGCTTACAATACACCAAAAGGTGCAAACTTTGATCCAAACATTCAAGGTGCCGGTGTTGGTAACTCTCAAGGTTTTGACTTTATTAACGGTCCTAGTTCTAGAAGATATGGAGTTAGTATTAAAGCAACCTTTTAAAAATTGCTAATCTTAATTAATAGAAATATTATGAAAAAAATAATTAAATATATAACCGTTGTTTTTACCGCAGGAGTGCTATTAAACTCTTGTGAGACAACAGACCTAGATCTTAGGACTAGCCCTAACGATTTGGCAGCTGATCAAGCAGACCCGAATTTGCTATTGAATTCTATTCAATTGGCCTATGTAGCTAACATGTACGAGTTAAATGATATAGGTTCTGAGTTAACTAGAATTGATTACATGCTTGGTCGTAACTATTTTAACACTTACCCAGGTAACACATTAGATGATGTTTGGGAACGTCTTTATAGTAGTACTGATGGTAATGGTGATGTTTTTACCTCAGATGTTGATTTGGGAATTTTTCCTAACGTAGCAAACCTTCAAGTTATTGACGAAGGAACAGATACCGATTTCTCTTTCCATATAGCAGTTGGTCAAACTTTAAAAGCTCATATGCTTTTATTACTTGCCGATTACCTTGGAAAAGCAACATTGAGTGAAGCTGGTAACCCTGTAGATTTTCCTGCTCCATTATTAGATGATGGTCAAGCTGTTTACACAGGAGCATTAGCTTTATTAGATCAAGCTGAAGCTTTATTTGCAGCAGGTCCTGCAGATCAAGGTGCAACAGATTTTTTCTATGGTGGAGACACTGATCAATGGATTAAATTAGTTAATACCATTAAATTAAAGGCTGCTGTAACTACTGGTGACGTTAGTACATTTAATTCTATTATTGCTTCTGGTGATTATATTTCTGATTCTGGTGATGATTTTCAATTTCAATATGGATCAAGAGACTTACAACCAGATACACGTCACCCAGATTATCAAGATGATTACACTCCAAGTGGTGCGAACATTTACCAATCTAACTGGATAATGAATAATATGTTAGTGAAAAATGACCCTAGAATTAGATATTACTTCTATCGTCAAGTTGATGCTACACCAGGTGCTGCAGGAGAACCAGCAAGTGAAGAAGACTTAGCGTGTTCTTTAGCAATAGCTCCAGCACACTATGATGGATTTGTTTATTGTTCAGTACCTAATGGATACTGGGGTAGATCTCATGGTAACAATGAAGGTACTCCTCCTGATGGTTTCCTTAGAACAGCTGTAGGTGTTTATCCTGCTGCAGGTCGTTTTGATGACAATAGTTTTGGTGGTGTTGGTCTTGGCCTAGGTGGCGGAGGTGCAGGTATCGAACCTATCATCTTAGCTTCTTACGTTGATTTCTGGCAAGCTGAATTAGCAAGCTCTCCTGCTGCTAAAGCTGCATTCTTAGAGTCAGCAATGACAAAATCAATAGAAAAAGTACAAGGTTTTGGATCATTGGATGCTACTGCTAATACTTCTTTCGCTCCTACTGGGACCGACGTAACAACATACATAGATGGTATTGTTGCTGATTACTTAGCTGCTTCAGGTAATGACCAAACAAATATTTTGTCTGAACAATATTGGATCGCACTTTACGGTGGTGGTGTTGAAGCTTTTAACTATTATAGAAGAACGGGCTTCCCTACAACATTAGCTCCTAACTGGGAACTAAACCCAGGGTCTTTTCCAAGATCATTCTTGTATCCTCAAACAGAGGTTATTACAAACTCGAATGTTTCTCAGAAGTCTGATTTATCAACTCAAGTATTTTGGGATACTAATCCAGCCGGACCAGCTTTCCCATCTGCTAACTAAAAATTAAGAAAATGAAAATAAACAATAAAATACTAGGCGCTATTATAGGTGTTTCTTCACTACTAATAACATCATGTGATGATGATGGAGGTAAAGTAATTGATGAAGTATTTGCTGAAACTACCAGAGGTGCTGTTTTAAGAACAATTGAATCAGGCGGCGTATTTGACCGTTTTGATACCACTACTTCTTTTGGCTTCACTTTTGAGGAGCAAGATTATGAAGATGGAGATTTATTAGAGAAAGTTGATTTATACATTAGCTTTGAAGATAATTCTGCAGGCAATGGTGATTCTACTGTAAGTGAGATCTTGATTGAGACTTTTCTTCCTTCTGACTTTACAGATGGTGAATTTGGATTACCAAGAGCAAGTTATGACACTACGTTAGCAAATGCTTTGTCTTTATTAGGCTTGGTTGAAGGCGACTTCGACGGTGGTGATGAAATTCAATATCGTTTGATCTTGACATTAACCGACGGAAGAACCTTTACTAATGATGATAGTACAGGTACTATTACAGGTTCATTCTTTAATGCTCCGTATTTCTACAATCCAGTTATTAAATGTATTCCTCCTGCTCCAGTTGCTGGTGAATATACTATCGACTTAGTTGATAGTTATGGTGACGGATGGAATGGAGCATCTATCGATGTTGTTATCGATGGTGTAGCATCTTCATATACAATTCCAGATGGTAGTGCAGGTACACTTACTTTCACAGTACCCGACGGAGCTACAGAATTTACATTAGAATTTGTTTCTGGTGCTTTTGATTCTGAAGTAACCTATGAAATTATCGCTCCAACAGGTGAGACTGCAATTTCTGACGGACCTAGTCCTGCAGTAGGACCTATAACTTTGAATATCTGCAATGGATAGTCTTAGTAATATTTAAATTATTCAATAGCTGCCCTCTTAATTTAGGGCAGCTATTTTGTTTATACTAATTTTTAATACCCCCTATATGCTAGATCTTGTCCACATAAATAGAGATTCAAAATTAATAACAAGTTTTATGCTTGTATTAATTACTCTTTCATGTACAAATCAAAAAAAAGATTCTTCAGAACAAATAGCATATAATTCAACTACAAATACCAAAATATTCGAAAGTATTTCTAGTGAAACTAGTAACATTGTATTTAGTAATGACCTTAAAGAAAATGTAGAAACCTATGATAATGTTTTCAATTTCGACTACTTCTACAACGGTGCCGGTGTAGGTGTTGAAGATTTAAATAATGATGGTCTACTAGATATTTTCTTTTCAGGAAACCAAGTTGAAAACAAGCTCTATCTAAACAAAGGTGATTTCAAATTTGAAGATATTTCTAAATCGTCAGGTATTAACACCGGAAAAAAATGGAGTAATGGTGTAACCTTCGTTGACATCAACAATGATGGCTGGCAAGATATCTATATCTCACAAGGTGGACCAAACAATAGAAGTAATAGAAACAATCTTCTATTTATTAATAATCAAGATTTAACTTTCACTGAGAGCGCAAAGGAACTAGGATTAGATGATCCGGGCATATCCACACAATCAGCTTTTTTTGATTACGACAAAGACGGTGATCTTGATTGTATTGTAATGAATGAAAATGAATTATATGGTTTAGATCCCATTTCACTTCTAAAAACAGTAAATACATCAAAAGAAACCAAATATTTCAATAGTAGTCACTTCTACAAGAACGTTGATGGTAAATTTATAGATGCTACTAAAGAGGTAGGTTTAGAAAATCCAGTTTTCGGTTTAGGTCTATGTGTCTCTGACATCAATTTAGATGGATACCTAGATATCTATATTTCTAGTGATTATTATTTACCAGATGCCATTTATTTAAACAATCAGAACGGCAGTTTTAAAAACGCTGTAAAAGACTTAACCCAACAGGTTTCATTTTATGGTATGGGCTTAGATATTGCCGATATCAACAATGACCAATTACAAGACATTTTTGTTTTAGACATGGCTTCTAATGATAATTTTAGGGCAAAAACATTAATGGCTTCCATGAGCACAGATAAATTTAATTACTTAACAAAGACAGCGGGCTTTCAGCATCAATACATGTTCAACTCGTTACAACTTAACCTAGGCAACAACCATTACTCTAACATCTCTCAGTTAACTTCTATGGCAAGTTCTGATTGGAGTTGGTCAGTATTATTATCGGATTATAATAATGACGGATTAAAAGATGTATTCATAACAAATGGTTATCGTAAGTACGCTTTAGATAATGATTTTCAGAATAAAGTTTATAAAACAAAGATAAGATATAAGGGTAATATCCCGAATGACATAAAGCAACAGCTGTATGATGAAATGCCATCTGAAAGCTTGAGTAACCTCATGTATAAAAATGAAGGAAATCTAAATTTTAAGGAAGTAGGTAATAAGTGGGGTCTAGAAGAGCTAACCTTTAGCAATGGTGCCGCTCAAGGAGATTTTGATAATGACGGTGATTTAGATTTAATAATAAACAATATTGATCAAAAGGCAATTTTGTACAGGAACAGAACTGTAGAAAACAATTTAGGTAATTTCCTAAAGGTTACAGCAAAAGGAAAAACTTCAGAATCATTCGCTACGGTTACGATATCCCATGACAACAAAAAACAATACGATGAGATTAAAAGAGTTAGAGGCTATATGTCATCTCAAGAAAATTCTGCCCATTTTGGCGTTGGAACCTCTATTTTAATAGACACTGTAAAAATTCTATGGTCCAGCGGTAAGGTTTCTTATAAGTACAAAGTTAAAGCCAATTCTTCCATCGTATTTAAAGAACAGGATGCCATGTTAAATGAGAATACATCTTTAGTAGCAAGTAATTCTTATTTTAAATCTGAAACACAAGAATCATACAATATAAATTATACCCACCAAGAAACATTGTATGATGATTTCGAACAAGAGATTCTTTTACCCTACAAACAATCTAATACAGGCCCATTTATGGCTAAAGGCGATATTAATGGAGACGGAAGAGAAGATTTATACATAGGCGGTGGGTCAGGACAATCAGGTACGTTATACCTACAAACACAACAAGGCTTTATTAACCAAACACCTAATTCATTTAAACAGGATAAAGATAAAGAGGATGCTGAATCTGTATTTTTCGATTTTGATAATGATGGTGATTTAGATCTCTACGTTGTAAGTGGTGGTAACGAGTATGGGGAAAGTTCTTCATATTATGCAGATAGGCTGTACCTAAATAATGGCAAAGGCGAATTCACAAAACTAGACACTCCTGCTTTACGATCATTTCCAAAGAGTGGAAAATCTGTAACCATTATTGATTTTGATAAAGATGGGGATAATGACGTTTTAGTAGGAAATCGAATTATACCTCATAATTACCCAAAACATAGTGCTTCATTACTTTACGAAAATGATAATGGCATATTAAAAAATGTTACTGAAACTATCGCTCCTGACCTAGAAAACTTTGGATTGATTAATAGTATCATTACCACAGATTTTAATAATGATGGATGGCAAGATTTTATAGCTGTTGGTGAATGGACTCCAATAGGGCTGTTTCAAAATAATAACGGAAAATTTAAACTTGTTGCAACCGATGATACTGCTCTAAATAGCAAAGGTTGGTGGTTTAAGATAAAAGAGACTGATATAAATAATGATGGTAAAAAAGATTATTTGGTAGGTAATGTAGGTAGAAATATAAAATTTAAAGCTACCGATGAAAGTCCGTTTAAAATATTTGCTAATGATTTTGATAACAACGGAATTAACGATGTTGTTCTAAGCAAAAAGTATCATGAAACTTATGTACCTGTAAGAGGCAGGGAATGCTCTTCACAGCAGATGCCGTTTATTAAAGATAAATTCTCTACCTATAATGATTTTGCTAATGCAACTATGGAAGATATTTATGGGGAAAAGCTAAAAGAAGCCTATTCTAAAGAAGCTAATGAGTTTAATTCCATACTTCTATTAAACAAAGGCGATAACAATTTTGAAAAAATTATTTTACCCAATGAATGCCAATTATTTCCAACTTTGGCGATAACACTATTTGATTTGAATAATGATGGATTTGAAGATTGTGTGATTTCTGGCAACATATATGAAACCGAGGTAGAAACACCCAGGTTAGATGCAATTTCTGGCCTAGCATTAATTTCTAACGGAAAAGATGGGTACACTCCTGCAACAATGGAAAAAACAGGACTCTATTTAAAAGGAAATGTAAAAAGTATGGAATCAATAAAATTCAATGACCAAACGATACTTGTTGCTGGATTCAACAATGATAAACTAAGAACATTCGAATTAACAAAAAATTAAACTTCCTGAAGATAAGAGGTTTAAAAAAATTATTTAAATTATACCTCTTAAACAACCACACCATGAAAAAAATACTAATGTTCGCTATTACAGCTATAGCTAGCACTACATTACAAGCTCAATACTCTGGTCAAGTACCTACAAATTTAGGTGGTGCAAGCCAAAATGCAGCAGCTGGGGCCGTAATCTCTAATTTCTTAGGTCCGGTAAATGAAGCTTATCAAAAAAGACGTGAAATTGATTTAGATAAATTCCAAGGTTCGCCTTATACCTCTAACACTTTTGCTCCTACAGTCTTAAAATATAATGATGAAGTAGTAGGATCAATATATTATAGATACAATGCGTTAAACGAAGAGATTGAAATCAAAAAAACATCCTCTGAAGAAGAAGCATATCAGGCATTGGTAAAAGATAAGGAAGTTAGCTTACTAATTAATTCCAAACCATTAAGTTTTAAAACTTTTGTAACTGACAAGAAAGCAACAATCAATGGTTACTTATCTCTTATTGAAAAAGGAAGTCAGTATGATCTTTATGAAAGAACTCTTGTGAAATTCACTGAAGGCCAGCCTGCTCAAAACTCTTTTATAGCAGCTGTTCCAAGTAGATTTACAAAATTTACAGAGTATTACTTTCAAAAAAACGATGTCAACAGAATTGACCAAATTCCACAGAAAAACAATAAACTTATAAAGCTAGTTGATGACTCTAAAAAAGAAGATCTAAAAATCTTCCTAAAAGAAAATAACTTGAATATTAAATCTAAACATGATTTAATAAAGGTTTTTGAGTATTTAAACAGTTAATATATTTTAGTACTAAGATTTGCAACCGCCCAACAATTGTTGGGCGGTTTTTTTATACCTTTGCCCCATGCAAAAAACCACTCAAATTTATGGCTTAAGAGCCATTATAGAAGCTGTCAATTCAAATGAGGAGATAGACAAGGTATTTCTACAAAAAGGTCTTAAAGGAGACCTTATGAAAGAATTAGAAAGTTTATTGCGTCGCAACGAAATCAATTTGGTCTATGTACCTATTGAAAAGTTGAACAGATTAACTAAAAGTAATCACCAAGGTGCAGTTGCTAACATCTCCCCTATTGCATTTCATACTCTTGAAGATTTAGTAGAGAAGGCTAGCGAAAAAGAAGGACCAGCATTATTTTTACTGCTAGACCAACTATCGGATGTACGTAATTTTGGTGCCATAATAAGAACCGCAGAATGTACAGGTGTTGATGGAATCATTGTACAGAAAAAAGGTGCAGCTCCTGTTACTGCAGATACCATTAAGACATCAGCTGGTGCAGCATATAAAGTTCCCATCGCTAAAGTCGATCATTTAAAAGATGCCGTTTTCTATTTACAGGCATCAGGTATCAAAATTGTATCAGCTACTGAAAAAACAGATGATTCTGTTTATGATGTACCTTTTACAGATTCTATAGCTATTGTTATGGGAGCGGAAGATCGTGGTATTACGCCATCGATTTTGAAGGCTTCAGACTATAGAGCTAAATTACCATTACTTGGTGAAATAGAATCTTTGAATGTATCTGTTGCTTGTGCAGTATTTTTATATGAAGCTGTTCGTCAGCGTATGTAACACAACCTATTGCTTATCGTTTTTACGATTTTCTTTGTAGATGTAGTTTATTGATAAACCATCATCTTCAATAAGATTTTCGTCACTTTGTAATTCTCTGAAGTTTCCATTTTTATCGAAGTGTTTTAAAAAGAGGTCATCTTCTTCTTTAAAGCCCTCTTTTTCCCATTCATATTTTTTAGTTTGTGGAATACCAGCTTTTACGACCTTCGCTAAAAACAAACCCGTAAGAAAACCTGCCAAATGACCTTCCCAAGACATACCGTCTTTTACCGGAAATATATACCAGAGCATACTTCCATAAATAAATACAACAATTAAAGAAAGCGCTACTAGTCTAAAATAGGAACTGAAAATCCCTTTAAAAAAAATAAAACTTGCGAGAACATAAATAAATCCACTTGCTCCAATATGATGAGATGTTCTACCAATTAGCCAAGTTATAAAGCCTGACAGTAAAATACCGTACACAACTACTTTCCAAGCAACATCTCTATAAAAATACCATAATGCCGAAAGCAGAATACCCAACGGAATAGTATTGTTATATAAATGCTCAAGTGAACCATGAATAAATGGACTTAAAACCACACCACGAAGACCCAAAATAGTTCTAGGCTTCACTCCCATTTCATTGAAATTAACTCCAATAACAAGTTCTACCAAATACACTCCCCATATGAGAATCATGGCCATTAGAGGAATGCCAAATACTTTATTAGAAAATTTAAAATGTCCCATTTCTGACATGAGCTTGTTTTGGTATTGGAATTACAATTATACTACCAACGTTTACAAATTGGTCATATTGTCATTCAAATCCTTACTTAACAATCAATTGGCACATTACTTTTATTTTCTCTTTTAAGATTATCATACTTTTGTATTATGAACGAACCTTTAGCAGAACGCGTACGCCCAAAAACATTAGACGAATATATTAGTCAACACCATTTAGTTGGTGAAAAAGGTTCTCTTACACACCAAATTAAAAGAGGAATCATACCGTCGCTAATACTTTGGGGACCTCCTGGTACGGGTAAAACAACTTTAGCCAATATTATCGCGGAACAAAGTAAAAGACCGTTCTACATTTTAAGTGCAATTAATAGTGGTGTAAAAGATATTCGCGAAGTAATTGATAAGGCAAAACAAGCAGGGGGATTATTTACAGCAAAAAATCCGATATTATTTATTGATGAGATACATAGGTTCAGTAAATCTCAACAAGACTCGCTATTGGCAGCCGTAGAAAAAGGATGGGTAACTTTAATTGGGGCTACCACAGAAAACCCAAGTTTTGAGGTAATACCAGCACTACTCTCCCGTTGCCAAGTATATGTATTAAATGCCTTTGGAAAAGAGGATTTAGAGAATCTTATAAAAAGGGCAATGGAAAAAGATTCATTGCTTAAATCTAAAAAAATAAAGCTTGAAGAAACAGAAGCTTTATTACGTTTATCTGGAGGTGATGGCAGAAAATTATTGAATATTTTTGAGCTAGTCGTTAACTCAGAAGCAGGTGACAATATTGTTATTACCAATGAATTGGTTTTATCAAAGGTTCAGAAAAACACAGTACTTTATGATAAAACCGGTGAGCAACATTATGATATTATATCGGCTTTTATAAAATCTATTAGAGGTAGCGATCCAAATGGTGCAGTATACTGGTTGGCACGAATGATTGAAGGTGGTGAAGACGTTAAGTTTATTGCCCGTAGAATGCTTATTTCTGCTTCTGAAGATATAGGCTTAGCGAACCCTACCGCATTGGTAATGGCTAATACTACGTTTCAAGCTGTGACAACTATTGGATATCCTGAGGCACGAATAGTTCTTAGCCAGTGTGCCATTTACTTAGCAACCTCAGCAAAGAGCAACGCTAGTTATATGGCTATTGGAAAAGCACAACAGGCTGTCAAGCAAACAGGGAATTTGACTGTACCGCTACCGCTACGAAATGCCCCAACAAAATTAATGAAAGACTTAGGTTATGGTCAAGAATATAAATATGCCCATGACTACCAGAACAATTTTGTAGACGCTGAATTTTTACCTGAAGAACTTACAGGCACCACATTCTACAAACCAGGCAATAATGCCCGTGAAAAAGCGCTTAGCGATTTCTTAAAGAATAGATGGAAAGAGAAATATGATTTTTAGAATTTGATATTTAATTCTTCTTGAATTAATTTATCGTTTTCATAATATTCAAAAATCCAATTGCCCTCTTTTTGGTAAACCATACCGTTCTTAGTATCGGTTTTGGCCATGAAAACATTGTCAGCTGAACTCTTTAGTAAGTTCATTCTAACTTTTGGTGTGCTGTCAACTAACTGAAAACCATTATCGGTAGCTTGTGCATACCACATATCTTTAGCTATTGGCTTTTTGATCTCTAAGCTTTTAAAAGAAGGTTTCTCTATTTCCGATTTTCTAATATTAGATTCAATAGGGGTATTATCCTTGTAGTACTGTGTTTTCTCTGTTTCTTTTGAAATTACCGTTGGTTCCTTTTGAGTACTTACAACATCCGCAGCTTTTTCAATTTGAATTATTTTATTGGCTTTAGATTCATCTAGTTTTTTAACGTCGTTTCTAAAATCAACGGTAATAGCGTCGTTCTTTTCACTTTTACCACTGTATGTATAGTTGATTCCATTAAATGAACGCATAGCTTCTCTAATAGCTTCGTTATATGCTTCTTTGTATTGCTTCTCTTTACTTATACCCTGCATTGAACTGAATACAACTTCATCGTTACAATCTTTTAGGTTTATAATTGTCTTAGTAGAAAATAGACTGCTATCATCTTTTATATCTACCGATAAGCCTAAACACCTATTAAATTTTAAATCTTCTGGTAACTTATCATCATAAACTGCATTAAAATCTTTTCCCGTAAATAGGTATTTAACCAAAGTACTTGTTTGGTATTCATTTATATTTTTAAAGGCATCAAACTTTTTTGGTACAATGATATATTTGTATTCATCCAAATTTGATTGTGCAAAAGAGCTATAACCTATAAGAGTGAATAGTAATGCGATAATTGTTTTCAAAACGACTTGTATTTTAAATTCATGGTAATATATGAAAAAAGCATGCCAAAAAAATAAAATATGTAGAAGAAGGTATGCTTCTAATTACGTCCCCAAGAAATAATATTCAACCCAAATTGAAACGAAGCATAATTAGTGGCTGCAATATTGTTATAGGATAACAAGTTATCTGCCATTATATAAAAATTGACCGGTCCGGCTTGTAGATTCATACCTAAACCTACATTGGTATAACTAAATTTGTCTACGGTGTAAGTACCTTTAAATGCTAAAATATTTCCGATTCTACGTGTATAAAAACCCGTCAATGCCATTTGTGGACCTCTAGATCTATTGATGATATATAATTGACCACCAAATGAATTTCTGTATTTGGTACGTAGTTCACAACCAGAAGACCCTGCCGTACAATCACAACTTTGTTGTCCTTCTTTACCAACCGGCTCTCCAAAATCATTTCTTATAGATGCGTACATTTTAGTTGGTCTAAAAGAAACATAACTTTTCGTGTCGGTTTCAAAAGGGACTTCTGCCTCAATATCATCTACCAAATCTTGCCAAAAATCTCGATTTAGGCTGGCAAAATTTTCTAAAACATTTATTTGAATACCCTCTACCGTTGTGTTTCCTTTAAGGCTATAACTTTTAGGGTCACTAGAATGATAAATAAACCCAACATCTAATAGACTTCCTGTAATAGTAGTTCTTTCGGTCAGGTGATAGGTAAAACCAAAATCTATCCCTAAACCAAGATCTCCGCCAAAAAGAGCTCTACTTATAACCTCATTTGTAAACGTATCCGAATCACTGGCATCATCTAAATCTTGAAGTCCCGAGGTTCGCAACAGCAAATCTGCACTGAGGTTCGTTGCAATTCTATTGTTCTGACCTTCTATATTGCTCAAGTGCCCATTATTGGAGGTGGAACTATAATCAACAATTCCTGAATATATTTTACCTCTCCCTCCTATCGTTAAATTACGATCTATCCTTTTATTGACACCAAAATGCAAAACGTTAATCAAAGAACCACGCGTTTTTAAATCTCCTAAGTCAAATCTTCTACCGAGCTGATCTGCATTACCATCAAATATTAATGAAGCATAATCTTGTGGCCAATACGTAATGTTATCAAACTCTAAATATCCACCAAACGAATAAAACAGATTCGGGTTCTCTCCTCTAAATCCTCCAGATAAGTATTCAAGTTGAATTGTAGAACTGAATTCATCTTTAGGCGTAAGTGTGTTTAATGCACGCTCCCTAAATTTCACATTAATATCAACACCATCATTGGCAAAAATATCATGAACCGAAATACCGTTAGAGCCACCATAGCCAGAAACACCAGATAATAAAGGCACACCGGCAAACCATTTAAAATCTGTTTCAACACCTGGGTTTACAGAAAGTGACTGAGGAATTTCATTGAAATCGTAGAGAATCGATTTATTCTGGGCAATAGCTCCCAAAGTAAATAACATTGGTATTATAAAAAGGCAACGTGTTAATCTCATTGCAATTCTAATGTGAATTTTGCCCTAGACCGAAGCACTACTGAGGGGTCTGGCAAATCTGACTCACTACTATTATCACCAAGGTTTATAGCCGTCAAACGTATTTCTGAAGTAGCTTTGATAATATCTAAACTTTTACCTGTAGTACCATAAGCGACATCACGCGATAATACTGCCGTTGGCGCAGCATCCATTCTAAAAACTTCTGTATCTAGAATATTCTCACCTTCATCTAAAAACTCAAGTCTAATCTCAATAGGCTTACTTGTGGTATTTTCCAATTCATAGGTCAATACACCTGAGAGCACTCTTGTTGTAAAAAAAGGCTCTTCAAAAGCATCAAAATTAAAATCCTGGGTAAAAAAACTGAGTCCGGCTACTCTATTTATTAAACTTTCCTGTGCCTTTACATAAAAAACACTGGTCTCGTAATCTGGGGTAATTTCTAGATTATCCAACTGGTCAAAATCTTGATTCTCAGAACAAGATGTTACCATTAGAAATCCCAGTAAAGCCATACAAAGTATACGTACCCCTTTCATCACCAATTCAAAGTTTAAAAAAATAGGCACAAGCCTATAGTTATAGTAACTCTATAAAAAGGATTTTATTTCTTGTAAATCATAAATTATAGGAGCTACATCATGACTTTCCTCTTTATGGGCGTTAAAGTGTATGGTATTAAAACCTACAGATTTGGCTCCAATTATGTCAGCCTCCAAACTATCACCGATCATTAAAGATTTTTCAGGTATGGCACCAGCTCTGTTCAAAGCCAAATTAAAAATAATAGGATTAGGCTTTTTGACGCCTGCCGTTTCAGAATCTATAATTTGATCAAAATAGCTATGTATACCAGAGTTGACCAGTTTCTTTGCTTGTACTTCTTGAAAACCATTCGTTATAATATGCAGTTTGTATTTTGGTTTTAAATAATTTAACACTTCAATTGCATTAGGGAACAGGGTATTGAAAGAAGACAGGTTATTTATATATTCATCTGACAACAGAAGTATTAAATCATCTGAAGCCGCATAGCCCATAGTATCGAAAACAGATTTTAACCGCTGGTATCTCAATTGAGCTTTGGTGATTTTCTCTTCCCTAAATAGCTTCCAAAATTTTAAGTTAGCAGGCATATACACCTCTAAAAAATCTTCTAATTCTAATGCTACGTTTTGTTCGTTGAATATTTTTTGAAATGTAAATGCTGAATTCTTATCAAAATCCCAGAGGGTATGATCTAAATCAAAAAATACATCTGTAACCTTATTTTCAAACATGTTGTTCCTTTATTATTTCAGCGTAAATAGCCATCCAATCGCGGTCTTCTTTGTTTCCTAAAACTTCGTTAGAAAACATCGTTATCAGTGTACCATTTACTTTCTTGACCTCATTGGTGATCAGTTGTACTTGACGCAGTACATCTTGATTTTTTTTAATTTTAGACAATGATATATCGTGTACAGCAAATGGATGTACTTTTATAGGTTGCTTTACTTCTAACGGTATATCATAGAATTGAAATGTAGTGCAAGTACCTGCCCTAAACCCGAGTTCAAAAGTATAACCCATTGTATAATCGTCCGTAAATTCTGCAGCAATTAAATTACGATAGGTTTGTGGTACATCTACCCTATTGTAACGCATCTTAGAATTATTTACCGGCCTATTAATTACCACTTCTAGATTGGCTTTCTCTTTCTTCAATAATTCTAAATCGGAAAATGAACTGTAGCTAGCTGCTAAGGATACCGGCACATAATCTGCTACATATTTTATGAGAGATTTAAACCGGATGCTATTTGTAGATACGTTTTTATCGTATTTAGAATAATCTGCAAATTGAAAGAAGAAATTACATTTCACCTTATACTTATTATGCAAAGCAATTATTTCTGCATAATTATCATAAGGGTCTTTTCGTCTATTTATCCCTACTGCAATACGTTCAACAACCCTTTTAAGTTTAAGTGTACCAATATCTAACAATAAACCTACCAAACCACGCACAACTCCTCTGTTTGCATAGCAATGGGATGTAGCCACATCTATAACAGATATAAAGTCATAGACTTTGTTCTTTTGCTCTAGTTCTGGAAAACGTTCTTTAAGCGCCTCTAACAATTTAAAAGCCCAAATATCCACTACGGGTTTTTGAAGGAATCCATTTTGGAACGCAATACTGTCTTTAGGTGAAAACCTACCGTGTATATCCTTTACATGTGGTAAATACTCTTCGTACCTAGAAAGCATAAAAAAACTGGCAGAAAAAATATCAAAAGGCAATATGCTTTTTTCCCCTGCCTGAAAAAAACAAGGAATACCGTCCCAATCAGCAATATTTAATTGAATATCATTAATACCTTGTTCAAACAACAGCTCATTACTTCTAATAAAAAACTCGTTCTGTAAGGGTTGTTTTGTATAGGTGATTTTGGCACCTGTATGTTTTATAAATTCTTCTACTTTAGTGGTAAAATCGAGCTCAATACCCAATATATTCACAAAGATATGTCTCATGATATAGGTAAGCCGCGGTGTAATCTTATGCGTATAAATCAATAACATCTATAGAATTTTTTCGTCTGCAAAGCTATAGTAACTTTTTTGGGTAATGATCAAATGATCCAACACTTTAATATCTAAAGTTTCGCTAGCTACTTTTATCTTTTGGGTAATCTGTTTATCTGCCGCACTTGGTCTTAAAGTACCAGATGGGTGATTATGAGCCAAAATAATTGCAACGGCACCTAATTCTAACGCCTGCTTCATAACTATACGCACATCTACCAAGGTACCGGTAATACCACCTTTACTTAATTGAGCCTTGTGCAATACTTTGTTGGAATTATTAAGAAAGAGTATCCAAAACTCTTCATGTTCCAAATCTCCAAGCAACGGTTGTAAAATATGAAACACATCTTTACTACTCCCAATTTTTTCAATTTTAGCGGAGTTTTCTCCTCTTCGTCTTCTACCAACTTCTAAGGCGGCAGCAATACTTACTGCTTTAGCTTCCCCAATACCTTTAAAGGTCATTAATTGTTTAATGGACAATCGACCAAGTTCATTTAGGTTATTGTCTACTGATGCCAAAATACGTTTAGATAATTCTACCGCACTTTCAGACCTACTCCCCGAACTTATTAAAATGGCAATTAATTCAGCATCAGATAGTACAGATCGACCTTTCTGTACTAGCTTTTCTCTAGGCTTGTCATCATCTGACCAATTTTTAATGGAGAACGAAGTGGGTTTATCGTGCATTGGATAAAGATACAGAACAAATTATTTTATGGTAAATTTATACGTCATTTAAAAAACCAACATGAAATCATTGTTAAACGAAGAGGCATTCGAGGAAATTAAAAATAGAATTGAACTACTTTCAGAAAACTCTGAGAAAGGTTGGGGAAAAATGACCGTTGGTCAAATGTGCTGGCATTGCCAGTATCCTTTAAAGTTGGCTATAGCCAATAAACCAAATAATTCTAAAGGCAATTGGTTCATTAAAACATTCTTTAAAAAATCGTTGTACAATGATAACCCCTGGAGGAAAAATTTACCTACGGCACCTCAACTAAAAACTAAAGAAGATAAAGATTTTGCATCAGAACACAACCATCTTAAAACCCTAGTTGATGATTTCTATGCTGTACGTGATAGAGAAGAATGGTATCCGCATCCTACTTTTGGTCCATTTACTAAAGAGCAATGGGGTCAAGTTCAATACAAACATTTAGACCACCATTTAAAACAATTCGGAGTTTAAGTATAGATTTTGGCTGAAATATCTATTTAGCTTCGTTAAAAACCCAAATACCAAACAATCTAATAAGTCTTTACCCTATTTTCTAACTCTAATTATTTCAATAACTCCTGAAATTTCTTTAAATCGTAACCGCCATAATTACCTGAACTCATTAATAATAAGGTCGTATCTCCATACGTCTGATTATCTAAATATTCATGGAACGATTTAGCATCGGTGAAAATCTTTAAATCTTTTCTTTGAAAGGCTTCTGATATTTGCTGGGTAGTTACCGCTTCTAACTTCTTAATAGCAACAGATTCTGGCAAGAAGAAAATTACCGCTTCATCTGCAGCATCTAATGCACCTTTGTATTCTTTTAAAAATTCAGGATTAAAGCTGCTATACGTGTGTAACTCTAAGCAGGCAATTAATTTTCTATTTGGGTATTGTTCTTTTACAGCTTTAGTAGTTGCTGCAACCTTGCTTGGCGAATGTGCAAAATCTTTATAGGCGATACTAGTAGATGCTTCTGCTATTTTCTCTAATCGTTTTGAAGCACCGCTAAAAGTTGCGATTGCCTCATAAAAATCCTCTTCATCGACCCCCATATTCTGGCAGATCCATTTTGCTCCAGCCAAATTACTAAGGTTATGCTTTCCAAATACTTCAATTGGCATTGGTCCTTCATTGGTTTCCAAAAGCGTTTCGCCATCTTCAACACTGTATTCTGGCGTAGTATATGGTAATTTTCTAATAGCATTTTCAGATGCTTCGACTACTTCTTTAACTACCTCATCCTCTATATTGTAAGTTATAGAACCACCGTTTACAATACTATCTACAAATATTTTAAATTGCTCAACATAATTCTCAAAAGTTGGAAAGACATTAATATGATCCCAAGCAATACCACTCAACAAAGCTATATTAGGTTGATATAAATGAAATTTTGGTCGTCTATCTATTGGGGAAGACAAATACTCATCACCTTCTAAAACTATAAAATCATTATCTTCAGTTAAGTGCACCATTCTATCAAACCCATCTAATTGAGCACCTACCATATAATCTACTTCAATATCATGGAAATTGAGCACATGTAGTATCATAGACGTAATGGTTGTTTTACCATGACTTCCGCCAATAACTACTCTAGTTTTATTTTTAGATTGCTCGTATAAAAACTCAGGATAAGAATATATAGTAATACCTAATTCTTGCGCTTTTAACAATTCAGGATTGTCTTCTTTTGCATGCATTCCTAGAACAATTGCATCTAAGTCGCTTGTTACTTTCTCAGGAAACCATCCAAACTCTACTGGCAATAATCCTTTGGCAGCAAGTCTAGACTTAGAAGGTTCAAAAATGACATCATCACTACCCGTAATAATATATCCTTTGTGTTCTAATGCCAATGCTAAATTGTGCATAGCACTTCCTCCTATTGCAATAAAATGTATTCGCATTCCTAAATTTTAGGTGTCAAAGATACGTATTGTGCTACTATTATTACCTACTTCCTTACATTCTCAAGCTTTGATAATCAGCTATAATGACTCAATTTTATCGATGAAATACGCACATTTTTAACACTTCTCATCATATTTAGTAGTATTCACCCTACATTTTAACATTTTTACAACATATAATTTCCTACAATCGTCATCACAAATACCTTTAACGTTCATTAATCATATTCACAACTAACCTCCTATTAATGAATATTTTAAAACAAAGGCTCTTTATAATAGTAGTTTTCATACACAGTTTCTCGTACTTAGTAAATGCGCAATGCGCAGGTAGTGATGTTACAATAGAAGTGTGTAATAAAGATGCCGACGTCGCTAATCGCGATTTCGATCTATTTTCACAACTAGGTGGTTCGCCTACTGCAGGTGGAACATGGTCTACAGCAAACCCTGAGAATTTTTATGCATTAAATCAAACCACAGGTATCGTTGATTTATGGCGCATTAATAATTTTGGAACCCATTCCTTTAGGTATTTTAATACTGACTGTAACCAAACTGCCACCGTCACTATAAATCTTGGAGGATATCCTGGGGAAGACAATATTGATGGTAGTGCAAATGCATGCGGAGATGACACTAATGTAAACCTACACGGTTTTCTAGGAAGTAATGTAGATGGTAAGGTTCAAGATTTTAATGGCTTATGGGAAGAAGACCCAAGTACAGTAACTAACCAATTACAAGATAATATATTCGATGCACGTGCCGCTGGTACCGGTATTTATATATTCACCTATACCGTACCTACCGTAAATGGTTGTGCGAGTAGAACGGCAACGGTTGTATTAGAGGTACACCCACCGCCTAATGCAGGTATAGCAACAAGCCTTACTTTCTGCGCCAACGATGATTTTTCTACGTATACTAATTTTGACCTTAACGAACAATTGGCAGGTGAAGACCCTAATGGTACATGGTCAGAAGTGGGTACCAACCAACTGAGCGATTTAAACGATTCGTTTATAAATATTCAAGAATTATATGACAATTTTGGATATAACACCTATTCATTCACCTATACGGTTTACCCAACCCACCCAGTTTGCGAAGAAACAGAAGTAACCGTTAATATCGATATCTTACCCGTTCTTGACGGAGATATCGTTACCGACAATATCTGTTTTGGATCAGACTATATAGTTGATTTGACTTATGATGACTCCATTCTGCATAACGGTAGTTTTCTAATACAATATACGGTTAATGGTGTATCGGAAGTAGCAAGTGCGTCTTTATTAGATGGTATAGGTAGTTTTATTGTAGATCCAGACTTGGTGCCGTTAAATGAAACAGTAACACTTTCTGTTATAGGAATTGATGGGGTAACACCAATGCGCGATGTTTGCCCAACGGTTATAGTACCACCAACCACATTTTTAGTAGCAAGTTCAAAAGCAGATGTACAAGATATTTGTTTACAGAACGATGCTACAGTAACAATATCAGAAATTCTTGATGCTAGTGGAAATTTGGCCAACGGTCCTTTTACTACCGAGTATATATTAACCGCACCAGATGCAAGCACGACCACTTCAGATTCTTTTGAATTAGAATTTACCAACGGTAATGCTACATTTTCGATACCTGGCAGCAATTTCGCAACAGAAGGCGAATATGAGGTTCGCCCTACAATAGCAAACACATTTACCACAAACTGCCCAATAGCGGACAGTTTTACGGTAACACCATTGCCCGATGCTATTAAGTTAGATTTAATAGTAGATAATAATTGCGACGCCACTCAAATAGATGTGTTGGTCGATGCTCCTATTTTGCCAAACGGAGCATATACCATTACATATGATGTTACCGAATTAGACACAAATACAATATTAACTACCAACACCATAAATTTCACTGGTGGTACGGCTGCTTATCAAATTGATGTAGATGCGCTACCTGTTGGAAATTATACTGCTAGTGTTCGTAGTTCTCAAAATGATATCACACCGTGTAGGATAGATTTTGAGTTTGAAGAAAATGAAATATTCTCTCGTGGCGGAGTGCCAGAAGCACCACAAGCTTCAACCAACCAAATTTTTTGTTTAAGTGATTTCCCTGGCGGTCCAACTTTAATGGATATTGAGGTGACTGCAGCAGGAGATATCTTATTCTACGATACATTAACAGACACTACCATCTTACCTATTTCAACAGCATTGGTAGATGGTGAAGATTATTTTATAACTAATACCGATCCAATTAATAATTGTGAGGGTACAGAGCGTATTCAGGTTACGGTTAATTTCAGTAATCCCGATGCACCAACAAGTACAAATAGTAACCCTTTGTTTTGCGCTTTAGATAATGCAACATTATCCGACATAATTATTGATGTTATACCAAGCAGTTCGATTACATGGTTTAATACTGGCAATAGCGAATTAGAAGCATCTACCGTTCTTGTAGATGGTCAATCATATTTCGCAGCAACAAATAGTGGAGGTTGCAACAGCTCAGAACGGTTAGAGGTGATACCCACTGTAATAACAGTTACCCCAACTTCTTTGTCAGTAAATAATCTAGCGGTCTGCGGTCTAGATAACCCGACGGTTATAGAGCTTAGATCTTTAGAGGATGAAACTGAAAACGAAGTTTTTTGGTATTCTACAGAAACTAGTGGTACTGCCTTAACTGATGATGTACCGTTATTAATAGATACAGTATACTATGCTGAAAATTATAATACACTTACGGGTTGCTCATCTAATACAAGAGTACCGGTTACTATAGATTTCAGCGATTGTGATCCCGAAAATTATGACTTTTTTATCCCAGACGGATTCTCACCAAATGCAGATGGAAGAAACGATACATTTTTTATTCCTAATATAGAAACCATATTTCCCAACTATACGCTAGAAATTTTAAACAGGTATGGTACAACGTTATTTAAAGGAGACAAAACCAACCCCGCTTGGGATGGTAGAAATGGATCTTCTACAGCACCTAACGGTGTCTACTTCTATATTATAAATTACAACAAAGACAATTCTGAACCTATACAAGGTCGCTTATACTTAAACAGATAACCAATGCAAAAGAAATTAATAAACATCCGTTGGAGTATCTGCATTGTGTTGCTTTTATTCCTTTTAAAACTGCAAGGTCAACAAGATCCGCAGTATACACAATACATGTATAATATGAATGTGGTCAACCCTGCGTATACTACCAATAATGTAGGCATGCTTAATTTTGGTACGCTATATAGAACCCAATGGGAAAACGCTGTTGGTGCACCAAAGACCTTAACCTTTTTTGCGCACACGCCGTTATCCGAAAAAATAGAAATGGGCGCATCTATCATAGCAGATGATATTGGTGACGGTTCTTTAAAGGAAAATAATATATATGTAGATTTCGCCTATATTCTTAAGCTAGATGAAAAAAGTAATTTAAGCTTAGGCCTAAAAGGAGGTGTTACCACATTTGAAACAAACTTTAATGATTTCAGACTACCGGAGATACAAGATGACCCTGCATTTAATGAAAATTTAAACAACACTTTTCCAAATATTGGTGTGGGTGCCTTTTACAATAGAGATAAATTTTACGCAGGCTTATCCATTCCAAATTTACTGACCTCTAAACATTTAGAAAATAGAGATGGTATAACACATATTGGCGCAGAAGCCATTCACCTATTTGGTATGGCTGGGTATGTTTTTGATATCAATTCTAATTTAAAACTAAAACCGTCCATCTTAACTAAAATGGTTTCGGGAGCTCCTATTACGGCAGATTTCTCTTTCAATGCCTTATTTAATAATCGCTTTGAAGGCGGTGTATCTTATCGTTTAGAAGATTCTGTTAGTGCTATGTTCAATGTGTCGGTAGTACCTGCATTAAGAATTGGTTACGCATACGATTACACCTTATCAAATTTAGGTGCTTTCAACACCGGTTCTCATGAAATTTTTGTGCTATTCGACCTAGACCTTTGGGGACTCAAAAAAGGCTATAATAAATCTCCTAGATTCTACTAAAATGAAAAAGTTACATATATACATCATCTTGTTTTTAGGAATTTTTCAATCCGCTTGGTCTCAGCAAGAGTTAAAACGTGCCAATGACCTATTTGAAAAAGCCTATTACGCAGATGCCATTGCTTTATACGAGGCAGCGTTACCTAGCAATAAAAGTAGCCTAGTTGTAAAAAACCTGGCAGACAGCTATTACCATACATTCAATTTAAATGCTGCTGCTCGCTGGTATCGCTATTTAATTTCGAACTATGGCGATGCTGTTGAAGAGCAATATTACTTTAAGCTCAACCAATCTTTAAAAGCCATTGGCGAATACGAAGAGGCAGAACTTGTGCTTGTAGATTATTATACCAAAGTAGGCAATACGGATAAACTGCAAAAACTTAAAACAGATGCCGTTTACTTGGATAATGTAAAAGCCATAGGAGAGCGTTTTGCCATTAAGAATAGTAACCTAAACACGACTTCATCAGAATTTGGAGCCATGCATGTAGGTAATGCAATTTGGTATACCGCTACACACAAAAAATCGAATTCAAAAACCTACCGTTGGAACAACCAACAGTACTTGGATATTTACACTCACCCTATTGACCAAGAACAATTGGGCGATAGTATCAGTGTTAGCTTATCAAACAACATCAACACAAAATTACACGAAGGATCTTTTACCATTTCATCAGATGGTAACACCATGTATTTTACCCGTAACAATTATAACAACGGTAAACGCAAAACGGATGATAAAAAGGTCTCTAATCTAAAAATTTACAGTGCTAGTTTATTGGATGGCGAATGGAAGAATATTACCGAGCTACCTTTTAATAGTGACGAGTTTTCTAACGAGCACCCAGCTTTAAATACCGACGGGACAAAATTATATTTCTCTTCGGATAGACCAGGCGGATTCGGTTCTTTTGATATTTATGAAGTCAGCCTACAAACAGATAATACTTTTAGTACACCTATAAATTTAGGTAGCGTGATCAATACAGCTAAGAAAGAACAATTTCCTTTTATCGCTTCTGATAATACACTCTATTTTTCATCTAACGGACACCCAGGTTACGGTCTTTTAGACGTATTTATTTCAAAAAACTATGAAGGTTCGTTTCAAAAGCCAGATAATCTAGGGCTACCCGTAAATAGTGGTTATGATGATTTCTCTTATGTGCTTAATTCTGATAATACAACAGGGTACTTTGCGTCGAACAGACCATCTGGAAAAGGCAGTGATGATATATACAGCTTTACAATCACTAAAGAATTACAGATCGAAGATTGCCAGCAATACATAGCAGGTATTATTTCAGACCGCACCACTACCCTACCCCTTTCTGGAGCAACATTGACATTGGTAGATATGGATAATATAATTGTATCAACCTCAGTAACCAAAGCAAATGGTGCTTTTGAATTTGACATTACCTGTGAAGCATCCTACTCTGTAAATGCTGAAAAATCTGGTTATGAAGGAAATTCTAAAACCATCCGCAGTACAAAAGAACGAAATGCAAAACTTGATGCTTCAATGAGCTTATATTCAATAAGTGAAAAACAAAAAGTTGAGGCATTAGTATTGCAACAAAAACAAGAAGCCGAAAAGTTACGAACGGAGGCGTTCGCTATCAAAAAATTAGAAGATGAGAAAAAAGCAACTCTTTTGGCGAAAAAACAATCTGCCGCTCAAGCAGAACGCATAGCTGAAGAAAAGATAGCTGAGAAAGCAAAAACCGAGAAAGCTTTAGCCAAAAAAATAGAAGATACCATCAACACAGAAAGTGCCATTGTAAAAGAAACGGACCGTACGGTTATACAGACCGAAGAAATACATTTCGATTATAGTCTTTGGTACCTTAGACGAGAATCTAGAGATCGGTTACAGACTGTAATTAACATCATGAAAAAGAACCCAGGTATAATCATTGAAATTGGTACACACACAGATATTAGAGGTAATGGTGGCTACAACAAAAGTCTATCTCAAAAACGTGCCGATTCTGCGAAAGAATTTTTAGTTAAAAACGGAATAGCTTCAGAGAGAATTGTATCGAAAGGGTATGGAGAATCTAAACCCATTGTAGTTTGCCCTACCAAAGATGCTTGCTCAGAAGAAGATCATGAATGGAACCGCCGATGCGAGTTTGTTGTCGTTGGTTGGGATTATGACAAGAATTAATGTTTTCTTAATTTCTCAACGATGACTTTCTGTAAAAATTAAGGTAACTTGTTAAGTAAATTCAGCTACTATGATTTCAAAATTACTGGATATTGAACCTATAGAAATAATGCCAGGTTTTTACGGCAGAATAATTCCGTCAGAAGAGGTCAGTATCGCTTTTTTTGAAGTAGATGAAGGAGCTGGTGTTGGTGAACATTTACATAATCACGAACAGGTTATGCATATACTAGAAGGAGAATTTGAAATTACAATTGAAGGAAAAACGCAGGTTGGCAAAGCTGGGGACATCATAACAATACCTGCAAATTTTAGACATACTGGCAAAGCCTTAACTGCAACTAAATTTATGGATGTCTTTGTAAAAAACAGAGATTAAACTCTTAATTTCTTGGTTAACCCCTACCAATATATTCTTTAGACACACAAATACCAAAGAACCTATATATGAAAATAACTTTACAAAATAAGAAAGCATTAGTTGGTGGTAGTAGCGGAGGTATCGGTAAAGCTATAGCTCAACAATTGGCAGAAAGCGGTGCCAGTGTAACACTAATGTCTCATAGCGAAGAGAAATTACATCATATCGTTGCAGAGTTACCAACAGATCAAGGTCAGCAACACCAGTATCTTGCCGTAGACTTCAATAATTTCAAAGATTACAAAAAGGTTATTGGTACTTTTTTTGAAAACAATACTGTAGACATTCTTGTAAACAACACCCAAGGTCCTACAGCTGGTAGCGCATTAGAAAAAAAAGTAGACGATTACCAAGAAGCTTTTGATCTCTTATTTAAAACCGTCGTCTATACAACAGAATTAGCATTAGAGTCTATGATGCAAAAGAACTGGGGTAGAGTAATAAATGTTGCTTCTGTTTCTGTAAAAGAGCCACTATCGTACCTAGCGCTATCTAACTCTATTAGAGCTGCCGTAGTAACATGGGCAAAATCTTTGGCAACAGATGTTGGCAAACATAATATTACGGTAAACAATGTACTAACAGGATATTTTGATACGGACCGCATTGCGCAATTAAATGCAAAAAAAGCAGAGCAGTTGGGTGTAGAACAAAGTCAAGTACGAAAAGACATGGAATCTAGAGTGGCATTGAAACGTATTGGAAACCCAAAAGAATATGGCTACTTAGCAGCATTCTTAGCTTCGGATAATGCAGCATATATTACCGGAACAAATATCCCCATTGACGGCGGACTTCTGAAATCTCTTTAGATGATTCCAAGTAATAATAAGATCTAATCGTTTGTAAACGTATATTATACGTATAACACACCTCTAAACACCAATAAACATTACCAATACAAGAGATTTTATTAAATTACGGGTAAATAAGAAATAAACTTACCTAAGTACGTTTATACAATTGTTACCTGCAAGCTGAAAAAAATCGCGATTGAATGAATATTAAGCACTACGAAATTGAAATAGAACCAGAAAATCCTTTTGCCAATTGCAAATTAGATAGACAAAAATATTCAGGAGTCTTAACCAATATTATCAACTCTTATCCATACGGTTTTGTTCTAGCATTGAACAATAAATGGGGAACTGGAAAAACGACATTTGTGAAAATGTGGGAACAGGATTTAAAGAATAATGGTTTTCAAACTCTATACTTTAATGCTTGGGAAAATGATTTTGAAAACAATCCTCTCACAGCATTAATGGGAGAACTAAAAACACTCACTACAAAAGAAACAGAACCAGCTTTCAAAAAGACATTAAAGAAAGCGTCTACACTTACTAAACATATTGCACCAATCATAGCCAAAGCAATAGCAGATAGATATATTGACACAGAAGGCGTAAAAGAAGCCATTATTGGTGTTACTAAAGGATTATCTGATGTTTTTGAAAATGAAGTCAACGAATATCAAAAAAAGAAAAAAAGCATTTCAGATTTTCGCCAAAGTCTCGCGGAGTTTATAGCCAATACAAACGAGGGGAAACCTCTAATATTTATTGTTGATGAATTAGATAGATGCCGTCCGAATTATGCAGTTTCTATTCTTGAGCAAATAAAACATTTCTTTTCCATTCCAAATATTGTCTTCGTATTATCAATTGACAAAGAACAACTTGGCAATGCTGTTAAAGGAGTTTATGGAAGCGATGATATAGATGCTGACGAGTATTTAAGGAGATTTATTGATTTAGAATATTCTATTCCTGAACCAGAAGTAGATATATTTTATAAATATCTATACGATTATTTCCAATATGATGAATTTTTCCAATCACCAGAAAGATTAAAAAGTTACGAGTTAAAATCGGACAAATCAAATTTTCTTGAAACTTGTAAATTGCTTTTTACAAACGCTAAAGTACCATTAAGACAACAAGAAAAGATATTTGCTCATTCAAGATTAGCCTTAAGAAGTTTTACTTCAAATATGTACGTTACACCTCATATTTTTCTATTACTTTCCTTTATTAAAATTAGGCACAACAAATTTTACGAAGAATTAAAAAGTAAGCAATTAAGTTTTAAAGAGTTACAAGAAAAATTTTTATCGATAATTAAAATAGACATAAACAGCGAAACGGAAAGGCAACTTATGTGGCTCGAAATTTCATTAATTAATGTTTATAATAATTATTCACAAGATAGATATCATCGAAAAAGCCTATTTGAAAAAGACAAAGAGACAGGAGAAAATAAAGCTTTAATCAGTTCAGTAATAAAGAAAGATTCGGAAAATGATGTTATGCATATTTTGGAAAGTATAAATAGAGGACATAGAGAAGGAGACTTGGATTTAATGCATTATACAAAACGAATTGACTTGTTAGAGGATATGAAAACGTAGAAAAGCCAGCAGGTAACAACGTGTATAAAACATAGCTATTATAGGTTTTTCGAAAGGTTTTTGCTTATTTAGTAAGAACGCCAAATTTTTATATTTGGCTTTTTGAGAGACTTAAAATAAAAAGAAAAATATAAAAATTCGGCTCTGTGTTAATCCGAAAAGTTAGCGTCTTTTTACACGCTACGTTTCATACACAAGACCGTAGTGCTTCATTTAAAAAAAGAAAAAGATGGCGAGTATTAACCGAGCGGATTGGCATTATGGAGGTGACTATCCAAAAGATTTGCCAATAGAAAATGGAGGAACTCATATTGGTATGTTTATCAATTGGATTATTGAGAATGATTTAATAGGGAACCTCCATCTAAAAGATTCTAAGCAAGGAATTTCTGATGTTAAATCAAGAAAAATAAATGGAAGAGACTTTTTGTTTAAATATTGTGATGAAAAATTTTGGGACGAAGACCTGAACGAAAAAGGCTTAACATTTACAAAATATTACTACCAAAATCCTAAGGACCTCGAAGAAGTTTACGGAAAATATATTGTGGACTATGAAAAAAATTTAGGAACTGGATTTGAATCTCTGTATGAGATACCAAATACATGGAAAAACTATGATATAATAGCCGAAAAAATTGATAGGGTCTATAAAAAATGGCAGGACAAAGAAAATAAAAAATCTTGGCAATTCTGGAAGTAATAAAACGAAAGCACCATACAACCTTTAAACAATACGGTCTTCGGGCTTAATCGTAAAGTTTGCGTATTAATTAATCATAAGAATCCTCAAAGACCTTAAATTTAAGATTTGGTCTATAGGTTTTAAGATGAACTTAATAAGGTTTTGGTATCTAACCCTTATCATTGCATTGAACAATAAAAATGAATGTTTTATGAGTATAACCTATTTGAACATAAAGTCAAAAGGAATAACAAAAACAATAACAGAATTCTCCAAACAGGAGAATCAGAGTAACAGGGAGTTCCGTAAATTTATCAAGGAACAAGTGGTGGAGCATAGAAAAGAGGGAGTAGATGTATTCAAATCCCCTTGGCCGGGAGATGACCGAAAAAAGGAATAACTTCCTATCCAAGTATAAAAAACAAGTAAATTACAAAAAAGGCTATTTAGATTTAATAAATAGCCTTTTGTTGTTGATATGCTCAGGTCTTACTCTTTATGTACATTGATTTTTTTGTAATAGCATTGCTGGTCAAGGAAGAAGCTTTGCTGATAATATAGAATTTTCCGAATACCTTAGTAAAAATGAAGGGCAAATTAAAAATTAGTTGGCCCAAGTTGTAAACGTTTCTAAATGTCTACTATGCGCAAACTATTCTATTAGCGTCCCAAACTTACCATATTTACTGCCATACGTTAATTCAGCTTATATAAATATTCTCTTCTCTTAGTTCAACATATAGATTATATAATCTCTATCCCTACGTTAGCAGCAATGTCAAAAAACAATTGATGCTATTTAAAAATGATTTTAAAAGTTTACGCAGATGGACATTATAGCTAGTCTGCGCAAATAGAAACGTGGATTTCCTATTAAAGCGCAATAGAGCGTGCTTACTCATACGTGTCGTTACAGAAGATAACAAAGCCTCTAATTAATGTGGACTTGTGTATATTTATAATGTCGCTAAATCTTAACTTCAAACTTAGATCCAGACATACGAGCTCAAGCGTTATACCCAATTAAATCAAAAACTATGAAAACAATAATAAAAATGATGAAAAAGCTAACATTTTCAATTTTGTTTATAGTGACGGTTATCGGCTGTAACACAAAAAATAAGAATGAAGAGTCTATTGAAGACATACGAAAGGTACCTTCTCAGAATACCATTTCAGTCGTTATTGATTCTATTAATTCAGAAATAAAAAATGGAGATTATGGATTAATTGACCGCTTTATGGTCATACAAAATGATGAGTTATTGGCAGATTTTAAATATAAGCAGGACTATGAAACCATTGTTCAAAAATATGACACAACCAATCGTCAATATAATTTCAATAGTATAGAATGGCATCCATACTACAAGCAAACTGAATTACACACCCTTCAATCTGTATCTAAAAGTATCACCTCAATCCTTTTCGGTATTGCGCTAGATTTAAACGAAGATTATAATGTGAGTGACAAAGTAATGCCTTTGTTGACTGGTTATGGAACTGACTCTTCAGATAAACGAAAGCAAAACATATCTATTGAAGATTTATTGACAATGAGAAGTGGACTACAATGGAATGAAGAGACTGACCATAATGATACTACAAATGACTGTTTTAGGCTGGAATCAAGCGACAACTGGATAGAATATGTTTTGAGCAAGCCTATGGATACCATACCAGGAGCAAGATTCGTGTATAATGGTGGAGGAACTGTTCTTTTAGGTAAAATCATTAGAACCATTACGGGCAAACGAATTGATAAATGGGCAGAAGAAAAATTATTTGAGCCACTCGGCATTACAGATTACTATTGGAAAGAAACGCCTGATGGAGAAATTGATACAGAAGGAGGTTTATATCTTAAGGCAGAAGACTTGGCTAAAATTGGTTCATTGTTTTTGAACAAAGGGAAATGGAACGGTAAGCAAATTGTATCTGAAAGTTGGGTCGCAACATCAACAAGCCCTTTACTTAAAAACGTAAAACCTCAATGGAAAAGTGTTACGGGATACGGGTATCAATGGTGGATTCCTGAATATACGGATAATGGTAAAACCAATATTTATTCCGCCAACGGATATGGAGGTCAGTATTTAATGATAGCACCAAAACATAATTTAATAATTGTCTTTAATGGTTGGAATATAAATAATGAGCCAGAAAAGTCAACTTATAGAGTTTTGCAAGACAGAATAATTCCGGCACTTAAGAATAAATAACCGGGTATAACATGGTATAAAAATAATCGCTAAATTTTGGGCGTAACCAAAGCTCGTTGTAGGTGGTCCGAAAATGGATTTTGGACTTTTATTCGAAAATCTTGAGCTATGGAATATCGTGACATTTAAATTAGAAACGGAATCTAAAGGATTTGAATGGTCAATACATACTTTTGAATCATTGAAATGGAAGTTAGGAATGGAATTAAAAAATAAATAAAACCAATGAACGACCAGAAAGTATCGGTGAAATATATTTTAGCTGGAATACTAGCTGTAGTTTTAACTTGGATTATTCACGAACTTACTCATTGGTTTACAAGTGAATTTTTGGGGTATGAAACTATTTTACGACTAAACGGAACATCATCTGTTGAAGGAGAAAACCCTACCGAAATCCATAAAGCAATAATTTCTATTTCTGCTCCGATCATAACCATTCTACAAGGTCTAATTGTTTTTATGTTAATAAAATCAAGAGGTTGGAACAAATATGTTTACCCATTTCTATTCACGGCATTTTATATGAGATTTCTTGCTGGATTTATGAATTTAATAATGCCTAATGACGAGGCACGGGTTGGTCAGTTTCTGGGAATCGGAACTTTTACCCTATCAATAATTGTAAGTGGACTTTTGTTTTTTATGGTGTATAAAATATCTAAACAATACCAATTGAATTGGAAATTTCAACTTTGGACATTTATAATAATTTTGTTGGCCAGTTGGATTTTGATACTTTCTGATCAATTTTTTGGTATCAGATTAATATAGGGATTTTAAAAACATTACGGGAAAAACCTATGTACAATAACGTATATAATCAATAGCTGAAACACGTTGTTTACAATTGCGAAAATCACTCAACCGTGAACAATTCGGAATTGAAAAGCTGAACTTAAAAACAGCAAATACAAAACTTACTTCTTTGTTTAACTATGCTATTTTCTTCGATGGCTTTTTCCCAGTTAAATATGACGACTGAAAAAATTTACGATAAAGAATTTGAATATGATTTTAACGATTATGTAAAAATTGATTTAACCTTTAGTTCTGATACAGAATTATATTGAAAGAACTTCAGGAACTGATGCAAATGAGAAAATTAATACTATTCATCTAAATGAACATACAACATTAACTGGTTGGATTGAACACAATAAAACTATTGTTTCTTTGTATTCGGACTTCGCAACAGGAAAGACTTACGGGTATCAATATTTTAGTGATGGAACAATAAGAAAACTGATTGAAACAATTAAATTAAAAAGCAAGGAATAGAAACAACTGTAGGCAACTATTCTTATACTAACCGTTATAGGTCATTTGAAAAAAAATATAGCTTAATTCAAAGTAATTCACATTTTCTCATTTATTAATTCAACAACAACGATAAAGAAGTGATACATAACAAAAAAGCGTAATTACAAATAGAACCTTATAGGGTAGGGACGAATTCTGCTATTAAAGCAATTAACAATACAATCGTTATCGACTCATCTGTTTGCCGATAGAACGAACAATTCGTAGCAAATTCTCGTTGTTTTCCAAGTCACTATTACTTTGCCAATTTGCCATGAAGACTATGACTACTTGGTTATCGTAGTCAGCAAAAATAAACTGGCCGAATGAACCTACCGTGTACATCAACGCGTCGTCTCGCAGCATCCATACCTGATTTCTGTAATCCTCTATTTGACCAAGTAATTTATAAGTTGAAAAAGGCTCTGTAAGTGGTTGATCGAATGTTGACTGAAAATAACTCTCGGGGATTATTCTTCTACCTTTATAACTACCCCTTTGTAACATCATTTGACCAAATCTAGCAGCATCCCTAAGTGTTGTTGCCATTCCAAAACTGGCGCCTGGATTGCCGTCTTCATCAACTGCAACAGCACCATCGTATCGCGCTTTTAAAGGTCGCCAGAAAGTTTCTTCCATCAATTGAGCATATCGCTTACCTGTCACCTGTTGGGCAATCATAGCCAATACCTGGGTATTCATGTCATTATATGAAAATTTACTTCCAGCAGTAAAAGTTGGTTCCTGAAACTGTTGAACAAATGAAAGAACAGAACGCCGTTCAACACCTAGCCCCTTTGGCTTCAATCCTAAATGAATTTCACTCAAATAGCCATAATCTCCGGCCTTATGATAACTACCAAAATCAGGAAACCCTACTTCCATATCAAGCATATGTTGCAGCGTAGAACCTTTAAAAACGCCAGCATCCAAGTCAGGCAAATATTCGTCTACATTTGCGCCTAAATCTAATAAGCCCTCATTCGCTAGCTTGTGTATCAACATACCGGTGAACGTTTTTGAACTAGACTGCAAAATTTGAATATCATGTTTTTGCATTCCTTGGTCGTAGGTTTCAAAAACTAATTTTCCTCCATACATAACAGCAAAGCCTTTCATTTGTATTGACTTCAGAAGGTCTAGCAATAGAACATCTTTCTCATTATCTACAGAAACCCTTAGCTTCTTGAGATTGAATGTGTCATTTTTTGATTCGTCAAGCGCTGGAGCATCAGGATCAGAGTGGATAGTAGCCATCGGTATAAACTCACGCGGATGATGACTTGCATAACGGCTGTAAGGCCAATGTTGCCAGTTAAGGAGATTGATATCACTACGCTCGAACGGAGTGTTAAATGGCATGTCGCGTATCGCGTTAAGTTTTTTATTGATATTTGTTGCTTCTATATCTTGGGCCCTGGTTTGTGAGCTGATAAATAAAAAGCAGATCATAATAAATATTTGACTTGACTGATAGACGGCTTTAAAATTTATAAACATTTTTTTTATTAAAAATAGAGAAATTATAAAGGACATTAATCATCTGCCTTTCGAGAAGAAAGAATGACGACCTGTAACAAAACCTAAACGTAATTTCAACTTTAGAGCTAAGACCAAAGATCTGTGTATATTTATAAAGTCGCTAACTCTTATGGATTTAGCTTTGGAGAAGAAAAAATAAAACTAAACAATAAGCTTTAGTTTCGTGCGTAGACGGAAACGAAAAGTTTCCTTACAACCGCACCATGCCAAGCTCAACCGCTGTGCTTCAATATGACCAACCACTAAGCAAATGATAAAATTCTTTAGAAAAATTAGACAAAAAATGCTGACAGAAAACAAGTTCAGCAAATATCTAATTTTTGCAATTGGCGAAATAATACTTGTAGTTATTGGGATTTTGATTGCGTTGCAGATTAACAATGCCAATGAGAAGCAAAAAGCGCAAGGCGAACTTTCAAAAGTATAAAAATCTATTCTAGACGAACTAAATAATGACATTGCACGAGCTAAAGAAATCATTCCTATTTTAGAGTGGAAAAATAAACTGATGTATAGAATTGCTAAAAATGCAATCTCTGACTTAGAGTGGCTTGAAAATGATTCTCTCATATCATCATTTACTGCATATCCAGATTTTGATATTAGCAAGAAACGCTATGAATTACTAAAACAAAAATCAAATTTAAATGATTCAACACGTGTTTTAAATAGTCAAATAGCCGATTTCTAGCACACGTTTACCGTTGACATAGATGTTATGAATACAGAATTAAATGAAAGTTTTTATTGTGACATATCCTATTGGCGGGAGAATACTGTTTGGTTTGGAACATACATAAGGGATAATGACCATACTGAACTGCTTAAATATGTAAAGGAAAAACCATTGTTTAAAAATAGAATTGTATTTAAACAAATAACGAAAGAACCACACCTTGTATAATTAATGGCTGTTTCTAGTCTACTTGCGAAATTAGATGATTAAACATGCCACTAATCTTATACAATTGCGTTATGCTTTATTAACTCGACCTAAAACCAATCTGGAAATTTACTTTTTAGATATTCCAAAATATGGATGCACTGAAGTATTTGGTTGAATTACGTTATATGTTTTGAGAATACTAATTGTTAATCTAACTTGAATTCTATTCTAATTCAATATATATATATATATATATATATA
>DRFI01000024.1 GCA_011050675.1 Maribacter sp. | reverse complement strand
TTTGTAAGATTTCATAAGATTTATTTTAGATTTACTTCCCATAGTGCCGTCGCTGTTACCTTTTTTTGTTGCTGATACATTTTCAATATTTGGAATTGATAAGGACTTATAAAAAAGAGCGAGGTACGAGCCTGGTTTATGCAGTCCGTTCAACTTCTAAATGTTGGTATTTTGCTGGCATAAAAAGGGAATAACAGCGATGGTAAGGATGAAGGTCTAAAGGTTTTTGTGAAGTACAACAACATAGGAACCGGTACCAAATGATTAAATGGAATTCCCATTTGGCGGACTTCGTTCACGATTTTGGCTTAGGAATGAAGTGTTCCTTTCCAGCATAGCGGAAGGGGTTAACGCAATGGAAAGCTGAAATTGGGGGTGGTGTCCAAGACTTATGTAGTGAAGCTCTTTTACCGAAATGTAGCTTTTCGCGAAATGTAGGGGAATGTGCTGAGCGTTTTATGAAAGTGGACTTATCTTTTCAGTTGGATTTAGAGCGGAATAGTTGTATTTGTTTTCATCAGAACTTATTATAAAGCTTACACAAAGATAACGTTATGAACTTCAATATTTTAAACAAGAAAATTTAGTGATAAATTGTGCGAAGGCAAGATAAATCCAAGCGGACGATTTTTCTTCGTTCATTTGGGTTTATGCGCGGTTCCGAGGGGGTTGAAAATTCGGAGTCGGTAAGACGACCGAAAACGGGGTGCGAAGGTCGTCCGTTCGGTCAGGATTGGAGGCGAAAGATTTTCAACTTCCGCAGGCATATGCCTCCAAATTCAATAATAGCAGTATTTAAAATCTAAAGTTGAAAATACGCACAACGTCTAATTAGGTGTCAATTTTATTAATACTTCTATTTACTATTTTGTTTATTAACCTCTACAAGATTGGATATAGTAACATTCATATTTTCTAAGTGCAATTTGTTTTTAAAACAATATTTAAACTTTCATTTTTTAAAAGAACAGAATAGAAAACGTTAATCAGTCCCAAAGGGGCTATATGTGCCGTTCCCTTACAACTAATTTTGGCGAACAAATTTTAAACGTACTTGTGAGTTTGTCTAAATTATATTGTTTAACCTCTAGTCCAATTATTTTGTGCGACCATCTTCAGAAACCGTACCGATTATTAAGAACTGCTTATAGCACTTTGTGATATAGAAATATACTTGTCAATTTGTTCCGCTGTTATCAAAAAATGAAGCGTTGCCCAATCTCACCAAACAACATACTTTGTTTGCGGTTTAAATTCAGTGATATCACTCAATATCCAGTTTACCTTGGTCGAATTGTTCCCAAGTCGCCTTTTTACTTTTTCCATAGCACTGCAGAGATGTCTGGCAGGTAGTTCATAAGTTTACTATCACCACTACCCAAAACAATAATTTTTACAGAACTTTTCAATTTAAAAGATTGTATCAAATAAGGTCTTTTTTTTTACGTAAACGGTCCCCTAATGGTTTTTATATCTTCTTTATTTTTTTTGATACTTATAAAAATTATACTACGTAAAATTAGGTCGACAATAGTAAAATCATCCTTATTTTCAACATAGTAAGTACTTTAAACAAGGTGTACAGTGTGAATTAATTCTATTTTATTCTCAATATATCACCTTACTTTATATCATACAGCAGATTTATTTTTGCCAACGCTAAAACAACCAACACCTTAAAAAATAAAAGAGCTGCTTTTTCTTTTGCGCGTAGAAAAAGCTAATAATCAGAAAACAAAAACCAATTATAAATTATTACATTTGTAACTAATGCATAAAGCAAATAAAATATCTGCGTTTTTCTTCTTAGGCTTATTTAGCCTAATGCTGCTGCATCAGGTTTTTCCTCATTTGCACCATCAGCACGAAGAATCTCATTCGCACACAGCTATTGCTGATTCTGGCGAGCATCATCATAACGATAATGATGCCAAAGAAAAAGAGGAAATTCCTTCTGGGTTCTTTGATTTCTTTATGGATGTGCACACGCACTCTTCATTTTCAAGTGAAATTGTAGTTTTAAAAAAGAACACTATTGAGCAACAAACCATTGTTGACAATGATGTTGCGAAGACCTCTTTAGATATTCAAAAATATTTTTTTATTGGTTACAGGCAAAATAGTAAACCGCCTACATATCAACTATCTCATTCATATCTTAATCGGTATCTCTCATCCCTCGTCACCCGAGGTCCACCTAGCTGTTAATTTCTATTTAGCTTAATAAAGTTAGGCAGATACATTCATAGAATCTGCAAATTTATTATGCCTTGGTAATAGCGAGCTTCGCTTTAATTACCATTTTACCATATTTATTTTTTAAGAATTTATCATTGGTTTCGTACAACTCAAACCTATAGATAACCTGTATGGTATTTTCATTTTTATTATTTACGACTTTAAAATATATTAAACATAATGTTAGACAAAATCATCGCATTTTCGATATACAATAAACTTGTTATCGGATTATTTACGCTGGCACTAATTGGATGGGGCGTTTATTCGCTAACAAAACTTCCTATTGATGCAGTTCCAGATATCACAGACAATCAAGTTATGGTTATTACCATATCCCCTACTTTAGCGGCACAAGAAGTAGAACAACTTGTTACTTTTCCTGTAGAACAAACAATGGTAAGCATTCCAGGAATTAAGGATATGCGTTCCTTTTCTCGTTTCGGGCTTTCTATAGTAACCATTGTTTTTGAAGAAAGTGTCGATTTATATTGGGCTAGGCAACAAGTTCAAGAACGCTTGTCAGTAGCTGCCAAAGATATTCCTGAAGCGATAGGAAAACCCGAAATGGGACCTGTAACTACTGGATTGGGTGAAATTTATCAATATGTAATTCATACCGAAAAAGGATATGAAGATAAATATGATGCCACCGAATTAAGAACGATACAGGACTGGATTATCAAAAGACAGCTTTTAGGAACACCTGGTGTTGCAGAAGTGAGTGGTTTTGGGGGTTTGGTCAAACAATATGAAATTGCCATAGACCCAGATAAACTTCAAAGTATGAATGTTACTATTGAAGATATTTTTAGTGCGCTGGAAAAAAACAATCAAAACACGGGTGGCGCCTATATAGATAAAGGTCCTAATGCCTATTTTATACGGAGCGAAGGTCTGGTTAACAATTTACAAGAGCTTGAAAAGATAGCTGTCAAATTGAATAAAGGGACACCTGTACTTATCAGAGATGTTGCAACAGTGCAGTTTGGCCATGGTGTACGTTATGGGGCAGCTACCCGAAATGGTGAAGGTGAAGTGGTTACTGGAATTGTAATGATGCTAAAGGGAGCAAACTCTTCCGCAGTTATCAATGATGTAAAAGCTAAAATCGAACAGATTAAGTTAACCTTACCCGAAGGCGTCACCATTGAGCCTTATCTGGATAGGAAAGGTTTGGTGGACCGTGCAATTGGGACTGTAACAACTAATCTTACGGAAGGTGCTTTGATAGTAATTTTTGTATTAATCCTCTTTCTAGGAAATTTTAGAGGTGGTTTGATAGTCGCTTCGGTCATTCCGCTCTCAATGCTTTTTGCAATCGCAATGATGAACCTCTTTGGGGTTTCCGGAAACCTAATGAGTTTGGGCGCCATAGATTTTGGTCTAATTGTAGATGGGGCGGTAATTGTTGTTGAATCAGTAATGTTTGGGATTCATACCGGTAAAAAGAGATACGCAGGCGTTGAAAAGCTATCATCCAAACAAATGGATACCGAGGTAAGGCACTCTGCAGGGAAAATGATGAACTCCGCTGCCTTTGGACAAATCATTATATTAATTGTTTACGTTCCTATTTTGGCCTTGAGCGGGGTTGCAGGAAAAATGTTCCATCCAATGGCACAAACGGTAATGTTCGCTATTCTTGGAGCATTGATATTATCGCTTACCTATGTTCCAATGATGTCTGCCCTTGCACTGGGTCGCAAGACGGAACATAAACGTAATTTTTCCGATAAAATGATGGATTTTTTTCAGCGTATGTACCAACCTATTTTAGAAGCTGCTTTGCGTGCAAAACTATTGGTACTTGGATTGGCAATAGGGTTATTTTTCATAACGCTAATAGTTTTTGCCAATATGGGTGGTGAGTTTATTCCGCAATTGGACGAAGGGGATTTTGCGGTTGAAACCCGAGTGCCTGTTGGAAGTTCCATCGATCAGATGATTGATGTTTCTCAAAAGGCGCAGACCATATTATTAAATGAATATCCCGATGAAGTGAAGCAAGTTGTAAACAAAATTGGTTCAGGGGAAATTCCAACAGACCCGATGCCCATTGAAGCCGGCGATATGATGGTTATTTTAAGCCCAAAATCGGAATGGACAAAAGCTGGCGGAAGAGAAGATCTGGCAGCAGAGATGAAAGAATCCTTGTCAATAATTCCTAACGCTACTTTTAGTTTTCAACAACCCATACAAATGCGTTTCAACGAACTTTTGACAGGTGCAAAACAGGATGTTGTCATTAAAATTTATGGCGAAGACCTCAATGTACTTTCAGATTTGGCTGGTAATGTTGGGAGCAAAATAAAATCGGTTGAGGGTGTTGAAGATTTGTATGTTGAAGAAGTGACTGGACTACCACAGATTAATATCCAAATGAATCGCGATAAGATTTCGCAATATGGAATGAACATCGAGGATGTGAACAATGCTATCGAAACTGCCTTTGCGGGTACTTCGGCTGGACTTGTTTATGAAGGGGAACGTCGATTTGACGTTGTTGTAAGGTTGGACAAGAACTACCGAACCGATATTACAGATGTACAAAATTTGTATGTGAGTACACCACAGGGAAATCAAATTCCATTAAGTCAGGTGGCGAACATTTCATTTGAACCAGGTCCTGTGCAAATTCAGCGTGACAATGCAAAGCGTCGAATTATTGTCGGCTTCAATGTTCGTGACAGGGATGTACAAAGTATTATTGAGGACATCAAGCAAATTATGAATTCGAAGGTTGATATGCCAGCTGGTTATTATGTAACCTATGGAGGACAATTTCAGAACTTGCAAGAGGCCAATCAACGGTTAATCATTGCATTACCAATCGCTTTGTTGCTGATTTTAGTGCTGCTTTATTTCACTTTTGGTTCGATGAAACAAAGTTTGCTCATTTTTACGGCAATCCCTTTATCAGCTATTGGCGGGGTCTTTGCACTAATAATAAGAGACCTACCTTTTAGTATTTCAGCTGGAATCGGATTTATTGCGCTATTTGGAGTAGCCGTTCTAAATGGAATCGTACTGGTGGCAGAATTCAACAGACTTGATAAAGAAGGTGTAACCGATATTTATGAACGCGTCATAAAAGGAACTCGTGTAAGATTGAGACCTGTGTTAATGACGGCAACCGTTGCTGCTTTAGGCTTTTTACCTATGGCATTGTCAAACTCATCAGGTGCGGAGGTACAGCGACCACTGGCTACAGTTGTTATCGGAGGATTGATTACGGCTACTGCATTAACGCTAATTGTTTTGCCCGTCTTGTACATCTATTTTACGGAAGGGAAAGTTCAATTCAATTTTAAAAGCAGGAAAATAACTACCACTTTAATCGTGGTTGGCGGTCTATTCTTTCCGGCATTGCAACTTCAGGCACAGGAAATAAATCAGGTACAAGAGCGTACAATTACATTGCAGCAGGCAATTGAGATGGCACTTCAGAACAATAACCGTATTAAGATTGCTCAATATGAAATAGAGGTTGAAGAAAAAGGAAAATACGGTGCTATAACAATTCCCAGAGCAGAATTTTCATATCAAAATGGCGAATTTAATACGTCTACGGTAAAGGATAACCAATACGGAGTTACACAGCGTCTTAATTTTCCAACAGTTTATACCAGTCAGTTCAAACTCGCAAAAGCAAGAGTTAGTAGTAGTGAACATCTAAAGGTTATAGAAGAAAATGACCTTATTGCAGATGTAAAAGCTGCCTACTTCAGTGTTGTGTTTTTAATGCAGAATAAACAATTATTGCAGCGTCAAGATAGTCTATATGGCAACCTCAACCGTTCAAGTTCGATGCGTTATGAATCTGGCGAATCCACAAAATTGGAAAGTGTAACCTCGGCAACGCAAGCGATGCAAATAAAAAACAAGCTTCAACAAAACGAAGCCGATATGAGAATCGCCAAAAAGCAGCTTCAGGTTGTTCTGAACACAAACGATGAGATTACTATTACAGAAAGTGAATTGGTTCGTCGTGAAATAGATTTAGATATTGAAAGCCAGTCTGTGGAGCAAAGCCCGTTTTACATTTATTTAAAACAACAGTGGGAAGTAAGGAAACGAGAGACCAATGTAGAAAGGAATAAAGTGTTACCAGATATTATGTTCGGTTATAATAGCCAAACATTTAATGGGGCTCAAAATAGCGGGATAGCAAACCAAAATTTTAGTGACAATGACCGATTTTCATTCTTTCAAGTAGGTGTTGCAATTCCCATTTTTCCTGGTGGACATCGTGCCAAAATTCAAACGGCAAAAATCGAAGAGGACATCCTCCTATCTCAAATTGAGTTAAATAAAACGCAACTGCAAGGGGAACTACAAAATTTATTGCAAGAATATTACAAACTTCAAGGCACTTTAGATTACTATCAAAATGAAGCCCTGCCACAAGCGGAACTCATCATTGATAATTCGGAAAAGAGCTTTAAAAGCGGTGATGTTTCCTATGCGCAATACTTGCAAAACCTCACTTTGGCGAATAGTATTCAAACAGAGTATCTAAATACACTTTATCAATATAACCAGTCCATCATAGTAATCGAAGCCTTATTGGGCTTGTAAAAATATTGTGATATCACATTAAAACATAAAAAAATGAAAATTAAATTCAATACAAAAATTTCGCTGCTCATTTTATCCACCCTGTTGATGGTGGCTTGTGGCAATACCGATTCCGAAAAAATGGAATCTTCCGAAGAATCTTCGATGAAAGAAGAACAACCCGTTGCAACTGAAACCAAACAAATCACTTTTACCAAAGACCAATACAATCTTGCCGAAATTGAAACCGGTGCGATTGAAATGCGGAATTTAAGTAATATCATAAAACTTAATGGCACCATAGATGTAGAGCCTGAAAGTATGGCTTCTGTATCTGCACCTTTAGGAGGTTATTTAAAAACGGCTGGCAGATTGCCCGGTGAAGCAATAAAAAAAGGGCAAGTGTTGGCAACCATTGAGAATCCTGAATTTATCCAAATCCAACAGGGTTATTTGGAAAGTTTAAGCAGACTTCAATTTCTTGAAGAAGAATTTAACCGACAAAAGAAATTAAGAGAAGAGGACATCAATTCTGCTAAAACATTTCAGCAGGTTTCTTCAGATTATAAAATAACACAAGGAAGAGTAAAGGCATACGAACAGCAGCTTGCCCTTGCGGGAATACGTAGAAGTTCTGTCCAAAATGGTAATATTACACGAACCGCAAATCTTTATGCGCCAATTTCAGGTTTTATAAAAGCGAGTAATGTAAATATCGGTGATTATGTTTCCCCACAGGATGTGCTATTTGAACTGGTCGATTTAAACGATATTCATTTGGCATTGAATGCCTTTGAGAGAGATTTAGGAAAGTTAGAGATTGGCCAAACCGTTAAATTTTCGCTTTCTGATGACAATACCTTCAATCGTACTGCCGAGATTTTCTTAATTGGAAAAGCGACAGGTAATGACCGTATGACACCAGTTCATTGCCATATTAAACAAGAAGACCAAACAGGTTTATTACCGGGAATGTACGTAAAGGCTTGGGTAGAAAGCGGTACAAATAAACAAAATTCGATTCCATCGGCAGCCCTTGTCCAATATGAAGGTAAAGATTTCGTAATCCTTCAAACCGAAGAAACGGATAATGGCTATAGATTCAAGTTAGAACAGGTTAAAAAAGGAATTGAGCAGGAAGGATATACAGCCATAACTTTTGCCGATGGCGCTACTGTTCAAAATTTTAAACCTGTAGTCAAAAATGCTTATTCCATCTTGTCTGCATTACGGAATTCTGAAGAAGAAGAATAATTTAAAAATCAATAACAATAAAAATTAAACATTATGAAAAAAGTACTTTTTATCGCAACTATTTGCTTAACCCTATTAGCATCTTGCAGAGAAACCAATAAGAATAAGGGCGTAGAAACTCAAAAAATTGAAACAACCTTAAGCCCAGAAGAAATGAGCCAAAGGGAAGATAGCTTGAAAATGGTAAGGGAAGAAAACCGAATATTGGACAGCATACAACAAGTCGAATCCCACGGGCACGCCCATTAATAATCAAAGTCCCATTGTGCAGCAATGTGCAATGGGATTTAAATAAGTAAACTATGAAAATCAAAAAAAAATATGCATTTTTCATTCTTTTTCTATGTGGAGCATTTGTTTCAATGGCGTATGCTCACGGAGTAGATGAAGACACGCAAACATTTTTATTAGGAAACAGCGGCGTAGCATTCGGTCCCTTTCTATATATAGGAGCAAAACATATGATTACAGGTTATGACCACCTGCTATTTTTGGTCGGTGTTATTTTCTTTCTGTATAAACCGAAAGAAGTGCTTTTATATGTTAGCTTTTTTACCATTGGCCATAGTACAACGTTACTATTAGGTGTTTTAGCCGATATAAATATTAATGCATACTTAATAGATGCTATCATTGCCCTATCCATTGTTTATAAGGGATTCGACAATTTGGGAGGTTTCAAACGTTTCTTTGGCAAACAACCTAACACGAAAGCAGCAGTTTTAATATTCGGTCTGTTTCACGGTTTTGGTCTTGCCAGTAAACTGCAAGAATTTAAATTTGATAAAGACGGCCTTTTTACTAACCTCATTGGTTTCAATATAGGTGTAGAAATAGGACAATTTATTGCTTTGGTAGTTGTGTTAATCCTTATTACAATTTGGAGAAGACAACCCAGTTTTATGAAATTTTCAACAATTACAAATACAGCACTTATGGCAGCAGGGTTTTTATTGCTCGGCTTCCAATTAACAGGCTATTTTACATCTTAAAAAAAATTATTATTATGTCAGAAATGAAACATCCAATCTTGGAAAAAAGTAAAATTATAAAGGCAACCGTCATAGCATTAGTTGTTGGAGCACTTCTTTTGGTTGTAGCAGTATTACCTGCGGAATATGGTATAGACCCAACAGGAGCAGGTAAAGTTTTAGGGTTTAGCAAACTCTATGTGCCTGAAAGCAATCAAACGGATGATTTGGGAATGATGGTCTCAATATCTAATCTACCACTAATCAAACTCGAAAAAGCTGGTTCGGGACCGGATGTCGCTCGACCCGTAGAAGCAGATAATTCCGCACCCGAAGAACAATTAGCAACTCGCGAAGATGAAACCAAAGTAGTTGTTCCGGCAGGAAAAGGCATAGAATTTAAAATAAATATGCTCAAATACGGAACAATGAAATATGAATGGACAACAACCAACAACGAAGTTCTTTACTTTGATTTTCACGGTGAAGTAAAACAAAAAGTAGAGCCAAAGGAAGTCTATTTTGAAAGTTATACAATTTCAAATTCCCATAATATGGTTGGTACTTTTTTAGCCCCTTATGAAGGCAAACACGGTTGGTTTTTTAGGAATACCAGTAATGAGGATGTAACGGTAAACTTAAGGCTCAAAGGTCAGTATGCATTATAATTTTAAGTCCTGCAATGGAAGATCAATTTCTACGCCCAATTGAAATAGCCTTCCATTCAGCAGGCACAAAATAAACTTCTGAACACAATTAATATTTGGTAAATTATTGAAGATGTCAAAACTATTAGAGCCATTCCAATCTTTACGTAATCATTTGTTCGCTAAACTTTATTTGGCACAGACCATAAGTTTAATGGGCGATGCCTTTACTTGGGTCGGATTGGCTCTTTTGGCTTATCAGTTCGGCGAAGAGAGGGCTGCGGTCATATTGGCAACAGCCCTTACTTTACGGGTTACAGCCTTCATTATATTTTCGCCGTTTGCAGGCGTATTAGCAGATAGGATAAGCCGAAAGAAAATACTCTACACCACACATTTTATAAGAATGGGTATCGTGGGATGTCTACCTTTTGTAACCGAAGAGTGGCAAATTTATGTGCTTGTCTTTATGATGAATGTATTTAATGCATTTTTTAGTCCTACGTATCGTTCCATAATTCCGCAAATTGTTGAGAAATCATTGTATAGACAAGCGATTGGATTATCTGCGGCTACGTATCAATTATTGGGAGTTTTGGGTCCAGGACTTGCGGGAATTATGGCAATTTGGTTGGGTGCGAGAGACATATTTTTTGTAGATGCCGCAACATTTGTCATCGCAGGAATTTTATTATTGAGCCTTCCCAAAAGTGCATTGGATGTAACAGAAAAGCAAGACGATGATACAGTTGCGCATTCCACTTGGCAAGATGTTTTGAAAGGCATACACTTGTTATTTTCAAATCAATACGTGCGCTTTGCATTATTCATTGAATTCGTTACTGCAGTTTCGGGCGCACTTATTTTGGTCAACACTATCGTATTGGTCAAAGGAGGATTGGACCTTACAGATAAAGTTTACGGAATCATAATGGCAGCTTTCGCTATTGGTGCAATGGTAGCAGCATTTGTTTCTGGAGCTATTGATAAATCCAAATCAAGACGCACCTCACTCATTATTGGAGCTCTGATATTAGGGGTGTCCATAAGTTTTGCCAATTACCTCGATTTTTCAATGTTATTTATAGTTTGGATTGTTGCCGGACTTGGTCAAAGCCTTGCGGAGATTCCATCCGAAACACTTATCGGGGAAACAGTTCCCATTGAAGCGCAGGGTAAAGTCTATGGTTCTCATTTTGCGTTTTCACATCTCTGGTGGGCATTTGCATATCCATTGGCAGGTTTTTTGGGAACTACATATCCCAATCAAAGTTTTTTATATGGTGGTATTATAACATTAGCAATATTAGTGCTGGTGGTTATTTTTTTAAGCCCAAAAAACACTCTTTAAAACAAAAATAGTATGGAAAATTCTAAAAATAATAAACCCGTCATTTATCGATGTGACGGCGTAAAATGCCGAAAGAAAAAAGGAAAGCTTTTAGATTATTATATTAAGAAATATAAACTAAAAGATAAAATAGAAGTCAACGATATGGACTGTAATAATAAATGTGAACAGGCACCCGTTCTTCATCTTCATCCAGAGGATATATGGTTTTCGGAGAAAGATTTGGGAACGATAGTTAAAAGGCATATTTTAAATAAATAATATTAATAGCAGTAATGTACAAATGATTCAAGAACTTAAAAAATATTATGGAGAGCAATTTGAGCCCGCTCTTTTAGAAGAAATCAATCAGGTCGCAACATATTTGGAAGTTCCAGAAGGACAAGATTTGATGAAACCGGGACAATTCATTAAGTCGATGCCCTTACTGCTAACAGGCAGTATAAAAATTATGCTTCCCGATGCCGATGGAGAGGAATTATTACTTTATCATCTTGAAAAAGGCGATACTTGTGCAATGTCAATGACATGCTGTATGGGAAGTACAAAAAGCGAAATTCACGCTGTTTCAGAAACGTCAGCAAAGCTTCTTATGATACCCATAGGTAAAATGGAAGAATGGTCAAGAAAATACAAAACGTGGCGAAATTTTGTTTTTGCAAGCTACCACGCTCGTATGATGGAGCTTTTGGAAAGTGTAAATAATATTGCATTTCATAATATGGATGAGCGATTAGAAAATTATTTGAGTAATAAAATTGAACTACTAAACAGCAAACACATTTACACAACACATAAAGAAATTGCAGCAGACCTTCATACCAGCCGTGTGGTTATTTCCAGACTGCTCAAAAAAATGGAGAACGACCAAAAAATAAACTTACACCGTAGTTTTATTGAGGTCCTGTAACATTTGTTACCAAACTTGATTGTCAAGCGCTCTACATTGGTTCCGTAATTAAAGAAGCATATGGATTTAGTGGAAATTTTAGGGTATGCAGGTGCATTGTTAATAGGTCTCGTTTTAGGTTTAATAGGTGGTGGTGGCTCTATTCTTACCGTGCCAATTTTGGTATATGCACTTTCACTAAATCCTGTAATTGGAACGGCATATTCGTTATTTATAGTTGGTGCAACTTCGCTGGTAGGGGCGGTTAAAAATATAATAAAGGGAATGGTCGATATCAAGACGGCCATCATTTTTGCCATACCTGCATTTATCGCCGTATATCTAACCAGAGCTTTTTTAATTCCTACTATTCCAGATGAACTCTTTCAGATAGGAGACTTTTTGGTTACAAAGAACTTGGCAATTATGCTTTTCTTTGCCCTAATAATGCTATTGGCTTCGCTATCAATGATACGTGACAAACGCAAGGATACTGATAAAGAAACCAAAATCGCCTATAAATATCCACTCATTATAATTGAAGGAATTGTTGTGGGAGCAATTACAGGTATCGTAGGTGCTGGTGGTGGGTTTTTGATTATTCCGGCTTTAGTCTTGTTGGCAAAATTGCCGATGAAGAAGGCTGTGGCCACATCACTTTTAATTATTGCTATTAAATCTTTAATAGGCTTTATTGGAGATGTACAAAATCTTGATATTGATTGGCCTTTTTTATTATCATTTACTGGAATTTCAATTATTGGGATATTTGTTGGAATATGGTTGAATAAGTTTATCGATGGGAAAAAACTTAAAAAGGCCTTTGGCTGGTTTGTTTTGTTAATGGGAATTTATATTTTTTATAAGGAATTAGCCAATCAATAATTAAGGCAAAAATATATTAAAATAATACAGCAGTCCTTTTCAGGCTATGACAATTACCTTGTTCAAGAAATCACCAATCCTACTTGGGATAATTATTTTTATTGGTTATTGGGTCTGTCACTATTCGTATTCTTATTGGAGATTTGTATACCGTGGCGAAAAAATCAACCTGTTTTTAAAAAAGGCTTTTGGTTGGATGCATTCTATATCCAGTTTAACTTTTTTCTGTTTTCTTTAATTGGCTATAATGCCCGTTATAATGTTGGAGTAGAGCTTTACAACGATTTTTGGTGGTTTTTAATATTAACAATATTGTAGCGGTTGAAGTAGATAATCTTCCAATGAGGGTTCAGCTATTGATAATGATTGTGATAGCCATTTTTTTTGCAATGGAACGTTCACAGAATGCTGCACCGTATACCTGTGCTATGGAAATTTTACAAGGTTCAACATAGTGTTAAGGAAATGGGTTTTGCGGCACAGTTTCGGTTTCATTTTATGGAGGCCATTGTCTATAAATCCCTACAATATATCCCATTGGCCATGATAGGTTTTGGGATAGAACAATTCTTTATCATTCATAAGTTTTCGATTTTTGTAGGTCATTTAAATCACGCCAACCTAGATTGGAACTACAGAAAACTTGGATTCATATTTAACAATCCGAGAATGCACCTTTGGCATCCAGTTAAGGAACTACCAAGACAGCATAAATATGGTATGAATTTCGGACTTACCTTGAGTATATGGGACTATATATTTGGCACTGCTTATGTTCCCAAAAGTGGTAAAGATTTGACAATCGGCTATAAAGGAGATGAGACATTTCCTAAAGATTTTAAAGGTCTATGGTTTTTCCTTTTAAAAACCAATAATTAACAGCGCTTTGGTAACATAGGTTACAAATTTCCTTCTTACCCTATTATATCTTTGACTTAAAGTTCTTTATCAAATAAAAAATAATATTATAATTATGACCATCTATAATTCAATCTTTGGTGCAAATGCACAGCAAAATGATACAATAAAAATTTTAAATCCTTCCGATTTTAAGGATACAATCAAGTCTAAAAATGTACAACTCGTAGATGTTCGTACAGCAGATGAGTTTAATGCTGGTGCTATTGAATCAGCTTTAAACATCGATTTTTTCCAGCAGGAAAATTTTACTGAAGAATTTGAGAAGTTAGACAAAGAGCAACCTGTCTATTTGTATTGTCGCTCTGGAAGCAGAAGTCAACAAGCAGCAGGCAAGCTCAAAGCAATGGGCTTCAACAAAATTTATGATTTGCAAGGCGGCTATATGAGCTGGCCATTTAATGGATAAAGTCAATGAAATGTCAAAGACAGCTATAAAACAACATTGGGATTCGGTTTACGAAAACAAAACCCCAAACCAAGTAAGTTGGACACAGGAAAAACCTGAGACTTCATTAAAATTAATTCAGGATGCTGGATTGCCTAAAACCGCAAAAATAATTGATATAGGTGGAGGCGATAGCAAGCTTGTAGATTATTTGCTTTATGAAGGTTATAAGAATATAACGGTACTTGATATTTCTGTAAAATCACTCGATAAAGCCATAAAACGTTTGGGCAACAAAGCACGTAAAGTAACTTGGATTGTAAGTGATATTTCTACTTTTAAACCTGATATGGTATATGATTTATGGCACGACAGGGCAGCGTTTCACTTTTTAACTTTGAAAGTGCAGATTGAACGGTATCAAGCTATCGTTGCGAATTTTGTAAGTGATAGTTTGATAATTGGCACGTTTTCAAAAAATGGTCCCACAAAATGTAGTGGTCTAGAAATTTCTCAATATGACGAACAAGAATTGACTAAAACATTCGAAAGCCATTTTGAAATAGAAGATTGTTTTACCACGGACCATATTACACCATTTAACACGATACAGAACTTTCAATTCTGTAGATTCAAAAAGTTGAAGTAAAAAAACAGGTTATGTATCAAAGGTTACAACTATTGATTGTAGCTTTTTTTATTTTTATATAAAATTTAGACATTATGAATATTAAACAATTTGAATATAAACCATTGGCTCATTTTTCTTATGCGATTGTTAGTGAAGGAAAAATGGCCGTTATAGACCCCGAAAGAAATCCAGAGCAATATTACGTTTTTGCGAAAGCGAACAATGCAGAAATCGTCGCGGTAATCGAAACCCATCCGCACGCAGATTTTGTGAGTTCACATCTTGAAATCCATAAAAAAACAGGTGCAACTATTTACAATAGTGAAAAATTGGGAGCAGATTATCCGCACGAATATTTTGACGAAGGCGACAGCATACCCTTGGGAAATATAACCTTGAAAGCAATAAATACCCCGGGGCACTCGCCGGATAGTATTACCATTATTGCAACAGAAGGAAATAAAACCGTGCTTTTTACTGGAGACACTCTTTTTATAGGCGATGTAGGTCGTCCAGATTTACGGGAAAAGGCTGGAAATATGAAAGCAAAACGTGAAGAACTTGCTGAAATGATGTACGAAACCATCACAAGTAAATTCACTAATTTACCAGAAGATGCTGTTGTTTATCCTGCTCACGGTGCAGGTTCTCTTTGTGGAAAAAATTTGAGTGATGCTGCCAGCAGTACGTTAGGAAATGAGCGTATGGGCAATTGGGCTTTTAAAAAGCAATCCAAAGAAGAATTTATAGACACCATTCTCGATGATCAACCATTCATTCCTCACTATTTTGGGTATGACGTAGATATGAACAAGACAGGCGCAGAGGATTTAAAGTCATCGATTGAGAAAGTTCCGTTTGCCGAAAACACCACCGCGGATGGTCTGATAGTCGATATGAGAAATGAAGCAACCTTTAAAAAAGGACATTTAAAAGGTAGTATTAACATCCAAGCGGTTTCAGAAAATGCGAAATTTGAAACTTGGTTAGGTTCCATCGTAAAACCAAAAGATGCGTTTACTTTGGTTATAGATGATAAAAAAAACAAAGACACGTTGTTGCATCGCGTAGCAAAAATTGGCTATGAAAAGCTGCTTAAGAAAGTGATTACGATATCACTTGAAAATCTTTTTACATCTGAAAAACTCGATTTGGCAGATTTTAAAAACAATCCTGACAACTACACCATCGTTGATATTCGCAATACAAGCGAAGTCGAAGAAGGGAAGTTTTTCGATAGCGCCATTTCACATCCTTTAAATGAGTTGAGAGATACTGCTGATAAAATCCCAACAAACAAACCAATTGTTGTGCATTGTGCTGGTGGGTATCGTAGTGCGGCGGGCAGCAGTATACTTCAGAAAAAAATGACTGGTGTTACCGTTTACGATTTAAGCGATGATGTAGCTCAATTTAAAAATTGATGTTTCCACAATTAAGTAGGAGTACTTCTTTGGAGTCACTCAGGCATTGCTATTTGTTGATTATATTATTTTAATTCAATAGCAATTTATCTCTATTTATACCTCCCATTGTAAATTGGGTCGTCAAAAAAGGTGCAGATACTTTATCTTTATATTAAAGCATAACATATTAATAACCTGATATGGAAAACACAAAAATAATAGGCATTGCCTGTACTCTTGTTTTACTTATGGTAAGCAGTTGTAAATCAGATAAAAAAAAGAATATATCAAAACAAAATATAGTTACAGTTTTACATACCAACGATATTCATGGTAGCTATAAGCCCTTTTATGCCTTTAAAGGAAACGCTACAGCTCAAACCGGTGATTCGGTAGATAATTATATGACCTTTCCTAAAAATGGTGAAATAGGTGGTTTTGCTAGGATTGCCTCTGCCATTAAGAGTATAAGGTCAAAGAAAGATAGCACTAGTGTTCTTTTACTAGATGGCGGCGATACCTTTAGTGATGACCTGTTAAGTAATATTACCAAAGGGGAAGTTGTTATCAGTCTGATGAACGAACTTGATTATGATATGATGGTACTTGGCAATCACGATTTTGACTATGGCCTTGAACGGACAAAAGAACTTGCGCGTTTGGCAAACTTTCCAATGCGAGCTGCCAATGTCATAGATTCTACAACCAATGAGCCTATTTTTAATGAGGCGTATAAAATTATAGAAAAAAATAATGTTCGTATTGGAGTATTGCCAATTGCTTATCGGAATACGAATTTGACCGGTAATCCAAAAAATATGGAAGGTATTCGATTTGAGCAAGGATTATCGACCATAAAAAAATATCTGCCAGAATTAAGAGCTAAATCAGACATTATAATAGTTTTATCCCACGAAGGAATGTCAGTTGATAAGATAATTGCCGAGGAAATTGATGGGATAGATCTAATTGTTGGCGCTCATAGTCACGACCTCATTCAGCCTCCTTATAAATCAAATGGAACGTTTGTGGTACAGGCGATGTCCGATGCAGCTGTTCTAGCGGAAACAGAATTAATTATTGAAAACAAACGATTAAAGGATATCAATACGAATTATCATTTCTTATATGCCGATGAATGGGAAGAGGACGAGAAAATCCTGAAGAGCATTCAAGATTATAGGTTCGAACATAAAAAGGAGTTGGAAGAATATGTGGCTATGGCTAAAACTCCAATCGGGCGTCAGTATAAAGAAGAGAGTCCTTTCGATAAACTTGTGACTTCAATATTGATGGACGAAATGAGTTCTGACGTGGCCTTTATGCCAGGTGTAGGTTATGGAATAACGCTCCAAAATAAGATTCACAAAGAGAATGTATTTAAATTAATTCCTCATAATTCAAAAATTATTACATTGAATTTAACTGGGAAACAATTGTTAGAATTGTTAGAACAAACGGCAACAAATTTAAAATCAAAGGATAAAATGAATACCGTTGGGGGTTTGCTTCAATCATCAGGAATTGTTTATACATTAGATTTATCTAAATCGCTGGGAGAGAGAATACATACTGTACAAATCGATGGTAAGGACATTGACTTAAACAAAAGATACAAAGTGGCAACGCACTCAGGAATGCTCAATGGGATACATAACTATACCCAATTTGCAGAAGGTACATATATTCAAAAAACAGATATTAATCTAAATGACTTCATTGTGCAAAAACTACAAGAAATGAAAAATATAAATTTCCCTAAAAATATGGGAGAAGTCACGATGTTAAATACGCATTAAATTGAAAATCAAATAAGAAATAATTATAAGTTGTCTGGATAACGTTAAACCCTAAAACTCAGGACCATTTTCACAAAAAAATAAAATGTGAACTTTCATAAATAATTGATTTTGCAAATATGGTCCGCAGCATCCCTGAATAACATAAGCCTAAAACATCAACTAGACCAATCGAAAACTTTTAATCGTACCCGGGGTAAATTCTGGATTTTCTTTTAAAAAAGCTTTCATCGCTTCCACAGCTTTTTGATTGTGTTTTTTTCGGTTTTTACCATATTTCTTTGCGACACCTTGCATCGTTACAAAGCTAACCTTATAGGTTTTGTCCAATTCGAGATGAGAACCTTTATAATAGATTTCTTGAATGCGATGTTCCTTTGGGTTTTCGATACGCATATTTATCTGCAATCCTAAAACACGTTTTACGTAGCCTCCCATTTGTTTAAGAGGATTGCTACAAAAAGTACGTTCCAAATTTTCTTCCAACATTTCCTTGATTTCTTTACCTGTCAATTCGACCGTCGAAATAGGTGGGTTCATAGGGGCTATATTGTAAAGGTCGTTTTCTGTAATTTTTCCTTTAGCAATGGGTGCTCCATAACGCCATCCATTTGAAAAGGAAATGTCCGTATTTGTTGCCTTTGCAATAGCCTTCAATAACAAATTATCCATTGTGGAATTTGTGGTATTATAACGATGTAAAACCTCTTTGGTATGCCCTAACGCGATAGTTCTAATTTCTTTATAGGGTTTTAATACCTTCTGGACTAATGTATCCATTTCAGTACTTTTAGATACTGTATTATCCACTTTTATAAGCTCATAATCGCAGTTTTTGATTTTATTTTCTTCAAAATCAATGGAAAAATTACCAACAAATGCACCGTGGCATCCACATTGCACAATCCGAGCTCCATTGACTTCAATTGGAGAATAAAGACGATTATGGGTATGGGCACTCAAGCAAATATCTATTCCTTCTACTTTTTTCAAAAGCTCCACGTCCTGCGGAAAACCATTATGCGAAAGCAGTACGATGATATTTGCACCATCTCTCTTTAATTGTTTAATATACTTGGGAAGCTCATCTATTCCCGAAGTAAATTTTAAACCTTTACTCATTTTCTCTGGCATAACTTTATCAACGATCATAGCACAGATTCCAATAACACCAATTTTCACACCACCTTTATCAAATAATGCTGTTGGTTGTAAGAAGTTGGAGTCGTTCTCGGCAAAGACATTGCAGCCAAGTATCGGAAAATTCAACGCTTTGTTAAGCTTCTGTAACTGTTCTGGACCATATCCAAAATCCCAATGTCCAACTAGAGCGTCGAGATTCAGTGCATTTAAAATGGGAATAATGGCCTCGCCTTTTGAATCTACCAATGGTTTTGTGCCGTGTAACGTATCACCACCGTCAAAAAGTAAGGTGTTGGGATTTTTAATTCTGATATCTTCTACCAATCCTGCAATATGGGCGTAACCCCCAACAGTTTCAACTACTTCTCCCGATTCATCGTAAAACAATTCTGCATGCGGTGCAAGATAACCGTGTACGTCGTTTATGAATAATATATTCAGTTTCATAATTTTAATTTTTTTGTGAAAATTAAGCTTTTGGACTTCTATACATCCAAAATGATAAAAAATAATCCCATCTTAATTTAGAAATGATTTGGAGTCAGAGCTATTAGAATTATTGCTTTTTACAATTTCATTAAACGTTCTACTTTTAAATTCCGTCAGTCCGTTATCCAAAAATTCAACAAATTTATCTACGTTGAGATCATAGCCTTTCGGAGCACTCAATAGTGAACAGTTAGGGTCAATTAAAGTATAATATGGTTGGGCGTTGGCATTGAGTTTCTGAATCATAAAATCAAGATTTTGACCTCCTATGGTTTTCTTTATGCGCTCGTCATAAGCAGAAACATACCATTCATTTTCGGGCAATTCGGTCTTTTCATCAACATATAGAGCCACGACCACATAATCTTCTTTGAGTCTTTTTAGTACTTTGGGGTCTGACCAAACCGCAGCTTCCATTTCTCGACAGTTTACACAGCCGTGTCCAGTAAAGTCGATAAATAAAGGTTTGCCCTGCTTTTTGGCACAGGCCAATGCCTGTTCGTAATCAAAATAGCCCTGAATACCGTACGGCAGCTCTAACATATTACCATATTTTGGGGCTTCACATTCCGACATTGCGTATACTCCTTTTGAAATGGATGATGTTTGTGGCGAATTCATTACAAAATTTTGAGAACTCAGTGGTGGCATATAACCAGCCAATGCCTTTAATGGTGCACCCACTAAGCCTGGAATAAGATAGACCACAAAACTGAAGACCAATAATGCCGGAATCACACGTCCTACCGATGTCCTCTTTACTTTCTCCTCGTGTGGGAAGGTGATTTTACCCAAGAGGTAAAAACCAAGAAAAGCGAATATAACAATCCATAGGGCAAGGTAAACATCACGGTTTAACATATTCCAATGATAGACTTGGTCAACGATGCTTAAAAATTTTAAGGCAAGTGCCAATTCAACAAAACCAAGCACAACCTTAACGGTATTTAGCCAACCGCCGCTTTTAGGCATAGACTTTAACCAATTGGGAAATATGGCAAATAAGGTAAACGGCAATGCGAACGCTAAAGAAAATCCCAACATACCCACTATGGGTTGTATGGTTTCGCCACTTGCGGCTTGTAAGAGAATGGTTCCTGCAATTGGCCCTGTGCAGCTAAAGCTAACCAAGACAAGCGTGAAGGCCATAAAAAAAATACCAAGCACACCACTTTTATTGGATTGTGAATCCATTTTATTCACGAATTCATTGGGTAGTCGTATTTCAAACATACCAAAAAAGGAAAGCGCAAATAATACAAATATGGCGAAGAAAAACAGATTCGGTAACCAGTGCGTGCTTAAAAAGTTAGCGAAATCAGCACCAAACAAAACTGAAAACAAGGTGCCAACTATTGTGTAAATAGCTATAATAGAAATCCCATAGAAAATTGCCTGTGCAATTCCTTTTTTACGACTGGTATTTGATTTTGTAAAGAAACTAACGGTCATCGGTATCATTGGGAAGACACAAGGCGTAAGCAAAGCAACCAGACCTGCGCCAAATGACACGAAGAAAAACGTCAATAAAAAGTAAAAACCCTGTCCCTCAATTTCCGCTGTCTTAAATTCATTATCAAACGCCTTTAAGGCAATAGGTGTAGATTTGCCGGTATTGCTCGCAGCAATCACTGATGGTTTTTTTTGAATTTTGCCAAGTACCGAAATGTCACTTTCAAAAGGAATACATTGCCCATTTACATCCGAACATATCTGATATGAAACAATAGCTTTGATATCGGGATTCTCTGAATTTACAATAAACCGCTGTTTGAATTTTGCTTCTTTTGTAAAATAGGTATAATCGCCTTCAAAAAGCTCATCATACTTTTTCTTTTGTCCGATTGGTTCCAGATTACCCAATAATTTAAATTGTTTAGTATCATTGAATTTGAATTCCGTAACCAATGGCCCAAGGTTAGGGTCGAAGTCGCTTGAATACATATACCAATCTTGGGGGATTATGGCAGTAAAAAGTACGGTTATCGTATCGCCTTTGGCAATCGTACTTTCTTGGGTTTCAGCCTTCCATTCCGGTGCTTCCATCACTTGCGATTGCCCGATTTGGCTTGTTAGCGCGAGGATGAATACCAATATTAATTTTAAATGTCTCATACTATGCTATAGATTTTAGGTAGCATTGAAAGGGATGGATAACTCAAATCTTTCCATCCCTTTCCAGAAATATGCTATTTTAAATTGTTTAGGAATTCTTTGAATTCCGGGTCGTTGTAATCGGCCATCCCTTTATGTGTGAAAGCCAAATTCCCCTCGGCATCAATGATATATGTTGTTGGTAAAGCGGATGATTGAAACATAGCAGGAAGATTACTGGCAGGGGCATAAATGGGTAAGTCATATCCTTTGCGCTTATCAAAAGCTTTAGCTTTTTCGAAATCATCATCGAATGAAAGCATTACAAAAGCGACATCATCTCCCATTTCTTCGTGCAGCTTATCGATGCTCGGCATTTCGGCAACACAAGGCGGACACCAAGTTGCCCAAAAGTTCAAAAATATTACTTTACCCTTAAATTCCTCTAATGACCTAGTTTTGCCATCCTTATCAATCAATTTTAAGTTATAATCGGCTTTGTCAAGATTAGATATTAGTGCTGTATTGTCATTACTTTCATCATTTCTTGCCTGTGCGATTTCGGCTACGTCAGGATTCATTAAACCTGTCGCTAGCAGTCCTCGTTGCGCAAAACCGATTACCTCCGTATGTAAACCGGTAGCATAAAGCGTAATGGCCACTACAGCAAATGTTCCATATTGAATCCACGTTTTTTTCATGGCCTTATTTTTCTTCTTATTGTCCATTTTAATATGTATTTAGACTTTGAATAGTATCTAGTTTATAGGCTTAAACTTTTATAACCTTTTTTCTGAAGCTGAAAATTATAAAGAATACCGTTTTCGACCGTTTTCATTTCTTTGGGCACTTTAGTTTTATCTACATTGAATTTATTAAGAGAAAAACCACAGGCCACCAATTGTACGCCGGCTTTTTTGGCTTTGTCAATGAACTTGTTTATTTTTTCGGTATCGGTAATATCTCCTATCTCCTTACCGCAGATAATAACCTGAAATTCGCCGAAATTATCTCCTTCTTCCTCTTTAAGCGCTTCGGCAGTCAGTATTATGGGTTGGAGTTGTGCTACTTTTTTGGTAAGAACCACGTAATTGTTTTTTTCTGTGTTCATTTGCTGGGCCTTTATATTAGTGGTACTAAACAAGGTTAACATCAAAAAAATTGAACTAAAAATGTATGTTTTCATAATAATTTATTTTAAAAGGTTATCGGTGTCATTCAATATAAAAAATAGAAGTCCACCTAAAATTGCAATGTTTTTAAAGAGAGGTCCAAGCGTTGTAATTTGTCCTACTTGAACTGTTAAAGTGATAGGTATAAGTACCATCATCAATGTGATTGCCGCCCATTTAGTTTTATATCCTATTAAGAATAAGAAACCAGCTGCGACCATTACGATTCCAGAAAGGATGATAAGCCAATTAGGTTCACCGAAAAAATGGGCAATTCCTTTAAAACTGGCTTGTTCTATCCTTTTAGCGGTTTTTTCTATATTCAGTAAGTGATTTGTACCGGCTACTAAAAATATTCCGCTGACTAAAACGCGTAAAAGTTGAATGGAACGACGACTAATTAAAGTCTTTGTCGTCATAAAAAATGTGTTTAATTATGTTTGAAATTATGAGGTTTCTACTAGTCGTAATTAACCCAATCATAATGAGTTAGGTTAACAAAACCAGTCAGATAGTCCGACTTGATATTTCCGAAGAGGATTATATGAACTATACCAAACGAGGTGGTGGATAGGAATTATCTAGATAATGATAACTCAAATTTAAAGTGTAATGTTGACTAGAAGCTGCAAATGGCTGTGAAATTTTTGTTTCCCAAGAGAATACTTCAAATTGAAAGTGTGAAGTGCAAGCAATGTTTACTGGAATTACTTGTGAAGCCAATTGGTTATTTTGTGAATAATCAGCTAGTTTATCCAATTGTTTTGGAGAATTTTGCTTCTTACAATTCAGTTTAACAAAAGATATTTCACTTCCGCTGACCAATGCATTTAGCCCATTTGCATCTATGGCAATAAATTTTGCCAAAAATATAAATATGAGAAGTACCGCTATGTAAGTTTTATTTTTCACGCTGATACAAAAATAGGGTAATTAATAAACATGAACTGTAACTATTGTTACACAACTTTAATAAACTAATTTTAAAGCAGTCTAATAAAGGTAACTGTATTAATAGCGATTTTTAATAAATATCACGAAGTCCTATTCGGAAACTTTAGAAACTGTATTTAACTCTTTCGAATAGCATAGAATTATTGTGACAAGTCGATGTGCAAATTATATAAGATTAGAAGAAGAAAAAAACCGTATGGATCAATTCAACAAAAGAATTTGTAGGGCCCGTGTTTGCTAAACAATACTGAAAAATCGATACTACTGTTAAGGTAGTAACATTTACAAAAAAAACTAAGCAGAAATTTAAATCTTATACCTGGCAATCAGATTAGTCTGTTAAGGATTCGGGACTTGCAGCACTAAACTTTGTTTTTCGCGAAAATCTCAAAAAAAAGAGGTCCTACGTCCTTTGTCGACAAAAAAATAATGTGGCCAAATTACCTTCTGGCGGTTTTTTATTTGTTGCTAAAGTAAATATATGGCAAGTAAACAGAAAACAAACGATTATTTACGGTCTAGCCACAAGCAAAACCTTTTGTATTTTGTTTTACTTATTTTTTCTTAAAAGTCAAATTTTAAATATTTCCCTATGGGGGTAATCTAAGATTTTGGCGATGTTCATAAAAGCATTGTACTTTCGTAAACCACCGAACGCCCTATTTGTTATATGCCTTGTTACTACACGTTTTCATTTATTATCAATTTTATTAATAACGTAATCTAATTGACTATCTTTTCCCATGATTAAATTTTGGACCGTAGGCGAAATTCCTTAATCTGATTGGATACTTATTTTTTAATAGGTATCCAACCACAGGCCAATAATGTTTATAAAAGTAGAACCAGAAATTTTACAAAAATATAACCTAAATAATGATATTCTTGAAGTTTCTACCATTAGAATTACATAGGAAACATTAAGATTCTATCCAAAAAAAGGGATGCTAAAAATAGTAATCCGTTTAAAGAGGAACTTATCATTATAAATATGGAAGATATTGAATGATATCAGAAATAATAATTTGCTTAGTTGAAATCGTAGAATAAAACAATTAAGATATATCACTCTCAATTATAGACCTAATTTTTCAATAACCCATTAGTTATTTTGATATATTTATAACATTATAAATTCACAAATTGTCAACTTAAATAGCAGATATATATATGTTCTCTTCTTTGTATATACAGTTCTAATCTATTAGTATTTTAAAAATTAAGTTTATTTTCTACTATTGGAATGCCACCCCGTTTTCGCTTTAATTTTCTATATTTGACTTAAGAGATTATTCATTCGCCAATTTTTAAAAATATTGTCGATAACAGATAAAAATAAAATTTCGCAGAACCCTTTTGTATTCAGGCATTTCTAATAAAAGGTTTGAATCCAGTCGAGGTCACTACTAAAACAAGTAAGTAACAACAACATTGTTAATTGAACAAAATATAATTTAAGTTTAAAAAGGAAATTAACCACTATCAGCATATAGTAGTCAAAATTAATGAGTACATATAAATAATAGCCATAATGTGTAAAATAAACAAGATACTTATCTATATAAGAACTTGATATATTTTAGCTTCAACAGATATTTAAACCAATAATAACCCAATCGGGTCGATTAGTTAAATGTGAGGTAATGGCCATTGAAAAGTACCATAAATAAAGAGGCAATTTTAAGAATAAAAATTCATGACAAATAAACTACCAAGTTTAACTTAGCTACAGCAACTAGCCCCTTCTTGTATTGAAGGACATTTTACCGTCCCATAAGAACAATAAACACAACAATCGCCTTTTTTTGGCTTTAGTAACGATTTACAATTTTCACATTCATAAAAAAATTGACATGCTGTTGTGGGCATCTTTTCTTCTGATTTATGACCGCATTCAGGGCATGTAATTATTGATTCTAACTGTATTTCCATTATTTTACGATTTTGTATCCCGTACTAAGAATAGCAGTTTCTATATTTAGAAGGTCAACCTTCGTTTCATCATATTGAACAATGGTATTAGCCGCTTCATAGTCTGCATCGACCTTAAGAACACCCTCTAGTTTATTAACTTCACTTTCAATATGTGCTTCGCACCCAGAACAAGTCATTCCTTCGATGGTTATTTTGATAACTTTTACGTTTGATTGCTCCACATAAATTATTTCCTTACTCGAATTTGAGTTGGAATAAAAAATATGTGAGTAAGAAGGAAATGTAAGCACTGCCCCTGTAAATAGTGTAACCAAAAACAAAAACATTAGGGAGTTGATAAATTTTGGTTTTTCATCTTCACATGCACAATCAATTTCAACTTCCTTTTTAGAACTGATTTTTTGATACCATGCAAAAGCCAAAACTAGAATAGTAAAACCGATTAAATAAGGTCTAAAAGGTTCAATCCAAGAAAAGGTGGATGCTAAACTAGTAGTACCCGCTAGTATTGCGAGTACCGGAGTAACACAACAAATAGATGCCGCTAAGGCTGTTACAATCGACGTGCCAAGCAATTTTTTATTTCCGATCATATTAAAACATTTTCCTTTTTCAATAAATCAAGTATGGAATTTATTGTAGCTAACTTATCCTTATTAAGGGCATAGAAAATCGTTTGAGCTTCTTTAGTAGCATAAATTAAATCTCTATCCTTTAACTTTCGAAGGTGTTGTGAAATTGCAGATACATTCATTTCAAGAATATCGCTCAAATCGCAAACGCAAAGCCTTTTTTCGCGTTTAAGTAAAAAGAGAATTTGAAGCCGAACCTTGTTTCCTGCCAAGTTTAATACTTCAGATACGAAATTTAATGAAATATCCAACTCTTTTATAGAAGCTCTACAATTCACTATCTGTTCAACATCCGCCTCCAATCGTATACATATCTGTTTTCTCATAAAACAAATGTATGTATTTTAGCATTTGCTTAAATACAATAATACGTTAAAGATTAATAAGCATATAAAAATATGCAGATTAAATTTTGATGTAGGAATTGATTATTAGAAGTCTACATCAATTTTAAAACTTATATACTATACCCAAAGCATAAGAATTTTGACCACTTTTAAAACTAAGTTCAAAATGTTCTTCCATGTAAGGTGTAATAAATAAATAGGTGCTACCTATACCTACAACAGCTCCTGCAAGAATATCCCAACCGTCGTGTCTATCATTCAGACCTTCTAATCGGCTAAAGCCAACATATCCAGCCACCAAGTAGGCAGGCACTCCGTATTTCCATCCATATCGTCTTTGTAGAAAAGAGGCACCTTGAAAAGCAAATGAAGTATGCCCAGACGGAAAGGCATGACCATCTGTTCTTCCTTCAGGTCTCGGTTTGTTAA
>DRFI01000023.1 GCA_011050675.1 Maribacter sp. | reverse complement strand
TGGAATGATGCTCTACAGTTTAAATTCCGAAACCAGTTCATGGGGCTATGGTTATGCAATGTTAGCAGGCGGTTTTCTTATAGTTTTCTCGGGTCTATACTTGGTATATAAAGCAAAGGAAACTGGCGATATTGAATGAGTTTGACTTTAGGGGAGTTTACTCAGGTATGCTTCGCTATTTTGGAGTTCAGTATGACCTTGCTCATTACGTTTTTTATACATTGATATTCCTATTAAAACCGTTAACACTGTAACGATTCCAAATGTTATTTTAACCACTTTATCAGTAAATTCATTTAAAGCAGCTCCATAACCGACACCAAACCCTGTGGGATCTCGTGTTGAAGCTGATGGAGGTTTTGGGCTTTCAGGAGTGAATATTATAAAAAAGAGCAATACAGTTAGGGCTAAAGGAAATAAAAAACCTTTTTTCTCAATTTGTGTTTTTTGTTTGTAAAGTCAACTTACTATTAATATCTAAAATACTCTTTTAATGTTTGAAATAGGATATACCGTTGTTGAGTATTCTTATTTTACTGTCTGGTGGTTAATGTAAAAAAGGGAGAAACGAAAGGTCCTTGTATATCTGCCTGTAGGTTTGTTGAATTACTATATATCAAAAAAAAATAGGGTAGCGACGCAATAAAATAATAATTGAATGTTCATCTTAAACGAAGTTGTTGCTTATTTTAAATTGTAGTTTTAGAGAGGAATATTATTATTCAGAAATCAACAACCAGCGGTACTGTAGAATTTAATTAAATAATTACCCATTGAAACAATCAATAGCACGCATAGCTGTAGTAGTCGATGACTATGATAAAGCTATAGAGTTTTATACTAAAAAATTAGACTTTTTACTTGTTGAAGATACCGATTTAGGAGATGGTAAAAGATGGGTAATCGTTGCGCCACAAGGGGCTAATGAATGTTCTCTGGTTTTAGCGAAAGCAGAAGGAGAGGAACAAGAGTCACGAGTTGGAAACCAAACTGGCGGTAGGGTATTTCTATTTTTATACACTGACGATTTTTGGAGAGACTATTACAAGATGGTTGAAAGAAGGGTGAAATTTCTTAGAGAACCAGAAAAGATGCCTTATGGTATGGTTGCTGTTTTTAAAGATTTATATGGTAATATGTGGGATCTATTAGAACCTGTCGCTCAGGAATAGCCTTTTAATTTTACAGACCATTTAGAATAATCAATTATCTTAAAAACATATTCAATTTCAAAAGCACTAAACCTTTAACGGGCTTTAATGTTTCGAAGAATGTTTTTAGTTTAAAAAAACTTCTTTGTGGTATTGGTATATCTGAAATTAGGGATAGTGAAATAGAAATTACCGATTATCCTTTTGAGCCTTCCATAGCCTTCCCAGCTACAATTATCTCGGCAAGTGATATTGATGCGATGTCTATAGAATTTGGGGTTTGTAAAATCTATGCCAAAAATGATATCGTCTTTATTACGTCAGAAAAAAAAGAGGCATTAAAGCAATTTACAGAGGTTAATGATATTAAATTAATACCACATAGCTGGAACTGGGATTGGCTGTTAGAACCCTATCTAGATACTGAATTCACTAAAGAAAATGAAGACCGTTGCTTAGCGCAACTAATCAAGAATGGCTTTGCAAAAGAAGAAGTAGATGCCATACGTAAAGAGGTTGAAAAGCAGATGTACGCTTACAATTTTGATACGATGTTGTGGGATTGGTGCAGCTTAAGTCTGTCCGACGTTCTTTCGGCTATGAGGGCAAAGTATACTAAAGAAGATTTTAGAGGATTTTATAAGCGAGCCCTTGAAATTGAAAAACGGACAAAAAAATAACAAGAGAGCTTATAGATTTAACGAGCGTTCTTAAAAGGTAATGATCAATACTTTATATAATTAATCTTTATCTTTAAAGAAGACTAATTAGAGACCATGCAAGTTCCAGAAATACCAAACTTAATTCACTATGCTATTCCTTTTTTTGCGGCAACCGTTATCCTGGAAGTGATTCTGACAGTGAAAATTAAGCTCGAAGATTATGAGTTTAAAGATGCGGGCACATCTATACTTATGGGCTTAGGTAATGTGGCCATAGGTTTGATTACCAAAGGCATAGCATTAGGTTTGTTTTACTTACTATATAACTTTTACCATATCTTTGAAATACCTTTTGCTTGGTGGTCTTGGTTAATCTTACTTTTTGCAGAAGATTTTTGCTATTATTGGTTTCATAGAATTAGTCATGAAAGTCGATTTTTTTGGGCTAGCCATGTAGTGCATCATTCCTCAAAACATTATAATTTAAGTACTGCTTTAAGGCAAACATGGTCTGGTGGATTTTATACTTTTATTTTTTGGATTCCATTGATTATCATTGGCTTTCACCCAGTAATGGTTTTGGTTCAGATGTCGGTTAGTTTAATTTATCAATATTGGATACATACCGAAATGATCAAGAAAATGCCCAAGTGGTTTGAGGTTGTTTTTAATACACCAAGTCATCATAGGGTACACCATGCAACAAATCCCCAGTACTTAGATAGAAACCATGCGGGGATTTTTATCATTTGGGATAGGTTATTTGGCACCTTTGAACCCGAAGTAGAAAAACCTGTTTATGGATTGGTAGCCAATATAGATACCTATAACCCGCTAAAAATTGCCTTTGCAGAATGGATTAAGATGCTAAGTGATTTCTTTACATCAAAAACATCTATCAAAAATAGATTTAGGTACTTAATAAAACCACCAGGTTGGCGTCACGATGGTAGTAGTGTATTGTCTTCAGACCTACGCCGCGAATGGGAAGAGAATAACAATTCGGATTATAGTTAAGCTGTTGTATTTGTGTTCTTGGATATAATGAAAACACCAATATTGAAAAGTCTAGCATTTAGGTTTAATTAATTTTAATTATCAAATTGTATTTGACTTTTAAAAATCAATAATCATGAAGACAAAAACTACTATTGCTATTTGTGGAGCGGGAATTGCAGGGGTGGCGACCGCATATTATTTATTAAAAGAAAAGAAGGATTATAATGTGGTATTGATTGATAAAAATCAACCATTATCATTTACAACAAGCAAATCTGGAGAAAATTTTAGGGACTACTGGCCAGAAAAAAATATGCGTCAATTTGTTAGTGACAGTATTGCATTAATGAAAGAATTAAGGTCAGAATATGGTAATGATTCTTTTGAAATAAAAAACTCTGGTTACAACTTCATTACCCATAGTATAGATAATCCCATTTTTGGTTCTGGTAATAAAGAAACATCAACTGATTATTTAGAGGAGATTACCGATCAAGAAATTATTCAGGACAGCTTTCCTTATTTAGATAAAAAAATAGAGAAAATAGTAAAAATAAAAAATGCAGGTAAAATAGATGTGTATGATTTAGGAACCTTGTTATTGCGAGAGGCAAAGAAAATGGGTCTAGTCTTAGAGGAAGGAGAGATTGTAAAGATAGAGAAGAGGGAGGCTAAATTTAAAGTGTTATTAAATTCAAAGAAGTCAATCGATGCCGATAAAGTAGTTATTGCCACGGGTCCTTTTTTAAATACAATAGCCAATATGTTTGGTTTTCAGTTTCCAATTTCAAATACATTACAGCGAAAGTTTATAATACCGGATCCTAATAAGGTAATCCCTAAAAATATGCCTTTTACCATTTATGCAGATACACAGTATTTAGATTGGTCTGCAGAAGAAGTAGAATTTTTTAAGTCTGATGAAAAGTATTCATGGTTATTAGATAAGTTTCCTGGAGGACTTCATATAAAACCAGAAAAGGAAGGTATCAAATTAGGATGGGCATTTCAAACCGAAAAAAGTGACCCAGTTTGGGAAACTCCTAGTTTTGAATTTTTCCCTCAAGTAGTTTTAAAAGGAGCAAGCCGTTTTATTCCAGAACTTTCTAGCTATGAGGATAATATACCTACACCATTGATAGAGTATGCAGGGTATTACACAAGAACAATGGAAAATTGGCCGTTAATAGGACAAACAGAAGTAGATAATGTATATGTAGTAGGTGCACTTGCTGGTTATGGTACTATGAGTGCCTGTGCAGCAGGTAAGTTATGTACCAATCATATTTTTGATAAGGATACGTTGCCAGAGTATGCAGCTTATTTTCATCCGTCTAGATATCAAAATAAAGAAATAATTAAAGTAATGAATGAGTTGGATAATGATGGACAATTGTAGTGCAACCAGAGTAGTATATTTGAAATCGTATTAATGTTTAATTCTTGTTTATAAGGCACTTCATTTTATTAGATGGAAAATTGCGTAACATTTTAAGCATTCACTCGTCAAACAACCATACAACCAACCCATAGATTGAAATGAGCAATAAACTAGTAGCATATATCGGAATTTTAGGAGTAGGTTTATTTGCTATCGCAGCCATTGTTGGTCCGTTATTAATTGAGGATTATAGTGTCGTTACTCAATACATTAGTGAATCATTTGCATCAAATACCCAGTACGGCACTTATTTACAGTATTTAGGTTATGTACCTAGCGGAGTTTTAATGACAATTTTTTGTTTCAGTGCACCAAAGTATTTGCCAAGTTCTAGATTGATAAAAGCAGGATTTTTTGGACTCGCTATTTTCTATGGTCTAGGAACCGTGGTAGTGGGTTTATTTCCTTGTGATGCTGGATGCCCAACCAATATTATGATGTCTAGCGAATCGCAATTGATTCATAATGCGGTAGCTTCTTTAACATATATATTTCTTCCGCTTTGTATTATAGCTATCGGACTAGGGTTTCGGAAATTCGAAAGCCACCACCGTTTATCTCAAATTACCTTAACTACGGCTATTGTTAGCGTCATTTTTATTTTTGTACTATTCTCTAATCCAGATTCTGGTTATCGAGGTCTACTACAGCGCGTTATAGAAATTTCATTTATCACCTTTATGATTTCAAGTGCATTAGAAATTAAGAATAGCACTAAAAGGGTTTTAGGTAGCTAGCTTAAGCAAACTACCAGCAACTACTCTTTATAAACAATACCGTCTTTCATTACAAATGAGACATTCTTCATAGTAGTGATGTCCTTAACCGGATTGCCTTTTACGGCAATAATATCTGCCAGGAAGCCCTTTTGTAACTGACCAAGTTGATTTAAATGAAACATAGTAGCGTTACCAGAAGTAGCAGATTTTAATACGTCTATTGGTTTCATACCATAGTCTACCATCAATTCCATTTCACGATAATTTTCACCATGGGTAAAAACACCTACATCGCCACCAAAAACAATTTGTACACCAGATTCTAAAGCTGTTTTAAAAGATTTACGTTTCTGTTGAATGCGTTCAGGTTCTGGCTCGGTAGCTTTGTTCCATCCGCGGTATTGAGTAATGGCATCGCCAGCAGCAAGAGTAGGGCATAGGCCTATGCCTTTTTCCTTCATCATCTTAAATATTTCTAGCGTACCGCCATCACCATGCTCAATAGTTTCGACACCACCCATTATAGCTCTTCTCATTCCTTCGGTTGTACCGGCATGTGCAACTACATATTTACCTGCACTTTTTGCGGTAGCGACCATGGCATCAATTTCTTCTTGAAGAAAAGTAGGTTGTGAATCCGCACCAGGTGTCCAACGGTAATCGGCATAAATCTTAATAAGGTCTGCACCATTTCCCATTTGTCTACGAACGGTTTCAATACATTGGTCAACTCCGCTAGCAGGCTCAGCACCTAAGGGCACTGTAACGCCATCATGAAAGCCTTTAGGTCCGTATGCACCTGTGGCTACAATTGCAGGTCCGGCAACTAATAATCGTGGTCCGTCTATTATTCCATTATCAATAGTTTTCTTTAAGTAAACATCTGTATAACCAGCACCTTCAGCCCCTAAATCTCGCATAGTAGTTACTCCTGCCAAAAGTGAGTTTTTTACATGAACCGTACCTCTTACAGCACGCTCTACTGGTGATTCTTTTAGAACTTGATCATTCCAATCTGTTTCGTTGTAGGGGTGTAAAAGCACGTGCGAGTGACCTTCAATAATTCCTGGCATTAAGGTAGTACCCGGTAAATCAACTTCTATAGTGTTACTAGGTAATTTTGCACCGTTTGCTTTACCAGCATATATTACCTGATTTCCTTCTACCAATACTACCCAATTGTCGTGTATTTCGTTACCATCGAAAACACGGTCTGGTTTTAAGAGTGTTTGACTAAAACATAGAGAAGTGGCGAATAGAAAAATGAATACTATTGATTTCATAGTGGTAGTTGGTTTAGTTGACAATGGCAGAATTTAAAAGTTGATTTAAATCAGTTTTGTTATGTTGATTTCCGTTTGAAAAGACCATAAAAATGTCTTGGGTATTCGTAATATCCTCCAATGGATTATTGTTTAGTAAAACGATATCGGCATTCTTTCCTTCAGAAATAGTTCCATAATCGGCGTCTTGTTTTAAAAATTTTGATCCGTTATAGGCAGAAGTTCTAAGCGCGTTCAGTGGCGAAATCCCTGTATTCACCATGGCTTCCAATTCTTTGTGTAGTGAAATTCCAGGATAAGTGTAGCTGTTGTAAGCACCACTATCTGAGCCTGCTAAAAGTGAAATTCCGTTTTCATTTAATTTATAGGCTAGTTCACTAAAAAAATGGTCTAAAGCTTTACGGTCGGCAACTTGCTTGTCCGTTGCATTCTTTGCACGGTCAATTCTGCCCTGGTAGGTTTGTTGAATTCCGGTGGACATATATTTTAGGTAATCGTCTTTAGAATGATCTACTTCATCTAAATAGCTTAAAACCCTGCCAATATGAAGTGTAGGTACCACAAAGACATTATGCTCTTTTAAATTGGTAAATGTAGCCAGAGCCGTGGAATCTGAATAAGATGATTGGAGTAGGGGCATAGCATCCCAAAATCCGATTTCCTTTTTTATTAATTGTTGGGTAATCTCTTTTTCGTTCGTAGAACACCCTTTCATAATGTAATACAAATGTTCTACGGCATCAATACCAGCATCAACCGTTTCATCAAGTTCAACGGTAAAAGGCATATGACCAGAGGTTATCAAATTTCTTTTTTCTGCCTCTTCAATTGTTTTTATATAATTGGCTCCAGAAATACGGCTATCATAAATTTTTACAAAATCTGATGGTATGGCTTGTAAAGAATCTAATGCATTAGTAATATCTTCTTCGTTATCAACACCTAAAGAGCCTGCCCAAGTACCATTAGGACCATCAATTTTTGGTCCTGATGTAAAAATTTTAGGACCTACTAATTCATTGTTGGCAATTACTTTTCGCCAATCTAAAACGGAAGAGGTAAGGTCTCCGCCTGCATCACGCACCGTCGTAATACCATTTGCAATAAAGAGTTTTAGAAAGTTTTTGTTCGCAGCAATTAAAGAATCTCCACCTCTAAAGTGGACATGATTATCCCAAAAACCAGGTAATGCATATTTACCCGAACCATTTATAGTTTGAGTTGCTTTTGAGTTTGAATTTTCAACTACATGTTCTAAACGAGCTATAAGTCCATCTTTTAAGTAAATATTCGATACATCAATTTGTCCTGTTTCTAAATCTATGATGTTTATGTTTTCTATAGCGACATCATAAGTTATATGAGTTGCTGAATTACAGGATAGAATGGTCGTAAAGCAAAATATGATTAGGCTAAGTTGTTTTATATTAATTAGAATGGACATATTGTTATTAGTTCGTTTAGAAAGGTAAAAATAATTAGGTATTCAATAATTGTCTTATTAAGATAAATACAAAAATTAGTAGGCTATAAGCTATAAAAAAAGGAATTATAAATGTTTTTAAATCGAGTACTAAAAATAAACCAATGAGCAGCAATTGAAAGCCAAGGCCAAATGTAGAGACTGCGGTCATTAACCAATTGGGTTGAAATTTTCCTTTTATGGCATTCTTATCTAGACCATAAATGATACGGTCATATGGACCATAGCAAAATGAATAGCCGCGGTATAATATGTTGACGGTTTGTTGATTTTCACCATTAAGTGCTACAGGAGTTTTATTTTCAAATACTCTACTTGTGGTATCGCCATTATGTCTATTTCTTAAAATTACGTAGTAATAATTATAGAGCGTGCCTTGTAATTCAAGTCCGGCGAAAGCTAGTAATGCTAAGAAAATATCACTTTTCGTGATATACCAAATAGAAAGTATGAAAAGAAGATTGAGTATGAAATCTGATATAGAATCAAAGTAACGTCCTATATGTGAAGGCGTATTCTTTATTCGAGCCAGTTCACCATCTGCGGCATCGAGAACCGATTTTAAAACAAGAAAAAATAAAGCAGCCCAATAAAAGCCGTTTAAGATAAAAGCAATTGCCAGTAATCCGCAGATCGTAAAGGCAAGTGTAACGTGTATTGGTGTAAAAAGTGTTGTTTTTAAACGGTTGGCAATAATTATAGCAAAGGGCCTACCGTAATCAGATAAGTCCAGGAACTGATGTTCCTTAGGTAATTTAGACATTTTAAAAGACATCTTCGGGAAAACCAATAACGGAAACACGTTGGCTTGGTACACCACAAAAGCGAATGTAAAAATAAGGTTTAAATAACAATTAGGTAAAAAGAGGTAACGTAGGAATTAAACAAATTTATTTCTTGATAGCTTGCCAACCACCACCATCTCTATATTTTTGATTGTTAAGGCAGTTTTCAATAATTTCGGTTATTCTTTTGTTTCTGGTCGCTTCTCTTTTAGCCTGATTTAGAAAATATAGATAGCTCTTTCTTTGGCTATGCGTAAAATTTGAAAAGTTCTTAAAAGCCTTTGTGTGTTTATCGAATTCCAACTTTAAATCTGGCGGAACAATACCGTTTTCTACCTCATCCAAAGAAGTCCATGAGCCATTTTCATTGGCGATTTTAATTGATGCTAATCCTGTAGCATGCATAAGGCCTTCGGTCTTCAATTCTTTTATATGATTTTTATTAACCTTACTCCATACACTTTTGGGTTTTCGTGGACAAAAATATTGGCGTCTCTTGCCATCTCCTAAACTTTTAACGGTACTGTCAATCCATCCATAACAAAGGGCAACACGCACAGCTTCTTCCCATCGCATACTATCATTTTCGTGGGCTACGGTGTAAAAAATAAGATAGACACCGGTATAGTTAGAATGATTATTATGTAACCATTCTTTAAATTCAATATCATTTTTGAAATATAACTCGGGAATTTCTAACATAATTCTTTAAAATCGCTATTAATTTATCATAAAAATACAATCTTTAGGGCACAAAGTATTGGTAAATACAGATGCACGCCCTATTTTTATCAATTCTTAAATCAACTAAACAACAACAAATAACGTATGAAAAAAATCTTCAATGCGCTGCTTTTGGGCTTTGCGCTTATTATTGTCTCATGTGGTGGCAATAAAAGAGAAGGAGAAGCTAAAGTATTAGTTTTTTCTAAAACCATGGCTTTCAAGCATGCATCTATACCAGCAGGTATTACAGCAATACAAAAGTTAGGTAGCGAAAACGGTTTTGCCGTAGATACGACAAAGAATGCAGAGATGTTTACAGATGAAAATCTTAAAAAATATTCAACTGTAATATTTCTAAGTACTACTGGTAATATTTTAGACCAATACCAAGAAGCTGCTTTTGAGCGCTACATTCAAGCTGGTGGTGGTTATGTAGGTATACATGCTGCAGCAGATACTGAATATGACTGGGGTTGGTACAATGACCTTGCGGGAGCTCAGTTTTTAAGCCACCCAAGAGGTACACCAACGGCAGATTTCATTATTAAGGATAAAACCTTTAAAGCAACTGAATTCTTTACAGATTCTGTTTGGAACAGAACAGATGAATTGTACAATTACAAAAACATAAACCCAGATGTAAATGTATTGATGACTTTAGATGAGAAATCATATGAAGGTGGTGAGAACGGAGATTTTCACCCAATAGCTTGGTATCATGATTTTGATGGCGGACGTGCATTTTATACTGGAGGCGGACATACCGATGAGAGTTTTTCTGAAGATTTATTTTTAAAGCACCTTTTAGGAGGAATTGAATATGCTATTGGTGAAAACTTAAACTTAGATTATTCTAAAGTAGCAGCGCAAATTCCACCAGATGCTGATCGTTTTGCAAAAGTTACTTTAAGTGAAGGGCAGTTTTTTGAACCTACAGAAATGGCGGTACTTCCAAACGGAGATGTTTTAGTAGCTCAACGTAGGGGAGAAGTAATGTTATATAACGACGAGACAAAAGAACTTAGAGAAGTTCTAAAACTTGATGTTTATGCTAAAACCCTTAATACACCAGGTGTAAATGCAGAGGAAGGATTAATGGGATTACAAAAAGATCCAGATTTTGCAAATAATCATTGGATATACTTATACTATGCACCAACAGGAGATAAGTGGGTAAACCGTTTATCTAGGTTTAAATTTATAGATGGCAAATTTGATGTAGCATCTGAACAAGTTATTTTAGATGTAGACAGCCAACGCGAAATTTGTTGTCATACAGGTGGTTCAATTGCTTTCGGACCAGATAATTTACTTTACTTATCTACAGGAGATAACTCAACTCCGTTCAACGAGAAAGGTGTAAAGTATGTAAATAATGGTTTTGCACCATTGAACGATACTCCAGGTCATGAGCAATATGATGCTAGACGTTCTTCTGGTAATACCAATGACCTTCGTGGTAAGATTCTAAGAATTAAAGTGAAGGAAGATGGAACGTACGATATTCCTGAAGGAAACTTATTTGCAGTAGGTACAGACAAAACTAGACCTGAAATTTATACCATGGGTCATAGAAATCCGTATAGAATATCTGTTGATATGAAAAGAGGTTATGTGTATTGGGGAGATGTAGGTCCAGATGCAAGAGCAGATAGTTTAAGTACTAGAGGTCCAAAAGGATATGATGAAATGAACCAAGCAAAAAAGGCAGGTAACTTTGGTTGGCCTTTGTTTATTGGTGACAATTTTGCTTATAAAGAGTATAATTATGAAACTGGAGAAAGCGGACCAGCTTTTGATCCGGCAAAACCAATAAATACATCTAGAAATAATACAGGGTTAAAACAACTACCACCGGCTATGCCAGCGTACGTTTATTACCCGTATGATGAGTCACAATCTTTTCCACAAACAACGACAGGTGGTAGAAATGCTATGGCAGGACCTACTTACTATTCAGATATGTATCAAGGTGAGGAAAAACTGCCTAGCTATTATGATGGGAAGGTTATTATATATGACTGGATGCGTGGATGGATGTTCGCTGTACATTTAGATAAGAATGGAGATTTCAGTAAAATGGAACCATTTGCACCTAATGTTAAGGTCAATAACTTAATTGATATGGAAGTTGGACCTAACGGAAAAATCTATCTATTGGAATACGGTAGTGGTTGGTTCTCGCAAAATGCAAACTCCGCTTTAGGGTATATTGAATTTAACGGTGGTAATAGACCTCCATTAATTAATTCCATAAGTGTAGATAAAACAGCGGGCAAAACACCATTAGCTGTAAATGCACAAATTGAAGCAAATGACCGTGAAGACGATGCTATTAAATACATGTGGGATTTTGGTAACGGAGATACAAAAGAAACTACAGAACCTAATGTTAGTTATAGTTATGCCGATGCTGGGGTTTATAAATTAAAAGTTATCGTTTCTGATGATAAAGGTGCAGAAGCAATTAGCGAAAGTACAAGTATCGTAGCAGGTAATTCAAGACCAGAAGTTGCTATATCTCTAGGGGGAAGCACACCGGCGTTTTATTTACCAGGTCAGAAAATACCATACGATGTTTCGGTTACTGATCCAGACGGAACGGAAATAGATCCAAGCAATATTTTTGTAAGTGTCGATTATTTAGAAGGAATGGATAAGGTTGCCATGAATATGGGCCACCAACAAGTTTCTGCAGCTGTAACAGGTAAAGCACTTACACAAGCCATGGATTGTAAAACATGCCATAAAGAGGCAGAAGCTTCTATTGGACCAAACTACAAAGATGTGGCAGCTAAATATAAAGAGCGCCGTGATGCTTTAAAGTATTTACAAGGTAAGATTAAAACTGGTGGTAATGGAGTTTGGGGAGAAGTGACTATGCCAGCTCATCCTAATATAACTTCAGATGAATCTAGACAGATTGCTTTATACATTCTTTCTTTGAATGGAGATGATAAGAAGGTAAAATCATTACCGGCAAAAGGTACTATAAGAGCTGAATCCTCTGCGCCAGGTAACATGTTGGTAATTACAGCGAGTTATACAGATGCAGGTGCAGAAGGTACTATTCCTTTAACTGGTTCTAAATCTATTGCAATACCTAGTAGTACTGTAAAGTTCAATGATCAAGTTAAAGTGGACGGAATGCAAGCAATGCAATTTGGAGGAATGGATATATTATTGATTAGTAAGTCTACTGGTTGGTTCATGTTAGAGAACATGTCATTGAAAGGTGTAAAGTCCATCTCGTTAACCGCAGGATGGCAAGCGTCACCAACTATGTATTTTGATTTTCAAGTTCACGAGAACACAGCAGATGGTGCTGTAATAGGCGAAGGTAGGTTAACGGCTCAACCAGAAGGTACAAAAGCTACTATGTTTACTTTACCGATTACTGGAACAGTTTCTAGTGACGGACCTTATTACATATCTTTTAAAGGAGAAGAAGGCAAAGAGCTTTCTACAGTTGCATTAACAAGTGCTATTTTTAAATAATAGCCTACTATTATATTGAATTGAAAAGCCCGCTATTTAGCGGGCTTTCTATTTGTATATAATTGAGGAAGAATATTAACTCATTTTTTTACTGATGAGTTTGCCAATTTGCATAAGTAAATTTATTTCATCTTCTGTGAAATCATAAGGTACGGGCTTTGCTATACCAATAGTTCCAAATAACCTATCATTTAATAACAAAGGAGCGGCTAAAGAACCTTCTACTTTAGTGTCTTTTGCAGACGGTCTCGCAATGCCAGAATCATCAGTTTGTAAGTTGCACATTTCAACTGGTTTTTTACGTTCAGCAGCAATTCCGGCCATGCCTTTACCAATAGGAATAGTAGATAACTTCGGAATCAAAAAATCTGGAATTCCTATTTGTGATTGTAGTTTTAATAAAGAATTGTCATCTAAAAAATGTAAAGTACCCGTAGAACATGAAAAATGCGCTAACGTAATTTTTAGAATGCTGTTCCAGTTAGGGGAATCTTTGGTTAATTCAGTATTAATTGTCGCTAATATTTCTTTAGAATCGCTCATTTAAATCATTATATAACATACCGAAAATAAAGCTTTTGGTATTAAATTCATCTAATGATAAAGGTACGTTTTATCTTTTTTTGATAATAATTATAGCTAGAGGACTTTCTTATATGTTGGTGGTTTACGGTAAGCATAATATCCTAATACAGTCTGAATAGCTTTTTCAATGGCGACTCTAATAGGAAATAATTCTTCTCCTAAATTTTCATCAATAGAGCGCAATTGCATGTAGTAGTTACTAATTAGCGGGTAGTTGCTTTTAGAGGCGATATGGGCTTCTGCATTTGCTACAGCTTCAGGTTTATTCTCTTTAATTGGCTTACATGTAACCAATTTTGGCTTGTTGTTTTTATGCAGCATAGCAGAGAAGCCAAATAGCCTACAGATAAGTCCGCGATGCGCATAATCAGAGCAGAAGCCTATAGAACCCGGAGCAATAACCTTGTTTAGAACAGGGCAAAGTTTATCAGAAGTATTGTTTTGCAAAAGTTCCAGCCATTCTTCAGCTTCACCATTTTTTAAAAGATGATAAGCTAAAGGTAAAAACTCTAATGCAGTAGCATTGATGTCCGGTTTTAGACAGCAGTTTCCACAATTGGCTACACAGCCAAGTCCTGTAGATTTTTGAAAGGAGCCCAACTCCTTGTCCAATTGGTTGAAAATACGGTCTACCGCTTGTACTTTTAAGTATATCGACACTATAGGGTTTAAAGTTGTGCGAAGGTAGACTATGTTTGAATGCGGTAAACAAATTAAAAAATTATATAACTAAACGTATAAGAGAATCAAATTAGTTGAGATAATATATTGATATTTAGTTAGTTGTATTCTAGTGTTAAGTTCTAGAATTTTGAAATCTTAAGATGAAGCGGTTCTTGATCTGTTTTAAGATTTATATTAAACCCGATCACTCCAAGAATCTGTTCTTCTTCTGTTAGTACTTGAACTTCCCATTCTCCTGGAGTAACATTAGTTTTATAAGTGTAACCTCTAAAGCCGCCATCTCTACCACCGGTAATATCATAACCTATATCTTCTACAGTTTCCCATTCTTTATTATTGTCATTATACCTTCTCCATCTATGAAAAATCGATTTTTTTAAATCGGTTGGAGCAAATATTGAAGAAAATATGTAGACGCGTTGGTCTGGAGAATAGCTGTAGTCTAAATTATGTTTACGCCAAAAAACAAAAGATTCCTCAGACTCATAGGTTACTTCGTAATTACCATTGTTTAAAACGATTTCATGGGCTACTATTCCTTTGTCTAAAGCTAAAGGAACGGGCGGTATTAATTTTAAGAAATAAAACAAGTTGATAATGCCATATATAGCTAAAATTATGGTAATCATTTTACCCAGCTTAATCTCTTTTCTAGTGCTAGGACTTTTACCATAGATAAAGATGAGTAGAATTAAAGTACTCGCTAAACTAACCGCTCCAGAGATTAAAAATACGGTGGTATTCAGTTCTTTTAGAAACACAGGAATCATAAAAGTAAAGAAGGTGAAACTAATAAAATAGTACACACCAAATTGTAGGTATTTATTAGAAATCCTCTTTTTAAGAAATTCATTAGCTATTAACAAAAGCAACAGAATTATAAAAAAAGATGCAGATTTTGATAGCGATACGCTCCTAGAAAAATAGATAACATATGCGCTTGATAATCCTCCAAAAAAGAACTGGATAGCAAGTGGTAGGTATTCTTCATACCGTTCTAAAAAGGTGTTTTTCCATTTACCATCGTCTACTAAATTGTAGAGGTATAGGGTAATGGATAATGAGGTCATGTGAAGACATAAAACCGTTAGGTCATAGGTACGATCAATACGACCTAAAGTAAGGGTGTCAAATATAAACCCACCTATAAAAAATAGAATTGGAGCGTATTTGGAATGCCTTCGAACGAAATTTCTGAAAGCACTATTTCTATATCTAACAAGTACTTTTTTCATGTTGGTTTGACAGTAATGGCGATAAAAATACTATAATTAAAAAAGGAAAATTGATCCTATTTAATATATGATGAACGCTATAGATCACTCAGTTGTAAAAGACAATTTTAGTGCTTAGTTTCAACATAGAAATTTGGGTCGACTTGTAACGTTTTTAAATTTCCTCGTAACTTTTGGGTCTGCCAATCTGTAGTGGGTTCTAGCCATACTGGTTTGTCATCAATAAGTACTTTAATGGGAATAGTGAAATCATCAACCGTATTTGTAAAACGGTACATTACTTTTTTACCTTTCACTTTATATTCGAAAACAGGAATATTTACAGTTCGTAAGTACTGATCGAAGAAAGGTTTTAAATCTCTCTTTAATCCTATGCTAATAACATTTTCAATTTCATTAGTAGTAACTGTTTTATGATAGAATTCTGAATTAAGTCCGCGTAGAATAGTTCTCCATTTTCTATCATCATTTACTATTTGGCGTAATGTATGAAGAATATTAGAACCTTTGTAATACATATCGGCACTACCTTCATGATTTACATTATAGATACCAATAATTGGTTTGTCATTTCTAATGTTATTACGAATACCTTGTACATAGGCGTTTGCAGCTTCGGTACCGTAGTGATAGTCTAAGAATAAGCTTTCAGAATAACAGGTGAATCCCTCATGGATCCACATATCTGCCGCATCTTTATAAGTGATATTATTAGCGAACCATTCATGTCCCGCTTCATGGATAATAATGAAATCGAATTTTAACCCCCAACCGGTACCTGATAAATCTTTACCTAAATACCCTTTTAAATATTTGTTGCCATAGGTAACCGAACTTTGGTGCTCCATACCTAGATATGGTACTTCTACCAATTTAAATGAATCTTCATAAAAAGGGTAGGGACCAAACCAATGTTCAAAAGCTGCCATCATTTTAGGAGCATCCTTAAAATGTTCTTTTGCTTTATCTAAGTTGTCTTTTAAAACATAGTAATCCATGTCAAGAGGTCCTTTTTCTCCCTGATATATTTCATCAAAATGTGCATAGTCACCAATATTTACATTGACACCATAATTGTTGATGGGGTTAGATACAAACCAATTGTAAGTATTCGTTTCTTTATCAAGGCTTCTAAGTCGCCCATTCGATACGTTCATGAGTCCTTTTGGAGCTTTTACACTAATCAACATACTATCGACCTCGTCGTACATATGGTCTTTATTGGGCCACCAAACACTAGCTCCTAATCCTTGGCAAGATGTAGCGACAAAATCTTTACCATTTCCATCTTTTTTCCATGAGAATCCTCCGTCCCAAGGAGCTCTGATAGCTTCTTTTGGATGCCCGGAATAAGTGACAATAATTTCATTGAACTCACCCCTTATTTGAGGTTTCGTCAATTGAACAAAATGTGCGTTTATATTATGTATTACCATAAGTTCTTCACCGTCTTGCGTAACCTTTTCAATAGTTAAAGGCGCTTGTAAATCAACTTGTAATACTTGATGTGGTTCCAATACTTTATAACGAATCGTATTGGTTCCGCCTATAAACTTATCGGTAGGGTTTACATCAATATCTAAATGATAATAATTTAAATCCCACCATACACGTTCCGGAGTAATACTACCTCTAAGCGTGTCTTGTTCAGTAAAGGTCTGTGCGTAACTAAAAAATATACAATTAAGATATAGGATAATATTAATAAACTTTCTCATTGTTTGATTTGTTAAAAAGGTAAGGGACTATCTATCTCACCAACCTCATCCTTCCCATTAATTTCAAAAATCATTTTATTAATAGTTTCATCTGTTTTTAAGTAAGAATTTTGAACAGTTTCGTGAAAATCTAAAAGCAGTTCATAGTCACCAGAAATATCACTCTGTTCTACAGTATTTCTAATTACTTCATTTCCTTCTTTATTATAAATACCAAAACTAACATACCACTCGTTATCATATTCGTTGTGAAAGGAATCTATTACAATTTTACCTGCATCAAGTTTTATCTGAAACTCATTTTCGCCCGAAGATGTTTGCCATTTAGCATTATTGTTTTTGGTTTTTTCTTTTAATTTAGCTATTAAATCTTTTATATTTTCAGGAATCATTGTCTTTAATTTTTAGTTCAAAATCAGATATAAATGTTGATATTTCTTCTAAATTACTTATTACTTTAGAAACATTAATGGTACTTTTCTTTCCAATTATTTTATCATTTATGTTAAGTAAATCAATACTTATATTGGAAACATGGTCAGCATATTCATTTAAATTTATAAGATTTTTTTTGGTGTTATAATGTTTTATATAAATTAGTATTTCCTTTAAATCTTTTAATCTTAATAATGCAGATTCAAATTTATTCAATCTTAAGAAAGTTTGTGCTTGCTCTACTATTTTAGTTCCTTTTGATATGTCGGAAATTGAAAATAACTTAATTAGTAAATTTTTCGTTTCTTTTATTGCTCTATTACTTTCCTCATTTATACTTTTTTGTGATTTAATTTGAAAAAACAAAAAAACAAAGGCACTCAAGGAAGCAAATGACCCCCAGACGGAAATGAAATCTAAATAAGTACTTTTTTCATTCTTAAAAAGAGTAAATATAATAACAGATAAGACACTCAATCCTAAAAAAATATAAACAGTAATTCTTTGTTCTCTACTCATATAAATAGCCTATCTAAAAATTCCATTAGGAAAAACAACCGGACTCTCAAATCCATCTTTACCTACAGCAGAAACTCCGAAGAAGAAGTTGTCGATAACAATACCTTCCAAAACAAATTCAGAAACATCACCTACATATCTACTATAATCCCAAGTTGGAGATGTGGTATCTCTCCAATAAATTTTATATCCCTTTGCGCCATCAACCTTACTCCATTGAAATTTTGCTGCAGGTTCCACAATTCCGCCAATTTTAACGGTTTTTGGAGCAGGAGGAGCCCAAGCAATAGAAGCTAGGTTTATGGCGTTTACAGCCGTTAGCTTAGCAGCATACTTAAAATTAACATGCTCTAGAACGTCACCATAAGCTATACCGTCTTCAACACGAATATCTTGATGTTGTTGGGTGTAGTTTTCGTGAGCTTCCATAATACGAATACCAGGAAAACCGGCATCATTAAATGGTCTGTGGTGACCACCGCGACCAAAACGATCTAAACGATAAATCATCATGGGGTTCATTTCTGGCATATATTGCTTCACGTTTTTATGCACGTAACGTGCTAGTTGTCTAGAAATACCATCAACTTCACCACCATAAAAACGACGTGCTTTACGTTGTTCTTCAGTTTCGGTCGGTGGTACAGGTTCAGAGAATATTCTAAAATCAACATTACTGACAACTCCGTCAACACCGGTAATATTACCAATCATATCATTATTGAAAATACCAATAACTTCCCAACCTTTATCCTTTGCGTATTGTGCAATTCCACCACCGCCAAAAAGACCTTGTTCTTCACCTGAAAGTCCCATGTAAATGATACTATTCTCGAATGTATACTTAGAAAGTACACGAGCGGCTTCTAGCGTACCGGCCATACCACTGGCGTTATCATTAGCACCTGGCGAATCATCTGTGAAATTGGTAGGGTCACTTACACGAGAATCAATATCTCCACTCATTATAATATAACGATTAGGATATTTGGTTCCTTTTTGAATAGCAAGAACATTGACTACTTCAACATCTTTGATAATACGGTCATTTGCTCCTTTTTTTATTAAATCCTTTTGAAAGAAAACGTTTAGGCAACTCTGACAATTAGCAGATGTTTTTTCAAATTCACTTTTAATCCATCTTCTTGCGGCACCAATTCCTCTTGTGGTTGAAACGGTATCACTTAAGGTATGTCTAGTTCCAAAATTCGCAAGCTTGGTTACATCATTTTCAATACGCTCAGCAGATACGGCATTGATAATATCGTAAATGCGCTGATCTGTTTGCGCAGTTAGCATAATAGCTGATGTTAGAAAAGTTAACAGTAATAATTTTTTCATTTTCAATTTTATTAAGAGGTAAAGTTAGTGTGGTAATCGGTTTATAAATTTAAGTAAAATAAAGGGCTGACCATAATTTGATTTGCTAAACTACATTTTACATAAAGCAATATTTTGAATTGGATGCAAATATGATTGCTTGTAAAATATAGCGCTATAGCAAAAAATGAGCTTTGAATTTACTTCGTTCTTTTATTCACTAAATAATATATTCCAATTAATGGACCAATGGCTAAAGGAATAAATAAAAGATCAATAGAGATGATCGATTGAAGTGATCCTAGAAGTTGTATACTGATTATTGTAATGGCAAAACCGATACAATTGACTAGCGTTAGAGCTGTACCTTTTAATTCTGGTGCTACAGCTGAAGCAACTAAATTTGAGAATTGTGGAGAATCTGCAGTTACGGCAATTCCCCATATACACCAACCTGCTAAGAATATATACAAGGGAAGTGAGAATAGAAGTGGAGAGATAATACAAAGAAATCCTGATATGATTAATGCAATTAAAGCCACCTTTTTACTGCCAATTCTTTGAGATAGTATACCACCATAAGCACAAGATACACCGCCTAAAGCGATAACAATTCCGGACCATAATGCAACTGAAATAGTACTGTTAGTTTGTACGGCAAACCATTGTATCGCAATTGGGGTAAATGCCCAAAATGCATAAAGTTCCCACATGTGGCCAAAATATCCGAATGCAGCTTTTCGAAATTCATAATTTTTAAAAAGCTTAGGTCCGGCGTCTAGTTTCAAGGTGGCACTAGCAACTCTATATGGACCGTGAGGAACAAGTACAAAAAGTAATACACCGCCTATTGCAGTAATACCAGAAGTTAGCATAATAACATTATTGGGATTATTTACCCATGGCGTCCCTTTAATTAAAAATGGGAAGGCAGTACCAAGAACTAATGCACCTACCAAGAAACCTAAAGCCTTGCCCAGCCCTTTTTCATAATAATCTGCGGCTATTTTCATTCCCACAGGATAAATACCCGCTAAAAAAAATCCTGTACTGAACCTAGCAAATAGTAAGGAAGTTACAGTTAGTTGTGGAAGAATCAATGCTAAATTGGAGATAGCTGCGAGTAAAGCACAAACCATAAATACTTTCGATGGTGAAAATCTATCGGCAATCATTAGAATTCCGAATAGTAAGGTACCTATGATAAATCCAAATTGGACCGATGAAATTACGTAACTAATAATTTCGGAACCAAAATCTAATTTTTTGGTCAATGATTCTAAAATAGCATTGCCTGCAAACCAAGTAGAAGTACACGCAAATTGAGATAGAATTATTATGGGGAGTATATGTGCTTTTTGCTTCAATATATCATTGTAAAAAAGTGACTCTTGCTATTTTACCACTTTCTATTTCATAAACACCAATAGCGCTGAAAGATTCGCCATTGGCAGTTATATATTCTTCATCTATAACTTTGTTACCAATTACAATTCTATTTTTTACTGAACAATGCAAATCGTTCGTTGTTTCAAAAAAGTCGACATAACCTTTTCTCATTTCTTCAATGCCTTCGGTTCTTAGTTCGCCATGTGCACCATAAACTTTCACATTATTAGAAAATGGCTGTAAAAATGCATTAATATCTCTTGCGTTATACCCATCAAGCTGTTCTTGAACAATAATTTCTGGATCAATACTCGTTACTGTATCTCTTATGAAAGACATACTTTTAATAAAGTCGTCAACTTCATAAATGGCAACTTGATGATGCTGATTTCCATCTATCGTTATCACCTCTTGATCCACGACCGTTAGCCCAACATGTATTCTTGATGCCACCTTAGCTTCTATAGCGGGTGTTTTTTTGTAGAAAGCCTCATAATTCTCTTTCAGTTGTTCTCTTCCTGTATACAACGTATCCATTGGGAAGTTTTTAACCACGACATTTTTCGAAAAGCAGTTCGCAAATGCATTAATATCTCGTGCGTTAAAAGTTTCTACTTGTTTGTCTATAATTTTTTTAGGTGAATCTTTAGATACAAAGCTTAAGTGTTTTCCACGTGGGTTTATTGCTAGTCGAGAAATACCGTTTACGTCTTGTTGGTTGATTTTAAATTCAAGTTTCCATTCTTTGTCTGTAGATGGATTAAATGATAGAATAGAGGTGTTGTATGCTGTAATTAAGCCTCCATTTTCAGTCCAACATACGTCTTCAGAATTTCCTATTGAAGAGATTATTTCTTCGGATTTCAATGATATAGGATCTAATGATTTAATAGTTACTGAATCTTCTGTTTTTGAAATGTAGCTTACCAAATTACTGTTCGGAATTTTATGCAACGACCTACCTACATTTTTCTGAACGGTATAATTTGTATTAACTTTAAGGTTAGAAATCACCAAATCCATGCGGTTTTCAATCAAAACCGTGCACACGATAATATCACTAGAAAACCAAACGTGATAACCAACTTTTAAATCTGATAATAAAACTTTCGATTCGTCAGTCTTTATATCGTATTCATACAGTCGTTGTAATCCGTCTTTATCTAATCGAATAGCTGAAATTGCATTTTTGCCAGGAATTTTTAATGGTGAAAATTCACTGCCTTCAGGTGTATTAGTAAGCCAAGTAGTTCTACTTTCTTTAATGTTGTAAAGAGCAACATCTGTCTGACTATTTCTTGTAGATGAAAATAGAATATTATTGTTATCTAAAAATGAGGGCTGATTGTCATAGCCCTCATTTTTAGAAATATTTAAAACGGAATCAATACTTAGAGAATCGTTTTCTAAATTTAATTCTGTTAAGTACACTTCTGTACTTTGCTGATTGAAAGCATTTAGACAGCAACAAAGACTTAATAAAATAGTAAGATGATTCTGTATCATGTCTAATTGTTTTATACTATTGAATTAACGTTTTTCGGCAAATCTTTTCAAAATTGCACGAACATTCTTAGTGTTGTCAACAAAATACCTTGCTTGTGTTTTTTGACGACCAACCTTTACGGTCACAGAATCTTCAGGTAATTCTTGAAACATAAACTCATCTGTCCAATCATCGCCAATAGCGAAAACAAAATCATATTCTTGCTCTGTATAAACTCGCATAGATGCACGCCCTTTATTTACATTGCTACTTTTAATTTCCATAACCTTATTACCATTCAAAATACTAAGATCATCGTTGGCGATTAAACTCGTAAGCACCGTGTTTAGTTCTACTGATCTTTTCTTACCGAAGTCTGGATCTGTTTTTCTATAGTGCCAAGCTAAAGAATAATTTTTCTCTTCAATGAAACTACCAGGCGTACGGTCAACAAAAGATTCCAATACAGGTAAAATCTTCTCCATCCAGTCTTTCTTTACAGTTTCGAGCATTCTAAACTCTTCTCCACCTTGAGAAATCCAAACACCATGCTCAACAATCATGTTATATTTTTTAGGCAAGAACCATTTGGTGAATGTTTCTTTATCCCTTCCGCTAATTAAATACATATCTGTATTTTCTTGTGAAGAAATTTGGTCTAATAACTCATATAATTCTTCATCTGGAGATGCTTTTTGTGGATCATTATGAAAACCTGCTAATGTGCCATCATAGTCTAAAAACACCAATCTTCTTTTAGCTTTCTTGTAATCATCCACCACCGTATTCATGATATCTACGGATAATTTTCTTGTTTTAGAAGTCTGGTCTTTCTCTTTTTGTCCAACCAAAGAAGTCATAAAGTCATTAGCCCATTTTTCAACATTATATCGCTCTAATCTCTTTTGTAACAAAGTGTTTCTAGCTATCTGTTCTTCTTTAGGCATATTAATAGCCTCATTTAAAGAATCTGCTATTTGCTCAAAATTATTAGGATTAATAAGTAGTGATTCATTCATTTCATTGGCAGAACCTGCCATTTCACTAAGAATTAAAACTCCTGTTTTATCGGTTCTTGTGGCAATATATTCTTTAGCAACTAAGTTCATACCATCCCTAATTGGAGTTAACCAAGCAATATCAGATGATGTGTAAAGATCTATTAAGTTTTCAAAAGGCATGGATCTATAGAAATACCAAATTGGTGTCCAGCTAACGGTAGATAACTCTCCATTAATACGCCCCACTAGCTCATCAATTTCACGTTTTAATAATTGATATTGTGGTACATTGGATCGAGAAGGAACAGCAAGTATAATAAGACGTACTTTCTCTTTGTATTGTGGATACTTGTTTAAGAAGTATTCAAAAGCTTTAAGTCGTTTAGCAATACCTTTAGTATAGTCTAAGCGGTCAATAGATAAAAAGAACTTTGCATCTGGTGCAGATTTTTTATGTGTATCTAAACGCTTTTGTAAGTCAGATTTTTCATTTTCACTACGTTGCGAATGCTCTTTAGCCGCCTCACTGAATTTTTTATAATCAATCCCCATCGGAAAAGAGTCTACCTTAATAACCCTATCCTCTAAATAAATATCATTAAAACTAACTTCTAGACCTAATAACCTGCGAACAGAGCTTAAAAAGTGTCGTTCATAGTCATAAGTATGGAAACCTATTAAATCTGAGCCTAAAAGACCTAGTAACACTTCGCGCCTCCAAGGAAGTGTTCTAAATATTTCATAAGAAGGAAAAGGAATGTGCAAAAAGAACCCTATAGATATATCCGGTCTTTCTGCTCGTACCATTTGTGGGACCAACATTAACTGATAATCATGTATCCAAATAGTATCTTCATTATCTGCCTTTTCAAGAATGGCATCTGCAAATTTCTGATTTACCGCTTTATAAATTTCCCAACTCTCTAATTCAAACTCAGAATATTCTAAGAAGTAATGGAACAAAGGCCATATGGTCCTATTACTGAAACCGTAATAAAAACCATCCACCTCTTTCTCCGTAAGGTTTACTTTAGAAGAACCGTGTTTTGCAAGGGCTGTATCAATTTTAGGAATTAATTCTTCGGGTATTTCCTCATCTGTCAATCCGCTCCAACCGATCCAAAGGCTATCTCCGCCAGAGTGTACAGATTTCATTCCGGTAGCCAAACCACCTACACTTGGCACTGCAGTTATGCTTCCATTGCTAATTTGTAATTGTACAGGTAGTCTATTTGAGATAATGATAGTTTTAGCCATAAAAGAGTATTTTTTGCAACTTCTTGATAATTATTTCTCTAAATTTCGGGAAAAAGGAGGGTAATACCAATTGAAACCTCATATGAATTAAGATTTTTATTGAATGGATAATTTAGACTACGGAATAATAGGAAATTGCAGAAGTGCGGCATTAATTTCAAAGACAGGAGGTATCGATTGGTGCTGTTTACCAGAATTCGATAGTCCGTCAGTTTTCGCTAAACTATTGGACGAAGAAATTGGCGGTAGTTTTGAAATAAATGTTGATGATAGCTACACAATAACTCAAAAATATCAACAGTATACGAACATATTAATCACTTCTTTCAAATCTGGTGACGACCATTTTGAAATACATGATTTTATGCCAAGGTACCGTAAGAAGGGGAATACCTATCATTCTCCACCTGAACTGGTAAGATATTTCAAACATATTTCGGGCAAGCCTTCGCTATCCGTTTTGTATGATCCAAGGCTTGAATATGCCATGGGTACGACCGATACTTTTATTAAAAAGGATTTCATAGCTAGTCTTACGCATGATGTAAAGTTTGATACAGTATTTTTATATACTTCATTTGATAAAGAGTCTGTTGTAAATAGCAGTACGTTAGAGATTACGCAAGACGAGTTTATGTTAATGGGCTACAATGAAAAATTGTTGCTACCAACCACAGAGAGGGCTTATTTAGACTTACAGAACACCAAAGTATATTGGTTGAACTGGTCTAATTTGACACCTACTTATAAAAAGTTCAATGAAGAGATTTCAAGAAGCGCATTAACTCTAAAATTATTGAGTTATGATAAAACAGGTGCTGTTTTAGCAGCTGCAACTACTTCATTACCAGAAACAATTGGTGAGGTTCGTAATTGGGATTATCGTTTCTGTTGGATTCGTGATGCATCAATGGTAATAAAAGTAGTATCGGAATTGGGTCATAAGAATGTGGCTAGAAGATATTTACAGTTCATTATTGATTTGATTCCTGATAAAGCAGAGAAACTGCAGATTATGTATGGTATCAATAAGGAGAAGAAATTAACCGAAGAAACATTAGACCATTTGTCTGGTTATAAAGGTTCAAAGCCAGTTCGTATCGGTAACGCAGCATATCATCAAAAACAAAATGACATCTATGGAATTCTAATGGATGTTATTTATGAGCAGATGGTGAAATTTAGTGTCGATATTGATAATGGTGAAGATTTATGGGCGATAACGAAAGGTATCGTTTGGATCGTAAGCAATAATTGGAAAGATGCCGATAAAGGTATTTGGGAGTTTCGAACAGAAGATAGACATTTTACTTTCTCAAAAGTGTTATGTTGGACAGCTTTAGATCGAGCTATTAAGGTAGCAGAAATGTTGGGTAAGCAGCATAAAATTGACAAATGGGAACCAATTAGAGAAGAAATCTGGAAAGATATTTACGATAATGCATGGAACGAAGAAGTAGGAGCGTACACACAATCTTATGGTTCTAAAGAGCTAGATGCTTCTGTATTATTAATGGAATCTTACGGATGTGTAAATGCTAAAGATGAGCGTTACATAAAAACGGTAAATGCTATTGGAGCAGAATTGAGTAATGACGGATTGCTTTATCGTTATAAAAACGAAGATGACTTTGGTTTGCCATCCTCATCATTTACGGTATGTACATTTTGGTACATTAACAGCCTGTTTAAAATAGGGGAACGCAAAAAAGCATTAGAGTATTTTGAGCGATTATTAAGTTATAGTAATCATTTAGGTCTGTTTAGTGAAGATATTGATTTTAAGACCAAAAGATTGCTGGGTAACTTCCCTCAGGCATATTCACATTTAGCATTGATTGAGTGTGCTATTAACTTCTCTAAAAAAGAAAGTGAAGATGAAATGATGGAATCACTAAGGGAATAACATAGTTTGAATCTTATGTAATGCTTTTATTTAATACGTTAGCTCCTGAAACGACTTGTAGTAGTAAACGAGTTTATGATTTTAATATGATGAGTACAATTTGAAAATTCCTACCCATCAATTAGCTTATTTTATTAAGTCAAGACTTTCGATTCGGTTACTCTTTCTACAGTTAAAAAGGTAAGAGTGTAAAAAGCAAAACCTTGATAGAAGATAGTTTTTTGACCCACATTATCATTGTCTCTTCCCTAAGGTCTATAAATGGCATTTGTCTTTGGTAGCCATAGCGTATGTTGTCTACAAAATATGTGGACAATGAACGGGTTGGTTACGAAGACCAACCCATGGTTACATGTGAATTCTTTTGCAGAGTATGATTTTTTGTTCAATCGATCAAACAAAATAGACTTTTAACTATCCGATTCTTTTGTGTTGCATGAACGGGACACCAGTGTCTTCGGGTGTCAATACTATGTTTTTCTTAGATATCGATTTTGAAATCGACACTACTTATAAAACACATGTAACCTTTTCTGGTTAGGTAAAAATTAGTATTAAAAAGCATCGTCAATGACTCTTTTTAATGCTATGAAGTAGTGAAAAAGATACTCTTAGATGATATCCTAGTTTAAGAAAAGAACATTAAAAAAAATTAGCCTTAAAGTCTTTGCAAGAAATGGAAAAAAAATTTTCAGATAAAAAGAACTGTCTTTTTCGATGGTATAATATATCATAGAAATACACAATCTTCCTTGATTGTTCTCTACACAACAGAATAGAGCATTTACACATCTTTAAAATAGGTACACTACATATTATGTCGGTATAATACTACATTTGATTTCGCTGTAATGTCTGTTTGATTTAATCTTAGTCTTATAAATAGTCTGCAAAATTTTAACCAACCTATATTTTTAATTACCAAAAGAATGAAAAAAACCACTGTTTTAACTTTTGTAATTGCCCTTTTATGTTTTTCGGCATCTTGGGCGCAAACTACTGCCACGGTAAATTCGCTTGCGGATGATGGAACTTCAGGCACCTTACGTTGGGCAATGACTACCGCCAATGCCGACGTCAATATCAATGAAATTATTTTTGATGCTGGGTTAACAGGTACAATTACTATAACCTCCAATCTTCCAAATGTGGCCAGTAATATGGTCATTACAGGTCCAGGAGCTACCGATATTACTATTTCTGGAGACAATCAGTATAAAATGTTTGTTGTCAATACTGGCATTGTGCTGGATATCTCTGGATTCACCGCAACCAAAAGCGCAAGTGAGTACAATAAAGGAAACATTTTCCATGTATCTAGATCTACCGTAAATGCAAGTGATATGGTGTTTACAGGAATTACCAATAGCACGCCATTTGTGTCTTGGGAAGGTAATTCTGCATTAAATATTTCCAATTCTACATTTAGTGACAATTCAGCCATTTTGTTTAGAAGTGATCATGGTTCTACGCCTAATACAACCTCCGATATTGAAACTGATTACACCAATAGAATAACAGTTACCGGATCTACTTTTAGTTCCAATTCAGGGATAATATTTCGAACAGAACGTTATGTAAAAATTGATGATTGTATTTTTACGGATAATATCAATCAAATTGGAGTTTTTAATGGACTTAATAGGTATCAGGTTTTAAACTCAACCTTTACCAATAATACTGGCTATCAATTATTTTCTTTTTATAGTGCGATAAATAACGGTTGGGGCGCAAGTACCTTAGGAACCAATAACACGCTTTTTGACGGGAATACCTTTACCAGAAATACGGGAACCATTATTAATCCAGGTTGGAGTACTAACAATTACAATAAAACAACCATTTCCAATAATACTTTTGAGAATAATGGAACTAACTATTTAGGGAATCCCATAGTAGTTTCTGGAAATATATTATCAAATTTTATAACATCCATTATCCATTCACCCAATGATGGAACGGTGTCAGTAACTATGAGCAGGCCTGTTTTTAATTCAGATTTAGGGTCTGGTACTCTGGAAGCCGATGACTTTCAATTTGCACTTTCTGGTGGCAATGCTACCTTGGGTTCTACGTCTCCCACTAGTATCTCTGGTAGTGGCAATACCTATGTTTTAGGTATAGATGTTGCGGGTATTATTCATGGAACAGAGGAACTTACTATATCCCCTATAGATGAGAACTCTATTTATGATGCAGATGCGAATAGCGCTAGTATTGCCCAAGCCAATAGTACAATCAATTTAAAATTTTTGGATGAGGATGAGGACGGGGTTGCCAATTACGAGGATGTTTGTCCAGAAACACCAGCTGGAGAGATTGTGGAAGAAGATGGATGTACAGATGTTACCAAGCCACTAACACCAGTAGAAATTACAAGTGTAGCGGGTCTGAATAACATTACCTTAAATTGGACGGCGAATACCGATGATACGAAAGGCTACAGAATATACGGAGGTGCTGATGAAAATGCATTGACATTAGTTGCAGACCTTAACAACAGTAGTATTACGGAATATAAACATTCGGGTTTAACAGCCAATACTACGTATTATTACCATTTGACCGCCTATGATTTAGCGGGGAATGAAAGTGATTCCAGTCCAATAATTAACAATGTACCCACATTAGCATTTATCTGGGATGGGCCAAAACTCATTGTAGAAAAAATATCCAATACGGATTGGACCGAAGCTGAGAATCAAGATTTTTTAACGGATAATGTAATATTAACAAGAGATAATAATAAAAGCTTGTTCAATATTGCTAAAGAAGCAAGTTACGGTGAAATGGACCACCAATCGCCTTTAGATACCGAATGGGCACATGGTACAACTGCAGATTTAGGAACACTTAATTTTTCACCTTGGGCATATGACATGTCGTTTATAGAGTGGTGTCCACCTTGTTTTGAAAATAGAGAATTTGTACTTCATTTAATTTCAGATGATATCTATATTGATGTTAAAATTCTATCATGGGAAGAGGAGTTCAGGGGTGGTGGTTTTAGTTATGAAAGAAGTACGCCTAGTCCAGATGAAGACGGAGATCGAATAAAAGATAGTTTAGATAACTGCTTGGGTACTCCTGAAGGAGAAACGATAGATGTCAACGGTTGTTCAGACTCCCAAAAGGATGCGGATAACGATGGTGTTTCAGACGCTATTGATACCTGTGTCGATACCCCAACAGGAGAAACGGTAGATGCCAACGGATGTTCAGATTCTCAAAAAGATGCAGACAACGATGGTGTATCTGATGCTATTGAAACCTGTGATGATACTCCAACAGGAGAAACGGTAGATATTAATGGTTGTTCAGATTCTCAAAAAGATGCAGATAACGATGGTGTTTCAGACGCTATTGACAGTTGTGCTAATACCCCAACAGGAGAAACAGTAGATATTAACGGTTGTTCAGACTCTCAAAAAGATGCAGACAACGATGGTGTTTCAGATGCTATTGATACTTGTGTCGATACGCCAACAGCAGAAACAGTAGATGCTAATGGATGTTCAGATTCTCAAAAAGATGCAGATAACGATGGTGTTTCAGATGCTATTGATATCTGTATCGATACCCCGACAGGAGAAACGGTAGATGTTAACGGTTGTTCAGATTCTCAAAAAGATGCAGATAACGATGGTGTTTCAGACGCTATTGATAGTTGTGTCGATACTCCAACAGGGGAAACGGTAGATGCAAATGGATGTTCAGATTCTCAAAAAGATGCTGATAACGATGGTGTTTCTGATGCCATTGATATGTGTCCAAATACTCCAACAGGAGAAACGGTAGACGCTAATGGTTGTTCGGATAGCCAAAAGGATAGTGACTTTGATGGTGTTAGTAACGCTTTAGACATGTGTTCTAATTCTCCCGAAGATGAAGGTGTAGATAGTAATGGTTGCTCAGTTAGTCAAAAAGATACAGATGAGGATAGTGTTCAAGATTCTCTGGATAATTGTCCAAACCAATTCAACCCTGGTCAGGAAGATAGGGACGGCGATGGCCTAGGTGATGTATGCGATACCGTAGAACTAAATGTTTCACAAACTTTTACGCCTAATGGAGATGGTATTAATGATACATGGACAATCTATAATATAGAGAATTATCCAAATTCTTTGGTAAGGGTATTTAATTCTTGGGGAAAGGAAGTCTTTTCTGCAAGGAATTACCAAAATGATTGGGATGGACAATTCAAGAACTTAAACAACAAATTACCCGATGCCGGATCATATTATTTCCAGATAGATTTTGATGGAAATGGTAGTGTGGATCAAGATGGATGGCTATACATAACTGGTCTTTAATAGAACAACCAATTACATAAAACAAACATGAAGGATATAAAAAATATAATTTTAAGTGTAATACTGCTTGGTTGTAGTACACTGTTTTGTCAACAAGAAGGCGTAGTTACTAATTATATGTACCATATGAACGCTTTTAACCCCGCCTATGTAGGAGTAAATGGTGAAACAGCTATTACAAGTACATTTAGGCAACAATGGACAGGGGTAGAGGATGCGCCCAGTACTCAATTAGTTTCATTCGGTACCACTTTGAGCAAGAATTTAGGGATAGGAGTCTCTATATTGAACAGACAGACCTTTGTTGAGAAACAGACCTTTACAGCAATCGATTTTTCCTATAGATTAAAAATTTCTGAAAAAGCAGATATTTACATGGGTTTAAAAGCGGGAGGCAATTTTTATAGTGTGAATACGGCAGGTTTAATGACCTATAATCAAATGGCCGATCCAAATATTTCATCTATATCAAATTTTAATCCGAATATTGGGATCGGGGCTCTTCTTAATATTGATAAATGGCACTTCTCTTTGGCGGTTCCACGAATGTTGTCTACAGACCGTGCAGACAATGAAGAAGGTCTAGTTACATTAGCCAAAGCAAGACCGCATATGTACGCCGTTGTAGGGTATGATTTTATGTTGAATAATTCGAACAAGATTTCCCTTAAACCATCCGCTTTATTGCGTTATGTAAGTGGGGCACCAGTATCTTTGGATATCAACACTATGCTTTCCTTTGATAGTGATTTTGAAATTGGAGCTACTTATAGAACAGACTCGGCCTTTGCCGGTCTGATAAATTTTAGTATTAAGAAGCGACTTCTAATAGGATATGCTTATGAAGTTAGTACTAGAAAGCAATTGGCTGATATAGGTAATACTAATGAGTTGTTACTTAGATTTAAATTTTAATTGTTATTTAGCCAAGAATTATCATATAATCCAATCTAAGTATAGGTAATCATTTTGGAATTAATTTTTAATGTATAGGGGGGATGTTATTAAATTTTAAAACATTCCCATAAATTGTATAAAAAATGTAGCCTTTAAGGATTTGTAAGGTATTTTAATATTGAAGATTGGAATGCTTGTATAATTATTGGCTATTAGATAATATATCTTTTGATTCTTTTTTTATTTTGTTCAATAATTGCTGTAAATGTTCTGTCTTAGTAAAAGGATTCATGACCGTGATACGCATATACTGAATACCATTTAATTTAGTTTGTACAATATAAAATTCGCCATCATGTAAAAGTGCTTGGCGAATTTTTACATTTAATTCGTTGAGATTTTCGGTATTCAAGCCTGGTTCACAATATCTAAAACAAACAATATTGGACATTGGTTTCAATGCTAATTCAAAGTTTGGTTCTTCTTCTATAAGTGTTGCAAAAAGAGCTCCCATATCATAGAGATGCGTAACATTGGCATCAAATACTTCTTCACCATAAAGTTTTAAAAGAGTAAACCAATGAATACTCATCATATTTTTGGTGCATTCAAATGTCCGTTTGCCTGAGTTGTACCAATCTTCATGCTCAGAATCTGAAAGTAAATAATCCGCTTTTTGACTAAAAGTGGTTTTAGCATTTACCTCATTTTTATAGAGTAGGGCAGTAGTAAGGGCAGGCATCATCATCATCTTGTGTCCGTCAATTACAACAGAATCTGCTTGGTCAATTCCCTTTAGGGTGTATTTGTATTTATTAGAGAATACTCCAGCACCACCATGGGCTCCATCTGTATGAAACCAAATATTATGTTTTTTAGCAAAAGCACCAATGACTTCAAGATTATCAAATATACCTGTGGCTGTAGATGGTGCACTACCTACAATTGCAAATATTTCAATACCCTTATCTTTTGCTTCATTGAATTTAGTCTCCAATAAATCGGTATTCATGCGAAACTCTTTGGTAACAGGAATTTTAATAATTCCTTGTTCTCCCAATCCCATTATCCTAGCTGCTCGGTCTACACAATAGTGAGCCTCTTCACTAACCATGATGCCTAATTGGTTTTGGTTACCATCATTCCAAATATCTCTTTTTGTTATAGCTTTTCGAGCACTTAATAAAGCAGTAAGATTTGCCAAGGTTCCTCCAGAGGTTAGAAAACCACCAGAAGTATCATTGTAGCCTAATTTATTACATATTGTTTCTATGACAAGCCTTTCAATCGCATTAGAAGACATACCCATTTCATAAACAGCGGTACCATTATTTAATAACGCACTAATTAATCCTGTTAATGCAGTGATAGGGGCAGGCGGACTCACTTGATGCCCCATATAATGAGGATGATGCACGTAAGTGGTACGTTTTATAATTTCCTGGAACATGTCTTTGCTATCACCATCGGATAAAAATTCTTTCCAGAACTGTAATTCCTTTTCTGGTTCGTTCCAATTGATAGCATTTCGTGAAGTATCGTTCAGTTTATCCTCTAAGTGAGCGGTTAAATGGTCTATGAGAATATGACCATTTGTATTAAAATCTGAAGTTTTATAAACCTGTTCTAGTAATTCTTTATGCATGGTCTAAAAATAGTCGCAATAACTATGTTTACCAAACAAAAAAACCGCCCCAATTGGGACGGTTTAATATTCAAGTTACCAAACAACAAAAGGTAATCTGAATTAGTCAAAGGTGTACCCGTTGTCAGCTGAAACCTTATCGGCAATTTGCGTACGTAAGGCAACGACATTAGGGTAATTAGTATATTTTGTGAAACGTTTAAGTCCCATTAACATCATTCTTTGCTCATCACCTTCAGCAAAAGAAACGATAGCCTCTTTACCTTTACTGATGATAGTTTCTGTAGCATTAAATAAGTATAATCTAGACATAGCTATTTGTGTAGCTTGTGCTTCTTCTCCAAAACGTTTAGCATTTTTCTCTGTACGTAACAAAGCAGATTCTGCCATGTATACTTCAATTAGAATATCAGAAGCAGCTAACATCAATTGTTGATGATTTTCTAACTCAGGACCAAATTTCTGAACAGCAGAACCAGCAACCATTAAGAAAACTTTTTTAAGTCTTTTCAAGATATCTTTTTCCTCTGCGAATAATTTGGAAAAATCTGGAGAATCAAAGGAAGGAATACCCATTAATTCTTCGCCAACAGCAGTAGCAGGACCTAAAAGATCGACATGACCTTTCATTGCTTTTTTAACTAGCATCCCTACAGCTAACATTCTGTTGATTTCATTAGTACCTTCATAGATACGAGCGATTCTTGAATCTCTCCATGCAGATTCCATAGGAGTATCTGCACTAAAGCCCATTCCTCCGAAAATCTGAATTCCTTCGTCAGTAGTGTTTTGACAATCTTCTGAAACGGCTACTTTAAGAATAGAACATTCGATAGCGTATTCTTCAACACCTTTAAGTTCTGCCTCTTGGTGTGTATTACCTTCAGCTTCACGCATTGCAATACGATCTTCTATATTTTTAGCAGCACGGTAACTAGCGGATTCATCAATATAAACACTAGTAGCCATTTCTGCAATTTTAGACTTAATAGCACCGAAGTTAATTATAGGAGTCTTGAACTGAATACGCTCATTAGCATATTTAGTAGCTTCACCAATTACTCTTCTTTGCGCATCTAAACAAGCAGCAGCTAATTTAATACGACCTACATTTAAAGCGTTCATTGCAATTTTAAATCCGTTTCCTCTTGTAGAAAGCATATTTTCTACAGAAACTTTAGTTTCGTTAAAGAAAACCTGACGAGTAGAAGAGGAGTGGATACCTAATTTCTTTTCTTCGTCACCTAAAGTTATTCCGTTACTTGGATCGTTTTCAACTATAAAACCAGTAATATTCTTGTCATCTCCAATACGAGCAAAAACGATAAACAAATTACAGAATCCTGCATTCGAAATCCACATTTTCTGTCCTGTAATACTGTAAAATTTACCATCTTCAGAAAGAACAGCTTTAGTTTTTCCTGAATTTGCATCAGAACCAGCACCTGGCTCAGTAAGGCAGTAAGCGCCAAACCATTCTCCAGAAGCTAATTTTGGAACATACTTTTGTTTTTGTTCTTCAGTCCCATAAAGAGTTATAGGCATTGTTCCAATACCTGTATGTGCACCAAAAGCAGTACTGAAAGAACCAGTAGCACCAGAAATATAATCACACACTAACATGGTAGAAACAAACCCCATTCCCATACCACCATAAGATTCTGGTACGGCAACACTTAAAAGACCTAATTCACCAGCTTTACGCATGGTTTCTTCGGTAAAAGCATAATCTTTCTTTTCAAAACGTTCCCAATGTGCCCAAAGTTCTCTGTCAACGAATTCTTTGGTGCTTTCACGCATCATGCGTTGTTCTTCATTCAAATCCTCTAATGTGAAAACATCTTCACAATTGGTTTCTTTAACAAGGAATTGTCCTCCTCTAAGAATATCTTTATTTGCAGCTTCTGTACTCATGTTGTTAATAGTATTTAGTATAAAATGTTTGGTATAAAGCATTTAGACAATACTAAATACCAACTAATAATAATGTTATTTTAAAAATTCAAATATTCCGGCAGCACCTTGTCCAGTTCCTACACACATGGTTACCATTCCGTATTGTCCTTGCATATTTCTCTTCCTCATTTCATCAAATAGCTGAACAGATAATTTAGCACCTGTACAACCTAATGGGTGACCTAAGGCAATTGCACCACCATTTACGTTAACGATATCTTGGTTAAGACCTAATTCTCTCATAACGGCTAATGATTGAGAGGCAAATGCTTCGTTCAATTCAATCAATTTGATGTCATCTTGCTTTAAACCTGCTTGTTTTAATGCCTTAGGAATAGCAGCAACTGGACCAATACCCATAATTCTTGGTGGTACACCTGCAGCGGCATAATTTACTAAACGAGCAATTGGTTCAAGATTTAATTCTTTCACCATGTCTTCGCTCATTACCATTACAAAAGCAGCACCATCACTCATTTGTGATGAATTACCTGCTGTAACACTACCACCGGCAGCAAATACAGGTCTTAGCTTATTTAGAATAGCCGTTGAAGTTCCTGCTCTTGGACCTTCATCTTTATTAACCGTATATTTTTTAGTCGCTTTTTTTCCATCTGCACCAACGTAAGTTTCTTCTACTTCAATAGGTACTATTTGATCTTGAAAACGGTCTTCGGCTTGTGCACGAAGCGCTTTCATATGTGAGTTATAAGCGAATTCATCTTGATCCTCACGAGAAACTTTATATTCGTTAGCTACAGCTTCTGCTGTATTTCCCATTCCCCAGTAGTAATCTTCATGACCAGCTTTAACTACATCATAATTTAATTCTGTTTTATAACCTGTCATAGGAACAGAACTCATACTTTCTGCACCACCTGCAATAATACAATCTGCCATTCCTGACTGAATTTTTGCTGTTGCGATACCAATTGTTTCAATACCAGATGAACAGAATCTATTTACTGTAACACCAGGAACATCTACAATGTCAAGTCCCATTAAAGATATTAAACGTGCCATGTTCAATCCCTGGGATCCTTCTGGCATTGCGTTACCCACAATTACATCATCAATTCGTTTTTTATCCAAATTTGGCAACTCCTTCATCATGTATTGAATGGTTTCCGCTGCCAACTCATCGGTACGTTTAAATCTAAAGACCCCTTTCGGAGCTTTCCCTACCGCTGTTCTATATGCTTTAACTATATATGCTGTTTTCATTTTTAATCTTGCTTTTGGCTTTCAGCTTTTGGCTGCTAGCATTTAATTGTTGTTAAGTTAAGACTGCCATTAACTAAGAGCTAATGGCAAATAGCTTCGTAAATTAATTACGTAACGGTTTTCCAGTTTTCAACATATGCTGAATTCTTTCTAAGGTCTTTCTTTCTGTACAAAGTGAAAGGAAGGCCTCTCTCTCTAAATCCAACAAGTATTGTTCGTTTACTAAAGTTGGTTCAGATAAATCACCACCAGCCATTACATAGGCAAGTTTATTAGCAATTTTCTTATCATGTTCACTTATATAGTGACTAGCTTCCATAGAGTCTGTACCTACTAAGAACATCCCCAATGCTTGCTTACCTAAGACTTTAATGTCTGTACGTTTAACTGGCTGAGTATATCCTTGCTCTGCCATTAATTTTGCATAAGCTTTAGCAGTAGCTATTTGGCGGTTTTTATTTACAACAACGATATCTTTGCCATGTTGTAAGATACCTAAGTCAAATGCTTCATAAGCTGAAGTAGATACTTTAGCCATACCAATGGTTAAAAAGTATTCTTGTAATACATTTAATTCTACGTCATTCTTTTTGAAAGTGTCTTGAGCGCGAACGGCAAATTCTTTCGAACCACCACCGCCTGGTATAACCCCAACTCCAAATTCAACAAGACCAATATAAGTCTCAGCAGCAGCAACTACCATATCGGCATGTAAAGACAATTCACAACCACCACCCAATGTCATGCCGTGTGGAGCAGAAATAGTTGGAATAGAAGAGTAACGCATGCGCATCATCGTATCTTGGAACATTTTAATAGCCATGTTAAGCTCATCATATTCCTGCTCAACCGCCATCATGAAAATCATACCGATGTTTGCGCCAACAGAGAAGTTCGCAGCTTGGTTACCAACAACCAATCCTTGAAAATCTTTTTCGGCCATATCGATAGCCTTATTTAATCCCGCTAATACATCACCTCCAATGGTGTTCATTTTAGACTGGAACTCCACATTTAAAATACCATCGCCTAAATCTTCAACAACGACACCGCTATTTTTAAATACTTCTTTAGATTTTCTAATGTTATCTAAAATGATAAATGAATCTTGTCCAGGAATTTTATCCATCGATTTCGATGGAATATCGTAGAAATATGTACTTCCTTCTTTTATTGTATAAAAAGAATCTTTACCACTAGCTTTCATATCTTGAACCCAAGCAGCAACTTCTAAACCTTCTGCCTTAATAAATTCAAGACCTTTTTCTAAACCAACAGCATCCCATATTTGGAAAGGACCATGTTCCCAGCCAAAACCGGCTTTCATGGCATCGTCAATTTTATAAAGCTCATCTGTAATTTCAGGTATTCTATGAGAAACGTAAGCGAACAACTGTCCGAAACTCTTACGGTAGAATTCACCTGCTTTATCTTTTCCACCAACTAATACAGAGAAACGATCTACAACCTTATCAATTGTTTTCGTTAATTCTAACGTGGCAAATTTTGCACTCTTTTTAGAACGATATTCCATCGTACCTAAATCAAGTGTTAATATTTCTGTTTTACCTTTATCGTCCTTCGATTTTTTGTAAAATCCTTGTCCCGTTTTACTACCTAGCCATTTATTTTCCATCATGGTATCGATGAAACCTGGTAGTTTAAACAAATTGTGACGCTCATCATCAGAACAATTATCGTAGATACCATTAGCAACATGTACTAAAGTATCTAAACCAACAACATCAACAGTTCTAAATGTAGCAGACTTAGGTCTACCAATTACAGGACCGGTTAACTTATCTACCTCTTCAACAGTCATGTCCATATCCTTAACCATGTGGAAAAGGCTTTGAATACTGAATATTCCAATTCTGTTGCCAATAAACGCAGGAGTATCTTTAGCTACTACAGACGTTTTTCCTAAATACTTTTCACCATATCCATTTAAAAAGCTTAAAACATCATCGTCCGTTTTTGGACCAGGAATGATTTCAAAAAGTTTTAAATAACGAGCTGGGTTAAAAAAGTGGGTACCACAAAAGTGTTTTTGGAAATCTTCGCTTCTACCTTCAGACATGAATTTGATAGGAATACCAGAAGTGTTAGATGTAATAAGTGTACCCGGAGTACGATACTTTTCTAAGTTTTCAAAAACTTGTTTCTTAATATCTAAACGTTCAACAACTACTTCAATGATCCAATCTACTTTAGATACTTTAGAAATATCATCTTCCATATTACCAGTAGTAATACGGTTAGCAAATTTTTGATGATAAATAGGTGATGGTTTAGATTTTAACGCTGCCGTTAAAGAATCATTAACCATTCTATTACGTACAACCTTGTCTTGTAAGGTTAAACCTTTCGCTTTCTCTTTGTCGTTAAGTTCTCTAGGAACAATATCTAACAATAATACCTCTACGCCAATATTTGCAAAATGACAGGCTATACCGCTACCCATAATTCCTGAACCAATTACCGCTACTTTTTTAATGTGCTTGTTCATGTACTTTATGCTGTATTAATTTGATAAGTTGTATTAATATAATTTTTTGTCTGCAATTAGTTTATTGATGGCATCTGTTACTTCAAAGAAGTTTAATAATTTCTCTTCAGAAACTTCTTCTTTTACTGCCTCATTAAATCTTAGAACTGTACTTTTTGAATCGTTTCTTTTCTCTAATCCAAAATCAGTTAAATAAATAAGAACCCCTCTGCCATCTTTTGGATTCGGTTTTCTTAAAATTAAACCTTTCTGCTCCATGCTTTTCAAAATCCTAGAAAGACTAGTAGCTTCCATTCCCATTTTTGGTCCTAATGAAGTAGAAGGTGTACCGGTTTTTGGATCAATGCTCAATAAAGTAAAGCCAACTGCCATAGTAGAATCAAAATTCTTTGCTTCTTCATTATACATTCTAGCTACTGCTTGCCATGTAGCTCTCAACGCATAATCTATCGTTGCTTCTTTCATACTAAATTAGTTGGATACCAAATATAAGAAAATTTATTATGCATGCATAATAAATTAGTGTAATTTTTTAGTTACTCAGGTGTTACTAAAGTAATTAAGGCTAGCATCTTTTGAGTTCTTAGCTTAAGCTCATTAAATGGTGTAGAAATATACTAGGAATAGAGTTATATAAATTCGAAATTTTGTATTGTTTTGATTTTATATATTCTAATCAATAAAACGTGTAAATAATAAAAGCACTGAATCAAATATCATTTCTGAAATTCTACCCAGTGCTTGTAATTGTTTTATGAATTTTTAATAATATGAACAGTACTAATGCTCATAAATATCATTGTATAGCGAAATGTACTTTTCTTTTATGATTTTCCTTTTTAATTTCATAGTAGGGGTTAGGTGACCGCCTTCTATACTCCAAGAATCTGGGGTAAGTCTAAACTGCTTTACCTTCTCCCATTTAGCAAATTTCTCGTTAGCTTCATCAATTTCTTGCTGGTAACGTGTTAATACCTGTTCGTTTTTAATTAATTCAGCATTATCAGATATATTAATATTATGTTTTGCTGCCCATGCTTGTAGAAAATCAAAATCTGGTTGAATTAACGCGGCAGGCATTTTTTCACCTTCACCAACTACCATTATTTGCTCTATAAATCTAGATTGCTTAAAACGGTTTTCTAACAACTGAGGAGCAACATATTTACCGCCAGAGGTTTTGAACATTTCTTTTTTACGATCTGTAATTTTCAAGAATCCGTCACTATCCAATTCTCCAATATCACCAGTTAAGAAGTAGCCGTCTACAATAACCTCTTTGGTTTTTTCTTCATCCTTGTAGTACCCTAACATAACTTGAGGACCTTTAATGCATATTTCTCCATCCTTGGCAATCTTCACTTCGGTTCTATCAATTGGTTTACCAACAGTACCTATTCTAAATCCGCCATCACGCATATCGTTTACAGAAACAACAGGAGATGTTTCAGACAAACCATAGCCTTCCATCAATCCGAATTCAGCAGCATTAAAGATTCGTGATAATCTTGGTTGTAGTGCAGCACTACCAGAAGCTATAAGGCTAAGATTTCCTCCTAGGCCTTCTTTCCACTTACTAAAGATAAGTTTTCTTGCTATTGATAATTGCGTTTCATACCACCAGCCGTTTTGACCATATGGTTCGTATTTTAAACCTAGCTCAACAGCCCAAAAGAAAAGCTTCTTTTTTATTCCTGTGAGTTCAGTTCCTTTAGCGTAAATTTTATCATATACTTTCTCTAAAAGTCTAGGTACCGCCGTCATTACATGCGGACTAGTCTCTTTTAAATTGTCGCTGATTTTTTCAAGAGATTCTGCGTAATATATAGTTACACCTCTAAATTGGTATAAATAGATTAACATACGCTCATATACATGGCATAGAGGTAAAAAACTTAACGCCTTGGTATCTCCGTCAACAATAGGAAAACGTTTAGAGCTTTCTATTGCATTACTTACAAGATTGTCATGGGATAACATTACACCTTTAGGTCTGCCAGTGGTGCCCGATGTGTAGATTAAGGTAGCCAAATCGTTCGGGGTAACCGCGTTCATTAACTTTTCAACTTCGTCTTGATTTGAAGTATCATTGCCTAATTCCAAAACTTTTTCCCAGTTATCACAATTGGACAGTTCATCAAAAGAATAGACATTTTCCAAACTTTTTACTTGGTCTTGAATTGAAGTAACTTTTTCATATACCTCTCCACAAGAAACAAAACAGAACTTTGCTTCAGAATGATTAAGAACATAGGCATAATCCTCCTCTGAAATAGTAGGGTATACAGGTACATTTTGTGCACCTAGCTGTAGTATGCCAATATCCATAATATTCCACTCCGTTCTATTGGTAAGGGATATTACGGCAATTTTGTCGTTGGGCTTAACCCCAAGACGTAAAAGACCACGACTAATAGCGTTAGCCTTGTTTATATATTCTTGAGTGGAGGTACTTATCCACGATCCATTTTTTTTTGACACCAATGCCTTATCTAAGGCATGCTTTTCTAGCTGATAATATGGAAAGTCAAAAAGACGGGTTACTTTTTGCATACTTGATTTCTAATAAGTATTGCAAAATAGCGAAAGAACTCGATATTTTAAAATTGTATTGTTAAATAATATGGCATCTCATTACAATATCCACAATTATAGGGCTACAACTTGTAAGTCCGCTATTTTAACCATTTACCTACAATAAATTGTAATTGAACGTGTTATGTTTACATCTCGATTATTTGTAGGAAAATTCCTTATTAAATTTATTTAGGTTTATATAAAGAATTTTTATCTCCAAATCGTATGAAACATGCAGAAAAACTACACTACTATTAACTATTTACGATCGATTGCACTTATATTTTTCACTTTTACAAGTTAGAATATGGTTGCGCAATCAGAACCATTTAATTGCGATTTTAACGCCTACCTATTTCAATATAATGATATATATGCATTGGATCTGGCTTCTGGCAGTTCTTATCTTGTAGCTGAAAATATTACACCAGGTAATGTAAATGGTGTAGGTTATAATTCTACCGATGGTTTTCTATGGGGATATTTATCAACTCCATCAACTCCATCAAGTACGATAGTTCGAATTGGAAATGATTATTCAGTTGAACAATATACCATTCCTGAGTTGCCCTCTGGTAACAAGTATGTTGGTGATATTTCAAAAGATGGTGTTTACTATTTTAAAGCCGGCGGTTCTTCATATTACAAAGTAGATATAAACCCAGAATCTGATTCCTATTTAGAATACTTAGGGAAGTTTAGTTTAAGTTAAAGTTTGTCGATTGCAGATTGGGCCTTTAATGCCGCCGATAATATGCTTTATACGGTTGAAGGTCAGAATGAAATTACGATTAATAGAAAAAATTTAGCTCCCGGGCTCTATCTATATAAACTACAAAACTCCAGTAAGAAAACATGGAGCGGTAGGTTATTGGTTAGATAGATTTTTTGGTTGTAAAAAAAGCTGTGTACCCCAGTTATGGGAGCGCACAGCTTTTATATTTTGCACTATTTTAATATTGATTATTTCTTTTCCAAAATCCATTCTTTAGCATTTTTAAATGCTTCTAACCATGGTGAAACTTCGTCATTTCTGTCTGTTGGGTAATTAGCCCAGTTCCATGGAAAAATTGAACGTTCAATATGTGGCATTGTAACTAGGTGGCGACCTGTTTTATCACAAAGCATAGCAGTGTTAAAATCACTACCATTAGGGTTTGCAGGATAACCTTCATAACCATACTTGGCAACGATATCATAATTTTCTTCTGATTGTGGTAAACTGAATTTACCTTCCCCATGAGAAATCCATACACCAAGTTTACTTCCTTCTAAAGATGAAAGCATAACTGAATTGTTCTTTTGTATTTCTACAGAAGTAAAATTACTCTCGTGTTTATGAGAATCGTTATATGTCATTTTACCATGAGACTCGTGTTCCGGATTGATAAGGTCTAATTCCATAAATAATTGGCAACCATTACAGATACCTACAGATAACGTGTCTGGTCTTGCAAAGAAGTTTTTAATAACCGTATTTGCTTTTTCATTGTATTTAATGGCACCTGCCCAACCTTTTGCACTACCTAGAACATCAGAATTAGAGAATCCACCAACAGCACCTAAAAATTGAATGTCTTCTAGATTCTCGCGACCAGAAATTAAATCGGTCATGTGAACATCTTTTACATCGAAACCTGCTAAATACATAGCATTAGCCATTTCTCGTTCAGAGTTACTTCCTTTCTCTCTAAGAATCGCAGCTTTTGGTCTCGTTCCGTTTGTTGTTTCAGAACAATTAGGTAAAGTGATAGCTGCAGAATTTAAGAAGTTGTATTGTAAAGGTTGAACTTTATAATTCTCAAATCTATCCTTCGCTAAACCTTTTGCAGTCTGTTGATTATCTAATAAGTAAGATGTTTTAAACCAAGTATCTCGTAGAGTCTCTATGTTAAGTCCCATTTCCATACCGTTATTCCTAACAGTAAGTGTAGCTTCGTTCGTAACCGTTCCTATTTTCTTAGCATCAATATGTTTAGACTTCAATATAGTTTCAATACTATCATCTTTTGATTGAAAAACAATACCTGCATTTTCTGAAAACAATACTTTAATTGTATCTGCTTCGCCAAGTTCGGTTAGGTCTAACTGAGCTCCTAAATTTGTATCGGCAAAACAAAGTTCTAACAAAGTAGTGATTAAACCACCAGAAGCAACATCGTGTCCAGCAACAATTTTATCTCCTTTGATTAAGTCTTGAATTGTATTGAATACTGTTTTAAAGTATGCAGAGTCAGTAATTGTTGGAGTTTCGTTCCCAATACTATTTCTAGTTTGCGAAAAAGAAGAACCACCTAATTTAAAACTGTCTCTAGATAAGTTGATATAATAGATTGATCCTGCGTTTTTCTGTAAAACAGGTTCAACTACTTTAGTAATATCATTACAGTTACCAGCAGCTGAAATGACTACGGTGCCTGGAGAGATAACATCACCATCTTTATATTTTTGCTTCATGGAAAGAGAATCCTTTCCTGTTGGAACATTAATTCCTAAATCGATAGCAAAATCAGATACTGCTTGTACGGCTTTATATAGACGGGCATCTTCACCTTCGTTTTTACAAGGCCACATCCAGTTGGCAGATAAGGAAACAGAAGCTAGTCCATCCTTAAGTGGAGCCCATACAAGATTGGTCAATGATTCGGCGATACTATTTTTACTACCTGCGGCAGGGTCAATTAAAGCAGAAATAGGGGAGTGCCCAATACTAGTGGCAATACCTTCTTTTCCTTTGAAGTCTAAAGCCATTACACCGCAATTGTTTAATGGTAATTGTAATGGACCAACACATTGTTGTTTAGCAACACGACCACCTACACAACGGTCAACTTTATTGGTAAGCCAATCTTTACTAGCTACAGCTTCAAGTTGAAGAACGGCATCTAAGTAATCATGGAAAAACTCTAAAGAATAATCAGCATTTGCATAGTTACGGGCAATGGTACTATCTGTCATTACTGTTTTTGGTGAGCTACCGAACATATCAGAAAGCGCTAAATCCATTGGTTTTGCACCATTAGTCTTAGATTCGAACGTAAAGCGTTCATCACCAGTTACATCTCCAACTTCGTACATTGGCGAGCGTTCACGGTCTGCAATTCGCTTTAATAAATCGATATCCTTTTTACCAATAACAAGACCCATACGTTCTTGAGATTCGTTACCTATAATTTCTTTGGCAGAAAGAGTTGGATCGCCCACAGGCAATTTATCCAAATCTATTTTTCCTCCTGTTTCTTCTACTAGTTCAGACAAGCAGTTTAGGTGTCCGCCAGCGCCATGATCATGAATAGAAACAATTGTGTTTACATCGCTTTCTACCATACCGCGAATAGCATTCGCAGCTCTTTTTTGCATTTCAGGGTTTGAACGTTGTACAGCATTCAATTCAATTGCTGAGCTAAATTCGCCTGTATCTGCACTGGAGACTGCAGCACCGCCCATACCAATTCGGTAATTGTCACCGCCTAGTATTACAATTTTGTTACCGGTTTCGGGCTTATCTTTTATTGCTTGTTCTATTTTACCGTAGCCAATACCACCAGCTTGCATGATTACTTTATCATAACCTAATCTACGTTGACTGAGCGTAGCCGAAGTCTTATTTTCTTCTGATGAGTCAAATGGAGTAGAAGCTTCGTCATATTCAAACGTAAGCACAGAACCAGAAATTAATGGTTGACCGAATTTGTTTCCAAAATCGGATGCACCATTAGAAGCTTTAATAAGAATATCCATTGGTGTTTGGTATAGCCAATCTCTTTCTTTCATTCCTTTTTCCCAAGGTCTTTCTTTTTCTAAACGAGAATAGGCGGTCATGTACACAGCTGTTCCTGCTAAAGGAAGAGAGCCTTTACCACCAGCTAAACGATCACGAATTTCACCACCTGCACCAGTAGCAGCACCATTAAAAGGCTCAACAGTAGTTGGGAAGTTATGTGTTTCCGCTTTTATAGAAATAACAGAATCAAACTCTTTTTCTTGATAAAAATCGGGTTTATCTGCTGTTTTAGGAGCAAATTGAACCACTTTAGGTCCTTTTACAAAAGCAACATTATCTTTATATGCGGAAACTATATCGTTTGGAAACTCCTGCGATGTCTTTTTAATAAGCTTAAAAAGTGAGCTAGGCATTTCTTTACCGTCAATGACAAAAGTGCCATTGAATATTTTATGTCTACAGTGTTCTGAGTTCACCTGACTAAAACCGAATACCTCAGAATCGGTTAATTTGCGACCTAATTTTTTGCTAAGGTTTTCAAGGTACTGTACTTCCTCATCATTTAAGGCTAAACCTTCTTGTTGATTAAAAGTAGCAATATCTTCAATATTCAAAATAGGTTTTGGCGCTACATGAATTTCAAATATATCTTGGCTTAAAGAATCATATTTTTGAGAAATCATAGGGTCGAACCCAGTAAATTTTTCCTCTACAGCATTGAATTCTTCAATTCTAATTACGCCTATTACACCCATGTTCTGGGTAATTTCTGTTGCGTTTGTACTCCAAGGAGTAATCATGGCAGCTCTTGGACCAACAAAAAAGGCGTCTAGAGACGCCGCATTTATTTTAGATTGGTTGCCAAACAACCATATAAGTTTACTTATATCTTCTGATGAAAGTTCCTTAGCGGTCTGTACCGCAAAAACCTTTTTGCTAGGTTCCCCAAAAAAGTGAATCATTATAATGTGTCTGGTATTGATTTTTAAAGTACAAAATTAAGGTTTTACTAGTTAAGATTTACGGGAAATTGAAACACTTTTAAACAGTAATTGTTAATGAAATTAGTGTGATTTTGTTTTACCTTTATCAATTAGGATTATTATTTTATGTGAAGTATTACTTTATAGTCTTGAAATTAGATTTTTCTAATAAACATTATAATAGTATGTTTGTTTGACTGATGTAAGTTTCAGTTCTTACTTAAGAGAATTGTTGATATTAGAAAAGTAAAAAAGAATGGCGAAGCAAAAAAAGGATACACAAGCACTTGAATATTGTATGGATATGATAGGGGGAAAGTGGAAGCCTGTTATTCTTTATCATATATCGAAAGGAACAAATCGTTTCAATAAGCTTTTTGCTGAAATAGAAGAAATTAATCGTCAAATGCTTAGTAAGCAGTTGAAGTCTTTGGAGAAATATGGAATACTTGATCGTACCTTATATGGTGAAATTCCGCCGAGGGTAGAATATACGTTGACACCTTTAGGTAAATCATTGCTTCCGGTTGTGAAGTCAATGACTAGTTGGGGTCAAAAACAAATGGAAGAGAAAGTAGAAATACCAGTGGCGCCAGAAGCTCCTAAAAATCAGCAGTTGCCACTTTTTTAAAAACTATTATACACTAACTTCTTGTAGTTTATAAATGTGGATTTTATTACCGTATAAAATCCTATTACCATAAAATAGAGTACTCAGGTTTTGAATTAGATAAAAATTGGTTGTTTGCGCACGCATAACAGTCAATTTATGTAACTTCTAGCAACTAATTCAAAAAACCACCATGAAACAAAGAACAACACTATGTGCTTTTGCATGCTGTTTATTAGCCTTAAGTGGCGTGTATGCACAAAAGAAAAGATCAAACAAGCAAATTGAAAAATTAAAAACTGAAGTCGCAGCCATTGTTGAGGATAATAAAAAACAATCTCAAGTAATGGTAGACAAGATTTTCAGTTTTTCGGAATTAGGATTTCAAGAAATTGAATCTTCTAAATACTTGACCGGAATTCTCGCTGAAAACGGATTTGAAATTGAAAATTCCATTTCTGGTATTCCTACGGCATGGTTTGCTACTTGGAGTAATGGGGAAGGACCTACAATTGCTCTAGGTAGCGATGTGGATTGTATTCCAAAAGCATCTCAATATCCTGGTGTGGCTTATCACAAGCCAATAGTAGAAGGTGCTCCTGGGCATGGCGAAGGCCATAATTCAGGCATTCCAATGAATATTTCTTCTGCATTGGCAGTAAAGAAAATTATGGAACGTGAAAATATTGGCGGTACATTATTAGTATGGCCGGGCATTGCCGAAGAATTGGTAGCTGCAAAAGCATGGTATGTAAGAGATGGGCGTTTTGATGATATTGATATGTGCATATTTACGCATGTTGGTAATAATTTAGGCGTGTCTTACGGACCTACCAGGGGTACAGGTTTAATATCTGTAGAATATGCCTTTGATGGCGAAGCAGCACATTCTGCTGGATCACCATGGAGAGGAAAAAGTGCATTAGATGCAGCTGAGTTAATGAATGTTGCTTGGAATTACAAAAGAGAACATTTACATCCTCTAAAACGTTCTCACTCTATTTTCACTGATTCAGGAGATCAACCCAATGTAGTGCCTTCTAAAGCGGCTATTTGGTTCTATTTTAGAGATATAAAATACGAGGGAATCATGGAAATGTATGCTATGGCAAATGATATGGCTGAAGGCGCAGCATTAATGACAGGAACCACAATGACTTCTAAAATTTTGGGTACAGCATGGCCACGTCATTATAATAAGGTAATTGCAGAGACCATGTATTCAAATATTAAGGAAGTAGGCTTGCCAGAATGGTCAGAAGCTGATCAAAAACTAGCGAAAGCCGTGCAAACAGAAGTTAATTCAGAAAAAATAGAAGGTTTGCCTTTAGAATTAGATGAATTAGGACTTCCGGTTATTGAACCAATTAGTGGTGGTTCAGATGATATTGGAGATATTTCTTGGAAAGTGCCTACTGTAACGTTGAGGTATCCATCTAACATTCCTGGACTGCAAGGTCACCATTGGAGTAATGCAATTGCTATGGCAACACCAATTGCACACAAGGGAGTTGTAGCAGGGGCAAAGGTAGAGGCAATGACAATTATAGACTTTTTGTTGAAACCAGATTTAATGAAAGGTGCATGGGATTATTTCAATAATGAACAACAAAAAGATACCAAGTATCAGCCTATGATTTCTGAAAGTGATATGCCTCCCATTTATTTGAATAAGGATAAGCAAGATCAGTTTAGACCAGCTTTGGAGAAATTTTATTATGATGAAACGAAATATGATACGTATTTGGAGCAATTAGGAATTGAATATCCAACATTGAAAGAATAACTCTTGTAATTATATCCATTAAAAAAAAGCCTTTCAGTTTATATAAACTGAAAGGCTTTTTTGTTGACTAAAAGAGTATGTCGTCTTAAATACTCTTCTCTAATAATGCCATAAAGAAGCCATCATAACCACTCTTGGAAGCGTATATCTTTTTGTCTTTCACCAAAGTAAAATCTTTACCTTCTTCAGATTTTAAGAATGACTGAACTTGGTGACTATTTTCTTGAGGTAGAATAGAACAAGTAGCGTAAACCATTTTTCCTCCTGGTTTTACAATTTTACTATAGCTTCTTATGATTTCAGCTTGAGTCTTTACAATCTTATCTAAAAACTCTGGTTGCATCTTCCATTTAGAATCTGGGTTTCTTCTTAAAACTCCTAATCCGGTACATGGTGCATCTATAAGAACTCTATCTGCGCTGCCGTAAAGCTTCTTATATACTTTACTAGAATCTATCTCTCTTACTTCAATATTGTGAGCACCATTACGTCTTGCGCGTCTTTTCAATTCCTTTAATTTACTTCCGTAAATATCCATTGAAATTAATTGACCTTTGTTTTCCATTAATGCGGCAAGGTGTAAAGATTTACCACCTGCACCTGCACATGTATCAACAACACGTTGTCCTGGTTCAATATCTAAGAATTCAGAAACTAATTGAGAAGAAGCATCTTGAACCTCGAACATTCCGTTTTTGAATGCTTGGGTTACAAATACATTTTGTCTTTCAACTAATTTTAATGCAGAAGCATAACCTTTAATTGGTTCAGCTACAATATTTTCGTCTAAAAGAGCTTTACGCAATTCTTCTTTTGTAGTTCTTAATGTGTTTGTACGCAAGATAACTTCTGCTGGCACATTAAGCTTTGCTAACTCTTCGGTCCATAATTTTTCACCTAAAGCTTTTTCGCATAACTCATCGATCCAATCTGGCACAGCCTCTCTAAATTTTCTTATTTGAGAAAGCTCGTCAAATTTACCTTTAATCCTTCTTTCAGGTGTAGGTTCAATTTGTTTCCAATCTGGTATACTTATACCTTTTAACACTGCCCATACTGCCCAAATACGGAACAAATCTGGTCTGCTAAATGGAGCTTTTACTTCTGCTATTTCTGTGTATAAACGTTTGTAACGTACTATTTCATAAGTAGTTTCAGCGATAAATCCACGATCACGTGCTCCCCAACGTTTGTCATAACGAAGAACTTTTTGAACAACCTTGTCGGCATATTCGTTTTCATTGAAGATTAGGTTTAGACCATCGATTACGGCAAAAACCAGATTTCTATGTAATTTCATTAGTATTGTTTACTTGATAGGAAGATTTAATGTCATTACCTCATTTTAAATAAGTTAAAATGATTTTAGTCTTCCAAAAATTTAGGCTGCAAAGGTATTGTTTTAGAAGTGATTCCATTTATTTTTGATGAACTTTATACTATAATCATATGCGTTATATATTTCTTCTTGCAGTTTTAATAGTTTCTTGTTCAGAACAGCAAAAACCTAGAACATTTACTTCTGTCGATATTGAAACGATTTATACCGATTCAATTAGTATTCGTGCCATTGAGCTTATGGGTAATAGTTTAGCCTTTGCTGCAAATAAAGGCACTTTTGGTTCAGTTGATTTGACTACGGGTAAAGTCCGTGCAAATATTGAAAAGTACCATACAAGTGTACCATCATTTAGAGCAGTTGCGCATACATCAAATGATTTTTTCATGTTATCTGTAGAATCGCCAGCGCTTCTATATAAAACTGGGGTAAATGGGCGAATGGAGCTGGTGTATAAAGAAGAGGGGGAAGGGGTATTTTATGACGCCATGACCTTTTTAAATGATTTGGATGGTATTGCTGTTGGTGATTCTGTTGATGGTTGTTTGAGTATTATCATTACATCAGATGGGGGAAATTCATGGTCAAAAATACCTTGTTCAAAATTACCAGAAGGAATAGAAGGTGAGGGAGCATTTGCCGCTAGTAATACTAATATTAAGACAGTAGGGGGAAAAATTTGGATAGCATCGACCTCTGGACGTGTTCTTTTTTCTTCGGATAAAGGAGACTCATGGGAGTCTTTTCAAACTCCAATACTTAACGAAGAGCCAACGGAAGGTATATATTCTATTGATTTCAACGATGAAAATCTTGGCTTTGCTATTGGCGGAGATTACACAAATCCTGATAATAAAAAAGCTAACAAGGCAATTACAAAAGATGGCGGTAAAACCTGGAATCTTTTGGCAGATGGTCAAGAGCCAGGTTACAAAAGTTGTGTTCAGTTTATACCGAGTACAAAAGGGAATGGTCTAGTTGCTGTAGGTTTTACAGGAATATCCTATTCATCAGACATGGGCCAAAGTTGGAAGGAACTATCAAAAGACTCCTTCTATACCATTCGTTTTCAAAATGATACCATTGCTTATGCAGCGGGAAAGAACCGTATTTCTAAACTAGTTTTTAAATAATTATCTACCACCTTTATTTTGGCGATATTGTTTCATTAACTGGCGCTTAAACTCTTCTTCTGATCGTAGCAATAAAAGTGTCTTTTTTGCGGAAATAACTTTACTCACTTTTTTAAGAAAATCGTTGTCTAAAACTTCTTCTTCCTCTTCAATCTGCATATGAAGAGCTAATAATTTTTCAGCTTCTTTTTCAGATAGTGTATCGGCATCTTTTATTTTGTTCTTAATTTCTTGATGCCCTTTTTTACGTAAAGCGTTTCTTTTTTCTTGATAGTCATTATAAACAGGCCAAAACTCTTGAGCTTCTTTACTGCTTAAAGAAAGTTTTTCAGTGATGAAAGCTACTTTTAAGGTGTTTATTTTCTCCCAATCTTGGTTTCTTTGTCCAAAGGATATGGTAGATATAAATAGAAATATGATTATTACAAGTTTATTCATTGTCTTCAATATTTAGTTCATCAAAATCACTTACATTTTCATTCAAGTAATCTAGAAGGTTATCGCTCTCAATAGGGGAGCTTAAAAAATCTGAAAATTCAGTATAGGTTACTGGTAATACTTCTGCTATTTCGTAAGATGATAAATCAAAATCATTATTTTCAAAATAGGTTTCAATATCAGTATTTGCTAGGTCATTGAAACTTATTTCCTCTGTGTTTTTCCAGTTATAATTTAAGGCAATAATAGCGATAGCGGCAATGGAAGCAGCTACTGCAAATATTTTCTTATTAGAAAAAAGAGGTATTACTTTAGCCTCAGTATTTTGCTTTACTTTTAATGCATCATTGAACGATTCAAAATAATTATCAGGTATCTTAAATGCGTTATCCTTCGGGATAGCACTTTCGGTTTTAGATAATTTGTCCATTAATTTATCCTCAAAACTATCGAAATAGCCTTCTGGAATTTTAAACGGATTTTTATTGTTTTTGTTCATGATATTAATTTGACATTCAATTATATAAAAGGTTTAATCTTCTTTTAAATACTGTTCAATTTTTTTAACGGCTAAGTGGTACGATGCTTTTAATCCGCCAACCGAAGTATCTAATATTTTAGAAATCTCTTCATATTTTAACTCTTGAAAATATTTCATATTAAATACCAATTTTTGCTTTTCAGGTAGTGTAGCGATAGCCTTTTGAAGTTGAAGTTGAATTTCATCTCCTTCAAAATAAACATCAGCTTCTAAATTAGATACTAGTCTTTCTTGGTAATCAATATCTGAAACACCTTGCAACTTGGCTCTTTGTTTTATAAAGTTCAAAGCCTCGTTAGTGGCGATCCTGTACATCCAAGAAAAGAGTTTACTGTCTCCTTTAAATCCGTCTATATTTTTATAAACTTTAATAAAGGTGTTTTGTAAAACATCATCAGCATCATCATGATTTAAAACAATACTACGTATTTGCCAATACAAGCGCTCTTTGTAAGTATTTACCAATACCTCAAAAGCTTGAGCTTGTTTGCTCTTTGATTTTAAATCTAATACTAATGTTTCCTCTTCAATCACTTAAAACTGAGGTTTGTTTAACGTAAGACCATGAAGTTAGAGAAAGGTTTAATTGTTTGATAGGGTTATTTAATTTTTTTAAAACTATTTCTGTTGATTTAATTTTTTTAGCGTTTTAAAATAGACCAAAATATAGTTTTGTTATTTGTCTTCTAAAAAGATCTTTTACTCAAAAATGCAGAAGGACATTTTGAAGCTATTAAAATGAAAAGTAATGATAGTCGGATTATGATTATCGATTTCAAGGTTGCTAGATAATTCAACCTTTTAATAATAAAAAAAAGCCATCTATCAGATGGCTTTTTTTTATTTAAGATATAGTTTTAATTTGAGTATTATGCTAGTGATTGCATCTGTACCAATTTCTTATACGTGCCATTTAGTTCTAAAAGTTCTGCATGTGTTCCTTGTTCTACAATCTCTCCTTTTAGTAATACTACAATGGTATCAGCATTTTGAATAGTAGAAAGGCGATGTGCTATAACGATAGAAGTTCTATTTTTCATCATCTTTTCAAGAGCATCTTGTACTAATCGTTCGCTTTCAGTGTCCAATGCAGAAGTTGCTTCATCTAATATCATTATAGGAGGATTCTTTAATACAGCTCTTGAAATTGACAAGCGCTGTTTCTGTCCGCCGCTTAATTTATTACCACTATCACCAATGTTAGTATCGTATCCTTTAGGTAAATCCATTATAAAATCATGTGCATTTGCGATTTTTGCAGCAGCAATAATTTCTTCGTCCGTTGCATTTTCTTTACCTAAGCCAATATTATTTTTAACAGTATCATTAAATAGAATAGAGTCTTGAGTTACTAACCCTAATAAACCACGAAGCGATTTTTTACTAAGGTTTTTAATGTTGTTTCCGTCAATACTAATATCACCTTCGTTAACATCGTAAAATCTAGTGACAAGATTAGCAATGGTACTTTTTCCACTACCAGATTGCCCTACTAGAGCAACAGTTTTGCCCTTTTCAACCGTTAGGTTGAAGTTTTTTAGGACGTACTCATCTTCATACTTAAAAGAAATATTGTTGATGTTTACGGCGTTATTAAATATTTTTTGATGAATTGGATTATCAATTTCTGAAATAGGATTTTTAGTGTCTAAGATTTCTAATACACGCTCTGCCGCTGCGTTACCTTTTTTAACGCTATATGATGCTTTGCTAATTGCTTTCGCGGGAGTTAATATTTGATAAGAAAGGGTCATGTAGGTAATGAACAGTCCTGGCTCTAGTGTTTTTTCTACAAGAACCATTTGTCCGCCGTACCATAGAATAACGCCAATAGCTGCAATACCAAAGAATTCACTAGTAGGTGAAGCTAGATTTTGTCTGTTAAGTAAGCTATTAGAGAAGTTGAAGAATCTTTTAGTAGAAGATTGAAATTTCTTAGCAAATACGGATTCTGCATTAAAAGCTTTAATGACTCTTAATCCTCCTAAAGTTTCTTCTAAAATTGATAAGAAATACCCTTGTTCTTTTTGAACCTTATCAGATTTTCTTTTCAAAGACTTACCAATCAATGAAATTAAAAACCCTGAGAGCGGAAGAAATAAAAATACAAACAAGGTTAGTTTGGGGCTTATGGCAAGCATAGCTATAATCGTAAAGATTATAGTTAACGGTTCTCTTACAATAAGTTCTAGAATAGATAAAAATGAATGTTGAATTTCTAATACATCTGAAGTTATACGGGCAATAGTATCGCCTTTTCTTTTTTCAGAATAATAGGATATTGGTAATTCTACCGTTTTATCATATAATTCATTTCGTAAATCTTTAAGAACACCATTTCGCAAAAATGTAATGAAGTACATGGCTAGGTAATTAAATATGTTCTTTAAAAGGAACATGGTTATAATTAGTCCTACCATGAGCATTAATACTTCGCCTGGGTCGCTATTTTGGCTTCGTTCTGTAACGAAAAAGTTCAAAGAGTCGGTAACGTAGTCCTCTGCTTTAGTGATTCCTGTCCAGACTGGTTTTACATAAAGTGGTTCAGTTTTATTAAAAAGAACGGTCAACATTGGAAATAATGAAATCATCGCCAATGTTGAAAACAGTGCATAAAAGATGTTAGATATAATGTTTAAAACGGCATATATCTTATAAGGTTTCGCAAAGCGAAGAATCTTTTTGAAATAATTCATTAAGCTAAATTAAGCTCAGCAAGAATACTCTTGACTTTATTGTCAAGTTCCGCTGCTACTTTTTTATAATCTTCAGTTTTTTCTAATTTCGTATTTGTGCTAATGTAAAACTTCACCTTTGGTTCTGTTCCACTTGGTCTAGCTGCTATTCTAGTACCGTCTTCGGTTTCGTAAATAAGCACGTTAGATTTTGGAATGTCGATAACCTTTTCTTCACCCGTTAATACATTTTTGGCAATTGAAGTATTATAGTCTTCAATCCATTTTACTTTAGAACCAGCTACTGATTCTACCGGGTTTTCTTTAAAGTCTTTCAGCATTTGCTTAATCTCCTCTGCGCCGCTAATACCTTTTTTGGTAATAGAAACTAAATGTTCTTTATAGAAGCCATAATCAACATAACATTGAATTAAGTCTTTGTAAAAAGAACTGCCATTAGCTTTGGCCTGACTAGCAATTTCACATGCCAATAGGGTAGAGGTAACCGCATCTTTATCGCGAACAAAATCGCCTACCATGTAACCAAAACTTTCTTCGCCACCACCAATAAAATCTGATTGTGGAAAATCTTTAATCATTTTTCCAATCCATTTAAAACCAGTAAGTGATGTTTTGAACTCTACTCCGTATGCTTTGGCCATAGCCTCCATCATTGGGGTCGAAACTATAGTTGTGGCAATAAATTCATTTCCTTTAAAACCTTTTTCTTTTCTCTTTTCTAAAAGGAATTTTGTCATTAAAACCATAGCTTGGTTTCCATTAACAATTTCCATCTCACCTTCAAGATTACGAACAGCTATTCCTAAGCGATCACTATCTGGATCAGTACCTACAACCATGTCTGCACCAATTTCTTCAGCTTTTTTGACAGCCATTGAAAGTGCTTCTGGTTCTTCTGGGTTAGGAGATTTTACCGTTGGGAAATTGCCGTCAGGTTTTGCCTGCTCCTCAATAATAGTTACGTTTTCATACCCACCACGTTTAAGAACTTCTGGTATAGCGGTAATTGAAGTTCCGTGAAGCGAAGTAAAAACAATTTTAAAATCGTCTTTACCGGCAGCATTGAAATTACCAGCCTCCACAGACTGTGCTATAAAAGCTTCGTCAACCTCTTTATCAATTACTTGTATAAGGTTTTCATTCGCTTTAAACTTTATATCCTCAATATTAAGTGAGTTAATTTCGGCTATAATTTTACCGTCTTGTGGTGGTACAATTTGTCCGCCATCGGTCCAATACACTTTATACCCATTATATTCTGGAGGGTTATGGGAAGCAGTTAAAACAATACCTGCGTGACAGTTTAAGTGTCTTACCGCAAAAGAAAGCTCTGGCGTAGTACGTAAATCAGAGAAAAGGTATACTTTAATATTATTGGCAGAAAATACTTCGGCAACAGTTCTTGCTAGTGTATCACTATTGTGGCGACAATCAAAAGCTATAACTACTTTAATTTCTTCATCCTTGTATACTTCATTCAAGTAGTTACTTAGACCTTGCGTGCTTTTGCCTAATGTGTATTTATTAATACGGTTGGTGCCAACACCCATAACACCTCTCATACCACCTGTACCGAACTCCATGTTTTTGTAAAAACGGTCGTTCAGTTCTTCTTTATCATTAGCGATAAGATGTTCAATTTCTTTTTTAACAGCTGGGTCAAAAAAATCGGTAAGCCAGCTTTTTGCAATTTCTAGGATGTTATCCATTGGTTTATAGTTTTATGTGCAATTAAGTTAGTGAGAATTTTACTATTCTAAAAGAGTCGTATTTATTTCTTCAGAAACAATATATCTTTTTTCTTCCTTCTTAGAACGTATTAATATTTCGCCAAGAAACCCTGCTAAGAATAACTGTGTTCCTATAACCATGGCTATCAGGGAAATATAAAATTGCGGTCGGTCTGTAATTAATCTTCCAAACTTGTTTATGAATAATTTATCTATACCTAAATAGATAGCAAATCCGAATCCGATTAAGAACATTAAAACACCTAATGCGCCAAATAAGTGCATAGGGCGTTTACCGAATCTAGATACAAACCAAATGGTTAGTAAATCTAGAAAGCCATTTAAGAAACGTTCCATTCCGAATTTTGTTTTACCGTATTTACGAGCTTGATGTTTTACAACTCTTTCTCCAATTTTAGAAAAGCCTGCATTTTTAGCTAGGACAGGAATGTATCGGTGCATTTCGCCAGAAACTTCAATGTTTTTTACAACATCTTTTGCGTAAGCCTTTAATCCACAATTAAAATCGTGCAATCGAACACCTGAAGTTTTTCGTGCTGCCCAATTAAATAATTTTGAAGGCGCGTTTTTGAAGATGATAGAATCGTAGCGTTTCTTTTTCCAGCCAGATACCAATTCATAATCTTCATTGGTTATCATATTATATAACCCAGGTATTTCTTCTGGATTATCTTGAAGGTCGGCATCCATTGTAATAATGACATCACCACTTACAGCTTTAAAACCTGCGTGAAGTGCCTGTGATTTTCCAAAGTTGCGTGAAAAATGAATTCCTTTTACGGCAGGGTTCTTCTTAGATAGATCCGTAATAATTTCCCAAGAGCTATCTGTGCTACCGTCATCAACAAATAGTATTTCATAAGAATAATGATTGGATTGCATTACGGATACAATCCAATCATGAAGTTCTTTAAGTGATTCTTCTTCGTTAAGTAACGGAATTACTATAGATAATTGCATGCGCGACTTCTGGTATTGTCTCCAAAAATACTACAATTACTTAGCATTAATAAGCAGCTTCTTCTTTTTTAAGGATTAGGCCAGCAATTAAACTAATAACTAAGGCAATAAGAACGTTAATTATTAAGCCAACTGGATACATAACCCAAGCTAAACCTTTTTGCATTTCTATACCTTGGTCTATTTGCTCTTCGGTAAGACTAGGATTGTCTTTCATCGCTTTTATTTTTCCTATTTCATATACTTTATCTAAATAGTCAGGTTCTATAAAATTAGATTGTATGAAAAACCATAATAGACCAATTATACCAGCTACTAATGCTACACCAGCTCCGACTTTAAGAGCTTCTGAAATGCTCAATAACCCGCCACCTGCTTTTTTAAATTGAATTATTGCGAGCACAATTCCGGCAGCTAATATTAATATTTGGATAATTTGTACTGAAGTAACTTGTTCGTAATGCATGTTCGTTACAAAAAGCATAACTGCAAATACAACACCCACAAGACCTGTAAGTAAGCCATAAGTTCTTGCAAATTTCCCTGTTTGAGGTTGATTTTCTTCCATGATTTTTATTAAGTATTAGGTTGATTTGTTTATTAGTGTTCGGTTGTAATGTAATGTTACAAAAGTGAGGAAATATATTTTTAATCTTTTTTTAATATTCTAATTGCATGTTTATATAATTTTACTATTTTTGCAGCCTTAAAATGAGTGCCCGTCGGAATGGGTGCGTTAAAGTTTTTATAATGAAAAAAGATTTACACCCAGAAAATTATAGGATAGTGGCCTTTAAGGACATGTCTAACGAAGAAGTATTTTTAACTAAATCAACAGCTGACACTAAAGAAACTTTAGAGGTTGAAGGTGTTGAGTATCCATTAGTAAAATTGGAGATTTCAAGAACTTCTCACCCTTTTTACACTGGTAAAGCAAAATTCTTGGATACAGCTGGTCGTATCGACAAGTTCAAGAACAAATACAAGAAATTTTCAAAAGAAGAGAAAACAGAAGAAACAAAAGAAGAAACAAAAGAAGAAGAATAGTACTTTTATTTCTTTATTAAATATAGCGCCTTCGAAATTTTCGAAGGCGTTTCTTTTTCGCTTAACTTTTAAATATAGGAAGTTATCCATTATATATAGATGCTCTAGGGATATTTGTTAATTTTGAAAAAAATCATCTAGCATGAACTTTATTCTTTTTGATGGTCCTCGTAGAGATCATCTATTACCTTTTACTTTTACGCGACCAGTTTCTGAAATTCGTGTAGGTATTATGACCTTAAAGGAGCGTTGGGAAGCTTATTTAAAAGTTTCTGTTTCTTCTTTGACCGAAGAATATTTAAGCATAAAATATCCAGTTAATTTAGTAGATTCTAATATATTCATTGACGCATCAATATTGCCGTCAAATGATTTGTTGAAAGCTGTTAATGCTTTGCATTCAGGCGAAGCATTGGTTTCGGGTGATTTGGTCATTGCGTATTCTTCTAATGCTTCAAAAAGTTCAGATGAATTAGTTGGTTTTGATAAAATTGAGTTCAAGGGCGATTTAGTCCACATCAATAATACTTGGGACATTTTCGATAAAAACGCAACTATTTTACAGTCAGATTTCGATTTTATAACAAAAGGCAGAAAGAGTCAGCCAATATCAAGTACAAATCATCTAATACATCCAGAACGTATATTTCTTGAAGAAGGAGCTAAGGTTGAATTTAGTATTCTAAACGCTACGGACGGTCCTATTTATTTAGGAAAAAACTCTGAAATATGGGAGGGTAGTTTAATTCGTGGTGGTTTGGCGTTATGTCATAATGCTGTTGTAAAAATGGGAGGAAAGCTTTATGGAGCAACTACCATAGGTCCTCATAGTAAGGTTTGCGGTGAAATAAGCAATTCTGTAATCTTTGGATACTCAAGTAAAGGTCATGAAGGTTATTTGGGAAATGCCGTGTTAGGTGAATGGTGTAATATAGGTGCGGATTCAAACAACTCGAACCTTAAGAATAATTATGCAAAAGTCCGTTTGTGGGACTATGCTACCGAACGCTTTGAGCAAACTGGTTTGCAATTTTGTGGATTAATGATGGGCGATCATAGTAAAACAGCAATTAATACGATGTTTAATACAGGTACTGTAATTGGGGTAAACTCCAATATTTATGTTCCTGGTTTTCCTAGAAATTTTGTTCCAAGTTTTAGTTGGGGTGGTGCATCTGGGTTTACGGCGTACCAACCTGCAAAAGCATTTGATGCAGCTAAAGTAATGATGGCTAGAAGAGGCGTGGAGTTTGATGATGTTGAAGCAGATATTCTAACCCATGTATTTGAAATAACTAAAAAATGGAGAAAGTATTAAGTATTTAAATCTGTAATACAGTTAGTTAAGCTTTTTTAGCTTGATTAAGTTTAAGTATTTTTACACTCTCAAAGAGATTATTAGATGAAGAAGAAAGTGGCTTTTTACACTTTAGGATGTAAGTTGAACTTTTCGGAAACTTCTACCATAGCCCGTAATTTTGTAGATGAAGGTTTTGAAAGGGTAGATTTTTCGGAGAAAGCAGATATGTATGTGATAAATACATGTTCCGTTACGGATAATGCAGATAAGAAATTTAAAACTATAGTAAAGAAGGCTCAGAAAATTAATCCTGATGCATTTGTTGCTGCGGTTGGTTGTTATGCACAATTAAAACCGGAAGAATTGGCGGATGTTGATGGCGTTGATTTAGTTTTAGGAGCTACGGAAAAATTTAAGATTACAGATTATATAAACGATCTTACAAAAAATGATTACGGTAAAATACATTCATGTGAAATTGCCGATGCAGATTTTTATGTAGGTAGTTACGCAATTGGAGATAGAACCAGGGCATTTTTAAAGGTGCAAGATGGTTGTGATTATAAATGTACCTATTGTACTATTCCTTTGGCGCGTGGCATCTCACGTAGTGATACTTTAGATAATGTTTTAAAGAATGCTGCGGATATATCGGAGCAAGGGATAAAGGAAATTGTTTTAACCGGAGTCAATATTGGTGATTATGGAAAAGGAGAGTTTGGTAATAAGAAACATGAACATACTTTTTTAGATCTTGTAAAAGCTTTAGATGATGTAGAAGGTATTCATCGTTTGCGAATTTCTTCAATTGAGCCTAATCTATTGAAAAACGAGACAATTGAATTTGTTTCCCAAAGCAAAATTTTTGTACCTCATTTTCATATTCCATTACAGAGTGGTAGTGATGACCTGCTTAAATTAATGAAGCGTCGTTACATGACGAATCTTTATACGGAGCGAGTTCATAAGATTAGAGAAGTAATGCCTAATTGCTGTATAGGTGTAGATGTTATAGTAGGGTTCCCTGGCGAGACCGAAGAACATTTTTTAGAGACCTATCATTTTTTGAACGATTTAGATATTTCTTATCTACATGTTTTTACATACTCAGAAAGGGATAATACACCGGCGGCTTCAATGGATGGTGTGGTACCTAGTAAGGTTCGTAATAAAAGAAGTAAAATGCTACGTGGCTTATCGGTAAAGAAAAGACGTGCCTTTTATGAAAGTCAAATAGGGACTGAGCTTACAGTGTTATTTGAAGGTGAAAATAAAGAAGGATATATTCACGGGTTTACTGAGAATTATGTAAAAGTAAAATCGCCATGGAATCCAGATTTAGTGAATACGCTGCATTCGGTGAAGTTGACCGAAATTGATAAGGATGGCTTGGTGCGATTTAGCTTTGTAAATTTAGAAATAGAAGTATAAAAAAAGCCTTTCATTTGAAAGGCTTTTTAATTTTTTAGATACGAATGCCAATAGGTAGCATTTCTTTGTACTGTAGTCGGTTTTTTCTTAAGAATCCTGCTATGTGAGGACTTGTTGGAACAACTCTAAGGTTTCTTTCTTGAATTATACTTAGAACGGCTTTGATGAAGTTTTCTCTAAAATTTTCATCCGTAATTTCTTCAGGAACTACTAATTTTGTTAGGAACACTTTACGTTCTTGAGAAGAGTATTCTATTCTTGCTAGATGTCCATCAACTGTGGTCTCAAATTGGCGTAGAAAAGAATTGTCTTTAATAATAACATCGTTCATATAGATTATTTTAGTGTTGCTACTAGACAAAAAAATTACGATGTTCTCATATCGTAATTTGTCATGATTAAAATGCTATAAATAATATTGTTTAATATTGCTAAGTGATTTTCGCATTCTTTACCAAAAGTAGTTAAAAAATCCCTAATTTCCTAGCTTTTACTACGTTTCATGACTATGATTGATAATAGAATTCATGTGTATTGTATGCCTGGAATGGCGGCGAGCCCTGCTATTTTTGAGTATATAAAATTACCGAAAGAAAGATTTGAACTACATTTTTTAGAATGGAGTGTTCCTGTAAAAGGTATTTCCTTTAGTGATTATGCTAAAAATATGTGTGTAAGAATTAAGCATGAAAATAGTGTGCTTTTGGGTGTCTCACTTGGTGGGCTTCTAGTTCAAGAGATGTCAAAGTTTATAAAGGTTAAAAAGGTTGTTATCGTTTCTAGTGTAAAAACAAAACAAGAATTGCCAAAGCGTATGTTGTTTGCTAGGTATACTAGCATTCATAAACTGCTTCCAACTGGTTTGGTAAATAATGTAGAATTGTTGGCTAAATATGCTTTTGGTGAAAGTGTAACCAAAAGGCTTTCTTTATATGAGAAATATTTATCAATTAGGGATAAAGGGTATATAGACTGGTGTATTAATGAACTGGTTAATTGGGATCAAGATGTGCTATGTGAGAATTTGGTGCACATACATGGGGAAAAGGATACTGTTTTTCCTATAGCGTATATAGATAATTGTATTCATGTAATCAATGGAACTCATACAATGATAATTCATAGAGCTAAGTGGTTTAACGAGAACTTGCCAACAATTATTTTGGAATAAGAAAGTTCTATATATACCTTTGGTTGACTAAAGAATTGGTTCAAATAATTTAAAATATAAAATTGATGAAAACTATTAAGAATATATTAATGTTATTAGGTGTGGTATTTGTTGCGGGCACATTAATATTTGCGGTACAAAGTTCTGATGCTGTTGTGGTAAACGATAAAATTGTCGTTAACGATAGTGTTCAGAAAAACGTTGCTAAATCGTATAAAATTTCTTCTATAGATATCCCAGAGAATTTAAATTTTGCTGGTGAAATCGTACCTCAAGAAGACCCTGAAATTATGGAACGTATTGATCGTGAGTTCTTGGTAAATACGTATTGGCAATCGAACGCTTTATTGTTGATGAAAAGGGCAAATAAGTTTTTCCCGATAATAGAACCAATATTGGCTAAAAATGGTATTCCTGATGATTTTAAATATTTGGCAGTTGCGGAAAGTGGATTAACAAATGTAGTTTCTCCTGCAGGTGCTACTGGCTTTTGGCAAATTATGCGAGAAACGGGTAGGGAGTACGGTCTTGAAGTGAATTCAAATGTTGATGAACGTTATCACTTAGAAAAATCTACAGAGGTTGCTTGTGAGTATTTGAATAAATGGAAAAGTAAATATGGTAGTTGGGCGTTAACGGCTGCAGCTTATAATGCAGGTCCTGGTGCTATAAACAAGTATATGGGTATTCAGCAAGTTGATAACTATTGGGATTTGTTACTTGGTAGTGAAACAGGAAGATACGTTTTTAGAATTATGGCTATTAAAGAGATTCTAGCTAACCCAGAAAAGTATGGTTTTCATATTGATAAAGAAGATATGTATGAAGCTGTACCTACGTTTACGGTAGAGGTGAATCAACCTGTTAGTGATTTTGCAGATTTTGCACAGAAATATGAAATCAATTACAAAATATTAAAACGTCACAATCCTTGGTTAAGAGAGCCACATTTAAATAATAGCTCTCGTAAAAAATATACAGTAGAAATTCCAAATAAAGGGTATTACCGAGAATCGAAATAGTTTTAGATTTTTTTCATCTGTTGTTGCATCATCTTTATTTGATCCGTCAACATATTGTTTTTATCTAATTTCTTAGCTTCATTTAGAAGCATGGTAGCTTCTCTTTTACGACGTTTCTGCATAGAGATACCTGCAAGGCTTAATTTTGCCATGGCTACATCATAGTCCATGGTAAGACCAAGTTTTAATGCCTTTTTAAAGTATTTCTCTGCTTGGGTTAAATTTGTTTGAGAAAAGATAATACCGTGTAGGTAATTATAGTAGCCTTGTTGCTTTACTGTTAATGCCGCTTCTGGATTTTTAATTTTATCTAACCAGTTCTTTGTACCGGTTAAATCTTGTTTTCGCATTCTTAAAAATGCCAAAAGAATAATTTCATTTCTAAAATATAAAAAGATGAAAATCGTAGATAAAAGTATAAGAGAGATACCATTTCCAATGTTACCTTCTATAAATTGATAGATTGCAAAAGCAATTATTAATCCTGCAATAACCAATTTTAAATTTTTATTGAACATATAATGTAGATTTTTTATCTGATGAGAAAAGCTTAGAGTAAATAGGAGCCCTAATAAAATAAGCTAATACAGTGTTTAGTTTTAATTCTGACAAAATTAGTTAAAAGCTAGGTTTTCAGACGTACGGATTAATAAAAAATTTTTTTTTCATATCGCTTGTCAAAGAAAAAACTCTTTGTATATTTGCGCCCAGTTTCACAGAGGATTCTGTAAAATATCAAAATAATAGAAAAGGTTTAAGACATGCCCGGACAAAAAAGAACATATCAGCCGTCAAAGAGAAAAAGAAAGAACAAACATGGTTTTCGTGAGCGTATGGCTTCCGTAAACGGTAGAAAGGTTCTTGCTAGAAGAAGAGCAAAAGGAAGAAAGAAATTGACTGTTTCCTCTGAAACAAGACATAAAAAATAATGATTGTATAGTTTTTAAAATATTTAGGTGTTACTTTTTTAAAAGTAGCACCTTTTTTTTGTCCAATTCCCAAAATACTCAATTCAAAAATGCCTAAAAGAAAAGATTTAAACTCAATTTTATTAATAGGATCAGGTCCTATTGTAATCGGTCAAGCTTGTGAATTTGATTATGCAGGTAGTCAGTCTTTACGTTCTTTACGTGAAGATGGTATTGAAACTATCTTAATTAATAGTAACCCAGCGACAATAATGACTGATCCAACAATGGCGGATCATGTTTATTTGAAACCTTTAACTACAAAATCTATTGTAGAAATATTAAAAGCTCATCCACAGATAGATGCGGTTTTGCCAACAATGGGTGGTCAAACAGCATTGAATTTATGTATTGAGGCTGATAAGAAAGGAATTTGGGAAGATTTTGGTGTTGAGCTTATTGGGGTCGATATTGATGCTATTAATATTACTGAAGATAGAGAACTGTTTAGGGAGTTAATGCTTAAAATTGGTATAGGAATGGCACCCCAAGCTACAGCAACTTCTTTCTTGAAAGGAAAAGAAATAGCTCAAGAATTCGGTTTCCCATTGGTTATACGAGCATCATATACACTTGGTGGAGCTGGAGCGTCTATAGTATATAAGCCAGAAGATTTTGATGAATTGTTAAGTTACGGATTGGAGATTTCTCCAATTCATGAAGTAATGATCGATAAAGCTTTAATTGGATGGAAGGAATATGAGTTAGAATTACTTCGAGATAAGAATGATAACGTTGTAATTATCTGTACCATTGAAAATATGGACCCAATGGGTATTCATACTGGTGATTCTATTACGGTAGCACCAGCAATGACATTATCTGACCGTACTTTTCAGAAAATGAGAGATATGGCGATACATATGATGCGTAGTATCGGTGATTTTGAAGGAGGATGTAACGTGCAGTTTGCAGTGAGTCCAGATGAGAAAGAAGATATTATAGCTATTGAGATTAACCCACGTGTATCACGGTCATCTGCATTGGCATCAAAAGCTACTGGGTATCCTATTGCTAAAATCGCTACTAAATTGGCAATTGGTTATTCATTAGATGAGTTGGATAATCAGATAACAAAATCTACTTCAGCTTTATTTGAACCAACATTAGATTATGTAATCGTAAAAATACCACGTTGGAACTTTGATAAATTTGAAGGTTCTGATCGTACGCTTGGTTTACAGATGAAATCTGTGGGAGAGGTAATGGGGATTGGGAGATCTTTTCAAGAGGCATTGCATAAAGCCACACAGTCTTTAGAAATTAAAAGAAATGGACTAGGTGCAGATGGTAAAGGGTATAAAGACTATGAGCAAATTATAAGTAAATTAACTATACCAAGTTGGGATCGTGTATTTGTAATTTATGATGCAATTCAAATGGGTATTCCGTTGAGTCGTATTCATGAAATTACAAAAATAGATATGTGGTTCTTAAAACAATATGAAGAACTATACGCTTTAGAAAAAGAGATTACAAAGTTTACAATAGCCACGCTTTCAAAAGATTTATTGTTAGAAGCTAAGCAGAAGGGCTTTGCAGATAGACAAATAGCACATATGCTAGATTGTTATGAGAGTGAGGTGTATAACAAACGTACAGAGCTTAATGTAAACAGAGTCTATAAGTTGGTAGATACCTGTGCTGCTGAGTTTAAAGCGTTGACACCTTATTATTATTCAACTTTTGAGGAGGAAATTGAGAAACCTGATGGCACTCGTTATGTAGAAAACGACAGTATAGTTTCTGATAAGAAAAAAATTGTTGTTTTAGGATCTGGTCCAAACAGAATTGGTCAGGGTATAGAGTTTGATTATTGTTGTGTTCACGGAGTATTAGCCGCTGCTGAATGCGGATATGAAACTATTATGATCAATTGTAATCCAGAAACAGTTTCAACGGATTTTGATACTGCTGATAAATTGTATTTTGAACCTGTCTTTTGGGAGCATATTTATGATATAATTCGCCATGAAAAACCAGAAGGTGTAATTGTTCAATTAGGAGGACAAACGGCACTTAAGTTAGCGGAAAAACTATCTAAATATGGTATTAAGATTATAGGTACAAGTTTTGAGTCTTTAGATTTAGCAGAGGATAGAGGTAGTTTTTCGAAGCTTTTACAAGAAAACAATATTCCATTCCCAGAATTTGGAGTAGCAGAGACTGCTGAAGAAGCTTTAGCTCTTTCTGATAAGTTGGACTTTCCGTTACTAGTTAGGCCGTCTTATGTATTAGGAGGTCAGGGTATGAAGATTGTTATAAATAAGGAAGAGCTAGAAGAGCATGTTGTAGATCTTCTTAGAAAGATTCCGAATAACAAGTTATTGCTAGATCATTACTTGGATGGAGCTATAGAAGCTGAAGCAGATGCTATATGTGATGGTGAGGATGTTTATATTATTGGAATAATGGAACATATTGAGCCTTGTGGAATTCATTCAGGCGATTCTAATGCTACGTTACCACCATTTAATCTTGGGGAATTGGTAATGCAGCAGATTAAGGATCATACTAAGCAAATTGCACTTGCATTGAATACTGTAGGTTTAATCAATATTCAGTTCGCTATAAAGGATGAAGTGGTATATATTATTGAAGCAAACCCTAGAGCATCACGTACGGTACCTTTCATAGCGAAAGCTTATAAAGAGCCATATGTTAACTACGCAACGAAAGTTATGTTAGGAGAGAAGAAGGTGAAAGATTTCAACTTCAACCCTCAATTAGAAGGTTTTGCAATAAAACAACCAGTATTTTCTTTTAATAAGTTCCCTAATGTAAATAAAAACTTAGGTCCCGAAATGAAGAGTACAGGAGAAAGCATTCTTTTCATTGACAGCCTTAAAGATGATGAATTTTACAACTTATACGCTAGACGTAAAATGTATTTAAGTAAGTAGTCTTATTTTAAGACTAACTTTATAGGTGGAAGGGAAACTTAAAATAAATTAGAGTTTTCCTTCTGCATATAATCTTCTAATTTCTTTCTTGTCAAACTTGCCAACACTTGTTTTTGGTACCTGGTCTATAGTTATGTAATTATCGGGAATTTGATAATTGGCAAAATCCTTGGCTAAAAACTCTTTCAATTCTTCTATTGATACAGGGTCATTTTCATCCACTAGTACTAATGTAGCCAACGGTCTTTCAGACCATTTTTTATCAGGTATGGCAATTACAGCGGCTTCTTTGATTTTGGAATGTGACATTAGTGCCAATTCTAAAGCTACGCTAGAAATCCATTCTCCGCCACTTTTAATTAAATCTTTGGTTCGGTCTGTAATCTCCATATAACCATCAGCGCCTATTGTGCTTACATCTCCAGTTCTAAACCAGCCGTCTTTAGTGAAATTATCTCGACTATTAGTCTTAAAATAAGACTTAATAACCCAGGCGCCCTTTACTTGTAGTTCTCCCATGGTTTTACCATCTCTTGGCGCTATTTTACCGTCATCACCAATTATGCGCATTTCTATACCTGGAAATTCAATTCCTTGTTTTGCTCGTATTTTTATTTGTTCTTTTTCGCTTAGGCTTTTGTGTTTTTTTTGTAATCTACTAGCTGTACCAAGGGGTGAAGTTTCTGTCATGCCCCAAGCTTGAACACCTCTAATGCCAAAATCCTTTTCAAAATTTTCGATAAGACTGGCAGACAGAGCTGAACCTCCTACTAAATACTCCTCTAAGGCTAATTTATTCTTTGGAGGGTTCTTCTTCATTTCTTCATAAACTCCTCTCCAAATTGATGGTACACCATTTGCCTTATTAATATGCTCACTTTCTAGAATTCTAATAATTGCATCGGGTCGTAAATGCAGTGAGGGCATTACCATGTCTGATCCAGATAATAAACACATATAAGGGAAGCCCCAAGCCATAACATGAAACTGTGGAACTATCAATAAAATAATATCATTGTTATTGTAGTTACCAGCATTAGGTGATAGTATCGTCATGGCGTGTAAATAAGTTGACCTATGGGAATATAAAACTCCTTTAGGCATACCTGTCGTACCGCTGGTGTAGCACATACCACTGGCATCATTCTCATTTATTGCCGGCCAATCTATTGTTTCTAATTGCTCCCCTATTAAATCTTCGTAGTGAATGGTGTTGGGGAGAGTAGTGGTAAATCCTTTGGGGGCATTTATTATAATATATTTTTCTACAGTCTCTAGTTTAGGTGCAATTTTTTCTAATAAAGGAACCAATGTTGCATCAACAAAAATCACTTTATCTTCAGAATGATTGATGATGAATTCCGTTTGCTGAGATGATAACCTAATATTTATCGTGTGGCAAATTGCACCTATTCCTGGTATACCGTAGTATAATTCAACATGTTGATAATGATTCCAAGCAAAGGTGCCTACCATGTCACCTTTGGTAATGCCTAGCTTATTTTTTAGCGCATTTGCGAGTTGGCAACAGCGTTTATGAAGTTGACCATAAGTATATTCATGTCTACTGCCATCGGGTAAATACGAGATTAACTTCTTATCTGGAAAAGCACTTTTTGCATAATTCAATATGGTGTTAGTGGTTAGTGGGTAATCCATTATTAATCCGTTCATAAAAGATATTTTAAAATAAAGTAATTGCTTGACCATTAAATTTAATCATTTTAAAATGACAAATCAGTAGAATTTTAACATAATATTGATGCATGTGGTATTATGGCAGATGTAGTTGTCACTTGTTTAGTTCATTGCCTTTTAGGTTAAAAATTAATTTTATTAGGTAATTCTTACGCTCCTTTTATGGCTATTCTTGTTTAGTAATAGATTTAAAAAAAAAGGAATTGAAAAAAATAATTTTCATATTAAGTTTAATAATGCTGATTTTCATCGCAATGGCATACTGGTCTTTATACAGTACCAATAAAACTTTCGATACTTGTGAGATTTTAGGATTTTCTGATGTGGATGATATAGATTTTAAAAACTATGATTCTGTACTGGTCGCGGCAAGTACATTATATGAAGCAAATAATATTAAAAATGTTATGCAGGGCGCGCAATATAGAAAAGCTTGGGCTACTCCGGTAAAAGTGCCAATTCTGTACTTAGATGATTTAGAAGGACATGTGAAAATCTTAGAAGAAGGTGGCGGTCAGCAAACTCATTCTTTAAAGTTAAAGCGGGATGATGGAACATTAATGACCTTGAGAAGTGTATCAAAAGACCCTTCGCCTTTGATACCTGAAATAGCCGAAACATTTGGTATTGAAAATATAGTAGTCGACGGTATTTCTGCACAACATCCTTATGCAGCTCTAGTGGTTGCTCAGTTATCTAAAAAGGCTGAAATATTTAATACAGAACCTCAATTGGTATTTCTGCCAAAACAAGTAGAACTTGTAAGTTATAATGAAAAATTTGGTAATCGGTTATTTCAACTGGAATATGAAACAGAAGGTAATGCGAAGTGGTTGAAAAAGGTAAATATAGATTCCCTTATAGACACAGATAATCTACAAGAACTAAAAATAAAATACCCAAATAAAGTCACCATAGATGAAAAATCATTAGTTAGAGCAAGGCTGTTCGATTTGCTTATTGGAGATTGGGATCGTCATGCAAAACAGTGGGGGTGGGCAATTGAAAATATTGGGGATTCTATAAATGCATTTCCATTGCCGTGCGATAGGGATAATGCATTCTTTAATTTAGAAGGGGTATTGCCTATTTTAATATCTAATCAAGCTTTTCTTCCTGAAGTACAATCTTTTGAAAAAGAAATTGATTTCTTACCAGGTTTAATATCTCCATTTGATATTTATTTTATGAGAGATATCCCACAATCGGTATTTGAAGAAGAGGCTAGACAGTTACAAGAATTATTAACAGACGAAGCTATTATGTCATCTTTTACCGTTTGGTCTAATAATATTTTCGAATTGGATGGTATTGAAATAATAACAAAGATTAAAAGTAGGCGAGATAATCTTTTAGATTATGCAATTCGGTTTAAAAAAGAACTGGTTAAAGCCGAAGAATTATCAGAAGATTTAAAAGGGTCTGATAATTTAAAATTGACTAAATCTCAAATGGCATGTTTTAATTGTGTCAATCAAGAAAAGTCAATTGAAAAATAGATGTCTATTATTATTTATCTAATTGACGTTGCAAACCAACAAACTTATAATTATGAATAAACTTATAGTAAATAAGGTTGAAAAGTATATTAAGAATCTTTTGGCAGACCAAATGAACAAGAATTTTCTTTTTCATAGCCAAGGGTATGCTAACAAGACTATTACGGAAGTAAATAAGATTTTAGATGCAAATAGTAATCAACAAGTTGATGCAAATAGAGTTTTAACCGCTACTTGGTTTCTTTATGCGGGTTATGCGGAAGATTATGAAAATCATATTAATGGGAGTCTTCAATTAGCTTCAAATTTTCTACAAGAGAATAAAGTTGATCAAAAAGATATCGATCAAATACGAAGCTTAATAAGTTGTCCTTGGCAAGATGAAAGCCCAGAAAATGATGAGGAAGCTATTTTGAAGGATGTTAGTTGTTGGTTTTATGCCTCAGAGAATTTTGAGGAAATGCTACAATTGCTTCGTCTCGAATTAGAGAATTTTAATAAATCGGTTCCCGATCTAGATACATGGCGTTTAAACTACGTTGAAAAACTTCGTATTCAGCATCGATTTTACACCGACTATGCTAAAGAGAATTGGCAAGAAAAAAAAGAGGAGAATATACTTTCTTTGATTTCTAGATTACAAAAGGCAGAGAAGACAGAAAAGAAAGAGGTTTTAAAGGCAAGATTGAAAGATGAGAGTCCGCAAAGGGCAATCCAATCGTTATATCGTATAGAGCTTAGAAACCACATAAAATTAAGTGATATTGCAGATACTAAAGCAAATATTCTACTCTCAGTAAATGCTATTATTATTTCACTATTACTAGCCAACCTAATACCAAAATTAGATTCACCATCAAATTCTTATTTAATTTACCCAACGGTAATATTCGTGCTGTTTAGCATAGCATCAATGATAATGTCCGTGTTGGCAACGCGTCCAAAAGTTGATAATACAGGGGTTGTAGAAAACGACATCGAGAAGAAAGATACTAACTTTTTATTTTTCGGAAACTTCCATGCGTTGGAATTAAAGGACTTTAAATCCAAACTAAGAGAAATCATTAAAAGCAAGGAATCTATTTATGATTCTTTAAGTATGGATTTGTATTACCTAGGTAAAGTTTTGCAAGAGAAGTACCGATTATTACGATGGACCTATACAGTGTTTCTAGTGGGAATTATTCTTTCGGTAATCGCTTTCGGTTTTGCTTTGAAGTACTATGGTATGGAAGATGAGCTGTTAGATGCAGTAACTCCGCTTCCTAAATAAATAATAGAGATTATATCAATTAAACCATACCGCATATTTTTTACGTCTAAGTTCAAGAGCCAATTGCTTTTCCATATTTAAGGCTTTTGCTCTTGTCTTTATAGGGTCAATATGATTGAAAAGACTGCCACGTAAGTACATGCCATATTTATGAACAATTTTTGAAGACAGATTATGTCCTTTTTTACTTAATGCACCAGTTTTATGTTGCTCAAATCGTTCTTTTGGCGTCTTACTTGTCATGCCTACATATAGACATTCGAGAACACCATTAAATTGCGGGTTAGCTTCTCTGAATTTTCTATTCTCAGTGAACACTTTTTTAGACAACTCAATAACGTAAATGGAATACATATTAAAAGGTGTGAATTAAAGACTTTTTAGTCTTTAAGGGTATTGCATAGAGGTTATTACTCGATAACTTCAATTCCTTCAGTAGTAAATGAAAAGGCTTGCGCTCCCAATCCACCAACCATAACAGCTTGAAACAATGGGTTCAAATGTTTCTTTGAGTACCAATTTATCATAAAATTTGCGCCGCTACCACCAGAGGTGTCTTGCTGTTCAATTACGTAATCAATAGATTCCATAGGAGTAAGGTAAATTGGGGAGTCAATATAACTCCTGACCAAATCTCCTTCAGTATTATAATAATCGATTTTACTTACGAACAAACTATCTTTTAAGCTTGTATTTCTAATGCTTAATGTAGCTGTAAGCAAAGTTCTAGAATCTCTTGTTTGATTATAAATATCAGAATAGATGGGTACATAAACCTGTCTAACGAGCGAATCTATAAAAACAGCATTTGCCTTTCTATCTAATGTATGATTATCAAGAACTTCTACAGGAATTTCTTCCGTTGATTTTTCTTTGCAAGACACTATGGTCGTAACAATCATCACTGAAAGGCAAATACTATTTAAAACAGTTTTTAATTTTATCAATTGTTGAATTTTAATCTTCCCATTCTGTATGGAAAACACCTTCACGATCTAAACGCTCATAAGTATGAGAGCCAAAGTAATCTCGTTGCGCCTGAATTAAGTTTAACGGCAATTTACTAGAGGTATATGCATCAAAATAAGTAAGCGAGTTTGATAAACCTGGTAACGGAATTCCGTTTTGTGCTCCAAAAGCAACCAATTCTCTAGCTGCACCAACAGTTTCTTTTATTTTACTTACGAAATTTGGAGAAAGTAAAAGATTAGGTAAAGTAGGTTCAGTTTTAAAAGCTTCTGTAATATCAGCTAAAAGACCAGCGCGTATAATACAACCTGCTCTCCATATTTTTGCAATTACTGCAATGTCTAAATCATAACCGTATTCTTTAGATGCATCTGCTAGTTGATGCAAGCCTTGCGAATATGTTATAATAAAAGAGAAGAATAATGCTTTTTCGGTAAGCTCTTCCAATTTTTCTTTATCCATGTGGGCAACAGATGGTCTATCATAAAGAGCATCGGCTTTAATTCTTTCCTCTTTTAAAGCAGAAAGTTCACGCATACTTACGGCAATATCTATTGATGGAACAGGAATACCTAAATCCATCGCATTTTGACTTGTCCATTTTCCAGTACCTTTTTGTTTTGCTTTATCTAGAATTTGATCTACTAAGCGTCCCTTTGTAAGGTCATCTTCTTGCTCAAATATTTCAGAAGTAATTTGAACTAAGAAAGATTGTAATCTACCAGAATTCCATTTTGCAAAAGTGCTATGTAATTCATCGTTTGTGTAATCACCACCTTTTTTTAGTACATCATAGATTTCAGAAGTTAATTGCATTAACCCGTATTCTATACCGTTATGTACCATTTTTACATAGTTTCCAGCAGATTTTGGACCTAAATAAGCAACACATGGTTCTCCATTATATTTAGCGGAAACCGCTTCAAAAATTGGTTTAATATGTTCGTATGCAGATTTTGATCCACCAGGCATAATACTTGGGCCTTTACGAGCACCTTTTGCACCACCAGAAACTCCTGCACCAAAAAAGTTAATTGCTCTTTCCTGTAGTTGAGCTTCTCTTCTGTCCGTATCTGTAAAGAAAGAGTTACCACCATCAATGATGATATCACCTTTGTCAATATGTGGTAACAATGATTCTATAACAGCATCTACAATTTTACCAGCAGGTACTAATAGCATTATCTTACGCGGCTGTTTTAAATTTTTTACAAATGTCTTAATATTGCTAGAAGCACTTACTTTGTCTAAATCTCCTCCTAAAGTCTTTAAAGCCTCTACTTTTTCTTCATCTAAATCATATCCGTAGGCAGAAAATCCGTTATCAGCTACATTAAGGATAAAATTCTGTCCCATTACACCAAGACCTACTAAACCAAAATCATACATAAATTGATTGTTTTTTAATTAAAATACACAAATATGTTACAACACTCTACTTATATATAGTTAGCAACATAATGTCAACCAAAAATAATTTAAAATATTGACTTTAATTCCAAATTCCGTCTTAAAGAAGACCAATAATGGCTTAGATTTTAAGATATTTGAATAATAAAGAATATCAACCCATAATGAAAAAGACAGAAAATCAAATGCTCGTAATTTTTGGGGCATCTGGAGATTTAACAGCAAGGAAATTAATACCCGCAATTTTCAATTTATATAAAGGTAACGACTTACCTGAAAATTTTGTGGTTCTTGGTGTGAGTAGAAGTGATTTGGGCGATTTACAATTTAGAAGTAAGGTAGTTCTAGAGAGCCCTTATTTAGAAAAAGAAAGAGAAGAGTTTGACGAGGATTATATTCAAAAATTTGCTAATAAACTTTTCTACGAAGATTTAGGTTCGGATTATGACACATCATATGAGCGTTTAGAAAAAAGGATATCAGATTTAGATCAAAAATATGATACCAATGGTAATCATATGTTCTATTTGTCTACACCGCCAAGTTTGTATGAGCCGATTGCAAAGAATTTATCTGATCAGGGTTTGAATAAAGAGACTACCGGTTGGAGAAGAATTATTGTTGAAAAACCATTTGGCTATAGCCTAGAATCTGCGAAAGAATTAAACGATGGATTACATACCTATTTTAAAGAAGGTCAGATATTTAGAATAGATCATTATTTAGGAAAGGAAACGGTACAGAATTTATTAGTAACGCGTTTTGCCAACAGTATTTTTGAACCACTTTGGAATAGAAATTATATACATCATGTAGAAATTACCAATGCTGAAAGTGTAGGTGTTGAAAAAAGAGGAGGTTATTATGATAAGTCTGGTGCATTAAGAGACATGTTTCAAAGTCATTTATTGCAGATTGTAGCTTTAATTGTAATGGAGCCGCCTTTAAGCGCGGATGCAGAGGAAATTCGTAATGAAAAGTTGAAAGCTTTGAAGTCTCTTAAGATTATGACTGATGAGAAGACGCTTTATGACAATACTATTAGAGCACAGTACGTATCTTCTAAAATAGATGGACAACAAGTAAAAGGCTATAGAGAAGAAGAAGGTGTCGATAAGAATTCAACGACAGAAACCTTTGCTGCAATTAAGTTCTTTGTAGATAACTGGCGTTGGGCAGATGTACCTTTCTATGTTAGAACGGCAAAGCGTATGCCAACTAAAGTTACCGAGGTGGTTATACATTTTAAAACTCCACATCATCAAATTTTTAAGGAATCTGGTATAAGTAACAAGGATAACAAATTGATTATTCGTATTCAGCCAGATGAAGGTATCTTAATAAAATTCGGAGTAAAAGTTCCTGGTCAAGGTTTTGAAGTAGAACGTGCCAATATGGATTTCTACTATTCAAGTTTAACTGAAACTCATGTGATGGAAGCTTATGAGCGTCTTTTGCTAGATGCTATGCAAGGTGATGCAACTCTATATGCACGTGCAGATGAGGTAGAAGCAGCTTGGGCATTTGTAGATCCTATATTAGAGTATTGGAAAAATGGAAAGGATGTAAAAATGTACGGTTATGCAGCCGGAGTTTGGGGTCCTGAAAATGCGAATGAGCTTATTGAAGGAGTTGGAGAATGGCGTAACCCTAGTGAGAATTTAGCAGATGAGTCTGGCTACTGTGTAATTTGCTAGGTCGCAAAAGGAATAATTAAAGTTTTAAGTAAAGATGGAAGTAAAAGTTTATCAAAATAAAACAAAGGTAGCAGAAGAGTTTTCTAAGTATCTTATTGAAAAATCTACAGAACAGAAAGCCTTTCACATAGCTTTGTCTGGTGGTAGTACTCCTAAAATTGTGTTTGATGTTCTGGCTGAGGAATTTGCTGGTGATGTGGATTGGAGTAATATTCATTTGTATTGGGGTGATGAAAGATGTGTAGCACCTGATGATGCGGAGAGTAATTATAAAATGACGGTAGAACATCTTATTTCTAAGGTAGATATACCAGAAGAAAATATTCACCGTATAAAAGGTGAAGCTGATCCAAAGTTGGAAGCAAAGCGTTATGGCGAATTATTGGACAAAGAATTGCCTAAAGAGTTGGGGCTGCCTCAGTTCGATTTAGTTATTCTTGGTATGGGCGATGACGGCCATACAGCATCTATTTTCCCTCATGAGATTGATTTATGGCTTTCACCTGATAATTGTGAAGTAGCAATACATCCAGAATCTGGTCAAAGACGAGTTTCACTAACGGGTAGAATTATAAATAATGCCAAAACAGTAGCTTTCTTGGTAACAGGAGAGACCAAGGCAGAAAAGGTTAAGATAATTATAGATAGGGAAGAAGGGTATTTAGTATACCCGGCAAGCCACGTTGCACCAAAAACAAAAGATTTGGTTTGGTTTTTAGATGCAGCCGCAGCAAAGCTTCTTACTTAAGCTCTATTTTAATATTTTCAGATTCCAATTCTTTAATATAGTCTTCTGAATTAAAGGTTTTAGATTCAAATTTAGTGTCTCTTTCTTGAGCTTCTAATTTGCGGTATTTGCTTCGTGCAAATCTTCTAATACCTTGATCATCAGAAATAATAAGTCCTGGTACGGGAACATTTTTTCCATCTGTTCCCTTAGCTACCATTGTAAAATATGATGAATTACAGTGCTTTTTAGTACCTGTAGTTATATTTTCAGATTCTACTCTAACGCCAACTACCATAGATGTGCGACCTGTATAATTTATACTTGCCTTTAATGTAAGAAGTTCACCTACCTCAATAGGGTTTAAAAAATTTACACGGTTAACCGATGCAGTTACGCAATATTGCCGCGAATGTTTTGAAGCACAAGCAAACGCAATTTGATCCATTAGATTTAATATATGTCCACCATGTACTTTACCTCCAAAATTAGAATGGGAGGGAAGCATCAATTCTGTTATTGAAACTCTAGACTCTCTTACACTTTTAAACTTTTCCATTGATTCTTTTTTTAAACGTGAATATCTAGTTTCTGAAATGAGGTGACTGTTCTGCTTGTACCTTGGTGACGAAATATTTAGAATCACCTAACCAAAAATATGTAGTATAGCGTTCTACATAACTAACTTTTACATACTGTCCTTGGTACTCCTGTAGTTTTTCAATAACCTCTTTGTCTTTATCTAGTACAGAAAATGAGAATATTTGTGCACCAGAAATTCCTTGACTTATTTCACCTTCCCACGTTTTTGCCAAAACACCTTTATGGCTAATTTTTATAAGTTCTCCTGAGCGAACACCTTCGCTGAAAGTGACAAAATAAATAAAGGCATAATAGAGTGCGCCAATGACAACAACTCCTAATAAAAGTAATGAGACTATCTTTTTCATGTGTTTAAGTAATATATAGTTAATGGTTGGTTATTATAATTCTAATTTAGGTTCTTCTTCAAAATCATCATCATCATCAATAGCGCGTTTTAATAGCGATTCTGGAATTGATTTTTTAGCTTTTGCACCCATTTTTTTCAATTTTTCAATGCTGGTGATAATGTTACCACGACCATCTACTAATTTGTTCATTGCCCCACGATATTCACCTTTCGCTTCGTCCATTTTTTTGCCCACCTTCATAAGGTCGCTTACAAAGCCTTCGAACTTATCATAAAGAGCACCAGCTTGCCTCGCAATTTCAATCGCATTACGTTGTTGCTTTTCATTATTCCACATACTATCAATGGTGCGCAAGGTAGCAAGAAGTGTGGAAGGAGTAACAATAATAATATTTTGTTCAAAAGCTTTGTTGTATAAAGAATTGTCTTGATTGATAGCAATCGCAAATGCAGGTTCTATAGGAACGAACATAAGTACAAAATCTGGACTTTCCATTTCATACAAATCTTCGTATTTCTTGGCAGATAGCTGGTCTACATGTCTTCTAAGAGAACTTATATGATCTTTTAGATACTTATCTTTAAGTTCATCTTCAGCATTAACAAAGCGTTCGTAATCGGTTAAGGATACTTTAGAATCCACCACCATTTTCTTACCGTCGGGTAGGTTAATGATGACATCGGGTAATACTCGACTACCATCTTCGCGGGTAAAGCTTTGTTGTACAGAATACTCTCGGTCTTTCTCTAAACCAGATTTTTCTAATACACGTTCAAGAACTAATTCGCCCCAATTACCTTGCATTTTACTATCGCCTTTTAAAGCTTTTGTTAAGTTCTCAGCTTCTTGGGTAATTTTTATATTTTGAGTCTGAAGGTTTAATAACTGTTCTTTTAAAGCAGAATGTATACTGATGTTTTCTTTCTGACTTTCTTCTACCTTCTTCTCAAAAAGCAGAATTTTCTCATTTAATGGCGTAAGAATGTTTTTGATATTCTTTTCGTTTCGCTCTGTAAATTTTATACTATTGTCTTCAAGAATTTTATTTGCAAGATTCTCAAATTCTTTAGTGAACTTTTCTTGTAGTTTTTCTACTTCCTCCTTTTGCTCTCTATTCTTTTGTTGTAAGTTTTCTAAATCTGCCTGATAACGTACAATTTGATTGCCGAGTTGTTCCTTTTCTGATTGTAGATGTAGTTTATGTTTTTCGCTCTCTTTTAAACGCTCTTGAAATACCGATAGGTTATTATGCATTTGTTGCTCGCGCTCCTCTAAAGTACTTTGACGAGATTTCGTTTTTAGAAGCTGAATATAATTGCCAAGAAAATATCCAATGGCAAGGCAAAGGATTGCAATAATTAGGTATGTATAGATTTCGTTCATCAGTTAACAAAAGTAATCTGGTAAAGATACTTGATTGATTAGTAAACTTTAAAAGTGCTTATCTGTTTTAATTAACATACCTCAATCAATTATAGAAAATTAGAATAATCCCTATTTCTTTATTTTGAAAGAACCTGTATTAGCATCAAAAGAAATCATATCAGTAGGGAAGAGGGAGTCAAAGCTTTTGTTTGCTATTAGCTTACAAGGTTGATCAAACAAATTTTCTAATCCATCTAAAATCAACATCTTATCGCATAATTGAATGGCGAGTTCAATTTCGTGACTGGTAAATAGTATGATTTTATTAGTATCGTGAGCAATAGACTTAAGGAGTTTTAAAATTTGAACCTTGTGATATAGATCTAAATGAGTGGTGGGTTCATCAAGAAGAATTACATCTGTATCTTGTATTAAGGCCCTTGCTACAAGCACACGTTGTAATTGTCCGTCACTTAATTGAAAACATTTTTTCTCTAAGAAAGACTCTAATTCTAATAGGGTAATACTGTTATTAATGATTGAAAGGTCTTCATCTGTTAATTTTCCCAGCCAATTAGTGTAGGGTTGCCTGCCTAAAGCTAACAGCTCATGTACCGATAGATTTTTAGATGCTATAGGCTCTGTTAGTACAACACTCACTTTTGAAGCTATTTCCAAATCATCAAAAGAATCTAACTGCTTATCTTCAATTTCTATAGATCCAGAGATTTTGGGCTGAAATCTACCTAGAGTACGGAGTAAAGTCGATTTTCCTATCCCGTTAACACCAACAATAGCGGCAAGCTCACCTTTGTTTAGTTGAAAAGATATATTAGAAGCAATGACTTTTTTATCATAACCAATAGATAAATCTTTGACTTTTAATGTGCTATTTAGGTTTGTATTTTGGATGACTTATAGTTTAAAATTAGAATATCATTTTTCTTTTTCGAACCAATAGCCAAATAACTACAGGAGCTCCAAAAATACTTGTTATCGCATTAATGGGTAAAACACTAACTGATCCGGGTAATTGGGCAACAGTATCGCATATTAACATTAAAATTGCTCCACAGCACAGAACAGCGGGTATTTGAATTTTATGATCTGTTGTATGGAATAATTGTCTGGTTACGTGAGGTACCGCTAAACCAACAAATGCTATGAGTCCTGCAAAAGCAGTTATGCAGCCTGCCAACAACCCTGTGGCTATTATAATAAGATAACGAGATTTTTGTAAACGTATACCTAAGCTCTTAGCATAGTTCTCTCCTAGTAGAAATGCATTAAGGGGCTTAACTGTTATAATACTTAAAAGTATGCCTATAGCGGTACAAGAGGCAACAATGAGAATTTGCAACCACGATAAATTTCCTAAGCTACCAAAGGACCAAAAGATATATTGCTGTAATTTTTCAGCTTTAGAGAAGTAAGATAGTACACTTACAACAGCAGCTGTAATGCTACCAAACATTAAGCCTATAATCAAAAGAGCCATAGTATCTTTTATTTTGGCAGCAACCATTAGCACAAGTGATAATACAAGAAAACTACCAATACTAGATGCTATTGCCAATGTTATGTCATTAAAAGTAGAGAATGCGAAAAAACCAGAAAATAGCGAAGAGCCCATAATTACTATAGCAGCACCTAAACTTGCTCCAGAACTGATACCTAAAACATAAGGTCCTGCCAGGGGATTTCTAAATAAGGTCTGCATTAACAAACCACTAAGGGATAGTCCGCCACCCACCAAAATAGCTGTTATAGCTTTTGGTAATCGGTATTGCCAAATAATATATGAGTTAGATGAATCTTCGGTAACGGTACCAAATAATATTTTAGCAGTATCTAAGAAAGAAATATTAACAGAACCCAAACAAATATTTATAACAAAGCATACCAGTAACACAATAAGTAGCAGTATAAAATGAATAGAATAAGTGGGTTGTTTTAACAATTAGAGCAAGGGTTTAAAAAAGAACGGTTCGTAATTAGGTAATAAGCCGGGATGCAAAATATAAATTAAATCTTTTAGTACCAGATCTGGTCTTTGAGGCGCAAGCTCATAGTATAAGGTACCACCTGTTTCGCCAGTGGTATTTGCAGTGCTAAATATCTTCCCGTTCTTAAAAGCATCAAATTGTTGGTAATGTTGACTCGATGATTTCATTTCTTTATATGATGCAAATTGTGCAGGTCCAATCCAATACTCAGCATGTTGGGCAATGTCGAGTACACTTTCCCAACTTAAAGAAAGACTCCCACTTTCATTAGATGTGTTCCAAAGATAATCAGCATTGGCATCACTTAGAAAATTTGCAGCCCAACTTTTTCCACCAGGTAAATACCATACATCTTTATAAAGTGCCCCACTAACCACTGTTGGTCGTTTCGTAGCTTTAGCGGCTAATTCTTTAGCTTCTAAATAGGATTTTTCTATTCGAGTAAAAATAGAATTTGCCTCGCTTGTTTTATTAAAGAAAGGGGCAAAGAATTTTATCCATTCGGCTTTACCTAAAGGAGTTTCTTCTACCCAATCTCCATTGTAAACAATAGGAATGTTAGCACGTTGAATAGTTTCGTAAATGGCGTTACTTCCATTGATGGAAAAGCCAAAAATAAGTTCTGGTTGTAGTGCTATAACTGCTTCAGTATTTAGGTTTTCGTTGATTCCTAATTCTTGAATTTGACCAGCTTGAATTCGTTTTCTAGCAGCTTTAGATGAAATATATTTTGTATCTGGAAAACCGACTAATTTATCTAATAACCCTAATTCTTCTAAAGCTGGTATATGCGTTGTTGAGGTTAGGACTACATTTTCTACAGGTGTGGAAATTATAGCATCGTACTCATTTCTGTTTAAGGATACCTTAGCTTGAATTTCTTTAGGAATTAATGCATAGGTGTAAGTTTTTTCGGAATTTAACCATGGTGAGAGTACTTTAATTATAGTAATGCCCGATGGTTGTTTTTCTATAGTAAATCCTTTTGCGTATTGTATTGAGGTATTACCGGTTGGAGTTTTTACAGGAATTGAACCCTTGTTTTCTTGCTTACAGGTACATAAAAAAAATAAAAAACTGATAAAAAGTAAGCGTTTGGTCATGATTAAATTTCGTCTAGTTTTCAAATGTAGTATTATATAAGTTTACTTAGAAAGATTAAACTAAATGTTTACTTTCGCCGTGAATTTTGGTTTTTGTTGCTTTTTGCAATGAAATTAAAAGGGAATCCAGTGAAAAACTGGAACTGTTCCCGCAACTGTAAGTTAATATCAAACCTGTCTATTGGCAAATAGATTTTGTTTGACACTTCTATTAAAGAAGGTGCTATTTTCTTCAAAAGTCACTTTGAGGTCTGAACCGGTTCAGAAATCATGGGAAGGCGAAATAGCATTTAACAAGTCAGGAGACCTGCCTAATTCAAACAGTAAATGTTAAACTTTCGGGATAAAGGTTTACGTATGGGTACAGACATACTACACTCCCGTTTATGAATTTAAACGAATGAAAAATTACCTTTTGTGGCCAGCGGTCACAGTATTATTGTGTGCAAAAGTAGAGGCACAGCAACTGCAAGATTCTACAAAAACGGTGCAACTAGATGAAGTTGTAGTCAGTGATTCGCGTTTTCAATTAAAGCGTGAGAATTCAGGTAAAACCGTAATTACTATTTCGCAACAAGAATTAAAACAAAACCAAGGACGTTCTGTTGCCGAAATTATCAACACTAAAAGCGGAATTGAAATTAATGGGACCAGAAGCTTTGCGGGTCAAAACCTTTCTACTTATGTAAGGGGAGGAAATAACCGCCAGGTATTGGTAATTATTGATGGTATTCAAGTATCTGATCCATCTGGGACTAGTGCTGAGTACGATTTAAGATTATTAAATACAGATCAAATCGAGAGTATTGAAGTTTTAAAAGGTGCAGCAAGTACACTTTACGGAAATTCTGCCGCAACGGCGGTTATAAATATTACCACCAAAAAGGCATCAAAGGAAGGACTTGCCTTAGATGTAATTTCGAGTATGGGAACTAACCAGACCGAAGCAGATCAGAATTATAATCTTTCCGATTTTTCTAATACTGTAAACTTAACGGCAAAACAGGGTAAGCTTTCAATACTAGCTTCTGGTGGACATCAATATACCGATGGATTATCTGCAGCGATAGGGACTGAATCTGATGAGTTTTCAAGAATTGATGGAAATGTAAAAGTGGGATATAAATTCTCTGATCGTTTTGAAATTAATGCATCTGCTTTTTATAACAAACTGAATAGTGACTACGATAATGGTTTTCCAATAGAAGATGCAGATTTTCATTTTACGAGTGAACAGTCTCGTTTTGGTCTAGGTTCAACTTACGGGTATGAAAATGGAAGTATCAATGTAAATACAGCATTTAATCAGATTGATAGGGTGTTTGAATCTACTTTTCCAGCGAGTTATGACTCGCAATCATACATTGTAGATGTTTTTAATAAGTACACTTTTTCCGAGAACATTCATACTATAGTAGGTTTAAACTATATTGAAAATCAGACTTTTTTTAGTGAAGAGTATGATTCTAATACTATAGATCCTTATTTGAATGCCGTATATGTAGGTGATCGAGGTATTAATGTAAATGCAGGTTTACGTTTAAACAATCATAGTAACTACGGTTCTAATTTCATTTACAATATTAATCCATCTTACAGATTTGATATAAATGATGGATATTTAAAGTTTATGGGGTCTTATGCTACTTCTTACATTGCGCCTAATTTATCGCAATTGTATGGTCCTTTTGGAGCTAATCCAGATTTGAACCCTGAAGAGGATAGTACTTTAGAAGGTGGATTTGAATTTAAAGTTTCTGATGCCTTCACTATTAATGCTATTTATTTTAATAGAGTAGAAGATAACAGAATAGCATATGTAACAATTGATCCAAATACATTTGAGAGCCAATATAGAAATTCAGCCGATACTGCTCATTTTGATGGAGTAGAAGTTGGATTGGATACGGAATTAGCAGAAGGTCTTTCTTTTGATGCGAATTACACCTATACAAATTCTAAAGAAGGATTGGCGTTAAGAGTGCCTAAGAGTAAGATAAATGCCACTCTAGGATATGTGATTAAAGAAAATACATTTGTAGGTTTATCTTATCAATATGTATCGGATAGAACGGATACCGATTTTGCCACATTTTCAGATGTAACTTTAGATAGCTTTAGTCTGGCTAACTTACAATTGAGACATCAGTTTTGTACCAATCTATCAGCGTTCTTGGCTGTTGATAATATTTTAAACGAAGAATATACCGAGGTAGTTTCTTTTACTACGAAAGGTAGAAATGTTAGGCTTGGGTTTAAACTAAGTCTTTAATATAAAAAAAAGGACAGCCGTTTGGCTGTCCTTTTTTATTTGCAGTTAAAGCGTAAGCTTTAAAATTTTAGATCATAAACAGTATCGTCAACCATTTTATCACTCATTAAACTATGCTCTTTAGAGCTGCTAATAGTATTTATAGGGTATTGTACTGTATAATTACGTTTGCCTGTTTGCCCAGTTATCAATTCAATAGCTTTAGCTAGTAGCGGTTCATTTTCTTCCCCTAAAATACCAAGGTTACCATAATCTTCCAATAACTCATAATCTGGCTGTAAACCACTTGTAAAGTCAAAGAAACCATCTGCATTTTCATTTCTACCAATTAAAGGCTGTATAGCCCATTGGTTATCTGGATTAATTTCATTTACTCGCGATGGTGTGTATAAGTATGAGTTTTCGCGGTCATCTACTAAAGTGGTAGAAAACTCGTTTTTGCCTCTCGTTACATTCCCAATCTGAATTACATCCATATATGGCTCGAGGCTATTAATTAACAGCTCGCTTGCCGAAGCGGAACTTGATGAGGTTAGCACGTATAATTTAGTTAAGCCTAAAGAATTAATGGTTTTACCGTTCACCTTGTCCGTAAAATATACTTCTAACTGGCTATCGTTAAACTGATCTTGTAATTTATCATTATACCTTTTTCTTAAAAATAAATCTGAAGTATTAGTTCCGTAAATCATACTTGCCAATAGGCGAGTGGTATTAACGGAACCACCAGGGTTATAACGTAAATCTATCACTAAATTGGTTATACCTGCAGATTTTAAAGCTTCTACGGCAGCATACAATTCATCATCATATTCATTGGTAAATTGGTTATACATGATGTACCCAATATTTTCTCCACCTATGGTAAAAGACTTAGAGATAAACACTGGGTTCTCTGCTAAACCCTCTTCTTTGGTCAAAACAAATTCTTCTTCGTTAGGTTCGATATTGCCATTTACAAAACCTGCCATGTTTAAAGTATAGGTATCGTTTTCTCCAAAAAGTAATTCAATGTAATTGCTTAGATTTAATGTTTGACCATCAACACCCGTAAAAAAGTCTCCACGTTGAATTTCAGTAGTAGCGGCATTGGAATTTGGAACTATATAACGTACGAAACCAAAAAGCTCTTCGCTATCTTGGAAACGAACAAGACCAAATTCTAATCCATTACTTTTAGAAATACCTGCCAATGAATTGGTAAGCTCGCGATAATCTTCATTATAAAAACTGAATCTATCTTGTATGTACTGTAGCTTATTCTCAAAAAAAGCAGCAGGATCATCTTCTGAATCTAGAAAAGCCGTGTATGCTGCTCTCCCTTCTTCGCTGTTTTCAAAACGGTCATCAGCTAAATCATCTACATTAGATTGCCAGAAATACCAAAAATTCATGGCTTTCCACATAAAATCTTGCACTTCTACATCTGCTGAGCCATCTGGGTCTACTGTACTCGGCAAAGACAAATCATCATCTTTGGAACACGATAGTGAAACAATGGCAACTAATAATATTATTATCTTCTTCATATTTAAGGTAACTGAAATGTTATGAATTTATTTCTTTTCAGCTACAGGAATTTTACCAATAGGAATACTGTTGTTTAATAGCAAGGTCGTATTTCTTGGATTGTAAAGCTTAGAGCTAGAAACAACATTTGCAGGAATCAAAACTTCAAAATTCCTTTTTGCGCCATTACCAGTAATCTCTTGTATAGCTCTTGCCAATAATGGCTCGTTGGCATTTCCAAGAACGCCTAAATCGGTAATGTCTTCTGGAAGTTCAATATCAGGTACTAATCCATCCACATAATCAGAGAAACCAGCACTATTTTCAACTCTACTTATAATTGGCTGTAATCCCCATTGAACATTGGGGTTAATATTATCAACTCTGTCTGCAGCATAAACATTACCACCTTCTGGGTCATCAACGAATAAAACAGATCCTTGGTTTTTACCTACAGTTGTACCACCAATATGTACCACATTAATATAAGGTTCTAAGCCGACCATTACTAGCTCACTAGCTGAGGCTGAGGCTTCGGTAGCAATGATGTACACCTTGCTCAAGTTCAAAGTATTTAAAGCAGCATTAGAATTACCGTCAGAAGAACCGGTAGTACTTACAAAGAAATTATCGGTAGAACTACTGTCGAACTGAGCTTGTAGCTTGGCATTGTAAATAGTTCTAAACAATAAATCTGAAGTAGTGGTACCTTTTATTAAACTAGCAAGAACAGCAGCGGTAGAGCCTCTACCACCAGGATTGTATCTTAAATCTAGAACCAAATCGTTTACACCTTGCGCTGTAAAATCTGCAAAAACGGCGTTCAAAGCATCTTCTGACCCGGCTACAAATTGATTGTACATTAAATAACCTATTTTTCTATCGCCAGAGGTGATTACATTGCTTACATGAATAGGATCTTCAACTAAACCTTCAGATTTTGTCAATGTAACTTTTTTGTCATTGGGACTAATGCCGCCATCAACAATTTCAGCCATATTTAAGCTATAGGTATCATTTTCGCCAAAAAGTAAATCTAGGTTGTTGTCAGCAGGGTTTTCTCTGTTGGAATATAATGTTTGTCCATCAACGCCAATAAACAAGTCGCCTCTCTTTATATCCTTGCCTGAAGCATCAGAATTTTTAATGACATATTCAACAAAACCAAAAACCTCGTCGGTATCGGTTATACGTCCAAGTCCAAACTGAAGTCCGTTACTTTTAGATATTCCGGCAGAGCCATTTACTAATTCAGTATAATCATCACTATAAAATGTAAATCGATCCTCTGAAAATAGTAGTTTATTTTCTAGTAAAGCTACTGGGTCATTATTCTCGGTAAGGTATTCTTCGTAAGCAGTTTGAGTATCAAAACGATCATCAGCCAAATCAGGCACATCACCTTGCCAGAAATAGTAAAGGTTTAAGGTTTGCCAAAAAAAGTTTTGGACCTCAATATCCACAACAACAGGTGTCTCTTCTTCTGGAGTTTCAATTTCTTCTTCAATGACTGGGTCATCATCATTTTTTTTACAAGAGGTAACAATAAGTCCCAAACAAAGGACGGATAAGAAAAATTTTTTCATAGCTTTTTTTAATTCTTGTTAGGGAATATTCCAGTAATTAGAATCTTCCTTATAATTGTGATACTACAATGTCTAAGTACGTACGTAAATAATTAGTGTTAGGATGTTAAATTTACTTACAAGTGTTTTAATTAAAAATTAATTGTAACAAAAATCGTTATACATCGTCTTCTTTTTGTAAACCGTTAAGAAAGTTTACAAACAGCCAAACCAAAATGAAACAAACGGAGTTTTTAAATATTGTGTTACCATTTAAGGATAAATTGTTCCGTATGGCTAAAAGGTTATTGGTTTCGACAGAAGAAGCTGAAGATGCAACACAAGAGATACTAATAAAACTATGGTCCAAGAAAAACAAAATAGAGTCATATAATAATGTAGAAGCGTTTGCGATGACGATGACCAAGAATTTTTGTTTGGATAGGTTAAAGTCGAAACAAGCTAGCAATTTAAAATTAGTGCATAGTAATTATACAGATTCTAGCACGTCCTTACAAAGTGAATTAGAAGCAAAAGATAGCATTAACTGGGTAGAACGTATAATGGCGGAATTGCCAGAGCAGCAAAAGATGGTATTACAATTGCGAGATGTTGAGCAATATGAATATGAAGAAATAGAAGAATTATTGGACATGAAACCTACAGCCATACGGGTTGCTTTGTCCAGAGCAAGAAAAACCGTAAGGAAAAAATTAATGGAAAAGCATAATTATGGAATTGCATAACATAGAAAAATTAATAGAAAAGTACTTTGAAGCTACCACCACGGTAGCCGATGAAGAAATGCTTAAGGCATACTTCTCGGAAGATGATATTGCACCACATTTAGAGCAATATGCGCCTTTATTCAATTACTTATCAAAAGCAAAAGAAGAGCGCTTTACAAAGCAGGTGCCATTAAAACCTAGAAGAGACTATTTGAAATGGGTATCCGTTGCTGCGATTGCAATCTTTATGGTAGGGGTTTATTTTTATCAGCCTACACCACCTCCAGTTACTTTAGCAGATGAGTATACGCAAGAGGAAATTGAATCTGCAAAAGAGGCATTTGCCTTATTAGCAATGAATTTTAATAAAGGTACAGAGCAATTGTATCATTTAGAAGAATTTGAAAAGACAACAAATAAATTTTTAACGAAAAATAATTAAAATGAAAAAGATACTAGTATTAACACTTTTAGTGTTAGCCCCTGTAATTATTAATGCTCAAGATATTTTCGAAAAATATGAGGATAATGATAAGGTAACCTTTGTGGCTATGCAGCCAAAAATGTTTCAAATGTTGGGTAAAATGAGTGTAAGTTCAGATGATCCAGAAGCCAAGGAGTTTTTTGAATTGGTTAATTCTATTACCAGTTTCAAGGTGATAACAACTGATGATGCAGCTATATCTAAAGATGTAGATAGTTGGGTAACAAAAAGGTTAAGCAGCTCTTCTTTTGAAGAACTAATGAGAGTTCGCGATGGTAGCTCTAATGTAAAATTTTACGTCAAGGAAGGTAAGGATAGCGACCATGTAAAAGAACTATTAATGTTCGTAACAGGTTTAAAAGATAAAGACATAGACATTGATGGTAGAAAACTAGAAACAGTTTTATTATCCTTAACAGGTGATATCAATTTACGATCAGTATCAAAGTTGACAGACAAAATGGATTTACCAGGTGGTGACCAATTAGGGAAAGCATCTAAAAAAGGGAATTAATCAAAATAAGTATGCATTGACCCTTTAATTTCAATGCGAATAATAATCATCAATTCATCAATCGCCAAAGTCGAAAAACGAACAAGGCACTAAAAACAACAATCATGAAAAAAGTAGCAGTAGTAATTTTAATGGCAATTTTACCCGTATTTGGATTTTCACAATCTGTATTTGACAAATATGAGAATATGGACAATGTAGGGTCTGTAATCGTTAATAAAGGAATGATAGACCTAGTCTCCAAATTTGGAGGAATGAGTGATGATGCGGATGCGCAGGAATTCATGGAGGTCGCTAGTGGATTAAAAAACATAAAAGTTTTTATGACTGAAGATGCTTCGGTTTCTGCAGACATGACATCAACGGTAAAGAAATACCTTAAATCTTCTAAATTAGAAGAGCTTATGCGTGTAAAAGACAAAGATGTTAACGTAAAATTTTATGTAAAAGATGGCTCAAAGAAAGACCATGTTTCAGAATTATTAATGTTTGTTAGTGGTTTAGATAATGTGGAGATAGGAGATCATGGTAGAAAACTTGAAACCGTTTTGGTTAGTTTAACCGGTGATATCGATTTAAATAAAATTGGAACATTGACCAGTAAAATGGATTTGCCGAGTGATTTAAATAAGGCTTCGGGTAAGTAATACATATATAGTAAAAGGTCTTCCTGTACACAGGAAGACCTTTTCTAATTTAAAAAGTACATTATGAAAAAAGTATATTTTATTGTTACGTTGGTTTTAGGTTTTGCCGTATCGTCCTGTTCATCAGAACAAAGTATACAGCAGTATTATGTCGCTAGTGCAGAAAACCCGAATTTTATGTCTTTTGATTTACCTTCTAGTCTTTTAAATTTGGAGAAAGCTAATTTGAGTGAATCAGAAATGGAGGTAGCTTCATCACTTAAAAAGTTGAATATTTTGGCTTTTCAGAAAAAACCTGAAAACGAAGCCGATTATCAAACTCAAAAAGCAGCAATCAAATCCATATTAAAAGGGTCTGATTATAGCGAGCTTATGAAAATGAATACATCGATGGGTAAGGCTACCATACAGTTAAAAGGTGATGAAGACACAATTGATGAAGTAATCATATTTGGAGATAATGATGAAAAAGGATTGATTCTCGTTCGTGTACTGGGAGATAATATGAATCCGGCGAGTTTCGTTCAATTAATTCAGGCAATGGAAAAATCAGATTTTAATGGAAAAGGATTGGAACAACTTGGAGATTTAATTAAAGGTTAAGTTTAGCCTCTATTTATTTTAAATACAACCCGTTACGTAAGCGTAACGGGTTTTTTATTCGTTCTAATAGTAGTTAACATCTCTTTTTATTGTGACCTTTTAATAAAATTGGTGTCATATAAGTGAGAACAATTATTAAACAACCTAAACAAACTATTTAAGATGGAAAACACACAAGTATGGATTGACAAAGGAATTGATTTTATAATGGTATTTGGACCAAAAATTATTGGTGCTATACTGATTTATTTAATTGGTTCTTGGATTATAAAAAAGTTGGTTGGTGTCACAGGAAAAGGGATGACCAAACAACAGTATGATGAATCGCTAAAGAAATTTTTATTGAGTTTAGTGAAATGGGCTTTAACAATATTTTTAATTATCACGGTTATTTCGACTTTAGGAGTTGAAACTACAAGTTTTGCAGCAGTAATTGCAGCGGCTGGTTTAGCAATTGGATTAGCATTGCAGGGATCACTTTCTAACTTTGCGGGTGGTGTGTTATTAATTATATTTAAACCTTATAAAATTGGTGATTTAATAGAAGCACAAGGTGTACTGGGTAATGTAAAAGAAATAGAGATTTTTACAACTAAATTAATAACACCAGAGAATAAATTGGCAATTGTACCTAATGGTGCTATGGCTAATGGTAACATTGTAAATTATACTGCAGAAGGTAAAATTAGAGTTGATACTACGGTTGGCGTAGCTTACGATTCTGATCTTCAGAAAACGAAAGAGGTACTGTTGGCAATGTTGATTTCAAATCCTAAAGTATTAAAAGACCCGGCGCCTTCTGTTAATGTATCTGAATTAGCAGATAGTTCAGTTAACCTTGCGGTACGTCCTTTCTGTAAGCCCGAAGATTTTTGGGATGTATATTTTGCAACAATTGAAGGAACTAAGAATACATTAGATACTGCAGGTATTGAAATTCCTTATCCGCATGAAGTTCAAATAAATAAATAATATTAGTCTAGTTAGTTATTAAAAAGCCCGTTGAACTTGCTCAACGGGCTTTTATAATTTCAAATGTTACTCCTTAACAATTTGAAGGTTATTTTTTCCAAAATCCAATGTTCTAATCGGGAAAGGAATATTAATATCTCGTTCATCAAACTGTTTCTTGATTATCTTAATAGCCTTGTGTCTTGCGGCATGTTCTTGTTTCACATTTACGCAATCTGCCCAGAAACGTACCATAAAGTTAATAGAGCTATCTCCAAACTCTGTGAAAAAGAATTCCACATTCTCGTCATCTTGTTGTTCAAAATTATCTGATATGATTTTGACCGTTAAGTCCTCTACCATTTGTAAATCGCTTTCGTATCCGACACCACAATTAACAAAAATTCTATTTCTCTCATTCATGGAGTAATTAGTGAAAGATCCGTCAATAAACTTAGAGTTTGGTATTACTACAATGTTGTTATCTGGTTTTTTAAGAATTATGTTTCGTAAGCTAATTTCGGTAACAAAACCAGAAACCCCATCTGCAGAAATAAAATCATTGATTTTAAGCTGAGGCATAAACGAAAGAATAAGTCCGCCAAAAGTATTACTTAAAGTCCCTTGCAATGCCAGACCCACTGCCAAACCAACAACTCCTGCACCCGCTAAAATACTTGTCAATACCTTATCGAGGTCTAAAACACCTAAAGCTATAAAGAAGCCAATTAAAATTATTACTACGAAGACTACTTTTGCAATTATTTCTTGAATGGATACTTGAGATATTTTTCTTAGAAGGGTTCGTTTAAGAATTTTACGTATTCCTCTTGCCAGAAAGTAAAATAAAAACAATACCAAAACCGCCATGGCTATATTTGGTAATTTTAGAATGATAGATTCTAACCAACCATCTAATTTATCCCATAAATTACTTACCGATTCTTCAACTGAGAAATTTGTTTGCATATACTTTTAATTTTGCTTTCATAGGAAATATATGAAGTATGAATAACAAAATAAAATGCATATCGCCCTAAAAGGGCGATATGACGTATATGAACAAAAGAAAAATTTTAATGCATTAAAACTGGCTTAAATACCAGTGTAATTGCTTGGAGATATTTGCTTCAATTCGTTTTTGATCTCATCAGAAACTTCTAAAGTATCTATAAAGTTAGCAATAGAATCTTTATTAATTTTCTCGTTAGTTCTTGTAAGTCCCTTTAAAGCTTCATATGGATTAGGGTAGCTTTCACGTCTTAATATTGTTTGAATAGCTTCTGCTACAACAGCCCAATTGTTTTCTAAATCTTGCTCAAATTTCTCTTTATTTAAAAGTAATTTGTTCAAACCTTTTAAGGTAGATTGAAAAGCGATGATTGTATGTGCAAACGGAACACCAACGTTTCTTAGAACAGTACTATCCGTCAAGTCTCTTTGTAATCTAGAAACAGGTAGCTTCGCAGATAAGTGCTCAAAAATTGCATTAGCGAGACCAAGGTTTCCTTCAGAATTTTCAAAATCTATAGGATTAACTTTGTGTGGCATAGCTGATGAACCAACTTCACCTGCTTTAATTTTTTGTTTGAAATAGTCCATTGATACATAAGTCCAAAAATCGCGATCAAGATCTAATACAATAGTATTGATTCGTTTAAGACCATCGAATAAAGCTGCTAGGTGATCATAATGCTCAATCTGTGTTGTTGGAAATGAATGTTGAAGTCCTAATTTTTCTTGTACAAAATTTTGACCAAAGGCTTTCCAATCAATACTAGGGTAGGCAACTAAATGCGCATTGAAATTACCCGTTGCACCACCAAATTTAGCTGCACTAGGTATATCGTTCAATAAATTAAATTGCTCTTTTAGACGAACTACGAAAACCAAAATTTCTTTTCCTAATCGGGTAGGAGAGGCTGGTTGACCGTGTGTTCTTGCTAACATAGGAATGTCTGACCATTCTAAAGTAAGAACATCAAGTTTTTCTAATAATTCAAAATATTGAGGAACATAAACATCATTCATTGCTTCCTTAATAGAAAGTGGAATTGCGGTATTGTTTATATCTTGCGACGTTAAGCCAAAGTGTATAAATTCTTTAAATTTTGATAAGCCTAAAGAATCAAATGCTTTTTTAATAAAGTATTCTACAGCTTTAACATCATGATTTGTTGTTCTCTCTATCTCTTTTATTTCTTGCGCATCAGAAGTAGAAAAATCAGTGTAAATTTTTCTTAACGTATCAAATTTAGAAATATCAAAAGAAGATAATTGTGGCAATGGAATTTCACAAAGCGCAATGAAGTATTCTATTTCTACTCTTACCCTATATTTTATCAAAGCTTCTTCAGAAAAATAAGCAGATAAAGAACTGGTTTTTGAGCTATAACGGCCGTCAATTGGCGAAATAGCATTTAGTGCGTTAAGAGACATAATCTATGGTTAAATTAGTAAGGGGCAAATATACCTATTCATACTAAAGTTTAAAACACTAAACTATTTAAGTTATAGCCAAAAAGGATCATTTAATGAACAATGGTATGTACCATGGTCATTATTTTTCTAAAACCTTTAAAGTCATTCTAGCTCGAGCCTTATATGCTGCGCTTCCATTTACATAATTCTGTTTTAATGTTTGAAGTAGTTCTGGGTGGATCCATTCTATTTTTCTACCTAAAAATAAAAGCGTTGTCATTGAATAGGCTTTTGGAGCAACTTTATGGTTGCCAATTAACCAATCGAAGGCAGATTCTGAAATAGTAACTAAGTGATATTCTTTAAGTATACTTATTGATGTAGAAGTTTTTTTTAAAAAATGATATTGAACTAAAAGAAGACAAATTTTTGAAGCGGGTCTAATAGATGATTCTAAAGTTAAGTATTTTAAGGAATTTATGAATTGGTCTATAACGGGGATAATAAAATTAAGATTGGTTTTAACAACAGATTCTAAGACCCAACTCGCTTTACATGATATGGGATCTAAATTTTCTTGAGATATTTCTATTAAGTACAACATAAGGTCTGGCTGCGCTTCAACGGTAATAGCCATTTTACTACGATTTTCACGAGTTGCATTAACATAATTCAATGCTTCGTAAAGCTCATCCTTATTCATAAAATTGTATCTTTAAACCATATTTTCCCCAAATATGAAATTACTAAAAAAAATTAGCCTAGGTGTGGTTGTTGTATTTATAGCCATGCAATTTTTCAGTCCTACAAAAAACATTTCTCCTGGTAACCATACAGCAGTTTTTATAAAGGAGACAAACCCTACTCAAGAGCTTAGAAGAATATTTGAAACCTCTTGTTACGATTGTCATAGCAATAACACGAAATACCCTTGGTATAATAATATAGCTCCTATTTCTTATTGGTTGGCAGACCATGTTACTGAAGGGAAAGAGCATTTGAATTTTTCTGAATGGGAGAATTATTCGCTAACTAAAAAGGATCACTTATTAGAAGAAATCGAAGATGAGATTTCGAGTGGTAATATGCCGTTATCTCAGTATACTTTAATACATGCAGATACTAAGCTTTCTGTTAGCGAAGTAACTGAATTGGTAGAATGGGTAAGGCAGACCAGAATTATTTATCAATTAGGGAAGCAACCAAAGTAGGCACACCTTCAACTGCATTTTCGGCTATTACCGTTATTTTATTTTTTTGAGAATTTTTAATAGCGGGCTTTGGGTCAATGAAATAAATAGGTGTGTTTAAATCTACAAAATCAATTAGACTCGCTGCTGGATATACCTGCATAGAAGTTCCTATAATAATTAAAATATCAGCTTTTTCTGTTATTGAAATTGCATCATCTAGAAGGGGTACGGCTTCGCCGAACCAAACAATATGAGGTCTAATTTGAAATCCGTTTTTACAGGTGTCACCAAGTACTATATCTTTCTGGCATTCAAAAATATTTTCAGTTTTATCAGTGCTCTTTGCTTTTAATAACTCTCCGTGTAAATGAATAACATTAGAACTACCGGCTCGTTCGTGTAAATCATCTACATTTTGGGTGATAATGTGCACGTTGTATTCCTTTTCTAAAGCTACTAAAGCTTTGTGCGCTTCATTAGGATGTACCGTTAATAATTGTCGTCTTCGTTGATTATAGAATTCAAGAACTAATTCTGGATTATTTTGAAACCCTTCGGGTGTAGCTACTTCCATAACATCATGCCCTTCCCAAAGACCATCAGCATCTCTAAAGGTCTTTAATCCGCTTTCTGCTGAAATTCCGGCTCCCGTTAATACAACTATGTTTTTCATGATGGCAATAAATTAAGCTTAAAAATATACTTTTCTTATCTTGGTTGCATGATTGATATGAAGCTTTTAGCATATTTAGAAGAAATTATTTCAGAAAAAAGAAAAGAGAGATTTACTGAGATATTAAATGAACGAACTGATTACATAACCGTAGCTGTAGAAGATGTGTTTCAAATGCATAATACAAGTGCTGTAGTAAGAAGTTGTGAGTCTTTTGGAGTGCAGACCGCTCACTTAATTGAAGGGAAATATGGTCAGCGCCTAGATGAGGAAATTGCCATGGGAGCTCAGAAATGGGTAGATATTAAACGATACAAAGATTCAAAAGCGGTAATAGATACACTAAGGGGGCAAGGTTACAAAATTGTAGCAACTAGTCCGCATGCCAATAGTTCCTTGTTGCAAGATTTCGAGATAGATAGTAAAACGGCACTATTTTTTGGAACCGAGAACAAAGGTTTAAGTGATTATGTTCTTGAAAATGCAGATGCCTATTTAAAGATACCCATGGTAGGTTTCACGGAGAGTTTGAATATATCTGTTTCTGCAGCAATCATATTGCAACACTTAACATCAAAATTAAAAGCATCGGATATTGATTGGAGGTTAACAGAAGAAGAAAGATTGGAAAGACGCTTAGATTGGACCAAGAAGTCGATTAAAAGTATTAATGATATTTTGGCACGATATAATTCTGATAATTAAAAATTACTTAACTTGATGGTAATTAACTAATTGACCAACAAATGAATACCCTATTAATTATTCTTGCAATACTCTTAGTTTTAGTAGTTGTACTAGCATTAATAGCCCCTAAAACTTACCACGTATTTAGGAGTATAACAGTAGATCAACCGCCAGAATTGGTCTGGGAACATTTAAAATTTTTAAAAAAACAACAAGAATGGTCTCCATGGGCTCAGAAAGACCCTAATATGGATTTGAAGTTTACGGGAGAAGATGGTAGTGTAGGTGCAATTAGCCATTGGAACGGTAATAAAGATGTAGGTGAGGGCGAGCAAGAAATAACACGCATTGTGGAGGGTAAACGTATAGAGCAAGACTTGCGATTTTTTAAGCCCTATAAGTCACAATCTGATTGTTATATGAATCTTGATGCTTTAGATGAAAATAAAAGTAAGGTTACTTGGGGTTTTACTGGTAAGAATAAATTTCCTATGAGTATTTTGATGCTATTTATGAGTATGGATAAAATGGTAGGAAAAGATTTTGAGCAGGGATTACAGAATTTAAAAGATAAATTAAATAACGGCAAATGATAGCATGGTTTGAAATTCCGGTAGCAAATATGGAACGAGCTAAAAAGTTCTATGAGTCTATATTAGAAGTAACCATTACGGTCAATAGTTTTGGAGAATTTGTGATGGGACTATTTCCTGATAAACCTGTTTTAGGTCAAGCAAATGGCGCTTTAGTGCAACATGAACGCTATGTTCCTAGTTTAAGCGAAGGTGCTTTAATATATTTTGCTTGTGAAGATGCCGCCATAGTTCTAGGTAAAGTAGAAAAAGCTGGCGGACAAGTATTACAACCAAAAACCGAAATAGGTGATGGGCATGGTTTTATGGGGCTTTTAAAAGATTCTGAAGGCAATAGAATTGCTGTTCATTCAAATGCTTAAATTCTTACTTTATTGTATAAGTTCTAATAAGGCTACATCATATTCATTGTCTAAAACAACTTTACTATTTTCAACAGTTAATTCTATTTCAGAATATCGATCGTACAGTTTCGTGCCATTGCCAAATACACCCTTTACAGAAATTGATTTTTTGCCCTTCGGCAGATCTAAGCCAATTACTACCTTATCTACAAAATTATCTTTACTGAAATATCTGCTAAAAACATAAGGAGCTTTTGTAATTCTTTTGTGAATACCGGCTCCAATAGATGGGTGGTCGTTTCTAAAAGTACCTAGTTTTTGCCAGTGGGCTAAGGTTTCTTGTTTTTTTGGAATAGTATCTAATTCTTCCCAATTCATAAAAGAACGCAGTGTGGCATCGCCTTCAGTACCTTCAATGGTTAAATCTCTTGCAGTTTCATCACCATAATAGATTTGTGAAGCTCCTGGGGTTAATAAAAGAACGTTTGCTGCTCTTTTTGGGTTGGTTCTATCTTGGTCAAAAGGTTGCCCATCATCATGAGATGTAAGGTAGTTTAAAACACTTTTATCTTTAAAAGTGGTATGTAACAGCTTGCTGTATTTTGTAAAAATAGCTTCGTATTCTTTGTTGGCATCTGTTTTTAGTTCAAAGTTGATTAGACTTTTAAACCCGTTGTCAAAATAATTTATTTTTTTATCTCCTAGATCAAATTCCTGTCCGCCAGATATTCCGTAATTATATACTTCCCCGACCATGTAAAACGGACTTTCATCAAGTACTTTATTTTTATTCTTCTTTTTCCAAAGTTCAAATGCAATTGAAGCTTCTTTATATAGCTCCGCCCAAGAATTTTCATTGGCATGTTTAACGGTATCAACTCTAAAACCATCAACGCCATATTTGTTAACATAATCGGTAAGCCATTTTATAATATAAAAACGGGGAGCCCTTGGATAGCCAGTTCTGTCAAAAAATAATTCTAATTCATCTAGTTCTTCACTTAGTCTGCCTTCTGCTTTCCATTTCGCAAGTAAAGCATCTGGTAAATTTACAGCAGCATCAGTTTCAGTTAGTATGTCTGGGAGATTGGCAACTAAAGTGCAGGCTGTTGTATTCTCGTATGTGGTGAATTCGCAAGTAGGGGAGGTTCTTACCCATTCTTCTGGCCATACAGGATCTTCATTAGTAACTGGTCCAGTGTGGTTCAAGACAACATCCAATAAAATACGAATACCATTCTCGTGTGCTGTTTTTATTAAAATATCTAAATCTTTATTGGTTCCAAAATTAGGGTCAAGAGCAGTCCAGTCTTTTGCCCAATATCCATGGTATCCATAGGTGTTACCTGTGCCTTCATCAGTTGCTCCATGAATTTGCTCAACAACAGGGGTAAACCAAATGGCATTGACACCTAGGTCAGAAAAGTAACCATCTTTAATTTTTTCTGTAATACCCTGAATATCACCACCTAGGAATCCTCTGAGTTTTCCAGTTTCTTCATCTCGCTCAAAATTTAAGTCGTTATCTAGATTTGCGTTATTAAATCTATCCGTAAGTAGAAAATATACCGTAGCAGCTTCCCATTGAAAATTAGGATTTTTTTTAGGGGTTTCGATTGTATCCTTAACTACAGCTATATTTTCTGTCTTGTCTTTACCTTTTGGTTGGCAAGAAGTTATTACTATAGATAATAGCCCAAGTAGGAGTACATTTTTCATTTCCTTGTTATTTTCAATAAAACTATAACAAGGATTCCGTTTTAAAAAATATTATTTCTTTCTATTAAGAACTTTGTACTCTTCATAGCAGCTGCTAATTGCATCAAGTATCTGAAGATCATTAGCTGTAGAAATAAATGATTTTGAATAATTGCAGTTGTTCAAAATATCTTGAATATCAACTTTTTCTAATTGAAGAAATTCTGTAAGCGTTTCCCTGTCAAATTTAGAGGCTAGCAAATTACGAATATCATCATCTTCTCGCATTTGTCTAAGCTTGCGCATTTGCGCAGGCTTCTTGCCAAAAAGGTTCCGTAATAGATCTGCGGGGTTAAGAATAGCGCCTAATACCTTAGTAACAGCACTAGGGTTTTTGTTACCGCCTTCATAGCTTACGCCTAAGCCAGAGATACTGTACTGATAAGCATTGTTGATAGGTAGATTTTTTACATCGATTTCAAGGTAGCCAGTAAGTTGATATGGTCTTACAATAACTTCTTCAAGAGCATAAGCGAGCTCTGTTAAGGCGATTTCTGTATCCTTAAATTTGAACATATCGTTCGTTACCCTAATTTTCTGAGATTTAAAACCTAGAAAAGAAAAATATAGTGTGTCATTTACCGCAGCGGCAATTGAAAATTCACCTTTTTCATTGGTAATCGTACCAAAAACTTGGTTTAGGTTAACAACATGTACACTTTCTAGAGGTTCGTCAGTTTGGGCATTTATCACCATGGCATTAAGGCGTTGGCCTTCTTCTGACTCTTGTGATAAACCTATAAATGAAACGAACAAAATTGTAAGCGATAAAAGATATCTCATTGTACTGACGCGTAATTAGGATGCAAACAAAACAAAAAAAATACGCCGAAGCGTATTTTTAATATACAATTAACTAAAAGAAATCTCCTTTTCTTTTGGTAGTGCGTCGTTTTCCTGAGTTAGGTGAGCTAGATTCACTTCTATCTCGTCTTCGTCCTTTTGACTCAGAGCTACCTTCTTTTCTTCCTCTTCCACCGCGGTCATCATCTCTTCTTCCGCCACTGCTACTTCTTTTTCCTTTAAAGCCTCCGCCAAAACCGCTTCCGCCGCTTCTGCGATTTCCACCACCACCACCACCGGGGTTTTTAGAAACTTCAACGTTTACAAAACGACCGTCAACTTTAAATTCAGTGAATTTTTCTAGAATCTGTTGTGTAACTTCCGACTCTGTATTAAAGAAAGAAAAACTTTCTTTAACATCTACTTTAAATACATCTTCTTGACCTAAACCAACAGTATCTCTAATGAAGTCTTTTAAGGACATCCAGTCGTAACCGTCTCTTTCGCCAACATTTACAAAGTAGCGAACTGCACCACTAGTTGGTATTTCGCCACCTCTTCTGTCATCACTTCTTTCTCTATCTCTACCACTGTCAGAAGAATTTAAATCCTTAGACTTGTTATAGTAGTTAGAGAATCTTGTGAATTCTGCAGAAATCAATTTCTTTATTAATTCCTCGCGATCAATACCTTCTAAAATCTCATTAATTTCAGGTAAATAACCGTCAACGTCAGAATTAGTTTCAGTATCTTTTATTTTATTAGCTAAGTGATGTAATTGAATACCACAAATCTCCATTCCCGAAGGAACTTTTTTCAATTCAAATTTTTGATTGATTTTAGTTTCAATAGCTCTAATCTTGCGTTGTTCGCTACGTGTAATAAGAACCATAGAAATACCAGATTTACCAGCTCTACCTGTTCGACCACTACGGTGCGTATATGTTTCAATTTCATCGGGCAATTGATAATTGATTACGTGAGTAATATCATCAACATCAATTCCACGTGCAGCAACATCAGTAGCTACAAGCATTTGAATTTGTCTTTTACGGAAAGAGTTCATTACCAAATCTCTCTGGTTCTGACTCAAATCTCCGTGTAAAGCTCCTGCATTATAACCATCTTCAATTAAATTCTCAGCAACCTTTTGTGTATCACGTTTTGTTCTACAGAAAATAACTGAAAATATATCTGGATTAGTATCTGCCAATCTCTTTAAAGCTGGATAACGATCTCTACCGCCAACAACATAATATTCATGTTGTACAGTTGATGCTCCAGAGTTTTTTGCTCCCACAGTTATTTCTTGTGGAGAGTGCATAAATTTTTTGGCAATAGTGGCCACTTCTCTTGGCATAGTTGCAGAGAACAACCATGTAGATTTTTCATCAGGCGTACCAGAAAGGATATCTTTAATATCTTCCATGAAGCCCATGTTCAGCATTTCATCTGCCTCATCTAATATACAGTAATCTATATTAGAAATATCGACAAGACGTCTACTGATCATATCTTTCATTCGACCAGGTGTAGCAACAATAATTTGTGCACCTTTTTTAATCTGTCTTGCTTGGTCTGTAATACTAGCACCACCATAAATGGCAACTACATTAATATTACGTTCGTATTTAGAATACGCTTGCATTTCTTTCGTAATCTGTAAGCAAAGCTCACGAGTAGGAGAAAGAATTAAACCTTGTGTGGTTCTGCTATTGCTATCAATTTTCTGAATTAATGGAAAACCGAATGCAGCAGTTTTACCTGTACCTGTCTGCGCTAAGGCAACCAAGTCGGTTTCACCTTCCAATAAAATAGGGATTGCTTTTTCTTGAACTTCTGAAGGGGTTTCAAAACCCATATCAGTAATAGCATCTAATAAAGACTTTTGCAGTCCTAGTGCTTCAAACTTTGTCATAATATGTTATACTAAATCGCAAATATGAATGTTGCATAGAGCGATTATCGTATATAACCTATTTAGACTCAGGGCAACACATGCTATACTAGCGGCGTTAATTAAGCGGCAAAGGTACTGCGAATAATTGAATCAGTATAATTTATTGGAAAGTAATACTATGGTGCTAGTAAATAGCCATATATAGAAAGGGATGCGCCAGTAATACCAAAGATAATCATTAGCACAATTAATCCTTTTTGAAGCCTAGGGTTGTCGTAAATGATTATACAAACAGCACCTAGCACGATACAAATTTGAAAAAATAGTAACGCATAATCGAATCTTTTGGTAGCGTAGTCATAAGACTTCGTCAATCTTTCCCATTCTTTAACGCCAGTAATTATACCCATTTCTCCTTCAATATCTTGCACCCAGTTTTCTTTACCTACATGGTCAGAACCTAATAAGATTTCTGTTTTTTCTGATTCGTATTTGATTATTTTTTCTCCTACTTCAGCTATTTTTTGTTCTATTATCGATTTTTTTCCTTCCGTAACGATGCCGCTTTCAATTAAGGCTTTCAGGTAATCTAGCTCACCTTCTTTTAAACTTTCTTTGATACTTTTAGATTGATACCAGTTGGAGTAGCTTACTACATTGTTATGTGCAATCATCATTTCTTCTTCCAATTCGCCATTTACCATTTGCGATATTGCCATAAGAGCGGCGAATATTGCAATGAGTACACCCCCGATAGCTTCTGCACGTTCTGATGCAACCGATACAACTACTGTTTCTCCTTTATTTTTCTCCTGTAACATGAATACTATTTAAGTATGTTATCAATTTTTTGAACGCCTTTGCGCGGTGGCTAATTTTGTTTTTAATTGATAATGGTAGCTCGGCAAATGTTTCTTCGTATCCATTTGGTTGAAAGATTGGATCGTATCCAAAACCATTTTCACCTCTTTTATTTACTGTAATTACTCCTTCTATTTTGCCTTCAAATATATGTGTTTTACCATTTAGGTTTAAAGCGATTACAGTTTTGAAGTAAGCTGACCTATCTTTTTTGCTGCTTAAGTTAGCTAATAACTTATCCATATTGGCATTTGAATCTGCCTGCGTACCGGCATATCGCGCAGAATACACACCTGGTTCACCATTAAGTGAATTAACTAGAAGACCTGTGTCATCAGCAAAACATGATAGTTGGTAGTTATTTGTTACAAAATCGGCCTTTAGTTTTGCATTTCCTTCAAGTGTATTTGCTGTTTCGGGTATATCTGTTGTGCAGCCTATAGTTTCTAAATTTATTAGTTCTATTTGGCTAGGAACCAATTGTTGAACTTCTTTTGATTTATTGGGGTTATGTGTGGCAAATACAAGCTTCATACTAACAATTTGGAATTTGGTTTGTTAATTTACATTATCAAAAGTAGTAATTTTATAAAATGGAATTAAAAGTACCACCAGCTTTAGTGTTTGTATGTTTTGGATTGATGATGTATTTATTGGCAGAATTTCTACCAATTGGTTATTTTGATTTTTTTGGAAGAATGTTGCTTGCCAAAATTTTAGTAGGCTTGGGTGTATTAATTGCTATACTGGCGCTATTGCAGTTTGGTAGAGCAAAAACTACTATAAATCCAACAAAACCAGGTAAGGCTTCTAATTTAGTAGTTGGCGGTATTTTTAAGTTTTCTCGCAATCCAATGTATTTGTCTTTGCTGTTGATTTTGTTAGCTTTAGGTGTTATTTTAGGAAATGCTTTTAATACATTGATTGCTGCTTTGTTTGTGGGGTATATGAATCGTTTTCAAATTATTCCAGAAGAACGAATTCTCTTAGAAAAATTTGGGCGTTCCTTTAAAGATTATTGTATCTTAACAAGGCGCTGGTTCTAGAAAGTATTACTTTCAACTATATTAGTATTTGTGCTAATATTTAAAAATATTATTGAATTAGCTTATAATTTAATATATTAGCGTAATAACTAATAATAATGATAGCGATAATCACTGGAGACATTATTAATTCTGAAGATCATCCAAGTTCTCAATGGATTGATTTATTAAAGAATTACTTCAACCAATTTGGGGCATCCCCAATGAATTGGGAAATTTATCGTGGAGATGAGTTCCAGTTAAAGGTTACTGAAAAAAATGCTTTGTTTACGGCTATACGTATTAAGGCTATGTTGAAATCTATTAAGGGGTTAGATGTTAGAATGGGTGTTGGTATTGGTCTAGAAACATATATAGGCACTGGGGTAACAGAATCTAATGGTCCTGCTTATCAAAGATCAGGGCGTAATTTTGAAACCTTAAAGGAAAGCAAAGTAAATCTCAGTATTGCTACCGGAGATACGGGTAATGACCGTACATTAAATTTAATGTTACGTTTAGCATTAGATTTTATGGATGATTGGAGTGTAGTTTCAGCAGAGATTGTAACATTGGCACTTGACTATCCACAATTTTCACAGAAAGAAATAGCACAAAGATTGGGGATAAAGCAATCTGCTGTAAGTCAACGTTTAAAAAGAGCAAGATTAGATCTAGTATTAGATGTATTATCATATTATAAAGAATTAATTATAGTAAAATAAATATGTTGATTTTCATAAAACTAGTGCTGGGTCATCTAATAGGAGACTTTGTTTTACAACCAAGAAAATGGGTACTTCATAAACAATCAAATAAAATAACATCCAAATATTTATATCTACATGTACTACTGCATTTTGCTTTGTACATGCTTTTACTATGGGATTTGTCTTTATGGAAAATTGCCTTTGTAGTGGCAATTACCCATTTAGCTATAGATATATTAAAGTTGTATGCTAATGAAATGTTTAAGAATAAGAGTATTCCATTTTTTATAGATCAAATACTTCATATTCTGGTTATCTATTGCTGCGCATTTTATTCGGATCTATACACTCATACCTTATCTCTTTTCGAAAATTTAGATTGGTATTTAGTAACGGCAATTGTTTTTGTAACCTACCCAGCGTCAATTATTATGGGTCAAGTATTAGAAGGTATGTCCAATCAGATAGAGACAGATCATAAATCATTACCTAATGCTGGTAAATACATTGGGATTATTGAACGCTTATTTGTGTTGATATTTATAGTAATTGGTAGGTGGGAAGTTATCGGGTTGTTGATAGCTGCTAAATCTGTTTTTAGATTCAACGATCTTAAAGAACGAAATAATAGAAAGCTAACAGAGTATATTTTAATTGGTACTTTGGTTAGTTTTGGTATGGCTATTCTAGCGGGACTCCTTTACATTTCCTAAATAATTTACAATGGTAAAAAAGTATTTTTTTCTCTGGTTGGGGTTGTTGTTATTCGCTTCGACGGTAACTTCTCAAGTAGGTGAATTCGAATCTTTTGATGGCGTGCATATAATCTACACAGATGAAGGAGATGGAGAACCTGTATTATTACTTCATGGATTTATAAATTCTAGAAAATCATGGGAGAAAACAGCTTTAAAGCAAGATTTACTTGATTCTGGATATCGCGTAATTATACCAGATATGCGAGGCAATGGAGATTCTGATAAACCGCAAACAGATATAGCTTATAAAGACAATACAGAGGTAAAAGATTTGATTTTATTAATGAATCATTTAAATATGGAGTCTTATAAAGCAATAGGCTACTCAAGAGGAAGTATTGTTTTGGCAAAATTATTAACCGAAGATGCTAGAGTTACAAAAGCGGTATTAGGTGGTATGGGTATAGATTTTACGAACCCTAATTGGGACAGGAGAATAATGTTCGCAAAAGCTTTTAAGGGTGATGTAGATGAAATAACGAAAGGCGCTGTTGACTATGCAAAATCTATTAAAGCAGATTTACGGTCACTTCATTTGCAACAAAAATACCAGCCGGTAACATCTGTAGAAGACTTAAATAAAATTAAGATAGCAGTACTTGTAATTTGCGGAGATGAAGATTCGGATAATGGTAGTGCAGAAGAATTACGTAATACATTTGAGAACGGAAAATTGATTAGAGTTCCCGGTGATCATAATGGTACATATAAAACAAAAGGTTTCTCTAATTCCGTTCTACAATTTTTAGAATAGAGATTATCTTTTTGTCAAATTACATCATAACAAAAGCTTTTTGTTTTATTTCCAAGATATCACATATCAGGATAAATTAAATTTTTACTTTTGCTACTTATTTTAACGACAAAAATCCCTATCCAAACCAAAGAGAATAATGGTAGAAGTAAGTAGAAAATACGTTTTTGATTTTGATAGTACGTTAACTAGGGTAGAGGCTTTAGATGTTCTTGCAGAAATGACTTTAGAAGGAAGGTCTAATAAAGATGAAGTAATTAAAGAAATACAAAAGATTACCAATTTAGGTATTGACGGTGATATTTCGTTTACAGAGTCTTTAGAGCGTAGAATTAAGTTGTTAGATGCTAAAAAGGATGATTTAGAAGGTCTGGTTGAACAGCTAAGAAGTAAAATATCTAAATCTATAGCATCAAATAAAGAGTTTTTTGAAAAATATGCAGATGATATCTATGTGATATCATGCGGATTTAAAGAGTTTATAGACCCTATTGTAAAAGAATACAATATACCTTCTGATCGAGTGTATGCAAATACATTTAAATTCGACGAAGAAGGAAATATCATCGGTTTCGATGAAAAGAATGTACTATCTCAGCACAATGGTAAAATTGATTGCCTAAAGCAAATGAATTTGGACGGGGAAGTTCAAGTTATTGGAGATGGTTACAGTGATTATGTAATGCGCGAAGCAGGTATAGCAGATAAGTTTTTTGCTTATACGGAAAACGTGCATAGAGAGAAAGCCGCAAGTAATGCGGATTATGTTACACCAAGTTTAGATGAATTTTTATTTGTGAACAAGTTGCCAAGAAATATTTCGTACCCAAAGAATAGGATTAAGGTCCTGCTATTAGAAAACGTGCACACAGCTGCATTCGATAATTTATCAGAAGACGGTTTTTCCGTTGAATTGATCAAACATAGTTTGTCTGAAGAAGAGTTGATCGAAAAAATCAAGGGCGTTCACGTTCTCGGTATTCGCTCAAAAACACAGGTTACACAAACTGTTTTAGATGCTGCCGATAAACTATTGGTAGTTGGTGCTTTTTGTATAGGAACCACTCAGATAGATTTAGAGACAGCTAAAAAGAAAGGTGTTGTAGTTTTCAATGCTCCGTATAGCAATACTAGATCTGTAGTAGAATTAGCAATAGGTGAAATTATTATGCTAATGAGAAGTGTTTTTGATCGTAGTAGGGAGATTCACGAAGGTCAATGGCAAAAAACAGCGGCAGGCTCAAGAGAAGTTCGTGGTAAGAACTTGGGTATAATTGGTTACGGAAATATTGGTAAGCAATTGTCGGTATTGGCAGAAGCTATGGGTATGCGTGTTTACTATTATGATGTGGATGATAAATTAGCTTTAGGTAATGCGGTAAAATGCAATACGCTCGAAGATTTATTAAACGTATCTGATGTAGTTACTTTACATATTGATGATAATAAAGCGAATAAAAACTTTATTGGTGAGCGCGAAATAAAGCAAATGAAAAAAGGTGCAATGCTAATCAACCTTTCTAGAGGTTTTGTAGTAGATATAGATGCACTGGCAGAAGGTTTAAAAAATGGTCATATCGGTGGTGCTGCGGTAGATGTTTATCCAGATGAGCCTGCTAGTAATGGAGATTTCCAAACAAAATTACAAGGTTTTCCAAATGTAATTTTAACTCCACATGTTGGTGGTAGTACAGAAGAAGCACAACGTGATATTGCAGATTTTGTGCCAAATAAGATAATGGATTATATTAATTCTGGTAATACTGTTGATGCAGTTAATTTCCCTAATATTCGTTTGCCAAAACAAAACAAATCGCACCGTTTTCTACACATTCATAAAAATGTGCCAGGTATAATGGCTAAAATCAACAAGGTATTGGCACAGTATGAATTGAATATCAATAGCCAGTATTTATCTACGGATAATGAAGTTGGATACGTAATCACAGATTTAGATAAAGAATACAACAAGGAAGTAATCAAAGAATTGAAGAAGGTAGAGAACACAATAAAATTTAGAGTGCTTTACTAGTAGTTTCATAAAAGTAATATCTTTTATATTCCAAAATGCAAGTTGAAAAACTTGCATTTTTTTTTGACCAATTTTTAGCTTTTACTACAACATTTTTAGGAATGTGTGGTTATGGTTATGGTATATTTATATTTTGTAGGAAATATCTCCAATTATGTTTAAAAGGGTTTTATCGAAATTTAAATTTGGTAAGAGTTTTAATAACTATTATCTACTGGTTTTAAGGTGATTGTATTAACGATATTAATACAATCAATAATTCAATACTCTTTGGCGAGACAGCGGCAAGATTCGTTAAGAATAAATGAGGCTGGTAGACAAAGAATGTTGTCTCAGTCTATTGTAAAGAGTGTTTATGAGTGTAAATACGGTACTTGCAATTATGGTAAGTTACGTTTAGCGATGAATAAGCTATCGAATACTAATATAGCTTTACAGCAAGGAAATGAAGTAACCGGTATTCCAAAATTGGATAATGAAGAAATTCAAAATAATTTCAATAAACTACAGCCAAGCATTAATTATATTCTTGAATCATTAGATGATTTTAATGAATTAGGTTCTGTAGATATGGAAATGCTCTCATCAGAATCAGATCAATTTTTGGTGAAGATGGATACCATTGTAGGGCAATTTCAGAAAGCTTCAGAAAAGGATATTAAAACACTTATGATAATCGAGTTAGAGCTTGCTATGTTTTCGTTATTGATTTTAATTTTTGAAATTTTCTTTTTTATTAATCCTTCCATTAAAAAGATGGCAATCCAAAATCAAAAATTAAAAGAAATTAATTGGCATCAAACCCATGCTTTCGAATCGCACATGAAAAATATTAAGAACTATAATCGCGTTCTTAAAATTGAAAAAAATATGGAGCACAAAGAAGAATTAATTTCCTTTTTAATGCAAGAACTTACTGATCTAGAAGTAGTCTCAAATAACATGGTAAAATCCTTAATGAAACCAGCGTAAACTATTTCAATACATTTGTCAAAGCCTTATTTATTGATGGTGGTAAGGCTCATTTTTCAAAATAGTATAGGATCTATAAATTTGTTCAGTAATAAATAAACGCACCATTTGATGTGAAAAGGTCATTTTGGATAAACTTATTTTTCCTGATGCCTTAGCATATATGTCGTTACTAAATCCATAGGGACCACCTATTAAAAAGACCAATTGCTTAATTCCAGAATTCATTTTCTTTTGAAGGTATTGAGAAAATTCTACAGAAGTATAATGTTTACCTTTTTCATCAAAAAGTATTAATATATCTGTTGGAGCTAGTTTTTTGAGGATAAGCTCACCTTCTTTTTCCTTTTGTTGGTCTTCAGATAAATTCTTTGTCTTTTTTAAATCTGGTATCAATTCGATTTCAAAATTGACATAATGTTGTAATCTTTTCTGATATATTTCAATAAGCTCTTGCAGTTGAGAATTATCTGTCTTGCCAATGGCTAAAAGTTTTATAGTCATATGTCAAAAGTAAATCAATTTCGCAAATGGATTTGTAAATTAGCAATACAATAGATATTACAAATATGATTTCAGAAGAACAATTTAAAGAAGAGATAACATTAATCATAGCAAATGCCATTCGTGAAGATGTTGGAGATGGTGATCATAGTTCGTTAGCCTGTATTCCAGATACAGCAACGGGTAAGGCAAAATTGTTAGTGAAAGATGAAGGTATTATTGCTGGAGTTGATTTTGCTGAACTTGTATTTTACTTTGTTGACCCTAATTTAAAAATAGAAGTTTTAATTAAAGATGGCTCTCCTGTAAGTCATGGTGATATTGTTTTTTATGTAGAAGGTAGTTCTCAAAGTATTTTAAAGGCAGAGCGCTTGGTATTAAACGCTATGCAAAGAATGAGCGCTATAGCTACAAAAACAAATATGTTCGTTAATCTTTTAAAAGGGACAGGAACAAAGATTTTAGATACAAGAAAAACCACACCAGGCATACGTGCATTAGAAAAATGGGCGGTAAAAATTGGTGGAGGCGAAAACCATAGGTTTGCATTGTATGATATGATAATGTTAAAGGATAATCATATTGATTTTGCTGGCGGAATCACCAAAGCAATTGATAAGACTAAGAACTACTTAAAAGAAACTGGTCGTGATTTAAAAATTATCGTTGAAGCAAGAGATTTAGATGAAATCAAAGAAATTTTAGAGTCGGAAGAGGTTTATCGTATATTGATAGATAACTTTAATTATGAAAATACTAGAAAAGCTGTAAAATTAATAGGCGACACTTGTTTAACGGAGTCTTCTGGTGGAATTAATGAGAAGACTATTAGGGAGTATGCAGAATGTGGTGTAGACTTTATTTCTTCTGGAGCATTGACTCATTCGGTTTATAACCTAGATTTGAGTTTAAAAGCAGTGTAGATGTCTTTAGAGGTCGAAGAAAAATTAGAAAAGATTCCAATCATAAATTGGTTTGTCCGGTTTTTAAAAAAAATCAGATTACCAGGTTTTGAGGGGCTTTCCGTTTATGACCTTACTGAAATGTATGTGCTTGGTATTTTAAGAGGTACATTGTCTACACGTGCTAGTGCCATTGCTTTTAGCTTATTTATGGCCTTGTTTCCATTGATTATTTTTATGGTTACTTTAGTGCCTTTTTTATTACCATATATTTATATTGAACATGGTGATTTTGAAGTGCAGTTTCGATTATTTTTAGAGTCATTCTTGCCAAATGCTACAGGTGATTATTTCGGAGAGGTATTTCAACAAATTAAAGATCAGAAGCGCGGAGGATTACTATCTTCATCATTTTTACTTTCTATTTTTTTAGTAGCAAATGGCGTAAACTCTATTTTTGGAGGTTTTGAAACGTCGTATCATATTGATCTTACACGACATTTTTTTAGACAATACCTATATGCGTTAATGGTGGGACTAATATTGTCTATTTTAATTTTAGTAGGCTTCGTGGCCTTTATATATTTTGAGTTTTATGTACTTGGTTACTTATCTGAGTTTGCTGCAAAACAAGGTGGTTATATTTTGGGTGAAGATGAAGTGGTAGGTGTGCAGATAGCAAAAGTGTTATTCTTTATAGTACTGTCCTATTTCACCACAGCAATTCTGTATTACTTTGGAACGAGAGAAGGTAGGCAAGCAAAGTTCTTTTCTTTTGGAGCTTTAATGACCACTACGTTATTTTTAATTACCTCATATCTGTTTGGTATTTATGTAGAGAAATTTGCTAGATACAATGAATTATATGGTGCGTTAGGAGGATTATTAATTTTAATGGTATACATCTGGTTAAATTCTAATATATTGCTACTTGGGTTTGAGCTGAACGCGTCTCTAAACACATTACGTAAAATCACTAAAAAAGAATGATAAACAAAACTGTACAATTAAGTATTCTCTTTACACTATTTATTTCAATGAGCATTTCTGCACAATCCGTTTTTGGTAAGTGGAAAACTATAGATGATCGTACCGGTCTGCCAAAGGGTGTTATTGAAATTTATAAGAAAGAAGGTTTGATGTATGGTAAGGTTGTGAAAATCTTAGAAGAAGGAAAAGAAGGAGTTACTTGTGTGAAATGTGATGGAGATTTAAAGGATAAGCCCGTTGAAGGAATGGAAATTATTACTGCAGGTCAACTTCATGATGATGGTGAATGGAAAGGTAAAAGACTTTTTGATCCAGAACAAGCCATGACATTTCGTTTTAAAATATGGTTGAATCCCGATAATACCAATGAATTAAAGGTAAGAGGATATTTGGCATTTATCTTTAGAACCCAAACTTGGCTTCGAGTGGAGGGGTAACTATGGCAAACTTTATTAATGTAATATTACCAATTCCTTTAGAGCTTAGTTTTACTTATAGTATAACTGAAGAAGAGGCTAAGATACTACAGCCGGGTATGCGCGTAGCCGTACCATTTGGTAAGTCCAAAATATATACAGGAATCATTTTTAGTGTTCATCAAAATCCGCCGGAAGCTTATGAGGCGAAGGAGATTCATGAAATACTAGACGATTATCCTATTGTAAATGTTACACAACTAAAGCATTGGGAGTGGATAGCTTCTTATTACATGTGCACGTTGGGTGAGGTAGTGCGTAGTGCTTTACCTGGAGCTTTTTTACTAGAAAGCGAAACTTTAGTGCTCAGAAATACAGAATATGAAATTAATGAAAATGAACTTTTAGATGATGAATTTTTAGTTTTTGAAGCACTTCAACATCAGTCTATACTTAAGGTTCAAGAAGTTTCTGCCATTGTTGAAAGAAAAAATGTACTGCCAATTTTACAGCGATTACTGGAGAAAAAAGTAATTGTTCTTAAAGAAGAGGTTTATGAGCAGTATAAACCTAAGTTGGTACGGTATGTGAAATTGGGAGACGAACATTCATCCGATGATAAATTAGAAGAACTTTTAAATTCATTGACTAGAGCGCCTAAGCAAAGTCAAGTTGTGCTTTCGTTATTTCAATTGCAGTTAAAAAGTCAAAAGCCAATAAAAGTTACTGAGCTCGAAAAATCAAGCAATACTTCAAAAGCAGTAATAAAGTCATTGGTTGATAAAGGCATTCTAGAAGAATATTTTATTAAAACAGATAGAGTTAGTTATGATGGTGAAAGCGATAACTCTGAAACCAAAGAATTAAATGAATATCAAGAAGCTGCCTTAGTTGATATTAAATCGGCATTCGAAGAAAATAAAGTTACTTTATTAAAAGGGGTAACATCTTCAGGTAAAACCGAAGTCTATGTGAAATTAATAGAAGAGTGTTTAGAGAAAGGATTACAAGCGCTTTATCTATTACCGGAAATTGCTTTGACGACACAACTAATAAGTAGGTTACAAGAATATTTTGGCGAAAGAATAGCAATTTATCATTCAAAATATAACGTACAAGAGCGGGTAGAAGTTTGGCAGAATGTTTTACAGGAAAAGCCAAAGGCCCAATTGGTCATTGGTGCTAGATCAGCAATGTATTTGCCATTTAGTAAGTTGGGTTTGGTTATTGTAGATGAAGAACATGAAAGTTCATTTAAACAATTTGATCCGGCACCAAGATATCATGCAAGAGATGCGGCTATAGTTTTGGGTCATCTTCATAAAGCAAATATTCTTTTAGGCTCAGCAACACCAAGTGTAGAAACGTATCACAACGCGAAAACGGGTAAATATGGCTATGCTGAAATAACTAGGCGGTATGGTAATGTATTAATGCCAGAAATGGAATTGGTCGATATTAAGGAGGAATCAAGAAAAAGAAAGATGAAAAGACATTTTTCTGAACGACTTTTTCTTGAAATGGAAGCAACGCTAAAGGAGGGTGCGCAAATCATACTATTTCAGAATAGACGGGGTTTTGCACCGTTAATGGAATGCTTAACCTGTGGTCATTCTCCACAATGTCCCAATTGTGATGTTAGTCTAACATATCACCAATATAGAAATCAATTGCGTTGCCATTATTGTGGTCATCATACAGCGTTACCAGAAAGTTGTTTTGCTTGTGGTAGTTCTGAATTAGATACCAAAGGTTTTGGTACGGAGCAAATTGAAAAAGAGGTTATAGCGCTGTTTCCTGATGCTAAGGTTGGGCGAATGGATTTGGATACCACACGTGGTAAACATGGTTATGAAAAAATAATAACCGCATTTGAGCAGCAAGAGCTGGATATTCTGGTGGGAACACAAATGGTTGCCAAAGGGCTTGATTTTAGGAATGTAAATTTAGTAGGCGTAATGAATGCAGATTCGTTATTGAACTTTCCTGATTATCGTGCACATGAAAGAACCTATCAATTATTGACACAAGTATCGGGTAGGGCAGGGCGAACTAAAAAGAGAGGTCGTGTAGTAATTCAAACCTATAATCCATATCATCAGATTTTAAAACAAGTGACGAATAGTGATTATGAAGGGATGTATAAAGAACAGCTATATGAAAGAGAGCAATTTAAATACCCGCCAGTAAACAGAATTATAAAAGTAACGTTCAAGCATAAAAACTATAATGTTTTAAATGAAGCTGCCGATTGGTTTTCTGGTGCGTTACGTTCAAATTTCGGAGGTACGGTATTGGGGCCTGAATATCCGCCAGTGGCTCGAATTCGAAATCAATATTTAAAACATATTGTAATTAAGGTTCAGAAAGTACACTCTTTAGCACAGACAAAAGCGAATATTAGAAGAATAGAAAAATCGTTTAAATCTGTTGCAATGTATAGAGGTGTACGAGTTATATATAATGTTGACCATATATAAACTAAAAAAGACCGCTAATTAGCGGTCTTTTTTGAAAGTAAATTTATACCATATATTATACGTTACTAAGCGCTTCGGCTAGTTCTGTCTTTTTATTTCTACTTAATGGAATTGATCTACCACTAACTTCAACATTTTTACTGTTGAATTTTTCAACCTTTTCAAGGTTAATGATGTAAGACTTGTGAATTCTTAAAAACTTATCTTCTGGCAATTGCTTTTCAAAAGACTTCATTGTTGATAAGATTACGATATTCGCTTCATCAGTTACTAATTTTATGTAGTCACCAAGAGCTTCAATCCACTTAATATCATTTAAAATAACCTTTCTTTTCTTAAGATTACTTTTTACAAAAATATGCTCTTCGTCTTCATTGACTCTGTGCAATTGTTCGTAATTTGCAACAGCTCTTTTAACAGAGGCATCAAAACGTGCCATAGTAATCGGTTTATGTAAATAATCCGTTACATCATAGTCAAATGCTTTAAGCGCATAATCTGGTTTACCGGTAATCAAAATTACCTGAGGACTGTTTTCTAATGACTCGAGTAGGTCGAATCCTGTAATTATTGGCATCTCAACATCAAGAAAAATAAGATCTATCTCATGGTTCTTGATTCCATTTTTAGCTTCGATAGCGTTACTGTATTCTGCTACCATAGTTAAATTAGGATGATTGTTTACCAACTTGGCAACGGCCATCCTTTGCATAGATGAGTCGTCAACGATGATACTTCTTAATTTCATAAGGGTTGATTTGTGGGGTTAAATCATCGACAAAGAACTGAAAAAACAAGATGTACTGCAACAAAAGATGTGAACAATGCACTGTTGATCGTGTAATTGGTAATGATGATATGTTTAAGATTTGGTTTAATTTTTAATGTTGTTACCATTCAATAACGAAGAATATTCGTATTTCTTATAATTATTTTAAAAAAATATCTATTTTTGCACTCTTTAAAAACAAATATAATATGAACCATTACGAAACTGTTTTCATTTTGAATCCCGTTCTATCTGATGTTCAGATAGAGGAAACAGTTAAGAAATTCGAAGATTTCTTAATTAACAATGGCGCCAAAATGGTAGCTAAAGAGAATTGGGGGCTAAAAAAATTAGCTTATCCTATCCAAAACAAAAAGAGTGGATTTTACCACTTGTTCGAATTCACTAACACTGGTGAGGTAGTTACACCTTACGAACAGGAGTTTAGAAGAGATGAACGTGTTATGCGATTTTTGACCGTTAAGTTGGACAAACACGCTATTTCATGGGCAGAAAGAAGAAGAACAAGAAACAAAAAAACCGCTAAAGCTTAAGTATTATGGCAACATTACAACAACAGGCAAAAGGAAAAAAAGATGGAGAGATCAGGTATCTAACTCCATTGAACATTGAAACCAACACTAAGAAGAAGTATTGTCGTTTTAAAAAATCTGGTATTAAGTACGTAGATTATAAAGATGCTGATTTTTTATTGAAGTTGGTAAACGAGCAAGGTAAATTGTTACCTAGAAGACTTACTGGAACTTCATTGAAGTATCAAAGAAAAGTGGCACAAGCCGTAAAGAGAGCTCGTCATTTGGCGTTAATGCCATATGTTGCTGATTTATTAAAATAAAAGAAAAGAATCATGGAGCTTATATTAAAAGAAGACGTACAAAATTTAGGTTTTAAAGACGATGTAGTTAATGTTAAGAACGGGTACGGAAGAAATTTCCTTATACCTCAAGGCTTAGCTGCTATGGCTACTGTTTCTGCTAAAAAAGTTTTAGCTGAGAACTTAAAGCAAAGAGCACATAAAGATAAAAAAGTTGTAGATGCCGCTAAGAAAATAGAAGAGGCATTAAAAGCTTTAGAATTAAAAATTACTGCTAAAACAGGTGCTGCCGACAAATTATTCGGTTCTGTTACTAATGGTGATTTAGCTGATGCAATTGAAAAAGAAGGTCATTCAATCGACAAAAAATTCATAAGCATTCAAGGTGGAGCAGTTAAAAGAACTGGACCATACAATGCTCAGATCAGATTACACCGTGAGGTGATTGTTGATTTTGGTTTCGAAGTAGTTGCGGAACAAAAATAGTTAACTCTCTAAGTTGATAACTTTAAAAGAGCTATGCGCAAGCATAGCTCTTTTTTTATTGGTATTTTTGTTAAATTACTCATAAATAACTCAAAACCATTTCTCATGAAAAACAATTTGTTTTTTCAACTATTGTTGCTGCTTTTTGTAAGTGCAACTTACGGTCAAGTTACTACCTCGAATATTAGAGGTTTAGTAATGGACGATCAAAATCAACCATTATTTGGCGCAAACATTGTCGCCGTCCATACTCCAACCGGTACCAAGTACGGGTCAATTACGAATGAAGATGGTAGATTTAATCTTTTAAACCTTCGTGTAGGTGGTCCTTACAAGGTAGAAATATCTTACGTAGGTTTTAAGCCTTATACTTTAACGGATGTAGATTTATCTTTAGGGCAAACCTTTAACATAGACGTTAAATTAGCTGGAGAAAGCCAAGCTTTAGACGAAGTAACTGTAGTATCTGATAGATCAGGTACATTTAGCAGTGATCGTACAGGAGCGGAAACAAGTGTAGGAAGAAGAGAGTTAACTCGTTTACCTACTATTTCTCGTTCAGCACAAGATTTTACAAGATTGGAGCCTACGGCAAGTGGTAATTCATTTGGTGGTAGAAATGATCAATTCAATAACTTTTCACTAGATGGGGCTATTTTTAATAATCCATTTGGGTTAGATGCAGCTACACCAGGTGGGCAAACAGATTCTCAGCCAATTTCATTAGATGCTATTGAACAAATTCAAGTTTCTACAGCCCCTTATGATGTTACCCAATCTGGCTTTACAGGTGCTTCTGTAAATGCTGTTACTAAAAGTGGAACTAACGAATTTCACGGTACGGTATACGGATTTTTCAGAAATGAAGATATGACCGGTGGAAAGATTAAAGGTGATGACATTGTAAAGCCTAAATTAGATCAAAGCCAATATGGTGTTAGTATAGGTGGTCCAATAGTTGAAAATAAATTATTTTTCTTCGCAAACTTTGAAAGAGATGAGCGTACAGATTTAGGAACAAACGGTTGGGTGCCAAACACAGGTTCTGGCGCTATTAATGAATCTAGAGTTTTAGAAAGTGACCTTATATCCATTAGAAACCAATTACTTGCAGTAGGTTATGATCCGGGAGAATATCAAGGTTTTACGCATGATGCAGAATCTACAAAAGGTCTTCTTAAGTTAGATTGGAACATTAATGATAACAACCGCTTAGCAATTATATATAATTTCTTGAATGCATCTAAACAGAAGCCTGCTCACCCAACGGCAATACAATTTAGAGGTCCAAATGCAAATACCTTGCAATTTCAGAATTCTGGATATGAAATAAATAATGAGCTTAAATCGATTCAGGTAGAATTAAATTCATCTTTATCGGCAACGGCTTCAAATAAATTACAAGTAGGGTATACACATTTCAACGATTATAGAAGCCCGTTTTCTACTCCGGCACCTTCAATCAATATTTCTAAAGATGGTTCTAATTACATAATCGCTGGTCACGAACCTTTTTCTGCTAATAACAGATTAGATCAAAAAGTACTTCAAATTACAAACAACCTTAACTTTTACAAAGGTGATCATACATACACTGTAGGTTTTTCATTAGAGAAATTTATGTTCGATAATTCATTTAACTTAACGAGTTATGGTTTTTCTAAGTTCGGTAGCGTAGATATAGCAGATTTTGATGCCACTACGTATGATTTTGCAGGACCACGAGCTACTTTCAATGCTAACAATGCAGTTCCTGACGGTGAAGGTTGGGCATTAGCAGAAACTAACGTGGGTCAATTTGCATTTTATGTTCAAGACGAATGGAATGTTAATGAGAAATTAAAATTAACATATGGTGTTCGTTTTGATAAACCTTTATTCTTTGATTCTGCGCAAAAAGCACAAGATGTTATAGATAGAGGTTTTGTAATTGCTGATCAGCCTTACCAAAACCCAAATACGGGAGAAACGGTATTTATTGATAATACTGAAATGCCTACAAACGATTGGTTAATTTCACCAAGAGTTGGTTTTAACTATGATGTATACGGTGACCGTTCATTACAATTGCGTGGTGGGTCTGGTTTGTTTACAGGTCGTTTCCCGTTCGTATGGTTAGGAAACCAAATTGCTGCTCCAGATGTGTTTTTCTTGCAAGCTGTTGACCCTGATTACAAGTTTCCACAAGTATGGAGAACCAATTTAGGTGCAGATAAACGTTTGGATAACGGTATGGTACTAACTGCAGATTTATCATACACAAAAGATATTAATGGTCCACATGTACAAAACTGGGCATTGACTTCGCCTTCAGGGAATCTTTCTGGAGTTGATACAAGGGCAACTTATACTTCAGGCGATTTACTAAATAGCTTTGGTTTAGGGGCTGGTCCTTATGTTTTTACAAATTCTAACAAAGGTAGAATTTGGAATGCTTCTTTTAAAGCGCAAAAAACATTTGATAAAGGTTTGTATACCATGTTGGCATACAGTTATTTAGATGCTAAAGATGTAAATTCTATTGAAGCGGAAATTACATCAGATGCTTTTGCGGGTAACCCTATTATAAACGATGCTAACGCAGATGTCTTGGCGCCTTCTAAATATGGCGATAGACACAGATTTATTGGTGTTGCTAGTAAAAACTGGGTTTATGGTAATGGTAAATGGGGAACTACACTTTCTACGTTCTTTGAGTACGCTGAAGGTGGAAGATTCAATTATACTTATGGTGGAGATATCAACGGAGATGGATCTGGTATTAATGACCTTATTTATGTTCCTACATCTGCTGAAATAGGTCAGATGCAGTTTTCAGGTACTGGTCAAGGAGCAGCTTTAGATACTTATATTGCTCAAGACGATTATTTAAGTGGTCGTAGAGGTGAGTATGCTGAGCGCTATGGAGCTTTAGCACCTTGGAGAGGGCGTTGGGATGTTAAGTTTCTACAAGACTATAAGATCACTGTATCTGAAGGAAAAACCAATACCATTCAATTTAGTGTTGATGTGTTGAATATAGGAAACATGATCAGTTCTGATTGGGGATTGGTACAACAACCAAACAATGTACAACCAATAGGGGTGTCTGTTGATCCTAGTACTAATGTACCTACATATACATTCAATTCAGATTTGACTGAGACATTTGGTTATGATGCTAGTTTATTATCTAGATGGCAAGCACAAGTAGGATTAAGATATATCTTTTAAATAATTAAAATTAAGTTGAAAAAGCCCTAGCAAATATGTTAGGGCTTTTTATTTTTGCAAAATGAAATATACAAGGCTAACAAAAGAACAATTAGAGGAATTGCGTCCAGAATTCGTCAATTTTCTGGCTACACAATCTATTACAGGTGATGAGTGGGATACTATAAAAAGAGATAAACCTAAGGTTGCTGAAGAGGAACTTGATATTTTTAGTGATTTGGTTTGGGAAGGTGTATTGGGTAAAGTTTCATATTTAGAGAATATTTCAGATAAGCAAATGCATCTGTTTTATTTAACTGAAAAGGAAATGAAGCTTATCTCGGTAAAAGTGATGAATCCGGGAATAGATTTAACCACACCAATTGGTTTTGATTGGTTCAAGAGAAACTGGCAATCAGATTTTGTTGAATATTTAACCGCATCTAAAGCTTATACAGAGGATAAAAATTTAGATAAATTTTTACTACTTCAACAAGGGGCAGTTATTACAAAAGGAGATTTGTACAAGTGGTTCGAAAAAGTAATTAGCACTTCTTAGTATATTATTAAAACTATAAGCTAACCACGTAATTATAGCCTTTCTTATTTGAGGGCTATATTTGTAACACAATAAAAAATTAATGGCACAAAAACCATCTATTCCAAAAGGAACTCGCGATTTTAATCCATCTGAAATTGCCAAACGTAATTATATATTTGACATTATAAAGAAGAACTTTCAAACTTATGGTTTTCAGCCTATAGAAACTCCTTCGTTTGAGAATTCAGAAACTTTGTTGGGTAAGTATGGAGAAGAAGGTGATCGCCTGATTTTTAAAATATTGAACTCGGGAGATTTTATTAGTAAAGTAGATGATGCTACATATGCTGATAAAAACTCAGCTACTATCGCCCCTAGAATTACGGAGAAGGCATTACGTTATGATTTAACCGTACCATTTGCGCGTTATGTAGTGATGCACCAAAATGAATTGGATTTTCCATTTAAGCGCTATCAAATTCAACCAGTTTGGAGAGCAGATAGACCTCAAAAAGGAAGGTTCAGGGAGTTTTTTCAATGTGATGCAGATGTTGTTGGGTCAGATTCTCTATTACAGGAGGTTGAATTGATACAATTGTACGATGCCGTATTTTCTGAATTAAAATTGGAAGGTGCTACCATTAAAATGAATAATAGAAAAATCTTAGCGGGAATAGCGGAAGTTATTGGGGCTAAAGATTTGTTGGTAGATTTCACCGTTGCCCTAGATAAGTTGGATAAAATAGGAGAGGATGGTGTTAAAAAAGAAATGCTATCTAAGGGAATTTCTGCGGAAGCTATTGAAAAGGCATCTCCGTTATTCTTACCGCAAGGTAGTAATGAAGAGCAATTAGCGCGTTTGGATATTCTGTTAAAAGACTCTGTAGAAGGTCAAAAAGGATTAGAAGAGCTTCGTTATATTTTGGATACTATTTCAATTCTAGGGTTACAATCGGCAAAATTAACGATAGATGTAACCTTAGCTCGTGGTTTAAATTATTATACAGGTGCTATTTTTGAAGTTACTGCACCAGAAGGTGTTAAAATGGGATCTATTGGTGGTGGAGGTCGTTATGATGATCTTACCGGTATTTTTGGTTTAAAAAATGTCAGCGGTGTAGGTATTTCTTTTGGTTTGGACCGTATTTATTTAGTACTTGAAGATTTAAATCTTTTCCCAGAAGCCATAGATCTATCATTGCAAGTATTGTGTGTTAATTTTGGTGATAAAGAAGCAATGGCAGCTTTAAAGCTAGTGAGTCAGTTGCGTAAGGCAGGTGTTAAAGCCGATATTTATCCATCAAGCGCTAAGATGCAAAAACAGATGAAATATGCTAATAACCGTAATGTACCTTATGTAATTTTAATAGGGGAACAAGAGCTAGATAAGAACTCTTTCATAGTCAAAAACATGAAGGAAGGTTCACAAGAAGAATACAGCTTATATAAGGTTGAAGATTTTGTGAATCACTTAAGCTAAATACCTTAAAATCAGATAAAATATTACTGAGTCATTTTTGATTATATTTGGTTAACCAATTTATTGATACAATTCGCAAACGTAGGATAGATAGGTATTATTTAAACCAAAATAAAAAATCAAGTTATATAATTAAAAAATAATCATGACGAATAGTAACAAATTAACTGGAAAAAATATATTGATAACTGCTGGGGCTCAAGGAATTGGAGAGTCAATAACCAAACATTTTATTGATAGTGGAGCCAACGTTTCTATTCATTATTTTTCTAGCGCAGATACAGCAAATAAGTTAGTTGACTATGCTACGGGTAAAGGGGTAAAAGCCATTGCTATTAGTGGTGATTTAACAAAGGAAGAAGATGCTAATGCTTTAGTGAATAAAACGGTAGAAGCGTTAGGGGGGCTTAATATTCTTATAAACAATGCAGGTTCTTTAGTTGCTCGTAAAATGCTAAGCGAAATGGAAACTGAATTCTGGCATAAGGTAATGGACATTAATCTTACTTCAATGATGTTTGTTACTAGAGCGGCAGCGCCTTACTTAGCAAAAAATGAAAATAGCAGCATTGTAAATTTAGCATCGTTGGCAGGTCGTAAAGGCGGTCATCCTGGATCATTGGCTTATTCAACCAGCAAAGGAGCGATTTTAACGTATACAAGAGCACTATCTACAGAATTAGGACCACAAGGAACAAGAGTAAACGCGGTTGCACCAGGTCTGATCTTAGGTACTTCATTTCATAATACACATACCACTAAAGAATCGGCAGATGAAACTACAAAAGGCATTCCTATTCAAAGAGCAGGTAATGCAGATGATGTAGCAAGAGCAGTTTTGTATTTGGCATCTGAATATGATGGATTTATTACTGGTGCTACACTTGACATCAATGGTGGTGTTTATAATATGTAATTAATGATTCTATAATAGTAAAGCACTAGAAATCATTTGGTATCTAGTGCTTTACTTACTTTAAAACAAAATTATGCTTAAAACTCCTGTTATTCACCCAACGATTATGGAAGTACTCGCACGCTCCGGACATTTTGCGCAAGTTGTTATTGCAGACGGAAATTTACCAGTAGGTGCTATGACAGGTCCTAATTCTACTACTGTACACTTAAATTTTAAACCAGGTCTATTAGATGCTTTAACAGTTCTTGAAGGGATACTTGAGGTTTGCCCAGTTCAAGGGGCGATTGTTATGAAAAAACCAGCAGAAGCAAATGCAGAAATTCACAGTTCGTATAAACAGTTGCTTGGAGATGTAACCTGGGATGAGATGGAACGTTGGTCTTTTTATGATAAAATAAGAGAACCTGCCACTACCCTAATTATACAGACAGGTGAGCAAAGACGTTTTGCTAATTTAATACTAACTGTTGGTGTAGTAAAAATGTCAGAAGAATCTGGTTTTTAGATAATTATACTTTATTTATAAAGGCGAAGTAGATTTTGTAACTAGTATAAACACTCAAATATTTTATAAAGTATAGTTTCGTAATACGTAGGGTTATGAGGTACGTAACCGTATTTAGAGATTTTTTTTAATTCTTCACTAAATTGATTTATTGGAATAAGTTTTAATGCTTCAACTTCACTTACTTGTTTTTGTAGGCTGTTGAAATGTACATTCAATTTAGAAATAAACGTATGATGAAATTCATAGTCTTTTAATTCTTCTGAATGATTTTGAATGGATTTGAAAATTCCTATTTTTTCTAAATCAGATGGAGTAGTGGCTAGCCCAATTTCTTCTTGTATTTCACGAATAGCAGCCTCTACAATATCTTCTCCTGCACCAACATGACCGGCTACAGATACATCCCACAATAAAGGATAAACATCTTTTTCTTTTCCACGTTGCTGCAATAGAATTTTACCATCAGAGGTGTAAAACCAAACATGCACTGTTTGATGAAACCATCCGTTTTTATGAGCTTCAGACTTCATGGCAGTTTTCTTAGTCATGTTGCCATTAGCATCTAAAATATCAATTAACTCATCCATAAGTAAAAAAAAATCCCTCCACAAAAAGAGGAGGGATTTTATAAATTTATTCGAAGTAACTAAAAGTTTCTCCGTCTTTAATTGTTAGAAGTGTTTCGTAAATTAAACGAATTACATTTTCAACATCATCTTTATGTACCATTTCTACCGTAGTGTGCATGTAGCGTAAAGGCAAAGATATTAATGCGGAAGCAACCCCGCCATTGCTATAAGCAAAAGCATCGGTATCCGTACCAGTTGCTCTAGAAGCAGCCATACGTTGAAAAGGAATCTTTTTCTCTTCAGCTGTATCTAATATGCGCTCACGTAGTTTGTTTTGTACTGCAGGAGCATAAGAGATAACTGGTCCAGCTCCAATTTCGGTATGTCCTTGTACCTTTTTATCAATCATTGGTGTTGTAGTATCATGACAAACATCTGTTATGATAGCAACGTTAGGCTTAATGGTCTGTGTAATCATTTCAGCACCACGTAGACCTATTTCTTCTTGAACTGAATTAGTTATATATAGACCGAATGGTAATTTTACTTTATTCTCGTGAAGTAGACGCGCAACTTCTGCAATCATAAATCCACCAGCACGGTTATCTATTGCTCTGCAAACAAATTTATCATCGTTAAGTACTTGGAAAGTATCAGGGTATGTAATAACACAACCAACATGAACTCCCATTTTTTCTACTTCAGCTTTATCCTTAGCACCTATATCTATGCTGATGTTGTCTAGTTTCGGGGCTAATTCTTCTTTTTCACCTTTACGGGTATGAATAGCCGGCCAGCCAAAAACACCTTTAACGAGTCCTTTTTTAGTATGTATGTTTACCCATTTAGAAGGAGCAATTTGGTGATCACTTCCGCCATTACGAATAACATAGATTAAACCGTTATCTGTAATATAATTAACATACCAAGAGATTTCATCTGAATGCCCTTCAATAACAACCTTATATTTAGCGTCAGGATTAATAACTCCAACTGCGGTACCGTAAGTATCTGTTATAAAAGTATCTACATATGGTTTTAGGTAGTCCATCCATATTTTTTGTCCTTCCCATTCATAACCAGTAGGAGCAGCATTATTCAAGTATTTTTCAAAAAAGTCAAGTGACTTTTTAGTAATTATTTTTTTATCAGCCATCAATGTAAGTTTAAGATACAAACTTAAGAATATTAGCGTTGTATTAATAATAACCTTCTTTAATAATCGTTAATTTTGGCAGGACTTTTGTTTAGCTCATGGTAATGAAACATAACTTTTTAGCCTTTTTTATAATCTTAACCGGTGTTCTATTATGTAATGCTCAGGTTGAGGAACAGGAATTGGATTCAGTTGCTGAAAAATTGATAATAATAGCAGGTGATTCACTAGTACAAAATTCTATTGCTCTAGAGGAAGCTTATGTATTTGGTAAGCTCAAATTCTCATCATATGATGATAAGTTACGGTATTATATTTTGCGTAGAAAAACACAAAAAGTATATCCGTATGCAAAGATGGCAGCTGAACGTTTGGTAGAGTTAAACGATAGTTTAGCTGACATAAAGAACAATAGAAAACGTAAAAAATACACCAAAAAAGTACAGAAGTTTATAGAGGAGGAATTTTCTGAAGAACTTAAAAAATTGACACGTACGGAGGGACAAATTTTGGTAAAATTAATATATAGACAAACTGGTACTACTGCGTTTGATTTGGTTAAAGATTTAAGAAATGGCTGGCGAGCATTTTGGTATAATACAACCGCTAAACTTTTTAGTATTAGTATAAAGGAAGAATTTCATCCAGATTTAATAGAGGAAGATTACTTAATAGAAGATATACTACAACGTGCTTTCTCTCAAGGTAAACTAGAGCGTCAAGAAACCGTTTTAGATTATGACTATGATAAGTTGTACAATAAATGGAAGAGAACAACCAAAATACCCAACAATTAACGAGATTTAGTTTTCTCTCCGAATAATGAGTTCATAATAGTCATAATCCCTTTAAAACCCATATATACAGCATAGGAGCCTAGTATTACACCTAAGATACAAACAGGCCAGAATAAAAAATGTTCTTGATTTTTAAATGCCTGCCACAAAACAAGTGGAGCTGTAAACATTAAAACTACAGTTATTGCTAAGCGTTTTAGACCTGTTACTAGTAGGTCTTTATCAGTTCTTCTCATTATTTGTTATTTCGATACTATCCTTATATTCTTCTACAATTGCAAAATAACCCAACGCAAAATTGTTGGAGCGGTCTACATTATCAAAAACTTCATTATTATCTATTCCGGTAATATTTATAATATTTCCTCTAACTGTTGCTGCAGGTGTTTGAAAAGGTCCTTGGTCACCACCAGATTGTACAATAATCTGATTCATGTAATTATAAAACGCTTCATCAGCGCCTAATAGACTTATGTCTACTACAGAGCTTGTATTCAATTCTAATTCATTATCATAAAAGTAAGAGAAAACAAAAGTCTGCCCTTGATAGAATTCATCTTCTGTAACTAAAAATTCACCGAAATCTAAATCCAGCACGTAAAAATCATCTCTATCACCACGGTCTGTAAACGTTACGATAACTTCTGTTTCGTCTCCAGAAAATAAGGTTTCGTCGCCTTGTACCAATGAATCTATAGGAACGGATTTTACATAGGTTGTAGTGGCGAAATAACGTTCCTCGTTGGTTTCAATTGTAAGTTGAAAAACATCGCCTTCGTTTATGCTACTAACTCTTATTCTTTGGTCGCTGTCGAATGTTGGATCAGGAATCCATATACCACTGCCCGGTTCTAATTCTACTAAATTTGATACGCCGCCACCCTCTAAAATTTCAGGGGCATCTGGGTTTGGAGTGCCGTAATAAATAATAGCGCTATTGATAGTGGCAATTGTATTGTTTTCAAAGAAAGAACTACTTTCTGAAACTCTAATTTCTATTGGTAAGTATTCTTGAGTTTCATCTACCCTTATAATACCATTAACAATGAGTCTTGTTTCATTCTCCGGTAGGTCCACATCTATTATATCTTCACAAGAAATGAATAATGTTACGGTTAGTAATAATAGCAAATAACGTATCATAACTTATAATTTAAAGTTGTAGGTAACAGCAGGTACAATTCCGAAAATGGCTGTTCTAACTGCTTCGTTAGCCCCTGTATCATCATTTTGTCTAAAGCTTATTGACGCTGCATTTCTTCTGTTGTAAACATTGTATAGGCTAAATATCCATTCTCCTTTAATCTTTTTATTAGCATTTTTCCTAGTGGTTAGTGTAGCTGATAAATCTAGTCGATTGTATGCAGGTAATCTTTGTGTGTTACGTAGACCATAATAGGGAACGGTTAAGTTTTGAAATTCAAATTGACCGATAGGGTAATTTGTTGGCTGTCCTGTTTGGTATGTGAAATTTCCACTAAAACTCCATTTATCACTTACATCATAACTTAAAAACAAAGAAACATCATGTGTTTTATCATAAGGAGTGTTGTACCAGTTGCCGAAATTTATTCCCGTCTCAAGATTGCTGCGTCCGTTATCGGAAGTAGATTCTCGTCCTGGTGTTCGCTGTTCAGATTTAGATAAGGTGTATGCTAGCCAGCCTTGAAGTTTACCTTCGTTTTTACGTAAAAGAAATTCTAATCCATAGGCACGTGCTTCACCGTTTAAAATTACCTGTTCAATTGCGTTGTTTGCAATTAAATTGGCACCATCTATATAATCTATTCTATTTTGTACGTCTTTATAGAAAACTTCGGTTTCAACAGAATAATCACCGTCTTTTATATTTTTAAAATACCCGAATGCATATTGATCAAGCAATTGAGGTTTAGTAAACGGACCGCTAGGTGTCCATACATCTAATGGAGTAGGGGAGCTTGTATTGGAAAGAAGATGTAAATATTGCGCCAATCTAGTATAGCTAGCTTTAATTGAACTAGTTTCGTTTAAAGTGTACGATAAAGATGCTCTAGGCTCAAAATTGCTAAAGTTCGATATCGTTTTACCTCTACTTGGATTAATAACATCTATTGGTTCTGCTTCTTTATAGATTAATAAAAGTGGATCGAATTCAACGGGATTGTTACCTGAGTAAACATTCAACTCATCTTGCCCTAATCTCATGAAATGGCTAAAACGTAATCCATAACCAAGACTTAAATTATCTGTTACCCTATGCTCAATATCAACATACGCAGCAAATTCATTTGCATATTTTTGAATTAATTGTTCTTCAACAATACCAGATTCCGCATTGCTTGGTTCAATTTTACCAGGGTTAAATTGATAGTAAACATTGTTAACCCCATAGTTTATCTGTAGTTTATCTGTTGCGTAATGTTTTAGATCGTATTTGACATTGAAGTTTCTGATACCTGAATTCCAATTGAATCCCACAAAATCTAATTTTAGTCCGTAGTAGTAGTCAGAGTATATTAGTGATAGATTAGAAAATAGCTTGTCAGAGAATAAATGGTTCCATCTAAAATTACCAACGGTATTGCCATACGTATTTACAAAACTATCGTTGATACCGAAAACATCTCTGCCGAAATAACCAGAAAGGAAAATATTATTTTTATCGTTTAACCTGTAGTTTAATTTGGTGTTAAGGTCGTAAAAGTATGCAGTATTATCAATATCAAAAAGAGGCAGAAATAGATGCGCATACGAAGCTCTACCACCAATTAAAAAGGCTGCTTTATCTTTCTTAATTGGTCCTTCAATTAAAAGTCTACTGGCAACAGCACCAATACCACCGTTCATTTTAAACTCTTTACTATTACCTTCTTTTTGAAAAATATCTAATACGGAAGATACTCTACCGCCATAACGTGCAGGAATTCCCCCTTTATAAAGCTTTACATCTTTAATAGCGTCAGGATTGAAAACAGAAAAGAAACCGAATAGATGTGATGAATTAAATATAATTGCTTCGTCTAAAAGAATAAGATTTTGATCTGCTGCGCCACCACGTACATTAAAACCAGAAGCACCTTCGCCAGCATTAGTAACACCGGGAAGAAGTAAAATGGACTTAATAACATCTGCCTCACCTAATATTACAGGTATTTTTTTGATAGTGCCAATAGAAAGTGTGTTTACACTCATCTGTGGTTTTCTGATGTCCATCTTTTCTACATTTTCAGTAACCACAACCTCGTCTAATTGTTCGGCTTCTTCTTTAAGCAGATAATCAATACGTTTATTTTCTGTTAGCGTAATTTCTTGTATTATATCTTCAAAACCTAGGTAACTGATTAGAACTGTATATGTGCCCTCTGGTAGTGTAATAGAATAGAAGCCATACTCATTTGTGGTAACCCCTGTATTTAACTCAGGAATAGCTACGGTAACGCCTATAAGAGTTTCGTTACTACTAGATTCAGAGATAGAACCACTTAAGGTAAATTTTTGTTGACCCCAAGAATTGAATGAAAAACATAGAAGAGAGAAGAGAATAAATGGTAGATATCCTTTCATCAATTTTTTTTGTAAAAATACTTAGAAATAGGGGACACTCCTATAACTAATTTATTGCTAAAAAAAATACCCTCAACTTTCGTTGAAGGTATTAGTAGTATGTATTTACAAGGTTAAATAGATTTTAAAATACTATTTAAAGTTGTACTTGGTCTCATTGCTTTTTTAACCAAAATAGGATCTGGTTTGTAATAACCACCAACATCTTGTTTAGAGCCTTGTGCTTCAATTAACTCTGTAAGTATTTGAGATTCTTTTTCATTTATCTCAGAACTCACTTTTGAAAATATTGATTTTAACTCTGCATCGTCATCTTGCAATGCCAAAGCCTCTGCCCAATATTTAGCAAGGAAAAAATGACTACCTCTGGTATCGATTTCTTTTACCTTTCTAGAAGGAGACTTATCATTTAATAAAAACTTTTCGGTTGCGCTATCCAAGGTATCACCTAATACCTTCGCCGCTGCATTTGTATTTTTCTCACCGTAGAATTCTAAAGAAACCCCTAATGCTAAAAATTCACCTAAAGAATCCCATCTAAGGTGTCCTTCCTCTAAAAATTGTTCTACATGTTTTGGGGCAGAACCACCAGCACCAGTTTCAAAAAGTCCGCCACCATTCATTAAAGGAACAATAGAAAGCATTTTTGCACTTGTACCAACTTCTAAAATAGGGAAAAGATCAGTTAGATAATCACGTAAAACGTTACCTGAAACAGATATGGTATCCTTACCAGCTTTCATTCTTTTTAATGTGAATTCTGTGGCTTTGATAGGAGACATGATTTGAATGTCTAGACCTTTAGTATCTTCTTGAGCTAAATATGTTTTTACTTTTTTAATAAGTTCTGCATCATGCGCTCTATTTTCGTCTAACCAAAAAATTGTAGGGTCATTTGTTGCTTTTGCTCTTGAAACAGCTAGTTTTACCCAGTCTTGAATAGGAGCATCTTTCACCTGGCACATACGCCAAATATCACCATCACCTACAGTGTGCTCTATTAAAATCTTTCCAGTTTCCAAATCGACAACTTGAACGGTTCCATTTTGTTTAATTTCAAATGTCTTGTCGTGAGAACCATATTCCTCAGCTTTTTGAGCCATCAATCCAACATTAGGAACAGTACCCATAGTTGTTGGGTCAAATGCACCGTGCTCTTTACAGAAGTCTATTGTAGCAGTATAGATACCAGCGTAGCTACTATCAGGAATAACAGCTTTTGTGTCTTGAGCCTTACCTTGCGCATTCCACATTTTACCTGAATTTCTAATCATTGCAGGCATGGAAGCATCAATAATAATATCACTTGGTACATGAAGGTTGGTAATTCCTTTATCGGAATTTACCATAGCCAAATCAGGTCCATTAGCCAATGCTTCATCTAAATCTTTAGTGATAGCATCTTTCTCACTTGCAGAAAGCTTTTCAATTTTCTGGTATAGACTAGCTAATCCATCATTTGGGCTAATACCCAATTTTTCGAAAGTATCTGCGTATTTTACAAATACTGGTTTAAGGAATGTTTCTACAAAATGTCCAAAAATAATTGGATCAGAAACTTTCATCATTGTTGCTTTTAAATGCACAGAGAAAAGAACACCCTTATCTTTTGCATCTTTTATTTCTTTCTTTATAAAGTCAAGTAATGCAGTTTTGTTCAGGACAGTGGCGTCAATAATTTCACCTTTAAGTAGGCTTAATTTATCCTTTAGGATAGTTTCCGAGCCATCAGAAACTAACTTAATCTGTATTGAGGTTGCGTTATTTAAGGTTAATGATTTTTCATTTGCCTGAAAATCACCATCACTCATTGTTGCAACGTGTGTTTTAGAGTCAGAACTCCAAGCACCCATACTGTGTGGATTCTGTTTTGCGTAATTTTTTACGGCTCTAGGAGCCCTACGGTCAGAGTTACCTTCACGTAAAACCGGATTTACAGCACTACCTTTTATCTTATCGTATTTTGCCTTAATTTCCTTCTCCTCATCATTCTTAGGCTCGTCTGGATAGTTAGGTAATTTGTAACCTTTAGATTGTAATTCTTTTATAGCTTCGTTTAATTGTGGAATTGAAGCACTAATATTCGGTAATTTAATAATGTTTGCTTCTGGCTGTTTTGCCATGTTGCCCAATTCTTCCAAATCATTGGACACCTGTTGTTCTTTTGTCAAAAATTCAGGGAACGTAGCGGCAATTCTACCAGCTAAAGAAATATCTTTAGTTTCAATTTTAATTCCTGATGATTTTGTGAAAGCTTTTACAATAGGTAAAAAAGACTCTGTTGCCAATGCAGGCGCTTCGTCTGTTTTGGTATAAAAAATTTTGGACATTTGCGGTTTGTTTTAATTTAAGCGGAACAAATATACGATTTTATAAAAGCTTAAAAGGGAGGAGGTGTCTTAATATTTAAGGTTGAGGAAGAAGATTTGTTAAATAACAAAAGCCATATCAATGTACGCATACAATGATATGGCTTTTTAGAAAAAGTCTACGGACAGTTTGTTTTAATATTTCATTAAAACGGCAACCCTTGATTGCATCCGTTTCGCTAATTCAACGTTTAAAATGTTTTTCGATTCTCAGATACGTTATCTAACATCTACTCATCATTTCTTTTTTGTTGCCTTCATTGAAAATTAAAAACCTAGTATATAGTTTTTTTAAGATTCAATTAATTTTAAATTTTATTAGCGACAGCGAATAAGTTTAAAATTTACCTCATTTAATAAACTTTAAATGTGTAGGTCAAACAACAATACGAAAGAACGTAAACTTCGTAGTGATATTGAAAAGGATTTTTCGTCAGTACTATTTCTTAATCACACTTCAATTTACGAAAAAAAACAGTTCAAACCTGAAAATTGTAAATATTTATTAATCAACATGTTATAAACATGAGTTATTCACTTTTGTTCATAAAAAAGCACCACCTCAAAACTGAAGCGGTGCTTTATATTATAATGAAGAAGATATTATCCTCTTACTTCCTTAATTCTAGCTTTCTTACCAGTTAATTCACGGAAGTAGTAAATTCTAGATCTACGTACTTTACCACGTTTGTTAACTTCGATTTTTTGAAGTGCCGGTAAGTTAATTGGGAAGATACGTTCAACACCAACTGTTCCAGACATCTTACGAATAGTAAAAGTTTCTGTTGAACCAGAACCTCTACGTTGTATTACAACACCTTTAAAGAACTGTGTTCTAGTTTTTTCACCTTCTTTAATTTCGTAGTACACAGTAATTGTGTCACCTGAAGAAAACTTTGGGAATTCTTTTTTAGTTACGAATTCGTCTTGTACAAATTTTATTAATGATTCCATTGTATAGTTAATAGGAATTAAATTAGAGCAACATTCACGATTATCGTCAGAGGTTATTCTAACAGGGTGCAAAATTAATATTTAAATTAAAACATACAAGTATTTAGATGCTTTTTATTTATTTCTCAATTTCAGCTACTCTAATAGGTCTGGTCTAAGTTTTTCAGTGCGCTCAAAAGCTTTGTTTTCTCGCCATTCTTCTATTTTTCCAAAATTTCCGCTTAATAAAATATCAGGTACATTCATTCCTTTGTATTCAGCGGGTCTTGTGTAAACAGGTGGAGCTAAAAGACCGTCTTGAAAAGTATCTGTTAAAGCAGAGGTCTCATCATTCAATACTCCTGGTAGTAATCTAATTATAGAATCGCAGAGCACAGCAGCACCTAGCTCTCCTCCAGAAAGTACATAATCTCCAATAGATATTTCTTTGGTAATAAAAGCATCTCGTACTCGTTGGTCAACACCTTTATAATGTCCGCAAAGAATAATAATATTTTCAACCATAGAAAGGTTGTTAGACATTTTTTGATTTAATGTTGTGCCGTCTGGAGTCATATAGATAACTTCATCATACGTACGTTGAGACTTTAGTTCTGTAATACATTTATCTATAGGCTCGATCATTAGTACCATACCGGCTCCGCCACCAAACTGGTAATCATCTACATTGCGGTACTTGGTATCCGTGTAATCTCTAAGATTATGAAAATGGACTTCAACTAACCCTTTTTCTATAGCTCTCTTAAGAATAGAGGCATCAAAGGGGCTTGTAAGTAATTCGGGTAATACAGTAATAATATCTATTCGCATCTTTTGATTTTGCATCATCATTTAACCTGCCAAAAGTAATGAAAACAGTGGTAATCTTTGGTCCATCCTAGTTTCTCATATAATTTTTGTGCCGGATTGTCAATTGCAGTTTCTAAAGCGAGTCCTTTATAAGCATTGTTTTTGCAATATTCTTGTGCTTTTAAAAGTAATTGTTGACCTATGTTATTTCCTCTATAGTTAGGGTCAACGAACAAATCATTTAATACAAGTGACTTTTCTAAGCTTACCGAAGAAAAGGTATAGTAAAGTTGTACGAAGCCAACGGCAATATCGCCTTCATATGCTGCGAATATGATAGATTCATTAGTACTAATTCTTTCTTTCAAGAACTTGGTTGCGGCATCAATATCAGATCCCATATTATAAAAGACCCTGTAACCATCAAATAATGGAGCAATGTCGGCAATCTGCGATTTTGTAATTTGTTGTATAGTTTTCATATCAAAAAAAAAGCTCCTTTTAAAGGAGCTTTTAATTATTTAGATTTCTTCTGTTTATTAATCTCATCTTGTAGTTGCCTACTAATTTTTTGCTCTCGCTCTAAAGCTCTTCTTCTATGGTCTTCATATTCGACTTCCAATTCAGAAAGATTTTGTTTTGCCTCTTGAGTTAGAATATTACTATTTCTAAACCTGTATATAAACAAACCAAGTGTTAAGAACAATCCACCAATGATAGTCCAAAGAATAAAATTATAAGTTCCTTTAGAAACTGGAATACCTATAAAAGACATACTATCTTTTTCTTCAGTAACAGCACTTAAGTTAGTGGTAGTTTCCTCTAACTTTTTATTTAATGATGTAATTGTAGTCTCGTGCTCTGCAATGGTTGCTTTAAGCTCACCCGTTTTTTTATTCATAGCAGCTATAGAATCCAATACATTCTTTCGAATCTTAAAAAGATTGGTTTCCTTAACAACTTCGTACCTGATGCCATCTGCTCTATAGTTCCCAGAACGCTTAGCGATATAATCGAATTGATTACTAATAGGACCTTCGTCTAAAGACAGTTTATCTTCCTCTTCTTCAGTGTCTTGCGCAAATTGTACGTTACTAGCTAAAAGAAATGCTAGCAGTAATAGTATTCTATAGAATTTCATGTAATAGATTCTTAGGTTAATTTGAATAATTTAGAGTTGACTAAAGTACTTTATAATTGTCGAATTATAAAAAAAAAGTACAAAGCATGAACACGTTTATTTAACTACGTTACTATTCCAAAAATAGATGTCTTGCTTTCAAATTTTTAATAATAGGTGAAACGACGCACTTTGGCAATATACTTAGCTAAACGAATTACCTGATGCGAATAGCCATATTCATTATCATACCATATATAAAGGATAATATTTTTACCTGTACTGGATACGATTGTGGCCATACTATCATAGATTGATGGCGCAGAAGTCCCAATAATATCTGATGAAACTAATTCTTTGTCCAACGAATATTTAATTTGCTCTACTAAATCTCCTTCAAGCGCGTATTTCTTAATCATAGAATTCACGCCTTCTAGAGATGTTTTTTGACTTACGTCTAAGTTCAATATAGCCAATGATCCGTTAGGCACAGGAACTCGAATGGCATTAGACGTCAATTTGCCATCTAAAGAAGGTAATGCCTTTGTTACTGCTTGTCCTGCACCAGTTTCAGTTATTACCATATTAAGTGCAGCAGCACGACCTCTTCGATATTTACCATGCATGTTATCGACCAAATTTTGATCATTTGTATAAGCGTGTATGGTTTCTAGGTGTCCTTTTTCTATTCCTAAAGTTTCTTCTATTGCTTTTAAGATAGGTGTAATAGCATTTGTGGTACATGATGCAGCTGAAAAAATAGAAGTGTCATCTGGGTCATATTCTAAATGATTGACTCCGTGAACAATGTTTGCTACTTCTTTACCAGGAGCTGTTAATAGCACTTTTAATGCGCCTTTTGCCTGTAAATGTCTTTCTAATTGCTCTTTGTTTCTGAATGCGCCAGTGTTGTCGATAATTAAGGCGTCTTTAATACCATATTCGGTGTAATCAATTTCCTCTGGCATGTTAGCATAGATAACATGAACCGTAGTACCGTTGATAATAAGTTTAAGGTTTGCATAATCAACTTTAACCGTACCGTTGAAAATACCGTGAACTGAATCAGTTCTAAGTAGGCTAGCTCTTTTTTCAAGATTTTCTATACTAGGTTTGCCTCTTACAACAATTGCTCTTAGACGTAATTGATTTCCTTTTCCGGTTTTGGACATTAACTCACGCGCAACTAATCTTCCAATTCGCCCAAAGCCGTATAATACTACATCTTTTGGCTCTATGTTTTTGAAATCTTGAGCAGATTGTAACTTATCAATCACAAAAGAATTTACATTGTTTAAGATGTTGTTGTCTGAGTGGTATTCGTATGTTAGTTTACCAATATCTAATTTGGATGGTGGTAATAACATATCAGAAATAGAGCGCAGTATCTCTACCGAATCGAAAATAGATATAGGTTTTTGTACAAATTCGCCGGCATATTCGTGCAAGTGAATAATGTCACTTACATTTTTATCAATAACCTGATTTTTGAAAAGAACAATTTCAATGGATTTATCATACCATAGATCGCTTACAATTTTAATGAATTCAGTTGTAGCTTTTCTACGATCTGCTTGAAATGCGAGCTCTTTTTCAAATGTGGTCTGTGGAGCCATAATTAGTTGATTAATTTTATAATTCGCACAAAACTAGAAAAATTAAGCACTTTAAATAAATATTTTTCAAAAAAAAGCCTTCGTTTTTGCGAAGGCTGTATTTTTTATTGGATTTTTATTGAAAGATGAGTCGGTCTCGTTCACCATTTGACCCTACCATTGTAATAACTGTTTTGCCATATTTGGAGATTCCGCCAAACGCATTGTAGGCATCATCAATATTCCCAATTTCATTATCATCAATTTTAAGGATTACTTTTTCAGATAAACCATAGCCTCTATATCTTTCGGGAACACCTATAATTTTCACGCCAGTTTTCGTTTTATAAACCATTTTATCGTGCTCTGTAAGATTTTTTACCTCAAGACCCATTTCTGGGACAACCAAAGTTTGTCTTTCTTTAAGGGTCAATGGTAAAATTAATTCTTCATCTTTTCTATTGATAAGAAATTGTAAAGTGTCTCCAGGTCTTTTGGTGGAAAGATATCCGGTTAAATCAGGATATTTATGTACATCTATTTCATCCACTTTTTTAATAATATCGCCAACTATAATTCCGGCTTCTTGTGCTGCAGATTCTTCTTCAACAAGTTCAATGTATACACCGTCAATATTATTAATACCTCTTTCAATAGCATCTCTTGTGTTTACTGGTGCTGGACTAATTCCCATAAACCCTTTTTGAACATTGCCATATTCCAAAATATCTTGAACAACTTTCTTGGCAATATTACTAGGTACAGCAAAAGAGTAGCCGACATAAGAACCAGTTTGTGAGGTAATAGCAGTGTTAATACCTACTAAATCCCCATTTGTATTTACTAAAGCACCGCCAGAGTTGCCAGGGTTAACTGCGGCATCTGTTTGTATAAAAGATTGGTTTTTTCCTAAATTACGAGCTTTGGCACTAACAATACCGGCCGTAACGGTAGAGGTTAAGTTAAATGGATTACCAACTGCCAATACCCATTCACCAATTTTTGTATGATCAGAATCACCAAAAGCTAAATAAGGTAATTTTTCTTCTGGGTCTATTTTGATTAATGCAATGTCAGAATTAGGGTCGGTTCCAATTAGTTCTGCATTGTAAGTTCTGTTATTGTTTAGCGTTACCTGTAATTGATTTGCTTTATTAATTACATGGTTGTTTGTAACAATGTATCCGTCCGATGAAATAATAACACCTGACCCTGTACCTACTTGAGGTACGGACCTACCGCCACCATTTCCATAAAAAATATCGAATATATTGGCAGGGGCTTGACTTATGGTAATATTCTTTACGTGTACCACTGCATTTACTGTGTTCTCAGCAGCAGTAGTAAAGTCAACTTCGTTAATACCAGCTCCTCTTGCGGAAGTTGGGGTGTAACTTGCATTTGCAAAACCACTATTACTGTCTTGGGTTATAATGGTGAAATTTTCCTTTTCGAAAAATAGTTTGTAGGCACCCAATGTAATCACACCTGCAAAAACGGATACAAATAGGAGACTTGCTATTCTTTTCATATTCATTAAAGTTTTAACGTATTCTACACAAAATTACTTGTTTTTATGTTACTTGGTAAGCGTTTAACTACTTTTTAACTACCAAGCAAAACGTAATTATGTGCTATCTTTGAAGCTATTATACTAGCATGGAAAATATATTTTATAAATATCAAGGTACGGGTAACGATTTTGTGATGATTGATAACCGCAATGGGCAATTTTCAAAAGAAGATACCACTTTAATCGCTAAGATTTGTCATAGAAGATTTGGAGTAGGTGCAGACGGACTTATTTTGTTGGAGAATGATGCGGAAACCGATTTTAGAATGGTTTATTTTAATGCCGATGGTAATGAAGGTAGCATGTGTGGTAATGGCGGTAGATGCATTGTAGCTTTTGCTTATTTTCTTAATGTCATTGGTAAGAAGACTGTTTTTGTAGCTGTAGACGGTTTGCACGAGGCAACAATCGATAATGATATGGTCAGCCTTAAAATGATGGATGTTAATGAGGTGAAAGAAAAAGCAAATGCACTGTTTATGAATACTGGGTCGCCACATCACATTCAATTGGTCAATGAATTAAAATCATTTGATGTTGTGAAAGAAGGTGCGCGTATGCGTTATGGTGTTTATGGGGAGAAGGGTAGTAATATTAATTTTGTAGAACCCAATACTTCTGGCGGTTTTGATGTTAGAACTTACGAACGTGGTGTTGAAGATGAGACATTGTCATGTGGTACAGGGGTAACAGCTGTTGCGATAGGGATGTACTATTTAGGAAATACAAAAGAAAAAACTATACCTGTAAATGCGCTAGGGGGTAATTTAGAGGTGTCATTTAAAGAAGATAATGGATTGTATCATGATATCTATTTAAAGGGCGAAGCAAAACAAGTATTTAAAGGAGAATTAACGTGGTAACATTAAAAGGAAAACAGGTTTATCTAAGGGCTTTGGAACAGAATGACCTTAATTTTCTGTATGAACTTGAGAATAATACAGAAGTTTGGGAGGTTAGTGGAACTATTACTCCGTTCTCGAAAGATGTTTTGCAGCTTTATCTAGATAATGCTCATAGAGATATTTATGATGTAAAGCAGTTAAGGTTGGTTATATGTACAAATGAGCATAAACCCGTTGGTCTGATTGATGTATTTGATTTTGATCCAAATCACAGACGCGCTGGAATAGGCATTATTATTTTAGATGAGAGTCAAAGAAATAAAGGAATAGGGGCAGAGGCCATAACTTTGTTATGTGATTATTTGTTTGATGTCTTAGGGCTTAAACAGATATATGCCAATATACTGGAGGAAAATGCCCCAAGTCTACACTTGTTCAAAAAATTGAATTTTGTAGCCGTGGGAGTTAAGAAAGATTGGGTGCGTTTCAAGAATACCTATAAGAATGAATTATTATTGCAAAAAATAAATAACTAATGTACATCAAACGTATTTTATTGGGTATAGTGCTCGTAGGTTTAATTGGCGGTGGAATTTTCGCTTACATAGTATTTGGCACTTTTTTCTCCCCTAATACAAGTTTTAATAATGAAGAAGCTATAGTTTTTATCCCAAGTGATGCCTCTATAGGTGATTTGGAAGAGCGTCTTTCTCCTTTATTAGATGATTTTAGTTCTTTTAAATCCGCAGCCGATAGAAAAGGGTATATAAGTAATATTAAGCCAGGTAGATATAAGATAGGTAAAGGGATGAATAACAATGAGATAGTAAACTCATTGCGAAGTGGAAATTTACCTGTAAAAGTGTCTTTTAACAATCAAGAAAGTATAAATGACCTAGCAGGTAGAATTGCTAGCCAAATTGAAGCTGATAGTATTGCTTTGGTTGCGGCGTTCGATGATAAAGACTTTTTGAAAGCCAATGGCTTTGATGATGACAATAAAATATCACTATACATCCCTAACAGTTATGAGTTTTTCTGGAATACTTCGGCAGAGGGTTTTAGAGAAAGAATGTTAAAAGAGTATAATCGTTTTTGGACAGATGCTCGCAAAGAAAAAGCTAGTGCCTTGGGCTTGAAACCTAATGAAGTTATTGCTCTGGCGTCTATAGTTCATAAAGAAACAGCAAAAGTAGATGAAAGACCAACCGTTGCAGGGGTTTATCTTAATAGATTAAGAAAGGGTATGTTGTTACAGGCAGACCCAACTGTTATTTATGCTATTAAAAAAGAAACCGGTAATTATGACACCATTATTAAAAGGGTATTATATAGAGATTTAGAGATGGATTCTCCTTACAATACCTACAAGTATGCTGGTTTGCCTCCAGGACCAATAGCAATGCCAGATATTACGGCAATTGATGCTGTTTTGAATTCTAAAAAACATAACTATTATTACTTTGTAGCAAATGTAGAAAAGTTCGGATATCACATGTTTGCAGAGAATTTAACGCAACATAACCGAAATAAAGAGCAGTACATCCGATGGATTAATGCTCAGAAAATCAATAGGTAAGCTTTTAACCGAGTTTTAGGACTTGTTAACTAAATCTGGATTCTTTTAACAGAACCTTTTTAAACTCTTATTATTTCAGTTCTACCTTTGCCGCAGAAATTTAAGCAAGCAAATAGTAGTCGCCGTAAGTCTTAAGAAATAAAAAGTATGAAAAGATGGATATTAGCAAGTTGTCCTCTTATTGTGATGTTTATTCTATCTGGTTATGGATTTAAACCTTTTAAGGTTGAAGTGCCTGAGCAGCTAAGAGTAAAAGAACCTACTTTAGTTTCGTTTCCTCAAGACGAAGCTTTATTATCAAATTATCAAATTGCACCACCATTTCTCGGTAGTCAATTTATAGGCTTTAAAGAAGCATTAGCTTTTAAAGAGTCTCAAGGCAATTATTTTGTAACCAACACTTTTGGGTATTTAGGTAAATATCAATTTGGGTTAGGTACGTTAGAATTGGTTGGTGTTTATAATGGGAATCAGTTTTTGAACAATCCTGTATTACAGGAAAAGGTTTTTCTCGTAAATACCTCTCGTAACAAATGGATTCTAAGACGAGATATTAAGCGCTTCGTTGGTGTGTATATGAATGGGGTGGAAGTAACAGAATCTGGTATTCTGGCAGCTGCTCATTTAGCAGGGCCAGGCAACGTAAAGTTATATTTAAGATCACATGGTCGTATGGAAATCGCCGATGGTTACGGCACAAGTATTTCTAACTATATGAAGAAGTTTTCGGGTTATGATGTTTCAATGATTGAAGCAAAACGAAACCCAAGAATATAAAAGTTTAAGTAGATATGAAAATGAGGAACCTTGACATTTAATTGTCAAGGTTTTTTTTTATGCTTGTATTATAAAAATAGCGGGTCTTTTGTGTAAATCTACGTTTTCCCTTTTCCAATTAATGGCAGTCTTGGTTTTAATGTATTCTGTTGGTAAGGTTATGTCTGCAGCAACACAAACTCTAGTGCTAGGTGCTAAAGTTTTAATTAATTCTTCTAGCATTTTATTATTTCGATAAGGGGTTTCAATAAATACCTGCGATTGTTTTTCTTCTTTAGATTTGCGTTCTAAGTTCTTGATATACTTTTTACGCTCAGTACCTTCAATAGGTAAGTAGCCGTTGAATGCAAAATTTTGACCATTCATGCCACTAGCCATTAATGCTAATAAAATAGAAGAAGGACCAACCAAGGGAATTACCTGAATATTTTTGTCGTGGGCAATCTTTACTACTGCAGCACCTGGGTCGGCAATACCAGGGCAACCTGCTTCTGAAAGTATGCCAACATCAAAGCCTTCTAGGCAAGGGTTTAAAAAACTAGGAATTTCTTCAGGTTCCGTAAACTTGTTTAAAACGAATAGTTTTAAACTGGGTTGAGATTTTCTAGGGCTAATTTTTTTTATAAAATGCCGAGCAGTCTTTTCGTTTTCAACCACATAGTGATCTAATTTTTCTATAGTTTGTTTAATTGAAATTGGTAATACTTCTAAAGGAGCCATATCACCCAATGTAGAAGGTATCAAATAAACTTTTCCTATTTTACCGTTTTGTGTGCTCATTTATTTACTTTCTAATCTTGCGGCTATAATGTTACAAGCTTTGTCTATCATTTGAAATACGTTTTCAAATCCTTCTTCAGCATCATAGTATGGGTCTGGAACTTCAATGTTTTCAGTATTCAATTCACTTAAAAGTAGCTTTACTTTCTCGGCATCTTCTTTTCTTCTAGCCAAATTAATTATGTTGCCATAATTGCTTTTATCCATGGCGTAAATTAAGTCAAAAGAATCAAAATCTGAAACTGTAAATTTTCTGCAAACCTGAGAGCTAATGTCTATACTATGTTCATCAGCAACCTTTATGGATCTTGGATCTGGGGCATTACCTACATGATATCCTGCAGTACCTGCGGAGTCAACGTAAATATTTGTAGCATCAACTTTACTTTTAAGGATACCTTCTGCTAATGGTGACCTGCATATATTACCTAGGCAAACCATCAACACCTTCATTTAAAGTAAGTTTTAAGAGAATTTCTTTGTTAAGTCATCAATATACTTACGAAACTGCTTATCGGTTTCTGCTAAATTATCTACGGTTTTACAAGCATGTAGAACGGTAGCGTGATCTCTTTTTCCAATTTGAGAACCTATACTGGCTAGCGATGCTTTAGTAAACTTTTTAGCGAAAAACATAGCTAGCTGTCTTGCTTGTACAATATGTCTTTTTCTAGTTTTTGATTGTAAAGTAGCAACATCCATTTCAAAGTAATCAGAAACTACTTTTTGTATGTAATCAATTGAAACTTCTCGTTTAGTATTCTTAACGAATTTTTCAACAACCTGCTGTGCAAGTTCTATAGTTACTTCTCTTTTGTTTAGAGTAGACTGTGCAATCAAAGAAATAATGGCACCTTCTAATTCTCTAATATTTGATTTAATATGCTTTGCAACATATTCAATGATGTCTTCAGGTATTTCAACACCGTCTCTATATAATTTATTCTTTAAGATAGAGATTCTTGTTTCGTAATCTGGACTTTGCAATTCTGCAGATAATCCCCATTTAAAACGAGAAAGTAAACGTTGTTCAATATCCTGCATATCTACAGGAGCTTTATCTGAAGTAAGTATTACTTGTTTTCCGTTTTGATGTAAGTGATTGAAAATATGGAAGAATACATCTTGTGTACCAGATTTACCAGATAAGAATTGAACATCATCAATTATCAATACATCTATTAACTGATAGAAATGAATAAAATCATTTCTTGTATTTTTCTTTACAGATTCTATATACTGTTGCGTAAATTTCTCAGCAGAAATGTATAAAACGGTACGTTCTGGATATTTATCTTTTATTTCAACACCAATAGCATGTGCTAAATGTGTTTTTCCAAGACCAACACCACCAAAAACTAATAAAGGATTAAATGATGTGCCACCTGGTTTGTTAGCAACAGCCATACCGGCAGATCTTGCTAAACGGTTAGAATCACCCTCTAAGAAATTATCAAAATTGTAATTAGGGTTTAATTGAGATTCTATTTTTATATTTCTTATTCCTGGAATTACAAAAGGGTTACGTAATTCTGGATTTTTTGACTTAATCGGAACATCCATTTCCTGAGCCGCCATTGCACCTCTGTTAGAACTAGGAATCTTTTCAGTAAAAGGTTCTTTGTTTCCGTAGGTATTCTCCATACGAATAATGTAGACCAATTTTGCAGATTCTCCTAACTCCTTGGTAAGAGCCACTTTTAAAAGTTTAACATAATGTTCTTCTAGCCATTCGTAAAAGAATTTACTTGGAACTTGAATACTTAGTGCGTTCTCAGATAGCTTAACAGGTTTGATAGGTTCAAACCATGTTTTGAATGCCTGCGGTTGGATATTATCCTTAATAAACACCAAACAGTTTTTCCATACGGAATTTGCAGTAACACTCATAATAAATTATACACTTTTAATGGTTAGCATTTAGCCAAAAGTGATTGAAATATTTCAATCTAGGTTCTCATTCAACTTGGGCAAATATGTGAACAAATTATTTAAAAAAAAAATGGAAAGTCATTGAATTTGACCTTTTTTTTTCTCATGTTCGTTTGCCTAACAGGGGAGCTTTTAAATATATACTTTTTACTTTAAATAAATGCGTACAAACGAAATTTCTTTTAGAATAAGATACAGTGAAACAGACCAGATGGGAGTTGTCTATCATGGTAATTATGCTCAATATCTAGAATTGGCAAGAGTTGAATGGTTAAGGTCGCTAGGTATTTCCTACAAAAGCATGGAAGAAGGGGGTATAATGCTTCCAGTAATTAGTTTATCAATTAACTTTTTAAAGCCAGCTTTGTATGATGATCTAATTACGGTGAAGGTTATTTTGAATAAAAAACCTGCTGTTCGAATCGAATTTGATTATGAAATAAAAAATGAAGCAGGAGATTTGTTGGCTACAGCAAATACTGTTTTGGTGTTTATGGACATGAAACGTAAAAGACCTACCAAATGTCCGCAGGTATTATTGGATAAGTTGAAGTATTAGGAATTATTCGTTTTGCTTTATTTCTAACTTGTGATGAGCTTTTAAAAGTTTAAGTGTTTTTTTGAAATCACTTTTGTTCACAGATAAGATCATTTTACATTTTAGATGTAAATCTTGTGATATAATATGTAGTTGGTGTTTTTTCACCAAACGCATAACTATGTCCATTTCTGAATATTCAAAAATGACCGTTACTCGTTGTTGTAAAACTTTGGTTATTATTTTGGAATTTTCTAAAGCTAACTTTGCCGCCTCTTTGTAGGCGCTTATTAAACCACCTACACCTAGCTTTGTTCCGCCAAAAACACGAACAACGGCAACTAGTGTATTAGTGACATCAAAAGATTGTAATTGACCATAAATAGGCATACCTGCAGAATTGTTGGGTTCGCCATCGTCATTTGCACGATAAGATTTTGTTTCAATACCCATTTGCCAAGCATAACAAACATGGTTGGCAGAAGGATATTCTTTTTTTAAAGCTTCAATATGTTCTTTTATAGTTTCTTCATCAGATACAGGAAAACAATAACCATAAAACTTACTCTTTCGTTCTTTAAACAAAATAGGTTCAGATGGTTTGGAAATTGTTTTATAGGTATCCATATAAATTGATTGGGCTTGTTTTATAGGTAGGTCATTAATTTCTGACCAAAAGCGACCAGCACAATGCTAAATATAGCTAATCCTATTCCGAACCAGTTTTTAACTGTTAGGCGCTCTCTAAACAATATAATACCCAATAATGTAGAGAACATTACAATTGCCACATTGTTAATAGTAAAGACAGAAGCACTGTTCCAAGTAGGGTGTTGTAAGGCTTTTAGTAAAAAATAGATAGAGAAGTAATTAGGTACACCCAGACAAATACCGCCAATAATGTTTTTGAAATTTACTTTTAGTGGCTGTTGGGTAGATTTGAATCCGATGAAAAATAATCCGAATATACCTGCAGATAAAAAGACTGTTGCAGAGAATAAGGCATATTCCTCTTCGGGCATATGTGCATCTTGAAAATACTTTATACTAGTATCTATAATTCCTGAACCTAGAAAAACTAAAACCGGTAGTGCAAATGCCCATTTCTCAGCTTTAACTTTGTTCTTTTTTAATGATGTAAAGTATACTGCTAATAATGCTAAAATAATTCCTATTACTTCTAATACGCCAAGTTCTTCTTTATAGAAGAAAACACCAAATAATACGGGAATTGTAAGTGACATTTTGGTGGCAACAGAAGCAACGGATACTCCTAATTTTTGGGAGGTTGCAGCCATTAAATTAAAAATCACTATAAACAATAAGCCTAACGCCAAGCTTCCCCAAAACCAACTTTTTTCGGTTATTTCGGCTAGGTTAATTGCTTCTTCATAATACAGAATACCTACACTACAAGCCACAAAGTAATTCGTAATTATAGCATAAATTGTCTGTACCTGATATTTGGCATATAATTTAAAGACCACAAAGATTAAACTAGAAAAAAGGATACTAAACGCTAAATACATCATTTTAGAGATGGCTTAAAATTTCTCGTATATCTTCTTTACCTACTTGAAGGTTCCAACAATGAATTCCCAATTTAGAAGCGCTATCTGTATTTTCTTTGGTGTCATCTACAAAAAATGTTTCGTCGGCAATTAGTTTATTTTCATGAAGTACGTACTCATAGATGTTTGCATTTGGTTTGCGCATTTTCATTTCTTGAGATAAATAAAACATCTCAAAGCAATTTTTAAACCTGTTAAAACGGTCTAGTCCCATAGACTTTTTTACAATATCTATGTGCAAATCATTAGTATTGCTCAATAAGAATAACCTGTATTGGTTTTCGCTATTTAAATTCTCAATGAAAGTTAGTCGCTTTTCAGGGAAATCTAAAATAATTGAGTTCCAAGCCTTTGTAATTTGTTCTTTAGAGGCATTGGAGAAAATAGTCTGTAATCTATTTACAAATTCGTCAGATTCCATTAAGCCTGTTTCATAATCCTTGAAGATTATATCTAGTTCTGGAGTCATTTCTGTAAATCCAAACTTAGCCATTTCTAATAAAGGGGCTTGTTTATCTAAGTTGATGAAAATATCACCAAAATCGAATATGATGTTCTTAATCATTTCTTACTATGGTTAATTGGTCGGTTAAAACTTGAATTTGTTCTTGAATTCGCCCTTCTATTTTAGGAGCCTTTAATCCTGATTTGAAACAAGAAGCTCCTTTGAAAATTCGGGTTTCGTCCCATAAATTAGATTCAATAAAGCTTTTTAAAGTTTGTGAGCCACCTTCAATAATAATGCTTTGAATTTGTTCGGTATAAAGCATATCGCATATTTGTTGCGGTAATTTAGATTTGAAATCAAATACTTTATAAGCGATACCTTCTTTGTAAAGACTACTGTCTTTTATTTCTGTGCAAATAATTGTTTTTTGTTTTCCGTCAAGGACGAAAAAATCTGAAGGAATTTTTAAGCTTCGGTCAATAATTACTCTGGTGGGCGGCTTTCCGACCCAGTCTCTTAGATTCAATTGAGGGTTATCTGCTAAAACGGTATTAGTCCCTACTAAAATCCCAGGTTCCTCACTACGCCATTTGTGAACCAACTGTCTTGATTTAGCGTTTGTAATCCAAAAAGGTTTCTTCTCCTCACCACGTTTTAATGGTTCGGGAGCAATAAACCCATCTGCTGTTTCTGCCCATTTTAAAATAATATATGGGCGTTTTTTGGTGTAAAAAGTGAGGAAACGTTTATGATGCTCTTTGCATTCTTTTTGTAGAATACCAACTTGTACATTACAACCTGCTTCTTCTAGTTTTTTAATTCCATTGCCTGCTACTTTTTCATGAGGATCTTTTAATCCTATGACGACTTTTTTAATGCTCATTTTTATAATTAAATCGGCACAAGGCGGTGTTTTTCCGTAATGTGAACATGGTTCTAAAGTCACATATATAGTAGATGATTTTAAGAGTGAAGTATCGCTAACGGAGTTAATGGCGTTTACCTCAGCATGAGAACCACCGAATGCACTGGTAAATCCTTCACCTATAATTACACCATCATTTACTATAACGGCACCAACCATAGGGTTTGGAGCTGTAGTCCCAAGTCCGTTCTTAGCTATCTGAATGCAACGAAGCATGTATTTTTCTTCTGTAGAAAGAGAATCTAAATGTATCGGCATTGAATTATTGGGGTCAAGATTATTAATGGACATCAAACTTTACCTTTATACGCATATCACGTATCTTCACACCTCAAAAATAGTACTTTAAAACCTATTGCATTCTTGATATGGAAAATGTAGTAATACGCGAAATAAGAAAGGAAGATAATGCTCAAGTTGCTAAAGTAATAAGGCAAGTGTTATTGGATTTAGGAGTGCCAAAAGTAGGTACAGCATATGAAGATCCCTCCTTAGACAAAATGTTTGAGCATTATGTGAAACCTAAGGCAACCTATTTTGTGGTAGAAGAATCGGGCATTATTTTAGGTTGTGCAGGTGTTGCCCAATTAGATAATTATGAAGGTAATGTCTGTGAGCTTCAAAAAATGTACTTTTTAGAATCGGCTAGGGGTAAAGGCGTTGGTCATAAAATGATTACTGTCTGTTTGAATCAAGCCAAAGAGTATGGTTTTGATTCTTGTTACTTAGAGACTATGCCTTATATGGAGGCTGCCCAAAAACTATACAAGAAAATGGGATTTAAATATATTGATGCAAGAATGGGAGATACGGGTCATTATTCTTGTCCGGTGTTTATGCTTAAAACTTTTTAATTGTGCTTTTAAGGGAAATAAAGAATATTTATCACATAGAATTAGATGCTATCTATGGTAAGGAAGAAGTCAATAGCTTTTTCTATTTACTTATAGAGCATTACTTTGGTTTAGAACGTTTCGTGTTAGCTATTCAAACAGAATTGGTAATAGATAAAGAACAAGAGCCTGTTATATTTAGCGCCTTGGCTCAATTAAAATTAGAGCAGCCTATTCAATACATTATAGGATCTACCCATTTTATGGATTTAGATTTCAAGGTGAATTCTCATGTACTTATTCCAAGACCTGAAACCGAAGAACTAGTACGTTGGATTATAGAAGATGCTAAAAATATAAAAAGTTCATTGACCATTTTAGATATGGGTACGGGTAGTGGTTGTATTCCTATTTCTTTATATAAAAATTTACCAGATTCAAAAGTCTTCGGACTAGATATTTCTAAAGATGCTTTAAAAGTAGCAGAGGAAAATAATCTAGCACTTAATGCAAAGGTTGATTTTTTCCAAGCCAATATTTTATCATTGGAAACTTCTACAGGTGCTGAGGCAGAAAAATTAAAGAAGAAATTTGATATTATAGTTTCTAACCCACCTTATGTACGCAATTTGGAAAAAGCAGAAATGCAGAAGAATGTATTGCAGCATGAACCAAGTTTAGCGCTTTTTGTACCAGACGACGACGCATTAAAGTTTTATAAGGTAGTAATAGATTTTGCTTCTGAACACTTAAGTAAGCACGGCTCTTTGTATTTAGAAATTAATCAATATTTAGGAGAAGAAACTAAGCAATTATTGCATAAATCTGTTTTTAAGACTATTGAATTAAAAAAAGACATGTTCGGTAATGACCGAATGTTAAAAGGAATAAAAAAATGAAAAGTATCGTTGTATTTTGTGGCAGTAGTGAGGGTGTAAACCCAGTATATGCTACAAAAGGATATGAAGTAGGAGTTGCATTTTCAAAACAGGATATTCAATTGGTGTACGGCGGAGCCAAAATTGGGGTTATGGGTAAAGTTGCCCAAGGTGTCTTGGATAATGGCGGAAAGGTAATTGGAGTTATTCCTATATTTTTAAGAAAGAAAGAAGTCGTTCATGAGGGGTTGACTGAATTGATAGTGACTCAGAATATGCACGAACGCAAGCTGAAAATGCATGGTCTATCCGACGGAATAGTAATGCTGCCTGGCGGATTTGGAACACTAGAAGAATTTTTTGAAATGTTGACATGGTCGCAATTAGGGCTACATCAATATCCAATAGGAATATTAAATACAAATGGTTTCTACGATTCCCTTTTAAAGATGATGCACGACATGGTCAAAGAGGGATTTGTAAAAAAAGAATACATAAATACTATTTTTGTAGATGATGATATAGATTCATTACTAGGGAAGATGGAAAATTATATTCCATTACCAACACCGAAATGGATTAATAAAGAGCAACTTTAAGGTATATGAAAGCGAAAATAGAAGAGCTTAGAACAGCGCTGCGCGAGCATAATTACAACTACTACGTGTTGGATAACCCGACAATCTCAGATTTTGAGTTTGATATGAAATTGAAGGAATTACAGGAGTTGGAAGCCAAGCATCCAGAACTCTATGATGCCAGTTCTCCTTCACTACGAGTTGGTGGTATGATCACTAAAAATTTTGCTACCGTTGTTCATGAGCATCGTATGTATTCGTTAGATAACTCTTATTCCAAAGAAGATTTAGAAGACTGGGAAAAGCGTATACAGCGTAACTTGGGCGATGTGCCGGTTGCATTTACATGTGAGTTAAAGTATGATGGGGCATCCATAAGTATTACCTATGAAAAAGGAAAACTGGTAAAGGCAGTAACACGTGGAGATGGAGTTCAAGGGGATGACGTTACTAATAATATTAAAACGATTAAGTCTGTTCCTTTACAGCTAAAAGGTAATTATCCAGATAAGTTTGATATTCGTGGAGAAATCGTATTACCGTTTGATGGATTCATGAAAATGAACGAAGAGCGTGTGGCTAATGGTGAAGATCCTTACATGAACCCTAGAAATACAGCTTCGGGTAGCTTAAAGCTTCAAGATAGTAGCGCCGTCGCCCAAAGACCTTTAGAATGTTTATTGTATAGTATTGTAGGTAAAAATTTGAATATTGAATCTCAGTACCAAATGTTAGAGAAAGCTCGAGAATGGGGCTTTAAGGTGCCTACTGTAGCCAAACTATGTCAAACTACAGACGAAGTAATGGCATTTGTAGAAGAATGGGATGTCAAGCGTCATGAATTGCCATATGAGACTGATGGAGTGGTTATAAAAGTAAATAGTTTACAGAACCAAGAAGAATTAGGTTATACCGCTAAAGCTCCACGATGGGCAATGGCGTATAAGTTTAAGGCAGAACAAGTATTTACTACGCTTAAAGAAATTACGTATCAAGTAGGTCGTACAGGAGCTATAACTCCCGTTGCCAATTTAGAACCAGTGCTATTGGCAGGTACAACGGTAAAGAGAGCATCTTTACATAATGCCGACCAAATTGCAAAATTAGATATACGAGTCGGTGATACCGTTTTTGTTGAAAAAGGAGGGGAGATCATACCTAAAATTATTGCGGTTGATTTAATAAAAAGATCCCTGGACTCTAAGCCAACTGAGTATATACATGAATGTCCAGAATGTGGAACAGCGCTTACACGTACAGAGGGAGATGCAAAACATTACTGTCCAAATGAATATGGTTGTCCTCCACAGATAACGGGGCGTATTCAGCATTTTATCTCTAGAAAGGCAATGGATATAGAAGGTTTAGGTGGTGAGACCGTAGAGTTGCTTTTTAAAGAAGGTTTAATTGATGACTATGCTGATTTATATAAGCTTACCAAAGAAGATGTTTTACCGCTAGAGCGCATGGCAGAGAAATCTGCCGAGAATTTGGTAAAGGGAGTGTCAGAATCTGTTCAAGTGCCTTTTGAACGTGTATTATTTGCATTGGGTATCCGCTTTGTAGGGGAGACAGTGGCAAAGAAATTAGCAAAAGCCTATAAGAATATAGATGCTTTAAAGGAAGCTACACTAGAGCACTTAACATCGGTAGATGAAATAGGGGAGCGTATAGCACAAAGTGTTATTGACTTTTTTGCGAACGAAAAAAATATTGATGCGATAGAAAGACTACGTAGTTACGGAGTGCAATTAGAAATTTCTGCCGATAAATTAGAAAACCAGACCGATAGATTGGCTGGAAATACTTTTGTGGTATCGGGAGTGTTTGAGATACTTAGTAGAGACGAGCTTAAAAAGAAGATAGAAGATAACGGTGGTAAAGTAGGGTCATCAATATCATCAAAGACCAGTTATTTGGTAGCTGGTGACAAAATGGGACCTAGTAAACTTGCAAAAGCAGAAAAGCTAGAAATCCCTATTATTAGTGAGCAAGATTTTATAAATATGATAGCATAAATTACTATGGATGTTTTTACGATAATTTCAGTATTGGTATTTCTATCAGCAATTTTTGGATATATAAATGCCAGATTTTTAAAATTGCCGAATAGTATTGGATTAATGCTGATTACTATATTTTTTACTTTAGTAGTTTTTGGTATCGGTTATATAGACGATACTTTGATAAATGCTGAGCGATACATAATTACCCAAATAGATTTCAAATCTGTATTACTCGATATTATGTTGAGTTTTTTGTTATTCGCAGGCGCACTTCATACTAATTTTGAACAATTAAAAGTACAGCGCTGGCCTATACTAGTATTCTCTACTTTAGGTGTTCTAGTTTCAACGTTTTTGGTAGGTACAAGCATGTATTATTTACTGCAATTATTAGGCATGAATATCTCTTTTATTTATTGCCTACTGTTCGGGTCGTTAATATCGCCTACAGATCCAATTGCCGTTTTAGGAATATTGAAAAAGGCAGGTGCCCCAAAACAGTTGGAGACCAAAATCGTAGGAGAATCATTGTTTAATGACGGAGTAGGGGTAGTTGTATTTTTAACGATATTTCAATTGGCTTCGGCAACAGAGGTGGCAGTTAGCCCACTAGATATATTAGAACTTTTTGGAGTTGAAGTTATAGGAGGGTTGGTACTAGGTCTGGCATTAGGTTGGGGAACGTGGAAGCTTATGAAATCCATAGACGATTATGATATAGAAGTTATTATAACCTTGGCAACTGTAATGGTAGGTACATTGATTGCGCAGAAATTCCATTTGTCGGCACCTTTGGCTATGGTTGCAGCAGGTTTAGTGGTTGGTAATGATACGGTGCGTAATTCAGCCATGTCAGAAACCACAGAGACTTATGTAGATAAATTTTGGGAGTTGCTAGATATTCTTTTGAATACTTTGTTGTTTGTTTTGATAGGAATGGAGATGCTAGTATTATCTTTTAAAACAGAATATGTAATTGCAGGGTTGTTAGCTATTCCTTTAGTGTTGGTTTGCCGTTATCTATCGCTATTGTTACCCATAAAATTCTTTGAAAAAAAGTTGGATTTTGTACCGAAAACTAATTTGGTAATGACTTGGGGCGGATTGCGTGGCGGTATTTCTATAGCATTAGCATTAGGCTTATCAGATGATATGCATAGAGATGCATTCTTGGTCATAACATACATCGTAGTCGTATTCTCTATTATAGGACAAGGATTAACAGTTGAAAAGCTCATTAAACGCGTAGTAAAATGATACCTAAAACGTATTTAGAATTTGAAAAGAGCTTAGAATTGTCTCAAGTTCCAACAGAATGGTCAGATGGGTTAAAAGCAATTTGGTATGATGCAAAAGGAGATTGGGAAGCATCACATAATATTGCCCAAGACATGCATAATAGCTTAGGTAGTTGGTTGCATGCTTATTTACATCGTAAAGAAGGAGATCGTTTTAATGCAGGGTATTGGTATCGCTTGGCAAGTAAAGAATATCCAACAATTACCTTAGACCAAGAGCTAAAGGTAATTGTGGATTATATTATAAAAAGTTAATATTAATTAGTTTTTTCAAGAGCAACTTCATGCTTAAAAACACCGCTGCCTTTAGAATCTTTAGCCAACATTTTTATTACGCCATTACCATTAAAATCAGGGTTGAACTTTACGGTGGCAATAGATTTTGAAATCCCATCTGTAGCACTGTACTCTATATTTATTATTTCCATATCTCCTGAAATTATAGTCCAGGTAAACCTAGCAAGATTAGAGTTGTATTCTGCAGCATAGGTTATGGTTTCGTTTGGTAATGCAAATTCCGCACCTGTCATACAAACTTGGACACCAGTGGGTGAAACGGTCAATTCGCCACAATCCGTTACACTTTTAGAGTTTAAGCTAGCCTCATTATTGTCATCATCATTTGAACATGACAATTGAAAAATAGCTAAAACGGCTAAAAGCAATAAGTTAAATGGTTTCTTCATAGAAAACGTACCAGGTTGATTTTATGTAAAATAATAGTTGATTTTAAAATATGATTTTTAGAATGAAAGTAATCTTAAATTCTTTAATAAAGTTTATATATTAAAATGCTCTATTCTAATGTAAATTCAAGAACATTTGATTCTGCGGTTAATTGACCATCACTGAAATTAAACGTAAGTTGTGCAGTATAATCTTCATCAGGCATTTCAAATACCTCGGCAGTTGCTATATTCTTTTGATGATAGCGAAATAACTCTTCATCTAGTACTTGTTGGCTTGCAATATTTATATAAAGATTTCCACAATCAGTGGTGTAATTATCATAATTTTTTAATAAAGAAATATACAAATCTCCATTGGCATCGTATAAATTAATTGCTGCATTATCGGGCGTCCAGTAATACTCATCCCAATATCCTAAGTACTCATCACTGAAATGAAGCCTTCTATAATTGAAGCAACGACTATCATAAGCTCTTACAGCTAATGATCTAATATCAGCCATACATACTAATATTTGCCTAGGTAAATTCTGCGTCTAAAATCGTCATTTCAAAATCGACGAATTTTAGTTGTTGATTTCCATTTTAGACTACCATTTTAGAAAATTGGCATAATAATTTGGGTGAATATGCTTGAATTTTACAGTATGAAAAAAATATCAAACTTTGGAATTTTTACACTGCTGTTTGTTAGTAGTTTAACGATAATGGTGGGAACAGTAACAGCACCGTCTTTATCAGGTATAATGCAGCATAAAGATTTAAGTTTTTCACCAAGTTGGTTAATCACGCTGCCTTCATTGGGGGTTGTGGTATTTGCCCCTTTAATTGGTAGATTGTTGAATAAGCTAACTCCGTTAAAATTGTTGGGCTTAGGTCTTATTCCCTATGCTTTTCTTGGGCTTATCGGAGCCTTTATTACCAATGAATATGTATTAATATTAGACAGGTTCTTACTTGGAGCCGCTACGGTTGCCGTTAATGTTTCTGTCACCGCTTATATCGCGAAGCAATTTGAAGGGGATACAAGAATGAAAATGATTGCTTGGCAAGGAATGGCAATTGAGTTGGGAGGAGTAATGTTCTTGGCTGTTGGAGGTATTCTAGGAGAACTGAATTGGCAATATCCTTTTTATATATATCTGGTAGCTCTTGTCTGTTTGCCATTGGTTTTAAAGACTCTGCCCAAGGTTAATGATAAAGACCTTGACAAAAAATTGAATACTGAAGTAAAAAAAGGAGATAAGCAACTGGTTAAGTTTATATTTTTGGCGGCACTTTTAGCTATGATGTTGTTTTTTATAGGCTTTGTAACCTTACCGCTATATTTACCATCAGCTTTTGAATTTAGTGAGTCGGAAATCGGTTATTTAATGTCCTCTATATCGCTTGTAGCAATCATTACTGCAAGTCAAATGCCTAAAATGGTAAAGTGGTTTGGTGATGGTAAAACGGTAGCATTAGGCTTCTTTTTCTTTATGCTTGGTTATGTGGTTCTGGCAACGACAATGAGTGTAACGTATTTAGTGCTTACAGCAATATTTATAGGAATTGGCTTTGGATTTACCATACCATTATTAAATCATATGATGATTGAAGCAAGTAATGCAAATAATCAAGGCAAAAATTTAGGTCTGTTCTCTATGGGAGTTTTTGGTGGACAGTTTCTCTCTACATTTATCGAATACATTTCTAAAAACTACCTAGCGATATACGGAGTTTCAGCAATACTAGCTTTATGTATTGGATTAGCCATATTCTATATCAATAGAAAATTTAAGAATGCTTAAGGTTCTTTGAATTCTTTTTACTTTTATAAACTACCATGAAAGTAAATGAATTTGAATACCTGGAAAACCAAAATTAAAATTGATCTTAATTTCGATTTAAATACTGAATTGTTATCAGATAATTCAATGGGTATTTACTTTGAGTTCAATGCGGTAAATAGCATAATGGTACATTTTAAACCTTTAAACGAACTATTTAAATTGAACTCGCCTACAGGGGGCAAAGGTATTTTATTACATTTTCAACGCGATTTAATCGATGAAGATGATATCGAGTACGCGTTGGATGTTATGTCGATATTCAATAAATATCCTCAATTACATATAAAAGAGGCTAGAGAAGTAGAACGGATCAAGAGATTGATCGAGTTATTGAAGGAGGAGTATTTTAGTAGTACGGTATCTTACATTATGCTTAAAACTTTGTTGAAAGTAATCTTGTTGCATTTAATTAGATTTCAAAACAATGAATTGTTGCCTCAAGATATCTATCAGAAAAGAGTGTTTCATTTTTTAGAATTGATGGAAATTAATTTCCTACATGAAACCAATGCTGAATATTATGCGAATCAGTTAGGTATAAGTACAAAGCGATTAAATCAGGTATTGCAAGATAAGCTGAACCTAACCGCTAAACAGATTATTCAGCAACGACAAATTACTGAAGCAAAGCGGAAGCTTATTAGAAGTGCGGTCACTACAAAAGAATTGGCTTTTGAGTTAGGGTTTGAATCTATTAGTAGTTTTTCTCGTTTTTTTAAAAAGAATGTAGGTGTTAGCCCTACGGTATTTAAATCACAACAAGAATCTTAATAACCTATATAGGAGTAAAATAAAATAATCGGAATCACTTAATAGTTCCGATTATTTTATTGCTGTTAAGAGAGGTTAGATCATTCTAAAATCTAGTAATAATTTTCCTTCAATAGAAGCCTGTAAATGATCTCCTTTAAATGTTTCACCTGCACCTATTGCTGGTGTACCGGTAAAAATCATGTCGCCAGGATTCAATGTCATAAAAGTAGAAACAAAGCTTATAATTTCGGCAAAATTGTAAATAATATAGCCTGTATTACCGACTTGTTTCTTTTCGCCGTTAATGACTAAATCAAAATTAATATTGTCTAATTCTGGAAAATCAGAAACAGGTTTAAAACCGGCAATTGGTGATGCTCCGTCAAAACCTTTTGCCAGAGCCCAAGGTCCTTTTTTGTCCCTACTTGCGGTAAGTACGTCTTTTGCAGTATAATCAATACCAATACCTATCTCAGAGATGTACGAGTTAGCGTCTGCTATACTAACATTTTTAGCAGTCTTTCCCATTTTAACAACTAATTCTACCTCATAAATTAACTGACCGGTAATAGGAGGAAATTCAATATCCTTACTGTCGGTTACTAAAGAAGAATCTGGTTTTGTAAATATGAGTTGAACATCATTCTTTAATCCGTCTATTTCAGATTTATCAACTACATAATTCTTTCCTATGCCTATTATTTTCATTTCTTATGGTATTAGTGTTTTATTTAGTAATTAAAGATAGTTGAATGTACGGTATGGTCATCAATCAAGTATTTAAATACTTGATAAACGAAACAGAGGGCTAAATTATTCTAGCCGCTTAATTCATTTGTCGAGTGTTATTCATTTAAAACTATAATTATAATGCTCATCGTTAAAATATTTAATGAAAAACTATTTAGAGTAATGCATTTAGTGTTGTAAGATTATTTTGAAAAGACAGTTTGTGAAATTAAATTTTGAATACTAAAAATGATGATGTCATCTATCAAATCATCTTAATAAATCCAAATTATACAATGAATAATTTGTGATGTATGTTCACTCGGCTTTTTATACCTCTATTCAATAAGATTGATTAGACTTTAATTTGATTACAAGTTTACCATTCTAATAATTTACTCTAAAACACTCCATAATCTAGATTTAGTATTCTAAAGTTTATTATTGAAAACTAATGATATATTAACTTTAATTTTCGATAAAATACGAATAAGCTATTTTTTTGTTAAAAAATCATATATTTTAAATAAAATACCATGTGTTTTTAGTAAAAGTTTAAAATACTTTTGATGAGCTCAAACAAACAGAGCCAACCAATTTAAATAAAAACATATCGTATGAAAAAAAGAAAAATTCAGTTATTACTGCATTTTTGTTTCTGTATAATTACTATAGGAACGATGGCGCAACAAGAGGTTGCCGGTGTGGTTAGTAGTGAGGAAGGAGAAGTTCTTCCAGGTGTATCGGTCGTATTAATAGGAACTACTAAAGGAGTTACTACTGATTTTGATGGTAATTATAGTATAGAAGTACCAAACAGTGAATCAATACTTGAGTTTTCATATTTAGGAATGAAAACAAAGGAAGTATTGGTCGGTAACCAGGGCAATATAAATATAGTTTTAGTTCAGGCGGCTGCAGGTTTAGATGAAGTTGTGGTTACGGCATTAGGTATGAAAAGAGAAAAAAGAGCCTTGGGCTATTCCGTAGGAGAGGTCAACACCGAAAAACTGAATCTTGTTCCTCAAGAAAATGCGCTGGGTAGCTTATCAGGAAAAGTTTCTGGTCTTGACATCCGTCGTTCTGGAAACGATTTAAACGCAGATACTTATGTATACATTCGGGGTAAAACTTCTCTGGCCGGTAACGATCAACCCTTAGTCGTTGTCGACGGCTCTCCTGTTGGTGATTCAAGTGTTATGTCTGACATGAGCGCTATAAACATTGAAAGTGTAACTGTGTTAAAAGGAGCAAGTGCAGCTGCTCTGTATGGTTCTAGAGCTGGTAATGGAGTAATACTCATAACTACCAAATCTGGGGCTGGTATTAAAAAAGGAATAGGTGTTTCTTTTACTTCTAGTTCAACGCTCAACACACCTTATAAGTATTTTGAACTTCAGAACAGCTTTACTAACGGACAAAAGGGCTTGTTCGATGAAGCTACATGGCAGCACTGGTATGGGGCTCAAGAAGGTACTTCTGCCGTGCAATGGAACAGTAATGGTGAATCGGTACCTTTAGAATTTTATCAGAATAGTTTAAAAGACTATTTTCAGACAGGGTTGACTACCATTAACGATATTAGTATCAGTGGATCTAATGATAAAGGTAATTTTCGTTTATCTGCATCACATTTAAATGGAGAGGGTTTTACACCGGGCACAGAACTTTCTAGAATTAGCGTTAGTTTGGCAACTCGCTATAATATCACTGACAAAGTTAGCGTATCAACAAATGTGGACCTTTTTAATCCAAAATCGGAAAACTATCCCAGCCAAGCGTTAGGTGGTAACGATCAATATTTTGATGTCTACAATATTGCTCCGCACATTAATATCAATGATTTAAAAGGTGATTATTGGGATGTCAAAAATACGCAACAACGCAATGTTACCGAAGGCTATAATAACCCTTTCTTCTCAGCAAATGAGAGAAGAAATACCTTTGATAAAATTAGTGGTTTTGGTAATGTAAAATTAGACTGGAAAATAACTCCAGAACTAAATGCTATGGCCCGTGTTTCGTACAGTGGAAATTCTAATAGAACCGAAGTTATAAAACCATGGTCTTTTGACGGTTTTGGTAGTGGTACGGCAAAGCCCTTTGGAGCCTATACCCTTAACAATACAAATTCAAGAGAATCAAATGTTGATGTACTCTTTTCATACGATAAAAAACTAGGAGATTTTCGCGTTTCCCCTTCAGTTGGTGCAAATATCATGAACAGTCGCATTTCTAATACGGATGCTGGTGGCGATAATTTGGTGCTACCGGGTCTTTACACGCTTTCAAACGTAACTAGAGGCGGGTTAGCGTATAATAGTGGACTATTTAAGAAGAGAGTTTATAGTGTTTACGGCATGGCCTCGTTCAGCTATAAAAATTTAGCCTTCATTGATTTAACGGCACGAAACGACTGGTCTAGTACACTCCCCACTGAAAATAGTTCTTATTTCTACCCGTCAGTTTCCGCCAGTGTTTTAATCTCTGAAATGTTCGATACTCCTAAGTGGTTATCACTATTTAAATTACGATCTGGTTGGGCACAAGTGGGTAAAGACACAGACCCATATTTAATCAATCCAACATTAACGCAAGGGTATTGGGGCGATAATTTCACTTATTCACTTCCTGATAGTATGCCGAACACTAACCTTAAGCCTGAAATAGCAACTTCATATGAGATTGGTACTGACATTGGTTTTTTTAAGGGCAGATTAGGTTTGGAGGCCACTTATTACAAAACCCAAAATAAAAATCAAATCTTAAATGTAGATGTCTCTCCGCTTACGGGGTATACCAGTACCACCATTAATGCCGGTAACGTTGAAAATTCAGGAATTGAATTAGGGATGAATATAGTACCCATAAAATCTGAAGATTTTGAATGGAACATGAACGTTAATTTCACTAAACAAGAGAGTAAACTTGTTGAGTTAATTGAAGGAATTGACAGGGTTGATTTTGGAGGTGGAACAGATGGTGGTGCTTTTACAAGAGTTGGAGGCATCATCGGAGATATGTATTCCCCTTATATAAAAAAGGTAGAGGAAGGCGAATATAAAGGATGGAATTTGGTTGATTCTAATGGTAGATGGGAAGTAGATAGAAATAGAGAGAATCAGATTAAAGTAGGGAATTTCAACAATGATTTTGCTGTTGGTTTAAACACTTCTTTTCGATATAAAAACTTTACTATTTCTGCTAGTTTCGACTGGAGACAGGGAGGTGATTTCTACTCTGAATCAATGAAGAGAATGGCACGTTCTGGTAAAATAGAAGATTGGCAGAATGGTGTGAGTTCAAGCACTTTTTCAGGAATTCTAAATGCAAATTCTTTTGATGGAGATAGAACAGCTCTTGTAAATGAAATAAAATCTGATCCAATTTACAGAGATAACGATGTATGGATTGGTGGACGAAACCAAGAATTAGGTGGTTTTGAATATAATGGTAATTATAATGGTGCTTTCTTTCCCGGTGTTATTGACAACGGCGATGGTACATATACCGAAAATTTTGGGGGTGAAGGCACACAATTCTTCGACGCTTACAGAGTAGTGGAATCTAGCGGTAGTTTTTGGAGAACTGGTTATGCATTTATGTACGATGCATCTTTTGTGAAATTAAGAGACATTACCTTTTCTTACGAACTTCCTGAGAGTGTTACGAAACTAATTTCGGCTCAGAATATCTCCGTGGCCTTATATGCAAAAAACTTTATGCTTTGGACAAAGGCTGGTATTGGAATTGATCCAGAGTTAGCTTATAACGAAGGAGAGCAAGGGTTCGAGAAATGGAGTATAGCACCTTGGACGGCACCTATAGGATTTAGACTTAATGTTAGTTTTTAATAAAAAAAGAAAATGATGAGAATAAATAAAAATATAATGAAGCTTGCATTAGTTGCAGTACTACTTTTTACGACCGCATGTAGTGATTCGCTCGAGGATATTAATATAAGTCCAAATAACCTCCCCGATAAAGAAGTCGATATTAAATATGTATTGACAGGTATACTTACTAAATCAGCTCAAATATCAACAAACCTAACATACGAGACAGGGGAGTTGTCTGCAGCAACTCAGTATCTACAGCGCGATTTTACCAGTTATGAAGAGAACAATTACCAATGGGGGGCAAAAGATTTCTCTAATTTTTATGAACCCATTAAAGACAGTAATTATATTTTTCAACGTGCCGAATTAGAAAAATCTGGAGAAACGAAGAATTATTATCAGGCAGTAGCTCTTATAATGAAATCATACTGGTTTGGTTTTATGACTTCATCATTTGGTGATATGCCGTACACCAATGCATTACAAGCTGAAAAAGGAGGTGATGAATTCTTTAAACCTGTATATGATGAACAAGAGGTGATTTTTTCAGGAATATTACAAGATTTAGAACAGGCCAATGCACTTTTGAAAAATGCGGGTGTATGTGCCGAGGCTGTAGATGCCGATGTTATGTACCAGGGTGATGCTTTGAAATGGCGAAAATTTGCTAATTCACTTCGTCTCAGATTCTATATGCGATTATCCGAAAAAACCGGAACTGAGATTGATCCAGCTGCCAATATTGCTGAAATGGTCAATAATAGTGGAGAATATCCTGTTTTAGATAGTAATGAAAGTAATGCTTCAATCTCTTTTGTAGGAACCGATGATGTCAATAGTTGGGTAGGCGGTCCTCTTTATTTCAGTTTTCGTTCAGAATTTTATCGCAGAAAACCTTCGGCGACTATTGTCAATGATCTTAAGGCACTGGGAGATCCAAGATTAACTGCTTGGGTACGCCCGGTAGATATTCAAATTATGCAAGGAACTTCAAATGAGGTGATTTTGGAAGATGGTGCATTGAAACGTTATGTTGATTTTGATATTACCGCTATAAATAATGATGAAGATGAAGAGAACAACATTAACACAGCCTTATATGTTGGTCTTGATGTTGCTCTTAACGCACCTAACGATTTTAACCTTGGTGGAACTGTAAATGAATATAAGGATGCAATTAATGCCCTAAACGAGAATATCTACCTTGGTTCAGCTTCTAATCCGCATACATCATATCTTTCTGATATATATGCAGAAAATCACCATCCACTTGTAAAAGCGGTCTTAATGAGTGCTGCTGAGACTCAGTTTATCTTAGCTGAAGCAAGCAGTCGTGGTTGGATTTCTGGAGACGCCTTAGATTTTTATAAAAATGGTATAGAAATTTCTTTAAATCAATATGATATTGCTGATGGAGATGCATTATCAGTTTACGATGTAGAAAATAATACGCTTGTACCGTTTAATCAAGACGTTTATATGGCACATGTTACTCAGTTGTATAATGATTCATCGAACAAGCTAGCTGTGATTATGCATCAAAAATGGATTGCAAATTGGTTGACAGCAGAATCATGGTTCGATTGGCGTAGAACAGGTTTTCCTGATTTTAACGCTAATATAATTTCTGGAACTAATGGTCAAAATACTCCACAACGATTTTGGTATGACGATCCATATAATGAAGAACATATGCTAGATGCTATTCAGGGTTTACAACCATCAACTAATGACCAGTGGTCTAAAATGTGGTTATTGCGATAAGTATATTGAATATTAATTTGAAGGCTGGTTTAATAGATATTTTTTGAAAGAATTGGGCTATTTTTTTTGATTTTTAGCTCAATTCTTTTTTGTAATTATTCTCCAAATAAAAACACTAATTATTCACTTAGCAAGTGACATGTAGAAGGCGATACATGCTTTTTTATAGAAGTAGTTAAATTGATATCAAACCCATTAAATAGAACTGGATTTATAATGAAGCATAAAGTTATAAAATGTAACTTCAAAGCGATTTTTTAAAACAAACACTATTCTCCATACTATCATAAGGTGGGTAGTTGTCGGTAACTGTGTAATTGTTCTTTTTGTAGAGTGCGATTGCTTCAGGTTGGCGTAATCCGGTTTCTAAGACAGAGTAGGTGTAATTCAATTCTTTTGCCCATTCTTCCAAGACTAATAGTACTTTTGAGGCAATTCCTTTTCCGCGATAATCTGGTTGAACATACATACGTTTAATCTCAACCGAGTCCTCGTTAAATCTTTTAAAAGCTCCGCAAGCAACAAGGGTTTCATCAGAATAAAAAACAACACAATTTTTTAACTCAACAATGCCATTAAATTGTGCGTAAAAAGCATTCTCATCACCATCTCGCAATGCTAAATCTGCATCAAGAAAGGTTACTAATTCCCTAAAATTTTGGTTATCACTAGAACAACGTTTGTAGTAAAGCATGCTGAGGTCTAATTTTTAGACTTTAATTGTATATCCGTTAGCTGTAGTGTTTTTATTATCAAAATAGAAATCTATACGACCAAGGTTTACTCCAAAACATCCTACTTGATTCACTAGTACCTCGCGCTCTGCAGCATTGGTGACTATTGTTGGTTTATCTAAAAAAGTATGTGTGTGCCCGCCAATAATTAAATCTGTGTACTTAGTTTTTTTTGCTAGTTTTAAATCATCTGGCTTTTGGTCTATATTGTATTCGTACCCTAAGTGGGAAAGACAAATAACCAAGTCACATTTTTCTTCTTCCTTAAGTTTTGTTTCCATGTCTGCTGCCATCTCAAATGGGTCAAGAAAAACAGTTTCCTTATAAAGCTGCTTAGTAACCAAACCAGATAGTTGAATTCCTAATCCGTAGACACCAACTTTAATTCCGTCTTTCTCATAAATTTTATAGGGTTGAGTTAGTCCATCTAAAACTGTATTAGAGAAGTCGTAGTTAGCGCTTATAAAATTAAACTTAGCATAGGGCATTTGTGCTAAGAGTCCGTCAATACCATTATCAAAATCATGATTACCAATAGTGGTAGCATCATAATTAAGCATGCTCATTAGTTTAAATTCTAATTCGCCGCCATAGAAGTTGAAGTAGGGGGTGCCTTGAAAAATATCACCAGCATCAAAAAGAAATGTATGTGGATTTTCTTTACGAATACTATCTACTAAACCAGCTCTACGAGCCAAGCCTCCCAAACCAGGAAAATCTGCGTGGTCGCTAGGAAAAGCATCTACATGACTATGTACATCATTAGTATGCAAAATGGTAATATGTTTTTTTGTAGTTACGTTGCACGAGTTTAGACTTAAACCACCAAGAGTTAATAGGCTAGATGATGCAGCAGTATTTTTTATAAATTTTCTTCTTTCCATTTTACTGTAATTGATAATATCTTAAATCTACTTTTGGAGTTATAGTATCCACTTTAGAAAAGAAATCTATCATGGCATTACGTATTTTGTAATCGGTTTCTGTTTTAGAAAGTGCTTCTTTAAAAAAGTTCATATTATCGCCACCGGTTACCAAATAATCTGATGTAGCAACAAAATAAGATTTGTTCTTATCTATAGCTTTTCCTCCTACAGTGAATGTTTTAACCGTTTTGTTTTTGTTCAATACTAGCTGAATTCCAGCAACTGGGTGTGCTCTTTTTGATTGTATTAAATAGTCAACCATTTTCAATAATGCCTCCCCTTTAAGTTCTACTACCACGACAGAGTTTTCAAAAGGCATTACCTCATAAGCAGTTCTTGAGGTAACGTTTCCTTTAGATATTACGGATCTAATACCACCATGATTTAATAAAACCATGTCAATATTTTTCCCGGTTCGACTATTAAATACTGGGTTGGCTTCGCTTAGTACAATATCTGCCATTAAATTACCTGCCGTGGTATTAAATTTACCGTCTGTTTTAGTAATGTTAAATGGTGCATATGCCAATGTGCTATCTAAAATACTTTCTACATGTTCATGATAGGGTAAAATAAATTTTTGAATACTATCTACCGATGTATAATTACTGTCAATAGATATCTGCTTGCCATTCAATTCAGTAAGGTGCTCGGGAGTGTTTTTGCAAGATGCAAATCCAATCAAAGTTATAAATATAACATAATGTTGTATTTTTAAAATATCAAAGTGTTTTAACTTCGCCATAGAGTTGCAGGGATATTATTTACATTTGTCTAAATGTAAAAATACATGTTTTTAAAAGGAATTAAGGACAAGTTTAAGCGGAAATCTGGCCGTAAGATATTAAAACAGTTGGTGGTAACACCAGTTGCTGTAGCACGTGAGAGTAAAGGTATACGTTCTGTAGGTTGTATTGTTGATTTAGATAAATTTGATAAATCTGAAGTGTTTTTTCAGCTTCAAGATGAGTTGTCGCTTCATCCTAACGCAGTTAAAATTATTGGTTATAAGCGTTTTTATGATAAAAACTCGCCTTATGCCACTCCAGTTTTTTCAGATAAAGATTTAGGGTGGAAAGGAGAAATTGAGAATAGCTATGCTCATGAATTTTTGGGCAGGGAATATGACCTTTTAGTAAATTATTATGACGAAGACAGTCTATTATTGAATTTAATGTCAATGAAGACTAAGGCGCGTTTAAAAGTAGGATTCAAAAAAGTTGGTCCTGCTTACAATGATTTAATGTTAGATACGCCCTTAAAGGACTTTCAAATATTTAAAAAAGAATTGAAAAAGTACTTGGGCATTTTTAAAGAGATTTAATTATGAAAGAATTACGGGGTGCAGGTGTAGCTTTAATAACGCCTTTTACGGAAGATGGTCATGTAGATGTAGAGGCTCTTAAAAAAGTTGTAGCCTTTAATATTGAAGGTCATATAGATTATTTGGTGGTCTTAGGTACTACTGCAGAATCTGTAACCTTGTCCAAAGCTGAAAAACAATTGGTAATGTCTACGGTTGAAGAAGCCAATGCGGGTATATTGCCTTTGGTAATTGGTGTAGGTGGTAATAATACCATGGCTTTGGTAGCGGAATTGCAATCGGTAGATTTATCTGCATATGATGCTATATTATCTGTTTCTCCATATTATAATAGACCTACTCAAGAAGGTATTTATCAGCATTTTGCAGCATTAGCGCAAGTTTCTCCATTACCTATTATAGTTTATAACGTACCAGGGCGTACCGGTAGTAATATGTTACCAGAAACAGTGGTTCGTTTGGCAAAGAAATTCGAAAACATTGTAGCTGTTAAAGAAGCTTGTGGTGATATGACACAAGTACAAGAATTGATATCAAAAAGGCCAGCAGGATTTTTAGTCCTTTCTGGTGATGATATTACCGCATTACCGACCATAGTAGCAGGTGGTGATGGTGTTATCTCTGTTATAGGGCAAGGTTTGCCAGAAGAGTTTTCTAAAATGGTGCATGAGGGTTTAGAAGGTAATACCGAATTGGCTTATAGTTATCACTACAAAATGCAAGAAGGCATGAAGCTAATTTTTGAAGAAGGAAACCCTGCGGGTATCAAAGTTGTTTTTGAATATTTGGGTATAGCCAAACCTTTTGTAAGGTTACCATTAATAACAGCTAGCGATTCCTTAAAGCATAGAATTGTTTCATTTATGGAATCTATGATACGCATACCTGCATAAATATTCGTTAAATCTTCTCTAGGTAGTACATTCTTATGGTATAAAGCCTGTATTTTTATTGGTTTAAAATGTTTTTTAAATCCATTGATAATCACTAATTTTGCAAAATGTTTTTTAAAATGAGGAGAGTTTTTCCAATACTATTGATTGCCATTGCTTTACAATCTTGTAGTGAGTACCAAAAAGTACTTAAGCATGATGATGTAAAAGCTAAATATGATATGGCTGAAACTTTCTACGAAGAAGGTGATTTTAGAAGAGCGAATAGATTGCTTGAGCAAATTGCACCTAAATATGTAGGAAAGCCTCAAGGAGAGCGTGTTATGTTCTTCTTGTCCAATAGTTATTTTCAACGTGGCGATTTCAATATGGCCGGGTACCAATTTGAACGTTTTGTGAAATCATACCCTAAAAGTGATAAGGCTGTTGAAGCAAATTTTTTAGGAGCTAAAAGCTACTACAAATTATCTCCAGAGTTTTCTTTAGATCAAACCGATACAGATAAGGCATTGTTGAAATTACAGAATTTTATAAATACATATGCTGAATCTGAATATTTTGCAGAAGCTAATGCCATGGCGCAAGAGCTTACTACTAAAAAAGAAGAAAAAGCGTTTGAGATATTAAAGCAGTATAACAAATTGGGTGAGTTCAATTATGATATGCTAAAATCTGCTGTAGCTGCAAGTGATAATTTTGTTTCAGATAATCCTGGTTCACCATTTAGGGAAGAAGCTATGTTTATTAAGGTTAAAGCTTTAACTCATATGGCGGTAAATAGTTTTGAGCAATTAAAGGAAGAGCGTTTAAAAAATGCTAAAGCTGCTCATGTTGCTTTAAAAAAACAGTTTCCAGAATCTAAATTCGACAAGGAAGCTACCAATTTAATTGAAAAAATAGACAAAGAATTACAACGTATGCAAGCGCAGACCGTTGAATCAAAATAAATAATTTAATTATGAATATGAACGATTTAAAAAACTCTAAAGCATCGGTATCTACGGTAACTATTGACCGTAATGAGTTTGATGCACCTACTGAGAATATTTATGAGGCTATTTCAATTGCTGCAAAGCGTGCTGTTCAGATCAACTCTGAGATAAAGAAAGAGCTTTTAGAGAAATTAGAAGAGTTTGCTACTTATAGCGATAGTTTAGAAGAAGTTTTCGAAAATAAAGAACAGATAGAGGTTTCTAAGTTTTACGAAAAATTACCTAAGCCACATGCTATGGCGGTAGAAGAGTGGTTGATGGATAAAATCTACCATAGAAACACAGAAAAAGACGCATAAGAAATATGTTGAACGGCAAAAATGTTCTTTTAGGGATTACCGGGGGAATTGCTGCTTATAAAACAACATTCTTAGTTCGCTTATTTATAAAAGCTGGCGCTAACGTTAAGGTCATACTTACCGATAGCGCCAGCTCTTTTGTTTCCCCACTTACATTGTCCACATTAGCAAAAAATCCTGTAGTACTTGATTTTGTGAAGTCCGAGGATAATACGGTAGATTGGAACAATCATGTGGAAATGGGGCTTTGGGCAGATTTGATGGTTATTGCTCCAGCTACGGCAAATACCATGTCTAAAATGACAACAGGTAACTGTGACAATATATTAATGGCTGCTTATTTGTCGGCTAAATGTCCTGTTTTTGTTGCTCCGGCAATGGATTTGGATATGTATAGGCACCCAAGTACTAAAAGCTCTTTAGATGCGCTTGCTTCGTTTGGAAATTTTATTATACCTGCAACTAGTGGTGAACTTGCCAGTGGATTGGTTGGTGAGGGGAGAATGGCTGAGCCAGAAAATATCATTGAATTTATAAAAAAAGAGTTGTCGGTAGGTTTGCCACTTTCTGGAAAGAAAGTATTGATTACAGCAGGACCAACTTATGAAGCAATTGATCCAGTTCGTTTTATTGGAAATCATTCCTCTGGTTTAATGGGGTTTGAGCTTGCAAAAACAGCAGCTAGTTTAGGTGCGGAAGTTTACTTAGTAACGGGGCCTACACATTTATCGGTTTCTCATGATAATATACATGTAGTACATGTTGTGTCGGCAGATGATATGTATCATAGTGCTCAAATGTATTATGAAACTTCAGATATTGTTATTTGCGCTGCAGCAGTAGCAGATTATAGACCAAAAACAATAGCTGAGCAAAAAATCAAAAAATCTGAAGAAAACTTTACTATTGAGTTAGTAAAAAATAAAGATATTTTGAAAACTTTCGGAGATAACAAAAAACAACAATTTTTAGTTGGTTTTGCCTTAGAGACCGAAAATGAAATAGAGAATGCAAAGGGTAAGCTAAAGCGTAAAAATTTAGATGCCATTGTATTGAATTCTATGCGAGACAAAGGTGCTGGGTTTGGTGGTGCCACCAATAAAATTTCATTTATAGATACCAATTCTAACATAACTACGTTTGAACTAAAGACCAAGGCAGAAGTTGCCGTGGATATCTTCAATGAAATTATTAAAAGACGGTATGCGTAAGGCTATATTTCTATTACTATTTACCTTTATTAATTTTACTTCGATTGCTCAAGAATTAACTTGTGCGATTACTGTCAATTCAGATCAGTTATCACAAGGAGAGCTTCAGGTTTTTAAGACCTTAGAACGATCCTTAAATGATTTTGTAAACAAAACAAAATGGACTAACCGTGTATATAAGGAGAACGAAAGGGTAAATGCCCAAATGTTCATTACCATTACATCGTACGAATCCAATATGTTTAGCGGTAATATTCAAATACAATCTTCTAGACCAGTTTATAATACCTCTTATTCGTCTCCGGTTTTTAATTATAAGGATAATGCGTTCAATTTTCAATACATCGAATTTCAACCATTAATTTTTAACGAAAATCAGTTCGAATCTAATTTGGTAAGCGTTATGGCTTACTATGTTTATGTTATGTTGGGCTTAGATGCTGATACTTTTTCTTTAGAAGGTGGAACAGAATTTTATAGAAAAGCACAAAATATTGTAACCCAGGCTCAGGGAAGTAATTCTGCAGGATGGAGTCAGTCGGCAGATTCTAATAGAAGTAGATTTGAATTGATAGATAACCTTTTATCAAATACCTATAGAGAGTACCGTATAGCGATGTATAACTACCATAGAAAAGGTCTTGATATTCTTCCAGATAATAATAGTACGGGTAAACAGGTAATAGCTGGTACTATGAATTTGTTTCAGACCATGATCAATAGAAGACCGAATGCTTTTTTGATTTCTACGTTTTTTGATGCAAAATCTGAAGAGATAAAGAACATTTTTTCTGACGGACCAAAAGTGGATATTGTGAAACTTAAGGAAACTTTGAATAAAATTGCTCCTCTATACGCTACAACTTGGAACGATATTAAATATTGAACCATTTTAAAGCACGGAATTATAGATTACCTTTGTGTATCTAAAATTCTAACGCGTGCTTTCAACCCTTTCCATTTCTAATTACGCATTAATTGATAGTCTAGAAGTAGACTTCGATAAAGGTTTTACTGTTATTACTGGTGAAACAGGTGCAGGTAAGTCTATTTTACTTGGAGGTTTATCTTTAGTATTGGGTAAACGTGCAGATTTAACATCATTACGAGTAAAGGACGAGAAATGTATTATTGAAGGAACCTTCAATATAGATACTTACGGTCTCCAAAAATTCTTTGAGGAGAATGATTTAGATTATGATGTAAGCACGGTCATTAGACGTGAAATCTTGCCTAGTGGTAAGTCTAGAGCTTTTGTAAATGATACACCTGTTACTCTAGGGGTTTTATCTAGTTTGGGAGAGAGCCTAATTGATATCCATTCTCAGCATCAGACCATGCAACTTACAGAGAACGACTTCCAATTAAAATTGGTTGATGCGTTAGCAAACAATCAAAAACGATTATCGGAATATAGAAAAGGTTTAAAAACGTATCGCAAAGCAGAAAAAGAGCTGCAAAGCCTAGTTGATGTTCAAAGCACCGCTAATAAAGAGCAAGATTATAATTCTTTCCTTTTAGAAGAACTTGAAAAAGCACCTTTAAAAGTAGGGGTTATCGAAGAGTTAGAAGAAGAATATGAGCAGCTGAACAATGTTGAGCTGATTATGGAGCAACTGTCAAAAGGAGATCAATTGTTCAATGATGAGCAAATTGGTGTTCTACCTTTAGTGACAGAAATGCGTCAATCGCTCTCTAAATTGGTTGATTTTGGAACTAATTACAAAGATCTTTATGAGCGTGTAAAATCTGTGATGATAGAGTTAGATGATGTCAGTTCAGAATTACAAAGCTTACAAGAAGGAGTAGAAGCAAATCCTGATCAATTAGAACAAGTAAATAACAAATTACAGTTACTTTATAATCTTTTGAAGAAGCATAATGCTGGTGATGTCTCAGAATTGATCATTATTAAGAATGAGCTTGCCGATAAAGTATTTGAAACAGCCAATCTAGATCAAAAAATAGCTTCAAAAACGAAGCAGATTCAAGAAATAGAATCTGCTTTAGAGGCACAAACTGTCGTTTTACGTGAAAAACGAAGTTCCGTTATTCCGAAATTAAAGAAAAAGCTAGAATCTGATTTGGGCTTACTAGGCATGCCAAGTGCATCTTTTGAAATTAAACTAAGCGCTTCGGAATCTTTTACTTCGACGGGTAAGGATGAACTATCTTTTCTTTTCACAGCCAACAGAGGCGGTAGTTATGGTGAATTGAAAAAAGTTGCATCGGGTGGAGAATTGTCTAGAATAATGTTGGTGATAAAAGCAATACTTGCTAAATATGAAAAATTACCAACCATTATGTTCGATGAAATAGATACAGGTGTATCTGGAGAGATATCAAACAGAATGGCTGATATCATGAAAGAAATGAGTGGAGATTTACAGGTATTCTCAATTACTCACTTACCACAAGTCGCATCAAAAGGAAATCATCACTTTAAAGTTTATAAAACGGAAGGTAAAGAGCGTACTATGACAAATATGAAGCAGTTGACTACAGAAGAAAGAGTAGTAGAGCTAGCTCATATGCTTAGTGGTAAAGACTTATCTGACTCTGCATTGGCGCATGCAAAACAACTTTTGAATTCAACTTTAGAGGTATAAGCTTTTTAAGTTGCGTAGTTTTAAATTTGCGTTTTGAATGTGAGTTATACAAACGCAACTGGTCAAGCGGTTTATTTAGGTTTTTTCCGTAATACATCAATTCGGTTTTAACATATTTTAGATATCTTTGAGTATTAAATCTAACTATAGAATCAACCATCATGGGATATAATTTATTAAAAGGAAAAAGGGGAATTATTTTTGGAGCATTAGACGCAAATTCTATTGCATGGAAAACGGCACAAACGGTACACGCAGAAGGTGGTACTTTTGTATTGACAAATGCCCCAATTGCCATGAGAATGGGTCAAATAGATGAATTGGCAAAAGAAACAGGGTCAGAGATTATTCCTGCAGATGCAACAAGTGTTGAAGACTTAGATAATTTAGTAGCTAAGGCAGTTGAGATTTTAGGAGGAAAAATTGATTTTGTATTGCATTCTATAGGTATGTCTGTAAACGTACGTAAAGGGCGTGCTTATACTGATGAGAAATATGATTTTACAGCAAAAGGATGGGATGTTTCAGCGCTGTCTTTTCATAAAGTATTACAATCACTTTACAAAGCAGATGCAATGAATGAGTGGGGTAGTGTTGTAGCTTTGACTTATATGGCGGCACAAAGAACATTCCCAGACTATAATGACATGGCAGATAACAAAGCATATTTAGAATCTGTTGCTCGTAGCTTTGGTTACTTCTTTGGTAAAGAGAAAAATGTTCGTGTAAATACAATATCTCAATCACCGACTGCGACAACTGCAGGACAAGGGGTAAAAGGATTTGACGGATTTATCAGCTATGCAGAAAAGATGTCTCCGTTGGGTAATGCAACAGCTCAAGACTGTGCAGATTATACCATAACATTATTCTCTGACCTAACAAGAAAAGTGACCATGCAGAACTTGTTTCATGATGGTGGTTTCTCTAACACAGGAGTTAGTCAAGAGGTTATAGAGAAGTTTTAATCAAGATTTAATTTCCAATTTTATTGGAGCCTATTTATAAAAGGAGAGTAATAATGGACTTATCGTTTTCTTTTATCATTCCCGTATATAATAGACCCAACGAAATTAAGGAACTGTTGGATAGTCTACGGTTACAAATCTATGACAAAACTTTTGAGGTAGTTATCGTCGAAGATGGATCAACTATTTCATCAGAAGAAGTCATAGGAGGGTACGTAGATTCACTAGCTGTTTCCTACTATAAAAAACCCAATTCAGGTCCTGGTGATTCCCGTAATTACGGTATGGGAAAGGCAAAAGGTAATTACTTTATTGTCTTGGATTCTGACTGTATACTTCCACCTCAGTATCTACAAGAAGCAGAGAAAAGCCTAAATGAAGATTTTGTTCATTGTTATGGAGGTCCTGATGCTGCACATGAGTCTTTTTCTAATATTCAAAAAGCGATTAATTATGCGATGACCTCTTTTTTGACAACTGGTGGAATTCGTGGTGGTAAAAAAGCTGTAGATAAATTTCAGCCTAGGAGCTTTAATATGGGTGTTTCTAAAGAAGCTTTCCGAAATGTCGGAGGTTATGGAAACATACACCCAGGTGAAGATCCAGATTTAACGATTAGGATTTGGAACAAAGGATATAGAACTAAGTTAATTACCGATGCATTTGTTTATCACAAAAGGCGAATAGACTGGAATAAGTTTTATATACAAGTCAATAAATTCGGTATGGTTCGTCCTATTTTAAATAAGTGGCACCCAGAAACAAAGAAGATTACCTATTGGTTTCCTACCGTGTTTTGCATTGGTTTAGTGATTTCTATTTTGTTGGCTTTGTTAGGATTTTTGATTCCATTGTTTTTCTACACAACTTATTTTTTAGTATTATTCATAGATGCCTTGTTTAAAACACGCAACTTAAAAGTTGCATTTTTATCGTTATTGGCAACTGCGATACAATTTGTTGGATATGGGTACGGTTTTTTAAAGTCAACCCTGTATATTGAATCTTCCAATAAAAAACCAGAGGAAATTTTTCCAAAATTATTTTTTAGAGTGAATTGATGGAACGTTTAATAGAGTGGATACAAACAGGACTAAAGAAAAGAAAGGTGAAAGTCTTTCTAGTGTTCTTATTGTGTGCTTCCGTCGCTTGGTTAATCAATAAATTATCTCAAACGTATACTAGCAATACTACCTTTCAGGTTGAATATGTAAATATTCCCAAAGAGTTTTTGTTGGCGAATAGCCCTAAAGAAGAGATTCAAGTTCGTTTACAGGCGGTGGGCTTCCAATTTCTAGGTTATGAATTAAAGCCCAAGCATATACAATTAGACGTTAGTAAAGTAATGCATAAAGATGATAGCTATTATTTGACATCTGATCAAATTAGAATACAGCTTGAAGCTCAGATGAACAATTATAGTATATTAACAGATTTTGATAGTGATATTATATATTTCGATTTTACATCTTTAGAAACTAAAAAAATTCCAGTAAAAGTATTGTTTGATTTTACTTTTGCTGCGAACCATATTCTTGAAGGAGAAATAAAAATAATACCCGATTCTATTCAAATATCTGGACCTAAGAGTCAGATTGATACTATTCGTAATATAAGAACAGAAGTAATAAAAAAGGATGATTTAAATAGTTCTTTTACTGATGAAGTAGCACTTAAATTACCAAGGCAATTATTAGGAACAACCTTCTCTAGCGATGTAGTTAAGGTTTCGGGAAAAATTGTTAAGTTTTCTGAAAGGGTAATAGAGGTGCCGGTCACGGTTATTAATTTACCAGAAAGAGTTAAGGTGCGCACATTTCCAGAAATCATAGAAGTTCGTTGCCAAGGGACCTTAGAGCATTTAAAAGAGCTTTCAGCTGAAGATTTTACAGTAGAGGCAGATTATTCAAAGATTTCAAAAGAATCGGGTAATAGGTTAACGGTACAATTGGCACAATATCCAAAAGCTTTGAACAGTGCTATAATCAGTACAAATGAGGTTGAATTTATATTGAGAAGAGAATGAAAATAGTTGGGTTAACAGGTGGTATAGGAAGTGGTAAATCTACCGTTGCCAATATGTTTAAAGAACTTGGTGTGCCTGTTTATAATTCAGATGAAAGAGCGAAGCATTTAATGAATACTTCACTTGAAATTAAAAATCAATTAATTGAACTATTAGGAGAGGAAGCGTATGAGGGCGATAAACTAAATAGATCATTTATAGCTAAAAAAGTTTTTAGTAATACAGATTTATTGGCTGAACTAAATAACATAGTTCACCCAATAGTTAGAAAAGATTTTATTGATTGGACTAAAGATCAAGATTATCGCTACGTAATTCAAGAAACAGCTTTGTTGTTTGAAAATAAGTCGGAAGACTTGTATGATAGTATAATTTTAGTTACAGCACCCAAAGAAGAGCGTATAGCACGTGTTGTAGATAGAGATAAGAGCACTAAAGAGCAAGTTATCTCTCGCATGAACAATCAGCTAGATGATGAAGCGAAATTGGATTTGAGTAATTATGTCATCGAAAATATTGATTTAGAAAGAACTAACTCAAATGTTCTTCAAGTGCACGCTTCTATCTTAACTGATTGCTAGTTCTTTAGCAATTTTAACATTTTTGTTAAGGTTAGGTTAAACGTACTATCCTCTAACTGTTAAATCTTTAATTTTAACCCCCAATGAACAAAAAGTTATTTGTGCTCTTAGTAGTTTTAATGAGCCTTTCACTTATTGGTCTGATTTTCGTTCAAAGTTTCTGGATTAAGAAATCAATTGACAGTGGAGAAGAACAATTCTCTAGTAGTGTTTCTGAAGCATTGAACAGCGTCACCAATAAGATTACGGAAAGAGAATCTAAAAATTATTTTGACAGGTATTTAAATGCGAAGGATAGTATAGGAGGGGAGCTTAAAGGTACTCAGCTTACTAATTTTTTCTTTATTGATAGGGATATCAATTCCAATGAAATTTTACTGTATGAACACGGTATTTTAGAAGAGGATTATGGTATTTCGTCTACGTTCTTTGATAGTAGTGATGGTGCGGATACCACCATTATAAAAAATTATACCAGTAAACGAACTACATCAATTTTTAGAGAAGATTTTGATTTAGAAGGTAATACACCACGTTTAAATCCGATTCAAAGAATTGAGAAATTTGGAGGTCTTAATAAAATGGAGAAGGCTGCCATGGAAGATATGTTTATGGTTCACGCTAAACGTGTTCCAATTCATAAAAGGGTCTCGAAACAAGAAATTGAATTGTTGTTACAACGCGAGTTGGAAAATAGAGGTGTGGATATTGCGTTTGAATATGGTGTATATAGCAATGGTCTGCCGACAAAAGTAAAGTCGTCTAAATTCAAATATGCAGAAGCAAACGTGTATAGGTCACCTATGTTCGTTGACTTTGAAGGAGTATCAAATTTCGATTTGTTAATTTCCTTTCCTAAGAAAAAGCGATTCTTGGTGCAGTCTATTTTAGGTTTAGCAATGTTGTCATTGTTATTTACCATCATAATAGTAGTAGCGTATGCCGGAGCGATTTATCAGTTAATTCGTCAAAAGCAAATTTCTGAAATCAAAACAGATTTCATTAATAATATGACGCATGAGTTTAAAACACCTATTGCGACTATAAATCTTGCGGTTGAGGCTATTAGAAACCCAAAAATTATCGGGGATCAAGAAAAGGTGTTACGATACTTGCAGATGATTCGTGATGAGAATAAAAGAATGCATGCGCAAGTAGAAAATGTATTGCGAATATCTAAGTTGGAAAAAAATCAACTTGATATTAGTAAGGATAGGGTTAATGTTCACGACATAATAGAAGATGCTATAACTCATGTAGAGCTAATAGTAGATGATAGAGGAGGATATATACATACACATTTAGATGCGGAACGTTTTGAAGTATTGGCAAACGAAATGCACTTTACAAATGTAATAGTGAATATGCTTGATAATGCTATTAAGTATTCGGAAGAAGCGCCGAAAATAGATGTGTTTACAGAAAGAGCTAAGAATTATATTATTATTAAAGTACAAGATCAGGGTACTGGTATGAGTAAAGCTGTGGTTAAGAAAGTGTTTGAAAAATTCTATCGAGAGCACACAGGAGACATACACAACGTTAAAGGACATGGATTAGGATTGTCTTACGTTAAAAAAATAGTAGAAGATCACCAAGGTGAAGTTTATGCTGAAAGTGAAAAAGGAAAAGGAAGTACATTTTACATCAAACTGCCGTTAATATAAAAAATTATGGAAACAATAAACAAGAAGATACTTTTAGTGGAAGACGATCCAAATTTTGGAATTGTGTTGAAAGATTATTTGTCAATGAATGACTTTGATGTCACTTTGGCGAAGAATGGAATGGAAGGTTTTGAGAAGTTCAAAAAAGATAACTATGATATCTGTATTTTGGACGTAATGATGCCGTATAAAGACGGGTTTACATTAGCGAAAGAAATTCGTGAAAAGAATGAGAACGTGCCAATTGTTTTTTTAACGGCAAAAACAATGAAGGAAGATGTTCTTAAAGGATACAAAGCTGGTGCAGATGATTATCTGAACAAGCCTTTTGATTCTGAAGTATTATTAATGAAATTAAAAGCAATTCTTCAAAGAAAAGCTTCTAATGGGTTGGCAGATAGTAAGAAGTTTGAATTTACAATTGGTGGTTTCCATTTAAATTCTAAATTAAGATTCTTAAAATATAAAGAAAATGAATCAATAAAATTATCTCCAAAAGAGAATGAGTTATTGAGATTATTGGCTTTACATGAAAATGATTTAATGCCAAGAGAATTAGCGCTTACTAAAATATGGAGAGATGATAATTACTTTACGTCTCGTAGTATGGATGTTTATATAGCTAAATTACGTAAGTATCTTAAAGTTGATGATACGGTAGAAATATTGAATATTCATGGTGAAGGTTTCCGTTTGGTTGTTAAGACTGAAGGAGAATAATCTACCATTAGAATACTAAAAAAAAAGCATCCTATTTAGGATGCTTTTTTTTTGTTTTAAAGTTTTTCCAAAATATCATTTATTATTTCATCTGGAGATTGGTCTATAGAAACAGAAAGCGCTTCTGTAGGTATTTCAAGAATAGCAAACTGAGATTTTAATAGTCCTTTTGGCATGTAATGATTCTTACGTTCATTAAGCCGTGCGTCTATAAGCTCAAAGCTACCATCTAAGTAAATAAATTGATGTTTGTTTTCTAAATTATGTCTAAGAATAGTTCTATACTTTTGTTTAAGGGCAGAACATACTATTACCGCACCAGTATTTAAATTTTCTATTCCAACCTCATTAAGACGCTCTAACCAACCTTGACGGTCATCATCGTTTAGTGGGTGACCTTCTCTCATTTTCTTTACGTTGGCTTCTGGATGAAAACTGTCTCCATCAAAAAAAGGTATATTTAGTTTATCAGCTAAGAGCTTTCCTATAGTAGATTTTCCACTTCCAGAAACACCCATTACAAATAAGATTTGTTTTTTAAGCATTTTTTAAGTTATCAACTTCAATATCTATTTTATCTAAGAGTGTGTTTGCTTCGTAATCATAATCTGACCAGAGAGTACCTTCATTTCTTAAAAACCATGTAAGCTGCCTTTTAGCAAACCTTCTCGTATTTTTTTTGATTTCTGATATGGCGAAATCTAAAGTCCACTCTCCATCAAAATATTTAAAAAGCTCTTTGTATCCTACTGTTTGTAAAGCATTGTAATCGCGAAATGGAAGTACATTTTTAGCTTCTTCTAATAAACCAGTTTCGACCATAAGATCCACACGTTCATTAATGCGCTCATAAATTAAACTTCTTTCGGCTCTTAGACCAACAGATAAAAGTTTGAAATCTCTCTCTGCCTTAGGTTTATTTATAAAAGAAGAATATGGTTTTCCACTGCCTATTGCAACTTCAAGCGCTCTTATAACTCTTTGTGGATTATAAATATCTACCTTATTAAAATATGCCGGATCGAGCTGTTTTAATTTATGCTGTAAAGATCTAATACCATTCTCAGAAAGCTCGGTATTTAGTTCTTCTCTTACAGAAGGATCTATTGTGGGGAAGGTGTTTAGCCCGTCGGTTACGGCATTTACATAGAGTCCACTTCCCCCGACCATAATAACCACATCATGTATTTTGAAAAGTTCAGATATCTTTTGAATAGCTTCACGTTCAAAATCCCCAACCGTATAAGTTTCGGTTATACTTTTATGTTGAATGAAATGGTGCTTTGCTTGTGCTTGTTCCTCTAGACTGGGCACAGCGGTACCAATATTCATTTCTTTAAAAAACTGACGCGAGTCGGCAGATATAATTTCTGTATTATACTGTTTGGCTAAATGTATAGCTAGTTTTGTCTTACCAATGGCCGTAGGGCCTACAACTGAAATTAGAATTTTATTCATTTAATATAGATCCACAATTATAACAATGGGTAGCGTCATCTCTATGACCCTCTTTACTGCATGTTGGGCAGCATTGCGTGTTTACATGAACAAAGCTACCACCATTTTTTAGATTAGCAGTGTCTGCATTCTGTCTAGCAAATTCAGCTGTAACCATGCCGGTCGGTACGGCGATTATACCGTAACCCAAAAGCATAATAATTGTAGCTATTGCTTGACCTTGAGGAGTGATAGGAGCAATGTCACCATAACCTACGGTGGTTAGCGTAACTATGGTCCAGTAGATACTAGTGGGTATACTTGTAAACCCAGCTTCATCTCCTTCAATTAAATACATAAGTGTTCCCATCATTACTGAACAGATAAGTACAGCAAAAAGGAAAACAGTGATTTTTGCCCTGCTAGCTTTTAAAGCTCTCTTTAACTGAGAGGCTTCTCCTAGAAAACGAGCCAATTTTAATATTCGGAAAACGCGCAATAACCTAAATGCACGAACAGCTAAAAGTACTTGCGAGCCTGCGAAAATATAAGATATATAAAGAGGTATTGTTGATAGAAAATCTATAACACCGTAAAAACTAAAGATATACTTACTAGGCTTTTTAATACTAATAACACGTGCAATGTACTCAATGGTAAAGAAAATGGTAACTATCCATTCAAGAACAAAAAGAATCTCATGATATTCTGCATCAATAGCTTTTACGCTTTCCAGCATGATGAGGATAACACTGAAAATAATGATTACGAAAAGAATAATATCAAACATTTTACCCATAGGGGTATCTGCTTCATAAATAATCTCATGAACCTTTTTCTTCCAGGGTGATAGTTTTTCGTCCTCTTTCAAACTAATCGTTTATTTCCATTATTTTAAGCACTCTCTTTTTTCTTAAGTATGATTCTATCAAAAAATTAGCGTCATGTGTACCGTTCATAGGAGTGATAATACTTTCTAAGATATGAATATTATTTATTTGATAGTTAAGATCATAGAAACCAAAACCTACTAAAGATCCATTTTTAATTAAAATCGCGCTTTGTTCACCGATTTCTCGACCCTTATCTATTACTAAAGCCTTACTACCATTAACTCTATTTTTCGAGATTGCGGCAATTACACGATTATTATATTCTTCTACATCTTCTTTGTTAATACACGCACCTTTGCATGTTCCTGCATCATAACCAGAGCAATTATTACGAGCTTCACTTATTCCGTTTACCTTTTCGCATAGTCCGAATTCTTGGGTAATTTTGTATAAGTAATTTTTAGCACTGAATACGCCGTTGAAAAGAGCTAAAGGCTCTTCGCATTCACGGTAAGGTTTTATCTCTATAACGATATAGCCATTTTCATTAATTCTTTTACAAAAAGCATGACTGTACATTCTTTTTTTAGGAATAATACTATATTTAGGTCTAATCTTCAATAACTCTTCGTGTTCTTTTAAAATAGCTACCAGTTCATTTCCTGTGAGTTCATAAGTAACCTTCTTAGTTTCTTTCGCTATTTTTCTAGATTTATCACTTGTCTTGGTGAAGATTTGATTTACTTTCTTCTTTATGTCACTGGTTTTGCTAAGGTGAATAATGTCTCCATCTTTATTATGCATGTAAAAAACACCAATATTGTTAGGTAAGTCCCTTACAATATCCAATTGTTTTTCAGAAAGTTCACCTTGGGTTTCCTTTCTGATAGTGTCCTTTATAATTATTTTTTCTGAATCCTTAGCTAGTAATAATTTAAACAATTTTATAGTAGCCAAAGCATCACCATTTGCTCTATGTCTATCACTTACAGGAATTCCTAAAGACCTCACCAACTTCCCTAGGCTATAAGATTCTGCATCTGGCAGTAATAATTTAGAAAGGTCAACAGTACACAATGTTTTACGCTCAAAATTATAACCTAAACGTCTGAATTCCGTTCTTAAAATTCTATAATCAAATTGCGCATTATGGGCGACTATGACAGTATCTTCTGTAATTTCAATGATTCTCTTGGCTACCTCATAAAACTTAGGTGCTGTCCTTAACATTTTACTATTAATACCGGTAAGTTTTACAACAAAAGGTTGAATTTCCTTTTCAGGATTTACCAGACTAATAAATTTGTCTACTACTTTTTGACCATCAAATTTGTGAATAGCAATTTCAGTAATTCCTTCCTCATTAAATTTTCCTCCTGTAGTTTCAATATCTAAAATTGCGTACATTTAATATAATAAGATTTGTTGGGTAGTGGGGGTTTAGGGTATTAATTTCTTGATCCAAAGATACTACTTCCTATACGTACCATAGTACTACCTTCTTCAATTGCAATGTTATAATCACCACTCATACCCATTGAAAGGATGTTGAAGTCTGTATAGTTGTTTTTGAGTTTGGTGTATAAGTCTTTTAGATTTTTGAACTCACGTCTAACCTGGTCCATATTATCCGTAAAAGTTGCCATTCCCATTAACCCTACAATCTTTATGTGTTTGTAGGTCTTAAATTCTTTAGTACTTACCAATTCAAGCAATTCTTCCTCATTAAAACCAAACTTGGTGTCCTCTTCTGCAATATGCACTTGTAGTAAGCAAGAAATGATTCTGTTATGTTTTTCTGCCTGTTTGTTTATTTCAGCTAGTAATCTAGGACTATCGACACCATGCACCAAAGAAACATATTCTGCCATGTATTTTACCTTGTTCCGTTGAAGGTGACCAATCATATGCCATTCAATATCTTTGGGCATTTCCTGCCATTTTTCTGTCATTTCTTGAACCCTGTTCTCTCCAAAGATACGTTGACCCTCATCATATGCTTCTTGAATAAAAGACATGGGTTTTGTCTTTGAGACAGCAACAAGGGTTACTGTATCGGGAATTGTATTTGTAACAACTAAAAGGTTTTCTTTTATTGACATATAATTTTCACTTCTTTGGTAATCTTAATTTGTAAACTGACTTGATACTACCTCAGCTTTTTTGCTTTCGGCGTAATTATAAAAACCTTCTCCAGATTTAATGCCTTTTTTCCCTGCCATAACCATATTTACCAATAGAGGGGAAGGGGCGTACTTTGCGTTTTTGAATCCATCATGCATAACATTTAAAATAGAAAGACATACATCTAACCCTATAAAATCTGCCAATTGCAAAGGTCCCATTGGGTGTGCCATACCTAATTTCATAACTGTGTCTATTTCTTGTACACCTGCAACACCATGATGTAAAGTTTCAATGGCTTCATTAATCATTGGCATTAAAATTCTATTGGCAACAAAACCTGGATAATCATTAACCTCTGTAGGCGTTTTGCCTAATTGTTTTGAAAGATCCATAATAGCAGAAGTAGTTGCACTTGATGTGCTATAGCCTCTAATAATTTCAACCAAGGTCATTATCGGAACAGGATTCATAAAATGCATACCAATAACCTTCTCTGGTCTGTTGGTAGCTGCCGCTATTTGTGTAATGGAAATAGATGAAGTATTAGATGCTAAAATTGTATTTTCATTGCAAAGAGCATCTAGTTCCTTAAAAATACTCAGTTTTATAGTTACGTTTTCCGTTGCAGCTTCTATGGCTAGTTCAACATCGGCAACACCCGTCTTTAATTCGGTGAACAAAGTAATATTAGAAAGAGTACGCTCTTTGTCAGCTATATTTATTTTCTCTTTTGCCACCATACGGTCTAAATTCTTTGAAATGGTGCTTAGACCTTTATCCAAAGCTTCTTTAGAAACATCAATAAGGTGTACTCTAAATCCGTTTTGAGCAAATACATGAGCTATTCCATTACCCATAGTACCTGCGCCTATAATTGCTATGTTTTTCATATTTTCTTTGGATTAAATGCTGCGATAATTTGTAAAGCAACTTTTAAAGCTTGTGTTCCTTGCTTTAAACTTACTACAGGCACCGTGTCGTTGTTAATAGAATCTGCAAAAGACTCAAGCTCGTCTAAAATCGCATTGTTGGTTTCAATAGACGGATTTTCAAAATAGATTTGCTTTTTGATTCCTTCTGCATTCTGTAATATCATGTCGAAATCTCCCGGTTCTTTTGGAGCATCTTTCATTTTTACTACTTCAACTTTTTTCTCTAGAAAATCTACCGATATGTAAGCATCTTTTTGAAAGAAACGAGATTTTCTCATATTCTTCAATGAAATTCTACTTGCGGTTAAATTTGCTACACATCCATTTTCAAATTCTAATCTAGCATTTGCAATGTCAGGAGATTTACTAATAACAGATACACCGCTTGCATTTACTTGTTTTACCTTAGAATTTACAACACTTAAGATAGCATCGATATCGTGAATCATTAAATCTAATACAACAGGAACATCTGTTCCTCTTGGGTTAAATTCTGCTAAACGATGAGACTCAATGAACATCGGTTCTTTTATAGCGTGTTTTACAGATGTAAATGCCGGGTTAAAACGTTCCACATGTCCAACTTGTCCTTTTACATTATATTTTTCTTCTAGTTCAAGTAAAGAATTGGCTTCTTCTAGAGTATGTGTAATTGGTTTCTCTATAAAAATATGCCTACCTTTTTCAATTGATTTTTTAGCACATTCGTAATGTGAAAGTGTAGGGGTAACAATATCTACAACATCTACTGCATCTATTAAATCATCAAGATTTTTAAAAAAGGTATATCCAAATTCTTCACTAACTTTTTGACCATTAGAACTATCTGCATCGTGAAAGCCTATAAGGTCATATTTATTAGATTCTTTTAGAAGTCTAAGGTGGATTTTACCTAGATGCCCAGCTCCTAAAACACCAACTTTTAACATTTGTTTCGTTTTCATCAAAAATACACATAGTTAGGTACTTTTATCCTATGCGTTATTTCAATTTTATAAAAAATGCTGATTAGTTTTAAAAGGTTCTTCCGTCGTATAAAGAACTTTGTTAACTTTGATGGTCAAACCAACTACCATTGAGAGATACCTTAAAGCACAGGGGCATGCGCAACCATTTAGCGCAAATATTAATAGACAAGGGAATAGCTGATAGAAAAGTACTTGATGCTGTAAGAGAGATACCTAGGCACTTGTTTATGGATAGTAGTTTTGAAGGGCATGCCTATCAAGACAAAGCATTTCCTATTGCTGCAAACCAGACAATTTCACATCCATATACTGTTGCTTTTCAAACGGAATTATTACAAATAGAAGAAGGGCAGAAAGTTTTAGAAATCGGTACGGGCAGTGGTTATCAAACTGCAGTGCTTTTAAACTTAAGAGTAAAAGTCTGGACGATAGAAAGACAGTTAGAATTGTTCAAAAAAACAAATTTATTTTTTAAGAAAATGGGTTACAGGCCTAAAAAAATAATCTTTGGTGATGGTTATAAAGGGCTGCCAGAACAGGCGCCATTTGATCGTATTATTGTTACTGCAGGTGCGCCAGAAGTGCCAAAGGCCTTATTGTCTCAGTTGAAAGTAGGAGGTAGGTTAGTTATACCTATTGGTTTTGAAGAGCAAATAATGACATTATTTGTTAGAACAACCGAAAAAGAATTCTCAAAAACAGAATACGGTTCTTTTAGATTTGTGCCTCTGTTAGAGAATAAAAACTAATTATTGAAATTCTTTTTAACTCGGTCTAGATCTCTTTTGTTATCACGATCCTTCATAGATTCTCTTTTGTCGTAAAGCTTTTTACCCTTGGCTAAAGCAATTTGCATTTTCGCAAGACCTCTTTCGTTCAAGAAAACGCGAAGCGGTACAATTGTTAAACCAGAAGTGTTGACTTCTTTGCTAAGTTTTTTAAGTTCTCTTTTTTGTAGAAGTAATTTACGTTCCGCTTTTGGTCTGTGGTTAAAATGAGATGCGTGCGAGTATTCATCTATTTGCATATTAATTACAAATAGTTCTTCTCTATCATTAAACTCACAAAAGCTTTCAGAAATAGAGGCACGACCTTCTCTAAGGGCTTTTATTTCGGTTCCCGCCAAAACGATACCTGCCGTAAATGTATCCAAGAGCTCATATTCAAAACGAGCCCTTTTATTCTTAATGTTAATAGTATTCTGCATCACAGACAAAAGTAAGAACAATTCAATGAATGTCTTAGCCTTTTAAAACTAATTGCTAATGAATATAAATTTGAAAAAGATTAATCAGGACAATTACAGTTGAAAATAAGTTTGTCAACTGAAGATTTACCATTAATTATTTTGACGATAAATAGAGTTCCGTTCTCGCTATCATCAATATCAAAATACTTTTGCTCGTCTATTAATTTATTTACAAATTCGGGAGTAGTATTACTGTGACCAACAACTAAAACGTTTTTATTTAAATTTTCTGTTTTAAACTGCGCTATATCTATAGTGTTTGGATCGTAGTATTGTACATCTATATTTTGTTTTACAGATGTAGGTGCAGCAGTCATAGAAGTTCTATTGTAGTCGGTAGAGTAGATGGCATCTAGTTCTGTGTCAGCAAGAATTTCTGCCCAATGCATGGCTCTGCCTAACCCTTTTTGGTTAAGTTCTGGATCGGCATCATTAAGATTTACCCTGTTTTTTTCTGCATGTCTAACAAGGTAAAAAGTAGAAACAGAAGATTGTTCTTGTGATGTATCAATTGTAGGCTCTTCTTTACAAGAAAGGCTAATTAACAGTAAAATAAAAAGAACATATTTGAATGCTTTCATGAAATTATGTTTGGTGTATTAATTTAATAACTAAAATTACTTCAAAATAGTACTATAAATAGTCTATTTTTTGTTTTTTTGCATATGAAAAAATTTTGTGGGGCACTTCTTATCGGTTTTGTAGTTCTAGGTCTTAAGGCTCAAGAAGTCGTACTTCCTACGGATTTTAGGCAGCAAAACCTAACCGAATATAATGGGAGTTTAATCAATCCTGCTTACAGTTTGGATCGTAATAATCCCTCTTCTGTGGCGCTTTGGGCAAGATGGCAATGGCAAAGCTATGATGCAGACCCAACTTCATTATTTTTAAATTACACTACAAGACTAAGTGATGTTTCTTCTGCAGGCGTTGGTTTTTTTCAACATAACACAGGAATTTTTCTAAATACCGGAGCTGCTTTAAATTACGCATATAACATAGAACTAAGCGAAAATGTATTTTTAGGTGTAGGTCTTAATCTATTTGCTTTTCAGCAGAAATTGGCAGATGAGCGTTTTTTTGTACCTAATCCGATACAGACAAGTATAAATAATGATTTCATCATACAAATGGCACCCGGTGTTAATTTGAGTATTGATGGTTTTAATATTGGTTTGGTATCAGAGAATCTTTTCGATTATAATTTTACTACTAATGAGAGAAACACTAGTCCAGATGATAGAATGTTTCAGGCATTGGTGAGTTATGATTTCCCTGTAAATGTATTGGCGACTGACGATAGTTCTGTTTTTAGACCAATATTGTATTACAAGACTATTCCAGGTTTAGATAATCAAGTAGGCTTAACAACATTATTAACAACTAAAAAATATTGGGCACAAGCAGGTTATAATAGTTTCTACGGATTCTCGGGAGGAGTTGGGGGTCGTTTCTTTAAACGAGTATCTTTTGGGGCTCTAGTTGAAGTAGGAACAAGTTCAGGTTTAAAAGGACAGGACCCCTCTTTTGAATTGGTTACATCTTATAAATTAGGAACATTACAGACACCTGAAGAAAAATTAGAAGAACAGTTAATAGCAGAAGAGGAAAAGAACAAAGAAGAGTTGCTTACTAAGCAAGAAGAAAAGGAGGTAGTTTCTACTGAATTAACTAAAGCTGAAAAATTAGCTTTAAAGCGCGAATCGAAGAAACAAGAGCGTTTAGCACTTATAGAAAGTAATAGAATTAGAGATTCGATACAAGATGCTTCTAGACAAACTGGTATAGCGATAAAGGAATCTAAGAGAGATATAAAGAGGAAAAGGGATTCTATAGAGAATGCAAAAGCAGAACAGGCCTTAGCTGCGGCAAAAGCGCTTAATCAGCAAAGACAGCAAGATTCAATAGCTATTGTAATGAAGAGAGAGGCAGAGGCTGTTGCTTTAGCGCAAAAGCAACGACAAGATTCAATAGCACAAAGTGAGGTTTTAGCTATGCGAAATGAAGTTGTCAAAGTTGAGGCTGGTGAGAAGTATGAAGAAGTTGCTAAAGAAGGTTCATTGGAGCCAGGCTATTACTTGATAGCCAATGTATTTGGAACTAAAAAATACTTGGATGCTTTCTTGGCAGACATGAAGAAAAAAGGAATAAATGCTAAATCCTTCTTTAGGCAAAAGAATAAATATAACTATGTATATCTTGCTAAATATAACTTTATCAAAGATGCAAGAAAAGCTAGAGACTCTAAGTTAGACGGTAAGTACAGTGATAAAATATGGATATTTAGAGTAACGGGAGAAGAATAATCTCCCTTAAACTCTATTATATAATTGGATATAAGCTAATGCGAAAACAGTGTTAGCTTATTTTAGTTCTCTTTTGATCAAGACTTCTAAGTAAGTTACTGTGTTTAATAGGTATTTACGGTCTTTCGTAATACTTGCCATTGCTATGGCTCCTTGAATTATAGTGAATAATTGCTTAGAAAACTGTAGGGGAGTTACTGGTAGTTTAAATTCCCCTTTATTAATACCATTCTCAAAGACTAAGGCAATTTTCCCTTCAATCTCTTTAATAGTTTCCTTGGCTGCAGCAGCCAATAATTTATTATTATGCTGAGCGTCTATACCAACATTTAAAATTGGGCATCCACCCATGTTCATGGTAAAAACATCATATTTCTTATAAAACTCTATAAGGTTCTCAATTTTAGCAATTGCCTTGCCTTCTATGGATAAATGTTCATCTATAGCTGTAAGCAGTACATTACGGTTAAATTCGAATGCTGCTAATGCTAAAGCTTCTTTATTTTCAAAATTACCGTACAATGCACCTTTAGTAAGGTTTGTGGCATCTGTCAAATCACTCATGCTGGTACCGACGTATCCATGTTTGTTAAAAACAGGAGCGACAGTCTCAATAATATAAGCGGTAGTTCTTTCGGCTTTTGTAGACATATAAGACTGTTTTATGCGAATATAAAAAATCTATACTGCATGGTATATATTGTTGATAAAAAAAAGCGTTCATATATTTAATATGAACGCTTTTTTATCATTTTTATAAGATTAGACAACAATATCTTCTTGATTTCTAAAAACTAAACTATTGTCAAAGGCATCAAGTAAAACAACACTATCAGACTTGATTTCTCCACTAAGAAGTGATTTTGACATATTGTTTAGAACTTCTTTCTGAATTGTTCTTTTAACCGGTCTTGCTCCAAATTGAGGATCATAACCTTTTTCTGCCAAATAATCAATTGCTTCTTCGGTAGCATCTAAAGTAATTTGCTGCTTGTCCAACATTTTCTTTAGTTGATCTAATTGAAGTCTTACAATTTGCTTAATGTTATCCTTTGTTAAAGGGGTGAACATTACAATATCATCAATTCTATTAATAAATTCTGGGCGAACTGTTTTCTTTAATAACCCAAGTACTTCAACTCTAGCGGCTTCTGTAGCGCTATAAGTATCTACTGCGTTTTCAAATTTATCCTGAATGATATCACTTCCCATATTACTGGTCATGATTATAATTGTATTCTTAAAATCAGCAACCCTTCCTTTATTATCTGTCAATCTTCCTTCATCCAATACTTGTAATAAAATATTGAAAGTATCTGGGTGTGCTTTTTCAATTTCGTCTAAGAGCACTACAGAATATGGTCTTCTTCTAACAGCTTCGGTCAATTGTCCGCCTTCGTCATAACCAACGTATCCTGGAGGAGCTCCTACAAGTCTGCTGACAGAGTGTCTCTCTTGGTATTCACTCATGTCTATCCTAGTCATTGCATTCTCGTCATCAAATAAATAGGAAGCCAATGTTTTTGCTAATTCTGTTTTACCAACACCAGTTGTACCTAAGAATAAAAATGAACCAATTGGTTTTCTCGCATCTTGTAATCCAGCTCTACTTCTTCGAATAGCATCGGAAACAGCTTCAATAGCTTCTTCTTGACCAACTACTCTTTTATGAAGTACACTTTCTAATTTCAGTAACTTTTCTCGCTCACTTTGCAGCATTTTAGTGACAGGTATTCCTGTCCATTTTGCAACTACCTCTGCAATATCGTCACTGGTAACTTCCTCTTTAATTAAAGTGCCAGAATGTTGTTGAGAAGCCAAATCATCTTGTAACTTGGTTAAACTCTCTTGTGCTTCTTTAATTTTTCCGTATCTAATTTCGGCGACTTTTCCATAATCGCCATTACGCTCTGCACGTTCAGCTTCTGCCTTGAAATTTTCGATATCAAGTTTAGTCTGTTGTATATTATCAACTACAGATTTCTCGCTTTCCCATTGCGCAAAAATTTCATTACGTTCTTCTTTTATGTTTGCGAGATCTAAATTTAAAACTTGAAGCTTTGCCTTGTCATTTTCACGTTTTATGGCTTCAATCTCAATCTCGATTTGCATAATCTTCCGATCAAGCACATCAAGCTCTTCTGGCTTAGAATTAATCTCCATTCTAAGTTTAGCTGCAGCTTCATCCATAAGGTCAATAGCCTTATCTGGTAAGAATCTATTGGTAATATATCTTTGTGATAATTCTACCGCAGAGATTACAGCCTCATCTTTAATTCGAACTTTATGATGTGCCTCATATTTTTCTTTAATACCTCTTAGAATTGATATAGCACTTTCGGTATCTGGCTGATCAACCACAACCTTTTGAAATCTTCTTTCAAGAGCTTTGTCCTTCTCAAAATATTTTTGATATTCATCTAAGGTGGTTGCACCAATCGATCTTAATTCACCTCTAGCCAATGCAGGTTTAAGAATGTTTGCAGCATCCATCGCCCCTTGACCCCCTCCAGCACCTACTAAAGTGTGGATTTCATCAATAAACAAGATGATATTACCATCTGCACTTACCACTTCCTTAATAACAGCTTTTAAACGTTCTTCAAACTCACCCTTGTATTTTGCACCGGCTATTAGCGCACCCATGTCTAAGGAGTAAATTACTTTATCCTTAAGGTTTTCGGGAATATCGCCTTGTATTATCCTATGTGCCAAACCTTCAACGATAGCTGTCTTACCAACGCCTGGTTCTCCTACTAAAATTGGATTGTTTTTGGTACGTCTAGATAGAATTTGTAAAATTCTACGAATTTCTTCGTCTCGTCCAATAACAGGGTCTAGTTTTCCACTATCGGCTAGCTCATTAAGGTTTTTAGCATATTTTTTTAAGGAGTTATAATTGTCTTCCGCACTTTGTGAGGTGACCTTATCTCCATTTCGCAATTCATTAATAGCTGCAGTCAAATGTTTTTCTGTTGCACCTTGATCTTTTAGAATTTGAGCAATCTTACTTTTAGATTTTAAGATTGCTAAAAAAAGGTGTTCAATAGAAACATATTCATCATCCATTTTTTTGGCGATGATGCTAGCCTCGTTCAGTGTTTTGCTAGCTTCTCTTGAAAACTGTAAATCTCCACCTTCAACCTTAGGAAAGCTTAATAGCTCTTTTTCTAAAATTTGTTGAACAAGTGAAAAATTGATACCTAATTTCTTAAGTAAAAAGGGCATTACATTCTCTTCTACTTCGGTAAGCGCTTTAAATATGTGTTCGTTTTCAATTTGTTGATGTCCATTGTTCTGAGCGATCAACTGGGCTTGTTGAATTGCCTCTTGTGATTTTATAGTAAAATTATTTATATTCATTATCTCAGGTTTTAGTTAATTGTAATACTTTTGAAAATTAATATTCAACAATCTTACCAATTGAATTTGTGAGACAAAATGGCGTAAATACGATAAAATAAAATGACAATTAGTCAGGTTGCTTGAATTGAATTTAGACTATTAAATTAAGAATTTTATGGGATTATTTGGAGGTTTATTTGGAAATTCAAAAAGTGAAGATGGGAATGTTTCGTCAGATATACCATGGATTTCTTTGAATACTATTGGTCAATTGAAAGAAATAAAGGAAGCGTCTAGTAGTAGACCACAAGTTATATTCAAACACTCAACGTCTTGCGGTATTAGTAGAATGGTTTTGAATATGTTTAAAAGTAGTTATGGTCTTGAAAATGGACAGATGGACCTATATTTTTTAGACTTATTGGCAAATAGGGACGTGTCTAATGCTGTAGCTTCAGAATTTGGGGTAATGCATCAATCACCTCAAATGTTAATAATTAAAAATGGGGTAGTGGTAATCCATGATTCTCATGGAGCAATATCTGATATAAAGTTAGAACAGTTTGTATAAAAAAAAGCCCTGTATTAACGGGGCTTTTTTTTTAGTTGAACCTTTGATTGTTCAGAATATTTTTAAGATTATTTTTTAAATCTTCACCGGCATCATAAACCATTTGTTCGTTACTGGGAAAAGGAACTCTTGCCAGTTGTAAAAGCGAAACCAAATCATTTTCTAAAGCCCTTTTATCTCCATCGTAATTTGCGTAAATATGCTCGAATATGAACTGACTAGATAATGGGTACTGATTGATTTTCTGTTGTTTTTTTATATCAATAAAGCTTACTACACCAGTTACTTGTGCGCTTTTGAATTGAGTAAACTGATAAAAATCACATCTTACGGTCTTAAATTTATCAACCTTGATACTATTGCCTAAACTGTCTGAGACTACGTTGCCATTTCGATCTTCAACAAAAGTATATCCGTCTTTAATCTGCTTTTCCTTACTTATTTGTTTCTCTCTAATTTGTTCTGGAGAAATGTTTATGTCTTGAAAAGAAACCTCCATCTGGTAATCGTACAGTTGATTCTGAATTCTATTGGTATGGTACTCGGTCCAATCAGAATTCAATCCGTAAGTATTTAAATTTAAAAGTTCATCTTCAAGCCTTTTTGGTATAATTTGATCCGTATTGTTCGTCATTTCAACGATAACAAAATCTAACCCTTTTTTATATGCTTCATCTATCTTGTTTAAAACATCTTTGTAATTAGGGTTAATTTCCTCTAAATAATTAAGGTCGTTATATGCATTTCTATAATCAGACTTATAATTAGCATCTGTTAGTAAGGTAGTAGCTTTATTATATAAAAATTCAGAAAAATTAGATTTAGCGGTAATTATATCATCATCATAGCTCTTAAAATTAAACTGAGCCCTTCTGTCTTCGTCTTGAATGTATAACGGAAGCAATGGTCTAATTCTTTCTTGAATAGATTTTAAACGTCCATATGCGTTATAGATTTCTTCATAGTTAGCAGCATTACCATCCTTTTTTAGAAATTTAATATGTTGCAGCTCCCTTTCGGTATTTTTTTTATACCCTTCCTCAAGCAGAACTATATAAGTCTGATTGCTTTTTTTAGTCTTGTTCTCTGCAATATTCATAACCGCTTTATTAATAGCAGCTTCGTAATTGCCAGAGTTAAGAGCTTCTTGCGTTTTCTTAACGCCACTACAAGAAAGTAGTAGACCGATAAAACTAAATAGTAGAAATTTTTTCATGTCTATTAATTTTAGAATTTATTAAAGCTATTCAACAGCCGTGCCATAAAAGGGTTACTACCTAACGTAATAGGATAAGGAATAGTATATTTTCGTTGAGATGCTTAACTATAGTTGCTTAGATCTCTTTAAAAAAATTATAGTTATTAACTTATTTTAATAAATAAGTTATGTGTTTGTGTTGTTTTTTATATTTCATTAAGTGCGCTATTTGTATTTTAGCGGCTTATTTAAAAGATATAGTAACATGCAACGCGATACCACAATATTTAATCTTATTGAAGAAGAGAAGCAACGTCAAATTAACGGCATTGAATTAATTGCCTCTGAAAACTTTACTAGTCCTCAAGTAATGGAAGCCCAAGGGTCTGTACTTACTAACAAGTATGCAGAAGGTTATCCTGGAAAAAGATATTATGGAGGTTGTGAAGTAGTTGATAAAGTTGAGCAATTGGCTATCGATAGAGCTAAGGAGCTTTTTGGTGCAGCATATGCCAATGTGCAACCACACTCAGGCTCACAAGCTAATGCAGCAGTTTATCATGCATGTTTACAGCCAGGAGATAAAATATTAGGTTTTGATCTATCTCACGGTGGTCATTTAACTCATGGTTCTCCTGTAAATTTTTCAGGTAGGTTATATAACCCTGTTTTTTATGGAGTTGATAAAGAAACTGGAAGATTAGATTACGATAAAATTCAAGAAATTGCTACAAAAGAACAGCCGAAATTAATAATCGCTGGGGCATCTGCTTATTCCAGAGATATGGATTTTGAACGCTTTCGTAAGATCGCAGATAGTGTAAATGCTATTTTGCTTGCAGATATTTCTCACCCAGCAGGATTAATTGCAAAAGGATTATTGAATAACCCTATTCCTCATTGTCATATTGTTACTACAACAACACATAAAACATTAAGAGGTCCAAGAGGAGGGCTAATATTGATGGGAGAAGATTTTGAAAATCCATTTGGTATTAAGTTAAAAAACGGCAACCTTAGAAAAATGTCCGCTTTATTGGATTTAGCAGTTTTTCCAGGAAATCAAGGTGGTCCTTTAGAGCATGTTATTGCAGGTAAGGCAATTGCTTTTGGTGAAGCACTAACAGAATCATACGCAACTTATATAGCGCAAGTAAAAAAGAATGCCGATGCAATGGCTAAATCTTTTGTGAAACGTGGTTACAACATAATTTCTGATGGTACAGACAATCATATGATGCTTATTGATCTTAGAAATAAAGATATTTCAGGAAAAGATGCAGAAAAAGCATTGGTTCTTGCTGATATTACAGCAAACAAGAACATGGTACCTTTTGATGATAAATCTCCATTTGTTACTTCGGGTATTCGTTTTGGAACCGCAGCAATTACCACTAGAGGTTTAGTTGAAAGTGATATGGAAAAAGTTGTTGATTTCATAGATCAGGTAATTATGAATCCTGAAAATGAAACTATTATTAAAGAAGTGAAAAGTAAAGTAAATGCAATGATGAATACTAGACCTATTTTTAATGCTTAATTAAAAATAGGTTTGGTTTTTATTCTGATAAAAACTCTAAATCTCCACTTACATAGGTATTCTTATTGACATCATAAATAGATGCTTCGTCGTCCTTATCTAAATATATTCCCCAAAATTCAGCATATGATTTTGGGATCATATTTAGTTGATCGTCGTTAGCATCTATATTTTCGATTATATCTTCAAATATAGGAACGAAAATTTCATAAGGTTTTTGAGTAAGACCTCTTGTTAAAAAGACGTAGTTAAACGCAATCTGCTTTAAAATGTCATTTAACTGGCTAGGTATACTCTTATCGTAAATTCTTTTAATTACAATACTGGTATCGTTTAAGAAGAATGTAAGTTCTTCGATATCTATATGATACTGATTCTGTAAATCAAGAATTTCTAATGCATGTTGTAAAGGAGATTCTTCTTTGCCGATACTTCCCCAGCGCCCTGTATTAAAATGCGCTAGTAACTCCAGTAAGTTTAAATTACAAGTAACTTCTATAACCAAGCTAATGGAATTAAAGGTAATATGCTTATTATTAAGCTTTACGCTAGAGAAGTAATGAAAACCAAGAGAGTTTAGAAATTCATCTAAACCATTTATTTCTTTGGTGTATTCTAATTTTGAATTGTTGATGAAGTTTTCGTAGTTAAATGGCATACAAGAAAAATTATAGCATTCTTTCTCATAAAGATACTTTTCTCACTTTGCAATTTCTTATAGGAAAACCTTAGAATTTATGAGGATATTATGTTAAAATGTAGAGTAAAATCACAAACAGCTGAAAATCAATACATTAGTAATATTACAGGAATCCTCGTGTTTTAGCTTCATTTATTAATGCTAAGTCATTACCATTCTTAACATCAAATAAAGCTTTTAGCTGTCTTTTTCTTGCTTCAACTGTGGTATTTGCAGAGCCAATTAATGGTGCTATATCTCTTGTGTGTATTCCTTGAGAAAGGTGATATAGTATTTTTTGGTCTTGTTCATCTATTACAATGTCTGTGGACATTCTTCGGCGTATCGCAGATAATGCACTTGCGGTGTAATAGGGAGATTCATTAACAATAGTTTCAACCATTGCTTTTAACGACATTTCGTCAATCTCAGATTTAACCATGTATCCATCTGGATTTACAGTTTTGAAGATGTTATTGATTCTGTAGTTATCGCTATAAGAAGACATAAAAACTACTTTCGAATTAGGTACTTCAGCTCTTGCAACTATTCCTAAATCAATACCAGTTCTGGTATCCTTTGATTCTGGAGAGAATAATTGAATATCTAAAAGAATTAAATCATAAGGTACTGCACGCTTAGATAATTCAATTTTACTTTTACCTTTTTCAAAACTAGTGGCAATTTCAACTTTGACATTAAAGTCAGTAAAGTCAGAGTCTTCAAGGATATATTTATATCCCAAAGCCGTCATTTCGTGATCATCTACCGCTAAAATTCGTACAGTGTTCATAGGTTACGATTCTATTGTAATTTACTAAACGTTTTTATACTAGGTATTATTATTTATTATTTTTTTAGTTTCAATTTGTATCGGAATGTTCAAAGAGATTGTAGTGCCTTGTCCTTCAGTTGTATCAATATGAAAAGAACCGTTTAATTTATCCATCCTAGAGGTTATATTTCTAATACCAATACCTTTTTTACCTTTATTTAGATTGAAACCGATGCCATTGTCGCTCATGATAACATTGAATTTCTCATCATCTCGGTGAAAAGTAACTTCAAAATAGGAGCAGTTTGCATGCTTTATTGCATTTTGAAAAGTTTCTTGAATAATTCTGTATACATTAATTTTTATGTCGCCAGCTAAGCTGTCCCAGTTTTCATCTTCATTAAAATGAAAGAAGGTCTTGAGGCCCACATTTTTGTTATTTGATAGTAGTGTTTCGATAGAATCTGTAAAGTTGTTAATTTTTTGATAGGCACTATGGCTCAACTCATGTGATATGGATCGTATTTCATTTTCAATTTCTTGTAAGGAGCCCAAAGCTTTAGATTTTTCTTGTATAGCCTCATCGGTAGCGCGTTTATTAAGTCCGGTCAATATCATACGGGCACCTAGCATTTTACCCAAAACACCATCATGTAGTTCTTCTGAAATACGTTTTTGCTCTAGCCTTTTTACCTCATCAACCTTTTGTTTTTGCATCAACATAAGATTAAAAATCTCTTGGTTATTTGCTTGTTGTTGTTGGTCAAATCTTAATTTTTGATTTTTAGCACGTTGATTGATAATTATGTAGATTGACAGACCTAGTAAAAAGAAACCCGTAGCAATACCGATCCACATTTGCTTTTGTTTAGAAAGTACTTCTTTTTCACTTTCTAATTCTATGTTTTCTGCTATAAATTCATCTGTTTCAAAGCGTATACGTGCAAATTTATTCTGTTGCTTTCGTTCTTCTTTTTGAAGGCTGTCATTAAGTGTGGTGAATTTTTGAAAATATTCAGTAGCATTCGCGTTATCTATGCCTGCAAGAAAAGACCAAGTTTTAAGTAATCGTTCATTATTATTACTTTCAATCGAAAATTTTATGGCCTTTTTGGCATTAGCGAGAGCATTTAAAGTGTCTTTTGCATAAAGGTTGTATTCCGCTAAACCATAGTAGCTTGATGCTAAGCTTCCTAATTCTTTCTCTTGGTGCTTTATATCAATAGCTTCGATTAATAAGTTATGTATACCAAGTGTATCTTCGTTGTAGAGCTTGGTAGTAGCTAGGTTGCTTAAGGCTTTTGAGTATAAATTCGGATTTTTGATGAAGATTTTATTGGCATTTATAACACTTTCAAAATTTTCAATTGCTTTATCATATTTTTTGGTGTTTCTATAAATAACTCCAATATTATTTATTAGTTGTTCTTCCCCAAATAGTTTGTCTTCTGTTTTTCTTAAATAATAGAGCGCTTCGTTATAATATGTTAATGATTTATCATATTCCTCTAAATCACCTAAAACTATACCAAGTAGATTATAGGAGTTGAATAGTTTTTTATTATTATTTTCTATTTTAAAATTTTCAATAGCTTTTATAGTATTTGCTTCACTGCCACTATAATCTTTAATTTTCATTTGAATGCCAGCCATTTGTAAATACAATCCTCCTGTGAGATTATGATCCTTAAGGTTTTCGAATATATTTAAAGCTTCTGAGTAATAATAGAAAGCACTATCCTTAACGACTTTACCTTGAAGAAAATAGCCCATATCCCAATAGGCCATACCTAATGCGGAAGAATCTTGAATTTTTTCATTTATGGTAATGGCTCTTTTGTTTATTTTACGAAATAAAGAACTATCAGTTATAAAATTTTGATTAAACGAAAGGGTAGAAAAATAACTGGCTTTTAAGGAGTCGTTACTTGAGTTTTCAGCAATATCATATGCTTTTAATTGTAGTTTTAACTTTTCTTCCTTTGTTGTGGTAAGTTTTTGACTTTTTGCGGACCAGATAGAAATACTATCATTTTCTAATTTAGTTATTGTGGTTGTTTTTGAGGAAGGTTTTGTTTTTGCGCAACTGGCGCAAAATATAATTAGTACTAATATTGAAAAATAATATTTGTTCAAAAAAAATTATTTGGAGATAGAAAACCAAGGTATAAAAAAAAAGCTTTTAACATTAATGTTAAAAGCTTTTTTGTAAAATGTTCTTTATAATCTTATGCGATTTTACCTATAGGTCTTCCTCCTCTATCATCGGGAGACGTAGAGCAATCATCACAAGCAAGTGCCTTAGAAATATCGTTCAAGAAATCAAATTCACTGTCTATATTTTGAATAGCTGCTGTTGCTATTCCTAATGTCATTACTGCTACTGCTAAGATACTTGTTACTTTTTTCATACTGTTCCTGTTTTTTAGGGGTTCTTTGGTTTATTCTATAGCCAAAGTACTATTGTTCCTCAAGTAACAGTCGCAGTATTTTAAGTCTTAAGTATATGACCTAATTCTGCTAGTATATGAACCAATTGTGAGAGAATTCTTTAATTTAAAGCGGAAAGCGTGTTTTTTGAGAGAATAGTTTTTAGATTATTCATATTCTCGCGGTACGATTTTGAGAAGGGAATATTCTCATTCACCGCTTTTAAGGCGCAGATAGATTTACCAAAGTTTATGCGAGAGACATAGCTAGTATTTACAATATAACTTTGGTGTATACGCATAAAGTTATCTGGCAATGTTTTCTCAAAAGTTTTTAACGTTTTAAAAGCATTAATAATTGTACCATCTTTCATGAAAAATTCAGTGGTGTTGTTATCTGCTTTTAAATAAAGAATATCATTGGTATTTAAGTATTGAAAATCATTGTAAGATTTAAGACATAAAGTTGCAGGAGCCTTTTCTTTTGGCATTCTTTTTTGAAGCTTCAACAAAGATTTACGAATATCAAATTCATTAAAGGGTTGTAGCCAATAATCAAAAAAACCATTTTTTATGGCGTCGTATGCGTAATTTTTGGTTGAAGCAATACCAATTAGTATGGGTAATTGACTCATATATTGGTGAATCTCGGTCACCATTAAAAAAACAGATGAATAGTCGTTATTTAGATTAATAAAAACAATATCAGGAGAGTATTTTAGAATATCGTTTAAGCCATCTGTAGGGTTGGTGGTAGTATTTATACATTCAAAGTCGCCATATTCGTCTAAAAATGCATGCAACTGCAAATTTGAGACAGCATCAGAGTCTATTATGGTGTATGTATAGTTCAAAAAAAATAATGTATACAACGAAATTAAACATAGGTAATAAAAAGTAGACCTAGAATATCCTTATAAAAACCAAGGACATATTTATATAATGAGTGTTTATAGGGCTTGTGAGCGAAAAATCTTTCATTTTGTAAGGTGAAATATTCAAAATTCGTTGTCTTTAGCTTGAAAAGCGCCTAAATCTGGCTGCGGAATTCGTGTTATTCCTAATATGTCTAAGGGTGTAAAATTTGCTGAATTTACATCCCCTTTATTAATTATTTCAGAATTTAATCCAATCCTAAAATCATTTTCATAAGGAAAATAATAATCTAAACTTCCATTAGTTATGATGTTGGAGTAGTGGGTGACATTATCAAATTCGTAGAGCGAACTATCAATGATAGAAGATTGATTTTTGTTGAATTTGATGAAACAATTTTGAAAGGTATAGTTGAGGCTATTTTCATTGTTAGATTGAAGTGAGATTTCATTTTGAATATTACCATCAATAATACAATTTTTAAAATCTGCCTTTACTAAATCAAGCCCAAACCCATTGTTGTTGCTAGTTGTGTTACTTATAGCTACAGCAGGGTTAAACCTAAAGCCTTTGTTCCAGTAATTTGCAATTGTAGCGTGTGTAAAAGAATATGCGCCACCATTTTCTATGAATAGTGAAGAGCTACCCGATCCGCCTAAAACAATATTCTCAGCTTCTATTTTGGCATTATTTGCCCATAGATTATATCTAGAACTATTATATATACGGCTGTTTGAAATGTCTAATGATATTTCAGATTCATTTACTTTACCCTCAACGAACAATCCAAGTGCTGCATTTTTAATAGTTAGATGATTTATGGTATTATTAATACTACCTGCACTAATCCAAATAGCACCCCATTGCCCAGGTATACTAGCAAATTCTGGCTCTAATCTATCACCCTCAAAAATAACTTCTCCTTCTAATAATTTATTACTATCACTTAGTTCGCCATTTATGGTTAGTGTAGCTTTATTTTTTACTAAAATTCCAGAATTTTGATGGAAGTGAACACGTGCACCTGCATCTATAACTAATTCTTTGTCCTCAGGGACCATAGCGTATCCATAGATTACATAAGATTTACCTTTTGTGAAATTCAAATTTTCATTTGGTATATTAAACCCTTCTATCTGAATAGGGTTTCCGGTTTCATCATCATATAAATCAATTCGCTCAGTATTTTTATTGGCAAAAAGAAATACGGCATCTTTTGCTAGTGTTACTAATTCAACAGATTGTAGATTGGGTTCGTTGTTAAATTGAATTGCATCGGTATATAACAGCTCATTTACAGAGTTGTCTGTTATATCTATTGTTGTTTCAATAAGAACAAATAGGCTATCCTTTGCGTAAATGGGAATATCGGTAAAACTATTACCGGCAACTCCGTCAACATTTAGTCTGTAAAAGCTCTCAGTGCCATTTCTAAGAGTTATGCTTGGTATAATGATATCATCTTTAGTATCGTTATAAACCTTTAATGTATAGGTGCTACTACCTATATTTGTGAAAACGGTGTCTAAGTAAACGGTATCTTTAGAAAAGGATAAATGACCATTACTTGCGGTATAATCAAAATCTTTTCTACAAGAAGAGCCCCATAAAATAGTAAATAAAACAGAGAGAGTAATTAATATTCTAATACGCACGATTACATTCTTTTTGCTTTACTAAGTTAGAGGAAAATTTCTTTTATCTCTTCGGGAATTCTTACAGGTCTATAAGATTTACTATTTAATAAGCACCACTCTGTACTTGAACGAACTAGTAATTTATTGGTCTTACCGTTTATCATTTCTACAATTCTGATGCATTTAGCACCAGAGCTAGACTCAATATTTGTAGAAATAATAATAGGGTCATTTAAAAGTGCAGCTCTTTTGTACTCTATATGATGACTAAGTACGACCCAAATAACTTCTTCCTGCATTTTAGTAGTAGCCGTTGTTTGCCAATGTTCTTTTGAGATATCTTGAATCCACTGAACATAACGTACGTTGTTAACGTGGTTTAAATCGTCTATATCATCACTTGAAACAACAATTTCCTTTTGAAATGCATTCATTATTTTTTCTGTATTTGAACTTCAAACATTTTGTTCCAAAATTTTCCAGTAACAAAAAATGTCTTACGCTCTGGGTGATAGGCTATACCGTTAAGTACATAATTAGTTTTATCCCAATTATCGGTTTTGGTGATAATATCACTTAATCCGCTAAAATTAATAACGCCTTCAATAGCTCCGGTTTTGCTATCAATAATCATAACACTAGGTTTTTGGTAAACATTAGCATAGATTTTACCATCTACATACTCTAGTTCGTTAGCAGAATTAAAAATTGATGAATTGGTTACTGTTTCTATATAGCCATCCTCCGTCATGGTATCTGGGTTCATAAACCATATTTTTTCGGTTCCATCACTTTTAAATATTTTAGAACCATCATTAGTTAAGCCCCAACCTTCGCGACTTTTTCCATATTGAAAGTTGTCTATTTTTTTAAAAGTATCTAAATCATAAATAAAGCCAAGTCCACTTTGCCAGGTAAGGTGGTATATTTTATTATTTAAAATGGTAATTCCTTCACCAAAGTAAGTTTCATCTAAATCTATTTGCTCAAAAACCTCACCGGTTTTAAAATCTAACTTTCTTAAAAAGGACTGCCCTTTTTTTCCTGTAGATTCATATAATGTGTCGTTGTAAAATTCTAAACCTTGGGTGTAAGCCTTTGTGTCGTGTGGGTATTCATTAATAATGGTGTAGGTGTATATCTCAGGAGCTTTTTCTGAAAGTACTTTTAGGTTTTTATTAATATCGACAGTTTCACCATCAAAGGTAATTTTAGCTGTCAAAATCTTGTTACCAAGTGTAGGTAAGTTGATATGTATTTTATCATTTTTAACCGGAATAACATTGCCATCAATACTATATTGAACGCTTTCTATGTCTTTTTCCTTTTTATTTTTAATACTAACACCAATTTCTTGGTTCTGGTTAACCTGATTTGCATTTTTTTCTAGAGTAATTTCGAATAGAGAAGATGCTTTTTGGTTACCACTGCCGCATGCAGCGAATAAACTGGTAATAAGAGTGATACAAATAATTTTTACAATTCTCATTAAGAAAATGGGTGTTAAAGTTTGCTTAGTAATCGTGTACAAGAGGAGTCTCTTGCTATTAATAGGCAATTTAATTCATAAAAATTAGAAAGTAAAAGGATTGTCAAAGTTTTAAAAGATTGTATATTTGCACCTGGCAAGTCCTACACGACCAGCTCCTGTAGAATCCCCCAGGGTGGGAACACAGCAAGGGTATATAGTCGTAGCGGTGCGATGTAGGTAGCTTGCCTTTTTTTGTGCCTTATAGTGAAATCACTTAACGTAAGGTAACATATTCAAAGCCAATTCTATATAACGTTTAGTATAGCTTATTTTCTATAAAATGAAAACAAAAGTAGTTCTAATTACAGGTGGGTCTTCAGGTATTGGTAAAGCAATAGGTATACATTTAAAGAAATTAGGGTATAAAGTTTACGGTACTACCCGTGACAAAAATAAATATCCATCATTTTCAGAATTTCCTCTTTTAGAGTTGGATGTTAGAAATGAAGCCACTATTAAAAGTTGTATTGCTTCTTTGCTAGAGAAGGAAGAAAGAATTGATGTGCTTGTTAATAACGCTGGTGTTGGTATAACCGGACCAATGGAAGAAACACCGCATGATGAAGTTTTAAAAGCATTTGCCACCAACTTTAATGGGCCATTAAACGTAATGAATCAAGTTCTACCGGTAATGCGTAAGCAAAAGGGCGGATTGATTATTAATATTACTTCGATAGCTGGTTATATGGGCTTGCCTTACAGGGGAATTTATTCTGCTTCGAAAGGAGCTCTTGAAATAGTTACGGAGAGTTATAGAATGGAAACAAAATCTTTTGGTATAAAGCTTACAACTTTGGCGCCAGGTGATTTTGCTACTAATATTGCTTATGGCAGATACCATACACCGGTTTTTGATAATTCTCCATATAGGGAAGCTTATAGAGCTACTTTAGAAGCCATAGACGCAGATGTTGATAGTGGTGGAGATCCTTCTGAAGTTGGTAAAAAAATTGCTCAAATTATAGAGACAAAAAACCCTAAGCCACATTATAAAGTTGGAACTTTTATTCAAAAGTTTTCTTTGACGCTTAAAAACCTGCTACCAGGTAGTTGGTTCGAAAAATTGTTAGAGAGCCACAGTAGTCATTAAGTTTTATTACCAGCTTATAAATTTAAATATCTACTAATTATAGTAGATATTAGAAAACCCATCTACAATTACAGCATTTTCAGTAATAATAGCCTTGTTCATAGGGTAGAGTACTAATTTCTCGGTAAGCTCTTTAAAATCGTTACTGTGGTATTGAAGAGACTCGTCTACACCAAGATTGTTTAAGATAATCTTCCACTGATCAAAATCGGTTTTAATATTTATTCCTATTAATTCTAGTTCCGGTTTCTTTTCCTTAAGAATAGCTACTCTTTTAAAAATTTCTTGGTATTGCTTTTTATTCGTACCAGACCAGAAATAGAACATTACTTTCTTATTCGCTGCAATTTCGGTAAGTGTTTTGTTTTCATTGGCGAATGAAATAACATCCAAATCTGGAATAACCTTTTGAGGTTGAAGATTTACTATACCTTGATAAAGATTTTCAATCTCATCAATATGTATGTTATTTTTAGACACATTCTTGAATTCCTTCAAAAAGATTTCTGTGTTTTCTGGAGCGTCTTTCCTTTTTAATAAATAATCAAAAGCAACATTTCTAAAAAGATTGTCTCTCAATTCTTTTTCTATAACCAGGCTATCTATTAAATGTAGCTTGTGCTTTTTGTAATGCAGTTGCTTACTTTCTTCTTTACTGCTTTTTTTACAATCCTTTAAACAGTTCATGTAAGATAAGTTGCCAAAATGCGCCTTCATGAAGTCGTAATAAGGTCTTAGGTAAGTAAGTGTATGGTCGCCATAATTTATTTGATTTCTATAGGAGTAGAAATTTTTAGGTAAATCATGGAAGTTTTCCTCTGCTTTCTTTCTTTTATGGTAAAAAGGGTAAATTTCTTTATATCTATTATAGGTATAATCTATACTTCCGTTCAATAATTTAATAGCCTCGTCAGAAATTAAATTATCAGTACTTAATTCTTTTAATCTTGAGACTTTATCATGTTTTAGAGATTCAATCTTTTCTAAAAAATCTTTAGGTTCTAACTCATAGTAGTCAGAATACATGGCAGAATCTTCATCTTCAGTAGATAAGAAAAGCTCTAAAAGAAAATTATTAGTCTCTTCATTACTTCCTGAGAAAACCAAAGACTCATCAAAATAAATGGTATTAAGTCGAACCATTAAGCTATCGCCCTTTTCTAAATATACATATTGGTGTTCTGGCGCTAAATTAAAATGGTACAATCCATTTTCAATAGAGGGTAATTTAAACTTAAATCGATTTTTATCGTCTAGCTTGGCAGAGTCTATTTTTAGTCCGCCCTTCATTAAAACAACCTGGTCGCTTGTAGGGTTCACGATTTCACCAGCAAATAATACAGTTTCTGAATCTTTTTTTGTGGAGGAACAACCTACTAATAAGGCTACGCATGTAGAGAGTAAAAATCTTATCATATAGTTAATGGGACTGGTGTTAGCCAAAAATAATAAACCTAATTGCCAGATGTTGTTAATAGCTAGTTAAATGTTGTGAAGCGCTAACTTAAGTATCTTTTGTCGAATTTGATGGTAAACTAAGTAGAGTAAGCCTATAAATTCAGTATTTTTGCACGGATTTTTAAAATTTTATTTCTATGTTATCTGTTTCTAATCTTTCTGTTCAATTTGGAAAAAGAGTTTTGTTTGATGAAGTAAACGTTGCTTTTACCCAAGGTAACTGTTATGGTATTATTGGTGCCAACGGTGCTGGTAAATCTACTTTTTTAAAAATACTTGCTGGTCAAACGGATCCAACTTCTGGTCATGTACATTTAGAGCCAGGTAAAAGGATGTCCATCTTAGAGCAAAATCATAACTCTGCAGATGATTTTACAGTGTTAGAAGCTGTAGTGATGGGTAATAAACCATTATATAAAATTAAAAAAGAAATCGATGACCTATATGCAGATTACGATGATAAAAATGCAGATAGAATAGGGGAGTTACAGGTGAAGTTCGAAGAAATGAATGGCTGGAACGCAGATAGTAACGCTGCTGCATTACTATCCAACTTAGGTATTAATGCCGATTTGCATTTTACTTTGATGTCAGAACTTGATTCGAAATTAAAGGTACGTGTACTTTTAGCACAAGCATTGTTTGGTAATCCTGATGTTTTAATTATGGATGAACCTACCAACGACTTGGATTATGAAACAATTAGTTGGTTAGAAAACTTTTTAGCCGATTATGAAAATACGGTAATAGTTGTTAGTCATGACCGTCACTTCTTAGATACGGTATGTACAGATATTGGTGATATTGATTTTGGTAAATTGAACCTTTATTCAGGTAACTATACGTTTTGGTACGAAAGTAGCCAGTTAGCTGCTCGCCAACGTGCACAACAAAATAAGAAGTCAGAAGAAAAAGCTAAAGAATTACAAGAATTTATTGCGCGTTTTAGTGCAAACGTTGCAAAAAGTAAACAAGCAACTTCTCGTAAAAAGATGCTTTCAAAACTAAAGGTTGATGATATTAAACCATCTAGCCGTAGATATCCCGCAATAATTTTTGATAGGGAGCGAGAAGCGGGAGACCAAATATTAAATGTAGAGGGTCTTTCTGCATCTACCGATGAAGGAGAGTTATTGTTTGATAACGTAAATATAAACCTTGCTAAAGGTGACAAAGTAGCTATAATTTCTAGAGATTCTAGGGCTACTTCGGCTTTCTATGAAATTATCAATGGCAATAAAAAAGCTGACAAAGGCACTTTTCAATGGGGTGTTACCACTACACAATCATATTTACCTTCCGATAATGCCGATTTCTTTACCGATAATATAAATCTAGTAGACTGGCTACGACAGTATGCAAAAACCGAAGAAGAGCGAGAAGAAGTATACATACGTGGATTCTTAGGTAAGATGTTATTTAGTGGAGAAGAAGCGCTTAAGAAGTGTACAGTTTTATCTGGTGGAGAAAAAGTTCGCTGCATGTTAAGTAGAATGATGTTAATGCGTGCTAACGTGTTAATGCTAGATGAGCCAACAAACCACTTAGATTTAGAAAGTATTACAGCATTTAACAATTCTTTGAAAAATTTTAAAGGAACAGTGATGCTGACTACTCATGATCATGAATTTGCGCAAACAGTAGCAAATAGAATCATTGAACTAACGCCTAAAGGCAACATTGATAGGTATTCTACGTTTGATGAATATATGTCTGACAAGACATTAAAAGATCAGCGTAACAAGATGTACACTGAATAAACATAGAATAGATTAACCCAAATCGATGTTTTATGAAAACCTACAATTTTGTGGCCTGCTTAATGCTGGCCTTCAGTTTCGTTGCATGCGAAAAATCTACGGATACTAGCACGGAAGAAATTAAAACTAGTATAGTCTCAGATTATACTGTTTTTATGCAAAACAACAATCAGCTTAATGCGGTTGTAGTTAATTCTACTGGAGAGGATATAAGCGTGGAAAGTGCTTTGATTTCATTTAATAATATTCCTTCAAATTCTTTAAAGTATCGCACACCATTAGATATTAGTTATTTTTATATTACTAATTGCCAATCGCATTTTCAATGGTATGATGCAAGTAGTGCGACGACAAAATCAATTCAACTTTTTAATGATTTAAATTCTTGTGTAATAAATGTAATGGCAACGGCACATTCTATTGAATCTGCCTTTATAGCGTATGAAAGAGAGTTGCTAGGTAAAGACAAGCAATTTGTTGTAAGAGTAAATTCCCTTGCCCAAACAACGAATAATTATACTGAAATTATATTAGATAAAAAGCCAGTTGACATAATTGCATCTAGTGATAGGTTATTTGTATTGACCTTAGATGAATTTGTTACTAATACCTATTATTTATCCGTGATAGATTTAGATACGGATGTTATTATAATGGAGTTAGATCTAGGTATTGATGCCTTAAGGTTGTTTACCAATAATTCAGGTAAAGTTATTGTCAGCTATCCAGAATTACATACTACTATTGACCCTGTGTCTTTGGATAAGGAGTATACAACCTACGGAGAAAATACAGAACCAGGATTCATTACTACGAAAGATTTTTACATGGATGGTACCGGTAAGTTTTATTTTCATAAAAATATGCCATCGGCTACAGTTTCTGAAGTTCCAGCTATTTATGATTTTGAAAAAAATAGTACCGTAGTTTATCTATTTGAAAACTTCTTAACTGAAACTGAATTGAATGTCAAATATAACATTGCCGAAACAACGGCAATCGCGTACGATGATAAAAACAATTATGTACTTATAGGTTATAAAGAGAATGGCACCACAGATAAAGGAGGTATTCTAAGAATTACCCCATCTCCCGATTTTAAATTAATTGATAATTTAAATTTAGAAGGAGTTCCGCAAACTATATTCGTTAAATAAGAGTATCTAACTATTAAAGTATTTGCTATTCCAAATAGCAGGATTAAAGTTTTTGCCCATAGAAAAGCCGTAAATTATTACTACAGAGGCAATACATTTAAACATAAAGAAATTTAGAATCCAAAATTGAGCATTTGAATTCGTTTTTGAGAAAAGCCCTTCAGGGATTAACAATGTAATTAAAAAACTCATTATCAATATTAAAATAACAATATTAACAAGGCTTTTAAAAGGCCACATCAACATTTTACGCAAAGGGTGAAGGTCATTCCCCCACTGATGTATAAGATAGTGGTAACCGTTGCCTATAGGGGCGAACAAAAGCGGATCATCTTTATCTTCTAATTTAAAAAGTTTAGAAGGTGCGATAATTTTAAAACCATTTACTTCTAAGTTATGTTCTTTTTCTATTGCTTTAATTTTTGATAAGGCTTCAGCGGGTATGGTGCCTTTGAAATACTTTGCATCTAAGAAGCGTAATCTATAGTCTATGCAAATTTGTTTAATTTCATCTATGTGATAAATCTTAGAACTATCTAATAAATCAATGTTGAAATTATTATTTGGTACTCCTTTACTACTTGTTATATTTTCTTCAATTCTATTAAGTTCATTATCCAGATTAGACAAGATTTCATAAACTTCATTAAGTCTTTGTTTATCAGATAAAACGCTTTTCTTTTTGACTTCTGTTAATTTGGTTTCAATGTTCGTTTTGGGTAACAACATACTTTTATTTTTTTGCAATACACTCAAAGTTAATGAATTAGTGATTTGATGAAATTCTTGTTTAACTTAATTAAAAGTTAATGAAATGTTAAAATTAATTTATTACTTAAATCGAACTAGGTGTAAATGACATCTAATTGTATATTAACGGAGAAATTGAGCCGTTTGTCGATTTCTAGAACATTTGCCCTTTAAGAACCAACTATTATGAAAAAATGGACAGCCCTCGTGTCCCTGTATGCCCTGTTTATAGGGGTTCATACCTATGCCCAGGATAATGTAATTGAATTACAGTTTGAGCGTTTAATTTCTAGTATTCAACCACAAAAGTCTATTTTAGAACGCACTGCATCTTTTGAAAACCATTCTAGACTTTTGAACGCGCTTAGAGTTACCAACTTAGATAAGGTATTGAATTATAAAGGAGAATTTACAGTTTTTGCTCCCTCTAATCTTGCGTTTGAAAAACTATCACAAGCTACAATTGATAAATTATTTGACCCAGAAAATAGAAGAGTGTTAAAGGCCATGCTTTCTTATCATATTATCGCAGATAAATTATCTGCGTCCACAATATTAAGGGCAATGTGTAGAGGAAACGGTGTAGCGAAATTTACCACAATACAAGGAGAAAAAATTACTGCAACAATGAAAGGTATAGATATTGTTCTCACAGATAAATCTGGCAATAGTGCCGTTATAGTAACTGCAGACTCAAATCAATCTAACGGTATCATTCATGAGATTGACACCGTTTTTGTTCCAGAAATATTGTTTTAATTAACGAAGCGTTGCTCCTAAACTACGTTCGTAAGTACTTTGCAGCTTAGACATAATCTTTTCAATTTGCTTTTCAGTTAGCGTGCTTTTGTCATCTTGCAATGTAAAACTGACTGCATAAGATTTTTTACCCTCTGGTAAGTTCTTGCCTTCGTATACATCAAAAAGTGTCATATCTTTTAAATACTTACGCTCAGTTCCAAAAGCAAGATCGTAAAGTTCGCGATACGTAGCTTTATTGTCTAGTAATAGCGCGAAATCTCTCTTAACTTCTGGGTATTTAGGTATTTCCTTAAAAATTACAGGAGTTGTCTCTAAGTGTTTTAAAACAGCTCCCCAATCAAAATCTGCATACAGTACATCTTGCTTAATATCAAAATGTTTAAGAATTGACTTTTTAATCAATCCGAAAGAAACTAATTCTTTCTTCTTGTGAGTAAAAGTTAAGCCTTCTGAGAAAATAGAAGAGCTAATAGGTTCACTCTTTAAATCTGTGATTCCCAATCTTAATAGAACTGTTTCAACAATAGACTTTAATTCGTAAAAATTAGTCGATACAGGCTTGGTCGATACAGCCTTGTTTGTCCAACTAGCTTGTGTAGAATCTCCACTTAATAAGATACTTAGATATTTTGGCTCTATCCTTTTGTCTCCTTTTGCATAGTATGTTTTTCCAAATTCGAACAATTTAAGATTAGCTCTTCTGCGGTTAATATTATAGCTAGCAGTTTCTAATGCAGAGAATAATGAGGTCCTTCTTAAAATAGATAAATCACCACTTAATGGATTTATTATTTCTATAGATTTATTTTCCTCGTCATCAGAATCTAATAACGCAGCATAATCAGGGTTTGTTAAGCTATTGGTTAAAATTTCAAAATAGCCTTTTGAAGCTAAAGCATTGCCAATTGTTGTTTGTATGGTATGGTCTGCTGTTGCTTCGGTAGTTGCAACAGAGGCATTCAGTTTTTGGCTAAAATCTACATTGTTATACCCATAGACTCTTAAGATTTCTTCTATAACATCTACTTGTCTTTGTACGTCAACTCTGTAAGACGGTACTTCAAGACCCATACCTGCTTCGGTAACGTTTTTAACCTTAATATCTAAAGATGCTAAAATAGATTTGATAGTATCTTGTGGGATGGCTTGACCTATAAGCTTGTTTATTTTTTCAAAAGCAAGAAAAACTTCAAAATTTGGTTGCTTCTTAGGGTATAGATCATAAATGTCTGAAGTGATTTCTCCACCAGCTATTTCTATTATTAACAAAGCAGCACGTTTTAAACTGAACTCAACATTCTCTATGTCAATACCACGTTCAAATCTAAAAGATGCATCTGTATTTAAAGCATGTCTTTTAGCTGATTTTCTAATAGAAACTGGATTAAAATAGGCACTTTCTAAAAAGATAGAAGTAGTTTCTTCGGTTACACCGGATCCTATACCTCCGAACACACCAGCCAAACACAACGGTTTTTCGTTGTCGCAAATCATTAAATCATCTTCGTGTAACGTTCTTTCTACACCGTCAAGTGTAGTAAACTTAGTGCCTTTAGGTAGTGTTTGAACAATTATTTTATTACCCTTTATTTTTGCTGCATCAAATGCATGTAAAGGTTGCCCTAGTTCATGAAGCACATAATTAGTAGCGTCTACAACATTGTTTTTTGGAGTTAAACCAATAGATTTTAATCTATTTTGAAGCCAAGTAGGGGAGGGTTGAATAATTAAATTACTAAGCGTTACACCACAATATCTTGGAGCAAGTTCAGTTTTTATGACGTCTACATCAATTTTTAATGAACGGTCATTAATATTAAAGTGACTGGTTGATGGGGTAATCAATTCTTTTGTGATTTCCTTTTGCTTCAGCCCGGCTTTTAAATCTCTAGCTACACCAAAATGGCTCATAGCATCAGCACGGTTAGGGGTAAGTCCTATTTCAAAAACTTCATCCTCTTCAACATTGAAAATTTCAGCACAAGGTGTACCTACTTTTAAATCTTCATTCAAGACCATTATTCCGTCATGGCTAGAACCAAGACCTAGTTCATCTTCAGCGCAGATCATTCCAAAACTCTCTTCGCCTCTAATTTTACCTTTCTTAATTGTCCAGGCTTCTCCTTCGGCAGTATACAAAGTTGTGCCAATGGTAGCTACAGGTACTTTTTGCCCTTCTGCAACATTCTTAGCGCCACATACAATTTGTACAGGAGCATCTAGGCCTATATCGACCATGGTAACATTTAGCTTATCGGCATTAGTATGTTTTACGCAACTTAATACGTGACCAACAACAATACCTTTCAATCCGCCTTTAACAGATTCAAATTTTTCAACACCTTCTACCTCTAAACCTAAATCGGTTAAAAGTTCTCCGGTTTTCTGTGATTCCCAATCTATTTGTATGAACTGTTTAAGCCAGTTATATGATATTTTCATTCAAAACATTTATAGTGCGCAAAGATAAAACAATGCCTGTATACATTCAATAAGCTATGAAGTCTTTATTTAAATTTTTAATTATGCATATTTAATTGTTTCTTACCAATTAAATTAGAAATGAATATGAGATTTGGGTTAGCAATATTATCCGCTTTACTATTAATTGTTGGGTGTAAGGAGAAAGAACAAACCAATAACCTATCAGAAGGAATATGGCTTGTAGAGTTAGATGTTATGGATAACCAAGCACTACCTTTTAACCTTGCAGTTGCTAAAGACGGCGATGGTAGCTATAAAATGCAAATTTATAATGCGGAAGAAGTTATTGACGTAGATGAAATAGAAATTAAAGGAGATTCTATACGCATGCAAACTCCAGTTTTTGAAGGATATCTAGCAGGTACTTTTACTGAAAATAAAATACAGGGACAATTTATTAAAGAAAGTTTAGATAGGATTGTACCGTTTACGGCCGTTTATGGTACTGAGGATAGATTTTCTGCCAAATTAGAGCAAACAGAAAGAAACGTAACTGGAATTTGGGAGACTTATTTTAGTCCAGATTTAGAGGAAGAGTATGTTGGAAAAGGAATTTTTTTACAGGATGATAATAAGGTGACGGGAACTTTTAGAACAACTACTGGTGATTATAGATTTCTTGAAGGTATACTTGATGGTGACTCTTTAAAGTTGTCTTCTTTTGATGGCGCCCATGCTTTTCTGTTTACAGCGAAAGTTACAGATTCAAGTATGAATGGTGTTTTTTATTCAGGTAATCATTTTAAAGAACCTTTTGTAGCGGCTAGAAATGACGGATTTGAACTGCCTGATCCAGATTCCTTGACTTTTTTAAATGAAGGTTATGACAAGCTTGCCTTCTCTTTTCCTGATTCTGATGGAAATATGATATCCTTGGCTGATAAAAAGTATCAAGACAAAGTTGTTATTGTTCAGTTAATGGGGACTTGGTGTCCAAATTGTTTAGATGAGACTAAGTTTTTAGTAGATTATCTTAAACAAGATACTAATATTGAAGTCATTGGTCTAGCTTTTGAATCTGCAAAAACTAAAGAAATAGCATTTAAAGCTATAGAGCGATTGAAAGATAGAGTAGCGGTGAATTATCCTATATTACTAGCTCAGTTTGGAAGCTATGATAAGAAAGAGGCGCAAGAAAAACTACCCATGTTAAATCATATACTTTCTTACCCAACTACCATATTTATTGATAAAAAAGGTGATGTAAGAAAAATTCATACAGGATTTAACGGTCCTGCAACGGGAGAAAAGTATGTTGAATTTAAAAAGGGTTTTAACGCGTTAATTACGCAGCTTAGTAATGAGTAACTTAGATAATGGTAGATTTTCCTAACCCAATATTTTCATCGTTTATGTTAAAGCTACCATCAAGTTCCATTATGTTATCGGCAATAAAATCCCCTACATAATTAGTTCCATATTTAGAGCTGCCTAAAATATCTGCAGTAACTATCTTTTTAGAAAATGATTTTAGAACGGCAGCTACAACAGCATCAGATTCTTCATTCATTTTAAAGTGTTGCAGTAACATAGCCATACTTAAAATGGAAGCAACCGGGTTAGCAATATTTTTACCTGCAGCATCTGGGTATGAGCCGTGTATGGGTTCGAACATTGCATGTTCTAATCCTACTGAAGCAGAAGGTAAAAGCCCTATAGAGCCAGCGATAACACTACCTTGATCAGAAAGGATGTCTCCAAACATATTATCCGTTAAAATAACATCGAATTGCGACGGGTCTAAAACCATTTGTATAGCGGCATTGTCTATAAATAAGCAATTTAACTCCACATCTGGGTAGCTTTCAGAAATTGATCTTACTACACGCCTCCATAAACGTGATGTTTCAAGTACATTGGCTTTGTCTACCAATGTAACTTTCTTTTTTCTTGAACGAGCAGATTTAAAAGCTAAATGTGTAATTCTACTAATTTCAGCTTCTGTATATGTGCATGTATCAGTAGCAGAATTTGCTTCTTCATCAACGGTTTTTATGCCATAATAAATTCCACCGGCCAGTTCTCTGAAAATTACAAGGTCAGTATTTTGAACCTGCGCTTTAGAAAGGGGAGATTGCTTTACAAGTGAAGGAAAAACCTTTACAGGTCTAATATTAGCAAAAAGACCTAGTTCTTTACGTAATCGTAAAAGACCTTGCTCTGGCCAAACTTTTGCTTTCGGATTATCATCAAATTCTGGTAAGCCTAAAGCACCAAACAAAGTTGCATCTGTTCTTTTACAAAGTTCCAGAGTTTCTTTTGGTAGCGGGTTACCTGTTTTTTTAATAGCAGAAGCACCAATAAGTCCTTTTTCAAAAGTAAAACTATGACCAAAAGTTTCTTCAACCGATCGTAAACATTTAATGGATTGTGCAACGACCTCGGGTCCTATACCATCTCCTTCTAAAACAGCAATATTTAAATGCATAGTTAGCTAATACTTTGTAAGTCTATATTAGAAGTCTCTATAATTTGATGAATATCATCGTCTTTGACTTCTTTCCTCGTGTCTGCGTACTTTAAAAACTCTTGATAAACTTGGTCCAATTGAGTTTTGGTAAGTTCGTAACCAACAATTTTTGCTCTGTAGGCTAGTGCGGCTCTACCACTTCTAGCTGTTAATATTATAGAGGATTCGGTAACACCAACTTCGGCTGGATCAATAATTTCGTATGTTTCTCTATTTTTTATAACACCATCTTGATGAATACCAGAACTATGTGCAAATGCGTTAGCACCTACAATCGCTTTGTTTGGTTGTACCATCATACCCATTTTTTGAGATACCATTAAACTGGTATCATAAAGTAATTTACTATTGATGTTGGTATCTAAGTTTAAATCTGGGTGTTGGCGCATAATCATTACCACTTCTTCTAAAGAAGTATTACCTGCACGTTCACCAATACCGTTTATAGTACACTCAATTTGTCTTGCTCCATTTAGAACACCTGCAATTGAGTTTGCCGTAGCTAAACCTAAATCATTATGACAATGACAAGAAAGTATTGCTTTGTGTATACCCTTTACGTTTTCACGTAAATACTTCATTTTGGCGCCATATTCATCCGGTAGGCAGTAACCAGTTGTATCTGGAATATTCAGTACTGTTGCACCTGCTTTTATAACGGCCTCACAAACACGTGCTAAAAATTCATTATCCGTACGACCTGCATCTTCAGCATAAAACTCAACATCTTCCACAAAAGTCTTAGCATAGGTAACGGCAGCAACTGCACGCTCTATGATAGCTTCTCTATTAGAATTGAATTTATATTTTATGTGAGAGTCAGATGTGCCAATACCTGTATGAATTCGAGGCATTTTTGCATATTTCAGTGCTTCGGCAGCAACTTCTATATCATTCCTCACCGCACGGGTTAATCCACAAACAGTCGCATTTTTAACGAGTTTGGCTATCGCCTCTACAGATTGGAAATCTCCAGGGCTAGAAACAGGAAAACCGGCTTCAATAACATTTACCCCTAGTAAATCTAGGCGCTCAGCTATTACCAATTTTTGCTCACGGTCTAATTTACAGCCCGGAACTTGCTCTCCATCTCTTAAAGTAGTGTCAAATATTTGTACTATCTCTTTACTCATTATATTTACGTAGTTTTACTCGTCAAACGAATATATAACCTAAAACACAAAATACTCGAATTTTGTTAACATGTTTACAACGTTAAGTCAGTTTTTTAGGTGTATAAAACATTGAATTACAATTATTTAAACTCTTATTATTACGATGACAAATGCGCATAAAGATGCTTTGTTCGTTTTGGTTAAATCACTTTCTAAATCTGAAAAGCGTCAATTTAAGCTCTATGTGGGCAGATTAGGGGTGAATACCGATGCTAAGTTTTTAGCACTATTCAATCTATTGGATAAAATTAAGCAATATGATGAGAAAACCATACTAGAAAGTGGTATTGTTAAGAAAGCGCAACTTTCTAATCTAAAAGCACACCTATATAAACAGATTTTAGTCAGTCTAAGATTAAATCCAGTTAACCAGAATATAAGGGTTCAAATACGAGAGCAATTAGATTTTGCCACAATTTTATATCAAAAAGGACTTTATAAGCAGAGTTTAAAAATTCTAGATAAAGTTAAGGGGATTGCAATTGAGAATGAGGAAAAGAATATTGCTTATGAGATTGTTGAGTTAGAGAAAATTATTGAAACCCAATACATTACACGAAGTATACCTGATCGCGCAGATGAATTAGCTATACAGGCAAAAGAATTATCTGGACATAATGTAATGACCAGTAAATTATCTAACCTTTCTCTACAGCTTTATGGTATGATGTTGAAGGTAGGTTATGTGCGTAGTGATGAAGATTATCAAAAAGTAAAAACTTATTTTAATGATCATTTACCGCTATATAACATTGAGGATTTAGGATTTAGAGAAAAATTATGGTTGTATAAAGCCTATTTGTGGTACAGTTTTCTGACTCAAGATTTCTTGTCCTGTTTTAAATACGCTAGTAAGTGGGTAGATCTTTTCTACGATCATAAAGACATGATTTATCTTAACCCGGTATTCTTTTTAAAGGGTAATCATTACTTATTAGAATCACTTTTTTATGTTCAATATAGCTCTCAATTTAAGGAAGTTCTTGAGCGATTAGAGTTAACAATTAAGGAAAAAGAATTTCCAGATAACGATAATATTAATTCATTAGTATTTATGTATTTAAATGCAAATAAATTGAATTTGCATTTTCTAGAAGGAACTTTTGAAAAAGGACTTTATCTAGTAAAGATTGTTGAATACGGAATAAATAAGCATAGAGACAGAATTGATGTACATCATGTTATGGTTCTTTATTACAAAATTGCCTGTTTGTATTTTGGAATAGGGGATAATAAAACCTGTATTCAATATCTTAAAAAAATTATAGATAACAAGAATTTAAAAATGCGTGAAGACTTAATGTGTTTTGCTCGTGTTTTAAGTTTAGTGGCGCATTATGAGGCTGGTATGGATTATCATTTAGAAGTTCAATTAAAAAGCACCTATAAGTTTTTGTTGAAAATGAACGATATGCATGCGGTCCAGAAAGAGATGATTAAGTTTTTAAGAAGTCTTGGAGGTATTTATCCTAATCAATTAAAAGCAGAATTTCAGAAATTATATACTGAATTGAAAAAGTATGAGGACCACCCATATGAGAAAAGGGCGTTCTTATATTTAGATATCATTTCATGGTTAGAGAGTCATTTGCAAAATAAACCGGTTTCTCAAATAATGAGGGAGAAGGCTTTGGCGAAAACACGCTAAAGAAACTTTTGTTAGATGAAAAGTAACCATATAAAACATTTATTAGAAATTAACTTGGCTATGTTGTTTATAGCCACTTCTGGTGCTCTTGGTCGCTATGTGCAACTGCCGGTACCAGTAACAATTGGTACAAGGGCGTTACTGGCATTTTTAGCTTTATTTCTATACTGTAGATATAAAAAGTTTAGTTTAAAAATAGAAGCAAAAGATGCCGGTGTAATTTTATTTAGTGGTGTTTTAATGGGAGTACATTGGGTCACCTATTTCTACGCTTTAAAATTATCAAATGTAGCTATAGGCATGCTTTCCATATTTACATACCCAGTAATTACTGCATTTTTAGAGCCAATTCTTTTAAAGACGAAGTTTCAATTAGCGCATTTACTTCTTGCTTTTCTAGTATTAACAGGTATGTACTTTCTTAGTCCGTCTTTAGATTTTGAAAATTCCTATACCATCGCAATTTGTTTCGGGGTATTTTCTGCTTTTGCCTATGCATTAAGAAATATAGTACTGAAAAAGAAGGTAGAAAAGTATAATGGATCTGTGCTAATGACATACCAAACAGCTATTGTTGGTATTTTATTATTTCCATTTTTGTTTACAGTTTCGCCAGATGTAATAATTGAGCAATGGCAAGTACTAGTTGCTTTGGCTGTTTTGACTACCGCAATTGGGCATACTATGTTTTTAATGACCTTTAAGCACTTTAATATTACCACGGTAAGTATATTAAGCAGTGTGCAACCAGTATATGGAATTTTAATAGGTGCTATATTTTTATCTGAAATCCCTAAAGGAACTACAATTCTTGGAGGAGTATTAATTTTAAGTTCGGTAGTTATAGAAAGTGTTCGCTCAAAAAAGAAAACTTAAAACTGTTCAATTAATTTTGAGAATTAATACCAGGGGTGCTTGCGCCAAATTGACTAATTATATTATCTCCAAATTTGGTGAATTGTTCATTTTTAGCCATTTCTCTAACCTTTATAGGATCGAAATCTCCATTGAAATATAAAAAGGAACCCGTTCGGTTATCATTATTATAAATTAATATTTCTTTTACCAAGTTCTTTTTTTCTCTTACAGATACCACATTACGTTTTAGTTCATCATTTTTTCTAAAAACTTCAATAAATGAATTACCTGTGATACCATTCATTTGCTGATTTAGAAATTGTGTTTTACTATCTGTTGTACTTGGAAACTGCATGTATCTTAAATCTTTAGTATTCCCAACCATAGCTTTCATTTCAGGAGAAACTTCACTGATCATGGTTAGCATAAATTGTGGTACACGAACAGCAGTAACTTGGTTGTCGTTTTTGTGTGCATTGTAAAAGGTGTCAATAGAATTATAGCTACTGCACGATGTAATTACTATGAACAAACCTAGGATGCAAATTTTCTTTAACATGGTGATAGTGTTTCTGTTAAAAGTAAGGAAATTAAATGCATGCATTCCAAATAGGGTCATTTGGTGGTGGTGCAATAATTTCTAAAGGCTCTTTTTTTACAGGATGCATCAACCTTAGTTTTCTTGCGTGTAAGTGAATGCTACCATCCTCGTTACTTCTATTGAATCCGTATTTTAAATCACCTTTTATTGGGCAACCAATAGCAGTTAGTTGTGATCGTATTTGATGATGTCGTCCAGTTTCAAGGTCAACTTCCAATAGAAAATAACGGTCAAGCTTTTTCAACGTTCTATAAGTTAAAATTGCTTTCTTACTTTCTGTAACCTCTTTTATGTGTGCGTAAGATTTGTTTTGTTTTGTATTCCGCTTCATCCAATGAACTAATCTTTTTTCTGGTTCTTCTGGACTATTTTTTACAATTGCCCAGTAGGTTTTTTTAGCATCTTTTTCAGCGAACATCTTATTTAATCTTGGCAGTGCTTTAGAGGTTTTTGCAAATACCACGATGCCTGAAGTTGGGCGATCTAAACGGTGTACTACACCTAAATAAACGTTGCCCGGCTTATTATATTTCTTTTTTATAAAAGCTTTAACCGTATCGCTAAGTGGCTCGTCTCCGGTTTTATCGCCTTGAACGATATCACCAGGACGCTTATTTATTACAATAAGATGGTTGTCTTCAAATAAAACTTGAAGATTTTCTAATGTAGAGTGTACTTTTTTAGACAAAGAGTAGGGTAATATTAATTAATATTGCTCCTCATCATTGGGGAAATCTTGGCTTTTTACATCGCTCACGTAATTAGAAATAGCATTACCCATTTCTTCGTATAAATTCATGTATCTGCGTAAAAAACGTGGGTTGAATTCATGTGTCATTCCTAATAGATCATGAACAACTAAAACCTGTCCGTCTGCATATTTTCCACCTCCAATACCAATGGTAGGTATGGTCAAACTTTCAGAAACTTTTTTTGTAAGCTCAGCAGGAATTTTCTCAACAACGATTCCAAAACAGCCAAGTTTTTCAAGTAATTTGGCGTCTTCCATTAATTTTTCTGCTTCCTCTTCTTCTTTTGCACGAACAGTATATGTGCCAAATTTATATATGGATTGCGGGGTTAAACCTAAGTGACCCATAACCGGAATACCAGCAGCTAAAATTCTTTTGACAGATTCCTTAATTTCTGCTCCACCCTCTAACTTTACAGCATGTGCGCCACTTTCTTTCATAATTCTAATAGCAGAACGTAAAGCTTCCTTAGGGTCACTCTGGTAGCTACCAAATGGTAAGTCAACAACCACTAAAGCTCTGTCAATAGCTCTAATTACAGAAGAAGCATGATAAATCATTTGGTCTAATGTAATAGGCAAAGTAGTTTCATGACCTGCCATAACATTACTAGCAGAATCGCCAACCAAAATAACATCAACCTTTGCGGCATCAACAATTTTAGCCATAGAATAGTCGTATGCAGTAAGCATAGAGATTTTTTCTCCATTCTTCTTCATATCCACTAGTGATTTAACCGTGACTCTTTTATATTCTTTCTTTGCTACTGACATAGTCTGTTTTTTGATTAAGTGCCATAAAAGTAAGGAGTTTTAATGAGATTTAACCCTCATAGAATAGAATCCATTTAAAAGTGAATAATTTAGAATTTATCTATTTTTACAGGATTAACTTAACATGAGATATTACATGAAAAATTTCTGTTTTCTAATGACACTATTAAGCGTCACTTTGGTTAGCGCACAAATTGAAGAAGAAGTAAAAGTAGAGACTTTTTTTTACGCTTTTCATGATAAAAATGAATTCGCGATAAAGCGTGTTGTAAGCCCTGATATTTTAATGCAGACCGTAGGTTTAAATACGCTAGGCAAAATGACCGTACGTAATAACAATTTTAATGATTTAATAAACTTCATGATTACCACACCGGATTCCATAAGTTTTCAAGAAAAAATATTAGATTATAAAATACTAATAGATGGTGGTATGGCACACGTTTGGGCACCGTATGAATTTTGGTATAATGGTGAATTTAGTCATTGTGGGGTTAATTCTTTTCAACTGTTTAAAGAAGAAGATACCTGGGAAATTATTTACTTAATTGATTCAAGAAGAAAAGAAGATTGCAATCATGTTTCAGAATAAATATAACATTCTATTTCCAAAATCTTGAACTTGAAACTTCTGGCGAAGGGAAATCTTCAGGAATTTCTTGTGTTACCTTACCTGAAGCAGCCCATTCTGCACCTCTTTGAAGTGTAGTAATAAACCCTACACATTCCATGGAATAGTCAAAATGACCTAAGGTTGAATGAAACACGCGACCCTTACCGTAATTGATAGCCATAAGTTGTGGAACATTTTGTCCTAAGCCGGTAACATTTTGATCCCAAGGTGGTGCATTTTTCTTAACATCTGCAAAAGCTGTGGCTAAAATAGTGGCATTTTCAAAAGGACCTCTCATACGCTCATATAATTCATCTGGAGTATGAAGCCATTTTTCAGGTATACCTTTCATTATAGGATGTTCTGGTGCTCTTGTCGTTAATTGAAATTCATATTCAGGACCGTGAGATCCACAAACACCTTCAATAGGGTCCTTTATTAATTCACCTTCATCATTGTAATATACGTAAGGTCCAGAACTCTCATCGCGATTTCCCCAAGCACCCAAACCTATCATTTTATTGAATTCTTCCCATTCTCCCCAAGCATTGTTAGCAGCATGAATAACAACCAAGCCCCCTCCGTTTTGCATGTAAGTTTCAAAGTCTTTTCTTGTTTTTTCTGGCCAAAGGGGAGATTCTGCTCCAAGATTAGAAATAATGACATCGTAGTTATTGAAATCAAGTGTAAAATCTGAAGTTTTAATAGGAGTGTCAGAAATTTGATATATTTTATCTGTTAAAGCGTAGTTTTCTATAAATGAGTTATAAGCTTCTGGTCTTGTTTGGTTGTATTTAATACCTAACCAAACAGAATCCGTTCTTTTAATATCAACTGTGAAAAGATCAGTTCTTTCCAAATAATCTTTCATCATCATGGTGGTCTTGGGCCAAACGTAATGATTGTTCTGTCCGTCAATTATTAAAGCTCTCAACTTTGTTGGTATTTGTTCTTGTTCAACAATTTCTTTCTTCTTTTCTCCACAAGAAATAAGTGCTAGACAAAATAAAACAACTGCCAATAAATTTTTCATGTTGATGATTACTTGAAATTGTTAACATTAAATGTACAAGAACTAGTTAAGATGGCAAAAGCGAACTAAGGATAACTTGGGCATTAAAAACAAAATTCTTTTTGCGGATGAGGAAAAGTGCTATTAATTTAGCAGCTCGTTAAAAAGATAAATAAGATGAAAATATTGGGAATAGGATCAAGAATTACGCATGCTGAATTTGGTAAAGGTGTAATTACTAACGTATCCAGTAATATGTATTGGGTGACCTTTATGGATAAAGGATTAGAGACCATTGAAATAGATTCTGAATACGAAGTAATTGAAGCGATTGATAATGAGGTAGATACCGTTAGTTTTTTTGATGTAGAAAGCTCATTAGTCGCTATTTTGCAGAAATGGAGCGATGCTACCCAGCGTGTAGCCATTGCAGATAAATGGAAAGGTGGTAACTTAATTTTAGAACCTGGCGAAGCAGGTATGAGCAATAAAGAAATTCCTATTAATACGTTCTTTCATAAAATTGTAATGGTGCGTGATCGCATACGTGTTATGGAGCAAAAAATAAATTCTAGCAAGAATTTAGATGATCAAGAAAAAATAGATTTACAGCAGTATATTACACGTATATATGGAAGCTTAACTACATTTAATGTTCTTTTTAAAGCAAAAAGCGATCATTTTATTGGTGATAAAGGAGCGAAATAAGTTCTGGGTTATACTAAGCCAACCATTTAATTTTGAACTTGAAGCGATTTAACAATTTCATATTGTTTTTTAATAATTGCTTCATTGAAACCATGGGCTGCTTTAGAAACGACTACATACTCTTTTCTTGGGGCCCTAATTTTTTCAAAATATGGTTTGTTCAATTCTTTAGAGCACAAAATATCATTTTCACCCTGTATCATAAAAACGGGTAAACGAAAAATGAGTCCGGTTTTATCGAAATTGATATTACTTACCATTGATTTAATACCCATGGTTTCATCACCCACAAGGTTCAAAAAAGAATAATCATCTCCATTATATCTATCTCTACTATCTTCGTTATTCTCATAGGAATCTGCTATTTCCCACCAAGAAGTAGGAGCTGGGGTAGCGCTCTCTTTCTCAAATTGTTTAATTACACGTAATAATTGTCCGTAATTTTTTGCTCTTTTATAAGGAGGGGCTCCTAGTTCTCCTAGTTTCGTTAATGTTGATTTGTTCTCTTTGGCTTCTGCCATTTCATAAACTTGGGAATAGGCGTTTTTAATATTGTTATCAAAATTTACAAATTGCGCATGACCTATATAAGCATGAAATATGTTAGGATTCTTTTGAGCCATTTGTGTTGCTAAAATAGAACCCCAAGAAGTACCCATTAGAATAACTTTATTTTTGTTTAAATGCTTAATTAAATATTGCGTGACGGCAATACCATCGTTAGTCATCTTTTCAACGGAAAGTGGGTTTTTTAAATAAAAATCTTCAGTTATTTCTTTAGGGTGATTTTTTCCAAATGTTTTTCCGGCACCTCGTTGGTCCCAATGAACTATAGTAAAATCCTTCAACCAATCAGCATAAATATCATCTTTGTATTGGCTCATAGTGCTTCCTGGACCACCATGAATTAGTAGGATTACCGGATTGCTATTATCATTTCCTTTAATAGTTATCCATTGATCAATACCTTCAATGTTTACAAACTTTTCTTCAGATATTTTATCTTGATTATAAGATGCGTTCGAAACTAGAAAAATAGTAAGAAAAAAGAGGTGTCTAATTTGCATGTTTATTGAAGGTTGAATGATGAATAATTAATATACGAAGATATTCATCGGTTTAGATTTAATATTAATTCTAAACTCTGTTATTATGTCTAGGTATATGTTCTAATTAATATTTTCTATACGATTCGAAAAATGGTAATATGATTTTCAATTTTTTCACTTAATGTCCTTTCGAATAATTAGTTCGGTTATTTATAGTCGTAAAAAATATGAGAAGGTTGCATTTAGGAACACTTATTTTTATAATAAATAATTAAGTAAGTATGGTATAGTAACCATCATCTTCATAATTATTCAATTCAGTTCTGTTTTGATATATTTTTAATAACCATAGTTTTTTTATTTCACATTGGCTATTTTAGGTTTAAAATTATAATATGGGTCAGATTATAACCTTCGGTGAAGTATTAATGCGTATTTCTCCTCGTGGTAACAAGAAGTTTGTTCAATCTAATATTGTTGAGTTTTATTTTGGCGGAACAGAATTAAATGTTGGTATCTCGATTTCTAATTTTGGAGGTAATGTAAAGCATATCAGTTCTGTATCTGATGATTTTATTGGAGATACTGCTATGACTTACATACGAAAGTTTGGTGTAGATACTTCTTGTATTGTTAAATCTAAACGACCACTAGGAGTATATTTTTTAGAAGTAGGTGCGGTCATTAGACCAAGTATGATTTCATATAACCGATCACATTCAGCATTTTCTGAAATTGAACCCACTAAGGTAAATTGGGAAAATGCTTTGGAAGATGGAGAATGGATGCATTGGACAGGAATTACACCTGCATTATCTCAAGGAGCTTTTGACGTCCTTAAAGACGGATTAAAGCTGGCAAGGCAAAAAGGGATTGCTGTTTCTGCAGACCCAACATATCGTAGTGGTTTATGGAAATACGGTCAAGATCCTAAAGAAGCTTTAATAGAACTATTACATTATTCTACAATTTTCATAGGTGGTGTAAATGAAATTAATGAAGTACTAGGTACAGAATATGGTTATAGTAATGACGATTTTATAGCGGCAAGTAAGCAGCTTATTGAAGAGTTTCCTACCATTGAAAAGGTGTTCGATAAAATAAGAACTTCATTGAATTCTTCTTGGCATAAAATAAGAGCTAGAATGTGGAATAGCAATGAGTTTAGAGAAACTGAAGATATTGATATTACTCATGTGGTAGACCGTATTGGTACCGGTGACGCTTTTGCAGCGGGATTAATTTATGGTTTACAGAAATACGATGATTACAAGGCAATGGAGTTTGCAAGTGCTGCGTGTGCATTAAAACATACTTATGAAGGGGATGTAAATTTTGCTACTGTAGACGAAGTAAACAATATTATAGCAGGTAATATTACAGGACGCTTACTTCGATAAATTACTAAATCGAACAACAGGATTAATAGATATATGTATTAATATTTATAGATAATACATCATCTTCAACTGCCTCAAAAAAACTACTGTATTTGAAGTAATTCTGTAATAGGGCAAAATTTATATTTCCAAAATACTCAATGTTCTATTCAGTAGTTCATTACCAATGTCGAGATCTAGATTGTAATCTCTCAAATTTGTTTCTGGGTTGGGGAAGCTTACGTTGACGACACCATTTTTTTCTTCTGATATTACTATTTTAATGGGAATTTCATTTATAGCTAAAATGTCTTGATTCGTAATTTTTTTAATATAATCTGGATGGAAGAATAGTATTTGCTTAAGTGGTTTTATAGTTATCCCATGCTTACCGACTATACTTTGAGTATTAATCTCATGAAGCACCAGAAAACCATGTGCGATGATATTCTTAAGTATAATTTCATACACATCATTAAACGGTCGCTCAATTAATTTATGAATAATTGCAGATTTCATTTTAGTTCTATTTAGATGATAATATTATTTCTAATTGTAGGCATTAATCTTTACAAAGAAACTGCAAAATAAGTTTTCCAATTTCTCTAGTTTTTTCTTCAGCGGCAAAATGTCCAGCATCTAGCAAATATAACTTGGCATTGGGCAAATCCCTTAAGTAAGCTTCGGCACCTTTATAATTGAATTTTAAGTCTTTTTTACCCCAAGTAATAAGTGTTTTTGGCTGATTTTCTTTCAGCATTTGTTGCCATTTAGGGTATCGAAGTAAATTGGTATTATAATCTTGAAAAAGTTGCACTTGAATCTCCCTATCCTTTTCCGAGGTTAGAAAAGCCAAATCATGGGTCCATGCATCAGGACTTTGAGTGTTATAGTTGGTGGCATCTAAATCGAATAAGTACTGCTTATTAATTATAGCGTCTTCACCAGTTAAACTATATAGCAAATCGTGTTTCTCTTGTGATTTATCAGTTTGTGCAGTTCTAAAGAAATCTTGCCTTGCAGGTGTTAATCCATCTAAATACGCATTGGCATTTTGAATTATTAAAGCATTTATACGTTGTGGATTTTTCATCATCATACGGTAACCTACCGGTGCTCCAAAATCTTGCATGTACATAACATAGTTTTTGATTTGAAGTTTGTTGATAAGCTTCTCTGTATAATTTGCCAATAAATCAAAAGTATACTTTGTAGAGGTTGGGTCTAAATGGGTGCTGTAACCAGAACCTACATTGTCTGGCGCAATAACGTGGTAATGCGTAGACAATATTGGTATTAGATTTCGGTAAGAATGAGAAGAGGAGGGGTAACCGTGTAACAACACTATGGTTGGGTTATATAGATTACCAGCTTCTCTATAAAATAGATTTACACTGTCTATTTGAATGTAATTGTACGTTGTAGGGGGAGGTAAAAAGAATTGATTCTTATCCTCTTTTACAGAACTGTTACATCCATAAAAACATAATGTTATTAGAACAATGATTACTATTTGTTTCATACTTGATCTTTATTTCTTTTGATTTTTCATGAAGCTTCTAATTTTCTGAATTATAGCAGCACCATCCTCTTCCAAGGCAAAATGACCTGTATCGTAAATGTTGTAATCGATATTTTTTACATCTTTTTTGAACGCTTCAGCACCACTTTCAGGAAAAAATGCATCGTTTTTACCCCAAACAATTAGTAATGGTGGTTGATTGTCCCTTAAATATTGTTGCCATTTTGGATATAACTTCACATTATTTTCGTAATCATAAAATAAATCTAAGTTAACAGCATGTGCGGTAGGTCTAGACAGTCTTAAATAATCTAAATGATAACTGTCTGGGTCTATTGTTTCAATATCTCTAACACCATGTGTATATTGCCATTTTAAACCTTCTAATGAAAAGGCAGGTAATAAGGCGTCTTCGGTCTGTTTGTTTCTATTTTTCCAGAGATCTCTAATACCTTCCCATGCATCGCCCAAACCTTCTTCGTTAGCATTTCCGTTTTGGTTTATTATAGCGGTAATTCTTTCAGGATGTGCTGTTGCTAATCTAAACCCAATTGGAGCTCCATAATCTTGAATCATAATAGCGTAAGAATCAATCTTCTTTTGCTCTAAAAATAAATTTACTACAGTTGCAATATTATCGAAAGTATACGTGAAAGTTTCAGAACTTGGAAAATCACTATTTCCGAAACCTGGATAGTCAGGAGCAATTAAATGATACTCATCTGATAATTCATTTAGTACTTTTCTATATTGAAAAGATGATGCAGGAAAACCATGTAATAAAACGATAGTAGGATTCTTAGGGTTACCAGCTTCTCTATAGGCAATGCTAATTCCGTTTACACCTAGGGTTTTGAATTTTATTGATGGTGTTTTATTATTGTACATATGTGCTTTAGCTGTAGAAATACTTTTAGTTTCTGATGTTTGCTTTTCATTACAGGAAATAAAAAGTAAAATGATACTTAGTGTTACTACTAATTTTTTCATAGTTAGAATACCTTTTAGTTCTAAAAGGATTTTTGAAATTGTGAATAAAAGCCACGACCTTAATTTTTAATTAAATCGTGGCTTCATATATGTTGTTTATTAATTTCTACCAGCCATTACACCACCATCAGTATCCCAGATAGCACCTGTAACCCATGCAGCTTTGTCTGATAATAGAAAGACAATACTATTTGCAATATCTTCAGACTCTCCAAAGCGTCCAATTGGGTGAAAACCGTTAAAACCAACTAGTGCTTCTTTAGCTGCTTCTTCACCACCAAAAACACCATGATAAACTGGTGTGTTGACAAGGGCAGGGGATACTGCGTTTACACGAATATTATCATCTGCCAATTCCATAGCTAAATGTTGTGTTAAGGAGTGTAAACCTGCTTTTTGCATAGAATACGCTGATGAAGGTGTTGCTTTTACGGCTTGTTTTGCCCACATAGACCCTACATTTACAATAGATCCACCTTTAGTTGCTTTCATTTTTTTTACAACACTTTGTGTAATAAAAAAGAAACCTCTATTTAAATCTTGGTAAGAATTGTAATCTTCCATAGTGTGATCTAAAAATGGTTTAGGTCCGAATATACCTGAGGCATTTACCAAGTAGTCCAAATTCTCTAAGGTGTCAATTTTAGCGATTAAAGCATCTACATCAGCAGTGTTAGATATGTTTGCCGTGTGTTTTATTAAGTTGGGTGCATCAGCGATTTTATCTGTGTTTCTACCAACAACATGTACGGTTGCTCCACCATCTAACAATGCATTTGTTGTTGCATTACCAATACCACTTGTTCCTCCAATTACTAAGGCTACTTTGTTTTCAAATTCTTTCATTGCAATTATATTTAATTATTAAAATAGACAGACAAGTCTGTCTTTGTAAATTCAAATTTTTTTAAGTTATTATTTTTTCACATAAATTTTTAGACTCTTGAATTGGCCAGTCTTGTTGGTGAAGATGGCTTTCGCCAACTGCACTTTCATATAACAAGTAAATTTGTCTTGCCAGAGAATTAACTTGCTCACTTTTAATTTCTTCTAAATTATTGATGATTAATTTTGCGATAAGAGCAATGAAATCGTTTTTTTGAGATTGTATCTCATTTCTAATTATCTCATTATCCTTAGGTATTTCTGATACTGTCTTAATACACCAACAACCATTGAAGTCTTTATCTTGATAAAACAATTTTAGAAAATCGAAAATGGATAAAATTTGCTCTTTACCCTTTGGTCTAGAGGTTGTGAAATTTTCAAAATCTTCAAGAAAGCCTATATTTTTATATTGGAGATATGCCAAGCAAATTTCTTCTTTAGACTTAAAATGATTGTAGAGGGTTGCCTTAGCAATTCCTGCTTCAGCAATAATTTGGTTTATACCAGTAGAATTATAGCCATTCTTATAAAATAAAAATGACGCAGTTTCAATAATTCTATTTTTAACCTCTGCATGTTTCATAATGCAAATGTAATTAAAAATTTCAAATACAGACAAGTCTGTCTATTTTTATTTAATAATTTAATAATACTAAAATTAGAGTGGCAAGGAGAGATAAGAATTTTATATACGGCATATTTTATGATTACCTAATTCAGTTTGATAATCTCAAATAGTAACATTACTATTAAACAGCTTCTTTTTTCTCTGATAGATACTTCCAGTAACGCTTAGGTACATGTTGTACATGAAGCTTGGTATTTATTCTTGACTTAATCGTAGTGCTTTTAAAGTAATTGTTCCAAAGGTCTTGGTATTCGTATTCCGAATCAGTGAAGACCGCACTTTTTTCAAGACTATTGGTATGTATATCAGTTAAGTCCAGCGAAATTATTTCAACCGTCTGTAAATCATAGTAAAGTCCGTATTTACGCTTAACGTCATAAATAATCCAAGGTTGATCTGCGTATCGATTTCTAAAGTGTTTAGATATTAATGGTAAGACATCAAAATCTGGTTCTATATTAGCGAAATAAACTTCGTCTTTAGTTAATTGAAAGCGAACAAAAGCTTCCATTCTGTGCTTTTCTCTACCAACCTTTTGCGCTAATGAATTTATCTTTAAAACACAATCATCGCTATAGTCTGTAGCGCCCTTATATGTACTACCCATTAATTTTTGAATATAACGGTAGAGTAGTCCCTCCATATTATTTTGTTCACTTAAAAAAGCAAAGTAAATATTCTTGATAGCAGAACTACTTTTGTTTCTAACACCGTTCCAAACACGTTGTGCTTTTTCTATATTGGTGAAAATTGTTTCTGTCTCAGCAAAAAGTCCACTTTGTAATTGCCCTTTTTTTTGAATATCTGCGTGGGTAAGCTTTTGTTCGAAACCAATAAAAACAGCAGTTAAAAACCCATTAAAACTACCATCGTAAACCAACGTCTTTATAGAATTCATAATAATAGTTTTAGAAGTTGAAGAAGAATATTTTGGTTATAATTTTTATCCTTTTTTTAATTTTACTTTTAATAAATACCACTTGGTATCCTAATGATAATAATTGACTTTGACTACGGTCAATAACGGCATTAAATGTTGAAAAATTTACCGAATTCGAGATGTTATTGATGTTCTCCATAGTCTTTAATTTTTTATTAAGTATTACTTTAGTTAAACAATGATAATTGATTGGAATAATGATTTTTGAATTTTCCATTTTGGGATTGTAAAATCATTCCTTTTATCTTTGAAGCATCTAAATCTCTTCGCTCCCAGTCATTAGAATTACAGATGATAAAATATTTTGCACGGTTAAGAGCAACACCCATTTTTTTCAAATGTTCCCAGTTTAAATTTCTATATTTTCTGCCACTAATAATCTTATGTACAGAGCCCATACCAATTCCTGGAATTCGTGCTAACATTCGCGTATCTGCCTTATTTATATCAACAGGGAAATGATTTAGATTACGAAGTGCCCACATTAATTTTGGATCAATATCCATTTCAAGATTTGGATTGTCAGCGTCTAATATTTCGTGAACACTAAAACCATAAAAACGAAGAAGCCAATCTGTTTGATACAATCTATTTTCTCGAAGCATTGGTACTTCTGATCCTAAAGAAGGTAATCGACTATCGGTAGAAATAGGAACATACCCGGAGTAGTACACCCGTTTCATTTTAAAATTTTTATAGAAGTGGGTAGCAGAATACATAATATCCTTATCGCTCTCACCAGTAGCTCCAATAACCATTTGAGTACTTTGTCCTGCAGGTGCGTACTTTGGTGTGCTTTTTATGATTTTACGCTCTTCTGAATAACGTATGATTTCATTTTTAACTTTCAGCATTGGCTTAATGAAATCTTCATGCTTTTTATCTGGAGCTAATAGTTTAAGACCGGATATTGTGGGGATTTCAATATTAACCGATAAACGATCAGCATATAATCCGGCCTCGTACATTAACTCATCACTTGCACCTGGTATTGATTTTAAATGGATGTACCCATTAAAATTTTCTTCTAAGCGTAGTTTTTTAGCTACAGCTATCAATCGTTCCATCGTGTGATCTGGGCTCTTAAAAATTCCGGAACTTAAGAATAACCCTTCAATATAGTTTCTTCTGTAAAAATTAATGGTTAAGTCTACCACCTCTTGAATTTTAAAGGCAGCTCGTTTTATATCGTTGCTTTTACGGGTTACGCAATAGGCGCAATCAAAAATGCAATGGTTGGTTAAGAGAATTTTTAAAAGAGAAACACATCGTCCATCTTCGGTATAGGTGTGGCAGATTCCATTTCCAGCATCACCCAAACCTTTGTCTTTATTTTTACGATTACTACCGCTACTTGAACACGATACATCGTATTTGGCAGCATCAGCCAAAATATTTAATTTCTCCTTAATTCGATTAAAATCCATAGCAACTTGTAATTAATCCAAATTTATGGAAATATTCCTAATTATGGAAATATTCCAAATTATATTATGGATATAATCCATAATGACTATATTTGAGGTGTTGAGATTTCTTTAATCTTAAATTTAAGCGGAATGCATTATGGAAAATGAATTGACATTAAAACGATTTACTGATTTACGAAGAGATCTGGGTTATACTCAGGCTGATTTTGCTGCACTTATTGGAGTATCTAATACTACTGCAGATATTGAACGTGGGCGAACCAAGCTTTCAGGAAAAGTGGTGTCAGAATTATTAAAACAGTTTAAGATTAATCCGCTTTGGTTATTTGGTGAAAGTGATGAGCAATACTTGGAGACTTCTAGAACAAGTGTTATTCCAAAAGTGGTTACAGTAGATTCTGCTAATCGAGATAACATGGTATTGGTTAACGCTAAAGCAGCAGCTGGTTATCCGCAAAATATTTCAGATACCAGTTGGTATCAACAATTACCGGCTTTTGATTTTCCGATTCCAGAATTTAGAAATGCAACGTATAGAGGGTTTCAAGTAGAAGGGGACAGTATGCTTCCAAATCTAAATCCTGGCGAATGGGTTTTGGCAAGAGCTATTGAACATATTGATTATGTTAGTGCAAATAAAATGTATGTTGTTGTACTGCAAGATTCCATCATGGTCAAGAAAGTTGAAAAGCGACCTAATTCTAATAATATCACTTTAATATCATTGAACGAAACGTATCCGCCCTATGATATTAAGCCATTTCAAATTCAAGAAATTTGGGAGGTAAGTAGTAAAATAACTTTTAATGTTGACGCAACTACAGATAACGGACTTTTACGTCAATTACAAGAATCGATGAAAGAGTTAAAAGATCAATTACAGCATGTTAAAAAGGTTAATTAAACTAATACTTTAATATTTTTTAATATACATTCCGCTCTCTTTTAGTTTAAATCCAAGACTTTTATAAAGTGAAATTGCAGCTGTTCTGTGGTGACCACTAAACAATAATACGTCATCTAGTTTTTCTTTTTCCGCTTGTTCTAAAAGTTTTTCCATAAGCTTTCTGCCAATTCCTTTACCTCTGTAATCAGAAGAAACAACCACATCCTCAATCATTCCTTTGTGCCCAGAAACCACCTTGTATTTAGCCATCATGGCAATACCTACTAAGCTTTTGTCATCCAAACATATTACCACATCTGTGGTGTTATAATCAGATAGGGCAGAAGCTAAGTCTAGTTGTGTTAATTCAGAATTTAGTTGCTTATAAAGCTCCGTTAATTGAGTTTGTAAGTCTGTAGTAACCTCGTTAAAAGAAATTAGTTTTATAATCATAGTATATCTTATTTATACTTAAAATTACTTCATTTAGTGTAATTGTAATAATCTATAATTAAAGCTATGCTTGAATTTCATTGTTTAGCCTTTACGGCGTTCTAACAAAATCATCATCATTAGGCCTAGAATAATGATGTCGTCATCATTACCATTCAATTTCTTTAATTCACTCACTTTAAAACGACGACCAACTAACGATTTCTCTTTAGATAAACGCACTACAGTTTCATTATTACCATTGATTACAATATAGGCAGGGTTTAAAAATAAGCCAGTAAATAGATTTATTATGGGTATTTGACCAACCATCCCATCTAATACCTTTACCCATGCGTTTTCTTCCCTAATAGTGTATTTTAATTGTTTGTTCTTATCGAATATTTTGTAATGTGCTTTCCATAGAGAAGCCCAGCCTTTTCGACCAATTTTACCAAGTTCCTGACCAGAACGGTCAGAAAAGGAATAACATGCAGAGAAATCAATCCACTTATCTGCTTTAATATTATATAGTAATTCGGTTTTACTGTCGTTTTGGTATACCCCAACATTCTCTTTAAATTTAAAGAGCTTTTGCTTAACGTATGCTACCATTTTTCCATTGGCATCTACAGCCGAAAAATCATTAGATAATGTACCGATATGAAAAGTGAAGTCTAGTGGAAATTTATAATCTTGCATTATTAATTTTTAGTGGTTGAATTCTTTTACTGTAAATTATTTAAGTCCTTTGACTTCTCCCATGGATATAGAAAATGGTCCAAGTTTGTGAAGAGTAGGTAGGATAACGCCACTTTCTGTTTCAGTCCATTCTTCCCAAGAAGCTTCTACGCCACCAATAGGAATTATTTGAGTCCATAGTTTAAAACTTTTGGGTCTACCGCTTGGTTCTATAATCCATAGGTAAGAATCGCCAGGAGTGTCGCCACCTAGAGTGTAAGTAACTAAAAGGGCTTCTGAGCCATCTTCCATATCTACTAAATACCGTTCGGTACCGCGATCAAATGCTTTAAATGGAGCAACTAACCAAAACGAGTCATTATTAAAATAGTTTTGTGCTTTCTCAATTAAATTTTGCGTCTCCTCATAAGAAGTTGTTACATTGTTTACTGTTGCTATACTTGATTGAGGAGTGATTAAATCTAAATGAACGATTATATTATCCCACCTTACAGTAACAATTTCTTTTTCTTTATCCCATTTATAGTGATGATCCCCGCGAAAAGACCATTCCAGTATTTTGGTGTTATTGAAATCCTTGTAGTTTAAAGCATCTAACATTCTATACGCTAATGCATCTGCTTCAGGACCAGATTCCCCCGTAGGTATTGGTTTATTATAGAGATAATACAAGACTCCATATGCAATAATCAGGAGTAAAATAACAATACCTAAAAACTTAAATAATTTCTTTAGCATATACTACTTAAATAATTCATTAATAAATATATATAAAATGTTCGATTCAATATAAAAATGTTATTTAGACGAGTCTAAAACCCAACTGCGGCATCATCACCTCGTTTATCTGCACCACCTTCAAGTTTGCCGTTAGGTAGTACTCTAATGGCGTCTACTTTGCCTATAATTGGAGTTCTTTCTTCGTTTATGATATAACCTTTAGCCTTTAAATCGTCTTTCAGTATAGAGGAAAATCCGTTGGGTTCAAAAACAACAACATCTGGTAGCCATTGATGGTGGAAACGTGGGGCATTCACAGCATCTTGCATGCTCATTTTAAATTCATATCCGTTTAAAATTGTTTGTGCAACTGCGGTAATAATAGTGGAACCACCTGGTGTGCCAACAACCATCCATAATTTGCCATCGCGTTCTACAATGGTTGGTGTCATGCTGCTAAGCATTCTCTTATCTGCCACAATACTATTAGCTTCAGCACCTATAAGACCAAACATGTTGGGTATGCCGGCTTTCGAGCTAAAATCGTCCATTTCGTTATTAAGGAAGAAACCAAGTTCATCAGAATAAAGTTTAGAGCCAAAATTACCATTTAACGTTGTAGTCACAGAAACTGCATTACCTTCTGTATCAATTATAGAGTAGTGGGTTGTTTCCATGCTTTCCACAATTTCTACTTGCCCGTGAGAAACATCGTCTGACTTTGTAGCTTTCTCAAAAGAGAAATCGGACATTCTTTCTTTCATGTATTCGTCATCAAGTAAAACATCTAAAGGAATTTCAACAAAATCAGGGTCCCCTAAATAGTAATTCCTATCAGCATAGGCACGTCGCGATGCTTCAGTGAATAGTTGTATAGTTTTTTCGGAATTATGACCGAAAGAGGCGATATCATAAGGTTCGATCATTTTAAAAATCTGATTCATAGTAACACCACCGCTACTTGGAGGACTCATTGAAATGATATTTAAATCTCTATATTTAAATGTAACTGGCTTTCTCCAAACAGCCTGGTAATCTTCTAAATCTTCTTCGGTTACAAATCCGCCATTTGCTTGAATGAAGCTTGCTAATTTTTGAGCAATTTCACCTTTGTAAAAACCATCTCTTCCTTTTTTGGCAATTGTACGAAGTGTTTGTGCGAGTTTAGGGTACTTAATAATATCACCTACTTTGTAAGTTGAGGCAAATTTTGAACTATCACTATTTACTTTAATAAAAACCTCACGATAATTGTCAAGCATTTCAGCTTGCTTGGCAGTAACTGCAACACCATTTTCGGCCATGGCAATTACAGGGTCAAAAATGTCCTTTAAAGGAAGTTTCCCTAATTTCTTATGTACTTCTAAAATACCAGCAACTGAACCGGGCACGCCAACAGAAGTAGCGCCTAATGTGCTCAAATCAGGTATTACATTACCTAAAGAATCCAAATACATATCTCTATAAGCAGATTTTGGTGCTTTCTCCCTAAAATCTAAAGAGCCAATTTCACCATTTGCATTTCGGTAAACCATGAATCCTCCACCGCCAATATTTCCTGCTCGTGGGTATGCCACAGCAAGAGCTAATTGCGTGCCAACCATTGCATCGAAAGCGTTACCTCCTTTTTGCATGATATCACTACCAATTTTAGAAGCTTCTTCTCTAGCAGATACTACCATTGCATTATCGGTAACAGTGCCTGTTGGTGTTGCCGAATTCTCTTTACAACTGCTTAATACTAGCAATATTGTCAGCGTAAATAATAGTTTTAGTTGGTTCATAGTAAGTTGTATTAATTATTTAAGTAATAATATATAAAGCATTGGTATATAGTAATAAAAATATTATTTTTTTGTAGTTAAGGAAACGTATTTATGTTTCGAAAACGTAATAAGTTCCTCAAAAAACTCAGTAAATTCTTTTTCGAATTCATCGTAATGTTCTTCAAGGTCTAAAATGGCAAAATTCATTTTAGATTTGTTTTTTGTTCTACGGTTCATGCCATTTAGTACACGTGCAATACCATCCATTTTGGAGTAGTTGAATATCCAATTATCAGCTATCATATAGGGCATCATTCTTTTTACTCCTTCTGGTAAAATTTCATAATTGTCTTCTAAGAGATCATAAAAATCATCAACAAAAACATCTAGTGGAATATCAGAATATTTAGACCAGTTTTTAGCAAGAAAATGATCGTAGTAGATATCAACGATTACCCTACTATAATGACTGTAGTTTGCATGAAGTCTTTTGCTGCTAATTTTTGGTATGGCGTGGGAATCTGTATACGTATCAATAAATCGATGAAGCTTTATGCCTTTCTGCACTTTAATGGGCAAATGCTGAAATTTATTGGCACGTATACTGTCGGCAATAAAATTACCGATGGTGATTTCTTTATCGTTAAAAGACAGGTAAATATGGGCTAAAAAATTCATTGAACTAAATTATGCTTCATAAATCGAATTTACAAAGAAGGGCTATAGTGATAAGTATGATACCTTTATATTTGCAAAAAACTTATTAAGAGTATATGACACTAATAAAATCTATTTCAGGAATACGAGGAACAATTGGAGGTAAGCCAGGAGATAATCTTACTCCGATCGATGCTGTCAAGTTTGCGGCATCTTACGGAATCTGGTTAAAGGATTATTCTAAAAAGGATAAGTTGAAAGTTGTAATTGGTCGTGATGCTCGTTTGTCTGGGGAAATGATTCAGAACCTTGTAGTTTCTACTTTAATAGGTTTAGGAATTGATGTGGTTGATTTAGATCTATCAACAACACCAACAGTTGAAATAGCGGTGCCGATGGAAAATGCCGATGGTGGAATAATATTGACGGCAAGTCATAATCCAAAACAATGGAATGCCCTTAAATTATTAAATGAGAAAGGAGAATTTCTTGATGCTGCACAAGGCGCTAAAATTTTAGAAATTGCAGAAAAAGAAGATTTCGATTTCTCTGATGTTGATGATCTTGGAGTAATAAACAGAAACGATAGTTACATTGATATTCATATAGATGAAGTTTTAAACCTTTCTTTAGTTGATGCTGAAGTAGTGAAAAAGGCGAAATTTAAAGTCGTAGTGGATGGTGTGAATTCTACAGGAGGAATTGCAATACCTAAACTTTTAAAAGAATTTGGAGTAGAAGTTGTTGAGCTATATTGTAAACCAACAGGTCATTTTCCTCATAATCCAGAACCTTTAAAAGAGCACTTAAAGGATATCAGTGAATTAGTTGTTAAGGAAAAAGCAGATTTCGGTATTGTGGTAGATCCAGATGTTGACCGTTTAGCCTTTATTAGTAATGATGGCGAAATGTTTGGGGAAGAATATACATTAGTAGCTTGTGCAGATTATGTTTTAGGGAAAACAAAAGGGAACACTGTTTCTAACCTTTCCTCTTCACGTGCATTAAGAGATATCACTCAAAAGCATGGTGGTACTTATGAAGCTGCCGCAGTAGGTGAAGTAAATGTGGTTACTAAAATGAAAGCCAATAATGCAATTATTGGAGGCGAAGGTAATGGAGGTATTATTTACCCAGAAAGTCATTATGGTCGCGATTCTTTAGTTGGTACTGCGCTATTCTTAATGCTTATGGCAGAAAAGGGCGGTACAGTAGCTGAACTAAGAGCTAGCTATCCAAGCTATTTTATGAGCAAAAAGAAAATACAATTGACACCAGGTTTAGATGTGGATGGTATTTTAAAATCTATGGCTGAAAAGTATGCTGATGAAGAATTATCTACTATTGATGGTGTAAAAATCGATTTTGCGGAAAATTGGGTACATCTTCGTAAATCGAATACAGAGCCAATAATAAGAATTTATACAGAAGCTAAAAGTCAAACTGAAGCTGATGAATTGGCAGATAGAATTATTGAAGAAATAAAATCTATAGCAGGATTGTAAATTTTAAAATACAAGAAGCATAAAAAACCGGAAGCAGTTTAACTGTTTCCGGTTTTTCTTTTTATTATATTAACTTACTTCGGCAAAAGCTGCGGGTTTCTTACCTCTATGTTTCCAGCGTTTGTGAGTCCATAAATAATATTCCGGTTGGTCTTTTATCTGTTCTTCAGTAAGCCTTAAAAAGGTATCTGTTATTTCGTGTTCTTTGGTTTCCTTACTATTTATTGCTATTGGTATAAATTCAGCTTTATAGTGACCTCGTTTTACTTTGCTTACTTTTAAAAATACTGTAGCTAATCCTGTTTTTCTAGCTAATGCTTCTCCACCATTGAAAATAGGAACTGTTATTCCCATAAAATCGGTCCAGTAATGAGCTCTATGTGCTTGTGGCGATTGATCGCTTACCATACCATAAGTAGCGCGTACATTATTTCTGAAATTAAGAATAACCGTTTTAGCTGTTTGGCCTTGGGTAATTAAAGTAGTGTTCCAACGTGCTCTTACTTTTCTAATAAAATTGTCAAAATAAGAATTATTTATTTTTTGATAAACCGCATACCCTTTGGAGTTTACGTAATTGTTTATGCTTACGTTCCATTCCCAATTTGCATAGTGCGCACATAAGATAATTATACTGCGCTCTTTTTCTATCTCAAGTAAAACTTCTGGGTTTACAACTTTATACTTTTTTGCAACGGCATCCTTACTTAAGTTCATCGTCTTTACCATCTCTAAGAACATATCACAAAGATGCTTATAGAAGTCTTTTTCAATTCTATGAATTTCTTCTTGTGATTTTTCGGGGAAAACCAAGTTTAGGTTTTCTTGTACCACTTTTCTTCGATAACCAAAAACACGGTAGATAAAAAAACAAGCAATATCAGATAATCCGTAAAATAAGCGATGTGGCAAAATGGAAACCACCCATAGAAATGGGTAAATCAAAACAAAGGCCAATAGTTGCATTCTCAAAAAAATTATGGGCAAATATAGTTATATTTGACGCCAAATAAATGACAGATAATGTATAACCTTGATATAGCGACCATAGCAATAATTGCGGCAAATGTATTAGTATCAATGAAGGGATTTAGTGATACTACTTTTTTTGAGCGTTACAAATTTAGTATTGGAGCAATCAAGGCAGGGCAGAAAGAACGTATGGCAACATCTGGTTTTTTACATGTAGATGTTTCGCATTTATTATTCAACATGCTTACGCTATATTTCTTTGCGGGTGTGGTTATAAATTGGTTTGGTACCATTCAGTTTTTAGTTATTTATGCGGTTAGTCTTATAGGTGGTAGTTTATTGGCGTTGAGTTTTCATAAAGATGAGCCATATTATTCTGCTGTAGGCGCAAGTGGTGCGGTTACAGGAATTTTGTATGCCGCTATACTATTGCAACCAACTATGCAATTGGGAATAATGTTTATTCCTATTCCGGTTCCTGCGTATATCGTTGGTATCGGTTATTTGCTTTATTCTATTTATGGAATGAAAAAGCGGTTGGGCAATATTGGTCATACAGCACACTTTGGTGGCGCAATTGGTGGTTATGCCTGTACATTATTATTTATGCCTAGTCTTTTACAAACCGAAACGCTAATGGTTGGGTTATTAGCACTTCCAATTATTCTACTATTTGTTCTTGGTAAAATGGGTAAAATTTAAGCTTTTGTCAAAGATTTTAAGAATCTTTGATAAAATGACCTGAGATATAGTGCATTTCATCGGTTTTCTCTGGGTATAGACAACAATCACACACTAGGGGTCGTTATTGCTGAAACCCGAATTAAACATGAAATCAACCCTATCTATCAAAAAAACTTGGCTTATGGCCATAGCTGTTACTTTTTTTGTAGCAAGTTGTAGTGATGAAACTACAGTTTTTGAAAATCCAGAAGATAACTTGGTTAATGAAACCAATCAGTCAAAATTAGACAATAGCGTAAGCTTTGAGCGCGCTGGTGTTCTTGATATTTACGAAGATCCAATAGCAACGGCTAAAAGATTTAATCTTACTGGAAAAACGGAGGAAGCTGGTGACTATCCACTTTCTTTAGTTGCTCAAATTTCACCTCCATCATTTGCTAATGGTGAAAATTTAGCGGCAACCCATGTTGCCTTAGATGGTGATTATGGTTATGTATCCTACAATACTGTCGGTGAAGACTATGTTGGTGCCATCGATGTAATAGATATTAGTGATCCAACCGATCCTAGAGTTACTTCTAGATTGTATTACACAAATGCAGATTTAAATTCAATTGCCTATGATAATGGGTATGTATATGTTGCTGGTGGTGTAGATTCAGAACAATCAGTTACAGCGACGGCAAATTCTCTAATTGCTAAAATAGCTGTTAGTGGTGGTAGAATGAATACTTCTGACATTACTTATGGTTTTCAAGAAGGATTTAACGCTACAGATGTTCGCATTGTTGATAACAAAGTTATTGTAACTAGTGGTCAAGATGGATTTGTTGTGGTTTATGATAAAAATGATTTGAGTGCCTTGAACGAGGCTGCTTTTGCAGATTTACGTTCTGTAGCTTATAGTGGTACTGAAATTGCTGTTTTAGATGCTGCGCAAGGTGTTACTTTCTTAGATCAAAATTTAAATGTAACTAGAAGTATAAATATTGAATCTGATTTTGGTATAGATGCCAAGCGTACATTAGATTTTTCAAATGAAAATATTGTTGTTGCCGAGGGTACGAAAGGAGCTGGAGTATATAATGCTGCTTCTGGTAGTTTTGTAGAATACTTGCCAATATTATCGAATCCGGAAAATGCTGAACCAGGCGAAATTGTAACTAATGGAGTTGCGGTTAATGAAGATGTTCTTTTAATGGCGAATGGTGCTGGCGGATTAAGTCTTTCAGAAAGTAAAGATGGTAATACTGTAGGTGTTGGTGTAATTGAACTAACAGGTTCTATTAATTACGTGACATCTAAAGGAGATTACATTTTTGCCGCTTCAGGTAAGAAAGGATTTCAAATTATAAAATTGAATAGACCAGATGAAAGTTTGGTAACACGTTGTGAAGATTTAACCGCGTATTCTGGAAGTTCAAATTTGAACGTAAATACGGGTGATGACCTTGCCTATAGAGGTTCAAAAAGATTCAACAATCTAAATATTGGTGGTAATCTATTGCTTTGCGGTTCTTGGACTGTGAAAGATGGTGTAAACATCAACGCAGATGGTTTGTTCGAAATGAACGGAACTATTGTAATAGGTAGAAACAATAGGCAAAGAAACGTTACAATAAACTCTGGGGCGACACTTAGAATAGAAGGTAATTTAACTATTTATGGTGATTTAGTTCTAAATGAAGGAGCTACTATAGAATTCATCGGTGACGATTCAGTTGTAAATATCTTTGGAAGTGTTAATAGGGGTTCAAATACAACGGTAGAAGGTACTTTTAGAGATGTTCGAGGAGCATTTTAATTAGATGTTATACACTTATAAAAAAAGCCCGAACAACATTGTTCGGGCTTTTTTATGTACTTAATTTTAAAATCTAATTCAGTAACTCTGCCACTTTCGCTTCTAAGGCGGGACCTCTTAAATTTTTAGCTACAATAACACCGTTCTCATCTAATAAGAATGCAGCGGGTATAGCTTCTACATTATATAATTTAGCAATTTTATCGTCAAAATATGCAATGTTAGAAATGTGGTTCCATTCTAAACCATCTTCTGCAATTGCTTTTTTCCAAGCCTCTTCTGTTCTGTCTAAAGAAACACCTAAAACATTTAAGCCTTTATCGTGGTATTTATTGTAAACAGCAACAATGTTTGGGTTTTCAGCTCTACAAGGTCTGCACCATCCTGCCCAAAAGTCAATTAATGTTACTTTTCCCATAACATCTTTAAGAGCGATTACGCTACCATCAGGACTTGGTCCAGAAAAATCAGGTGCTTTTGCACCGATACTAGAATTTTTTCCTGCAGCTTCAGAAGCTTTTAATTTTTCAATTCCATCAAGAATTTGTTTTCCTGGTTTAGAATTTTTGATTTCTTCAGATAAAGTCTTGTAGATTTCTTCAACTTCTTCAAGGCTAACCGCTTTTGTTGCAACAGCTCTATCCAGTACAAGTGCAGATATTAAAGCGTTAGGGTGACTTTTAACGTAGTCTAGCTCAAAAGTCTTGTATTCCTCTTGCAATTCCTTCATTTCATCTTGAAGTGCTAGTGCAGCTTCGCCAGATGCTGCTTTCATGTCCTGCTGAATAGATTGAGCCTGTTGAGAGATTTCTCTTGATTGTTCCATATAATCGGAAAAAGAATCATTTTGAAATGTTCCGCTGATTTCAGCAAAACCCATACTGTCTCTTTGTGCACTAAACTGTATTTCTCCGTTTTCCAAGATTACCGCTGTATATCCAGGTAATTGTTCAACGAAAATATAATGTAGTTCAGGTATATCAGACTTCCCTGAAAAAGTAAATTCACCATTGGTTGTAGTAGCAGTGTCTACTTCTATAGGTTGATTGTTTTCTCCAATTTTCTTAAGGAAAACGCGAGTGCCATCGGTCATTTCTCCTCTTAATTTCCCATTAAGGGTAAAGCCTTCCGGTTTAGTGTTACAACTGAATAATAAGATTCCGGCTAGTAGTATTACAATACTATTTTTCATAAATTTCACTTAGGTTAAGTTGCAAATGTACTTATATATAGGATATAAAAAAAGACCTCTAACGCAATGGTTAGAGGTCTTTATTATAATGATTTGTTTCTGTTTAAAACTGGTATCGAATACCAAGTCCTATATCAAAATCAAAATTATCAGAGAACCCATTATATCCCGTAACTCCTAGTTCAGGTCTAAAGTCTAAGGAGAGTATTAATGGAATATCAAAATTATACTCAATTCCTATATCACCTGCAGCAAAAACAAATAAGCCGCCATCATTACCAGGAAAATCTACACTACCTAAACCACCACCAACACCGTAGTACCAGTTAAAATCACCTTCAATAGGTCTGACCCATTGGTAAAGACCGGCTAATTTAAAGGCGCTAAAATTTCTACTATCCCTCCAGCCTAAGTCAAATTCCAACCTGTTGTCTCGTGTCAATGATTTCTGATAACTAATTTCAGCACCAAAGCCGTCACTATCACCTAGTCTTAGTCCTAAGGCGTGGTCAGCTATTTCTTGAGCGGAAAGCGAGCAGGTCGCCATAAATAATAATACAGTAAAACCTTTTAAAATCTTCATATAGTTCTTCTTTTTTGTGATGAAAAATGAGCCGATTTGTAATGTGGCTCACACAATAAAACTTAATTTAGCGGTCAAAATTGTGTTAAGGTGGATAATAATTTGCTGTTAAAGTTACGACAAGATTTAGAGGGAGATGTACGATTTGATAATCTTACTAAGACTATTTATGCTACAGATGCTTCCGTTTATAGAAAAATACCTTTAGGTGCTGCATTTCCTAAAACTGTTGATGATATAAAAACCATAGTAAGGTTTGCAAACAATAAAAATATTGGTCTTATACCAAGAACGGCAGGTACGTCATTGGCAGGGCAATGTGTAGGTGATGGTCTGGTCGTAGATGTGTCCAAACATTTTACGAATATCATTAGTGTTGATGAAGTTAATAAACAGGTAACTGTACAACCCGGTGTAATTAGAGATGAGCTAAACCAATATCTAAAACCTTATGGATTATTCTTTGGACCCAATACATCTACATCAAATAGATGTATGATGGGGGGTATGGTGGGTAATAATTCATCTGGTACCACCTCCATTCAATATGGTGTAACTCGAGATAAGATTATTTCGATGAAAACCATTTTATCGGATGGAAGTGAGGCTGAATTCGGAAGGATTACCGCTGAAGATTTTAAGAAAAAACAGCAAGGCAATACTCTTGAAGCATCACTTTATAATAATGTATTTAAAGAGTTAGTTGATAAAGAAATAGCTTCAGAAATTATTGAGCATTTTCCGAAGCCAGAAATACATAGAAGAAATACTGGTTACGCTGTTGATGAATTATTGAAGTCAGAAATTTTTGGAGGGCGTGAAACATATTTTAACATGGCAGAATTGCTGTGTGGTAGTGAAGGTACATTGGCTTTTACTACAGAAATTACAGTTCAATTAGATGATTTACCTCCAGCATTATCTGCAATGGTAATTACACATTACACGTCTTTAGAAGATTGTTTAATGGATGTAGTTCCAGTGATGGAACATCCATTGCATTTGTGTGAGATGATGGATAAGGTTATTTTGGATTGTACAAAGAGTAATAGAACCCAATTGGCGAATCGATTCTTTGTTGAGGGTGATCCGGCAGCCTTATTAATGTTGCAGGTTTCAGCGCATACAGAAGAAGAACTAAAGGTAGTTGTCGCATCATTGATAGCTACAATTGAAAAATCTGGATTAAGCTATTCCAACCCGGTTCTTTTTGGAGACCAAATAGCAAAAGCCATTGAGTTGCGTAAAGCTGGTCTTGGTTTGTTAGGAAATATAGTAGGAGATATGAAAGCTGTAGCTTGTATAGAAGATACAGCAGTAGCGCTCCCGGATTTGAAGAACTTTATAGCCGAATTTTCCGAAATTATGAAGGGCTACGGTCAAAGCGCTGTGTATTATGCGCATGCGGGTGCAGGTGAGTTGCATTTACGACCAATTTTGAATCTGAAAAAATCTACCGATGTTGGTTTGTTCAGGAGTATAACAACCGACGTTGCCAAACTGACTAAAAAATACAAAGGTTCTTTTAGTGGGGAGCATGGCGATGGTATTGTTCGTGCCGAGTTTATTCCTATAATGATTGGCGATAAGAACTACCAGCTGTTAAGACGTATTAAGTCTTACTTTGATCCTAAAGGTATTTTTAACCCTGGTAAAATAGTTGATGCATACCCGATGGATAAATCCTTTAGGTATGAAATTGATCGTGAAGAGCCAGAGATAATGACTTTAATGGATTTTTCTGATAGTGAGGGTATACTGAAGGCTGCAGAAAAGTGCAATGGAAGTGGAGACTGTAGAAAAACCCATCATATGAATGGTGGTATGTGTCCAAGCTACCATGTAACCAAAAATGAAAAGGATACTACTAGGGGTAGAGCAAATACGTTAAGAGAGTTTTTAACTAACCCAAATAGCACAGCTAAAAATAGTTTTGACAGTCCCGAAATTAAAGAAGCTTTCGATTTGTGTTTAAGCTGTAAAGCATGTGCAAGCGAATGCCCAAGTAATGTAGATGTATCAACTTTAAAGGCGGAATTTTTATATCAATACCAAGAGGCTAACGGCTATCCTTTAAGAGGAAAGTTGTTTGCTTACAACACGAAACTCAACGGATTGGGAAGTAAGGTTTCTGGGTTGACCAATGCCATTTATGAGTCCAAATTTTTAGGTGGTTTGTTAAAAAAGTCGAGTGGTGTTGCCAAAGAAAGAAGCTTACCAAAGGTTTATAGTTTTAATTTCGATAAGCACCTTCAAAAATCTAATCTTCAAAATACTAAATCAAAGAAGAAAGTAGTTTTATATATAGATGAATTTACCAAATACTTAGATATTGAGGTAGGTAAAGATGCCATAGAATTATTAACTAGATTGGGTTATGATGTGGAGTTGTTTTATGCTGAAAGTGGACGAACTTTTCTTTCCAAAGGGTTTTTGAAACAAGCTCAAAAGCTAGCCATTAAGAACACTAAAGAACTTAAGAAGTTTGCTGAAGCCGGTTTGCCTATTTTAGGGTTGGAACCATCTGCTATTCTATCTTTTAGAGATGAGTACAAGAGAATGACTTCGGATAAAACCACAGCTCAAAAAATTGCAGACCATTCGTTTTTAATAGAAGAATTTTTGGCAAAGGAAATAGCTGATGGTAATTTGAGTTCTTCCGATTTTACCCAAGAAGCAAGAGATATAAAAATTCATAATCACTGTCATCAAAAAGCTTTAAGCAATCAGAAAGTAACGTTTGACGTATTAAATCTACCAGCAAATTATAAGGTTACCATTATAGCTTCGGGTTGTTGTGGTATGGCTGGTTCCTTTGGTTATGAAGAAGAACATTATGAGACTAGTATGAAAATTGGAGGATTGAAATTATTTCCTGCAGTGTCTAAATCTTCTACTGAGACTATAATTGCTGCGAATGGTACTAGTTGTAGACATCAAATATTTGATGGTACAAAAAGGATAGCTAAACATCCAGTAAGTATATTGAAAGAAGCATTATTAAATTAATTATCGGTAAAGCCACCTTTTTCTTTTTCTCTAGCTTTTCTATGAGTGATGGTTGCAATGAGTTCATTCATGTCCATCGACTTTAGCTCCTCGTCCATATAAAACGAAGCCAATTTATCATTTTCGTAACGGTAAAGCTTCCAGCGTTTAAAGGAGTATTCTAAAGCAGTCATGTGTTTTACCCAATCGCCTGAATTTAAGTAAAGACATTCTCCTTTTTTAGTTTGAAAATATTGTTTTTTGGGTGCATGGCTATGTCCGCAAACTACATGGTCGTAATGTTGGCTAATAGCCATTTTGGCTACATTGTTTTCAAATGATTCAATTTGTTTAGGGTCACGTTCACCATGGTCTAATTCTGGATTAGAAAAAGGTTTATTTTTCTTACCGAACGATTTAAACAGTTTCGTTTTTAATTTGGCTAGTTTCAATAATGAATCAAAGCCAATTTCACCAAAATTCAATAGCCAGTGGGAGTGACGAAAGGAGAAATCAAAAATATCACCATGAAAAAACAATGTATTTTTCCCGTCAAGTTTTAAAATGAGGCGGTTGGAAATCTTAATGGTGCCCATATAAATATTATCAATCTTACGAAAAGGCTTATCTCGGTTACCAGTAATGAAGTGAACAACAGTCCCTCTAGAAGCCATTGAAAATAATTTCTTAACCACTTTCAAATGCGAAGGAGGAAAATAATTATTACGCATTTTTCCAGCATCTAATATATCACCATTGAGAATTAGCATTTTTGGGTCAATACTAGATAAATATGTTAGTAATTCCTCCGCATGACATGCATAAGAACCCAAATGAACATCCGATAAAACAGCTATTTCAAGACGACGCTTTTTCAAGAGGCTAATTTTTATATCAAAATTAAACCTAAAGACATTCTAATCAGTTATTTAGTAGGTCAATAATATATAATCATTACGTTAAGAAATTATTACGGTAATTGACTAAGGTTAAGCTAATATTATGCGTTTTTTAAATTTTTCTTTCAAGCATTTAACATTTATCTTTGAAGACTGTGAATTTGTAAGCTTTACAATCGTTAAGCGTAATTTAGAATGTATTTATTATGGCCGGAAATACCTTTGGAAATATATTTAGGGTAAGCACTTATGGGGAATCCCATGGAAAAGCAATTGGAGGTGTAATTGATGGCTGTCCGTCAGAAATTGAAATAGATTTCGATGCGATACAAAATGATCTAAATCGTCGTAAACCAGGTCAATCTGCTATTGTAACTCAAAGAAAAGAGCCAGATGAAGTAGAATTTTATTCAGGCATCTTTGAAGGAAAAACTACGGGAACACCAATTGGCTTTGCAATTCATAATACAAATCAAAAATCTAAAGATTACGGGCATATTAAAGACTCGTATAGACCATCTCATGCAGATTATGTGTATGACCAGAAATATGGTTTTAGAGATTATCGTGGAGGGGGTAGAAGTTCTGCAAGAGAAACAGCAAGTAGAGTAGTGGCAGGGGCTATTGCAAAACAATTTTTAAAAGGAATAGAAATACAAGCATTTGTATCTCAAGTAGGAGATATGAACTTAGGGAAACATTATACCGAACTAGATTTATCGTTAACCGAATCTAATGCGGTTCGTTGTCCAGATATTGAAATGGCTGCTAAGATGGAAGATTATATAAAATCCATTAAAAAAGAAGGCGATACCATAGGCGGTGTTATTACTTGTGTTGCAAAAAATGTACCGATTGGTTTAGGAGAACCTGTTTTTGATAAACTTCATGCAGAATTAGGTAAGGCTATGCTGTCTATAAATGCTGTTAAAGGCTTTGAATATGGTAGTGGGTTTGAAGGTGTTAAAATGAAAGGTAGTGAACACAACGACCAGTTTAATAGTGACGGTTCTACAAAAACCAACTATAGCGGCGGTATTCAAGGGGGGATAAGTAATGGTATGGATATCTATTTCAACGTTGCTTTTAAACCTGTAGCTACAGTCATACAAGGGTATGAAACAATTGATAAAGAGGGTAATAAGGTTCAAGCACAGGGTAAAGGTAGGCATGACCCGTGTGTAGTGCCAAGAGCAGTACCTATTGTAGAAGCTATGACCGCTTTGGTTTTGGCGGACTATGCCCTAATTAACCGCACCATTAAATTATAGGTTGCGTTTTTAGCACTTTTCCAAGCAAAATACTATCTTACTTCCCTAAACTAATTTATATATGAGGAAGCTTGAGTTGCATTGGCAAATTCTAATAGGAATGTTGGTAGGGGTTTTATTCGCTTTAGCCATGGTTCAGTTGGAATGGGGACCGCAATTTATTTCAGATTGGATTAAGCCATTTGGTAACATTTTCATCAACTCTTTAAAACTTATAGCAGTACCACTTATCTTAGGTTCATTAATAAAAGGAGTTTCAGATTTAAAAGATATCTCTAAGCTTTCCCAAATGGGTGGGCGAACAATAGGAATATACATCGCAACAACAGTTATTGCCGTAACTATAGGTTTGGGAGTTGTAAATATTGTAAAACCTGGTGCATCAATAACAGAAGCGACCAGAACAGAACTTGTTGATAATTATAAAGGTGATGCGGATGCAATAAAATCTCAGGCAGATAAGCAGCAAGAAGCAGGACCGTTACAAGCACTAGAAGATTTGGTGCCAAGCAATATTTTTGCTGCAGCTTCAGATAATGGAAATATGTTGCAGGTTATTTTCTTCGCAATATTTTTTGGAATAGGTCTAATACTTATACCAGAAGAACAGGCTACACCCGTTAAAAAGTTTTTTGATGGATTCAATGAAGTCATTTTAAAAATGATTGATTTGATAATGTTGGCTGCACCATACGGAGTATTTGCTTTATTAGCGGCATTGGTAGTAGAATCGCCGAGTCTAGATTTATTTAAAGCTTTGGCGTGGTATGCATTCTGTGTATTATTAGGGCTTTCCTTAATGCTAGGAGTATATTTATTATTGGTTTGGGTGTTTACTAAAACATCTCCAAGTACTTTTATGAAAGGAATGTCACCAGCTCAACTACTGGCATTTTCAACAAGTTCAAGTGCAGCTACATTACCTGTAACTATGGAAAGGGTTGAAGAACATTTAGGTGTTGATGAAGAGGTGACAAGTTTTGTCTTACCTATTGGGGCAACCATAAATATGGATGGTACAAGCCTTTATCAAGCTATTGCCGCTGTTTTCATCGCTCAAGCATTTGGAATGGATCTAAGCCTATCTGCGCAATTAGGAATTATTGTTACAGCTACGCTTGCATCTATAGGAAGTGCCGCTGTGCCAGGAGCTGGTATGGTTATGCTTGTTATTGTACTTGCTCAGGCAGGGATACCAGAAGCAGGATTAGCTTTAATATTTGCAGTTGATAGACCATTGGATATGTGTAGAACGGTAATTAACGTTTCTGGAGATGCTGCCGTATCTATGATGGTGGCTAAATCAGTAGATAAACTACATGAACCAAAAGTTAAAAACTGGGATGATAATTATAAAAAATAATCTTATTTCAGTTTTTATACTTACGATAAGCAGCTGTACTAAACATAAATAGTCCGTAGCAAACTAAACCTAAGGCAACGATACCTAGTAGCCATTTGCCATACACTTGATTTTGTATGAACGAAAAGGCTTCGGAGGTTCCTTTCATTTTTTGGGATGTTGCTCCTTTTAAATTTATACCAGCAGTAATGAAAAAATAAGAAACAATGCTAACAACAACTCCTCTAGATAGTAGGCCAGCATAACCAATCCTTTTGATATACTTTTGCTTGTTGATAGATGAAATAGATTGAATGTGAAACTTACTAAGGAAGTCTCCTTTATAGGCTTTTATAAATTGATAAATACCTTTAAAAGCTAATCCTATACCAACTACCAATAGTAATATTGAACCACTAGTACCCGTCAATATAGAATTTTCGGAATTTCTGTTACCACTAAAAAAGGAACTAATATCAAGAGCATCGAAAATAGCAATTACACCTAAGACAGTATAGATTATACCGCTAATTGAAAAACCAATTCGTTTTGCGATGTCTTTAGGTTTAGAGCCAATATCTTCGGGATCTAGTATGCCCTGTATTAATCGCCAAGAGCCGTAACATAACAATCCAAGTCCAAGAAAAATAACAATAAAAGCACCAAATTTTTGTTGTTCTAAATAATCGATTACAGATAATTTTCCAACTTTTTCGCCCCCCATATTAATAGTGGTTAAAAAGGTTAAAATGCCGGTAATACCATAAACAACCCCTTTGGCGATATATCCTGTAAATGCGACTTTTTTTAATACATCATTCATTACGTTCCATCTTTAAACTGCTCATTGTCTACTTTTTGTCATTTTGTTTATCGGCTCCTTCAGTGGCGTCTTGGTAATTTAAATCATCATCTATAACTCCCTTATAAGCTTTAATCCAGGCATTTCTGAATATTCGGGTAACGGTAGGCCAGACTTTTGTTTTTACACTATTGAGGTCTCCTTCAATGGGAATTTTAGTAGCCAAGGTGTCTTGTTTATGGTTTTTAAGTACAAACTTAAAGAAGCCTACAAACCCTTCCCATAGTGTTTTTAGAAACCCATTATCTTCACCTATAAGCTTAGTATTTTTAAGAATGGGCTTAAAAGAACCTTTCAAATACCCATCAGCAATGGCAAGCTCGCCGAAAAGATCAAAAGTACCTTCGTCAAAATCAATACCTGCATAGTAATTGGTGAAATCATTAAGAGCTGTAGCGTTGGCATTTTCTAAACTAAAGGTAATGTCCATGTCAGGAATTTCCTTTACTAGGTTCATATCACCGTTTAAGATTACTTTACCGTTACCAATAGAGGTAGCTGTTGCTTGTACTGTAGAAGGTAATGTCCTTGCTTTTTCAACGACGTTTCTTAGGTTAGACGCAGTTAGTTGAACATTAGAAAGATTTAAATCTATATTAGGGTCTGCTTGTAATTGTAAAAAAGCAAACTTTCCATTTTCAATAGTTAATCTGTTAATATCAATAGGCACTAAATTTGTAAGCGCTTTAGACCAGTCATCTGTATTTGCTTGTCCTGTAGTATCTTGTTGTTGATCCTCAAAAACATAGATTATCGTAGGCTCTAACATTTCTATCTCACTAACTATTCTTCCATGAAATAGCGCGTTCCATTCAATAGAGATATCAGTTTGTTTAAAATCTAAGAAAGGAATTTCTGTATTTGCGTTCACCGTATTTAAATACATGCCATGAATAGTATACGCCCCTCTGATGATTGATAAGTCGATATCCTCAACTTGACCATAATATCCAGGAATATCGGCAAGAACTTTGTTAACATAATTCTTTATAAAGAAGGGTAGGGAAAGGCGAATTACTATAAGCAGAACTACGGTAGCAATAGGTACAAAGTATCTTTTTTTCTTATATCGATTCCGTTTTACTTCACTCATGCTTTCAATGTTTTAATCAAACGTTGAGAAGTTAAGTGATAGATCTAAGAATTTGAGTTTAAGTAATGGTTAGAGGTAAAAGAATATGTATTCAGATTAAAAGTAGTTTACGGTATTTTAATTTTTAAAAATTAAATGAATTTACTCTTCAATTCTTCGGTAGGTATCATGCATGATTCTTTTTTACCGTACCATTTATATCTATTCTTGGCAATATAATCGTATACGATGTTTCTAAAAGACTCTGGAAGCCATTGTAAAATCAATGATACCGCATCATAACCTTTTAATTCTTTTCCAATTTCCAACGCTGCAGTAGATTTTGTGTAGTATGCTACATTCGGCTCAATAAGAATAATTGAATCGATATCGTCGATGTCAATATTCCGTTCGTGTAGTAACTTTTTTGCTGTATCACTTTGTAAAGGAGTAAAACGAAAGATATCATTAACATCTCGCTTTATTACAAATTGCACAGTGCTGTTGCATAAGTTGCAAACCCCATCAAAAAGAATGATTTTTTTATCTGATTCCACTTTACAAAATTATATAATTATTAGATGAGCAAATCATAAGAATGTTATAATAATTAAAGAACTTAAATTTACAATATAAATCAAATTAGCAAAGTGATTACACTGTGAATACATTAAAATAATCGTATACGATTATTTGTAAATAGCTGAATAACAGTGCTATTTTTTTCTTTCGACCAGTTCTAATTGGTCGACGCTAACGTTTGTAGTGAATATGCCATAATTGACAATTGCTTTGCCTTTTTCAAGTGAATCTATACTTCCAACGGCTTTGCCGTCAACCATACGAACCCTATCGCCAATATTAAAAATAGGTTTTGGCTTATTCTTTTCTTTAAAGATTGCCTTTTTCTTTTCAACCTTCTTTTTCTCTCGAATAACCTTGACCTCTTTTTGTACCTCTTGTGCTACTTTGACTTTTTTAGATCGTTCTGCCTTAGCTTCATTTGCAGTTTTCTTTTTACGCTTACTATTTTCGGTTTCTACAATTCTTAAAAGCTCAGAAACCAATGGGCGTTTTTTGTTGTCTTGAAAATATTTGTCTGCTGCTACATTAATTTTGTTACCCAACAGTATCATACGTTGGTCATGATCATATAGCTCTTGATAATTCTCTAATTTTGATTTTACCTTTGCATTCAATTTCTCTAAACGCTCATTTTCTTCTCTGGCTTTAACTTCTTCTTCTTTAAGTCTTGATCCAGTTTCTGCCATTTTACTGCGCTCTTTCTGTAGCTTAGCGATGGTGGCGTCAAAACGAACCTTACCGCGCTCTATCTTCTTCTTTGCCTTATTTATAAGCGAGTAGGGGATTCCGTTCTTTTGTGCAACCTCAAAAGTAAAGGAGCTACCGGCTTGACCTAAGATTAATTGAAAAGTTGGTTCTAATGTTTTTCCATCAAATAACATGTTTGCATTGGTTACATGAGGCAATTCATTGGCAAGCGCTTTTAAATTTGCATAGTGGGTTGTAATAACTCCGTATGAACCACGCTCATAAAAAACTTCTAAGAAAGCTTCTGCTAGTGCTCCACCTAATTCCGGATCACTACCAGTACCGAATTCATCAATCAAGAATAGTGTATCGCTGTCACATCGTTTTAAAAATTGATTCATGTTCTTAAGACGATAACTGTATGTACTTAGATGATTTTCAATACTTTGATTATCTCCGATGTCTGTTAGAATCTTTTTAAAGAAACAAACTTCACTTCTTTCATGTACGGGTATCAGCATACCACTTTGAAGCATTACTTGAAGTAAACCAATGGTTTTAAGGGTAATGCTTTTACCACCGGCATTGGGTCCAGAAATGACTATTATTCTGTTTTCATCATGTAACTCAATTGTTTGTGGAAATGTCTTTTCACCTTTACGCTTATTGTTTAAAAACAATAATGGATGATAGGCATCTCTAAGATAAAGTCTATTGTTAGCGTTAATCTTCGGTAACAAAGCGTCAATATCTTCTGCGTACTTAGCTTTTGCAGCAATAACGTCAACTTGTGTTAGAAACTCTTGATAACCCCTTAAAAGAGCTCTAAATGGTCTTATTTGAGCGGTTAGCTGCTTAAGAATACGTTGTACTTCTTCTTTTTCCTCAAACTCTAAATTATTAAGTTCCCGACTATACTTCAAAGCGGCTTCAGGTTCTATATAAACAATGCTTCCGGTCTTTGATGTACCCATTACGGCGCCCTTCACCTTTTTACGGTACATAGCCTTTACCGCTAAAACACGCCTGTTTTCTACGACAGATTCTCTAATTTCATCTAAATAATCGGAAGATTGATAGGTGTTTAAAGCAGAACCAAAACTTTGGCTGATTTTTCCACGTACCACATTAATTTGCCTTCTAATCCCAAACAGTTGATCAGAGGCGTTATCTTTTACCTCACCAAAACGATCAATTACATTGTTTATTAAAACCGGAATTTCTGTATTTGATTCAAGTTTTAAAGCAAAGTCATAGAACAGCGGATAGTATTCTTTAAATTTTTTAAAAAATTTCTGATGTTCGGCTACTGTGGTACAGATACTAGCAATTCTTTTGAAGCCTTGCAGTTCTAGCGTAGTGTTCTCTATTTTTAAAAGCTTTAAATCGCCATTAATACTATCAAAACCATGATTCGGTATACGGTTCTCACTTATTAATGAGGATAGGTATTCAGCTGTTTTACCTAGCTCGATTTTTATTACTTCTTCAGTTATATAAGGAGCAATTTCTAATGCTACCTCCTTACCTAATTCAGTACGGCAACGAGCGGATACTTGTTTTAATACAGATGGAAATTCTAGGTCTTGTAATGTTTTGGAATGTATGTTAGCCACGTTATGCTTAAATAAGCTGCAAAGGTACGCATTGACATTTATATTTTGAAAATGCCAATACCTTAGGAACATATAATTTTGACCGTAAAACAATTGTTATTGGCTGACTACCATTTTTAGTATTAATTGAAATGATGTTTTATTAAAGAATTGACTTGTTCTTATGTTAAGACTAACTTTGTTTGTTAGATGTTTAATGCAAATTTTATGGATATCAATTTAAGTGAAGGTTGGGAGAGTCAATTAAAAGAAGAATTTGATAAACCCTATTTTAAAGAACTAATGAACTTTGTAGACAAGGAATATGCAGAAAATACCTGCTACCCAAACGCTACGGATATTTTTGCTGCATTCAATCATTGCTCATTTGAAAATACCAAAGTGGTTATTATTGGTCAAGACCCTTATCATGGACCCGATCAAGCTAATGGATTATGTTTTTCGGTAAAGGATGGCATAAAACATCCGCCATCGTTAATTAATATTTTTAAAGAAATTGAATCTGATACAGGAAAAGAATATCCAGAAAGTGGTAATCTAGAAAGATGGGCAAAACAAGGCGTACTACTTTTAAACGCAACACTTACAGTTAGAGCACATGAGGCAGGTAGTCACCAGAAAAAAGGATGGGAAGATTTTACTGATGCTGTAATTTCAATTCTATCAAAAAATAAGGAACATTTAGTATTTATTTTGTGGGGTGGCTTCGCTAAAAAGAAAGTAAAACTTATAGATTCAAAAAAGCACAGTCTTTTGGTATCTGGTCATCCATCACCGCTTAGTGCAAATCGCGGATATTGGTTTAATAATCAACATTTTTCATCTTGTAACAAAATATTGGAAGATTTAGGCAATAAAATTATCACGTGGTAAGTTTAGATAATAATAAACGCTTTAAATTTAGACCTTGCCTCAACACAGGGTCTGGAAAAATAACTTAAATAACAGCTCAAAATGAATAACTTAGATAGGCTAAATACCATTTTATTGGTAGACGATGATGATGCAAGTAACTTTTTACATTCCATTTTCATTAATAAATTGGATATGGATGTTAATATCAATTCGGCTTTAAACGGTCAAGAGGCTATAGATTTTATTCTAGGTAAAGGTCAAGAAGAATTGGAATTGCCATGCATGGTCATGTTAGACTTAAGAATGCCTGTAATGGACGGATGGCAATTTATGAAGGCATACGAGGAACTTGTGCCTAAAAAATTGAAAAATCAAATTACAATTGTTCTTGTAACGATTAGTGATAACAAAGAGGACAAAGAGCGTGCTATCTCTAATAAGTATATAGCAGACTTCGCACAGAAACCACTTTCTGATGAAACATTTAAAGCTTTAATTCAAAAGCATTATAGTTTAGCGACAATTTAATTTATCTGAGGATATCTGATGCAGGTATAATTCTATCTATTAAACTCAATTCTTTTAACGTAGTTTGAACTTTAACCAAGGTTTCTTTTGGTAATTGTTTCTGGCTCCATTCTGTTAGTTGTAGCCATTCTTGTATATCCTCTAATTTTTGATGGTATCTATTTGCTAAGGTAGAATCTATTCTAGGTATTTGCTTGAATTCAACGGTATAAGTATTGATGACTTCAAGAATATGCTTAAGTAATCTGTTATTTTCTGTAACAAATTCGTTTGTACTAACTACCATAAAGCATGGCCATGGCGTAGGACAATTTCCTAGGTGTTTAAAAGTACCGTTGTCTACCAATGGTTTCGTTGTAAATCGCTCCCACATAAAATAATCTGCGGTACCCGTTGCTAAACCTTCAACAGCACCATCCAGATTATTTATTAAATTAAATTTTAGTTTCTCGGTGTCCCAGCCCATCTCTGTAGCTTGTATATAAGACATTAGGTGACTACCGCTACCAAAACGACTAATAGCTGCTGTAGTGTCTTTTAAATCCTCTAGAGACCTATGCGAACTGCTTACATCTACATGAATTCCCCAGAGTAGAGGCGAAGCAATAAATTCCTGAACAATTTTAACTTCATTGCCTTCGGTAATACTTTTTACAATGCCTTCGGTTAAAATAATCGCAAGGTCGGTCTCCTTATTTTTAAGAAGCTCGCTCATTTTACCAGTCCCTTCGGGTACATCGGTCCATTCTAGATTGATACCTCTTTCTTCAAAAGCGCCTTCTTCAATAGCTAAATGCCAAGGAAGATTAAAATGTTCTGGCACTCCAATAATCTTAACGGTTTTCATCTAGTTTGTTTTTAAGGTAATCGTAAATGGCGTATTGCGATCGTAAAGCCTTGTCTTCTTTGTTTTGTATCACTTTTCGATTGGAGTTTTCAAGGTCCAATACGCGTGCTTTTTGGTTGTCATTGAGTTGAAGGTTCAATATATGTTTCAGCTCATCAAAAATATCTTTATCAAGAATAGGGGTAAGCACTTCAATACGGCGATCTAAGTTACGAGTCATCCAATCAGCAGAACCAATATACATTAGCTCATCTCCACCATTTTCAAATAGATAAATTCGTCCATGTTCCAAATAACGATCTATAATACTCGTAATGAAAATATTTTCTTTCATTCCTGTATTAGGATCATTATTAGCCTTTAGGTAGCAACAGAATCCTCTAACAATAAGTCTAACATTAACACCTGCATTTACAGCTCGGTACAACGCTTTGATCATGTCAGAATCTTCAAGACTGTTCATTTTTGCTGTGATAGCGGCTTTTTTACCTTCTAAGGCGGCATTGATTTCATTTTGAATTAGATTAAGAAATGTAATTCTAGTTGTAAATGGCGAAACCATTAATCGTTTTAGCTTTGGCACAATAAGTTTACGTTCTAAAACTTGGAATACCTGTCCTAAATCTTTGGTAATTTTCTTGTTAGCAGTAAATAGTCCGTGATCACAGTAAATTTTAGAGGTCTTTGCATTAAAATTACCAGTTCCTATATAGGCATATCGTTTTTCAATAGTGCCTTCAGTTCTATTTACCATGGCTATCTTAGAATGCACCTTAACTTGTGGTATACTAAATATGACTTTAGCACCTTTCTCTTCAAAAATCCGCCCCCATTTAATATTATTAGCTTCATCGAACCGAGCTTGTGCCTCAACAAACAAGGTAACCTCCTTGTTATTATCTAATGCAGTCAAAATAGCATCTGCAAGAGATGATGATTTTGCAATTCGATAAATTGTCATTTTAATGGCACTCACTTGAGGGTCTGTAGCTGCAGTAGAAAGAAATTCTTCGACAACTTTAAAGTCTTGATACGGAAAATGTACCAACTGGTCTTTTTTAGCTATGCTGTCAAAAATGTTTTCTGAATAGGATAGCTCTGGATGTGGTAATCCTTGCTTTTCCTGATATTGTAGATGTTCAGTTCCCTTTGGAAGAGGAAAAGAGAAAAAATCTGATAAGTTGTGATATGCTCCGCCAGGGGATAAATCTACCTCACCTAATTTTAAATCCTTCTTTAGTGTATCAACAAGCCAAATAGGCATCGATTCGTCATAGAGAAGACGTGTCGCTTGACCAGATAGACGTTTATCCAAGGAATTATATATTTTTTGTACAAGTTCTATATCAGAATAGTCATCATCTAGATATAATTCCGCATCTCTCGAAAGTTTTATGGAATAGCAATCAACAACTTCCTTGTTTGGTATTAGCTTTTTAATATTTAACCTAATAGCATCGTCTATATAACAAAATTGATGACCATTACCGGGTAAGGTTATAAATCTATTTTGATCTTCGGTGGGTATTTCAACAATGCTATACTCATTATTTGGGTGTGCAATAGCTAGGTAAAGTGCACCATCGATTAAATCTAAATGCTCTTTGTGAACTTCGCAAGCGTCTTTGATGGATTCATCAAACAGCCGTTCTATAAACTTCTTTTGCTCATCAGTAAAGTTACTGGTGTTTCGAATATAGATATCATGCTCTTCTAACTCGGCTAAAGTTGCTGCTATTACGTTTCCGAACTGTACCTGTTGTTCGTTGATAGTTTTTAGAATATGTTTTAAGGTGCTATTCGCCTTAAACATCAACTTCTTTCGAAGTTTCTTGTCAAGTTGCTTTATTTGTCGAAGTTGAGAAACACGTACTTTAAAATATTCATCGAGGTTAGATGAGAATATGGCCAAAAACTTTAAGCGTTCCAATAAAGGAGTGTCTTTGCTTTTGGCTTCAAGTAAAACACGTTCATTAAAGTAGAGCCAATTAATGTCTCTATGCTTCAAGTTGTCTTTTTTCATGATAAGGTTTCAGTAAAAATAAGAAGTACAATATTAAAATATTGTAATTGTTTGTTAAGCCAACCTTTGCAAGCAAAATTCAATTAGCTTATCAACAGATTCCGTAGGGGTGGTGGAAAATTCTCCCGTGGATCTGTTTGCTAAAATACAATTAAGAGATACTGCTTGGTGTCCTAACATCTGGGCAAGGGCATAAATACCCGAAGTTTCCATTTCCAGATTAGTTAATTTTAGGTCATTATAATTAAATGAAGATAATTTCTCCATTAATTCTATTTGACTTGGTTTTATCCTTAACTGACGTTGTTGTGGTCCATAGAATCCCGTATTTGTTGCTGTAAATCCTAATCGTATACGATTATCACTGAACAATTCGCCTAGTTTTTCTGAATAGGAAAGCACATAAGGTCTTGCTTTTTCAGAACTCCATTCGGTATGAGCAATAAATTCATCTTCTATCTTAGGATGGTTAATTTCATCATGCTCGTAGAAGTGTAATAGTCCGTCAAAGCCAATGGAGTATTTACTTATAAGAAAAGAATCTATAGGTATATCTGGTTGAATAGCGCCACTTGTGCCTATTCTAATTATATTAAGAGAAGTATGGTTTTCTTTTAGGGACCTGGTATTAAAATCGATATTGACTAATGCGTCTAATTCATTTAATACAATATCAATATTGTCTGTACCAATTCCGGTAGAAATTACCGAAATTCTCTTACCGTTTAAATGTCCGGTATGTGTATGGAATTCGCGTTTGCCTTTTTTGACCTCTATAGTATCAAAGTGACGAGATACCTGACTAACCCTATCTGGGTCGCCTACAGTTATAATGGTTGTTGCGATTTCTTCTGGTAATAAATTAAGATGGTAAATACTGCCATCTTCATTTATGATTAGCTCAGCAGGCTTTAGTTGCATGCTATAATTTTAAAATTCGGTTAGTAGTAGTATTGTAAAGGAAGTTATATTTTAATGCACCTCCTAAATACACATCATTATCTTGAATACAAGAGTAGTAACTTGTTTTTCCATCTAAAATCTCTTTCCCTTTTTTAGATAAACGTACAGGATTTAGACTGGTAATCAACGGTTTCAATCTTGTTAACGCACGATCGTACTGCGTATTGGAAAAACCAAGATTACCTTGGTTTTTAAGCAATATATTCATGTATTCCGTTTTTGACTTCGGCTTCTTGTCAAGTGCAAGTTGTAAAATGGTATTTTCCATTTCATTTAAACCGTTGTTAATACTTGGAAAACGTTTTAAATGAGATTTAACGGCATTACCTAAATAATCAAATTGGTAATCGTTAAAATCCGTCAAGTTTTCTAATCGAATAGGATTATTGCTGCAATATAATTGCCACACATAATCTGCATATTCAGCATCATCTTGGGTTAAAACTTTCTTGTTGTTGTAAAGGTCTAAAAGCTGCTCATCTGTAAGCTCGTTAAGGCTGTACATTTTGTCTGTATCATCTTCTTTTCCGCTACATACTAAAGATATTTGAGCATATTTTCGGTGCGTTAACAGCCAACTTATAACGGCAAGCATATTCACTTGACAAAAAAGATCATACTCGAACCAAAGCACGATATGATCTTGTTGTTTATGGCTACATAACGACCTATATTCCTTTAAGGTCTTTTCAATAAACCACGATTTTGAGACTTTATAATTTTTATGGAGAAACTCAAAACGAGCCTTCCAAAATGTTTCAGTACCAACTGTCGGTAATGTCTGTCCTTCGCATAGCATTTCGCGCCATGTGATAACATCACCACTTAAGTTTAGTTTTTGAAGTCGTTCGGTGAAAACGTCTCCATTGGTAATGTGCAAGAGAGAACTCATACCAGGTTTGATTTTAGTTTGATTAGATTAAAAATAACACTTATAACAACGTTATAAAATTATTTAACAGAAAACAAATAGAACTTTTAATGAAGGTATTTTTGTCGGTTTATCCGCCTACTCGCTTAACAGAGAATCCTTTATCTTTAAGTATTGCCATAATTTTATCTCGGTAATCTCCTTGGATAATGATTTTATCATCTTTAAAACTACCGCCTACGCTCAATTTGGTCTTCAGTTCTTTCGCTAATTTCTTAAAATCTTCATCTGCGCCAGTATACCCTTCTAAGATTGTAATTGGTTTACCTTTTCGCTTTTCGTATTTACAAATGATAGGGTCATCTTGAAGCCAGATAGATTTCTTAGACTCTTTCGTTACAGGAGTTTCTTCTTGTTCGTGCTCTGGGAATAAATTCTTTAATTGGTCTTTAAGGTCCATTTTGGTTACTTTTTAATTAACCCAAGTTCAATTAATCTTTCATGTAAAAATTCACCTGCAGTAATATCGGTGTATAACTTAGGGTGCGTTTCATCAATACAATTCTCCAAACAGTTTAAAGGCATTTCACTTACCGGGTGCATAAAGAATGGAACTGAGTATCTAGAAGTGCCCCATAGCTCTTTTGGTGGATTCACTACTTGATGAATAGTAGATAATAGTTTGTTATTTGTTAGACGAGATAACATATCGCCTACGTTAATCATTAACTGGTCTGGCTTAGCAATAGCATCTACCCATTCTCCTTCATGATTCTGTACTTGTAGACCCTTACCATGAGCACCCATTAAAAGAGTAATCAAGTTAATATCACCATGAGCTGCTGCTCTTACTGCATTTTTAGGTTCAGAGGTAATAGGTGGGTAGTGTATTGGGCGCAATATTGAATTTCCATTTTTAATGAAGTCATCAAAATAAAATTCATCAAGATTTAAATGTAATGCCAGTGCACGCAAAACATATCTTGCTGTTTTCTCTAACATCTTATAGGTTTCCTCACCAACTTTATTAAACTGAGGTAATTCCTTTACCATTACATTGTCAGGATATTCCTTTTCTAATTCATCATTATCCTCAACATATTGGCCAAAATGCCAAAATTCCTTCAAATCACCTTCTTTTCTACCTTTAGCATGTTCCTTTCCGAAAGATGTATAACCACGTTGACCTCCAATACCTTCAATTTGATACCCATCTTTTACTTCGCTAGGTAAATTGAAAAAATCTTTAATTTCAGCATATAAAGAATTAACTAATTCATCTGATAGAAAGTGTCCGCCTAAAGCAACGAAGCCGATTTCTTCAAAGGCTTTTCCAATTTCATCAATAAACTTTTGTTTTCTTTTTGGGTCATCAGAAAGAAAATCCGATAAATCTACACTAGGTACTAAGCTCATAATATAAAGAATTTATGTAAAATTAATAATTATTGTGGATTTACAAGCTTTGTTATAATCTATACTTTCTATATGCATTTTTGTTACATTTATATTTTAATACTCAAAATTTACGATAGTAATGAACTATACTGATTTTACAGTAGTTGAAGATGTTAAGTTAAAGCTTTATAAATCAATGCTTAAGCCTCGTATGATAGAGGAGAAGATGTTGATACTTTTACGTCAAGGTAAAATTTCGAAATGGTTTAGCGGCATTGGTCAAGAAGCTATTTCAATTGGTGTAACTATGGCTTTAGATAGTGATGAGTATATTTTGCCCATGCATAGAAACTTGGGCGTCTTTACTACGAGGGAGATACCGTTGTTTAGATTATTTGCGCAATGGCAAGGAAAGGCAAGCGGATTCACCCAAGGTAGAGATCGAAGCTTTCATTTTGGCACACAAGATTTCAAGATTGTAGGTATGATCTCTCATTTAGGACCGCAATTAGGTGTTGCAGATGGTATAGCCCTAGCTCATAAACTAAAGAAAGAAAATAAGGTAACTGCTGTATTTACAGGTGAAGGAGCAACCAGTGAAGGTGATTTTCATGAAGCGCTAAATGTTGCTTCTGTTTGGGGTTTACCAGTGTTGTTTTGTGTAGAAAATAACGGTTATGGCTTATCGACCCCCACCAATGAGCAGTTTAAATGTGAAAACATTGCGGATAAAGGTGTAGGGTATGGTATGGAATCTCATATTATTGATGGTAATAATATATTGGAGGTCTATTCTAAAGTTTCGCAGTTGGTTAGGGACATGAGAATTAATCCCAGACCGGTATTGTTAGAATTTAAAACATTTCGCATGCGTGGACATGAAGAAGCAAGCGGAACTAAATATGTGCCTCAAGAACTTTTAGATATGTGGGGTGAGAAAGATCCACTAGAAAATTTCACGAATTATTTATTAGATGAAAACCTACTTTCTGATGAGGATATTGAAAATTATAAAGCTGAAATTCAAGCAGAGATTGATGAGAATTTAAAAATCGCATTTAATGAAGACTCCATTATACCTAATGAAAGTAAAGAATTAAGTGAAGTCTATCAAAATTTTGAATATAAAGGCATTACTCCAAGTACAGAAACTAAAAGTATACGATTAATTGATGCTATTTCTGATGGATTAAGAGCATCTATGAAAAGATTTGATAACCTGGTTATCATGGGGCAAGATGTTGCGGAGTATGGTGGTGTGTTTAAAATTACAGATGGCTTTGTTGAAGATTTTGGGAAAGATCGCGTGCGGAATACTCCCATATGTGAATCGGCAATAGTATCTGCCGCAATGGGTTTATCTATAAATGGAATGAAGGCGGTAATGGAAATGCAATTTGCAGATTTTGCAAGTAGTGGTTTTAATCCAATTGTCAATTATTTAGCGAAGAGCTATTATAGGTGGGGAGAGAAAGCAGATGTTGTTATTCGTATGCCTTGCGGTGGTGGTGTAGCCGCAGGTCCTTTTCATTCCCAAACAAATGAAGCTTGGTTTACTAAAACCCCAGGATTAAAAGTGGTATATCCTGCTTTTCCTTATGACGCTAAAGGGTTACTTGCCACGGCAATTGAAGATCCAAACCCTGTAATGTTTTTTGAGCATAAAGGATTGTATAGAAGTTTGTATCAAGAAGTACCTGTTGATTATTACACATTGCCTTTAGGAAAAGCAAGTCTTCTAAGTAAGGGTGATCAAATAACGATTGTAACTTATGGTGCAGGTGTGCATTGGGCATTGGAAACACTAGAAAAGAATAAGAGTATCAGTGCAGATCTACTTGATCTTAGAACATTACAACCCTTAGATATTACTGCAATTTATGATTCTGTCAAAAAGACTGGAAAACTAATAATATTACAAGAAGACAGTCTTTTCGGGGGTATAGCCAGTGATATTTCTGCAATGGTTATGGAAAACTGTTTTGAATATTTAGATGGTCCAATTAAAAGAGTGGGTAGTTTAGAAACTCCAATACCTTTTAACGCGCAACTAGAACAACAGTATTTGGCTAAGTCTAGATTTGAATCTGTCTTAAGAGAGCTTATAGATTATTAAGTATACCCGTCAACAAAATTGTTAAAAGAGGTAATAGGTGATATTATTTAGCAGCATCTTTGCGTTGTTATTGGAACGGAATCATAATTACAACCGTCCAAAACTTAACATTAATCGTATATAGATCAAACCCTAAATAATTTACTTATGAAAAAAATGATTTGGCTTTTTAGTATCGTTCTTTTAGTATCCTCATGTTCAGTCTCTAAAGATGCAAGAGGTAAAAGAAATTTACTAAGCGGCACATGGACATTAAACGACGTTTCTTTCGAAGGAAACACTGGTAATGTTAAAGCAGTTTTGTTTAACGATGTTGAAGATATATGCCTAGAAGGTAGCGAGTGGTTCTTTCGTGATAACAATAGTACTGGTAGGTATAAAATTAATCAATCTACTTTCTGTACAGGGGGTGACCGTTATATAAGATGGTCTGTTGTTGAACGTGAAGAAAACTACACAAGTCAATTACAATTCAAATTTATCAACGAGAAAAATCAAGATATTTCTGGAGGTGCGGGTTATCGTTTGAATATCGAAAACCTAACCGAATCTAATATGACATTAAAATCTAATGTTATGGTAGAAGGCGCTCCTATTAATGTTGTTTATCAATTTAGTAAAAAATAATAACCTACTTAAAATTAAATCAAGCATATGAAAACAAGGATATTACGTAAAACTAGTTACATAATCGCTCTTGCCATGGTAATGAGCTGTAGTACAGTTAAGAATGCAAATAAAACACAAAAAGGAGCTGTTATTGGAGCATCAGGTGGTGCCGTTATCGGTGGTATCTTAGGTAACAATGTTGGTAGTGGAAACAATACTGCTCTTGGAGCAATATTAGGTGCAGCTATTGGTGGTGCAGCTGGTGGATATATTGGTAATCGAATGGATCGCCAAGCAGAACGTATAGAAGAGGAAATTCCTGGAGCAGAAGTAAAGCGTGTTGGTGAAGGTATTAATGTTACTTTCAATGAAGATGCAGGTGTGTATTTTGATACGAACAAATCTAATGTACAAGGTACATCTGCTACTACCTTAGATAAATTGGTTGGAATTTTTAAAGAATATCCTCAATCGAATGTTTTAGTTGAGGGTCATACCGATAGTGCTGGTGCAGACGAGTATAATTTGAACTTATCTAAACAAAGAGCTGAATCGGTTACTAATTACTTAATAAGTAAGGGAATTGATGCAAGTCGTTTTGATACTAAATGGTATGGTGAAACACAACCAGTTGGGGATAACACTACCACAGCAGGTAAAGCAAAAAATAGACGAGTAGAATTAGCTATTGTTGCTAGTGAGTCATTAAAACAAGAAGCACAGACACAGACCAATTAAGTACAACTTATTTTGGTAACGAGTTAAAATTAAAGCCCTGCATTTGCAGGGCTTTTTTGTTTTTGGTGTAACTTTCATGCAGTGAAAGAACACGGTATTCTTATTATAGGTGGTGGTTTAGCAGGATTAACGGCAGCTATTCATTTAGCTTCGGATGGGCAAGATGTTGCAGTCATTGAAATGAGTCCTTATCCGCATCATAAAGTATGTGGGGAATATGTATCTAATGAAGTGCTTCCATACCTAAATAGGCTAGGTGTTTACCCTAATACAGTAGGAGCGGTTCCTATTTCACATTTTCAAATAAGCACTCAAGATGGGTTTGTAGTAGACACCGAATTGCCATTAGGTGGATTCGGAATAAGTCGGTATGCTTTTGATCAACTTCTATATCAAAGGGCAGTGGAGCTTGGAGTTACCTTTTATTTTGAGAAAGTGATTACTACAGCTTTTTTCAACGACTGCTTTACTATTACCACTAAATCTCAAATTTATACGTCAAGAATAGCTATTGGTGCGTACGGCAAGCGTTCTGTTTTAGACAAGAATTTGGACCGTGAGTTTAGTAAAAAGAAACAATCGTGGTTAGCGGTAAAGGCACATTATAAGCTAGCTAATTTCCCAGATGATTTGGTAGGCTTGCATAACTTTAATGGAGGGTATGGTGGTTTGTCTAAAACAGAGTCTGGTGCTGTTAATTTTTGCTACTTAGTCCATTATCAAAGTTTTAAAAAGTATAAGGATATTCATAGTTTTAATGAGCAAGTCGTATCGGAAAATCCATTTCTAAAAACCTTTTTAAATAATGCATCGCCAATTTTTGAACAGCCAATGACAATTGCCCAAATATCATTTGACCAAAAGGATAGTGTTGTTGATCATATGTTAATGTGTGGGGATACGGCAGGGTTAATACATCCACTTTGTGGTAATGGAATGGCAATGTCTATACATAGCGCTAAGATTGCATCTCAATTGATATTACATTTTGTAAAAGAAAAGGAGTATGATAGGCAGCAGTTGGAACTTGATTATTCTAAATTATGGACCAAGGCATTTAGTAAACGTTTATGGTTTGGAAGAAAACTACAAGGAATCTTAATGAATAAAAGATTAGTTTCAATGGGTATAAAGACCATAGGAAAATCGAAACCGCTTTTGAAATTTATTATTTCTAAAACCCATGGAGAATTGTTGTCATAATGGTAGATTTTAAACGTAGAAGCTCTGAAGTTGAAATTATGGACACCTTTTCAGGTACCACTGATGAGTTAGAAACCATACTTAAAGATATTAATAGGGTTAATAAGCTTCTTGGTGGGTATAAGATAACTTTAGACGCTGTTTTTGAGATGATTAGTACCGGACTCAAAGAATCATATACGATTTTAGATATGGGTTGTGCAGAAGGAACCATGCTACGAAAGCTTGCAGATGAGGGTAGAAAGAGAAATATTAAGCTCCATCTAATTGGTGTTGACCTAAATGGTCAAGGATTGGAATTGGCAGAATTGTATTCAACAGATTATCCTGAAATTACATATCAAAAAGCAGATATATTAACTACCGATTTTTCACAGTTAAATATAGATGTTATAATGACCACATTAACCTTGCATCATTTTACGGATGAAGGAGTTGTACAATTTGTAAACAGGTTTGTAAAACTGGCATCAATTGGTGTTGTAATCAATGATTTGGAACGCAGCCCGATAGCATATTTTTTATTTAAAGCCTTTAGCTTCTTTTTTATTAAAACAGAAATAGCAAAGAAAGACGGATTGTTATCTGTTCGAAGAGCTTTTAAAATGAATGAATTACAAGATTTTGCCAAACAAGTCAAAAATGCCTCTCATCAAATTCAATGGAAATGGGCTTTTAGATATATATGGGTTTTAAAAAAAGAAGTAGTAGATTGAAGTATAAGAATAGCTATGAATCACACAAGAATTATAAGTGTTACCAAAGAATTGCCCAAATATTTTAGAGATACCAAAGATATTATTCCCTTGGTAGAATTCTGGTTAGGTGATCAAGAGGAACGTTTTACCAGAAAAGTTGTAAAAATTTTTGAAGGTGCTGCAGTAGATAAGAGATATTCTATAATGCAGCCGGAAGATGTGTTCGTTACAACTTCTTTTGAAGACAAGAATAAAATTTATAGTAGAGAGGCAAAACGAATGGGTGCTAATGTATTGCGAAACGCTTTACTAAAAAGCAGTTGGGACGCTACATCTATAGATTATATTATAACGGTTAGCTGTACGGGAATTATGATTCCGTCTTTAGATGCATACTTAATAAATGAATTGGGCATGCGTCAAGATGTTGTTCGGTTACCGGTAACGGAAATGGGCTGCGCAGCAGGAGTATCTGGACTTATTTATGCGCACAATTTCTTGAAATCCAATCCTGGTAAACGTATTGCGTTGGTTTCCGTAGAAAGTCCTACGGCAACATTTCAGCTTAATGACTTTTCTATGGCTAATATGGTTAGTGCTGCAATTTTTGGCGACGGTGCGGCTTGTGTTTTATTGTCTTCAGAGGAAAATGCAATAGGTCCTAAAATTATCGGTGAAGAAATGTATCATTTTAAAGATGCTACTCAGATGATGGGTTTCGATTTAACCAACCATGGGTTGAAAATGATTTTAGATCCTGCTGTACCGGAAACCATATCTAACCATTTCGCAGATATCGTACATCCTTTTTTAGAAAAGTATGGTAGTGATATAGGGAAAGTAGACCATTTAATTTTTCATCCTGGTGGAAAAAAAATAGTACAGACCGTAGAATCACTTTTTGGTGCTTTGGGTAAAAATATTGACGATACTAGAGAGGTCTTAAGGCTTTATGGGAACATGAGTAGTGCTACTGTATTATACGTTTTAGAGCGCTTTCTAGAGAAAGATATTTCAGAGGGAGAACAAGGTTTAATTTTAAGTTTTGGCCCTGGTTTCTCAGCACAACGAGTTTTAATAGAATGGTAGATAATTGAAATAGGTATATGAATAATAATCATTGGGCTTTAATTTTAGGTGGTAGTAGCGGTTTAGGTTTGGCTACGGCTAAGAAACTGGCTAGCCATGGCTATAACATATTAATTATTCATCGAGATAGACGTTCAGATATGGATGCTATTGAAACCTCGTATCAAGAGATTCGCTCGTTTGGAAATGAATTTATAGCCATGAACGTAGATGCCTTAAATGCGGACAAGCGGGAAGGTATTATTTCAGAAATACAACAGCAGTTACCAGAAGGACATAAAATAAAAGTATTAATTCATAGTGTTGCAAAGGGCACTTTAAAGCCTATGTTTTCTGAAAATGGGCAAACATTAAGTGATGCCGATTTTAGAATAACATTTGATGCCATGGCACTTAGTCTATATGATTGGACAAAGGTTTTAGTTTCTGCAAAACTTTTTAATGAGGATGCAAGAATAATTTCTTTTACCAGTGAAGGAAATACCAAGGCATTACCAAATTACAGCGCGGTGTCTGTTGCAAAAGTGGCATTAGAAGCACTAACCCGCAGTATAGCTTTGGAGTTTGCACCAATAGGTATAAAAGCGAATTGTATTCAAGCAGGTATCACGATGACAAAATCCTTATCTATGATTCCTGGTTACGAACAAATTAAAGAGAATGCATTACGAAGAAACCCAAACAACCGATTGACAAAGCCTGAAGATGTAGCGAATGCCGTGTATTTATTAACGACTGATGAAGCTAAGTGGATTACCGGAACCGTAATAAAGGTTGATGGTGGGGAAAGTTTAATATAATAAAGAACCATGAAGAAAGAATCCTTTGATTGGATATTAAATGAATTGCCATATGCAGATCCTTTTCTGTTTGTAGATGAAATTCTACGGGTAGATGAAGAGGGTGCTGAGGGGAGTTATAGGTTTAAATCAGATTCAGATTTTTACCGAGGTCATTTTAAAAATAATCCTGTTACTCCTGGTGTGCTGTTGACGGAATGTTGCGCGCAGATAGGGTTAGTGTCTTTGGGTATCTTTCTTTTTGGGAAAGAGACAAAACTGAAAACCCTAAGTATAGGAATGAGTAGTTCTCAAATGGATTATTTATTACCTGTATTTCCAGGGGAGCGTGTTCGGGTGGTTTCAGAATTGGTTTACTTCCGGTTTCAAAAATTAAAATGCCAAGTAAAAATGTATAATGAGAATGATAAATTGGTCTGTAAAGGTATTTTAGCAGGCATGATAGGGGTAGCGAATGAATAGACGTGTGGTTATTACAGGTTTAGGGGTATGTGCGCCAAATGGTGTAGGACTAACCGATTTTACTCAATCTCTCTTGGACGGTAAAAGCGGAATTCGTCATCAGCCTAATTTAGAGAAACTGGGTTTTGGTTGTCAAGTAGCTGGTGAACCCTTAGTAAAAGATAATCTCATAGATAATTACTTTACACCATTAGAGCGTAGGGGTTTAAATGCAACAGGTATAGTTTACGGAGTCATTGCAGGAGTAGATGCGTGGAAAGATGCCGGTTTAGAAAAGAATACTTCTAATGAGCCATTTTGGGACCGCGGAATCATTTTTGGAACAGGAATTTTAGGTGTCGATAAGTTTCGAGAAGCTATTCATCTTATCGATGAAGGCAGTGTTAGAAGATTAGGAAGTACTTCTGTTATTCAGACCATGGCGAGTGGAATAAGTGCTTACTTGGGCGGATTATTAGGTTGTGGAAATCAGGTAACAACGAACTCTGCAGCATGTACAACTGGTACAGAGGGAATTATTATGGCATATGAGCGTATTAGTCAAGGGAAGGCTGAAATTATGCTGACCGGTAGCTGTAGTGATAGTGGTCCTTATGTTTGGGGTGGTTTTGATGCCATGCGTATATTGCCTAGGGGCTATAACGACAATCCTACAAAGGCTAGTAGACCTATGAGTGCTACCGCAAGTGGTTTTATTCCAGGTAGTGGAGCAGGAGCGTTAGTTCTGGAATCATTGGAAAGCGCTCAAAAACGTGGAGTACATATTTATGCAGAAGTCTTGGGGGGAGAAATCAATAGTGGCGGACAAATGGGTGAAGGATCTATGACAGCACCAAATAGCATAGCAGTTCAACGTTGTATTCGTAATGCAGTCTCTAACGCCGGAGTACAATTAACTGATGTCGATGTTATTAATGGACATTTAACTGCTACGGCTAAAGATGGTTTGGAAATTGAAAATTGGAGTAAGTCCTTAGAGCGTAAAGGCGAAGATTTTCCTTATGTAAATTCCTTTAAAGGTGCAGTTGGTCATTGTTTGGCTGCAGCGGGTAGTATTGAAAGTGTCGCTACCGTATTGCAGTTTAAAGAGAAGGTGGTATTTAAAAATGTAAACTGCGAGGATATACATCCCGAAATAACTAGTTTAATTTCGGAAACCAGGGTGCCAAGAGAAACTTTAAGTTATGCACCTAGAGTTATTGCAAAGGCAAGTTTCGGATTTGGAGATGTCAATGCTTGTGTTATTTTTAAAGCTTATTTAGAAGAATAGAAAAATATAATTATACTAATAGGTATTTTAATTGAAATTATAAATGCAGGACGAAGAGAAATATCAAAAATTAAAGGATATCATTAAAATATATCTTCCCGAAGACGTAGCAATTACGGATATTGAGAAGGATAGTCACTTAATGAACAACTTAAATATCAACTCTGCAAATTTGGTTGATATCGTTTTAGACGTGGAAGATGCATTTGATATTCGACTAGAAAATGATGACATGGATCAAATGCAAACAGTTAATGATGCCATGGCAATTATCGATGCCAAATTAAAAGAAAAGTAGGTACTTACCTTGCTAATCTTTATCCTTAATCAAAGTAGAGGCAAGTATACCTGAAATTAAAGCAACAGATATTACCGTTAAAGAAACCCACTCAGGTAAATGAATGATATGGGAGAATAACATTTTTAAACCAACAAAAGCAAGTATTACTACAAGACTGTAGTTAATGTATCTAAATTTCTCTAGCATTCTAGAAATAAGAAAGTACATAGAACGTAATCCTAATATTGCTAGAATATTAGAACTGAATACTATAAAAGGATCTGCAGTAATCGCTAGAATGGCAGGTATGCTATCTAGGGCAAACAAAATATCGGTCAATTCGATAACAATAAGCGCTACAAATAGGGGAGTAGCGGCATTGATGCCCATTCGTTTAACGAAAAAATCATGCCCGTGCATGGTGGTCGTAACTGGATAAATTTTCTTGATGGTTTTAAAAACAAAAGAATTTTTAGGGTCAAAATTTTCATCTTCACCTTTTAGCATATTAAATGCGGTATATAAAAGGAATACACCAAAAACATAAATGATCCATTCAAACTTGGTAATTAGGGCAACTCCGAAAAATATCATTAATGCCCTAAATACAATTGCACCTAAAATTCCCCAAAACAATACTCGATGTTGATATAATGCGGGAATTTTAAAAGAAGAGAATATAACAGCAATTACGAATACATTATCTACACTTAAGGATAGTTCAATTAAATAACCGGTAATATATTTTAGTACAGCATTGTTGGGTGTTAGTCCAGTTGGGTTGTCAATTATTTCAGCATTGAATAACCAGTATATGACGCCACTGAACGCGAATGCAACCGTTACCCAAATTGCAGTCCAAATACCTGCTTCTTTAGATTTAATTACGTGGTCATTCTTATGAAAAACACCTAAATCTAGTGCAAGAAATACAATAACAAAGGCAACGAAGACAATCCAGACTATCATATAGAAATTTTGAAGATGCAAAGGTATTAAAAATTGACTTTAAGTATTTCGATTCTCTTAAATGATCGACTCTTTTATGTCAAATAATTTATAATAACTAATCAGTACAAAATTCGCGTTATATATGCTGGTTGATTGATGTGTTGACGGAAATTTTTAATCGAAAAAAATTAAGTTGAAATAACTCGTTAATACTGGTTAAATAAAGGAGTGTATTTAGTAGTAGCACTTATTTGTTGATAGTGTAATTAATTTGTTTGGATGTAACTAATTGAAAATCAAGAGTAGTAGTCGGTAAATTTTTTGATTATTGTCTTTTTCGGATAAAAGACCTTTTATAATCGATGAAGTACATTTTTATTTCAGATTCGAGATAATTTGAGAATTTTTAGCTTAATTTTAAAGTAGAACAAGTTATTGAAATGAAAAAACTAACTATGTTAGGCGGTGTCTTGCTATGCTGTCTTATGAGTATCAGCACCGTAGTCGCGCAAGATTCATTGCAATCGGATACTCGCGTAAAGCAGCGTATGCTTTTGAATCAATTTGAATCTGATTATGTACTAACCGCTAATGAACGTGTTGCCTTAAAACAAGCTCGTTTAGCGTATCAATATCGTATTAGAAAAATCTTAGATTCTATCGATATATCTGAAGGAAAGAGAAGACGTCTTTTGCAGGAATTAAAACGAAACCCTTTATCTGAAAAGGTACAAGCTGTGATTGCTAATCACATTGCCCCTGATAAGATTATTGAACAATAAAAAAAATGCAGTCTAACGAGACTGCATTTTTGCTTTTCTTTTTTCTAATTGCCTTTGTAGGTCTTCTACAGATGAAGCAATTGCTGCTTCAAAGCTAGCGGAAGACGATTGTGCAAAAAGGCGTGGACCTGGTGCACTCAAACGTATATTACATACCATCCCTGAATCTGGAGAAGAGGTATTTTCCTTTTTAAAAAATACATCGGACCTTACTATAAAATCAAATTTGTCCAATAATTTCTCTAATTTTTGTGCAGCCATAATCTCTAATCTGTTGCTGGCTTTAACATCGTCGTATTCAAAATTGATATTCATAGGCTAAAAGTTTAGTTTAAGGTACTCATTTCAATTAATCATTACAACTAAAAAAAACTTAATAAATTACCTGTAATAAGTTAAGAATTGCTAATCCTTTTGTTTCTATAAAGTTAGCAATTGCATCACTAATTTAAAGTTAAGTTAAACTTACGAAAACTTAGTTTAAATATGAGCTTGATGTCTTAAATTGAAGTAAATTTCTCACATTTTCATTTTTTTAAACTACTGCTATGGAGAATGTACAAGACAAATCTTTGTGTTTAGGTAAACTGGAACGCTGCTACAATACTATTCAGCATTTCAAGATAAGGGTAGATTCATATTTGTATGAGCCCACGACAGTAGGGCTTTTTGAAACCAAAGCGTATTTGAAAAATAAAATATTGAAGCTTTCCGAGACAAACGAGAAGCTGTTGGAGTTTATGAGAACTTCTAAAGTATTGCAACCAGAACAATACAAATTGGTCAACTATCATATTAGGGAAACATTCGAGCTTGAATTTGATTTTATGGAGTATACCTTGAAATTTCGACAACCCGTTTAAGTACTTATTTCCAAGCTAATCGGTTAATTAGAATGTTATTTGCGAATATGTTTCGTGTATAAAACCAATTTTCAAAAATTGTTATTAATTTAGACGTAGAACACTTATAATATTAATATGAAAATTCTAACGCGGCTAGCTATATGCTGTGCGTTTTTATTTACGGGTATGTTATACTCTCAAACTAAAAACACAGCTCCATCAAACCCAAATGCAGAAGACGAAGGTCCGGTAATGTTTCAATTTGAGCCAAATTATGAAACGGCAACTATGCTTCAACGAGAAGCATTGAAGCAGAAAATAAGAGGACTTGATACATTGAATATTTCCGATAGAAAACGCCAAAGATTAATTAAAGCTTTTTATAAAGAATCTAGAGCTATAAACTTCAAAAATTCAGTTTTGGTTAATACTGAATTTGAAGAAGAAGATTTTGAAGATTAAACCTCGCCTTTGGCATAGAATTGGTAGCTTAATGGGTGATTAAAAATATCTTCTATGAGAACATTACTTATTTTACTATTCGTTTTTACTACACTGCTTGGTTGTAAATCATCAAAAATGGTGATTGATGATACACATCCTATACATACATTGGTTGGTTCCAAGAATTTTATCTTTACGGCAAAATCAGCTAACCCCATGGTAACTCGAAGTTTAAACGCTGTTGCGAATAGCGGACTCATTGCTCCCGGTAGTACCATTTCGCGTATAGACTTATCGGGCAATAATAGTTATTTAAAAGTATTAGGAGATAGTGTTTCTGCCAATTTACCTTACTATGGCGAAAGACAATTTGGAGGTGGATATGGTTCTGCCACCGGTGTTGAATTTGATGGCAAGCCTGATAATTATTTACAAGAGTTTAATAATGATAAGCAAAAATATACCATCAGTTTTCAAATCACAGGCGAGTCCGATCGCTATACTATTCAGATGGATGTGTATCCAAGCAAATCAAGTACGGTTTATGTTACTATGGCAAACCGGAATGCTATTCAATATGATGGTAGTATTAAAACCAATAAAATTGAAGACTAATTAGTTAAGTATTCTTACCAATAGTATTGCTTTAATAACTATCTGTATTGGTTACAAAGGCTATTTTCTTACTATCTGGTGACCAACTAGGCACATTTATAGTTCCTTGACCACCATATATATGAGCAATTACTTTAGGTTTTCCACCTTTTATTGGTATAATACGTAGCATGCAATGCTTATAAAATGGATGGTCATTAGATTTGATTTCTTTAGGAAAAGATATAAAAGCTATCCATTTTTGATCCGGACTCACATGTGGAAACCAGTCGTTGTAATCATCAAATGTCAGTTGTGTTTGTTTCTTCCCGTTTGCTTTCATACTATATAATTGCATGGTGCCAGAGCGGTCGGAGTTAAAGAAAATTGTCTTTCCATTTTTGGAGTATTCTGGTCCGTCATCCAAAGAAGGGAAATCTGTAAGTTGCTCTTCTTTTCCAGATTTTATATTGACACTGAAGATATTATAAGCTCCGTTTCTATCTCCAGTGAAAATCATCTCTTTATTATTGGGCGACCAACCATGTAAGTAAGATGCGCCAACGCCAGTTTTTGTAACCATTTTGGGTTTAGAGTCTCCATCCGTAGTTAGATAGTATAAAGCGGAATCTCCATTGTCATCTTGATTATGGTGGCTAATACCCAACAGTTTTCCGTCGAAGGTTAAAACGTGGTCATTATTGTTCTTTATAGCAAATCCGGTATTTAAGGGGGTAATAGTATTGCTCTCTAGTTCATAATTATACAAATGACCTTTAGAATTATAAATCAATTTTTTGCCATCAACAGTCCAGTTGGGAGCTTGAATAGAATGTGCAGAATGGTAAAGAATTTTTCTGTGCCCATTTTCAACATCCATCACTTCTAAATTACTACCAATATACTCCTGGTATGCTTTGTAATCATCTCCAACCGGTTTTACTATTCTAACATTACTAAATGTAGCACGCTCCAATACTTTAGGGTTGTGAGAACAAACATACAAGCCCACATAGACTTCATTATCTAAATTCATATCGGTTAGTTCAATGCTGGTAAATTCTTCACCAAACTTAGCGGTAGACATTATATAGGTAGTTCCACGACGCTCTAATTGAATAATAGTTGGGGATTCGTTAGAAGATTTCACTTCCTCGGTAAGTCCGCCAATTGTTTTTCGATATTGCAAAGAAGTTAGTCCGTCACCATGTGTACTAGCATTTACATGTGGGGAATTATCATCTAGGTTATTTTTAATGATCCATCCTGCTTTACGATGTTGGTCTTTACCTTTTCCTTTGAAATTAATAGTAGCTCTAAGAATAAAATCGCCTTGTATGGTGGTCCATAAATATTGAAATTCATCTTTCTCAAACCACATATTGGAACCCGCACCATCAATTGTATACGTTTGGTTATCCGCATTAAATGTCGCGGAACCTTTTACTGTAGGCTTTCCTATACTAATTTGATCGTCAAAAATTCCAATTTTGTTCTGTGCTTGAAATGTTGTAGAACTGAGTGCTAAGAGAATATAAAATAGTATTGAAAATGGTTTCATGATTTATTATTAATAGGTTGTTGAGTTGACATTTAAATATACCTATTAAAATCATGGAATCATCTTTAAAGAACTAAGTGTTATAATTTATAAGGGCATTTTTCGAGAGTCAATCTATTAGCAGTGTGTACTTTGACAGCGATTATGTGTATTTAATGTTAAGAAGAGGCTAAAAAGGGAAGGTTTTGTCATAATCTTCGTTATTCCCTATTAAGAACAATACCTTTGCAGCTCAAATAAGTGAAATAGTTGAAATTTATAGTATGAGTAAAGTAAAAGCAGACGACAAAGTAGTAGTACATTACACAGGTAAATTAAGTAATGGTCAAATATTTGATAGCTCGGTAGATAGAGAGCCTTTAGAGGTGAAATTGGGTCAAGGTAGTTTAATACCTGGATTTGAAAAAGGATTGTTGGACATGACGCCAAGCGACAAAAAGACAATCGTAATTGCTAAAGAGGATGCCTACGGCGAAAAGCAAGAAGAGCTTTTTCAAAAAGTACCAAAATCAGAATTGCCAGAAGATATGGAGCCAAAAGTTGATATGGCACTTATGGCAACTAATGCAGATGGTAGTGAAAGACAATTACGTGTTGCTGAAGTAAATGAAGATAACATCGTAGTAGATGCTAACCACCCATTGGCTGGTGAAGATTTGACCTTTGAGTTAGAATTGGTTGAAATCAAATAAAACGTAAACGTTATATAGTAAAAACCGCCTTAATAGGGCGGTTTTTTTATTTCTAATAGTCATGTTATCATTGTATGAAATGTTATATTTGGGTATGTATTTAAGATCACTATTTTTCTTGACTTTAGCAATCGCCCTAATAGGGTGTAAAGATGTCAAAACCACAACACCAAGCACTGTAGTTCTAGAAGCAGACGCTGAAAAGATACCTTCTGCTACATATGAAGATTTAGAAGGAAATCCTATAGAATTAAGCGATTACAAGGGTAAGCGTATCTTGTTAAATTATTGGGCAACATGGTGTAGACCGTGTATAGAAGAAATGCCCGATATGGAGAAAGCACAAACCATTTTGGAGCAAGAAAATTACGTTTTCTTATTTGCGTCTGATCAATCTGTAAAGAAGATCGTAAAATTTAAAGAAGCAAGAGGATTCGACTTAGAATTCATCAAGTTCAATGGTATGTATGCCGCAGAAAATGTAAATGCCTTGCCAGCAACTTTTATTTATAATGAAGTAGGGGAGCAGGTACTACGTTTTGATGGCGGATTGAAATGGGATAGTCCAGAAATGATTGAAAAATTACGAACAGTACACTAATGCGCAAAACATCTTTATATTATTTACTAGTAACTTTAAGTCTAATGCTTGGTTGTAAAGAATCAGCTAAACAAACTACTGCCAAAGTTGAAATTGTTGTGGTAGAAGAGATGACTTCACCAACAGGTAAAAGCAGTGCCTTGCCGCATATAATGTCTAATAAAGATGTTGCATTACTTTCATGGGTAGAAACATCAGGAGATACCTTGACTACTATGAAGTATTCGGAATTGGTAGATGGTGAGTGGCAAAACACTAAAAATATACTGACCGGTACAGATTGGTTTGTGAACTGGGCAGATTACCCTATGATAACGGAGAACAATGGTAATCTGTGGTCTCATGTATTAAAGAAATCGACAGCGGGTACATATTCCTATGATATTAAAATGAACATAAAACCTAAGGGTGCGACCGAATGGAAAACGAATTTACCATTGCATACCGACGGTACACCAACCGAACATGGTTTTGTGAGTATAGTGCCATATAATGACCACTTTTTTGTAAACTGGCTAGATGGCAGAAATACAATAGAAAATGAAGCAGGGGAGCGCGGCGCAATGACCTTGAGAGCAGGTATTGTTTCTGCTACAGGAGAGCTGTTGGAAGAATATGAATTGGATAATAGTACATGCGATTGCTGCCAGACAACTTCAGCAATTACCGATAACGGACCAATTGTTATTTATAGAGATCGTTCTGAAGATGAAATTAGGGATATAAATATCGTACGTCAAGTAGACGGGGCGTGGACGTCACCTAAAGCAATACATGAAGACGATTGGCAAATAAAAGGATGCCCGGTAAACGGACCTAAAGTAGATGCATTGGGTAATAATGTTGTAGTTGCTTGGTTTACGGGTGCAGAAAATACACCAAAAGTTCAAGTAGTTTTTTCTACCGATGGTGGGGAAGTATTTACGGAACCAATAGTAATTGCAGAAGGCATTATTATGGGTAGGGTAGATGTACTTTGGACAGATGAGGATAACGCCGTTGTAAGTTGGATGGAAGCCAATGATAAAACAGCGCTTTTTAAAGCGATGATTGTCCGAAAAGACGGAACAACATCAAAACAACAAGTGGTTACCGTAATGGCAGATTCTCGTAAATCTGGGTTCCCACAAATGGAAATGGTAGAAGAAACATTATATTTTGCATGGACCGAGCAAGTTGCCGCTGTAACTGAAATACGTACGGCAAAGATGTCTGTAGATGCATTTTCGTTTAATTAATCGAAATCAATTCAATATCAAAAATTAAAACAGAACCACCAGGTATAGAGCTGTAATCAAAACTACCGTAGCCTAGGTGAGAAGGTACTAACAGTACACCATTACCACCTTCGTTGAAAAGCTGAATACCTTCTGTCCAACCAGTAATAACTTGATCAAGACCTATAGATAATCCATCTGCACTTTGGTCAAAAACACTACCATTTAGAAAATAGCCTCTGTATGCAACAGTTACATTAGAAGTAGCGGTTGGTTTTTCTCCATCCCCTTGATTTTCGATGATATAATGTAATCCAGAAGCGGTTGTTTCTGATACTAAATCATTTGCAGTTAAATATGCATTGATTTCTTCTTCGTTAATGGCGGTATAATCAATTGGCTCAACAGCTATAGGTTTGGCATCATCAGAAGATCCACAAGAAATCATAGTAGTTACAAGAAGAAGTATAGCAATGTATTTCATTTTATATTTTTTTGGGAAGATAGTTGTTGCTTAAATACTTTGAACTGAATTAAGAAGTATTTAACCATTAAAGTGAGTTAGAGGGTAGCGGTTATGCTATAAAGGTGTTAACAGAAAAGCGAACACTGCAATTTTTGTAAAGGTATTTTTGAAATTTAATCGCTTGAGATTGAGACTCAAAAATAACAGCCTCTGTAATGCTGTTGGCTAAAACAAGGTGTCCAATAAGATACTCTACATAGTAGGTATCGTTTTCAGAAAGGAGAACAAAATTTGGTGTGGTTGTCACTGTTATTATTTTACGAAACTAAAATACGGCAATTTTTTAATTGATCCTAATTTTTTTGACTTTTGAGGTTTTTAATAAGACGTTCTACATCATTAAAACGTATTGATGGAATCTCTTTTGTTAGAATCAGTAATTATGTACAATCTATAATTACTTATGTTTTCAATTTGTGGTATCATATTTGAAATGATAACAGTAATTATTAATATTTAATTAAAGTACAATGAGTAAAGGAACAGTAAAATTCTTCAACGATGCAAAAGGCTTCGGATTTATTACAGAAGAAGGTTCAATGGACGATCATTTCGTTCACATTTCAGGATTAGTAGACGAGATTCGCGAAGGAGACGAAGTAGAATTCGAACTAACCCAAGGAAAAAAAGGTTTAAACGCAGTAAACGTAACAGTTATAGATTAAACTTCACAAAGCCCGTCAGCAATGACGGGCTTTTTTTTAATATAATAATGGGCCATTAACAACCAATAATAGTGGGGTTGTTAAAAAGTCTATTTTACATAATATAAATTATAGTTCAAATTATGACATTCTAGTATTTAGGGGAAAGTAGGTTTGAAAGCTATAATTTGCCGTTATGTAAAATATTAACCAAGTGTCAAGTATGGATAAAAACTTTCAGGCATATTTTTTACTGCTTTTTATTAAAGCATATGTGGTATGTCCGAAGCCAATGTTGGATATGAGAAAATCATTGTTCTCATATCATTAACCTTCATTTTTGTTTTTATGGCCATTGCGAAGAGATTTATTGTCTCTTCTGTATGTGGTCCGATTAAATGCGCTCCCAAAATTGTTTGAGTTTCTTTGTCAATTATCGTTTTGAACGCATATTCCTCAACGTTTAAACGTTTAGCATTGAACCAATTACCGACCTCTTTATAATTTACCTGAATATTGTAGTTCAGCTCTTTGGCTTTCGATGCTGTATATCCAACAGAGGCCATAGTTGGCAAAGTAAAAACTACAGTTGGCATTGGTGGGTAACTTATTTCTTTAGAATTGCCTTTGATTATATTTGATGCAACCGTGTGACCTTCTAAAACCGCAACTGGCGTTAAAGGCAAACCTTCTGAATCTGCGGCATCGCCCGCTGCATAAATATAAGGGTTTGAAGTACTTTGAAGGTATTTGTCTACCGTTACTCCTTTTTCAGTAAAGGCTATGTTGGCTTTGTCTAAATTTAAATCGAATATAGCTGGTGGTCGTCCGGCAGAATTAAATACAGCTTCAGCTTCAAAATATGCTGTTTTCTCTTGAGATTTACCTTTTACTCTATACTGGTTATCCACTTTCTCAATAGCCGTAACATCAGTATTCAAAATGAGTTTTATACCTAATTCATTTGTGGCAGAAACAAGATGTTTTACAATATCCTGTTCAAAATTTTCCAAGGGGTTTTCTCCACGATGAACAATAGTTACTTCTGCTCCACATCGAGCCGCGATATGCGCAAACTCAAAAGCGATATACCCACCACCAATGAATACTAAAGATTTTGGTAATTCTGCTAAATTCAAGAAATCGGTACTTGATTGGGCATAATGACCACCTTCAAATTCTAAAACCCGTGGTTTGGAACCAGATGCGATTACAATTTTGTTAGCTTTAATAATGACGGTTCCAACTTCTAATGTGTTTTCTGACAGAAATTTTGCTGAACTATGAAAGGTGTCTATTCCGTTCTTTTCATATCCTTTTTCAATTTTTGGTGGCATTTCATCCACAAAGGATTGTTTAAAGGCCATTATGTCCTTCCAATTGACTTTAGGTATGGTATCAATGCCATTACCTTTAAGTCTTTTGGCAAAGTCTTGAACTTCCGTAGCACCTATAATCACTTTTTTTGGGTCACAACCTCTCAAGGCACAAGTGCCACCGTATGGTAATTCATCAGTTATTCCGACTTTCAGGCCTTTTGAGGCGCATTTATTGGCGATGGTCATTCCTGCCATTCCTGAGCCAATTATAAATACATCGTAATTTTTCATATTAAATTATTTTTCTTGTATGCTTAAACTAACTCGCACAACAACTCAATTTAGAAACATCTTTTCCAAAAGTAATTGCTGCTAATTTGATACCTTCTCCAAGTGTCAAGTAAGGATAAAAACTTTCAGCCAAATCTTTTACCGTGACACCAAACTTAATAGCCATACTTAATTGTTGGATGAGTTCTCCTCCTTCTGGTGCTATTACTCTTGCACCTATTAATTTATCTGTTTCGGTATTGCGAATTAACTTTATAAATCCTCTGGTATCTTGAGCTGCTAATGCTCTTGGAACGTGAATTAAATCTAATTTAGAAACTTCAAAAGGGATGCCTAATTTTTCGGCTTCTACTTCATCCATACCTGCTCCTGCAATTTGTGGATCTGTAAATACCACCCAAGGTAACGATGTATAATCCACACTATTTTTTGATAATGAAAAAGCGTTATTTACTGCTGTATTTCCTTCGGTTGCTGCTGTATAAACAAAAGGTGGTGTGTTTGTTACGTCACCAGCTGCATAAATATTGGAAATATTAGTTTCCATTTTTTCGTTAACTAAAATCTTACCTTTATCAGTCAGTTTTAGGTCAATATTTTTTAAACCTAATTTAGACGTATTTGGTTTTGTACCTGTAGCTACGACAATATGGCCTTCTTCAATAATTTGAGTGGTAGAACCATCAGGACATTTGCAATGAATAATGGTTTTATCACCATTTTTTTCAAATTTGAAAGCTCTAAAATTTGGAAGGATTTCAATCCCTTCACTTTTCATTTGTGCTTCTAAAACATCTGTAATATCGTTGGTTTGACTACGTAATGGTCTATCCGTAAATTCTATAATACGAACCTTTACTCCCAAACGGTTATATGCCATTGCAATTTCCAATCCGATATAGCCAGCTCCCATTATGGTTAAGCTTTTTGGTTTTTCTTCTAAATCGAACAATGAAACATTAGTTAAATAGCCAACCTTATTTAAGCCTTCAATGTTTGGAATGTTAGTGGTTGCGCCTGTAGCTATAATGATGTTAGTTGCGGTGTATGTATCTTTTCCATCTACAAGAATGGTTTTATGATCTACAAATTCTGCCCATCCTTTAAGCATTGTTAAGTTTTTAAAATCACTTACCACATCCATATATTTATGCTGTTGTAATGTGGCAACTAATGCTTTTTTGTCTTTTATAACTTGGGTAAAATCAATCTCCACACCTTTAGGTTTAATACCTTTAAAATTAGAATGTGTAGCGTGATATGCTGTTTCGGCAGCTCTAATCAAATTTTTAGAAGGTACACAGCCAACATTGACGCACGTGCCTCCAAAATCTAATCCACTATTTACCATTAATGTAGTAAGCCCTAAACCTTCCGCTTTTATAGCTGCTGAAAATGCTGCTGAACCACCACCAATAACAATTAAATCGAATTGACTTTTTCCATCATAATCTTTGGCATTTGTAACACAGCAATCTTCCTTTTCAATAGCTTCAATTACTGAATAATGACCTACATTATTTACTGCATTAATAACATCTTGATTGCTTATCTTATTTGCATCAAAAACAAATTTACCTTCTCCTGTTTCGTGATTTACAGTGCTACTTACAATTCCGTCTTTAACGTTTAAATCTTTTTCAATATGAGAAGAACACCCAGAACAAGTCATTCCGTTGATTTTTAATGTTACGGACTCTTTATTTATTGACATAGCTTGTTTCTTTTTAAATATATTTTTGATTATTAAATTCATTTTCTTAGAAGACTTTAAGTTTTAAAGAATTAGACTTTTCCTTCATTCCTTTCTTTTACTATTTCTACTTTGTATCCTTTCTCTTCAACAACCTTTTTTAAGGCCTCAATATTGGTTTTTGTATCATCAAACTCAATAATGGCTATATCGCCAGGATATTCAACCGAATGTTCAATTACGCCATCAACCTCTTTAAGAGCCTTATAGATAGTATTGGAACATCCTGCGCAAGTGATACCAGTAATTTTAAACTTCACTGTTTTTACTGTTTGTAAATTGTTATTTACTGCTACTGTTTTATCCGTTTTTGAAACAGGGCAACATTTAGCATTTGCATTAATAGAAAACAACATTAAAACTACAAATGGTATTAAAAATAGATTTCTCATGATATTAATTTTAAGTTTATTTTTTGATTATTGAAATTGAATTATTTCCATAATTGGAAACGTATAATTTATTACCCAAAGGCATCACTCCTATCGGTTTATTCCCAGTCTTATAAGTAATGGATTGCTTTTCTAATGTGGACGCATCATATACATTTAACTCACCTGAATCAAAACTCACAACATATAATAATTTTTCGTCTTCAGACAACACAGCTTCTTCAGGTGTTTTTATGTTTTCAATTTCCTTTACAATTTCTCTCTTTTCTGTATCTATAATATGAATTTTGTTTTTCAAGAAATTACTTATAAATAAAAGGGAGTGGTCTTTGTTGTAATGAATTAACTCTGGTTTTCCACCAGTTTCAATTATTTTCTGAGTATTGCTTAATGTGTTGATTACTGAAATTGTTCCGTCTTCAGTATTAGTGACAAATAATGTACTATCATCCTTTGAAATACCAATACCATCTGGTCCTTTTCCAGTTGAAAACGTATGTACTATTTTAAGGGTTTTAGAATTTAACTGCAATACTTTATGATCATCTATCGCTATCACATAAACATACTTACCTTCTTTATCTGAGGCAATGCCTCCCAAGTGAGTTTTAAAAACCTTCTGATTAACAATTGAATGATTTGTAAAATCAATAATCACCAACTGTTTATCGTATCCACTAACCGCAACCAAATTACTTTTTGCTAATCGAGTAAAACCCCAAGGGTATTTTATGCCATTAATACTTTTTACAACTTCATCTGTTTCTGTATCTATTACTGAAACCAGAGTGTCCTCTACATTGGCAACATATAAGAATGATTTGTTAGGATTTAGAAATAAGGCGTCAGGTCCTTTTCCAACGTTTATAATTGGACTAGCTATATCCTGGGCCATTACCTTACTTTCGACTATGGTTGAATCTGTTTCCTTTTTATTCTCTTTACAAGAAACCATTACAATGGCAAACAGTAAAATGATTATATAATTTTTCACAATGAAGAATTTTATTTATTAATTACTTTATAACCCGTTGCATCTATCGCTTTAATTATATCTTCTTTTGTCGTTTTTGTATTATCAAACTCCACTTCAGCCTTAGCCTTTTCATAAGAAGCTTTCACATCCACAATGCCTTCTAATTCATTAACAGCGTGCTTAACGTGTTCTTCACAAGAGGCACAAGTCATTCCTTTAACATTAAAATAAACTGTTTGAATATCTGATTGACTTACCACAACGACCTCTTTCTTATTATCTGGATAAAAGATATCAGCGTAATATGGAAATGCGATTGATACAGCTGCAAACATTGTAATACCAATTAAAAACCCTTTGGTTTGAAACCATTTTGGTTTGGCATCTACTTCGCAACAACCTTCTGCTTTTACTGGTTTTAAATAGTTGTACCAAGCATAGCCAATTGCTACAATGGCCAACCCAATTAAATAAGGTCTAAAAGGTTCCATCCAAGATAGCGCAGACGCACTTCCACCAACTCCAGCAATTAACGCAATAACTGGTGGTATGCAACAAGAAGATGCTGCTACAGCAGCAAACAATCCTGTGTATGCTGCGCTTTTTGATGTTTTTTCTGTTTTCATCTTTCTAATAATTATGCTGTTTTTCTAATTAATTCTATAGATTTAAAAATGCTATTAAATATCTCTGTTTCATCTCTATTTAATGAATAGTAAAGCGTTTGACCATCTCGTCTTGAATTGATTATTCCTGCATCTTTGATTTTACGTATATGTTGTGAGATTGCAGGCATACTCATTTTTAGAATATCTGCTAAATCACAAGGACATAATTCATTTTCTAAATTCAATAAATAAAGAATTTTCAATCTTACATCGCTTCCGGCAATTGATAAAAGTTTTGTCATCTTTTGAAAACTTCCTTCCATTTCATCCAATGTCTCCATACAGTTTTGTAACTGCTTTTGGTTGGCTTCCGCCCTTGTACAGGTTATTTCTAATTTCATTTGTGTATATATTTTTATTAAAGTTATTTGCTTTGTCTCACAAATATATAATTAATTACGTATTTAAGCAAATACTTAAATACGTTTAACAATAAATTATAATTCTTCTATATTTAATAGTAAAATGGCTCACAAAATCATTCCACACACATTGCCTTCCCTCCTATCGTCGGCTCGTATAATAAGTGTTTATTTATTGCTAGTTATTTGTTTTTTAAAGGAATTCATGAACCTCGGCAAAAGGGCTCGGTTTCATTACCTTTTAAGAAGAAAGTTTATAGAAAAAAAATAAAAGAAGATTGGAGTAAATAACTTCGCTTTTAATCAAAGCGAAGTGTCATAATGCAAGACATTATAGTACAGTTTGATTATCCAGAAACCAAAGCTCAAGTTACATAACGCAAGAGATTATAGATCAAAAACTGATTATTGCTTTTTTATGAGAGAAGTCCATTAAAAAGCAATAATTAATATGTTTTAACGCTTTTTCATTGGAGGTAAATCGAAAGCTGTTGCTTCGTGTTCAAAATGATTTCTGTGTGAACCATCGCAAAAAGGTTTGTTATTAGAAAGTCCGCAACGACATACACCTAACACTGTTCTACCTTGTAAATTATATGAATTACCTTGGCTATCTACAATTTCAAAATCTCCTTCTACTTTTACAGACCCATTACTATTTATGGTAAGTTTTGTTTTGCTCATACTATTAAATTCTTTTATTTGATTTTGATAAAAATAGGAATATAGATTTAATTTTCATCTTGAATACTTAAAGTTATTAATTTTAAAACAATATGTAATAGCATCTTTAATTCATACTCTTTATATAACGTAAATTTCACTATAACTGCTACCCCCTCCTATTATTCATAAACCAATTAAATAGTGTACTATTATAGTCCAGATGACAATATCTATTCATCAAAATATATATCAAATATGAAAAATTTATTGGGCTATTTATTTATTCTAATACCTTTTTTAGGATTATGTCAAATGAATAAAAACCATACTGATAAATGGATCGACAAGAATGAAAGCGAAAATTATACGGCTCGGCACGAATGTTCATTTGTGCAAATTGGTGATAAATTTGTATTGTTTGGAGGTCGCGAATCTGCTCAAAAATTGGATATCTACGATTATAAGAATAACACTTGGAGTAACGGTAGAATGGCGCCCAAAGAGTTTAATCATTTTCAGGCAACGGCCTATGAGGGTTTTATTTGGGTTGTAGCAGCGTTTAAGACCAATTATTTTCCGAGAGAAATTCCTGAAGAACATGTATGGCTATATCACCCACCTACAGACAATTGGATTCAAGGTCCTGAGATTCCTGAAAACAGAAGAAGAGGTGGTGCAGGTTTGGTTATGTACAAAGACAAGTTCTATGTCATCGGGGGTAATACTATTGGTCATGATGGCGGTTATGTCAACTGGTTTGATGAATATGACCCTAAAGCCAATACCTGGACGATATTAGATAATGCGTCTCAACAAAGGGATCATTTTAGTGCTGCTGTGATTGAAAAAAAATTGTATGCCGCTGGCGGAAGACAATCTGGTGGCGAAGGCGGAGTGTTTGCCCCGTTACCAGCAATAGTTGATACCTATGATTTTGACTTAAAGCGCTGGTCTGTATTATCTAAAAATTTACCGACCCCAAGAGCCGCTCCTGGTATTGTAGTTTATAAAGGGGAGCTTTTTGTAATGGGCGGTGAAGGTGAAGAAGCAGGACCAGCTTATAAACTTGTTGAAGCCTATAATCCTAAATCAGGTTTGTGGTCTAAAAAGCAGGATATGAATTATGCTAGGCATGGTACTCAGGCAATACTTTCGGGAAATGGAATTCATATAGCCGCGGGATCACCGGTACGTGCCGGTGGAAATCAAAGGAATATGGAGGTGTATGGCGAAGACAACCCAAAAGGGAAAGCACTTGTAGGTTCAAAGTTAAGTGCTAAGTCAGAAGTTGAAATACCAATTGGCACCGAAACGACTGTAAATCTTAAAAATACGGCAGGTAACACGGGCTGCTTTATCAGTACTATAGCACTTACAGGAGATGCTAGAAATCAGTATCAAATTGAGTCAAAAATTGAACATATTTTGGTGCCAACAGGAGAAGAGATGCCTATTGTTATTAAACACATAGGTAAATCAACGAATCGACAGGCAATTTTAAAAATTGTCTACAATGGAGATCAAGTGCTTGAGATCAATTTGAAGAGTAAGTGATTTGTTTTAGGTAGAAATTTAATAATACAGTCTAAAATCTAGTAGTTTACAGACATTGTAATGTCTCTGGTGCAGCTCTTCCACAACATCGAACATATTATCATCTTCTTTAAATAAGTTAAAGAAAGCCTTGTCAAGGTTGGCGCTACTTACTCCGTTGTATTCATAACCATAGCCTGAAACAGCTTTTGCACCAGTGATATCTAAAAAGTATTGGGATTCCTCTTCGTCTAAATCTAGAATTTTCGCATTGGAGAAATGTAAAATCTTTCCTTTTAATCGTCCTTCAAAAATCTCTGCAATTTCCTGTAAGGTATAGTAGTAATCGTTTAAGCAAATACTATTGGCTTCACCGGCCATAACCAAATAGATGATTTCATAATCTTTGAAATTATGATCATCCAAGACCAGGGCATTTAAGCTATCTTCTAGTCCTTCAATGGTGTCGCATGTTTTATAGATACTTGCTATTCCATATTTCATGGCCAATTGCGTCAAGTTTTCTTGAGCTTCGGTAACCTTATTGGTTTCTATATCTTGAACGCCTTCTAAACAATAAATAAAATTTTCTTCATCTATAGATTGCTCTTGGGGTAATTGATGTCTTTTCTCTAGCAATATTCTGTAATTATATGAACCACAAAATTACTACAACTCTTTTATTTTTTTTAGCGGTTTCATATAAAATTCTATTCCAAACCCCTTGCCTTTTCGTCTTTCATGGGGCAATTCATAAGTTATTATTTATTGCTTTCTTAACTGAATTAACGAACCTTTAGTGAAGTATGGCAATCGCCTAACTTTAAATAAGTCTCAATCGCTTTTGTAGAAGTAACGTTATCAAAGAAAAAGTTAAAAGGTACTATGGTAAATACGTTTCTTTAAATACTCAAATACATAAAGCGTTGTAATCCTTTACTAAATTGCTTTAATACTATTTGTCTAGATTTATGAAATATACTTTTTAGGTTTAAATACCGTTGTTTCATTACTAAATATTACTGCTATTTCTATTCAACTTCATATTAACTCGTATTTTTTAAAAATCAGTATTGCATTTATTTGTGTTTGTTTACTAGGTTGTTCCTATAATTTTTCGGAAGATAATTATGTAAACTTGGAAGGGCCGAATACCGATGATATTACGGTTACCCTAAATTCATTTACCGAAGGCGACACCATTAATATAGATAGGCGTATGTATTATACTATTAATGCATTGCCCGAACAATTTGGTTTTGCCACTGAAGTTTTGTTGGACAACAAACGTATTTCCTCAAATTCTCAATCCAATTCTGGAGAATTCACGGTGCAGCCAAGTTTTTATGAGGATGGGGAACATACCATACGTATTGTTCATGAGTTAAGCTCTGGTACAGGAAGTATTGCAGAACAGCTTCAAATGGAGCGTATTACGGTTTTTAAAGACTTTAAATTTATTATAAAGCGTGAGCCTTCGCAGCCCCCTTCGATTACAAGTGTTATTACTGAAAATGGTAGCATTCGTGTATCATGGGAAAATAGGGGAGATTTAGATTATAAAGACGCGTATTTAAGTATTCAATTTCCGGAATATGAATCAAGAATACCGATTACCGAAGAATTCCTTGACCAAGAAAATTATATTGATACCTATACCGTACTATTTCCTTTAGATACAAACAGACCAGAAAGAGAAGATCGTTCTAATGTTACGTACTCCATAATATTTACGAGTGAATATGTTGAGCTTATCGGTGAGGGTTCAACGTTACAACATGATCCTTCTTGGATAACTATAACTATGTCTTTTGTAGATATAGAACACTACCGCTTAACATGGCCACAGCATCCACTTTATGCCAATTTTGGTTCTTATGAGGTATATCTTAGAACAGATTGGAGTTCCGAAGCTTATAATTTTTCAGCTTCCACACAAGGAGGAAGTGAACTTGTAGATGCTCCCTACTCTTTTGGAGCGGATTACTTTGGTTCCCTTTTTCCGGAAACGGATTACGACCCCTACATACCTTCTTATAATTTTAAGCCCATTTTGGATGAAGCAAGTTTTGGGCTTATTCCGAATATTGACCAATATTTTGGACAGAACTTTATTTTTAACCCAAGCACGCAACGGTATTATTTAATTGCTGCCGAAAGTAATGCCGTGGGGTCTAATCAGGGCATATCTATTTTTGAATATTCGCAAGACTTTAATTTAATTAATAAAACAGTCTTATACCACAGAGGTTCGTTGAACCAAGTAAATGCATTAGGTTTTGAATTAGACCCTATTAGTAATAATTTTTATTTGGAAATTATTCACAGAGGAGATGATTTTCAATTGGTCTATGAAACTATGGAGCTAGATAAAAACAACCTTAGCACAATTAGGGCGTATGCTGCAGAAAACAAAACTTCGTTTCAGTTGAGAGGTAAAATCTTAAAAACATGGGATTACCAAACTAAAACCTTAACATTAACCAATACTGAAACTAATGAAGTTTTCTATACATACTATAATCAAGACAACAATTCCGTTACGATTAGTTACTTGTCCAACGACGGAAAGTACATATTTATAAGACAAGGTGACGATTATGCTATTTATGAAATAACGAATAATACGTTAATACGAAGAGCTAGTTTACCGGAATCTCCAGGCTATAGCTTTTCTACAAAAAGGTATTCCTTGGATATTTATAACGATACGCTCTATTATGCGACTGCTAACAATACCATTGAGGTAATAGATCTTTTAAGTGGCCAAACTCTTACCACAATACCGTATTCGGCAGGTAATAATAATAGAAGTGTTTCCTATGACCCCATATCGAATAACTTACTGCTAGTGCAAGGAGAGCTAGGCTTTCTTGCAGATATAAGCACAAATGAACTATCAAGTTTTAGCTATGAATCTGATAAAGGTAACAGTGGTCTTGGAAGTGATTATTATTTATGGTTGACCAATGGAAAATTAATTCATTCAAAAGGAATATATGTTGATATTGAATAAGGTCCATAAAATTGTAATTGGGATTATGGTTTGTATGACTATAACCAATATAACTGCACAAGAATCTGGGATTAATTTTGAAGTAAATTTAGGTACTACACCAACTTCTCCTTTAAAATTATTTCATAATAGTTTAAAAGATCAGGTTGATTTCGAAAATTTTAAAACAACTGATAATTTTTACTATAATTATGGATTCTCTGTTGGATTTTCGGTGGAAAATATAAAGTCCTCATTTTTTTATGCGAATAGGGTTTCTGGCGCCAAATCATCTGTGGCAGATTATTCTGGACATTTTAGGTTAACGAATGAATTAAAAGGGAGTACCATTGGTTATCGATATTATCTAAACCTAGTTTCGAATGAAAAATCCCATCTATATGCACAATTCAAGGGTTTAGTGACATTTTCTAGTTTTAATATCACTTCAGATTTAACCACCTCAGGAACAAATCAATTTGATAGTCTTGACTTTAAATCTATAGATTATGGTTTAGGTGGAGGCCTCTTATACGAATACCCTTTGGGTTTTTTAGTGCTACGAGCATATATAGATTTGGACCTCTATTATGGGGGTAGGATAAAATTAAAAGAAGATAATCCCGATGGTGGTTACTTATTAAATGAAAACGGTGACAAATTAACTACTGGATGGAGCGGTTTAACCGTAGGAATGGGATTTACAATACCTATGTAATTAAGATTAACATAAAGCACCGCCTAATTTAAAATTATAGAATATACTTACACCAAGCGGGTATATTTAAGTTATAATTTTCATTTTCACACACAAACACATTTCACTTCCATCCTTCCTAATAGTTATCTATTTAGGTGTGTATTAAAGGTATTTATTCATTGCAGAAATATTTTTATGGTGATATTTTCTGCATTTTCAATTTGTCCAACAAGCTCAGGAAAGTAATCGGCAAGAGTTTTATCAAGCGATAAACGGTTCTCATGTACTAATTTGGTAATTGCTACGGCATCATATAATTTACTGATACTGGCAATTTTGAAAAGTGCTTTTGGGTTAACGGGAATTTTATTTTCAGTGTTATGATAACCAGCACCATAAAACGCGGGAGGCTTACCGGCTTCATCTACATATACAATGGCTCCGTCAAATCCGTAACCTAAAGTTTGATCTACTTGTTCTTGAACCGTATTCGGTAAGGGTAAAATCCAAGCTTTCACTAAAATCCACGGTACAGAGCATAAAGAAATGAAGGTACTGGCAAATAACATGATTCTGAAAATCTGTTTTTTATTGCTGGTCTTTGGTTTGGTATGTTCCATGATGCTGTCCCGTTGGTGTTTTGTATGATGTAAATATATTTTGATTCAGGATAAAAATGAATTGGGACTTACCGAATTGTAATTTAATTGGGATGAATTGATTGAAATTTCATGAACATATCAGTAAATCAATCTTTAACTTTCTTTTGATGTATTGTAGAATTACATTACTTAAAGTTGGTCTATTTCAAAAAAAATCAAACTATTCCATTTTAAGAATCACATTCCCTTTCAAATTCTTACATTAGCGAAGTAAACTTTAGGAGTAGCTATTTCATAGTTTGAGAAATATCCTTAGAACCTGATTTGATTAATATCAACGTAGGGAAAAGTTATCAGGATCAACAACCTGTACTTTCCTTTTTTCATTTCATTATTTATTCTTTCTGTTTACATCAAAATTAAAATCATTGTTGCGTTTTACGCATTGATAACCTAATTGAAAAGATGATACACATTAAAGTAAACAACACCACTCACCTATTCGAGCCGAACACTACATTAGATGAAATCATTAATGGATTGGATATTTCTGTCAACGGAATAGCCGTGGCGGTAAATGAGAACATTATCACCAAAACAGAGTGGCATACCAAAACACTGAACGAGAGCGATGAAGTATTGGTGATTAGAGCTACCCAAGGTGGTTGAAAATCAGGCTTTCTATTCCTATTTTACCCACATGAAGCAAAAGGATTTCCATTACAATACTTAAATCACAAAAATGATCGTATTAATAGCACCAGAAAATGATATCCCGAACGAAATTGAAATACTTCATCAGTTGTTTCAACAAGGTTTGGCATATTATCATTTGAGAAAACCATTTAAAGACTATCAAGAACATTGCGATTATTTAAATCTAATAGATACTAAATATCACAATAGAATTGTAGTACACCTTTTTCATGAGTTGATCAATGCATATGAATTAAAAGGCGTGCATTTTCAAGAGCAAAAAAGAATAGACCATATTGATAATCCCGGTCAGTATTTTAAAAGTTTAGATATGTACGGTAAGACTATAAGTTCTTCTTTTCATGATCCAGAGGTTTTAGAAGATTGTGAATTTGAATTTGACTATCATTTACTGAGTCCCGTGTTTTCTTCCATCTCTAAACAGGGTTATGAAGGAAAAGGTTTCGACGTCAACCAAAGTGGAAAGTTAATCGTGGGCATGGGCGGTATCACCGATAAAACAGTACAACAAACACTAAAGCTCGGTTTTAAAGGTATTGGTGTCTTAGGTGGCGTTTGGAATATGAAAAACCCTGTTGAAAGCTTTATAGCCTTAAAAAAGCACTATGAAGCGGCATGGATTGAAGAGAAGAAAACTTCAAATAGAAATAGCATGAATTAAGCTTTTAAGTAAAGAATTTAAATGATAGCAACATTACATTATATATCACAAGGCAGTACCCCAAAAGAACACTTAGAAAATATTCAGAAAGCATGCTCTTCTGGAGCGGAATTGGTGCAATTGCGTTTAAAAAACCAGCCAGAAAAAGTAGTACTTGAAACCGCACAACGGGCACGAGAAATAACATTGAAGTTTCAGACACTATTAATCATTAACGATCACTATAAAATTGCGGCTGCGGTAAAAGCGGATGGTGTCCATTTAGGTAAATTAGACTCCTGCCCTACTAAAGCAAGAAAAGAGCTGGCTTCTTGGCAACTCATTGGGGGCACCGCCAATACATTGGAGGATTGTAAAACTCTGATCAGTAAAAAAGTAGATTATATAGGTTTGGGACCTTTTAGATTTACGAAGACCAAAGAGAATTTGAGTCCCGTATTGGGCATAAACGGTTATTTGACCATACTCGAAGAACTCAAAACAGAATTGCCTGTAATTGCCATTGGTGGTATTGTTATGGATGATGTTTCAGTACTAAGGAAAACGGGTATTCATGGTATTGCTATTTCCGGTGAAATAACACGCAATTTTAATAGCATTCCAGATTTTAAGAAACGCATCAATGATGCCGAAATAGTAGAACAACGTTGTATATCCGAAGAAAAAAGAAAATAAGATGTTACAGATAGCAGATAAGAAGTTTAGCTCAAGATTGTTTACGGGAACGGGAAAATTTAGCTCGTCGCAAGTAATGAAAGAAGCCATACTGGCTTCAGAAAGTGAATTGGTGACCGTAGCTTTAAAACGGGTAGATGTTGGTGATGCTCAAGATGATATATTAAGCCATCTAGACCATAGCCGTATTAATTTATTACCCAATACCTCTGGTGTTCGTACTGCAAAGGAAGCTGTTTTTGCAGCTCAATTATCTCGTGAAGCGTTAGAGACCAATTGGGTGAAATTAGAAATACATCCCGATCCAAAATATCTGCTTCCCGACCCTATAGAAACTCTGAAGGCTGCCGAAGAACTAGTTAAACTAGGTTTTGTGGTTATGCCTTATATACATGCGGATCCCGTTCTGTGTAAACGTTTAGAGGAAGTTGGTGTGCAGTGTGTAATGCCTTTAGGTGCACCCATAGGAAGTAATAAAGGATTAAGAACACAAGAATTTTTAGAGATTATCATTGACCAAAGCAATGTCCCAGTTATTGTAGATGCCGGTATTGGTGCTCCTTCAAATGCAGCCTTTGCAATGGAGCTAGGTGCAGATGCCGTTTTGGTGAATACGGCCATAGCTGTTTCTCAAAACCCTGTTGCAATGGGCATAGCATTTAAAATGGCGGTAGCTGCAGGCAGAATGGCTTTTGAAGCTAAACTGGCACCAGTAGTCCATAAAAAAGCCGAAGCAAGTAGTCCCTTAACCAATTTTTTGAATTAGAAGATTATGAGCAGTTTCAAAGACCTATTCGATACTTACAACTGGGACGATACTCTAGCCAGTATTTTTTCTAAAACAGAGCACGATGTGTTGCGCGCATTGAGTAACACAAAGCGAGATTTAGAAGACTTTAAAGCATTGATATCGCCTGCTGCCAAACCGTATTTAGAGCAAATGGCGCAATTGAGTCGCAAATTGACAAAGAAACGCTTTGGGAATACCATACAAATGTATTCGCCCATGTATTTAAGTAACGAATGCCAGAACATTTGTACGTACTGCGGCTTTAGCATGACCAATAAAATTCCACGTAGGACCTTGACCGACGCTGAAATTTTAAAAGAAGTAGCGTATATAAAATCTAAAGGCTATGACCATATTTTATTGGTTACAGGAGAAGCCAATAAAACCGTTGGTGTAGATTACTTCAATAATGCCTTGCAGTTAATTCGTTCTAAATTTTCAAATATCACCATAGAGGTACAACCCTTATTGCAAGATGAATATGAGCTGTTAATTGAAAATGGACTGTATGCCGTTTTGGTATATCAAGAAACCTACCATAGAGAGGAGTATAAAAAGCACCACCCAAAAGGTAAAAAATCTAATTTCGATTTTAGGCTAGATACACCAGATCGATTGGGCAAAGCCGGAATTCACAAAATTGGTTTGGGCGCATTGTTCGGGTTAGAAGATTGGCGTGCAGATAGCTTTTTTACGGCATTGCATTTAAAGTATTTACAGAAGACGTACTGGAAGACGAAGTACTCCATATCCTTTCCTAGATTACGACCCCATTCAGGAGGATTGGAACCAAAGGTTGAAATGACCGACCCTGATTTGGTACAACTCATCTGTGCTTTCAGGTTATTAGATGAAGATGTAGAACTCTCCATGTCTACGCGTGAAAGTGAGGTGTTTAGGAACAATATTGTGAATTTGGGCATTACCTCAATAAGCGCGGAATCTAAAACCAACCCTGGTGGCTATGCCGTAGCACCAGAATCTTTAGAGCAATTTGAAATATCGGATGAAAGACCAACAGAAGACATCACCGCCATGTTAAAAAGTCAAGGTCTAGATGTGGTTTGGAAAGATTGGGCTAATAATTGGCAAGACTAAAAACTGTTTTTAGCAATACGAAGTAAGCAACTTGGTTTACTTTTTTAGAGTTTATTAGGTATTTAAACTTTTGTAAAAAAAAGTCTCTATATGCTAATTAGCTATGGACTAATTAAGGTATACAGAGACTTTCTGTAAGAAGTAAACTTGTTTTTCCAATTTCAACTTTAAATCAGAAATATGTATTTATACATCCGTAACTTTACCAACTCAAATACCACAACGTTTACATTTGAACATATGGACATGATAATCCCTAAACTACATTACATACCAAAAGGAAATTCACCAAAAGAGGTATTGGAAAATATACAAAAGGCATGTACTTCGGGTATAGAATTAGTGCAGTTAGGCTTAGAGGATGTATCAGAAAAGAAGTTTTTAAAAATAGCAGAAGAGGCTAGAGAAATCACTTCTCATTTTCAGACGCGGTTGATCATTGAGAATCAGTATAAGATTGCACATACGATTAAAGCGGATGGTGTTGTATTAAATAAAACGGCTGCCTCCCCTACCGAGGTTCGAAAACTGCTATACACTTGGCAAATGGTCGGAGGTACAGCAAACACCTTGCAAGACGCAGAAACACTACTTACCAAAGAAGTTGATTATATAAGTTTGGGTCCTTTTAAAGCTACTACCAACGAAGAAGATTCGAGTCCGGTTTTAGGCTTAAATGGATACACGTTACTAGTAGAAGCTTTAAAAACCGAAACCCCAATTATTGCTTTTGGTGGCATTTCTACAGCAGATGTGAAAGGGTTATTAGAAACAGGTGTATCTGGCATTGCAGTATCGGAAGAAATTACTAGCAATTTTGATAGTATAAAAACATTTCACCAATTACTAGAAGCATCTTCAACCGCAGAACAACGACATACATTTGAATAAAAAAATAGCGCATTACTGCGCTATTTTTCATTTTACTATTATGTAGAATTTTACAATCCTTCTAACTTAAACTGCGTTACAAAATCATCATCAATATCCTTATAGCTATTGGTGCAGTAGATATGGTCTATGGATTCTTTAAGTTCATAGAAACCATAATTAAACTGCCCGTGGGTAACATATAAAAATACTTTGGTCGCGCCTTGTTTCTTTAAAGCTTCCGCCAAAAACTTAAACGTCCTACCACCTACCACTAGGACTCGCCATGGGCTAATTTAGTATTGAAATTAGCTATTTCCTGTTTCAGTATATTGTTAGAGCGACTGTAGCTTACAATGTTTACTTCTAAACGAATATGCTTGAATTTTTTAAGTGCCTTAAAGAGTGATTCTAATATCCAATCTAAATCGTTACCAAATGCCCCTTCACCTACTAAGGTTAAAATAAGGTATTGGCTTTGTTGTTTTTAAAGGTTGATTATGGCAGCGTACAACGTAACTACATAAGTGACTTCTAAAACTATTCTCGCAAAATTCTCCCAATAATAAGATTCAATAGAAGAATATGCAACCGGTAATGCCGAACAACATATTTGGAATACCAATTGAATTTAAATGAATTATTTATTCCATAAAAAATATTGGCGTTTTTTAAGAGAAGTTAAGGTGATGTTTTTTGATTGTAGGGTAACTAATACACATTATCGAAAAACATAAATTGTAAGAAAATTTTTAACTAGTTTTAAATTTATTATTCTTCCTATGCAAAAAATAATCTTATCTCTATTTTTAATTTTTTCTTGTTTTATTATATCGGCCCAAACCGAATTTATTACAACTTGGAAAACTGATAATCCGGGTACTTCAGCTGATAATCAAATTACCATCCCTACAAATTTCAGAGAAATTTATGATTACACAATTTCTTGGGGTGATGGTACTACAGACACTAATGTAAGAGGTAGTATTATTCATACTTACGAAAGTCCGGGTATTTATCAAGTTTCAATTTCTGGGTTATTTCCAAGAATTTATTTTAATGGCGATTATAATTATTATTCTACCGATAAAAATAAAATTTTATCAGTAGATCAATGGGGTGCTATAGATTGGTCATCAATGTCAAGTGCTTTTTCAGGATGTAATAATCTTGAAATAGTTGCAGTTGATGAACCCAATTTAGCAAATGTTAGTTCAATGAATAACATGTTTAGTTCATGTACTTCTTTAATAGGGAATATTTTCATTGCTAATTGGGATACAAGTTCAGTAACAACAATGAAAGAAATGTTTTCAGATGCAGTGGCATTCAGTCAAAATATTTCTGACTGGAACGTTTCTAACGTAACGGATATGACCGCTATGTTTAGGTCTGCAAAATCATTTAACGGAGATATTAATGATTGGAATGTTTCTAACGTCACAACTATGGAAGAAATGTTTTCAGATACTGAGGCATTCAATAAAGATATTTCAAATTGGGATCTTTCAAATGTCAAAGATATGTCTGGCATGTTTAAATCTTCAAAAAGTTTTAATCAGAATATTAGTATATGGGATGTATCTAACGTTGTAACTATGGAAGAAATGTTTTCAGGTTCTGAGGCATTTAATCAAGATATTAGTAATTGGGACGTTTCGAACGTAATGAATATGACGGGCATGTTCAAGTCTACGAAATCGTTTAATCAAAATATAAGCAAATGGAATGTTGTTAATGTAACAACAATGAAAGAAATGTTTTCAGGTGCTGTCGTATTCAATGAAGATATTAGCGATTGGAATTTGGCAAATGTTTTAACAATGGAAGAAATGTTTTCCGAAACAGATGTTTTCAATCAAGATATTACCAATTTAGACGTTTCTAATGTGACTGATATGGCAGGAATGTTTAGGGCTGCAAAACTGTTTAATCAAGATTTAGGAAATTGGGATGTTGAAAATGTGGAAAAGATGGATTACATGTTTGATGATTCAGCATTATCCAATGAGAACTATGACAAAATGTTGATAGGTTGGAGTACATTGAATCTACAGGGTAGAGTTACATTGGGCGCAAATAAATCACTTTATTGTAACAGTAAATATGCGAGAAATTCTATTTACCATAAGTTTAGGTGGAAATTCAATGACGAAGGCGATAGCTGCCCGTTTATACCATTTGAGTCTATTTGGAATACTTCAGAAACAGGTGTGACAGCAAATAACCAAATTAGAATACCTGTATTTCCTGAAGCCACGTATGATTATGATATTGAATGGGGAGACGGCACTTATAATTTAAATGTTACAGGTGAAATAACCCATACTTATGAAACCCCTGGAAGCTATAAGGTTTCAATTCATAGAGTATTTCCGCAAATTTATTTCAATGGAGAATTAAGTAGTGTTGAAAATGATAAGTTAAAATTGTCATTGATTGAACAATGGGGTGATGTGGAGTGGCAATCATTTGAAAATGCTTTCTCTGGATGTTCTAACCTAGACGTTAGATCAAACGATGCTCCGAATTTAAATTACACTATAAGTACAAAAGCAATGTTTGAAAATTGCTCTTCTTTAAGAGGCAATAGCTCTTTTAATGACTGGAATATGTCTAATATAATAGATATGTCTTCTATGTTTTATGATTGTACAATATTTAATCAGAATATTGGTAATTGGAATGTTTCTAATGTGGCCAATATGGAAAATGTTTTTAAGCGTGCCGAACGTTTTAATCAGGAAATAGGTGAATGGAACGTATCTAATGTTACAAATATGGGCTATATGTTTCAAGGAGCAAAGGCTTTTGATAAACCTATTGGTAGTTGGAATGTTATAAACGTAGCGTCTATGTTTCATATGTTTTCAGATGCTTATAAATTTAATCAAGATATAGGTAATTGGGACATGTCGAATGTAACTGATATAGGTAGCATGTTTGCTCAAGCGTATGTGTTCAATCAAGATATTAGTAATTGGGATATTGGTAATGTTACTAATATGAGAATTCTCTTTAGCAATGCCTATAGTTTTAATCAAAATATTGGTGGTTGGGACGTATCTAATATTACTGATATGAGGGCATTATTCAATGGTGCACATGCATTTAATCAAGATATTTCTAATTGGGACGTTTCTAATGTTACAATTTTGGATGCCATGTTTCAAGGTGCAAGAAGTTTTAACCAAGATATTAGTTCTTGGGATGTGTCACAGGTTTTTGATATGGATAATATGTTCTCGTATGCAGTGGCTTTTGAGCAAGATATTTCAAATTGGAACATTAGTAACGTTGAGAGTATGCGAGAAATTTTTAAAGGAATTTCTTTGTCTACCGAAAATTATGATAAGATACTTATTGGCTGGAGCAACCTACCTACACTTCCATCCGGTATACTGTTTAATGGTGGTAAAAGCCAATATTGTTTAAGTGCGATACAGAGACAAAAATTGATAGATGATAATAATTGGAGTTTTATTGATGGAAATGAAAACTGTACACACGAGCCTTTTATAACAATATGGCAAACAGATATTCAAGGAGCAACCGAAAATAATCAAATTAGAATTCCCGCCCATCCTGATGAGTATTATGATTATACTGTAGATTGGGGAGATGGCACAATAGATAATAATGTGCATGGCACTAAAATTCATACTTATGAATCTCCGGGAACTTATGAGGTAACAATTTCAGGAGAGTTTCCAAGAATATATTTTAAGGGAAGTTGGGATTTTCCAAAATTGTTATCGATTGAACAATGGGGCGATAATTTATGGACATCTATGGAGCAAGCATTTTCAAAATGTCGTAATCTAGATATAAAGGCAACGGATATTCCAAATTTGGAATTGGTAACAGATTATAGCTACGCTTTTGCAAGTTGCGAGTCGCTAGTTGGTAACGAAACAATGAATGATTGGGATGTTAGTAATGCCAAGAAAATGAACGGTGTATTTACGAGTGCACTTTTATTTAATCAGGACATAGGAGATTGGGATGTTGGAAACGTTGTTGAAATGATATCAATGTTTTCAAATGCCGATGAATTCAATCAAAATATTGGAAATTGGAATCTTTCTTCTGCAGAATCGATTAGGGCTATTTTTTCAGGTGCAAAATCTTTTAATCAGGATATTGGTAACTGGGATATTAGTAATGTGACAAATATGTCTCATGCCTTTTACAATACAGGAAACTTTAATCAGGATATTTCAAATTGGGACATATCAAATGTTGTTTATATTGATTTTATGTTTTTTGGGGCTAAAACTTTTAATCAACCAATAGGGAAATGGAATACCTCTAATTTAACTTCTATAAAGGGTTTATTGTGGGCTGCACCTTCTTTTAATCAAACTTTAGCGGATTGGGATATTGGTAATATTACTAGAATGGATAATTTTCTTACTGGTACCGCGCTTTCAATGAGTAATTATGATGATACATTAATAGGATGGAATAATCAATCACCAAATACTTCTGTGACAATGGACGTTCGAGGTCATTCGTACTGTGCATCTCAGCAAGCTAGACAAAATTTGATAGATGTACATGGGTGGCGGTTTAAAGACGATGAATTTGATTGCTCAGCTAATTATTTTAAAACTACGTGGCTTACATCGAATTTTGGTGCTTCTGAAAATAATCAAATTACAATTCCTACATATCCTAATGAATTATATAATTACACAATTGATTGGGGAGATGGTATAATTGATACTAATGTTACTGGAAATATTACACATACGTATACTAGTGAAGGAACATATCAGGTATCAATTATGGGAGATTTTCCTGGAATATATTTTGATAACTCAGGTGATAGGAAAAAAATAATTTCAGTTGATAATTGGGGTGATATAGAGTGGGCTTCGATGAAAGGGGCTTTTCACGGTTGCTCCAATTTAGAGATTTTAGCTACAGATGTTCCTGATTTTAATCAGGTATCAACATTAGAAAATATGTTTACAAATTGTACCACAATGGTAGGTACGGTATATATGACCTTTTGGAATTTACATAAGGTAAAAAACCTCTCCCATATGTTTGAGGGGGCAACAAATTTCAATTCTTTGATTGAAAACTGGAATACAGGTAATGTTGAAGAAATGACTTCAATGTTCAATGGTGCGTCGGCTTTTAACCGAAGTATTGGTATATGGGATGTTGGGAATGTTATAAGTATGCGGTCAATGTTTCAAAATGCATCTGATTTTAGAGGGTATATCAATGATTGGGATGTGTTTAAGGTAATTGACATGTCATCAATGTTCAAGGAAGCAAGTTCTTATAATGCTAATATCGGAACTTGGCAAGTTGATAATGTTACTAGAATGGACGGTATGTTCGCAGGGGCTTTATTGTTCAATCAAGATTTAAAACAATGGAACGTGGGTAAGGTTACAGATATGAACAATATGTTTGCCAATTCAGCTTTTAATCAAGATATAGGAAATTGGGATGTAAGTAGCGTAGAGAATATGAATAGTATGTTTAAGGGTGCGAAATCATTTGATCAAAACATAGGTTCGTGGAACATTAGTCAAGTATCAGATATGGATGCAATATTTGAAGAAGGTTTATTATCCATAATAAATTATGATGCATTGTTGAATGGTTGGAGTCAATTGTCTTCTTTAACCCAAAACGTAATTTTTGATGGCGGTAACAGCCAATTTTGTGCTTCTCAAGATTCAAGGGAATTTCTAATTGATCATTACGGATGGGGGATTTATGACTCTGGTAGAAGTGATCTATGTGAAACAGATATAGATCAAGATGGAGTATTAGACTACTTTGATAATTGTTTAAATACACCACTAGGTGCAACTGTAGATGATAATGGGTGTATGATTATAACTTCTGACTTTTATAATATTACAAGTATTCAAGAATCATGTCCTGATAAGAATAATGGGCAAATAATTATAGAGGCTGCCTATGAATTCGAATATGCTGCAACCTTGAACAATATTGAATACTCTTTCAATAAAGATTTGATTATTGATAACCTTGAACCTGGAATTTATAATTTGTGTATCAGCAAAGTAGACTTGGAAAATACCAGGTGTTTTGAATTTTCAATACTAGAATCTCAACAACTTACAGGAAAAACAGTTTTAGAAAATAATACAACTGAAAATAAATTACTGGTCACCATGGATAAAGGAACTTTTCCATACTCGGTTACGATTAACAATAATAAAATTGGGGAATATAAAAGCAAATCGTTTTCCTTTAGTGTTTTAGAAGGTGATATAATTGAAATATCATCAAAGTATGATTGCGAAGGAAAAATAGCATTGGAAATACCAAATGAGATTTTAGACGATTCTTTTGCTAACCCAGTAAATGAGATTATTGATATTCAATTAACAGAAAATAATACTATTGTTTTACTTGAACTTTTTGATATGAACGGAAGGTTACTTGAGTCTGTTAAAGAGTATGTTATTAACAACAGGATATCAATGAAAATGACAAAATTTCCAAGGGGTCTATACATGATTAAAATTCAAGGAGACACAAACAGAACCTACAAACTTTTAAAAAGATGAAAACTTTGCTTAATAATTTAATAAAAATTTTTATGATTCTCTTGTTCTTCAGTTGTGGAGGGAATAAGGAAGATGATATAGTAATAACCCCACCAAATGAGAAACCCGATACGACCTTAAATTCAGCACCTTCAATTCCATCTTTAGTCTATCCTAGTAATGAACTTTTATGTATAGAAAATGAACTTGATTTTACTTGGGAGGGCTCTACTGATCCTGATGGAGATTCAATTTCTTATAAAATACAGGTAGCTTTTGATGAACAGTTTAGTGATATTTCAACAGAAAGGACAAGTACTACAACTGAAACAACTATTACTTTGGACAAAGGGAAGACTTTTTATTGGAGAATTTTAGCGACTGATGATGAAAATAATAGTAGTATTTATACTCCCACTTGGACATTTTATACCGAAGGCGACCCTATCGTTAATCAGTTACCATTCACTCCAGAATTAATTATTCCAAAATTAAATGAAGTTGTTTCTGAAACTTCAACCTTTTTAACTTGGAGTACTATTGATTCAAATAATGATGAATTAACGTATGACGTTTATTTTGGTTTAAGTAAGAGCCCTCAACTAGTTTTGGAAAATTCGGTAAATACATCTTATGAAGTTGGATTAAGCAAAAATAGAATTTACTATTGGAGAATTGTTGCTAAAGATGAATATGGTGGTACTTCATTAAGTCCTATTTGGAACTTTAGCACAGAATAGTTTAAGCTTGAATACCCTATCTTTTAAATATCTATCCCCTTTCTTAGAATCATATAAGGATTGAAATGTAAAATTATTCTATGAATTTTGTAAATGATGAAAAATAGCGCATTACTGCGCTATTTTTCATTTTACTATTATGTAGAATTTTACAATCCTTCTAACTTAAACTGCGTTACAAAATCATCATCAATATCCTTATAGCTATTGGTGCAGTAGATATGGTCTATGGATTCTTTAAGCTCGTCGAAACCATAATTAAACTGTCCGTGGGTAACATATAAAAATACTTTGGTCGCGCCTTGTTTTTTTAAAGCTTCCGCCAAAAATTTAAACGTTCTACCACCATCTGCAAGATCATCGACAATTAAACATTCTTTGCCTTTTACATCACCTTGAATACTAATTTCAGGAGCTCCGTTTACGCGAACTTTATTAGAGGGCACTAAGTCTGCATTTAGCTTTTCTGCAATTTCATGGGTGGTTTTATACGCACCAGCATCGGGACTAACCAACACTGGGTTACCTATTTGCTTATACGCCTTTTCAACATAGTCTACATGCGATATTTTTTCTGAATTCTCAATTAATGCCAATGAAATAGGACTGTGCGGATGTAAGATAGAAACCACATCAAATTTCATGTCATTAATAAATTTGCAGATTACTTTTAGATCGAACGATTCTCCCTTATTAAATCGCCTATCTGATCGTTGACCAATTAAGCAAAATATAGTGAGTTTAGCTACAGCTGTTTTATGAGTTGCATTTGTAGCATCCCAAGCTTCTTTTATGGAAGCAGCTCTAAATAAATCTTCATAACTATTTCCTCTTATTTTTATATGAATATCTCCGGCTTCAGCGATTTTAGCAGTAACCTGTCCGTCATGGAACTTTTTTATTTCGTATTTCATATGTTCGTTTTTATTCGATAATCGATATTAATAATTCCGAAGTGTACTCCGGAATTTTAAAGTTTTTTTAATACTGCCACTAAGACTCGCCTTGAGGTAGTGTATTGTTGAAATTAGCTAATTCTTGTTTCAATATTTCGTTTGATCTACCGTAGCTAACTATATTCACCTCTAAAGGAATATGCTTGAATTTTTCTAGTGCCTTGAACAGTGATTCTAATATCCAATCTAAATCGTTACCAAATGCCCCACCACCAACTAAGGTTAAAAATACGGTATTGGATTTGTTGTTTTTAAGATTGATCATTGCAGTGTACAGCGTAGCTTCATACGTGGCTTCTAGTACTATTCTTGCAAAATTCTCCCAATAGTAAGATTCAATAGAAGAATAGGCAACCGGTAATGCCGAGCAATATATTTGGGATACCAATTGCTTGTTGTTATTAAGCGTTACTTCGGTATTCCATTGGATTCCTACTTTTAGTTTGCCCTTTAGAGCTTCCCGTTGGTCGGTGGTAAAACTCCCAATTTGCTTATTGATGGAAAGAAGTCCTTCAAGACTAACCAACGCATAACCGTTGGTCATTTTCCATAATTGAAGTTCCTGGTTATTCAGTTCCTTACCGATATCTTCTAAACAATCAATTTGATGCCCATTTGTTTGTCCCGTTTGATTATTGACCGGAGCGAAGTAATTTCTATATATGGTGCCTGCACCACAAGCTATTGCGCATGCCGGACCTTGGGTAAAGTCATCTTCATAAATACCAACTCCCGCTTTAGGAGAAACTTCTGGACCAACCATTTCCAGTAAATTAAACTGAGAAGCCGCTTGAAATAGCGCATACTCATTTTTTGGTTCGGTATGTAACCTTTGAATATCCGCTACGACTTCTGAAACTTTAATCGTATCAGAATTGTTATGTGGTAATTGCTGTTCTCTTAAGTGTTCTAAGGAAACAACTTCTAACGATCCAAATTGATAGGATTTATTATTGACTTTAGAAATCAAATTCTGTCCATCGATAGTAATAGTATCACGTACATATTCAGGTGATATTTCTTTAAATCCTGTCAATTCTTCGAACCACATAGTTTTTATTTTAAAGATTGGTATTGATACGGTCTCTTATCTCTTGTAAGTTCACTTGGTTTACAAATTGTCCATTCTCATAGATTACTTGCAACTCACCCGTATTTTCTTGTTCTGGTGTAACTTGATCCACCAATACATATTCATTGTCGTGTAGCTCAACTTTAACCAATCCCTTTGCAGATTTTTTAATTCCGTCATCGGTAATAGGATCTTTGAAAATTTCTCTTCGTATGCCATTTACCACTACAGAAGTAGCTTTCATTGCAAAACCAAAGGTATCTCTGGTATTGAATTGGTAGGTAAAAGAACCTATACCAAGAACCACATTAGTGGTAGCAAAGCCTTTATCGCTTAAACGCTGGCAGATATCTTCTGCTCTTTCCGTCGTAATGCTATCGCCATAAATAGCACCAATATGGCTATCTAAAACTTTAAAACCTTGTTCGTTGACGGTGCCGCCAAAAATATCCCAAAGTAACTCCACTACCCCTTTATCTTTAGGAGTGTTGCTACCTAGCGAACGAGACTCCCCACAAATAATATCAACTGGATCTCCGCTATCTGGTCGTATCACAAGTTTGCCATCTCTAGAAAGCACTTCTTCTTTTAATTGAGGAAGATACTCGGTAAGCACTTTCCATAGATCCCAGGTATCACTAACTACCGATAAAATTCCCGTTGGGTAGGTATTCATTAAAGCTCTAAACGTACCTATTTCATCATCTTTAGTACCGGCACACATAACGGAGTGTTCGGTAGCATTTACAGAACCTACTACAAAACCTTCTGCATTGTAATACTTACGTAGGCTACTAATAACCGGAAGCGTATCTGAACCAAGAAATACAGAAGCATGACCCATTCCCGATGATATTGCACTTTGCAAACCGCCCATACCTCTCATAGAAAAATCGTGCCCTTGAAAATCAATAAAAGCCAAATTATCCTTATCGGTCAAAAGTGTCCATTTTTTGAAAATACGCTTATACAGTAAAGCAATAGATGCCGATGTCATTGGTTGCCATAGCATAGTAGATAAAATGGTTTCTAAGAAATTGGTGATCCAATAGAACTTTTTATCGGTATTCACTACAGTAACCATAGGCACTCTAATGTCTACCTCTACCCCTTCTTTTAACGATTTTACCTTTATAGGTAAATATTGTAAATCGTGTAATTCCTCGTAATGGGTAACATCGTAATCTGTACCTAAATACAGGGATAATTCTTCTTTTAGCTCATTACAAACTTCTGCTTTTGGCTTAGAAAAGAAATTGTCCTGAAAATAATCATGCAACCATTGAAATACATATTGTTGCCCAAATGAAACCACTTTATTACAACCTTTAGGAGCATATTTATTGCTTCTAGGTGTCCAGTTAGAATATACCTCTTCTGTTCCTTTAGGGTATTGTTGGTGGTGTCCTGTTTTATATCCGTCTGTTAGTAGTAATCCGTTCATAATGTTGGTTTTATTGTATAGTATTTAAAGCCTGTTCTATACTAAGAAATATAGGCGTATTGTATTTTTTACACAAAGTAGTAACGTAGGTATTCTTATAAAATTCTTTAGGGCAAATAACTATTAATTTACCGCTTGCCACGTATAGCCCAAGCTCTACCAAAGTTATTGGAGATAAGGCGTTTGGAAGAAAATTTAGAATGATGATATCTGCCCTATTTATAGCATCAAGTTCCCAATTAATATGATTCTCCATCTCCAACTTGTTTAAAGAATCGTGGTCTTTATGGGTTGGGTCAAAAATATGATGGCTATTTTCTAATGCAGTTATGCATTGTGTTCTCCAATTCGTTGTGGTATTAACATCCATACTACCCGCTAAGAAAACATACTTCTCTCCTATTGCTTTTTCGGGTAATGGAATTGTTGAATTGTAAATCATAATTTGCGTTATTATGACACAAATATAAAATACATATGGATACTAACCTAGAATATTATGCGTTATTTTTACGCAAACTAATTATGTAACTGATAAACAGTGCATTATATTTCGAATATGATACCTTCTTTTTTAAGATGGAAGTATCTTTTTTGATTGAATTGGAATAAATTGGCGGGCCTACCAGAACCTTTAGAGACCTTTTCATCTAGTTCATCAAGTACATTTAAGCCCATAATTTTCTTTCTGAAGTTTCGCCTATCTACCTCGCGACCAAGTAACGTACTATATAACTTCTCTAAATCTGAAAATGGAAATTTGGTATCAAGCAATTCAAAACCTATGGGTTCGTAGGTGATTTTACCTTTTAGTCTTTTAATAGCGGCATCTAAAATCTCCTTATGGTCAAAAGATAACTCTGGCAGTTCATCTATATTGAACCATTGTACCTGTTCTGCATCTGTAGAAGCATATATTTTAAATGCATTAGGACGAATTAATCCGAAATAAGCAATAGATACTACCCTACCCCTTGGGTCTCTATTCGGTTTTCCGAAAGTATACAGCTGTTCTAAGTAATTGATCTTTATGCCAGTTTCCTCTTTAAGCTCTCGTTCAAGAGCTTCTTCCAGTGACTCATTATCCAATACAAATCCACCAGGAATAGCCCATTTACCCTTAAAAGGTTCATATTTTCTCTTAATAAGTAATATGGAGATGTTACCAGCTTCATAGCCGAAGACTACAGCATCTACTGAGAGTTGAATTGATTGTTGCATACTATGCGTATATTTTACGCTAAAGTATAAAATAATTTCTATGAATACTTTTTCAAAGCATGTAGAACAACATTTGCTACTTATTTATTTTCGAAATGCGCTGCTATGAATTCTTCGAATTGTGGTAATATATCTTTTGAAGCGTGTTTTTTAATACCTGCTAACTAATATACATGTTCACTTTTGTCGCAACTTAGAAACCACCATACCCACATTCTTTTCTTCGAATCGTGCTATAAAACCAAGCATGTAATCAATTATTTAGATTTAGGAGCTTATTGCATACGAAGAATCAATTAATATCTAGAATAACTATTTAAGCCAATAACTCTCTACTACAACCATGACAGAATTTAGCAGCTATAGGATGATCGGTTGCATTACAATGGTGGCAAATATGAGGTTTAAAAGTGTTTTCTTCAGTTTTGCTCTTGGTCATTTCAGACGTTACAATACCTGTAGGTATTGCAATAATACCATAACCTAAAATCATAATAAAACTAGCTATGGCCTGCCCTAAATTTGTAGATGGGGCAATATCTCCATAACCAACTGTAGTAATTGTAACAATTGTCCAGTAAATACTTTTAGGAATACTTGAAAACCCAGAATTGGCACCTTCTTCTACAATATACATGACCGACCCCATGATTACACACATGATAAGTACAATATAGATGAAAATACCAATTTTAAGTCGAGAAGCTAATAAGGCTTTTGAAAGCACATTTGCCTCGCCCATAAACTTCACAAGCTTTAATATTCTAAATACCCTTAATAACCTTAAAGCTCGTAAAGCAAGAAAAGTAGAACCTCCTGAAAAGAAGTAAGATAGATAAAGAGGCAAGGTCGATAGCAAATCAATTATACCATAAAAACTAAGTACGTATTTCTTTGGCCTAGGTAAGCTTATTACTTTTAAAATATATTCAATAGTAAAAAGAATAGTAATAATCCATTCTGAAGCAACCATGTATGGATGATATTTTTTGTCTATATCATTTACACTTTCTAATAGAACATATACAACACTAATAATAATAAGTCCGAACAAGGCAAGATTAAATATCTTTCCTTTATTAGTACTCGTATCATGTACTACATCATAAATTTTTCTACGCCAATGCTTTTGCACTACCCTATCTTTCATTATAAAAATATTATTGTTCGCTAATAGAAGGTGCTTTCCATTTTGCCGTACCAACTTTTCTACTGTTAGCTGTGTCAATTGCTTTACCTGCTCTACGCTTATCGTAAATCATGGCAAAAGTCATTATTAAACTAGTTCCTATAATTACAAAAAGAAGTATGCCCTGGTCAAAAGTGGCAATTTGAGCTTCTGTAGGTATAGCGTAGAACAACAGTACGGTGATTAGCCCTCTTGGAGCAATAAATAATTGAGGTAGAATATCCTTTCCAACAAAAATGTACAATAGAACAAATCGTATAGCGTAAATAGAAAGAATTATCAATGAACTAATAATGGCAACATCTACATTAAAAATAGATGTAATAGCGATGCTTAAACCAAAAATTACAAAGAAAAATGTACGAACTACAAAAGCTGTTTCTCCAGTTATTGTATGTAGTTCATGATAAATATGATGCGCTTGCTTGTACTTGAGAAACTTGGATAACTTACCCTTAAAGAACAACTTCATATTTGCAATAACCAAACCGAATATTAATATGATGATTAAAGAAGATAAGTGCATTTTTTTACCAAGACCATATAATAATAATAACACGGCAATTAACAGAAACAACTTAATGTGACTTTTAATATTCTGAAAAATTAGAATGATGGCATAACTAGCAATAAGGGCAATGACAACGGTTAAAATTAAATTACCAAAAAAACCAACAACCCCTGCGTCTTCTTCAGGATTTAAACCTCCAGTTAAGAAATAAAACATCATAATTCCTAGAATGTCCGAAAACGTACTTTCATACACATGAAATTCTTTTTTAGACTCTTTTAATCCTGTAACACTAGGTATAATAATAGCGCTAGAAAGAATAGACAATGGTGTAGCATATAACCAAGCAGATTGCATAGTCATCTCTGGAATAAACTGATATAGAATTAATGCGGCAACCCAGGCAGAAGCTACTAAGCCCACTAAACCAATAACCAAAGATTTTAAAATTGGCATTAATTTTTCTTTTTTCAATTCGAGTTCCAAAGCAGCCTCAAGAACAATCATAATAAGACCTACTATACCTAATACCTCTAGAACGGGGAAGAAGTCTATATCGCCCACATTTGCATATTTTAAGCCATATTGAATGGCAACACCCAATATAATTAGCATTAATACTGCCGGTATATTTGTTTTACTAGAAATTCTATTGAATAAAAACGATAGAATAATAATTATAGATACTTCAATTATAAGGTTATAGGATGATAATATTTCCATTATGATTCTTTGTTAAAAGTTAAGGTTGTAGTTATATTATGTTCTGCCAAGAATGCCAAAAAATCTTCATCATTGCCGCCCTCTTCTAAGGTATATTGTAATTTAAGTACACTAGGCAATTCAGTTTCCCGTACCGTTGGCGGTTCTTTGAAATTCAAAATTGGATTAGTAAATAGAAAATCTAATAATTTTGCTTTGGTTACATCTGTATTAAGGTAAATTGTATGTCTATAATTACCTGTGTCTTTAGAAGTAATGGAAAAACCTGATTTGTCTATTGCTACATATTTGAAAAAACTTTGTCCAGATTCGGTACTTATGACCATGCCTTGTGGTAGCATTTGTTTTATTTCTCCTTTATAATTATCTATTGTAATCATAGACCCTTTGGCTATCAATGGATTCATATGAAATAAAAGACCGCTGATATAATTACGAATGGGCATATACCCTAAGGCTCCTATTATGACTAAAAACAAGCCGTGTACTACATAATTAATTGCTATAAAATCTAAGACCAACAGCATAAGGGCGATTGGTTTAAAAACAGAAAGAACGACGTGCAAAAAATGAAGCCATCTCTTATTCAGCAAATTTTTGCGTTGAAATTTTTGAGAAATGAATTGAATAATTTTTATAAACCAGTACAATAAAAATAGCCCCGTGGTTAGATAAAACAGCCCTTTCCAAGTATTAAAAGATTCTATTGTTTCCATTTATTTTAAAATTCCTCTGTAGATTAAACTTTTCTGAATTTCACTATTGATAACCGTATTAAGCGATAAAAACCCTTTGTGTTCGCGTACCAATACCTTTGTGTTTACTAGACGCTTTAAGCCAGATTCATACCCATTGGTATAGCGTTTCCCTAAAAATGTTTTCACTGTACGCTCATCAATAATTTTATACAACAGCACATGTTTTAGCAGAATAGCTTCTTCGTTAGAAAAAAAATCTGGAAAGTAAAGTGCACTTTCCTTATAAACCACTTTATTATCTATTGTTAGACTGGTACCAAAGGTCCATGCTTGCAAAACGTTTCCTAGGTTATTTTGAAAATGCTTGCATAGCCTGTATACGAGCTTTTGAAATTGACGAGGAGAAATAATTTCATTGTTTTCATCTACCAATTTTCTATGAGATGCCCCATGTCTTAACTGTACAGCGTTAAGAATTTCTGTATTTGATGAAGTTGATACATTTATGTTGGTAGAAAAGGAAATAGAAAAACATATTCTATGATCCAAATGCTCTTGCATTAGTTTAGAGATAGAGACTACAAGTAATATATCATCAGACTCGGATTCTATAAATTTTATAACAGCCCTAATATTGTCTAAAAAACTATGCTCTTTATCGTGCCAAAACTCTAAATCGTCCAAAACTATTATAGGCTTAGAGTTGTAGCTAAATTTCTTTATTTCTTGTAAAGCATTTTTTAAGTTTTTAGTGGTATTAAATTTTCTTCCTTGAAAAGTTATAGTGCTTTCAGGTACTAACTCTAACACATCTTTGTATAAACTTTTTTTAATTACCTTTTTAATAAAGGTTGATTTACCACTTTGGCTATCGCCAACTATTAAAACAGATTTATGAAATCCTTTCTCCCAATGACTTAAACACTTTTCAAAAACAAGTTCATTGTTCGACCTTTCCGTTAAAAAGTGATCTCCTAAAAAATTCTTGTTTAAAAAAAGCATATCGTATTGTGCATTTTCCTCCTTAAACATTCTATGGGCAATGCATTCTGTAGCATTGTCAATAGTATCATTGATATTAGCCCCAACAACTTGATCATAGGCGATATTTACATCGCCAAAAAAACCAGTAAAGCGTCTTTTCCAATTTGTAAAAAAGTTATTTGTGTCTGTGGTATAATGTGTAAGTGAACTTTGCAATGAAACTTCTAAAAACTCTTCTTGATCATAGATAGAGGTAGCTAAAAATTCTGTTTCCATTTTTTTGGAAATATTAGCTGTCAATTCTTGCTGTACTTTTAAACTAGAGTTAAAGACTTCTTCGATACTTGTAAAAAGCTGTGATTCAGAAATATAGCTAGATATTTTTTCTTGATTTTTAGCGACTACCAAACTACCTTTTAAGTTAAGTATGCTATGCTTTCCATATGCATAAAGTTCAACCTTATTATCCCATAGCGCTATTACCTCGGGTAGAATATTAAGATCCAACCATTTTTTTGCAGCTTTCCCTATATCAATTCTTTTTTCAAGTAACATACCTCCTTCGGTTGCTACGGCTACATTGGTTTTTGATAAATTTTTGGAAATATCTTCAATTATTAAAGTGAAGCTTTCTTGATGGTTTATTGAAGTATCCATTTTAACTTCAATTTTTTCCAAGGCATGCATTATAAGGGAAATATCCTCTTTATCTTCTATCTGTTGAATCTTAGAAAGACTATTTATAATTTCATTTATTATAGTTCTAGAATCGGTGATTATTTGGCTTGTAATTAATTCGGTATTCTTGGATAACTCTTTAAAAACAGATATGGATTGTTCTATTACGGGATTATTGGCATTGATAGTATCAAATTGTTTTAAAATAATATCAAATTGATTTGCGTAAATACTCCAAGGATTTTGAAGATGCTTTACTTTTGAATCTATTCCTTTTTTATTAGTACTTAACGCTGTAGTGTAAACTTCTTCATCCTTAATTTTTTGAATAAAATATTCTACAGCCTCCAAAAGAACTTTTTGAGACAAAAGACTATGATTGTCCATTGATGATAACGAGACAACACCCTCTAATTGCTTATGCTTACTTATTTGTAGTTGTAACAACACATCTCTGTGCACAAGCATGATATCTTTAAAATGGTCTGGGAGTTTATAATGGATTAAATAAGGTAATACTCCAATGATACCAGCATCTTTATCAAGTAATTCAAATTCATTTTGCCCAATGGAGATATAGTTATGGCAAATCTTTAGAAACTTGGTATTAATTATCTCTTTTAAATCGCGCGGTGACCTATCCTCTAGCAAGACTCCATGATATTGAGTTAGTTGATCTAATAAGACCTGAACACCCTGTTTTAAAATAGAATTTTGCAATATCACTTCGTCTTCTTTCATTGAAAAATTAGATTTAAATAAATTTTATTCCTTTTAAATTGATGTATATGTCTTTTTACACACAATCGGCAATAGGTCACTTAGATTTATTAATTATTTTGAATGACCAATAAATAAGTTGAGGATATATTGACCTAAATTTCTTTAATAACTAAGGTTTGTGGTAAAAGGTTCTGAATATTTTGAAGCTCTAGCTATTACGGGTGCAATTGTTGCGAAAACCTCTAACTTTCTCGATGTAAGCGACATTTGTCTATTAAACTGACCAAGTTTTAGCGACATGGGTGTATTAACAATTAGTTCAGATTCACTAGCGTTTACCATAATTACCTCTTTGCCAAGAAAATCATCTTTTCTATCTAAGGAAACAGGGATTAATATACTTTCATCCCAGTTAGGTAAAACTAATGGGGCATCTACATCTCCATGAATATCATACACAAATATGTGAAGACAATAAGGCATTTCTAATTTAAGGTCAAAATCATGAAACTGTATTTTTGTCAAAACCGTTATATCATTTACATCATCACCTACATTTATATACTTTGGTATTTTTTGAAGTTCTACTGAGAGTATTTTAGCCATGGTTTAATAAGTTTTTGTATTAATCAATCTTCGTTTTGCAGATAATAAAATACCTACTAGTATACCAAACCCAAAGCTTCCCAATATTATTAATACACGAGAGGCAGTCACTTTCCAAAGAAAGAATCTAACATCGATACTTTCAGCGTTCTGAAGTGAAAACACCACTATTAAAGCACCAATAAAAATCGCTATTAAAGTCTTGAATTTCATTTTATATTATTTAAGTGAATTGATATTATCTCGGTTAACCTAACTTCTTAAACTAGACACTTTACTTTCATTATTATCAAATAACCTGGTGGTTTTATATTGATACCCCAAATTTTCAAAAGGTCACAATGTTTAACGTTACTATATTAAAAATGCCTCCATATGGGAGGCATTTAAAGGAAAACTTAGTTGAGGGAATTAGTATAAACGTTATGCTTTATTTTTTAATGATTTTAGACTTGTCATTCAACCCTTCGACTTTTATTTCTGGATTGCCATACACATAAACATAGCTTTTTCCTTTTGTATAAACCTTAAGTTCTTTCGTAGCGTTTACATAAATATCTGCCGAGTTAGAAGCATTAAGATCAGCATAGGTTGCTCTTAATTTTTTAGCTTTAATATCGGACGAACCAGTTGCTGTTAATTTTAGATTGGTAGCATCACCTTTTATGTCTAAATCTGCACGTTTGTTTACGGTCATGCTTAATTCGTCTGATATAAGGTCCCCTTTTAAAAATGCATTGTCATTTAAGATCATTGTGGTTTTATCACCTTTCAAAATTAAATCTCCCTTTGAGTTTTGATTTAAATTAAAGGTGGCGTTTACCACTTGTATATCAAGATCATACTTTGCATTGTCGTTTGCGGTAAACATTAATTTATCTGCAGTTAACCTATTTTTTGAATTTAATTCAGCATCGGCAACTAAAGTAATTGCATCCACATTAACAAAAGTTAAATCGATAATCAGTTCTTTACTTTTTTTAATAGTATGGGTTGAATAAATTTTAAGAACCCCGTTTAAAATGTCAAACTTGATAACATCGACCAAATTTTCGTCTGTTTTTAAATGGTAACCATTATCACTGGTTTGGGTAAGGGTAACTTCAAGATTATCTGCTATTTCAATAGCATGGAATTCTTCTAAAGTTTTAAACACATCGGTAACTTCTTTATTACCATCAATTTTTGCCTTTTTCTGCCCTACTACAGATAGTGCCATTAAGAATACAACGACTAATACTATTTGATTTTTCATGTTTTTATTTTAATAAGATTTGTATTTAAACTTATTACACGAAAAATCTAAAAGGTCACATTGTTTTTGCTTTTTTTATTGAGAATCTTTGGTTACCAATACTTCTTCGGCGATAAATTTATGTATTGGAACCACTAAAAGTCCTTCCTCGGTTCTAATGTCCAAGGTTAGATTTTCAATAGTTTCAATAGTACCTATTTGATTTTTATATTTAACCTCTTGCCCTACTTTAAATTTTCTTCGGGTATAAGAGGTACGTAAAATATCCTTAACAATTTCACGAGACCCAAGCCCGAATGAAATAACAATTGCAGCTAGAAATGCACCAAGTATTAATGTAGCATTATTTCTAATTATTACAGTTTCTATACCAGCCTGATTTAATGCCGTTACCGTAATGATAAATGCTATAATATAAAATACCAATGTACTTACCAGTCGATCACCCTTAAGGTCAAAAGATTCAAAAACTCCTTTTATTGCTTTCTTAATAAAATCTGCTATATAAAGACCTACCATGAATAAGGCAATAGCACTAAAAAGCTTTGGAAGATACCTTAAAAGATTACCTACTTCTTGAGATACAATCTGCCATTGCATAACATCTGCTGCTGCAATTAGAAAAATTAAGAACATAATCCACTTTACAAAAACTAGTACAACTTTAGAAACATCGAATTTTAATGATGTTTTTCCAGAAAGCAATTTAGTGTTAATCGTCTCTGTCCATTTATCTGCTTTTATGAACTTAAGAACTCTTTTAAGCACCATTACGATAAGACTCGTAACAATCCAACCAATTATCAATATTAAGAGTGCTCCAACAATATTGGGTATAACACTCATAATATTGTGTCCCATTTCGTTTAAAGTATTTGAGGTCAATTCTTTCCAAGTTGTTATAGTTTCCATGGTTTACGGTTGTTTATTTTTTTAACTTCTTTAAATATATGATTCGCTGTAAAATTAAAATTTGAAGAAAACAGATTTGCCAAATCCATTAAAAGTTTAGCATTTTCAACATCAACAAGTACTTTTTGTTTTAAGTCTCTAGGGACATCCAATAGTGGAAAACCAATTTTTTTAAAGACATTTTTCTCTTTCATATGTATTATATAAATAGAGATAGTTGATATGCACAACTTTCTTCCTATAAGTTTATACCCCAGAAAGATAAAAGGTCACTATATTTTATTTTTATAAGAAATTGATGTTAATTTCCTATAAACAGGTTATTTTTCTTTTTTGAAAAAATCTGTAAGTGTAGAGAAATATTCCTTTCCAAAAAGCTGGGTAAAACTCTGAAATAATTTTGCTGTTTCAATTTTTGAAACTAATTCTTCTTTGGCTTCTTTTGGAAGCTCTTTATTACTTTCTATACGTTTAAATATATTTTCTTCCATAATTACAAAGAATTATAAATTTTAACTACTTTGATTTTGGCTCGATTTAATCTCATTTTAATAGCACTCTCGCCCAGTTCTAAAGAAACCTGAAGTTCTTTAATAGAAACATCATCTTGGTATTTAAGTAATAGCAAAGATTTCTCTTCTGGAGGTAAAAGTTGCAATGCCTTGGTTAGTTTGTTTGGATCCAATGAATTGATGTCGTCAATACCTATTTCTTGTTCTTCTCCTAAATGATATTCATGATCATCTAACCTTTCCGCATTATTTTTTTTCTTCGTTCGGTTTACATAGTTGGTGCAAAAATTATAAGTAATGACAAACAACCAAGTGGAAAAAGAAGCCTTGACAGCATTATAAAGGTCAAGTTTTAAAAACACTTTCAAAAAAATTTCTTGGGTAAGGTCTTTTGCCTCAGGTTCATTATGTGTAAAACTATAGCACTTGTTATAAACCTTATTACTATAACGATCATATAGAATACCAAAAAGCTGACTGTCTTGAGATGTTTTGATTTTTTCAACCAAACTTGCATCATCTAGTTTTTTTGCCAGTGACATATAGGATTCTTTTTTAGAACCTACCAAAACCAAAATAAGCATTCGTAAAACAGACATTGTATCAGAAAAATTTACTTATGGTTAAAATACGAGCAAATTAAGACATATAATAGATTTAAAACCCTTTTAATGCTGTTTCAGGTATTGATTAGTCAAAACCCTATTAATTTTAGGTATAAATAAGGTTTTGAATATTGCAATTCTCCAATTAGTAATTATAGATTTTATAAAAGGAACTAACAAAAAAATAAAATAAAGAATGGAGAATAAATGGTTTATTGAATACCATTTTAAAGAAGTCTTAACATGCCAAATATTAAAAAAAGAATTTACTCCTCCCTCAACTTAGAAATCACCACTCCCACATTCTTTTCTTCGAATCGTGTAATAAAACCAAGCATGTAATCAATAATTTTAGATTTAGGCGCTTTTATGAATTGCCCTAAACCAAGGACTACCAAATCCATTTGGTGTATAGCACCATCTTGGTGTTCAGTTCCTAAACCCCAAAGTAAATTACCGTTATGCCATGAAAATTCTCGTGCCTTTTGCATGCTAAAATTAATAATTTTTTCATCTGTATTTTTACCTGCTAGGTCTAGTAAGAACAGCATACTAGATACGCGGCTAAGTCGGTCTTGCATTTCGTTAACGATACTAGCGAGAATACTATTGACCTTAGTAAAATCATTTTCAATTTCTGATATCTCCTTCCCATGCATTTCGGCACTTACGGCTAACCCTAAATCGAGATTAATGTGCGTGTTAATTCCCAACATAATATGTTGTAGAATAGTCAACTGCTCCTTTTTATTTTGAAATGCAAATGCCCAAGATTTACTAATAGGGGTATTATTAATATAACCGTAGTAAGCATCTAAATAGTAGTTAGCGAAAGCCACATCGAATTTCTCCATGCGCTCATTATCCTCGAAGTTTTTTAGTTGCACTTCTTTAAGAATCTGCGCAGTTACCCGTCTATATAAATAAGCGAAATAACCGATACGGTCGTTATTTGTAATTGCATCGTCAATAATGCTATCTAGTTGCTGTAGCACTTCTGGTATGGTGGCGGCTCTCTTAATGGTAATTCTTATTTATAGGGTTAAGATCAATTTAAAGGAAATCTATTGTTCACCTTTGTTTAGCTCTTTTAAATTGGATAATAAATCATCCAAATCTTGTTTTGAGTAGGTTTTTCCTTGCCTGATAAGCATAAAAATATCGCTGGTAGCTGCTATATTCTCTAACGGATTTGAGTTTAAAAGGAGCAAGTCTGCTTTCTTACCTTTCTCTACAGAACCATACTGATCTAGAAGTCCGAAGAATTTAGGTCCGTTGATAACAGATGTCTGAAGTGCCTCCAGCGGAGTTAATCCCGCATTAACAAAGATCTTCAACTCTTCGTGCAAAGCAAAACCTGGGTATATAAAAGAGTTTAGAAACCCTGCATCGGTACCAGCAATAATATCCATGCCCGAAGATTTAATGATCGGAATCAATGATACTAGTTTGTCGTATCGCTCTTTACGTTCCAATATTTCTTCTTCGTTGGCTTTATTAGCTCTTTGAACCCGCCAATCGTACGTTTTTATAAGCCCTTTTCCTAAGTACTGTAATTGCTCATCTGCTAAGTGGTCGTCCTCATCTAGAAAAGAAGTAATTCGGGTACCAATCAACGTAGGTACAACGGCAGTATTATTACCCTTTAATTCTTTGTAAATAGATAGTGCATATTGGTCATCGAAAGAATCGTAAAGTGCTTTGTTTGCCGATGCATAATCAATTTCCTTTACCTTATATTTTTCTATAATAGCCGATTCTTCTGGAGAACCTGCTTTTAGCATATACGACATATGTTCTACCGTACTCATCCCTTGCTTGGCAAGATCAATTGCCCTAAGGCTAAATGGAATATGTCCAGACACTTTATACCCACGTTCATGTGCCTTTTTTACGGCTAGCTCAAAAAGCTCGGGAGAAAGGGTGTTATCGGTAATCTTTACAAAATCTGCCTGTACGGTTTCAAGGGAATCTAAGGCAAGTTCTAGTCCGGCTTCATCACCAATCTCTTGATCACCTGGCCAGATGGAATTGATACCCTCTATTTTTGGTCCTGATGAAAAAATATTAGGTCCTAAAAGTGAACCTTTGTTAACCTTCGCCTTCCATTCAAAAACAGCGGGACTAATATCTGCTGAACAATCGCGAACAGTAGTTACTCCGTTAGCGATATACAGCGGCAATAGGTTCTTGTTCTCTGTAATAAGGCTGTCGCCGCCTCCAAAATGTACATGCATATCCCAAAGACCGGGAATTACAAATTTTCCGCTAGCATTTACCTTTTTCTTAGCCTTCCACATCTTTGCACTTTCGTCATCCAAAATAGCAGCAATTGAATCCCCCAATAAGGCAATACTCTGATTTTCGCTCAAGTTGCCTGAATAGGTGTCAACAACGGTTACCGATTGAAGCACCAGATCATAATTCATTTCCTTTTTAGAATTACAGGAAATTATAAATAGCGTACATAGCCCAGATAATAGAAAGCAAATAGTTTTCATGCGTAAGATTTATAACGAAAATAACCAATTTGTATAGACAGGATAAGCATATTTTAAACAAATAACCCTGTACGTAATTGCACAGGGTCATTGCTATATTATAAGCGTATTAATATGCTAAGGTTTTGGAACAATATTTTGATTTACTCTAAACAAATTATTAGGATCGTAGGTGTTTTTAATTCTTGCCAACCTTTCGTAATTGTGCTTATAACTAGCTTTAATACGATCTTGACCTTCTTCCATCATAAAATTAGAATATGCACCACCCGCGGAATATGGGTGTAAAGCTTCTTGATAGTCCTTACTCCATTTGATAATTTTATCGGCATTCTTTGGGTCTGGATCTACTCCAATATAAACACCTGCATATTTAGCATCTCTATATGCCCAGGGAGTATCTTCTGCTCCTACCCTACTAGCTGCACCACTTAAAGGGTACAAATGCATTTGTGATAAAGGCGTTGGAATCTTTGAACCATATTTTAAATGTTGGGCACGTACCTCAGAACCTAAATCGTTGAAGAAATCTGCTCTCCAATACCATTGTAACCCTGGTGGTAAAAGTCCGTCGAACATACTCTGTAATGCTGGAAATGGCATTTCGCCTACATGTGCAAAAACAGGATTTAAATCTAAGACAGGCTTGAATATAGCATCAAACTTATCTGGATCACCAACGTAGCACCAAACAATTGCGCAGAACTTCTTGTTATGCAAATGCTCAGGAAATGGAGATTCAGGTATCACCATAGTCGCTATAAATCCGTTAAGGTCTTCTGAAGCCTTATGGATAAAGGTATTGTACCATTCCATAACTTCTTCTACCTGTTCAATGGGCCATAAGGTAGGTCCGCCAATAACCGTTTTTAATTCATGTGCTTGAAATGTAAAAGAAGTAACCACCCCAAAATTTCCACCACCACCACGTATAGCCCAAAATAAATCGGTATTTTCAGTAGCATTGACGGTTACAAAAGAACCATCTGCCAATACCATATCTGCTTCTAACAAATTATCAATAGTAAGTCCGTATTTACGGGTGAGGTAACCAACACCTCCGCCAAGTGTTAATCCCCCTACTCCGGTAGTAGAAATCATACCGGAAGGAATAGCTAAACCATGCTCATGAATTGCAGCATCTACCTCGTTCCATATATTTCCGCCACCTACTTTTACCCTATTGGTAGAAGAGTCTACCTCAACGAATTTTATCCCGGACAAATCAATAACCAATCCGTCATTACACAAGCCCAAACCCGCACCATTATGTCCGCCACCACGTATGGCTACCAGAACATTATGATCTCTTCCAAAATTTACAGAAGCGATAACATCATCTACGGTTTTACACATGGCGAATACACCTGGGCGTTTATCGATCATGGCATTGTACACTTGCCTAGTATCATCATAGTTTTCATCTGATGGTAATATAAGACTGCCTTTTAATTTAGTGGCAAAGGCATTTATGGTTTGGGCGGAGAGGTCTTTTATTGATTTTTTCATGTTTCAAGGTATTGATTAAATTGTTTAAAATGAGCAGGTTAATTTAATTTTAAAGGAGAATGATGTTCATGGACCATTTTCCAACCGTCAGTAGTATTCACGAATAATAATGTAATCTGATCATTAACTACAACAAGGTCTTCGCCGAACTTGAGTTGAAAATCTGAATGGAATGTTAAGTTGGCAACCTCCCCATAAACGGCAATTTGTAAATTGTTAGCATCGAATTTGACTACCTCTGTAACAGCGCCAAAAACAGAACGCTCATATTCTTCATTGGCAACACCACCATTGCGAGGTTCTCCGTTCTTAAATTCGGTAAACTTATCGCCATAGGCATGAAAGGATATAAGCTTATCCATATCACCATCTTTAATACTTTGTGCAATGGCGCCAAAGGTTTCTAAAACTTCTTGTTTTGCCTCTGGAAACTCATCGTTTATAAGGTCTATGCCAGATTCAACTTCAATAGTTTTGGTGAACCCGGTAAGTACTATTCCTGTAAAAATTAATAGCGCTGTAAATGTCAATTTTGATTTCATGATGTTATGTTTTAAAAGTTTATAATTGAGAATAGGCAATGCGATTCTTCTCCAAAAAGCACAGGACTGTTAGAACTGTACATGGGGAACAATGCAATTTTTAATCTAAAATGTGTGTATTGATACCAGGTTAACCTAGTATACTTTTAGGGGAAGTTTGAAAACCAAATGTTTTCTTATGTATTAAATATACTGTAAAATATCTGCTGGGCGTACTCTAAAGGTCTTGTATTAACCTAAGTTTAAAGGAGAATGATGTTCGTGGACCATCTTCCATCCATCATCGGTATTTACAAATAACAAGGTAATTTGGTCATTAACAATTACGAGGTCATCGCCGAATTTAAGGTGAAAGTCTGAATGGAAGGTTAAGTTGGCAACGTCTCCATAAACCGCAATCTGTAAATCTTTGGCATCGAACTTTACTACTTCGGTTACGGACCCAAAAACTGTGCGTTCATGAGTCTCATTTGCTGCACTACCATTACGAGGCTCTCCGTTTTTGAATTCGGAAAACTTAGGACTGTAGGCATGAAAAGAAATTAGTTTATCCATATCGCCATCTTTAATACTTTGTGCAATGGCACCAAAGGTTTCCATGACCTCTTGTTTCTCATCTGGGAACTCCTCAACAATTAAGTCGATAGGGACTAAAGGGTTGTCGTCATTTTCTTCGCAACTGGTAAATACTAAGCCAATTGCCATGATGCATACTACTGTTAAATTTGTTTTCATCTTGTAGATATTTAAATTGTTCAAGACAAAAATAGAATGGAAATGCGCTTGGTAATTCTACGATTAGACCAAAAAAACACACTTTTAGACCAGTAGTGATTTAGCGTCAACTATATGATAAACAGTATTTTATTATTCCGTAGTAAAGTTGGACGGAAGAATTTTGTATTTTTTCTGAAAGCATTTTGAAAAGTAAGCCGGACTGCTAAAACCAGTGAGGTATGCAATCTCGGAAACATTATTTTGTTGCTTTTCTAGTAGCTCCAATGCTTTGTTTAAACGATATTCCCTTAAAAATATATTAGGAGATTTACCCACCAAAGTCATCATAGTACGATACAATTGCGATTTACTATAACTTAAGTTTTTCTCAAAGTCAATTACGTTAATTGTGTTTTGGGACCATATTTTTTCGGTATAGTCCATTAATGAGACTATAAATTTTTCATCTGCCGTATTTAAAATATTGACTGTTTTACGTGCTAAGGGTTTATTCTGATTTTCCCCTTCGTAAAGATCTTTAATTACCTCTGTTATAGAAAAATTACCTTTAGCAATATCACTTAAGTAATCTGCTGATTTTATGGTATCCTCAAAAATACTATCCTTTTCGGTAACAGGTGTTCCCGCATGAATACCAATTTTAAATTCTAAATCTGGAGTAATAACGCTATGGTACGCATCTTCAATTTTTATTCCGCAATGAACGGCATTTGTAACGGTATTAAATGAGATTAAAAAGGTATTGTTTTCATGTTTTACCACCTTTCCTTTATAACCTGACACTGCCGCCTTAATGGATTGGGTATAACCTCTTATGGCTGCATTTAATGTAGAAACCTTGGTAGTTCTAAGGGTCTTATTTATAATTTTTACCACCATTAGAGTTCTAAATGCTGGTTCGTTTATAATATTTAGGCTAACGTTCTTTGATTTTTTGGGGTCTTCTATACGCCCAAGAAAAGATTCTACTATAGTATCATTAACCTCTATAATTTGAGTTGGAATAGCACCGTGTGCATCTTCATGTAAGGCAATTAAAGCCTCTTTGCTGGGAGCTTCAATTAGACAAAAAGCAGTTTTCCGCTTTTCATCGCACCAATAGGTAAGTCCGCGGCATTTATATTTATGCTCAAGGTCTAAATCTGCTTGATGCATTTCTGCAACATGAGCCGATGTTATTCCTTCAGGTAGGTTATGTAAATCTAAAAATAGTGGCATAGGGTCGGTTTAGACTGTAACTTACGTCATTTTTATCTGTAATAAATTTAATATAAAAATTATTGAAGTGAAAACAGTAAATATTTCAATATCAATTGGTTGATTCTCATTTGGACTACGATGTACCAATGGTTGATTCACTAATACCCACGGGTGTTGTAACGTATTGTCAATAAAAAATTTTAAATTAGGAAATAGGATTAAGATCTATTCTACAAAATTCTTAATCAGTTATACCTAACCATTTGCGAATTTGAATATGGATTTTATTGATTTTAATTATGTATTAACTTCTGTATTTACAGCAATTTTTGGCGTTTTTGGAATTTATCACTTAGCCTCTTTTTTGGTGCTTAGGCACAAGATACTTTTCTATTATTTTATACTAATACTAGGGCTTACTTTACACTGGGGGCTGTATTTAATTTTAAAGGGTTCTTTTGGTGATGAGGTTTTAGTAATAGCAGAAAAGGCATCGCTCACTACGGCTATGATAACTACTTACGGGCTGTTAATGTTCACAAAGAACTATCTGAACATTCGAAAAAGTAATCATCCGAATTTATCGAAAACGTATACCATTTTCAAGATGATTGTGGTCTGCCTTCCCATTGTACATGTATTAAATGCATTGATTATTGGAGAAGGTTGGTTCAATAACATTTTGGTGATGCTTGCCGCAATAACTGCTATGGTATCTATATTTTTAAATATCTTTTCTGGCTTTCGTTTATATAATGCCGAAAAATTTAATAGGTATTATTTGTTTTCTTACGCCCCACTTTTACTTGCTGCTATTCTGTATATAGGTACATGGTTTATGCAGAGGAATTACGATATAAATGTTAACCCTATAGTCTTGACAACTTCAATTTTAGTGACGTTACAATTAATTCTATTCTCCATTTTAGTAGGATTTAAGTTTAAATCTATCGAAGAAGAGAATATAAAAACACAGGTCGAAATCAATAAAATGCTTACCAAAGAAGTAGATAAGCAGACCAAAAACCTACAATTGGCAAAGGAATCGTTAGAAAAGCAAAATGGGGAGCTAGAAACGGTCAATAAACTTAAAAATAAACTATTCTCATTACTTACCCATGATGTAAGAGGTCCGTTAAATAACATTACGGTTTTGGTGGAAATGATAGAAGCCCACTTGACAGATGATGATCTTAAACGGATAACGAAAAAGTTAAAAAATGAAATCCACGATAGGGTTTCTATGGTCAATGCTTTGCTTGAGTGGTCTTATAAACAACTAGAAGGTATTAAGTTGAATAAGAAGATATGTGATATTGAGGAAGCTTTCAATTCCATAAGAAATGAATTTGAACGGATGACAGAAGAAAAAGAGGTGCGTTTAATTTTTGACATTTCGCATCCAAAACTATGTATCGATGAGAATATGTTCAAGGTAATATTACGGAACTTGACTTCAAACGCTATCAAATTTAGTTCGAAGGGACAGCAGGTAATACTATCTTCTCAGCGAGAATTTGGTAAGATTGAAATAAGCGTACAGGATTTTGGGATGGGAATGAATACAGATTGGTACAGTAAGTTAGATGATGATCTTATGCCTCAAATAAGAGAAGGAACCAATGGAGAAAAAGGAACCGGTTTTGGTTTATTGATCACCAAAGATTTTGTAGAAATGAATGGAGGTGAAATGATTTGTGAAAGTGAAAACAACAAGGGTGCAAAATTCATACTTCGTTTTAATCCGTCAGCAGAAGTATAAATAACTTCTTATTTCTTGTATAGTACAGGGACTGAAATGCTTTTATTTTACAACGTTTTACAGTTTTGATAACTGCAGTGTACAAACCCAATAATTTAAGTCTGCCATTAGTGTAGACTTCTATCGATTTTAAAAAATTTACGTACCTTTTCAAATATTATGCATGCATAATAAATGTAATTTAATCTAATAATAAATGACCAAGTACACCCATATTTTTGAACCCTTAGACTTAGGTTTTACCACACTTAAGAACCGCATAATTATGGGGTCTATGCATACAGGTCTAGAAGAGAAAAAAAATGGTCTTGAAAGGATAGCCACCTATTATGCAGAACGCGCAAAAGGAGGTGTTGGGTTAATTGTCTCAGGTGGCATTGCTCCAAACGTACAAGGGTGGACAGCTCCTTTTTCTGCACGAATGAGTACAAAGAAACATGCGAAACATCATAAGGTCATAACAGATGCAGTACATAAAGAAGGTGGCAAAATATGTATGCAGATTTTACACTCTGGGCGTTATGGGTATCATCCATTAGCGGTTGCCCCTTCTGCCATAAAATCTCCTATTACTCCATTTAAGCCTTTTAAGCTAAAACAATCGGGTATCAAGAGAACCATTAAGGACTTTGTAAACTCTGCAAAGCTTGCAAAATTAGCAGGCTATGATGGTGTGGAGATTATGGGCTCTGAAGGATATCTTATCAACCAATTTATAACAGAAAGAACAAATAAGCGTACGGATAATTATGGCGGTAGTTATGAGAACCGTATGCGTTTACCTATAGCCTTAGTAAAACAAACGAGAGAAGCCGTTGGTGAGGAGTTTATCATCATCTACCGGTTATCTATGCTGGACCTCGTAGAAAAAGGAAGCTCATGGCAAGAAGTAGTTGCATTGGGTAAAGAAATCGAAAAGGCAGGAGCTACCATTATAAATACCGGAATTGGGTGGCATGAGGCTCGTATACCCACTATAGCAACATCGGTACCACGGGCGGCATTTACTTGGGTAACTAAGAAGATGAAAGAAGAACTCTCTATTCCATTAGTAACCTCTAACAGAATTAATATGCCAGAAACGGCAGAGCAGGTATTGGCAGAAGGTCATGCGGATTTAGTTTCTATGGCAAGACCATTTTTAGCCGATCCAGAGTGGGTAAATAAAGCATCGGAAAATAAGTCGGATGAAATAAATACCTGTATCGGTTGTAATCAAGCTTGTTTAGATCATGTTTTTCAACAGAAAGTAGCCAGTTGTTTGGTAAACCCGAGAGCTTGTCATGAAACGGAACTTAATTATCTACCTACAGAGCATAGGAAAAAGATTGCTGTTATCGGTGCAGGACCAGCGGGATTAGCTGCTTCGACAATAGCTGCACAACGTGGACATGAGGTGGTACTTTTTGATGCCGATAAGGAAATTGGCGGACAGTTTAATATGGCGAAGCAAATTCCGGGTAAAGAAGAGTTTTACGAAACCATACGTTACTTCAATACTCAAATAGAACTACATAACGTAACTGTAAAATTAAATATTCGGGTACAAGCCGAGGACATAAAAAACGGCAAATTTGATGAGGTTATATTAGCTACGGGTATTCAACCAAGATCACCAAAAATTAAAGGTGTAGACCATCCTAAAGTTTTAAACTATTTAGATGTATTAAAACATAAAAAGCCGGTAGGTAAAAGAGTTGCCGTAATTGGCGCAGGTGGTATCGGTTTTGATGTGTCTGAATTTTTAGTACACGAAGGAGAGAGCACCTCATTACATATAGATGCTTGGTTAAAGGAATGGGGAATAGATAAAACCATTACCGCAAGAAGTGGTATTGAGGGAATGCAAGCAATCGTTGAGCCGTCTCCACGAGAACTATTTATGTTTAAGCGTAGTAAAGGGAAATTTGGAGGCAATTTAGGAAAGACAACCGGATGGATTCACCGTTCTACCCTTAAAAAGAAAAACGTACAGTTTATCAATAGCGTGCAATACACCAAAATAGATGATGAAGGCTTACATTATGTTCAAGATGAAGAACAAAAGGTTTTAGCGGTAGATAACGTAATCATTTGCGCAGGTCAGTTGCCATTTAAAGAGCTTTTATCCCCATTAGAAGCTCTTGGTATCAAAGTACATGTTGTTGGCGGTGCAGATGTCGCTTCTGAGCTGGATGCAAAACGAGCTATAAATCAAGCAAGTCGTTTAGCTGCTATAATTTAAACACGATTCACTTTTAGTATTTTATCAGAATACCTGCCATGAGTTTGTAGTTATGTGACAACTATCTAGTAAGGTATTTTACCACTCCCCTATACTACAAGGGGAGAAGGATTACCATATATAGTTTCATTAAATAACATATGCGAATAGCTACTACCTGTTATAGCGTAAGACACCAATTTCTTTAATTATCTATTTAATAATTTCCAAGATAAATTAGACACAGCCGTTATTTCATTTGATTCTGTGTTTCTATACAATTTCAGTTACTTCAATTACCACGTACAATAATCAATCAGGTATTATAAACGCTGACCACAGAGCGTTTATACGGCAATAATCGAATCGTATGGACTAATAACTCCAATTAACTCCATTTACCTTGCATTTTGATATATAGGTATATACCAATGAGTATCTCTTCAATTTTCATTTAAAAACAAGATTCAAATTTTAAACCAAACAAAAATGGGCAATCAATTATCAAAGTATGTATTAGCAGGAGTTTTAGGAACAATAGTAATGACTATTGTTATGATAATGGCACCGAATTTGGGAATGCCCGAAATGGCTCCTTGGAAATTATTATCTGGCGCAATGGGGGTACCAATAATTATAGGATGGATCATGCACTTTATAATCGGGATACTCTTTGCTCTAGGTTACGGATATGTTTTTGCGCCAAATGTGAGTATTAAGAATATATGGTTAAAAGGTATCGCTTTTGGTATAGTAGCACTAATTCTAGCACAGATAGGAATGCAAGTAATGGGTATAATGTTCGAAATGCCACCAATGGATGGATCAATGCCGATGAGGTTGGTAGCGATGCTTATTGGACACCTTGTATTTGGTGTAGTTACAGTGAAATCAATAGGAAAATAATAGCATAAAGAATTATGAAAAAAATAGACTTCGGTTCACTAAAAGCGGTATTTGTAAACTGCACATTAAAAAAATCACCATCAAAAAGTCACACACGCAACCTAATGGATGTATCCATAAAAATTATGGAATCTGAAGGTGTCGACGTTGAGGTGTTGCGCCTTGCTGATTATGATATTCCGGTTGGTGTACAACCCGATATGACAAAAGAGGGCTATGATAAAGATGACTGGCCCAGCATATATGATAAAATAATAGCTACCGATATTCTTGTTATAGGAACACCTATTTGGTTAGGAGAGCGGTCTTCTATAGCAACGAAACTTATAGAGCGGTTATACGCTATGAGTGGTTACCAAAATGACAAGGGGCAATATGTGTACTATGGTAAAGCAGGTGGATGTATTGTTACCGGTAATGAAGATGGTGTAAAGCATTGCTCTATGGGCATGTTATATGCGCTACAACATTTAGGATATAGTATTCCGCCACAAGCAGATGCGGGTTGGATAGGTAAGGTTGGACCTGGACCTAGTTATGGTGATACGGAATGGAACGGAGAAAGTATTGATCCGCCTATTGGGTTCGATTCAGAATTTACAAACAGGAACACCACTTTTATGAGCTATAACTTAATGCACCTAGCCAAAATGTTGAAAGATAATGGCGGATATCCTTCTTATGGGAATTCTAGAAAAGAATGGGATGACGGTACACGTTGGAATTTTGAGAACCCTGAATATAGATAGAAAACGGATGCCTAGGGCATCCAATTTAAAAACATAAAGAATACTACTATGAGCAAAAATGTATCAGAACAATTATTGGATATATTAGTAAGTGTTGGTGTAGAGAAAGTATATGGAGTTACAGGTGATGCCCTTAACTTTTTTGTAAAAGCAATTGAAGAAAGTGATGGTGTTGATTGGATAGGAATGAAACATGAAGGAAATGCCTCTTTTGCTGCCTTTGGACATAGCCAAACTACAGAAAATTTAGCAGTTTGTGCTGGTACGGTTGGTCCTGGAGCACTGCATTTAATCAATGGGCTTTATAATGCCAAAAAAGAACGTACTCCGGTGATTGCCATAACGGGTCAAATTAATCAGAAGCAACAAGGAACTAGTTTTTTTCAAGAGGTAGATTTGAAAAAGGTCTTTGATGATGTTTGCGATTATCAAGCAATAATTGAAACACCAGAACAAGCACCGATGGTAATACAACGTGCGATAAAAATTGCTATGGCCAATAATGCAGTGTGTAGAATTGAGCTACCGGCAAATGTAGCGGAAATGAAAGCCGAGAATCAGCAATTCGTACATCCTATTAAGAAATATGTTTCCCGTTTAGTTCCAGAGGAATCTTTAGTTAAGGAAGCTGCCAAGCTTTTAAATAGCTCTAAAACAGTTGGTATATTAGCCGGTGATGGATGTAGAGAAAGCAGAGCTGCCGTACTTGAATTGTCGAAAAAACTGAATGCGCCTATAACCCATAGTCTTCGTGCCAGTGATATTTTTGACCACGATGCAGATAACGTAGTTGGGTTAACCGGATTGATAGGAAACCCGTCTGGATATAATGCGGTTATGAAGTGTGATTTGCTATTGATGTTGGGAACAGATTTTCCGTATATCGATTTCCTTCCACACGAAACAAAAACAATTCAAGTAGATATCCGCCAAGAAAATATTGGTAATAGAACATCAGTATCTCTAGGAGTATGGAGTGATATCTCTTCTTTCCTAGAAATTCTAAATCCGAAAATTGATCAGAAAGAGGATACCGGTTTTGTTGACAAACTAAGAAAGAGTTTTGAAGACTGGAGAAAGAACATGAAGGAACAAGCCTCTCCTACTCGTGAGAATGAACCTTTACACCCACAGATATTTGCAGATTTAGTAAATGAGCATGCTTCTAATGATGCCATTTTTACGGTAGAAACAGGGACGTCTGCAATATGGGCAGCACATCATATATCGTTTCATAGTCACAGACGCTTAATAGGCTCTTTTAACCATGGTTCTATGGCAGTAGGTTTACCTTCTGCAATTGGAGCGCAAATGGCAAACCCTAAGAAAGAAATTTGGTGTCTGAGTGGTGACGGTGCTTTTAATATGGCTATGCAAGATTTTATAACAGCTGTTAAATATGAGTTGCCTATAAAAGTGCTCATCTTTAATAATTCTGAGTTGAGCTTTGTAAAACTAGAAATGGAACAAGTTGGCTTAGCAGCTAGTCTAGATGCATTGCATGAAACCAATGTCAATTTTGCCGAGTATGCTAAATTATGTGGTGGAGATGGTGTAAGAGTTGAACATGCCAAAGATATTGATGCTGCCGTACTACAGGCAAAGAATAGTAAAAAGCCTTTTATTATAGATGCCGTAGTTAGTAGCGGAGCTTTATCCTTACCTCCGCATATTGGTATAAAGCAAGCTATAGGTTTTGGTACCTCTAAATTGAAAGAAGTTGGTCAAGTAATTAGTGGTGATAAGAAACAATGGGAAAATCTAAAAAAGGAACTACAATCGTATTTTGACTAATTGTTAGTTTGTTGAGGTAGTATTCTTTATGTTGTAAAGGTTCTTTATATCTGATGCTGTTAGATATAAAGAACCTTTTTTTGCTTAAAACATTGGCTATTCTTAATTTGTTGTTGCTGACCATTTAACTGATTATATAGGTATTGGAAAACGGCAGAGAACATATTTAGAATGCTATTGGTTGATAGATTTATTTGGATACCATAATCGATTAAATCAACAAGTTAGTCTGATACGCAATATTAAAGTTCTTCATGTTTTAAAGGTGTTGAAAGATGTATTTTTAACATTTAAAGCAAGCTTTTAGCCTTTCATCCGAATTTATTTTCCAGAATGAGGCATAGCGGTAATTTTCGTTTCTCAAACCTCAAATCTGAAAACCTAAACTCGTTAGTTATTAAACTTGAATTAATTATTGTTGATGACTCCGCTTTATGGCTGTCCTTAGCAGAAAAACTTACCAAATCACATCCATTAGTACGTAGTGTGCTCACTTTTGAAGATTCTTATGATGCTTGGGTACATATACAATTAGCAAAACCACAGGTGGTCATGGCCGATATAGAAATGCCAGGTATGAACGGATTTTCATTTCTTGAAATGTTCGGTAACCGTATGCCATTTATATCAAGTTCTACCAAACAGGAATTTGAAGTGGTGGCTAGGGAGCTTGGCTGTGTAGATTTTATAAGCAAGCCTTTTACAAAGAGTGAACTCCATAATTCTATAGATTTAGTTTATAATAGGATATATGGCAAAAAAGTTAGCGCATACTAAATAGTATATTTCGAGTTACAAGTAAGCTCCATCATTAAGGTAAATCATAATCTAAGCTAGAATAGCAGCTTAGTGTACCAATAACAATATCATTGGATTGATACGTTAAGTTGACATTACCTAACGGAAAAGTAACAGTTAAAAATTAGTAGCCATCTACGCTACCATCGTGTACGAACCAATTTTCCTTTTAAATATAACATGAAGGTTTATTCAGTGGTTATTCTAGTTAGCTCTTTGTTGATTTCAGATGAATAGAGTAGAGTTATTTTAGAGATAAGACCAATCTAAGTAAATTAACTTTTTTTAAGATTTACAAGAAAGATTTATACACTACATTTGCCGCCTTAAATAATTATCAAGAATCTCAAAAAAGGAGATAGCAACCTGCAATAACAAGCAAGGTGCTAAATAGATAAGCCAATTAGTTGGAACAAATGTTAACTCATGTGTCTACTTATTTAGTGCTATTTCCTTTTCAGAATAAAGAAAAAAATGGCAAACGCTAAAGACAGAACTCCCAAATTTTCAGCCTTAATACCCTTATTTGTATTCGTATTTACATTCTTAGGTGTTGGTATATATCAAAACGATTTCTATGCTTTACCTGCTCCCATTGCGGTGATAGTGGGTATAATTGCTGCATTTTTACTGTTTAGACAATCTATTAATTCTAAGATTAAAACGCTTCTAAAAGGTTGTGGTGATGATAAAATACTTACCATGTGTTTAATCTATTTATTGGCAGGTGCCTTTGCGGCAATTACTAATGAAACAGGTAGTGTAGACGCAATCGTAAATTTGGGATTAGATTATATCGCCATTCAATATATATATGTCGGCATCTTTATCATTGCAGGATTTTTATCGGTTTCTACCGGTACTTCTGTTGGCGCTATTGTAGCTTTAGCTCCCATTGTAGTTGGGTTTGCTGATAAGAGCGGTGCAGATTTGGCTATTTTATGCGGTGCGCTCTTAGGTGGTAGTATGTTTGGGGATAACTTATCTGTTATTTCAGACACTACTATAGCGGCAACCCAATCATTAGGTTGTAAAATGAGCGATAAGTTTAAACAGAATATCAAAATTGCCGTACCCGCTGCATTATTTACTATTGCAATATTGGTCTTTCAAGGTTTAGGATTACGGTCCGGTGAAACGGAGGTTGTAGTTTATAGTTATTCGGTAATTAAAATCTTGCCTTATCTTTTGGTAATTATCCTATCTATAGTAGGTGTAAATGTCTTTGTTACCTTGCTTTTAGGCTCTCTTTTTGCAGGTCTTTTAGGAATTGTCTATGGTGATTTTACCCTTTTAGAATCGACTAAAATCGCCTATACCGGATTTACCAATATGACAGAGATTTTCTTGTTGTCATTACTTACCGGAGGCTTGGCAGCTTTAGTAGAACGAAATGGAGGAATTGAGTTTATATTGGTGAACATTAAAAAACTTATCAAAAATAAAAAAACTGCACAATTAGGTATAGCTACATTGGTAAGTACCATTAATATGGCGATTGCCAATAATACGGTATCCATAATTATCGCTGGTCCTATTGCTAAAACAATTAATGACGAGTATGAGCTGGACAATAAAAAGACCGCTTCTATATTGGATATTTTCGCTTGTATTTTTCAAGGATTATTACCCTATGGAGCACAAGTTTTAATGATTCTGAGTTTTTCTAAAGGAAGAATAGATTATTTAGATTTGGTCTCTAATACCTGGTATTTATTGCTGTTATTTATCTACACTATCGTATTCATCAGTTTTAAACCTTTACGATTAAGATAAGTGGGTATTAATAGAGAATAGTTGTAAAATCAGCTTTCATAATTCTTAATAAAATGGTGTTGTAGCTACTGTAAATTAATAAAACGACCCCTATAATAATAGCCAATTTAATATTAATGTTAAAAATTTAAAATGCTGTTAATTCTAAATGAGATCTGCAAGAATTTTCTGTAAAAAGGTAACTTTGAGTATACAATTTTACTGAATTAGAAAAGCTTGGATTTCATAATGAATGTATGTGAATATGGAATTTATGAAATCCAGAATTCAATCATTATTAAATTTAAAAATCATTAATTATGAAGCATTTAATTATATTATGTACAGCTGTATTGATAAGCACAATATCATATGGTCAATGGCAAGTTTCTGCGAGTTCTGGTTATGCAATAGGGAGCGCAACAATGAAACTAGGAGAACGAATAAATACCTCTGAAACTGAAAATTCTTATGGTAGTTATGGTGAAGGCACCAATGTTCAATTAAGAGGAACGTATTTCTTTGATGACTCGTTTGGAGTTGATTTAAGTGTAGGTTATTTACAAGGTACGGATCAAGATGTATCTATTGTAGACCTACCAAGTACAGAGGTAAATGCGGTTGCAAGAGCGCGTGCTTTTGGAGCTTCTGCTTCTGTTGTATATAAGTTTACCAATAACATATATGGTCGTTTTGGAGCCCTATTAAAATTAGGTGGTAAGACAGAAGGTGTAATTTATCAGAAATCAGTTTTTTCTGAAGCGGAAGCGGAAGCTTTTGGTGTACCGGTAGGTTCATATTCTGAAACAAATTATACAGAGGATTTTCACGGACATTTTCCATTAGGTTTTGTAGGTGCTTTGGGATATAAATATGACTTAGATTCACATTTTAGCATATTCGCAGAGGCAGAGTATTATGGAATTAGTTTAAAGCGTAAAGATTCTGAAATTTCAGCTTTCAATACTGATGTTAAACTACCTGATGGTACGGTTGCCGTAAGTGGATTATATAGTTTAGATAATTTACCTGAGGGCATTAACAGAACAACTACCTATGTAGATAACCTGTCTAATACCAATACGGATACATCTAAAGAGCTTTCTCAAAAAGTACCATATTCTTCTTTTGGATTAAACATAGGTATTACATATAAGTTTGAGCGCTCAAATAAAGAGTAGTAGAATTATAAGAATCAATATTCTTAAATTACAAAAACCCCCTATAAAAACTTTAGTTTTAATAGGGGGTTTTTACTTGCAAATCTGTAGTCTATTAGATTTATGCCTAATCTTATTTTATTCCTAGTATGCGCTTAAAAGTCCGAATTTCACATTTATAAAACCTAGTAAGAATTCCCCGTAATTTGTTTTCTTTGTTTTTGCCGATTCTCATGTATGTAGTTTTGTTCTATTAGTATATAGTATTTCAAATTTGTCACAAAAAAACAACTTTAAATTATCAAATCTGCTAGTTTCTACAGCAATGGCATCTTAAAAATAGGTAGGTTAATAGGTGCTTTGCAATTCAATATCACCTATTTTTTAGTAATGTGAAATAGAAGGTACTACCTACCCCCTCTTGGCTTTCTACCCAAATGGTACCCTTATAAAAAGTTATGATTTTTTTGACAATAGAAAGACCTATTCCAGAAGAAGAACCTGTGCTTTCTAATTTTGTAAAAACTTTAAAAATTCGATCAAAATAATCTGATTTAATACCAATACCATTGTCCTTTACGAAAAACTGATGGAAAGCTTCCTGCTCAGAATATCCTACTTCAACAACGCCATCTTCTTTATCATTATAATTGATTGCGTTCTGAATCAAGTTCTGGAACACTTGCTTAAATCGCCATGCATTTCCGTACAATCTAGGAAGGTCATCCTGGATGATTACTTTAATATGATCAGGTACGTGTAGTGTTTGTAGCACCTCTTCGATCATTGGGTTAAAATCAATGTGTTTGTCTTCGGTTTCTAATTTATCAATGGTAGAATAGTCCAATATTCCTTTAATTAAGAAATCCATTTTCTCTACATTGAACATTACTTGATGTAATGGCGCCAAAGCACTTTCATCTAACACATCCTTATGGTCATCCATAAACCAACTGGTCAAAGTACTTATATTGATAAGCGGTGCTTTTAAATCATGAGAAACAACATGTGCGTATTCATTTAACTCTTCATTTTGGCGAGATAAGAATTGTAATAATTCCTCTTTTTTCTCTTCCTGTTTTTTTATACGTTCTTCTTGCTCTTTTCTTTGTATTACGTTTACAAGCATATTGGCAAAGACAAAAAGAATCTCCTTTTCATGGTCGTTATACTTATTGATTTTGTGTACAGAATCAAAACCAATAAAGCCAATTAATTCTTTGTTTTTAATTTTAGGTATGGTTATTAGACTTTTAATACCCTGCGGTTCTAATACAGCACGTAAGCCCAATTCCCCATCTTCAGGTAATTCGCTAACATCCTCTACAAAAAAGGGTTGACCTTTCTTATGAGCTTCTATCCATTGTGGAATGTAATCTATGGGTATATTTTGTAAATTATCAATCTCAGGTTCAATTCCGTTAGAACACCATTCGTAGGTATTGGAAGTGGTATTATTTACAAAATCATAAGAGAAAATATAACTTCTGTCCGACTCAACAAACTCGCATATTTGCTGTAAAGATTCTCGAATCAATTTATCAATATCCGATAAATCTGCATTAATATGTTTTGTAGAAATACTGATTAACAACTCTTGAAAGCGTAATTGTCTTTCAATAATTTTATCTTTCTCTAATTGCTCTAAATCCTTTGTTGTAAGATTTTCAAGATATTCTGATTGCGTTTTTAAATTATCTTGATTTTGTTTTTTCATAGCGTTTATAAATAGTTACGATAATATCTTACCTGTCTTGTGTGTACTAAAATAATATAATAAGCTTCAATATTAAGGAGGGTGCTTACTTTTCTATATATAGAATGATAAAATAAAATGGGTAGTTACAGAATAAAAAAAGGGTGTTCATATGAATACCCTTTGCTATAGAAATATGTAATTCTTACTTTAATAAAGCAAGAATACCTTGTAGTTCAGTAAGGTCTAAACCAGAGTTATTGTTTGTATCCAAAGTTTCAAAATTTTCAGCTACAGAACCAACAGCTTCAGTTGAGCTAACAGAATCGTCATTATTGGTGTCAAGAAGTTTAAAAAGACTTGCTACTTGTTGCACTGTAGAATTAGAGCTTAATGATGCTAACATTGATGCTGCATCAGATACCTTGGAGGTATCCATGTTTTTTACACTGTTACAACTTGCTAATGCTGCGATAAGAATAAATGAGGCTACTACTTTTTTCATGGTTATGTGTTTTAAATTATTTTGCAAAAATACGCTAACCTAGTTCAGAATAAATATAGTATATACCAAAACCGAAATTTAGACTACTTACCATTCATATTCATAGATGAACCATTTTCATTTGCTTCATAACCATACGCGTCGTTTTATTTTTAATGTGATTCAGGGTAAAAAAGTTAAAAAATATAGGAAAACAACTACAACTCTAAATCTTATCGTACATAATACAATTCCAATAATAAATCTTATGAGAAATTTAAAAAAACAGCTATGGTTATTATGTTTTGTTTGCATACTAAATAGTTGTACAAATGAGGATGCCATTTTGATTAATGAAAGCAATACTGAAGAACAAGAAACAGAAGAAACTGATACCACTACAGAAGAAGAGGAAGCTGAGGAAGAAACTGAAATTCCTGTAGATGTTGCGACCGAATTAATAGCCAATGATCTTGAGCCACACCCTATGCAAGATCTTGCCAAACCAGGTTATTTAGAAACTATCGTTGATCCATCTTTTGGTACAATTATTCGAAGAATTTCTAATGCAGGTAATGGCGGAGTTATAAAACCAATGTATAGTACTATACAGGCATGGAACGCCGATGAAACCAGAATGATACTGTATGATCAAACAAATGGCGTACACCAATTGTTAGATGGTATGAGTTATGAATTTATTAGAAATCTTGATGCTGTTCGCCCAGATGATTTGGAACAATTATTTTGGGATTTTAACTAGCCAGATATTTTATATTATTTAGACTCGTTAACAGATGAGTTTATTAAGTACTCCGTTTCATCAGGTAATAAAGAAGTTCTCGTTAATCTTAAAGAGCTTTCTAATTGTACCGGAAGTATTAGTATGGGTAATGATGTGTAAATGATGTCTTGGAATTCTGATGTTATCGGTTTTAGATGTGATAATAGTAAGACCTACTCCTATAGATTTTCAACTGAAGAACTCGTAACTTTTAATCTTGACGATGTTAATTACACTGCAGCGATGCTAGCACCTAGTGGAAACTTGTTTTATCATAATGTGTCGTCGTATGATGCAGATGGTGATTTTAAAGCAAGATTGAATAAGAGCAAACCAGAACATTCATGTTTAGGACAAATGGTTGACGGTACCGATACCGATTTCTCCGTTAGTTTTGATGCAGGACCAAATGGTGGATGCCAGGGAAATATTATCGCTTATGATTTAAATACGGGTAATTGTATTCCTGTAATCTCTGAAGATTTAGGGTATGCAGATCCAAAAACCGGAACGCATATTTCGGCAGTAGCCCATAAGAATCCAGGATGGATTGCAGCTTCTATGATTGGGTTTGAAGCAGACGGTCAGGCATTATTAGATCAAGAATTGGTAATAGCTAGAGTTGAACCGGGTAATGTAGAAGTATTTAGAATTGGACACCATAGAGCAGATGAAGACGAGTTCGATTATTGGGGAGAACCACATGCGGTAATCAGCCCGACTGGTACTAGAGTGCTTTTTGGTTCTGACTGGAGCGGTAGTGAAGATGGTACATCTGTAGAGTCTTATGTAGTAGAACTACCTTCTTATAATCCCTAGGACATATTTATAAAAATCTGATTTTCAAATAATTTTATTGATATTCGTTTATCACTAAAATTTGAATGCAACAATATCAGTTTTAATACTTCGTTTTAATGCATCACCAACCCGCATACTATGAAATTTAATATTCTAGTTCTCCTTTTTTTGTTGACATTAAGTAGTTGTTCTAAAGATGAGGAAAAACCAGAGGTTATTAAATCTGAAGCTAAGGAAATAACATCTTTTGAAATCCAAGGAGTAACAACCGAAATTGAAGGGGATATTATTAAAATATATGCTCCGGCATCTTTAGATTTCTATAGCTGGAAACCAACAATAAACATTTCTGAAAAGGCAAGTATCTCTCCAGAGATAAATGTAAAAGTAGATTTTGCTAATCCTATTTTATTTAGGGTTTATGCTGAAGATGGAAGCTTTAAATTATATACCACAGAATTAATATTATTAGAGGGATTGCAGGAAATCATTCTAAAGCTAAGAACGAAAGATGATGAACAAACTGCAGTTGACCGGTATTTAGGAAAGATAGATGAACTAAATAATAAAATACAAATAGACTACTCTGGCGATACTGTGGAAAGGTGGGAATCATGGGATTTGCTTCCTTATTTAGCAATTGAAACAACAAATGATTTAGAAACACTACCTGCAAATAATCACTTTATTGATTTGAGTATCAAAGACCATCAATTAACTATTCCAGGTTTAGATAAAATTTATGAACTATCTATACAGAGTTCAGATAATTTTATAAAAGGGATTAATCTGCCATTAAGAAAAGAGTTTATAAGTACTAATTTTGCAAAAAATGCTTTCCCAGAATTCATAATTGGTTTGGAAGAAGATGACATATTGTTTTACACCTTAAAGAATCAAGACCTAACTAATATTACGCCTGATTACTTAAGGATAAGCGATTATGCTAGTATTACACCAGACCCTTCACTTCCACAAGATTTTTCCGAAGATGTAGTTTATACGTTGACATCAGAGTCTGGTATTTCAAAAACCAGAAAAGTTCGTGTAGTAGAAAAAAATATACTTATATCGAATGCTACAAATGGTGCTTTTAGTTTGTCATATAATACTAATTTTTTTAGATACTATATAGCCACTAGTCCTATAGTTGATGTTGAATTGGTTAATGTAGAAACTGGCGAAATATTAGGAAGCGAAATAGGGCAAAATTACGAAACCGAAGATGGTAGGTTTTACTTACAAATGAATGCTGATGAAATGCCTGAGTCCAAAACATCTTTCTTTTATAGAGTTACTCTAGAAGAAGGTGTTACTATAGACACTCATGGTGGCGTAATTTTTGATCCCGATGGTAATTAATCTTAGTACCAATATTGCTGTTAAAATTTAACAGCAAATAAGATTCTAGTTGTTTTCAAAAGCTTTAAACCAAAAATTAAGAGAAACCTCTTCTGGCCTTTGGACTTGATTTGGTGGTCCATTTTGTAAGCCACCACGACCGCCTCCTCCAGATCCGCCACCTTGACCTCCAGGTCCACCTCCACTACCACCAGGTCCACCACCTTGACTTCTACCGCCAAAACTAATCCCTGAACCTTCGTTTTTCGCTTCGGTTTTAACTTTAGGGGAAACGACACCAATCGATAATTTTGATAAATCACTACTCTTGCCCGATAATAAATTGTGCTTAGGTATCATAAGAGTATATGATAATTCTTTAGCCTCTTGATCAAAGCTATAGGAAATCATGACACCTAAATTATTTAGGTCTAAATGAAACTCTTGCTCAGAGTCAAAGTTTACATAGGCGGCTGTCTTAGGCAGTTTTTCTATTAAAACAGCTATATCTGGTCCTTTTTGAGCTTCTTCGTCCCTATCTTCTCTATTACTATCTCTATCGTTTTTGTCTGGTCTTTGTGGCGGTGTAGCATTAATTGGATACTGAATGGAAACGTTTTTTTTCTTTTTCCCTTTCATATCAAAGTACACATAGAATCCACCGTGCAACATTGATAACATTGTAGCTTGATCTACGGTGCTTAGTTTTATAACTACATTTTTATCATCTATGGTGCTCTCATAAACGATATTGTCTTGAGAATTTTGCGCATGGCTACAAACAATGGTAAGTAACATTATAAGATAAAAAAATGCTTTCATTTAGCTGGTTTATTTAATGTGAACACACCAAACCTAATCTTATACCTGTTATCGTTGCGCTATATTAAGTGAATGCCAGTAAGTTTTTAGTGAATGGCGGTACTTACATCACCAAAGTAATTTAAGGAGGTGGATTATATGTCCAATCAAACAAAAAAGCTTTGACGTTTTCTCCAGAGGTTATCATAAACGGCATTAAGACCAAAACTCTATTTTCAATTCTTTTATAAGCCTAATGCTATTATTACATCGTCATCTTTGGTAGAGGGATAAGTATGACAAGGTTTATTGTAATTGGTGTATTTTCATCATTATTCACTTCCAAAATAATTTTCATTCTTTCGGAAATCAAGGTGTTTTAAATATGGATAGTGTTATAATTACTCTCTCATTAAAGCTTCTAATGCTTCTGGAGTTCTTGGTAAATCTTTACTTAAAACCTCACAACCGCTTTTTGTAATGACAATCATATCTTCCGTAAAAACGGAAATATTTTCATCGTGGTTGTAATACCAAGGTTCAACGGTGAAAACCATGCCTGGCTTTAATATAGCGTTAGAAAGACTAGGGTCACCGGTAGAAAGACCTAAGTGATGACCAAAGAATAAACCTACTTGCATATATGCTTTAGCATCATCAGGAATTACACTATTTGTAAGTGTTTGTACTTCTTCAAATGTAATACCTGGCTTTAGAAATTTTATAATCTCGTCAGCAACTTTAGTTTCCATTATCAAAATTTCTTTCTGTCTTTCTGTAAACGTGCCCGAAACAGGAAAGGTTCTACCAATATCACTAACATATTGATTGTATTCGCAACCAACATCGAAAATGACCAAATCGCCATTTTCCATTTCTCTATTTCTACGGTTATAATGGGTAGCCAAAATTCTCCAAGGCCAATGGGAATTTGGTCCCGATTTTATGATTGAACCAAAGGCTAGCCTTTGGGAGCCATTTACTTTAAAATCGCCTTCTAGTATTCCTTCTAAATAACGTTCGTCTACACCTGCTTTAATCGTTTTGGCAGATTGCTTTATACCTTCAACAGTAATTGATGCTGCCTTTCTTAAAATTTCAATTTCAGATTTTGACTTTATCATACGAACATTTGCGACTGCTTCGTACATATTTTTATGTTTCAAACCAGAATGCCTGTTTTCCAATGCTTGTAAAAGTATCTGAACAGGAGAGTATGTTGCTACATACTCATTAGAAGCATATTTAATATCACCTTCCCTACCGCTATTTATTAAAACTGTATTTTTCTCTTTGCTAGCATTGTTCATTAATTCTGTAAAATCCTTCATAGACGCTAACGTTACCCCTGTTTTGTCAGAAATACTTGTATCATTTAATAAAGGTCTTCCCGGAAAATCATTCACTCTTGAGCCATTTTCGAATCTTAGATCACGTTCTGGACTGTAAATTACTGCAGAGTTTTTACTTAAGTCCATTACCAATATCGCATTAGGTAATTCAAGACCCGTGAAATAATAGAAATCATCTCCCTGACGAAAGGTTTCTCCAAACGAAAATCCGTCATTAGCAGGGATTACAATTAAACCTGTTTCGTCTTCTTCATTTAAAGCAGTCATTAAATTTCCCCGACGCTCGCTTAATTCTTCTTTTGTAAAAGGTAAATCTGTCCATTCAAAATACGATTGAACCGGAGTTTGACTAAAAGCAAAGAATATAGAGAGAAGAAAAAGAAGGATGGTTGTGGTAATTTTCATTTTGGCTTATTTAGGTGTTCCGAATTTCGAGTTTTTTTGAATAATAATGAATTATCTCATTCATTAAATTGGAATCTGCACTTAAAATAAGGTGTAGAAGGAATATTTTGAAATAGCTTTTATCAAAATTTATGATGAATATCGAACTAAAACCGCTTATAAATTATCGATTTGATAAAATTATATTAAATATGAGAAAAAAAATGAAGTTTATTGAATCATATTTAAAAATCATTATAATAAAATTAATAAATATTCAAATTCATTAGGATATCGGTAAAAAATAAGTTATATTATTTCAACGATAAAAACATAAGAATATATGAGGCAACTTAAGATCACTAAACAAATTACCAACAGAGACACCAAATCATTAGAAAAGTACTTTCAAGAAATATCAAAAATAGATTTGATTACCGCAGAGGAGGAAGTGGAACTGACAAGAAGAATTCGTGAAGGAGATCAAATTGCCCTAAACACATTGGTAAACGCCAATTTACGTTTTGTAGTTTCTACAGCAAAACAATATCAAGGAAGTGGTATTAGACTTTCAGATTTAATCAACGAAGGAAATATTGGTTTGGTTAAAGCAGCAAAACGTTTTGACGAGACAAGAGGTTTTAAATTTATCTCTTATGCAGTATGGTGGATTAGACAATCTATATTATCTGCTATTTCTGAGCAATCTCGTATGGTTCGTATTCCTTTGAACAAGATTGGAGAAATAAGTAAAATTAAAAAAGTATACTCAACATTAGAGCAGTCTTACCAAAGACCTCCTAGTACAATTGAAATTGCAAGAGAATTAGACATGAGTGGCGCGCAGGTAAAACTTGCTATGAAAAACTCTGGAAAGCACTTATCTATGGATGCTCCTTTTCAAGAAGGTGAGTCTTCAAATCTATACGACGTAGTATCATCTAAGGATAATAATAGTCCCGATTCAAATATGATGATGGATTCTTTGAAATTTGATATTGATCAAGCTTTAAATACGTTACCAAGTAGAGAAAGTGAAATTATCAAGCTTTATTATGGTATTGGGGATAGAAGCCCAAAAAGTCTTAGTGAAATAGGCGAACTTTTCGATTTAACTAGAGAGCGCGTAAGACAAATAAGAGAGAAAGCGGTAAAAATTCTAAGAAGAAAATCTAATAACGAGATGTTAAAGGCATATTTATAGGTCTTTAATAGCTACATATATCGAAACAAAAAGCCGACTATTTTAGTCGGCTTTTTGTTTGTTATATAATTAGACTTACGGTCCGATTGAAATACCTGAAATTTAGAATCTTATTTCTTTCTTTTAGGCTCTTCTACTTTTAACTGCGAAGCTGTAGTTTGTGAAATATAATTAGCTAATATCTTTTCAACCAACTCCTCTTTGGTTAAATGATGGAACACTGTTTTAACCTTTGTTTTGAACTCTTCCGATATTTCGCGATTAGGTTTGGTCTTAAAGATTTTTTTAGCCCAAAGTAGTGTATTGTTTTCCTCGATGCTCTGTGCATCTGCCTTTTTGAATTTAGAGAAGGTTAAACCTAACTCTTTTTCAAAATCTGCAACTTCTGCAACCTCTTCTTTTTGAAGTATAGTTAAAGAAAGTCCCTTTGCACCTGCTCTTGCTGTACGTCCACTTCTATGCACATAGGCATCATATGTATCTGGTAAATGATAATTAACAACGTATGCAAGATCCTTTACATCAATACCACGAGCAGCTAAATCTGTAGCTACCAGAATGTCTATATGACCATCTCTAAACTGTCCCATTATACGGTCACGAATGCCTTGAGATAAACTACCGTGCAAAGCCCCAGATGAGAATTTATTTATAGCTAAGTTCTTAGCCAATTTATTTACAGCTGCTTTTGTCTTACAGAATATAATACCCCTTTGCCCCTCTTTTGTATTTAAGAAATGCATGAGCACATCTAATTTTTCAATAGGCTCTACAACTACATATTCATGATCAATACCTTGGTGACCTAATGTAGACATATCTGCTTCTACGTGAATTACATGCTTAGACATGTAATTCTGAACAAGCTGTTTAATTGCACCAGACATAGTAGCAGTAAACAAGAGTGTACGACGAGATTTTGGAATGCCCGAAATAATAACATCTAAATCTTCTTTTAGAGCCGTTACCATTTCATCAGCTTCGTCTAAAACCAGATATTTTAATTTTTTAATATCTATAGCCTCACGTTTTACTAAATCGACCAGACGACCAGGTGTTGCCACTACAATATGTGTAGGTGTTTTAAGTCGCTCAATTTGAGGTTTAATTGGTATACCTCCACATAATGCCGCTATAGAAATTGCCAGAGCATGAGACGCATATGAAGATAAATTAGCGTGAATCTGTTGTGCCAATTCTCTAGTAGGTGCTAAAATAACCACTTGTACTGTGGTGCTTTCGGCGTTTATTAATTGCAATAACGGTAATCCAAAAGCAGCTGTTTTACCAGTTCCTGTTTTAGCTAAAGCAACAATATCCTCTTTTTTATTCAGAATAACAGGAATACATTTTTTCTGAATATCTGTTGGTACAGAAATTTGTAACTCCTTTAAACTCTGTTGAAATTCACTATTGATTCCTAAATCCGAAAATTGGCTTGACATAAAATAATTTTCAGCAAAGATAATGACACTTTTATCGGTAATACCATCTATTCCTATTATAAGCGGTATTTAAAATGTTCAATGTCTCCAATTATAAAGAATTACTTAAAGACTTGAATTAATGCTTGTTAGTTAAATTTAAGCTGTATTTATTTTTCGCCTAACATGCGCAACATTTTGGTGTGGTCCCAAATGGCATGACCAATAGATTTTTTTACATTATACGGCATACCAAATTCAAGTGCGGTTTCCGATACAATTTTGGTGAGATCCTTATAATGCACATGGCAAACATCTGGCAAAACATGGTGCTCTACCTGATAATTGAGTCCGCCAATCAACCAAAATAAGATGTTACTGTTAGGAGAAAAATTACTAGTTGTCGCAAATTGATGACCATACCAATCATCTTTCATCATTCCTTTTTCATTGGGCAATGGAAACTCGTTTACGGGCATAATATGTGCAATCTGAAAAACGATACTTACCAACATGCCAGTAACAAAATGCATAGATAGAAATGCCAATAAAATTACCCACCATGCAAACGGCAGCAATATCATAGGAAGTATAAGTGCGTATGAATAGTATAAAAACTTCCAAGCAGCCATACTAATGAATGTTTTTTCATATTCATGTTTCTTATCAAAAAAGCCCATATCGCGAAAGCGTTTTAGGCGAACAAAATCTTTTGTCGTAATCCAAGAAAGTGTTGAAATACCGTAAAAGAACCAAATATAAATATGTTGATATTGGTGTACCCAATAATGTTTTGAATGAGGTGAGAATCGTAGAAAAAATGGCGCGTTTAAATCATCGTCTGTTTGATCTATATTGGTGAATGTATGATGCAGAACATTGTGCTGTATTTTCCAAATAGTTGCATTAGCTCCTATTAGATTAAATGAATATCCTAAAAGTGTGTTTATTTTTTTGTTTTTGGAATATGATCCATGTATAGCATCGTGCATAACGCCCATACCAATACCTGCCATACCTAAACCACTTAAGATATAAAGTAAAAATAGAACGGGTACTTGGGTTACAATACCGGAAGAAAGAAGTATTAACGGCACAAAAAAGAGCGCCAGCATAATTATGGTTTTAATGACCATAGTTGCATTGGCATTTCTACTTTTTTTAGCTGTTTTAAAATAGGTGTTGACTCTTTTTCTTAATGTCTTTGAAAAATCTGGGTTGATGTCTCTTGAGAATTTTGGATTTGCGATGCTATTTTTTTTAAGGGGAATTTAAAACTTAAAAACAGCATAGTTTTTAAACTAAAGAAACGCTGGTTTACTTTAAATGTGTTTATAATTCTAGTATTCAATTCGCGGGAAGGTAAGCTAAATTAAAATAGAGAGAAGAATATTAATTAAAAGGAAGATGATACTTAATTTTAAATATGAAAATCGTCGTGAATATAAAAAAGCTTATATCGGGATATTTTCCTTTAAAAACTCAAATTTTTAATAATATTTAATTGGTTTTTGTAAACTGTTTTTTGGTATTTACAAAACCTCTTACTGTAAGTATAACTTCCATTTTGGTAATATTTAATCCTGAATTTTCAACAGTACCTTCATCCCCAAGCTCATTGATGTCAATACCTTTACTATTCCAAAATACATTTGCTTTTTTTGTTGTAAAATATAGATTGCTACCTGGACCAGCACTAAGGGTTCTGTAAAAGCCATACGGAGCAGTATTCCTTAATGTACCTATTCCTAAGACATGACGCATTTCATCAACAATTACTTCTTCAAGGAAATCTAAATCTGCAACATCAAAGAACATTGCTAGATATGCCAAAAAACCTGTCGTAAGGCAATTAATCAACCCAACCCCAAGGAGCAGAAGGCTCTTCAATTGGTTTGGTTAAATCCATTACAACCTTAAAGACACGATCGGTTCCTAATCTTCTTAAATTATAAGTAAAAGTAGAATCGTTTACAGTAATCCACCAGACATTTGTAGCGGCACCGGGAATCATTTTTTGTGTGTCAACATCCGCAGGGAAAAACTGAATATTTTCTTTACCAGCATTGCTTGCCGTGCCACCATAAAAATTAACGTCATCTTCAGTACCGTCTTCGTGGCGGTGATCATGTTTTAAACTGATAATATCCTGGTTTTTTGTTAAAACCCATGTTCTAGATTTGTCATCACCTACATAAAAGGGAATTTTAATTTCATTTTCATTACAGGCTCTAACATGCATTACCAGTTTTTTGCCTCCAAAGCTTTCATCTTCTTCTGGCAAGGCTAAACTACCTTCATAAGCTTTGCCACAGTGAGATTTTAAGGTATTCCAAAAAGTTTCTGATGGGTTCGTTTCTTGAGAAATTATAGGAGAAGCAATGAAAATTGCAATAATTAAAATGGATTGTTTTAATGTCATGATATATAGAATAGTAGTTTCTCAAAAATAGGTAAAAAGCTTAGATAAAACAGATCATCTTTTACTAGAGAATCAATTTATTATTAAGCAGAAACGTCGTTAGTATCCTCCCAATTACGCCATCTTTCCATTCCATCTGTGTACCACTTATCTCCCTGTAAAAACAAAAGGTCATTATTTCGTTCTACTTTAAACTCTATCGGTTGGTTATATAGTTTAGCGCCTTTCCATGCTTTAAAACATTCAATAAGCGTTGCTATTTCCTCATCCGTTGTTAAGTCCATATCTAATTGATATAACTGTTGAACTAAAGGCACCACTTCTTTTGGAGTGTTCTCATCGTAGTGAATAAGAGGTGATAAACGTATAATTTGGTCGTTAAGGTTTTTGCTAGTAGCTACTTTTAAGAACATCATAGCAATATAATTTGCAGTATCTGGTGGTTGATAAAGAATAGTTTTGGCTTGATGTAAAACTGTTTCTTTAAAAAAGTTTAATTGAGGTTTCCATTTAGAAAAGCTCAATTTCTTTTTTCTAAATTTTAAGGCGATTTGTTTCCAATTCCAGAAGTTTTCTTTGGCATCAGATGACATCAAGGAGTTGCTAGTTCCTAAAGAGATTACTTGTATTGTTTTAAGGTCGACCCCAAGCTTATAAGCTTCAATGATTCCGGCTAAAATTGGATTGTTGAATCCTCCTAAGGCACCATCCCATAGTTCATAAAAAATATCACTCTGCTTAGCCTTAAACCGTGCAGGAAAATCAAAATACTGGACAGGAGCATTAGAAGAGCCATTTATTGCCTGTGTCAATCTTACCGAATCGTAACTTTCAGGATTTGACGAGAATGACTTAAAGAATTTAGCACGATTATTTAGAGCATCATACGTGGCAACAATTATTTTTAGAGACTCATTACCAATTAGTTTAGGTAGTTCGTTCATCTGAACTTTATCTATCTCGGGAAATAAACTTTCGAAAGCCTCTTTCTTCTTTTTTTGACTATACTTTGGTCCAAAGCCTGCGTTAAATAATCCCAAGTAATCGACAGGGAAATAACGGTCTTTAAATTTATTTTTATGAAATATCTTCTCTCTGTTCTTCTCTTCTTTAAAAAGGGAAATTGCTTCGTCTATAGTATAGTTTTCTGCTAAAGCTGCTAATACGATACTACCACCAGAATTGGCAATCACTAAATTAAATTTTTGTAATATTTGATGTCCTTTTATATTACCAAATCTATCTTTTAAGGTGAGTAATTGAATAATGGCCCAGCTTCCGCCGCCATCAAGTGATAGAATTTTATACATTTTCTAGAATATATGTTTACCTAAAATGAGGGATTAAATTAGATAACTAAAAGGACGTGGGAACTACCTTTATTGGAATATTTAAATATAGAAAAATATAGAGTATGATGTTTGTAGGATGTTCTTAGAATATATGAGGTAATTATGTTTTTTTTAATTTAGCCAATTTGTAAAATTTTAATAATTATTGATAATTAGAAATTTTAATTAACTATTGCAACTACCCTATTAGTACTTTTTTGAATTAAAGTTCTGTTAATAAAAAAGAATGAACGTTCATTTTCTATACCTTTGTATCAGATATAACAATTATGGCAGCACTTCAAAAAAGTATAGATAAGCGTAATGCATTAATAAATGCTACTATTGACTTGGTAAACAATGATGGTTTTCATGCAACACCAATGAGCAAAATAGCAAAAATGGCGTGTGTATCTCCTGCCACTATATATATCTATTTTGAGAACAAACAAGATTTGGTAAACAAAACATATATAGAAGTAAAATCTAATTATACGGCGTATGCTTTCGCTACATATGATGAAAGTATGTCTGTAGAAAAAGGATTTGAAGTGATATGGAAACGTATTGCAGAATTTAAGTTAAAAGAAAGCGCACATGCCATGTTTTTGGCTCAGTGTGATAATACGCCAATGATTGATGAAGAAAGCAGGCAAGAAGGTATTAAACACCTGCAGCCCTTGTTAGACCTTTGGTCGCGAGGTAAAAAAGAGGGAATTATAAAACCACTGTCAGATTATATGCTGTACGCTTACTCTATAAATCCGCTTTCGTTTTTAATGATCACTCAAAATAGAGGTTCTGTAAAATTAGATGCTAAAGAATTAGATCAAGCATATGACGCAGCTTGGAGTAGTATAAAAGCTTGTATATAATATGAAAAAGACAGCCATAATTTTGGGAGCATCAGGTTTAACCGGTGGTTTACTATTAAAAAAAATAATAGTTGACGATAGGTATGAAACTATAAAATTATTTTCTAGAACACGCATTGAAGGGTTGCCGAATAAGGTTCAACAGTTTATTGGAAACTTATTAGAGTTAGAGCAATTTAGAGCGGAGTTTAAGGCGAATGAAGTGTATTGTTGTATAGGTACATCGGCAAAGAAGACGCCAGATAAAAATATGTATAGAAACATTGACTACGGTATTCCGGTTTCAGCAGCTAAACTTGCCAAAGAAAATAATATAGCTACTTTTTTGGTGGTCTCTGCAATGGGGGCAAATAAAAAAAGTAAGCTGTTCTATAATAGAACTAAAGGTGAAATGGAGCAAGGTGTATTAAATCAAGGTATACAACATACTTCTATACTTAAACCTTCATTAATAGGTGGTGAACGAGAAGAGAGAAGAATACTAGAGAATATTGCTTTAAAGGTATTTAAACTTATACAGCCACTTTTTTTTGGTCCGCTAAAAAAATACAGAATAATTAATGCAGAAAGCATTGCACAAGCGATGCTGAATTTAGCAAACTCAACAAGTAATACCGACGTAATTATAACGTCATTAGATATTGAACAATTAGCAAAAAGCAACTTAAAATAAGATTGATTACTATGGAATTATTAGATAAATTAAACTGGAGATATGCCGCTAAGGCAATGAATGGGGAAAAAGTAGCCGAAGATAAAATAGAACGTATTTTAGAAGCAGCGCGCCTTGCCCCTACCTCAAGTGGTTTACAACCTTTTGAAATTTTTGTAATTAAGAACCAAGAAGTAAAAGAACAAATTAGACCAGTAGCATGGAATCAGTCTATGATTACAGATTGTTCTCACCTTTTGGTATTTGCTGCATGGGATACGTATACAGCAGATAGAATTAATTATATGTTCGATTTAACCAATGAAATTCGTGGATTTAAAAACGAAGGATGGGAGAATTACCGTCAAATGTTATTGGATTCTTACCCACAGAAAGATGCTGAAGAAAACTTTAATCACGCAGCAAAACAAGCATATATCGCTTTTTCACAAGCTATAGCTGCAGCAGCTTTTGAAGGGGTTGACGCTACTCCAATCGAAGGGTTTGATCCAGCAGCAGTAGATAAAATTTTAGGTTTACGCGAAAAAGGATTACGTAGTGCTGTTCTTTTACCATTAGGGTATAGAAAAGAAAGTGAAGATTGGTTAGTGAATTTGGTTAAAGTAAGAAAGCCAATGAAAGACTTAGTTACGGTTATTGAGTAATTGATAAAAAAAAATTGCAGAATAAAAATTAAAAGAAGAGAGAAAATGAACAATTTTGAATTTAAGAATCCAACTAAAATCATATTTGGTAAGGGTACAATTGAAAAATTAGAAAGTGAAATTCCAACAGACGCAAAAGTATTATTACTTTATGGTGGTGGAAGTATTAAAAAGAACGGTATTTACGAGCAGGTGACTAAAGCACTATTAAAAGTAGATGTTATAGAGTTTGGCGGTATTCCAGCAAACCCTGAGTATTCTGTTTTAATGGAAGCATTACAGGTAATTAAAGATAAAGGCATCAATTATTTATTAGCAGTTGGTGGTGGTTCTGTAATAGACGGGACTAAATTTTTATCTGCAGCTGCGGTTTATGATGGTGACACTCCTTGGGAGATTTTAACTAAAAATGTAAAAACTCAAAAAGGAATGCCTTTTGGAACGGTATTAACATTACCTGCTACAGGTTCAGAAATGAATTCAGGTGCGGTAATAACAAGAGCAGAGACAAAAGAGAAATTGGCAATGGGTGGTCCGGGTTTATTTCCAGAATTTTCAATTTTAGATCCACAAGTAATAAGTTCAATCCCCGAGCGACAATTAGTAAATGGGATTACAGATGCTTTTACCCACGTGTTAGAGCAATATATGACTTATCCTATAGAAGCGTCATTGCAAGATAGATTTGCAGAAAGCATTCTTCAGACTTTAATTGAAGTAGCACCTAAAGTAATAAAAGATCCTACGGACTATAAACCAGCGGCAGACTTTATGTGGAGCTGTACAATGGCACTTAATGGTTTAATTCAAAAAGGTGTTCCTGGAGATTGGGCTGTACATATGATGGGTCATGAATTAACTGCGCTGTTTGGAATAGACCATGCTCGAACTTTAGCAGTAATAGCACCAAGTCATTACAAATACAATTTTGAGGCTAAGAAAGAGAAATTAGCGCAGTACGGGGAACGTGTTTGGAATATTACGGAAGGTAGCATAGATGATAAGGCGTATGCAGCTATAGAGAAAACCGAAGCATTCTTTCAAGGTTTGGGTATAGATACTAAGTTGTCTGATTACACTAAAGATTATGAAGGTACAGCTGAGGAAATTTCTAAACGATTTACAGCACGTGGATGGAAAGGATTAGGTGAGAACCAGGATCTTTCACCTGACAAGGTTGAGAAAATCGTGAAAATGGCTTACTAAGCTAAAAACTATATTTATAAAAAGAGCTGTCTTATTTTAAGGCGGCTCTTTTTTATTTTTAATCGTTTTTAAAAGTAGTAATGCATTTCGTCGTAAAAGGCTATAATGTAATACTATAACTACATCGGTATCGTTTTTTACAAATAACAGGGACCAATAATTTTGAAATTTTTCAATTATTTAAGATTACGGTATCTAGTTAAATGATATATAAAAACAATACGATGAAGGGTATTTTTAGTTACTTATTTATTTTCCTTTTAATAATTGTTACATCATGTAGCAAAGATGATTTAAATAAAATCTTATCAAACGAGACCTACGTTGCAGATCAAGAAAATTTAGATGCAGCAGGTTTACCTATCAGAGAGTTTAGTGCTCAGGCACCTGAAATGCCAATGGTAAATGAATATGTTATTGAGTTAGATCGATGGGATATTCCAAATACTAATACTGACTTCGCCAAAACCACTACAAATTTACAAGCAGCTATTGATTGGGCTAGAGATGAGGAATACAGTCGTGTTACGTTACCCACAGGTGAGTATTTAGTTGGAGAGGATATAAATGATATTTACTACGGTGGAATCGATATTTATGGAAATACCGAATTTGTTTTTAGTGAAGGAGCAGTACTGACAATTAACACTAACGATAAATGGAACTACTGTGTTTTACGTTTAAACGGAGATAATATAATTGTGCGTGATGGTGAAATTAGAGGCGAACGCGATACTCATATCTATACGCCACGTGAAGATGGTAAAACAGCTCATGACGAGGGTCACGGAATATGCGTTTGGGATAATAACAATGTCTTAATTGAAAACATGAATATACACGATGTTACCGGTGACGGTTCGTTAGTTTTAGATTCAAATGATGTTACTTTTAAAAATAATAATATTTACAATAACAGACGACAAGGAATCTCAATTGTTGGTGGTGTTAGAATAGAAATCGTTGATAATGAAATTCATCATATAAATGGTACTTCACCTCAATTTGGTGTAGATATAGAAGGTCCTGGTCGTGTGGACGAAGACATCTTAATTCAAGATAATTATTTTCATCATAATGCAGGCGGTGATATCGTTAATGCTACAGGCGAAAATGTATACATTCTTGATAATGTAATGGAACAAGGCGATGATAGTAAATATACGGACGGACCAATAGTTAGCTGGCATAAAACACATAACATAATTGCACGAAACACCGTAACCATGATTAATGGCTCTGCCAATGGTCGATTGGGATATATTCAATATTCTAGTGGTGGTGAAAAAGGACATAATAGAGCGACTTATGTACATGACAATATCATGAATAATTGCGGAATGTATATGTACAAAAGCTCTGATGCCGATGTAAGACGAAACGAATTTTTAGGTTACTTTTTAGCATTCTCCGATTTTGAAAATGCCATTATAATAGATAACCTTGTTACCTATTCTGCAACTGAAACCAATCTTCGTTATTGTTGGTCTTATCGTTTTAATAATGCTACAGGCTTTGCTAGTGGTAACTTCTTAGGCGAAGAGCTAGAAGAGTTACCCTTAAGTGAAACTGAGCCCTATACCTTACAGTGTGTGGTAGATGGCTGGTAATTGTCTTCTGTTATAAGCAAAATAGATTGCTAATTCGCTTTTAAAGGTTAATAATGCAGATTACTGATCTTTATTTTTCTACCATTAATCCCAGGGTTTACGAAGTTGTTTTTGTGTAAAAACCAATATCTTCGCGCGCATTATGTGGATGTACCTTGGACTTTTAGCGGCTCTTTTCTTAGGGTTACACAACTTATGTAAGAAACATGCTGTACAGGGCAATGAAGTTTTTCCTGTTTTACTAGGTACTATCTCCTCCGGATTTTTACTCCTTCTACCCTTTTATTTTGGTTCTGTGTTCTTTAAGGAATTCATGATTGATATAGAATTCTACATAACAGATATTCCTTTAAAAACACATGGATTTATAGTTATAAAGTCCGCTATAATGGCAGCTTCGTGGGTATTGGCATATCAGGCATTAAAGCATTTGCCTATAACTATAGTAACACCAATACGATCTGCAGGTCCATTTTTTACTTTTATAGGCGCCATTACCATCTATCAAGAAAAGCCAAATTCTTGGCAATGGGCCGGATTCTGTCTTATTATATTCTCGGTTATTTTATATTCAAGAATTGGTAAAAAAGAAGGAATACATTTTAAACGAAATAAATGGATTTTCGCGATTATAGGTGCTACTTTTTTAGGAGCATCAAGTGGCTTGTATGATAAGTTTTTAATACAAAGTTTAGCGTTGAACCCACAAACGTTACAATTTTGGTTTTGTTTTTATACGGTACTATTACTACTCATTATTTTAACCATTACTTGGTTTCCTTATAAAGAAAAACGACAAGCCTTTAAGTGGCGATGGACAATACCCTTAGTTGGTATACTTTTACAAATAGCAGATTATTTTTATTTTAAAGCTTTACAAGATCCAGAAGCACTGATTATGCTGCTTTCTGCTATAAAGCGGAGTCAGATATTAATTGCCGTTGTAGTAGGCGGTTATATTTTTAAGGAACAGAATAAGCGTAAAAAGCTTGTGCCGTTAGCAGGTATTATGCTCGGCGTGTTTTTAATTTTGTATTCGTAATTAACGACTTTGTATTTTATATCGTTGGAAAATACATTTCTATAATGGGTTAGCCCATTTGTTGGCTGTATCTTTGCCTAAATACGTACTCTCAATAAGTGACGAATTTTATTAGAAAAATTATATGTCTTTTAAAAAATTAAACCCTTACATACTTGAAACATTAGAAGGATTTTCAATAGAAGAGCCTACAACATTTCAAAAGAAAAGCATTCCCGTAATAAAAAGCGGAGCAAATGTGTATTGTATTGCACCTAAAGAAAGCGGTAAATCAACAACTTTAATACTCACCACTTTACAGAAATTAAAATGTAAGGAAGAGGGCAATGCGCCTAGAGCGGTTGTAGTCGTTGAGAATAAAGAAAAAGTACTTGAACTTTATGAAGAATTTTTAAGGTATACCAAGTACTGTTCATTACGAGTTTATGCAAGTTATAAAGAGCTGCATATAGATATTCAAAAATCAGAAATATTTGAAGGTATAGATATACTTATTACTACACCTACAACCTTACACAAGTTGTTTTTATTAAATGGAGTAAGTACTTCACAGTTAAAAATTTGTAGTATTGATGATGGCGATTTTTTAATTCAAAAATCTGACTATACGGCAATGATTACTGTTGCGCAAAGTATTATAAAATGTCAGTACGTTATATATTCAGAAAAGATGCATCCTAAATTAGAACGTTTTGAAGATTACTTTATGGAGCGTGCCAGTCATGTAAATGTGTAGTATGATTTCAATTTGTTAGAGACTTGTTTATTTTATCTCTTTCATTTAAAACTTCGATAGTGCTGTTATAACCTATTTCAAAAATGGCATCAATATATCTCATGTCAAAAGTGGCAAACTCACAAAGTGCTTCTGGGGAGATTACAAAATCGCAATCTTTAAATTTGGCAAGGGAATCTGAAACCGACTTAATTTTATAAGCTCTATCTACTACATTATAAGAATGTTTTAAATCTTTAATTTCTAAGTTTTTTAGAGGATTCACATAACTTCCTATTATGGTTTCGCAGCTAGATTTTAAAGATTCTACCGGAAAATTATTAAGCACTCCCCCATCTATATAAAACGAGCCCTCAATTTCTATTGGTGAAAATACTCCTGGAAAAGTAGCGGAAGCCAAAACAGGTTTTATCAATTCACCAGAATTAAATACAACAAGCTCTCCCTTTATAATATCGGTAGCAGTTACAAAAAGTTTTTTAGGTAACGATTCAAATTTATCTTCTGGAAAGAAATTTTTAAATTCATCGTAAAACTTTTCTGTATCCAAGAAACCAGGTTTTCTACGAGCAAATCTATTGGTATGAAATATAGGGATCACCTTAAAGAATTCTAAAATATCTGCCCATTTAATGCCGCCCGCATATAACGCGCCAACAATAGCACCGGCACTTGTACCAGATATATGTGTAGGGTAAATACCATTTTCTTCTAATGCTTTAATAACACCAATATGAGCCACTCCTCTAATGCCGCCACCTGATAATACTAGTCCTACACTCATGGTATTCTATTTTATTTTTTTAAGCTAATCATTTATGAGCAATTATCTCAAATTTCACTAAGCCACCATTTATTTCAGCCTTCTGCAGAAAACCATTTTTATAATGATATATGTTTTCATGTTTCTTAGCATTTATCTTTTTGTATCTGTGATTTCCCAATGCCACAATGGTATTAAAGCTACCGTCTTGTTCAGAATAACATCGCTCTACACCAACAGGTTCATCAAAATATAATAATATGGTCGCATAATTAATTTCATCTTCAACTACTTTTTCTTTTTTATCATTCTTGGTTATTTGATAATGTTCTTTCTCCCAATTGGTTAAAATATCCGCATATGGTTTATTATTCACATCTATAAAAACATTAGCTTTTTTTAATTTATCCTTTTCATAGGTAACGTTGTATTGGTAATTTACTTTAATTTCTTTTATAATCTTGGTAGAAATGGTCGTTACACTTTTATAATGAATTGTGGTATCTGTAGTTGTTTTAGTAGCTTTTAAGTTCCCTATAATTTCATTCTTATTTACGATATCAAAAAACAGGGTGTTTTTAGAAGTTTTTAGGGTGTTATTTCGACTGTAATCGGAATTAAAAAAAAGAAGAGAACAAACAATAATGATTTGGTAAAGTGAAGACATTTTTAAATAATTGAGTACAACCCTTAGGTGTTTGGGTAAAATTAAAAAAATAGCTAGTTACCAAACCTGAGCAATGTCATGTTTTTAAGAATATGGGATATAAAAAAAGCGCTCACGTATAGTTACGTAAGCGCTTTCTGAATTTAAACCTAAAAAAATATTATTCCATATCAATGATACCTACAACTTCGTAAGCTCTAGAACCATCTACTTGAACTTTCTCGTAAAGTATATTAGAATACTCGTAGTAAGTTAAACCGTCAATTGTTACTTTCTCATACCCATCTGGTAATTCATAAACTAAAGTTCCAATTTCTGGATCAACAACCTCATATTGAGAATTAGCTTGTTGATAGAATGTGCCGCCCACATTAAAATATACATGGTTATTGTAATTTACCCTTACAGAATTAGATGGTAAGGTTCTTATTCTAAACCCAACCTTTGGAGCTATAGCTATATACCTACCTCTAGAGGCTGTATAGTATCTATTATTGGAATAATAGTAATCTTGACCATTATGCTTAACCACCGTTCTATTAGGGACTGTTCTTACCGATACCACTTTTTTAGTTGGTGTTCGGTACACAACTTTTTTACTAGAAACTCTGCCTGGTGTTTTTGTTACCGTTCTCGAAACTGTTGTTTTAGTAGTTGTTCGTTTGCGTGTTTGTGCTGTACTTGGCAATGCAAATGCGACTAAAAATAAACCTAGTACTACGTATGTTTTAGTATTTGTTTTCATCGTTTTAAATTTAAAAGGTTAAACTTTTATTTTTACGTTCAATACTTTGACATGTAATTGTAGTGGTGGTTTAATCTGAAAACGCGCAAATGAAGTAGAAATAGACCAGTAAGTGAATTCTGTCTACGAATCTTTGAATTTTATAGAAGTATAAAATCTGCTTTTTTAAGCAAATTGTAATTTGAGAGCTTAATTTATGAAGGATTGTCCTTTTGTTGGTCTTCTAGTACTTTTCGTATAGACTCACTATCCCAATGATTATCGTATTCTACAATACCTCTTTTAAAATCTTCGTTAAGTAATCTTTCTTGCTCTTCTAATTCTTTTCTAGCTTTAAAAATATAATTATCGCCTTGCTTAGGTTCTGCAGCCAATCGTCTTAAGCTACTCTCATCGTATTTAATGAAATTTTGCACCTGCTGGTTTAACGTGTATTTTCTAAAACCTAACTTACTAAGAACATCTTTAGCTAAAGATAGCGAAGTGTCTAAAGATTCTCGGTAGATGTTTTCCATGCCCATATTCAATAATTCATAAGCATCATATCTGTTCTGTGCCCGTATCATGAGTTCTACATGGGGGTATTTCTCTTTAACCAATTTCGTTATTTCTTGAGTTATACTAGGGTTATCTATAGCGCAGATTAGTATTTTAGCTTGTGCGATACCTGCAGATTCTAATAAATCTATACGTGTGGCATCACCATAATATACTTCAAATCCCATTTTACGAAGAAAGTCTACCCTGTTCGAATCTTGGTCCAATATCGTAGCTTCTATACCGTGAGATCTTAAAAAGCGCCCAACAGTACTTCCAAAATGACCGAACCCTACTAAAATAACATTTTGCGATTTGGCTATATGATCCATAGGTCGTTTTATAGATTCCTTGGTGCCTATTCTTGGTAGAATTAATCGTTCATTTATTATGCTGATAATTGGTGTAAAAGACATGGTAAGGGCTGTTATTACCAATAGAATATCCATTTGTTCTTGTTCAAGAATATTTAACTGAAAAGCAAAGGATAATAAAACAAAGGCGAACTCCCCTATTTGTGCCAAGCTAAAGGTTAACAACATTTTCTGGTCAAGCTTCATTTTAAATACACTTCCAGTAATAAAAAGAACCAATGCTTTTATTAAAATTACGGCTATTAAAATTCCGCCAATGGTCAACGGCATTTTGGCTATAACTACAAAGTTTATGGAAGCCCCTACTGCGATAAAAAACAAACCTAATAATAGGTTTTTAAAAGGTTCTAAGGTACTTTCAAGCTCATGTTTATATTCGCTGCTCGATAACACTACACCACCTAAAAAAGCTCCTAATGCAGGTGAAAGACCCACGTATTCCATTAAAAAGGAAATACTAAAAACAATTAATAATGCCGATGCTATTAAAAGTTCGCGTACACCTGTTTGTGCAACCTTACGAAGCATTGGTACAATTAAATATTGCCCTGCACCAATAATCAATACTACCGATAGAATAATCGCCAAGGTCTGGTAACCCATTGGTAGGGTATCTAAAAGATTACCAGCAGCTTCATGAGTTGTTGTAGTTGATTCTTTATCTGTATTAGCTAGTAAAGGAATTGCACCTAACATGAAAATAACAATGATATCTTGAAATAATAAAATTGAAAAAGCTGAATTGCCAAAAGTGGTTTCCATTAGCCCCTTTTCTTTAATAGTCTGCATGGCAATTGCAGTTGAAGATAATGCTACGGCCATAGAAGTTACCAATGCTACTTTCCATTCAAAACCAATAAGATAAAAGAAGAAATAAGAAAGAACCATGGTGCCCGCAACTTGCAAGCCACCCATGCCGGCAATCGTCTTTCGCATGTTCCAGAAATTTTTGGGCTCGATTTCCAGTCCAATTAAAAAAAGCATAACCACAACACCGAATTCAGCGAAATGGAGAATGTCTTCACCTTCTTCACCAATAAAACCTAATACATAAGGACCAATAAGAACACCTGCCATTAAATAGCCTATAACAGAGCTTAGTCCAAATCGTTTTGCTATTGAAACGCATATTATTGCTCCCAGTAAGAAAACAATTGCGTCGAAAAGTATACTGCCGGTCATTTTGGTTGGTTTAGTGTAAGCGTGTAAAAAGCAAAATCTTTATAAGATTAATACGGATATTTTATTGCTGCAAGCTATCAATTAGAGAACTATATTGCGTACCATAAACTTCAAGTTCAACATCTGTTAATTTATAAGTACCCATGACGGTAAAAGGCTTATTGTAGTTCATGAGACATAAATTTGCAGTTTGTTCAAAAGGTCTCAAAAACTCAGTAATTGTATAACTATTAATACCTTGGGTACAATATAATTCTTTACTACCACCTGTGGTTATGACGTTTAAGCATATTTTAGAACTTAGTGCCTTACCATTAGGTCCGTAAGCCCAATTAAATTCTAAAACCATATCGATCCATTGTTTTAGCAATGGCGGACAGCTATACCAGTACATAGGATGATGCCAAATGATAACATCATGCTGTTCTAATAATTTCTTTTCAAAAGGAACATCAATAAGAAAATCAGGATATTCTTCGTACAAATCACGGAATGTTACTCCTTCCTTATCTTTTATATGATTTACTAAAACCAAATTCGCCCTTGATTTCTCAAACTTTGGATGAGCAAATAAAACAAGGACTTTTTTCATGTTACAGTAAGTTAACGAAAGATTGTTAAAGCAGTTTATTGATTAGTAATCAAATTGAAGGATATTTTAATACCCTCTATAATCATACCTGTACCAATGATTGCAATGATTAGACCCATAATTTTACCAATTACAGATATTACGTTATAACCAACTAAACGTACAATTAAATTACTAAGTCTAAAGGTGAAATAAGTTAACAAGCTCATGAATGCAAATACAGAGATAACTATTGCAATGTGGACTGGTTGTGCACTAGATACAAAGTTCATAGCGGTAACGATGGTACCTGGACCTGCTAAAATTGGGATGGCCAATGGTGAAACCGCAATATTCTCATCAATATTTACATGCTTTATGTTTTTAACATTAGACTGTTTTGACTGAAGCATTTCAAAACCAATATAAAATATTAGTATACCACCTGTAATTTTAAATGCAGGAATACTAATATTAAAAAGCTCGAAAATATACTTGCCAAGTAGAACAAATACTAGTACAATGATAAAGGCAATAATATTGGCCCTTTTATTGATATCAGCTTTGGTTTTTTCGTCTGCCCCTTGGGTCAACGACAAAAAAACGGTCATGTTAGAAATTGGGTTTGTAATAGCGAAAAAGCCAGTAAAAACAGCAATAGAAAATGTAATTAAATCATCCATTATTTTGAGCAAAATTTAATCGTGCAAGAACTTCATTTCTTGTTAAAATTCCAAAGTTATTTTGAAATATTTGGCAATTTTTAGAATATTATAAAAGTTGAAAATAATATTAAATTAATCTCAACTTTAAAAAATTGTTTTGAATATTATTTTTCTATTGAAAATACGAAGCATTGTACATGTATTTATTGGCTATCATATTTGATTTTAATGTGATGCATCCCTTTTAAAACAATAAAATTCCCATGAATTTTGCTAGGAATTTATAATAAACTTTTAATTAAGATGCGCAAGAAATTTATGAATATCACTTACCACAATAGACCCTTCTCCTACGGCAGAAGCCACACGTTTAACAGAACCAGAGCGTACATCGCCGACAGCGAAAAGACCAGGTAAACTGGTTTCAAAAGTATAAGGTTTTCGTTTGGTAAATTCAGTTTCATTGTTCAAAGCATAATCACAAATATTGAGTCCGGTGTGTACAAAACCTTTTTCATCGGTATCGATAATATTATTTAGCCACTCGGTACAAGGTTTAGCACCTACAAAAGTAAATAGGTACATAATATTATTTTCTACAAGAGATTCGTTTCTTTGAATTTCTACCTTTTCTAAATAGGTGTCTCCATCAACTTTCACGACATTGCTATTGGTCAATACTTCTATGTTTTCGCATGCAATTATTCGTTGTACCAAATAATCACTCATTTTAGCACCTAAGTGTTCGTTTCTAATAATTACATAGACTTTTTTAGCATAATTTGCTAAAAATAAGGCAGCCTGACCTGCAGAGTTTCCTCCACCTACAATTCCTATTTCGCTTTGTTTGCACATATTGGCATGCATAGAAGTTGCACTGTAGTAGATACCTGCTCCTTCAAATTTTTCAATTTCGTCTAAAGGTAATCTACGGTAAGCGGCACCAGTAGCAGCAATCACTGTTTTGGCTTTTAGTGGTGAAGTATTACTGGCGTCAATTTCATAAATACCTCCTTTACGCTTAATGCTTTCAACCTTATGTGGTACTGAAATGGTACACCCAAATTTTTGAGCTTGTATATAACCATTATTGGCTAAATCTCTACCAGAAATTCCCGTAGGGAAACCAAGGTAATTCTCAATTTTAGAGCTTTTTCCAGCTTGTCCGCCAGGTGAAGAGCTATCAATAGTTAATACTTTTAGTCCTTCGGAAGATGCATAAACACTAGCAGCTAAACCAGCAGGACCAGCACCAATTACCAATACATCATAAATCTCATCATCCAATATTAATCTAACACCCGAGCATTCACCAATTTCATCAATCGACGGACGAATAGATATTTCATTTTGACTATCAATCAATACCGGTAAATCTGATTTTGTAAGATTAAATGCTTCTAAGATTTTTATAAGCCCCTCTTCTTTATCCGAATCTATGAAAGTATATAAGATGTCGTTCTTATCCATGAAATCACGAATAGCATAAGTTTCATTTGAGTGTTCTGACCCAACTAGTCTAACCCCTTGAATACTATTCTTTAAACTGTCTTCACGTAATAAAAAAGCATTAAGAAGTAAATCACTAATATCACTAAACTTAGCTATGGCACTTTTTAGTTGATCTGGTTTAATACGTATTACTTGAGTATCATCTAAAGTTTCACCACATACGCCTATTGTACGATGCGATAAAATACTGCTAGAACCCGAAAATTGATGTCTGCCATGTATCGTAACACTTTCCTTTTCTTTATCAGGATCAATAATCTTTATGCCTCCTTTAAGAACTACAAAAAAATCATAGTGCTTATCTCCAAAATCTAAAATAACCGTAGGCTTTTCATAATACTCTACTGTACCATAAGCCTTTAATTTTTCTACTTGCTGATTGGTTAATTCTGGAAACCTGGCATCTGTCATAATCATTCTTTAAATTAATAAGTTACAAAAGATTCATCTGCATAACACCAAACCCACCGTTCATTATATTCAGCAGAACTAATTACCGGGTGAGCTGTTGCATGAAAATGAGCTGTAGCATGCTTGTTCTTAGAATCGTCACAACAAAGTGTAACACCACATTCTTGACAAGTGCGTAAATGTACCCAATCGTCGCCAAGCTTTACGCATTCTTCGCATACATGTTCTTTCGCAACCTTTAATTCTGAAATAGCACTAATATGGCTACATGCTACCTGTTCCATAACTTTTGAATGTTATAAATTGATTTTTAGATTCATAAAAAGTAAGTGAAAATTAACTTACACTTGCTCTCAACATCCAAGCCATTTCTTCATGCTCTTGTAAAAGACCAGTAAGGAAATCTGCGGAACCTACATCTTCTAAATCATCTTCTATAGTTGGTATGATTTTTCTAATCTCTACTATGATCGTATCATGGTCTGCTAATAAGACTTTCATATAGTTTAAGCTAGAATTATCACCTTCAATCTCTTCTGACAAATGTGTTAATTGTAAAAATTGCTTTAATGTAGCTGGAGCATAATGTCCTATTTTTCTAATACGCTCTGCAACTCCATCTGTAAATTCTTTAATAGCATTATAATGGTCTTCAAAGAATACATGTTTTGTATGAAAATCGATGCCCTCTAAATTCCAATGAGCCCTTAACGTTTTTGTATATATGACATATTCATCTGCCAATATTTTTGATAAATGTTCGGCTACTTTTGCTCTATTCTTTTCTGTAATTCCAATATTCGTTTTCATTATATATGATTTTAAGTTCTGATTTTTGGTATTAAAATCTTCTTTTTCAATTTACAGGATTAATGATAGAATAACTATGACTTATTGTATAGGTGCTATTTTTTAAATTTATAGAGTTCTTTTACAGTACAATAAAAATTGTTTCGTGAAAAATTGGGCATAATTATTTCTTGATTTAAAATCACCCACAAGTACTCAATTATAAATCTTTCTTTTAGATTCCCAATATCACGTATTTCCTTTTCTATAATTAAAACACGATAAGTGAATTGGGTATAAAAAAAGTCGCGATAAGGCGACTTTTTAATTAGGGGAATTGCAATTAGTTTAAAAGTATAAACTAAAACTCCTATCTAAAAGGAACACCTTCTACTATAGGTTTAAATCTGAAAATATAAAAAGGTTTAGTCGCAATGCTTTTGCCATTGTTAAAAGCGGCACCTCTGTTCACCTGTGCAGCAGATACATACATATACCCATCTACATGGTTGTAACTTACACCATCTGGCCAGACCAAATTATCATCTTTTACCATCGTGTGAACACTTCGGTCTTTTGCTAAAACCACAGCAACACTCTTCGTTTCCAAAGCCGTTAAATATAGATTGCCATCCTTATCAATGGACATTCCTCCATTGTTGGGTTTTTCAGAATAGGTTTCAATTTTGCTGTCCAACACAGCTTCGGTCAAAGTTTCGTTTACAAGGTCTAATGTTTTAACTCTGTAGATTTTGGTGCCGTTTAATGGACCGTAATAAATATAATCAAAATTAGCATCGGCAGTAATTCCGTCATTACCAATCAATAAATCTTTACCGTTTACAGCTAAATGCTTTCCATCAATTACCGTTGGTGTGTTTTCTGGTAACGTAGTGCGCGTGCCTTCTAAAACACGACGTGTTTTACCAGTTTTCATATCAACAATAATAAAAGCCGCTTTTCTACCATCACCTCCATTACCAATACCTTCATCAGCTAAAATAAAATAACCGTTTTTGGTATCTACCACCATATCATTAGGTTGTGAGATTGCTGGTACTACCGATTTTGGTAAGTAATAAATACGTTCCAATGTATTGGTATGTGTATTCCAACCCACCATTTTTGGTGTTACATTATCACGTTGCGCCATGTCTAACATCCAGATAATTCCGTTTTCATCATTACGGATGCCTAGAACATTACTCAAAAAATTATCATCTGTAGTTCTTGGTGTATTCCATTCTAAATTTGGAAACGGTGTGGTTGTATTTGTTTTTTTATCAAACTTGACCACTCTAATTTCTGGACCAAAAAATGGATGATGACTATATACCAAATCACCCTCGTTAGTAAACGCAATATTCCCAACAGCTTGATCTACTGTTGCAAAAACTTCTGCCTTGGCAACTGTTTTCTGGGCATTTGTAGTCATAACTGAAAGTAGTATACTAAGTGTAATTAGTTGCTTTTTCATGTTACTCGCTCTTCTTTAAATAATCTGGAAGTTCCTTGGACAACCAATCTTGGCGCACAGGAACATGAACATCTAAATCAACCGTTTTCTCCAAAGCCCAAAACTCATGAGGTATGTTTTCCGGAAACACAATTACTTCGCCACCAGAAACAATTACAAACTCTTCTTTGCCATCAATAATAGTTTTAATTTTAACCTTACCAGACATGATATATGTAATCTGCTCATTTGGATGTTGGTGCCATGGAATATGTGCGCCTTTCTCCAAATTGAAAATAGTCATTTGACCTTTTTCTCCATGAAACCATTTACGCTGAATACCTTCGCCAATAGTTTCCGATTCCATTTTATCAAAATTGAAATGCTGCACTTTTGAGGTCGCCACAGAATCAATCGTATTTACCTGTGCATTAGCCGTAGTACCAGCAAAAATTGCTGCTAGAAGAAATATTTTAAGTGTAGTTTTCATTTTCTATATAAATTTTTTGACTTATTGAGTCTAAAATCCTTCTAAAACAATTTTACCTTTTGCTTTTCCTGTTTCTAAGAAAGCATGGGCTTTACGCATATTTTCTGCGTTAATAGTTCCAAAATTTTCTCCTAAAGTGGTTTTAATAGTTCCATTGTCTATCAACTTAGAAACTTCATTTAAAATGTTGTGTTGCTCAATCATATCTTCCGTTTGGAACATAGAACGAGTGAACATAAATTCGATATGTGTAGACACAGCTTTACTTTTAAAGGGCATCACATTAAAAGACTTTGGATCATCAATGAAACCGAATTTACCTTGTGGTTTTACCACTTTTACAATCTCATCTGCGTGTTGCTCAGTAGCATTTAAACTCACAATATAATCAGGAGCAGGTAGCTTGTATTTTTCAAATTCCTCACTCAATTTATTTCTATGGTTAATAACCGAGTCTGCACCCAAGTTCTTTAACCAATCTGTAGTTTCTTCACGAGAAGCCGTTCCAATAATATTTAGTTTTGTAAGCTTCTTGGTTAATTGTACTAAAATAGAACCAACACCACCTGCCGCACCAATTACTAGAATAGACTTACTGGCATCATCCTTTGCAACTTCTAATCTATCAAATAACATTTCCCAAGCCGTAAGAGACGTTAATGGTAATGCCGCTGCTTCCGCATAAGATAAGCTAGATGGTTTCTTGCCCACAATACGCTCATCTACAACTTGAAACTGCGCATAGCTTCCTTGTCTTGTGAAATCACCCGCATACCAAACTTCGTCACCAACCTCAAACAACGTAACATCATCTCCAACTTCTTTTACAATACCCGTAGCATCCCAACCAATAATTTTCCAATCATCGCCTACAACAGGCATTCCTGCTCTTACTTTATAATCTGCTGGGTTTACAGATATTGCTTTTATCTCTACTAGAATGTCCTTGCCAATTGCTTTTGGCTTTGCTAATTCTACGTCTTGTAAAGATTTTACATCCTCTATAGGGAGGTTCTCTTTGTATCCTATTGCTTTCATTTTATGTTGTTTTTTAGAATGATATAATTACTTCCAAGTAACGATATCATCAAAGTTTCTTCTAGATTTACCAAATTCTGGATCTGCTTTTCTGTAACCGAAAGCAGTCATAAACGATAGACCATATTTATCGGTATCTACATCAAATTTCTCTTTCAATAAAGCCTCTGCGTTTTCTTGATGAAAACCTTCAATAGGGCAAGAATCAATTCCTGTCAAAGCGGCAGCTGTCATCATGTTTCCTAAAGCGATGTAAGTTTGCTTAGCTGACCAGTCAAACAATTTTTTGTCCGTATCCAAATCAAAATCACGCTCTTGAAATTCTCTGTAAAATTTAGAATACATTTCAACTACTTCTACAGGTAGTTGCTTTACATCCTTCATCATATGCATGATATATTCAGAATCATGTTTTACCATTGACGATTTCATACTTAAACCCAATACAAAGTGGCTAGCAGTATCTAATTTTAAAGGTGCTCCCCAAGCTACAGGCTTTAATAACTCACGTAATTCTTTATCCTGAACTACTATAAAATGCCATGGTTCAAAACCAAATGAACTAGGTGATAAATGTGCTGCTTCTAAGATGAATTTCATGTCATCATCAGAGATAGTTTTAGTAGCATCAAATTCCTTTGTAGCATGTCTAAAGTTAAAAGCGTTGATGATCTCTTCTTTTGCGATGTTTGGTGTACTCATTATTATATTTTAAAATGTTGTTTTATTAATTTGATACAAATGTATTGGTATTGCTAACACTAAATCATGTACATAAAAAGGTGATGTTTGTATAAATCAAGGTTTATTTGATTATCTTAATGACATATTGAAGTAAATGATATAGTTTTATACTATAATTAGATGAATATGGAAGTTTTAGAAGCGTATAAACCTTTTGAAATACAAGAAATTGAATTGTCTGAATGGAAGCAACGCCCAGTTAAAAACAACTTTTTTGAGTTGGTATTGGTGAAATCTGGCTCAGGAACCCAGTGTATAAACTATAATGAATCACCTTATAAAGCGGGAAGCGTATTTTTATTGCCCCCTTTAAAATGTCATTCTTTCACCATTAACGATACTAGTAAATTTGTATTCTTAAAATTTACAGATTCATTTTTTAGAGGAGTAAATAAAATACAGATTGATAGAAATGAGTGGTTTAAAGAAGCTTCGTATATATTATCTAACTACAATCAATTACCTGGCGACATTTTAAAATCTGAAACCGATAGATTGCATATTGGTAATTTATTTGAGATGATTTTATTGGAAACAAGAAATTATGGAGAAGAGTCCGTTACGCTTATTACTAGCTTAATGACCAGTATTTTAGAAATACTAATTAGGAACATTAGAAAGAGTAATTATTTTGATACTGATGCAAAAGTATCTGAAGAAAGAATCACAAAAATGCTGACCTATATCAATGAGAATATAGATAAGACCGACTTGTTAAAAGTTGAAAATTTAGCAGATGTTTTTATGATGTCTCCTACGTATGTGAGTGAGTATTTTAAAAAACAGGTACAAATGCCTTTGCGGGAATATATAATAAAAGCAAAATTGAAATTAGTTGAAATTAGACTGCTTAATTCTGATTTTACTTTAACCCAAATAGCAGACGACCTAGGCTTTACAGACGTAAGTCATTTATCAAAGACCTTTAAGCGTTATGTTGGCATATCTATAAAAGAATTTAAATCTAATGGAAATTATATGTTATTAACCAGAAATGCCTGTACAGGGTAAATCCACCAATATCTAAGCAATCATATCCATTTTCTTAGACTCTCTAGTTAGTGTTCTATCCAATACTGTGGTGGCATCTATAATTAAGTGGTTTAGCATGTGCCGTATTACAAGGAATACCAATACAACTAGAGCCACTTGCTATTAAAGATATAATGATTTCTGATATATCAATTGTAGGATTAATATCTGTTTCAGCCAACAAATTTTTAGTTCTATCAATAATTTTATGGGGAACGGAAAGTATAGATACCGGCAAATGTTCATGATTAGAAGTAGCCTCGGTAAGGTCGTATACTTTTTTAATTAAGTCTATTCCAGCCTAACTACCTACTCCACCAACAATACCGATCATCTTATTTGTCAACATAACTCTTACCTAATTTTATAAAATAAGGGGTCAAATAATGAATATATAAATGAATATGTCTCTTAACAAACATATTTTGTTCAAATATGAACTAATTATTAACTCACAAGCCGTAAAAATTACTTCAATACCATTGACGTCAATACTTATTTTAATCTAGTCAAAAGACTGTTTTCATTACGTGTAAATTGAATACGAATCAAAATTAACACACTATGAAATTAGAAGATAAGGTTATTATAATAACGGGAGCATCAAGCGGAATTGGCAAAGCAACTGCAATAAAATTAGCGGAGAACGGAGCTAAAGTTATTTTAATGGCAAGAAGTGAAGATGAACTGAATGACTTAAAATCTAGCATCGTAAATAATGGTGGTGATGCTTTAGTAGTAACTGGAGACGTCACTAAAAAAGAAGATTTTCAAAAAGTAGTATCAAAAACAAAATTAGAATACGGCAAAATTACTGGGTTGATAAATAATGCCGGTTTAATGCCACTTTCATTTGTTGAAAAACTGAAAACCGACGAGTGGGACAAAATGGTAGATGTCAATATTAAAGGAGTCTTGAACGGAGTTGCCGCAGTCTTACCAGAGTTAAAAGCGAACAAAGGCGGTAATATCATTAATATTTCATCGATGGCTGCAAATAGATATTTTCCGGGTGGGGCAGTTTACTGCGCAACCAAGGCTGCCGTAAAAATGTTCTCAGAAGGACTTCGTCAAGAATTGGCTCCTAAGTATGGTATAAATATTACCTCTATTGAGCCTGGTGCTGTAGCTACCAGTTTAACAAACAGCATTACTGACGAGGATATTAAAGAGATGATTAAAGAAATGCAAAAGATGGAAACATTAGAAGCAGAAGATATTGCTAACTCCATCTATTATGTATTAACACAACCAAATAGGGTAAACATTAATGATGTGTATTTGGTACCAAGTGAACAACAATAAATAAAATTAAAAAACAAGATATGTCTACGACAACAAAACAAAATACATTCAAAACTATTAACCCTACTACTGGTAAAACACTGTCAACATATACGTATATGACAGATGAACAGGTAGAGGAAAGTATTCAGCAATCTCAAAAGGCTTTTCTAAAATGGAAAAATAAAACAATAGAAGAACGTGGGGAGATTATAAAATCAATAGGTAAAGAATTACAGAATTATAAATCTGAACTTGCCGAACTGATGACCAATGAAATGGGTAAATTATTGAAACAAAGTGAACAAGAAGTTGACTTATGTACATCAATATGCGACTATTCTGCAGAGCATGCACCAGCATTTTTAAAGAGCGAAGAACGACAATTAACAAATGGAGGGAAAGGAATTATAGCATACTCCCCTATGGGAATTATTTACGGAATTCAGCCTTGGAACTATCCAAGTTATCAGGTATTACGATACACAATCGTAAACCTTATGGCTGGTAATAGTATTCTTTTAAAACATGCTTCGAATGTAACAGGAACCGCAAAATTATTGAAATCCATTTTTGATACTGCTGGTTTGCCATCTGGTCTTTTCAATGTATTAGTAATTGAGCATGAGCAATCTAATGCAATCGTTAAGCATAAATTAGTAAGAGGTTTAACGTTGACCGGGAGTCCTGGTGCTGGTGAAAAAATAGGAGAAAAAGCGGGCGCAGCACTTAAAAAGACTGTTCTAGAATTGGGTAGTAATGATGCTTATTTAGTTTTAGATGATGCAGACATTGACCTTGCAGTAGAAAAAAGTGTAATGGGTCGTATTTATAATAATGGAGAAACTTGTATAGCCGCAAAACGATTTATAGCCACCGAGAAAGTGTATGACGAGTTCAAGGAAAAATTTGTGAACGCTATGAAAGCTTTAAAAGTTGGTGATCCAAAATTAGAAGAGACCGAATTAGGTCCAATGGCCCGGGAAGATTTAAGAAAGAAGATTCATGAACAAGTTGAAGAAAGCGTAGAAAAAGGTGCTGAAATTCTATGTGGCGGAGAAATACCTGAAGGTGAAGGCTACTTCTACCCTGCTACCATATTAGGTAATATTTCATCTGGGCAACCTGCCTATGATGATGAACTGTTCGGACCTGTTGCCTCATTAATTAGGGCAACAGATAATGAAGATGCAATGCGTATAGCCAATGATAGTAGATTTGGACTTGGTGGCGGTATCTTCTCTAAAGACGTCAAGAAAGCTACAGAATTAGCAGAAAAGCATTTTGATACAGGAATGGTATTCATTAATTCTTTCGGATTAGCAGAGCCTTCTATGCCCTTTGGTGGTGTTAAAGATTCTGGATATGGAAGGGAACATGGCGGATTTGGAATGAAAGAGTTCGTTAATGTGAAGTCTATTATTATAATGGATGATAAGTAAAAAAACAAAACCGAAAGGCAGTCAATTGACTGCCTTTCGTCTATTATATGATTTCTATTTTATAAACTTTCGTTAAAAAATGAATGTTCATTCTTTTTTGTAATACCTTTGAACAGTGTTAAAATAGAATACTAAATATTTTGATGTATACCGTGTAGATTTTCACGTAAATCATCACACATATTTAAAAATTAAATAAATAGCTTATGAATAAGTCAATTAATTTAAAACAACGTCCGGTAGGTACTCCTACCCTAGCAGATTTCGATTTTTTAGAATTAGATAATAATTTAAGTGTATCTGATGGTGATGTACTTTTAGAAGCAAAATATATATCTGTAGACCCTTATTTACGCGGTCGAATGAGTGATGCAAAATCTTATGTACCACCATTTAATGTTGGCGAACCAATTAGCTCAGGTATCGTAGCGGAAGTTATAGAAACCAAGAACGACAAGTTCAAAAAAGGCGATTTCGTATCAGGTTTATTGCAATGGAAAGAGAAGCAAATATCTACTGGCGAAGGCTTACAGAAAATAGATAAAAGTAAAGCACCATTAAGTGCCTACTTAGGTATTGTTGGTATGACTGGCTTAACTGCCTTTTTAGGACTTCAGGAGATAGGAAAACCTAAAAAAGGAGAAACTTTAGTGGTATCTGGTGCTGCTGGTGCAGTTGGTAGTGTTGTGGGTCAGATCGGTAAAATACTTGGACTTAACGTAATTGGAATTGCTGGCACCGATGAGAAGGTTGATATGCTAAAATCTGAATTTGGGTTTGACCATGGTATCAATTATAAAACTACTAAGGATATGAAAGCTGCCATTAAAGAAGCAGCACCAAACGGAGTCGATATCTATTTTGATAATGTTGGCGGACCAATTTCCGATGCTGTTTTATTCAGTATAAATCAGTTTGCACGTATTATCATCTGTGGTGCCATTTCGGTTTACAACAAAACGGAACTACCTATGGCTGTTGCAGTACAACCTTTCTTGGTTAAAAATAGTGCTTTAATGCAAGGGTTTATTGTTTCTAATTACGCAGATAAATTCCCGGTAGCTATGAAGCAATTATCTACATGGTTGGGTGAAGGTAAACTGACATATAAAGAAACGATTATAGAAGGGTTTGATAATACCCCGCAAGCTTTCTTAGATATGATGAATGGTAAGAATAAAGGAAAAATGATAGTTAAAGTCTAATTATAAGACTTACTATAAATCAATAATTTAAAAATAAAATAAAGATGAAAATATTATTTGTATTAACCTCTCACGATCAATTGGGAGACACAGGAAAGAAAACAGGATTTTGGATTGAGGAGTTTGCTGCTCCGTATTATTCATTGTTGGATAAAGGTGCAGAAATTACTGTAGCAACTCCAAAAGGTGGTCAAGCACCAATTGATCCAAGTAGTGATACCGAAGATGCTCAGACTAAAGATACGAAGCGTTTTAAAGATGATAAAGTTGCTCAAGATGTAATTAACCATACAAAAGTTTTAGCTGAAGTAAACGCATCTGATTTCGATGCAGTTTTCTACCCAGGTGGTCACGGACCGTTATGGGATTTAGCAAACGATGCTACTTCAATCAAATTGATTGAAACATTCAATGAACAAGAAAAGCCTATCGCTTTTGTATGTCACGCTCCTGCAGCTTTAAAAGATGTTAAAGGAAAAGATGGTAAAGCTTTAGTAAATGGTAAGAAAGTTACTGGTTTCACAAATAGTGAAGAAGCTGCTGTACAATTAACTGAGGTTGTTCCTTTCTTAGTAGAAGACATGCTTCAAGAAAATGGCGGAATCTACTCTAAAAAAGAAGATTGGGCAGCATACGCAATTCAAGATGGTAATTTAATTACAGGTCAGAACCCAGCTTCATCAGAATTAGTAGCAGAGAAATTATTAGTTGCTTTAAAGTAAAAGTTTAAGTTTGGTTGTTAGTTAAAAGGCCAGAAAATCAATTGATTTTCTGGCCTTTTTTATTTTTAGAATTATCCTTTAATAATATTTCACTTTATAAGTGTTAAATATCAATCCGCCATCATGAGATTCGGTTTCTGTGAGTTCTAGTCGGTGTCCTTGTTTAGAATCACCAAAGAGTCGTACACCTTCCCCCAATACTAACGGATTTATTTTCACTTTAATAATATCTATTAATTGATTATCAAAAAGCCATCCGGCAAATACGCCACCTCCGCATAAGTAGATATCTGTAGTTGAGTTTTTCTTTAACTCTCTAATTTTATCCAAATCGTAATCGGAAACAATATGAACTTGATCACTTATTGTATCAAACGATAGTGACTTAGAAAATATATAATGTTGCATGTGTGCGTATGCTGGCTGTCCAGGTTTTAATCCGTAGGCATACCCAAACTCATAAGTGTCTTTACCCATTATAGTGATTTCGAATTCTCTTAAGTCAGACAAGTATTTAGTAACTCCACTACCCTCACCTACGAATCCACTAATATCTCCGTTAAGTCCGCAGATAAATCCGTCAATAGAAATGGCAACGTAATAGACTATCTTATTCATTATCATTCTTTTAGATAGCTATAAGTTACGCTTTTAGAATGATTTAAAGAGTATTTATTATTAGTTAGACATACACAAATGCGAAAATAGTAGTAGACCTAGATTTCTTTCAATAATGCTTCAGCATCAGTAATTAATTGTGCTATTGAAGCCCGGTTGAGTCCGTTATAGATACCACGTATGTGCTTGTTTTTATCTATGAGCAAGAAATTTTCTGTGTGCAGAAAGTCATTGATATCCTTTGGAATACCTAAATCATTTTCTACAAAATATTCGTTTCTACCTAAGTTGTAAATTTCAGTTTTATCACCTGTAACCAAGTGCCATTTAGAATCTATAACTCCATTCTTTTCAGCATATGTTTTAAGGACAGAAACTGAATCTATTGAAGGGGTAACGGAATGTGAAAGAATAGCTACTTCAGGATTATCTAAAAAAGCTTCTTGCACCTTCGTCATATTATTGGTCATCTTCAAACAAATACCTGGGCAACTCGTAAAAAAGAAGTCCGTAATGTAAATTTGATTCTCAAATGATTTTTGAGTCAATGTATCGCCTAACTGATCCACCAATTTAAAATCAGGAATTTTGTGAAATTGTTTTTCTTCTTCAGTATTTGGAGTTATCCAATGTGGTGTAAATGACTCATCGTTATAAAAAGGCAAGTGCTCTACCCTACTGGTTTCAGTTACCTGAATATTTTCTTTTTTTACCGTTTGTTTACAAGCAGCGAAAAGTAATATAGCAACTATAGAAAGTACTGTCTTGTTCATAATAATTCGTTTTCTGATCTAATTACAACTTCATCTTCTAATTGATAACATGAATTTGCTCTACGTAACCCAAAAATACGTCCGTTTTTAGCTTCATAGTTTACATACAAAGTTCCATTTTGCAACCATGCCTTTTGTAAACCTTCTTCCCTACCTTTTAATAATTGTCTTTCTTTTGCCAATTGCCCGTCTGGATACCATTTCTTTTCTATTCCGTTCATGTTACCATTAACGTAATTAGCATCTTGTGCCAATTGTCCATTTTCCCACCAACTTTTATAAGAACCTTCTAGACGGTTATTTTTATAATGATATTCTACTCGTAAAACTCCTGATTCTGACCATTTTTGGGCTTCACCTTCTCTTTTACCTTTTATAAAACCCACCTTTTCTGCCAATGTACCATTTTCATGTAAGGCTATTGAATAACCATCATAAGGTGAGTTTTTATAATACCAAGTTCCTTCCAATTGATTTAATGTCAATTCTTCTTTAAATTTAGTTTCTTGCTTAACTTCTATAGGTTTGTCAACCAAAGCTTTGGGCTCAACTGTGTTTTTACAACCAACTTGAAAAATCAGTATAAAACAAATGATATGGAAGTGAACTATTCTCATTTTTAATATCCTTGGTAAGGACCAGCAAATGCTAGATATGATCCTGTTGTTGAATAAATTTCATTAATAATGTGATAGTGATATTCTTCTGCTCCATCGGTATATTGAGTGGCAGTTGTATGTCCACCAGAAGAATCAAGATCTGAAGGATAATCACCAGTTGAATTACATTTACGGCCATAAAGAAAAACACCGTCTAATAAAACACCAATTAAATTTTCATCATCATCAGAAAATGCTTTTGGCTCTAAATGATAGTGATATACCCCTGGACCAATATGTGCACCTGTCCAATCTAAACTACCAGCAGCGGCATCTAATGCGCCACCACCTTCTTGATCGTTAAAAATAGAAGAGCCACTTACAGCGATACCAATAGTATTAAAATCTGTAGCAACAGAACTACCTGATAAATCCGGGGTTGCATCTACACGTATTGTGGTTGCATTATTGTTGCTAGACATTATACTTGGAGTAATATCAACATCTGGCTCTTCTCTGTATAAAGAATTGCCTTCTCCCCAATATACTGTTTCGTGATTTGGCAAGCCTGTTGTTTCAATTACAACTTCAGAACCATCTAAATAGACAGTTACTGCATCTGAATCAAAGGCGGCATAGGCAGCATGTAATTCTGTTACAACCTCTTCAGAATCATCATCAGAATCATCATTGTTGGCAATTTCTTCTGTAATATCATCATCAACACTATCGCTACTACATGCAACTAGGGTTATAAATGATAATGCCAAAACAAATGACACTTGGGGAATTCTTTTTAGACTATTTTTTTTCATAATATTTAATTTGAGCTTGATTTCAGCGATTTAACACTACAATACTAATAACTAAGTACATACCAGATTTTAAAAATCAGTGAATAGCGGTAAACTTTAAGTGATTGGGAATTTTGTATAGGTGAATGATTTCACCCATATCAATTATTAATGAAATTAGAACCTTATACCATGTATTAGAATAGCGTAAAATGGTTATTATTTCTTTTCAATTATACTTTATTTATAACAGGAATAATTCTTTTTACTACTAGAACAAAAGGTATAAAAGCTATGAACCATATGTAATTTGGATTTAACGAAGTGTTACTTTTTGTAATTAGCTTGTTATCCTTGAATATGAGGTTTGAGGAATAATTATTTTTTGAACCTAAAATAACCTTACCCATAACATCATTAATGGCAACAGAAAAAATAGTTTGATGATTTTCATTTTCTTGAAATGCATGAACCGTTACATCGAGTGAGTTTATTTTTTTAGGTAAAGAAGACGTAATAAACTTAAAATCTGTTTGATGATCACCTAATTTTAAACCACCGTTTAATAGTTTTACTAGTTCACCGTTTGCACTTAAGCTAAAATTATTTTTTAAGTATTTAACAGCTAATTTTTTGTATTCATCTTCAGGAAGTTGTTAAAAATCGATTTTAGAATAAGATTTCAATAAAGCCTCATGTAAGCCAGTTTGGCTAACACTTACACTTAATATTCCTAATTCATTATTAACTTCTAAATAGTACATGGCTGATAACGGATTATGTGCATAAACCGTTTTAATAGAAAAAATTAAAAATATAAAAGCGATTAGAACCTTTTTCATAATTCTATTGAATTTGAAAGTTATTAGTTGCTGCAACTCCTTTTAAACATTTTGGGACATTCGGTGCGTCAGTATTACTGGCAACGTAATGATAGATACCATCAGGAAAATCTTTAGTAACATCTGTTCTACCGCCACAATCATCTAAATCATCTGGTTCAATCTCATATGCATAAATGGGGAATCCGTCTTTTGCAAAACCTATCAATTCTGTACCGCTAACTTGTTCAACTAAAGTGCAAGAAACATCTGTTATATTATTTGCTGCTAAAACTTGATTCATAGTCTGGGAAACAAAATGTAGATGGTAATAACCAGCAGGATCATTATGGCCTCCACACGGGTCAAGAGAAGGAATATTACCCGCAATTTCTCTACCAGGATTTGTTACAGATGGTGGATTTCCATTTATTGGAGCACCATCTAAAGAAACACCAACCAATTCAATAGTATCTATATTATTGTTAGATGTAGATAGTTTAGGCGTAGCCGGAATTAAAAACGATAATTGTAAGGTATTATCTGGTGCAGCTTCTAAGCAATAGGAAAAGCTAGAATCTACCGGTCCTGAATTAAAATCATCAGTGTTAATAGTGCCATCGATATTAATAATATCATATCCATCAGCCTCCATTGCATTGAAGAGATCAGCTTTTAAAACTTGAAATCCCGGGTTGGTATTACCATCATAAATACCAAGACCACCTATATCGTCTATCGTTTTAGGGCAATAAGGACCATCTTCAACGGGGTTGCTCGAGAATACCAGTTTATAACAATCACCACTAGTTCCGTCTTCTAAAGTACAATCTACCTTAGAATATGATAATAAAGAAGAAGTGTTGAAAAATGACTCTTGAATTGTTGCATTAACTGCTAAATCATCTTCACTTAATGCGACTTCCGTATCATCAGATTCATTATTACTACATGCTAAAAATGCAATACATGATAAGGCAACTACGCTGAAAATCAATAAATATTTATTGGAAAATATTTCTTCTTTTTTCATGGTGTAAATTTTATAGTGATTACAATTTAATTTGTTCTAGCTACCGATTTTTCTCGCAACAGAAATATATTTTTTATTAATAGACCTAAACATATACTACCTATTAAACCCAAGATGATTAACGAAGGAGATACTCCTGCATTTTGTTCCGTTTTTTCAATAAACTTATTGTCCTGTACGATTAAGGCTATAGTATGGTCATTGGTTTTATCTAGGGTAAAATGATCTTTAGCAAACCCTTCTTTAAATATCATTAGCGCACTTTGATTTCTATTGATATCGCTAAAGACTTTGTTTGAAACGTTTACGGAAGTTATAGCTGTTGGAATATTCAAAACCTCAAATACAACTTTAGTTTCATGTCCTAGTTTAACCACACCTTTACCTAAAATAATTTGTTCGCCATTATTAAAAGTAAACTGAAGATTATTTTTAATATGGGAGATAACCATTTCTTGAAACTCCTCTGGTGTTTTATAAGGGGTTTCAGCAAAGTGAGTTCTAACTTCTTGTTGAAAAGCAGTCAACGATGCGTTAATCTGTAAAACCCATACGTTGTTTTCTTGCTCTGCTAAAACAACTGTTGACGCATCGGGACTATGGGCGAAACTGCCCATAGATGTCCATAAAAAAACCAATAATAAAATATACTTTTTCATATTGTCGTTTTTAGTTGGCGTAAGCGCCATGTAGTCCGTTAATAAAGTTATTGGCACCAGCCTGATCTACATGGTAATGGTACCCACGAGTATCATCTGTATGACCACGCAAATCATCTAAATCTGAAGGACTGCTCCCGTCGGCTGCTGTATATTCATAAATACCATAACCATCCAAAGCATAGCCAATTAGTGAAGAGTGACCATCTTCTTGAGCTACTGTAGTGCTGAAACCTGTAGCTGCATGATAATGATACCCTTGGTTTACGTTAATATGTCCACCGGCATCATCAAAAGGCGCCAAAGTATATGCACTAAGAATAGCATCTGTAGGTGCAGGTGCAGAAAACTCGATTCCGTTTAAAGCCACACCACGTGTAGATGGTATACCAGTATCTTCAGGAGGTCCTCCTGCTCCACCAGGGCCACCGTCTTCAGGTCCGTCACCTTGTCCTGCTGTTGAAAAATAAACATCTGTAGATTGTGCAACGGGAGTTATAGGAATAGTGAATGTTTGAGAAAGATTAGAAATGTATGAAGGAAGACATTCTACACAGAAATTTGCATATTCTGTACCCACATTTGGGTTTGCTGCATTTATACAATCATCTTCGGTTTCTGTAATGTAAACATCGCCATTAGCATCATACATTAACCAATTAGAATCATTATAAAAATCTGCCATGTTTTCAATGAATGCGCCGTCAACATCATAAACTTCGCCATCTTCTAGCCATATTCCACCAGCTTCAGCATCGTCAGAAATATTATCTGGACACCATGGTCCCATATTATGATCAGAAGGTAAACTATTTGTTACTATTTGGTAGCAGTCAGTAGATGTACCATCAGATAACGTACATGGCACCGTTGTGATAGTAACTGTACCATCGGCAGTAACAAAATAGGAAGCATCTACGTTCATGGCTAAATCATCACTAGTAGAATCAGTATCCGTATCTGTGTCCGTTTCTGTATCGGAATCATCGTTAGTATCGACAACATCTTCAGTTGTCGTTGCATCATCGCTACTACAACTAACAAAGCCAGTTGCAACTAATGCAAAAATGGAAAATGCCAAAATTGAATATTTACTTTTTTGTATCATGTTATTAAGTTTTAAATTATTATTTATACTGATGTGATTAAGGTCTATTTAGTTCGTGATTCAACTTAGTTGCAATAGTTTCCGTTTTGAACCTTAAATTTTTAGCAATCGATAATTGATCTTTGGTTCTTAAAAGTCTATCTATAACACCGTTTTGATATTCTCTACTCACCAATAATTCTGGATAATTAGATTGATTACCGAAGTTTTTAACTCGCTGATAGTTGTAACTATTTTCGGGTAAAATTTCTAATAACGAAATATGTTTTTCTATAACTGGTTTTAACCTATTGGTAATGATATTTTCAATTTTACTTTGTTGATTGTTAAAGCTATCTAACTCGTTAGGGTAAGCTGCAATCAAATATTTAAGAGAGTCACTTTCAATAAATTCAAATTTGTTAGTAGCATTTATTGAATTAATAGCCTCGTTTCTTACAATGGTCTTCTCATAGTTGAGATTAACAATTAACTTTTTGGCGTCTTGCGTTAATTCTTTTGGCTGTATACCTAGATAGTTAATCGTGTTTTGAAGCATTTGAATACTCTTTGTATAATCTACAATAGCGCTATCCAATACAATTAAGTTAGTGTCCAGTTCTTGACTTAAGCTTTTATAAATTTTAAGCTCTACAACCCTATTTTTTTTAATTTCATTTAAGTTGTTGATTTTCCACGCAATCAATAGACCTACTACTATTAATGCTATTTCACCAAGCGCGTAAATAAAGTATGTTTTAAACTTTTCTAGCCGCAATAATTTATTTCTAACCTTTCTGAACAATACCATTGAAAGCTATTTTGTTATCCGTCGTTAGACTTCATTTGTTAAAATAAAGCTCCATGATTTCTCACGAAGCTTTGAGCTAACTTCAACAACAATTATTATCTATTTAAATAACTATTTACTGCCGCAGTTCTACTTGTGGCATGTGCATTTAGTTCATTTACTGCATTTTGAAAATCTGAACTAGAATTTAAAAATGTATATCCTTCAATTTCAGAAGTTGCATAAGGCTCTACTAGCGCAGAATAACTAGCATACAATGCTTGTACCGTTGCTTCGTTAAAAGGACCTTCAATAACTTCTTGAATATATGCATCGTACTTAGCTTGATAAACATCATCAGTATACAAGTATGATATTAATGGCCATTGAGATGCTGTAATATTTGAGAAATCTAGTTCCGCAGAACCCTGTTGTTTACCAGTTTGTAAAGCTTCGTTATTGTCCCAAGGTATCCACGTTAACTTACTGTTAGCTGGGTTGTTATATAGAAAGTAGTTATGAGACATTCTTCCATAAGTATCCCAATTTTGAATAATAGTATTGGTAGCTAAGTATTTCAAGAATACATCTGTATCAAGTGTAGCGTCTAAATTTGTTCTCCATGCTGCAGCATCTGTTGTTCTTGACGCATCATGTAAAATATTTAAAAGACTTTCTACATCAGAAAAATCGGCATCATCTTCATTCGTCTTTTTAACATACTCGTCTTCATCATAAGTACCCGAAGCAAAAGTTGCGGCATCACCATCTGGCTTATACAAATTTCCATCATCGTCAGAAAATTGTTCATCGATTACGGTATCATCAACTTCTTCAACAAGTGTGTACAATCCGAAATAAATAGGACCATCTCCATGGTCAACATAAACTGTATAAAAAGCAGTGTTCGAAACTGCTAAACCAGCATTTCGAAATACATCTGCAGCTACTTTTTCACGTAGCATTGATTTATCATCAAAATTATTTTTAAGACTTAACTTCTTAAACCCATAAAAACGTTGATTATCTATTTGAGGATAATCATCTTCATACTCATCAAAATCTAGTTTAAAGGATAGTTTTAAGTTCCCAGCTTGCCAAGTAGATTGTAAGCTAGAGTTTCCTTTAAATCGAACACCAACTCTATACCATTCTATACCTTCATAGAATACTTCTGCTGGAACAAATATAGGATCCTCATCAGTTGATGTGGTGCTAACTGGTCCGCCTCCTCCACCTTGGCTAGATCCGCCAAAAGAACCATAAAGAGATGTCATGTTATCTAACATACTATCCCAACGATCTTCGGTTATAACGATATCAATGCGTTTTACCGCATTATCTTCAAATACCTCTTCAAAATCTGGGTCGGCATCTTTACTGTGTGTTGCAGTGGTCCAATCTGTAGCTTCAAAATCGGTATCGTCAACAGTTGTACTAACTTCTTCCTCTTCTACAATTTCATCATCATCCTCGTCAGTACTTGTTATCGTGTCATCATCGCTACAAGCAATAAAAACAGAAATAAATAAGAAAAACAACATCTTTTCAATCGGAAAAACAGACTTGATATCTTTATAACTCATGTGTAAAATTTTAAGGATTAATGTGAATTAGTTTCTAGACCTTCCTTTTGGTTTAGGAGCATTATCTAATTCTTCCTTAGAAAGAAAACCATCTTCATTCGCATCAATCTTATCAAAATCATCTTTTAAAGGTCCTTTTACTTCTTCTTTAGAAAGTTGACCGTCTTCATCTTTATCCATTTGCTTTAAAAGCTCCGTAGTCGTTGGTGGTTCTTTTCTATCTCCTTTAGACTGTGCATTTGCGGTAACGGTTCCAAAAGCAACCAACATGGCAAATAATAATCCTGTTTTTAATGTAATACGTTTCATATGTTTTAATTTTAATAATTAATATTCGAGAGCAAAGATGTAAGAAACTTCAATGTAATATGAGCGCATTAAGTAATTGCCGTTTACTTTTAAGTGAATGCCATATTATAAACAGCGAACTCTTTAGTATCACCTATTTATAGCCTTGTTTACGGGGTTTGTTTGAATTATTATTCCTTTTATTTGCAACATGAACAGACATAAGAATTTTATATTTCACGTTGCCCTATGGTTACTGATTTGGTCAACTGCTTGGATTTTTAGTGGCAGTGATATTCAATTTGCAGCGGAAAACGGAATGGCGCTCGTATTTCAGATTTTAGTAATTGCCATATTAATCTACTATACGGTTCCACAATTATTACTTAAGAAAAAGTATATAGCATTTACTGTAGTCTCTATAATTACGGTTTTTGTGGTCACCCTAATTTTGACCAATGTTGTTCCGGATCAAGTTCTAGGTATGGATAATGTAGGACAGGTACCAGGACCTAGATTTGGACCAGGACCTGGAGTCGGCGGACCTGGATCTGGACCTAGATTTGAAGACGGACCACCATTAGATGCTAACCGAAGACCACCATCACGTTTTTTTATTAATTTATTATTGATTGCCATTGCCTATGTGATTGCTACGCTTGTAGAGATATTTTTATTAGCTCAACGAAAAGAAGAGGAAATAGTCATCAATAAAAATGAAGCATTACAAACAGAATTGAAGCTGTTGAAGTCGCAGATCAATCCACATTTTCTATTTAATGCCTTAAACAACATATATGCGTTGTCTGCAATAGATTCTGGAAGAACACAACAGAGTATTAGTTATTTGTCTGATATGCTTAGGTATGTGTTATATGAATGTGAGCAAGAAATTGTACCGCTTTATAAAGAGATAGATTACATTGAAAATTATATAAAATTATTTTGTCTTAAGAGTAGTAAAACATATCCTATAACTACAACATTTACTATAGAAAATCAGAATATTCAAATTGTACCTATGTTATTGATTCCTTTTTTGGAAAATGCCTTAAAGCATAGTAATATTGAAAAAATAACTGGCACATTTATTAATCTTAAAATTAATGCTACCGAAAATAGTATTGATTTTGAATTAGAGAATAGCAAACCAGAATTTAAGATTGTAAAAGATGATGTAGGTGGTATAGGAATTGAAAATGTAAAGAAACGTTTGGCAATCCTATATCCAAATAGACATGAATTAGTAATAAACGAGACCTCGCAAGCTTTTAAAGTAAATTTAAAACTACAATTGAATGAATAGAATAAATTGTATAGTCGTAGATGACGAAGAATTGGCACGTGCCCTACTAATAACTTATATAAAAAAGTTAGATTATTTGAATTTGGTAGGCGAGGCTGAGAATCCGTTAGAGGCTTTACAATTAATGAAAGAACATGATGTAGATGTATTGTTCTTAGATATTCAAATGCCAGAAATAAAAGGAACCGACTTTGCCAAAATGGTAGATTCCAATACTAAGATAATTTTCACAACAGCTTATTCGCAATACGCTTTAGAAGGCTATGAATTAAATGCTACAGATTACCTCTTAAAACCAATAACGTTCGAGCGTTTTGTTACTGCAGTAAATAAAGTAAAACCAAATAATACTGTAGAAAAGACCGATGCTATAACTGTAAAATCGGGCTATGATCTGCATAAAGTAAAGTATGAAGATATTCTTTATATAGTAAGTGATAGTGAGTATGTTACCTTTCATTTAAGTGATAAGAAGATAATTAGCAATCAACGTTTAAAAGCTTTAGAACAAGAGCTACCTAGTTCTATGTTCATGAGGGTTCATCGATCTTATATCATTAATAAGAATAGCGTAACGGGATTAAAAGGTAGAGACCTGCTGTTGTCAGATGTTATTATACCCGTGAGTGATTCATATTATGACCAAGTAAAAGAAGAATTGTTTTAATCGAGATTTCTTTCCATTCTTATATCATGCAATATTTCAAAATTTCCGAATTATTCAATATGGTCCTAAGTGCCTAATTTTTAGAACACTATAATCACGAGCGTTAAATTGTGAATATCTATTGCGTTTTTTGGCTTTACAAACTATGGCTAAGAAGTATATTTAACACCCCAAAATAAAAGGAAATTATGAGTGCAACTTGGTACGAGTGTAAAATAAAATATAGAAAATTAGACGAAGCTTCAGGAATGTTGAAGGTAAAGACAGAACCTTTTTTGGTTGATGCTATTTCATATACCGAAGCAGAAAGTAGAATTACAGAAGAGATGTCAGTTTACTTAAGCGATACTGAAGAAATAAAAATCACGAATATAAAGGTTGCTAATTATGCTGAAATTCATCCGTTCGAGAATTCAGACAGATGGTTTAAATCAAAAGTATCTTTAATTGCCTTTGATGAAGAAAGTGGTAAAGAACGTAAAACCAACATGTATTTATTGATACAAGCTAACGACGTTAAGGAAGCTTATGATAATACCATAAGTGTTATGAAAGATACTATGGGTGAATACTCTGTACCTTCTATAGCAGAATCTCCTATTATGGATGTTTTTCCATATTTCTCTGGTGAAGAGGATGATATGGAACGTGTAGAAAAATTCAATGTTCTGAAAGATTCGGTACCTGCTGTGGCAGAAGTTATCGAGGAAGATCCTATTGAAGTTGAGACTGAGGCGGAAGTAGAAGCTTAAGACCTAAATTCTCTAGGGCTTTTACCTTTTATTTTTTTAAAGGTCCGGTTAAAATGAGATAGGTTTTCAAAGCCACAATCAAAAGCAATAGCCTGTATGTATTTGTCCGTCGTTGACAAATACATACAGGCTTGTTCTATTCTTGCCAAATTTAAAAAGGTGATAAAAGAATGACCAACTGCGCTTTTAAACCAACGACAAAAGGATTGTTCTACCATATTGGTAAGCTGAGCCATTTGCGTTACGGTAAGCTTTTTATCTAAATTTTCAAGAATATAACTGGTAGTCGTTTTTATCTTACTTTGTCCTTTCAAATTTATAATGGAATTATGATAGCTTTTTGATGAAAGGTATTTTCTATTGGCATCTTTAAACAAGCGATGTAATATTTGAAGTAGAACGGCTAACTGATCAGCCTTTTGTAAAGCTTTAAAACCATACAATAACTGTAGTGTTTTTTCATCTGGAGTTATAAATTGAATACCTCTTTCTGCTTCTTTATATAATTGAAACAACATATCACACTCGTTAAAAGAACTAAATATTGTTGCAGGAAACTGTAGTACTATTGCCTCATAATTCTGTTTTGTATCTTGAACAAGTGAAGTGTAATTATGTGGAAGATTAGCACCCAAAAGCACTAAATCATTTTCGAAAAATGGCATGATGCTAGTACCTACAAATCGGGTTCCCTGACCCTTTACTATTAATGTAAGTTCTAACTCAGGATGATAATGCCAAAAAGGTTTGAAAGCGTCTACTTCTAGTTTAAAGAAGTGAAATGAACTCTTGGATTCTTGTAATCCAATTTTTTCTACAACAAGTTTCATACATCCAATATAAACATCTAAGTATAGTCAATTTAGTTAATTATGTTTAAATACGCATAGTATTAGTTAAAATAGAAAAACTAAAAGACAGTTGACATTTCTAGTTTTACAGAACTAAAACAAGGACTATGCAAAAACATGAGTTGCTCGACAGACATTATAAGCTTTCAAAAGAACAGGTAGATTTTTATCAAAAAAACAGATATATAAAATTGAAAGATGTTTTTGATTCAGAAACACTATCCTATTTTAATGGTGTAATTTCAAAGAAAGTGGAGGAATTAAACAAAGCTCCAAAGCCTTTAGAAAACAGAGATACTTATGGTAAGGCTTTTGTACAGTTGTTCAACTTATGGAAAGAGGATTATGAAATTAAATCATTTATTTTTTCTAAACGTATGGCAAAGATTGCATCGGATTTACTGCAAGTCGATGGAGTACGATTATATCATGATCAAGCGTTATTTAAAGAAGCCGGTGGTGGAATTACACCATGGCATGCAGACCAATATTATTGGCCTCTAGAAACGGATAAGACCATAACCGCTTGGATTCCTCTTCAAGAAACTCCGTTGTCCATGGGACCATTAGAATTTAGTGCTGGTAGTCACGAAATAATGGACGGTAGAGACTTATCCATAAGCGATGAAAGTGAAAAAGCAATTCAGAACCGATTAAAAGTTACTGATTTTGAACACGTCATAGAACCTTTTGATATTGGGGAAATTAGTTTTCATTCGGGCTGGGTTTTTCATCGTGCTGGGGCAAATACAACAAATACATTGCGCAAGGTTATGACCGTAATATATATGGATAAGGATATGAAGTTGAAAGAACCCAGTAATGATGGTCAACAGAACGATTGGAATACTTGGTGCCCTGGAGTTAAAATTGGGCAAACAATAAATTCACCATTGAATCCTATTTTATATTAAATGAATACAATCAACTATTTATACCCTCATTGGGGAAGTGAACATTTAACTGCGGTGGCATTTCTAAAACTGGTAACTGAACAAGGTTTTCAAGGTATAGAAATGAATATACCTAGAGATGAAATATTTAGAGATGAGCTGTTACAAGTTTTAAAAGTAGCTAGAAAGCAAAATGTAAATTTCATCAGTGTTTTTCAACAAGTTCTACCGTTAAAAACGGAGTCCGTTGAAGCGTATATATCTAACGTATTGAATCGACTGGAAGATATGCTTCCGTTTCATCCAACTTTTATTAATTCTCATACCGGTAAGGATTATTATTCATTTAGCGAGAATTGTAAAGTCATAGAAGCAATAGAGTCCTTTTCAAATAAGTATGATATTCCGATTTATCATGAAATACATAGGGGTAGATTTACTTTTCATTCCACTACTACCCTCGCCTACCTAGAAAAATATCCAAAATTAAAATTGGTAGGAGATTTGTCTCATTGGTGTGTAACCTCTGAAAGCATGTTGCAAGATCAAGAGCAAATTCTCAAGAAGATTTTTCCATATATTAAGCATATTCATGCACGTGTAGGTTTTGAACAAAGTCCACAAGTAAACAATCCATTTGCGCCTGAATGGGAAGATAAATTGAATCAATTTATCGTTTGGTGGCAAAGTATTATAAATGCGCAGGAAGCTATGGAAGAATTCACCATTACCCCCGAATTCGGACCATATCCATATATGCCACAAACTCCGTTTAGCCAAAATCCCTTGGCAAATCAGCAAGAATTGAATATTGAAATGAGGGACCAGCTAAAACGTAATATCACCCTTGTTTAAAATAAGTTTAACATAAAAAAAGAGGACCAATTAGGTCCTCTTTTTTTTCTTGAATTATAGCTCTCTTACTTCATTAGAAGTACGTCGTTAATAACGTGTACCACACCATTAGAGGCTTTTACATTTCCAAGAACAACTTCAGTCTTATTCCCTTTTTCATCTTTCAAAACAATTTTGTCTCCTTTAAGACTTGCCGTTAAATCTTTACCGCCAACAGTTGTAAATGTATATTTTCCGTTTGCTCCGTTTATGGCTTCTACAAGTTTATCGCTAGTAATTACTCCAGAGACTACATGATACTGCAGCACCTGAGTCAATAACTCTTTGTTTTCTGGTTTCCCTAATTCTGCAACAGACATTTTTTTAGGTAACTTCTCAAAAGCGTTATTTGAAGGAGCGAAAACAGTGTAACTACCTGGTTCAGATAACATTTTATCTAAATCTGCAGCTTTCAAGGCAGAAACTAATGTAGATAGCTCTTCATTACTACTAGCTACCGCAGTAATACTAGTTGCCATCATTTCATTTTTCTTTGCCTCTTCATTTACTTTAGCCTCTTTAGCTTTCATATTACTTTCTTCCATAGAAATTTTTTCTTCCATAGCCTTTTTATCAGCATCCATTTTTGCTTGGTCTTTACATGAACTCAAAGCAAAGACTGCTAAAGCAATACATACTAAATTTTTAATGTTTCGTGTTTTCATAATTAATTGTTTTTTATATCTACGGATGTATCCCAAGATGTTTTTTAGTAAATCATTGACATTTCATTTCTACTCAATAGAAGTTGAAATTTTGATTCACCCAAAACTAAACGGAATAATTATTTATGATTAACTGTGAAAAAATTAAAAAGGGCTCAAATAAGAATTGATGATGTAGAAGTTCTTTGTAGAAATTTAATATTAAAGATTTGAATTAAAAAGAATTAATTGGATGCTGAATTTAATTGAAGTAAGATATATTAGTGATTTTAAACAAGCGTTCAACCTTACCTAGATTTAAAATGGCAGTTTCACCTACTTGTTTAGAAATTAGTATTCGGGCAATAGGAGAAAGAAACGATATTTTATTTTCTGCAATATTAGCTTCATCAACCCCTACTATTTGAAACTGTTGAATAGATTTAGCATCACCAATAAATAAAGAGACTGTTGCTCCAAATCGAACTTCATTTTTGGGTTGTTCTTCTAAGTTTACCGTTTTGGCACTAGTAATTCGTTCATTCAGTAATTGCAGTTTGGCGTTTATTAAATTACGGGTAATTCGACGCTCTTTTTCATCATCGTTGGGTAAAGATTTCTTTTCATTTTGTAATTTATTACGTTCTTCTAATAACCTATTTAGTCCGTTTTTAGTTACATAATTAACTGCTCCTACAGGTAAATCTGCCCTTGGCGGTACCATTGGTATTTCCTCTTGGTCTTCTTCTTTTACAAACCCTCTGCTCATTACTCTTGAATTTAGAATAAAGTTAGACACTGCGCATGGGTAGCATTAATGAGATTCAATATTTAATTACCTCGATTAGTAATTAACAATCAAAGAATTGTAGCCATTTCGTTTGCCAAACAATAAATTCAAATTCAATGTGATTATTACGCTTCCAGTTTTATTATATTTAGATACTTAAGGAACAATCAAACAACAATAAAATATGAGCTCAAGAAGAAGTTTTATAGAGAAATTATCTGTTACTGCTATAGGTTTACCACTGTTATATAGTCCGGCACAACTATTTGCCAATGAGACCGAACCGTATGATGGACCAATTTTAAAGGTTGCTATTATGGGACTAGGTAGTTATGGTACACGAGTAGCAGAAGCTATGAAATCTTGTAAAAGAGCTAAGTTGGTGGGCGTAATTAGTGGAACTCCTTCTAAGGTCAAGGAGTGGCAATCAAAATATAGTATTCCGGCAAAGAACTGCTATAACTATGAAAATTTCGACGCCATAAAAGATAATCCTGATATTGATGCAGTCTACATTATAACTCCAAATGGATTGCATAAGGATCAGACGCTAAGGGTAGCTAAAGCTGGTAAGCATGTAATTTCTGAAAAGCCAATGGGTATAAATGCTGAAGAAGGCCAACAAATGGTAGATGCTTGTAAAGCAGCTAACGTAAAATTATTGATTGGGTATAGAATGCATTTTGAACCTAAAACAGTAGCAGTTATTCAAATGCGAAAAGACGGTGTATTTGGTGATACTAAATTTTTTCAAGGTCAATCTGGCTTTACTATAGGTGATCCTACACAATGGCGTTTAAATAAAGAATTGTCAGGTGGTGGTGCTATGATGGATATTGGTATTTACTCTATAAATGGAGCTAGATATATGTTAGGTGAAGAACCTATTTGGGTAACCGCACAGGAAACAAAAACAGATCCTGTGAAATTTAAGGAAGGCATTGATGAGACTATTCAATTTCAAATGGGTTTCCCTAGTGGTGCAGTAGCAAATTGCCTTTCAACTTATAATATGAGCAATTTGGACCGGTTTTATATGACTGGATCAAAAGGGTTTGTTGAAATGCAACCTTCAACAGGATATGGACCTATAGAGGGGCATACTCATGAAGGAAAATTGACTCAACCACATATTACGCACCAAACATTACAAATGGACGGTATGGCAGCGTTAATTTTTGATGGTGTGCAACCCATTGTACCAGTTGACGGGGAAGAAGGCGTTAAGGATATGAAAATTATAGATGCAATTTTCTTAGCGACAAAAACCGGAGAGAAAGTAACGTTGTAATTAATATTCCATAAGTTCAATTGAACGAAAATCAATGGGGTGGCTGTTCGACTGTAAGGAGATAAAGCCACCTTTTACATTTGTATTCTCATCGGTCATCAACATTTTAGCAGTGGCGTTTTCGGTATTATAAGTTGGGTTGGAATATCTTAAAATTTCTTCACCATTGACATAGTGTGTAATTACACCATCTTTAATATCAATCTCAGCAGTAACCCACTGATCACCATGAAATGTTTTGGGAACATCTGCTGGAATACACGTTGTTTTATTCTGTACACCATTATGCTCTATGAACATTCCGTTAGTGCAAGCTGCACCTAACGGGCGTTCATCAGTACCATTGCCACCATGAAAATTATATTCTAAACAAACGGGAAAAGCTTGATCTAATTTTTGAGTAGCTGGTGGTTGACCATGAAATTGAATTCCGCTATCACGATAGCCCCAAGTTGGTGCACCTGGTGCCGTTTCTCCCACAAATCGATACACAACCTTTAATCTATAATTGGTAAGATATTTATCATAATATACTGTGCCGAACCGATCGCTAAATTCCGGTCCGTATTCATCATATCTAACTTTGAGAATACCATCCTCTACCCTTAAGGTATTGCCGAAATTTTCACCTAATTTATGCCCAGGAACTTTAATAGTCCATCCAGTTAAGTCATTACCATTAAAAATAGAAACCCAGCTTGTTTCAGTTTTGGTAGCATCTAGATTAATAGCAGAATCTGAGTTATTACTGACTTTTTTACTTCCACAAGAAATTGATAGAATTACTGTAATGACAAAAAAGACTTTGATAAATGTGGAAAGTAAATTCATTTTCAGACAGAATTAAAAATCAATTTTAAATGTACTGAAAAATAAGTATGATTATTTAAATCTACTTGTTGTAATCTACTTCTATAATGAAATACTAAGAATTCAATGAATTATCGTTTATATAATCTAAAAACCGTGACTTGTATTGCTCAGAAACGGTGATGCGTTGTTTGTTGATAATGATTTGACTACGCTCAATTACTTCAACATACTTTAGAGATACAATAAAAGAGCGGTGTACACGCATAAAATTAGAGTTGGGTAATTCTTCTTCTAGACTCTTTAGACTCATTAATGTTAGAATCGGTTTAGGATTATCTTTCAACCATATTTTTATGTAGTCCTTCAGCCCCTCAAAATAAAGAACATCAGCTAATTTAATGCGTAATTGTTTGTATTCTGATTTGACAAAAAGGAATTCCTTTTCTTCGGATACTACAGAAGATTGTGTATTGCCTTTTACCAAAGAGAACCATTCTAAGGCTTTGTTGGCAGCGGTTAAGAACTCGGCATAATCAAACGGTTTTAGCAAATAATCTAAAGCCTCCACTTTAAAACCCTCTAATGCATATTGGTCAAAAGCAGTTGTAAAAATTACTCTAGAATGTTTTGGAAGCATTTTAGAAAATTCTATTCCGGTTAAATCCGGCATTTGAATGTCCAGAAATAATAAGTCTACTTTTTCGGTATTTAAAAACTGCATGGCTTCTATAGCGCTATTGCATTTCTTTTTCAACGTTAAATACGGAGTTTTCTCTACATAGCTTTCCACTAGGTTAACAGCCATAGGCTCATCGTCAACAATCATGCAAGTAATTTGTACGCTTTCCATATCAGGTTTATATTTTGATTAGGCTACAGAAATTTCTGTATTTATTTTACAGTATATCTAACTAATACTTCGTTATCTAAAATAACATTTGTTGACCATATAAATTTAGCATCTGTAGCACTATCATCAAAAATATTGGTGAAATTGGTGTAAGATGGTTTATTATCTACACCTATAGTATTGTTTGTAAACTCAGTTGCGTTTGGCCATTCAGCATCATCAAAATCTGTTAATTGCCAATTTGTTGGTGTTTTCCAATGTAAGGCATAATAAGAAGTACCATCATTAGAATCCTCAGTACTGCATGTTTCACTTAATCTTAAAGCCCCTTCTTCTGAAGCACAAGATAAATCTTTTAAAGGCGCTGTGTAAAATGTTTGGGCTTTCCAACTAGCATCTGTTGTGGCAATTATATCATTTTTAGCATCTTTAAAAACAGCCACCATACCACCATCTCCTGGGTGAAACGCTTGATCTCTATTAGCCTCAGATCCTAATCCACTATTTTCTTCCCAGTCTACTAATTTCATGGCTATTGTAAAAGGTATGTTTACCTTAAAACGAACGATATTAGAATTGAATTGCGTAAAGGGCACATTGTCCTTACCTACAGGTATGCCATTAATGTACATTTCAAAATAGTTATCGGCAAATACATATGCCGTAACAACCTCACCATCGGCATCAACTTCTATTATATCTGTTCCGTCTAAAGCTGCTAAAGCTTCATCTGCCGTTCTATATTCTACTTTTGTACACGGATTAAACAAATCTGAAGCATAAGGAAAGTTATCATCGGTAAAATTAACTTCAGCAGGAACTGTCCAATTACTACCATCTGTTGCTGTAGATGTACCAATTGGTGCCTCTCTACCTCTATCGCACTCAAAAATATTTTGAGTTAGCACTGTTGCGGATCCTTGAGATACAGAAGCTGTGCCTTTATAAACTTCTGAATTTTCGGGTGTCATTTTTTTACTGTTTTGACCGTTTTTACAAGCTGTCATCGTTAAAGAAGCGAAAACAAAGAGTAGTAAAGTGTTCTTTAAGTATATCATTTTATTGTTATTTTTAATTTGAGTCTATAAATGTTAACGTGGTTCTATCCATAATTTTTACGGTAGCTAATGCCTCCATAAACACATTGTAATCTACAGTTAAACTGTGCTTTTTAGGTAACGCAGCAGGAGTTTCTGCTAAAGCATAAAGCGCTATGGTATATTTATGTTTCCCTTTTCCACGAGAACAAGGTGATGTATAAGAGATTGCTGTTCCATCCTTATTTCCGCCCATAAACCAATTGCCTTTAGATGCCATTTTATAAGGTATTCCTGTGGTTTTAGGATCAATATCCCATAATAAGAGATATAAATTGATCTCTGTTTTATTATCTTTTTTTGGATAATGATACATAACAACAGCTAAAGATTTAGTGCCTTCAGGCACATTTTTCCACGAAAGTGGAATGGAATTTTCAACATCATTAACCTTCTCTTCGCACTTGTAAGCATCCAATAAAACACCATTCTCTATAGCAATACTCGTTAGCTTAAAATTGGAATGGATGGTTTTAAAATCATCATGATTCACTTCTGTAGTTGCTTTTTTATTGTTTTTACAAGACATCAAACCAATAAAAAGTACGGGAACTATAAATTTTGAATATTTCATTTTTCTCTTGGTTTATAAGTTTCAACGGTTGATGTACCATCAGGGTTTATAAATTGATAGCTGTAATTATCTTCACTGTCCCAACTATAATTGATAGTATATTCTTTTGAATCTAAACTGAACCTTAATGCATATGAATTTTCTCCTAAAGATTTGAAATCAACAATCTCAGCACCTCGCAGTGGTTTTAATGCAGGGCGTAATTCTTGTGTTCTAGGTTGCGGAGACACTTGGTTTTCTGGTGCTTCTGTTTTTGGGTCTAATAGTACTTCGCCTCGCATACCTGCAATAAAATAAGGGTATTCTTTAACAGCATGATATTGATAAGAACCATCTGAGTTTGTTTTTCCTAAATATTCATCTAATGTATCTGTTGTTTCTCCATAAACCGGAAAACCATCTACAGCGTAAGCAACAGGGTTGCCTGCACCAACTTGATCTTGCAAATGTAGTGGAGGTAAATGGTAATGATAATCGTCTGCACGTCCGCAATGTCCGCCCCAATTATCTAACTCTCCAATGGCATTGGCATCTTCACCTCTGTTGTTTAAAGGGTTAAAAATGGGTATTCCATTCACCGCAACAGCAATTGCTCCTTTTAACAAATTGGTTTTTGTAGATAACGGATGTTCCGCCATTTTTGGATGCGTAGGTATAGCCCAACTATTGTCACCGGTATAACTTTGCTTAATAGGCACTTGTTGTTGCCAGTTTGTAATACCAACCATCATATCATGATTTGGTAAACCATTGGATGAAACATAAAGATAGTTTTCGTCTGAATGTGTACTGATACCTTCAAATCTCGCAAAAAAAGCTCGCATCTCTGCAACGTTGTTTTCTGGTACTTGTAAATTATTGGTTTTAGTAGTATTGACATCTTTACAGGATACAATCAAAATAACACCTAAACCGAGTATTCCGTGAGTTAAGTACACTACTTTTTTTTGTTTTTTCAGTTTTAAAACTGAAAAAGACAAAAGAAGAATACCCAAACCAATAATAGCCCAATTAAAAATTGATAATGATTGAGAATCAGGTTTAATAGTTGTTCTGCTATTTAAAGAATGAATGAACTCATTTTTACTTTTAATATAGTTTTGATCAGCTTCTGCAAAGTCTGTAATTTGAAAAGTTTGAATACTATGGTTGCCATCTATAAGCCAAACTTCACCGTTTTCATATGAAATGAAATCAGCTTTGAATAGTTCATTTGTTGTTAACTCCCATTGTTTGGATGGAGTTCCGTGTCCGCCTTCATGAGCGGAAATAGAACCAAAAGATAAGACGACGAGGATAATTAAAATTGAATATTTCATAGTCTTTCGCTTTACTTTTTACAGTTGTTATTTTGAAAATCAAATCAGAAATTTATTCTTTTAAAGTGTTTTTAATTTTATCAATATTTAAGCTATTCGCCATAGCATTAAAAATTTTATAATAGGCACTCTCATTGTTGTACAATGCCACATGAGTACCTTGTTCTATTACTTTTCCTTTTTCTAAAACAATAACATTTTCAGCATCGATTATTTGAGAAATACTGTGGGAAATAACGATTACTGTTCTCCCCTTTTTTATGGCGTCTAAACTTTTCTTGATTTCTTCAGTTGCTATGGCATCCAAACTCGCCGTGGGTTCATCAAGAAAAATAATAGGAGGATTTTTCAAAAATAATCGTGCTATAGAAACCCGTTGTTGTTGCCCTCCAGACAGTAATGTTGCTTTTGAATTATATCCCTCTGGCAATTGAATAATTTGCTCATGAATATAGGCTTGTTTTGCTGCCGCTACAACCTCGTCGTCTGTAGCATTTTCTTTTCCGTAAAGGATGTTTTCTTTGATACTTCCATTAAATATGTGGTTCTTTTGTAGAACCAAACCGATGTTATCTCTTAGCCAATGCGTATCATATTTTTGTAAATCAACGCCATCTAAATATATTTCGCCTGAGGTTGGTGCATAGAATTTATCTAACAAATTAATCACCGTGCTTTTTCCAGCACCACTTAAACCAACTAGAGCATTTATCGTATTGGGTTTAATAACCATCGAAACATTATAAAGGGCTTTCGTTCCGTTAGGATATGCAAAATCTACATTTTTAATTTCAAAAGTACCAGTGAATTTTTCAGGAATGTAAGTGCCTCTTAATTCTGTTTCTTCATCGGCGTCCATAATTTCAAAAAACGCATCCGAATATATTATCGCATCTTGTACTTCATCATATATGCGATGTAATTGTTGTATAGGTGCCGATACATTGTTAAATAGTAAAATATGAAACATTATGGCGCCGATAGTCATGCTACCATTTAAAACAAAATAAGCGGTTAATATGATAATAATAACAGCTCCAAATTGTTCTGTGAATTTTTTTAGTGCGTCAAATAAGAAACTTAATTTTCTTGTTTGTAATAGATTTTCAGTCATGTCTAACTGAATGGCTTCGTGCTTTTTACTTTCAAAATTTTCTCTTGTAAAAGATTTTATAACAGTAATAGAATTTATTAAACCGATGATGCCATTATTTTTTGTTTCTCTATATTTCCTCATGGTGCGTCTAAAGCCTTTCAATTTTTTAGCTTGTAAACTGCTTATGTAGAAGAAAAGTGGAATAATTGAAAGACTCACTAACCCTACATATACGTTGGCGTTAAACATGATAATTAAAGCGACAAAAGCATTAAAGAATAAAGGTAATATGTCAATAAAAAAGTTTTTTACCAACTGCGTAAGGCTTGTAACGCCTAAATCTATTCTGGTTTGTAATTTGCCACTTTCATTAGTTGGAGAACTGTAAAAAGCCATTTTGTAAGTCAATATGCGTTCTACAATGTTTTGCGCAAAGTCTTTTGAAATGTAAATTTTCATTTTTTCTCCGTAGAACTTTTGACCAAATTGTACTAGTGCATAAAAACCTTCCTTTAAAAGAAGAATAATACTAATTGTTGCTAATAGCGAAAACCCTTCTTTTACGGTTTTATTAGCGTCACTTAAGGTTGTTAATTCATCAACGGTGTAGCGTAATACTAAAGCATTAACCTGCGCCAATAATGCGCCAATTATGGTTAGGATTAAAGACGCAATCACCAATTTTTTATAAGGTTTTACGTAATCCCAAAGTTTTTTAAAAAGCGCTACAAGCGTCTGCTTAGAGGCATCTTTCATATATTAAGATTTAAGCGAATTATATTTTTGAAATAAGATAACTTGAGTAGGGATATTGTTTTATGTGATAACACTTAAAAAAAATTTCTATACATAGTAATTATTGAATTAGAGTATCCAGTTTATCACTGTCAATACTATTCAAAAAAATAAGAGCCCTATGATGTTTAGTTAGTTTCTATTTCTAAATTAACCCTGTAAACACCAGCTTTTAGTTCCTTTTCAAAAGTGTGTTTATTTGGATATAATAACTGTAAGCGTTTTTCTAGATTAGCCAACCCAATTCCAGAACCACTTTTATCATTATCCTGTTTAGGGAAATTATGGTTTTCAATTGTGAAATCCACTATATTTTCCTTAATGGTCATATCAATTGAAATGATACTATTTTTGTTAGCAGAAACCCCATGTTTAAAAGCATTTTCAATTAGAGAGATGAACAGTAATGGAGCAATTTTAGTCTGTGGCTCACTTATTGGAAAGCTAGATTCTACGGTTGTTTTATCTGTTAAACGAAGATTCATTAAGTCGATATACTTTCTCATGAATTCAATTTCCTTTGAAAGAGGAACTAATTCAGTGCTTGTTTCATAAAGCAAATAACGCATTAGCTTTCCTAAACTATGAATAGTAGATTTTGCTTTATCTGGAGATATATCTACAAGTGAATAAATATTATTCAAAGAATTAAAAAAGAAATGGGGTTGTAACTGATATCTAAGATGTTGCAGTTCCGTTTGTAATTTAAAGTTATCCGCTTCCTTTTTCTCTGCTTCAGTTTTAACCCATCTTTTAGTGGTCTTAATGGCTATTGAAAAAAGTAAAGGCGCCGCATAAGATAACATCTGTACATATAAGAACAATTTAAATCGAGGTCCTTCCCTATTATCCTCTGGCGGTCGTTTCTTTATGAGTTCGGCAAAATAATTATCCTCAATAAATTCTTTCATCAAAATAAAAAAACCGATAATCACTAAATTGATAAGAATAAATACTACCGTTTTATTCGAGAAAAGAAATTTGTCAATTAGTATGAGAAAATTCAGATAAAAAATGATTGCATAGAATAACATCGGTACTAAGAAATGGGCAATTAATCTATTATTATCCAATTCTTGACCGTATGATAAAACAAAAGGTATGCTGAACAGCACCAGCCATATTAGTAGATGCTGAATAATTATTATTTTTTTATTCTTGTACATAATTATTTATTCATAACGTAATGCTGTGATAGGGTCTAGTGAAGATGCTTTTCTTGCCGGATACCAGCCAAAGAATATACCTGTTACAGCACAAACGGCAAAAGATATTATTATTGAATACAACGCCACACTTGTAGGCCAATGTAAGAACTTTTCTATAAAAACGGTAGCACCTAAACCTAAGATTACACCAAGGAGTCCACCAGTAATACTAATTAATATTGCTTCAATAAGAAATTGCATCAAAATATCAGAACCTTTACCGCCAACAGCCATACGAAGTCCTATTTCTTTTGTTCGCTCTTTTACCGATACGTACATGATATTCATAATACCTATACCACCGATTAATAGTGAAATACTGGCAACTGCAACTAAAAGAATAGTAAGCATTTCACTGGTAGAGCTAAATGTTGAAATCAGCTCCTCCATGGAACGAACTGTAAAATCATCATCTTCGGTATCCATTAACTTATGTTCTGCGCGTAAAATATCGGTTACCTCTATTACAGCATCGGGTGCATCATCTTCACTAATGGCAGATGCCATGATCTGATTTAAATAATCAATAGCCAGAATTCGTTTTTGTACTGTGGTGTAAGGAGCGATAACCACATCATCTTGATCCTGCCCAAATGTATTCTCCCCTTTCTCTTCTAAAACTCCAATAACTTTAAACGGAATATTATCAAAACGAATCATTTGACCTACAGGGTCTTGACCATCAGGAAATACATTCTCTACAACGGTTTGTCCTAGCACAACAACTTTAGAAGCGGATTTTACTTCAACATCGGTGAACATACTACCACTTTGAAGCCCCACAACTTTAATCTCCAAATATTCTGGGTTAACACCATAGATGGTACTTGGCCAGTTATTGGCACCGTTTATTACTTGTCCGCCGCCATTTACAATAGGTGTTATATAACTTAGAAGTGTAGATTGATTTTTTATCGTTTCATAGTTAGCAAGCGTTAGCGTTTGCACATCACCCCCACTACCCCTTGCAGGACCTCTATCATCTGCTCCAGGACGTATAGTAATCATATTAGATCCCATACTTGAAATGGTACTTCTAATACTCTCTTTAGAACCTTCACCTATAGCCAACATGGCAATTACCGAAGCTACGCCAATGATAATACCTAACATGGTCAACAAAGTTCTTGTTTTGTTAAGAATTATAGCTTTGAAAGCGATTTTAAATAGATTTAATAGTCTCATAATTAATCGTCTTGTTTAGGCAATTTTGCCAATTCTGCTGCTGCGGATTGTATTTTATGATTTTGATAATCTTGCATGATATCCCCATCTTTTAATACAATTGTTCTACTACTAAACGTAGCTATATCTGGCTCGTGAGTAACAAAGGTGATGGTGATACCTTTCTTGTTCAATTCTTGAAATAAAGACATAATCTCATAAGAAGTACGTGTATCTAAATTACCCGTTGCCTCATCTGCTAAAATCATTACTGGGTTGTTTACTAGTGATCTAGCAATGGCAACACGTTGTTGTTGACCACCAGAAAGTTGAGAAGGTGTATGATGTAATCTATCTCCCAAGCCAACCATTTCTAAGGCTTTAATAGCGCGTTCTCTTCGCTCCTCTGTAGATACCTTGCTGTTATATAACAATGGTAACTCTACATTTTCTATTGCCGATGTTCTAGCTAAAAGGTTATAAGATTGAAAAATGAATCCTATTTTCTCATTTCTAATTGTAGCCAGTTCATTTCTACTTAAATCTTTCATGCTTACACCATCAATCTCATAAGTACCAGATGTAGGTTGGTCTAGGCAGCCCAATATATTAAGCATTGTACTTTTACCAGAACCACTAGATCCCATTATGGTCACAAATTCTCCTTCTTTTATAGAAAATGATATTCCACGTAGTGCATGAACAGTTTCTGTGCCCATGACGAACTCACGTTTTAAGTCTTCTATTTTAATGATTTCTTTACTCATGCTTATTTCTTTTTACCTCCTGGGCGTTGTGGCATAAATGGACTCTCTTCTGTACCGCCTGCTACAACACCAGACTGGGTAGTTTCGGATTTTAAACTATATACCAATTTGTCACCTTCATTAATACCACTTAAAATTTGAACGTTTACTCCATCACTTGCACCTAATTTCACTTGTTTCGGAGTAATAGCTCCATTAGATTCTAAAACCCAAACTTTGGTAACAACTTCTTCATCGGTTGTTCGTGGTCCATTATTGGGACGCTCTACCGTTAACTTCTCCTGCTCGTTGTATGCCATCATTTCTGGTGGTGTAGGCTTAAAATTGATCGCTTTTGCTTCTACCGATAACACATCTTTTAGTTCTAGGGTGTAAATCGAAATAGTTGCCGTTAAACCTGGTTTAAGTTTTAAATCAGGATTATCAGCTTTGATAACCACTGTGTAGGTAACTACATTTGAAGTAATGGTGGGATCTAATCTTACCTGCGTTACTTCACCTTCAAATTCTTGACCTTGGTAAGCATCAACAGTGAAACTTACTCGTTGTCCTTCTTTTACAACTCCTATATCTGCCTCATCAACATCGGCCTCTACCTGCATTTCTTGTAAATCTTGTGCAATGGTAAAAAGTGTTGGTGTACTGTAGCTTGCGGCTACTGTTTGCCCCTCATCAATATCTCTTGATAGTACCACACCATCTATAGGAGAATAGATATTTGCATAGCCTAAGTTTGTTTTGGCCTGTTGCAAGTCAGACAAACGTTGTGTAACTGTGCCTTTTGCAGTTTCGTAATTGTAAACAGCATCGTCAAAATCAGATTTGCTGATTACTTGATTATCGTACAACGATTTCTGTCTTTCATAAATGGTTTGCAAATAATTTCTTTGACTAATAGCATTGTCATAAGACGCTTGTGCTTGTGTAGAGGAAGCTTTAAGATTCGTTTTATCTAATTCCGCAATTAATTGCCCCTCTTTAACTTCACTATTGTAATCAACATATACTTTCTCCACAACACCAGAGACTTGCGTACCAACATCAACTTGGTTTATAGGCTCAATAGTACCTGTTGCAGTTACCATAGTGGTAACGTCACCTTTTTTAGCGGCTATGGTTTTCGCTTCAATAGCAACGCTGTCATCACCTTTTATAAAGCTATATGCTACAAAAGCTAAGACTACCAGCGCTATTCCTCCTATTATGATTTTTGTTTTATTTTTCATTTTGATTAAAGTTTAATATCGTTTCCTTGATAGAATTGTAATAATTGATGGTATAAAATATTTAGGTATTTTGATTGTAAATAGTTCTGTTGCGCATTGGTAAAGGTGTTTTGACTAATTACCAAATCGGTAGTACTTAAGTCGCCCAGCTCATATTTTTTCTGCGCTAGATTATAAGACTGTTCTGCTGCATCTTGGGAGACTTCTGCAGCCACTAATTGTTCCTGTGATGAAAGTGCATTTTGGTAGGCTGTTTCCACCTTTTTAATTACTTCTTTCTCAATAGTTTGTTTCTGAATCTCAGCTTTTTCTATATTAAATGAAGCGGTCTGAACAGCAGATTTTGTCTGATTTCTATTGAAAATAGGTATGCTTAAACTTAGCCCTAACCTTTGATTAAAATTGACATCTAATTGATCGGTGAAAGTATTGTCACGTATACTGGTGTAACCAGAACCAAGACTTCCTGTTAAAGCAAGGGTTGGTAAATAACCACCTTTCGCTATTTCTAACTCTTTTTCGTTAACTAGAATATTTGTTTTGCTAGCCTCTACTTCAGGTAAATACGATAGGGCATTGGTGTAAATAGCTTCTTTGTTTAATTCTAGATTTATTAAATCTTGATTCTCATCAACCGTTTCAATAGTTAAATCCTCTAAGGGCGATAATTCAAGTAATTGTTTTAGGTTAATGATGTTAAGCTCGTAATCATTTTTTGCAGCAATTACATTGTATTTATTAGTTGCTGCCTGACTTTGAGCTTCGGTATAATCACTTAATGCAATAGTACCGGCATCTAATCTAGATTTTGCTCGTAGCACCTCTTTTTCTGAAGCGCTTAAATTGTTTTCGGCAATGCTAATCCCCTCTTTACTGTATAAGGTTTGTAAATAAGATTCTAGAATGCTGATTACAATATTGTTTTTGGCTTCTTGTGCCAATAAACTATTCTGTTCTATTAATAGTTGATTTTGCTTTACCTGATTATTTAATTGACTTCCTTGAAAAAGAGTTACGGAGCTATTTATTCCAAGATTGGTACTATGTATTTGGTCAGAAACGTAATCGCTGGTAATTGGGTCAATAGATGTACCGTTTGAGAAGTTTTGGGAAGCACTACCAAATAAGTTTGGAAGCTTAGCTGATTTGGCTTTATTATAACTTACTTCAGAAATACTGGTATTTAAATCAGCATCCTTTATAGTTATGTTATTTTCTATTGCGTAAGTAATACAATCTTCTAAAGACCAAATTTTAGAGGCGGTATTGGTTTCTACATCTTGTGCAAAAGCAAAGTGAGCAAATAAAATGCTTGCTATGATTATATATTGTTTCATTTAAAGCGTGTTTTTAATTAACACTTCAAAAATGAAACTTTATACTTTTCTGGTAGAATGTAATAGAAGTTTGGCTCGTTTGTTTATACGGAAACCTTTATTCTATCGACGAGATTTTTGGGCAATTGTCGTTATTCGTAGCAATTGCCCATTAAATATCTAGTTAAGTTTTACTTTATTTTTTACAGAATTAAACTGTTGTTGTAACTCTTTAAGTCGTTCTACTTCTTCATTGCCGGGCACTTTATCTGCACCACCAACGATATAAGATAAATAGGATATTTGTGCAACCAGCATTTGTTGAGGATATGCACCTTCTTCATTTTTTATTTCTTTTAAAACAGTCTCTAAGGTAGCTTTTTCATCTCCTTTACTTTTTTTAATCTGTGCTTCTAATTTTGACTGAAACTTTCTGGCTTCCGTTAATAAATTAAGCACTTTATTTTCAAAAGCTAAGTGCTCAAGAATGATAGTATTATCTATACCTTCTTCTGCTAAACGTGGATCTACCAAAATTTCAAAAGGCTGCTCAAAAGTCTTCTCTCCTACTGTTAATTTAGCAATATAGTTACCTGGTGGTACTATAGGTCCATTTTTATACTTTCTAGATTCCTTATCGCTCCATGCACCTTTTTGGCGCATATCCCATTGAAATCTATTAATACCTTTTTTGGTTTCAAGCTTTGCGTCAAAGTAACTAAAAGTCATACTAAGCCCCATGTTTTCAACTTCTTCCTTGCTAGATTTAATCTTTGTAGAATCACTTAAAATAGAAGCGACAGGCTGTTTGTTAGCGTTTAAAATTTCTAATTGCACCTCACTTTTAAGTTCCTTTGGCAAGTAGTAATCAATTATAACTCCGGTTGTTGGATAATCAGGAAAACCACTTGATCTTCTAGGTGTACTATATCTAATCGTATTATCTGGTTTGAACAAAACAGGAGTATCCGAAAGTGTCGCAATATCTGTATCTCTTAAGGAGGCAATATTATCTAATACCCAAAAACCACGCCCCATGGTACTCAAAACCAAATCTCCTCTTTTAATAATGATATCGGTAATAGGTGTAACTGGTAAGTTTTGTTGAAAAGATTTCCATTGTTTACCATCATCCAGAGAAACAAACATTCCGTATTCTGTACCTGCATATAAAAGTCCCGCAGTTTCTGGGTCTTCACGTAATACTTTAGCTGTATAGTCAGATGGAATTCCGTTTGTAGTGGTACTTATTAATTCCCAAGTTTTACCATAATCTGCTGTTTTGTAGAAATACGGAGTAGCATCACCTAACAAATGTCTGTCTACCGAAATATATGCTTTTGCAGGGTCAAATTGAGAAGGTTCAATTGATTCAACTCTACCTCCTTTTGGCATTTTCTTAGGTGTAACATTAGTCCATGTCTGTCCGCCATCTTGGGTAATTGAAATAACGCCGTCATTAGATCCCGTCCAAATAAGGTCTTTTTTAATTTTAGACTCTCTGATAGAATAAATTGTACTGTAATATTCTTCGCCTGTAATGTCTCTAGTTATTGGGCTACCCGAAATCACTTGCTTATCTGCTTCAAAGGCAGTTAAATCTGGAGAAATGGTTTCCCAAATAACTCCGTCATTTCTTGTTTTATGCACAAATTGAGACCCCATATAAACTACATCAGGATCATGTGGAGACACATGAACAGGAGCTACACGTTGAAGCCTGTATTTTAAATCTTTAGGGTTATGTCCGTAAATATTGGAAGCACCTATGGAGTATTCTCTACCCGTACCAGTTATTTTATTATAAACACTAAAGCGTCCTTTACAGTTGTTGTAAACGATATTGTGATTGCCCGGCTTAGGAATTGACGGACCAGTTTCACAGCCACCAACTTCAATCATTACCTGCGTACCTTGAGCAGAAGTTCCACTTGGCGCAGAACTTGGAATTGCAATGGTGGTATTATCTTGTTGTGCACCATATATCCAATAAGGATATTGATCATCTACCGCTACCTGATAAATTTCAGCTGTTGGTTGGTTGAATTGTGAAGACCATGTTTTACCACCGTTGTGAGAAACATTGGCGCCACCATCATTACACTGAATTAATAAATCTGGATTATTGGGGTTTATCCATATATCGTGATTATCACCATGTGGTACAGACATCATATTCCATGTTTTACCTCCATCTTTTGATTTCAATAACGGGTTGGCATTAGAATACACGATATCCGGATTGGTAGGGTCCAATTCTATATTAATGTAGTAGAATGGTCTGTTAACTAAACCTTTATTATTTGACGTTTGCACGAATGTTTTTCCTTGGTCTACAGATTTGTAAACTCCGCCTTCATCTCCTGGAGCTTCAATTACCGCATAAAGTATGCTAGAATCAACGGCAGATACCGCCAAATCTATTTTCCCTATCAATCCTTTTGGTAATCCTGTTTCTAATTTGATCCAGTCTTTTCCTCCGTTTACAGATTTATATATGCCACCTTCTTTGTTCTCCCCACCAGATATAATTGTCCAAGGAGTTCGTTGTGCTTTCCATGCCGCGGCGTAAACCACATTGGGGTTACCAGGCAGAAGCTCTAAATCTGCAAATCCGGTTGTGTTAGATATATGTAACATCTTCTCCCAAGTAACACCACCATCAATGGTTTTGTAAATGCCTCGTTCTTCATTAGCTTTAAAAGCATCGCCAATAGCAGCCACCCAAACGATATTACTATTTGTAGGGTCAATTTCTACTGCACCAATCTGTCCGGCTTTAGCTAGTCCAATATGGTCCCAAGTTTCACCAGCATCTATAGACTTATAAACACCTTTTCCGCTGATGATGTTACTACGCAGTCCGTCAGAACCAGTACCAACATAAACAATATTAGGATCGTTAATAGCAACCTCTATAGCACCAATTGATGGCGTTTCAAAAAAGCCGTCAGAAACATTATTCCATGATGTACCATAATCATCGGTTTTCCAAACACCGGCACCAGATGCACCTAGGTAAAAAGTACCTGGTAAAACTGGTGTGCCAGTAACCGTAGTAACACGACCACCTCTAGAGGGACCGATAGTACGGTATTCAAATGCCGAAAAATCTTGAGCTATTACGAGAGTTGTACTAAATAAGAATGTAGAAATAGAAAGGAAACGAACAAAGGTTTTCATTTAGCTTAAATAATAGGTTGGTTAAAACCTAAAGTTACTTAAACTGATACGTATAACATATACTGAAAATCATTTTTACGATTTTCATATTGTAGCCGTTCCAAAAATGAATTATACTATTCTGATAGGATAATTATTGAAATTCTATTACCAATCTATAGGAAAGTAGTCTTTTAAGAATTTACCACACCAGTGCTTTCCTGTGTTAATTCCGTCAAATAGAGGGTCCATTACTCTAGCAGCACCATCAACAATATCTAAAGGAGGTTGAAAATCGTGCACTTCTTGTTTCTTTTTAGCCAATTCAGCAGGATCTTCATCTGTAACCCAACCGGTATCAACTGCATTCATAAAAATACCATCTTTGGCTAGTTCGCCAGCAGCGGTATGCGTTAGCATATTTAAAGCTGCTTTCGCCATATTGGTATGTGGATGACGCGATTCTTTGAAGAAACGGTGGAATTTGCCTTCCATAGCCGTAACATTAATAATATGTTTTTGACCCGTATTTTCTTTCTTCATTAATTCTGCCAAACGGTTGCAAAGAACAAATGGGGCGACTGAATTAACTAGCTGAACCTCAATCATTTCAGTGGTTTCAATTTCACCTAACTTTAACCTCCAGCTATTGGTTTTACGTAAATCTACTTGTTGTAAATCGGCATCCAATTCTCCTGTAGGGAAAACCTCTTGGGCAACCAATGCATTATCAAAACTATATGGTATTTGAGACAGTTTAGCAGATGCTCTTAAACCTATACCAGGTTCTGGTCCATGCCAAGTAACAGGCATATTCTGATTTGGAGAAGCTTTAGAACTGAACGATTTTAATTCGTCTAAACAACTTTCATGGTCACTCAAAACCATTTGGGCAAACTTTGGTAATGAAGAATACTCTCGTTCTTCATTTTCCATTAAGTGATGGTAAAAACCTGCTGGTCTACGTACGGTTTGTGCCGCGTTGTTTATTAAAATATCAAGTTTGTCATATTGCTGCTCGATAAAATTGCAGAATATCTCAACACTAGGGATGTGACGTAAATCTAATCCGTGAATTTTAAGTCGATGCCCCCACTCCATAAAATCGTCCTCTTTAGAAAAACGAAGGGCAGAATCTACAGGGAAACGTGTGGTAGCAATAACGGTAGCTCCGCCACGTAAAAGCATTAAAGTAATATGGTAACCAATTTTTAAGCGTGATCCGGTAATGACCGCAACCTGTCCTTTTACATTGGCATTCTGAAATCTTTTTGCATAGTTAAAATCACCACAATCGGTACACATAGTATCATAAAAATGGTGAAGCTTAGTGAACTCTGTCTTACACACGTAACAGTTACGAGGAGTTGTAAGTTCTGGTAGATCTTTGCTAGCTAACTCTGCAGCAGGTAATAATTTAGGAGCTACAAAAACATGTGCTTCACGAGCGCTTCGAATACCAGTTTCTTTACGAGCATGTTTATCACGAACAGCTTGTTTTCTTTTCTCGTTTCGTTTGGCATCTTTAACCCTTTTAGCAAACTCTTGCTTGTTGGGGCGAGATAATTGACCTGCAACTTTAATTAAGGCAATTCTTCTATCTTCAGGAATTTCAAATATTTGATTGGTATCAGTTACCAAACGATTTAAAATTTCAATACAACTTTCAATCTCGGTTAAATCGATTTCAGTTTCGTTCTCGTGTTGTTTATCCTTCATCATACTACCTTAAAAAGGGCAAAAATACTAACTATGATTAAAGTACGGTAATACGCACTTTTTTCTTTTTTAATCGGGAGTTGTTTAACTCGTTTACAAGTTTATCTGATTTGCTTTTAGGGACTGCTACAAAAGCACAATCTTGCTTTAGTTCAATGTCTCCTAATTCTTCTCTGTTCAAACCACCTTGTTTAAAGAAAAGTCCGGCAATATCACCTTTAGATATTTTATCTTTTCTGCCACCAGAAATAAATAACGTTTCCCAAAAAGGGTCCCCTAACCTATTGGTTTTACCGATGCCAATTGGCTTTGAATTTGAAATAAACCCAGGTAACGATTCTTGGTCCCATTTTATAACATAGGCGGTACCTGTAGCATTTACACGAGCAGTTCTACCATTACGATGCGTAAACTCTTCAATACGTTGTGGTAATTCGTAATGAATGATAAATTTTAATTCAGGAATATCAATACCTCTACCGGCTAAATCAGTTGCAACTAAAATACGACTGCTACCATTTCTAAATTTAATTAAAGCACGTTCGCGGTCTTTCTGTTCCATACCACCAGAAAAGCACTCATGCAGAATATGTTTCTGACTTAGAAACGAACTAACAGTATCAATACTATCTTTTAAATTACAAAAGATAATACCTGGTTCTTCGCCAATATATTTTAAAAGTTGAACTAATGTTTTCAACTTATCTTTTTCTTCAGAGATAACTGTACTTATCGTAAGTTTTGATGGTGTATCTTTCTTAAGATAATTGATTCTTCTAGGGTTTTCCATTCCCACAAACTTGGGAATTTTAACAGCCTCTGTTGCAGAAGTAAGAATACGTTTTTTAAGATTTGGTAATTCCGCAAGAATTTCAGTCATCTCCTCTTCAAATCCGACTTCTAAAGACTTATCGAATTCGTCAAGAATTAATGTTTTAATATGCTTTTTAGTAAAACGATCCGCCATAAAATGGTCAAGAATTCTACCAGGCGTTCCGACTAAAATTGCAGGTGTATGTTTTAGCTCTATCTTATCTTTAGACATCGCCCTACCACCATAAATGGCATTCACTTTAAAACCAGTACCCATATTACGGATAACTTGTTCTATTTGTATTGCCAACTCACGAGAAGGAACTAAAATTAATACTTGTACTTCTGGATTGTTATGGTCCAATAAATCCAAAACCGGTAGTAGAAAAGCCAAAGTTTTTCCAGTACCGGTCGGTGAAAGTAAAATGGTATTATTCGATGTAGAAATTACCTCTAAGGCACTCTCTTGCATCGGATTCAACGCATCAATATTCAATTTCGATAAAATCTCTTCTTGATTTTTCATGCGCTAATTGTAACCATTAATTTATGTAAAACTATGCCTCTTGAAGGTCACGTTTAGATTTTCTGTAAAGGTAATTTGGGAAAATACTTCTTTTAGCAAATCTGTTCAATTTGTTAGAATTGATCATTTTTTGAAAAATAGGTTTTGTAACACCAAAGTACTCGTAAGTAGTACCGTCAACAAAAGTAACTTCTAAAACCAAACCATTATGTTGAAAATCGGCAACACCAGAATTGATAGATTCGTTGTATACCTCTTTGTTTGCTTCTTTAGTTTCAGGAGCGATACTCACTAGAAAGTGGTATCCGTCAATGATACGACGACTTTGAACTTCAGCCTCTTCTCTTTTTTCGTCACCATCTTGAAATTTATCTGGGTGCCATTCTTTCACCAAATTTCTGTAAGTAGACTTAAGTGCTTTAAGTTCAATCTCTTTCTCAACTCCGAAGAGTTTTTTATATTCATTAATACGCTTCATAATGCAGCTTTTTTGCGGGTGCAAAATTACATCTTTATTTTGACGTGGATGCCTGAATTTCAGGAATAAAAGAAAAAATAAACTACCTTATAAATTGTTAGTCATTATTAAGCCCTTTTTCTAAAACGGACTTAATACCTGCTAAGTTTTCAGAAAATTCCATCATTTGCGAAAGTACTTGCGCCATCTCATTAGCATTACCAAAACTTTTTATTTTATTATTTTTCACAAACTGTTCCTTAATAGAGTTCCATCTTTCTACTTCTTCAGTAGAAAGATTACCGATAAGTTCGTTATACTTTAATAAGTTGGCTTCGGCAGAACCGGTTAACGTTTGCGCTTCATTTTCGTAATGTGAACGTAATAGTGTGTTTAGTTCATTGTCGTTCATAATAGGAACAATTTGAGAAACCAATTTATTCATGTCTCTATAAGAGCCTTGAAGTTTAAAAGTTGGCTCTACACGATATTCATCTTGCATAGCAGCACTTTTAATGTATGTAGCGTTGACCTTTAACAATACATCTCTAACCCTTAAAACCTTCTCTAAAACCTTTTTATATTCTTCAATTTCTTGGCTAGAATGATTTCCAATAAGTTGACCTTCATCAGATTTAGATTCAATTTGATTAACTAAGGTATATACATCATCAAACTCTTTGCTAGCTAATTGCTGTAAAACAGGATTGGCCGTTAGCGAATTTTCAACAAGACTTAATCTGAACAAATGCTCGGTCTCACCAATAATATCACCAAGATTATAAATATCTGCACGGTTGGCTAACATATCTGGAATCTTAAATTTTTCTCCACTCTCTGTATATGGGTTACCAGCCATGATAACGCAGAATTTTTTACCACGTAAATCATAAGTTTTAGGTTGGTTTTCATATACACCTTCTATTTTACGTGTACCATCTGATAGGGAAATGAACTTTTGTAAAAACTCTGGATTACAGTGTTGAATATCATCAATATAAAGCATGACGTTATTCCCCATTTCAAAAGCCAAATTCAATTTCTTAAGCTCTTCTCTTGCGGCACTATTCTTTGCAGAAGCAGGGTCAACGTTTGTTACTTCATGACCAATTGCGGGACCATTAATCTTAACGAATATTAAGCCTAATCTATTAGCGATATATTCCATCAAAGTCGTTTTACCGTAACCAGGGGGGGATATAAGAAGCAACATACCCATTCGGTCCGTACGTTTATTATCGCCTACGGTACCTAATTGTTTTGCTAAGTTATTTCCGAAAATTGGAAGATATACTTCATCAATTAATTTATTTCGAACAAAAGAAGTAAGTACTCTTGGCTTAAACTCCTCTAGCTTCAAATCATTCTTTAATTGCTCTGTAATCTCAAGTTTCGTCTTTTTAAATTTTTGAAAAGCAGGAACTTCATACAATACGAACAAATTCAATCGCGTAATGAAATCATGATAATTGAAAGAATAGATACCTTCAACAATAGTAGCATGAGAACCTCTAAGGTCTTTAATTACTTCGTTTGGTGAAACAGCTTTTATTTTTGAGGCAGACTCATCTCTAAAAAGAAGAGCGCCTACTATTTCATTCTCATACCTATATGTTGCATTATCAACTTCCTTTTTAGATTTTAAGAACGCTCCAACCCATTGCTTAACCAATCGAACTTTGGTTTCAAGATTAAGAGACTCTTCTACACTTTTTTTGAATTTTAAATCTGCCTGTTGAGACTTTAGAAATTTCAAAAAATCTTCTTTAAGCTGTATGGCAAGACTGCTATACATAAATTCAGAGTCCGATCTCAGCTCTTCAAACAAATATTCAGCAATATCTGTACTCAGTAATGAATCAAATAGCTTAGTTCTTTCTGCAAATAATTCTATATTCTTTTTTAATTTATCTGTAATAGACGAGTACTCATTGGAGTTAGGGAAATATTGTAATACCTCGCCTGCTGCCTTTAAACTCTTATCTAGTTCGCTTCTAATATCATCAGATAAATCGTTCCAGAAAAACTGTGCGTATCCACGTATTTCTGGTCTGTAAGTAAGTAAGTCTAACTCATGATGTTTACGTACAAGTAGCTTCAGTATTTTTGAAGCATCTACATCATGTACTCCTTTTATATATCCTTCAGAGTAATCATTTCTACTTTGCTCTTGAACAACCTTTAATAGTTGTTCTTCACTTAAAGAAATCAATTTATCTTCAGAGGCGTTTTTGAATATTTTATAGGCTAAGTATGCAGCGCGATATATAACATCCGTTTCAGAAACATATTCTTGATTCCATAAGTGACGATTTTTCACAAACTCATCATTATTCAACTTCTTATAAAAATCGGTACCTGTTAGGTGGTAGTTAAGCTCGTTATTATGAAAAACAATGGTTAAATCTAGTTGCTGTTTATTTACACCAAACTTGTGCTTGCCCAACCTAATAATACTATCACCTTCCTCATAAAGATCTAGTTTATCTTTTAGCTTTCTAAGCGCATCTTCTCTTGCTGTTTTTAGCTGAGTTTCAATTTCTTCTGCCTTACCACTATCATCAAGCTCTTGTAATTGAGAAATAATATCACGAAGCTTATTAATCATTAAGTCCGAAGCAAAGTATCCATTAATCTCTACTGCAGAATTAAAACTTTGTGCCTTTTTTTGAACACCCTTTAATATTCTATTGGATGCACTGGTTAATGCACTAGACTTTTTATTTCGTTTTTCAATTAAGGTATTTTTTCTTGCATCGAAAGCAGCATATACCTCTTCTCTCTTCTCGATTATTGTTTCAATAAACTCTTCGAAGTCGGTGAATTTACCCTCTAATTCTTCTAATTGAATAGATGTTTTAGTTTGATATTCATCACATTTTTCTGGAGTTGATGCCATATCCAAATAATTGATGATACTTTGGTCTATCAATTTCAATTGGGCTGCAAATTCAGCTTTAGCTTCAGATATACCTAAAGAGTTTCTTTTGTTCTTTAAAGCTGCCTTAAGTTCGTTTATAGTAGAAAAAATCAATGAAATGTCATCGATGATTTTTGTTGAATGTGCAGTATCTTCAATTTCTAAATTGGAAACAATGTCAATTAACATTTCTAGATCTGTACTAATCTCGTTAATTTCCTCTTCCTTCTTTTTAGCTTCAATTACTTTTTCAACAGTACCAATGAATTCTTTTTTCTCCTTTAATGCATCATGATATGGTTGTAATGCAGTTGGATTTAAAAGAAACTGAACACAACGTTCAGATATTTTCTTTGTCTGTTCTTCAATTTGTTCCTCAAGAGTTTCTAAATACTCTAAGTCAATATATCTGACTTCTTTTAAAGAGATAGACTCACCTCTGGTCGATCTTAATCTAGTCAGTAGTGCTACAAACTCATCAATACTTTTAAAAGAGGTGCTCTTAATTTTATTAAATAACTCCTCAGCGTTTTGTTGTATTAATTTTGATTGGTTGTGTGCATTTTTACGAAGCTGAACTACTTTCTCAAATTCATCAATTGCGGCATTAGATGCTTTATTGATTTCTTGAATGGGTTCGTTTAATTGATGGGTTTCAGGTTCTGGCAACCAGTAATATGCATCTAATATATCTTTAGAAAATTTTGCTATATCACTATATAGACCAGCATAATTATCATTCTTATTAAGAAGTGTAATTAAACTATTGACTTCGGCCATAGCCTTTACAATGTCCTTGTTTCCAATTTTGTAAAGTAAAGTGTCTTCATGTTGTGAAGGCACATAATCACCCTTTAGATAAGGAGTTTGCCAAATTTGAACTACATGATGTTTAGTTTGTTCCTGTTCTGTTTTAAAATAACATAGCTCTCCGTTTTCTAATATGGTAAAGCCATTACAGATAATAGGAGTTTTAATAACCTTACTAATAATATTATAAGACATTAGATTGTATAAACCTTCTACAGCAGAATAGAATACATAAAGAAAATCTTCACCATTAGGAGAAATAATACGCTCTTGAAACTTTACGTTGTCAATGGCATTATCAAATATATGGTATTCCCCTGTTTGTAGATAGTAACCAGTTGGGAAAATGATACCTTGATCATCTGGCAATACAATACAAGCATCCTTAACCGTATCGATTTTTTGAACCTCTTTCATTTTGTCATTGAAAACAAAATAACGAGGAGATTCTTGAAACGGTTTAATTTCTAAAACTAGCAGGTTTCCTAAATCACCATAACGATATTGTCCATCATCTAATGTTTGGTCAACATATTCTACAGGCTCATCTAAAATACCTTTCCCTTCAGCAGTATTATCCTCTATTTTAATAGTTAAATCACCACCAATAGTTTCTACAAAAACACGATCTTTTATAGATACGTGAGAATGTATACCATAACGGTGCATATCTCTAGTAGCCTCTTGCCATTTAAATTCTTGCTGTACCGGAAATTTATACTCATGCTCACTACGGTTATCAATATATTTTAAGGTATCGTTTACCAATAGCCACTTAAACGTTTTAATATCAGAAGGACTATCACTCAACTGAAAAACCATATGTAGATAATTTCCAATTATGGCAAAATTGGAAAATATCGTATTTCGGTAATACTTATATAAGTTAGTAAAGTCAGTTTTAAAGGTGTTGTCCTCTAAAAGGTCGAGACTAGAAGCTTTAAAGCTATTATCAACAAACTGGTAACAGCTAAAAACATCTTTAATCGTTATTTCGGTTCTAAGACCAAAATGAACGTTATACCCGAACAGACAGGTATTTCCAAAAGAAACAATATCTCTTGCAATACAGTTGTTTTCTGTATTGATCCTATCATTGGCAATAAGTTTTGTTTCTAATGAGCCAAAAACGGTTTTTCTATCATCATTTAGATTTGTAAGCTTACTTTGTAATAATTCCTTCTGCTTTTGTAGTCGGTTTTTGATTACATCATAAGTACCACCATCTAAAATATGCTCTTCCTTATTTCCTGTTCGGGATTCCTCTGCCATAAAAATAACTAGACTTTTATATTACATTAATAATTTACTTTCAGATACTTAGGTAATGTGTGATTACTTTAATTTTTTATCACTCATACCTAGACCTTTTGCAAGGTTGAACAAGTTGCTAAATAGCGTCTGTTCATCGTTATCATTAGACTTCGCTTTTAAGTCCATCAGTAAATTTGCAATAGTTAAGTTTTTAAGGTCTTCAGATGATACACCATATTTATCAGCAAATTCCTTTACTTTCCCTAATAGATTTCCCTTAACATCGTCGCTACCTAAAATAGCATCTTTTACATCTTGAATATTGGTAGAATTGGCTACTAATCTATCATAACCTTTAGCTCTTGTAATTTGCCCAATAATTTGGTCAAAGAACATTGTTTCACCACCAACAATATCAATTTTAGCTGCTTTAAGTGCATCACCAATAACCATTGCTTGTGCATCTGCTATATCTTTTTGGATATTTATGTGAGCAAGATCTACTTGTAATTCTTTATCTAAACGCAATTTGAATTCTTCATGCTCTTTACCTACACCATCTAACTTCTTCATTGCATTAGCTTTCTCTTCGATACCAGCGGCATCTGCCAAAGCTTTTTCTTTAATAACGTCAGCCTCTGCTATACCATCTTTACGCTTAGCTTCCGCTTTAGCTTCAATACCGGCAGCCTCTGCTTTAGCTTTTTTCTCGATAATAATAGCCTGTACAATACCTTCACGTTCGTAAGCATCTGCTTTAGCATGCATTACTTGCGCTTCAGACATACCTACTGTAGCTTCTTCTTTCGCTTGGGCTTCCGCTAAAATTTTACGTGCTTCAGCCTCTTTTTCACTAGCTTCTTTGTGAGCCAATGCTTCAATATTGATTTCTTCTGCTTTTTGTTTCGCAGCTTCTTTTTGAGCTTCAGCAGCCTTAATCGTCTTAATTAAATCTTCTTGAGCATTTCCTTCGGCAACAGTAATTTTTACCTGCTTATCTCGATCTGCAGTTTTAAAAGCTTGAATATCTTTCATATTTTCTTGCTCTTCCACTACTCCTTTTTCTAGCGTAACACGATCGCGAATAACATCTTGTATATTCTTTTTTTCTACTTCAACAACTTTCTCTTTTTCTATTTGCGCAAGCGTAACTACTCTTTCTCTTTCCGTAGCCTCTAATAATCTATCTTTTTCTACTCTTTCTGTTTCTACGGCATCTGTACGTTGTTTGTTTTTCAACGCAACAATTATTTGACGCTCCATATTCTCTTCTGCAACCTTAACTTTTTCACGGGTTGCAATACGAGCAGTTTCCGACTTTAAAAGTTCTTCTTCAGAAACTTTAAGAATTTCTGCTTCTTCACGAGATTTAATGTTTGCAATTTCTCTTTTTTGTTGTTCTTCTTTTTCAGCCAGCTGTTTGTCAAGTTCCAAAATAGCTTCCCTTGCTTCTACATCTTGCTTACGGATGGTTTTCTCCTCATCACGCTTAATAAGATTTGACTTAACATTTTGAGCAGCAGTTAAATCATTAATTTTCTTAATACCTTCTGCATCAAGAATATTATCTGCCTTTAGGTGTGCTACAGCGGTTTGTTCTAAATAATCAATAGCACAATCTTCTAAAGTGTACCCGTTAAGGTCTGTACCAATGATATCTACGATCTCATCTCTAAACTCTCTACGGGCTTCGTATAATTGTATAAAATCGAATTTTTTACCAACGGTTTTCAACGCTTCAGAAAACTTCGCTTCAAATAATTCTTCAAGAGTTTCTTGACGAGACGCTCTTTGTACACCAATGGTCTGGGCTACTTTTTTAATAAAATCAACCTCGTTATTTACCCTAACAAAGAATGCTACTTTAATATCTGCACGCATATTATCCTTACAGATTAATCCTTCGGTAGCGAGTCTTTCTATTTGAATTTTCTTTACAGAAATATCCATGATTTCAACACGGTGAAAAACAGGTACTACATACAGACCTTTGTCCGTTGCCACTTTAGTTCCTCCAAATCCAGTTCTTACCAGGGCTTGACCTTGATGAACTTTTTTGTAGAACATTGCAATGATTGCAAAATAAACGATGATAAGGAAGAGGATAACACCAAGACCTATACCGATAATTGAAAAGATGGATTCCATAAATTAATTTAAGATTTATTGGTTATAAGATTGTACTAAAAAATAAGTATGATCAGCAGATCTTTTAATAATAAGAACTGTACTACCATAGCTTAATGGTTTTTTGTCTAAAGACTTCACGTATATTGAATGGCTGTTGCCTTCTGCTTTTACTTCTGCATTACCCATTTTATCCTCAGTGATGTTAGATAGCAAAATTGCTTCTCTACCTAGAAAATCTACTGGTGCATCACCATCTTTATTCAGTCGCTTAAAAAAGCTCTTAAAAGGACTGGTAAATAGCTTGTTTACAAACAATGCTGGGAAAAAGGCAGCGATCATAATTATGAAGCCTATAAAGTTATCATAGGTAAACGTCAAAGTTGTGAGAATAGTTGTAATCAACCACCAAATAAATATCCAACAGGTAAATGTGAACATAAACGGTAGACCCACAAAATTGAAGTAAATAAGGAAAATTTGCCACCATTTTAATGGTCTACGTCTTTTTCCAATAACATCATCTTGGTTTACTTCGGTATTCGAAATGTCTTCAAAATCTAAGTTACCACCTTCAATACTAGGATCAAAGTCCATATCAACATCGGCATCAATGTCCACGTCGATATCTAGATCAAAATCGATACCACCAATCATGGTAATGACCCAGTACACTAAAAGAAGTATCAGCAATAATGTTAGCGTGATATTTACCTCAGAAAATAATATGTCTATTAGTTGATTCAAATTTTTATTTTTTGGTTTTATTAAACCCTAATTGTTCTTTTAACTTTTGAAGTTCATCATCTGCCGCTGCTTCTGTTGTATCGGCTGCTTTGTCTAATTCTTCATCAATTGATTTACTAGAGTTTGCTATATCGCCATAAGCTTCGGCTAAGGCTTCTTCTTGGGCAATTTTCTCCTTCATCCTCTCAAGCATAGAAACTGTACCAGTACTATCCAGTTCAGCCATTTGCTTGTTTAAGTTTTTGGTAGCATTACTTACTTTAACACGGGCTTTTAGTGTTTTAAGTTCATTTTCCCAATTACCTATATTAGATTTTAATGCTTCTACATTACCCTGCATTTGGCTAACATTGGCTTCAAATTTCTCAGTTTCAGTTTTGGTTGCTTCCAATTGCTTTTCATTAATTTCTTTTTGCACTAAAGCTTCTTTGGCAAGCCTATCTGCCTCAGTAGCATCTAATTCTTTGCTGTTAGCCTTCTTTAGTATAATGATTGCTTTATCTTGGTATTCTTTAGCCTTGTTTTTATATACGTCTTGATCATTCTTAGAACGAATGGCAAGAGCTTTAACTTGTGCAAGAGCTTCTAAACTTTTTTCCAAGTCTAGCTTCATGTCCCTAATGCCCTGTTCGGTCATTTTTATAGGGTCTTCCATTTTATCAATTGCGGAATTAGTTTCAGCTTCTCCTATTTTAAATAGTCTTTTAAATATATTCATGATTTTTTATTTTTAGTATTTAGAAAATTCAATTATTTGATCCGAGTATTCGCTCATTAATAAGCTTAAAGAATTAAGACTGGCTTCGAACTCGTTTAAATCCATATTCTCAATTTGTAAAGTGTCTCTGAATATGACACGGTTAGCGGTTTCATCTAGAACAAAAGCTCCATGTATAATATCTCTATTCTTCTGAAGTAAGTTTCTGAAGATTTTTTCAGACTGATTATGTACCGAGAATATAAACTGTTCCATAATCAAGATTGGTGGAGATACCCCTAGAATAAGATTCTTTATTCCAAAATCTTCCTTCTCAACAACCATAATTCCATCAGCTCTATTTTCTTTAACGATATTAAAGTTTAATTCAAGTAGATAATCTCTGGTTATATTAAAATGGTTTTTCATTTGTGTTGGCTTTTGTAGGTGATTTCTTAGGTTCAATAATACAAAATAATATCGGTGCACTTTCTTAATATTATAATAGTAACGCTAAAATGTAAACAACTAGGATGAACATAATATTGTGTTTTAGAATTCATTAATAAAAAAACTTGCTCAAAACACTAGCAATACAAATTATATTTGCTAATATTGTTAGACAAATATAATAATATTTTTATTAATTGCAAATAATATTAGCAAAAAATGTCGTACTTCGGAAAAAACATAAGAAAAATAAGAAGTTTAAAAAGTCTTAGCCAACAGGCGTTTGCAGAGCTATTTGACCTAAAAAGGGGCACTTTAGGGGCATATGAAGAAGGAAGAAGTGAACCAAAAATAGAGACACTTATTAAAATTGCTAATTATTTTAGCATACCTATAGATGATCTCTTAACTACAGAATTAACTGTAAATAATTTATTGAAATTTAAAGGTAATTTAACGGTTGAACAAGATTTAGGTGAGCAAGAATTTTTTGTAAAGGTCCCCTGTGTAACTACCTTAAATCAAAAGGATTATATAAAATATTTTGACAAGGAATCCTACATACAAGATTTACCCTTTTTAACGTTGCCAATAAATCCTGATAAGAAATTTAGAGCGTATACCGTACAGAATTTAGAAATGAGCAAAAATGAATTAGGAATGTTTCCGAAGGATATTGCTATTGGAGAGTGGATACCGCCATCTGTATATTCTAAACTAAATAATGGGACTTTGGTTTTCGCTGTAACAGAAAAAGATATCATCTTAAGAAGACTATTGATCACGAACGATACATTTGTTTTACGTGCCGAGCATAAAAATGTTGATGATATAGAACTTCAACTAAAAGATGTTAAAGAAATGTGGCGCGTTAGATATGTATTTTATCATAGACTACCGGAAACTAATTATAACCTAGAAGATAAGCTGTTTCAATTAGAGAAAGATTTCGATAGACTAAAGAATGAGCGGTAATAAAAAAGCCTTTCACTATGTGAAAGGCTTTTTCTTAAACTTGAAAGTATATATGTTTAGATAACTTTAACGTTCACTGCGTTTAATCCTTTGTTTCCTTCTTTAAGTTCGAATTCAACTTCATCGCCTTCACGAATTTCGTCGATTAAACCTGAAATGTGTACAAAGTGGTCTTTTTCAACTCCTTCTTCAGTGATAAAACCGAATCCTTTTGTGTCGTTGAAAAATTTTACTGTTCCTTTACTCATTGTAATGTAATTTAATTTATAATACTTATTAGTTTGCAAAGATGACGCCAATAGTTGACAAACAATGTTTTAAGTTCGTTTAATTCCATTTTTTGGCAAACATTTAAGAGTTTACCGGTCTTTTAAGCCCTTTTACCGGATATTTATAACTTTCTAGTACAGTAAACTACACTAAAATAGTTGAGTTTTTTCTATTTGTCATTGTTAACTATCCATAAATATCATCATTACTAGTATTAAAATGCCAAAAATTATTGGAATTATGGTACATCTTTTAATTTCAAATCACCCCGAAATATTTCTAAAGTACTAACTTCAAAACAAAAACTATGTTCGGACTATTTAAAAAGAAAACCCAAAAAGAAAAACTACAAGAGCAATATGAGAAGTTACTAAAGAAATCTTATGACCTATCTACTCAAAATCGTTCTAAAAGTGATGATAAAGCTGCTGAAGCAGATGCTATATTAAAACAGATTGAAGCTTTGGATAATTAGACTGTTCACCTCTTACTTATAATGTATACTATGGTTTTATTTTCTAATTTAGAAGGCTAATTAAAAGAGGTCAATTTCAAAAGGTATTTCTTTAAAAAAATAAAACTCTAGCAGCATTATTAAGAACAAATTATTAATCAACTTATATTACTCAACAAAATGAAAAACGTATTACAACTAAAAAGTGTCTATTGCTGTATATTATTCACTGTGCTTTTTAGCTTTAGTTTAAAATCTCAAGAGCCAGATTTCAATATCTCTACAGATCTTCTTTTAGTGCAGTTAGATTCTAAAACTGATATTGACGATTTGCATACCGCTGCTGGTTTAGCCACTTTGTTACATCACCCAGATTATAAGGATTTAAATTATTTAGCTGTTGCTGGCTCTTATGGTATACAAGAAGGTTTATATGTGCCACCAAATGAATTAATGAAACTTGCTTTTAATAAGAATTGGGTAGATGCTGACAAAGAATGGAAGGCATCTGTACAAAAGGTTGTTAAAAAGGCTCAAAAAATCATCGAAAACGGCGGGTCTGTTTGGGTTGCAGAGGCTGGTCAGTCAGACTTTACTGCTGATTGGGTTATGAAACTGGTAGAGAAGAATCCGACTTTAAATATAAAAGAGAAGATTCACGTGGTTCAACATAGCGATTGGAATGAATCTGTTACCGAGCCTACCAAATTGAAATATGCCCAAACTGTAACCGATTATCATAAAATTGCTGATGGTAACGCCGAAGGTAATGGTACACCAGGTTTAAAGTCTGATGGGGAAGTTGACTGGAAATCTAAATTAAACGATGAACATTTAACCAAAGTTTGGAATACCGCCATTCGTTTAGGTAACCAATATAATGGTATAGATGGCAGGTACCTTAATGAAAGTGTAGCTGAAGGTGGATTGGATTTTTCTGATTTATCTGAAGTATGTTATATTTTGAATTTAATGGATATTAAGAATGCAGACGAATTCTTTACTTATTTCAGCGTAGAATAAGTAAATCACTTAAGTTTTAAAAAGGCCTCTTGCAATTTTCTTGTAATGGGGCCTTTGTTATTTCCAGTATATAATATATGACTATCTATTTGTTGAATTGAAGCGATTTGTGTGCTGGTGCCAGTTAAGAATGCCTCATCTATAGTAGTTAAGTCATCAACAGAAATCGGTGATTCTTTAATTTCAATATTTAGAGATTTACATAATTCTAAAACAATAATTCTAGTAATACCGTTTAAAATATATTCATCTGCAGGATGTGTGTAGACAATATTATCTTCCACAAAAAATACGTTACTGTGAGAGGCTTCCGTAAATACACCATTACGATGCATTATAGTTTCGTAACACTCGTGTAGCATCGCCTCTTCATTCAACATTACATTTCCTAAAAGCGATGTCATTTTAATATCGCAACGAGACCATCTAAAATCATCTCTTGAAATTACTTTAGCATTAACATCATTTATTTCAGGTAATACTTTTGGTGCGGCATACATCATTAACGTAGGTTCAATATCAGACGGGTATGAATGCTGTCTAGGTGCTACACCTCTAGTTATTTGAATATAAAGCATACAGTCTTTAGTCGTAAGTGCAGATGCCTCTAGTAATTTAGATATTTCGTTAGGCAGGGTACTAACATCAAATTTGATATTTGTTTTTTTAAGACCATTTTGTAACCGGTTTAAATGAGCTTCCTCGTAAAAGAATTTTCCATTTATCTGTACCATTACCTCGTAAAGACCATCGCCGAAAATAAACCCGCGATCAAACACGGAAATTTTAGCTTCTTTATAGGGAACTATGCTTCCGTTCAAATATACTTTATCTGGGTATTTCATGAATTAAAGAAATCGTTGCAAGTGTTTCTTAAAATAAACAGCACTATCGGTAATGCTTTGCATGGAGTTATCGGCAAAATTACCACCTTGTTCAATATAGTAGTACTGTAAATCTTCCTTTTTTACAGTAGATAATAGGCTTTTATAATCAATAGAACCATTACCCATTTCTGAGTAGTCGCGGGTAACTTTATCCATATCCTTTATATGCCACATAACGTAACGCCCAGGGTTTTCTGCAATTAACTCATCAATACTTTTGTTAGAAGAATGTTCTACCCAATACATATCCATTTGTAATTTAACCAAATTGGGGTCTGTATTTTTAAGGATAATATCATAGCCCTGTTCGCCATTATGATCGGTAAATTCAAAATCATGATTGTGATAGGCAAATTGTAGACCTGCTTTATTGACCTGCTCCCCTATTGTGTTTAATTTATCTGATAAAATTTTGAAGTTTTCAATAGTTCTCAATTCGGGAGCTAACCAAGGCCATGTTATATATTTGCTATCTATGGTTTTAGAACCTTTAATACATTGGTCTACATAGCGCTTAAGATTATCCAAAGGCTCATTGAAAAGGCTGGAGAAATCATAATGACCACTAGATATCGTGAAACTTAAATCGACTAGTTGTTTTTTAAATTCATCTGACTTTATTCCGTAGTATGTATCGTTCTTGCCATCGTAGCCATATATCTCTCCGTCTTCATACCCTAGCTCCCTTGCATATTTGATACTGCCAATAGGGTCTTTAGACATGGCATCACGAATAGTGAATAATTGCAATCCCATTTTATATTTATAATCCATTGGAAGTACAGATAATGGTAGCATTGAGCTTACGGATAATACACCCGTTTGTTTTAGAAATGTTCTACGTGAGTTATAGTTGTTCATGATGATATGATGTTGATGAAAAAAATAAGGAGTATAAATATAAGAATTGGAATCGGAAATAAGATGAATAAGAAATGAAAAAGCAGCCAATTATGGCTGCTTTTCTTATATAAATGTATATCGAATTTTAGTTATTGGCAAGTGCGGTTTCACTATAAGAAACACGGTAAATGGCATCGCCATAATCATCTGAGATTAACATAGAGCCATCTTTTAATAGTAGTATATCTACAGGTCTTCCAGTAGCTTTCTGCTCAACTTCATCTAACCAACCATCAATAAATGGTTCTGTGCTTACTGCTTCACCATCTTGTATATCTACCATCATAATCCTGTAACCCACCTTTTTACTTCTGTTCCATGAACCATGCTCAGCAATAAAAGCTTTTCCTTTGTATTCTGATGGAAACATATTACCTGTATAGAATTTAATGCCTAGTGGAGCAACGTGTGCATCTAATTGTAGAGCAGGAGATACAAAATCTGAACAAGGGTGTAAATCACCAAACTCAGGGTCTTTAACAATACCTCCATGACAGAATGGGTAGCCAAAGTGCTGTCCAGCCTCTGTAACCTTGTTTAATTCGCACGGAGGAATATCATCTCCTAGCATATCACGTCCATTATCGGTAAACCACATTTCTTTAGAATCTGGGTGCCAAGTAAAACCAACAGAGTTTCTAACTCCTCTAGCATATATTTCACGATTGCTTCCGTCTGGATCCATTCTTGAAATAGTTGAAAATCGTTCATCTTCATCTGTACGATTACAAATGTTACAAGGTGCGCCAACAGGTACATATAATTTGTCATCTGGACCGAAAGCAATGTATTTCCATCCGTGGTGAAATTCAGTCGGAAAATCATCATAAATCAATTCCTTTTCTAAATCACCGCCTAATTGCTCTTCAATATTTGGATATTTCCAAAGGCTACCAACTTGGGCTACGTACAAATCTCCATTTCTCATGGCAATACCATTTGGTACTTCCATGGTATCTAACACCATTATATTATCTGCCTTAAAATCACCATCCGTGTCTTGTATGGCATACACATTATTTTCTGTTCTAGTACCTACGAACAGCGTTCCGTTTTCACCCATTGCCATAGAACGAGCGCCATCTACTCCCCTTGCGTAAACCTCGATTTGAAATCCTTCTGGTAAGTTTAAATCCAATAAGGCTAAATCTGTACTGTCAAGTTCAACTTTCTCAGCTGTATTTTTTAAATCTTCTTTTTTGTTCTCTTTACAAGAATGTAACGCTATTACCAGAGCGATAGCTAATGTTATTTTTAAAAAAGGTATTTTCATTTTTAGGTTATTTAGTTCTCCACGAAGATACACAACATGGTTTTGTAATTAAATTATTAAAATTAGTTGTTGAAAATTAATAAATAAAAAAGCCAATTCTAATAGTATTAGAATTGGCTCAGTTTCATTTTAATTATAGAATTCGATTAATTTTAAACATTTGAATCCATTGCTTTTCCTATAAGAGTATCACCTTGAATGATTTCGAATGTGATATTAATAGCATCATCGTCATGTAAGGAACGTACCAGGGTTTGGGCAACATCATCCCTGGTAATAGAACCTTGCTTGTTTAATTTTGTCTGCAATTCAATTTTTCCTGTACCTACATCATTCGTTAATGAACCAGGTCTAACAATAGCATGTACTAAATTTGTTGATTTCAGGTACTCGTCGGCATTATGTTTAGCCTTCAAATATTCTTTTAAATCATCAGCTCCTTCAGGGTTATCTGCTCCCATAGAACTAAGCATAACGAATTTTTTGATATTGGCTTTTTGGGAAGCATCAATTAAATTTTTTGCTCCTTCTTGATCAACTTCCACCACCTTTTTTCCGCCAGATCCTGCAGCGAAAATTACCTTGTCAATGTTTTCAACGGTGTGTAATAAATCTTTTTCTAAATCACCTAATACAGTTCTTATATTTTCCTTTTCAAATTGTTCTTTTTGTTCTTCTTTACGAACCATAGCTACTGGCTGAAAGTATTGAGAGTTTTTTAAAAGGTTTATTATCTTTTTTCCTGTGGTACCGTTAGCACCAGCAACTAATACATTTTCCATCCTCTGATTATTTTTTAGCAAGTTCCGTAATATCTATAGTAATCATTAATGCGTTAACCAATTATATTAACACGAATACAATCTGGAGAATTAAAATTCTAAAAATAAGTTTGTGATTTGATATGAGCTTAAATATCTATGGAAAGCGATAATGTGTACAACATAGAAATAGTAATTTAAAAATCTAATTACAAAAGATTACAGCTATGAAAAATAACAAAACAAGCAACGAATATAATTCTGATATAACGGAAGCGGACTTAAAAGCTTTAGGAGAAAGAACTAAAAACATAAGAACGGATAACGGAGATGATGTTCAACTAAACAGTCGTAAAAAAGAAGTTGATTTTGCTGGAAAAGATTTGGATGTCCCAGGACGTAATTTACCGCAAAACAAAACGCCAAAAATTTTAAAAGATGAAGAGAATCAACTGTATAGTCAAGGTGGTGAAGGAAATGAAGATTTAGAAGGTAATACTGATCATATTAATTAATCTATATGAGATTATGTAAAAAAAGCAGCCATTTGGCTGCTTTTTTTATGACTATACTTATTGTTTAAAGTTAAACGAGTTCCTTTTCTTCATTGTATTTAGGGTAATCTAAATATCCTTCCTTACCTGGTGTGTAAAAAGTTTCTTCATTCCAATCGGCTAAATCATATCCATTAGCAAATCGCTCTACCAAATCTGGATTTGAAATAAATGGTTTACCATAAGCTACTAAATCTGCATTTCCTTCTTCAATAACCTTATTTCCTGACTCTTGATCAAATCCTGCATTAATCATTAAAGTGCCATTATATAAAGGTCTAAAATGTTTTGCGACGCGCTTTACTGCATATGAAATATTAGAAACATCTGTAAAAGGTTCAGACAAATGAATGTAAGCCAAATCATAATTGTTCAGCTTTTTAATAATATATTCAAACGTTGGTATGGTATCCTCATCCATTGTAATTCCGAACATTCCGTTTAAAGAAGGGTTAAACCTTGCTCCTATTCTTTGTTGTGGAATAACTTCAGTCATTGCATCTAAAACTTCAAAAAAGAAACGAGCTCTATTCTCAATTGTTCCTCCATATTCATCCGTTCTTGTATTTGAAGTTCCGTTAAAAAACTGTTGGAATAAATACCCGTTAGATGAATGTATTTCTACTCCGTCAAAACCCGCTTCGACAGCATTTTTAGCTGCATTTTTAAAATCTTCTACCGTTTGTTTAATGTCTGCAATAGACATAGCTTTTGGTGTAACTGTATCTTTAAAACCTTCTGGAGTATAAGATTTTGCATTAGGGTTAATAGCAGATGGAGCTAATGGTAATTCCCCATTATGAAAATCTGGGTGAGACATACGCCCAACATGCCATAATTGAATAAAGATTTTTCCATCTTTGTCATGAATTTCTTTCGTTACTTTTTTCCAACCTTCCACTTGTTCTTTAGAATGGATTCCGGCAGTATTTACATAACCCACCGCTTGTTTAGACACTTGTGAACCTTCTGTAATTATTAAACCTGCAGATGCTCTTTGAGCGTAATATGGCACGTGTAAATCTTCTGTAGGTACATTACCGTCATTTACAGCCCTACTTCTTGTCATAGGCGCAACGACAACTCTATTTTTTAAATCTAAATTTTTATGAAAAGGTGTTAATAATATCTGTGTACTCATTAGTTTTTTATTTTAAATACTGTTAAAAAGGCAAAGTTCTGGATATCTACGAATGCTTATTGACTCTTATGGTTTAAACATTGTCATTAAGCGTAAATAATTTTCCTATCCCCTTAATTTTTTTATTTTGGCGTTTTTTTTAAAACTATAAAACCATCGGTGGTTTTTGTCGTAAGTATTATTAAAAACAAACTTTATCTAAATATTATTTTATGAATTATAGCTATAATTGGGCATTTAGGCTGTTAACATTATTTCTTATCATTGGGGCATTCAATATTACCAATGCGCAAAATCTAAAAGGTGTAGTCACGGATAACAGTGGTGCCTTATTAGAAAATGTAGGCATCTTCAACCAAACCTCGGGGCAGCATAGTCATTCTAACCTTTCTGGGTTATTTTCACTTCCAACAAGTCAAATCAATGATTCTATATACTTTTCTAATCTAGGTTACAAAACATTTGTGTTAGTGGTGAATCAATATCATTTAGACGAAGGTGTTGAAGTGGTATTAGATGAATCTAGCATAAACTTAGATCAAGTGGTGGTAGTTTCAAAAGTAGATGCAATGAGCAGAATTGTGAATGTAGACATACAGAACGATCCAGTTAAATCATCACAAGAAATTCTACGAAAAGTACCTGGACTTCTAATAGGTCAACATGCTGGTGGCGGTAAAGCGGAACAAATATTTTTAAGGGGATTCGATATTGATCACGGTACCGATGTCGCTATTAGTGTAGATGGTATGCCAGTAAATATGGTGTCACACGCTCATGGTCAAGGGTATGCAGATTTGCATTTTGTTATCCCGGAAACTATAGATAATATTAATTTTGGAAAAGGTCCGTATTATGCGGATAAAGGAGATTTCAATACAGCAGGTTTTGTCGACTTAAACCTTAAAAAAAGTATTGATAAAAGCATGGTGTCTTATGAAACCGGGCAATTCAATACCAATCGATTTGTAGGTCTTTTTAATATTTTGGAAAGCAGTAAAAGTGATGCCTATATAGCATCTGAACTTTACCTTACAGATGGTCCTTTTGATTCTCCGCAAAATTTTAATCGTATAAATATTCTTGGTCGTTATCATTATAAGGATATAGGTAAAGAAGAATTGACGTTAACAGCTTCGCATTTTCAAAGCAAATGGGATGCATCTGGTCAAATTCCACAACGCGCCATCGATCAAGGTATAATAGGTCGGTTTGGAGCTATCGATGATACTGAAGGCGGGCAAACTAGTAGGTCCAATATAATGATGAATCATACTAAGTTTTTGGGCGACGATCAGTTTTTGAAAACTAGAGCATTTGTAAGCTCTTATGATTTTGAATTATTTTCAAATTTCACCTTCTTTTTAGAAGATCCGGAGAATGGTGACCAAATTCGCCAGTATGAGGACAGGACTATTATGGGTGCTGAAACTGTTTTTGAGCAAATAGATATTGCAGTAGGTACTGATGATCGATTTAAATACTCTGCAGGGTTAGGATTTAGACATGATAATGTTGATGACGTTTCCTTAGCACATACATTAAACAGAAAGATAGTTTTAGAACAATACGCTTTTGGTGATATTGATGAAACAAATATTTACAGTTTTATTAATGGCGAGTATAAAACAGGAAACTGGACATTTAACCCGTCGGTACGATTAGACTATTTCAAATTTGATTATGAGAATAAATTGAGTGAGACTTATGACAATAAAAGCGAAAGTAAGACAATAGTGAGTCCTAAGTTAAATACGATATATTCCGTTAATCGTAACTGGCAAATGTTCTTAAAAACAGGATTAGGATTTCATTCTAACGATGCTCGTGTTGTAACAGCTAATGAAGGTCGAGAAGTATTACCAAAAGCATATGGCGTAGATTTAGGCACCATTATAAAACCTACAGATAAGATGGTGATAAATGCAACGCTATGGGGCTTGCTTTTAGATCAAGAATTCGTTTATGTAGGCGATGCCGGAATTGTTGAACCTAGTGGAAAAACACGTAGGTTAGGTGTTGAAGTTGGTGGTAGATATCAAATTTTAGACTGGCTATACCTTTATAGCGATGTAAATTATACGTATGCCAGAAGTACAGAAGAGCCTGATGGTGAAGATTATATTCCTTTAGCGCCAGATTTTATGGCAGTTGGTGGTTTGTCGATATCAGATTTAGGTAATTTTTCTGGGAATCTTAATTATAGGTATTTAGGTGACAGAGCGGCAAATGAGGATAATAGTATTGTAGCAGAAGGATATTTTGTAACCGATTTAAATCTTAATTATAGTATTAAAAACTGGACTGTTGGCGTTATCGTTGAAAACCTTCTTGATACCCAATGGAACGAAACACAATTTGCTACAGAAAGTAGATTGTTCAATGAAACCGCATCGGTAGAAGAAATTCATTTTACACCAGGGACACCATTCTATTTAAGAGGAAAAGTTTCTGTGAGGTTTTAAACCTTTACTCATATCACTTCTAAAAGACCATATGCAGCCATTTCACCTGAAGTCATGGCTGCGTTAAGTGATCCATTAAGTAAGTAATCTCCAGCCAAAAATGTACGTTCGGTCAACCGTGTTTCGCTTGGTATCAAACTATATCGCAAATCGTTCAATTTGGGCAAAGCTCTTTTAATTTCGTAATGTTTTAAATAACGCTCGGTAGTGATGCCACAGTAAGTGTTTAAATCTTCTTTAACACGTTGAATAAGTTCATATTCGCTTAGTGAGTGTTGTTTTACAACAGTTACTGATAATAATTCCTCATCACCTTTATTCAATGTATTTATTGCCGTGTGATAAAATATATTATTAATCAAAGATTCGGAATCAGCTATTAAACCGATTAAAGGTTTTTTGATTTTACGAGTTTTACACGTGAAATACAAAGTATCGGAAGAATGCCAAGAGAGTTTTTGTTTCCTTAAATTAGGAACTAATGGTGATGCATCTGTAGCTATTATAGTATAATCTGTTTGTATTTTTTTGCCATCGGAGAATTCTATTGAACCATCTGTACAACTTGCAACCGTGCAATTAAATTCAATCCTAGTTTTATTAAGTCTAGAGGCTAAGTGTTTTGTGATAGCCCCAATACCTGCAGTGGGTAAAACAGCGCTACCAGTCCCGAACATTTTATATACAAATTGAAACATACGGGAAGAGGTCTCTAAATTTGGTTCTAAGAAAATTCCTGAGAAAAATGGTTTAAAGAAATTACTTATAATTTGTTCTGAAAAGCCTTGTGCCTTTAAAAAATCTAGCGTAGATGTTTCCGGTTCATTGAAAATATCTTCATTGGTCTTTTGCTTGATAGAGAGGTTTAACCTTAGAATCTTAATTTTATCTGAAAAGCTCCCCATGTTTGATAGTAATGTAGGGAATAATAAACCTAAGCTTCTAAGCGGGTCACCAATTATAGCGCTTTTGTTATTTTTGAATATGTAAGCTCCTGGAAGAAATTTTTGCAAGTCTAAAGCTTCGTAATTCAAATATTTCTTTGCCATTGGGTAGGCGTCTAATAAAACCTGAAAACCATGGTCCAATTGATAATCATCAATACTATCGGTTTTAACGCGACCACCTACACTTTTAGATTGTTCATAGATGGTAGGTGAATAACCATTTTGTTCTAAAACAATAGCCGCAATTAACCCACTAACACCAGCACCGATAATAGCAATTTCGGTAGATTTCTTTTTCATTGTTTAAAAATAATCAATTGACTTTGTTCTTTTTTGAATTTCAATTCAAATTTCCGTCTTTTAAATCAACCATTGTAATGATTTACTTTAATATGAGACCAAGCAATCATGCAAGAAGTTTTCAAAGATTTTAGTACTGATGGTTTGCTTAGAATAGGTAATGAATTATTATTAGAAACTTATAGAAAACCAAAACAAGCAGGTCTTTATATATTTATTAGAACCACAGATCAGAAGGCTTCTATTGAAGTTGACGGTATTCCCTACAACATTTCTGAACAAAGTCTACTTGCATTGACTCCTATTCAATTTATACACTTTACTGAGGGTAAAAATTTAATTGTTTATCAATTTAATAGAGAGTTTTATTGCATAAAAGACCATGACCAAGAAGTAAGTTGTGCGGGACTATTATTTTTCGGAAATGCCCATGTCCCATTAATAGATTTAGGAGAAAAAGAACAACGTAAATTTGATACGTTACACGAGGTGTTCGTTGACGAATTAGATACAGAAGATACTATACAAGCAGAAATGCTACGTATGCTAATGGCGCGTTTTATGATAATGAGTACAAGACTACTTAAAGCTAAAGAAGGCTTTAGCAATGCAAGTAATGATGTAAAGGTTGACCTATTAAGAGGTTTTAATTTATTAGTAGAAGCGCATTATAAGGCAGAACACTCGGTATCGTTTTATGCGGATAAATTATTTAAATCTCCTAAAACCCTTTCTAATACATTTTCAAAATTCAATACCACACCTTTACAAATAATTCATGAGCGTATTGTTTTGGAAGCAAAACGATTACTTATTTATACAGATAAGACTGCGAAAGAAATTGCATATGAAATTGGCTTTGAAGACGCATCTCATCTAAGTCGTTTATTTAAGAAGCAAACACAGTATTCCCCATCTGAATTTAAAAAGCAACTCAAAAAAGGGTATTAGGGAAGTATTGACAATAACTTGGGTGATATCGCCCGTTTTAAGGCTCATAATAACTAGATCTTTGTACTGTAGAATTAAAACAGTAAAGACATGAACTTAAAACACAAATCAATTTTCAATTTAATAGAGATATTCACTTCTAAAAAGGTGATAGTTGCCAATACAATCAATGTAGAAAAACATTGTCAACATAATCACTTATCAGATTACTACTGTGATTCTGATACCTCTTCAAGATTTACTAGAGCCTTCGGTTCTTTTCTGTAAGGGAATAATTGACAAGTTAAAAGGAAGTCTTCACATGATTTGAACATACTTCCAATTATACCTTTGTAGAAGAAATTACAACACATAAATTTTTCGAAATAATAAAATTTAAAAATATGAGCACATTTAAAGTATTAACCAGAGACGAAGTAAGTGAAAACAATCAGGCAATTTTCGACAACCTGAAAAAAGCATTAGGTTTTGTTCCTAATTTATATGCTACCTATGCAAACAGCGATACAGCTTTAGAAAACTATTTAAATTTTGCAAACGCAAAGACTTCGTTATCTGCTAAAGAAAAAGAGGTAGTTAATTTAGCGGTTAGTCAAGTAAACGATTGTATATACTGTTTGTCTGCACATACAGCTATAGGTAAAATGAACGGATTTACAGACGAGCAAATTTTAGAATTAAGAGCGGGAAATGCATCATTTGATTCAAAATTGGATGCCTTGGCAAAATTAGCGAAAAATGTTACTGAGAATAGAGGGAAAACAGATGAAAAAGTTTTAGAGAACTATTTTTCAGTTGGTTACTCTAAAGCCAATTTAATTGATACTCTTTCTTTAGTAGGTGACAAAACTATTTCTAATTACATACACAGTACAACTCAAGTACCTGTCGATTTTCCATTAGCGCCATCATTATAAAAAAATTACAAATAATAATTATTAATCTATCCATTAGGGCTTTAAAGCCTATTAAATTTAAACAAATGAAAAAGGTATTATCAATTTTAGTTATCGTATTAGCATTCTCATTTAGCGCAAACGCTCAAGATAAAATGATGAAACAACCAGTTAAGAAAATTGCTTTAGAGCAAACTACAGGTGAGTTTACGCAAAAGTCAATTACTGTTAGCGAAGGCACATATGTTTTTGATGTTGCAAATAATAATGTAGGTAAAGATGTTGGTTTAGTTTTGGTTAAAAAAGGTGAAGATGTATCTAAGCCAGAAAACCATATCCAGACTGCATATGTAACTGCAGCTGTAAAAAACAACACTGTTGGTCACTCTAAAGAAACTAAATTAGCAAAGGGAGAATATGTATACTTCTGTCCATTGAACCCAACTCCACAGTATAGTCTTATTGTAGAATAAGTAATAAGTGTTTTTAAATAAAAAGGGCTGTTCGTTTATGAACAGCCCTTTTTTATGTTTTATATTACTAAATAAAATCGTTACTTAATCTTCCGGCGGATGACCGTGGATATCTTCAAAAACAGTATCGAAATTTTCACGTAAATATGCGTTTAATTTCTTTTGATAATCATCTTTTAACCAGCTTAAAAAATTATAAGTACTCTTACTAATACATTTACCATATATATGAATACGATTATCTATATCTTCTTTTAGCAGTTTTGCCAATGCCAATGCATCATAAACATCTTCGCTATTTTCGATACACATGTATGCATGATGAGCAATAGAACGTTCTAAAACTACTTTAGAAGATTCGCCTGCAAACGTAGCTGTTTCGTAGGTTTCTTTAATATCAAAATAAGTTTCCTTAGAGTTTTTAAATTCTTCTTTAACTTCATCAGAAAGCTCAAGTTTAAAATCACTCTCAATATCTTCATCATCTTTAATACGATCCATGTAGAAGTTTGGAGACTTGAAAATGGCTCCCCAATCTAAATCTGCACCCCATGGTCCAAAACGATAAAGGTTGTTACCTAAATCTATAACCGTAAATTTCGATTTGTTATTCAAAACCCTAGAACCCCTACCTATCATTTGGTAGTAAAGTGTAAGCGATTTTGTAGCTCTGTTTAAAATAATAGTATCAATAGTAGGTTCATCAAAACCAGTAGTTAATATACTTACGGATGTTAAAATGGCATCAGGTGTATCTTTAAACCATTTTAATATTTGTTTACGTTGTTTTTTGGTAGCGGTATTATCAAGATGCCTAATGTTTAAACCTGCAGCATGAAAAGTATGGTATACTTGAATAGATGTTTCTATACCATTATTGAAAATTAATGTCTTTTTGTTTTTAGAATGCTTCATGTAAGCTTCTAAAAGCTTGCTTAACATTGCCGGACTCGTATATAAATCAGCTGAAGATTTAACGGTATAATCTCCGTTAGAACCAATTTCTAGGGATGTAAGTCCCATGTCATATTGAAATACCTCTGCTCTTGCCAAGAAATCGTTGGCAATTAAATTTTCTATGGTTTCACCTGGTATAAGCTCATCATAGTTTTTGTTCATTGGCAAATCTTTGTTAGAGCTTAAAGGGGTTGCCGTTACACCAAGAACAAAAGAATTTTCAAAAAACTTAAATAGTTTAGTAAAAGAATTATAGTGAGCTTCATCAATTATTACAAGACCTACATCAGAAATATCTAATTGGTCATCGTTCAACCTATTGTTTAAGGTTTCAACCATGGCTACATAACAGCTGTAACGTTCATGATCATCGAGGTTTGCTTTACTATTTACTACTTTGTTTACAACACCAAAACTAGTAAGCATGGTAGATGTTTGGTTACAAAGTTCGATACGGTGTGTCATTACCAAAACCTTCTTATTGTGGTTTTTTAAATACTGACGTACCATTTCGGAAAAAATCACTGTTTTACCACCACCGGTTGGTAATTGGTATAGAAGGTGATAATCATCTCGTTCTGAATCGAACTTGTCAAAAATTTGTTGAATTGCACCTTGTTGATAGCTGTAAAGTTCCTTATCGGTCTTTCTATCCTGTAATTCAAAAACTGTCTCTTGCATAAAATCTTCTCTGGAGTTTACAAAGGTAACATTATCACCATTACATTACTAATTCATGGGTTAAAAAGGGTATCTTTTGCGACCATATGTAACCGAAATAAACAGTATAGGATAAATTCTATGGAGCATTTCCATTTTCAAGTGTATAAACCTTATGGAATGTTAAGCCAGATGACTTCTGGAGAAGACCGTCAACTTCGTAAAAAACGTTTTCTGAGTGAACTTTTTGACTTTCCTGATGGAATAATGCCTGTTGGTCGATTAGATGAGAAATCTGAAGGGTTGCTATTGATGACTACAGATGGCAAATTGAGTGATACTATAAACCGGTCGGGAATAGAAAAAGAATATTTAGCACAGGTAGATGGTTTAATTACAATAGAAGCAATTAAAGAAATTTCAGAAGGAGTAGCTATAGGAGTCTTTGGTAAAAACTATAATACCAAACCTTGTGTTGTAACCCTTTTGAATGAGGCTCCTGCCCTTCCCGATGCTAATACTGCATTGCGTATTGGTAGACATAGACCAACTTCGTGGCTTAGTATTATAATTATGGAAGGTAAATTTAGACAAGTACGTAAAATGACTGCAGCCGTAGGATTTCCAACGGTTCGTTTGGTTCGCGTTCGCATAGGTAAAATTGAGTTGCAAAATATGAATCCTAAAGATGTACTACCTGTTAAGATTGATCTGCCATTTTCTTAGGAATACGTTTTCCTGAGAATCTAGAGAAAATAGTGAGACTTTTTTTAGTGTTTATAAAAAACACACCTGTTAAAAGCACAATAGATGCCAGTGCTGATTGCATACTAATATCTTCATTCAAAAAATACCAACCTAGAATCATTGCAATAATGGGATTTACATAAGTTGAAGTAGCCACTTTTTCTGGCGATACAATTCGTAATAAATAATTAAATGCTGTAAAGGTTACAATACTACCAAATACGATTAATAATAACATAGACCAAACTACAGGGGTGCTCCAAGTGGTAGGTGATGTCCATTGTTCTCCGAATATGGTGCTAATTGTTAGCAATGATAATCCGCTGGTAAGCATTTGGTAACCTGTATTTACAAAGAAGTTCTTAGGTAAATCTGCCTTACCGACATATAAACTACCATAAGACCAGCTTAACATGCAAACGAAAATTAGTACCATTCCTAATATGGCACCATCTTGCGCAATGATTTCTTTTTGACCAACGAGTAGAAATATTCCGGTTATTCCAAGAATTACACCTATAATGGACATAGGCTGAATTTTTTTGCCTTGTAGTACGCGCATCATTAATAGAACTACTAATGGTTGTGCAGAAACTTCTAGAGCAGCAAAGCTACTATCAACATATTTTAAAGCCCAAACTACTACCCCATTTCCAAAAGTTAGAAATAGAAAGCCAGCAATTATAGTATTCTTAAATTGTTGTTTGGTGATTTTTAGGGAAAAGCCTAATACCTTAGAAATAATAAAAATTAGGCACCCCGCAGTTACAAAACGAATACCTGCCAACATAAAGGCAGGTAATTCGGTTACTGCAATTTTATTCCATAAATAGGTTGATCCCCAAATGAAATAAATGGCGAAAAATGACAATACTACCAGAACGGTGTTACGTTGCATTTTCACCATTAAAAAATTTTAAAACTAAATCTTCTTAACACGAACGGCGTTCATGCCCTTCATGCCTTTTTCTAGCTCGTAAGAAACTTTATCGTTCTCCATGATCTCATCAATAAGACCACTTACGTGAACAAAATATTTCTCGTTGTTTTCAGTGTCAATAATGAAACCGAAACCTTTAGTAGTGTCGAAGAAAGAAACCTTTCCGTTTCTAACCGGATCGAATTCTTCAACATCTCCTTCTTCTTTCTTTGGAATACCTAAAACGATATCTTCTGCCTCAATTTCCACTTTCATTGCCGGATCTGGCGGAGTGTCCACTAAGTTTCCATTGAAATCTACATAAGCAAGTGGAATACCAGATGTACCACTTTCTTTTGCAGCTGCTTTACGAGCAAGCATTTTTTTCTTCTTTTCTTCACGCTTTTTTAAGCGCTTTTTTTCTTTTTCAGTTTTATTAAATGTTTGTTGCGATTTTGCCATTCGTAATTTTAATGATAATAATAGATTTTACTGTAAAGGAATTGAAATACGTGGTGACGTGTATAACAAATGGTAAGTTTTTTGAGTAAACTATATTTCCACTTGTTGTAAGGTCATTGCAAGAATCATCTGCATCCCTCTAAAGTTCTGCAAAGATATGATTTGTATTTCAATTATTTAGCATTAGTCGTACTCAAACTAACAAACTTTTAAAAGACCTAATATTAATTTATAAATCAATACCTAATATAGTATACTTTTTGGAATTAATTCTTCAACTCCCCTTCTCTTTAATCTTTTAGATTTTTTAAAAAACAAGAAATTTTGTTAAAACATAAAAAAAATATAAAATCATAAACATCTTAAAATAAGGTGTTTAATGATATTTCTTATTGTGTTATTGTTAAAAATAGTACCTTTTTATGCATAGTACTGTAACAAAGTTTGTTTAACGTCGTCTACTTAGTATAACAAATTTATTAATCATCAATTTAAAAACGAATAATATGAGAACTTTTATCAGAAACACTCCGACAGAATCAAGAAGAAACACATTCTTTTCAAGTTTTAAGAACAGTAAAAGGGTACAATGGGCATCATCAAGACAACATACCCATTAAACATTCATCATTAGAAATCAATCATTAATCAATCGGCTAATCACCTATTTAATAAAGAACAGCATGAGAACTTTTATCAGAAACACTCCGACAGAATCAAGAAGAAACACATTCTTTTCAAGTTTTAAGAACAGTAAAAGAGTACAATGGGCATCATCAAGACAACACACCCATTAAGCATTCATCAATCTACATCGATAATTAATCATAAGGCTAATCACCGATTTAAAACGAATATCATGAGAAAATTTAAAACTTCATTACCTATTACATCTGCGAAATTTAATTTATGGACAGCCATAAAAGACAAACAAAAAAAGGTATGTCGACCAGAATTGCAGTTTGGATTCTAATAATTTCAATGATATGAACTCATCACTCATATCATTTTGCTATTAGTAATCTGAAAAGCACTAAACCAGTTTATTTTCTGTTATATCGTATACGATATATTATATTTGATACATGTTAGTGAAAATAAATTTAAGGGATCAGGTGCGGGATTACTTACTGTCAGAAATGATTACTGGTAATCTTAAAATTGGTAAAACTATTAATTTAGCCGCACTTGCTAGGCATCTAAAAGTCAGCGTTACGCCAATTAGGGAGGCATTAACTCAACTTCAACAGGCGCACATAATCAAAGCCGTACCCAATAGGGGGTTTATAATTGCGGAATTGGATGTAGAGGAAGCCGAAGATCTTTATGAATTAGTGGCTAATTTAGAAGTAATGGCTATTGAAAATTCTGAGTTTAATGAAGAGGATATTATCAAACTAAAAAATCAACAAGATGTATTTGAAAATGCAACTGATGCTATTTCAAGAATTCAAGCAGATTTAGAATTTCATAGACTATTGGCAAAAGGGTATAAAAATAATTTGGCCTTAAAAATTCTAAACGATTTAAAAACACGCATATTTTTTTATGAACGTGCTTTTACAAACGATGATTCATTCTATAATAAGTCAGACAATCAGCATGAGTCCATCATAGCTGCAATTGCAGATGATAATGTACCAACAGCTTCACTCCTATTAAAAATGAATTGGATGCTAATATTAAATTACATTCAGAAGAAACTTACCGAATAATAACCTTATTCTAAATCCTTAATTAAATCCTGAGCAGATTGGGTAATCTTCTGATAGCCTTTATAAGCCCATTTGCAAAAAAATGCTAATACCACTAAAGTTATAGCAAATATGATGTATTGCTCTACTTTAAGATTGGTTAAGAAAACATTTTTATCCGAAATGATTTTTGATGTAACAGGAACAATGAATAGTAGCCCTATAAAACCTATTGCCATACCAACCTGTTGCAATTTTAGAAGTCTGTTCTTTGTTTTTAAATAGACTTTTAAATTCTCTTTGTACGAGCCGTTGGTAATATCAATATTCTTAATTTTTTTAAGCGTGCTTAGCACCATTACAGGTAAAATTAAAAGAAATGAAAGCGTTAATACGCCACAAACTTTTAAATACCAAGTGTCTAGCTTACCAAAATTTAATAATACAAAGAAAGCAATAACGAAACATATAAATGCGCCTATAGTCTCGTACTTAGTTAGCATGGTGAATTTGTTTTGATATTTCTGTTTTGTCATATCCAAAATAATTTCATTCGTTAATTTTTTCTGTTGACTTAATTCTTGGCTCATTTGTATCCAGGCAGATTGTAGCTCTTCTATTTCCATGATTTAATGATTTGTCATGTTAGTTTTTAATTTTTTCTTTACACGAGATATCTTTGTGCCAACATTACTGGCACTCAATCCAGTAATCTGCGCTATTTCCTTATAGCTTTTACCTTCAAGTAATAGAAAAATAAGTCCTTTTTCCAAGGTGTTTAAATGTTGTAGGTGCCGATAAAGTAGCCGTAGTCTTTCTTCAAAAACTTCATCTTTAATTTCTGACTGTTTTATAAAAACATCAGCAATAGGAACCGAGTCTGGTCTTCTCTTTTTTCTTTTTATATAAGTGATAGCAGTATTCATGGCCACCCGATACATCCAAGTTGTTATTTTTGAATCGTTCCGGAACGAGTCGAAATACTTCCAAAGTTGATATACTACTTCTTGAAATAAATCTTCTTGATCTTCTTTATTATCAATGTAGATTGAAGTCACTTTATATAAAAGTGCTTGATGTTCTCTTACCAAATCAGTAAAGACTGCTTCTTTCTGCATTTATAAAAAACTTATTTACTTATTAGTATATATCTTATCTAGTTTGTCACACTCCATGGTAAATTCTTTTTTAAATTATTGTAAAAAAGACCTAACTCATACAACATGAGCCATATAAGTGCGTTTTATTAAAAAATATTCTGATATGCAGTTTTTAAATCCGGAAATTGAGGCTTTGACAAAAAGAAAAAATACCCCAGCACTAGCTAAAAAGCAAGTATCATGTGGTATTTTCCAAGATGTAAAAGATATTCCTGTTGTGGAAAAAACGGTTATACTTAAAAAAGTATAAACTATTACTCAAATAACGTTGCGTCTAATCCTGGGATTAGGCTCAAAGCATTTTGATAGTACAATTTTTTCAACACATCATCAGGAAGGTTTAGTCCGTACATTGCCCAAAAAGCATGGTATTTCTTGTAATAAGGGAAATACTCATCATTACTTTCCAATACTCGAAAGTAAGTAGGAAATTCTTCTGGTTTCCAGCTATCCTTACCAAATAAAACCCTGTCTTGGTATTTTATAAAAAATGCTCTAGCATTCTGTGGTTGTCTACCAAGTTCGGCGATAACTGCAGATATACCAACATTCATATTTGACATTTCATCTAACAATTCACCTAATTTTTCTAAGTTATTGGCATGCCACCCCATATGGGCGTTTATAAATTTAGTATTCGGGTGTTTTTTGAAAACATTATGTTGCTCCTGTATAATTTGCTCAAACGATGCAGGATCAGTAGCTGTGCGTTTTCTTCTTGGGTGTGTTTTCAATTCTAACCAACGTTCGTTATCTGAATCCATTTCATTCCAAAAAGATTTTGGATCTGCAGCATGTATTAAAACGGGCACTCCCATTTCTGCACATTTTGCCCAAATAGGATCTAATCTAGAATCATCTATTGCCAAACGATTACCATCAGCATCTTTATTTCTTAACCCTAAACTTTTAAAGATTTTTAATCCCTTTGCTCCATTTTTAATATCCTGCTCTAATTGTTCAGCAGCTTTCTCTCCCCAAGCCATATCTTTTGCGCCTTCAAAATCAACATTGGCAAAAACTACAAATCTGTTAGGGTAGCTCTTATCAATATTATCGATTTTTTCTTTGAGACTTTCACCAGATCTACCACTTAAGTTCACCATAATAGCCTCGTTCATTGCATCCATATGACCAATTAAACCATCTAGGGCTTCAACGGACATATCTCTCTGATGACTGTGCACGTCAATGAAGGGGAATTTTGCTTTTGTGATTTCTGCACTAGGCACCACTAATGTAGATGTTGGGTTATATTCTTCAAAGCCCATTTCTTGGGCTATTATAGGGGTAGAAATTATAGAACAAATCGTAACTGCAATTGCTAATTTTAATTTACTAATGGGTGTGCTCATTTTTTGGTTTGATTCAATAATTGATTGTATTCTTCTTTGGTGTCGATATCTATGATCTGATTTCCTGCTTCTAATTGAATAATAGCATTCTGTGGATTATTTAAGATGTCTTTTGCTCCAAAATCACCTTCCAATTCAGATAATTTTTTAAACAGCAATTTAGGAAACAAAGCGGGTACTCCTGCCCTATTACCATAGTTTGTTGCTATTATTTTTGTGGGGTTCTTTTTAAACGCGTCTGTAATAGATTGTAGATACTCATGAGTGAGTAAAGGTTGGTCAACAAGGCAGATTAAGATGCCGTCTATAGTATTTTTCTCCTTAAGTATTACTTTAACTCCGTATGCTATGCTGTTGCCCAATCCATTATTCCAATTAGGATTAGTGATAATATTGACGTCCTTAAAACCACACTGAGTAGTAATAATTTCGGCATTAGCTCCTAAAACAACTTGAATGACCCTCAAATTAGTTTTTTGAACCGTTTTAATGGTTTCCAATAAAAAGTTAGAATCTTTCCATGGCATTAATTGTTTAATACCATCCATTCTTTTAGATGCACCGGCCGCCATTAATAAAACAGCAATATGTGGTTCATTTTTCAATGGTGAATTTCTTTCAGTTTGTCTTTTAACATCATAGGATTTGTTTTTCTTATAACCGTTAAAATTTCTGCCAGTATGGAAATAGCAATTTCTTGTGGTGTTATAGCACCAATATTTAATCCTGCTGGGCCATGAATATTTTCAATAAAATCCATTTTCACTTCCATATCATGCTCCAGTAGTTCTGACAATAATTTCTCTCTACGTTTAGCAGGACCTAGTACGCCTAAATACGCAGGATTACTGTTTTTAAGAACCATTAAATACTTTAAATCTTTTACATAACTATGTGTCATTAAAATAACAGCGGTATTAGTGTCTATAGTCTCTACAGGAAAATCTTCGGGTTCATAGTTTAATAAATCATCTATTCCTGGGAAATCTGCCTTGATTTTGTCTTCCTTTGGCGTAACAGCAACGGTTACTTCCCATCCCATGTTTATACCAAATTGAGCTAATTGTACTGTATCATGTTCACCGCCAATTAATAAAAGGCGTTGACATGGAGGCATGTTTTGTGTAAAGGTCAAAGCATTTAGTTGCTCGCGAGTATTTTCATTGAATGCATAAACCTTTGAGTTTAAATGAATAAATGTCCCAAACCCCTCAAGTTTTCCATATTCCTTTTTATAAGATGTAGATAGTTTAAAAAATGAACGATTTTCTATTTCCAAATTAAAATCTACAATGAGAGATTCATTTGGTGAGAAAGGTTCTAACAAAAGATACAGTATACCTTCACAACCTAAACGATACCGTCCATCATAGGTCATTAATTTTGCGATTTGTTTTTCAAATACAGATTGTGCCTGAAAAAGAACTTCCTTTTCAACACACCCACCGCTTACAGCGCCTATCATTACATTATCTTCACGAATAAGCATGCGCACACCTGGTCTACGATAAGATGAACCATCTAAATCTACGACCGTTGCTAAAACACATTTTAAACCTGCATTTTTAGCAATTACAAACTCTTTTATAATATTCTTGAACTCGTGAGTCATGTATTGTTAGTTGTTACGCTTCTAAATTAGTGAAACCAAGGTTAAATAAACCTTATTCCAATTGACTTAAACCTACGGAAATATAGGGGTTTTGACAATTTTATATCCTTTGTAATTATTGCTTTAACAATCTTTAACATTTATTTTTTTATTCCCCATAATTTAAATAAACTTTGTCCGTTCTGCTAGTTGAACCCATAATAATTGAATATGAAAAATTTTTTAAAGACATATAGTATATTTTTTCTACTGACGCTATTAGTTTCTTGTGGTAATGCCGATGATGATGTAAGATTAGATTTGAACACTGGGGAAGGTTTGGGAAAAGGCACAGAGGTAGATGATTGTTTAGGACTTGAGGAAGGTGAATTAGTTTTATCTATACAAGAACAATATACAACGTTACCCGGTAAAGTATCTGTTTTCTTTAGAGTTTCAGACACTAGTGGAAACCCTGTACCTGGGTTAACCGCTAATCAATTTACTATTTACGAGCAAGGTAGAAATGATGATTGTTTCAATACTATTTCAACATCAGAGTCTTCTGCGCGTATTTCACCTAATTCGCAGATATTTTCGAATAATACCTTATTGGTATTAGATTTAAGTAATAGTGTTTTAAGTAGTAGCTTAGAAGAATTGAAGTTTGCTTCTACTAGTTTTATAGATGCAGTTATGCCAACTACAACACAGGAATCTGTGAAAATGGCTATTTATTGGTTTGATGGCGAAGATGAGCTACATTTATTAAATGCATTGTCCTCTTCAAGAACAGAACTTAAAGATGCAGTAGAAGGTATTACAGATGATATTAGTAATGACCCTTCTACCGATTTGTATGGAGCGGTTATAAAATCGACCGACATAGCATCGGACTTGGTAAAAGTATCTACAGCAGATGGTAAAATTGGTGCAGCATCAGTAGTTATTTTTACAGATGGTACCGATCAGGCTTCTCGTTTTACTGAAGATGCGGCTTTGAAAAAAGTAGATGAAGCTAATGCGAACATATCTTTCTTTAGCATTGGTTTAGGTGCTGAGATAGATACGGAAGTATTAACGGCTATAGGAAAAACAGCAAGTGTATTTGCTCAGAACAAAGATGAGTTAGAAAGAACATTTAGAGATATATCTGAGAAAGTTTCAGAAAGAGCTAATAGCTTTTACTTATTTGAATACTGTAGTCCAAAAAGAGATGGAAGTGGTGAAAACAATTTAGCCATTGAAATTAATACGGGTTCTAGACAAGGAGCAGTACAAACCAAGTTTAGTGCAAACGGATTTACAGGTGGTTGTGAATAAGTAAAACACCTTTAAAATACAGACAGAAGCATGAAAATGCTTCTTTTTTTTTGCCCTAAATTGAAATGATCAACTTATTGATAATCATTTTGTTGACCTTAATATTTATAGGGTCATCATCTTTGGTCTTATGTTTTAAACGTCCGTTTATCGATTTGTGCCGTATATAAAACCGATTAGACTAATATTAATTAAACAGAGAACAAAATGAAAAGATTATCCTTAGTTACTATTTTATCGGTAGCGCTTTTAACTTCATGTGTTTCAAAAAAGAAATATGTTGCTTTAGAAGATAACCTATCTCAAACTCAGAGTACTTTACAAAAGACTCAAGTAGAGAAAGAGGATCTACAAGCTCAAATGACAAAAATTGAAGCTCGTGTTGAAGAGTACAATTCTAAAATTAACTCATTAAAAGAAATGAACGATAGCCAGTTCACAAGCGTTGATGATGTTGCTGTTATGAGTAACAATACTAAAGCTAAAATGAGAAATACATTGAAAAATGTTGATCCAGTAAAATTAGCAGGTGCTAAGACATTACAAGATTCAATGAACTTGGCTGTTTCTTATAAATTGAAGCAATCAATTTCTGAAGAAGGTGAAGATATCGATGTAAGTATTGATAAAACTGTAGTTATGATCAATATCTCAGATGAGTTATTATTCAACACTGCAAGCTATAACGTAAGTAGTAAGGCTGATAAAATATTGAGAAAATTGGCAGACGTAATTAAGTCAGAGCCAAGTATGGAAGTAATGGTTGAAGGTCATACAGATTCTAGAACTATTAACACTCCAATGGTTACAGATAACTGGGATTTAAGTGTAAAACGTGCGACTTCAATTGTACGTAAATTACAGAAGCAGTACGATGTAGATCCTTCTCAACTTATCGCTTCTGGTAGAAGCAGTTACTTACCTTTAGTAGAAAACGATACTAAAGAGAACATGGCGATGAACAGAAGAACTAAAATCATCATCTTACCTAACTTAGATAAGTTCTTTGCACTTTTAGATGCAGAAGACGGTTTGTAAGAATTAGACCTGTATAAAATAAAAAAGGGAAGCAAATGCTTCCCTTTTTTTTATGCCTTATTTTAATACTTTCACTAAATAGTTTTATCTAAATATCATACTATTTGGCACATCGATATTTGTTTCTTGTAAGTTCACTAAAAAACCATTTATAATCGCGTATTCAATTTTACCAGCTTTTTCTAAAAAGAAAGTTGGGTTGATACCTGGTGCTAAATTCAATTCTGGAACGGTATATTTCTTTCCAATCAAATGAAACGGAAATGGCGAGTTAACTTGCTTTAAAGGTATGGTTGACATACGCACATATCCATAGCCTTGCTTTAATACATCTTTAAAATTTAAAGCTTTAACTTCTTCAAATGTGTTTAAAGTAGTTGGATATGCTTTTGCTTGCTTTATGGTATAGCCAGAAGCATCTAAAGTTTCATACCCATAATAAGTAGATAGGTCTCCCTGATCTAAAACACGACTGCTGTACCAAAATGAGTTGTGGTCTGGATAATCTACTTCCACCTGATTAATTCCTAAATCGATGGTATATGTATTACCTTTTAGATTATAATTAGCTCCGGTTATTTTTAAATCGAATAATTTTCTGTCGTTCTCCGGTATCTTTTCATATTCATCCATACTAATAGCCTCGTAAGATTTCATTGCAATCGTATATATAGCAGATAAAATAGAGGTATAATTAAGTTTTCTAATTTCTTGTTTTTCTATATCGCCATCGTAACCACCAGATTCTATTAAAATAGTACTTGTACCCCATTTCTGAATATTATCTCCAAAAGCTCTAGGCTCAAAATCATCATTATAACGCCCTACTTGTCCAGGGGCATATTTTTGAAGTATGTCATTCATGAACACGATAATTTTCATAGCATTACCACGTGTTTCATTAATTTCTTTTTCATAATTATAAGCTGGTGCCAAATATGAAATAGTAGCAGGCTTGTCGGTGCGTTCTGCATTATAATAAGTGCTTTGATCGTGTAGGTTAAATCCAAAATCAGCATCTAAACTATCGCGTACACGTTTTAAAGTTTGCGATTCTGGCGATTGTAAACGCAAAGCATCTCTATTAATATCTATACCCAATAAATTTCTACGTTGAAAAAGTTCTGCGCCATCTGGGTTTAGCATTGGTAGAAAATGAACTGTTAGGTTGGCAAGAATAGCTTGTTTTTCAGTTTTAAAATCAGAGCTATCAAAGAAATTTAAAATGTCGAAAATAGCTTGTGTTGCAGTAGGCTCGTCTCCATGCATTTGAGACCAAAGAAAAACATTTGTTTCGCCTGTACCAATACTTATTAGACTCAAATTTTTACCTCCAATAGAGGTTCCCACTTTATTTACTTTAAACTTTCCGTTATTGGAATATTTATCAATTAACGGTTGAATATCCGCTCGTTTAATACGTCGTTTTCCAATAGAGCTTTCCTTATAATTATCATAGCTGTCAAACAACTGAGTAGTTATGTTATTTGATTGACCCATTACAGAAAAGGAAAATAAACCTATTAATACAAGTACTATATGTTTCATTTAGATTGTTTTGTTTTATTGATTCTTTTTTAGTTTTTCGGTAGCTCCTTAAAATTTAAATTCTTCACAGCTTTTCTAACATTGTTCATAAAATCTGGTCCCGGGTCTGTTTTTACAGTACGGTATCCGTCATCTTGCTCTAACCACAAGGGGTGATTTTCAAACAATGTGTATTCGTAATGTCCTATTAAATAGTCAATATCATATTTATCTTTCAAATAGTTAACCAACCAAATGTTTGATTTTAGTTGTGCTCTTGTCAAAGGTAAATCTTCGGTTCCGCCAACATTCTCAACGCCAATAGCACAATGGTTAAGCCCTATGACGTGCCTTGCCATGGTTGTTTCAGGTAAAAGCTGATAAATGGTTCCATCTCTATCTACCATAAATTGAGAAGAAACATTTAAACCACTAACATTTTTAATATCTGGTCGCCAATTAGGTAATGTAACAAGATCAAAGGCTTCGAATGATTTTTCGAATGTAGGAATGACCGTCCAATGTAAAACAATCATCTTAGGGTCAATTTTGGGTAGCTCCTGCTCTAATCCATATCTATTTTGAAGATATTCTAGAGTCAATATTTTTCGCTCTTCATTAAATGTAATCGGATGGTCCACAATACTTTTTGTAGAAGTACATGATATTAATAATAGACCTAAAATAAAATAAATAGCACTTTGTTTCATCATTCAATTATTACTAAACTATCCTTTTTTACGGCATAAGTAATGGTCAGTTTGCGTCTACCCCATTCTTTAGCTTTTTTGACATCTTCTCCCATATATATGTCAATACGATTTCGCCAACGAGCATGCATTTTATCCTTAACAATATAAATACCATCAAAAGTATCTATTTTGATCATGGTGTTATATGAAAGCCCTTTCTTAAGTAAATCTCTAGAAACAGCAATCCATTTTACACCAGGTTTTATAGAATCTCCCCATGCAGTTATAGCAGGATGCTCGTATGATGTTTGGTAAGGAAGTGAATTGTATGCGGTCGCCGTTACTTTTAAAGGAATCCAATTATACTTATCATCCACGGGTTTATCCGAACAGCTAAAAGCTATTACCAAGAAAAACAAAATGGATAATCTTTTGATCATACCTACTAATGTAGTTTATTTTCTAAAATAAGAAGGTCTGTATAACTTTCTCTCCATGCTTCTTCTAAATCTTTAGGTGCAGGCGTAAAAGAAAAAGTTAGTGAACTTAAAACAATATCGTCATCACCATCACCGTCAATGTCTGCCGTATCCATTAAAAACCATCTTGCCATTTTGGTGTCAGCAAAATGCTCTTGTTTAAAAGTATATTTCTCACTGTCCGTATTCTCTAAATACACAAAATTGTATTCAGGATATTTATCAAAATCAGGAAAAGTCGCTAAAAGGGCAAAATCTATATCACCATCTTGATCAAAATCATTTGCGATTACACGAGTAGCACCATTTAAAGAATGAAAATAAGTTTCCTTAAAATTGTTTTTGCCATCGTTAATATGAATACGCATACCATGATATGGTTTGTTTACGAAAGATTTATCGGCATTATCCCCATTTACGGTTATAATATCATCGAATCCATCACCATTATAATCTATCAGCTCAAACCAGCTAGAGCCGTATACGGGACTAAATCTCAGTACTTTTTCTATCTCAAATTCTAGATTCTCTTTTTGGTATAAAATATAAACAGCCTCATCGCCTTGAGCGACTAAGACAACTAAATCATCTTTACCGTCTTTATCCATATCTCTGTGAACGACTCGTAAAGAACCAGGTAAGTTCAATAGAATTCTCTTTTTATAAAAACCATATTTATCTTTTACTAACAACGACAATTTCCCGGTAAGATCACCGAATTCACTGATGACAATTTCCTCATTTCCATCATTGTTTAAATCTGCATAAAGAGTGTTCACTGGTCTATGTAACGAATCTTGTAAAACGGCTGTAGCACCACCATGTCTCAATATAGTATTTCCTCTAGGTATTTCATTAGGATCCATTACACCCATATTAGTAACATATGTGCTGTCTCCAATAATTCTCGCATCTATAATTGCCGAAGAATAGTAATCTAAAATGGTATTCTCTTTACTTTTTAAATTATAAGATGTTAATACTCCACTACGTGATCCGGTAATAATATTTTGGTTTAGTGTATCTATTTTTAAAAAAGTATATAAACTTCCTTTTACGCTGTCAAGAGTTACTGGGTTTGCCGCGAATTGTGTTAAGGGAGAACTCTTAATCGTATTTATATTTTGCAGACTATCTGGAGCAAGATCTATAATATAATCTTGCAGAAGTTTCCAATCTTCTTCAGTAATAATAGGTTTAAAAGGGTATACGCCTGTTTTTATAACTGCCATCTGTTCCCTAAAAGTTAATTTATGGTATGGATGGTTTTCAGCTGTAATTATCCCCATACGTGCACCCATAGCGGGTAACACATTATCTTTCCAAATATTCTTGGGTAAATCTATTATGGCAGGTGCTATATGACAGCTAGCACAATGATTATCGAAAAGAACTTCTCCTTTAGAAGGCTTTTCTGCAGTATTACATGATATTAAAAAACAGAACGAAATACAGTAAAAGCAAGATTTGAAATCCATTTATTTGAGAATGATTATTTGTATACAGAATTAAAGAATGGAAGATACCTATACCCTTAAAATCTGGCAAGTGATAAATGAAGGCTTTTATTTAAATTTGTACTGCTATGAAAAAAGAGAAAAAACCAGATAATGTAGTTTTCAATGAGGATACTCAAGAATATCACGGAAAACTATCACCCTTTGCTACAGGTGTATCCGCACCAAAAATTACTCCGCCAGATGTAACTTCTTGGAAGAATACGCATATTGTAAGTGCTAATAATCAGTTTAAAGCTGAATATGAAACATTGCAAAGTTCGTATAAGAAGTTGATGGACAATTTTGAGTATAACAACTTAGTGTACAGTGCTAAGTTTAGTTTCGAGCCTATTGTAGGCAAGGAATATCATTTATACAAAGCAAAAGACGAGAGCACATTTCTTTCTTTGATACAACCTCAAGAATGTAATTTTAATCATGTAGGTAGCTTTAGACTAACGTCTGATAAAACTTGGGAAAAGTTATAATTGACTACTTCTATTATGTATCATAGGGTCAGAAAACAAATCATAACACATCTATAAATTAAAATAATAATGAGGAAAATAAAATTGCTTTTGGGTATTGCATTAGTTGGAATTATTGCAGCCGTATATTTTAACTATCCAAAGCTAAATCTTATATCTGGCTATGCTTCTAAAAACATGGCTTCTAGTGTATATATAGCAGATAGAGACCCTGTGGATGTTACGATGGACCACGATGAAATGCCATTGATAAACTTGTCCGATTGTGAAGTATCGAAGGCTAATAAATCATCTACTGCTTCAGTCTATGGACTTATGCCTAGAACCTCTGTTTATAAAGAAGGTTTAGGAGCCGTGCTAACCAACAAGGAGTTTACCAAACATAATTTTGATATTGTACCTAACAGATTTATAGAAAAAGATACGCTACCCTTTCCATATGGAAATCAGGGAGTTATTGATACGCTATTGGATAATGTAGATTACGATAAGTTAGAAGTAGCATTTGTTAATGCGTTTAAAGACCCTGAGCAAAAAACAAAGTCGCTATTAGTAGTACATAAAAATCAAATTATTGGTGAACGTTATCTTCGAGGGTTTTCTAAGGATAGTGAAATATTAGGCTGGTCTATGACCAAAAGTATTTTGGCTACTCTTTATGGGATTTTAGAATATGAAGGAAAGATTAAGATGGATGACACCCCTTTTTCTGAAGAGATTAGCATGAAGAATCCGAAAGGGAATATTACGATTAACCACTTACTTAGAATGCAGAGTGGCTTGGCTTGGGACGAAAACTATTTTAAGATTTCAGATGTTACAAAGATGCTTTTTCTGGATTCTGATATGACTTTGGCACAGCGCAATAAAAACGTGATTGCAGCTCCTAGTTTAGTATGGAACTATTCTTCTGGTACTACTAATTTACTATCAGGTATACTGCGTGAACAATTTAATACGCACCAAGAGTATTTAGATTTTCCATATAAAGCTTTGATTGATAAAATAGGCATGAACTCCATGCTTCTAGAAACCGATTTAGAAGGTAACTATATACTTTCGTCATATGGATGGGCAACAACAAGAGATTGGGCTAAATTCGGAATTCTTTATCTTAATAAAGGTGATTGGAATGGTGAACGAATCTTCTCAGAGTCATGGTCAGACTATGTGGCTAAAACAACTATAAATTCTAATGGAGCTTATGGGGCGCATTTCTGGTTGAATGCAGAAAGTAAATATCAAGACATTCCAACTGACCTATATTCGGTTAATGGATTCCAAGGTCAACGCATCTTCATTATCCCTTCAAAAGATTTGGTAGTGGTACGTACAGGAACAAAAGAACAAACCGATGAGCAGTTTAATACCCTGCTTAAAGGAATTATACAATCTATTCGATGAAACGGTCAAAATTTTAACCATCTGAATACAATACCACAATTTTGTAGACTTTCACAACAGAATTCCCTTAGATGGCAACAATAGTTTCAAAGAACTGAAGAGGCTTTATATATTTACAATGTTATTAAAAACGAATTAAAATTTTTTCATTTTCATATAGTGTTCTCGTAAAAGAGTCTGATCTTCACTGATCGGACTCTTTTTAGTTTAGGTACATTCTAGCTTCTTTATATATGAAAAAAGCCAACAGTTTAAAACTATTGGCTATATCTTAAAGGCTACTGAGAATCATTTAAAAGTCAACTCATTTACGGTAGCCAATTATCTTTACCAAAATTTGGTTTACGTTTCTCAAGAAAAGCATTTCTACCCTCTTTAGCTTCTTCGGTCATATATGCTAATCGTGTTGCTTCACCAGCAAATACCTGCTGCCCCACCATACCATCATCTGTTAGGTTCATGGAGAATTTTAACATTTTAATAGAGATTGGAGATTTCTCTAAAACCTCTTGTGCCCATTGAAATGCGGTATCTTCCAACTCGTCATGTGGTATTACGGCATTTACCATTCCCATATCAAAAGCATCTTGAGCAGAATAGTTTCTACCTAAGAAAAATATTTCACGCGCTTTTTTCTGTCCCACCATTTTTGCCAAATATGCAGATCCGTAACCACCGTCAAAACTGGTAACATCTGCATCGGTTTGTTTAAAAATTGCATGTTCTTTACTCGCCAAAGTCATATCGCAAACTACGTGTAAACTATGTCCGCCACCAACGGCCCATCCTGGTACAACGCAAATAACCACTTTAGGCATAAAACGAATCATTCGTTGAACCTCAAGTATATTTAAACGGTGTTGACCATCTTGACCTACATACCCTTTTTCTCCTCTAGCCTTTTGATCACCTCCACTACAAAAAGACCAAATTCCGTCTTTGGTAGAAGGACCTTCCGCAGAAAGTAAAACGACACCTATGGAAGTATCTTCCTGCGCATCATAAAAAGCTTTAATTAGTTCACTTGTTGTATGTGGCCTAAAAGCATTACGAACATTAGGTCGGTTAAATGCAATACGGGCAACTCCGTCACATTTTTTATAGGTTATATCATCAAATTCTATGGCAGTTTTCCAATTGGGTGATTTCATAATTTCTAACAATTCTATTATCGTATAAAGATAAGGTTTCAGTGCCTACCTTACCAAATATGATTACTAACTGGCTTGTGGTTAATTCGGCAAATTAACTCAATCGAGTTATTTATCAATTTATATGAAATACAAGTTATAGTCAATATCTATTATGTTTACACCTAATTTATGATGCTTGGCATGAAACAAACTTTATTTAGTTTAATAAAAACGCTTCGAGAGTTTTTAGGGAATAAACTCAACCAATATAACACAACATTACCCTATGTAATTACTGTAATAATTGCGTTAATAGTAGTTGTTGGTGGTATAAATATTTTTATAGAATTAACCGAAACATTAAAAACAGAAATACTGGCAACTTACGATACAGCAATAACAGACTATGTTATTTCGTATCGCTCCCCTAGCCTTACTACTTACTTTAAAATTATGACTAACGTTGGTGATGCATATGGGTATTTAATAGTTTTAGCTATATTTTTATTACTTTCTCTTTTGGTTTTTAAACGATGGAAATATGTGGTACAAGCTACCTTAGTTTTGGCGCTGGCTACAGTTTCTAATATGATTCTAAAACGATTTATTGACCGTGCAAGACCGGGTATTGAACACTTGGTCTCAGTAGAAACATTAAGCTACCCAAGCGGTCATGCCATGAGCGCTATGGCGTTCTACGGATTCTTAATTTTTCTGGTTACCAAATTCAAGATTCATAAAGCAATTAAGTATGTTTTGATAACAATACTGATACTATTGATTTTAAGCATTGGCATAAGCAGAATTTATCTGGGAGTCCATTTTCCTTCAGATATTGCAGGTGGATTTATTGCTGGATTCATTTGGGTAGTTTTCTGTGTACTTGTATTTGATGTCATAGAATTATTTAGAAAAGACCCAAAAACATAATAATCGACTCTAATTTTAATATAAGAATAACGTAATCGAAATGCTGTTGGTTATCATTTTTGATACTTTAGTAAAAGCGAATGATTACCCTAAGTATATTTAAAGCTCCTTAGAATTATGTCTACAAATAAAATTGCATTAATTACAGGCGGTAGCCGCGGATTAGGAAAAAATATGGCATTGAAAATTGCCGAAAAAGGATTAGATGTAATTATAACATATCACGCTAACAAAGATGCTGCACTTGAAGTAGTCACTGAAATTGAAAAGCTTGGAAAAAAAGGAGTTGCGTTTCAATTAGATACTACAAACACTTCTAGTTTTAAAGCATTCATTGAAAAGGTATCTGTCTACTTGAAAGAAAACTATGCTTCTGGAACTTTAGATTATTTAGTAAATAATGCGGGAACGGGAATTTACAAGCCGTTCCTAGAAACAACTGAAAATGATTTTGACGAAATGATGAATATTCATATCAAGGGAGTCTATTTTCTTAGTCAGCAAGCTGTACCGTTGTTATCTGATGGTGGTGGAATCATAAATATCTCATCTGGGCTAGTAAGATTTTCTTTGCCCGGCTCATCGGCGTATGCAAGTATGAAGGGAGCAGTAGATGTGTTTACTAGATATTTAGCTAAGGAATTAAGTAATAGAAAAATTAGGGCTAATGTAGTTGCTCCTGGTGCTGTCGCAACAGATTTTGGTGGTGGGGAGAATAAGGATAACGATAAAAAGCGAGCATTAATTAGTCAAAATACGGCATTAGGTCGTGTTGGCGAACCTGAAGATATTGGCGGAATTGTCGCCTTTCTATGTACAGAAGATGCACGATGGATCAATGGTCAGCGTATAGAAGCATCTGGTGGTATAATGCTTTAAAACACTTGTTCATTTAAAATGGCAAATTATCAATTCTATAGATAAAAGCTTGTTAGAAGCTTTTTAGAACGCTAATAATTAATTGAAAATCAAGGTATTAATACTATATAAGTAAAGGATCAAGTATTTAAATCGAACCACAGATAGGTTTTTAGTTACTGATATAGATGAAACTGCAAATACTAAAGATTTTGTAAATAATATTGATAAAACGTATGCTTATAATCAAGCTTAATTACTTTTAATATAGCAGTTTAAAACTATGTTATTAGCTGTAATAACTAAATATTAGGTTGATAATCCTTAAATTCCCTTACTTCTATTAACCATAAAGATTTTCAGTATGAGAAATATTTTTGCAGTAATCGTGATTTTCAGTTTGTTCACTACCATTGGATTGGCACAAGATTTTAGAGGATTAGATAAAAGCCCGTTAGATAGAGTATACTTACCAGATCATTTTGCTCACGATATAAAATTTGCTCCTGAAAGAAATCTTCCAGATTCTCCTGTATTAAAAATTGATTATAGTAGACCACAAAAAAACGAAAGAGAAGTTTTTGGGGGTATGGTAAAATACAATGAAATATGGCGCCTTGGTGCTAATGAGTCTACAGAAATTAAGGTTTACAAAGACGTAAAAATAGATGGAAAATTACTTAAAGAAGGTACTTATTCCATGTACGCAATACCTACTGAAAAGCAATGGACAATTATATTTAATACAGATATAGATCATTGGGGTCATTACAGTTACGATGAAAATAATGATGTACTAAGAGTGGAAGCTCATGTATTACCCAACAAAAAGTCAGTTGAAGAATTCTCCATACAATTTGAAGATGTAGAAGAAGGAATAGCCGTTATGTATATAGCCTGGGATCTGGTTAGAGTAGAGTTGCCAATTAGCTATTAAAGGGTTACATTTTTTAATTTGAAAGAAATACCCAACATATCGTTTCAAGGTCCCGATAACACTAAAGATTTTGAGTGCTTAATATTAACAGAGCTATTCACAAGAATACCTGAGATGACAGACCACGACCCTACTCAATCTCATAGAATTCATTTTTTTGCTTTATTGATTGTTACCAAAGGAACTGGAAAACATACCATAGATTTAAAAGAATATACCTTAAAGAAAGGTTCAGTTCTTAAAATTGCAAAAGGGCAAATACACGCATTTCAGAAAAATGCAGATTATGAAGGTTTCTTATTAATTTTTACAGAAGACTTCGTCTTAAATCATTTCTCAAAATCTTCTATAGCTATTATTTCTCATCTGTATAATTACCACATTACCTCTCCTATTTCTAATAATGAATCTCTTAACGAAGACTTTTTAAAAGAGCTAAGTTTTGAACTCAATAATATAAACACCTTTGCACAAATTAATATTGTCGCAGCTTTAATAGACCTGTATTTATTACGATTAGAGCGAAATTCACGGAGCAATACCGAGCAGAACAACTCAAAGTACTACCCTGTCTTTATTACATTTAAAAATTTAGTTGAAGAGCGTTATATAAAAACTAGAAATGTAAAAGATTATGCGGAAATGCTATCTATTACAACAAAACACCTTAATGAAATAGTAAAAGAATTCACCTTAAATACCGCTAAAACCTTCATTGATAATTATGTGGTATTAGAAATTAAGCGAGCCATCGTTAGTACAAATAGAAGCTTTAAGGAAATTGCTTTTGATACCGGTTTTGACGAACTCACCAATTTTACCAAGTTCTTTAAAAAGAACATGAATTTATCTCCTAAAGAGTTCAGAAACAAGCAACTCTAGAAATCCCACATTTACCATTCTTAGCATCATATTGATAATCAAAACAGATTAATGTACCATTAGTTTTGCAGTGTTAAATAACACTAAGCAATACAAAATGAACATTATGAAACCTAAATTAATAGCATTAAGTCTTTTTACAATGGCAATAGCTAGTTGTAACACAGAAGATAAAAAAATAGAATCAATTTTAGAAGTAACAAGTTTTGATCTAAAAACCACGGCAAGTGAATTAGAATTCAACAAGCTTGATGCTGAAATAGAAGAAACTTTTACAAGTAAACAACCGGGTTATATTAGACGTGAAAGTGGTGTAGATGAACAAGGTAAGTATGTTGTATTGGTGTATTGGAAATCACTTGCAGATGCCAAAGCCTCTATGGACCAGTTTATGAATGACCAGTCTGTAGCAGATTATGCTAGTATGATTGAAGGGTCTACCATGAAAATGTCTCGTTTCACCATCACAGATAAATTTACAGCAACCAATAACACTTTTACAGAGGTAATGACTTTCAACATAAAAGAAGGTACTGATTTAAAAGCTTTCAATAAAGTAAATAATACCGTTGGTCCAAAGTTTACCGAAAAACAAAAAGGCTTTATACAACGCATTATGGGGTCCAATGACTCTGGTGAACAAGTAGCAGTCGTTTATTGGGATACAAAAGCAAATTCAGATGCTGTAATCAATGATTTCATGAATGCTCCTGTAGCCAAAGAGTTTATGGGAATGATGGATCAGTCTACTATAAATATGAAGAGATTCCAATCTTTATCTTCTTTAAAAAACGTAACGTTATCAAATAAGGATAAAGTAGTTGCTTTGTTAAACAGTTTTAATACAGGTGATCAAACTCCTATTTCTTACATTAATCCAAATAAATACATTCAACACAACTTAGGTGTTGCAGATGGTTTACAAGGTTTTGGAGAATTAATGCAACATGCTCCAGAAGGTGGTTTCAAAGCAAATGTAGTTCGTGCGTTTCAAGATGGCGATTATGTATTTGCACAAACGGAATATGATTTTTTCGGACCAAAAGCTGCATTTGACATATTTCGTTTTGAAGACGGATTAATTGTAGAGCATTGGGATAACCTTTCAGGTGTTCAACAACCAAACCCAAGTGGTCATACTCAGTTTGATGGTGCAACTGCACTTACAGATTTAGACAAGACTGAAGCTAATAAAGCAATAGTTAGAGGATTTATAGAAGATGTATTGTTAGATCATCAAATGGATAAAGTACCTAGTTACATCAATCCTAAAGAATATGTACAACATAACCCTTCAGTTGCAGATGGTTTAGAAGGTTTTGGAGCTGCAATGAAGTACTTCGCAGAAAACGGATTAGTAATGGAGTATGATAATCTTCATATGGTCTTAGGTCAAGGGAATTTTGTATTAAGTGTAAGCGAAGGAAAATTCGGTAAAGGTGACCATACGGCATATTACGATTTGTTTAGACTAGAGAACGGATTAATAGTTGAGCACTGGGATGTGATAGCTGCTATTCCTGCAAAATCAGAATGGAAGAATACCAATGGTAAATACTAAATAGTAAAACTGGAATCAAGAAGGAATAGCTGTAGTCACGGGTATTCCTTTAAATTTTTTTTTAAAAATAATATGATAACAGCAGCGCATAATCCTATTACAGCCACTTTGTTTGAATTATTTACTGATGCTAAAAACGATAAGTTAAGAATTATAAAAGGTTTGGTCAAGAGTATAGTTAGACCAATGCAACCTGAAGATTTTAAACATGCCTATCTCTCTATATCAGAAGAACAAGGACTGTATTTAGTAGATTTAATAAAGAAAAATAAGCTTAAGAATATTGTAGAATTCGGAACGTCATTTGGTATCTCTACCTTATTTTTAGCGCAAGGTGCCTTAGAAACGAAAGGCAGAATTATTACAACCGAGTTAATTGCTTCAAAGGCTGAAAAGGCTATCGAGAATTTTAAGAAAGCGGAAGTATCCAATATCATCGATGTAAGAATTGGTGATGCCATGCAAACTTTACAAAACCATATAGAGCCTATAGATTTATTGTTTTTAGATGGCTGGAAAGATTTGTATCAACCCCTATTTAATATGTTAGAGTCAAACTTTCATACCAATACCATAATTTATGTTGATAATGCGAATATGTCTGATACCCAAAAGTTTTTAAGTGTAATTAGTGAAACCGAGAAATATCATTTACAATCAATGTATGGTGGTAAGTCCGTGCTAATTACTTATAAACAATAAATTGCTTTTCATGTCAAACACAATTACAAAATTTAGCCTTCGTACTGTTGGTACTGTTTATCTTATAGGCACAATGCTGATTGGCTTGGCAAGTTGTTCTAAAAAAGTAATTTACTCCGCTCCGCCCTCCCTTTTAAATAACTATGCTACTACCCGTTCTATTGAAAAGCAATTGGCGTATCAGTTTGTAACCAACCCGAAATATGACGATAAAACTTTAGATTCACTTTTAAGTGTTAGTTTTTATAGCCATGATAAAGATTGGGAAGGTGATGGTATAGATTTCGTAAAGAAAAGAAATTCAGATTTAAGCTTTTCGCAAATTAAACCAGTTCGAATTTTACAAGACGATTCTTTAGTGGCAGTACATAGTAGAATGTTAGGAGATACATTGCAGTTTAGATGGGATATTTTGCGCATAGAGCAACATAAAATTCAAGAACATTGGAGCAATGTATATGATTCAATAGGACTTAACCCTGCCGGACACACAGAAATCGACGGACCAACCATTCCTAGTCAATTGGAAAAGACAGAAGTTAATCGTGCACTAATTACCCGTTTCATTGACCAGTGTATGATAAGGGAAGATGGTGGCGCTTCTAAGTTTTTTGATTTCGGATTGTATATTCAACACAATAGAGATGTTGGAGATGGATTAAGCGGACTCTTGTGGGGAATGTTAAAAATGGGTTTAAAAGGAGAAAAAATAAAATTTAAGTACAATTATCATGTAGTTGCAGAAGGAAACCTTGTATTAAGTGCTACTGAAGGATATATCGGAGATGAGAAATATGTTTTCTACGATTTATTCAGAGTAGAAGAAAATAAAATAGTAGAACATTGGGATATTATTATGCCCGTCAATAAGTTTTTATATTATCAACCTGAAAAAAAATAGAAAAATATGAGCGATATAGCATTATGCCCAACATGCGGAAGCAAATCGAAAATAAAAGAGATTGACGAACAAACGGTTTATACAGCTGTGCAAGATGAAGAAGCCTTTAAAAAAATAGGTCAATTAAAGAAGGCTATGGAAAAGTTCAAAGCAAAATCTGAAGCTTTGGAAAAAGAATTGAATGAATTAAAAGCTTCATTATAATATGGCATTTTTAAAGAAAAATTATGGGTGGATCATTGTTGCTATTTTGACAATACTTCCATTATTCATTTTAAGCAATATGTTTAAAATTGATTTTACTAATGGTTTCCATTTATCATTGGTGGATAACGGTGGAAAAGAAGGAATGACTACTTTAGAAATGTTATACCACATTACAGGTGAATTTGCTATTCGATGGATGACTGCTGTACTAACCTGTACACCATTTTTTATACTATTCGGTGTCACTAATCTATTTGTTAGACAAGCAATGGGTATTGCTACTGCAGTATGGAGCTTATTACACTTTATAATATTTATTTGGGCAGAAGGCTTTTTAGAAACATTTACACAAGTAAATTATGTAGCAGGTTTTATAGCTGTTTTAATACTCATTCCGTTGTTATTTACCTCTAATAGAAAATGGATGAAAAAGCTAAAAGCTACATGGAAAAAGCTTCAGAGTTGGTCATATGCCGCCATTGTACTTAGCCTTTTACATGTTGCCATTTTAGAAAAAACTTGGATTATTTATGCCGTAATTGTGGGATTAGGTTTCATTATTAGAATACCCGTTGTAAAAGATAAATTCATCAATAGAAGAAAAAACAAAGCTAACCTAGCTTAAGAAAGCTACCTCTAAGCAATCCCATTAGGCATACTTTAGGGAACCGAGATAAAATTTAGAGACTGGTTTTGGAGCCTTATAACCTCGATTATCGAAGAAAATATAAAATCAAATGAAAATAGCAGTAACATCAGCAAGTGGAAAATTAGGAGCATCTATTGTTAAACACTTAATTAACTTAATAGGAAAAGAGAATGTAATAGGTATAGCCAGAACTGTAGAAAAGGCAACCTATCTAGGAGTAGAAATTAGAAAAGGAGATTATAATAGTCGTGAAGATTTTAATTCCGCTTTACAAGGCGTAGATGCCGTTCTTTTGGTTTCTGGAATGGACGAGCCTCAAAAAAGAATTCTACAACATAAAAATGTCATAGAAGCTGCAAAACAAAATGGCGTTAAAAAACTAGTGTATACTAGCATAGTTGGTGATGAAAATGAAAATGCTTTTAGTCCTGTAGTACAAAGCAACAGACAAACAGAAAAAGATGTACAAGCATCTGGACTGCAATGGGTAATTGGTAGAAACGGAATCTATATTGAGCCAGATTTAGAGTATTTAGATACTTATGTAAGAGAAGGTAGAATCGAAAACTGTGCAGGTCAAGGAAAATGCACCTACACCAGTAGAGAAGAATTAGGGTATGCTTACGCCAAATTATTAACTGAAGATAAACATAATGGTCAAGTATATAACTTGGTAGGTGATCCAGTGACACAAAGCGAATTAGCTGAAAATATCAATAAGGTGTATGGCACTAACCTTATCTACAATTCGGTAACGGTTGACAATTATGCTGCAGATAGAAAAGCTGCTTTAGGAGATTTCATGGGTACCGTTATTGCTGGTATTTACGAAGGTATAAAAGCTGGGGCTAACGATGTGCCATCAGACTATGAAAAAGCAACAGGCATGGCTCCTAAGTCTCTTTTTGAAATGATTTCTGAGTATAAGGCTATTGAAAAATAATAAATATTACTTAAGACTGGTTTATAACTATAATCATAGTCAAAAAATTCTTCTTTTGTTTTTAATTTATATGTTCATTACAAGGTTATATTTAACTTCAAATTAAATTTCATATTTAAAAAGCAATAATGAAAATAGCTGTCTTTAGCACAAAATCTTACGATCAAGAATATTTTGAAAAATACAATAAAGAGTACAACTACTCTTTTTCATATTACGAAACAGCTTTAAATACTGATACTGCCAAATTATCTGCAGACTGTGATGTGGTCTGTGTATTTGTAAATGATAGTGTAGATGAGAATACTATAAAAATCCTTTCTAAAAATGGAATTAAATTAATTGCATTACGCTGTGCTGGCTACAATAATGTAGACTTAGATGCTGCCGCAAAAGAAAATATAAAAGTGGTAAGAGTTCCTGCATATTCTCCAGAAGCAGTTGCCGAACATGCCACAGCATTAATTTTAACTTTAAATAGAAAAACACACAAAGCTTATAATCGTGTAAGAGAAGGTAATTTTTCGCTTAAAAATCTTATTGGTTTCAATTTAAGCAATAAAACTATTGGTGTAATTGGTACGGGAAAAATTGGGGAAACATTTTGTAAAATTATGAATGGATTCGGTTGTAAGATAATCGCATATGATATCACCGAAAATGAGAATTTAACAGCACTTGGTGTAGAATATATGTCATTGGAAAAGGTCTTTGAACAATCGGATGTGCTATCGCTTCATTGCCCGCTAAACAAGCATACCAAACATCTGGTAAATAAAATTTCAATAGCATCCATGAAAGATGGAGTCATGATTATTAATACCAGTCGCGGGGCATTGATAAAAACGGAAGATGCCATAGAAGGTCTTAAGAATAAGAAAATAGGGTATTTAGGTATCGATGTTTATGAACAGGAAGAAAACCTGTTTTTCGAAGATTTGTCCGAAATCATTATTGAAGATGATATGATTTTAAGACTGTTAAGCTTCCCAAATGTTTTGATAACCTCTCACCAGGCATATTTTACTAAAGAAGCTATGGATCAAATTACCATTACCACGTTAGAGAATATTACCGCTTTTGACCAGAGTAAAGCATTAAAAAATGAGGTGAAACAGTAATTCATTTATAATGAAAATTCACTTACACTAGGAGAAGAATATAGGATATGCTAAGAAAAAGCAACGATTAAGGTTCCTTAATCTCTTCTTATGATGACTACTGAGTACAAGAATAAAAATTAACAGTAGCTTTTAATAAGTACTGTTTATATCAAATTATAAGCGAATCATTGAGATATTGAATTCTTGGTTATTTGTTCATTACTTAAAAGTAAACGACATGGGTTTAGTTGAAACCATTATAAAGAAAGTACTTGAAAAAGGAATTATCCTTACAAAAACAAAAATATCAGATTCAGTATACAAAATTCAAATTAAGAGCGATGCTGTAATCAATTATGATTTTGTGCCTGGGCATTTTTTAAGGTTAGGTGTAGGAATCGATCAAGATGAAATTTCTTTAAAAGACAAAGTTAGAAGTTACAGCGTTTGGGATATTAACAAAGAAAATAGTACTATAGCTATTGCCATAGCTACTCATAGTAAAGGTATTGGAACTAAATGGGTAGAAACTTGTAAGCCCAATGATACCGTATATTTTAAATGGAAGAAAGGAAAATTTCTTGTTGATGACTCCGCAGATAGTTATTTAATGATTGGCGATCTATCGGCACTTTCACATCTATATATTATTAGTCGTAATCTATCGGATAATAAACAAATAGAGAGCATTATCTACAGTGAGAATATGGATGATTTTTTTCTAGATATAACTGGCGCTAAACCTTTTGATTTTTATGAAATGAGTCAAAACCCTTCTAATGCGATTATTGAAAAACTAGAGGGAATCATTCCGAAATTAAAAGGGAATACCATGGTATATATTGCTGGGGATAGTAGAGTTTGTGTAGCATTAACCAATTATTTTAGAAAAGAGTTGAACTGGGCAACAAAACAAATTAAAACCAAACCATTCTGGAATCCCGATAAAAAAGGGTTGGAATAAATGTATATCTTACGGTGAATATATGCCGTATACATGAAAGTAAAAGTCTGCCTTATTCAAGATAGTCCCGTTTTCTTTGATAAGGAGAAAACGATTCAAAAAATAGAAAGCCTAGTAAAAACCCACGCTAAGCAGGGTTGTGAATTAATTGTGTTCCCAGAATCCTTTATTCCTGGGTATCCACGAGGGTTCTCTTTTGGTGCCGTGGTTGGTAGTAGAACAGATGAAGGTAGAAAACTCTATACCGAATATCATAAGAATAGTTTAGACTTAGAAAATCAAGAACTTCAACGATTAATTAAGCTAGCAAAAACAGAAAAGGTTTATTTGGTTATCGGCATCACAGAAAAGCAATCTAATAATGGTAGCTTATACTGTTCAATGCTTTACATCTCCCCTACTGACGGATTTTTAGGAGTTCACCGAAAAATAAAACCTACAGGTAGCGAACGTATAATTTGGAGTGAGGATGATGGTAAGTCTCTGGTTAGTTTTGATACTAAAATCGGTAAATTGGGCGGACTCATTTGTTGGGAGAATTATATGCCTTTGGCCAGAATGTCGATGTACCAAAAAGGTGTAGAAGTCTATATCGCACCAACAGCGGACTCAAGAGATGAATGGACATCTACCATGAAACATATTGCTTTAGAAGGTAGATGCTTTGTATTAGGTTGCAATCAGTATTATACCAAATCTATGTATCCAGAGAAATATCAGCATTTGGTAGAAAATGAACCTGAAAATTTATGTCGTGGCGGCAGTGTTATCGTTTCCCCATTGGGTAAAGTTATTGCAGGCCCATTATTTGATGAAGCAGGTGCATTGGTAGCAGAAATAGATTTAGATGAAATAGTACATGCCAAGTTAGATTTTGATGTCATTGGTCATTATTCTCGTAACGATATTTTTGAATTTAAAGCCAACAATCAGCCCGATATAAAAGTTGAAAAAGATATTACTTAATCACATTGATTACTACATAAAATGAAAGCTTTTACTAAAAGAACATATGGTGGACCAGAAGTACTTCAGCTAGAAAAAGCTGAGATACCTACTGTAAAAGACCATTGTATTTTGGTGAAAGTTATGGCGAATTCTGCTAATCCTGCTGATTGGCATATCCTTCGTGGGAAACCTTTTATTGCACGTTTGTCTTTCGGATTATTTAAACCAAAGGAGCCTATATTGGGGTCAGATTTTGCTGGAATAGTTAAGGAGATAGGTAACGGTGTAAAAGACTTTATAATCGGCGATCGCGTATTTGGAGAAATCTTGGGCGGTGGTGCTTTTGCTGAATATGTTTGTGTGGAAACTAAGGTATGCGCCAAAATGCCTGAAAATATAGATTTCCCCATTATGGCAAGTATTCCCGTTGCCGGACTCACAGCTTACCAAGCACTAATTACACATGGAAAAATAAAGACAGGAGAATCAGTTCTAATTAATGGAGCATCTGGTGGTGTAGGGCATTTTGCAGTACAAATAGCAAAAGCATATGGTGCTAGTGTTACTGGGGTTTGTTCTGTTAAAAATATAGACTTTGTAAAGTCGCTGGGAGCAGATAAAGTAATTGCGTATGATAAAACCAATATCCATCAGCATAAAGATGAATATGACTTGGTAATTGACACCCATGGAAATCTTACGCATTCAGATTATAAAAGAATGGGTAAAAGAGGTGTTATAGTCGGGTTTACTACCATGGGACATATGTTTTCGGTTTTAATGAGCAATGCAATTAGCAAATATCCCTTAACCCAATTTACTGCACAAGCCAATTCAGATGATCTTAATATGTTAGCATCATTGGTAAAGGATGGTAACATTAAAGTTCATTTAGAAAACACATTTCCGTATACCAAAATACCTGAAGCAATCTCTTTTATTGAGCAAATGCGCACAAGAGGAAAAGTTGCAATGGTTTGGGAATAATTCCAATTACTTAGATTTATTTACTGAATATTGCAAACATAATCACTTGTACCCGTTATGTAATTTTTAAGGTATAACTGTTAAAATGACAAAACTATTCATAACTTATCCCCCTATATAATAAGAAAAATGAACAAAAACACAACCACATTAGTAGCTTCCCTTTTAGTTTTAGGTATGTCCTTAACTGGCTGTAAGGATGCCAATAAAAAAACAGATTCAGCAAATGAGAATAGTTCTAGCGAAGAACAAATGGAAAAAACGGTTTATGCCAGCGATGTCATTCCGTTTTTTGATAAATGGAAGTTGATATTGGGTGATGGTTCCAATGCAGGAATTGCCAATAATTTTGAGAACAAAGACTTCTTTTACACTGTTAATGAAGGTGGTGAGAATTGGGTGGTTTTTAAAGCACCTAATGGCGGTGATACCCACGGTACATCTAATAATACTAGAACAGAATTGGCACAGACTAAAAAATGGTTTCCAAAAACTGCAGATGATAAATTAACCGCTACACTAAAAGTTATGAATGTTTCAGCTACTGGCGATGCTCGCGTTGCAGCTACACATGCTGTTGTGGTTGGTCAAATTCATAGTGCAGATGCCTTTGAGAACGAACCGCTTAAAATATTCTATAAAAAATATCCAGGGCAAACAAAAGGTTCGGTGTTTTGGCATTACGAAATTAATACTGCAGGAGATGACAATGCCAAAAGATGGGATTATTCTAATGCTGTTTGGGGTAATGATTTTTCGGTTGTCGGTACTGGTGAAAACACTTATCCGGCGGAGCCTGAAGATGGTATTGCTTTAGGTGAAGAATTCAGTTATGAAGTTGTTGTAAAAGATGGTATTATGACTTTGAAATTTACAAGTGAAGGTCATGAGACCAAAACGTTTACAAAAAACTTATTGGAATCTGAATATGCTACGAAAGCTAGTATTCCAGAGCAAACCAGAAAATTATTTTTCCCTATTGGTCAAGATGGTGTAGAACGTGAAGAAGCTTACACTGGCGAAGGTTGTTTTTTTAAGCTAGGAGCTTACAACCAAACGAATGGTAAATCTCCTGACGTAAATAAAAACTGGTGCTCAGGTGCCGAGACCCATGGTGGTGATATTAAAAAACAATATGCAGACGGTAACTATGTAGAAGTTTGGTTTAAAACCGCGAGCATTTCGGTTAGTGATGCAGCCGTGTCTAACGAAGGCTATTTTACTAAAAATGATTAATTCAGCTTCAAAACTGAAGCTAATTGTATTATAATGTACTATTGATTTAAGGAGCTATAGTTTCAAATTGTAGCTTCTCAATAGTACTTCTAAATCCGGTTCGGTTGTTTGTAATAGTAAGTCCGCCAATCAGATAATACTCATTGTTATACGTTACCAATTGAGCATCTCTGCAGCTTTCGTAAAAAGGAGTGTTCATAGTACCAAAAGTGTCCGTAGTAGTATTATAGTAATGAAAATTCAACGTTGAAGGGTCTCTTGTAATATTTCCATTAGCATCACCTGTGGGGACTCCTCCTAATCCAAAAATGATATAATCACCAAATTGGCAAGCAACACCTTCGTCTAAATAGTTTTCGGTTTCTAATACATTTATGGTTTCAAAAACCGTGTAATCTTCATTGAATTTAGATATTTTCATATCCTCCCAATCATTCAAATGAGCTACATACCGTGTATCGTTTATTATAAATGCATTTTCAGATATTGGATACCAACCAGCGTTATTATCAAAAGTTGAGTGTTCTATTAATTCATTAGTTAAAAGATCATACTTGTAGATGATTTCCGCTCGGTTTATTTGGTCTAAGACATACACAGCATTTTCAGCTTCTACGTAATACCCTTGTATAGAATATATTAAATCTGATAAAGGAAATGATTTAATGACCTCCCAATCATTTAATTCAAAATCAAATACAAAAAGTCCTTTTCTAATTAATCGATACCATTTTCCATCACGTATAAAATTTAAACCGATATCAAAAGCTGTCTTTGGGGTATCTATATCTGTGGCTAATAGACTCCAAGTTTTTAATCCAAAATCGAAAACATAGGTTTCATCTTCAGCTGTAGCATAAATTTTATTATCATATACAAAGCTCGTATTAAATTGGGCTACAGGAATATCTGCAACAAACTCTGCATTTACAAAATCTAAGGTTTCTACAGGTGCTATCTCTTCAGGGATAGCTTCAATTGGTGGTGTTATAGAGGCATCATCACTAGATGAACACGCCATTGCGATTATCATTAAAATGAAACAAACACTCTTTCCTATATTTTTCATACTAAAAGCTATTCTAAGTAGTCCGAAATTATGTGACCCATTCTTAAATAAACTAACGGAATATCAATGGCTTTATTTTACTTGAATTTATTACATACCGTTAATAACTTATCACAATGGTAACACGATATTGTTTTCTATTTTTTTGAAATTATCGAACTTAGTTGATTCAGTTTAAAATGAATTATCCATCATATAATCAAAAATATAAATGAGCAGTTTCGCCTCCGTCTTACAACAAATAAGAACAAAGAGTCCGTTAGTACATAATATTACCAATTACGTGGTAATGAACAACACTGCAAATGCATTGTTAGCTGTTGGGGCATCGCCAGTAATGGCACATGCTATCGAAGAAGTTGAAGATATTGTAACCATCTCTTCTTCCCTTGTCATTAATATGGGGACGTTAAGCGAAAAATGGGTAGAAAGTATGCTCATGGCAGCCGAGAAAGCAAAGAAAACCAATACACCATTTGTATTTGACCCAGTTGGTGTTGGTGCATCTGCTTATAGAATAGAAGTTGCCCAAATGATTATGAAAGCTGCCACGCCCAATGTAATTCGTGGTAATGCTTCTGAGATTATGGCATTGGCTAAATTGACCAATTCAACCAAAGGAGTAGATAGTACAATGGACACTCAAGATGCTATTGAAGGCGCTACACTTTTGGCTAAGAAATTCAATAACACGGTAGTTATTAGTGGTGAAACCGATTACATCATAACAGGAGATACCGTTAGTAAAATAGAAAATGGCAACCCTATGATGGCAAAAATCACAGGTATGGGCTGTACGGCAACCGCTATGGTTGGCGCATGTATGGCTGTTGAAGAAAATACTCATTTGGCAGCAACAACTGCTATGGCTATAATGGGCGTAGCAGGAGATTTAGCAAATGAAAAGTCTACGGGTCCTGGTAGTTTTCAAATGAACTTTATTGATAGTTTATATGCAATTACTCCAGAGGTTTTAGAAGCTAAAGTAAAAACAAATGCCTAAAGTAGACTACGCTTTAATGTATGTTACCGATGACAGCATAAAAGATGATAATAGCTTTTTTAGTATTCTGGAAGCCAGCTTAAAAGGCGGAGCAACCATTATTCAGTTACGGGAGAAAACTTGCGATACACAGACTTTTTACCAGCGTGCAGTGCGCTGTAAAGAAATCTGTGAGAAATACAACGTACCATTGCTAATTAATGACCGATTGGATATTGCTTTGGCTATAGATGCAGACGGAGTTCATATTGGACAGACAGATATGCCTTATGCGATTGCCAGAACATTATTGGGTGATGATAAGATTATCGGACTTTCGGTTAGTACTACAGAACAAGCTGTTGCAAACGATGCACAGCAGGCAGATTATATTGGCATCTCCCCTATTTTTTCTACAAATACGAAGACCACCGATTTAGCAAAACCAATAGGTATTTCGGGATTGAAAAAAATACGAGAATTGTATGCAAAACCAATTGTTTGTATTGGCGGAATAGACAAAAATAACACACGAGATTTAATGGATAATGGAGCGGACGGAATCGCCATAGTATCGGCAATTTCTAAGACAGATAATCCTGAAGAAGCAACAAGAGAACTTAAAAATATACTATGCAAGACTGGTACCAACTAACACGAAAAAAAACGGATTATATTCTGGAAGCCATAAAAGAACAACCCTTTATTATGGAATTGATGAGCGGTACGCTCCCTTCCGATGTTTTTCAGTTTTATATCAATCAAGATGCAATGTATCTGGCAGAATATAAAAAGGTATTGGCAACTGTCGGTATTAAATGCGAGCATGTAGATGACACGCAGTTTTTTCTAGATTCGGCTACAGGGATTATAAATGTAGAGAATGCACTGCATCAAATTTTTCTAAAAGATAATCAGTTAGCGCACGAGCCCTCACCTACTTGCGAACTCTATACAAGTTACTTGAGCCGTATCGTTGCTAATCATTCGTTAGAAGAGGCATTGGCAGCTGTACTACCTTGCTTTACCATTTACAAAGAGATTGGAGATTACATACAGGCAAACCAGACCAATAAGGAAGATAATACCTATCAAAGTTGGATAGAAACTTATGGTGGCGAGGAGTTTGCAGCTTCGGTTAATCAAGCTATTGCGATCACCAATACATATGCTGCAAATGCGTCTGATGATGTATTGCAAAAAATGGAAGAAGCGTTCGTAAAGGCGTCGAAATTAGAATGGATGTTCTGGGACAGTGCCTATAATAAAGAAGCATGGAAGATATAAAAACACCTTACAATAGTGTATTGTCCATTGCCGGTAGCGATTCTGGTGGTTGTGCTGGTGTACAAGCAGATATTAAAAGTATTAGTGCCTGTGGTGCCTATGCTGCTACAGTAATTACGGCAACTACGGCACAGAATACAAAAGGCGTTACCGATATTCATGCAATCCCCATTTCACATATAGAAAAGCAATTAGATGCCGTACTAAGCGATATTAAGTTTGGAGCGGTTAAAATTGGTATGCTGCATTCTTGTGAAGTCATAAAAGTGGTACAAGAAAAGCTAAGTGAATACGGACTAAAAAATATAGTTCTAGACCCTGTTATGGTAACCACATCTGGTCATAAATTAATAACCGATGATGCCATTGAATGTTTAAAGAACTTTCTGCCAAAGGTTGGTTTAATAACCCCGAATATCCCTGAAGCAGAATTGTTGATCGGTCAGAAAATTACAAGTGATAACATGAACGTTATGGCAAAGAAAATTGGCCAACAGTTTCAAACTTCTGTGCTACTAAAAGGCGGACATGCCAATGATACCACGAACACTATGACCGATGTTTTTTATGTTTTTGAAACGGGAGAAGTAAGTGTTATTACCAACCCAAGAATAGATACTAATAATACTCATGGTACGGGTTGTAGCCTATCTTCAAGCATTGCCGCTTTTTTAAGTTTGGGCGAATCTATGGACAGTGCTATTAAAAAAGGCTGTAACTATGTTAACCAAGCAATAGCTTCAGGTCAGCATAAAATTTTAGGTCATGGCAACGGTCCAATTAATCATTTTGGGCTTTAATTAAATTAATAGGTTCTTATAAATGATGTAAGAAAATACTTGGGTACATTTTTTTTAATAACGAAATTCGTTATTAGACACTAAAGACAAATCATTGTTATTTAGTTTAATACGAACCAATTTATAATACTTATTATGTTTAAAAAACTAACCATTACTTTCCTTTTCATCATAGCATGTGCTCAAACAAGTATCGCTCAAGAATTACAAGAGCAAGTAGAGACTATTAATGGTTTTATAGAAGAACATAGTGAAGGCAATAGAAACTACTACGCTAAAATAAATGCTACTCAAGGAAATATTTATTTCTATAACGGACCACAACATGTGATCGAATTAACATTTGACGTTACTAAAATTGATGCGGAGAATATAAAAGTTGGAAAAAAAGGATTGACATTTTTTCCAAATGAAAAGAGTTATCTGGTAAAGAAGCGTTTTTCAACTACAAATTCCACCGTTGGTTCAGCCTGGCTTAATGTGATTAAAATGAGTAAGAATGACAAAGCCGAACTTAAAAATATGATGAAGAAATTCATTCTCGATTATCAAAAGGCAATGAAATAGTCAGTTACTGCTACAATCAATAACGGAGCATATGCTCCCCTACTAAACTACTCCTTAAAATTTCTTATAAACGAGAGCTAAACGAAGTAATTAATCTTCCTTTAGCTCTTTGTTTAATACAATAAAAATTAAAATGATAAAATCTATTTTTTCTAGTATCATAGTACTTTTTACATGCTCTTTGTTCTCGCAAAAAGTAGTTTCAGGTTCTATTGTGGACAGTGAAACCAATGAAACCATCCCCTATGTAAATATTGGAATCCTAAAACAGAGTCTAGGTACCGTATCAAATGAAGCAGGTAAATTCGAATTTGAGGTACAAGACGATTTTATGAACGATACCATTAGAGTATCATCCATAGGTTATAAAACAATCTCATTGGTAGCAACCGATTTTATCAAAACATTAGAAGCAAATACTGTACTTGCGTTAACTGCGGATGTTACAGAACTAGCCGAAGTAACCATTACCGCCAGAGAATTAAAAGAAAAGGTACTAGGTAATAAAACCAAATCAAAATCTCTTAACCTTGGGTTTAGTGTAATTGAATTGGGTAACGAGTTAGGAACAAAAATTAATATCAAGCATAAGCCAACATTTCTAAAGAGCTTTAATACGCACATTATAAAAAACACCAATACAAGCTTAAAGTATCGATTGAATATTTACAGTATTAAAAACGGACTGCCGGATAAGAAAATAGTGAATGAAAATATTATTTTTCCTATTGATGTAGAAAAAGGTGATTTCTCTTTAAACTTAGAGCCATACAGAATACTTGTTGAAGACGATATTTACATCACTATCGAATTAATTGAAACTCCAAATGAGGATGATGATATTAATTTTTCAGCGTCATTGTTCGGTCATGCTATGATCATTAGACCTACTAGCCAGGCAGAATGGGAAAAAGCAGGTACTATTGGTGTTGGTTTTAACTGTACGGTAAAGTATTAACTTGTACTTTGGATAATCATTCTCTCTATTAACAATTCATCAATGGAAAATCTAATCAACTACATACAGTCAAGAGCTACCATATCGCAAAATGATATTGATCTACTCAAGAAGTATTTCGTGTCGGAAGAAGTTCCTGCGCAAACCATTCTCTTAGAGGCAGGAAAAGTAGAACGGTATATTTATTTCTTAGATACCGGTATTGTTAAGGGATATCAGAATATTGACGGAAAAATAGTAGTTCAGCATCTCGTGGCGGAGCAAGATTTCTTCACATCACTAGAGAGTTTTATGACGGGCACTCCGTCAATGGATTATTACGAAACTGTTACCGCTGCCAGTCTTGTTAAAATAGCAAAGCCGGACTTTGATCTATTACAAAAGGAAACCAATTTCTGGGCAATATTTGTGAAAGAAGTCACCAATGAGCACTTAAATTGTAAACTAGAACGTGTTAAAGACTTTCAGATTTTAACTGCAAAAGAGCGGTATCTAAAATTTGTACATCAGTACCCAACATTGGCTTTAAATGTATCTATAGATAATATCGCTTCATTTTTAGGTATGGAACCGCAATCGCTAAGTCGTATTAGAAAACAAATCGCTTTCTAACAAATGTTATTTCTTACCAATTAAAAGTCACGGAAATTTGCGTAAGCAAAATTCAAAAATAGTATGAGCAACGAGATTTCATTAGTAACAGGTGGTACGGGACATTTAGGAAACAACTTAATACGATTATTACTTGCCAATAATCAAAAGGTTAGAACAACCGTTAGAAACCTAAATAATACAGCACCTTTTAAAGGGTTGGACTGTGAGATTGTACAGGCAGATATAACTGATAAAGCCTCCTTAAAAAAGGCATTTAAAGGGGTCACCAATGTATACGCAGTAGCGGCAAATTTTAGTATGTGGGCGAAAGACCCTAAAACTGAAATTTATGATAACAACCTACAAGGAACCCAAAACGTTTTTGATGTCGCTAAAGAATGTGGCGTACAAAATATGGTATACGTTAGTTCTGTAGCTAGTTTAGATTACACCAAGCTACCCGCCAATGTAGCTAATGGCTATAATAAAGATCGAAGAAACTGGTATTTCAATTCTAAGAATGATTCAGATAAACTAGCCATAGCATTAGGTAAAAAATATGGTATTAGAACGGTACTGGTTTTACCATCTGCAATGGTTGGTGCTATAGCGTTTAAACTCAGTTATTCTAACAATTTGGTACTACAAGTATTAAATGGGGAAATACCTGTAGATACTAGTGTTACCTTAAATTGGGTCGATGTAAAAGATGTTGCTTTAGGCATGTTCAATGCCATGACAAAAGGCAGGGATGGCGAGCGCTATATTTTAGCGAACGAAACACATACTACCTTACAAGAGAGTGTAAAAATCGCAGCAGATCTATACCCAGAATTAATGTTAAAAATGCCAAAAAAAGTACCCAAATGGCTTTTGTATGGTGTAGCTGGGTTAATGGAGTTTAGCAGTAAGCTAACCGGTAAAGAACCCTTGTTGCAACGACATTACTTAGATATGTTTTATGGTTTAAAACAAGACTATGATATTCGTAAGTCTAGAGAAGAATTAGGCTTTAACCCTAAACCTTCTAAAAAGGCTTTGGAAGATGCGCTTGCGTATTTAAAAAACGACTGGAAAGTACAGAAAACTGTCTAATTAGTATTAACTCATTCGTTAATAACTTCTTACAACTCTGATTGTAAGTGTTTGCGTACAATTTTACAAAAAGCGAACTTCGTTATCATCCGCTAAAAGGAATTGAAACTTCTCTTAGCTCAACGTTGTGCGTAATTAAAAAAAATGATAGAATCAAAATATAAATTTAGCTTTCAAACTTCAAATAATGGAGTTTTAGACATTAACCTTACAGAAGGAAATGCACTTTTCGTTTTAGGAGCAAATGGAGTTGGAAAATCAACTCTTATGCACAATCTATTTACTCAAAATCAAAATCACGCAAAGAGAATTTTAGCTCATAGGCAAACTTGGTTTACTGATAATGCAATGAATATTACAGCTTCTCAAAAGAAAGAAAACGATTCTAACATCAAATACTGGGATTCGTTAATTGATTCACGATGGAAAGACAATTCTTCATCAATGAGAGCATCTTTATCAATTTTTGATTTAATCAATTCGGAAAATATAAGAGCTAGAAAAATCGCTAACGAAGTCGACCAAGATAATATTGACTTAGCAAAAGAACTATCAAATAAACAAGCACCTATTCAAGGGATTAATGAATTATTAGCTTTATCAAATATTCCTATTGTTATATCTCTTGAAAAAGATGAACAGCTTTTTGCTTCAAAAAATGGTAGTGAGTTATACAGTATAGCAGAATTATCAGACGGAGAAAGAAATGCTTTATTAATATGTTCAGATATTCTAACAACAGAACCAAATCAATTAATAATTTTAGATGAGCCCGAAAGACATTTACATAGGTCTATCATTTCCCCTTTACTAACTTCATTATTTAATAAAAGGAAAGATTGTGTATTTGTTATCTCTACGCACGATATATTTTTACCAATAGACCATAATGAATCTAGTGTTCTATTAATTAGAGACTGTACTTGGAACAACAAAAACATAAAAGACTGGGAAGCTGATTTAATCACCGAAACAGATGAAATACCAAATGAAATTAAACAGTCAATTTTAGGCGCAAAAAGGAAAATACTATTTGTGGAAGGAGAATCAACCAGCTTAGACAAACAAATTTATCAGCTAATTTTCCCAGAATTAAGTGTTATTCCGAAAGGTAGTTGTAAAGATGTGGAAAGAGCAGTTGAAGGTGTGAGAGGAACAGATAAATTACATTGGATAAGTGTTTTCGGTTTAATAGACGCTGATGACCGTACAGCTGAACAGCTACAAACACTTATAGATAAAGGAGTTGTTGCTCTTGAATCTTATTCAGTTGAATCTCTTTATTACAGAACAGAAATAATAGAAAAAATTGCGGAAAGATTTGCGGATATCTCAGGTAAGAGTAAAGATGAATTATATACAAATTCAACTTCGAAAATTATAGAGAATATCACTTTACATAAAGATAGACTTTGCTCACGACTTTGTGAGAAAAAAGTTAGAAACTCAGTAATGTCAAATCTTCCAAGACATCAAAACATATTAAACAAAGAACAGTTTGTCTTGAATATGGACTTAAATGAGGAATTTGAAAAAGAGGAAACAATTTTTAATGACCTTATTCAAAGCCAAAATATAAATGGACTTATTTCTAGGTATCCAATAAGAGAAACACCCGTTATTAATGGAATTGTTGGAGGGTTAGAACTCAATACAGACACATATGAAAGTGCAGTAAGAAAATTAATTATTGATGACCCAAATATTAAATCCTTTTATCGAACATTATTGATTAAACTGACAAATTTGATATAAAATAACTACGCACAACAGTGTATAAAAAACATAGGGCGTGTGTGATTTAACCGAAAGGTCAGTGTTTATTATAAAGTCCGCTAAATATAAAATTCAGCGTTTATGGAACAAAAGATAAAAACAAAATATTTATATTTAGCTAAGTAATAAATCGAAACTAAAGTGCTTATCACCTGCCCTACGTTTCTTATACTAAACGATAACGAAACCCTTTAGCTTACCCCCTATTCTTCTCCTCAATCCATTTACTCATAAACTTAGTAGCTGTCATTGTTTGGTGCTGTAATAAAGCTCCGGTGAAGTTTTGTGTTCTATGATGGGTCAGGTCTTTTTGAAGTTGTGTAACTTTCTCTAAAAATACACGTTCTAAACTTGTTTTAGCGTACAGCGTATTGATCAAAGTTTTTCCTTGGTTTTGTGATTGCTGCCAGGTGTCTTTCACAGTATATAATCGTACCGCTGCAGCAACAAAAGCGGTGTGATCATTTTCTATATAACCGTTCCAGTCCAAAATGCCGGCCATGCCTTCTGCACCAATAGTTGTGGTAACACTAGGTGTACCATTTTGCATGGCAGAAATCAATTTCCCTTTAATGCCGGCACCAAAACGTAAAGGAGCCAAGCATACTTTAGCGGTACTCATAACATCATCAACAGCTACTGCCCTGCCGTGTACTAGAAAACCAGTTGCAGGGTTATGCATTTCTAAAATTTGCTGTGGCAAGTAAGCACCATACACATGTAATTTGGCTTCGGGCAATTGTTTATGAACTAATGGCCAAATAGTAGTTTTCAAGCATTTAACCGCATCTATATTTGGCGCATGTTTTCCACCACCTATGAATATGAAATCGGTACGCTCATTAAAAGAATTCCATTTGGTTTCATTGGTAATTTCATCGACCATAAAAGGAAGTAACAAAAGTAGACTTTCATCTATTTTAATAACATCGGTCAATAATTCTAATTCGTAGCTAGAGATAATTAAAGAAAGATCACAACGGTAAATACTCGCAATTTCTCGTTTGGTCTTATCATCTGCCAACCATGAATCTGTAGTAAACGGAACATCCTTTTTAAAACACTGTTCCCGCACATGACGTAGGCTGTGTAAATCTTCGGTATCTAAAATTCGTAATGCATTTGGGCAGTTTTCAGCCACACGCCACCCGAATTGTTCTTCGGTCAAAAATCGATCAAATAACACCACATCAGGATTCAAATCTTTTACAAAAACATCAAACGAAGCATCGTTCATTTTTATATCCTGAGAGTTGTATCCTAAAAGTTCAACATCTGCAGAATACTCCGACTTAGACGCGGCAGAAGTAATAGTTATGGAATAGCCTTGCTTTTTAAATACTTCTAATAATTGCATCATTCGAACTCCCGCAGCCGTGGAAGCAGGTTCTGGCCATACAAGTGCAATTACGAGAAGGGTTTGGGTTTTGATAGGAATTAGGTGTTAGGAATTAGATGTAAGTGCAAAGTAAATGAATCGTTGGACGGATAGCAAGTATTTAGTTTACGGTTCGCTGTATCAGTTGACAGTTTTCAGTACTGCTGTCACCCTGAGGATTGATGAAGATTTTTGAGTTCCAGTCCTTTCGAATGGACTCAGGGTAGTATTCTAAAAACCAAAAACTCATCACCTTAAGAATTACATTTTTGCAGCGAACATCTTGGATATTTTAGAACGTAATTTTCGCTCATAATCCTCTTCTAACCATTCTTTGTAGTTCTTTGTATTATTCATAATACAATAGGAATATTGACGGACACGGTATTTAATTTCCTCTTTTAGTTTTTTGGCTAGAATACGGGCATCAAACACATCTTCGGAATTCTCTACACAAATTTTTGCGTGCTGGTCAATACTTTTTTCAAGTACCAGTTTAGATTTCTCTCCGTTTGCAAAGCTCTTTTTATATTCCGCTTTAATATCAAAATCGATATCGGTAGAATTCGCAAACTCAGCTCGTAAATCTGCCGGCATTTCATATACGAATTCACGTTCTATCTCCTCATCATTCTTTATGTTTTCCAAATAGAAATCTGGAAAATGGAAAATCTCTTGCCAATCGATACCTGCATTCCACAGACCAAAACGGGCAACATTGTTCCCCATATCAATAACATTGAATTCCTCTTTGTGTGGTAAGTATCTAGACCCACGACCGATCATTTGAAAATATAAGGTAAGCGAGCGTGTAGCACGGTTTAGAATAATGGTTTCTACACTAGGCTCATCAAAACCAGTAGTTAAAATACTTACCGATGTTAATATAGCGTCGGGCGTTTCTTTAAACCATTTTAAGATCTCTTTACGTTCCCCTGCATTGTTCTTATTGTCTAGATGGCGAATATTGTAGCCAGCCTTCTTAAACGTTTCACATACGTACCTAGAGGTGTTTATTCCGTTATTAAATATCAGCGTCTTGGTTCCTTTTCCTACTTCATTATAGGCAGCGACCAGCTTGTTCAGCATACTATGGTTACCGTATAATTCATCGGATGATTTTACGGTATAATCTCCACTAATTCCCAGTTTAAGGGTTTGTAGACTTACATCGTAATTATACATGTTCGCCTTAGCCAAAAACTTCTTTTGGATCAAAGAATCTATAGACTCGCCCACAATCAACTTTTTATAGTTGTCTTTCATGGGAAGCTTAATATTTGAACTTAACGGTGTTGCGGTAACCCCAAGAATAACGGAGTTTTCAAAAAACTTAAATAGCTTACGAAAAGAGTTATAATGCGCCTCATCGATAATGACAAGGCCTATATTATTAATTTCAATCTTCTCTTCTTGTAGTCGGTTGTTCAGCGTTTCTACCATGGCTACAAAACACATGAACTCGTCTTGGTCTTGCCATTCTTTTACTTCGCTGTTTATAATCTTGTTCTTAACCCCAAAACCATTTAGCATTTTAGAAGTCTGCTGACTTAGTTCTATACGGTGGGTAAGTACAATAACCTTCTTATTGGTCTTTGCGATATAACGCTTGGCAATTTCAGAGAATACCACTGTTTTACCACCACCGGTAGGCAATTGGTATAATAAGTTAGAATTATCTCCATTCTCCTCTAGATACTTAAAAATAGCATGTAGATCTTCCTCTTGATAATCATATAAGGTTTTCTCAACGGTCTCTTTCTGTAATTTCAAAAGGTGGTAGGCTTAATTAGATTAATAATGCAAAAACCTTATAAAATTATGTGATTTTTATGGGTCTAGGAAATAAAAAACTTTAAAAACACAATATTAATATCCCTTGTCAGAATCTACCATATGAAGTAAATTCTTACCAGAAATTAGCCTTTTATAGTTATCTACAATTTGCGGCATTACCGAATTGGTATCAGAAACGCTTGCATAATGGGGTGTCATGTGTACTTTCTTATGATTCCAAAAAGGATGTGTTATAGGTAAAGGCTCGGTATGGTAGACATCTAAACAAGCACCAGATAAGTGTCCGGAATCCAATAACTCCAACAAATCTTGATCCACTAAATGTCCGCCACGGGCAACGTTTATCACATAAGCGTTCTTAGGAAGTTGAGACATTAACGATGTATTTAAAATACCCTCGGTAGCAGGTGTCAATGGTAACAAGCATACCAGAACATCTGTAGAAGCTAGAAAGCTTTGCCGTTGATCTGTACCAGAAAAAGTTTTTACACCGTCAATATTTTTTTCGCTCCTACTCCACCCTTGCACATTGAAACCATATTTGGTAAGGTCCGTTGCAGTAAGCGCACCTAGTTCCCCAAGACCTAAAATACCAACAGTAACATCTTTAATGCGTAGATAATCTTTGGGTTCCCAAACATTGGCAACCTGGTCTAATTTGTAAGCGTTTAAATTCTTTAGATGTGCAAAGATTACAGCAAGCACATGTTCGGACATATCGCCGGCCAAAAAAGGATCAACGATACGGGTGATAGGAATGTTTTTTGGACGGGTATCATCTTCGAATATATAATCTACCCCTGCACCAGCAGAGGCAATACATTTTAGATTCGGATACTCAGCAAGCGAACCAGCCGGATGTTTCCAGATGACCGCCATAGTAATGTCATCTTTAGGGTGGTCTTCTAAATAGCTGTACACTTTTAAAGAACTATCCGCTTTTTGTAAAGCGTTCTTCCACAATTCAATTTTAGAATCTTGTCTTATAATAACTATTGCCATATGCTAATCTATAATATCCAACGCCTTTGAGAATTCATCTTCTAAAAGCCATTTTTGATTTTGTGTTTCTGTATATATTTTTAAGATGCGTTCTCTAAACTCAGGAAAAACTCCTTGTACAGTGGTGTACTGTATGACTTCGTTAAATGAGTTTAGCATGCTTCGGTAAAAGGAGTCTGCCACATTTTTCTCCATAGAAAAGGTCTGTGCAATTTCTAGATTATAACACATAACATCTGCTACAAGATGAGGGTCTACACCCAGTTTTATAAAATGTTTCAAGAATTTCTGAGCAACAGAACGTCTTGCTTTGGGTCTTCTTCGTTTTAAAGGAAAGTATTCGTTAGATATTTTGGCCTTCGCATCTTGCACCAATTTATCTTCCTTGGGGTTAAACGCAAAATCGTAATATGTTTTTACGATTGGGAATTTTTCGTAAAGCTCCACTATTTGTTCTTCCAATGCTTTTTTAGGAAGTTTGGAGATATATGTTTTTAGGGCTCTTTTACTCATATTAAATAACAGTCTAAGTTCAAAAATAAGCTATCGAAATATAACGTCCTAAATGCTTAAAGCTTTGTTAAAGGGTATAATTGCTGTACAACATTAGTGGAATACATTAGGATATTACGATAAAAAGCGGTATACTGTAAACTTGTACAACTTCTAAATTCCATACACACATATGAGGCAACTAAAGATTATCAAGCAGGTAACGAATCGTGAGTCAAAATCACTGGATAAATACTTGCAAGATATCAGTAAAATTGATTTGATTACTGCGAATGAAGAGGTAGAATTAGCACAGAAGATTCGTGAAGGTAGTCAAGCAGCATTGGAAAAGTTAACTACAGCCAACTTAAGATTTGTGGTTTCCGTTGCAAAACAATATCAGAATCAAGGTCTTAAATTACCCGATTTAATTAATGAAGGAAATTTAGGATTAGTTAAAGCAGCAAAAAGATTTGATGAAACTAGAGGATTTAAGTTTATATCCTATGCCGTTTGGTGGATCAGACAATCTATATTACAAGCTTTAGCAGAACAATCTAGAGTAGTTCGTTTACCGTTGAACAAAATTGGTTCAATAAATAAAATCAAAAAGACATTTTCTTATTTAGAACAGGCACATGAGCGCCCACCTTCTCCTGAAGAAATTGCAAAAGAATTAGAAATGACGGTTTCTGAAGTGAAACAATCACTTAAGAATTCAGGTAGACACGTATCTATGGATGCACCTTTACGTGAAGGCGAAGATTCTAACCTATATGACGTATTACGTTCAGGTGAATCTCCAAGACCAGACAATGTTTTATTACAACAGTCATTAAATACAGAAATTAATAGAGCTTTAGATACATTATCTCCAAGAGAGGCAGATGTAGTTAAATTATATTATGGTATTGGTGACCAACAGTCAATGACTTTAGCAGAAATTGGACAAACGTTCGATTTAACTAGAGAGCGTGTTAGACAAATACGTGAAAAGGCTATACGTAAATTACGTCATGCCTCTAGAAGTAAGTTACTTAAGACCTATTTAGGCTAGACATAACAATTGTTTAAAAAAGAGAAAGCGCCCGTAAAAACGGGCGCTTTCTCTTTTCCTAATGTTTAGAACATTACGAATGGGTCAATTTGTTGATATTAAAGTTTACTAGAATACTATTAAGATCCTGGATAAAGTTTTGATAAGATGAGAAATCTTGATTTTGATGTGCCATGGGATATTGTTTTTGGTGTTTGGTTTGGTTTACATTTACATATAGTCCAACTCAGCTAATTCGTTGATACTAAGAATTTCATTTAAATCTTGAAGAAACACAAGGTATTCTTCACCGTAGGTGTCGTAAAGCATATTGTAGGTTTAAAAGTTAATCTTAATTTGGGTATACATATCTTGGAAGTAAATATATACTGATGTTAAGGGTGTGACAACAAATTGTGGTGAACCAATTTAAATATGTTGTAAAACCTACTAAAAAGTGTTGTTTACCATCTAAAATCATTGAAACCTATATATTACAAGGCTTTTAAGATGTGCAGTTCATCCTCTTTATTGGTATTTCACCGAGTTCTTAGAAATAAAACAGCTAGATTTAAGGGTTTGTTGATGTAAGAACATTTAATAAAATGAGATATAGTTTAATTTTAAGTTAAGAATTTCTAATTTTAAGAGCTATAATTTGCTCTATATTAGCCTAATACAATTATTTAACTTACCACAATACCAAACTTTTAATTTCGTTTTCTTTATAACCTTAATGGTATAACATATGCTGTACGGTAAACGAGTGTTCAAAAAATCAATTATAATGATGAAACCCCCCATTAGTGCTATAAACTTCAAAATCTGTTTGCTATTCGTTTCCTTATTATTAGGAAATCAATTAGAAGCAGCTACTTCAACTACTTTGGGTTCTTCTAATGAAAGTGTGGTATACGAAGATGTGGTACTTAATAGTCATAGCTTTAATACACATGAACGAAGCACCTTTAGTTATGCCTCGCAATCAGAAGCCATAGAGCGTGGTCTCACCATTGTTCATTTTCAAGCGGATAACAATTTTGAATTTAAAACTTTTGATACTTACGGTAGTAAAGAAGATGTGCAAGGTCTTTTAGATATTATGGAAAAAATGATAGAATCAAAAGCTACGTTTGCCATATTGGCCCATGATTCCGCCGCAGCACAATTAACGGGATTTGAAAAACAAATCAGCGCATTAGGACTTATTCAGTTAAGCACCTTAAAAGGAAGGCAAGCTTATGTAATGCATAATATAAGCGGAGTTATCTCTGAGCAAGTAAATGACAATTCTATTACAGAAACCATTCAGGTAAATGCGCAATTGGGAAGCAAAGAAATATTCTTTCCAAAAGAGGTATATGAATTTGAACCTAGTAGCGATAGATACATTGCACATGCAGGTGGTGAGGTTAATGGTGTAAAATCTACAAACTCGAAACATGCCTTAGATCAAAATTATAAAAAGGGATTTCGAATTTTTGAGCTCGATATTATTGAAACATCTGACGGGAAATTAGTAGCTGCCCATGATTGGAATATGTGGGCACGTTTTACCGATTATACAGGTACCTTACCTCCTACCCATTCGCAATTCATGAAACAGAAAATTTATGGTGATTACACAACCTTAGATATGGATGGTATTAATACCTGGTTTAAGAATCACCCAGATGCTACTTTAATTACCGATAAAGTAAATGACCCTATTGCATTCGCTGATGCCTTTATAGATAAGGACCGTCTAATAATGGAACTATTTAGTGTTATGGCTGTAGAAAAAGCATCTGAACATGGAATAAACACCATGATTTCTCAAGAACCTTTATTGAGTATTAAAGGTGATAAGGTGAACTTCTTAAAAGTAAATAATGTTAAGCATGTTGCGGTTTCAAGAAGGATAATCGCAAGTCAGAAGAAATTGATGCTACAATTAAGAGACGCCGGAATTAAAGTGTACGTTTTTAATGTGAATTTTGACACTGGTAAAGACGAACAATATGTGTATGATAATGAGTTAGGCTTGGTATATGGTATGTACGCCGATAAGTGGATACCTGCTATGAAGTCTAAAAATTAAACTCGTAAGTTAATCCTGCAGAGATAGAGTAAAAATAACTACCAGGATCAAAAGATTGCTCTTGGCGTAATACTCCGACATTGGTTCTGTAAGAGCTAAGGTTATTTTTACTGGTAAATTGATATTCAAAACTTAAACGTTGCGATTCTATATATAATAGCGTTTCTGCCAGTAATTGATCACCAGAAGTAAATTGTCTTAACTCAGGAGAAAAACCTACTCCCGCATTAATACCCATATAATTTTCTGCATCCTTTAAATACTTACGCACCAATAGATTTCCAGAAACATTGGTTAGGTTATCGGCAGCCGGAGTGATGTATGACCGTAAAGAAAAATAGTAATTACCCTTATAATACCCGACTGAGTTGGTAATGGACTTCACATCTCTAGTTGCAAAATTTATTAGCCTACCACCACCAGAAAATTCAAAACCGCTTTTATGGTTGTAATAAATATCTCCACCAACTTTATGATTAGGATACAAATCTGATTCGGAATAGCCGTAGTTGACATAAGCATAAAAACCTTTTGCAATTTTGGGATACAAATCAATATCTAATTGAATTCCGTTTTTACCTACTCTATTACTATTGTTTATTCTTGGAATAATAGAACCGTAAGGTGTCTGTCTTTTAAAAGCAATACTTGATGTAGTTATGGGATCAAAACGTTGGTCATAGAAAGTAACAGAACTATTTACCATTACAGAATTCTTTAGCTTCTCTTCTGTAACCGGTGTTTTTCTTACTAATTCTACGTTCTTCTCTTCAATGTCCTTTGCTACTGTTGGTTTCTGTTTTTTAGCTACTACAAATTTTGTTTTTACCGCACTATCTACATTATACCAGCCATTTTTAGCATACGATAAACCATTAACTCCGTCAGAAGCTATTGCTTGAAGTCTAATTATTTCTTGGTCATTTTCTATATGTACCAATGCTTTGTTGGACAGACCCAATGCAGTAGGATAGTTTTTAGCATAAAGCTCATTTTTAATTGCAGAGATCCATGCTTTTCTATTATTCTTAGTAGTGGATAAAATAGTATTAAACGATGAGCGTGCTAAATCGTAATTGCCTCGCCAGCTTAGCGTACTCGCCCATAGTAATGAAGTATCCACATCTGTAACGGGCTTATTAACTAATAAATACAGCATATTATGCGCAGTATTCGTTTTGCCTTCATAAGCCAGTGCATATGCCGTGTCAAAATTATCAGCGGTATCCTGTCCTGCACCGCGATAAATACCGGCTAATAGAACCAAAAGGATGATATGTAAGTATTTATTACTCATTATTTAACAGACGCTATTGTATTTGCAGGTTCTTTCTTTTCTGGTTGGTGAACTTTAATTCCGGCATTTCTTGCAATTGTACGTGCCCTTGAAATTTTATCTGCAATTTCATTGGCACTAGAACTATTAGCTTGAACCTTGTCTATTAACTCTAAACCCTCTTTCAACTTATCTGACCAATAATAAACATCAAATAATGCAGCATAAGAATCTATGTAATTCGGATTTATAGAAATGCATTCTTGTAATATCTCCGCAGCCTTTTCATGGTTTCCTTTCCATGAATTCACCCTACCCATTAATATTTTAGTATCTATATGACTAGGTGCTCCAGAAAGGTTGTATCGACATAGTAATAACGCTTTGTCCCATTTTTTATTCCATGCTAAATCCCTCGCCTTAAAATAACCTTTATCAGAATCTTTGCCATCGTAAACACTGTTCAACCAAACCGTTTCACTATCGGTAAATTTTTCTTTCTGAATGGTGAAAATTGCCAAACTATCAGGAATTATCTTATTCTCTGTGGTTACGTAATGGTTTACGGACTTAAAGCGTTCTAATGTAGATTCAATCGCACCACCACCAAAAGCGGAACTGATATCCATATTTTCATCCAATTGCATAATATCGCCATCCGTATACAGTTTTTCACCACTTATGTATTCCTTCAATTCGTTCTTATTTCTCATTAAGGGAATGTTCTTTGTGGATCTAAAAGCAGTTTGCATATCTATGGCACCACCCATCCAAGCAACTTTCTTGGGCATTTTTAATTCATAAGAGCCATTTAATAGTGCCAAAATAGACGGAGTAACATCGAAATGAGAAGAAACAGAACTCATCTTTCGTGTAGATTTTAGCATTGGGCTGTACATAATTAAAGGCACATGAAAACGACTGATGTTATTACGCTGTGGAATTGGAATTAATCTATGGTCACCGGTAATAATGAAAATTGTATTCTCATAATTTGGTTGTGACTTATACGATTCCATAAACCATTTTATAGAACTGTCAGTGTATAACAAGGTGGCAAAGACATTATCGTTCTTTTCAATGACTTTTTCAACTCTAGAATCGAAACCTCCTTTTGATAGTATGTTTTTTACTTTGCCTTCATATACATCTTGACTTGGCGGAATAAAAGGTTCGTGTGTACTAATGGTCATATAGACCTCCAGCCTTGGCTGGTTTTCACCTCTTTCTAAGCTGATACTTTTTTTAAATAATTCTAAATCTGGAAAACCCCATGAAGAACCTGCGGCATCTTCTGCTTGCTGTTGGTACTTATTTCCGAATCCTGATTTGTCTAAAACAAAATCAACATTCTCACTTTTTAAGAATCTATCGACCTTATCAAAAGAGCTATTCGTTCCTTGATAAAATGAAGTATGATACCCGTTATTTTTAAGAACACTGAACAGCGTCAATTTATTTGGATATTCCTCTAATTCCATGAAACCACTTTTACCAAATGGCAATGACCCCAATAAAGAAGGCAATACACCAAAGGTTCTACCGGTATTACTTAAAAAATTCTCCCAGTATAAGGACTTAGTAGTCAATGAGTCTAAATAAGGGGTGAATCCGCCATATTCAGCACCTTCACCAACAAAATCCCTGCCTAGACCTTCAACCATTATAAAAACGATATTAGGTTTCTCTTCTTTTAGTTCGAAATATTCTCCAAGTACATTTTCAATATTTGCACTTTCTACCAATGGATATTCTTCTGTTGAAGTATAAGAGTTGTCTTCGGTAGAAGAATTGTAAAGGTTTACTGCCAGGTATTGTACTTTGTTTTGGTTAATTGGTTTACCATCTGTAAATAATGAGGCAACGAATAAACTAAACAATACAATTGTAAACGGGTACATTTTACTAATTCTGTTATAGAATTTAGAAGTGATTCTGTACAGTCCTAAAAATAGACCAATTAATATAGTCGAGGCAATTAGCAAATACAATGAAATTATGTATCCACCAGAATTGGCTATGGTAATTTTCATGTCAGCATAGCTATACCCCAATAAATCTGAACCTAACGGTACCAATGTCGTGCAGTAGTATGCAGTTAGCATTGCTTCGATAATTAAAATTATACTTAGCAGTACAAATACAAGATTGAAGCCATATTTGGAGCGTAGATTTTCCCAAAAGTTGAACGGAAAAACCAAAATAATACCCATTAAAGCTGTAAACCCAATTTGGTGTACTATTGCTTTTAATAAACTAGTAGAGAAAATAGAATCTAAAACTCCTTTATAGTACAGCATACCATATTGAAAAAGCGTCAATACCAGCAAACATCCAAAAAAGGACATCATAAGCCGTGTATACTGCTTTAAAGAATATCTATCTATACTACTTGTGTTCATTATCTTAAGTTGCTTTTGCAAAACCTTTTCTAACTTGGGATCCCCAACCAGATTTTATTTTGAATAATTTTTTATAGTTACCCCTAACTGCAGCATATACTACGATTGGGTGAAAAATGAAAGGCTCTAAAATAGCTAAGCCCATTAATATTAAAATGTCTTTTGTTTTCCGGTATTGATTATATGAATACACATCCCACAAAATAGCATAGAAAGAAATCATGATCGAAAACAGGAATATGGCTAACGTAATCATTAAAAAGAATTCCCAATTAAGAATACCTAAATAGGCAAAAAGTAGGATGGTGAAAAAGCCGAAAAACTCCAATAACGGAGAAAGCCATTCATAGAAAAACCAGTATGGATAACTTAACAAACCTAACCTCCCATATTTTGAATTGAACAGCATGTCTTTATGCTTAAACAATGTTTCTAGATTTCCACGTGCCCAACGATCCCGTTGATTTACAAGTATATTAAGGTCTTCAGGTACTTCTGTCCAGCATAGCGGATCAGGTATATATTCTATAGTATATGGTTCTTTTCTGTCATGCATATACCTACGCATTTTAAAAACGATTTCCATATCCTCACCAACCGTATCCGTATCATAACCACCAACGGCCAAGGCAATTTCACGCTCAAAAAAACCGAATGCCCCAGAAATAATTAACAAACTGTCTATTCTACCCCAAGCCATTCTACCTAAAATGAAGGATCTGGTATATTCTAAAAGTTGAAATCTGGCCAACCAATTGGTAGGCAATCTAATTTCTTCTAACTGTCCGCCTTGTATTATGCAAGAATTTGCAACCCGTATAACTCCACCAACCGCAATTACCCGTTTTTTGGAACGTTGAAAGAAAGACTTCACTACATGTAATAATGCATCGGGCTGTAATAGGCAATCAACATCTATACAACCAACATATTTACTGGTAGATAAAGAAACACCTGCATTTAAAGCATCAGACTTACCACCGTTCATTTTATCAACCACGGTTAGTTTTTCAAAAGCTCTATTTTTTGATTTGTAAATGCCCCGAACTGTTTTAGATTTCCAGTCTGGGTCCATCTCAACATCAATTTTCTCTAGGTCGTATGAATCTATTAATTTTTGCAGCGTATCGTCTTTACTACCATCGTTCACTACCATTACATCGTAGTTTACATATTGTAATGATAATAAGGACCTTATGTTTTCAACAATGGTTAACCCTTCGTTATAAGCTGGCGCAATAATGGTAATAGTTGGAGCCAACGGTGAAGCCATTATCTTGGAAATATCTGTAAAACTGTTCTTATTTCTATAATGAAGAGAATTTCGAGTAGAGAAATACGCCATTGCAGAAAACATTACAAACAGAACTAACGTAAATACAAAGAATACAAAATTGATGTATTCCAATACTACTCCAAATAACTCACTATCCATTTTTCTTTTTGTATAAAGAGTTGGACATAGAGCACAATTGATCGAATAAGGTAGAACCGCTATTATTCGATGCTATATTCCTCTTAATTGACTCGCTAAGTTCTATTTCAAAATCAACATCAAAAATAGAATCATTATCTATTTCTTTAGGAATAAACTCAGTTACTAGTGATAGTTGAGATTTAATATTTTCTAACGCTTCAGTAGCTGCTTTTGCTAGAAATTTTGATTCCGTTTTAATAACACTTTCAAGTAAGTGTATTTCTTTTTCGTCACCAACACTTTTAATTTCACTTAAAAGCATAAGTTTCGTTTCTTCATCTGCCAGATTATATATTTCTGTAAATACACTTTCAGAAAGGTTGTTATCTGCTGAAAATAATTCCGTAGGTCTCGGGGATTGATATAAGAATTTTTGAATTAATTCATTAGCACGTTCTTTTACAAGGGCAGAGCTATTTTTATCTGCAATATTCTGTAACACATCTAGCTCACGGCAATCTCCCAATTCCGCAATATTTTCTAGAATTACCATAGCGTCTAACTCTTCTTGAGGCATAAAATTAGCAGAGAATGAAATTCCATCACTCTCAAAAGAAACTAATGGCTCATCTATACTAGAAGGCTCGCAATAATTATCGGTTATGGCTTCTGCAGTAACTGTAGACCAGTCGATATCTTCAAATTCATTTGTTGTTCTTTCACCCAGGGTTAAAGATGCTACTTCTTCTTGTTCATCAATAAAACCATCATCCAACACAAATAATGGTTCAAAATCCTCTTCTACAAAAGCTGAAATCTCCTCTTTATAAGCAACCTCTTCAATCACGAATGGCAGAAAATTAAAGGTTAATTCATTTTCTAGCTCCTCAACTAATTCAGCTAGCTCTACTTTTTTAACTTCTTCATCCTCTACAACTTCTACGTCATTATTTGCCTGTTCATTTTTATCATTGACATGTGTTAAGAAAGTTAAATCTATGTCAAGTTGTTCGACACTATCACTAGCAACTTCTATATCCAACTCAACTTCATCTTCAATTTTATCAGTACTAGTTTCATTTACAATTTCGCCTTCCGTTTCTTCATTTGGTAAGCTATTTATAGCTACTGATTCCAATTCGATATTCTCTTCTGAGAGTTCTGGTTCATTGTTTAATTCCATTGTAATATCCAAAACAGGTTCAGTTATTGAAAGCTCTACCTCTTTTTTAATTTCGTTATTAGTAGAAAGTGTTTCTTCTATTTCAATTTCAGATTCATAAAATTCTGCAGTCGAGATGTTCTTTGTTGGCAGTACACTTTCCGGATTAATTTTATTCAACGTACTATTTACCTTTCCTTTGATGTTAAAATGACGTTCTGTAGATTTCAAGAATTCTAAAAAGGATACTTCATTTTCAGAACCTACTTCTCCAATAGCATCTAAAATGGCTATTTTAATATCATGACTAGCTTTTGGATACACTAGTTTTAATGTAGGCAAGGCACTTACGAAATGAAAGTCTTTAATACATTCAATAGCTTCTGCCTGTATATCGCGATTCTTATGTTTTAGAAGGGTGATAATAGATTGTTCTGCTTCGTTTTGATTGTAATATTTTATCAATCTCAATGAAAACAATACCACATGTGTATTCGTTGCAGTTAACCAAAGTCCAAATTGAGGAGCATTAAAATTAGGTTTGTGCCTTAGCACGTCTAACAACTTCAATTGTTGCCATTCTGCAATTTTATATTTTGTATTATCGAGGAAATATTTAATTCCTTCTTCTTTCAAATTAACTACTGCTATTTCTGCTTGCTTGCGAATAGTACTTTGTCTATGGTTAATGAATTTTATGATTAAACCATAAGATTCATCAACTTCCATAGTAGTTAACTCTAATATACCACTAGATACAACTTGCCATTTTCTGCTGCTTAATTTTTCATAAGCATCATTATGCAATCCTAAATCTTTATATAAATCGATTAATACGGTTTGCGATTGCCCAGATAAATCTTTTCGTAAATCTAGCAACACCTCGGTAAGAACATTTCTATCGAAATCGTTTTTAATTAATTCCCTTATTTGGATTTTAAGGTTTAAGTAGTTCATTTTTTCCTCCTTAGTATTTGAATCTTCAAAGAATAGGAATTCATTGATCATAGGGGAGAATTGGATTTTTTTATCTTTTGTACGACTGTTCTTAGAAGTAATTCTGTTCCTAATCAGAAAAACTCCAAAAAAATAAATAACAGACAAGACAAAAAACAATATAGTAAGCCACCACAGATATTCTAAATTGAATTCTGGTGCTGTTATTAACGATATTTTAATTTGTTTTGGGGGAATCAACAAATGGTTTTTTGGTTACTTATTTATCTCTCTTGCTATGCGTACTAATAATTCTGTTGGACTTACCGGTTTAGTAATGAAATCATTTGCACCTAACTCAAAAGCTGTAAGAACATTCTGTTCATTACCTGCAGATGAAATAATTATGATAGGCGTTTTTGATTTTAGTTCGTTTCGCACAAAGTCAATGAGCTCAATACCAGAAAAATATGGCATCATAATATCACTGACAATAATGTCTGGCATTTCATTTTTTAAATACTCTTTTACTTCTTTACCATTAACAGAATGATGTACAGAGTACCCACCTTTCTTTAACCTAAAGTTTAATAAGGAAGCCAAAAGTTGGTCGTCATCCGCTAATAATACACGTTTACCCATATTATTTCTTGTTCAATAATTTTAACTCATCGGTTAGGTTTTTTTCCAACAATGGATAATCATTTAAAAAAGCTTCGTATAACTCTCTTACTTTGTTAGGCTTTTCTGTTTTGCAGCTAGATTCTAGCTCAACAATTAAATTGCGCATGCCGTCAGCTTTGATCATTGCAAACCCAGCCTTTAGTTTATGGGCAGATAATGCTATCTGTTTCAAATCCTCGGTCTGTAAATGGACTTTTACATTACCAATGAACTCAATGGCATTAAGTTTAAATAACTTAATAAGCTCATTCAACATATCAATCTCTCCAAAACAATCTTTTAAAAGACTTGTAAGGTCAACTACCGTGGTTTCTTTTGGCTCTATCATTGGTTTCTGCAGTATTGAAGTAAACTCTGAAGGTTCAACTTTCTTTCTCTTATTCTTTACTATGGTCGACATTAAATCTTCTAAGGTGTATGGTTTAAGGAGAAAATCGTTAATCCCTATTTCTTTACATTCTTTGCTGTCCCTTTCGGTGAAATCTGCACTAAAAGCAACAATAGGAATTGAATTTACTTTCGAATTGTCGTTACCTCTAATGACTTTAGAAACCTCAAATCCGTTTAAATTCGGCATTTTCAAATCCATTAGAATAAGGTCTATGTTATTGGTAGTTAAAATTTCCAATCCTTTATCAAGTGTAATGTCGGTGTGTACTTTACATCCCCATTTGGTCAATTGCTCAACTATTAAAAGCTGATTCATTTGATTGTCTTCAAACACCATAATCTCGGTACCAGCTAATAATTTCCCGTTCTTTAAATTTTTATTATTCTTTACAGATTCATCAATAATATCAGAAGAACTTCCATAAGGGTAAGGCAATCTAAAAGTTACCTTAGTACCTTTATTAAGTTCGCTTTCAATTTCTATCTCACCTTTGAGTTTCTCGATAATTTCTTTTGTAATGGTTAAACCTAAACCGGTACCACCATATTTGCTAGAAGTATCATCTTCTGCCTGAGTATATTGATCGAATATTGTATTTACCTTTTCTGATGAAATACCAATACCAGTATCGGCAACAGAGAACTGCAGCATACAATTACCATTTGAAGTTTCCTTAGAAAAAACTTCAAGTTTTATAAAACCTTTTTCAACAAATTTCACTGAATTACCTAACAGATTTAAAAGAACTTGAGAAAGTTTAGATGGGTCTCCTTTTACTATTTTAGGTACACTTTCATCAATATCTATTAGTAATTCTATTTTTCTATCCAAGACTAGCGTTTCACATAAAAACATAACGTCTTTAAGTAAACTATGCAGATTAAAATCTACAGTCTCAAAATTGGTATTTCCTGAAGATATTTTAGAATATTCCAGAACCTCATTAATTAGTTTTAACAGCGTATTAGATGCAAATTTTATAGCATCTACTTTTTTATGCTGTCCCTGAGTTAATCTTTCATCGTTCAGAAGATTTGCATAACCAATAATACTGTTTAGAGGCGTTCTTATTTCGTGGCTTATATGAGCTATGAATTGTTTTTGAGAAATATCTTGTCTATTCCCAGCATCAAATTCCTTTTTCTGTGGAAGAGGGTGCTCTTCTTTAGAATCATAAATATGATTTTCTAAACTAGATCTAAACGTGTTAAAAGAGTTTTTTAACACCTTAGCTTCGTCGGTATTTAATTCCTCGAAAGAGAATTCACTTACAGTTCTTTCTAGTTGAGATAATTGACCAAGTAAATCCTTAGTTTTTGAAATAGGCATAAATAGGTATTCTTTAGTTTAAAGGGCTTATTATTTATAATTATCTAAAAATGCACCATAACCTCTGTGTGAACAATAAAATGTTCTCTAAGAGTGGTTATTTGTTGTGAATACCCCTAAATTGGAGGTCTAAACTTACTCTATGAAGCAGCTTATCTATTTTATGTGTTTTATAACCGCAATTTCTTGTGCAGAAAAAAAAGAAAAAATTGTAGAAACTACGCTTGAAAAAGCACAGCGAATACATGAAGATGTTATTACGATCGACACCCATAATGACATTAATATCAAGAACTTTACCGACAGTATCAATTACTCGCAGAAACTAGACACTCAGGTTAACATACCTAAGATGAAAGAAGGTGGTTTAGACGTTTCTTGGTTAATAGTATACACCGGGCAAGATACCCTTACAGATGAAGGCTATGCAAAAGCTAAGGAGAATGCAATGCAAAAATTTGAGGCAATACATAAGCTTTGTGAAGAAATTGCTCCAGACCAAATAGAATTAGCCTTAACATCCAATGATGTAAAACGAATTGTAGGCTCTGGTAAAAAAGCTGCTATGATCGGTGTAGAAAACGCCTACCCTATTGGAACGGATATGGGAGAGTTTGAAAACTATTACAATTTAGGTGCACGCTATATTTCATTGGCACATAATGGTCATAGCCAATTTTCAGATTCCAATACCGGTGAAGCCGATGATACATGGTTACATAATGGATTAAGTGATTTAGGAAAAGAAGCTGTAATAGAAATGAATAGATTGGGGATTATGATTGATGTTTCTCACCCATCTAAAGAAGCTATGAAACAAATGATATCATTATCAAAAGCGCCTATTATAGCATCTCATTCTTCGGCAAGAGCTTTATGTGGTCATAGTAGAAACCTAGATGATGAGCAATTAATGATGATGAAAGAAAATGGCGGAGTCGTACAAACTGTTGCGTTTAGCTCTTATTTGAATACAGAAAAACATGAAGCAAGAGCAGCTTACATGAAATCTATTTATCAGCAAGTAGCGGATTCTTTAAGTATTGCTTGGTACGAGCGTTCTCAGATTTCTAGTTTATCAGATTCTGATAAAGAAACTTTTATGGAAAACTATCCAAAGGTTCTTAAAATAGGTAAGGAATTGGCAGTAAATAAAACAGATGCACCAGAAGCAGTTAATGTAGCCGATTTTGTTAACCACATAGATTATATGGTAAAACTAATAGGTGTAGACTATGTTGGTATCAGTTCAGATTTTGATGGTGGTGGTGGTATAGAAGGTTGGAACGATGCTTCTGAAACTTTCAATGTAACGTTAGAACTTGTAGAACGTGGTTATACTGAAGAAGAAATAGCAAAACTATGGGGCGGTAACCTTATGAGAGTACTTGATAAGGTACAAGCCGTAGCTAAAGAAATGGGTGAAAGTTAATCTTCACCCATTGCTGCCAAACGATCTTTTACGAACTCAATTTTAGTTTTACCATGTGGCTTAGGCTTTCCGTTTTCACCAAGGTTGACCATTATAATATTGTCTACAGTAACAATTGTTTCGTGGTTCATTTTATTACGAACCTCACAGTTTAAGGTTAACGATGTTTTACCAAATTTTACTACTTCAATACCAATTTCAATAACGTCTCCTTTAACGGCAGCGCTCATGAAATTAATTTCGGACATATATTTGGTTACAATTTTTCCATTTTCTAATTGAATAATGGCGTAAAGCGCAGCTTCCTCATCTATCCATGCTAGTAACTGACCTCCAAATAAAGTACCGTTAGAGTTTAGGTCACCAGGCTTTACTAATTTTCTAGTATGAAATCTCATAGTCTTATTTTTTGAAAATTTACTTTGCAAAGTTAGGCTGTAAATAAAGAAAAATACAATTTAGACTCAGTTAGTAGAACGAATTACCAATTGCAACAGTGGAACAATTAATAACTTATATATTAATAATTGTCCCTTGACAGAATTATTATACCCTTAATTTAATAGGTCTTTTTTTGACACTAGCTTTATTGTTTATAATAGGTTTAAAACTTATCAACGGCTTAACATATGAGTTTTATCTAATACGTACCTTTAAGTAAAATCAAAACATAATGGACAGAACACAGAAATTGCTATCGATACGCCCTTTAATTGCCTCTGCCAAAATAATGCCTGAAATGAGTGATGCTGAACGATTTCAGAATCAAACTTTAAGACCAATTATAAAACTACAAAACGACTTATTACTAGTCTCTTTTAGGAATTACATTAAAAAAATGAAGAATACATTTTACGAGCTAACGCTTGAAAAACGTATGGATTATATTACCAAAGCCATTCAAAAAGACGTTAAACTAAGAAACTCTTTGAAGGGTATGATCATAGGTCAACTTACTGTTGAGGAGTATGAAATTTATATTCAAAATTCTTCAGCGCTAAATAAGCGTATGATGAATATGGTTATAAAAAGAATAGAAGATCAAATTCAATATTTTGATAAGTACGAGTTAGTCTAATAACGACTCTCCATTTAAATTAGTGGTAAGTATATTACTCATTAAATCAAAATAAGGGCGAATCGTCACAAAACAGTCATTTACATGTTTTGCAAAATCATCTGACAAAACTTCTTTATCCGTAAAGTTTTTTACAAAAATAAATTGCTTTTTACGAATGAATTCAATGTTAGGGTCTTCCTTGTCAAAACCTTTTGGAGCTGTTTTTAGTTCATCGCCAACCAAAGGTCCCCAAACTTTTTTGAACTTGTCATTATCTATGATAGAGACAAGGTCGCTAGTATCTATCTCCCATTCTTTTCTTATACGTAACAAGTCATTTTTTTCAGGATTCCAAAATCCTGTTGCAATGAAACTATTACCAGGTTCTATTTGTAAATAGTAGCCACCACGTCTATGTTGTCCTGCTCTAGAAAAAGATGCTGAAAAGTTATGCTTATACGGTGTCTTATTTTTAGAAAAACGAACATCTCTATAAATTCTAAATACTTTTAATTTTTCAATTTCATCATGGGTACTTAGTAATTCAAGAATGTGGTTAAAAAAGCTTTTTACCTTTACTTCTTCTACCTTAAAATCCGATTTATGTTCTGCAAACCAATCTCTATTATTGTTTTTCTTTAATGTATTTAAAAATTGAAGTGTACTTTTTGTAATATTCGATTCTAACATACGACCTAACTCTTGTTATTTTAAGCTAAAGTTAACCATAACATGAGAACTACTTTTAGTTATTTGGTTAATTTTGATGAACTAATGAATGCAAATGGACCATCGATCGATTATCGAAAAAATTAATACCCATAAGAAACAGCCTAATCTTAGATTTCGTTTAAAAAGGAATACGGAGAAATTTACCGACCTTCTTTTTTACATGCTGTTTGATATTGAAACCCCTGTAGCCGAAAGTCTTGAAAAACTAGAACATCAGTTTGATGAGCTTGTAGATATGGCTTGCTGGGAAAGTGAAAAGCCATGTAAGAAAATATGGGAAAATTATGTGGAGAAATTGCCTTTAGTTCTTGAGAGTTTAAATCTTGATGCAGAGGCAACTGTAAATTGTGATCCTGCCTCATTATCTATTGAAGAGGTTTATATGGCTTATCCTGGTTTCTATGCAATATCTGTATATAGATTGGCACATGAACTTTATAAGACGGGATTTCCGCTGGTACCACGTTTAATGACAGAGTATGCACATCGACAAACAGGAGTTGATATTAACCCTGGTGCACAGATAGGTAAATCTTTTCATATTGATCATGGTACAGGAGTTGTTATTGGTGAAACAGCCATTATAAAAAATGATGTTAAAATTTACCAAGGTGTTACTTTGGGCGGTCTGTTTGTTGCTAAAAAATTACAAAAGACTAAACGTCATCCAACAATTGAAAATAACGTAACTATATACGCTAATGCGACCATTTTAGGAGGAGATACCATAATTGGAGCAAATAGCGTCATTGGTGGAAATGCTTGGATAACATCAACGGTTCCACCCCATTCTACTGTTTTTCATACCCCAGAAATTAAAATAAAAACATTACCCCATGTCTAAATCATTATTATCACTCATTGGCAATACACCATTGGTAAAGTCAAGAGTTCTGAATACAAACCCCAATGTCTCGTTATATTTTAAAATGGAAGGTCATAACCCAGGTGGTAGCGTAAAAGATCGTGCAGCCTATAATATGATTAAAACCGGTTTTGATAATGGCGATTTTACGGTTAATGATAAATTAATAGAAGCAACAAGTGGCAATACCGGTATTGCATTAGCAATGATTGCAGGAGTCTACGGACTTGATATTGAGTTGGTGATGCCAGAAAACGCGACTAAAGAGCGCGTACAAACGATGAGGGCTTATGGTGCAAAAGTTACTTTAACCTCTTCAGATGTAGGTATTGAAGGTGCACGAGATTATGCGGAAAGCAAAGTTGCAAAGGAAGGTTACATTATGATGAACCAATTTGGAAACCCAAATAACTGGAAGGCTCATTACAAAACTACCGGTCCAGAAATATGGAACGATACTGAAGGGAAAATCACCCACTTTGTATCCTCTATGGGTACTACAGGGACTATAATGGGTACTTCAACCTTTTTAAAAGAAAAGAATAGCAATGTGCAAATAGTAGGTGTACAACCTAGCGATAATGCAAGTATACCAGGTATACGTAAATGGCCACAAGAATACTTGCCAAAGATATTTGATGCTAAAAAGGTAGACCGCATTATGGAAGTCAGTGAAATTGAAGCTAAGACAATGGCTAGACGGTTAGCTAAGGAAGAGGGAATTTTTTCTGGCATGAGTAGTGGTGGCGCCGCTACGGTAGCCTTACGTTTGGCAGAAGAGATAGAACATGGTGTTATTGTATCTATTGTTTGTGATAGAGGAGATCGATACCTTTCTTCTAATTTGTTCGAATAGGATACAATTAAAAATTTCGCATAAAAAAAGAGCCGTATTTACGGCTCTTTTTAATTTTATAAATAATAGCGTAATTATTCTTTTAACATAGCAGTTTCATTAGGCCTACTATATTCTTGAACTAAAAATTCTAAATTTTCTCCATGTTCATTGGTAAAAATATAAGTCGTTTTATCATTCGTAGTTTCTTTGCTTTTTAAACTTATACTTTCAACGATTTTTAGATTTTCTCCTTCATTCATTGCTACGACCAATTCATCATTTTTGGAAACTAGAACAAAATCTTCTGGTGTTTTAGATTCATAGCTAAATACTATTTTCTCATCGAATTCATCATCGTCATCATTATCAATTTGTACGGTCTTAATAATGGTTGAAATACTATCCACTACCCTATCTTGATCAATTTTTCCTGCGTCTTCCTTTGCGCTTTCTACCGTATTTAGTCTTTGAGTAGTTATTTCTACAGTATTCTTTACCAATTTCTTACCGTCATTAATCGTATAAGATTTTGATATTTTAGTATCTAATACTTCTTGATTTTCCTCTTGTGCAATTAAGCTTCCCGTTACCAAAAAGAGTCCGGCAAGTGACATATAAATAGATTTCATTTTCATATATATTGTTTTAAAATTACAATTAGATTCAAAAGCAGTTTTAAGGCATACTCTTAAATCACTCATATCTGACATTTTAGATATGAGCAAGATATATGAAATGTAAATTTTTGAGTGACCCATATAAATTTATCTTTAATGGGATTCCTTCTAGAATAGAGCACTTCAGGTAGTCTTAGATAGTTTATAGTATGGTGTTACAACCATTTCTTCTTTTTAAAATATATCATCATACCTATAAACAGAACAATCATTACCACCCATACCAGTTGGTAACCGTATTTATAGTGAAGTTCTGGCATGTGATCAAAGTTCATTCCATAGATACCGGCTATGAATGTCAACGGAATAAAAATAGAAGCCATAATGGTTAATACCTTCATTACCTCGTTCATTTTATTACTCATATTACTCATGTACATCTCCATTAAACTCATAGACATTTCTCTATATATCTGTAAGCTCTCATTAATTTCAACGGTGTGGTCATGTACATCTCGTAAAAATAATTTTGTGTCTTTGGTAATTAGTGGATTATCGGTATCAATTAGTCTGCTTATTAATTCCTTAACAGGGAATACCCACCTTCTAATTTTAAGCACCTCTTTTTTTAATTGTTGTATGTTTTTTGCAACAATAGGTTCTGGATTATTATAAACTTCTTCCTCTAAAATTTCAATTCTATTGTTTAAATTTTCTATGGCTAAAAAGTAATTATCTACTATTGCATCTAATAGTGCAAAGAATAGGTAATCTGCTCCTCTACTTCTAATGCGACCAAGCTTACCGGTAATACGACCGCGTAAACCATCAAACACATCTTCCTTAACTTCTTGGAAAACTAAAACAGTATTCTCATGTAAAACGATTGCTACATGCTCGCCCACTATTTCATCTTCCTCAGAAATATAAAGCATACGGAATACTGCAAATATATAATCGTCGTATTCATCTATCTTAGGTCGCTGCTCGGTGTTTACAATATCCTCAAGCACTAGGGGGTTTAAATTAAAATGCTTTCCTAACTTCTCTATAAAGGGTTCATCTGAAATCCCCACTATATTGATCCATGATATTTTATCGGCACGCTCTTCTTTAATAAAGAGTTCTAGGTCTTTGAATTCTTTGGTTTCAAATCCGTCGACATTATATGTAGTACTATAAATAAGACTATCACTACGTTCCTTATCTCCCATGTAACTAATGGTTCCAGGAGCTTTGCCCATTTTATTTTGCTGGCGGGATTTTTTCTTTTTACGCTTCGGAAAATTGAGTTTCTTATTTACAGCCATGTAGAATTTTTTATAAATATATTAAATCTAAAACCTATTTATTAAAGTGAAGTTGGTTTAGCATCAATCCTGACCCTGGTGCTATGGTATTTAACTTTAGGTCCGATCCTGTTAGTAATGATGCTTTAATTTCTTCAAGAGATAGTTCCTCTTTACCCAGTTGAACCAGTACTCCCATAATCATTCGAATTTGATACCTCATAAATCCGCTTCCTTTAATTTTTAAAACATAACTATGTTCAGGAAAGAAATTCGCTGTCAAAATATCATTTGCAACAATACTACAAGATTCAATCCTGCGAACAGTTTTTGTATTCGGCTTTAAAGATGCGGTATACACGGTAAAATCGTGTATACCCGTAAATAAACCCGCACCTTCCATCATAAGTTCTATATTCAATTGATCAATGTAATTAGTGATGAAAGGAGCACTAAATGGGTGGTTTTTAGATCCAAAGGAAAAAAAATAATGATACTCCTTTGTTTTACTATCCTTAATAACATTAAAGTCTTGGTCAATAGGCTTTATAGAAAGTAACCGTATATCTGAAGGTAAATTTTTATTGAAATCTAAAATAAAATTATCCAAATCATCAATTTCCTTCTCTACAAAAAGTTCAAAAGCACCATCTAATGATGAGACTTTAGCATCGGTTCTACCCGCTCCTAGTATCTTAAAAGGTTCATCTGGATATAAAAAAGTGAACGTTTTATTAAGCATACCCGAAATTGTACGCAGCTTAGGTTGTACCTGCCATCCATTAAACCTAAAGCCCAAATATTGTAAACGTACTAAATAACAAAAGCGCTCTTTCTTCATTTATACAAAAGTAATTACAATAAGTACATGTGCATATATTTAGCGTAATTAGTCTTAGTAAGTTTTTTTTGTAAATTGATATACTCAAACTCCACCTTATTAATAACTTATGACAATTTTCACTAACGAACAACCAAAGTGGTTTTGGGCGGTTTCTGTTTTTACTTTGTTTTTTAGCTTCTGTGGGGTTATGACATTTGTAAGCGAATTATTGATGTCTAAAGAAGTATTCAGTAGTCTTACTGCTAATGAAAGGTATTTTCAAACCCATAGACCTTTTTGGGTTTTAATTGTATTTGGGGTAAATGTCATCTGCGGTGGTATTGCGGCAATACTAATATTACTTAGAAATAAGTTGGCTTTTAAATTTGGGACAATTGCAGTTCTATGTACCTCAATACAAATTTTGTATTTTAATTTATTTACTTCTATCACAGATATAATCGGGATTATAAATATGCAATATCCGCTCATCATATTAATTACCAGCGTTTTATTGTTATTGTTTGTGAAATATAGTATTATTAAGAAGTGGTTATCTTAGAATTAATGAATTGAACAACAAACTTTACCGTTCATCGAATTGTTTAAAATAATCGAAAAACATACCCGTTCTTGAATCGAAATTATGGTTTCCCTAAGGCCATATAAATTATTTTTTATGAATTCTATCAAAGGAATATTTACTTGGAAGCTAACATTAATTGTTTCAATTGCCGTACTATTTTTATTGAACATTTTTAGTTTCTACGGTCTGTACACCAACAAGTTTTATTTTTTTAGGATTGACAACTATATTTTTCCTTTACTATCAATAGTACATTTCGTATTTCTTTATGTGCTTTGGTTTAAAATTAGTGAGAAGGAGTTGAGTGACCCACCTATGAGAACTTTAGAATATGTCCTTTATATTATTTCATTAGTATATATCTACAAATTAGTAGAAACTGTTATAACGGTATCAAGCTATTCAGATTTCGAAAATCATCTTATTCCTAGTACATTTTTACCGTTAGGCTTTTTTATGATGGCATTATATGCTGTTTTATTACTAGTAACTTTATTAGCAGTACTATATAGAAAAGAAATTGTAGGGACCTATTTATTTGATGATATGAACCAACATGTAGATCACTGGAAATAATTAGAGTTTCATCTATAAATAAAAACCCTCAGCACCTTAGTACTGAGGGTTTTTATTTACTCTAATACTTGATTAATTTGCGCTAGCCGTTATAGAAACTTTAATTACATTACTATTTGCAGGTATGTTCCCTGATGGAGAAATCAATCTCACATTAGTATTTGCATCAACAGTACCACTGTTTGAGCTAGGTTGTCTAATTACTTGGAATAGACCTGCCCCTGCATATTCATCAAGTTCTGTTCCTGCATCATATAAGAAAATCGATTCGGTCAAATCACCAGAAAGAGCTACACCATTATTGAACAATGGTAATCCACTCGGGTTAAAAGCATAGAACCAATCATTACTTTGTACAAACATTGTAGCCAATGATAAATTTTCATCTTCTATTGCTGTGAACGAAAATTGAAAACTTCCGCCTGGACCAATTGCACCTGGGTTAGCACTACCTACACCAGTATCAAAAGAACCAGAATCAGAAACACCAGCTTTACTTGTCAACGTAGCTGCTAATGTTGATGGATCTCCATCTTCAGCTATACCTTCAACACCTTCGCCAAAATCAGGTTCGTTTAATTGATAAATAGGTTGAGTACCAGTTTTATGTGTTGCCCATGCTCCAGGAGATAATGGAACAATTAAACCTGTAGCAGCATCGCCATCTATAAACAAAGCTTCAGGAAAGCCATCTTCAGCAATATTTTCTACTCCTTCTGCACTAGCAATACTACCCGCTCCTGAAGCTACTTCACCTGCAACAAAAAATGGAGCAGTACCGGTATGTACACTATAAACACCCGGAGATACCGGTACAGGAGCCATGCTTCCCGCTCCTTGACCAGGAGTAGCTATTGTCGTACTATTAGAAACGTTTTCTATTCTTACCTTAAACATTGCGTCACCAACATTTTCAACAGTAACCTTAATCACCTCATTCGTATTTGGAATTGTATTTCCAAAAGAATCGATATTATTCATTATTTGAGTAACAACACCATTTTCATCAATACCCTGATCTTCAGCTGTAGCACTCTGTTGTGGTTTCTGGTTCGGACCACCTGTTTCTTCGTTTACCTCTGTTCCAGAATCCCATATAAAAACTTGATTAGTAACATCTGTTGGTGTTCCATTACTTCCTATGGCCGTTCCATTTTCATCATATAAGGCGATACCCTCCTCATTCGGAGCGAAAAATAAATCGTTTGATTGTACAAACATCGCAACAAAAGAAAGTCTTGTACCACCGTCACCAGGTAATACTACAGGTCCTGCATTAACCATAAATTCGTATGCATCTTCAGGGAAAATCGGTGCAGGATCCGTGCCCCCAACTGGTATACTGAATACCCCAGTTTGAAAAATTGGTTTCGGAGTAGTTACATTTTCTATAGTCACCGTAAAATTAGCAGATACGGGCTCTTCCATTGGCATCATTTCTTCATTCATTATTGTACTATCATCATCAGAGCAAGATGAAGCTAGTACAAGAAATAATCCGCTTAAGGTTAATAATAAGTTCTTATTTTTCATAATCGTAAAATGTTTAATTTCTTTTACTTCAAAATAACGGAATGGATATAACAAAAGGGTCACAAAAAGGTCAAGTTTTTATCACAATCAAAAGAGTTTGTACCTCAATCAAAAGAGTTTTATGACAAAAATGGTTTGTTTAAAAGATTTTAAATCGTAAATATGTTATTAAACGGTAGCTACACTAGGTATTTCACCATTTATATCTCCTTGTGATTCTTCTGTGATACTTTTTTTCTTTATTCGTACTTGATTATGAAACGTATACTTATTATTGAAGATGATCCCGAAATCATTAAGCTACTAGAACTGCATCTATCTGATGTTAGTTATGAAACTACAATGGCGATGGATGGTGTTGAAGGATTAAAATTAGCTCTTGAAAACGATTATGACCTTATACTATTAGACCTAACTCTACCAGGTTTAGACGGTGTAGAAGTTTGTAGAAAATTACGAGCTACCAAAAATACACCCGTTATAATGCTAACTGCAAAATCTGAAGAGATAGATAGAGTTTTAGGACTTGAGATTGGTGCTGATGATTACATGACCAAACCTTTTAGTATAAGAGAACTTTTAGCTAGAATTAAAGCGGTGCTAAGGCGAACCTATGAACCTAGTAAAAAGCAAGAAGGTACTTCAATCATTTTTGCTGAAGGGTTATCAATTGATATAGATAAAAGAAAAGTAGTTCTGGGCGATTATAAAATAGAGTTGTCTCCTAAAGAATTTGAACTATTGGTGTTAATGGCGTCTAACCCTGGTAGAAATTATACTAGAACAGAACTACTTAATATTATTTGGGGATATAATTTTGAAGGATACGAGCATACGGTAAACTCTCACATCAATAGATTGCGTGCTAAAATTGAATCTGACATGGCAAATCCTAATTATATATTAACAACCTGGGGTGTTGGTTATAAGTTTAATGAAGAGATAATAGTATGATGAAAAAGGAAAAAACGCTTACACCTAAGCTCATTAAAAAATTGTGGATAGCTTTTGCCTTCCTTATAATTTTAATGGGAGCGTCATATATTTTTATAACAGGATATCTTACGTTAAACTATAACCAAGCAATAACGCAGCGTATGAATGCTGATGTTGCCAGTCATGTAATTCAAGAGAAATTTGAAAATGCAGCTCCATTTTTAGAAGATGGTAGTGTCAACAAAGAACTCTTTGGTGACTTAATGCACGATATGATGGCCGTTAACCGTGGCATTGAAGTTTACTTATTAAATAAGTCGGGAGACATACTTTACTCAGTCGTATTAAAGCATAAAGAAAACGAACCTTTAAAATCTGTGGCTTTAGCACCAATAGAAAAATTCATTGACACAGGTGGAGAAGAATTTGTTTTAGGTGACGACCCATTGAACCCAGAAAAGCAAAACATATTCTCAGCAGCTCCTTTTACCATAGATGGTCATGAAGGGTATATTTATATCATTGTTGCCGGTAAACAATTAGAACTCATTAGTGATAGCCTTTTTGGTTCCTATTTCACCAAATTAAGTATTGGCGCAATGGTGCTAACTATGCTATTTGCGGCACTTATAGGTATACTAAGTATTTGGTTCTTGACTAAAAACCTTAGATTGATTACACAGACCGTACGTAAATTTCAAGAAGGTGATCTTGATATTAGAATAGAGAATCCAGAAGAATCGGACATAGAAGTGGTTGCTTTATCTTTTAATAAGATGGCAGATACTATTGTAGAGAATATGGATAAGATGAAATCTGTAGACAATCTGCGTAGAGAATTAATAGCCAATGTATCTCACGATCTTAGAACACCGTTAGCTGTTTTAAAGGGCTACATAGAAACCCTTCAAATAAAAAAAGACACGCTAACCGAAAATCAAAAAGAAGAATACTTACAGATTACCCATGACAATATAGATAAGTTATCTAGCCTAATTAATCAATTATTCGAGTATTCTAAATTAGAAGCAGAACAGGTAACGCCAATTAAAGAGCCTTTTTCAATTACGGAGCTTTCTCATGATCTTATTGCTAAATTCAAAATCTTAGCAGAGCAAAAGCAGATACAGCTAAAACTAGATAACCCCGAAGAAAATTACATGGTTTATGCTGATATAGGATTAGTTGAAAGAGCTTTACAAAATTTAATTGAAAATGCAATAAAGTATACAGAACCTAAAGGAAAGGTAACGTTGAGCCTTATAAAAATGGGCAAACAAATAGAAATAAATATTACCGACACTGGTAATGGTATACCTGTAAGCGATCAACCATTTATTTTTGATAGATATAAACAAGTGGATAGCACCACCAAAAAACAAGGATTAGGACTTGGTTTAGCTATTGTTAAGAAGATTATGGATTTACATGACACTACTATTGTAGTCTTGAGTAAACCGTATGAAGGAAGTTCTTTCATTTTTAAACTACCTGCTTATCAATTACAGTAATTATAATTTTGCTATGAAGAAGAAAAAAGCCCCATCCAAATTGGATAGGGCTTTTTTAGAATTATATATCTTTTAAGAAACTGCTATAAAGGTCTTTAAATTCAAACCCGTCGGTAAATCGCTGTTTATTCAATTTCTTGTAAGAAACCAATCCCCACAAAAGAAGCTCTTTTAAGAAGTAAGCATCTTTTACTTCATAATCGGGTTGATGTTCTTTCATTAATTGGTTTAACGCTGGTATACTATCTAAAGCACGCTTGTATTCTTCGTCAGTAAAATCGTCCATCAATTCAAAACCTTCACCTTGAAAAAACCAATGCAACAATTCATCATAAACGGTTTCTTCATCTTTCCGTTCTAGTTTATTGATTGTAGGGAAGTAGTTTGGGAATAACGATTTAACAGCGTCATCTATCAAAATAGCTGCCACTCCATCGGCTCCCTCCTGCTCTCCTTCGTATACTAACTCAATTTTACCAGTGATAGAAGGTATAATACCAAGAAAATCACTTAATCGTACCATAGTATGATCACCACCATTTAATAATGATCTACGCTCTGCTGTACTTAACAAGTTTTCAAAAGCGGTAATGCTTGTACGGGCACTAACACCACTTTTTGCATCTACATATTCACTTTCCCTAGCTTCAAATATAATCTGCTCAAGCAAATCTTTAGCCAAGTCTGGTACATACACTGCATCGGTTTGTCTAGAATCTAGTTTAGCTTCTTGCTCCGTAATTTTTCTCGCAGTTTCAACATCATCAGGATAATGTGTTAATATCTGAGACCCAATTCTATCTTTTAGCGGAGTAACGATACTACCTCTATTGGTATAATCTTCTGGGTTTGCAGTAAATACGAATTGTATATCTAAAGGCAATCGTAATTTAAAACCACGGATTTGAATATCACCTTCCTCCAAAATATTGAACAATGATACTTGAATTCGAGCCTGTAAATCTGGTAATTCGTTAATTACAAAAATACAACGGTTAGCACGTGGTATCATTCCAAAATGTATCACTCTATCATCTGCGTACGATAACTTAAGGTTAGCCGCTTTTATAGGATCTACATCACCAATTAAATCGGCTACGGTAACATCTGGCGTTGCTAATTTTTCAGCAAAACGTTCCTCTTTATGCATCCAAGTTATTGCAGTATCGTCCCCTTTTTCTTTGATAAGCTCCATGGCATATCTAGACATAGGTTTCATAGGGTCGTCATTGATTTCAGAACCTTCTACTACCGGAATATACTCATCTAACAGATTCACCATTAAATGCGCTAAACGTGTTTTTGCCTGACCACGAAGTCCTAATAAATTTATGTTATGGCGAGAAAGAATGGCGCGTTCCAATTCTGGAATAACAGAATCCTCATAACCCCAAACACCTGGAAAAGTATCTTCTCCTTTTTTTATTTTTTCGATAAGGTTGTCTCGCAACTCATCTTTCACACTTTTTGTTTGGTAACCGGCAGCTTTTAACTCCCTTAGTGTATGTATGTTTTTATAGTCTAATTTCATATGTATTGTTACTATTATTTCTTTAAAATAGGAATCGTTTGCTTTAACTCTTCCGGTTTCTTAATTCGAATATTTATGGAAATATATTCCCATTTATCATTTATTTTTTCAGCCAAAACATCCATTTTTGAACGGATATTTTCTATGTGTTTATCTCCCTTAACATCGATAGTAATTCTAACAGAATCACCGCTTTGTGAATAACCTACAGAACCATTTAACATATCTAAAGAACCTAAAGGTTCTAAATTACCAAGCAATTTCAAAACTGTTGGGTCTGTTTTTGCAATTGATAAAGCACCTTCGCATATTTCAGGTTCGGAATATGCCTTTGTTAAATAACTGATATTCCGAGACAATTCTGGTGGCAATGTTGAAATAAATAAACCCATAAAAACTAAAAAGAATAGTATTATCCATGTCCTTTTTAACTTATACCATGGTCTTTTATAAGATTTCATTCTCCGTTCTTATTTCAATCTTTTTTTTCTGTTCGCTTCGTAATCTTCAAATATCATTTCACCCAACCCTTTTAATCCGGTAAAAAATGCTTTGCCTTTGTTCGCTTCTGTAAAATGGCGAATAAACTGCATTAAATACGGGTCTTGGGCAATCATAAAGGTAGTAATTGGTATATGTAACTTACGTGCCTGCCGTGCCATGTTATAGCACTTCTCCACAATAAAATCATCTAAACCAACACTATTCTTATAATACGTACCATCTGGCATGCGTAAGCAACTTGGCTTACCATCGGTAATCATAAATATCTGTTTATTGGTATTTCGCTTTCTACGCAACATATCCATAGCTAATTGTAAACCGGCCACGGTATTGGTATGGTAAGGTCCTACTTTTAAATAAGGGAGGTCCTTAATAGGTATTGGCCAGGCATCATTACCAAAAACCAAAATATCTAAGGTATCCTTTGGGTATCTAGTCGTAATTAATTCTGCTAGTGCCATCGCCACTTTCTTTGCTGGTGTTATACGATCTTCGCCATACAAAATCATACTATGGCTAATGTCTATCATTAGAATTGTACTCATTTGCGCTTTATGCTGCGTATCCTCTACAACAAGATCATCTTCGCTTAGTTGAAAACTACCCATACCATGATTAATTTGGGCATTTTTAAGACTCTCGGTCATAGATATATTTTCTAGACCATCTCCATATCTATATTCCCTTAAATCTCCGGTATGTTCATCTCCTTGTCCAGATTTACCTGTTTTATGATTACCGGCACCACTACGTTTTAACTTCCCGAATATTTGGTCTAGCGCACGCTGGCGAATAATACGTTCCATTTTTGCAGTAATGGAAATATCTCCACCACCAGAACCTTCTTCACCTTCTTGTCCGTCACCACCACCATCTTTAAACTCTTCTCGTATATACCCTTTAGCCTTTAAATCTTCTATAAAGTCTTCTATGGTATACTCGTCAGTGGTTAATTCATATTCCTTGTCCAATTCGCGTAACCAATCTATAGCCTCGTCAAAATCCCCTGATGTATGTGTAATAAGCTCTTGAAAAATATCAAATAGCTTGTCAAAAATCGATTGTTCGGGTGCTTCGTAAGTTTCAAAGCGGAATCCTTTTCTTTCATTCATAGCCATAGTATAAAATTAACACTTTTAGGCTGGATGCCCCTGCTATTTAAGAAATGTTAACGTTGTTGTTTAATCTATTGCATTGCCGTTATTAGTCGATAAATACGGGTAAACCATTACAGATTGATGCGAAATTGTCTGTTCAAGCAGATTTCAAGGCTTGAGAAATATGAATAGAGGAACCTTTTCAATGTCCAAATCATTTTGGTAGCTTCTTTTACTTAAGTAGCACGCCGCTGGATATTGCTTGCAATGACGTAGGCGGTAAATTAAACTCAGTTACTGTATAAATGGAAATCAAATAATTAAAAGTAACTTCGAGCAAAAGCAATAAAATCAACGAAAAATTGACATTGATTAAGCAGTTTCAAAGTTTTTTAAATACTCCGTCGATATGGAATAATGAACAGTTTGGAATAGAACAGTTTAATTTTCCAGTGGTAGATTTGGTAAATTTCTCTCCTACTCCAATACCCGATAATTTAAGATTAGGGCACCAGATGGAATCTATCTGTAAACAGTTGTTAGAGCATTCCTCTCAATTTGATGTACTGGTGTATAATTTACCCATACGAGAAGGAAAACAAACCTTAGGGGAAATAGATTTTATACTTAAGGATGCTGCTACCAAACAGATTATACATGTAGAATTGACCTATAAATTTTATATCATAAATCCAGACATATCGGAGCCTTTACACCAGTTAATAGGACCCAATAAAAGTGATGCATTCTTTATGAAAATGGAGAAAATAAAGAACAAGCAATTTGCATTATTACATTCAGAAGCTGGTACAGCTGCATTATCCAGTTTAAATATAGATGCTTCTAAATTGGTACATCAAACTTGTTTTAAGGCGCAACTCTTTAAACCTTACAACTTAGAAGCTTTACATCTAAGTCCATTAAACAAGAATTGTATTGTTGGCTATTGGTTACGGTTAAAGAACTTTACAACGGATGCTTTTAGAAACTACCAATTTTATATTCCAACAAAAAAAGAATGGGCACTAAACCCAGAAGTAAATATAGAATGGATTTCATATACCGATGCACTATTAGATATTGAACTACAACTAGCTAAACAAAAATCGCCATTAGTGTGGATGAAGAAAAACGATATGCCGTTTGAGAAGTTTTTTGTGGTTTGGTGGTAACAATTACATTTTAAAATTAGTTGTTTGTAAATGTTAAAAGGTAAATTCTATAATACTTCTAAATTATATTACTTTTAAAATGGGGATATGTGTAATTGTATATATATCCGTACGTTGTGCTTCATTATGACAAACCACTAAACAATGATAAAATTCTTTCGTAGAATACGTTACGACCTTTTTGATAAAAATAAAACAGGAAAGTATATAAAATATGCAATTGGTGAAATAATACTGGTAGTTATTGGAATTTTGATTGCCCTGCAAATTAATAATTGGAACGAAAACAAAAAATTAGTTACAAAGACACAAGTTTATTATGTACAATTATTAGACGACTTGAATAATGATATTTTATCTGTTGAAAATTCCATTCATGAATTTAACAATCACTTAAAAGAATATGAAGATTACACTAGCTCTTATGATAAAGAAAAGCTAACACCTCTTGTAGCGTATGAACAAATTTCTAAACTTTCATTCATCTCTACACCTTTAACATTCAACACAAATACAATAGAATCACTTCAGAATAGTGGTGATATTGGATTAATTCCATCGAACATAAGAAATAAATTAATGGACCTAAGACGACTTCAAAATCTTACCATAAGTCGTTTTGAAGACACAAACGACGGACAGAACAATATTACTTAAAATTTAAGCCGTTTATTAGGATCAACGACGCTCCCACAAAGACTAGAACAACAACCGAAATTGAAGAAATTTTTAAACATTGATAATAATTTACGAGAGTTGATTTTAATTTAGGAAGGAATTCATCGTTGGAAATCCTTATCTCAACAAGAAGCGATGGGAAGGTTAGAAGAAATGCTCAAAAAAATAGATAATTTAAAGAAACTAATTGGTAGGGAATTAGAAAAATAACGAAAGCACAACAAAATCTAAACATAATCCGGACTTTAGGGCTAAAAATAAAGGTCTGTGAATATTTAAAGAGTCGCTAAATCTTATGTATTTAGCTTTGGACAGGAAAAATAAAACTAAGCCCACCCAAACGTACCTTTTAGGTAAGGGAAGGTGATAAACTTTAGCTTCGCGGGTATGCGAAAAGGAAAAGTTCTCTTACTTACCTGTTACGTATAACTCATGGGTTACCAGCAATTTTTATAATGAATTCTAAGTATCAATATATCTCAGAAAGTTCAGTTAACCTTGATTCGGAAGATGAATTTCGCAATTTGATAAATACACAGGGAATATTTGAAGATGAATTTTCAGCAAAAATAAAAACTCAAAGCCCAAGTTTACAATTGAAGTATGACAATGATTATCTTACTCAAATTAGATATGTAGATCAACTAAACAATATCAATATTAAACTTACTAATTCAGCTAAAAGTTTTCGCTATTTTAAAAATAAAAGAAATCGAATCAACTTTTTAATTCCTACTGAGAAAGAATCAAATAGTTTCATTGGTGAAGATGGTACATCAAAATTTACAACTCCTAAATCAAATTTAATTGAAGTTCCATTTCAAATTATCGCAAAAATATCTAGAAAAGATGAACCATTTTCTTGGCTTCCATTTGAAGAGCTTTACATAACATATCCCATATTTTCAGGCACAGGTGAATTTATTTTTTTAAATTATAGTGAACCTTTATCTCCCAAATTAATTGGAAATTACAAAAATATTAATTATCCATTTGGAAAAATGGACACAGCAGGAATACATAAATTCAATCGAACCAATTTAACTATTAAATCAATTAAAGATCTTAATGAAGATGAGGATTTAGATTTTGAACATTGGTACGCTGGAATATCAGGAGTCCCTTTTTGGATTCAACATCCAGAAATACCTAAATGTCCCAAAACAGGTAATTTAATGCGATTTGTTTGTCAGTTTAACACTTCAGAATCAGTTAAGGTCAGTCAGTCAAATCTTAAATCTGAGGAAGACAATTTTACGCAATACAATAAAAAATTAAGATTTTGGGGCAGCGGGTCTTTATATGTTTTTATTGAGCCAATTAGCAAAGTCGTTGGACTTATAATACAAGACACATAACTCTACACAACGAAATCTAATGATTTCCCTAAATGTGTTTCATTACACAGCAATAATTTGTATTTACTAAATGAAAAAATGGACAGTTTTAAAAATATATTTTATCCTGTATTTAGCTTGTTGCTTAATTTATACGATATTAAACTGGAATTTTTTTTGGAATGAATTAGTAACCTGGAATACTACACCATTCTATGAAGGTTGGGAGGTTATTTCTTTAGCTACCCTTGTGTTACTTGGATTAATAGGCTTGTTAATTGACTACATACTAACTAAGTTTATAAAGAATAGGAGAACACTAAATAATGTTGAGATAGTATTGGCAATTGCTTTTTCGATTGCATTATGGTTTGGATCTAAATAAAAAAGCCCCAATTTCTTAGGGCTTAATTCTTAATAAAGTTCATTAAAATATGCTACTCAAACGTATAACTCGCTCTATTTACTTCGGTTAACCGAAAGTAACCATGTGCATAATTATCAGGATTGGTAATGTTAATACAGTTTCCTTTTAAGGCTACAGGCGTAGATGAAAAAATACTGACACCTCCTATTTGATCAACCAAAATATTCATGTAATCAAAATATGCTTCAGAAATACCGTGCATTTCAATAGTTACCACATCACCAGGTACTAAAACATCTATTTTTTCAGTATCATCATCTTCATCAATTTCAAACCACTCATCCACTTGATTACCATTTATAAAATAATCATCTCCAACTTCAAACTGCGGTAATAAATCACCTTCTCTTTGAAATTTAAATAAGTAATAATTCTCTTCATCTTCTGGATCGGTATATTCTACATGAAGTTCCAATTCCTCATCATCGAAACCATCTTCCCTATCTTGGTATAATCTGGTAATTTCAGTTACAGCAGTCATTGTTTCTTCTGCAGTGTATGTTTCTCCATCATAAATTACTAGAAGCTGGTACGTTTCATTTAAAATAGGTACAAATTCATCTGTAGTATAGTCTCCATTATTTTGGTCTGTAAAGATGATTTCCTCCCCACTCATGGTATTTGTTACCGAAACAAATGCACCATTAACAGCTGTATTGTTCGATGTATTAAAAAATTCTGTCGACGTACTTAATGTTACAGCTTGCTCATTACCAATGGTTCCTTTTTCCCAATCTAAAGAAGCTTGAATTACCAAACGTGTAGACGCTTGTTGCACTTCAACATCTATAACATCTGTACAAGAAGTAAATGAAACTATTATACCTAATAGTATGATTTTTATATAATTGCGCATCTTTTAAAATTTAAAGTTATAAGTCAATGAAGGAACAATACCGAAAATAGCAGTTCTAGAAGCTTCATTAGCTCCTGTTTCTATATTCTGACCAAAGGATATGGAAGCCGCATTTTTACGGTTGTAGGCGTTATAAAGACCCAGTACCCACTCCCCTTTGAATTTACCTTCTGGTTTATTATTAGGTTTGTAATTAACCGATAGATCTAAACGATGGTAAGCTGGTAATCGATCAGAATTTCTATTGGCATAACTAGCTACAGAAATACCTTCATATTCATATTGCCCATTTGGGTATGTAACTGGTCTACCCGTTTGAAAGACCAGGTTGGAACCAAAGCTCCATTTATCAATTAATCGATACGAACCAGAAATAGAAATATCATGGGTTCTATCATAAGGAGTATTATACCATTCCCCATCATTTATGCCTAAACCACCTGCATTACCACCTGAGCTTTTTTGCTCCGATTTAGAAAGTGTATATGAAATCCACCCAGTGAAATCACCTTCGTTTTTACGAAACAACAATTCTAATCCGTAGGCTCGCGATTCACCATTTAATATTTCGGTCTCTATTGTATTCTGCCCAATTAAATCAGACCCATCAATATAATCGATTCTATTATCGGTGTTTTTAAAATAGACTTCAGCCTCCATTGAATAAGCTTTGTTCTTGAAATTTCTAAAATATCCCAATGCATATTGGTTAGATAATTGTGGTTTAATATACTGTCCGCTTGGCGCCCAAACATCTAACGGAGTTGCAGACGATGTGTTAGATATTAAATGAATGTACTGTGCTACCCTTGAAAAGCCTGCTTTGAACGAGGAATTGTCATTTATGGTATACGCTAAAGATGCTCTAGGTTCTAAATTCCCAAATTGCTTAATAACATCACCTTTATCATAAACGGTCTCCCCTATTTCGGTACCACGTTCATAAATACCCAATTCTTCATTGTAAACTACAGGTTGGTCGTTTTCATATTCAACCATGGGTTGACCTCCAAGTCTTGTAAATGCACTATAACGTACCCCATACTGCGCAGTTAGTTTGTCCGTTAACTTATGTTCCGCATTTACATAAACCCCACTTTCCAAAGCTCTCTTTGGGTCTAAAGTAAACAAGTTCACCGCAGACGTTTCTGAAGTAGGACTAATTTTTCCTGGATCAAATTCATAGTAAATTCCACTTGCTCCAAAGTCCAATTTAAACTTGTCGCTGAAATAGTACTTAAGATCATATTTTAGATTGTAGTTGGTAATAGAAGAAACCCAATCAAACTCCGCCGTTGTAATTCCCAAATCATAATCGTACTTACTATATATTGCCGAAAGATTAGAAAAGAGCTTATCGTTAAAAATATGGTTCCAACGCAGGTTAGCTGTCGAGTTACCATAACTACTGCTAAAATTTTCTCCCAGTTTAAAAGCATCTCTACCAAAATATCCAGAAAGATATAGTCTATTATTGGTGTTGATCTTGTAGTTCGTTTTTAGATTTAAATCGTAAAAACTAACACTATTGTCATTGCCAGAAGCTTTCAGTAATAAATCTGCATAAGAACGACGTCCTGCTATTAAGAATGATCCTTTTTCCTTAAATAAAGGACCTTCAAGAGCTAAACGACTAGAAATAATACCAATACCACCAGTAGCAGCAAATCGTTTACTGTTACCATCTTTCTGTCGTACATCTAACACAGATGAAACCCGACCGCCATATCGCGCAGGAATTCCGCCTTTGTATAATTTTACATCTTTAATGGCATCTGCATTAAAAACAGAGAAAAACCCGAACATGTGCGATGTATTGTAAATAATAGCCTCATCTAACAAAACAAGGTTTTGATCACCCGCTCCCCCACGTACATGAAAACCGCCAGTGCCTTCTCCGTTATTGGTGACACCAGGTAGCATCTGCAATGACTTTAAAATATCTACTTCACCAAGAACAACTGGCATCTGTTTTACGGTTTCAATATTCATTTTAAGAACACTCATTTCTGGTTTTCTTAGTACCGCAATTTCAGATTCTTCTGCAATCACTTCAACTTCTTCTAATTTGGTAGATACCTCAGAAATTTCAAAGTTGAATTGTTGATTTTTATTAAGGTTCACCTCCTCCTTAATATCAGAATACCCCATGTAAGTAATTAGCAAACGATATTCTCCTTTAGGTGCGCTAATGGAATAAAAACCGTATTCATTGGTAACTACACCAATAGAAGTACCTTCTAAAAAAACAGACGCCCCAAAAAGCGTTTCTCCATTATCTATATCTGTAATCTTACCGCTAATGGTATAGCTTTCTTGAGCAATTATGAAAGTACTACTTAGAAATAAAGTTAGAATGGTGATCATGCTTAACCACCTTAAGCGAACTTTCTCTTTTCTTTTTCTTGTCATGTTATATATTTGAATGATTGATGAATGCCACTAATTGACAACTAAATTTTAAAAAGGTTGCACGTTTCTAAATTTTTAGTAAAATGGTAACATTGATATTCACTAATCATAGTACCTTCATAACGCTATATTTCTTAAAAATTGTTGGTAATATGCAACCATCAATATTTTCAACTGTCTTTATTATTGAAACCAAATTTAGAGTACAATCAACCTCTTTAATTAATTGGAAACCGAAATACGTTTTACACATAAGTCCCTTGTTGAAAACAGCAAGTCTGGCGACAGAAACTCACAGTACCAACTGTATGAGCTTTATGTTGATGCCATGTATAATGTTGGAATGCGGTTTTTAGGTTGTAAGGAAGATGCAGAAGATGTTGTGCAGGATAGTTTTATAGATGCTTTCAAAAATCTTTATAAATTTAAATATGAGAGCACATTTGGTGCATGGTTAAAGCGAATTGTTATTAATAAAAGTATCAATCACTTAAAAGTTAAACGGTTACCACTTAGTACAATAAATGATCATGAGTTTCACTTAACCGAAGAAGTAGAATATGAAAAGGTAGCTGCAGTGGATATTTTAAAAGTGAAAGCAGGAATAGAAAAACTTCCCCAAGGCTACAGACAAATTATTAACCTATACCTACTTGAAGGGTTTGATCATAACGAAATAAGCGAAGTATTGGGCATTACAACATCAACTTCAAAATCTCAATACCACAGAGCAAAAAAGAAATTAGTAGAAATTATAAACACATTATAATGGATCAATTTGAAAAAAACATAAGAGAAAATAAATCGGTATTTGATGACCAAAAGGCAGACCTCACCAAAATGTGGGCACATATAGAAGCGGAATTAAATGGTAACCAACCAAAGGTTATTCCACTTTGGAAATCACCCATGCTTCGTATTGCTGCTAGTATAGTATTAGTAATGGGCCTTTTAGGTCTTATCGGTATTTCTGCTTTTAGTGGCGTAACCACAGAAACAAATTATGTCTCCCAAGAATTGCAGGATATAGATATGCATTACCAAGGTTTGGTGTCTTATCAAGTTCAATTGGTACAAAGTAACCAACAATTATCCGATTCTGATAAGGAAGAATTTCTATCCTTTATGGTAGAACTAGATACAGAATACAAACAGTTAAAAATTGAAATGCAGAACAACTTAGATAACAAGCTAGTACTTGAAGCGATAATAGGCAATTATAAAAAGCGTATTGAACTTATAGAGAATCTATTGCAACAGCTTAATGAATCTAAAATTAAAGACGAAGATTATGGATATACTTTGTAAAAAACTGTTCCTTTTCGCCTTTGCAATGGTTGTAGGCTTTACCGTTTTGGCACAGGAAAAGGTGTCTAAAGAGACAACTAAAACCTACTCATTCGATAATGCAGGCGAATTACATTTAGAAAATAAATATGGTGATATTAATGTTTATGGATGGGCAAAAGAAGAGGTTTCCATAACGGTAAGCATTACTGTTACCGATAAGAAAAAAGAAAATGCCAAAGACTTATTGAGTCGCATAAAACCTATAATAAGACAAAGTGAAAAATTTATTTCTGTGAATTATGAAATTGGTGAAAAAAGTACAGGGTTCTTCTCCAACTTATTTGAAAAAGCCAATCCGTTTGATTTTGATCGGAGCAATGTTCAAATAGATTACAAAGTCTATATCCCTAAAAAGGTCGAGTTGGAAATCGTCAATAAATTTGGTGATGTGTTTATAGAAGATTGGGTAGGTATTTTGAAAGCGGATATACAACATGGCGATATGTGGATAAATGATAATTTGAACAAAGCGGATATTAGTATGAAATATGGCAAGTTGAGAGCTAAGAATATCAACTATGCCAATGTTGACTTAAGTAATGGTGGCTTAGATATAGATCATGCTAACACTATGAGGCTAAATAGTAGTGGTAGCACAATAGATATACAACAAGTTGAATCTTTAGAATATTACTCTAATAAAGATGAAGCGGAAATTAAAGATATAGGAACGTTATATGGCAATCTTAAATTTAGTCAATTACGTATACAACACTTAAATAAAGACATTGATTTAAATTTGAAGATTTCAGATTTTTGGATTGATCATGTTGTTTTTCCAAATTCTAAGATTACCATTGAACAGGAATCTTCTGAAGTAAGTATAAATGTTTTAAACTTTCCACATAGTTTCTCTGCTATATTGGAAGAAGGTTTGGTTCGTTTACCAAAATCATTTCAGAATGTAGATTCAAAAATGCAAGATAAAGGTAAAAAGTTACGAGAAATAAAAGCTACCTATGGTAAAAGCGGAAAAGGGCATATTTCCATTTCAGGCAAAAAGGGAGTGATTTTATTGAAAGAAATTTAAAAAAAGGATAAGATTCATTTATAATAGTACCCATTTTTAAATAAAACGGTAAATTGAAAACTTAAATTAAAACTAGGTTTACCACATGAAAGGAATAAGTAATTTAACGTTCATTCTCTTTATTTTTTTAAGCATAAACAGTATTGCACAAGATGCCAATTATGCCAATCTTCTTCAGAACATAGATTCCAGAGAAAAGACTTCGTTAAATGGGAAATGGGATATGATTGTAGATCCCCTAGAAAATGGATTTTACAACCATAGATTACAGGAATATGATAAAGGGTATTTTAAGAATGCAAAAATGCAATCTCCTTCCGACCTAATTGAGTATGATTTCGATACCAGTTTACAATTAGATGTACCAGGTGATTGGAATACACAAATGGATAAGCTTTATTATTATGAAGGCACTGTCTGGTATAAAAAGGACTTCGACTATACGCCTGCTACCAACGAATTAGCTTATCTATATTTCGAAGCGGTAAATTATGAGGCTATTGTTTACTTAAATGGAGAAAAAATAGGCAAACATGTTGGTGGCTACACTCCTTTTCAGTTCGATGTAACCGATAAACTTGTTGATGGAAATAACTTTGTTGTCGTAAAAGTTGATAACAAACGTAAAAAAGAAAATGTACCTACCGTAAACCAAGATTGGTGGAACTATGGTGGCATCACTAGATCTGTACACTTGATAAAGGTACCTAAAACTCATATATCTGATTACTATGTTCAATTAGAAAAAGGAGAAACCGGTAAAATAAAAGGATGGGTAGCTGTAGAAAATGGCGTTGACGGAGATGAAGTCAATATTAATATTCCTGAGCTTAAGAAAACTGTAAAAGCAAAATTAAAAGATGGGAAAGCATCTTTTCTAATCAATGCTAAACTTAGCTTATGGTCACCAGCTTCACCGAAACTTTATGAAGTAATCATAAAGACTAATACAGATGAAGTTGTTGATCATATTGGCTTTAGAACGGTAACAACAGATGGCTCTAAAATACTTATAAATGGGAAAGAAACTTTCCTTAAAGGTATTAGTATACACGAAGAAGCAGCGTTTAAGACAGGACGTATAATTTCTGTTGAAGAGTGTAAAGTGCTTTTAAATTGGGCAAAAGAATTAGGTTGTAATTTCTTAAGATTAGCGCATTACCCACATAGTGAAGCTATGGTAAAAGAAGCTGAAAAGATGGGCTTTTTAATTTGGTCTGAAATACCGGTATACTGGACTATTCAGTTTGAAAATGAAGACACCTATGCAAATGCGGAAAATCAATTAACAGAAATGATTTCTCGTGATAAAAATAGAGCATCTGTGGTATTATGGTCAATGGCCAATGAAACACCAGAGAGCGAACCTCGCTTGTCTTTTATAAGTAATTTGGCAGAAAAGGCACGTAGCTTAGATAACTCTAGATTAATAACTGCAGCTTTAGATACCCAAGGTAAAGGAGATGATGGGAATTTAATAGAAGACCCCTTAGGTAAAGTTGTTGATGTTATTGGTATTAATAATTACTGTGGATGGTATTACGGAGATTTAGATTCATGCAGCAGTATTAAATGGGCTAGTGCCTATAACAAACCTATGATCATGAGTGAAATTGGTGGTGGTGCTTTGTATGGTAAACACGGCGATAAAAATGAAAGATGGACAGAAGAATACCAAGAAGCTCTTTTTAAATCTAACATTGAAATGATGAAAAATATAGATTTCATGGCAGGTCTTTCTCCTTGGATTTTGATGGATTTCCGTTCATCTAGACGTCCATTACGTCGAATTCAAGACGATTTCAACAGAAAAGGACTTATTTCTGAGCAAGGGATGAAAAAGAAAGCTTTTTACACTTTACAAGAATATTACCTTCATATGGATAAGAAATAGTTCAGATTATTGATATTATGATAGTAAAGCGATTGATTACAAATTAGTAATCAATCGCTTTTTTAATTTTTACATCAATTATTCTGTATATGCACCAGATGAATATGTTAATTCATAACTGTGTGTATAGACTTCAAAAACGATTCCGAAGGGATCTTCCACATAACACATTTTGTATGGTTTCTCGTTTGGGTAGTAAGAACGAATAGGCATACGTTGCTTGCCACCATGTGATACAATCTTAGCGACCAATTCTTCAATATTCGGATCCTGAATACAAAAATGAAATAATCCTGTATTAAACGGATTAAATTCTGGTGCCTCTTTTACGCCATGTGGAAAGCAGAATAATTCTACACCAATTCCATCGGAAGTAGACATATGAGCTATTTCAAATTCTTCCCAGTCGTTACCAAAAACATCAATACACATTTGACCGATTGCGGTATCTTTCTCTTTCTTAATTTTGGAAGGTTTCATGATTACATACCAACCCATTACTTCTGAGTAAAATTTTACTGCTTTCTCTATATTAGGAACCGTAATGCCTATATGTGAAAATGATTTTGGGTATTCTTTATTAGTATTCATAGTTCTGATTTTAATACAAAATAAATCTATATTTGTCTTATTAGCAATAACTTACCTAAAAGTACTATAGTTACCAAAAAGGGTTAATTGCTGATTATTAGATACTTAAATAGAATGAATTCAGAAAAATATTGTCCGTTAGATTATACTATGAATTTAATTGGTACCAAATGGAAACCAATAGTCCTATTTCATCTCTTAGAAGGGCCACTACGATCTGGAATTCTACAAAAGAAAATACCTGGTATTTCTAACAAAATGTTTACCCAAACCGTAAGAGAATTAGAAAAAGACGTATTGGTTATTAGAGAAGTGTTTCCCGTTGTACCACCAAAAGTAGAATATACTTTGAGTGAGCGTGGTAAATCTCTTAAAAGCATTCTGCTAAGTTTGGACTCTTGGGGTGCTAATGATGCTACAAATTACTAATTCATAAGTAATTAGCCATAGTCCAACACAACAAATAACGAAATTTTGGGTTTTATTTAAAAAATATAGGTTTTTGGTGCAACTATTTGTTAGTTAGGTTGTCTATTAGGTAATCAATCAAAAATCGAACAGTAATGAAACCACTAAAATTCACTCTTATCCTGTTATCACTCGTATCATGTTTGGATAGCTTCGGACAAGAAGAAACCAATGAATACCTAGAATTTAATGACCGTAATAATGTTGTACATGGTGTATACGTGGGTATAAACATGGGTATGGGAGAAATAGATGGAGAAAACGCATATATGGGCGGACTGAAAATAGCATACGTAGCCAATCAGCAATTCGAAGTTGGTTTTGCCAGTAATTTTCTTTACTCCGAACAAGATATATACAACAATAGCCTATCTAGATTTGAAGATTTAATTGCCGTTTATGGTGGTTTACATTTAGAACCTATTTTTTTTAGTAAGAATCGGGTCAATTTAAGTTTTCCACTATTATTAGGAGCCGGAGCCGTGGGTTATATAGATAATAAGGTTAGGCATGATGATAACTTTGAAGAAGAACTTACTGAAGATGATTTTGATGCCGTATTTGTAGCAGAACCTGGTGTAAACGCACTTTTTAATATTTCAAGATACCTACAAATAGAAGCTGGTGTAAAATATCGCTTCTCAAGTAGAATAGACCTACCGCCTACGCGTATTACACGTATTAATGGTTTTACTGCTGGTGTAGGAATAAAGGTGGGCATATTTAATATGGGCAGAAACCGTTATAAGAAAAACGTTCAATAATGAGTAAAAAGAAATTCAATAAAGTTTATTCTCAAGAAGTTATAGACACACAACCTGTATTTACCGAGGGTAATAAAGTTTTTGTAAAGAATAAAACTTCATTTAAGTCCAACCCAAAGGACCAATGGTCCCCTATAAAATTTTCATGGGTATCTGTAGCAAACGTTCAAGATTCTTTAGTTCTTGAATAAACTATAAAAGCTACCTACATTTGAGGTCAAGTATACTTGCTTCTTTATGACCACAAAAATAATTGAGATAACAGTCGATGAAACATTACCAATTAGACATCGGGTAATGTGGCCAAATAAATCGATTGACTACGTAAAACTGCCAAATGACATTGAAGGCAGACATTATGGACTCTTCTTAAACGAAAAATTAATCTCGGTTATTTCTTTATTTATAACCGATACCGAAGCTCAATTCAGAAAATTTGCTACTATTAAAGAATACCAAGGCAAAGGATATGGGAGCTTATTACTTCAAGAAATAATAGGTGTAGCTAAGAATGAAAACTTATCAAAAATTTGGTGCAATGCCAGACAAAACAAAACAGATTTCTATACAAAGTTCGGGATGGTATCAACCAATAGAACTTTTGTAAAAGGTGCTGTCGATTTTGTTATTATGGAAAGCTTATTGCCATAATATTTCAGGTTGCAATTACTTCTTTCTATTCATCAACTCTGCCTCTATATCTTTAAGCGTAAATCCTTTTGCTTGTAATAACATCAAATAATGAAAAAGTAAATCTGCACTTTCATATAGAAATAATTCATCATTATTATCCATAGCTTCAATAACCGTTTCAACGGCTTCTTCCCCTACTTTCTGTGCAATTTTATTGATACCCTTTTTAAATAAAGAGGCGACATAAGATTTGCTATCGTCTGCAGATGTTCTTCTTTCTTCTATGGTACGTTCCAGTTCAGATAAAAATCCGAAATTAGAATTATTATCCTCTTTCCAGCACGTATCTGTGCCAGTATGGCAAGTAGCCCCTACAGGGTTAACAGATACTAAAAGTGAATCATCATCACAGTCATTCTTAATAGAAACTAAGTTTAGAAAATTTCCGCTTTCTTCCCCTTTAGTCCATAAACGCTGCTTAGAGCGACTAAAAAATGTAACCTTACCTGTTTCTGTAGTTTTCTCTAAAGCCTCTGCATTCATATAGCCAAGCATCAATACGTTTTTAGTACGCGCATCTTGTATGATAGCAGGTACTAATCCATCGCTCATCTTCTCCCAGTTTGGTATATTGTAATCCATATTGTGTACTTATAATTTTAATTCTATATTTTGTATCAGGTCCTTTTATATACGCACAGGAATGCCGTTTTCTTTCAATTCTTCCTTCAATTCTTGAATTCCTATTTCTTTAAAGTGAAAAACACTAGCTGCTAAAGCTGCATCTGCCTTACCATTTACAAAGGTATCGGTAAAATGCTGTTTGTTACCTGCTCCACCAGAAGCAATTATAGGGATATTCAATTCTGTAGACAATTTTGCCAAAGCTTCATTTGCAAAACCATCTTTGGTACCATCATTATCCATAGAGGTAAATAAGATCTCACCAGCACCTCGGTCTTCAACCTCTTTTGCCCACTCGAACAATTTACGATCTGTAGGTACTTTTCCACCTACCAAATGAACAATCCATTCGCCATCTATCTGTTTAGCGTCAATAGCAACAACTATACATTGAGAACCAAATTTAGCGACCAAATCATTGATTAACTGCGGATTCTTTACAGCAGATGAATTAATTGAAACTTTATCTGCCCCATTTTGAAGTAAAACATCTACATCTTCAACAGATGAAATTCCGCCTCCTACGGTAAATGGAATATTCACTTTTTCTGCTACACGAAAAACTAAATCTGCTAAAGTTTTTCGTTTCTGTTCCGTTGCCGATATATCTAAAAAAACAAGTTCGTCTGCCCCTTCTTTACTGTAGATTTCAGCAAGTTCAACAGGATCTCCCGCATCTCTTAAATCGACGAAGTTGACACCTTTTACAGTTCTGCCATCTTTTATATCTAAACAAGGTATTATTCTTTTTGCAAGCACTAGTCTATATTTTTTTTGTTCAAATCCATTCCATCATAAAAGCCCAAATCTTTATTCTTTACTTGCTTTACCCAAAAAGCAATTTGCCCGGTGTGGTATGAGTAATGTTCCACAGTGTGAAGAATAATACCAACACCTGAAAATGAAAAGCCTTGGACAGACCTCATTTTTACCAATTGATTTGGTGTGATATCAAAAATCACTCTTTTAGCATCATCTACAACGCTTTCTAGCTTAGTAAACAGTTCGTCTTTCGTAAGTCCACCAGTTATTGAAAACTCATCACCCCTATTCCTTTTATCCTCGGTTTCGCCTAAAGATGAAATAACGTATTGTGAAATATTTCCACAAAGATGAAGCATTAAGTTAGCTATGCTATTCAATGAAGGATTAGGTTTTTGCCAAACTTCGTCATCTGAAATTTCTGCAAGACTTTTTTTAATCATGCGTGTACTTTCATCCATTCTGAACAATGCATTCTCCACAATTTCCTCCACCAAGCGAGCTTCTTTATCCATTGCTTAAAATATAAGATTCTAATTGTTTTAAACTGATTCTATTTTCATAAATAGCTTTACCAATAATTGTGCCTTCACAACCCATTTCAGCTAATTTAGGTAACTCATCAAAAGTAGAAATACCTCCGGAAGCAATTAATTTAAGCTCATTTGTCTGAGACAAAATTCGAGAATAAAGTTCAAACGAAGGACCTTCTAACATACCGTCTTTACTGATATCAGTACATATTACATACTTAATACCTTTTTCTTGATACCCCTGAATAAAAGGGATAAGTAATTCTTTAGATTCTTCTTGCCATCCAGAAACCGCTACTTTCTCATCCATAGCATCTGCACCAAGAATTATTTTATCAGCACCATGTTTTTCTATCCATCTAACAAAAGTATCCGAATCTTTTACGGCGATACTTCCTCCCGTTATTTGTTTTGCACCACTTTCAAAAGCGATACGTAAATCGTCATCAGTTTTTAATCCGCCACCAAAATCAATTTGTAAACCTGTTTGCGATGCAATTTGCTCTAAAACTTTATGGTTGACGATATGTTTAGACTTTGCTCCATCTAAATCTACCAAGTGTAAATGTTTAATACCGTGGGCCTCAAATTCTTTAGCTACTTCTAACGGGTTCTCATTATAAATCTTCTTAGTATCGTAATCACCTTTTGAAAGACGAACACATTTACCATCAATGATATCTATAGCAGGAATAATTCTCATTCTTTAATCTAAAATTTGTTTATCAACAGACATCCACAATGGTGAATCTCCTATTCTATTAAATCCAAAACGCTCATATAACAAATGGGCATCTTTAGTTTTTAATGCTAATGTTTTAAGCTTTTTAATGGTAGTATCTTCTAACATCGTTCTCATTAAAATTTTACCATAACCCTTACCTTGAAATTTATCTAGGATAATCACATCCATAAAATATCCAAAATAAATATAATCAGTAACCACTCTAGCAAAACCCATTTGTTCATTTTCAAGGGTATATATTCCAAAACAATAAGAGTTCTCAATTGTTATTTTTACATCTTCTAGTGTTCTATTATCGCCCCAATATGAGTTAGCAATAAACTGGTGAATTGCAACATCATCCAAAAGGTTTTTATCAGTTGAAATAAAATAATTTTGCTCCATTACATTTTTAAAAAATTCTCTAGAATTCTCTGCCCTACATCACTACTCTTTTCAGGGTGAAATTGAGTGCCATAAAAATTATCTTTCTGTAAAGCAGCACTGTAATCAACTTCATATGAACATTCTGCGATAGTTTCATTACACAATGGTGCATAGAAACTATGTACCAAGTAAATATGTTCATTTTCCTCAATACCTTTAAACAAAGTAGATTTTAAATTTGTAATCTGATTCCATCCAATCTGGGGGACCTTTACTTTAGATGAAAATTTTATAACATCAACATCAAAAATTCCTAATCCTTTGGTATTACCTTCCTCAGAAGAGTGACACATTAGCTGCATGCCTAGACAAATACCTAAAACTGGTTGTTTTAAGTTAGGAATAAGGTTGTCCAATCCGCTATCTCTTAACTTTGACATAGCGCTACTAGCCTCCCCTACACCAGGGAATATAACTTTGTCGGCATTTTTAATTTCCTCAACATCATTAGTCAAAACTGCATCAAAACCCAACCTTTTAATGGCGAACTTAATACTTTGAATATTTCCTGCTCCGTAATTTATTATTACAATTTTCATTTTAATAGACTTAAGTCCAAAGCGTGAGAACAAAGTAATAAGTTACTTTGTTCTCACCGCTGGGTACTATTTTAAAGAACTCCTTTTGTACTAGGCAATACCATTTTTTCAACGTCTCTTTTAACAGACATTTTTATGCTTTTGGCAAAAGCCTTAAAAATAGCTTCAATTTTGTGGTGTTCATTGGTGCCTTCTGCTTTAATGTTCAGATTTGCTTTGGCGCCATCAGTGAATGATTTAAAGAAATGATGAAACATTTCAGTTGGCATATCACCTACCATTTCACGCTTAAAGTCTGCATCCCATACTAGCCAGTTACGGCCTCCAAAATCTATTGCAGATTGTGCTAAACAATCATCCATTGGTAAACAAAAACCGTATCGCTCGATACCTAATTTATTACCTAATGCAGCATGAAATACTTCTCCTAAAGCTATACCGGTATCTTCGATAGTATGGTGTTCATCTACCTCTAAATCACCATCAACCTTTATCATTAAATCCATTTGCCCATGACGCGCCAATTGGTCTAACATGTGGTCAAAGAAAGCTAACCCGGTTTTAATATCACTCCTACCAGTACCATCTAAATTTAATTTGATGGAAATATCGGTCTCATTCGTTTTTCTGTGCGTTTCAGCAGTTCTATCTTTAAGTTTTAAAAACTCATAGATTTTCTCCCAATCGTTACTCTCAATAGCGATATGACTATCTAAATCGTCGCGTTTAACTGTAATTTCGCCAGTACCTAAATTGGTTTTATCATTTATAAAAATTCCTTTAGAGCCTAAGTTTTTAGCCAATTCCATATCGGTTAATCGGTCACCGATTACAAAAGAATTTTCCAAATCATAATCATCAGAAAAATATTCTGTCAACAACCCAGTACCTGGTTTTCTTGTATCTGCATTTTCATGAGGAAAAGTGCGATCTAGAAATACCTTATCAAAAACAACGCCTTCATTTTCAAATGAATTAAGAATAAAATTATGCACAGGCCAAAAGGTGTCTTCAGGAAAAACTTCGGTACCTAAACCATCTTGATTGGTAATCATGACTAATTCATAATCCAGTTCTTTAGCTATTTTCCCAAGAAAAGTGAATGACTTTGGATAGAAAATCATTTTTTCAAACGCATCTATCTGTTCATCAACTGTTTCTTTAATTATAGTTCCGTCACGGTCTATAAATAGTACTCTTTTTTTCATTGCTTTTCCCATATACGTGTTAATCTCTAAGAAACTTCAGAATCATCTTTATGTGCCTCAATTACTGGCTGTTCTTTTGATCCAAAAAACATCTTTTTTACGCCAGCAATCAATGCTATTCCACCAATTGCGATAAACTTCCAAAATTTAAGAATTAGTGCAAAAAATCCTGCTTTTGCCAAGATTTTACCGGCAATTAATCCGCCTATTCCATAAGCAGCTACATCATCAAAATCTGGATCAAACTCAGAATATTTATATCCTGTATTAAAAGACACACTGCCCAAAATTGGATCTAAGTTATTCTCTACATCCTCTAAGGTATCCATGTCTCCAATAACATTAAGATTCATAAAACCTTTTCTTCCGAGAACTCTTATATTATAGTTTAAAGTACTAGTTTCTTCATCTTCAAATAACAATTCTTTTGCCCAATATAACTTTTTATTATCTTGGTCATAATATGGTTTAGTAGCCCAGCCGATTAAATCTACAGTTCCATATCCTAATTTACTCCTTTCTGGATTTGATTCCTTTACATCACTTTGCATTTCACTCAACAAATCATCATAATCCATATCTTGAGCATCATCATCTTCAATGTATCCTTCCTCCGAATAAGAAATTTCAATAGCATAACTAGTTTCAACCGGAGATTCATCTTCCTTTAATAAAAGTCCCATTACAGAGTCATCATAAGGGTTTCCCCAAATATCAGAAAGTACACGTTGGGCTTGATCTCTATCTAAGAACTTATAGCCTTCTGGAATAATTATTTTTGCAACATCACCATTTAGCATTGACCTATCGTAAATGTATGTAAAGGTATTTTCCAAACTATCCGAATACATTTTAAAACTAACTAAAGCCTCTGTTTCTTCTTCGCTTAAATTTAAGCTATCGGCAATAAATTCTAGTCTTTCAATATCCTGAGCACGTGTAATCGCAACAGTTATGAATAAGGCAATAAAATAAATGAACTTGGTTTTCATTGGTTTTGGTTTAAAGGTTATATCGTTTTTAACGCCTCAGCAAGTATTTTATTCTCTTCAGAACTACCAACTGTAAAACGTAATGTATTCTCACACAATGGTTGTGTGGTACGATTTCTAACGACAACTCCTTTTGCCAATAATTGATTATATCTAAGTGTAGCATCATCTACTTTTGCCAAAACAAAATTTGCATCTGTATGGTGTATTGTTTCAACAAACGAAACTGTTTCCAATGCATCTATCAGTTTTGCGCGCTCAGATAAAATTTCATTTATCTCTTTTTTAACCGCTTCTTTATCTAACACACGGTCAGTTGCTCTCTCTTGTGTTAATTGATTTACATTGTAAGGTGGCTTTATTTTATTTACTACAGCAATAATTTCAGCCGATGCTATACAAATGCCCAAACGTATACCCGCCATACCATATGCCTTAGACAGGGTCTGCGTGATAATTAGATTTGGATAGTCTGCAAGCTTAGAGACCCAACTCTCTTTAGATGAAAAATCAATATATGCCTCATCTATAACTACTAGACCATTAAATGAATTCAAAAGTTTTTCAATCGTCTTTGTTGAAAAACTATTACCAGTAGGATTATTAGGTGAACAAATAAATAACAGTTTGGTACTATTATCAATAGCTTTCTTAATATCAATGACATTAGGCTGAAAATCATCGGTTAGTAAAACCTCCCTATTTTCGACCATATTAATACCAGAAAGCACCTTGTACATTCCATACGTTGGTGGTAAGGTGATAACATTGTCCTGTTTAGGCTCACAAAAAGCTCTGAACAATAGATCTAAAACTTCATCACTACCATTACCTAAAAGGATATTTTCTTCTTTAATTCCCTTCTGGTCAGCTAAAATGGATTTTAAACCACGTTGTTGTGGGTCAGGATAACGATTTACACCATTTTCGAACGGATTCTCATTTGCGTCTAAAAAGATCATTGTAGACCCGTCTGAAACATATTCATCGCGTGCTGAAGAATAAGGGCTTAAACCTTTAACGTTCTCTCTTGTTATGTTATCTAAATTGAAATTCATTACTTCACAATTAGGTCTCGACTGAGCTCGACCGGACAATACTCTATTTTTTTAGGCTATTTAATCTAAGGGTTACCGCATTCTTATGAGCTTGTAGACCTTCTGCTTCTGCCATTAACTCTATGGCATTACCAATAGCAAGAATACCTTTTTCACTTATCTTCTGAAAAGTCATACTTTTTAAAAAACTATCTAAATTTACGCCACTATACTGTTTTGCATAACCATTTGTTGGTAAGGTATGATTGGTTCCCGAGGCATAATCGCCAGCACTTTCGGGTGTATAATTACCTATGAAAACAGAACCTGCATTCTGAGTGTTATCAATATAGAAATCCTCATTTTCTACACACACAATATAATGCTCTGGTCCATACTCATTAATTAAGTCGATAGCCTCTTTGTCGCTAGCCACATAAATTAATTTACTATTAGCGATAGCTTGTCTGGCAATCTCTTTTCTTGGCAAGTCTTCTAATTGAAGAGCTACTTCTTTTTCAACGGCGTCAATCATCTCCTTAGAAGTAGAAACCAAAATAACCTGACTATCAACACCGTGCTCTGCTTGACTCAATAAATCTGATGCAACGAAAGCAGCATTTGCAGTATCATCGGCAACAACCAATAACTCGGACGGACCAGCAGGCATGTCAATAGCAACACCATGTTTAGTTGCAATTTGTTTGGCAACGGTTACATATTGATTTCCCGGGCCAAATATTTTATATACCTGTGGTATTGTTTCTGTACCAAATGTCATTCCTGCAATTGCCTGAATGCCTCCAACTTTTACAATTTTAGTAACTCCGCATAAATTCGCTGTATATAAAATAGCAGGATTCAATTTACCTTTTTTATCAGGTGGAGAGCAAAGTACAATTTCTGAACAACCAGCAATATTTGCTGGAACTGCCAGCATTAAAATGGTTGAAAACAAAGGAGCCGTACCTCCAGGAATATATAGGCCTACTTTTTGAATAGGTCTTTTTTCTTGCCAACAAGAAACTCCCGTAGTTGTTTCGACTTCAATACGACCAGTCTTCTGTGCTTTATGAAATACTTCAATATTGGTTTTTGCCAATTGTATAGCAGATTTCAGCTCATCTGAAACTAAAGCTTTAGCTTCTTCAATTTCTATATCTGAAACCAACATATTCTCTAAAGTAACCTTATCGAATTGCTCTGTATACTTTTTAAGCATAACATCTCCATCCTTGGCGACCTCGGTGAATATTACATTCACCAAACCTTCAATGTCAGCAACAGTTTGAGTAGGACGTTCTAAAACATCTTTCCAATCTGATTTTGCTGGATTATATATTTTGTTCATTTCTTTTATTAGCTATAAACCTTAAGCTTTTGGCTCTTGGCAAAACATAAAAATTAAGTTTAACTAATAGCAAAAGGCTAAAAGTTAAGAACTTTTCTACAATACCATTTTCTCAATTGGGCAAACTAATATACCCTCTGCTCCTGCTTTCTTCAACTCATCTATCACTTCCCAAAAAGAATCTTTTTTAATTACAGTGTGCACGGAGCTCCATCCTTCATCTGCTAAAGGAAGAACTGTAGGGCTACGCATTCCTGGTAATAATTTTAGAACACCATCCAATTTATCATTTGGTGCATTAAGCAAAACATACTTAGAACCTCTTGCTCTTAAAACCGATTGAATTCTAAATTGTAATTTTTCAAGTAGCTTTTTTCTTTCTGCAGTAATCTTTGGAGAAACAGCCAACACCGCTTCACTAGTTAACATTACTTCAACTTCTTTTAGGTTGTTCTTAAATAGTGTACTACCACTAGAAACAATATCACAGATAGCATCTGCCAACCCTATATTAGGTGCAATTTCAACAGAACCACTTATTATATGTAAATCCGCCTTAACACCTTTATCTTTTAAGTAATTAAGCACTGTATTAGGATAAGAAGTAGCAATTCGTTTGCCTTCAAAATCCTTAACCGAATTATATTTAACTGACTTTGGTACGGCCAAAGAAACTTTACACTTAGAGAATCCTAATCTTTCAGTAATTGATATATCCTCACCTTTTTCAATTAGTACATTTTCTCCAATAATGGCGATGTCTACTACACCATCTCTAAGGTATTGGGGAATATCCCCGTTTCTAAGATAAAATACTTCCATTGGAAAGTTTCTTGAAGAAGCTTTAAGTTGGTCTTTACCATTATCAATGGAAATTCCGCAATCTTTTAAAATTTGAAGGGATTCCTCATTAAGTCTTCCCGATTTCTGAATAGCAATTCTAATTTTAGTCATTTTCTTAATTTAATGCTTGGCAACCAAAAGAGATTTAAATAGAAAACCCGTTTGATTGCTCAAACGGGTTTTAAAATATGTTGTTCTACTACAATACATTCCTACCTCGCCTGAGCGTGTGTATGAATATGATGATGTGTAGTTCTATTTTTCATTATGCTGTAAAAGTAAAAGGTATTTTCCATTTCACAAAACAAAAGTTTAAAATGAAACAAAAATAATTGACTCCGTGTTTTAGTTATTGCCTAAAATTAAAGGAAGTCCATCGCTACCACCAACTATCACCACCTTAGTATTTGGTGATTCAGACAATTTTAATGTAGCATCAATACCCTTATCTTTTAAGATTTGGTCATTTAAAGAAGCACTTAAAATACGGTTGGCATCTGCTTTACCTTGTGCTTCAATAGTTACTTTCTCTGCCTCTTTTTTAGCTGTAACCAATCTAAACTCATATTCTAAAGACTCTTGTTCTTGCTTTAACTTTCTCTCAATAGCATCTTTAATCGTTGGTGGTAAAGTTACATCTCTTACCAATATCTCATTTAATTGAATATACTGTCCAGATACAATCTTCTGAGTCTCGTCAAAAATCTCTTGTTGAATAGCATCTCTTTTACTAGAGTACAATTGCTCAGGTGTATAACGTCCAACTACTGAACGAGCAGCCGATCTAATTGTAGGAAGCAATACTCTTTGTATATAATCCAGCCCTTTTTCTTGGTGTAACTTCCCTAAATCTTTACGAATTGGCTCAAACCAAGCTGATGCTTCTAGTTTAATATCTAGACCATTGCTAGATAATACATTCATCTGTTCAAGAACTTCTTGTTGTCGTACTTCATAAATAGTAACCCTATTCCATGGCGCTACAAGATGAAATCCTTCACCCATCGGTGGCTCATCGGTAACTACACCTCCACCAAAAGTTTTATACAAAACACCTGCTTGACCTGAGTCAATGGTAACAGTAGATTTTGATATTCCAATAATCAATACTATAAAAATAAATATTGCGGGTAACGCAATCTTTGGTAACTTATCCATTCGTTTCTATTTAAATTAATCCGTTATATTTTCTGATAAACCATTCTGCAGTGAAAGCAATAATGATAATAGCCAATAGCTTTTTGAAATCTATCAAAGATACGATATTTTCAGTGCCTTTCTCTGTTGGCACGTAAGCTTTATTAGTACTTAAATCGTTTATTAAATCTTCAATTTGAGAAGGATAAAATACTTTTCCACCAGAATTAACTGCAAGTTTTTCCATTTTTAAATTATCGCTAGAAACAAATTGATTTTCCATATCAAATTCTGATATAACAAATGTTCCTTTTGCTGTTTTTGATTCTTTCTCTACAGATACTATAAATTCATATTCACCAGCAACAAGATTAGTTAAATCAGCTTCAAAATAGCCATTTTTAAGCACCATAGGACTAGTTTGACTTTTTTGAGCCTCCTTATTTGTTACTTGAATTCTAATCTTGGCATTTTGATCGAATAGAAATGCCTCATCAAAGTATGTAGCAGTAATTACGGCATTACTGCTACCTTGATACACTTTTTCATAATCGACATTAAGACGCGATTTATTCTTTGAACTAGTTAGATAGCGAATTAAATTTCCTATAAACTCATCGAAATTTATGAATTCATTGGTATTCCTATACGTCTGTACACGCCATTTCCAAAGGTTCTCTCCTAGTAATAAAGCTCTTTTACTACTATTCTCATCAATTACCGACAGCAGCGGTTGTTGAACATTTAATCCTTTAATTTGAGTTCCCAATAATGTTTCAAAAGGTGACGTAATTAAAATAGGTCCTGCATCGCTAATTAACGGAGGAAAATCTGTAAGGTCAAAGCTTGCTGTGTCATACTTAGTAAAGGCATTGTTTAGCAACCCAAATATTTCCTGTTGCGGGTAACCATTTTCTATCTCAATGCCAATATTGGAGTTATTTATAAAAGTATAATCTGTTTGAGATCCTGTAATTATAAATGTATTTGCATTTTTACTTTTTGCAAAATCAAAAGATTGCTTGAATTTAGCTGTAGGTTGATAAAATATAAATAAATCAACATCCTCTAAAACATTTTTACTAGCACTAGATTTAAAAATAGAAACTTCGCGTTGCTCATTACTTTCAATTGCCTTTTTAAGAGCTCCCAAATCTGGATGTAAAATATCAGAAACTAAAGCAATTTTAGTTTTCTCATCAATAACCTCAATACTAGTGCTTCTGCGGTTGTTTTTAATATTTCGCTCTTCTGCTAATGGAGAAACTTTTACTTCCAAATTTTTAATACCAACGCTATTCGCATCTACTTGAATAGAAATAGCTTTAAAATTAACATCAGAATTTAATTTTAAATTCTCCCTATGCACAATCTTACCATTCATTTTTACTGAAACGAAAACTGAAACAGGAGTATTACCCTGATATGAAACATAGGTTTCTAATGGGAATTTATTTTTTAAAAACGCATACTTATTGGTCTGAATTGGACCTACAGAAATATCTTTGTACTTAGTAGTGTCTCCTAAAACCATTGAATATATAGTGTTATTCCTTTCGGCTTTAAAATAACTATAATCTTCACCTATGGTTTGATTACCATCTGAAAGTATAAGGGTAACCATTTGTTCTCTTGCATAAACATCTTTCAAAGCAGAAAGCGAATTATGAATATTAGTGTTTTTACCCTTGAAAGTAAGACTGTCAAGAATATTAAGGTCTGATCCAAATTTATAATCTGTTATTTTAAACCGATTAGAAAGCTCTTTAGTTGCCTTTATTTTTGAAATGATATTATTTAATTCTTTACCATTTTCGGCAACAGATGTAGAATTATCTGCCAAAATCACCAGATTAGGTTTTTCTAATGTGTATGTTTTTTGTGCGAACTGTGGATTTATCAGAAGAAGTAATAATCCGAAAATTCCAATAAAACGTAGGAAGGCTAAAAGCAAATAAATTTTGCTTTTAGCCTTCTGCTTATATATGTACTGAAAGACAACGATACCCAAGGCTACAATAGAAGCAAGAATAATGTATAATACCGTTTTGCTTTCCATGTAATAATTAAAGTTGAACTTAAATATGGAACCTAAAATAAATGGCCCAATGTATTTAACGCTAGATTTAAGTTAACATACCTCCATCAACATTCAATACTTGACCTGTTACATAACTAGAAAGGTCTGACGCAAAATAAAGACAGGCGTTAGCAATATCTTCAGTAGAACCACCACGTTTTAATGGAATACCATCCCTCCAACCTTGTACTGTTTTTTCGTCAAGCTTATCTGTCATTTCTGTTTCAATAAAACCTGGTGCGATTGCATTACATCTAATATTTCTAGAGCCTAATTCTAGAGCTACAGATTTTGTAAAACCAATCATACCTGCCTTAGATGCAGCATAATTGGTCTGTCCGGCATTACCCTTAACACCTACAACACTACTCATGTTAATTATTGAACCGCTACGTTGCTTTAACAAAGTACGTTGTACAGCTTTTGTCATATTAAACACAGACTTCAAGTTGATATCAATTACAGTGTCAAAATCAGCCTCAGACATACGCATTAACAAATTATCTTTTGTAATACCAGCGTTATTGATCAAAACATCAATTCTACCACCAAAATCTTCTAAAACTTTTGCGACCAATTCTTCAGCTTCTTGAAAATTAGCAGCATTACTTTTGTAAGCTTTAGCGTTTACACCTTTAGCTTTCAATTCTTTTTCTAATTCAAGAGCAGGAGCTTCGCTAGAACTATATGTAAATGCAACATTTGCACCGTGATCAGCAAAAACTTGGGCTATACCCATACCAATACCTCTACTTGCTCCTGTAATAATTACATTTTTATCTTCTAATAATTTCATGAGTCCGTTATTTTAAACCGATGTTTACCAAATATACCTTTTGTTTAATTTATAGGCTAAAAAAAATCCCGCTATAAACGGGATTTTATATGAAAAATATGAGTTCTTAACCCATTACTTCTTTTACTTTCAAGCCAATTTCTGCCGGAGAATCAACAACGTGAATTCCACAATCTCTCATGATTTGTTTTTTAGCTTGTGCTGTATCATCGCTACCACCTACAATTGCACCAGCATGACCCATAGTACGACCAGCAGGAGCTGTTTCACCTGCGATAAAACCAACAACTGGTTTTTTGCTACCACTAGCTTTGTACCATTGTGCAGCATCAGCTTCTAATTGTCCACCAATTTCACCGATCATAACTACACACTTAGTATCTGGATCATTGATTAAAAGTTCAACAGCTTCTTTTGTTGTTGTTCCAATAATTGGATCACCACCAATACCGATTGCAGTTGTAATACCTAAACCTTGTCTTACCACTTGGTCAGCAGCTTCGTAAGTTAATGTACCTGACTTAGAAACGATACCTACATTACCTTCTTTAAAAACAAAACCTGGCATGATACCAACTTTTGCTTGACCAGGAGTAATAACACCAGGACAGTTAGGTCCAATTAAACGACAATCTCTATTTTTAATATAGTTGGCAACCGTTACCATATCAGCAACTGGTATACCTTCTGTTATTGTAATAATAACTTTTATACCTGCTTCTGCAGCTTCCATAATTGCATCTGCAGCAAATGCAGGCGGAACAAAAATAATTGTTGTATCTGCTCCTACTTTTTCAACAGCTTCGGCAACCGTGTTAAAAACAGGTCTCCCTAAATGCTCTTGTCCTCCTTTACCTGGAGTAACACCACCTACGATATTAGTACCGTACTCAATCATCTGCTCGGCATGGAAAGTACCTTCACTACCAGTGAAACCTTGTACGATTATTTTGGAATCCTTATTTACTAATACGCTCATACTACTGTAGTTTTTATTTTATAATAGAACAAAAATATAAGTTGTTAATGAATTTTATAGCATTAACAGCCTTATTTATTATCCATTTTTTTAATTATTTCTGGAATCTTCTTTAAATATGCTAATTGTTTCAACTTTTCACGTGATTCTTCGATGGGTGTACCAAAATAACTCTTACCACCAGAAACTGATTTGGTTACACCGGTCTGTCCCATTATAACCGCTTTTTTGCCAATTGTTATGCCACTTGCAGTACCAACTTGACCCCAAAGTGTAACTTCATCTTCAATAATAACACAACCTGCTATACCGGTCTGTGATGCTATTAAGCATTTTTCACCAATAACAGTATCATGACCTACATGCACCTGGTTATCTAATTTTGAGCCAAATCCAATTGTTGTATCACCTGTAACGCCTCTATCTATTGTGCAAAGTGCTCCAATATCAACATTATCCTTTAAAACAACTCTACCTCCAGAAATCAATTTATCGAATCCTTCTGGTCGTTTTTTATAATAAAATGCGTCAGCACCTAAAACGGAACCTGCATGTATAGTAACATTATTACCAATTACGCAATTATCATAAATGGAAACATTAGAATGTATAAGGCAATTATCACCTATTTCTACATTATTACCAATAAATGTATTGGGCTGTATAACTGTATTCTTTCCAATTTTAGCCGTAACAGAAATAGTCTGACTATTTGGAACAAATGGTTGAAAAAAACTTGTTAATTTATTGAAATCCTTAAATGGGTCATCTGAAATTAACAATGCCTTACCTTCTGGGCATTCTACATTTTTGTTAATTAAAATTACGGTTGCCTTAGATTGTAAGGCTTTATCATAATATTTAGGATGATCTACAAAAACGATATCTCCATTTTCTACAACATGAATTTCATTCATACCGAAGACAGGAAAATCATCTCGCCCAACATATTCACTTGATATTATATCAGCAATCTGTTTTAATGAAAAAGTAGTCGGAAATTTCAAATGCCTTGTTTAGTTTCTAATTATTTAATGAACACTACTCCTTAACTCGTTCCATATAAGAACAAGTAGCCGTATCGACTTTTATTTTGTCGCCTTCGTTAATAAACAACGGTACATTTACCTCTGCTCCTGTTTCAACAGTTGCTGGTTTTGTAGCATTCGTAGCTGTATTACCTTTAACACCAGGCTCTGTATATGTAATTTCTAAAACTACACTTGCTGGCATATCAACAGACAATGGCATGCTATCTTCTGTGTTGAATAAAATAGTTACAACTTCCCCTTCCTTTAATAAGCCAGGAGCATCTAATGAACTCTCTTGAAGAGTAATTTGATTATAATCATCAGTATTCATAAAGTGATATGTATCACCTTCTGGATACAGGTATTGATATGAACGAGTCTCAACACGTACATCTTCAATTTTATGACCTGCTGAAAAAGTATTATCCAATACTTTACCAGAAGTAACACTTCTTAATTTAGTACGCACAAAAGCAGGACCTTTACCTGGTTTAACGTGTAAAAATTCGATAATCTTGTAGATATCGTTATTATATCTTATGCATAGTCCTTTTCGTATATCTGATGTAGAAGCCATTCGTAATATGTATTATTGTTGTTAACTTAAATCTAAAATAAATTACTAATTGTTACTGAAATATCCTTTCATAATTCCACGTTGAGAATCGCGAATAAATTGCAGGATTTCATCACGCTCAGGAGTTGCCTCCATTTCAGCTTCAATTATCTGTACCGCTTGAGAATTGTTATAATTCTTTTGATATAGAATACGATAGATGTTTTGTATCTCTCTAATCTTATCAGATATAAACCCTCTTCTTCTTAATCCTACTGAATTAATACCTACGTAAGATAATGGCTCTCTTGCAGCCTTTACGTAAGGTGGCACATCCTTTCTCACTAAAGATCCACCAGTAACAAAAGCATGCTGACCTACCGATACAAATTGATGTACAGCAACTAAACCAGCTAAAATTACATTATCACCAATGGTAACATGACCTGCTAAGGTTGAATTATTTGAAAAAATACAATTGTCACCAACTAGGCAATCATGAGCAATATGGCAATATGCCATTATTAAACAGTTTTTACCGATAACCGTTTTCATTCGGTCTGATGTTCCTTTATGAATTGTAGCACACTCTCTAATAGTAGTATTGTCACCAATAACTACGGTTGTTTCTTCTCCATCGTACTTTAAATCTTGTGGAGATGCAGAAATTACGGCACCCGGAAAAATATTGCAATTTTTTCCAATACGAGCACCTTCCATTATAGTGACGTTAGAACCTATCCACGTACCATCACCAATTGTTACATTGTTGTGGATAGTAGTAAAAGGTTCAACTACAACATTTTTAGATATTTTAGCGCCTGGATGAATATAGGCTAAAGGTTGATTCATTCTAAGTTCTTTTAACTATTTGCGCCATTAATTCTGCTTCACTTACCAATTTATCATTTGCGTATGCATATGCTTGCATATGACAAATACCTCTTCGAATTGGCGTAATTAAACTACAGTGAAATATTAAAGTATCGCCTGGCAATACTTGTCTTTTAAATTTCACTTTATCTATTTTCATAAACAAAGTCAAATAATTTTCTGGATCAGGAACGGTACTTAAAACCAAAATACCACCTGTTTGCGCCATAGCTTCTACTTGAAGTACACCTGGCATTACTGGAGCTCCTGGAAAATGACCAACGAAGAAAGGTTCGTTCATCGTTACATTTTTCATACCTACTACATGCTCTTCAGAAAGCTCGATAATACGGTCTATTAATAAAAAAGGAGGTCTATGGGGTAGCATATCCATAATCTTATGAATATCCATTAATGGAGGTAAGCTTAAATCGTACTTTGGAACTTTATTACGTTTCTCTAATTTGATGATTTGAGACAGTTTCTTAGCAAATTGGTTATTTACATAATGACCGGGTTTATTTGCTATTACCTTACCACGAATACGAGTACCAATTAGCGCTAAATCTCCAATAACATCTAATAGTTTATGTCTAGCAGCTTCGTTAGGTTGATGTAATGTTAGATTATCTAAAATACCATTAGCCTTAACAGAGAGCTTCTTTTTATCAAAAGCCTTCTCTAATTTGGACATTGTGGCCTGAGATATTTCTTTATCCACATAAACAATGGCATTATTTAAATCTCCACCCTTAATAAGTCCGTTTTCCAAAAGCATTTCCAACTCATGCAAAAAGCTAAATGTACGGGCATTAGAAATTTCAGATTTAAAATCAGAAATTTTATCTAAAGTAGCGTTTTGAGTACCTAAAACTTTAGTCCCAAAATCTACCATCGTCATCACTTGATACTCGTCTGATGGAATGATTGTTATTTCGCTACCAGTTTCTTCATCCTTAAAAGTAATAACATCTTTTACAATGTATTCTTCACGAACTGCTTCCTGTTCTACAATACCGGCACTTTCCAATACTTCCACAAAAAACTTAGAAGAACCATCCATAATAGGTGGTTCTGCAGCGTTCAGCTCTATTAAAACATTATCTATTTCAAGACCAACTAAGGCGGCTAAAACATGTTCTGAAGTTTGAATTTTTACACCATTTTTTTCTAAATTGGTGCCTCTTTGTGTATTTATAACAAGATTAGCATCTGCCGGAATAATAGGTTCTCCTTCTAAGTCTACCCTTTTAAATGCATAACCGTGGTTTTCATTTGCAGGTAGAAATTTAATGGTAACATTGCTTCCAGTATGTAAACCAACTCCCGTTAGGCTTACTTCTTTACTAATTGTTCTCTGTTTATTGTTTGTTGTACTCATCCTCAGTCCTTCTTTTCTAAAGTGTCGATTCTACTAATTATTTTTGGTAAGTTCTTGAAATGAACATATGACTTGTTGTAATCACCATAATTTAAGGCTGGGGATCCTTGTAAAACTTCGCGGTCTTTAACATTTCTGCCTATACCTGATTGGGCTTGTATTTTAACAAAATCTCCAATAACGATATGTCCTACAATACCTACTTGCCCACCAATCATACAATGTTTTCCTATTTTGGTAGATCCAGCTATTCCTGTTTGTGCAGCGATAACGGTATGCTCTCCAATCTCAACATTATGTGCAATCTGTATTTGGTTATCCAACTTCACTCCTTTTCGTAAAATAGTAGAACCTAAGGTTGCTCTATCTATTGTAGTCCCAGCACCAATATCTACATTATCTTCTAAAATAACATTACCGGTCTGTGGTACTTTCGCAAACTCTCCATCTTCATTTGGCGCAAAACCAAATCCATCAGCACCCAAAACTACTCCACTATTCACTACACAATTGTTACCAATTATAGTTTCTGAATATATTTTTGCTCCTGCAAAAAGAATAACATTATTTCCGATTTTTACGTTGTCACCAATATATACATTAGGATATACTTTAACATTATCCCCTAAGGTTACATTATTACCTAAATAGGCAAAAGCTCCTATGTAAACCTCTGAACCATAAGTGGCGGTGTCCGATTTAAAAATAGGCTCCTCTATCCCTACCTTATTGTTTTTGACTTGATTGTAGTATTCTAATAATTTAGAAAATGACTTATATGCATCCTCAACTTTAATCAAAGTAGTTTCAAGATCTTGTTCAGGAACAAAACTTTTATTTACTATTGTTATAGATGCCTTTGTCTTGTAAATGAACGAAGTATACTTAGGATTAGCTAAAAAAGTAAGGGAACCTTCTTCACCTTCCTCGATTTTAGCAAGTTTATGTACGGCTATTTCTGGATTTCCATGCACTTCTCCTTCTAAGATACCTGCAATCTGACCTGCTGTAAATTTCATGAGCGTAAAAGTAAGAAAAATTGTTAAACACCTTCTTTAGGATAACACATATAATATTTGATCACTGTTTTTGAAAGTGCATTCAAATTTAGATGGTCAGATAATTTAGCAACATCCGTTATCTTTCCGTTTTTTCTTAAAATGTTGATAGTCTGATGCTCCCTGTCGTAGGCCTTATTCTTAAGCTCTCCCTTAAAGACAAAGTATGAAGCTTCTTCATCTGTTAGCTTATATCGTTTTTTGACCTTGTTTTGTTGAATTAAAAATTTACTATCAGAAATAGAATCTTTTTTAACCTTTATATGTAGAAGCTTTCTATTTATTATCATCTCACAAAGAGCAGATAACACAAAATCACTTGAATATTGCCATTCTTTTAAAGCTGCCAATATATCTACATCATCAAGCTTGGCGAATTTTTCTAACGTATCACTATCAAAATTATTGATATCAATATGGTGCGTCAAGAAATAATTTAGCGCTTGGCTACAAACCAAAGTTTCTCCTTTTTCGATAAGAGATCGGGCTCTTTTTAGAATACTAATAAGTAAACGTTCTGCAACCACTGCTGTCTTATGTAAGTACACTTGCCAGTACATAAAGCGACGAGCCATTAGGAATTTTTCTACCGAATAAATACCCTTTTCTTCAATTACTAAATTACCATCTACAACATTTAACATCGTAATTAAACGTTCTGCATTGGTATTCCCTTCAGCTACACCAGTATAAAAGCTATCTCGTTTTAAATAGTCAAGCCTATCCATATCTAACTGGCTAGATACTAATTGATTTAAGAACTTTTTTGAGTGGTTGCCAGTAAAGATGGAAATAGCTTCCGTTAAACTTCCGTTAAATCGCTCATTAAGTTTCTTCATAAATTGAAGTGAAATAAACTCATGACTAACGCCTTCAACAATACTATGCTCCATGGCATGTGAAAAAGGACCATGCCCTATATCGTGTAAAAGAATGGCACTTAAAAGTCCGTCTTCTTCATCTTGAGTTATTTCAACGCCTTTAAAACGAAGTACTTGTATTGATTTTTGCATTAAATACATGCACCCTAGTGCATGATGAAATCTAGTATGGTGCGCACCTGGATATACTAAATAAGATAGCCCCATTTGAGAAATTCTGCGGAGCCTTTGAAAATAAGGATCTGCAATGAGATCAAAAATGAGCGCATTGGGAATTCTAATAAATCCGTAAATTGGATCATTAAAGATTTTCAATTTGTTTGATGTCTTCAAGATAACGTCGTCTTTTCTGAAATTAACATTTCAAAGTTATACAAAAGCATTAGCATAGAATTTGATTATCGTCAAATAATAATTCAATGAACAAAATAAAAATATTGTGGGTAGATGATGAAATTGATCTTCTCAAGCCTCATATCATCTTTTTAGAATCAAAAAATTATGAAGTAATTACCTGCTTAAGTGGGCAAGAAGCTTTAGAAGAATTAGCAAAAATTAGGGTAGACATCGTTTTTTTAGACGAAAATATGCCTGGTATTTCTGGTTTAGAAACCTTATCTGAAATTAAGGTTATTGACAGCTCTTTACCCGTGGTTATGATCACCAAGAGTGAAGAAGAGTTTATCATGGAAGAAGCAATTGGTTCTAAAATTGCAGATTACCTTATTAAGCCTGTAAACCCAAATCAGATTCTACTTTCTTTAAAAAAGAATTTAGATCATTCTCGATTAGTTTCAGAAAAGACCACAAGTAACTATCAGCAAGAATTTAGAAAAATTGCGATGGATCTTTCGATGGTAAGCTCGTATCAAGAATGGGCAGATTTATATAAAAAGCTGATTTACTGGGAACTACAGTTAGAGGAAATTGAAGATAGTGGTATGTTCGAAATTCTTGAATCTCAAAAGACGGAAGCAAATCAGCAATTCGGAAAATTCGTAGAACGTAATTACGAAGATTGGTTTACTGATATTGATGCACCAGTAATGTCTCACACGTTATTTAAAGAATGGATTGCACCAGAAATTAAAGATCAAAAAACTTTATTGATTGTAGTTGATAATTTGCGCTATGATCAGTGGTACGCTTTTGAAGATACTGTAAACTCCTTTTACAAAAAGAAAAAAGAAGATTCGTATTACAGTATACTACCTACGGCTACACAATACGCGCGTAATGCTATATTCTCTGGACTAACACCTTTGGATATGGAGAAAAAGTATCCGGATTGGTGGAAGAACGATACAGATGAAGGAGGGAAAAATTTGTTTGAAGACAAGTTTCTTGACGCACAATTAAAAAGACTTGGGCTAGATTTAAAATGGGAGTACCATAAAATTAGCAGCCTTAAACAAGGAAAGCATTTAAGCCAAAATTTCAAAGGGCAAAAAGATAATGACCTAACTGTTATTGTATATAATTTTGTGGACATGCTATCTCACTCTAAAACTGAAATGGAGGTAATTAAGGAATTAGCATCTAACGATAAATCGTACAGATCGTTAACCACAAGCTGGTTTAAAAATTCACCAATGCTAGAAATCATTCAACAAGCACAAACTTTGGGAATGAAGTTAATTATTACCACAGATCATGGAACTATAAATGTAAAATCACCTTCAAAAGTAGTTGGCGACAGAGATACTAGCCTGAATTTACGTTACAAAACAGGTAGGAGCTTAACTTATGAAAAGAATGATGTTTTAGCTGCGAAAGATCCAAAATCGATTCATTTACCTAGTATTAATATGAGTAGCTCTTATATTTTCGCTAAGAATGATTTGTTTTTTGCTTATCCAAATAATTACAATCACTATGTCAGCTATTATAGAAATACATACCAACATGGTGGAGTATCATTAGAGGAAATGATTATACCTTTTGTAGTTTTGGAGCCTAAATAGTTTTTTGGAATATGGAGTTCACTTATAAAGAAGGAGAGTTAAATAATATTGTTAAGCAACTAATTGCGCATACAAATAGTAAAACTTTAGCTTTCTACGCCCCAATGGGTGCAGGAAAAACTACATTGATTAAAGCATTTGTAAAAGAATTAGGTAGTATTGATAATGTAAGTAGTCCAACCTTTGGTCTTGTAAATGAATATGCTTTAGAAAATGGAGAATTACTTGCTTATCATTTTGATTTTTATAGACTAGAAAACGAAGTAGAAGCTATGGATATGGGCATAGACGATTACTTAGCTACTGACAGTTGGATATTCATGGAATGGCCAGAAAAAATAACTAGCCTAATTCCAAATGATGTTCAGAATATAACTATAGAAATTTTAGATGAATTAACTCGAAAGCTAACAATCTCATAACTAGTTATTTTAGAGCACTACTTAATATATGTCTCTACAATTGAAAAAAGAACATCGTTGAGACCAATTTTTTATTGCATTTATTCGATGAAAAACCAAAATATCGATGTAATGTTCATAAAATCAGATAAAATGCTCATTTTTAACGTTTAAAACATTTTTTATTGTACATTATTTCTTACGTTTGTAGGAGAACAAACAAATGTTTAACCAAAAACCCCTTGAAAATGAAAAACAAAAGGACATTCTTAGCTTCCCTTGCTTTAGGCGTATTTTTATTAGCAATGACTGCACCGATTATTGATATCGATAATCAGCAATTAAATGTTGATAAAAGGAAGTTGACTAAGAAAATATAACTTTTATATTTTTTGAAATAAAAAGAGCAATTTAATTGCTCTTTTTTTATATATAATAATTAACGATTTATGTCGTTAGCATATAGTAATACTATATGTGCCGATGAATAATAAATTAAAAAGAAAAAAAGCTAAAAAAAAGATTTTCCTAGAGTCTCTTATAGTTCTCTTTATAGCTATTTCTCCTTTTCTATATAAAACCTATGATTATTTGCCATACGACTCAAATGGTGATGTATCTTTTTTTGGTTTTACTTTAGGTGGAAACGGATTTCCTGATGCATCAACCTACTTATGGTTTTTGACCTCTAAAATTGTTCCATTATATCTATTAATATTTTGGTTTTTAACATCTAGAGATTGGTGGTACCATATTATTATCATTCCAATTGCGATGTATGCCTTTCAATTATTTGAAGTGTTCTATGATTCAGATCATTATATTGACACTGATAATATATGGTGGATAATTCCTATTTGCATGATAACAATACCTTTTGTGTATTTTATTCGTATTAAACTTTACGATAAACATGTACATGGCATAGACTTAGAGGCAATGGAAGCTGAACTGGAAGAGTTAAAAGCGAAAGGCTTCAATAACAAGGTTAAATCAACCAGTGATGAGGACCTTGAAGCTCCTTCTATTTCAGACGAGTTAAATACCAAATTATCTACAGGTAATATTGAGAATATTTTAAAAGGTTTACAAGATCGCGTACAAAATTGGCTTCATCTAAAATTTTAGCATTTAACTATCTTAACAGAAAGTACAAAACATTCATTTCTTTAAAAATTGTACATTTGAGTTTCAAGTCAATGATTTGAACAACGCACACTTTAGATATGAACCAACCCACTTCACCCTTTAGCAAACATCAATTAATTCCACAAGAGGAAACCCTAGAGGTTTTGCGTCAAAAAGGAGAATTATTTATAGGTATCCCTAAAGAAAACCAATACCAAGAAAAAAGAATTTGTTTAACTCCAGATGCTGTCAATGCAATTACAGCTAATGGACATCGTGTATTAATAGAATCTGGTGCAGGTGAAGGTGCGCATTATTCCGATGCAGATTATATTACTGCAGGTGGTGAAATAACAAGAGACACAAAAAAAGTATTTGCCTGTCCACTTATTCTAAAAGTAGAACCTCCTACCCTAACCGAAATAGAATTTATAAATCCGCAGACAACAATCATTTCTGCTCTTCAAATCAAAACCCAATACAAAGAGTATTTTGAAGAACTCGCCAGAAAAAGAATTACCGCGATTGCTTTTGAATATATTCGTGATGAAGAAGGAAAATACCCAGCAGTAAGATCACTGAGTGAAATAGCAGGTATATCTTCTGTCTTAATTGCAGCAGAATTAATGGCAGCAAATAATAACGGTAATGGTTTAATGTTCGGTAACATTAGTGGTGTTCCACCTGTAGAAGTTGTTATTATTGGTGCAGGTACTGTTGGTGAATTTGCTGCACGTTCGGCCATAGGTATTGGTGCAAATGTCAAAGTTTTTGACAACTCTATCACTAAACTTAGAAATATACAGACCAATTTAAAGCAGACAGTTTACACTTCTACTATTCAGCCAAAAAATCTACTCAAAGCTTTAAAACGTTGCGATGTAGCTATTGGAGCTACAAGAGGCAAAGACCGATCACCAGTAGTTGTTACAAGCACTATGGTAGAACATATGAAAAAAGGTGCTGTTATAATAGATGTAAGTATAGATACCGGTGGTTGTTTTGAAACCAGCGAAATTACAAACCATAACAAACCTACTAGAAGAAAGTTTGATGTAATTCATTATGGCGTACCAAACATACCTTCAAGATACCCGAAAACGGCCTCTGTAAGTATCAGCAATATATTCACCCCTTATTTGTTGAAAATCGGTGAAGATGGCGGTTTAGAAAATTCATTACGTTTTGATAAAGGCCTACGTAACGGGCTTTATATGTATCATGGTATTCTTACCAACAAATCTGTCGGCGAGTGGTTTGACCTACAATACAGCGATATTAATTTTCTTATTTTTTAGAATACTGAAAGCAATCTTTTTTCTATCCTATAAAAAGGCATAATTTTGCATTTTTAATTTTACATACAACGTATAAATGGATTTTCTAAAAAGGTTAGGTTTTTTCTTGGTAGGTTTATCCATAGGTATAGTATTTCTTACTTTTTTTCTAAAAAAGAAATCTCAAGAAACAGGAGTGTATTTCTGCTATCTTCCTGATTGTAGAACTCTAAAAGATATTCGTTCAAAGTCAATGTACTATAGCGATGAAGCAAATCAAAAGCTTCAAGAGTTTCAGTTGGACTCTATTGGGGTTACTTATATTTTAACAGAAGGAGATGTCGATTTTGGTAAAAGCGATACTAAATCTGTTCCCTGTAAAACTTACATTGTAGAATCTGAATACAAGGAACGTGATTATAGGTTTACTGTAAAAAATTGTAGAGAAAAAGCCACCATTCAGAAAGTGGAGCTACAATAAGCATTAATTATATTTTTCTACGCTTTCTTTCTTTTTTCAATAAAGATAACTCTCTACTGGTTTGCCCGGCTACAGATGTATTTTCGTCTGCCCTTCTAATTAAATAAGGCATAACATCACGCACAGGTCCAAAAGGCAAATATTTGGCTACATTATATCCATTAGCCGCTAAATTATAAGAGATATGGTCACTCATTCCGTACAGTTGACCAAACCAAACATGTTCGTTATTTTTAGCTATGCCTTTTTGTTCCATTAACTCCATTAGGCGGTAACAACTATCTTCATTATGTGTGCCTGAAAAAATAGATAGAGAATCAAGATTATCTATCATATACTCAATAGTAGCATTAAAATTATCATCGGTCTCTGCCTTTGTTTTACATATAGGAGACGGATACCCTTTTTCTTTGGCCCTGTCATTTTCCTTTTCCATGTAGGCACCACGTACAACTTTTATACCTACCAAAAAACCTTCTTTCACCGCACGTTCTTGTAGAGCTTTCAAATAAGGTAATCGATCCCATCTGTAAGTCTGTAAAGTGTTAAATACAATTCTTTTTTTCTTATTGTACTTTCGCATCATATCTTCAGCCAAATTATCTGCGGCTTCTTGCATCCAACTTTCTTCTCCATCTATAAGTAAAGACACCTCTAGATCGTGAGCTTTTTTACAAACCTTATCAAACCTATTAACAACACGTTGCCATTCGGCTTGTTCATCTTTTGTAAGTTCTTTTTTCTCGCTAACTTTTTGATACAATGAAAATCTTCCAAAACCGGTTGGCTTAAAAACCGCATAAGGAATAGCTTCTTTTTCTTTGACGAAGTCTAAAATTGTCAAAATCATTTCGGTAGCAGTATCAAATGGGTCTTCTTCCTCTTTACCTTCAACAGAATAATCTAGAACCGAGCAAACCCCCTTTTCCCACATACGATCAACCACAGGTAAGCAATCGCGCTCATTTACGCCACCACAAAAATGATCAAATACAGTAGCCCTAATAAGACCCTCTACAGGTAAATGTGCTTTAAATGCAAAATTGGTAATTACCGAACCCATTTTTACTAATGGTTCATTTGATATCATTTTAAAAAGAAAATAAGCTCTTTCTAATTCTGAATCTGATTTTAAAGCAAATGCCGTTGCGGTATTTTCAAATATTTGGTCCATTTTTTAAAATTTCTATAACGATCAAATATAATCACAGAATTTATAATCCTAAGACTAAAAATAACCTTTATTTTGCGGTTAAATAGTAATCAATACTAAGCCATATTCTTAATGGATTCTATAATCTCAGATTCTTACGCAGTACATTTTAACGAAAATGCTTTTCAAGCTTTAAATACTCATCTAGCTCAAAAGAAATATTCTATTGTTTTTATTTTGGTGGATGAAAATACACATGAGCTTTGTCTACCAAATTTTATGGCAGAAATTAGTGGTGAGTATCAATTTGAAATTATCGAAATTGAATCTGGTGAAGTAAATAAAAACATTGAAACTTGTGTAGGTGTATGGGAGGCTTTATCTGAATTAGGTGCTGACCGTAAAAGCGTTATGATAAACCTTGGTGGCGGTGTATTAACCGACATGGGCGGATTTGTAGCCTCTACATTTAAAAGGGGTATAGATTTCATAAACGTACCTACTACCCTATTATCTATGGTCGATGCTTCTGTAGGTGGCAAAACAGGTGTAGACTTGGGCTCTTTAAAAAATCAGATCGGTGTTATCAACCAACCAGTAATGGTATTAGTTGTACCCGATTTTCTTGATACACTAGAGAATAGACAAGTACGAAGCGGTTTTGCAGAAATGCTAAAACATGGTCTAATACAGGACACAGCGTATTGGGGGTCATTGAAAGACGCAGAAAGTTTAGATGATATGAAAAATCACATTCTAACATCTATTCAAATAAAAAACAAAGTTGTATTACAGGATCCAACTGAGCAACATATTCGTAAAATTTTAAATTACGGGCATACACTTGGTCATGCTATTGAATCTTACTTCTTGGAAAATGAGTCTAAAGAAATACTGTTGCATGGTGAAGCTATTGCAATAGGAATGATTTTAGAAGCCTATTTGTCAAATAAACTTCTAGGATTAACCAATGAAACTTTAGAAGATATAAAAACTACGTTCTTGAGTAGATATGATAAAATAGAATTTTTGAATGATGATATTGAAAACATTCTTAAACTCATGAAATATGACAAGAAAAATTCTCACGGTAAAGTAAATTTTGTTCTTTTAAAATCAATAGGCGAACCTAAGGTTGATGTAGAAATACCTGTAGAATTATTTTCGGACGCATTCGCTTACTACAAAGTTTAAAAACTTCACATACTCAAATGAGCACTTTCACAACTCTATAAAGAGATATGTGATTTTAATTACTAGCTTAGGTATAGATAACCACAACCATCTATAAATAAATTAGTTATGACCAGACGACTTATTGATTACCGTAAATTAGACCACCAATTAGCAGCTCTTTTAATAGAAACTTACCCATATGGATATGGTGATGAAGACATTATCAGTTTCAAAAATATTAAAGGAGATCATGTTGAAGCTGTAGAACTAAGAACAGCCGAGACACTGTATCTAGTTAAGATAAGTAAAAGCCTTTCTAACTTCATTGCAAATTTTGAAGAAAACATAGAAAAGGAGTTAGAAACCAAAACGCCAGAAGAAGTAATGCAATCGGAAGATATGACGAAAGCACTTTACTTGAATTTTGAGATGGAAAATGAAGAAGAGCTAGATTAACTAAAATAGCGCTCGTTCAATATATTTTCATGATGCTTTTGGTGACCACTAATTACCAATCCAATTGCGCCAACAGACCATGGCATTCCACTTGCCGTACCTATTCTTTTTAAATTTACAGAAGACATATTTTCAAATAGATTAATAGACGCATTACGTACAGATAGATATTCATTTAAAATATCTTCTTTGGTACGTTGATTGGCATTACTTTCTAAAACGTAGTCATCTTGCTCAAAGCCCGGCAAAGGTGTCTTATCGTTTCTATTTATTCTAAAGGCGCGGTATTGGAAAACACGCTCAGAGTCTATTAGGTGTACCAGAACTTCTGCTACGGTCCACTTACCTTCTCCATAACTATACTTCAATTGCTCATCGGTTAAACTAAAAACTAAATCTTTAAAGCTTTCTTTACCATTTTGCAAAGCTGATTTTAAATCATCTTGCTTTTCGAGAGTTTTTAAATAGGTTCCATAAAAATATTGAAATTCGTTTTCTTGTAAATCCTTAACTCTCATTGAATAAAATTTATATTATTAAAAATACAAAAAGCCCAATTATATAAGATAACAGGGCTTTTTTTAAGTTAGTTGAACAACCGTTATTTATAACTCATTAAAGATGGTGTGCATCAAACGTTTCTTATCGTTGAAGCTCTCTTCTAATGAAATCATAGTTTCTGTTCTACTAATACCATCGATATCATCTATTTTAAAGATAATGTTCTTAGCATGCGTAGTATCCTTTGCTCTAATTTTACAGAAAATATTGAATTTCCCTGTTGTTATGTGTGCAATAGTTACGTTAGGTATTTGATTTAAACGCTCAAGAACAAATTTTGTCTGATGTGTTTTTTCAAGAAAAATACCAACATAAGCTATAAAAGCATATCCGAGTTTTACATAATCTAAAGTAAGAGATGATCCTTTTATGATACCTGCTTCCTCCATCTTCTTAACTCTTACATGCACCGTACCAGCAGATATAAGTAGTTTTTTTGCAATATCGGTAAAAGGAGTTCTGGTGTTGTCAATCAACATATCCAGAATTTGGTGGTCTATTTCGTCTAATTTGACTTTGCCCATAGTTGTAAAATTTTTGCCAAAAATAAAAAATAATCACATTAAATTCATTGAAACTTCGTTTTTTTTATAGAAAACGTAAACAATTTTACATTTTCAAAGAAAAAAGGCAAAAAATATCACGATAGAAGATTCAATAAATCATTTTCTTTTAACCACTTAAGATCATTATCATCATTGCAATTCAATGTCTTATGTGCAAACAATTCTTTAGGTTCCTTTTCAAACACATGCACTTCTGGCTTAAACTCAACTTTATCATTATTTAAAACCTCTTTGTACTGTATTGCAACCACACCATTTTTCGTTAAATGATTAGAAATATAGTTGTCATTCTTAATTACAACATCTACAAACTGTTTTCCGTTTTCGGGAATAGATAAATATTGCTCAACTTTATAGTTAGAAATAGTATTATTTAGAAGAATTGAAATACCTTTTAAAAGTGCTTTAAATATGTAAGCTCTTGTTTTATCTCTATCATAATCTTCAAAGTAATGACCAGCTTCAAATAAAATAGTAGGTGTTTTACTCATTTGAAAAGCATCTCCTACACAATTAGCATTAAAACCATCGTCATATCTACCCACATGACCAGGAATCACTTCTTGCAACCTACTATTCATAGCTGCAATTAATTGCATACTTAATTTTCGTGAAGGTGAATTATTACGTTCCATATCAAAAGCTGGCGCCAAAAAAGAAACAGTAGCAGGTTTATTAGTATCCCCAACATTAAAAATAGTTCGCTGATCATGTAGATTAAAGCAAAAATCTGGCTTAAAATCTTCGAAGACATTCTTTAGAACACGACTCTCTGGTTGAGATAAATCTTGTGCATCTCTATTAAGATCTATTTTATTGGCATTGACTCGCGTATAATCTCGAGCTCCATCAGGATTTAAAATTGGAATAATTTTTAGTGTACATGCATTTGAAATATCAGATACTTCAGTAACATTTTGTTTTAAATAATTTAATAAATCAATTACAGCTTTAGTTGTCGTAGATTCATTACCGTGCATTTGAGACCACATTAAAATTCGTTTTGGTCCATTTCCAAACGTAATGCTCTTGATTGATTCCCCACGTACAGATTGTCCAACTTCATCTAATTTAAAAGTGTTAGGCAATCCATTTATAAAATCATTTATATGGTCATACGTAATATATCTCCCTTTAACATTAGGCACATAAATCTCACTATAATTTAATTCCTTCATTATCAATCAACTTTTATAATAGCAAAAATACTACAGCCTTAGTTTACAATTGTAAACAATGACAAATGACACAATTCTAAATATTTTTATTATTAATTTACAAATTTAACTTTTCAACAAAAATATAATTCAAATTATTATAAATCAGTTATTTATAATATTTCATATAAACTTTAACTTAATTAAAATTACAGATTTAATACCTACTTATTATCCATGTCGTAAAACTAGTTTAAAGAATACATTAACTTTGTAAACATGCTGGATACTACTTCTTTTATTCTAAGGTTAAAGACGATTTTAGCTCACAAGGAACTTTCTTCTGCTGCATTTGCAGATTTAATAGATGTACAACGGTCTAGTATTTCCCATTTATTAAATGGCAGAAACAAACCCAGTTTAGAGTTCATCATGAAAATAGATGAAGCATTTCCTGAAGTTGATTTACAATGGTTGCTATATGGCGAAGGTGACTTCCCTAAGTCTCAAAATAAAAATCAAGTTCTTTCATCGGGTAACAATAATGTAGTAAAAAATAATTCTGGTCAAAAGATAATTGAACGCATTGTAATGTTTTACACTGACGGAACATTTAAAACTTACTCGGAGCAATAAAATTATCTTAGAACAGAAACTATTCTACCTTTTTCATCATTACTTCACTCCTATTTTCATTATTTTGCAGCATGATGAAAAATATATTATCTACTGTAGCTTTATGCTTAATCCTAGCTTCTTGTTATCAACCTGAACGCGAATGCGAGAAGTACAAAACAGGCACTTTTCAATTCAATTATGAAATTGACGGTACAGAAAAAGTGGGCAAATTCACTAGAACCGAAGACTATAGTGTAGATTATTACGAGAATAAGATTGACAGTGCTACCGTTCGCTGGTTTAACGATTGTGAATTTGTTTTACAAGACATTCACAGCAAAACAGCCATTCATTATAAAATAATAAGCACAACGGACTCTTCCTACACCTTTCAATATAAAAGCGCAGTAAAAGACCCTAATAAAAAGTTAGTAGTTAAAACTGGAACCGCAATAAAAACCAATTAGCCATGTTCGAAGTTTTCACAAATCCAGATGCCTGGATTGCTTTACTATCATTAACCTTTCTAGAAATTATTTTAGGGATTGATAATATTATTTTCATATCAATTGCCGCAGGAAAGCTTGAGCCCAGCCAAAGAAAAAAAGGCAACGAGCTTAGGTTTGGTGCTAGCAATGGTAATGCGTATTGTATTGCTCTTTGGTATATCACTACTTACATCAATGAAAAAACCTTTTTGGGTATTTGAAAGCGATTGGATTACAGGAGGTATTAGCGGACAAGGAATAATCTTATTTCTCGGCGGTTTATTTCTACTCTACAAGAGCACCAAGGAAATTCATGAAAAGGTAGAAGATAAAGGACATGATGAACGTGAAGTAAAAAAAGCTAGATCAACCTCTTTAACTAACGCCATACTTCAAATAACCGTTATAAATATCGTATTCTCTTTTGATTCTATACTAACTGCCATTGGCATGACTAATGGAATATCGCCCAACCCTAACGATGCCCTTGTTTTAATGATTGTAGCTGTAGTAATATCTGTAATTATTATGATGTTATTCGCAAACCCTGTTGGAGAGTTCGTAAACAGACATCCTTCAATTCAAATTTTAGGATTGTCATTTTTAATACTTATCGGTTTCATGTTGATAGCAGAATCTGCACATTTAAGCCATTTGGTTGTATTTGGAAATGAAGCTGGCACTATACCAAAAGGCTACTTATACTTCTCGATTGCTTTTTCATTAATGGTAGAATTTTTTGACTTACGAATGAAAAAGAATAAAAAATCAGTTGAGGAAATAGAAGAATAATAGTTTATATCCTTTGCTACTTAAGCCCCTTGCTATCAATTGTTTCACGATTGTTTTGCAAGGGGCTTTTATGTATCTTGGTTACACCATTCAACTTTTAACCAAGAACAATCATGAAAGACAACAAAGAGAAAAAACCAATAAACATTAACCGACGCGATTTTGTCAAAAAATCTGCTTTGGCCAGTTCTATTTTTATAGTACCAAGGCATGTATTGGGTGGAACCGGGTTTTTATCGCCTAGCGACCGTTTAAACATTGCGGCAATTGGATCCGGCGGCAAAGGTATTAGCGATATAAAAAACGCATCTGTTAATGGCAGAGAGCGCGTAGCGGCTTTATGCGATGTTGATTTTTCTGGTAGCGCGGCAAAAAGTATTGAAAACTTCCCTAAAGCAAAATTATATGATGATTTCAGGGTAATGCTAGATAAAAAGAAAAATATAGATGCCGTAACTATTTCCACACCAGATCATGTACACGGTCCTGCAGCAAAATGGGCAATGGAGCGTGGTATACATGTTTACGTGCAAAAACCCATGACGCATAACATTAGAGAAGCCAGAGCTCTAACCCAAATGGCAAGAACGAATAAGATTGTTACTCAAATGGGAAATCAAGGTGGCTCTAATCCTCTTCTTGGTATGGTGCAACGATGGATTGATGAAGATAAGATAGGTGCGGTTTCAAAAGTACAGGTTTGGACCAATAGACCCGTTTGGCCACAAGGTATTCAAATGCCAAAACCAGACGCTAACCTTAAACCCGATGCTTTAAATTGGGACTTATGGCTAGGTCCAGCAACCGAGAGAGAATTTATACCCAATCTACACCCTTTCAACTGGAGAGGTTGGTGGGATTTTGGAACAGGAGCGCTTGGCGATGTAGGTTGCCACTTAATAGATATACCTTTTAGAACACTAAATTTAAAATACCCTACGGATGCGGAATGTAGTGTTGCATCAGTATTTTCAAAAATGTGGACTCCAGACTACTACCCAGAAGGCTGTCCTCCATCTTCTTTTATAACCTTACACTTTGATGCTACAGACAAATCAAAATCACCGATTGAGATGACATGGAGCGACGGAGGCATTCGCCCATCACATCCCGACATTATTCCTGCAAATGATGATATAGGCGGAAAAGGAAGTGCTAACGGAGTTTTAATTATTGGTGAAAAAGGAATTATTTCCACCAATATTAATGATAGCTCTCCATTAATGCCAAAGTTATATCTAAACGACGGAACCACTGAGTTCGGACCTGAAGTTGAAGAGAATTTAGAACCAGAATATGGTCATCAACGTAAATGGGTAGATGCTTGTAAAGCTGGTTTCGGTAGTGAAGAGCACTTAAATTTAACATCATCTTTCGATTACGCCGGACCAATGACAGAAACAGTTCTTATGGGCAATTTAGCCATTAGAAGTTATATGCTTCAACGAGAGAACTCTGAAGGTGCCATGGAATTCTTTGCTCGTAAAAAACTACTATGGGACGGAGAAAATATGAGAATAACGAATATGGAAGAAGCCAATCAATTTGTTGGCAGAGAATATAGAAAAGGCTGGGAAGTTTAAAACCTTGATTAATAAGCACAAAAAAAGGGAGGCTAAAAGCTTCCCTTTTTTTATAAAATCATCAATCTTAATTCGGTCTATTAAAAGCAACTTTTGGGTTTGCTTCTTTCTGCTCCTTATACAATCGTTGCTGTTGCTTTACAGTCATAGTACTACCATCATGACTCCATCCCGGAGGGCCGAAAATGTACATTAATTTATGACTTACTTTTTTAGATTTTTTAATATCAGCCCAAATATCTTTAAACTCGTGCGTAAGTATAACAATTGGGTTATTTGAATTAGGTGCATGAATAACACCAAATTTCACATCAATCTCTTCATCGTACTCTTTCCAAGTACCAAAAATTTTATCGAAAAAATTTAAGAAGCCACCATGATTTTTATCTAAATACTCGACGTTTTGAGCGTGATGCACCTGGTGCATTGTATGTGTATTGAATATTTTTTCAATGAATCCCATTTTAGGTACATATTGAGAATGTAACTGAAACTGCCAAAAAGATTCTATCGCCAAACAAACTACTACCATTTCTACCGGAAATCCTATAATAGGCATCCAAACATAGAAAAAAGGCTTGTACAACAACGTAAACCAACCGTTACGAATTGCAGTACCAAGATTAAAGTTATCTGAGGAATGGTGAACTATATGCGCCGCCCAAAGAATACGAATTTCATGATTAGCTCTATGGAACCAATAATATGTGAAATCATCTGCTAACTGACAAAGCAACCAAACGTACCAAGCATAGCCAAATGATTTATAGCCCATAATATTAGTTCTAACACCATCTACCATGGGATTGAAAAACTCATAAGCATATTCAAAAAGAACAACTAATAGGATAACCTTTAATAGCGGTCCAATAATTGCCGAACCAATACCCATTACACTACTGGCAGCAAAATCTTTCCAATCATAGAGATCATCATGTCCATGAGTTTTACTATAGGTTAATTCTAATAAGATAAAGGCAATAAAAGCGGGAGCACCGTATACCAGCGGGTTAGTAAAATCCATTAATTAAATTTTTTTTGTAAAGGTAGTTATAAAACCAATTATTCTTTAAAATTGTCTAATCTTAACTCTCTATATTGAAATAAGGCTTCTCAATAATTAAACAGTTATTTTTATTTCTTTCCTTTTAATATAGCATTCTGCTCTTGTAACAATTTCTCCATACTTGACAATAATATTATATTCTTAGGTGTCTCAACCTCCTTATTCGTTGGATCTTCTGACTTTTCCTTAAACCTATTTATAAATTTTACCATTACAAAAATGGTAAAAGCAATAATACCAAAATCAATCAAGGACTCTATTAATTCTCCATAGCCTATTGCCACCTCTTCTACCTTTTCACTTGCTTCTCTAAGTATCCATTTCTTATTTGAAAGGTTAACATCATCAGTTAATAAGGAAAGTGGAGGCATAATAATAGCGGAAACTATAGTACTAACCACCTTGTTAAATGCAGTTCCTATAATTATACCAACTGCTAAATCAATCATATTGCCTTTGACGGCAAAGTTTCTAAACTCTTTAAAAAAATTCTTCATAAAAACGACTAATCAAATAAAGTAGGATCATCTGCTGAAGGCTCTTTTCCATCCTTCAATTTTTCATTCTCATCGTTAGATGTAAGAGACTCTTCATCTACCACTTCTATATCTTCAGGTTGCTCAGGTACTGTCTGTTCAAATGGTAATGGATCTAACAAATTGATGTTTTTTACCTTTTCAGTAATAAATTGATTACCTAAAGCTTTAATACCCTTAACTGATATAAAATCCTCAATATCAACAGATTCATTATCTTTAGCTTCCTTGCCTCTAGGTTTTGGAAATTCAACTTCAACCATTGGTCTCCAATCTGTTGAAACTAGCTCTAAATATGATTTAGGATGTTCTGAAATAAATGATTCCTCTTTATTTTCACTTTCCACTAAGAATCTTTTTACATAAAAACGCTCTTTTTCGCCTTCCCAATAAATAGCTGAAATTGGTTTTTCAGGTATCCATTTCTCCAATACAATCATATCATCATCGAAGTGCGAAGTCAATACAGGTAAAAATGTTTTCACAACCCCTTTCTGATTAATAACCAATAAAAGATCATCCCCTTTAAATTCACCTAACAACTCACCTCTACCATCAACATTTAATCTACGCACAACATCATCAAACCAAATCTTTCTTGGCTTCAAGGTAGAAACACCTTTTTCCTTTAACTCAATTCTTTTTACAGAGTACTTGGTAACTATATTTCCTTTAGAAGCTCTACCTTTAATAAGAACATCTGAAAAATCTATATCCCATTTCAACTTTTTAATACTACCAACTTGACGCAGTAAAACAGTAATAACTTCTGCTTCTCCATTAGGGTTAGCAGAGAAATATAACGCTTCGGAACCAGCTTTTCCGGTTGTTAAATCGTAAAGCCTATCTCTAGTAATACTTGTCACGTTAAACCGTTTAATATACGTTGGACCACCCTTACCATCTTTATAAACTAAATTATAAGTAGTACGTTTATCTTTCTTCTTAAATACAGCAACATGAATAATTCCTTTGCCAACGAAAATTTTAGAATCAACTTTTGATACCATCATTTTACCCTCGTTGGTAATAACAATAATATCATCGATATCACTGCAGTCGGTTACATATTCGTCTTTCTTTAAAGATGTACCAACAAAGCCTTCATCCCTATTCACATATAGCTTCGTGTTCCTTATTGCCACCTTGGTAGCTTCAATATCATCAAAAATTCTAATTTCAGTTAAACGACCTCTATCCTTACCGTAAGTCTCCTTAAGATTCTTGAAATAGTTTATTGCAAACTCAATTAGATTTGCCAAATGATGCTTAACCTCTGCAATTCGCTCTTGAAGACTCTCTAAATATTGCTGCGCTTTATCTAAATCGAATTTAGATATTCTTTTAATTCGTATTTCTGTAAGCCTAGTAATATCCTCTTCGGTTACAGCTCGTTTTAAATGCTTAGTAAAAGGTGCTAAACCTTTATCAATAGCCTTAATAACGCCTTCCCATGTTTCCTCTTCTTCAATATCTCGGTAGATACGATTTTCAATGAAAATACGCTCTAAAGAAGCAAAGTGCCATTGTTCCTCCAATTCCTTTAATTGGATCTCTAGCTCTCGCTTTAATAATTCTACCGTAGAATCAGTAGATCTTTTAAGCATTTCCGTAACACCAATAAACAATGGCTTATTGTCTTCAATAATACAACCTAACGGGGAAATTGAAGATTCGCAAGCAGTGAAAGCATAAAGGGCATCTATTGTTCTATCTGGTGATATTCCAGACGGAAGATGTATTAAAATTTCAACATCCGCTGCAGTATTATCCTCAATTTTTTTAATTTTTATCTTGCCCTTATCGTTGGCTTTTAAAATTGAATCTATTAAACTACTAGTATTGGTACCATAAGGTATTTCATTGATTACTAGTGTATTCTTATCTAACTGAGCAATCTTTGCACGAACTCGTATTTTACCTCCTCTTAGTCCGTCATTATAGTTTGTAACATCTATAATACCTGCCGTCGGAAAATCTGGGTAAATCTTAAATCGTTGACCTTTTAGATGCTTAATCGAAGCATCGATAAGTTCAATAAAGTTATGCGAAAGTACTTTAGTAGATAAACCTACAGCAATACCCTCTGCTCCTTGTGCCAATAACAAAGGAAACTTAACTGGAAGATTTACAGGCTCTTTCTTTCTACCATCATAAGATGATTGCCATTCTGTAATTTTAGGACTAAAAATAACCTCCAAAGCAAACTTAGAAAGTCTAGCCTCTATATACCTAGATGCAGCAGCACGGTCACCTGTTAAAATATTACCCCAGTTTCCTTGAGTATCTATCAGCAAATCCTTTTGCCCAATCTGCACCATAGCATCAGCAATACTAGCATCGCCATGTGGGTGGTACTGCATTGTATGACCAACAACATTGGCAACCTTGTTGTACCTACCATCATCCAATTCCTTAAGGGAATGCATGATTCTACGTTGCACAGGTTTAAAACCATCCTCAATTGCTGGTACAGCACGCTCTAAAATTACATAAGAAGCATAGTCAAGAAACCAATCTTTATACATCCCAGATACTCTCGTTAGAGCATCGGCTGGTTCTGCATCAACATTATTACCCTCTGAAAGATTATCGTTATTTTCCTCGTTTAAATCGTCATTTTCTTCCATTCAGAAGCAATCGTATTTACCTAGTTTATATTACTTTATCTTCAATTAAATCAACCTCTACTTTAAGATTGTTAATTATAAATTTTTGTCTGTCCGGTGTGTTTTTTCCCATATAAAAACTCAGCAATTCTTCAATAGACATTGCTTTGTCTAGCATTATTGGCTCAAGACGAATGTCTTCACCAATGAAGTGCCTAAACTCATCTGGAGAAATTTCACCCAAACCTTTAAATCGAGTAATCTCTGGCTTACCGGTTAATTTATTCAAAGCACGTTGTCGCTCTTCATCGCTATAGCAATAAATAGTCTCCTTCTTATTTCGTACCCTAAATAAAGGTGTTTGTAAAATATACAAATGATTCTCCTTAATCAACTCTGGAAAAAATTGTAAAAAGAAGGTAATCAACAATAACCTAATGTGCATACCATCCACATCGGCATCGGTAGCTATTATAATATTATTATATCTTAAATCTTCTATTGACTCCTCTATATTTAATGCAGCTTGCAGCAAGTTAAACTCTTCGTTCTCATAAACTATCTTTTTAGACATACCATAAGAATTTAAAGGTTTACCCTTTAAACTAAAAACTGCCTGTGTATTTACATCTCTAGATTTGGTAATTGAACCAGATGCAGAATCTCCCTCGGTAATAAAAAGAGAACTTTCTAATCTACGGTCATGCTTTATATCACTTAGATGAACTCTACAGTCTCTAAGTTTTTTATTATGAAGGTTTGATTTTTTAGCTCTATCTCTCGCTAATTTACGAATACCAGAAAGCTCTTTTCGTTCTTTCTCGGCCATCATTATTTTTCGCTGAAGCTTATCGGCTGTAACTGTGTTCTTATGCAGATAATTATCTAAATACTTACCGACAAAATCATTGATATAAGTACGAACAGTCGGTAATTTACCACCCATATCAGTAGAGCCCAACTTCGTCTTAGTTTGACTTTCAAATACAGGCTCCATTACTTTTAATGCAATTGCTGAAATGATAGATTTTCGAATATCCGAAGCTTCATAATTCTTTCCGTAAAAATCACGAATTGTTTTTACGATTGCCTCCCTAAATGCAGCCTGGTGTGTACCACCATGAGTTGTATGTTGTCCGTTAACAAACGAATGATATTCCTCGCTATACTGTGTTCTACTATGTGTTATGGCAATTTCGATATCCTCTCCTTTTAAATGGATAATAGGATAAAGCATATCATCCATATTATTATTATCCTCAAGAAGATCACGTAGTCCGTTTTCAGAAAAGAATTTTTCACCGTTAAATACAATGGTTAGTCCTGGGTTTAAGTACACATAGTTTTTAAGCATGCGCTCTACATACTCATTTCTATACTTGTAATTTTTGAAAATAGCTTCATCAGGTATGAAAGTAACTTTGGTACCTTTTCTCTTAGAAGATTCTTCTGGACCAACTTCATTCTCTAAATTTCCTGAACTAAATTGAGCCGTTTTAACTTGGTTATCTCGCGATGATTGGACCTCAAAAAAACTGGACAATGCATTTACCGCCTTTGTACCTACACCATTTAATCCAACAGATTTCTTAAAAGCACGGCTATCATACTTACCACCTGTGTTCATTTTAGAAACTACATCTACTACTTTACCAAGTGGAATACCACGACCATAATCTCGTACTTTAACCACTTTATCTTTAATAGATATTTCTATGGTTTTACCGGCACCCATTACAAACTCATCTATACAGTTATCTATTACTTCTTTTAAAAGAATATAGATACCATCATCTGCAGACGAACCATCACCTAATTTACCGATATACATACCAGGCCTTAATCGGATGTGTTCTTTCCAATCGAGCGAGCGTATGTTATCTTCGGTATATTTAGTAGTGTCTTGGGACATTTAAAAAAGTTTATGAAAGTTGCGTTAAAGATAGCACCACTCGGCAAAAGATAAAACCCCTATCTGTTAAAGTAATTAACAATAAGTTTCGTTTTATTGTTGATAGCTCTTATAGCCACTTCTAAATTCAAATAAGAGATATTCAAAAAGAACTTTTAATTGATGATATGTATCATAGGAATTATTTTGTCCTTTTTATATCTTTAAACTAGATTTTGAATACCTATGGAATTTATTGATTATTACAAAATTCTAGAAATAGACAAGAAAGCCACACAAGCCGATATTAAAAAGGCATACCGTAAATTGGCACGTAAACTTCATCCAGATTTAAATCCGAATGATAAAACTGCTCAAGAAAAATTTCAACGGATAAATGAGGCAAATGAAGTATTGAGCGACCCAGAAAAAAGGAAAAAGTATGACCAGTACGGTAAAGATTGGGAACATGCTGACGCTTATGAGCAAGCCAAACGAAATCAACGCAGCTCTTCTTCTGGAAATAGAGGCAGTTACTCAAGGTCTAGCGGAGCAAATGAAGATTTTTCAGATTTCTTCGAATCTATGTTCGGCGGAGGCGGAGGCGGTTTCCGTGGCGGAGGTCAAAGAACTTCCCAATTTAAAGGTCAAGACTTAAACGCTACCTTAAAATTAAACATGCTTGATATTTTAGAGGACCAAAAACAAACCCTTGATATTGGCTCTAAAAAAATAAGAATAACAATACCTGCCGGAGTTGAAAATGGACAAACCATTAAAATCAGCGGATATGGAGGCGAAGGAGTAAATGGCGGACCCAAAGGTGATTTATACCTAACCTTTGAAATAAACAATAACACCAACTTTCAACGGGTAGGAAATGATTTATATAAAAATGAATCCATATCCTTATATAAAGCTTTACTAGGAAGCTCTATTGAAGTGGGAACTTTAATAGGAAAAGTAAAACTAAAAGTAAAGCCCGAAACCCAAAACGATACTAAAGTAAAATTGAAAGGAAAGGGAATGCCCGTTTACAAGAAAAAAGGTGTTCATGGAAATCTTTACATCACTTACAAAGTAACAATGCCAACCAACCTTTCTGATAAAGAAAAACAATTATTCAAACAACTTTCAGAATTACGATAATATGGATTCAGAAAATTATATACAAATAGAGCTGTATTGCGAACGAACACAAACCCCTATTGAATTTATAGATGACCTTTTAGAGTTTGATATGATTGAAGTTCAACAGATTGAAAATAAAAAATATGTTCAACAGCACCACATCATTGAAATAGAACGTATTTATAGATTACGCAATGAACTAGGAATAAATATGGAAGGCATAGACACCATAAACCATATGTTAGAAAAAGTCAACCGATTAGAGCAAGAATTAAAATTATTGCGAAATCGGTTGACTATTTATGAGCACTAAACATTAAAACGAAAATGCATTACATCATCGTTTTCAACTATGCATTATTTCTTCAGCAAAAAATCATTCACACATATCAAGCAAAGTATTAGCCTCTCCTTCCGGCAATATTGTACCATTACCAAAACCTTCAAGATAATAGTTCCCTTGATTGGCATCGTATAAGTTCTTTAGACCACATACATTATTTAATTTAGAATTTTGACTCAATGTTGCACCAAATATACCTGAGCTACCTGATGCCTTGTAAATATTAATCAAATTTTGAAAACCATCTAAATTTTCTAAATTTTCATTATACTCCACGATTATATATGCGTTCCAAGCAGTGCTTAAGTTTTCTAAAGCATCTATATTCACAAGAGAATTGTTCGATTGCAATTCAATTGAACCAACACAAAGAACACAATCATTTCCAGCTCCGGTAATTTCCAAGTTATTTAAACCTTCAAGGTTCTCAAGTAAGTCATTTCCAATTAATTTAAGTTTTCCCCCAATGGTTTCTAAACTATTTAACCCGTTTAAATTTTTTAATTGAATGTTATTAGTAACATTTAAATCTCCATTTAATACGGAGGTCAAAACCTCTAGCCCTTCTAAATTCTCAAGAGATCTATTGCCAGAAATCACCAAATCACCGTTAATATTGGTGATATTATTTAGACCAGACAGAGACAAAAGTGAATTATTAGCATTCAACCGCAAACTGAATAAGGTATTTAATTTTTCTAATCCGTCTAAATTTTCCAAATTCTCCATTAATGCAATAAAAATTGGACCGTTAACCATTTCTAAAGATTCAAAAAACATTAAATTTTCGATACCCGACACTGATTGCATGGTCATGTTAGAACCAATTGAACTTAAATTTCCAAATCCATTAATTAAACCAGCACCTTTGTTTACACCATAAATTTCTAAGTTTTCACTAATCGACATGATATTTTCAAAAGTATCTATAGATTCTAGATTGTCATTTGCAATAATAGTTAGACTACCTTGTATATTCTCTAAGGCGTTAAACCCCGTTATATCCTTTAAAAGAAGGTTTTCTTTAATTATCAAAGACCCTTCAATTAAAACAATAGTCGCTAACGGATTTAAATTTATTATAGAAGAAGGTGTATTTGTATCTTGTACAGTCAGATTTCCTATTACCTGCGTATAACTTGCAGCCCCAAAATCATCAACTTCTTGTTGTGAAGAAAGTACTATATCACCATTAAAAATTTTGACGACTGACTCCTGTTCAATTGTAGTGAAACTTATTTCATTCCCGTATGCCGTACCTTGACTGTTGGATGCATAAGCTCTTATAAAATATGCAGTACTTGGCTCCAACTCCTCAATTTCACTAATAAAATCGACAACACCAGAACCATCAGAAGTTATCAGGTCATCAATTGTTGGCGTAGCAGAAGTACTCCAACAGACTCCTTTAGATATTATTTCTGCACCACCGGCATCAGAAATATTACCACCTGAAACAGCTGAAGTATCTGAAATATCTGAAATAACATTAGTTGTCAAAACTGGCAGGCTCAATGCTTCAATTTCATCAGTGGGCAAATCTTCAGATTCCGAACAACTAATTGTAAATAAAAGAATAAAGAAAAGCGGTAATAAATTTTTAAATTTCATCATTTAGGAAGATGTTTAGATAATTCATTCAAAGAAAACAAAATAACTTAACATCAGCCTAAAAAACAGATTTAAGCATCAAATTAATCGCCAATTAGCATCAGTAAATACCTACACATTAAAACGGAAATGCATAACATCTCCATCCTTAACAATGTACTCCTTACCTTCTACTCTCATTTTACCGGCTTCTTTTACCTTTGCTTCGCTACCAAAACTAACAAAGTCTTTATAAGCAATAACTTCAGCTCTAATAAAACCTTTTTCAAAATCTGTATGAATAACTCCGGCTGCTTGCGGCGCAGTTGCACCAACAGGTATAGTCCAAGCACGAACTTCTTTTACACCAGCGGTAAAATAAGTTTCCAATTCTAATAACTTGTATGCTCCACGAATTAACTTTGCAGAACCAGGCTCTTCTAAACCTAAGTCTTCTAAGAACATTTTGCGCTCTTCAAAAGTTTCTAATTCAGTAATGTCAGCTTCTGTACCCACAGCCAAGAAAATAACTTCCGCATTTTCAGCAGCAACCATTTCTTTTACTTTTTCAACATATGCATTACCTGAAACTGCCGCATCTTCATCTACATTACAAACGTACATAACTGGTTTGTCTGTAATAAACTGAAGAGGCTTTACAAATTCAATTCTCGATTCCTCATCAATTTCAATTGCCCTAACTGATATACCTGCTTCAAGACCATTTTTAATTGCAAGTAAAACCGCTTCCTCTTTTTGAGCTTCTTTATTACCAGTTCTAGCAGCTCTTTTAACTTTTTCTAATTTCTTATCTACGGTCTCCAAATCTTTCAACTGAAGCTCCATGTCTATAGTCTCTTTATCTCTTATTGGATTTACGTTTCCATCAACATGAACAATGTTATCATTATCGAAACAACGAAGTACATGTAATATAGCATCTGTTTCTCTAATGTTTCCTAAAAACTGATTTCCTAATCCTTCACCCTTACTAGCACCTTTTACAAGTCCTGCAATATCAACAATCTCCACTGTGGCTGGTAAAACCCTTTCTGGATTCACCAATTCTTCTAATTTTTCTAATCTTGAGTCCGGCACATTCACCACACCTATATTAGGTTCAATAGTACAAAATGGAAAATTTGCACTTTGTGCTTTCGCATTAGACAAACAATTAAAAAGTGTTGATTTACCTACGTTTGGCAATCCTACAATACCTGCTTTCATAATTAAGAATATTTCGAGGGTGCAAATATAGTTTTTACTTAAATATTTTACGTTCAAAATCGCAGTATAACTTTTGTGAATTTTTATACACTTTATTTAAATAATATTCAAATTTTTTAGACGGAGGATAGTTAAAATATTAAATTTTAACATATTTTAAGAAATATTTCTTACTTTGGCGGTAGAACATGTGAAATTTATGGAACTTCATTCGGATGAAACTATATGGTATTTCTTTAAAAAAGGCGAGGCTAACGGCTTCAGTCTTCTTTTTAAAAAATACTACCCGCAATTACATGTCTATGGTTTAAAACTGAGCAACAACCAAGAAATCACAGAAGATTGCCTTCAAAACTTTTTTATTCAATTATTTGAAGATCGAGAAAAAGAGAACTCAATTAAAAACCTTAAAGCATATCTATTTGTATCCTTTAAGAGAAGACTAATTAAACAACTTCAAAAAAATCAAAAAAACCTTCCAATTTCAGAAGCTCAACTTTTTAAAACAAATTTCACCTTTTCCGCAGAAGAGATTTCCATACATCAAGAGATTCAGTTTCTTTGCACCTCTACCCTAGCCCACTTAATTAACAACCTTTCTCCAAGACAAAAAGAAGTTCTCTATTTAAAATATTATAGCGGAATGAATAGCTCTGACATTGCTGAAGTAATGGACATGAATTACCAAAGTGTTTTAAATGTGCTACAAAAAGCGTTATCAAAACTTCGTAAAGCATCTGAAAATCAACAAATTAAAAATATTTTGAAAAAAAGTTAAAAATAGTAGGGTATATTTTTAAGAAATAAATCTCTTATAAATGGAACACCTTACTAAATGGATAATAAAAATAAATTCGATTTACAGTATTTCTTAACAGATGCGTCATTTAAAAATTGGGCAAAAGGTCTCAACAAAAATGATATTACATATTGGAAAAATTGGATACAAAGCAACCCTGAATATTTAGAAACTGTTGAGAGTGCCAAATCGATAATTACTGGAATTAATTTTAAGCAAAATTATCCTGGTAGCGATAAAATAAATAGGGCACTTTCAGAAATTTTACCAAAACTAGATATTGATTCCTCTTCTCATAAAAAAACGAAAAAACCACCATCATTATATAGAGTAATTTTCACCAGTGCCGCTGCGGTATTACTTGTTCTTATCAGTTATACAAGCTTTGCATATTTCACAAATCAATCCACAACAATTCATAAAACCAATTTTGGAGAAATTATAGATTTAAAATTACCAGATGGCACATCTGTAGTTCTTAATGGTAATTCTGAAATATCTTATAAAAATGACAATCCAAGATTGTTACACCTTAAAGGTGAAGCATATTTTAAGGTAAAATCTATACCAAGTACAAATGCAAAATTTTGGGTAATAACAAATGATTTAAAAGTAGAAGTACTAGGAACTCAATTTCATGTAAACACCAGAAAGCAAAAAACAAATGTAGTGCTTGATGAAGGTTCTATTCATTTAGAGTTCAAAAATGGGGAAGTGACTAAAATGATACCTGGCGAAATGGTTTCATTCTCAAATGAAAGCGAAAAACTAGTACATAAGAAGGTAGACATTAAAACTCCTTATGCATTATGGCGTGGTGGCACATATGCATTTAACGAGATTCCTCTTGAAGATGTCATGCTCAATTTAGAATCAACATACGGACTTGAAGTTCAATACTCTTCGGACTCACTAAAACAAATACCTATATCGGGCGGTATACCAAATCAGAACTTAAAAATATGTATTGCCGCTATAGAGAAGGCTACAGGAACAAGAATTATTAACAAAGGAAATATATTACGAGTACAAGAAAACCCTATTTATTAACTAAACTATTTATTTATGAGAACTAACAAACTAATGAGAATGCTGGTTGCAGTACTACTTTTTACAAGTAGTATGAGCATGAACGCTTCTAATGAACTCAAGGAAAATGTAACCCTCAGTGAGTTTTTGAATGAAATCAGTGCAAAACATGAAGTGTTTTTTACTTACAACCCAACGTTGGTATCAACGACAAGTTTAAATCCTGAGGAATATAAGTTTCCAGTATTAGACAAAATAATCAACAAATTAGAACGCAAAACAAGTTTTGATTTTGAGTACCTAGGTAACAAATATTATGTTGTTTACCATAAAAAACCTGAAAGAGCAAAGGTTTTAAAAATCAATTCTACTATTAATGGAATTTCTGCTTTAACATTAAACGAGGTAGTGCAAAATAGTATTTCTGGTAAGGTAACAGATGATTCTGGAATGCCTTTAGCAGGAGTTAACATTATAGAAAAAGGTACTACAAATGGTACAACTTCTGATTTTGACGGTAACTACACAATTAATATAACAGATGACACAAAATTAGTATTCAGTTATATTGGTTTTGCTACACAAGAAGTCACTACGTTAGGCAAGAACGTTATCAATGTTCAATTATCTGAAGGAATGCAATTAGACGAATTTATCGTTGTAGGATCTCGTACCGCTCCAAGAAGCAATGCTGACACTCCTTTACCTGTTGATGTTATTGGCGCTAAAGATTTGAGTTCAACTGGTCAAGCTACTTTTGATAAAGCTTTACAGTACAGAATACCATCTTTTAATACAGTACAAACTCCGGTAAACGATGCAACCTCTTTATTAGATCCATATGAAATTAGAAACATGGGTCCTTCAAGAACGTTGATATTAATTAACGGAAAACGTAAAAACTTAAGTGCCTTATTGTATACACAAACGTCTCCAGGACGTGGTGAAACAGGTGCTGATATTTCTGCAATACCAACAGACGCGATTAAAAGAGTAGAGATTTTACGTGATGGTGCTTCTGCTCAATATGGTTCTGATGCAATTGCAGGTGTAATGAACATTATCTTAAAAGATTCTCCAAACGAAGGTTCTGCAACAGTAAGAACAGGAATAACTTCTGAAGGTGATGGTGAAATGTTCGGTGTAGCTTTAAACAATGGCTCTTCAATAGGTGAGGATAAAGGTTTTATAAATTACACCATTGACCTTTCAAAAGTAAATCAAGCAAATAGACCAGGTACTGTTAATGCCGCAGGTGAAGCCGCTGATTTTGGTGCTTCTATAGCAGATGTACAAGAATTCTTATCTAGAAGACCTGATGCTGGAAATATAAATGGATCTCCAGAAACGGCAGCAGCTAAATTTTCTGTGAATCTTGGCTATGACTTAAGTGAAAATACCTCAATGTATGGTAATGCTGCTTATGTATATAAGGCTGTAAATAGTTTTGCGAATTATAGAACACCATATTGGAGAACTGTAGATGATTTTCCATATTTAGCTGACTTCTTCCCAGGAGACAACCCGAACACAGCTGGTGGTTATGATGGTTATGTTCCAACATTTGAAGGAGAGTTGAGTGATTATAACGCAACAATAGGTTTCAAGTCTGTTATAAACGAATGGAATCTTGATGCAAGTTTTACAACTGGTGGAAACACTCAAACGTATAAAGTGAACAATACCCATAACAGAAATGTTGTTTATTCTCCATCAACTTGGGTTGATGCTAATAGCAACGGTACTGTAGATGATGGTGAACTTTCTGAAGGCTCTCAATTATATAGAGAAAACAGTCAGCAATCATTTGACCCAGGAGGAACAAAATTCTCTCACAATGTAGGTAACATTGATATTTCAAGATTGCTTTCTGATAAAGTTAGTATCGGTGTTGGTGCTGAGTTTAGAACTGAAACCTTTGAAGTAATTGAAGGTGAGTTAGCTTCTTACGATGGTGGTGGTGCAGATTCATTTGCAGGTGCTTCTCCTCAAAATGCTGGTAAATTCAACCGTTATAACATTGGTGGGTATTTAAGTTTAGATTATGATGTAACTGATGCATTTTTGTTAAGCGGTACTATTAGAACTGAAAACTATTCTGATTTTGGTAACGCTTTTGTTTACAAATTTAGTTCTCGTTATAAAGTTAATGATGCTTTCACTTTAAGAGGTTCTATCTCTTCAGGTTTCAGAGCTCCTACCCTGCACCAGATTTATACTCAAAAAGCTCAGTATAGTTTTGTACCTGGACAAGGTATTCAAGTTGGTGGTTTAATAAACAATGTATCTACACAAGCTAAATTATTAGGTATTCCACAATTAGATGCTGAAACATCTACAAACTTTACAGTTGGTTTTGGTGGTAAAATTGATAACAAATTCAGCTATACTTTCGATTACTACAACATTGCAGTAAAGGATAGAATAGTATTAGGTTCAGAGATTGGTCCAAGCGGAGACGCGACAAACCCACTTGATATTCTTTTAGCTAACAACAACTTAACTGATGTAAGTTTCTTTTCAAACGCTATAGATACTAAAACTTCTGGTATTGATGTAGTTCTTGCTTATAAAGGAATTGAGATTGGCGAAGGAAACTTAGATTTAAATTTATCTGGTAACTATACTATTCAAAACGAAAGAGATGGTGCGGTAAAAGATGTACCGTTAGTTGCTAATTCTGGACAGTCTGTTGTAAACGGAACTCAGGAAGCATTATTCTTTACTTCTAGACCAGAAACTAAATGGATTTTAGGAGCAAACTATGATATTAATAAATTTGGTTTCTCTTTAAACAATACATATTTCGGTAAAACTACTTTTCAACAACAAGGTTTAGATGATAATCTATTTACTGAGTTTACACCAAAAATTGTAACTGATTTAGGTATTAATTTTAGTGCAACTGATAAATTGACCTTAGCGTTAAACATCAATAACATATTGAATGTTTTACCAGAATGGAGCTTTAAGTCTAAAAATGCTGCAGGTAATGCTATTTTAGCTGATGCTGCTCAGACTCAAAACCAATCTAACTTAATAACTTTCAACCAACGTTATTCTCAAATGACGTATGATGGTTATCACTTTAGCCAATTAGGTACAATGTTCAACTTATCATTGAATTATAAGTTTTAGTTTGATTTAGTTTATTTAAAAAAAAAGCTACCTATTAATTTAGGTAGCTTTTTTCATTTAGTACAAGTATGTTAAGTGATTTATTAAGTTCTTCCTATATCAATAAAAATAATTAACTATCAATTTTCACTTACGCTATAGTCTTAAAAAATTCGATATTCTCATAAAAGCATAGTTTACCCTACTCTGGGTGCATAAAACGCTGCTTAGCCAAAAGTACTTCTTCGGTTTCAACATGGTCATCATCTGGTACACAACAATCCACAGGACATACAGCCGCACACTGTGGCTCTTCATGAAACCCTACACATTCTGTACATTTATCTGGAGAGATATAATATACTTCATCGCTTATAGGTTCCTGAACTTCATTAGCATCTACTTCTTTGCCATTTGGCAAAACAACACCACCTTCTAAAGAGGTGCCATCGCTGTAACGCCATTCATCTGCTCCTTCATATATTGCAGTGTTTGGACATTCAGGTTCACAAGCCCCGCAATTTATACATTCGTCTGTTATTATAATTGCCATAATTTCTTCTACATTAAAATGCCCAAAAAAGAACGGGCATGCTTATTTTTGCACAAAGGTAATTCCTAGTGAATTAGTATACAAATATAATGACCCATAGCAACCTTAGTATAGAAGCTTTTGTTAAACTTGGAAAATTTCTAAGTACATTTTGTGATTTAATTGAAACAAACACCAATTCTGATCATTTAAATGACAAATGGAATGTTTCGTTTAAAACAGAAATTGAAAGAGCCAAACATTATAATGGATGGTTCACAGAAGAAAATTGCATTCATGCATTTAAGGAATGGAGTACTGCATTAACCAAAGAGAACCTTGAGGCGTGGTTAGGACAGTATGATTTAAATGCAAATACCGAAAAAGTGGTGGCTCTTATAATGGCTGGAAATATTCCGTTAGTTGGCTTTCATGATTTGTTGTGTGTTTTAATTACAGGAAATAAGGCTTTGGTAAAATTATCTAGTAATGATCAAAAACTTATTCCTCTTATAATTGATTACCTAAAAGAAATTGAACCATTTTTTAATGACCGTGTCATTTTTACAAAAGAAAAGTTAGGTCATTACGATGCCGTAATTGCAACCGGAAGTAACAACACCGCTAGATATTTTGAATATTATTTTGGAAAAAAACCTAATATTATTCGTAAAAACAGAAATTCAGTTGCTGTTTTAAAAGGAGATGAAACTACTGAAGAGCTAACTGCTTTAGGTGAGGATATATTTAGATACTTTGGTCTTGGTTGTAGAAGTGTTTCTAAAATCTACATCCCTAAAAATTATAATATTGACTCTTTTTTCAAAGCGATATTCCCATACAACGACATAGTAAATCATAATAAATACGCAAACAATTACGACTACAACAAGGCGGTTTATCTTATGAGCGAGTTCAAAATTTTAGATAATGGTTTTTTAATTTTAAAGGAAGAAGAAAGCTATGGATCTCCCATCGCCTCTTTGTTTTACGAATATTACGAAGATATTGCTGCCTTAAAAACTAAGCTTAAAAACGAGGAAGATAAAATTCAATGTATTGTTTCTTCAGGTTTTATAGAGAATGAGGTATTATTTGGTGAAACACAAAAACCATCTTTAAATGATTATGCGGATGGGATAGATACTATTGAATTTCTATTGAGAACATCCTAGAATATAATATACAACTTTACCTAAAAATATTTAAAAAATCCTGACATTTGCATCCTTAAATTACACACAAAATGAAAAAACATAATTTTAGCGCTGGTCCTTGTATATTGCCAAAAGAAGTATTGTTGAAAGCTTCTGAAGCTGTTATGGACTTCAATGGTTCTGGACTTTCACTTATAGAAATTTCACATAGAAGCAAAGATTTTGTTGCAGTAATGGAAAATGCAAGATCATTGGCATTAGAACTGCTAGACCTAAAGGATAAAGGCTATACAGCACTTTTTCTACAAGGTGGTGCAAGTTTACAATTTTTGATGGTTGCTTATAATTTATTGGAGAACAAAGCTGGTTATCTAAATACGGGTACTTGGAGCGATAAAGCAATTAAGGAGGCTAAATTATTTGGTAAAGTTGTTGAAGTAGGTTCATCTAAAGATGAAAATTTTAAATATATCCCTAAGGGTTATACCGTTCCAACAGGGTTAGATTATTTACATCTTACTTCTAATAATACCATATACGGTACACAATTCAAAAAATTTCCAAAAACTGACGCACCATTAATTTGCGATATGAGTTCTGATATCTTCTCTAGAAGTTTAGATTTCTCTCAATTCGATTTAATCTATGCTGGTGCTCAAAAGAATATGGGACCTGCAGGTACAACCTTAGTTGTTGTTAAGGATGAAATTCTGGGAAAAGTTTCTAGAAAAATACCCTCTATGCTAGATTATAAATCACATATATCGAAAGATAGTATGTTCAATACTCCTTCTGTATTCGCAGTTTATACATCTATGCTAACTTTAGAATGGCTTAAAAATCTTGGTGGTATTGCAGCTATTGAAGAAGAAAATGAAAAGAAAGCAAGATTATTATATTCTGAGATAGACTTAAATCCTGTTTTTGAAGGCTATGCCAATATTGAAGATCGTTCTTTAATGAATGCTACTTTCAATATAACTGATGAAGTTTTAAAATCAACTTTTGACGAGATGTTAAAAGAGGCTGGTATAAATGGATTAAATGGTCACCGTTCGGTTGGCGGCTATAGAGCTAGCATGTACAATGCCCTTTCTTTAGAAAGTGTTGGTGTATTGGTAGACGTAATGAGTGAAATGGAGCGAAAAGGTTAAAATATATTTACCTAGTTCTGTAATTTATATTTCACTCAACAATTAAATTTTAGTAAAGCATATGAAGATATTAGCGAATGATGGTATTTCTAAAAACGGTATTACCGCTTTAGAGAAAGCTGGCTTTGACGTTTTAACAACCACTGTTGCTCAAGAACAGTTGGTAAATTATATTAACGAGAATAAAGTGGACGCTTTATTAGTACGAAGCGCAACTAAGGTTCGAAAAGAACTTATTGACGCCTGCCCTACCCTTAAATTAATAGGAAGAGGTGGTGTTGGTATGGACAATATTGATGTTGATTACGCAAAAGCAAAAGATATACATGTTATAAATACTCCTGCAGCATCTTCAGAATCTGTCGCCGAACTTGTATTTGCTCATCTTTTTGGTGGAGCTCGTTTTTTATATGATGCCAACAGAAACATGCCTTTAGAAGGTGATAGCAATTTCAAAGGATTAAAAAAATCATATTCAAAAGGTACTGAATTAAGGGGAAAGACTTTAGGTATTTTTGGCTTTGGCAATATTGGTCAAGCTACTGCAAAGCTTGCTATTGGGGTTGGCATGAATGTTATATATTTTGACCCAGAAGTTAAAGAAACTGACATTGAACTTTCTTTCTTTGATGGTCAAAAAATGATTTTCAATTTAAAAAGTAGCAAGAAGACTGAATTACTTGAAAAAGCAGATTATATATCGTTACATATACCAGGACAAGACAATTATGTATTAGGTAAAACTGAGTTTGCCCAAATGAAAAAAGGTGTTGGTATTGTAAATGCAGCACGAGGCGGGGTTTTAGACGAGGTAGCTCTTATAGAAGCATTAGAAAATGGATCGGTATCATTTGCTGGGTTAGATGTTTATGAATCTGAACCAAGCCCAGAAATCAAAATTTTGATGCATTCAAGCATATCACTTTCACCTCATATCGGTGCCGCAACACTAGAAGCACAAGAAAGAATAGGATTAGAATTGGCTGAGCAAATTATTACATTATTAAAATAGGTGCTCAATACCAAATAATGTTGACTCTTTTTCGTATTTTACAGCATAAACATTAAACTAACTATTACAATGGCAGGATTATTAGATTTATTAAATAGCCCAATGGGGCAACAATTGATAAGTGGTGTAGCAGGACAGACAAATCAACCTGAAGACAAAACCGCAAACGTACTTAGCATGGCAATGCCTTTAATTTTAGGTGCTATGAAAAAAAACGCTTCTACCCCAGAAGGTGCTCAAGGTTTAATGAGTGCTTTATCTAGCAACCATAACGGTGGTATTTTAGATAACTTAGGTGGTCTATTCGGCGGTGGAGTTGATGATAGCGTTATGTCTGATGGTGCTGGTATTCTTGGTCATGTTTTTGGTAACAAACAACCACAGGTTGAAAGTGCTTTAAGTGCAAAATCTGGTTTGGACGCTGGTTCGGTTGCTCAAATATTAAAAATAGCAGCTCCTATCGTAATGGGCTTTTTAGCAAAACAAACAGCGCAAAGTAATGTTAGCGATAGTACTGGTATGAACGCTTTATTAGGTAGCATGTTAGGTGGACAACCACAAGAAAACCAAAGCTTAATCACTACATTATTAGATGCTGATGGTGACGGTAGTATTTTAGATGACGTTGCCGGTATGGTAATGGGAAGTAATAAAAAACAAGGTGGACTTGGAGGTCTTTTAGGAGGTCTTTTCGGTAAGTAAGATTCTAAACCTTTTAATATAAGCCGCTTGCTAATGCAAGCGGCTTTTTTTGTATCTTATATTCTATGAAAAAGAATACATTCTATAGTTTAATAATTTCAGGCATCACGACCCTACTCTTCATAAATTGTAGTGCAACAAAAGACTCTTTGTCAATTACCGAAAATGAAGAGCAGACCTTTAAACAAACACTAGGAGATACAATTACAATTTCTAGCGATAAAACAGAATATAAGATTATAATTATTGAACCTGGGTTTACTACTTGGCTAAGTTCAATTGCAAAACCTGAGGGATATTATTCTCAAAACTTTCTTGAAAACAGAAATAATATCATGGTTTTAGAATGGAATAACAGGGTATTACAACCTACACGGTTCAACCCTAATTTATATGAACTTCGCATAGATTATTCACAGCAAATAGATTATGGCTACGAGGTTAATTATAAACTTTACAATTACTTCATCTATTTTCAAAGAAAATACAATCAACGCTTAGGACCTTTTGTACCCCGTATATAAAAAGTATATTTGTCGCTTTCAATACTTGTCATGCAAAAATTAAAAGAACGCTGGGGTGTTACCAGTAATTTTCAATTAACCATCATCTTTATAGTATTCTCAATAACTGGTTCTTCAGCTGTATTTGTGGCTAAACCATTTTTAAATTTAATTGGCTTGCACCAAGCTAATTTTCCAGAAGCTTGGTGGGGAACTACTTTTTACTGGATTCTAAGAATTCTATTAATTTTCCCTTTTTACCAAATTTTACTTGTGATTTACGGATGGTTATTAGGTCAGTTTAATTTCTTTTGGGCATTTGAAAAGAAGATGTTAAAGAGAATTGGGCTTGGATTTCTTTTCAATTAATTTAATATTTCATTAACAGTTCTGTAGTGCCTTCATTAGTTAGATTTGTAAATATGCATTTTGTGAATGACAGAATATTAAAACCATTAGTTGCCCTAATTTTATTGGCAGGTTTAATAGGACCTTATTTTGTAAAAATATCACATGCATTAAACGAGCATGAAGAATTACATTGTGTTTCCAGAGATTTACACATACATGCGGTAGAATTTGACTGTGATTTTAATCACTATCAACTTTCTTCTTTTTATTGTCCAGAGTTTATTTATCCTTCCTTTATTGACCATACTCCTATTACAGAGTCCATAATCAATAATTACATTTTTCTAAGTAAATACCAACAGCTTCATTTTGAATTAAGAGGACCACCAACTTGTTAAGTATATAGTTCAACAAGTTTATATCCAAAAATCTTAATTCAATTTTATATGAAAAATATTTATATAACAATGCTATTCGCATTGTTAGGGCAATTTGTAATTGCTCAAAACACCCTTTCGGGAACCATAATCACAAATGACACGCAAGAACCTTTAGAACAAGTATCTATCTATTTTCCCCAACTAGAAACAGGTACGGTCACTGATTCCAAAGGGTTCTACAAAATCAATAATTTACCTACAGGTAAGTTTAAAATCGTAATATCTTATATAGGCTTTCAGACATATTCACAGACAGTGAATTTAACTGGAGAATCTAATGAGCTTTCTCTTGATCTATCGCCAAGTGCTATAGAAATGGAAGAAGTTATTGTTTCTACCCCATTTCATAAACTACAACGCGAGAATGTTATGAAGGTAGAAAGAACCAGCATCAAAGATTTAAAGAATGCAGGTTCAATCAATTTATCTGAAGGCATTACCAGTATACCAGGTGTAGAAAGCGTTTCTACTGGAGTTGGCATAGGAAAACCTGTAATACGTGGGTTAAGCTCTAACAGGGTATTAACCTATACACAAGGCATACGTCTAGAGAATCAACAATTTGGCGATGAGCACGGGCTTGGAATTAGCGATGCCGGTATTGAAAGTATAGAGGTCATAAAAGGACCTGCATCATTATTATATGGTTCAGATGCGTTAGGTGGAGTATTATATCTAAATCCTGAAAAGTTTGCGAATAGTAACGAAATTGAAGGTGATGTCAATCTAAATTATTTTACCAATACAGAAGGTTATAATGGTAATGGTGGATTTAAGGCTTCGTCAGACAAGCTTAAATTTCTAGTTAGACTAGGCGGAAGTTCTCATGTAGATTATAAAACCGGTGGAAACAATCGCGTTACCAATTCTCGATTTAACGAAAAGGATTTGAAAACCGGATTAGCCTATCAACTTTCTAATTTTAAAACCGAATTACGTTATAACTACAATAATTCTGAATTAGGAATTCCTGAAGAAATTGGAGAGCAATCTACTGATCGAACTCCAATAGAGCCTTTTCAAGATATTACAAGTCATATTATTAGCTCAAAATCTAATATTTATTTTAACAACTCAAGTTTACAAGCTATACTTGGTTATACGATAAACAGTAGACAAGAATTTGAAGACCATCATCATGAAGAAGAAGAGCACGAGGAAGGCGAAGAAGAACATGAAGAGGAAGAAATGCAAGGCGACGAAGGACCTGCTTTAGACATGAAACTAGAAACATTTAGTTATAATATTCAATATAACTTAGCTAAAATTGGTGCTGTTGAGACCATCATTGGTTTACAGGGAATGAATCAAACCAATTCAAATTATGGTGAAGAAGTTTTAATACCAGATGCAACTACTAATGATATTGGTATTTTGGCAACATCACACGTACATTTTAATAAGAGTGATATACAACTAGGTATTCGATTTGATACACGAACTATTGATAGTGATGAAAATGGAATTGTAGACCAAGAAGGTTATATAGCTAAATTGGATAAGAGTTTTAATAGCTTTAATCTGGCTGCTGGTTATAAATTAGACGTTACCAAGAACTTTATAGCAAGGCTTAACATTGCATCAGGCTTTAGAGCTCCCAATTTGGCAGAACTAACTTCTAATGGTTCTCATGAAGGTGCTAATAGATTTGAGGTTGGTAATCCAGAATTAGATAATGAAAGTAACATACAAACGGACCTATCCTTTGAACTTAATAATGAGCATTTTGAATTTTATGTAAACGGATTTTACAATTCTATTTCAGATTACATTTACTTAGAACCTAACGGTACTACTATTGATGGAGATGCTGTATTTCTATATCTACAGCAAAATGCAAACCTATATGGTGGCGAAGTAGGTTTACATTATCACCCACACCCATTAGACTGGTTACATCTAGAAAGTAATTTTTCTACCGTAACAGGAGAACTTAAAGAAGGTGGAAATCTACCTTTAATTCCTGCAAACAATTGGGCAAATACACTACGTTTCGAATTCAATAAAATCAATAAAAATTTCAATAGTGGTTATGGCTTTATTACTTTAAAATCATACTTTGAACAAAATAAGATAAGTGATTTTGAAATACCTACAGATGGATATTCCCTATTAAACTTAGGAATTGGTGCAACGGTGAAAATTTCAAATCAACCTATTGATTTTAAAATAAGCGCAAACAATATTTTGGATAAAGAATATATTTCTCACCTATCAAGGTTAAAAGCCGATGGAATATCTAATATTGGTAGAAACATTAACTTGGGTATTAGTATGCCTTTGTAACAACAATTTCTAATTAAATAAAAAGACCCTGAGTTCCGTATAGTTTACTCAGGGTCTTTCTATATCTATTCTTCTAGTTGATACCACTCAATATCAGTCAACACTTCTCTTCTACCCTTTTTACTAGGTGGATAATTGGTTACTAGATAATTGATAATCACTTCTTCATTCTCTCCTAAATCCCACAGATTCTGAGTCTCTTGCATCCATTTTATTGTAGATTTCCAACGCTCTTCATCCATTCTATTTTGTATAACTAATTTAGAAGAATGGCAATTAGTACAATTTTGAACGGTCTCCATCATACCAGGTGCCTCAACGAAACCTGTACGTAAATGAATCCCATTTTCAATCTTATCAAAATCATCTTCCCTAGTTGGTATAGTAACTATTTCTGTTTCGGGTTTATCTTTTTTAAATGCCGACAAACTTGGGTCTACCATAAAATAAACTAATGCAATAGCACCAATAGCTATAATTGCAGAAACCAAGATAATTTTTCGATACAATTCTTGAAACGCTAATTTTAGTTTTTCATTAGTATGCTTTTTCATCTATGCTATTTTTACAGCTATTCTATGACTAGCATTATTTAAATAACCTTTAGGGTTCCAGCCTGGCAATAACATAGGCTGACTTATACCTTTGGAGTCTGTTGCTTTAGCCCAAACTTCATAATAACCTTCTTGCGGAAAAGAAATCTGTGCAGAAAAATGTTGCCATGCCAAACGATTGACTGGCTTCTCAATTGTACATACCTTCCAGGTAGCGCCAAAATCTATAGAATATTCCATTTTAGAAACTTCCAGTTCACCAGCCCATGCATGACCTCTAATATTCAACTTTTTTCCTAGAGAAATTGTTGCACCAGATTTAGGGTACGTAATAAGGGATTTTACAGGCATAGATTCAATAATACACATATCTTCATCTGCCACCTTTTCTCCAGGTGCAACTGGTTTACAAGGTACTCTGTAAGCAGTCCCTGTCATTTTAGTACCATCATGCACTATATTCCTAATACTTAAACGTTGCAACCATTTTCCTGAAACCGATGCTGGCCATCCGCCAGCAATTATACGTAACGGATAACCATGGGCTAAAGGAATATCTTCACCATTCATTTTAAATGCCAGTATAGTTTCATCCTGCAATGCCTTTGACATTGGTGCGCCTCTAGAAATAGGTTCTTTGGTTGGATCTCTACTTAAATGAACATCTGCAGCATGGTAGCCAAAATAAACTGCATCATCTTTAATACCAACATCTTCTAATACATCACGTAGTCTAATTCCTGTCCAGTTTGCACAATAAACAGCACCAATTGTCCATTGATTTCCTTTTGCTGGAGGATCAAATTCGCTTCTACCATTACCACCACATTCAAGTGTTAGTTGATAGGTATACTGCTTAAATTTAGATTTTAATTCTGAAAGTGAGTATGTTTTTTCTTGTTCTACCGACTCCCCGTCTATTGTCAACGTCCAGTTATCAACATCTATTTGTTCAGGAATTAGTCCATTATTCCTAATGAATATAGACTTGTTTGGAGTAATTCTATCATCTAGAAGATGCGCCTGAGCTTCTATGTTCCAAGGCTTATCGTTAAGGACAACCATACCCTTGTCCTTATTAAATAATTTGAATGGATCTGAATCTTGTAGGGCTACAGGAGTGTAACCGGCTGGCATTACATTTTTATAAACTATATCTACACCTAATAAGGCAGCTAGACCACCTAAACTAGATTTTGCAACAAAACTTCTTCTCTTCAAAACGAATTTTATTTGAGTTAAAGTTAAGGTTTTTGTTAAAAATATAAGTATGCTTTACACTTCTATTGTCTGTCCTTTTTTGGCTCCCTTAAAAACATAAGTATACAACCACATTAATGTAAAAGAAGGTATAATATCAAAACCTGGAATAATTTCTTCAACGAAAGTAAATATACCGGCAGCCTGCCCTACTTTACCCTTATACATACGGGTCATTAACCAAGCGGATAATGGTGCCCATACAATATCAGAAAATTCACCTACAAATGGTATTACAAAAGACAGCATACCTACAACGTCAAAAAGCAAGCCCATTAGTAATTGCTTATATTTTTTATTTTTTAAAATTGACATATTTAAAAATTAGTTATTCTATATAAAGAATGCAACAAAGATGCCAAAATTTCAAAATAAACATACCGTAGTTAGTCGCTTAATTAAGAAAGTTTTGCGCTTATTAACTTTAAGAATTCGTTTCTGGTCTCTATTTTTTCAAACTGACCTCTAAACCCTGAAGTAGTAGTAACAGAATTTTGTTTTTGAACACCACGCATCATCATACACATGTGCGAAGCTTCAATTACAACCGCAACTCCTTTAGGTTTTAGTGTATTATTAATACATTCTAAAATATCATGAGTAAGGCGTTCTTGAACTTGTAATCTTCTTGCAAAAACATCTACTACACGTGGTATTTTACTGAGTCCAACTATATGACCATTAGGTATATATGCTATATGAGCTTTACCAAAGAATGGTAACATATGATGCTCACATAAAGAATAAAGTTCAATATCCTTTATTATAACCATATCGTCATATGATTCTTTAAACATTGCCCCTTTTAATATTTCAACTGCATCTTGCTGGTAGCCCTGTGTTAGAAATAACATAGCCTTTGCTGCGCGCTCGGGTGTTTTAACAAGTCCTTCTCTTTTTACATCTTCACCAATTTCATCAATTATAGATGAATATCTACTTTTAACTTCATCGGTAATTTCAAGATTGTATTCTTCTAAGTTTTTATAAGGAGACATAAAATGAATTTAATGTTTAACCTAATTAAATTTAGGTTGAACAAATTTAATATATTCTTTCATTATGAAACATAAAAATATCATAAATAGTTAAGATTATATCATAACATAAATCTATAAACAACTATTAGAACCTTACTATATAAGTAAAAATGAAATTCTATTTTTAACGTGCTTCTTTTTGATTAATTTTGAATTTCAACTTATTAAAATTTAAAACACACTCTTACGCATGATAAAAGCTTCTAACATTCATAAATACTACGGAGAATTAGAGGTTTTAAAGGGAGTTGACCTTCATATTAAAAAAGGAGAAATTGTTTCCATCGTTGGCGCGTCTGGGGCAGGTAAAACAACCTTACTACAAATTTTGGGGACATTAGATATTCAGTCCAACAGAAAAGATAGTACGCTACTTATCAACAATATAGAGACAACTAACCTCAATGATAAGGACCTTGCTAAATTTAGAAACGAGCATATTGGGTTTATCTTTCAATTTCACCAATTATTGCCAGAATTTACAGCAATAGAAAATGTTTGTTTACCTGCATTTATAAAGAAAACACCTAAATCTGATGCTGAAAAAAGAGCAAAAGAGCTTTTAGATTTCTTAGGTCTATCTCATCGATATAACCATAAACCATCAGAACTGTCAGGTGGGGAACAACAGCGTGTTGCAGTAGCACGTGCATTAATTAACAATCCTTCTATCATATTTGCAGATGAACCAAGTGGTAACTTAGATTCTGAAAGTGCCGATAATCTCCATAAACTATTTTTTGAATTAAGAGAAAAATTTGGTCAGACCTTTGTTATTGTTACTCATAACAGTGAGCTAGCAGAAATGGCAGACCGTAAATTAACTATGGTAGACGGTAAAATTGTAGATAAAGAAATCATTTTAGCATAAACCAGAACAAATGCTAAACGAAATTTTACTATTTGCAAAGCATCCCGTTTACGAGCAGGATGCAAATACGTCTACATCGCACAAATTAAGAACGTTATTTAAATTGTTGATTTTGGCATTATGTTTAAGTATTATACTTTTAATGGTCGCCAGTTTTGCAGAAAATATACTTCATCTTAATGTCGGTAAACATGCCATAGATGATTTGTTCGAAAATTATTCGGTTACATTAATCTTTTTCTTAGCGGTAATAATAGCTCCTTTTTTCGAAGAACTCTTTTTTAGGGGACCACTAGTCTTTTTTAAAAAATCTAAATTTTTTAAAATTGCTTTTTACTTATTTACAGTTCTTTTCGGTTTTATGCACATAAGTAACTTTGAAATGACCAAGCAAGTTTTACTATTTTCTCCGCTATTAGTTGCTCCACAAATTAGTGTGGGTTTTCTTCTGGGATATATTAGAATACGCTTTGGTCTTATATGGTCAATGGCATTACATGCCTGCTATAACATGGTATTAATTGTCCCTGTATTAATCATGCAATTATTAGATATCCCCATTGAATGACTAAAAATGAATTAAAAATATTTCTTGATGAGAAAGTTATTCAGTACAATAATCCTGAATTCTTAGAAACAGATCCTATTCAAATACCCCATCTTTTTAATAAAAAAGAAGATATTGAGATTAGTGCTTTTTTAACAGCAACCATTGCTTGGGGCAATAGAAAAAGCATCATCAACAATTCTCACAAGCTAATGGAAAAAATGGGTCAAAGTCCTTATGATTTTGTGATGAATTACTCAGAAGATGATTTAGAAAATCTAGCCGGTTTTGTACACAGAACCTTCAACGATATTGATTTAGTCTTTTTTATTCAAAGTCTTAAAAACATTTATACTAAGCACAATGGCTTAGAAGGTGTTTTTACTCTTCACCAAGGCGTTGATTCCTTACAGCCCACTATTTCAAAATTTAAGGAAATATTTTTTGAAATACCTTATGAGCAAAGGACAACCAAACATGTTTCTGATCCATTAAAAGGTTCTGCTGCTAAAAGAATAAATATGTTTTTGCGATGGATGGTTAGGGGTGCAACTACAAACGTAGATTTCGGAATTTGGAAAAACATCAACCCATCTAAACTATCTTGTCCTTTAGATGTACATTCTGGAAACGTAGCTAGAAAACTAGGTTTGTTAAAACGTAAACAGAACGACGCTAAAGCTCTTGCCGAATTAGACAAAAACTTAAGGGAAATGGCCCCACTAGACCCTGTTAAATACGATTTTGCACTATTTGGATTAGGTGTTTTTGAAAAATTCTAAATTATAATTTCGTTTTATGTCTTAGTCAGTATTTTTATAATTGTAATAATAATTACAGCTTAAATTAACTGAAAAACAAAATTTTACGACACAATACCTAGATAACCTAAATCAAGCATTTGCTCCTTTCCTCCTTCAGAAATTGATTTGTAAATAGCTTCAACAATAATCATATCACGTTTTCCCATCTCACCTGGTGCTATATTTTTAGAACCTGTTAAAATATGCTTAGAGAAATCATCCATTTGCAGTGCTTGTTGTCTTTTGTGCGGAAATTCTAAAGTATTTCCGTTAGAAGTTCTACCACTTATAGGTCCATAACTATGTGCAGGGTCAATTTCGAACCAACCGTCACTACAATGTACTTTTAACCTATTACCGTTTGCGTTATGTGAAGTCATCATATGTGCCACAGCTCCATTATCAAATTTAAATTGGGCAGTAATGGTTTCATCGGTATCCTTAAAATAATCGGGTCTAGTACTAAATTCTTGAGCAGAAACAGATATTGGGTTTTGTCCGGCACCATAAATACTAGTTTGTATTGCATATACACCCATATTCATTAAGGCACCACCACCAGCCATTTTTTTATCTAATCGCCATTGCTCTGGGTTACCTTTAGATATGTAACCCGCATCTGAAGAAACAAAAAGAACGTCACCAAATGTTTTCTCTTTTACAAATTTCTTAACCTCATTGGTGTAAGGGTCACTTTGCATTCTATATCCTACGGAGAGTTTTACATTATTTTCATTACAGGCATTAATGATAGCATCACATTCGGGAACACTAACAGCCATAGGTTTTTCACATATAACATGCTTGCCCGCTTTAGCAGCACGAATACAAAAATCGACATGCATGCTATTAGGCAGTGCTACATAAACAATATCAATTGTATCGTTCATTGCAATAGCATCAAAATTATCATAGTTATAAATGTTCTTCTTTGGTATGTTATATTTCTCTTGCCAAATTGACTCTTTCTCTTTTGTGCCTGTCACAATTCCAGCCAAATAACAATGGTCTGTGTCTAGTAACGAAGGTGCCAATTGATAAGTACTATAACTACCTAAACCCACAAGAGCTATACCTAACTTTTTATTCTTTTCACCCAAGGTAAGCGCATTTGCCATAGGCATGTTTCCTAATAATGCAGATCCTAAAATTCCTTTTGTAGCTAGACTATTAAAAGAGCGTCTTGTAAAATGTTTCATGTATTTATATTTATAATAAAAAATATTGAAAATTAAATAAAAATCACTGAACTCATAAATAACAGCGTTGAAATTTACATTTAAAAATATCATTAAAATTCAAAATAAATTGACTTATCCTTTTTTATAGAAGCCTAAATTATTGATATGATATTAACTTAGAAATCAACCTTTTCAGAAGATAGATTAAAGCTTTTATTCTTATTTTCGTTATTCAACAGAACCTTAACAAACCATGAAAAAACTTTTACAATTATCTATTTGTCTGGTAACTACCTTTGCCCTAGCCCAGTCTAGAGAACTACCTATAGACACTGTCATTACCTCCCAGCACAATGCTACAATTAATGGCACAACGTTTTCTTATACCGCCCAAACGGGTACACAACCTGTATGGGATGAGAATGCAAAGCCAATTGCATCATTACATTATACCTATTACACCAGGAACAATATTAAGGACCGCGCAGCAAGACCTTTATTAATTTCATTTAATGGCGGACCAGGTTCTGGTTCTGTTTGGATGCACTTAGCGTATACCGGACCTAGAATATTAAAAATTGATGATGAAGGATACCCTGTTCAACCTTACGGTGTAAGTGAAAATCCGCATTCTGTCTTAGACATCGCAGATATAGTTTATGTAAACCCTGTAAATACAGGATACAGCCGTACCATACCTGCAAGTGGTAAAGATATTGATAGAGATAAATTCTTCGGAATTAATGCAGATATAAAATATTTAGCCGAATGGTTAAACACCTTTGTTACTAGAAACAATAGATGGCGTTCTCCTAAGTATATTATTGGAGAAAGTTACGGTGGCACACGTGTTATGGGGCTTTCTTTAGCGCTACAAAACCAGCAATGGATGTACTTGAATGGTGTAATAATGGTATCCCCTGCAGATTATAAAGTAATAAGAAATAGTGGACCGGTTGCCGAAGCCATAAATCTGCCATATTTTACTGCTGCAGCATGGCATCACAAAGCTTTACCGCCTGCGTTACAGAGTAAGGATTTGCTAGAAATTCTACCAGAATCAGAAGCATATACAATTGATAAATTAATACCTGCTCTTGCAAAAGGCGGATTTTTAAGTGCTACAGAAAAAGATGCCGTAGCAGATAAAATGGCGTACTATTCTGGACTAAGTAAAAAAGATATACTTGATCAAAATTTAGTGGTTCCTACATCTTTCTATTGGAAAAATCTTTTAAAAGATAAAAGTGGTTACACTGTAGGGCGTTTAGACTCTAGATACTTAGGTATAGACAAGCAAATAGCAGGCATGCGCCCAGATTATAATTCTGAATTAACTTCTTGGTTACATAGCTTTACCCCTGCTATTAATTATTATTTACAGGAAGAATTAAATTTCAAAACCGATGTAAAATATAATATGTTCGGACCTGTTCACCCATGGAATAATGATGATGATAATACTAGAGAAGATTTAAGACAAGCAATGGCACAAAACCCTTATTTGAATGTTATGGTACAATCTGGTTATTATGATGGTGCTACTACTTATTTCAACGCTAAATATACGATGTGGCAAGTTGATCCGAGTGGACGTATGAAAGATAGGTTTAGCTTTAAAGGCTATAGATCAGGACATATGATGTACTTGAGACGAGAAGATTTAAAAACAGCAAATGATGATATTCGTGATTTTATAAAACGAACAATAGCTATAGATAAAAGTGCCAAATATTAAACGGCACTTAAATTTATTTTTGTAGAACACTAGTAGATATTCCCAATACTAACAATGAATTAATTTCTGTTGTTTCTATTGGGAATATCTTTTTAGAGCTAAACTCAGCAGTTTTAATCGCGTCCTTAAATAACTGCTCTCTTTTGCGTTGTTTCCGTTTTTTGAAAATATCGATGGTCACTCCTACTGTAGCCCCACCTAACACAGTAGCCAGTAAATCTTCATTACTCCAACCTCCATATTGATTTTGATCAATACTTTCTTTTGCTAATCCAATAAGTAAACTACCACCTACTGCACCGATAAAAGTCCAGGTTCTGTCACCATCAGAAATTTCATTGGCAACTCCTGCACCCACCAAACCATATAAGTTACCTCCTAAAAAGTGAAGTACTTTATCTTGTTCTATTTGAGAATAGGTGCTATGAAGAGTAAAAAGAAGAAATAAAATTGTAATAATCTTTTGCATACCGCGCAAAGATAAATATTCTAGCCTATGCCACAATTTTAAATTACGCTACTATTTGTACGTTAAATACCCATTCGATTTATTTTATATTATCTTAGAATTTTAAAAAATATATGGAACTAAAAAATTTTATCAAGAGCCTATCAATTATGCATTTGTTCTTACTTGGAGGGTTAATCATTTTTACTATTTGGGTTATTCTCCAAATAAACACATTCAATACGAGTACCAATGGTCAAGGTCCTTTTTTATATGCAGTACCTGTTTTTGCTATGTTGGGCTATTTCGGTAGTCAATGGATTTTTAAGAAAATGACATCTAAAATAAAATTGGATATTAAGTTTGAGGAAAAATTAAAAAAATATCAATCTGCATTACACATTAAGTATGCCCTTATAGAAATGCCAGCATTTATAGGGCTCTTTGCGTATTACAATACAGGTAACGCATTACCGCTTGTCATTTCTATATGTCTACTCGTTTATTTAGCAGTACAAAGACCAAATAAGGACAATATTATAAAGAGCATTCCATTAACCACAGACGAACAAAACCAAATTCAAAATACCTAACTAGTTATATATAATGAAAACAGTAAATAAATTAACAATAGCCTTTATGCTAACTTTATTAGGTTTGACTTCTTTGCATTCACAAGATTGGGCAGATTTAAAACATTTTGAAGAAGCAAATGCAGCATTATCAGAAGCCCAGGGTAATGAAGACCGTATCGTTTTTATGGGAAATTCAATCACAATCGGATGGTTAAAAAATCGTCCAGAATTTTTTAAAGACAAACCTTATATTAATAGAGGAATTAGTGGGCAAACTACACCGCAAATGTTAATACGTTTTAGACAAGATGTTATAAACCTTAACCCTAAAGTGATGGTTCTTTTGGCTGGAACCAATGACATAGCAGGAAACACAGGCCCTTCTACGTTAGAAATGGTAATGGACAATATTAAAGGTATGAGCGAAATGGCACATGCCAATAATATAAAGGTGATTTTATCATCTACCCTACCGGCTTATGACTATCCCTGGAAACCAGGTTTAGAACCTTCAGGTAAAATAATCACTTTAAACAAGATGATTAAAGAATATGCAGATAAACAAGGTCATATCTACTTAGACTATTTTTCGCATATGGTTGATGAGCGCAATGGTCTACCAAAAAAATACGCTAGAGATGAAGTGCACCCAACTGTTGAAGGCTACAAAGTAATGGAGCCTTTAGTAGAAGCTGCAATTGCTAAAGCTTTATATGATTAATATTTGATTTACATAGTTTTAAATCAATAGCTCTCAATATACAGAACCCTACACCTATTGCAATTTCAACTAAGAAATCAATTCAAATTTGTTGGCATTAATAAGCTAACATTTGATTATTTTTGAAAAAATTTGACTTATATAAAATGAAAAAAACACTATTCCTATTGGTCGCTACGGCCATTTCATGTAATTCTTCTCAAAAAACTGTTAAAGATGTCTCTACGAAAACATCTACTGTTGCATCTGAAATTACGTTCGCAGAATCAATTACAGAAGCAGAATTAAAAGAGCATTTATACATCTATGCATCAGATGACTTTGAAGGTAGAGAAACAGGTCAGCCAGGTCAGAAAAAAGCAATAGCATACATCAAAGCAGAGTATGAAAAATTAGGAATACCTGCGGCAAAAAAAGATGGAAACTATTTTCAAGAAGTACCTTTAGAAATCAGTAAACTTCCTGTTGGAAAACTAAGTGTAAATGGCACAGATTTCCCCATAGGTGAGCATGTTCTTACATTTACAGCAGCTAATACATCAACTGATGAAATTGTATATGCAGCATATGGTATAGAAGATTCATCATACTCTGATTATAATGATATAGATGTTAATGGTAAGATTGTTCTAATGAAATCTGGTGAGCCAAAAAATGATGATGGTAATTTTACATTATCTGGCACTACCGAAACTTCCATCTGGAGTAATATGTCAGAATCTTTAACAAAAAGAATACAGATAGCAGTAGATAAAGGTGCTACTGGTGTTTTATATTATGACGTTGATAATTTTAATAGGTTTAAACGTAGGTTTGAATCTATGAAGACTAATAATAGTGGGCGAATGGAAGTTGTTGATGATAATTCTCCTGAGTTCTATAGTTTATTTATAGACCAAGTTCTTGCAACAAACTTATTATCTAACATAGCGACGGATAATAAGTCCAAAGTTTTGAGTAAAAGCTTACAATTAAATTTTGAAAGTTCTAATGATAAAATTGCTTCTGAAAATGTTGCTGCAATCATTAAAGGTTCTGAGAAACCAGATGAGTATTTGGTAATTTCATCTCACCTAGATCATATTGGTATTTCTTCTAATGGAGAAATTAATAATGGTGCAGATGATGATGGTTCTGGTACAGTTGCTCTTTTAGAAATTGCGGAAGCTTTTAAGAAGGCAGCTAAGACTGGTAATGGTCCTAAACGTTCCATTGTATTCTTACATGTAACAGGAGAAGAAAAAGGGTTACTAGGCTCTCAATATTATACCGATGTAGATCCTATTGTTCCTCTTGCTAATACAGTAGCCAATCTAAATATTGATATGATAGGAAGAATTGACCCAGCACGTGAAGGAGATCGCAATTATATTTATTTAATAGGATCGGACAAACTAAGTTTAGAGCTTCATGATCTTTCTGAAGGTGTAAATAAAAAATTCACAAATATAGAATTGGATTATACTTATAATGATGAGAATGATCCAAATCGTTTTTATTACAGAAGTGATCATTACAACTTTGCAAAGAATAATATTCCTATCATATTCTATTTTAATGGCACTCATGATGATTATCATAAGCCTAGTGATACTCCAGACAAAATCAACTACGATTTGTTAGAAAATAGAACAAGATTAATTTTTTACACTGCCTGGGAAATTGCAAATAGAGATCAAAAATTAAAAGTAGACTAAAAGTCTTTAGATAATTTTACAGAAAAAGCCTAATAGTAACTATAGCTATTAGGCTTTTTTTTGTTCAAAAAATAGGTTTACAATTGACTTTAAATAAAAAAAAGCCTTAGAAATAGATCTAAGACTTTTAGTTTGCTTTTAGGGTGGAAGACCGGGTTCGAACCGGCGACCCTCGGTACCACAAACCGATGCTCTAACCAGCTGAGCTACAACCACCATTTGTAAGCGAGTGCAAAGATAATTTTTTTATACAATCCAAACAAATAATAATTGATATTTGAAGAAATAATTAATTTTAAGAATTGTTTAATTAATTTATTTTTAACTTGATACCTTATTATTAAATAACCTACTTAGAACTCCCAACATTTGTAATGCATTCTATATCAAATTATAAACGTAATTTTTTAATCCTAGCATTTATTTGTTTTAGCAATTTTACTGCTTTTGCACAGTTGGATAGTGTTCAATTTTATAAAGAGAAAATTTCTCAATTAACCATTTGTCCCGATTTTTCAGAAAATGACTTCGAATACATCGATAATCTAAATCAACTATCTTATTATTTAAGATTAGTTGGTCAAGATTCTATGTTAATACATTCAGAAAGAGCACTTTCCCTAAGTAAGATAAATAATTACAAACAAGGTGAATTTGAGGCTTTATCTAATTATTCGACCTTATATCTATATAAAGGCGAAACAGATAAATCAATTGATTTTGCCTTAAAGGCTATTAACGATCCAGAATTAAAGAAGTACCCAAAAACAGAAATGAAAATTTACAATGTTCTTGGGCAATCATATTTTTATAAGCAAGACTATCCTACTACTTATTCTCAATTTTTACATGCATTATCAATAGCTGAAAAGAATAACGATCAATTCTTTTTGTTCCGTATGAACATGAACTTAGGTACAATTTTTAGTTTATTAGAAGATCATGAAGAAGCCGTTGAATATTATGCTGCAGCTTTAGAATCATCCAAAAATTTAAATGACCCAACTAAAGATGTTATGCTCTTAAGTAACATTGCTTTTTTAAACATCAAGCTGGGAAACTTAGATGTAGCGAAGGAAAGTTTAGATCAATGTTTTATACTTTTTGAAAATCACACAAATAACACATGGCTAGCATGGACTTATTATACCCAAGGTGTGTATTATCAAACAAAGAATAATTATAAAGAGGCATTAATAAACTATGAAAAATCGCTTATTATACATGAATCTTTTAATGATGTTAAAAGTAAGGCCGACTTAAAGTTTGGTTTGGCAAGAGCTTATTTGGGCTTGAATAATTTACCTAAAGCAGAAGAGTTTATTGTTAAGAGTCTGGATCTCTATAAGGCTGCTGAACATGAAACAGGACTAGAAGAAGCTTATAGAACTTTGTATGAAATTAAAAAAGAGCAAAATGAAATTGGGGAATCTTTAGCCTATCTAGAATTGACCGAACAATTATCTAATGATAATTTTAAGAAAAAGAATAGAAGAAATCTAATGATGCTCAATGCTAAATTAAATTTCGAAAAAGAAACTGAAAGTTTAAAAGCACAGAGCGAATTAGCCCTAAGCCAACAGCGCAAGTACGTAAAATGGGCATTAGCTGCACTATTCACTTTACTTGTAATAGTATTCCTTATTTTAAATGCCAACAGAAGAGAAAAAATCTTAAATAAAAAATTAGCTAGCCAAGCCAAAATATTAAATGAAAATCAAGAAGCGTTAACTCAAATAAACGCCAATCAAGATCGTCTTTTTTCCATTGTAGGTCATGATTTAAGAGGACCAATTATTTCATTGAATGAAATTTTAACCTTGTATCTAGAGGACCCGGAAGGAAAAGATTATTTCGAGAAATTTGCGCCACAAATAAAAGAAGATTTAGAGCAAGTTCAATTTACAATGGACAATCTTCTACATTGGGGAAAAACCCAAATGCAAGGAAGTACCATAAACGTAAGAAGTATTTCTGTAAGAAATGAATTAGATGTTATATTACAGCTATATCGTAATGAGATCAATAAAAAAACCATAACAATAAATAACCAAGTTGCAGCGAATCATAATGTTTTTGCGGACCTTCAACAGTTCAATATTATATTTAGAAACTTAATCAATAATGCAATTAAATTCACTCCGAACGAAGGCTTGATTACTATCTCGACTATTATAAAAGATAAAAACTTAGTTATTGAGGTTTCTGATACTGGTGTTGGTATGACAGAATCTGACGTACAAAAATTATTCAGTAACACTGAAAATTTCTCTAATTATGGCACAAATTTGGAGAAAGGTACCGGATTAGGACTACGCTTAGTTAAAGCAATGGTCATTAAAAATAGTGGAGAAATAATTGTAAAAAGTGAACCAAACAAAGGAAGTCAATTTATTGTTCAATTACCCGTAGATATTGCTTAAAGAATGTTGTAGATAAAATGCATCATGTAATCTTGTTGTTATAAATAATTTCTAAAAGATTGATTTCATTCCGTCTTGTATCTTGTAATATTCATAGCGTAAAAGCGAAAATCATCGACAAAATACACTTTTAGAACGTTAAAACACACAACAATCAGCATTTCACAACATTTATTACATATACGTAATCTTCTAAACTAATTTTAGATTCACATTTCAGTGCTATCTATGAATTTTAGAATATTAAAACCATTTTATCGAAACAACCTGCTTCAGGGTTGTATGGTTATATTCCTAATTTTTACATTCAATAGCTTATCAGCTCAATCTTCAAAAAGAGATACATTGTTAAGTGAAATTGAGGAAATAAAAAAATCTTCGAATTTCAGTTCTAAGGACACTCTTTACATACACAATTTAATTGCGCTTGCTTACGAGTATCGCTTTCATAATTTGGATAGCCTTTATACGCTTAGCCAAAAAAGTTTAGCTTTAAGTAAAAAGGCGAAATATACTAATGGTGAGATCAGTTCATATCATTCTATGGGAGGATATTATTCTGACAAAGGTAAAATAGACCAAGCTATTTTATATTTCAACAAGGCTTACAATCTTGCAAAAAAACATGAAAATCATTTTTTAAAAGTTAGGACCTTAAATGATTTAGCTAAAGAATATGGTTACAAAGGGGAATATGCCCTTTCTTTGAAATGGTATTTAGCTGCAATAGAAATTGCAGAAAAACATGATTTCAAAAATTCAATTTCCATCATAAATGACAACATAGCTCATCTATATTTAGAACAAAAAGATTACGAGCACGCCATGCTCTTCTTTAAAAAATCTAAAGCGATTCATGAAGAAATTGGGAATCCTGTTTATATGGCAGAAACCATGAGCAATATGGCTTCTACATATGCAGACATGAAAGAATTGGACTATGCGATGTATAACATCAATAGCAGTATCGCAATTTTCGAAAAAGAAAAGATATTAGAATGGCTCGCATATAGCTATGAAATAAAGGGGAAAATATACCTTAAAAAGAATAAGAATACATGGGCAATGTATTGGTACAAGCAAAGTGAATTATTACACAAGGAAATAGAAGATGATCGTGGAAAAATAGATTTATTAAATGGTATGACCGAAGCCTATTTAAATCTAAAAAAGGATAGCATTGCAGAGGTTTATGCTTTAAACGCATTTAATCTCTCTAAAAAAATTGGTCTACGATCAGGAATAAAAAATAGCTCTCATCAATTATTTAAGATTTATAAGAATAAAAATGAGTACGAGAAATCACTTTGGTACCACGAAATATATCAAGTTACGTATGAATCCTTATCTGTTGCTGGGAATGAAAAGTCTTTGAACATGCTTAAAACAAGGATGGAGTATGATCAACAAAAACAGCAATTAATCATTGACAATGAAAAAGCACTAGCTAAGCAAAATGTCTATATCTATGTTTTTGTAATCATCTTAATAATCTTTGCAGTTATAGTTTTCATAATACACAGAAACGAACAAGAGCAGAAAAAACTCAACTTAGAATTACGCAGTAAAAAAACTGATTTAGAGGAAAATCAGGCTTATTTAAATGAATTAAACCAAACTAAAAATAAACTATTCTCCATTATAGGTCACGATTTAAGAGGACCTATTGGTGCTTTTCAAGGACTTTTAAAATTATTTAAGGAAGGGGAAATGACTAAAGATGAGTTCTTAAACTTTGTTCCTAAACTTAAGGTAGATATAGATACTATTTCTTTTACTCTAAATAACCTATTATCTTGGGGACAAACCCAAATGAATGGATCTATTACAAGACACTCCATAACCAACTTAGATTGTATTGTTGAGGAAAATATTGCGCTGTTATCTGAAATTGCAGAGGCTAAATCAATTACTTTAATTAATAGAATTGAGCCTAATTGTCAAATTTGGTCTGATCCCAACCAAATTGATATTATCATTAGAAACTTACTAAGTAACGCCTTAAAATTTACCCCTAATAATGGTCAGATAATTATTGGTGCAATTCAAAAAATTAAAACATGCGAAATCTATGTTAAGGACAATGGCTTAGGCATGAGCGAAGAGATCATAGGTAAACTTTTCGAAAAAGATTCTAACCACACCACTTACGGTACCAATGATGAAAAAGGTACTGGATTAGGGCTTTCCTTATGTAAAGAAATGGTTGAGAAAAACAATGGTAAAATATGGGTGCACAGCGCCCTGGGCAGAGGATCAAGCTTTTACTTTACCATTCCCAGAATACAAAAACAATACAAAGTATCTGCTTAAATTAAGCTGTCTAGCGAATCTACCGCGACCATTCTTTCTACCGTAAAACCTTCTGCATAATCTACGCCAACCAATCTTCCTAAATCTTTTGCTCTATAGTGAACGCTTTCTATAAAAGTTTTACTACTAATAGGAGTTTCGGGCTCGTTACTATTAGGGTCATGAAATTGAGAGCCATATGCTAAAATTGCATCTGTCTTAGCTTTTAAATAATTACTAATATCAACAACAAAATCTGGAGTTATATTTTTCCATTGTATATAATGGTATACCAATTTAGGCCGCCATTCTTGTTGACTCTCCTGCCCTATTTTAGTTTCTATACGTCTTAAGCCACTTAAAAAACAAGCGTCGCTTACCAAGCGACTTCCCTTACCATGATCAATATGTCTATCATCAACAGCATTGCACAACACAGTATGTGGTTTGTATTTACGAATCATTTTTATGATTTCTAGCTGATGTATTTCATCATTAACGAAAAAACCATCTCTAAATCTTAGATTTTCACGAACTTCTACTCCTAATATTTTTCCCGCAGCAGCAGACTCTTTATCTCTAATTTCTGCAGACCCCCTTGTGCCTAATTCTCCACGAGTTAAATCAATAATACCTACTTTTTTACCTAATGCTATTTCTTTGGCAATGGTACCACCCGCTCCTAATTCGGCATCATCAGGATGCGCTCCAAATACTAAAATATCCAATTTCATTCTATACTAATTCTAATTGATGCTTATTGTTTTATACTTTCTAAAGCTTGTAAAATATCTTGCTTTAAATCTTCTACTTCTTCAATGCCTACAGAAAAACGAATTAATCCATCAGCAATGCCTTGTTCAGCTCTTACCTCTGCACTCATTAATGCGTGAGATGTTTTAGTCGGCGATATAACCGTACTCTCTACACCCGCAAGACTCATTGATGGCTTAATCAAGGATAACGCTTTCTGAAATAGTGATGCGTCTAAATCTGAATTTAGTTCAAAAGATAACATTCCCCCAAATCCTTTCATTTGCTTTTTTGCAAGTTCATGTTCGGGATGTGATGGTAAGCCTGGGTAATATACTTTTTCAATTTGTATTAATCCATCAAGGAAATGAGCCATTGCTAAAGCATTCTCATTCTGTGCCCTTACACGAATACCCATCGTTTTTATACTTCTCTCTAACAGCCATACCGTGTAATCACTAAGACTGCCACCAAAGTTTTTTGCTAATTGAAAGATTCGGTCCATATATTCAGTAGTTGAAGCTACTGCTCCGGCACAAATATCTGAATGACCACCCATATATTTCGTCGCACTGTGTATTACGATATCTATTCCAAAATCAATTGGGTTTTGGTTTACGGGACTTGCAAAAGTATTATCGATCATGGTAACTAACCCATGCTTTTTGGCAATTTTTGCAATAGCCTCCAAATCGGTAATCGTTAATAATGGATTTGAAGGAGTTTCAATATAAATAACCTTAGTATTTTCTTTTATTTGAGCTTCAAAAGCATCTGCTTGCCATCCATCTGTAAAAGAATATTCAATACCAAATTTAGTAAACTCCTCGTTTATTAAATTATAAGTTCCACCATAAAGGGTTTGCTGTAGCACTACATGATCTCCTGCATTTAAAAAAGCCAATAAGGCTGTACTAACAGCAGCCATACCGCTACCAAAAATTAATGCAGACTCTGCATGCTCCAGAGCAGCAACCTTCTTACATAACCCTTCTTGATTTGGTGTATTAAAATACCTAGGATAACGTTTTACATCAACATCTTCATAAGCATAAGATGTACTCATATATAACGGTGAAATTGCACCACGATGCTGCTTATCTTCTAATTCACCAACATGCGTACAAATGGTGTTCAATCCTTTTTTATTCGAGTTCATATGCGAAAATTATAGAGATTAAAGGTAAGAAAATAGAATCTAAATACTCTCTCGAACCTCCCTATGAATGTTATTGTAAAGAACATTATCACATACGTCTCCAAACAGGTTTAAAACTTTCAAAAATGTAATGGAAAAGCACTCAAAAATGTACAACAGTAGATTAGCTACAATCTATTAATACCTTGCATAATATTACCAGAAATTATAAATTCTTGAATAGTTTCTTCAAAAACCTTTAAAACACTAGAACTGTCATATTTTGTTTTTAGATTTATAAGTATATCCATAAAAGATAGATTGGCTGCTGTTTTTAAATTATTAATCGCCAATGTGAACATTTATTTATCATGAAAAAATTAATTTATATATCTCTGCTAATTGTAGCGTTTGTTGCTTGTAAAAATCAAAAACCAGTTACAAAAGGATATCAAGGTCAAGGGAAAAGCGCAGTAGTCTCCACATTATCCAAACCAGTTCAAAAACAATGGAAAGGTGTTTGGACTTTTGACAATGAAGCAACGTTTTTCAGTAATGATTTTGAAAGCGGAAGACTAAACGGAATAACCTCTGACGGAAACAATCATTATACAGCCTTAATAACTGCTGAAAACACACCAGTTAATGTGAGTCCCTGGTATGCTTTTAAGGTTTGGTCAAAAACTCCAAAAACTATTACCATTAAAATGACGTATCAAGATTCTCGAAGTAGATACTACCCTAAAATAAGTACAGATGGCGAGAATTTTAAAGCTTTAGATAGCACCAACTATACAGCATTAAATAAAGGTGAAGATGATTTTGGTATTAACGCAGCACCAGAATTTGTAGAAATAAAAGTCGACATAAGCGAATCGCCAACATATATTTCTGCGCAAGAGCTTTATGGCTCTACACGAGTAAAAAACTGGATAGATTCCTTATCAACCAAGTCGTTTATTTCTACTTATGAAATTGGAAAAAGCAGAGAGAATAGGGCTATGAATTTATTGAAGGTTAGTTCTAAAAAGAATAAAAAAGCAGTTATGGTGATTTCTAGACAACATCCACCAGAAGTTACTGGTTTTCTAGCCATGAAATCCTTTATTGAAACCCTGAGCGCAGACTCCCCAAAGGCTCAGAAATTTAGAGATAACTATGATTTATTTGTTGTTCCATTAATGAACCCAGATGGTGTTGATAATGGTAATTGGAGACATAATATGGGCGGCATAGATTTGAATAGAGATTGGCAAGATTTTAATCAGCCAGAAACAAAAAGTGTTAGAGACTTTCTGGTAGCTAAAGAAACCGAAGGCTATGAATTTGTTTTTGGTGCAGATTTCCATTCTACATGGGATGATATCTATTACCCTATCGATACAATTATTACAGGTGAAAAAGGAAAAATTGTATTTGATTGGATAGAAAATATTACCAATAGGTTACCTCAAAAACATACCAATGTAAAACCGTCAACAAATATCAAACCTACTATGGTATCACGTAATTACTTCTATGTGAATCATGGTATGCCAGCTATTGTTTTTGAATTAGGAGATAATACACCTAGAGATTTCTTAAAGCAAAAAGGTCAAGTAGCCGCTGAAGAATTAATGGATTTACTTGATAATCAAGATTAAATAATCAGAAATCTTTTGATGTATATTAATAAAAAAAGCCCCGTGGTATATCACGAGGCTTTTTTTATACTAAAATTTTTATTTGCTATAATTAACTTTATATCTCCAATAACTTATTCCTCCTAATACCAGTACTCCAGCAACTAAGTAATAGATGAAAATTGGTGTGATTACCTGTGCTCCACTAGCATAACTATGCAGTCCAACCAAGTAAAAGTTAACACCAAAATAAGTCATCATAATACTACCGAAAGCAACAACACTCATAAAATTGAATGTCCATTTACCTCTTAGTCCTGGCACTAATCTTGTGTGTATAACAAAGGCATAAATCATAATTGAAACAAGTGCCCAAGTTTCTTTTGGATCCCAACCCCAATAGCGCCCCCAACTTTCATTGGCCCATTGTCCACCTAAAAAATTTCCAATGGTAAGCATAACAAGCCCAGTAGTTAATGCAAGCTCGTTAATTATGGTTAATTCTTTAATATTGATAGCCATGCGTTCTTTGTTCTTATTGGTAGTCAATATCATTAGGATTAAAGAGACAAGACCTAAGATCATACCAACGGTTAAAGGACCGTAGCTACCAACGATTACAGCGACATGTATCATTAACCAATAACTGTCTAAAACCGGCTGTAAATTAGCAATAGACGGGTCTATCCAACTTTGGTGTGCTATCCATAAAAGCATAGCTGTAACAAAGGCAGATGCAGCAAAAGTCATATCACTCTTACGCCCTAAAGCCCAACCAATACCCATAGTAGCCCATGCTACATATAATATACTTTCATACGCATTACTCCATGGTGCATGGCCAGAAATATACCAGCGTAGAACCAAGCCAGCCGTATGCCAAATAAAAAGTAACATAATAGTTCCCTTAAAGAAATATATTGCTACTCTCCAAATTGAACGGTCTTTGAAAATTTGAAAAACAAGAATAAAGAACATTAAAAGACCAACAACCGAATAATATCTATACAGCCTATTGAAGATATCTAGTTTGTTATAAATAACCTCAGTATCAATCTTTTGCTTAGATGGTAATACTTCACTACCATGATTTAGTTGATTCTGCTGAAATGCAGCTAATAATTTATCTGCAGAAGCATAATCTCCACTTTCCTGAGCCTTACCTAAAGTCATTAAATAATAAGGCATCGCATTCTTTACAAAGTTAGAGTAAAGGGAATCTCTAATTTCATATTGCCCACCTCTGTACTCTACGGCTGAAATCCATTTATTATTCTCATCGTCAAGCAATGGAAATATCTTAACGATATCTTGACCTAAAGCTTGATTCAACAAACTCAATCTAATATTGGCATCTTTAAAATCTTGTTGAAATTTATTCGGATTTGTTGTTGCTGTTGCCTCCCTTAAAAACGGTTCTAATTTGTACTGCCCTTTCTTATCAAAAAAATCGGTCGCCTTTACATATTCTTGACCTGACGGAATACCAATGACTTTTCTAATACTATCATTCTGTGATTTCTTATCTAAAGCAATAAACTCTGTATTATACCATACAGCAGGGTTCATCATCATAGAAAGCAATACCTGATCCGAAGAATAATCTAAATACGTATCCTTCAAACTTAACTTACGTAGTAATTCTGAAGAAAATGTATTGATTGGCTTCATACGCCCACCTTCATCTTGTATAACTAGTTTACCAAATTTATCGGCATGCTCTTTACTTACCATACTAGCTTCAAGCAAAGAATCTATTTGCATTTTGCTAGGCGCTTGTTGATGCCCTTCATCCGGTGTGTGCTGTTCCTGTGCAAATGAAGAAAATGAGAAAGCCATTAAAACAGCCAATACTCCAAACATTTTTTTCTTTTTGATCTTAAGCTGGTCTAGAGAATCAGCTAAATCTTTAAAACGAGTCTTTCCAAAAAACATAATTCCCATTAAGCCTATGTATAGCAGAAAATATCCAATGTAGGTAATCCAAGTCCCCCAAAAATCGTGATTTACAGAAAGGGTGGTTCCTTTTTCATCTGGATCAAAACCTGATTGAAAAAAGCGATATCCATCATGATCTAGTACATGGTTCATAAAAATGTCGTAATCAAAAGGTCTTTCATCTTCAATAGTTACCCTGCTCATGAAAGATGCATATCCTTTTTCTGTACCAGGATATTTCTCTGCGATAAAATCGTTCAGTTTAATGCCGAATGGCAATTCATATACTTTAGAACCATATCTAATGGAAAAATTTAGTCCGCCTATATTAACCTTTTCGCTAAAATCGGATGGCCCTTTGCTTCCTAATAATTTTATCTGTTTTGTTTCTCCATTCGCAGTAACATCAAAAATAATGGCATCTTGATCCATTTTTGTTTTCTCCGCCTCAGGTATTTCAACAATACCATATGACCCTTGAGTTATTGAATCTGGAATAACAAACTGCATACCAGCTGTATTATATAACGAGCGTAAGACTAAAGGCTGCAAACTGTCTTTAACCAAGACACCTTGAAACTGATCTGCCATGCGCATATAATTACCCTCAAAAGGAGAATGAACTTGGTAAACAGAATCGGTAGTCATTATATTAATGGCACCATCAGTTTTGTTATTCAAAGCAAATAGGACATTATGTATACTGGCTACTTTACCATCTTCTAAAAAATGATCATGACGTTCACCATCACCTGCTTCTACTATTTTTAAAAACTTAGTACCATTAGCATCTGCCAACAGACCTTGCTTGGCGCCTTTTATAAAATCTACATAAGAAATTTCAAAATCTTCATTGTTAAAATCTGCCTTCCATGGAAGGTTAGATTTTATAGCTTCAGGAGTAACAATCAAATCATCTTCTAATATCTTTCTTCTAGCCTCTCCTTCAATTTCACCATCAACATAAACAGTCAAAAATGTTTTATCAGAATAAAATACATTTTCAGTTTTACCCTCTCGAATAGGCATCATACCTTCAAAACTGATGTATCGGGTTACAAATGCACCTATAATTATCAACACCCAAGATAAATGCAGAACTAACACGGGCCATTTTTCTAAACGCATTAAGCGATATCTAGATATGTTACCAAAGAAATTAATAACAAAAAATACCATGATAACCTCGAACCACCAGGCATTATAAATCCAAATTCGCGCGGTTTCTGTGCTATACCAGCTTTCAATAAAAGTTCCGAATGCCATCGCTGTTGCAAAAACGACAAATAGAATGGACATTAACCGAGTAGAGAAGAATATTTTCTTGAACATTTCCGTCATGGAAGATAGGAGTTGATTTTCAAGATGCAAAAATACGGTCTTTTCATCATTTACGAATGCCTTTTACTGCTTTAAAACTTCAACAAAACTGTTAATTTTAATACAACAAGACTACTATAAACTTTGTACTTTTGCCACATGATATCGGTTGTAATAGTAGGCACAGGAAATGTAGCACAGAATCTAGTTAATGCTTTTGATAAGGCAAATGATGTAACCATTGAACAGGTAATTGGTAGAAACCAACAAAAACTGGCTTTTGTAAATAATAAGGCTCTAAAAAGCACAAACTTTGATACCATTGTAGCTGCAGATATTTATATTCTCGCTATTTCAGACGATGCCATAAGCTCAGTCGCCCCAAATTTCAAAGATATTAATGGCATTTTAGTACATACATCTGGGGCTACTTCTATAGCTGCATTAAATACAGCAAAACGCCCAGGCATATTTTACCCATTACAGACATTTACGAAAGATAAAATTATTCCATTCGATGAAATTCCAATGTGCATAGAAGCGACTACCGAAAATGACCTGAAATTATTAAATAAGCTAGGCAACACGTTAAGCAACAACGTTGTAGAATTAGATTCTCAACAAAGAAAAACACTACATGTATCGGCAGTTTTCGTTAATAATTTCACCAATTATATGTATACAGTAGGCGCAGAAATCTGTTCTGAACATCAATTAAATTTTAAACTACTACAACCTTTAATTAAAGAAACAGCGGCTAAATTAGACAAGATCACTCCTTTAGAAGCCCAAACCGGACCTGCTAAACGAGGAGACCAAAAAACATTACACAATCATTTACAATTAATAAAAGACAAACACCATAAGGAACTATATACCTTATTAAGCAACGCAATTAAAGAAAAACATGGAAAAGAGTTATAAAGAATATTTAAAGGACATTACTACATTTATTTTTGATGTTGATGGCGTTTTTACCGATGGTAGTCTTTTAGTGACTAGCGAAGGCGAACTATTACGAAAAATGAGCGTTAAAGATGGTTATGCCCTTAAAGTTGCATTGAAAAAAGGTTATAATGTTTGTATAATAACGGGTGGCACTAATGAAGGTGTAAAAACTAGATTAAGAGCTTTAGGTGTTACCGATATTTATATGGGTGCACATTATAAAATGGATGCTTTAGAAGAGTATATGGATATTTACCATATTGATGCGGAAAACGTATTATACATGGGTGATGATATACCTGATATTCCTCCAATGAAAGCTGTAGCATTAGCAACATGCCCACAAAATGCCGTTGCAGAAGTAAAAAGTGTTAGTCAATATATTTCTCACATTAACGGAGGTCATGGTTGTGTTCGTGATGTTATAGAGCAAGTATTAAAAGTCCGTGGTGATTGGAATAGTCATTTTAGCGCAGCAAACGATTAATAAATGTTAAAGAATAAATTAAAGGACCATCATTTAATTTTAGCATCAGGCTCACCAAGAAGACATCAGTTCTTTAAAGATATGGAGCTTGATTTTGAAGTACGAATTAAGTCCGTAGAAGAAGCATATCCATCAGATTTAAAAGGAGCTGAAATTTCAGATTATCTAGCAAAATTAAAAGCTGAAATTTTTAAAAACGAATTACAATCCAAAGATATTTTAATAACATCCGACACCGTTGTTTGGCATAATAATGAATCTTTAGCTAAGGCTGTAGATAGTGAAGAGGCTGAATCGATGTTAAAGAAAATGTCTGGAGAATGGCATCAAGTAATTACATCTGTATGTTTCACAACTATTGAACGACAGATAATACAACATTCGATAACTGAGGTTAAGTTTAAAGAATTATCCATAGAAGAGATTCGTCATTATATTAAAGAGTATCAACCTTTTGATAAAGCGGGTGCTTATGGTATTCAAGAATGGCTTGGCTTAATTGGTATTGAACATATTAAAGGTTCGTATACTAACGTAGTAGGGCTACCTACCCAATTAGTTTATGAAACATTATCAAAATTAGTAATCTAGTATTTTGAAATTATAAAAACATAGCAGGTATGAAATTCTTAAAACTAAATACAACTCTTTTCAGCATTTTTAGCATATTAATAATGCTCGTTAGTTGCAACGAAAAACCAGCAAGTAAGAGTGACACCTTAGCTATGTCAACTTCAGTTTTAAAAACAGAAACCCCTAAAAAAGAACTTTCGCAGGAGTTTAAGGATTATTGGTACAATGGCACCGCAGAAATTACCTCTTATAATTTAGAACAAGCCAGATATGGCGAAATAAGAGAAGGAAGCGCTGTTATGATATTTGTGACAGAACCTTTTGCTCCTGGAGCACAAGTTAAAGCAGACAATAGTAGCAAAAATAATATTCCTGTTTTAAAACTGAATGCTACAAAAAATTACATAACAGGTATTTACCCATACTCTATTATGACAAGTAGTTTTTATCCTGTTCATGATAATGAACATGCGATAAAGCTTTCCTTTTCATCTCAAGAATGGTGCGGACATGTTTATGCGCAGTTAAATAATAAAGATGATTTTGAAATTACGAGCCATTCTTATTTTGAATCTGAAGCTGATCAAAATTATCATTTAGATAAGGCCCTTCTAGAAAACGAGATTTGGAATAAAATCAGGATTAATCCATCAGACTTGCCAACTGGAGAAATATCAATGATCCCCTCTTTAGAATTTATCAGGCTTACTCATAAAGAGTTTAGGTCCTACAAGGCAAATATATCTTTATCGGAGGAAAATGGAATGAAGACTTATGAAATTAGCTATCCTGAGTTGGAAAGAACACTGAAAATAAATTTTGAAAATAAATTTCCGTATAGGATTGAAAGCTGGACAGACACCTTTCATGATGGATTTGGGGATGACAAAAAAGTTTTAACCTCAAAAGCAACAAGAATTAACAGGATTACAACACCCTATTGGCAGAAGAAATCGAATAAGGATTTATCTTTGCGCGATAGTTTAGGGTTATAGTGTATGAAAGAATTTATTACCGAACATCATAATGAGCTTATCTACAGTCTCATTGTTCTAATGGTTATCCTTGTTTTAAAATTTTTATTTACCACGGCGGTAAGAAAGGTTAGTAAAATCAGTGATTACAACCCTGTACGTACCAACCTCATTATCAAGTTTATAAATATAGCACTGACCATTATCACTATGGTTGTACTAACGTTGGTATGGAGTGTAAATTACAGAGATTTAGGCGTTATGCTATCCTCAGTTTTTGCAGTAATCGGTGTGGCATTATTTGCACAATGGTCTATTCTTAGTAATATAACTGCAGGAGTAATAATCTTCTTTTCGTTCCCGTTTAAAATTGGAAATACTATTCGAATATTAGATAAGGAATTACTAGACCCTAACAATACTGACCTAGACAAATTTGTAATAGAGGACATTAGGGCTTTTCATCTTCATTTAAGAAGAAGTAATGGCGAGATACTAACGTACCCGAATAACCTAGTGTTGCAAAAGGGTGTCATCTTAATTTCTACCTACCAACAAGGTGAATTTCTGAACACAGAAGAAGAGGACGAACAAACGATTTGATTTTGTTAAAGAAGTCGTAAAAAAGCAAGCGTAGGTACTAAACTTATTATATTTGGAATTACTACCAAAACCAACTTAAAATGCGATATTTATTAGGGTTTTTTGCCTGTAGTCTTTTTGTACTCAGCACCCTCAAAGCTCAAAGCCCTAAAAATAGTTCAGCAACCGACATATATCACTCCATTGAAAAACTAAATTTTCTAGGTACGGCACTTTATATCGCTGCACACCCAGACGATGAAAATACACGATTAATATCTTATTTATCCAATAATGTAAAAGCCAGAACAGGGTACTTATCATTAACAAGAGGTGATGGAGGTCAAAATTTAATAGGACCAGAATTACGTGAACTTTTAGGAGTTTTAAGAACTCAAGAATTACTTGCTGCAAGACGGGTAGATGGAGGTGAACAATTTTTTAGTCGCGCTAATGATTTTGGGTACTCTAAACAACCTAGCGAAACGCTTGAAATCTGGAATAAAGAAGCTATACTAGGCGATGTAGTTAGAACTATACGAAAGTTCAAGCCAGATGTAATTATCAATAGATTTGATCACAGAACTCCTGGGTCTACACACGGTCATCATACTTCTTCTGCAATGTTAAGTTTCGAAGCTTTTGACCTTGCCAACAATGCCAATGCGTACCCAGAACAATTAAAAAATACAAGTACCTGGCAACCCAAGCGTTTATTTTTCAATACATCTTGGTGGTTCTACGGAAGTGAAGAAAAATTTAAAGAGGCAGATAAATCCAACATGTTAAATATGGATGTTGGCGCCTACTACCCTATGTTAGGTATGTCTAATAATGAAATTGCTTCATTGGCAAGTAGTCAACATTTATGTCAAGGATTTGGCAGACTAACGTCTAGAGGATCAGAAGATGAATATGTTGAGCTTTTAAAGGGTGATTTACCAAATGATAAATCAAACCTTTTTGATGGTATAGATACTTCTTGGTCAAGAATTGATGGTGGTAAAGCAATTGGCAAAATTTTGTATGATGTACAAGAAAATTTCAATTTCAAGAATCCTACTGTTCATATACCAGCATTATTAGAAGCTTACCAATTATTACAAAAGACTACCGATCAACATTGGAAAAAACTTAAGACCGATGAATTAACAACTATTATCGCTTCAGTATCCGGGTTATATTTAGAAGCCTCTAGCATATCACCTTATACAAACGCTGGAGAAATTGTAGATGTTCAAATTCAAGTATTAAATAGAAGTAATATCAATATTAATTTGAAATCTTTATTCTTAAATGAACAGAGTATAAATATTAATAATTCTATTTTGGACAATAATAAATCGTTCGAGAAGAAAGTGAAACTTACTATTCCAACAACAACAAAATTTACTAGTCCATATTGGTTAATGGAAAAAGGCACATTAGGTACGTATACTGTAACCAATACAGAATTAATAGGTAAACCAGAAACACCTAGAGCTTTCAATGCTATTTTTAATATTGAAATTAACGGTATAGCCATTCCTATTGTTAAGCCTATAATGTACAAATATGCAAAACCTGAAAAAGGTGAAATTTATCAGCCTTTTGAAATTGTACCTGAAGCTACCGCAAGTTTTGCAGATAAGGTTTTAATTTTTGCCGACGCATCATCTAAAAGAATTCCAGTAACTATTAAGGCCCACAAAGACAATATTTCGGGTACTATAGAACTAAAATACGAATCGGGATGGCAAGTAGATAAGAAGTTACTACCATTTACGATAGCTAAAAAAGGTGATGAGCAAATAGTTTTCTTCACATTGAGTCCTCCATCTACCGAAAATGAAAGCAGCATCTCCCCTATTATAAGATTAAATGGAAAGGAAATCAATAAAGAGCTGATAACAATAGAATATGATCATGTGCCTACCCAAACAGTTCTACTACCTTCAGAAGCAAAAGTTGTTCGTCTAAACATTCAAAAGGCTGGGGAAAATATTGGCTACATAATGGGTGCAGGTGATGAAGTACCAACAAGTTTAGAGCAAATTGGATATAATGTTCAATTGATTGACCCAACCACAATTACTAAAGAATCATTACAAAAATATGACGCTGTTGTTTTAGGTATTAGAGCTTATAATGTTGTAGATGAATTGAAATTTAAACAGCGATTCATTCTTGATTATGCTAAAAATGGTGGTACAGTAATTGTGCAATATAATACGGCTAGTAGATGGGGTAGCCAATTTGAAAATATAGCTCCGTTCGAATTAGAGATATCAAGAGATCGTGTTACCAATGAAAATTCTAAAGTTGAAATAATTGCGAAAGATCACTCGTTAGTACATTTCCCGAATGAAATAGACCAAGATGATTTTAATGGTTGGGTACAAGAGCGCGGATTGTATTTTCCAAACAAATGGGCAGACGAGTTTACTCCTATTTTAGAGATGCATGATGAGGGAGAAGATTCAACAAAAGGTAGCTTGTTAATTGCCCCTTACGGAAAGGGTAACTATATTTATACGGGACTAAGTTTTTTTAGAGAATTACCGGTTGGCGTTCCAGGAGCATATAAATTGTTTTCTAACATGTTATCCATAGGTAAGGACAAAGTTGAAACGAAAGAGAAAATTAAAGGATGAGCAAAGAACGGGACGAAAATAAAACTTGGAAAAAAGAGTATAGCGTTGTGCTAATACTCAATTTTATATATGTTATTATTTTTTATTACGTAATGACTTCATTTAACTAATATGGAAGGATTAGACTGGATTATTCTTGCCGGCACACTTCTCTTTATTGTAGTTTATGGTGTTTGGAAAACCAAAGGAAGTAAAAACGTTGATGATTATGTTCGTGGTGGCAATGACTCTAAATGGTGGACGATAGGTTTATCTGTAATGGCCACCCAAGCCAGTGCAATTACTTTTTTATCAACACCAGGGCAAGCTTTCCATGATGGTATGGGCTTTGTTCAATTTTATTTTGGACTACCGTTTGCTATGATTATCATATGTATGGTATTCGTTCCTCTATACCATAAAATGAAGGTATACACCGCCTATGAGTTTCTAGAAGGCAGGTTTGATCTTAAAACTCGTTCTTTAGCCGCTGTCCTATTTTTAATTCAAAGAGGTTTGGCTGCTGGTATTACCATATTTGCTCCCTCAATAATTTTATCTGCAGTCTTAGGTTGGGACTTACGTACATTAAATGTTATTATAGGTACCCTTGTAATAATCTATACAGTATCGGGTGGTACAAAGGCCGTTAGTGTTACTCAAAAGCAGCAAATGTTCATTATCATGACAGGTATGTTCATTACCTTTTTCTTTATTTTAGGTTACTTACCATCGGACATCACCTTTAGCAAAGCAATGAAAATTGCTGGAGCCAGTAATAAATTAGAAATATTAAATTTTGATTTAGATACTTCAAGCAGATATACTTTCTGGAGCGGAATTACAGGAGGTCTCTTCTTATTTCTTGCTTATTTCGGTACCGATCAAAGTCAGGTTCAACGTTATTTATCTGGTAAGTCTGTCAGAGAAAGTCAATTAGGTCTTATTTTCAATGCCATTTTAAAAATACCGATGCAATTCTTCATTCTATTGGTAGGTGTAATGGTTTTTGTTTTTTATCAATATAACCCGTCTCCACTAAATTTTAATCCATCTGCAACACAAGCAGTAATGGAATCAAGCTATGCGGAAGATTATAAATTATTACAAGAAGGACAAGTTGCACTTGAAGCAGAGAAAAGAATTGCACAAAACAAGTTTTCTGCAGCATTAGAAATTAAAGAGTTTACAGCCGTTGAGGATGCCAAAAAACAAATCATACGTATTAATCAAAAAGATAGCACCAATCGTGTTGCGGCAAAATCACTTATTAATCAAGCAAATAAGACGGTAGAAACTAACGATAAAGATTACGTATTCATTCACTTTATCCTCCATAATCTACCAACTGGTTTAGTAGGTTTATTACTAGCTGTTATTTTATCTGCCGCAATGTCATCTACTGCTTCTGAACTAAATGCATTAGGTACCATTACAGCATTAGACTTATATAAGCGCAATAGACGAAATAGCACATTAAGTGAAGAACATTATGTGAAGGCCTCTAAATTCTTCACTTTAATTTGGGGAATCGTCGCCATATTAATTGCTTGTGTAGCCAATCTTTTCGATAATTTAATTCAGTTGGTAAATATTATCGGTAGTATTTTTTATGGCAATGTATTAGGTATTTTTCTAATTGCATTCTTCTTTAAATTTATAAAAGGTAATGCTGTATTCTTTGCAGCAGTGGTAACCCAGGTTATAATATGTATTATTTATTACTACTTAATTCATATATACCCATCGGGTCAAGAGAAACTAGGTTATTTATGGCTTAACTTTTTTGGCGCTGCCTTTGTCATTGTAATATCGTTCATATTTGAAGCTTTTGACAGAATGCTCAAAAAGCCTTTACCAACAGCTTAAGAATTTAGGTATATTTTAAAATATTCAATGGTACATAAAAAAATTGCAGCCTATTTTAAAGAGCATTACAATAACTACCCTACCCTTATAAAAGCACCGGGAAGAATTAATTTAATTGGTGAGCATACAGATTATAATGAAGGTCTAGTATTACCCGCATCTATTGAAAAAGGTATTTATTTTGCTGTCTCAAAAAATGAACTAAATACTATACGAATTGAAACTTTTTTAACGCAACCGGAGAAAATAGAATTTCAGCTTAATGGTAATCATGAATCCTTTAATTCTTTTTGGGGTAATTATTTTAAAGCAATCGTAGAAATTTTGGTATCCAAAAATTATCCACTAAAAGGCATGGATTGTGTTTTTGGTGGAGATATTCCTATTGGATCTGGTCTTTCCTCTTCCGCGGCGCTCTGCTGTGGTTTTATCTATGCCATCACCAAAATATCAGGTAAAAGTATTTCAAGAGAAGAGATAGCATTGATTGCTCAAAAAGCTGAACATAAAATTGGACTTAACTGCGGTTTAATGGATCAATATGCAGTGCTATTTGGTAAAAAAGGAAATGCATTTTTACTTGACTGTAAAGACTTAAGTCATAATTATATTCCTATTAATCTTGATGGCTACAGTTGGGTACTTGTGAACTCTAATATCAAGCATAATTTGGCAGTAGATTCTGAGTATAATAAACGACGAATTTCTTGCGAGAATATCGTTAAAGAGGTTCAGAAAATAAAACCTGAAATTAAATCGCTACGTGACGTAACTATAGAAGATTTAAATAATTTAACTAGTGTTTCTTGTACCATTGATATTAAGCGAGCAAAGTATGTTATCGAGGAAAATGACCGTGTGCGCCACATGATGAAAGTGCTGACCATCGGTGATGCTTTAGCTGTTGGTGAGATTCTAAAAAAGGGTCATTGGGCCATGTCTACGGAATATGAAATAACAACTAGTGAACTAGATACATTGGTTAAAATCGGAGAAGGATTAGAAGGAGTATTAGGCTCTAGAATGATGGGCGGTGGCTTTGGAGGTTGTACTATAAACCTAGTACGAACCGATACCTTAAATGCCAGCATTAAATCTTTACTTCTACAATATAAAGAACAAACCGGTATTGATGCCGAATACTATCCTTTAGCCATAGATGACGGCGTAAAAGTTTTCGAATAATATTTAAATTATAAGTCCATAAAAAAAGTCCGTGTTTTAGAACACGGACTTTTTTTATGGACTTATAAAATGTTTCTCTTATTTGGAACCCCAATCTTTTAATGAATCGTTGTTCATTTTAATATAATCATTGTTACCAGCTTCAGTAGCTCCTACCAATGATTTTTTAGCAGCTTCTATTGCTCCTTTTTTATCGCCAGCTTTAGCTAAAATTAAAGACTGTTGTCTTAATTGCCAGAATGCCGGCTTTTCTGTCATTGACATTGCTTTGCCCATCCATTCTTTAGCTTTATTAATATCTTTTCCTTCACTTGAGTAATAAACAGCAGCTGCATAGTAATCATCAGCTGTTGGACCGTTTAAAGCTTTATCAATACTACTCATTACAGTTGCATCTGTAGGTACTGTGAAAGGAATTGCTACATAAGTATTTTCCCAAATAATACCAATGTTAGCGCCATTTCCTGTTACATCATCAAAAGTGATTGTAAAAGTCTCAACTGGCATTTCAATGTTATGAACAGTAGCAGATAATTGAGCAACTACTTTACTTTCTTCCCAATTACTTGGAGTACCACCACCTACAATATCAGTATAGATGTAAACTTCCCATTTAGAAGCGCCTGGTTTAGTGAATATAGAATATGTTCCTGCTTTCACTTCTTTTCCAGCAATAGTTACATCTGTATCAAACGTTACTGTAGTGTAACCATTTGCTCCTGTACGCCATAACTTATCAAAAGGAACTAAGTTACCAAACACTTTTCTACCTCTCATAGAAGGTCTAGAATAGTCAATACTTACTTCTGTTAAACCTACTGTCTGCATTAATTTTGCAGAAGGACTTGGAGCAGGTGTATTTATTTGAGCTTCAACAGTTAATGAAGCTACAATTGCCAATAAAAAGAATACTACTTTGTTCATAATTATTTTGCTGATTAGTTTATAATCGCAAAACTACTTATAAAGAAGGGCTAGATATGTTAACAAAACCTTAAATACTTGAAACCTACATTAATAAACAGCAAAAGAGGTTGCTATAACGCCATCTTCAAGATATAATGCTAAATAATAAATAGAAGATTCTAGATGATGAGAGATAATACCTTTCTTTTCTATTTCACCAGAATTTTCCCAAATCTGTCTACCCGATAAATCATATATTATTTGACCGAATACAGCTTTATCTGTCGATATAGAATAATAATATTGATTGGAAGAGGTATCTCTATAAATTATAACTTTATCTTCTACATCATCATTTTCCGGCAGTTCTGGTTCAGAAGGATTTTCCTCATTTTCAGGTTCTTCTGGAGTTTCAGGTTCCTCCGGATTCTCAGGTTCTTCAGGAATTTCCGGTTCTTCTGTAACAACATCTGGGATTTGAAATGAAAATAATCTTGAAGGCGATTCAATTGTAGGGGTTTGTCTAGAATAATATTCCGAAGAAAAAAAATATGAAGAAGAACTCGTTTGTGTTAAACCTTCTGCCTGTATAAAATTAAGACCAAGTGATTGCTGTATAAATCCATCAAAAACTGAATTTAAATTTAAACTTTCAATAATACCAACAAACGGACTTAAGATAGAAGAATAACCAATAACAACTAGCCTATTAGTTTCTAGGTCATAAGATGCATCGGTTATTAAGCCTACATTTTCTACGGCTCCTACTCTACTAGCTACATATGTTCCTGGTAATTTAGGAAACTCATAGGCTACAGAACCTAAGCTTTTCCATTGCTTTGTTAGAATTATTACAGTATCATCAATAACAAAAAATGCCTCTGCATCCCAATCGCTGTTGCCATTGTTACTGAAATCATTTTGGTCTTCGTATGAAAAATTAATAGTCGTGGCAGTTACTGTATCTGAATTCAAATAATCGTCTTTCAAAATTCTATGAACAGCTAAATCAGTTCTAGTACCAACATTGTTACCAAAATCACCAATATAAATGTAATCCTCATCTTGAGAAATGGCTTCCCAATCAATATTGGTAATATTAGAAATTGTTACCCTTCTTTGAATAGAAAGTGATACTGTATCTAACTCATACAACACAGCCTCATTACCAGAATCATTATGTGTTATTAGATTTCCATTAAAATAGATCAAGCCAGATGTTTCAAATATTTCATCCGGTAAATTACCAACAGTCTGCACATTCTCTTGAGCGGTGGAATACGCCGAGCATGCGAAGAGTAAAATAGTAGTTAAGTATTGAAAGAAAATTTTCATTGTTGCAAAATAAACTAGAATAAAGTTAATCCCTTGTATTTAAGAGACCTAAATTCAATTTAATCGATAAAGTTAATTTTTAACCCATTAAAAATACGTTTTTAATATTGTTTAACTATTTTTACATAATATTAAACAATATGAGTATTTTTCGTTGTCGAAATAAAACATATGAAATTATATCAACTGCATTCAAAGCAAGCTTTGCCAATATCCAAGAACGAAGCTTGGAGTTTTTTATCGGATCCTACTAATTTAAAAGTTATTACTCCAGAACGTATGGGTTTCAATATTCTTTCTGGTGCGGATAGAGAAATGTTTCCTGGGCAAATTATACAATACAAAGTATCTCCATTTCCTGGATATACCACAAAATGGGTTACTGAAATAACCCACGTTGAACAGGGTAGTTACTTTGTTGACGAACAGCGTTTTGGTCCTTACGCACTTTGGCATCACAAGCATTTTATTAATGAAATAGACGAGGGCGTTATAATGGAAGATATAATTGATTATAAAATTCCTTTTGGTCTACTAGGTCAACTAGCCCACCCCATTATCGTAAAAAAACAATTGATGGAAATATTTAAGTTTAGGGAGCAAAAGCTGAAAGAATTATTCGGGACTGTAAACAATATTCCAAATCAACTTCAACTAAAATCATTTTAAATGAAAAATATACTTCTTATTGGCGGCTCTCATGGTATCGGCCTTTCTATTGTTAAAGAATTACAAGAAACACATCATCTCTTTGTAGCATCACGAACATTCGAATCATTAGATCACGAAAATGTAACACATATTAATTTTGATGCAACTACCGATACTTTAGATATTTCTAAATTACCTGAAACTTTAGACGGTTTTGTGTACTGCCCAGGTAGTATTAATTTAAAGCCCTTTAAAATGATGTCTTTAGATACTATAAAAGAAGATATGCAACTTAACTTCTTTGCAATGGTTAACGTCGTTAAAGAAATAATATCTAGAATGAACGAAGGTTCTAGCATGGTCTTTTTTAGCACAGTGGCTGTTGGTACCGGTATGCCTTTTCATACTAGTGTAGCTGCTGCAAAAGGTGCAATTGAAGGTTTTGCAAAATCAATGGCTGCAGAATATGCCCCGAGAATTCGAGTAAATGTTGTAGCCCCTTCATTAGTGGATACACCTTTAGCAAAAAGACTCTTAAATAATGATAAGAAGAGAGAGTTAATGAGTGAACGCCATCCACTTAAAAGAGTTGGTAACGCCGAGGATATTGCCAACACAGCAGTTTTTCTATTAAGTGACAAGAGTACTTGGATAACTGGGCAAATAATTGGAGTAGATGGCGGACTTTCAACTTTAAACGTAAACTAAATGTCAAAAAAAATATCCATATTTTGGTTTAGAAGAGATTTAAGGCTCGATGATAATGTTGGTTTTTTAGAAGCATTAAAAGGAGATTATCCTGTGCTTCCAGTTTTTATTTTCGACAAAGAAATTCTTACAAAACTACCAGAAGATGATGCTAGGGTAACTTTTATTCATGAAGCTTTGCAGACAATGCGAAATGAATTGCAAGAAGAACATAACAGCTCATTAGCAATGTACTATGGTAAACCAATGGATATTCTTGAAAAATTGACTGAAGAATATGAGGTCATGTCATTGTATACTAACAGGGACTATGAGCCATATGCAAAAGAGAGAGATGATAAAGTATCAGAATTTCTAGAAGAGAAGGATATAGAATTTAAAACATTTAAAGATCAAGTAATTTTTGAAAGATCTGAAATAGTTAAAGGTGATGGTGATCCTTATGTTGTGTATACTCCCTATAAAAATAAATGGCAAGAGCATTTCAATGCTGACCAAGATTTAAAAATTTATTACACAAGCCAGTTTTTATCAAATCTAATACCCAATTCTCGTCTACCAAATTTATCGCTCAGTGATATTGGTTTTGAGAAATCGTCTATTGCAGTACCCGACTATGATGTTACCCCCACGTTAATTGACAATTATGAGGATACCCGCAATTTTCCAGCGAAGGAAAACGGTACTTCTTTGCTGGGTCCACATTTACGTTTTGGAACCGTATCTGTACGTAAAATGATGAAGAAAGCAATAGCAGAGAATAATAAGGTTTTTTGGAGCGAATTAATATGGCGTGAATTTTTTATGACCATTTTATATCATTTTCCTCATACAGTAAACAATGCTTTTAGAGCTAAATATGACCGTATTGACTGGCGAAATAACGAGGCTGAATTTGAAAAATGGAAGAAAGGTGAAACAGGTTACCTTTTAGTAGATGCCGGTATGCGACAATTAAATGCGACGGGTTACATGCATAATCGTGTACGCATGTTAGTTGCCAGCTTTCTATGCAAACACCTTTTGATAGATTGGCGATGGGGAGAAACTTACTTTGCCGAAAAATTATTGGATTATGAAATGAGCTCTAATGTTGGTAATTGGCAATGGGCAGCTGGCAGCGGTGTTGATGCAGCTCCATATTTTAGAATATTCAATCCAATGACTCAAGTCGAAAAATTTGATAAAGACAAAAAGTATATTAAAACTTGGATTTCAGAATACGGCACTGATAACTACCCAGAAAAAATGGTAGACCATAAAATGGCTAGAGAGCGATGTTTAGAAACCTATAAGGAAGCGATAAGCTAAATCTATTTAGATAATTGACGCTCTAATTCTTTTTGGTTCACCACTCTTCTTTTAAGCATATTTACATATTGCAAAGCTTCTTTTGTTTCGTAATCTGTATATGCTCTTGATGCAAATTCTATAGCCTTAATAAGATTTCCGTTAATTTCATTACTAATAGCCATGTTATAATATGCCCTACCAGCTATTTTACCTTTACTATTATTTAATTCTGAATTCCATAAATCTGCTGCGCCATCCCAGTCACCTGCTTGCGCTCTTCTTTTTGCGATTTCAAAATTATCACTACCCTTAACAAAATAGTCTCTAGCAATACGTATTTTCTCTGGTCTAGTAAAAAGCGCATAATTAGCACCCAATTTAGAGCTAGTACTTAAAACAGCTTCTTTTCTACCAACAACCGCTTCTAATGCTTTGACTGGATTTATACCCTCACCCATAGAATATAATCTATCGTTAGAAACATACTCATCAACAATCGTTCTATTTAAAGGATCATATATTCTCCATCCGTTTTTAATTGCTGTATTTAATTTAATTCTATGCCCTGGCACGTTAGCTTTAATACCTAAATTATTAGGAATATTAACCATTGTCATTTCATAATCAGCAGCAGTATCTGTGTCATAAAATTCAAGTGAAAAAATAACATCAACACCATTTTCCTTACATAAACGATCAACAATTTCCCAGGAAAGTTCTGATGGAAAAACACTTAGTCCTTTAACAATATCCTTTTGGTTGTCAATAATTTTTACCGTTTCAAATTGGTTTCCACGTTCAAGTTCATACTTAAGACCAGAAACAGCATTCTGTGCTCCTTCTTTGTCTAAATTAAGTCCTTCTAAGGATAAAATCTTATCAATATCATCTAAGACTTTATTCTTTTCTGAAGCACTACTTCGGTTAACAATACCAACATTTACAACATCATTTGGAATAGATACTTGAGCCGGCTGTGTAATACCCATTGTCATTCTATTGGTTGAACTACAGGCTACAATTGAAAAAAATATAGCTGTCACAGATAATTTAAACACTAGATTTTTCATAATTCTAAATTTTTAAAACGTGGTGATTTGATTATTAACGAAAAATGAGTCATTAAATTATATAATTAGTATGCGATTGCTGCCTAAATAAGCATATCTAAAATATAGCTGCATAATTTTATCAACTTCTATATCATCAAATACCGCAACCAATAAGCAAGTGAAAACCATGAATTTAAATTGGTATATTTACTTAGAACTTTAATAACCAATACCAAACTAAAATGAAAAAAACGTTTTTAATGGCGCTTTGCCTTTGCATGAGCGCATCTGTTTTTTCTCAGAAAATGAGCAAAGACAAAAACCAACTCATTTCTTCTATAGAAAAACATAAAGAAGAACTTATTAAAATAAGTGATTCTATTTGGGCTCTTGCCGAAACAGCCTTTGATGAAACCGAATCTTCTAGAATTTTAGCTGATTATGCCGAAAAGAACGGTTTAACCGTTACTAGAGGCGTTGCAGATATACCAACTGCATTTACTGCTACCTATGGTTCTGGAAGCCCTGTTATTAGTATTCTAGGTGAATTTGATGCACTACCGGGTATATCACAAAAAACATCTCCTGTAAAAGAACCTTTCAAAGAAGGTGCTGCAGGTCATGGTTGTGGACATAACATGTTTGGTACAGCAAGTCTTGGCTCTGCAATTGCCATAAAAGAATTAATGGATGCCGGTAAAATTAAAGGAACCGTAAAATTCTTAGGTACTCCTGCTGAAGAAAAATACTTTGCTAAAGTATGGATGGTAAAAGCCGGACTTTGGGCTGATGTTGATGTAAATGTAAGCTGGCACCCGTCTGCAGGTATAGAAGCAGATGTTCAAAGCGGATTATCATTAATTGATTTTGTTGTAGAATTTTATGGTCAAGCGGCACATGCCTCTATGGATCCATGGAATGGTCGTAGTGCATCTGATGCTTTAGAATTATATACTACAGGTATTAACTACTATAGAGAGCATATATTACCAACTTCTAGAATTCACTATCATATACAAGATGGTGGGCAAGTTGTAAATGTTGTACCTGATTATGCAAAACTTTGGGTTCGTGTTAGAGACCCTAAAAGATCAAAAATGTTACCTACATATGAGCGCGTAAAAGCAATGGCAGAAGGTGCTGCTATTATGGCAAACGTTGATTATAAAATATCTTTAGTTTCAGGTATATATGAAACCTTGGTAAACCGTTCTGGTGGAGAAATTATGCAGAATAATCTTGAGTTATTAGGACCAATCACCTATACTGAAGAGGAAACAGTTTTTGGTAAAGCAATTCAAAAAGCTACAGGTAAACCTGAAGTTGGTTTAGATGGAACTGTTCATCCTTTAAAGGAAACGGAAGAAAACCCAGGTGGTGGTTCTACCGATGTAGGAGATGTTAGTTGGAATGTGCCAAACATTAACTTAGGCGTTTCAGTTGCACCGACTGGTACACCATGGCATTCTTGGGCAGTTGTTGCCTGCGGCGGTATGTCTATTGGTCATAAAGGTATGATTCACGCATCAAAAGCAATGGGTATGACAATGTTAGATTTGTTTAAAAATCCAAAATTGATAACTAAAGTTAAAGAAGAGTTTAAAACACGTAAAGGTGATGAAGTCTATGAGCCAATGATTGATGGTCCACCACCATTAGATGGTAAATAGAATACAATTAAAAAGAAGCTATCTTAACAGATAGCTTCTTTCATTTTTAAGTAACTTGAACGCTCAAACTTATACCGTTTCAATGAAAAAAATTATCGTTTTAATCCTTTTTATTTCAGGTCCGTTTTTGTCTGCGCAATCTTTCGATTTTCAATACGACCATTATTCGGTCATCGTTAAAGACTTGGACAAAGTTGGAGCTTTTTACAAAGACGTTTTAAATTTAAGAGAAATTCCGCATCCTTCTGCACCTTCAGGTTTTAAGTGGTTCGCTATTCAAGGAAATTCGCAATTGCATTTAATAGGAAAAGATAGTGTAGCCATGGAACACAGTAAAAGTGTTCACCTATGCTTAGCTACTCAAAAATTAGATGAACTAATTGCTTCGTTAGAAGAAAAAAAGATAACATATTGGGACTGGCCAGGCAAAGAGAATACAGTGACTCTAAGGGCTGACGGAGTACGTCAGATATATTTAAAAGATCCAGAAAACAATTGGGTTGAAATCAACAATGCTGTCCATTAAACCATCACCTAAATCACAATTCATATGAAAAGTATCATTAAAAATGTTTTTCAATTGGGTTTCCCTTGGCAGACACAAGATCCATTTTTATTCTGTGTATATCATTTAGATCAATACCCTAAAGGGAATGGAGAACTAGGTCCTGATGATTCTTTGGAAGGAAGAAATTTAGGAAATGATTTTACTATTAAAGATGGTTATAGAATGTACCACGGTACAACCATACCAGGTTTTCCTGCACATCCGCATCGCGGATTTGAAACTATTACTGTAGTGAATAAAGGATTCTGTGACCATTCAGATTCATTGGGTGCAGCTGGTCGTTTTGGCGAAGGAGATGTACAATGGATGACTGCTGGTAGCGGTGTACAACATTCCGAAATGTTTCCACTAATACATACCGATAAAGAAAATACGTTAGAGCTTTTTCAAATATGGCTTAATCTACCTAAGAAAAGCAAACTCGTTGATCCACATTTTAAAATGTTATGGCATGAGGATATTCCCTTAGTTAAGTATGAAAATGGTACTATTAAAATTATTGCAGGTACTTTCAACACAATACAGGCTCCTAGTCCAGCGCCAAATTCATGGGCTAGCGATGATGATAATGATGTTGCCATCTGGAACATAAAAATTAACGCCAACGGCACTATTAACCTACCAAAGGCTCAAGAGAATACTATAAGAACAATTTACTTTTACGAGGGAGATACTATTGAGATTGATGGTGAATTAATACAACCAAATCATGGTATTGAAGTTGATTCTACAAATGAGATAACCTTGAGAGCTATTGGCTCTAACGCCCATCTTTTAATACTACAAGGCAAACCAATTAAAGAACCTGTCGCTAAATATGGTCCTTTCGTTATGAATACGGATGAGGAGTTACAAAAAGCAATGGAAGAATTTAGATTAACACAATTTGGTGGATGGCCATGGAGACACCCTGACCAAACTCATGATACTGAAAGAGGTAGATTTGCTAAATATCCCGATGGAACAATAGTTGAAAAATAATTTTTAAATAGCACTTAAATAAAAACTCCTTAATTAGATGCGATATCTAATTAAGGAGTTTTTTATGTCATATGAACAAATACTTAAAGCCTTACAATTTTAGCTCCTATTGCACGTAATCTCTCATCTATATTTTCATAACCTCTATCAATTTGTTCTATGTTATGAATTGTAGAAGTTCCTTTCGCTGACAATGCTGCAATTAACAATGAAACCCCAGCTCTAATATCTGGCGATGTCATTGTTGTAGCCTTAAGCGTTGACTTAAAATCATGCCCAATTACCGTAGCTCTGTGCGGATCGCATAAAATAACTTTTGCTCCCATATCTAACAACTTATCTACAAAAAACAAGCGGCTTTCAAACATTTTTTGATGAATAAGAACCTCTCCCCTAGATTGTGTTGCCACTACTAAAATAATACTCAATAAATCAGGAGTTAATCCTGGCCATGGAGCATCGGCAATGGTCAAAATAGAACCATCTATATAATTTTGTATTTCGTATCCATCTTTATGAGCAGGAATATAAATATCATCACCTTTTCTTTCTAATGTGATACCTAACTTGCCGAACACTGTTGGTATTTGACCCAAGTCATCCCAGCTAACATCTTTAATAGTCAACTCACTTTTGGTCATTGCTGCTAAACCTATCCAGCTACCAATTTCAATCATATCAGGTAACATACGGTGATCTGTACCACCTAATTTATCTACACCATCAATAACTAAAAGATTAGAACCAACACCAGAAATTTTGGCGCCCATTCTATTCAACATTTTACATAACTGTTGTAAATAAGGCTCGCATGCAGCGTTGTATATCGTTGTTTGGCCTTCTGCTAAAACAGCAGCCATAACTATGTTGGCTGTTCCTGTTACAGAAGCTTCATCCAACAACATATAGGTACCTTTTAACTTATCTGCTTCTACACCATAGAAGTACTCTTCTCTGTTGTAACGAAATTTAGCACCAAGTTTTATAAAACCTTCGAAATGAGTATCTAAACGTCTACGACCAATTTTATCTCCTCCTGGTTTAGGTATATATCCCTTACCAAAACGTGCCAGTAAAGGCCCTACAAGCATAATTGAGCCCCGTAGACCTCTACCATCTTGTTTAAATTGATCAGACTGTAAATAATCTAAATTAATATCGTCTGCTTTAAATGTATATGACCCCTTACCTTTCTTCTGTATTTTTACACCTAAATCCTCTAAAAGAGCTATAAGTTTATTTACATCAACAATATCAGGAATATTATTAATGGTTACCTTTTCATCTGTAAGTAGTACTGCGCAAAGTATTTGAAGTGCTTCGTTCTTTGCTCCTTGAGGGGTTATTTCACCAGATAACTGATGCCCTCCTTCAATTTTGAATGTCCCCATCTAGTGAAGTGGAAATTTAATAGCGTTTTTTACCGCGGTTATTATTATTATTTCTTTGATTTTTCTTATTCGAATTTGAGGCTGACCTCGGAGTTTTAGCTACTCTATTCTTAAGAAATTGACCACTATCTGTCAAACTTTCTCCTTCTGCAGCTAAATCTATACGACCATCACTCAATTCAAACAAATGCTTGAATATTGCTGAATCATCTACAACATCTTTATTCCAGTTTAAATAGCATTTTTTCATGTGGTTTGCAATAGCATACTCCAATCCAGAACGTTTATCACCTTTCTCCCACTCTACAGCTACATCAACCATACGTTTTATGTTATTACCATAAAATCTGTATTTTGGAAAATTCTGTGGATATTCTAAAGCTTCTGGTCTTTGTCTTAATATCTCTTTTGACGTAATTGGAAAAGGAGAATCTACATCCAATTTAAAATCGGACATAATAAACAACTGATCCCAAAGTTTATGTTGAAAATCTGGCACATCACGTAAATGAGGTTGTAAGTTCCCCATTACACTAATAATGGATTGTGCTACTTTATTTCTTTCTTCACGGTCTTCAATTGATACTGCATGGTTTACCATTTTTTGAAAATGACGACCATATTCAGGAATAATCAAATGCTCACGCTCCGTATTATATTCTAGGTTTTCTACTAATTGCAAATTGAAAATTTTAGCTTAATGTGTTTGAGAAGTATTCTTATAACGATGCCAAATTAATAAAATTATAGATGAAAAGCTATTTTACAAGGAGATAACGCCCTCAATAGCTCCTACTTCTTTATATTTTGCAATTACCTCGTCTGGACTATCTAAATCTACTGTTATAGAAACGCTGGTATATTTACCGTTCTTAGATTTCTTTAGATTAATAACCGCTCCCATATTATCAAAGATGGTGTTTATTCGGTCAATTTTATCTGTTTCTGTCTCTACAATAAACTTATATAGGTAGTTAGAGGGCCATTTTGATGTTTCAGTTAATTGCTCCTTTAACTTTTTATAAAATTCAACTGGGTTATTTTCGTCCATAACTAGTGTTTTATGCAAAGATAAGTGTAATGTACCAGTTTTTTAATACTCTTGGTTTATGTACTTTTGTATTCATAAATTTTGAGTTTGAAGAGCAAAAGAGTTGTTGTCACAGGAGGTCCAGGAACCGGTAAAACGGTATTAATATCATCGCTTGAAGAAAATGGATACCATTGTTTTCACGAAGTGATAAGAACAATGACACTAGATGCACTAGGCGATGTATCATTAGATGATCAGTTAGTCAACCCTATTGATTTTGTTAAGGATGCAAAAAGTTTTAATGATGAACTTATCAATGCCCGTTTGCAACATTTCATTAATGGTCAAAACATAGATAAAGATCATTTATTTTATGATCGTGGGTTACCAGATGTAATAGCCTATATGGATTATTTTGGTCAACCTTCGGAGCAGCGTTATGGTGATTTATGTGCGGAATACAGATATGACGAGGTATTAATTTTACCACCTTGGAAAGAAATTTATGTTCAGGATAATGAACGAATGGAAAATTTTGAACAAGCATGTGGAATTCACGAAGCGCTTGAAAAAGCGTACATTAATCTTGGGTATTCACCAATAGAGGTGCCATTTGATACTATAAAAAATCGTATGCAATTTGTAGTAGATTTTATAAACAAAACGGGTGAATAATACACCAAAAGAAATTTTATCAAAATATTGGGGGTTTGACAGTTTTAGAGGCTCTCAAGAAGAAATCATCAATGCCATTTCTAATGGTCAAGATGTGCTAGGTTTACTACCCACAGGCGGTGGCAAATCTATATGTTTTCAAGTACCCGCTTTAATTAAAGATGGTATTTGTATTGTAATATCCCCTCTAGTAGCGCTAATTGAAAACCAGGTAGACAACCTTCAAAAACTTGGTATTAAAGCCATAGGACTAAAAGGTGGGCTTAAGTTTAACGAGGTAGACAAATTACTGGACAACTGTATTTATGGCAATTATAAATTTCTCTATTTATCTCCAGAACGTTTGCAACAAGAATTAGTTCAAGAGCGCATAAAGGCTATGAACGTTTCTATGTTAGTTATAGATGAAGCGCATTGTATTTCTCAATGGGGTCACGATTTTAGACCTGCCTACTTAAGTTGCGCCATATTAAGAGAACTACACCCCACTCCACCAGTGGTTGCATTGACCGCAACAGCAACCAAAAGAGTTAGTGACGATATTATTACTTCATTAGATCTTAATTACCCTTTAATAGTTAAGGATTCTTTTTTTAGAAAAAATATTGGTTTTGCAGTATTGCTGACCGAGGATAAAAATGGACATTTAAAAAAGTATTGTCAACAACTAAAACATAGCGCCATTGTCTATGTTAGAAGTAGAAGAAAGGCTGAAGAATTATCGAGATTTCTAGTTAAGAATAATGTGAAGGCAACCTTCTACCATGGTGGCGTTGATCAAAAAATGAAAACGGAACGTCTAAATCTATGGCTAGAAGATAAAGTAAAAGTAATGGTAGCCACCAATGCTTTTGGCATGGGTATAGACAAACCAGATGTTGAATTGGTAGTTCATTATCAAATTCCAGATAGTTTGGAAAATTATTTTCAAGAGGCTGGCAGAGCTGGCAGAAACGGTGCATTAGCAAAAGCCATACTTCTAACCAACACCACGGACAAGGTTTTGGTTAAAAAACAATTTATAGAAATATTACCGGATGTTGCCTATGTAAAATTGATTTACAGAAAGCTAAATACATTTTTTCAAATTGGGTATGGAGAATTTACAGAAGAAAAATTTCATCTTAACTTCAATGAATTTTGTAGTATTTACAAGTTAAATACATTTTTGACCTATAATGCATTGCAATTACTAGATAGAAACTCGGTCATATCTCTTTCAGAAAATTTTTCCAAAAAAATCACTATTAAATTTATTTCCGATAAAGATTCTCTCTATCGATATATAGATCAAAATTCTAAATTAGCCGATTTTATAAAGGTAGTATTGCGCACTTATGGAGGTCTTTTTGAGTTTGATACTCAAATAAACACCTATATGTTGTCAAAAAAAACTTTACTACCAGAATCGTTAATTCATCATAATTTCGAACAACTAGCCAAAGACGAAATTATAGAATACACTAGTGTGTCAAGTGATTTAGAACTTTTATTTTTAGTACCAAGAGATGACGATAGAACAATCAATATGTTCGCAAAAAGTATTGACGAACAAAATCAACTTAAAGTCGAGAAAGTCACCAAAATGCTGAGTTACATAGAAAACAATACTACATGTAGAAGTATTCAATTATTACATTACTTTGGAGAGATCCAAGAAAAAGAATGTGGTATTTGCGATGAATGCGTTAACCAAAAACTTGGTAATACCGATATCGTTCATACCAAAATAAAGATTCTTCAAATTTTAAAAGGAAAAAAAGTAAGTTCTAGAGAACTTCAAGCTCACCTAAACACCAGTCAAGAAATAGTAATTACTGCGCTGCAAGAGCTTTTAGAAGAAAATTATATAACATTAAACGCTATAAACGAATACCAACTATTATAATATGGAAGCATTGAGAATTGTATTTATGGGCACCCCAGATTTTGCAGTAGGCATTTTAGATATGCTTGTAAAAAAGGAATATAATGTAGTTGGTGTAATTACCGCACCAGATAGACCTTCAGGTAGAGGTAGAAAACTTAACGAATCTGCGGTTAAAAAGTATGCTGTAGAAAATGACCTTATTATTTTACAGCCTACCAACCTAAAAAACGAGGATTTTATAGAGACCTTAAAATCTTTAAATGCCAATTTACAGATAGTGGTAGCATTTAGAATGTTACCAAAAGAAGTTTGGAACATGCCAACATACGGAACCTTTAATTTACATGCCTCATTACTACCGCAATATCGCGGTGCAGCTCCTATTAATTGGGCAATAATTAATGGTGAGTCAAAAACAGGAGTTACCACATTCTTTATTGACGAAAAAATAGATACAGGTGCTATAATAATGCAGGATGAAGCACTTATTAATAGTAGAGATAATGTAGAAGATTTACATGATAGGCTAATGCATTTAGGCGCGGAAACGGTAGTTAAAACTGTGGAACGTATTAAAGAAGGTAATTTTGAAACTACAAAACAACCAGAATCTGGTAATTTAAAGGATGCCCACAAACTATTTAAAGAAACATGTGAAATAGACTGGAGTATGTCATTAGATAAAATTTATAATTTCATTAGAGGTTTAAGTCCCTACCCAGCTGCTTGGACAACATTGACCAATTCAGACCAAAGTATTATCACAAAAATCTACAAAGCGAGTACACAAGAAGAAGAACATAATTTACCTACAGGAGAACTTGTTTTCAATAAAAAAGAAATGAAAGTTGCAGTGTCTGGAGGCTATATAAACCTAGAGGAAATACAACTTCAAGGAAAGAAAAGGATGCAGGTTAGAGACGTTCTCAATGGTCTAAATTTGGAAAAAAATGCTAAAATGGGTTGAGACCCCGTGGTTATTGGGCTGCGAGAAACGTAAAAAAAAACCTACTTTATCAACAAACACGCTGAGTTATCAACAAAATAAGGGATTTCCCCCCGTTTTACTTGTGTTGCTCAGAAATCCATATAAATTTGTTAGTAGGTATAAATTATTTAATCACAATTAATTATCACATTATGAACAAAACAGAATTGATCGATGCAATGGCAGCAGACGCTGGCATCACAAAAGCTGCGGCTAAAAAGTCATTGGAATCTTTCTTGGGAAATGTTGAAAATTCTCTTAAAAAAGGAGATAGAATTTCTTTAGTAGGTTTCGGTTCTTGGTCCGTATCTAAAAGAAATGCAAGAGAAGGTAGAAATCCATCAACTGGAAAGACTATCCAAATCGCTGCTAAAAATGTAGTAAAGTTTAAAGCAGGTGCTGATTTAGGCAAAGCTGTAAACTAATTTTACACTGATAAATTTATTAAAAGCGCCTTTATTGGCGCTTTTTTTATTTCCATGTTTTTGCGTTTAAGAGGATTTGTCTTACATTAGGTATATATTCTTATACTATATATGATTGCTTTAAAGCCAACCAAAGGAAAATTACTCATTGCCGAACCTTCGTTAACAGGAGATGTTTCTTTCAATAGATCTGTTGTATTGTTGGCGGAACATAGCAATGAAGGCTCTGTTGGTTTTATTTTAAACAAGCCTTTAGAATATCAAATAAACGAGTTAGTAACTGAAATAGAAATTCCTTTTCAAGTTTATAACGGCGGTCCTGTTGAACAAGACAACTTATACTTTATACATAAAGTACCACACTTAATTGATAATAGTGTTGAGATTTCTGATGGAATTTATTGGGGTGGTAATTTTGAAACTACTGTAGAACTTATTAATAAAGAAATAATTTCTGAAGATGACATCCGTTTTTTCTTAGGTTATTCTGGCTGGTCATCATTTCAATTAGATGAAGAACTTACATCAAAATCATGGATTGTTGTAGAAAACGAACACGAAAGTAGAATCATTCAAAAAGCGGCACAAGCTATTTGGAAAGAGAATATGATTCAATTAGGCGGAAACTATTTATTATGGTCTAACGCACCTGAAAACCCTAGTCTAAACTAAACGCTTTTACTTATAGACATTCTAGCAGCTGCATTCAACTTACCTATTAAATTTTTTGCAGTTGTACTTACAAACTCCTTTTTTCTATACTTTGTAATAGAAATCAAGCCATTAACGTTATTGGCTATGAATAATTCATCTGCTTTTTGAAGTTCAAATGGAGATATACTTTCTTCAAGAAATTCAACCTCTTTTAAATTTGAAACAATATCTGTTATTTTTTTTCTGATAACACTATTTACACAACCATCAGCTAATGGCGGAGTTTTTACTTGATTCCCTTTTACAATAAAAATATTGCCATTTAGAGCCTCTATAACCTGTTTTCTTTCATTTAGCAACAAACAGTCTTGGTAATCATTTTCTTGGGCGTAAATAGCCCCTACAACGTTTAAGATTTTATTGTTTGTATCTAGATTAGAAAGCATACTAGAGTTTTTATAGAAATCTTTAAATAATTCTACCTCGTATGCGCTCTCTTCTAACACAAAAAACGGATTAGTTAACTTAGTACTAGTAATGAAATAGGAAATACTATTATCAGATTTCGAAAAATCATTAATGCTGGTATTTCTATAAATTGTAAATTTTATTTTTTTGGTTTCTCTTAATCCGTCTTCAGAAATTAATTTCAAAATTTCCTCTTCCATAAATTCCATCGTGAAATTCATAGGAATCTCCATTCTTAGAATTCTCATAGAGGACATTAACCGTAGATAGTGATCTTCTAAAAATATAACATCGCCATTTATAACACGTAATTCTTCAAAAACGGCATCCCCTAACTGTACTCCCCTATTATTTTCGTTTAAAAAATCAGTATTCTTATCAAGAAGTTCACCATTAAAATTGAACATAAAAAAAGCCTTAAAAAATTAAGGCTCAAAGATACTGTAAATAAGGATATTTCTAGGACGAACCCAAAACCTGTTTTAAATCTGACACTTGGTTGGTCCAAAGCATTTTAGACTCATCTACTTCGTCGTCTTCGGCAAAGTCAGTTATAAATAATGAAACATCTTTAGTTATTTCATCAACAATTATCTTCATCTCGAAAAAGCTATCATCGTCAGCTTCTTCCCAAGCAAAACGAACGAATTCGTCCGTTTTCCTTTTTAATAATTTAGCTTCTTCTTCAGCTCCGTCCCAAATGAATGTAAACATTTCACCTCTAGAATTAACGTTATCTGCAAACCATTCTGACAGTCCAGATGGGGTTGCCAAATATTGATATAACATTTGTGGTGAAGACTGAATTACAAACTCTATTTCAAATTTTATTTTATCGCTCATGTGCATGCTACTTAATTACGGGCAATATATATATTTCTAAATGATAAAAAAATAAATGATCAGTATTATTTTTTTAAGCAAGTTTTGTTGAAGAACAAATAAATTACCACTATATTTGCAGCCGTTTAAAAATAATATGGCGAGGTAGCTCAGTTGGTTAGAGCGTCGGATTCATAACCCGGAGGTCGGGGGATCGTGCCCCCCTCTCGCTACCAGTAAATACAAGGGTTTCAATAGATTGAAGCCCTTTTTTTATTCCTAAAAAATAGACTGGGTACAACATAGGTACAACATATTGATTTTAGAAAAAGTTCATACGAAATGATATCCATTGATTGTATTTGATATTCTAAGCGTAGAAATTTGAATACTAAAATTTTAGGGACTATGATTTTTTTTGGCTTATATCTCCATAATTAAACCAAAAGCAATTTTCTAAATCAGCGTTTTACATTCTATTTTTTCTTTAGCATCTTCTTTTTCATTGTTAATAACTCTGAAATTCAGCAAAATATCAACAATAACCTCAATTATAAATAATGTCATTTGTTATCAAAATAAACCAAAGAAAATTATAGGTTTACTTTGTTCATAAAATTTAATTCCAATTGATCTAATAAGCTGTTTATCAAATATTTGTGAACAACTTATAAAACTTATCCCCTCTTCGAACAGTCTCATTTTATACTTTTATTACCACACTCCCATAAGGGAAAGCAAAAGCGCTTTTGTTCATTTTATAAACATTAAAATCATAAAAATGGACACTATTTTATTACTGGAACGATTGGATCGTTTAGAACAACTTCTGATAGGGAACAAAGAGGTTTTGACCTTTGATGAAACCTGTGACTATACCGGAATTTCTAGAAGCTACCTTTATAAACTAACAGCTTCAGGAAAGATTCCACATTCAAAACCCAATGGCAAGATGCTCTTTTTTGAAAAAAAGAAGCTTGTGGAGTGGTTGCTCCAAAACAATCGGGAGCCACAACAGGATATAAAAACCAAACCATTGGTACATACCATGCGCCACAAAAGCCATAGCTAACATTTTCATATTACTACAAACTAATTACCACCTAATAAACTTGGGTGATAAAAACAATCCTTATGAAACAGATACCTTATATAAGGGTAGGCACGTCCTATTATAAACATGTCAAAGCCCCTACCATTGCAGGCCACTTTAACGAAATCTTGGTACACTGGAATATGGAGACCATTAAACAAGACCACGGCAAAGATCATTTAAGTAAAATTTCTAAATATGATGGATTTACATGTATTCCAAGTCATCAAAATTTTAAACAGGAATATTTGGGTTTTTACAATATTTATTCCCCTTTAAGTAAAATACCTAAAGAAGGAGACGTAGAACTGTCCCTAAAATTCGTCAAGCATATTTTCGGAAAACACTACGAACTGGGATTGGACTACCTCCAATTATTATATCTAAAACCCATACAGGTACTCCCCATCCTCTGCTTAGTCTCTAAGGAACGTTCTACCGGAAAGAGTACCTTTTTAAAATGGCTCAAAGAAATCTTTGAGAACAACCTGACCTACCTGACCAATGACAGTTTTAGCAGCCAGTTCAATGCAGATTGGGCAAACAAACTCCTGATCTGCATAGATGAAGTCCTGTTCAATAAGGAAGAGCTTACGGAGCGCATCAAATATCTTAGTACCACCAATATCAATAAATTGGAAGCCAAGGGCAAGGATAAACGTGAAGTTGAGTTCTTCGGCAAGTTTATCCTTTGCAGCAACAATGAAGATAACTTTATCAAAATTGATGCCAATGAAACTCGGTTTTGGGTGATAAAAGTTCCTATACCGGAAGAGGAACAAACAGACTACCTAGAGAAACTGATTGAAGAGATTCCAGCTTTCCTTTACTACCTAGCAAATCGAAAAACACATTCAAAACATTTGACCCGTATGTGGTTTACTGCGCACCAAATTAGAACTAATGCATTAATAAAATTGGTCCAAAACAATCGTAACCGGGTAGAAAAAGAACTGGCCAGTGTTCTAATGGGGGTCATTGAAAAATTTGATTTGGAAGCTGTAGATCTCTGTCCGATGGATGCACTGTTGGCACTGAATAGAACCCGGGTAAAAACGGATTTGACCCAACTACGAAGGCTGCTGAAAAATGATTGGAGATTAAGCAACAAAGACAACTCGAATAGTTACCGAAAATTTGTGATTTGGACGGATGGCGATATCAACCTAATCGATGCGAAAGGTCGCTATTTTACCGTTGAAAAATCATTTTTGACCCAAAACTTCGATGATTTGATGACAGGGTGATGAAACCGCTGTATTTGGTGGACTAAAGCTGTCATCATTCTATCATCCTTTTGTCATCAAAAAATATAATGATGACAGGATAATACCATAAAAAACCGAGTATGATGAAATGATGACACCTTGATGACTGAACAAACGTAATGTTTATAATGCCTAAGAGCGGAAATCATCAAAAAAACAAAAATAGACCTAAAAATAAATTGGCTTATGAAAGAAAAAATAAATTGTGAAACAGCCCGTAATTTTTCAGTGGAAAAAGCATTGGAAAAATTAGGGCACTTTCCCAAAAGGACAGCGGAAAAAGAAGCTTGGTTTCTAAGTCCTTTCAGGTCAGAAACCCAAGCCTCTTTTAAAATCTCCAGAACCAAGAACCGATGGTACGACCATGGCGAAGGTGTTGGCGGCAACGTGATAGACCTTGTATGTCTGATTTTAAAATGTTCCATAGGTGAAGCCCTGGAATTTTTAAGCGATGGTATTGCAAAAAACATAGTAAGTCCACAGCAGCCTTTTAGGGATAAAAACACAGGACTTGGCATGGTTAAGGTTCTTGACATCACGCACCCTGCCCTTGTTCAATATCTGGTTTCGCGGGGTATTTCATTAAACACTGCCAAGACCTTTTGTAAAGAGGTGTGGTACCAGTATGAGGAAAACATTTTTTTTGCAATTGGCCTAAAGAACCATCTAGGCGGTTGGGAACTGCGGAACAAATTTTTTAAAAACAGTAGCAGCCCAAAATCCTATATCTATCTCCAAAACAATCACAAACAACTCATCATTCTGGAAGGGATGTTCGATTTGTTATCATTGGCCACTTTAAATGATGCTCTAATAAAGGCTTCTGACATTATTGTTTTGAACTCTTTAGCCTTTATTAAAGGCATTGAACCTTATTTAAAAAACTATAAATCTGCCTTTGTTTATCTCGATAACGACAAGGCTGGAAGACAGGCTACCAAGTATCTGATGGTGCACCATAGGCATGTCATGAATAAAAGCCATATCTACAGAAACCATAATGATTTAAACGAAATGTTGTGCCATGAAAGCGGATGATTTTAATTCCAAACCAAAAAATCATAAGGAACGATCTGTAAAGATTCCTACCGAAGAAGTGAACCGATCGGATAGTATAGAATTAGATTTGGAAGGGAATGGATCGGAAAACGAAATTATCGTGAGTAGGAATTCGAGATGTGTGTCTGTGGACACATTCTCGTTTGCTCCCGAAGGTCGCAAAGAAAAAAAAGGAGTTTTTAAGGGGAAAGGTGATCTCGTTAAGTTTCGATGTACCGTTTATGAAAAGAAGCTGTTGAACATCAATGCTAAACGGAGCGGATTGAGTTTGAGTGAATATATCCGGAGAAGCTTATTTGAACAGGAGATTACGGAACGTTTTTCCGAGGAACATATTGAGATATATAAAATGCTTATCAAGTACCATAACAATTTTAAGTCCATTGGGAATATGTACAAAAAGCGAAATCCTAAGCTAACCCAAGAAGTTTATGCCCTGGCGAATGAAATCAAAGCCCATCTTAAAAAATTTCAATAATGATAGGAAAAGGAAAAAGCATATCACATACCAGGGCTTCCATGTCCTACGGCTGGAACCAGGAAAAGAATGCGGAGATCGTACTCAAGGAAATTCTACATGGCGATTCACCTGCAGAAATCACCAAAGAGTTTAAAATGCTCCAGGACCAAAATCACCATTGTACAAAAAACACTTTATCCTTTGTCATTAGTCCAACGATTGAAGATGGTAAGCGATTGGATAAAAGTAAGCTACAAGCTATTACAAAACACTTCATGCATGAAATGAATCTAGGAGAACGACAGGCCATAGCCTTTGTACATCAGGACAAAGAACATAAACACATTCACTTATATGTCAATCGTATTGATTTTAAAGGGGTCGCCTATAACGATAGTTTTATTGGCAAGCGCAGTCAACAGGCGGCAGAAAAAACAGCGGAACAAATGGGACTGACCACCGTTAATCAGATCCAATTTGAAAAGGAATTCAATCTAAAGGAAATACGAACTGAGGTCAAACGCCGGCATGACTTGACCATGAAACAGTTCAAGCCGAAATCCTTTGATGAATATGTAAAATTTATGGAGACCAATGGGGTCAAAGTCATCCCATCGATAAATAAACAAAACAAATTACAGGGCTTTCGGTTTGAGTTTGATGGTCATAACCTCAAAGGTAGTGAGGTACACCGTAATATGTCCATTGGCAATATCGGGAAACAAATGGCGGGTATTGAAGGGGCTAAATTTCAAAAGAACAATAACGCCACCATTAAATTAGGTGATAAAATTGTTGACTTGACCCCCAATTTAGCCTTGAAGATTGCAAAGTTTATTATCAAAAAGGCCATAGATAAAGGAATTTCATATTAACCAAAAACAACAATCATGACAAAACTCGAAGAAATGACCGCCTTACTGGTCAATGAGCTCAATGATTTTAATAAAAGCGTTGAAAGACTGGAAAAAATCAGTAAGCAATTGGAGTCGACAAAAATCAAGATGGATGTAGCGGAATATAAAACCATTATTGAATCACATAAGCAGCAAATGGCATCCCATGTAAACGGCATGGAGCGTTTTGAAAATTGGTTTAATAAAAAAATTGAAGATCCCAAGATATATCCTACTTGGGCGGTGGTGCTATTTATAGTCTGTATGGTATTTACTGTTGGATTAGTTACTTATATAATTATGAAATAGTGAATACAATATTTCGTGATAATGACTTTATTTTGGTTGTTTCAATATAGCATTTAGGTCATCTAGAAACTCACCTTCATCAAAAGGTAAAAGTGTTTTTGCCAGCTCCAAGTTTTTCCGAATATCTCTTCCATGGTTTTTAATGTGGGGCGGTGAATAGGAATCACCCTGAGTAGCCAATATAATCACATTGATTAATGCCTCTATGGTAATAAACAGATCCAGATAGCCTTCAAACTGCAAATACGTAGCTTTAAACTGATTCTTTTGTATATCTGAAGGTTGTAATGTGTCAAATTGATGCCTTGCAGATTTTAATAGTTTCTTGAGTTTCTTCTTTTTCGTTTTCATAGTGATTGAAATTTTAAAAGGGTATTCTATTTTATATACACTTTTAGTTTTAAACTCTTTTATGATTAATTTCCGATAGGATTTTAGTGATTTCATCCAAGGCACCCATTTGTTCCCTAGACAATAGATTAATGATGAATTCCAATGATACTATAACATTAGACTTAGGATCCCCATTGGAAAGTGTAGATAATGAAAAGGTGGATTCTCCCTCAAGTGCCAACACATATGTTTTCAGTAAACAGGATATATTGGATAAAAATTCATCATTGTCACCTATTAGAAATTCTCCTTTCACCACAGGTTTATGGTTGCACGAATACCCAGCAGGTTTCAACAGTCCTCCCTATATGATAAAGCCTTTTGAATTTGTTTCAATATTATTTTAGTTTTCCTTTTTTCTTTCATCAGCTGTTTTTTTCTGTTTCTAATGTCAAATACCTAAGTGTGTCCAAAAGTTCCATTTCATTAATCCGGAGTTTACCTCCAAGAATTTTATGAACAGGTGCAAAAGAACTTTATAGAAATTAAATATACACAACCGGGAAAATCAATGCAAAACGGATATATAGAACTATTTAATCGCTTTTTTAGAGAAGATATATTGGATGCATATAATTTCAATCACATTTATCTACTTCAAAAGATAAGCGATAAATGGCGGGAGGACTATAATTTTAACCATCCGCATAAATCATTAGGCAATATATCGCCTAAAGAATACATGCGCAGATATGAAGATTAGATTTATTTTGTGAAATAATGATTTTATAAAAATCTATCAGCTAGATATATTTAGAATCACACTTATACATAATGTTACAGCGATAAATTTCCCTAAGGGTTTCCCTATCTGTATTGGTTTTAAGCCATCTTAACGAAATAAGCTTTTAGCTCCTCCATCAGTTCCAAACTCCCTAGAAAACTTATCCCAAAAGGTATTGAAACTTGAATGAAAGACTCTTAACATCTTTTATTTAAACTTTTCCAGTAGCTTACTCGCCTTTATTGAAAAAAAAATTAAAAAGAATAAAAAATTTATACCACTTCAAATTATTTAAATATATAGCCGTTTTGAAATTGAATATACAATTGTGTTATTTTCGATTAATGAAAATACTGAATATGCAATGAAAAAAAATATAATTTCAAAAAAGAGTGCGTTTTTTTATTTATTCCCAGTAGTTTTTTTTTTATGGTCGGGTCATTTATCTATTTCAATTGTGTTGATTGGGCTAGTCTATTTCTCGGATAAAAAATCTCTTGGTAATTTCCTCTTAAAAGGTATTAACCGAAACATATTATCAATAATGAGGGTCATATATTTCTGTTTTATGTCTTGGTTTCTAATTACCATATTTAGAATGTATTTTTTTGATATTTATCGAGTTTCATCCTCATCCATGGAGAAGACCTTATTAGTTGGTGACTATGTTTTAGTAAACAAATTTTACTATGGTAGTAATATTCCTAATTGCAGTATTGATTGGTTTTGGTCAAATTTAAATAAAAGAGAATACACACGACCTTTTTATAAATTTTCTAGCTTTACTAAAGATTTTTCAAGAGAAGATAAAGTCGTGTTCAAATCATTAGATGATTCTAAAAATTTAGTGAAACGAATTATTGGTATGCCCGGAGATACTTTAGAAATAAAAAACTCAAGAGTTCTAGTTAATAACAACCCTCTTACAGAAAGAAGCACATATTCACACATATATTTTGAAAAGAATAGACCCAACTCCAAAAAGACAAGAATATATTCAAATGAAGAAATAATTAAATTGAAAAATGATTCTTTAGTCAGGTTGATTCATAAAAAAGATGGAACAAGTGTTAAATTAAAAAATTCATCGACTCTAGACAATTACGGATTGATTATCATTCCTAATGAAGGGTCAACCATTTTTATATCAAAAGATAAACAAGATTTTTATAGAGACATATTAACGAAATTTGAGCAAAAAAATAATATTAAAATAGAACATACTTTCATTAATGATTATTTTTTCCTTTTGGGTGACAATAGACATAATTCAGTAGATTCTAGGCATTTTGGATTGATTCCAAGAAACCATATTATGGGAAAAGTCATCTTTTCATTTCGATTAAATGCCAAATAACAATTTTTAGCACTACGCTTATAGGAATTTATTTATTAACATACTGTAAGATTTATTTTTTTTTTGTGAGAAAAAAGTTATTTTTAACTGCATAACATAAACATTATATAACTATGAAAAAAGTAATTTTAGGTTTAGCAGCTTTATTAGGTGCTGGTTTATCTTTTAACACCAGTTCAGCTCAACAAGTTGAAGCTCAAACTTATAGACCAAGAGAGTCTGAGCAATGGGCTGATTGTTCTTATGTACTGGGCAACTGCATTGAACTTGATACAGTTGTAGTTATGCCGATTGGGTAACGATTTGGATAAGATTGTTAATTTTTCATTACGTAATTAACTGCCTTAATATAGGCTACGCGCAATCTTGAGCGTAGTCTATTCTTATTAGAACATATATGAAAAAGTCTATTTTCCTTTCTATATTCATTTTTTTATTTTTTTCTTGTCAACAGAGCCCAATAAAGAAAGCCATAGAAGATACATACACTATTGACTTAAATACCAAACTTGAACTTCCTCTTGCAAATAGTGACTATTTTAGTTGGTATTCTACTGTAATATATATTCAAGATACCCCTTACTTATTTAGAGAAAACAATTTATATGAAAATATACAGGTCTATAACCTTGCCACTAAGCAATTAATTAAAGAGATAAAATTAAAAAAAGAAGGTCCAAACGGGATAAGAAGTTTTGTGAGTTTCGGTTTTCTACCTGAATCTCTAGATGAATTTGTTCTTGTCAATAGACTTGAAGAAATGTTTAGGATGGAGAATGATTCTGTTATTGAAAAATATGACTTGCAATTTGATATTTTGGGAGGAACAGCAGCGTCAATCTCCCCAAGGAATGATGCAAAGTTGATTCAATTTAGTGATTCAATATTTGGAATACCGCAAGTGAAACAAATGGATTGGAGTAAATCCTCATTCTTAGAACAAAGTGTTTTTGCCATTTATGACAAAAACAGAAAAGAAATCCGAGACGCTCCCATTTATTTTCCAAAAGATTATCAAGAAAAATGTTGGGTTCCAGAAATGCTAGACCCTACTTTTTGTTATAACGAAAATAAGGGCAAGGTGATTTTTTCCTATCCTGCTACACACAATTTAATTGAGTATGACTATACTTCAAATACTTCTACTGAGATACAAATGGATTCTAATAGATATTTTAAAACAATTGAATCCTTCGACGTTTATAATTGCAGTGAAGAACGACAAAGACAAGATTATTATTTTAAAAGTAACCCACGCTATCTCTTTATAACCTATGATAAGTATCGAAAACTTTATTATCGTTTTTTTTCGATACCTCCTGAACAAGAGAATATTATGAAGAATTCATTAATTTATGGCCAGATTGGAGTTGTAGTGTTGAACGAAAAATATAAAATTATCAACCAAACTATATTCAAACCATTTAACTTTTATCCAAAAGATTATTTCGTTACAAAGGAGGGTTTGTGGTTATCAAATAATAATCCCCAAAATCCTGAATTTGATGAAGAATTATTAAAATTTACTTTGTTAAAAGTTGAAACGAATGAATAGAGAAAAACTATATATAATTTTACTTATTTTTTTACTTTTTTTGAATTGCGTACAAAACCAGAATCACGAGATACTAGAATATATGCAAAATATCCACAATATAAAAAATATTGAAAAAGGTCTTTTTGTATTTATGCCAACAAATGCATGTTCAGGCTGTTATGACTCAATTATGGAAGAATTGAATAGTAATACATTGAGGGCTAACACTCGTGTTGTTTTGATGGGTGACAGCAATATCACTCTAGCTGGTCGTGCCAAAAAATTTGAACAACAAGACCGAATATTATTTGACATATCCAATAGTTTAAGTAATAATATCACGGACTATAGGCATCCCTTTATTTTTGTTATAGTAAATAATGAAATAGAGGTATATATCGATGTCATACCAGAAAAATTGGAATATGCAAAAGAAATTATTCGAAAATATAATTCAGAACTATGAAATACTTAAAATTGTCAGTGATAAAACCTCTAAACTATTAAAGGTAAAATGTAAACTAAATTTAGAGGTTTATGCTATTAAATTAGTTCCCATAAATCATGATTTCAAAATACCTCATTACGATGTGGAAGTTTCGCATACTAATGTTATTAATTGTTTTAAGGTATTTGATTCTATACTTTATCAAAAGAAGTATTATAAAGCTTATATTTTAGAATGGTCTGAATTTGGTGATATAAGGTCATTAGCTAGTTCTAAATTTAAATTAACCAACTTTTTTTTTAGTGATATAATTTTAGGTTTAAAGCATCTTCAAAATTTGGGATTATTTCATGGAGATTTGAAACCTTCAAATATTTTAGCGTTTAAAAGTGATACAAGAATAGTATTTAAACTTGCAGATTATGGTGTTAAGTACAAAGGGATTGGCTCGTATATTACACCAGAATATGCTCCTCCAGAATACCTGAATAGAGAAGTGAACTCAAAATATGATATTTGGTGTTTTGGTTGTATATTATTTGAGTTATTTACGGGAGACCTTCCATTTGGTTCAAGAACAAATGATAATCAAATAAGTGAGATATTGGAAAATATACAAAACAAACCTCTTCCTAAAGAATGGATGAAAATTAAGGAACCTTATAGATACATAATTGTAAGATGCTTGACCAAGGATGCTCAAAATAGAATATCTAACTATAATGATATTTTGGATTTACTCAAAAGGAAGCCGAATCTTTTTAACCGAATTGAATATCTATTCTATTATATTAAAGGTTTTAAGAATCAAGATATTTGATAAGCTTCAATTTGCTTATTCTTTATTTAGAGTAAATAGGGGTAGATAAAATATAAGTCCCAAATAAGAAAAAATCAACCCACCAATAGTACCAGCTCCCAAAGCAAACCAAAAAACTTGGTTTTGACCGTCCATTATAAAAGGTATAAAACCCATTATTGTAGAAATAATGGTAAGGTTGATAGGAAATGCTTTTAATTTAAATGCTTTTAAATAAAGTTTTAAATTACTTGATTTAGGAAATTCCTTTCTGAATTTATTATAGGAATCAATTATAAAAATAACTGAATTAACAGTAATACCACTTAATATGACGAAACTTGCAAGACCGCCTTGGTCAAAATTTAGATCAAAGAGATAAAAAGTGAGAAATACACCTATAAAAGAAATGGGAATCATACTTATTATTATAAAGGGTTGTTTAAAACTCTCAAATAATATTGAGCAAATAATATATATAATACCTAAAATGAAAATCAATAATATAAAATAAGAAAAACTTTCTTCCTCTCCAAAACTAATATTTTCATCTATTCTTTCGAATTTATAACCTATGGGCAAGGTGGATCCCAAGCTATTAAGTTGTTCATTTACAAAAATTGATCCAAATTTTGCGGCGCCAGCGTACTTAATATCTACTAATCGGACATATTCTTGATTGAATTTGTATATACTTTCATCTTCCCTCTTCTTATCAAAATTAGATATGCCGTCAAGGACTAACCTATTATCAAATCGTGCCAAAGAAGTATTATTTATATTCCAAATTCCAACGGTATTTGAGTTTGAAGACTCCAGGCGTATTGGCACATATCTACTATCAATGGTAAGACTGATATCTTCATATTTAGAGGATGTTAAGTTTTTGAGATTTTCAAAAATTGAAGAAGGAAATGTTTTTAGTTGTGCTAAACGATTATTGTCCATCCTTAGTATATATTCATAGGAAGGTTCTTTTGCAATGCGGCTTTTATCCCTTACAACCACATTTAAAACCTTTGAATTTGCTAGGAGATTTTGCTTAAGAGTATCGGCAATTACGTTTAGGATATCATAATCATAACCTGTTGCCTCTATTGTAAAATTAATAGGTTCTCGAGTTATGCGCGTATTATTGAATGCCTTGCCAACTCCGAATATACTCCAATCTATTCCGCCAATATCTAAAACTTTTCTAGAAAGTAATCCCTTTAGGAAGTAAGGATATGATGATTCTGAGAATTGGTCTTGAAAAATTATCTCTATTCTTCCAAAATTTTTATTTTGAATATTACTGTTAAAATGCTTTATTTCAGAAAATCCCGATATATAATTCTCTAATCCCAGAAAAACTTCATTCATTTGGTGAACAGTTCCTCCTTTTTCCATGGAGGCGTTCACAAATAATCTGGTTTGCTCATTACGTCCGTAATACGCATTCTCAAATACATATTGCGAAAAGAGTTTAAGTGTACCACCTAGATATTTATCAATCTTTGGTTTAATCTTTGCTATATACAATTGAGATCCTAATGTATTATTATAGAATGTGTTAAAAACATTTCCATTATTTTCTACTCGTGAGGGTAACATAAAAAGAGGAATGCCGAAAACTAAAATTAAAAATAGAATTGTCAATTTTTTAAATCTTAACAAGACAAGAATTAAACGTTCATATTTGGAATAAATATCTATGGTCTTAATTGCTATTAATTTTACACCCTTGTCTAAATTAATTTTCATTTTTTTTAATATTGCAGGTACTAACCACCAGGCCACTAAAAATGAAACAGTTAAATTGATGGCAATAATTTTTGCAAAATCAATGAGATTTACCTTTAATTTTTCACTCAAAAAAAATATTGTTGTCAAAGCCCCTATAGTCGTTAAAGTAGAAGCCAATAAGGGTGTGAAAATATTCTGAACACCTTTTTTCATGATATGATCAGTGGTAATAATTACATTATCAATAATCAATCCGAGAGAAATAGTGATGCCGGCCAAAGAATATAACTGAATTTCAATATTAAATGCGTAATATAAGAGAACGGCTATTCCCAAGTTGGCTATTATAGTTAGAATTACCACAACCAAGTATCTTAGAGTATGACTTATCATCAATATAAAGACTAACAACATAATTGCATATAAACTTCTTTTATAAATTTTTTGTAGTTCCTCACTAAGATATTCAGAAGAATCATAGGTTTGCAAAACATTATATGAAGAGGGCAGTAGTTCTTTGAGTTTATGCAATTCATTATCAATTCTATTACTTACTTTGATAATATTTACATTCTTCTTCGCAGTAATAACTAAACTGATTGCATTTTCACCATTAACCCTAAAATAAGATTGAGGTTCTTTCCCCTGCTTAGAAATCTTGACTAATTGATCTAAATAAATTATACGCCCATTTTTAGAAATGACTGGTAAGTGCCAATCAATACTATCATTAGGAAATATAGTGACTGTACTATATCTATCATTTAAATACACCTGACCAAGACTTTCACGGCTGAAGAATTTTTGTATTGCATTTATCAAGTGTTTTTTTGATATTTTCAATAAATTTAGCTGTTGCAGGTCATATCTTAGTAGAAACTCCTCTTTCTCAGCTCCATAAATCTTTATTCCCTCAACACCTTCAATGGACCCCAAGACCGGAGCTATAACACTTAATGTCTTTTTTTGAATATCCAATAAGGATTCATTTGCATTTATACTAAGAGTTAAAAAGTTTTCTAAATTATCTTCATCTGAATGATTGGGAATAATTACGGGATAAGCAACTGAAGTGGGAAGTTTTTTATACAGCCTACGTAAAACGGCTGAAACTTCAAATCTTGCAATATCAATTTTTGTATACTTGTCAAAGTCCAAAGTGATACTACCATAGCCTTTTGAAGATCGAGAACTCATATTTTCCAAACCCTTGATTGTGGCAAATCCACTCTCCAATACAGATGTCACTTCCCTCTCTAAGCTATAAGAATCAGCCCCTTGCCAATAATAACTTACATTTATCGAAGATGGATTTATTGAAGGGTTTAACCTTAATGCAAGTTTAGGAATAACAAAAATCCCAAGTAATGTCAGCACAGTAAAAATAATGTATATTTTAAACGCCGAAAGTTTCATCAATCTAGCCAATTGTGTAAAAGTTTATAAATAAAAGGAATAAAATAAAGACTTATAAAAACACCTATTATCATTCCCCCAATGACGGTAAGGGCAAGAGGTTTCTGCAATTCACTTCCTAAACCACTAGCAAATAAAAAGGGTGACAAGGCTAAAATTGTTGTTAAAGAAGTCATTAAAATAGGTTTAAGTCTTAATTTTCCACTTTGTTTAATTGCATCTTCGGTAACCAATCCTTTTTTTCTTAATAAGTTAATTGTATGTAATTTTAAAATACTGTCATTTATAATTATTCCACTCATTATTACTATACCCATTGCCGACATGACATTGATAGTACCTCCAAATAGCCAAAGCAATAATAACCCTCCACCAATGTCTATAGGAATTTCAGTAAGAATTATCAACGGTTGCCAAAAAGATTCAAATTGAGCCGACATAATGAAGTAAAGCAATAAAAGTGATACTAGAGCCACCCAAAGTAGTTCTCTATTTAAATCTTTTAAATCGTAATAGCTTCCGGCAAATCTTACATTCCATACTGATTTCTCCTTGAAACTTTCTCTGATATCTGTTACAGTTAATTCTTCAGTTTTTTCGGGAGTCAACTCAAAACCCAAGTACTCACCACTTCTATCTGCATGAATAGATTTATAGTTAAGTACTTTGTTTACCCTAATTAAATGTCGTAACGGAATGGCTTCTCCATTTTTATTGGTTATGTTTAACTCATAAATATTCCTATTTATTTCAGATTTTTCGTAATTTAATTTAATGGGGAAAAACTTTTTATTTGCCTTTAGGTCGTCAATCAAATTTTGATTAAAAATTGTTTTGAGTTCGTTTATCAGCTGATAATAGTCTACTCCATATAGTAGTAAATTATCGTGAAGAATTTCAATTGCAGAAGTATTTTGTAAAGTTACATAGGATTTATTTTTTGGACCCATAGTATTTCTTATTTCACTGAATTCCCTTTCGTTTGGCACTTCTAGTGAGTTACTATTAGATATCTTAGCTAAAAGGTGCGCTTTTTCATTACCAAAAACATATTCAAAAAGATTTTTAGGAGGGTCAAAACGAAATTTTGCATTAGGATAGCTTTTTGACAAATAAACTCCAATCAAACTTTTAAATTTCGATAAGTCTTCGACAGTCTTTAATTTAAAATACACTTTGGATTCAGAAAAACTTTGTAAATTATCCCTTTTCAGCAAAAACTGTTGTATGCCCACTTCAGCATAATAAATTTCTAAATTTGGGTAACCATGAAAGATATTTAAAATTCGACGGTGATTCTCCTCAACATTAATATTTTCATTCCAATCTAAAGTCAAAATTGCTTCTGTTTGATTAATTTGAGGCAATTTTTCGTACTCCAATTGTATAAAAAGGATTAAAGCCAATATCATAAAGCCAATTGAAGTTATATAAACAATGTACTTTCTCTCATTAAAATAGTTGTATCCTTTTTCATATAAATCTTCAATTTTCAATTTTTCTAAATTTAAATCAAACCTCTTTTCCCATAAAACTCTTTTTGATTTAATTTGGTTGAAAACTACTGGAATTATTAATATAGAAACTAAGAGCGAAGATCCCAAACCTATCGAAACAGCCATCGCCTGATCATAAAACAAGGCACCAGTTATACCTCTAAGAAAAATCAATGGAACAAATACTGAACAAGTAGTTAGAACAGAACTGAACAATGGTGAAATTATCTCATTAGTCCCAGTAATGCACGCTTCAATCAAGTTGACTCCTGCCACTAACTTTTGGTTTATATTATCAATTACAATGATTGAATTGTCAATCATCAATCCAACACCAAAAATTAACCCTGATAAGGAAATTATATTAATGGATAATCCCAAACCAAACATTATAAGAATGCTCATTATTAGCGATATCGGGATACTTATGGCAATGATTAAAGATGATTTAATGTCCTTTGAAAAAAGGAACATTATTAATATCGCAAGAACGCTTCCTATTAATAAGCTAAGCTTAAGATTGTCAATTGACATTTTTAGTATGGAAGTTTGGTCTTGATTAATTTGAAAATCTAGTTCTGGATAATCAGATTCAAAAGAAGTTATTAACTTTTCTAAAGAAGTTTTTAGCTCATAAGTTCTTGCATTGGCTTGCTTAATAACTGCTAAAACTAAGGCTCTTTTTGAATTATTATATACTAATCCAAGGTCTTGCTGTGGTTGAACCTTTACAGTTGCAATATCCTTAATTTGAACTAAGCGATTTTCCGAAGAAACGTAAACATCTTCAATATCTTTTTTTGTTCTTAGAGAATTAGAAAACTTAAAATTATATTGATAGTTACCATTTTGAACGATTAAATTACCTTGTTCAAAATTATTTTGTTGGACGGCGTTTGCTATTGTAATGAGATTAATGCCTAAACTTTGCGTTAATTGATTGTTTGGAGTAATGCTTATCTCTGCTTGAGTCTGACCACTTATATCTGCAAGAGCAACTTGTGGCAATTGTTCTATTCTCTTTACCAAAACCGTTTCAACAAATTCACTTAACTCTAAGAATCTGGAATCACTATAGTCTTCTTTAAGTGAAACCGTTAGATTGAGGACGGGTATGTCAGTTGTCGATGCTTTTATAGCTCTTGGCCTGTCTATATCTTGGGGCAAAAAACTGAGTGCTGCATCAATTTTTTCGTTTGTCTCAATAAATGCGAAATCGGTATCGGTGCCATATTGATATTCTAGGATAATTATAGCCGAACCATCTCTACTTTCGCTTTTAATATCATTTAAATTTGAAATTTGGGATAATTGATTTCTAAGCGGCCTAATTACCTTAGTTTCTATTTCTCTAGCCGTATTGTTGGGATAATTAACATGAACAGTGATTTCAGGTATTGAAATATCCGGCATTAGTGAAATAGGTATCCTTAGGATTGCAACTAAACCCAGCAATACCAATGCTAAGATTGTCATAAACACTGCAATTGGTCTATGCAAAAGAAAGCTAATCAATTTGTATTGCCTTTTGTTGATTTACACTAGAAATAAAATTTACTTTTAACTTAGCACCGTGGGTTAAATTTAGATTACCGGAAACGACTAACGTATCATTAACATTCAATCCTTCAGAAATTGCATAACTACTGCTATTCTCTTCAAGTATGCTTACATAATTCCATTTTGCAATACCATTTTCAATTGTAAAAACCACCTCTTTATTTGATCGCAAAACTAAAGCTTCCTTGGGAATCACAATAACGTTTTCTAATGATTCATTAACCGAAATTTGAACGTTCATTCCATCATACAATTTGCCATCAAATTCATTTAATACTGCTTTTATCATTACTAGACCATTTTCATTGACGTAAGGATTTATCTCAACGATATTTCCTGCATACTTTTTCTTGCTATTGGTATTATGACTGACAGTCACATCTCTTCCAAGTTCGATAGACGATAATTCACTTTCTAGAACCCAAAATATTACTTCCATATTTTTATTATCTATAATATTACAAAAAACCTCACCTACAGTATTGAAATTCCCAGTTTTCGAGGTTATGTTGGCGACAATGCCTGAAAAAGGAGCCCTGAGAATAGTTTGTTCATAAAGAATTGTGGCTTTTTTGACTTCGTTTTGGGCTTCTAAGTATCCTGTTTGGATAAGCAGACTAGATAAGATAGTTGAATCAATTTCGGAATTTGAGAGGTTTCCCTGCCCATAATTAATTTTTTGTTTTGTGAATTCCATTTTTGCCTTCTCAAATTGAATCTCTTTTTCCTTTAGAAGATTGGCTAATAATGCATTGTTTAAATTAGCCAAAAGTTCATTTTTTTTCACTTGCTGACCATTTTTTACAGCTATTTTTATTATTTCTTCGCTAATTTTAAAACGAAGTTCACTTTTGTTTTTGGCTTCAACAATGCCATTGGCAATTAATTGTTTTTCAAAAAAACTACTGGTAATCCTTTGTGCGCTAACTTCTACTTTCTGTAATGATACTTCAGTAACCCTTCTATCTTTTTCACCATTAGGATGTTCTACTGAGGCATTACATGAAACCAATGATAAAAAAACAAATCCTATATAGATTTTATTCATTTGTAACTTTTAAATAGAAATATTCTTATTCGAATGTAAGAAAAATTCTTATATTTGAACTTCAAACTTAAGCTCTCGGAAAACATTAAAGCCATTAATAAATTTTATTTGTATTAATTGTCTTCAAAGGTCAATTTGTAAAAAGTGATTTGTAAAAAAATTAATAAGTTAATCTATAAGAGCAAACTCACACTTTTCTAGCACATATTATTGCAATAAAATATGATTCAAATACTTGATATTGAGTTGAATATTTGTTGTTTTTCTTATTCATTTATTATATTAATAATCAATTATTTAACCCTATCAAAAACAACAAACAAGTTCAAGTCCATTTTCAGGGGGATAGACGACCCCAGGAAGTTGTTCTCCTTCTGGATACCCTTCATCATAATCTAACAGGATAGTATTTGATTCAGGAGAGAAACGGTCTTGAACCTTATTTAAATTTAAACTAGCAATTTCTTCAAGTTCAATTTCATTTTCAGATGCAATTACAGATATATACCAAAGTACGTCTCCTAATTCTTCTTTAAGATTAATTTTAAAATTAACATAAGATTCGCCATCTCTTAATTTTTTCTTTAATTCACTAATTACTGAACCAGCTTGCCCAACAATTCCCAGAAATGGTATTACTATGTTGGCAATTTCATTAGCATTATACCTTTGAATCGTTTTGTATGCTTTTGACTGGTATTGGTTAAAATCCATATTATTTAAATTACTGACTAATTTAATTTAAAGCAATGTTCTAGCATTACGGAAAACCGTAAACATTCTAAAATAAATACTTATCTATTATAGGGGAGGAAAACAAACTTATTGTTTTTTAATTAATTCACTTTCTTTTTGTTAAAAAAAATTAAAAACAATAATTCTTGAAATTTGCTTTTCACTTAACGAATTTAGCAGAGCATAAATTAAGGAAAGGAAACCAAATGTTCTTTGATATATGGAGGAATTGGAAAGTTAACTTATGGGGTAGTCTGATTTTTATAAGAATTATAATTTCAAAAGTTAATTACTTTATCAAGTGCATCATCAGTGTCTCTTTTCATAAAACTGGACTGATATGAAATTGTAGTAGTAATAGAAGAATGGCGATAAAGCTTTTGTAACATTTGAATAGGAATTTTGTCTCCAGATATGTTTCCAAAACTATGTCGAGCAATATGCATGCTTAACTTCTTATCTATTTTTAATTGCTTTGCTACCAATTCCAATCTTCTATTTATGGTTCTTGTAGCTGTTTTAGTTCTAGTTAACAACTCTTTTGCATCATTGAAATTAGTTCCTTTTAAATATGGAAAAATAACGCCGTTTTTTCTAAGACTGGATTCTTTATATAATTCCAAGATGGCAGTAGCCTTTTCTGGCACTTTTAATGAAACTATTTTTTGATTTTTATTCATTCTGTATACCAACCTACCATCATTAAAATCAGACCATCGTAATTGCAAAACATCACTTACCCTTATCCCTGCAAAATAAAAACTAGTTAGCCAAATGTTAATAGCATTTTGTTGGGCAACTGTTAAATTGCATGCATTTTCCAGCATTTTTACTTCTTCAATAGACAAACCCACTTTATCAGATTCAGGAATTCGAATTTGAATTTTCCCTTTTCCAAAGGGATAATTACAATGCTCAGCTAAACCATCATTAATAGCAATATTATAAATCTTACGAATTAAAATCATATAATTTATTGCAGTTCTCGGTTTTCTTTTCTCCAGATTAAGTAGAAAACTTTCAAAATTCTTCAATAAGAAAACAGTTATTTCATTAAAATAAAGTTTATCCTTACCAATAAATTTTTTAAACTTCCCAATACGGCCTTTCTGCGTTAGATACTGAGGATATTTTTCTGCATACTTTAAATTTTCAAGGTGCAATTGTGCTATTTCAAAAAAATCCTTTTTATTTTTTCCTGTTACGTTTTCTCGAACCTGTGATGCTGAAATCGCATCTTCTTTAATTTCAGAATCTAATAATTTATTATTGGCGTGAGCAAGCTTTTTCAATATCAAGTGATTTATTCGAGAAGCATTGGGATGAGATTTTTTGACTCTCCTGTTTTTTACATCCCACAACTTTTCATCTATATATTGACCAATGGAAATAAAAGATGATTTCCTATCCTTTGTTATTCGAATAGTGATTGGATATAAATTTTGGGCATTCTTTTTTTTTCGTAAAACTGCTTGAACTGTTGCCATAATTTTATCTTAAATATCAAAGATAAAAATTTTAGGTACAACATAGGTACAACATTTTTTAGTTTCAAATGATACCAATTGAGATTAAACTATATTTTAAATAACATAATTAATTCATTTTCAACTAGTTTGAATTAATTTGATATATGTATGTAAATTTTCATAACCCGGAGGTCGGGGGATCGTGCCCCCCTCTCGCTACACTAGTAAAACGTACCAAAACAACGGTTTAGTTCACTCTAAACCGTTTTTTTATGTCTATATTTTTAGAAACAATTACATTTGAACACGAAAGTGAACACGTTTTAGAACACGATTTGTCAACAAAAAGTAATTTCTCGGCTCCAAAAATCTACACCGCAAAGGGTGATCTCTCCAAAAGATGGTACGTCTATTTTTCATTTAGAGACCCAATTACCAAAAAATTGGTGCGGATGAAGAATATTTATGGCAAAGCAAATTATTATAAGACCAAAGCTGATAGACTTACTATTTTAACATCTTACAGAAAAAATTTACTAAAATTGCTCAAAGAGGGATATAGTCCTTTTGAAAAAAACGAAGAATTAAAAAAATCTACTTCAAAAAACACTTCTAACGTTAAGATTAAAGAAGAAATTCTGCCTAAACCTGAATCCGACACTTCTATAACGAACAAGGCACAAGATATAGGTATGCCATTAAATGAAGCCTTTGAGTATGTAATGAAGTTGAAGCAAAATCAGGTAAAGTCTAGAACATTACAAGATTATCGTCTAAAAACGAAAGCATTTTTGAAATGGTTATCCGAAAATTATCCTGACGTTAAAACCATTGACCAATTATCAAAAAAAATATTATTGGATTTTCTTAATGAAATAGTAATAAAGACCAGTGCCAGAAACAGAAATAACTTCAGGCTTACTCTTGGTACAATATTACAGACCTTAGAGGAGAACGAATTATTGAAGTTCAATTTTATAAAGACCATTAAAGTATTGAAATCAGTCCCGAATAGTAACAAAACTTTTACACAGGATATCGAGAAAAGCATTTTCAAACATTTAGCCAAAGAAGACCCTATACTTCTTCTGTATATTAAATTTGTAGCATATAATTTTCTTAGACCGATAGAAGTATCAAGATTAAGAATCAAAGATGTTGATATTCAGAATAAAACACTCACTTTTCAAGCAAAGAACAGCAACTTAAAACGAAAGACAATACCACAAATGTTGCTGGACGAATTACCCGATTTAACAAACATGAATCCTAATCATCTTTTGTTTACACCAACCGCAATCGGTAGTTTCTGGGACACCAAAGAAACAAATAGAAGAAACTACTTTTCTAAGCGTTTTAAACAAAAGGTAAAAAGACATTTTGACTTAAATGAAAATTTTGGATTATATAGCTTTAGACATACCTATATCACAAAATTATATCGAATGATATTAAAGGATTCTACACCATTTGAAGCAAAAAGTAAACTTATGTTGATTACAGGTCACAACTCTATGTCTGCCCTAGAAAAATATCTAAGGGATATAGATGCTGAATTAGCACAAGATTATTCAAATCTCCTAAAAGGATAATATGGATTCTGGAAAAACCCTTAAGCACTTAATAGAGCAGCTCTACAGACCGCTTCTATTCTTTTTTCCAAAGAGTATTATACCTGACAGCGAAAAATCTAAATTTGAAGGTATTAATTCAGATGATTTTTTTAATACTCCGGTACTTATTTCCACGATTGGTACAATAGATAAAATTAACTCTGTAAAAAATTATGGATCAGTACTAGAAAAGGCAACTATTCTTAATTATAATCTTCTAAAATTATTAGATGCCAAAGAAGACCTAGGCACATTGCAATTTAAAACACTGCTAGAAAATTACATTTTACATCTTCGCTTTTACGTATTCATTACTAAATGGATGAATGAGCACTTCAATAACCATTGTGAAATCAATAAAAGTCTAAAAAGTTATTTTCACCTACAGCAAGATTATTTCAATCATCATAAATTGGCTGTAGAAACTAAGTTCAAAATTAATATAATAACAGATTTAAACTCAAAAGAAGTCTTGACCTACTTTGAGAACGATACTCCTCCCCTTCTTAAAAACATCATTAAAACAGACAAAGTTTTAGAGAAAAATAATGCTATAAAAATAGCAAACGATAAAAAGAAGACAGTATTGATAACAGACCAAGAATCAAGAAATTTTCTTTTGGATAATGTTTTCAACTTGGAAAATTAATTGTTACCATAACCTACTAAGGGTTTTGTTTCAGTTATATAATAATCATCAAAACAACAAATTATGCGTCAAACTTACGTACATTTAACGCATAATGGATACAAAACACTACACCTGCCTTTATTGCTATGAGGAATTCATTCCGAAAAGAAGACACGTTCAGAAATTCTGTAGCGCAACATGTAGATCTAAAGCACATCATCAAAAAACAAAAATAGATGCTCCACAAACAGGTTTACAAACAACAAATTCCACTAATTCAACTAATAAAATAGAGCAAATAAGTGCTGCTGGAATTGGTAATGCAGCCGTTGGTGCTCTTGCAGCAGATGTTTTAAAAAATGTTTTTACAACTAACAATAATAAACCTGCAACCAAAGGTGACATTTTAGCATTAAGAAGAAGCTATAATCGATATCAAAGAATACTAAATATGCCAGGAAGGCCTGACGGAACCCTACCCTACTATGATATGGAAACTAAATGTTACATTTATTTAAAACCTTTTAAATAAAAAATCAAATATTCTAAGGACACCACAATTAAAAGAAAATTAATTAATAATAGGTATGCTGCCTTAATAATTTTGAAATATTAAAAGCCTCCTGACTCTTAGAAAATTATAAAAGATATATATAACATATGTTATATATATCCTATATTGGAAGTATATATAACATTAATGTTATATATACTATTGTTAGGCACAAGTTAAAAAAAATGACAGACTGCACATTAAATGATTTGAGAGATAAATTAGAAAATTCTGGCGATTTTAAATTGGTCTTGGATTTTTTTCTCAAAAAGTCAATTAAAGAACAAACGGAAATGCCTGATGAAAGCGACGGAATTCCTTTCTCGGATTTTTTTTCTTCTTACATTGAAAATAGTTCCAAGATAAATGCAGAAATAGTTGCGGAATTTTGTGAATCCCCAATTGAGAGAATATTTATGAATTCGCTTATACTCCTATTCATTAAAAATCAATTTATAAATTTAGAAATTACAGAACCTTTCAAAAATGCCGAACTGGAAATATCTAATATTAGAATAATCCATAAAAACATTTTGAATATAATTGAAGATTATAAAACGAAAACAGGCGACTTTGAAATGACTGGTTTTGAATCTGCGATGAATAACCAAATTAAAGCTGGTGTTTATACAAATGAGGATTACAAACTTTTTGAATATCATCGCTTAATTGTCAAGAATTTTGTTTGGGACTCTTATCACATTACACTTCAAGCAGGGTTTCCCGAGTTTAAAATTGACAACAAAAGCACAAGGGTTGACTTGCTTATTTGGAAACCTAATGACGAAAGATTTAAATTAATTGTAGAGTGTGATGGATTTAAATATCATAACACAAAAGAAGCATTTACAAGCGATAGAAAAAGAGACAGATTATATAAATCAAAAGGATATCAAGTTATTAGGTTTTCAGGAACTGAAATATGGAAAGACCCAATATCTGTAAGTAGTGAATTATATGATTTTATAGAAAATTACGAAAGAAAAACCAGTGCCTAACAATGTGTATAAGCAATGGCTTGTCCTCGCTTACTTGGAAATTCCTGCGGAATTTCCAATGGCAAGTACCTGTTTGCAATTGTCCGTGACGAACCACGCCACTGCTCATACACTAAACGTTGTAAAACATTTAAAATTGAAATTAAAATATTCTGAATCTCACCCTCTGAAATCTTATTTAGTGAATGAACAATTCTTGAAAAAAGATGAATTCATTGATAAATTTAATGATTTCCAATGGTTGGAATTACTTAAACTTCAACTCAGCGCAAATGAAAATCAAATACATTGCTCACCTTCCTTAAATATTGAAGATGATAATGGAAATGGAGTATCTGTATCCATTGTTGGAGAGTTAGATGAATATGAATTTTACGTTTGCTATAAAAGACCTATAACTCGAAAAAGGAAAAAATGGCTCGGACTGGTAGAATATGACTTTTACGATAAAGATTTTTGTAGCATAATTCCAGAACAAACCGAAAAAGATGGACTTGATGCTTTTATCCTGTTTTATGACGAGAATTATGAAGAATTGGAAGAGAAATGGGGATAAAACGTTTTACAACAAAACCTATAAACAATACGGGTTTTGGGCTTAATCGCTGGGTTTGTGTATTTTTATAAAGACCGCAAAATCTTTGGGATTTTGCTTTAAACAATAAAAAGAAAAAACAAAACAAAAAGATTTTGCTATTTGCTTGGCGGAAAGCAAACGCTAGTTTGCTCCCGTACTGTTCATAGCTCAGTCGTTGTGCTTAATTAAAAAATGACCTACAAATACAATAGAACTTGCGAATGTGGAAATGTTGATTCAATAGAAGTTGACAAAAGAGAAGCTGCATTTGAATTGAAAGATAGTTATGTTTATAACTTAACTTGTTCAAAATGCGGAGGAAAAAATTTCTCAGCTATCAGTTCTAACAAACCTGATATTGACGAAGAATTACTTGCTGAATGGAGCGAAAATCCTGAATTTTACTTTTCATCTCAAGACGAAGACTTATTACTTGCTCAGGAACACAAAAATATTGACTTGTATTTAAAATTTATAGACGAGGAAAAAATTGATATCGGAAAACGAAATACCTTAATCGAAGCTCTTTGCGTAATGATTTACGACAATGTAAATAAAAAGGAAAAAGAAAATATAGAAATCGTTAATACTGTATCATCTGAATTAAAAAAGCGTATTGAATTAGTTGAGCAAGCTGAAAGTTGGATTATGGATTACATTAAAGAAATATCGTTTCCCTTAATCGGAATTGAATTCAGAAAGAAAACAAAATCATCTGAGCAAAATATAACAGTTGAGAATAAAGGTTTGTGGAATAAAATAAAACAAATTTGGAACTAAAAATAACTAAGCACAACAAAGAACTGAGGTAAAAAACAAACAAATTCTTCTTTAATCTGAGACAATATTATTCTAGGCTCATAGATTCAAAAAACAGATTCTTGAGCTTTTTTTATTCAATTTATCTGCTATTTATCTAGGCAATACAGAAACGTAGG
>DRFI01000022.1 GCA_011050675.1 Maribacter sp. | reverse complement strand
TCTTTGCCTGTTATACGGGCCTGTCTTATATTGATGTGAAATTGCTTAGCGATGATCATATTGTACGCGGTATCGATGGGGAATATTGGATATTCACAAAAAGGGAAAAGAACGATGAAGTGGTAAAAATCCCTCTTTTGGAAAAAGCTCTTGATATTATAAAAAAGTATGACCAAGATTCCGAAAACGAACAGGAAAAACTTTTGCCTGTATTTTCCAATCAAAAAATCAATAAATATTTGAAGGAAATAGCGTCGATACTTAAAATTAATAAAAAACTTACGTTTCATGCGGCCAGACATACGTTTGCAACCACCGTTACACTTTCCAATGGAGTGCCCATTGAAACAGTTTCAAAACTTTTAGGGCACACAAAGCTTTCCACAACCCAAATCTATGCCAGGGTTATTGAACAAAAAGTTTCATCGGATATGCTTTCGTTGCGCAGTAAATTAAACTCGAAGAACAATGACGAAACAAGGGTGACTTATCAATAATTCTTACCTTATTGGTTCTAATCCAGTTGACATCAAGATTTTCATCACACAATATTATTGAAGGTTTGTCCATTACCATAAATTGGATTTTTTATTACTACATAAGTGAATAAAATCCATTCAGCGCATTCCCTTGTATTTTGTAGAAAAAAGCTTCATTCCGGTAAATGCCTTCATTACAGAGGTCTTGGGCGCATTGTCAAAGCGTCCGGTTTCCATTACACTTACCGAGTCCTCTGCGTAGGAACGGGTAAGCTACATTCCTGAACCAAAAATGGTGAATAGCGTCTGTTAGATTTAGGGCTTAGCACTATGGTAGAAAAGTGATAACGTTAGACCTTTTACTAGTGCTATTCATCAATATAGTTATAGCCGTTATGTTCTGTTTTTCCGAAATCAGATTATGTTTCATTGTTCAAGTTTTTTTTACTTTTATAATCATCTATTATAATTTGGCCTATTTTTAATTTAGTTAAAACTGTTTACTTAGCGCTTAACTTCAGATACGGCAAAACGAACCCGAAAGCCAATAAGACGACTATTCCGGCAACTATAAATGGATAGAAAAACCCTCCGGCAATCAGCCAAGTCCCCAATACTGGACCTAAAATTTGACCGATACTGTTCGTGGAACTTTGTATGGATATATTCCTTCCCGTGTTTTCCTTGGATATCAAGGAAACCGCCGAAAGTAGGTTCGGTGTTACCATAGCTCCCCCGGCTGCAAAAAGTATAATCATGAGATAAACGTTTAGCTCATTGTTTACGAAAGGGAACACAATTAACGAAACTCCGGATATCAATAACCCTAATATTATTTGCTGTTTAGAGTTCAATATTTTTTCGCCATAGGTTGCGAATACAGGTTGTAAAACGGCCATCACCGAACCGCAAAGCATAAAACCAATACCCACTTGATTACTTGTGAATGCCAACTCATCCTTCCCGTAAATCGAAAATACTGTCTCAAATAAAGTAACCACAAATTGCATGACAAAGGATAGCAGCAGCAAAACGATAAAATATGTGCTCAGCGAAAAACTGAATTTATTACCCTTAGAAGCAATACGCCTTTTTATTTCCGTATTCTTCAACCATTTTCCTATTATCAGTACTACAACAAAGCCCAAAAGAGCAGCTAATATAAAAGGAACCGAAAAACGATCCAAATGGAATACTCCAATTGAAAATTTAAAGTGTAGGTTCGTTTGCGACAGAAATCCTCCCAAAACAGGCCCAAAAATAAGTCCCGAACTGATAGCCACCCCGGACCAGGCCATTATCTTGGTCCGTCGCTTTTCTGAGGTTATATCGCTTAAGTAGGCATTACTGACTGGAATTACCGATGATGTAAATATTCCCCCTACGATTCGGGCTATGTAAAGCATTGTAAGTGACGTGGCCAGACCCGTTAGCAAGTTCATCACTACAAACCCAATGAGACCGATTACGATTAGAGGCTTACGACCATATTTATCGGAAAGCTTGCCCCAAACTATTACGAACAAAAGCTGGAACAGCGGATAAATACTGGTCAACATTCCGATATGGAAATTAATCAGATCTGTGTCCAGATTATCCTTTAACGCCAATCTTTCGGTATAGTAAGGAAGGGTAGGTAATAAAATACCATACCCTAACATTACTACAAATAGACTCAATAAGATTAAATATATTCTATTGAGTTTTTCTTTTCTTTTCATTATTTTTTACCGATTTTTCGCTTTAATAATTGAGCATTAATGGCGACGATTATAGTACTCAAACTCATAAATACAGCTCCTACTGCTGGACCTAAAACAAAGCCAGAAGAGTATAGCACACCAGCAGCTAGTGGAATAGCAATTACATTATAACCAGTTGCCCATATTAAGTTCTGAATCATTTTATTGTAGGTCGCTTTTCCAAACAAAATTAAGTTGGCAATATCTTGAGGATTACTATTTACCAATATAATATCGGCAGTTTCTGCAGCAATATCAGAACCTGAACCTACAGCGATTCCAACATTAGCTTGCGCTAATGCGGGCGCATCATTTACACCATCACCAGTCATAGCAACAAATTCTCCTTTATCTTGCAATTCTTTTACAATTTCTACTTTTTGGTGTGGTAGCACTTCAGCATAATAGCCATCCAATCCAAGCTTTTCGCTAACGGCTTTAGCGGTTTGCTCATTATCTCCTGTTGCCATTAATACTTTAATGTTGTTCTTTTTGAAGATCTTTATTGCTTCAGCCGATTCTGGTCTAATTTCATCTGCAAGCGCAATATATCCAGCTAATTCTCCGTCAATCATAACAAAAACAACAGTTTCTGCAGCATCACTATAGGCATCCTTAGGAATGGTGATTTTTTCATCTCTTAAATATCCAGGACTTACTACTTTAATTTGTTTGCCTTCTACTTTTGCCTCTACACCTTTTCCAGTAATAGCATTAAAGTTTTCAGGATTGGGAATTGTGATTTTATCTTCCTTGACTTTTTTGATGATACCTACTGCAATAGGATGTTCTGAACTTTGCTCTAATGAGCTTGATAACCTTAAAATTTCTTGAGTTGTATAAGACTCATTTACAGATTCAATTCGGGTAACACCGAAATCTCCTTTAGTCAATGTTCCTGTCTTGTCAAATAGTAAGGCTGATATCTTACGTGATTCCTCGAAGGAAGTTCTATTGCGAATCAACAAACCATTTTGGGCGGATACTGCGGTAGAAATTGCAACCACTAAAGGAATAGCTAGACCAAGTGCGTGTGGGCAGGCAATGACCATAACGGTAACCATTCTTTCTAAAGCATAGACAAATGGAAAGCCCAAAATTAACCAAACTGCAAGCGTCCCAAAACCGATAGCTAGAGCAATATACGTCAACCATTTCGCTGCTCTATCAGAAAGATTTTGCATTTTAGATTTGGTTTTTTGAGCTTCTTCAACCATAGTAATTACTTTGTTGAGATAGCTATCTTTACCCGTATGCTCTACTTTAACTTTTAAGGTGCTATTACCATTTACAGAACCACCAATCACTTTGTCTTTTGCTTCTTTTTTTACAGGTTTTGATTCTCCTGTAAGCATAGATTCGTTCAAATAACTAGAACCTTCTGTAATAATTCCATCAGCAGGAACTTTTTCTCCAGGCTTAACTAATATGATATCATCTTTTAATAAATTCTCTAATTTGATGTCCTCAATGGTGTCTCCTTTTACTCGATGTGCTTCCGCAGGCATCATACTGACCAATAATTGTAAGGCCTTTGATGCTCCCAAAACACTCTTCATTTCTATCCAATGACCAATAAGCATAATGGCGATTAAAGTAGCCAGTTCCCAGAAGAAGTCAACTCCTTTCAAACCAAAGACAGTAGCCGAACTATAAAAGTAAGCGACACTTATTGCCATTGATATTAAAGTCATCATTCCAGGTGCTCCTTTTTTTATTTCAGAAACAAATCCTTTAAGAAAAGGCCAGCCACCATAGAAATATACAATGGTAGAAAGAGCAAAAAGTACATATGGATTGCCAGGAAGTAAAAAGCTATATCCAAAAAATTCTTGAATCATCGGTGATAGAAAAAGTATGGGAATTGTTAGTGCTAATGTTACCCAAAAACGTTTTCTAAAATCAGCAATCATCATTTTATGATGGTCATGACCTGCCATTCCCATAGGAACACTTCCTCCATGATCGGAATGTCCCATCTTTGAATGATCCATCTTAGAGTGGTCCATCTTACTGTGGTCGTTGGATTTTGGGCTTTCCATTTTCGAGTGATCCATTTTTGAATGATCCATTTTCGAGTGGTTCATTTCTTTGTCTTTGTTATTGTCCATAGTATGTTATTTTTAGGTGTTAGGATATTTTAAATTGTGTTTTTTTAGATGGTCCGTCAGTATATTGGCAACACTATAGTTGCGATACCAACGTTTATCTGCTGGTATAATATTCCAAGAAGGATCATCGCAGTTGGTTATTACCATATTATAGGCAGCTCTATAAGCATCCCATTGTTCGGCTGCCTTTTCATCTTTAATACTATATTTCCAGCGTTTATGTGGTTTGGTTAGCCTTTCCTTGATGCGCTCTCCCTGTTCTTCTTTAGAGATATGTAGAAAAAATTTAAGTATGTGAATATTGTTTTGCCCCAGATGTTGCTCCAAGTATTTGATAAGCTTACAACGGTGGGCAAGTACTTCATCTGGCAGTAAATTACCTACCATAGGCATTAGTAAATCTTCGTAATACGAACGGTTAAAAACTTGAATCATGCCTTTAGCTGGAATATTCGGATAGACACGCCATAAAAAATCGTGTTTCAACTCTTCTTCTGTAGGTTTTTTAAACGATTTTACTTGAACGCCTTGCGGATTCATACTGCTAAGGGCATGGCGAATGGTACCGTCTTTACCTGAGGTATCCATACCTTGCAGGATAATATGTAAGCCAAAACGTCCATCGGCATAAAACTTGTTTTGAAGTTCAAAAAGTTCCTTGCGTAACTGAATCAAACTCTTCTTGCCCTCGTTTTTTGAAATATTCGAGGGCGGATTAGTCGAAATTGTATCTAGGACTATCATTTTTTATCGTAATTTTTTTCTCATTGCTTCTGAAATATTTTCAGCATAGACGCCATAGGCATCTACCAAAAGACCCTTAATCCCATTTTTGGATGAGATGGCATAAAGGACACTGTTGTCATCGGTACTGCTCATACCTTCAAAACGATAGGTTTTATCTACTGCAAAATCTTCGGGATGAATTTCAAGTTTCAACGAAGCACATTGCAAGCATTCAGGCTTTAAGTTGAAATCATAGGGATATTCGTTTACCTGTAAATCGTTTATTGCTTCTGACAATGTATCGTAATTTTTCATATTCTTTTATTTATAGTTTATTTTAAAATAACTACCATCCGCTTCAGTAAATTTCTGAAAGGTCAATAGGCCATTATCATTTAATTCTTCTTGGACTCTATAGTTGAGCTGCTTGATACGAATTCCCCACGCATAAGCCTTAATATTGATTTTTGATTTAATATTACTTTTGTTACCATCTACTTTTCGGTCGTATATTTTTATAGTACTTTTTGAACCAAAAAAGTTTAGTAAGCCCGAGTCAAAACTCATTTCCAGTTCTATATTTTCAAGGTTATTTAAATCGTATAGTTCTTTAAAATTTTTAGAAGTGGTATTGATTTCGGTTTCCTTTGATTTTGGGTTGGAAAATGGAAATGCCATTACCATTACGCTGGCTTCATTAGGCTTACAGCGATAGGTCGTTGTGTATTTATCGGTAGATTTTTTGTCTTTGTCAAATAATTCTGTAATTACCTCAATTTCATAATATCCATTTTTATCGATAACTTTTCCAGATTCAAAAGTTTGCTTGTTGAGAAAAGCACCTTCTTCATCAAAGTTTTCACGAACTATATTCCTACCCGAAATCTGCCCGATAAGCATTTCAGTTTGTCCAGTCATTGATATACTGAATAATATGATTAGTACTATAAAAACTCGTTTCCTCATATATGATGCATTAATTTCTTTACCTCCTTAGCTAGTATATCGCTTAAATCAATGCCATTGGAAGGATGTGGAATGGTATTGCAGGTAATTATCTTTTCTACTCCTGAATCCAACAAATTTTGATACGCATTTCCTGAATAAACGGCGTGAATACCAACACATATAGGTGGTCTCATCCCTGCTTTTTTCAGATGTTGTACGGTTTCAATCATCGTTCGCGCCGTAGAAATAATATCATCTACCAAAATAGGTGTGGCATCCTTGTATTTATCAACATCTGGGACAGAAACTTCCACATCACGGTCGCCGTGACGCACTTTTTGTAATACTGTAAATGGTACTCCTGCATTTTTAGCAACTTCAGAAACCCATTGCTCACTTTCTGAATCTGGACCTATAAGAACAGGATTTTCGACGTTTTTCTTTATCCATTCTGAAATAGCATCGGCTGCGTGAATTACTTTGTTTGGAATTTGATATACTTCACCTAAAGAGCTGATTCTATGTAAATGTGGGTCAACAGTGGTAATGCTGTCGGCAAAACCTGAAATCAGTCTTCCGAAGAAACCAGAAGTTACACCTTCACCTTCATTAAAGATTTTATCCTGACGCATATAGGCGAGATAGGGTGCCACCATGCACGTACACATTGCTCCTAATGATTTTGCAGTATGACTTAAAAAATAAAGTGGTAACAGTTTTTCGTCTGGTTCGTGCAAAGTGCATACCAGTACAACGCATTTATCCTTCACATCAGATAAAATACGGGTATAGGATTCACCGTCTGGAAACTTCCGCAAGGTGGCTTTGCCTATTTCTGCATCCATTTTTTTTGCCAGTAGTGCCGTAAGGTCTTCGTTTCCGGGAAGGCTGAATAATATCGTTTTCATCGTGTGTGTTTTTAAGTAATGGTTAATATATTATTGTGGTAATTTTTATATTCCAGAGCATAGTTGAGTTCACCTTTAGATTCTGCATATATGGTATATAACAAATGGTTTTCTTCAATTTTTTCATCTAAATGGACATTCAAAAGAATCCCTGCGGATTTAGACTGTGGTGCGCCAGAAAGCTTGGCGAGTTTTGCAATCTTTCTGTTATCAATTCGCTCTAAAATACCTGCTTTTTCTGCTTTAATTTCAATTGTATAAGGTGCTAGAACAGGTTCTGTAAAACGCCCTTGCGCTTTGCAAATGGCAAGAAATTTATTGTATGCTTTGCCCGATTTTAGAATTTCTTTGGCGGTTTCCGTTCCCTTTCCTTTTTTGACTTTTCCCGATAGTTCTATAAGTTCGCCTGCCAAAAGCAAAGCTCTTTCCATTAAATCGAATGGTGCATCTGCCTCATTTTTCAAAACTTTTAGTATATCGATGGCTTCTAAAGTGGGACCGATACCTCTACCGACAGGTTGTGTACCATCTGTAATAACAACTTTTACATTCAGCCCAACAGCATTACCCACAGTTTCCATATGGTTCTTTAGTTTTTGAGCTACTTCAGCACTTCTAACTTTTGCAGTTTCACCTACAGGAATATCTATAACGACGTGAGTAGATCCTGCCGCAGCTTTTTTTGAAAGTACCGAAGCGATAAGCTGTCCTTCGCTATCAATATCCAAGGCTTTTTCAATTTTTATGAGTACATCATCCGCAGGGCTTAATTGTGCTGTTCCTCCCCACACAATGCAACCGCCTTCTTTTTCTACTACGGTCTTTATTTCTTCTAAAGAAAGCGTCACATTGGTTAATACTTCCATAGTATCTGCTGTGCCTGCTGGTGAAGTGATGGCTCGCGATGATGTTTTTGGCATCGTAAGCCCGTAAGCCGCCACAATAGCTACAATCAATGGTGTGGTTCTATTCCCAGGCAATCCACCAATGCAATGTTTATCGACCACAATTTCTTCGTACCAATTCAGTTGCTTACCAGATGTTATCATTGCTTTTGTGAGGTGAGATATTTCAGTGATATCCATTCGGTCACCTGCACAAGCTGTAATAAATGCCGAAAGGTGGATGTTGGAATAGTTGCCTTGAACGATATCGGTTATGATTTCACTAAAGGCTGAATAATCCAGTTTTTGATTATAGATTTTAGCCCTAACGTGGCTTAAGGATTCAATAGGCTCCAAATGTGAAACATACAAAGTGTCATTTTCTGAAACATTTAGCTTTTTTGCAGCGGCTTCTGACAGTCCAATTTCATTGGGGAACAGCATATCTGAATTTATAACGTTTAAGCTTGCTACAATTGAATTGGTTGCCTTTGATATCCTTATTCTTGTGAGCGCCTCAAAACCTTCGGATATACAGACGTGACAATCTTCATGCATATATACCACGTTTTCGTTCTGTGTATAAATACCAAGATTTTTATATTTGAGAATGTTAGAGTGCTGTTCCATGGTTACTTTTATTTATATATTCCCTTAACTTATTCTATTTCTTCTATACTATAAAGCTGTGGTATTTCAGCATCCCATCCATAGGTTTCCTTTATTCCTTTTTGAAGTGCTTCTGCACTTTCCTTTTCGCCGTGAACAATGAAAATCCGCTCAGGCTTATTCTCAATCTTGCTCATCCAATCTATCAGTTCTTTGTGGTCTGCGTGTGCAGAGAGGCCTTGAATTTCTGCTACTTCCATTTGAAAGGATACCGTTTTCCCATATACTTTTAATTCTTTTTCGCCTTCCAGTAATTTTCTTCCACGAGTTCCTTCAGCTTGATAACCAACAAAAAGTAAGGTGTTATTAGGATTTTGCGCCTGTGTTTCAAGATAGTTGAGCATTCTGCCTCCAGTAAGCATCCCACTTCCTGCAATCACGATTTTTGGTGTATCGTCAGTTCGCAATTCCATAGTTTCGCGATAACTTTTTACGACAGTGAAATGTGAACACATTTTATCACATTCATTGTCTTCTAACCTATGCCAATCCCTAGTGCGGTGGAACAGTTCCAATACACTTGCGCCCATTGGGCTGTCCATAATCATTTGTACTTTGGGTATTTTGTTATCCTTGATTAATTTCCAGAAAATAAGCATCATCAGTTGGGCACGTTCTACCGAAAAGCTTGGAACAAATAGGCTACCACCTCTGTTGAAGGTGTCGTTGACTAATTTTTCAATTAGCGGTATAGCTTCGACTTCATCAGGGTGAAACCGTCCGCCATAAGTAGATTCTATGAATAGTACATCTGCCTTTTTTGGTTTTAGAGGTGGATACAATAGTAAATCGTTCGTTCTTCCAATATCACCTGAGAACACAAAGCGTTTTCCGTGCACATCCAACTCGATGTAGGTAGCACCAAGAATGTGGCCGTTATATTGAAACCGAGCCCTGATGCCATCAAACAATGGAATCCATTGGGATTGTGGAACGGTCTTAAAATGTGGAACGGTTTTTTCAACATCCTTTAAATCATACAATGGTTCAGCAGGACTGTGTTTGGAATAGCCTTCTTTGTTAGCCCGTTCGGCTTCCTGTTCCTGTATTTTTGCACTATCATTCAAAATGATTTTTGCGATGTCCAAAGTAGGATTAGTGCCATAAATCGGCCCATTGAACCCTTGTTTGACCAAACGTGGCAGATAACCTGTGTGGTCCAAATGGCCGTGGGTAAGTAATACCGCATCAATTTCTGAAACTTCCACGGGTGGATATTCCCAGTTTTTGAGTCGTAATTCTTTTAACCCTTGAAAAAGTCCGCAGTCTATTAGTATTTTTTTATTTCCTGTGTCCACTAAATATTTTGAGCCGGTTACGGTTCCTGCCGCTCCTAAAAAGTGGATGTTTATTTTATTGTTTTTCATCTTTATAGTATTATTTAGAGTCCACCACAGCAGGAAGGTGTGTTTCCTTTAACTTGGTTTGATTTGCTCAATTCCGCTATTTCATTATATAGATTACGAGAATCCTCCTTGATAAAAAGCGCCAATTTCTTTACTGATTTAGGTTCAAAGTTTACCATCCCCAATAATATTTCAAGGGCTTCTTCAAGTAGTTTTGAATCATCTTCCAGTGCTTGGTAAAATGGCTCTAAATCTATGCTGTTTTGTTTTTGCAGTTCATCTGTTTTCATAAGTTTTGTTTTAAGGTTGTTGAACTTTTATATTAATAATCCTTAAGTGCTTTACATAGCTCTTCTGAATCTTCCAAAATCTTTTTATGTCTTTTTTTATCAATTCCTATCTGTTTCAATATCACAGGTTTTTCATGAAGCTCTTTGCAGAGCACAATGCCGGTGTCCAATAGCTTTGTTTTTTCGGCTTTGGTCAGAGTAGTCAATGCCGTTAAAGGGTGCAGTCCCAACTTGTCTATTCTATCTTTTAAACCATTTCCCATCGGATAATCCCAACTCGTCAATAATAATCCCACGCATTTACCATACTGCACAGCATCAGTGGTAAATCGCGTATTGGTATATACACCTCCCCTATGAAGTTTATCCTCGTGACCTTTTTGTCGTTCCCATTGTTTTTCAACATCCAAAAATCTTGAATGGATATATAAGGGGATTTTCACATTACAAAACCTACCTTGGTCACTGTGGTATTTACATTCAATCATATGATGGGTATCGTCTTTTTTTGCTATCACATCTATTTCGTGCTGCACACAATTGCCCTGAACTATGACACCAACCTTAGTTGCAAACCCTTCATACTCTAATAGTTTGCCAACCAGCTTTTCAAAAGGGAAGCCAGATGGTCCCAATTCCATCAATGCTTTTTTAAGCTTATACTTTGAGGCACTTACACGTGATTTGCCTTTAAGTATTTTAAATGCCATTTGGTAGATTTTTTTAGTGGTAATACCGTCATATATTTGGTCTTCAACTTGCTCAACAATTTGTTGAATCAATTCTTCACTCGCTTGTGCACGTCTTAAGGAATTGATAAGTTTATCCACATCAAAAGGAACCACGTCGCCAGAATATTTCACTATGTTGATTGAATCTTTCATTTTTTAATATGTATGGTCATCACAGGTAGTTCTGAATGATTAGTTACACCCTCGGCAATGCTTTTTGAAAATAAACTCAAAAATCCTGTCTTTCCGTGGGTACTCATTGCAATCAAATCTGCGGGCTGATGTTTTAAAAATGTATTTATACCTTCTTCTACTGACGATTCGTTGTGAACGTTCATAGAAAAGTTTTTTAAGGCGGGAAACTTTTCAAGGAATTCCTTGACAGGATTCAGTCCAAGTTCAATACTATTGAACTCTGTTTCTGTATTTATGCGTAATAAATGGATACTAGCATCACATTGTTCAGCTATGGAAATGACTACTTCAAAGGGATGACTCACATCTTCTTCAAAATCTGACACGAATAGAATGTCATTAAAGGGAAACGTTACTTCCTCTTCTTTGACGACAATAATTGGCGCATTGGCTTTTCGGACGATTTTCTCAACGTTACTACCTGTTATTTCCCTTACTCGCCCCTTTGTTCCGCTGCTTCCAGTAATGATAAAGTCGTGATGAAAATGACCAGAATGATTCAGAATATCTTTTTGTCCCGAATCGAACTGAAGAAAGGTTCTACACTTAAGACCTTCATGTTCTGCTATTTTTTCAAGTTCACGTAAATTAGCCTTTGACGCACCTATCTGCTTTAAGGTTTCTGGATAACGCTTTTCTTTAAGCTTGTCTAATTTTACCCAATCTACAGGTGTGGTCATCTGATGCAAAAAGTGTATTTCTGCATTGTATGTTTTTGCTATTTTAATCCCGAGATGTGCAGCTTTGGTGCAGTTTTCAGAGAAATCGGTGGGTACGAGGATATTTTTCATATTTTAGATTTGTTCATTATTGTGCAGAGTATCCACCATCGATTACCAATTCAGAACCGGTCATAAATTTTGATTCATCTGAAGCTAGATAGACGACACCATAACCTATGTCATCTGGTTCTCCCAAATGTCCGACTGGATGCAGACCTTCTAAGTGCTTTTTGCCCTCTTCCAAATCACCTTGGGCTTTTAGGAAATTTTCTACCATTGGTGTCCATATATAGGCTGGATGAATGGAATTGACACGGATGCCATAACCCTGTTTCGCGCAATGAAGTGCAGCAGACTTGGTAAATAAAGTTATACCACCCTTACTTGCGTTATATGCAGCTAAATTGGGATCGCCAATAAGGCCTTCAATGGAAGAAAAGTTAATGATTGAGCCACCTTCTCCGCTTTCTTTTATAGCCTTAATACCGTATTGGGTACCTAGGAAACTGCCATCTAAATTGATGCTTAAAAGTTTTTTCCAGTCTGCAAGCGTGATATCTTCTACGTTTTTACCGATTGCTATACCAGCAGCATTAGCCAGGATATTTAGCTTGCCAAAGGTCTTGAGCGTAGTCTCGATTACCTTTTTCCATTGATCTTCTTTGGATACATCTTGTTTTATAAATATGGCTTCACCGCTATCGTTCTTGATTTGTTGGACTACTTTATTTCCTTTTTCTTCATCCAAATCTGTTATTACTATTTTTGCTCCTTCGCGTGCCAATAAAATAGCACTTGATTTTCCTAATCCAGAGGCACCTCCTGTGATAATGGCTACTTTGTTTTTTACTCGATCCATAATTTTAAGATTTAAGTGTTACTACTAATTTTTGTTTCTTAATCAAGAAACTTCGTTTCCTGAAACTTTGCCTTTTTCAATACAGTCTAGATTATATATCGTGGTTTCAGCAATATTTGTCAATGCTGTTTCGGTTAAAAAGGCTTGATGACTGGTTATCAAAACATTGTTAAAGGTCATTAAACGGGCAATTACATCGTCTTGTAAAATGTCATCGGAATGGTCTTCAAAGAACAATCCTTCTTCCTCCTCATAAACATCAATCCCTAGGTAACCAATCTTCTTGGTCTTTAGTCCTTCAATAACCGCTTTGGTATCGACCAATGCTCCGCGACTGGTATTGATTAGCATAACTCCTGGTTTCATTAGTGAAATATGCCTGGCATCAATCAAATGTTTGGTTGAAGAATTTAAGGGGACATGCAAGCTTATGATATCCGATTCACTGCATAACGTTTTACAGTCTGTATAGCGTATCCCATATTTTTCAATGAGCATTCTATTTTCTGAGGTATCATATGCCAAAATTTTACAACCAAAACCATGCAGTATTTTAACCAGGATAGCCCCAATTTTCCCTGTTCCCAATACCCCAACAGTTTTTCCGTTCAAGTCAAACCCTGTGAGTCCGTTCAGCGAGAAATTCATGTCTCTGACCCTATTATGGGCTCTGATTAGTTTTCGGTTCAATGCAAGTATCAACGCCATTGTGTGTTCTGCGATTGCATACGGGGAATATACAGGAACCCTTGAAATTTTGATGCCCAGTTCAGCTGCTTTTTTTGTATCTACATTATTGTATCCTGCGGTACGCAGGGCGATATATTTGATTCCGATATCTTTAAGTTTTTCAAGTATTAGAGCCGAGGCATCATCGCTTGTAAACAAACTAATGGCCTCGGTGCCAAGAGCCAAGGAAGCCGTACTTTCGGTCAACCGTACTTCAAGTAGATTAAGTTCATGCTTACCTTTATTTGAAGATAGCAAATGGGGTTCTTCGAATTTATGTGTACTGAATACCGTTGTTTTCATTTTGTCTTTTTAAAATTCGTTGTACCAAGTTCTTTGAGTGATAAGAATCCGTTGGAATAGCCTATTTAATTTTCCCATTTCCAGTTTCTGATCTCGGGCATATCCAACCCATTTTTACGGATGAAATAGTGGTGCTCGATGAGCTTGTCCTGCATTTCCTGTTTCAGATATGCTACTTCATCCCCTAGGTTCGGCAATCGGTCCAAGACATCCTGTACTAAATGAAAACGATCCATCTCATTTAAAACTGTCATATCAAAAGCGGTCGTTATGGTGCCTTCTTCCTTATAGCCCCTAACATGAATATTAACATGATTTGTACGGCTGTAGGTAAGACGGTGTACCAGCCAAGGATAGCCGTGAAAGGCGAATATAACCGGTTTGGTCTTTGTAAATAACATGTCAAAATCAGCATCGGTTAATCCATGCGGATGCGCCGTATTGGTCTGTAGCTTCATCAAATCGACCACGTTTACCACGCGTACTTTCAGGTTTGGCAATTTTTCTCGTAATATGGATACCGCCGCCAAGGTCTCTAGTGTAGGTACATCACCTGCGCAAGCCATAACCACATCGGGTTCTATTTCTCTATCATTGCTCGCCCAGGTCCAAATACCGATGCCCTTGGCACAATGAACAACTGCTTCCTCCATGGGAAGCCATTGTGGTGCCGGGTGCTTTCCGGCCACAACCACATTTACATAATGCTTACTGCGGAAACAATGGTTCATTACCGATAAAAGACAATTGGCATCGGGCGGAAGATATACGCGTACCACCGATGCTTTTTTATTCATCACAACATCAAGGAACCCGGGATCCTGATGAGTAAACCCGTTGTGGTCTTGCCGCCAAACGTGCGAGGCTAAAAGAATGTTTAGGGAAGCGATATTTCTGCGCCATGGTAGTTCAGCAGTTACTTTTAGCCACTTGGCATGTTGGTTGAACATAGAATCGATGATATGGATAAAGGCCTCGTAGCAATTGAAAAGACCATGTCTTCCGGTCAAAAGATAGCCTTCTAGCCATCCTTCGCACTGGTGTTCACTCAACATCTCCATAACACGGCCGTCTTTTTCAAGAAGTTCATCGGTTTCCATAGTCTCTCCTTCCCATTGCCTGTTAGTAGCCTCGAAAACCGAGTTCAAACGGTTCGAGAGTGTTTCGTCCGGTCCAAAGATTCTGAAATTTCGTTGTGATCGGTTCAGATTGATAATATCCCTGGCAAATTCTCCCAGAACACGGGTATCACCGTTTCCCATCTCCCCGCGTACCGATACATCAAGGCGATACTCCCTAAAGTCGGGCATAAGAAGGTCTTTTAACAAAAGACCTCCATTGGCATGTGGGTTGGCACCCATTCGCTGTTCTCCTTTAGGAGCCAGATCTGCCAATTCAGGTAAAAGACGCCCTTGTTCATCAAAAAGCTCTTCGGGCTTATAACTTTTGAACCAATCTTCCAATTGTTTTAAGTGCTCTGGATTACTGGCTGCATCGGGCAACGGAACCTGATGTGATCGAAAATGATTTTCCACGGGCAAACCATCCACAAACTTGGGACCTGTCCATCCTTTGGGTGATTTTAAAATAATCATAGGCCACTGCGGGCGTTGTGTAGTAGATCCATTAGCGGCGTTTTTCTTGATGGTTTTAATTTCCTCGGTTACTTGGTCTAGCAATTCTGCCATTTTCCGGTGCATAGTCATAGGGTCATCACCTTCGATGAAATAGGGCTTCCATCCATAGCCTAAAAAAAGCTGTTCTAGTTCCACGTCCCCGATCCGGGCAAGAATCGTGGGATTGGCAATCTTATATCCATTAAGGTGAAGAATAGGAAGTACCGTACCGTCGGTTACCGGATTCAGAAATTTGTTGGAGTGCCATGCGGTCGCCAAGGGACCCGTCTCCGCTTCCCCATCACCTACTACGCACGATACGATCAAATTCGGATTATCGAAGACCGCGCCGAAAGCATGGCTGAGCGAATAGCCAAGCTCGCCACCTTCATGAATGGATCCAGGGCATTCGGGAGATACGTGGCTGGGAATACCGCCTGGGAAGGAGAATTGGGTAAACAGTTTTTTCAATCCCTCTTCGTCTTGGCTGATGTCCGGATATACTTCACTATAGGTTCCTTCAAGGTAAGTGCTTGCGACGAGAGCCGGTCCTCCGTGTCCGGGGCCGGACACATAAATCATGTTCAAATCGTATTTTTTAATGATTCGATTTAGATGGACATACATAAAATTTTGGCCCGGTGTAGTGCCCCAATGTCCCAACAACATGGGTTTAATGTGTTCAGCTTTCAATGGTTTTCGAATCAAGGGGTTATCCCATAGATAAATCTGACCTACGGAGAGATAGTTCGTCGCCCGCCAGTACGCATCCATTTTATTTAAAAGTTCTTGAGTTATTTGCGTTCCTCCTTTTTTACTATTTTGATTTTCCATTATTACTTGTTTTTTCGTTGTCTTTCTTTGTTTTTGAACCCGTAGTACAAATCTGTCGTGCATTTTGCAATCATCAACTCCTCGTTGGTAGGGATTACCAATACTTTTACTTTGCTATCCTCCATCGAGATTTGAGTTTCATTTAGTCCGTTTAAGTCCTCATCTAATACAATTCCGGCAAAGCCCAAACCCTTACAAATTCTAGAACGAATAATCGGTGCATTCTCGCCAATACCCCCAGAAAAGACTAATATATCAAGCCCTCCCAATACGGACATAAACGAACCTATCCATTTTTTAATCTGATAACAGAATAGGGCTACTGCCTCTGCTGCTCGTTCGTCTGAGCTTTCTTTTTGTAACAAATCTTGCATATCGGCACTTGTTTCGGAAATTCCCAGAAGACCCGATTCATGATTGATCAAATGATTGAATTTTTTGGTATTCAACCCTTCTCTTTTCATCATATACCAAGCGACCCCAGGATCCAAATCGCCGCTTCGTGTCCCCATAACACAACCACCTGCAGGGGTAAATCCCATGGTGGTATCAATACTCTTGCCGTCTTTAACTGCTGCCAAGCTAGCACCGTTTCCCAAATGGGCCAGAATGACCCGACCATTAGCCTCAACTCCTAGTTTTATCTTTAGCTCTTCCATTAGGTAGGCATAGGACAAGCCATGAAAACCATAGCGTTGAATACCCGCTTTATCAAAACGTCTTGGTATGGGCAGCATTTTTGCAATACGGGGTAATGTTATATGAAAAGAAGTATCAAAACATGCAACGTGCAACATACCGGCGTACCTACTTTTGAACAGTTCGATGATTTCAATCTCGGCAGGAAGATGATCTGGGTCATAGTCTTTTATTTGCTTTAATTCCTTTATTAGAGCATTGCTTATTATTTCGGCCTTTTTGTGGTTCTTACCATGGACAATGCGATGACCAATACATTTAACCCTGTCAAAACCAGATTGCTTTTTGAGCCAAAGAATTAAAAAGATAGATGCCTCGTAAAAGCCAGGTGAATACACGTCGAAGCTCTCCTTTACTTTATTTTCGTATGTAAGGTTGAATATTGCATTGTCCATACCAATTCGGTCAATGCTTCCAGAGAATATGAGCGTCGGATCTTTGGCCATTTCATACATAGCGAACTTGATGCTGGATGAACCGCCGTTGATTGTTAAAAGATTTGAATTTTCCGAAAGCATTTTTTGTTCTAGGTATTAATTATTTAGATTTTTGATTGCACAGTTTTGTTTCGATGATTCTTAGTTGAATTCTATCATGAATCTGAACAATCAAAAGCACAATTCTTGTCCTTCATAAAAGAGGAAGCCAATTGTTTATATTTTGCCCCAAGCTCTTTACCGCACCATTCCAATAAAGCCGGCTGTTTTGAACAGGTAGTATTACGAACCGCCTTTTTCAGTTCTATCTTTAACAACTCCTCATCGAAGCTGACTTTTTTTAATATGATTTCATGATATTCCAGTGTCTCCATTTTTCTTTTTATTTAAAATTCGATTTTTAATGCTGCCATAGTATCAAGTTATCCTCCAACGGTACGGAAATTCCTTCGTAGCTGGGTACAATACGAAGGGTATAGTGAACTGTAGGTCGGGAAGTATTTACCTCTGCATAAAAGTTATGTGCCCCATCTTTACCCAACCAATCAAATTTCATTTTGATTTTTTCGGGTGCTTCGCCGTTAATACCCTCCGCGAATAGTACTACTTGAATATGCTTGGAATTTATTCCTTTCAACCAAATCGGCACTTTAAAGTGATGTTTTTGACCTACACTATCAATTTTAATTTTACCAAATTGAATGGTATCCCATTTATTTTTTAGCTCATGTCGTACTTTAACAATTCTCTTTCCTTTAGCTCCTTTTCTAGCAGCGCATTTTTTATAGTTGATTGCCGCTGGCAGATAGTAGTCCTCCGTATATTCGCGAACCGTTCGGTTGGTTGAAAAACGGGGCGTTAGGGTCGCCATACTTTTTCGCATACGTTCCACCCAAATTTCCGACACTCCTTTTTTGTTATGTGCGTAGAATTCGGGGACGACCTGTTGCTCCAGTATTTCATATAGTGTTACTGCCTCGTGTGCGTCCCATGCCGGATCATCGCCATGTTCTTGGTCATCACCTAGCGCCCAGCCTACTTCGGGAGTGTATGCTTCTGCCCACCAACCGTCTAATTCCGATAAATTGAGACCACCATTTACAAGTACTTTCATACCACTGGTTCCGCTAGCTTCCCATGGTCTTCTCGGGGTATTTAGCCATACATCAACACCTTGAACCAAATTTTCCGCCAACATCATGTCATAATCACTTAGAAAGAGGACATGATTGTACAAATTATGTTGTTGGATAAACTGAACCCATTTTCTTATTAATCCTTTTCCTGCTTCATCAAATGGTGGAGCTTTACCGGCCAAGACCAATTGTACAGGATGTTCCGTGTTGGTTAGAATACGTACAAAACGTTCAGGATCGTGCAATAAGAGGTCTGGTCTTTTGTAAGGCACAAATCTGCGGGCAAAGCCCAAGGTCAAGGTGTTTGGGTTAAAAACCTGTTTTGCGATCTCGACCACTTCTAGCGGTAGACCCGAGACTATTGCCTGCCTTTCAAACCTTGCCCTTATAAAATCGACAAGGCGATTTCTAGATCGAGATCTAAATTCCCAAAGTTTTTCGTCGGATAGTTTCGAAATATGTGCTGAATGGTCATCGAGTTCGCCCCTCCAGCGATCCTTTCCACAGGATTCTGTCCAGATTTCATCAGCATATTTGGAATCCCAGCATGGCATGTGCACACCATTGGTTACATAGCCTACCGGAACTTCGGCTGCCGGCCAGCGCGGGAAAAGATTGTTAAAAAGAGTTCTGCTTACTTCACCATGCAAACGGCTAACTCCATTTACCGCCCCACTACCACGAATTGCCAGATAAGCCATATTAAAATTCTCTAATTGGTTATTGGCGTCTGCACGCCCAAGTGCCATCAAATCATTAAAATCCAAACCCAGTTGTTCTTTGGCATAAGTGCCTAAGTGATATTCCATTGACGAGGGGCTGAAATGATCAAAACCGGCTGCAACCGCTGTGTGGGTGGTAAATAAGTTGCCCACTCGGGTTACGGCAAGGGCCTCTTCAAACGAAGTTCCGTTCGCCTTCATAAAATCATTGGCACGTTCAAGGACCAAAAATGACGCATGCCCTTCGTTCATATGACACACTTCGGGTTCAATATCCAAGGCTTTTAGTAATCTGTAGCCACCCACGCCCAATATGATTTCCTGTTTTATGCGCCGTTCGGCCCCTCCGCCATACAGCTCATCGGTAATTCCACGATGAATCGGCAAGTTGGCGGCATCGTTGCTATCCAATAGATAGAGTTTCGCTCTTCCCACTTGTACCTGCCATGCTCTTAGCCATATCGGGTGACCGGGCAACGATACCTTTATACGTAGCCACTCCCCATTTGGTAGACGCAAGGGCGTAATGGGTAATTGTCCAGGGTCATTATAGGGGAACAGAGCATTTTGTGTGCCATATTTATCTATTTCCTGTCGGAAATAGCCTTTGGCATATAGTAATCCCACAGCGACAACAGGTACGCCCAAATCGCTGGCCGCTTTTAGTTGATCGCCCGCTACATTGCCCAAGCCACCGGCATAAATAGGCAGGGCCTCGTTGAGCATATATTCCATACTGAAATAGGCAATGGTGGTTAGTGCCGCCTTAGAATGGTTTTGCTGAAACCACGAGGGAGTAGAAATCGCTTTTTCGTTTGCCTTTAAAAGACCGTCTAGCTTCTCCCGAAAATCTGGGTCTGCCAAACGCTCCTCCAGTCGATTTCGTGAAACCGTCTGTAGAATGACCCAGGGGTTTCGCGTGAATTCCCAGAGTTCCGGATCTAGTTGTTCCCATAACATATCCGAGGCATGGTTCCATGACCAGCGTATATTCAGGGCCAGTTCTATAAGACCATCGATTCCCTCGACGTCCGTATGCATCAATCCATAGAATTGATCTGTATTATATTTTTGTTTTTTCATCTTTCTATTTCATTTTCAAATTAGTATTCATTCTTGTTCACCATGATTTTTCATCGAAAAAATCCCCGACCGCTTTCCAGACTTCAAGTGGTTCTTTAAGAAAGAGTTGGTGGTCTCCATCCTTTACTTCCATTAGTTTTGCACTGGTAAAGTGCCTTGCGAATTTTTCCACGTTGATAATGGGTGCCGCTTCATCATCGGCACCATGGATAAAGAGGATTTTTCGATTGCGTATGCTCTTTGTAAGGGCGTATAGATCCGTTTTGAGAATGACCTCGTTCAAGGAATTATAATAGCTCTGCCAGGTATGTTTTTTAGAGTCTTTAAAGACATCATCGGTCAGATTTTTAGGCTTGAACCATTTGACAATGTATAATGGGTGGAGTATGCAGAACACCTTCCCATAGGAGCTTACGGCGAGCTTGTCGAAAAAAGAATTATTGGACATCTGTTCGAAAAATTGATCTCTACTTTCAAAAATAGGGAGGCCTATGACCGTAGCCCCGACAAACCAGTCGGGGCGTTTTGCAAAGAGGGCCAAGGAAATTACCGCGCCCATGGAGTGGCCTAAAATAAGGGTGTTACCATCATTAAAGCCTTCTTTCGTGATGATGTTTTCAAGTGCCGCAAGCTGAATTTCGAGACTATATTCGCTTTGGGGTTTTGGCGAATCTCCGAAACCCAACAAGTCGACCAAAAGTAGCCTGTACTTTCCGGTAACCTGCGCCAAATCCTTTTTCCAATAATTTTTAGTACCTGCCATACCATGAATCAAGATTATGTTCCTTTCGCCCGAGCCCACTATTTCATAGTTTAGGGGCATGGTATCGGAATTATATTCAGGAGCCAAAACGACGGTTAGGTATTGGTATCCCATTACCGATATAACTGATACTAAAATCACCAATACTGCCAAAAAAACCATTTTTATTATTTTTATCTGTACGTATTTCATTATCCTAGGTCAAATTTGTCACGAGGTTTTGTTCCCGCTACTTGTTCTTGAATATCAAAAACTCCATGGGTTTGAGCTTTACCTTAATGAAAAAGCGGTCAGCTTCTTGATCCCTATTTTTTTCTATCTTAGTTTTTTTCTTGTTGCCATAAATACATTCCATAAGCATACCCTCTTTGTTGATAATGCTATCGATCGCTATATGTTCTTCTTTGGTATTCTTTGGTGAAGAATTATAAACTACCAGAATTTCGCCCTCATGCAGAATCCTTGAAAATGCCAAAAGACATTCCTCACATTCGGGAAACTGAAAATCAAGTCCATTTTTTGAAGTTTCCCTGAAATACATTCTACCGAACTTTAGAATGGATTCTTTCTTCCTTAGGTGTGCCAAGACTGCAATTTGTTTGAATATCCATGAGTCTTGGTTCAACACATTCGTCTGCTTATCATCAGGATTGAACATTCCTTCCCTAATATATCGGTCATCTGTACCGTTACCCTCAAAACCTTGTTCAGTACCGTAATAAATACATGGAGCGCCGAGGGCACAAATAAGAAAGCCCATTCCTGCAACAATCTGTTCAGGGGTAGCATTGTGACCAAAACGGTGTTTAAAGTCCATCCCCACCTGATCATGATCGTCGATATAGGTCACCAAGAATTCCCCATATTCACCTCGGCTTAGGGCGTTCTCTTGTAAATCAGAATATCGCTTTATCAATCTGTTTGGAGATGAATTCCCTTTTATCACTTCTGCCAATACGCTATGTAAAGGATGGTCCAAAATGGAATCGAGCCCATAGTATACATTCCGGTCCTCCGGCAGCATTTTGGGGCCTATATAGGGGTTTCCCATCTCATCATTACCAATAATCTCACCGAACAAAAAGAAGTTTCTCTTCCCCAAGGAATAGGCATATTCCCGTATTTTAGAACAAAAACGACTGATATCGCTACCCTTCATATGCTTAACGGCATCTAACCGGAAACCGTCCACATCGGTCTCTCGTATCCAGTAACAATGTATCTTGGCCAGTATCTCTTGTAAATCTTCACTAGCGGGGGAATCATCGTTTCTATATGTTTTTAAGGTAAAGAAGTCACCTTCCTGGGTCTCGGGATAGGCATCAAAATTCCTGATTTGCCCTTTTCGGTTATAAAGCTCCTCATCTCTCAATTCGACTGGAAGCGGCCTGTCTTGCTCTCGCCAATCACCCAGTGGAAACCGTTGCCCTTTCGCATAGAAATAGTCATAATCAAAGGGATAAGACCAGTTATCGCCGGAATGATGCAGAACAATATCCAAAAAAACCCTTATATCCAGATTGTGTGCTTTGTCTACCAGTTCTACCATGTCTTCCTTGGTGCCCCAGCGTTTATCCACATCCATATAATTTTGGATGGCGTATCCATGATAGGATTCCGGATTATTTTCAAACACAGGGCTCAGCCAAAGGGCCGTGCAACCTAAATTTTTGATATAATCAATATTACTGATGATACCTTTAATTGTGCCCCCAAAAGGCTTTTGCAATTGATTTTCATTCCCGAAACCGGCATGTCGAATATCGAAATTCTTCGAATGCCGCTCGTTGCTATCATGAAATCGGTCGATCATTAAAAAATAAATGATTTCCTCCCGCCATTCCCTGTGACAGTTTACCCAATACTTCTTGCCCGGTTTGGGGGAAAGATCTACTTCCTTAATTGATTTTATTTCCGTTTTAAGCATTCTTAAATCTGTATTATGCTACCGTTATTCTTTTCTCGAGGTAAACGCCTTGAACTGCATGTATCAATTCCAATCCTTCCTTAAAGGGTTGTTGAAATGCTTTTCGACCCATTATCAATCCAGAACCACCAGCTCTTTTATTGATTACTGCTGTCGTTATTGCTTCCTCTAAATCAGATTCACCTTTAGAACCACCACCTGAATTTATCAGTCCTATTTTGCCCATATAACAATTGGCTACCTGTAACCTACAAAGGTCAATGGGGTGGTCTGTTGTCAACGTATCATACATTTCATCATCATATTTTCCAAACCCTATTTCTTTGAAACCAAAGTTATTTGTAGGTAATTTTTGTTTGATGATATCTGCTTGGATAGTCACACCCAAATGATTTGCCTGCCCAGTTACATCGGCAGCGGAATGATAATCTTCTTTTTCAGTTTTAAAAGCTTCGTTTCGGGTATAGCACCATAAAATAGTAGCCATACCTAAACTGTGAGCCTCTTCAAAAGCTTCTGCTATTTCTTTTAGCTGTCTATTACTTTCTTCGGAACCAAAATAAATGGTAGCACCTACCGCAATTGCTCCCATATCCCACGCATCTTTTACTTTGCCAAATAAGGTTTGGTCATATTTATTGGGGTAGGTAAGCAGTTCATTGTGGTTAATCTTTACGATAAATGGAATTTTATGGGCATATCTACGTGCGTTTAGTCCCAATACCCCAAAGGTTGAAGCTACTCCATTACATCCTGCTTCTATCGCCAGTTTTATAATATTCTCTGGGTCAAAATAATCAGGGTTTTTATAGAATGAATACGCTGCGCTATGCTCAATACCTTGATCCACAGGAAGAATACTCAAGTAACCTGTGTCTCCCAGATTTCCATGGTTGTATAACTGAGCAAAGCTTCGTAATACCTGTGGATTTCTATTGCTAGTTGCAAAAACCTTATCTAGACTATTTCTGCTTGGAGTTTGCAATTCATCTTTTGTTATTTTTTCACAAACGTGCTCCAAATAGAAGGAAGCTTTTTCTCTTAATAGTTCTGTAATATTTATATCTGTTTTCATTTTAATAAGAATTAATGAATCCCTAAACTTGTATTGGTTTTAGTGATGGATTTTGCTGCATCCGTTTCTATTCCAGTAAGTGCTCTAATGGCATCAATGGTTTCAGGAATAACAATGGCTTGATTATCGACCACGTAGGCATAAAAGAGTTCATCGCCCACCACCTTTAGCATATCTTCCCATAGTGCTACCTCGTACATATCTCCCCAAGGTCTGCCCATATCCAAGAACATTTCCTTAATGGTATTATTTGAAACTAAACCTTGGTCATAACGAATGAGTTTAATCCGACTGGATGTTTTAAATGCGTTCAGCACGTCATCTTTCGTTGCTTGTTTTTTCAATTTTACATTCCAATAGTGCATATGGCTTAAGGTTTCTGGAACTTTTACTGCGGAAGTGATGACGTCCAAATCTGGATCTACGCTTTTTGCATCTGGTCCTTGATGACTTGGGATGTCTTTTTCGGGAACCATAGTGTTCATAATACCACCTAAATGACTTTCCCAAGGATCGGTAGCTCTTCTTAATAAGGTGCCTCTGGCATAATCCAATAAATTTGCTCTTTTTAAAGCGGTCAGCGTTCGTAGAATAGAAGTGGTATTGCAGGAAACAACTCTTGTAGCATCTAGATTTAGAGCTGAACTATAATTGTTTTCTGCACTAAAAGAATGGTTAGTGGTTTCGTGTTTTTCACCACCCTGAACAATGAACTTTATGCCTTTTTTTTTATAAATTATAACATTCTTTGCTGCTATATTTTTTGGCGTACAATCGACCACGAGGTCTGCTTTATCTAACAAGCCTTGCAGGTTACCTTTTACCGAAATGCCATTAGTCTTCATTTCTTTTTCGGCTTCGGCGGTTGCCGCATAAATATTATATTCTTTTCTCATGGCGTTCTGAATACGCCAATCACTAATGACATCGCAAACCCCAATAAGGTTCATATCATCTTGTAAATTAATGGCGTCGGCTACTCTTTTTCCAATGACCCCGTATCCTATAACTGCTATATTTTTCATATAAATTGTTTTTATTAATTATGTTTTATTGTTTTTTGTTACTTAAATTTTCCATTCCCATCTCCATATTACCGTCATCATCTGTGTGTGACTTCATAAAAAAACGTTCTGCAACGAGTATTAAAATAATACCAATTGCTGCAACGATGAGTACTAATGGATCGTTCAGATATTTTAAATATAGAAAGGCAACGAGTACTGCAATGTCCATTACTATAGCTGTTAATGGAATGATAGGTTGAAATTTTACGTCCTTTTTTAGGTGGCGGAAAAGCCCCCAATGGATAGCAATATCCATAATGAGGTAAAAAATAGCTCCTATAGAAGCTATCCTTGTTAAATCGAACAGAACAGTCAATAAAATAGCAAGAGAAGCCGTAAATATGAGTGCCGGATTTTTAAAATTCCCTAGTTTCTTTAAAGATGGCACTTGTTTCATATTACTTAACATCCCTAATAAGCGGGATGCGGAAAACATACTAGCTAACACGCCTGAAAATGTCGCTACAATTGCTATGGCTATGGTAATCCATAAACCCCATTCTCCAAAAACAGGTTCTGCCGCTGCTGCCAAGGCATAATCTTTTGCTTTGATTATTTCAGGGATGCTTAAACCTCCTGCAACAGAAAGTGCCAATGCTACATATATGACCGTACAGATAAGAATTGAATACACAATTGATCTACCTAGGTTTTTATGAGGATTTGTAATATCTCCACCTTGATTTGTAATTGTTGTGAATCCTTTATAGGCAAGGATTGATAATGCTAATGCGGCGACAAAGGCAAGTCCTTGTGGCATAGTTTCGGAATTATTGGGAATATAATTCCCAGTAACATCTGCAATCCCAGAAATTACTAGACCTGCAATGGCTAGCAATGCAATTCCTGCAACCTTAATAATTGCTGTAAAAGTAGCCGTTGCTCCAATAACTTTATTACCTAAAATATTTAATATAAAGGCAGTTACCAAAAGTAAAATTCCAAGAATAGATGCGTAACCAGCATAACTATCTGGGAACAACCTAAGCGTGTAAGCCCCAAAAGTACCTGCCACTAAACTTTCTGAAACTACCATTGAAACATACATTAACAGAGAAAATACACCCGTTGTAGTTCCCGGTCCGTAGGCTTTATTAAAAAATTTGACCACACCACCAGAAGATGGAAAGGCATTTGAGAACTTTACATAAGAATATGAACTGAAACCTACTACAATAGCACCAGCAATAAATGCAATTGGGAATAGATCTCCCACCAACTCCGCTATTTGTCCCATAAGCACAAATATTCCAGCACCAATCATTACACCAGTACCAAGAGATATGGAACCTATTAAGGATAGCTTATTGTTTTCTTTTGTAGTGTTTTCCATTGTTATGATATTTCTTCGTTTGATAGACTTTTGGTTTTTGGTTTAAAATTTCTAATTATGACACGATTACTTTTTTCATAAGTGAAATAGCTTACCGCCCAATTAAAACCAACCATCAATCTGTTTCTAAACCCGCTTATGGACATCAAGTGCACTATAGACCACAGTAACCAGGCAAAATAGCCTGCGAATTTGAATTTTCCCAAATCAGCTACTGCCTTACGTTTTCCCACTGTTGCCAATGACCCCTTGTCTTTATATTCGAAAGGTTTTAAAGGTTTATCTTTTATTATATCTAAAAGTGAATCACCCAAGTATTTGCCCTGCTGAATAGCTGTTTGAGCTACTTGTGGATGCCCTTTTGGTGTATCACTGGAAATAAGTGCAGCGATATCACCTATGGCAAAAATATTTTCGTAGCCTTCTACTTTTAAATAAGAATTGGTTTTAAGACGATTACCTCTAACCACGTGTTTTTCATCAATGCCTTTTGGGAACTGTCCTTTAACACCCGCCGTCCAGATTAGATTTTTAGCTAAAATGGTTTTTCCACTTTTGGTTGTGACTATTGAGCCGTCATAATCGCTTACCGATTCATTGAAAAGTACCTTTACATCCAAGTCCTTCAAAAATTTTAGTGTTTTCGTGGATGCATTGTCAGACATTGTGCTTAATAGCTTATCATTCGCTTCTACTAAATAAATGTTCATTATAGAAGAAGGGTATTCTGGATAATCCTTTGGAAGAATGTATTTACAAAATTCAGCCAACGCACCAGCCATTTCTACACCAGCGGGTCCACCGCCAACGATTACGAAATTGGTTAAGGCATCACGTTCGTTGTCATCACAGGTTATGGCTGCCTCCTCCAAATTTTGAAGCATCATATGACGAATATTTAGAGAATCGCGAATGTCTTTCATCCCAAGACTATGGGACTCGACGTTATCCATTCCGAAGAAATTGGTAGTTGTTCCTGTGGCTAATACGAGATAATCGAAATGCGCACTTCCCTTATTGGTTATAACAGTGTTTGAAGAAGGTTGAATTTCTTCTACTTCAGCCAGCCGAAACAGAACATTTTTATAACCACTAATTTGTTTTCTGAAAGGAAATACAATACTATCAGGCTCCAAAGCACTTGTTGCCACTTGATAAAATAAGGGTTGAAATTGATGAAAGTTATTTTTATCAAATAATACAACTTGAACTTCTTTGTTTTTCAATTTTTCTACTAACGCTAAACCAGCGAAACCACCACCAATGACAACTACACGAGGTAATTTAGTATCTGGTAGGCAGATTTCATCTGTTACTTTGCAGGCAGACTCTTTTGTGTTATTTGAGTGGTTAATAGTCATATTTAATTTTTAAATCATTTGTATTTGCGATAGGTTACTTTGCATCCTTGTCTTTTACAATCATTACTGAACATTTGGCGTGTGTTGCTAAATATTGCGATACTGAACCTAATAGAAAACGTGAAAATGCCCCTTGACCTTGTGAACCGACTACAATTAAATCAGCATTAAAGGATTCCGCTTTTTCTAAAATTTCTTTTTTAGGAAGACCATTAATAACACTTGTTGTTATAGTAAGGGAGCTATCTTTTTCTTTTAAAACCTGGATGGCTTCGGAAATGATTTTATCTCCTATTTTTTGTGCATTTTTTATAGCGTCATCAGGGTATTTATAAAGTGTTGCTTTTGTTGAATGCAACCCTGATGTTGGCAATGCACGATTTTCGTAAATATTTATAATATTAACTTCGCTATCATTAGGTAAAGGCATTTTTGAAAGTCCTTTAACAGCAGCTGTACTGCAATCTGAGCCGTCTATGGCTAACACTATTTTCATAACTTGAATTTTTATGAATAAAGATTCACTATCCTTTATTCTTATTTATAAATGATTGAGCATCTTCTTGAAAGGCGAAGTAGAAAACACTTCCGCTGCTTTTATCTTGTACAATAATTGCTGAAGCTTTATCAACTTTTGTGTCATTAAGTGGATTACTTCCGAAGCGGACGTCATCCAGGTTTTTCTGTAACTTTTCAACACAATTTTCACAACAACTGTAATAAGTAGTTCCGTTGGCTTCTATTGGTATTTGTGACACACCCATAAATCGGTCGTTTACCATACACACTTTTTCGTTGGGAACGATTTCATAATTTTGGGCTGACGCGATGACTTTATTTGCTGTTTGCGATGTTTCTACAGTTGGCTGTGTTGCGCTTTCGGCAACTTCTTTTTTCTTGTCGGAACAGGATAGAAGGACTACTGAAAGCAGTAGAAGGATTAATAGACTAATGGATAACTTGTATATTTTTCCTACTGGGCTCTTTATGGCTATAACTTGGATAGCATTGTTTTTTTTATTCGATTGTATTTGTTTCATAGTGTTAATCTTTAAGTGGAATAATTATTTCAGTTTGAATAAGTTTTCGCCAATATAGGTGTTCGTATAGTCCAGACCAGTACATCCCAAAAGTGAAGGCGAACATTAATTCTTCAATAGGAATGCCCAAAACAAGAATATGGGTTAGGTCATCAAGGTTCCAGTACAGCTCTACATATCGAGGATAAAACAGAAGGATACTTCCAAAGTAAATGAAGTATAGTACTGTAAACAGGATTCCACCAACCCAAATTTTTCCTTTTAAATCTGGACGACAATAAAGTGTTGCTAAACCACCGATGAGTAAAGCTATGATACCACAATAAATATGGTTTAGCGTCGTAAAAAATGTCAGAAAAATAAATACGATTACTGGTATAAATAGGATATAAAGATGTAATCTATGTCTATAATGACCACGCTCAGTGTTTGATATTTCGTCAAGTCTTTGTTTAAAAATGAGATTGTAGAGTACCGTACCAATGCCACCTATAGCAAAAGAAAAAATTAGGCTCTCTATATCGAAACTTGTTTTTTCTGCTAAATCGAATAGCGATGGCGGCAACCAATATTCTGGCACAAACAATGGTTCTGTTAAACCAAATGGCATCGTAATCAAGCTCATTTTGAGCATTTCTTTTCTAACTCCTTTTTTAGATAGATAGATAACTACCCAAAGAGCGAGAATGATAAGTGACCATATGAACCAGACGTACAGCACTTATCTTATATAGTTATGTTCCAAATTCAATAGATCTTGACGATCTCCAAATTGCTTATTAAATATTTTACTAAAGGAATAAACTACTGCCAATTGAATACGATGTTCATTCTTGCCAAATAAACCTTCGGTAAACCCGGTGTTTTCAGTGTAACGATATTGTAACCCTATATCAAAATTCTGTCCTATGCGGTAAAAGCTATTTGCGATAAATAGTAATTGATTTGAATCTACTTCTAGATTTGGTAAAGATTTATAACCACCTCCAATAGACACTTGATAATGAGGGCGCTCTAATTTCTGTTTTAAATAACGAAATGTACCAAAGACCGTTGACGATTCTGTTCTTGTATAATCAAAATAATCATTTAGCGTGTTTACTTCATCCCATCCAAAATTTTGAATGGCTTGAAACCTAAAGTCTATAAAGTTGATAGGATCTGGTTTTAGATTAAGCGTGGTACTAAACAGCAAGTTTTTAACCGAAGCATCAAAATCGTTGGAATAGCCTTGTCTATCAGTAAAATAGTTGTTATAACTTAAGCCAATTTCCTGTATTACATTCCTGTTCCATCTTTGACTTTCAGGAACTTTATACATCAGAGTCAGACCAGTAGAGTTAAGCCTGAAATCGTCAGGTTCTAAACTGTCGTAGAAATTTTCACCGTGTACCGAAACAAAAAAACGTTGTTTGAAAGTATGCGTGTATTCCAGAACATTGGCGTATTGATCTCGCTCTGTATTTATGCCATCAGAAAATGGATTTAATGCATAGGTAAATTGTTGTGCATCGTCATCTCGAAGTGTAGGGAATTCATTAAGATTTGTCTGAGCAATAGTTCGTCCTACCTTAATCATATTCTTTTGGTCTTCTAGGCGAATAAAAATATTGTTGTAAAAGACTTCACCAAGATTTGAGTTTGCATCAGGGAATTGAAGACCAAGGACAAACTGTGCCCTCCAATTATTATATAATTTTTGACTGAGTCCCATCAACAACTGTGTATCTGAAAAATCTGAAACAGCGCTAGATTCTTCAGAGTTAAGGTTTAGATTTCCTGAGAAAACACCTTTTGCACCAATTTCAAATTCTGGTGTAATCTGCGCATTGGCAATCCCAAAAAACAGTACTATTAGATATATGAGTTTTTTCATTTTATTTGTTTTAACATTATTCATCAAGTGCTATTTTAGGAAGCTTGTCTTCCCCAAACATCATTTTATTCATAGCACCCATATTGTCATTTTTTGTAGTATCCATTTTTTTCATATCGCCCATACCGGCATTTGAATTGTACATAGGATTTCCTGAATGTTTTGAGATTATCAATTCATCTGCGGGTAAATCTTCATATACCAAAGCCAATAAGTTTCCTCCTGGATACAAACCGTTATTGGTGACTTTTCTAGTATCGTGATCGTGAAAAGTCCAAATACCCCTGTTCTTACCTTCAACAATAATGTCAAAAGTTTTACCAGGTGTAAGAGGCACTGTGTTACGTTTGAAAGGGTGCTCTAGAGGTACTCCATCGTCAGCTACCATCCAAAAATCGTGACCGTGTAAGTGTAAATGATGGGTTTCTGCACCAGCATTTATAAGCCGAATTCTAATGTTCTCTCCAGATTTGATAAACAGATAAGGCGTAGATGGATATGACTTACCGTTAACTGTAAACCAATTGGCTTGTGGTAGATCTGAATTTGATCTTCGGTTGTTTACGTATGGTGGTTGATATCCGTTTTCTAAACTCGCGGCAAACTGCTCTTTATTATCAAAAACCGCCCATTGCTCGCTATTAAACCTTCCTTCTTTCATCAAATAGCTACGCTGTTTCATTCGCTCTAGCATACTGTTCATTTCTTCACGTATATAGTTAGTGTCGTGTGATGAGTACACTAAGGTATATTCACGTTCATAGGGAAATTTCTTTTTAATTGAATCGTTTGGGTTTTCAACAATAAGACTACCAAACATTCCTGCCTGCATATGCATTAAAGTTCCCCAATGACAATGGTAGAAATGTGTGCCTTCAGGCTCTGCAACAAATTCATAAATGAATTCATTTTTTGGCATTACTGGCAGTTGTGTGACGAAAGGGACGCCATCCATCCGCCAAGGCACATAAACACCGTGCCAATGTATGGTATGGTTTAAATCTGTTTTGTTGATGAATTTGACACGTACTTTATCGCCAGCGTTTACTCTTATCTCTGGTCCGGGTATCATATCATTAAAAGCGAGTGTATGATATTTAAAACCAGGCGCAGGTTCGTGTGTATGCACATCTATATATAGCTCGAACTCTTTCCACTCGCCATCCATTTTAAAAGACAATGGTTGAACAAGTTTCTGTTTATTGCTGATTTTTGTTTCCTCAGCTAATAAGTTACCGGGAAAGAATAGCGTCCCAGCTGTTGATACCGCTCCTGTGGCTAAAAAATCTCTTCTGTCCATCATTATTTCCTTTTTATTTGCGCATTATAAAAAGCGCCAATAGACGCGCCAATAAGCCAACAAAGAATAAAAGTTTGCACGATTCCCATTAGCACTTCTAAAGGTGGTACATCCATTTTAATGATATTGGTAGTGTCCAAGCCGTGCAACAAGCTATTGAAAAAGACAATTGTGCCTTCCTGTCCTGCTGTAGCCATTACGATCATGCAACCTAAATAAATGAGTGCTCCAGTAAGCCCAAAGGCAAAACCGAGTTTTTTTACGTTTAATCGATTCATAATTTTAGTTTTTAATTAGTTCTCTGATTTCAAAATCTTTTTTGATTCTTCAAATTCTTCTTTTGATATTTCACCTTTTGCAAAGCGTTTTTTCAAAATCTCCAGTGGGCTTTCTTTTTTTGTTTTTTGATATGGTATATCGGCTGGGATAAAGAAAATCCAAGTAATTAAAATGACCCATATAATCCACCATATTAGGTGCATGCCTCCAAAATGTCCGTCGTAAAAATGCATAATATTTGTTTTTTTAGTGGTTATTAATTTGTTTCTGTGATTATATAGCCATTGAGTTCATCGAGTTGCTTTTGTAGTTCGGCAACTGAAATAGCTTCTTTCATAGTGATAGTAGTAGCTCCTTTTGGTGCTAACAATATCTCGGCTTTTTCAATGCTTGGATGTGCCTCCAAGGTTTTTTTGACGTTTGCTACACATCCTCCACAACTGATTCCGTTAATTTGATATTTGTGTTTCATTTAGTTTAATTTTTAGTGATGTTGATGTCCTTCGTGTTTTGCTTTAGCTTTCTCCGTTTGTTCTTTTTGATTATAATCGTGACCCTTATTATTTCGGTCAGCGTGATTATGCCCACCGTTTCTGTGTGACCCGTGGGGCATAAAAAGGTGAATTCCAAACATAAAAAGGATGAAAATAAAGAGGGATGAACCACTCCCTATTCCAAATGAGGGTGCTAAAAAGATTAATAATAGTGGCAGTCCACAGCCTATAACCATCCATATCCAATGACCTTTCATGATTTCTTTTTTTAAATGTTATATACCTTAATGATGATCACTATGACTTTGGCTCTTGCTCAACTCTATTTCACCTTGTTCAATGATGTCCAATCCTTCCTCGGCCATCATATTCTTACAAGATTCCAGACAATCTTCGCTCATCATTCCCTTTTCATGCATCATTTGCATCATGTTTTTCTTCATCATGCTATCTTTCATCATCATTTTCATACCACCATCTTGCATCATAGTACCCATCATTTTTTTATTACCCTGCATCATTTGCATGGCGTGATTATTTTCTTGTATGCTGCCCATAAATTCGGTCATGTAATCATGGTTACTTGTAATCGCATCAAAAAGCTCCGTTCTAGTTTCTGAGTTTTCGAGCATTGCGGTTGGATCTGTTTTCTGGTTGCAACTGTTTAAGCTTAAAAGCCCAATTGCAGATAAAATAATTACTAGTGTTTTCATAATTTTCATATTTGTTAATTTTAATTGGCACATTCTCAATAAGACTATTAAGACTTTAGGATTAAAGAGAATGTGCATCCGCTATTAATTGGCAGATTTTAAAAAGGATTCAATCTTTGTAATTTCCTTTTCTGTTAAATTTGCCCTTATTCGCATATGTAAACTTATGGTCTCCCAATCGGTGTCGTTATAATCTGCAGGTGAAGGCGCTAAATGGCATCGATTACAGGCTTCTCCCCATAACTGGGCACCCGATTTTTCCATTCTGAATTCCTCGTCTACTACTGCCGTGGAAGTTTCATCAGTAACTGTTTTATTGGTGGAAGAACAAGCTACTACTGTTATTCCAGTGGTCAGGAAAACCATCGCTATTACTAAATGTTTATATGTTGTCTTCATGTTTTCTATTTTTTATATTATCTTAAAATCCAATTGCCCAATGGAGAAAAAACCCGTTTGTAGTTGTCGTGCCTTCTCCACCATGTCCCCCTTCGGTTTCAGTTGTCTGATAACTGATTTTTATTAGGGACCTCCAGGTTAGCCAGTAGTTCAATCCAAAGGCATATTGTATAGATTTTTCTTCCCATTCTGCACCTTCCGGAGCATTGAAATTTGAATATCGTCCAACAAACTCCAGTTTTTTCATAAAGTCACTTTCCGCCATGGTTGGCCGATAGCTTAATTGACCATAAAATGAATTACTCTGATTGTCAAAACTGTATTCCTCCTCATCACCATCCTCATGCATCTCGATAAACGTTGCCGTATCAACATTGGAATTATTGTATTGGGCTTTTACATCCACAAACCCACTTATTGCGGGCACTTGCTTTATAAAAGCAAAATCGAAGGCATATAAAAAAGCACTAATGTCCTCATATGCCGAATCTTTAGCCCCCGCACCGTTTGTTGAATAGGCCGAAATTCCTAATTCGGTGGAAGAATCTGAAAATGGCAATAACCCCAATCGGCCCCCAAAGGCTTTACTCGTATTATTATCTTCATAATTTTGAAACGAGAGCATTCCTGCTTCCTCAGGCTCGATACTTCCGTCCTTTAACCGAGGTCCATTGGTGGAATACGCCGAATAATTTAAGGTTGGCCCTCCAAGGTCGAATGCACCTCGTAATTCAACACCGATACCGGATGATGGAGCGATCCCGTCATGGCCAAAGCCTAAAGGTCTGGTCGGAAGCCTATTGATCCATGCGGGATGAAGTCTTTCCATAAACGTTCCGAAAGGCAGCAAAAACTTTCCTGCCCTAACGCTCATGTTCTTGTTGAGAACATACATAACGTCTGCATATTCCAATCCTACTTCGAGTTCGTTATTTTCTAAAACAAACTCTAATTCGGCTTCGAACATAAGTTTGTCCGAGTGCTTGAATAAGAATATGGGAGCAAAAGCAGAGCCTACAAAGGAGGACTCTTTTTCATCTCCGTTACTCATAAAGTTAAGCCCAGTATGCCCATATCCCCGAATCATAAACTGGGTTTTACTTGGTTTATAAGATTGAGATGCCGCTATACTATCGGTCTCAAAGTTATTGTATGTTTGCCCATTTGTGATATGAACAAATCCAATGACTAGTAATAATACTATTAGCTTTTTCATTATTTAAGTGTTCTTATATAGTTAATAATTTCCCAGCGTTTCTTTTCCGGAATTGAGGTTTCATAAGAGGCCATAGGAGACCTGCCTGTTTGTATTTTCCAGAAAATGGCCCCATCGGTCTGGGCTTGGAATTCTGCACTGGTCAAATTGGTTGGTTTGGGTGTTAATCCTGCACCACCTACGCCATCGCCTTTGCCCTTAGCTCCATGGCAGACGACACAAAGCATTTTGTAGATTTTTTTTCCGTTTGTTGCTGCGTTTGCATCACTCTTTATAGGATTGATAATCTTATCGGCACTAGCCGGTGCTACCCATTTTTCCTGGGCCTGGGTTTTGAACCCCATAAACAGAAAACTCATGAGTACTATTGCGGTCATACTTGGTAAGTAGTTTTTGTTTTTCATTTTATTGATATTTAGGTGTTAACAAATTTATTTTTAATAGGAAGCCTATATCTGTATAATTTTCTTTCTTATTTATATAATTTCGTCATAGAAACTACGCTCCCAATCCTCTGCATTTTTATAATCCGTCATGCTTGTTCCAGTTATGTTTTTAAACTGTCTTGATAAGTGGTTTACACTACTATAGTCAAGCAGATAGGCTATATCAGAGAAGCTATATTGTTGCAGTTGTATCAGCTCTTTTACCTTCTCTATTTTTAGTTTTATAAAGTACTTTTCGATGGTAGTATTTTCATTTTTAGAAAATAGTTTGCTCAAATTCTTATAATCGCGATGTAACATAGATGCCAAATATTCTGATGTCTTTTTCTTCATGTGGATGGGCAACTCCTTTATGATCTCTATGAGTATTATCTTGACTTCCTCAACCAACATTTCTTCTTCGTTTTTAGCGATTTCAAATCCATTTAAGTGGAGTACGCGTATAACCTTGTCATCGATTTCTTTGTCAATATTTTTAATCGAACGTACCGTTAACTTTCCCAATTCTAGAGAAATTACCTCGACGTCAATTTGTTCTAGCTCTTGCTTTATGACCTTCAGACATCGTCTGCAAACCATATTTTTGATCCAATATATTTTAATGGATTCCATGTCTAAAAATGTTATATTCTTTATAGATAAAACCAGTCAGAGGTTTAATTTCTCTGATAAATACTGATCGGAAATGGTTGTCGTTGAAAAGTGGGTACGACGTTAGGTAGCCAACAATGAGTTGTTAGCTAATAGGAAGTTCAGATTATTGTAATAATCTATTTAATTAAAAATCAAATCAAGAAAGTTTCATCTAGTAGAAGTATGTCTTTCTCTATAAAAGGAGGGTCGTAATTTTCAAAAGGAATTTCCTTAAGCTCAAGTCCTTCAAAAAGATTAATATAGGTATAGAAAAAAGTTTGTAAGAAAACAATCTGGTTCGCTTCCAAATCGAATTGGGACTTTTTAAGGTTGTCATTGGCCTTTTTTACAAATGAAGAATTGCTACAACAATCCATTTGCCCAACGGAACATTTTTTCGATGCTGTTTCAATATCCTGCGTTTTGTCCTTACAAGGTTTCGCTTTGCTAAATACCGCAGCATCTACCAACTTGTTGCAGCAAAAATGCATGTCCACCGTGAAAGACGAAGTTGCAAAAAGCACTGCGATGGCTAAAGCAATGGACAATATTTTGGTTAAAAAGCGGTTCATTATCTTATTAATATAGTCTATTTTGTTTAGACTTTAGATTATTCCGAAGCTAATTTTAAATAGCTAAATATTTTAAAAACAAGTAGTTAGCTATTATTTGCTGGATAGATTAATACAAATTTAATTCAAAGCCTTAAACAATAACATGATATTTATCATATCGCCTCCAAAAAATATTTTTTATGTTTGTTCAAATGAAAAAGAGCATTTTTAAATCCAAATTTTTTGTTAAACAAAATTTTAGGATTAAAATTTTTGTAGCTTTGCATATCTAATGAAAAGATTTTTTTTCAAAATAGCATCCTTTTTAATGGCACTTATTGTGCTGTTCTCGACCTTTACTTTTACGGTTGCGCAACACTATTGTGGTGGTGATCTTGTCGATTTTTCTTTATTCGGTAAAGCGGAAACCTGCGGAATGGAAATTCAAAATGCTTCTGATTCATTTGAATATAGTTTTGAAAAAAAAGGATGTTGCGAGGATGAAATGATTTCCAATACTGGGCAGCATGACCTGAAACTTACGATTGATAAATTAAGTTTCGAACAACTATTGTACGTTTTTCCATTCGCTTATAGTTATCTTAACCTCTTTTTGGAACAGAATGGAAATACAGTTCCTTTTAACCATTACCCATCACCTTTCTTGGTCAAGGATATTAATATTCTGGACCAGACTTTCCTAATTTAGAGCATTCTTATGATGTATTTCCATACTATTAATTTAGTATGGCTATAGGCGTTTATTGCCTTTGGAACATATCTTTTAATTCCAATCTAACATATCATAATATGCTTAATAATATCATTAAATATTTTTTAGAGAACAAGTTAGTTACCGTTCTTATACTAATAACTATAGTAACTTGGGGTATTGCGACCTCACCTTTTAATTGGGATACCGGATTCTTGCCTAAAGACCCGGTTCCTGTAGATGCCATTCCCGATATTGGAGAAAATCAGCAAATCGTATTTACCCAGTGGCCTGGACGTTCTCCACAGGATATAGAAGATCAAATATCCTACCCCATGACTACTTATTTATTAGGTATACCTGGAGTAAAGACAATCCGAAGTTCTTCGATATTCGGATTTTCCAGTATCTACATCATATTCAACGATGACGTGGAATTTTATTGGTCACGTTCCCGTATTTTGGAAAAGCTAAATTCACTCCCAGCTGGACTCTTACCGGAAGCTGTGACACCAACCTTGGGACCAGATGCCACTGCATTAGGACAGGTATATTGGTATACATTGGAAGGTAGGGACAAGGACGATAACCCTACGGGAGGTTGGGACCTACACGAAATACGTACCGTTCAGGACTTTTATGTAAAATATGGACTTAATGCCGTTGATGGAGTTTCCGAGGTAGCATCCATTGGAGGATTTGTTCAGGAATATCAAATAGATGTAAATCCTGATGCCTTAAAGGCTTACAATATCCCTTTACATAAAGTGATGCAGGCCGTACAGAAATCAAATAAAGATGTTGGTGCAAAGACCATAGAAATCAATCAGGCTGAATATTTGGTTAGGGGACTAGGCTACGTTAAAAAGACTGAGGATATCGAAAAGGCGGTTGTTGCTGTTCAGGACAATGTTCCGGTTCGCATCAAGGACATCGGAGTGGTGAGTTTAGGTCCCGCAACCCGAAGGGGAGTTCTCGATAAAGGAGGAGCTGAGGTAGTAGGTGGTGTTGTTGTGGCCCGTTACGGTTCCAACCCCTTGGCGGTCATCAACAATTTAAAAGAAAAAATAAAGGAAATTGCCCCTGGGCTCCCCAAAAAGACTTTGGCGAACGGGATAGAGAGCCAATTGACCATTGTTCCATTTTATGACCGGACCCAGTTGATCCATGAGACCATAGGTACCTTGGAAAATGCACTATCCCATGAAATCCTTATTAGTATTATTGTAGTATTGATTTTAGTACTAAATCTAAGGGCCTCCATCATCATTTCTGGGCTTTTGCCCGTTGGCGTTTTAATGACCTTCATTGTTATGCGGTATGCCGGCGTTGATGCCAACGTAGTGGCACTTTCTGGAATAGCTATTGCTATTGGGGTCATGGTCGATGTCGGGATCATCTTCATAGAAAATATTATTCGCCATCTAGAAATGCCCGAAAATCATGGTGTAAAGGGCAAGGAACTCATGCGCGTAATCTATGTGGCGACCGTCGAAGTTGCATCTGCGATCACTACGGCATTGGCAACCACTGTGGTTAGTTTTGTGCCTGTTTTTGCAATGGAATCTGCCGAAGGAAAGCTTTTTAGGCCATTGGCATTTACCAAAACTTTTGCATTGTTAAGTGCCTTTGTACTGGGTCTTGTTGTACTACCCGCTCTTGCACATTTCATCTTTGGCATCGATTACAACAAAAAACGGGTCCGCAGATTTTGGGGTATCCTTTTGATTGTGGCTGGAATTCTATTCGCTGTCTATGCCTGGATGATATTACCACTGGCCCTCACTTTAATTGGAATAAACAATCTTTTGGAGCCCAGGTGGCCCGAAAAGTATAAAGCATATCCCAATTACATAAATTTAGGGCTTACCATTTTTATAGCGTCCTTTTTCCTTACGGAGGAATGGATGCCATTGGGTCCTCAAAATGGCATTATTATCAACTACTTCTTTGTTTTGTTTTTAATAGGAATCATTCTTGTAGCCTTAATGGCGATAGTACATTTTTACGAACCTGTACTCAAATGGTGCTTAGTGAACAAAGGGAAGTTTATGTTGATTCCCTTCGTAACCTTATTTTTTGGAATTTTGATATGGCTAGGGTTCGACAGTACTTTCGGAATTGTAGCTAAAGGCTTTGAATCCGTAGGATGGAAAAACGTCAGGCAAACTTCTGGCTGGCAAGCTTCCTCAAATAGATTTCCTGGAATAGGGTCTGAATTCATGCCTTCTTTGAATGAAGGCAGCTATTTATTAATGCCAACCTCAATGCCACATTCAGGGGTTGAATACAACCGAAATGTGATAGGTCAATTGGATATGCTTCTTGATGGAATACCAGAAGTAGATATGGCTGTCGGAAAATTGGGACGTGTGGAATCGGCACTCGATCCTGCACCTATTTCCATGTTCGAGACCATTATCAACTACAAACCTGAATTTATTGTTAATGAGGAAGGTCATCGCGTCCATTTTAAAGTGGATGAAAAAGATAGGTTCATTACCGTTTTAAAGGATACGCTTACCAATGAAGAGTCTTTGGAAAGGGGTATTACTGAAGAAGAATTGATTGTGGACGAAGATGGGGAGTTTTATCGAAATTGGAGGCCACACATCAAATCGGCGAATGACATTTGGGAAGAAATCGTCAGTGTGACCAAAATACCTGGGGTCACTTCGGCGCCAAAATTACAGCCCATAGAAACACGTTTGGTAATGCTCCAGACGGGGATGCGTGCCCCTATGGGAATCAAAGTATACGGCCCAGATTTGAAAACCATAGAAGATTTTGGTATGCAGTTGGAAGTTATATTAAAAGAAGTTGCATCCGTAAAGTCCGAAGCAGTATTTGCCGATCGAATAGTAGGGAAACCGTATCTGCACCTCAATATCAATAGGGATGAAATATCACGGTATGGACTTAATGTTGAGGACGTTCAGCAAAGTATTGAGACCGCCATTGGAGGAATGAAAATATCATCTACGGTCGAAGGGAGGGAGCGGTTCCCAATTAGAGTGCGCTATCCTAGGGAACTAAGGGATGATCCCGAATCTTTAAGCAAGATATTGATTCCTACACCCGTTGGAGCCCAAATTCCCCTTTCACAAGTAGTCGATTTTGAATATGTAAGAGGGCCACAGGCCATCAAGAGCGAAAACACATTTTTAGTTGGCTATGTTCTTTTTGACAAAAGGGATGGTTTTGCGGAGGTCGATGTGGTAAACGATGCGCAAGAGGCCATTCAACAAAAAATCGATGCAGGGGAATTAATTGTACCTGCGGGAATTAGCTATAAATTTTCTGGTAGCTATGAAAACCAGATAAGGGCGGTCAAAAGATTGTCTATAGTAATACCGATTAGTTTGGTGGTCATATTCTTACTGTTGTTCTTCCAATTCAAGACCGTTATTGCCTCGTCAATTCACTTCTCTGGGGTATTCGTCGCGTTTGCGGGCGGATTTATTATGCTGTGGCTCTATGGGCAGGACTGGTTCCTGAATTTTGCCATATCAGGTGTGAATATGCGAGATCTTTTTCAAATGCACACCATCAATTTGAGTGTTGCCGTTTGGGTAGGATTTATAGCCCTCTTCGGTATTGCGACAGATGACGGGGTCATTATGGGGACCTATATACATCAAGTTTTCGAGGAAAAAAAGCCAGATACCATAGAAGGGGTAAGGGCAGCTGTTTTGGAGGCCGGTAAAAAAAGGGTCCGTCCGGCAATGATGACCGCAGCGGTGGCCATTATAGCCCTGCTCCCGGTATTGACATCGACCGGTAAAGGCGCTGATATAATGATTCCTATGGCAATCCCCACCTTTGGAGGAATGACGATACAGATCATGACCATGTTCGTAGTGCCAGTTCTTCAGTCGTTTTGGAGGGAAACCGTCATCAATAATAAAAACAAAAAAATTAGAATAAAATGAAGAACATAATCGCACTGTTACTATTATTTTCCTGCTTAGGATTGCAGGCACAGACATTGGAAGATTATTTCAAAATCGCTTCAGACAACAATCCGGACCTACTTTCCCAATATAAAGAGTTTGAAGCGGCGTTGGAAAAGGTGCCACAGGTCAGCACCTTGCCAGATCCATCCATTTCTTTCGGGTATTTTATTTCTCCGGTAGAAACAAGGGTCGGGCCACAAAACGCACGGTTTTCATTGACCCAAATGTTCCCATGGTTTGGTACGCTGAAAGCCCAAGGTAATGTGGCCACACTTATGGCAGAGGCAAAATACCAATCTTTTTTAGATGCTAAGAACAAACTGTATTTCGAAATATCGACAGCTTATTTTCCTTTGTATGAATTGAGGGAGTGGATGAAGATCGAGGAAGGTAACATTGCCATACTTGAATCCTATAAGGCAATTTCCAACTCAAAGTTCAAAAATGGCAATGGTGCACTAGTAGATGTTTTACGGGTAGATATCATGCTAAAGGAGGCCGTTACAAATTTGGGAATTCTGAATAAAAAAGAGATGCCCCTGTTGGCATCGTTCAACAAACTATTGAACCGTAACGAGATAGAACCAGTTATTATAGCCGATACCATTGAAATAGATCCTTTATCCTTGGATAATGCGAAGGATTCCCTAGTTGTGGACCATCCACTTTTGAATTCACTTGAATTAAAAATAAAGGCAAGCGAGGCATCTGAATATGCTGCAATAAAACAAGGTCTTCCAAGGTTCGGGCTCGGGTTGGATTATGTAATGGTGGGTGAGCGTACCGATATGGCTTTGCCCGACAACGGTAAGGATGCACTAATGCCCATGGTCACCGTAAGCCTTCCCATCTTTAGAGGAAAGTACAAAGCGGCAGTCAAAGAGGCGCAGTTGATGCAAGAAAGTTATTCGCTTCAAAAAACGGAAACCACAAATTCTCTGAATTCGAATTACGAAATGGCACTGTTCGATATTCGACAACAGACCGATTTGATTTCACTTTTTGATCAGCAGATATCGGAATCTGAACAAGTTCTCAATCTCTTGTTCACATCTTATGGAAACTCGGGAAAGGATTTCGAGGAGGTACTACGGATGCAGCAGCAACTGCTTAAATACGATAGACTTAAAATAACCGCTCTTTCGCAATATCGTATTGCGCAAGCAAAACTGAATTACATCACAGCAAAAAAATAGTACTATGAAAACAGAAACTAAAAAAATAATAGGTATAGCCGCAATTACCTTGATCATAGGGTTATTGCTTGGATGGCTGTTTTTCGGAGGTTCGGAAAATGGGAAAGTGGACCAACATCAACACGACGGTGAAATCGTCAATGAGACCATTTGGACTTGTTCCATGCACCCACAGATCAGACAGAACGAACCAGGTGACTGCCCCATCTGCGGCATGGAATTGATTCCTTTGGAAAACAATAACAACGCTGAATTGGATCCCATGGCAATCAGCATGTCTAGGACAGCAATGCAGATCGCGAATGTAGGAACCGAATTAGTGGGCAAGACAAAAGCGGTAAAGTCGTTGCGGTTGAACGGCAAAGTTCAGGCAGATGAACGATTAATCTATTCACAATCTTCCCATATTCCTGGGCGCATCGAAAAATTGATGGTTAATTTTACCGGCGAATACGTCAATAAGGGGCAAGTAATCGCTTCTATTTATTCTCCAGATCTGGTCAATGCCCAGGAAGAACTTTTCGAGGCTCGAAAAATAATCGATACCCAACCAATGCTATTTAATTCAGCAAAGGAAAAACTTAAAAACTGGAAGCTTTCTGATAACCAGATAGCACAAATTCTAAAATCGGGTACAGTTCAAGATGAACTTCACATACTGGCCGATATATCTGGCTATGTGACAGAAAAGATGGTCAATCTTGGGGACTATGTAAATAAAGGCATGCCAATTTACAAGATTGCCAACCTAAGTACTGTTTGGATATTGTTTGATGTTTATGAATCTGACATGGCCTGGATAAAAAAAGGCGATGAGGTAAATTTTACAGTACAATCTGTACCAGGAGAAACCTTTAAGGGAAAGATTTCGTATTTGGACCCGGTGATCGATCCTATGACCAGGGTTGCAAAAGCAAGAGTCGAAGTGAATAATCGGGATTTACAACTGAAGCCCGAAATGTTCGTTTCGGGTACAGCGGAAGCAAAATTACCCATAAAAGCAGATGCTATCGTAGTGCCTAAAACTGCGGTCATGTGGACGGGGAAACGCTCTGTGGTCTATATAAAGAATATTTCGGAGAAAGGTGTGAATTTTATAATGCGCGATGTTACGTTAGGTCCGGCTTTGGGCGAAAGTTTCGTAGTGAACGGAGGACTGGAAGAAGGGGAGGAAATAGCGACCAACGGAACCTTCAGCATCGATGCCGCCGCACAATTGGCAGGAAAGCCCAGCATGATGAATCCTGAAGGTGGCCCGGCAATGACCGGTCATAACCATGGAGGTGGAGCAATGCCTACCCCAAATGAAGCCTCCAAAAAAACGGTTACCAAAGAGGTATCCGTTAGCCAAAAGACAAAAGATGCCCTGAAACCTCTTTTTACCGAATATTTAAAGATGAAAGATGCTTTGACCAAGGATAATATGGAAGGGGCACAAAAAGCGGGGGCAACTATTTTAAAAACTGTAGATGCTATAAACATGTCCCTGTTCACGGGGGAATCGCACAGCGTATGGATGGGATTTGTCACCGATTTAAAGAGTACTCTTCAACATGTACAACACTTTAAAACATTGGAAGAAATCAGGAAAGCCTTTATTCCATTATCCAATACCATGATCGGAATATCAAATGCTTTCAAACCGAATAACGGAGTGCTCTACGTGCTTCATTGTCCAATGGCTGACAACAATATTGGGGCTGATTGGTTAAGCAATTCAAAAGAAGTAAAGAACCCATACTATGGACAAGCAATGTTGACTTGTGGCGAGGTTACTAAAGAAATAAAATAGTTAACAATAATTTTAGTGGATATGAATTTCATCGAGCTTGCTTTTATCGGTTAAAAGAATAATGAAACAAGATAATGAAATACGGTAAACACTAGTATTTTAATAAAAAATACAGTTTCAGATAAACAAAAAGAACAATGAAAAATTTGAGTTATTTAATTATGATCCTTCTGGCTATACCAATGACTTATGGTCAGTCAGAAGAAGGAAATATAAACAACCTTCCAGTACGAGAACATACTATAACCTTACGTGAAGCTACGGTAAAAAAAGCGGGTAAAGACGTTATGGGTATGACTGTTAACGGAACTATTCCAGGTCCTACCTTAGAGTTTACCGAAGGTGAATATGCCGTTATTTATGTAAAAAATGAAATGAGTGTAGAAACCTCTGTGCATTGGCACGGACTTTTACTGCCAAATTTTTACGATGGTGTTCCTTATTTAAATACACCACCCATAGAACCAGGGCATACCCAGAAATACGAATTCCCTATCAAACAATCTGGAACGTATTGGTACCATTCGCACACAATGTTACAAGAGCAAAGTGGTGTTTATGGTTCCATTGTTATTCAGCCTAAAGAAAAGGTGTTGGATTATGACAAAGAATTGGTTTTGGTGTTATCAGACTGGACGAATGAAAAGCCAATGAATGTACTGCGTAATTTAAAACGGGGCAACGAATGGTATGGTATTAAAAAAGGTACGGCTACACCTTTAAATCAAGTAATTGCACGTGGAGCTTTTGGAGCACAATTAGATTTTTGGAGGCAGCGTATGGAAGGTGCAGATATAGCAGATGTGTATTATCCTGCCTTCTTGATTAATGGAGAAGAAACCATTGAGTACCCAGAATTTAAAGCAGGTGAGAAAATAAGATTGCGAATCATCGATGGTGCAGCCTCAACATCATTTTGGATGACGTTTGGTGGTGAAACACCTGTATTGGTTTCTTCAGATGGATTAGACGTTGTTCCAGTAGAAAGGAATAAAACATTTATTGGAGTAGCTGAAACGTATGACTTTATTGTCACGGTACCACGGGAGGGTAAAATGGAATTTAAAATTACTGCACAAGATGGTTCTGGTACAGCATCTGTTTTTATAGGTAATGGTACAATTTTACCTGCAATGGATATTACTCGACCAGATAAAATAGCGATGATGCAAAAAATGGCTAAAATGGATATGAAAATGGGTGCACACGCCTTAAAATTTCAGCCAGATAAGGATGAGCGTTTTGAGATGAAAGAGGAATACGGGATGCAGATGGGTAAAATGGAGGGAATGAAAATGGATGGAGAGATGAAAATGGATCATTCCAAAATGTCTGGAATGAATATGAATAAACCAAAAGATACTACAGCAATGGGCAAGATGGACCATTCTAAAATGGCAGGAATGGATATGAAGAAAGACAAAACAATGTCTGGAATGAATATGGAGATGTCTAAAGACTCTATGTCAATGGATCATTCTAATATGGCAGGTATGAAGATGGATCATTCAAAAATGTCTGGAATGGATATGAAGAAACCAAAAGATAGTATGGCAATGGGCAAGGTGGATTATTCTAATATGGTAGGTATGAATATGAAAAAAGAGAATACTATGCCAGGAATGAAGATGGAAGGAATGGATATGTTTTCCGAGTATAATTATGATTATTTGAAGTCGCCTGAAAAAACAAACTATGATAAAAATATTCCTGTAAAAGAAATATTATTAAATCTTACAGGAAATATGAATCGTTATATCTGGAGTATGAATGGTGTACCATTGTCAGAGGCGGATAATATCAAAATAAATAATAAGGAAGTAACGCGCATTACATTCAATAACCTGACGATGATGCACCACCCAATGCACTTGCACGGTCACTTCTTTAGGGTACTTAATGAAAATGGAGAATACTCACCATTAAAGCACACGGTAAATGTACCACCAATGCAAAAAATGACCATAGAATTTTATGGGAATAATGGTGATGAGGCTGGAGACTGGTTTTTCCATTGCCATATTTTATATCATATGATGGGTGGTATGGCAAGAGTAGTGTCCTATGATACACCAAGAGATCCAAGAATGGATGAATTTCCAGCTTCTAAAATTATTGAAGAAACTAACAAATGGTACTCTTGGGGATTGGTAGATGCGGCGTCGCACACTACTGGTTTTAATTTAATGACCTCTAATATTAGAAATCAATTTAACGCATCTTTTGAATATGGGTGGAACCAGAATATGGAAGGTGAAATAACTTATGAACGCTATTTACACGATTATCTAAGGGTTTTCGGTGGTATTAATATTGAGAATGAAACACGTGATAGCTTAGAGAAATTTAGTACAACAGCAGTTGTTGGTGTTCGTTATTTAACGCCTTACTTATTCAATTTAGATGTACGCGTTGATAATAAATTAAGACCAAGAATTGGTGTAGGACGAAGTATAATGATATTCCCTAAACTGTCTGTATTCGGTTATTATGAATATCAAATAGATTTAGGTTTTGTAGATAATATACCAATGAATAAAGACTTCACTTCAGAAACAGTTTGGAGTACAGGTGCCGAATATATGCTGTCAAGAAACTTTTCACTTATGACGAGTTACGACAATCGCTTTGGAGCTGGTGGTGGACTTTCAGTAAGATTTTAATAAAATAGTTATGGAAATGAAAATCGAAAATAATTTATACTAGAAGAGGAAATGAAAGAAAGAATGATGAAAATGTTGAATGAGAATCCTGAAATGATGGAAGTAATGATGCAGAAAATGATGGAAAAATCCCCGAAATGATGAAGAAGATGAAGGGTAATTGAATAATGAGGGATAATTAATTCCTTAAGTAAAGATTAGGGTAATTGCCAATACAAACAATTAGTTAATTATTAAAAACGATAGAATTATGATGATGTGGTGGTGGATATTGATACCTGTTATACTCGTCTTGGGTGTATTTCTCTACAATGGAAGAAATAAACAAAATAGCGTGCAAAGAGAAAATCTTATGGATATCCTGGACAACCGGTTCGCCAAGGGCGAAATATCCAAAGAAGATTATGAAGAACAAAAGCGGACGTTGAGCAGTAAAAATTAGAAGAATAAATAATACAATTTCAAACACCAATATAATGGTAAATAAGATGATGTAGTGACTTTTAATTATAATATAACTGAAATGAAAGAATATAAAAAAAATAGCCTGAGCTTAACTGGAGCTGTATCGTTAGGTACAGGCGTAATGATAGGTGCGGGTATTTTTGCCCTTTTGGGACAAGTAGCGGAACTATCTGGTCAATGGTTTCCTTTTGCATTTTTAGTTGGGGCTATCATATCAGGTTTTAGTGCGTATTCATACGTTAAATTATCCAATGCTTATCCATCCGCTGGCGGAATTGCTACCTACCTAAAAAAGATTTATGGTAAGGGAGCACTCACGGCTTCTGGAGCATTACTGATGGCTTTTTCTATGGTCATTAACGAAAGTTTGGTTGCACGTACTTTTGGCTCGTATACGCTGCAATTGTTTGATGTAGGCGAAAATAGTGTCTGGGTTCCAATTTTAGGAGTAGTGTTATTGATTACCGCTTTCTTAATCAATATTTCGGGAAACAACATCATTGGTAAGTCATCTTTGGTGATGGCCATTTTAAAAATCGGGGGTATTTCCATTTTTGCGATTGGCGGTTTGTGGGCTGCGGGATTCTCTTTTTCTGAGGTAGTTCCCTCAAGCAGTTTATCCGAAAATTCGATTTCCAGTTATTTAGGAGCTTTGGCTTTGTCCATTTTAGCCTATAAAGGTTTTACTACCATAACCAATAGCGGTGGAGAAATTGTAAACCCAAATAAAAATGTTGGGAGAGCTATTATTATTTCATTGGCCATTTGCACCCTTATCTACCTTTTGGTCGCTTTTGCAGTTTCCTCTAATCTTTCAATAGAAGAAATCATCCAGGCAAAGGACTATTCGCTAGCTGAAGCTTCCAAACCTGCATTTGGTAAATACGGTCTTTGGTTTACCGTAGGTATTGCTATTGTATCTACGATTTCAGGGGTTATTGCTAGCGTTTTTGCAGTTTCAAGAATGACTGCTATGTTGACAGATATGGAATTAATTCCCCATTACCATTTTGGAATGCCGGGGGGCATACAAAAACATATGCTAGTCTATACCGTGGTATCGGCAATCACATTGACCGTTTTATTTGATTTGACAAGAATCGCGTCATTAGGCGCCATTCTTTATCTAGTTATGGATATCGGCATTCACTGGGGCATTCTAAGAAACCTAAGAAAAGAAATAGAGGCAAAAGCAGCCATAGTTATCACTGCTATTATCCTAGACCTAGTTGTCCTAGGTGCATTCTTATGGATTAAAATCTCCAGTGACCCATTAGTAGTGATTGTTGCAGTAATACTGACGATACTTGTTTTCACCGGGGAGAAATGGTTTTTAAAAAAAAACAAATAACTCTTAAAATTGAAATGATGATGTATTGGTGGGTAATTGGTTTAATTTTTCTAGTCTGGCAATATGATAAAAAGAAAATAGAAGCCTTTTGGATATTCTGGGCGAACGTTTCACCAAAGAAGAGCTATCTAAAGAAGTAAATAAAGAATAAAAACGAACGTTGAACTCTTAAAATTAAAAATTTATGGAATATTATTTTAATACAAGTCTTAATGAAAATTTTGATGATGTCATAGACAAAGTAACCGATGAACTTAAAAAAGAAGGTTTCGGTATACTGACCGAAATCAATGTGAACGAAACCCTTAAAAAGAAACTTGATGTGGATTTTAAGCGGTATCAGATTTTGGGGGCGTGTAATCCGCCTTTTGCTCATCAAGCCTTAGAGGCGGAAGATAAAATAGGGACAATGTTGCCCTGTAATGTTATTGTTCAGCAGAAAAATGATAGTACTGTTGAAGTAGCAGCAGTAAACCCTTTAGCTTCAATGCAAGCTGTAGAAAATGAAAAACTTATAGAGATAGCCAATCAAATATCAGATAAACTAAAGCGCGTAATTAACCAATTGAATTGATATTATGATGGAATCAAATGAAGATACAACAAAAGAAACACCACATCAAAATTATATGGAGAGTAGAAATACGCCTTATTGCTTTGTAAAACGATACGGTTCGCTCACTTTCGATGAAGCACTTACACAATTAAGGGATAGTCTTAAAAAGGCAGACTTTGATATTATCGCTGAAATGGATTTTGAAAAATATCTCAATAAGTATATCAAAAATCTGTCCAGCTATAAGATTTTATTGGTCTGCAATAAGAAAACAGCAGCCGATTTACTATCCTACGATGTACAGATGACAACTTTAATTCCCTGTAAAATAAGTATCAAAGAGATTGAAGGAGAGGCTTTGGTTGAAGTTTCGATTGAGGATACTGAAAAAACTTGGGCAATTTCTGAAAAAAAAGAAATAACAGACATCGCTAAGAACATCAAACAAACACTCTCTGACATATTGAATCAAATAGGACCTAAAAATGTAAAATTATAAATTAATAATTAAAGTTCACTAAAATGAAAAAATCAAAATTATCAGTCGGGATTATAGCAATAGCACTTGTAATCTTTACAGTGACCTCGTGCAAAGACAATAAACAAGATGAGAAAAGTGCAAAAGAAGACCATTCTGAAATGAACCACGATAACAGCGATGGACATCACGATGGAGAGAAAAAAGAAATGGCTATGAATGGAAATGGCGCATCACAAGATATTTTAAACGACTATTTCAACCTTAAAGATGCATTGGTTGCAGATGATAATGCTAAGGCAAAAGATCTTGGTGCGACGCTTGCTAAAAGTTTAGGGAATCTTGATGTTTCAAATTATACAGATGCACAAAAGGCAGATTTAAAGGATATTATTGAAGATGCTGTTGAGCAATCAGAGCATATTTCAAAAAATGATATTGACCATCAACGTGAGCACTTTAAAACCCTAAGTAATGATGTGATAGATATGGTTGCCATTACAGGAACAACAACAAAATTATACGAACAGTTTTGTCCTATGTACGATGGTGGTTCTGCTTGGTTAAGTATAAATGAAGAAGTGAAAAACCCATACTACGGAAGCAAAATGCTTAAATGTGGTAAGGTGCAAAAAGAGATTAACTAAATGAAGATTTTAAAAATTATAGCATTGGTTTTATTGGTAGCGATCGTGGGGATTCAGTTTGTTCCCACAACACGCAACCAAAGTGATACAGTGCCCGAAACTGATTTTATGTTGGTCAATAATGTACCCAAAACTATTCAAAAAAAGTTAGAGGTTTCCTGCTATGATTGCCATAGTAATAACACCCAATACCCTTGGTATAATAAAGTACAACCTGTTACTTGGTTTTTAGAAGGTCACATTAAAGAAGGAAAAGCTGAACTTAATTTTAACGAATGGGATTCGCTTTCAGCCCGAAGAAAGAAAAGTAAACTTCAATCAATTATTAAGCAGGTTGAAAGCGGCGAAATGCCCTTGAGTTCTTACACTTTGATACATAGTGACGCAAAGTTCTCAAAGGAAGAAGCGAATGAAATAATCAATTTTATAACACAATTAAAGGATAGTTTATAAACAATAATTAAATATAAGGAAAAATGCAAAAATTAAAAATGAGTATAGCAGCAATGCTATTGTTAACCCTTTCTTTTACTAACGCACAGGAAAAAGAAAAAATGAACATGGATCATAGTAAAATGAATATGGACGGCATGAAAATGAATATAGACAAAATGCAAGATGCAATGGCTGAAGCAATTTTATCTGACTATTTCGTTCTAAAAGAAGCCCTAGTTGCAGATGATACCAAAAAGGCAGCTCAAACAAGTGCTAAATTGGCAGCTTCACTAAAAGCCATTGACAAGTCAAATTATACAGCAGATGAGCAAAAAGAACTGGCAGATATCATAGCAGATGCTACTGAACATGCAGAACATATTGCCAAAAGTCCAATAGAACATCAACGTGAGCACTTTAAAATGTTGAGTAAGGATATTACAGATATGGTGGCCATTACGGGAACAAAAAATACATTGTACCAACAATTTTGTCCTATGTATGATGGTGGTAGCAATTGGTTGAGTGAGAGTAGCGATGTCAAAAATCCTTACTATGGAAGTAAAATGCCAACATGTGGAAAGGTGATAGAAACTATTGAAAAGTAAATCTTGATATGGAAGCATTGAGCCTTGGCATTTTTATAGTACCCACGATTGTGTTGACCTTGGTCGTACTGCTGTATTTCCATTTTGCCAAACAGGTACGGGATAAAAAAATTTATAGGAACTATATAATTAGGGTCGCCGTGATAGCATTTTCGGTGAATTTTATTTGGGAGGTTTTACAAGGTCCGCTATATGAAGGTTTTGAATACGATTGGCAGCATATTTCGTTTTGCGCCTTGGCATCCATAGCCGATATGTTGATGGTACTTATCCTATTTTTTGGATTTGCATTGGTCTATAGAAATGTAAATTGGGTAATGAATGTGGATTTTGAAATAATAGTGCCCTTGATCTTAGTGGGAAGTGTTGGGGCGATTTTTGGAGAAATTTGGCATTTAGCACACGGTGATTGGAGCTATGCAGAGGCAATGCCCTTGATCCCAATAATAGAAATAGGGATTTCTCCACTCTTGCAATTTGCGTTGTTACCATACATGATTTTCCTCAGCAGTAAAAGGTTTATACCAGAGACTGATTTGGAAAAGTAAATTATAGGTTGGACAGGAATGTGTTTTTAGATTGTTTGCGAAACGTATTTGGTATCCGCCCAGATTATTAATAAGGAAAAGTCCTGTTAGGGAAAGGGATATTGGTTAGTTAATGGTTAGTGTTCAATCCCCTTCCCTCGACAGGCACAATAAAATAAATAATTTACAATGAAAGATTGTTGTAATAGCGGTTGTGATAAAAAAACAAAAAAGACTGGATTAAGAAAGTGGTTAAATTATATGCTCTATGCCGTAATTGCAATAATAGTCTTAGGAGCTTTGCTAATGCAGATATTTGGCAAAAAATAATTATTCAATAATGCAAAAAATAAGCGATACATCAGAGTTAAATAGCTTTTATAAACAGCTATTTAAGAAGCTTTTATTCACGACAATTTTAGTTATAGTTATCTCGCTGAGCTATGTCTTATTGACGTCCCTTAATGTTGCTCATCCTACAATATCATATATTATAGGGGGATTAGCATTTGTAAAAGCTTTTTTTATTATACGTCTAACCTTCATCCAGCTGACTAAAATAATTGGTGAAAGCCATAAGCTTAGCCATGTGCTAACACTTTTTGGATTTTTAATTCTCTTAATTGTGTTATCCTTCTCATTCGATTATCATGCGCTATATGCAATAAATGTTGATAGTTTTAAAACATCGTTGACTGGAAATTCATCATTTATTAGACAATTTTTTGAGTTTTTATATTTCAGTTTAATAACCTTTTCTTCAGTTGGCTTTGGAGATATCGTACCCGTTTCTGTATCAGGAAAAATAATAGTAATGCTAGAAGTCCTTTTGAGCTTTTTTGTTTTGGTTTTTGGTATTGCCAATATTAATAGAATACACGTGGATAAATAACCCTAATTAAAAATATAATTATGAAACTACTTAAGTTAATTACACTAGTAACTGTGCTCATTGCATCAGTCAATTTTACTAATGCACAGAATAGTAAGGATACAGCAGATAAGAAAGACGTTATCGCTGTGATGAAATCATACAAGGATGCTTTACAAAACTTAACGACAGATGGAACATTTGAGTTGTTTACCGAAGATTCTAAGGTATTTGAATCTGGAGGTGTAGAAGGAACTTATGCGCATTATATAGAACATCATCTCGGGCCAGAATTGGGTCACTTTAAAAGCTTCACTTTTTCAGATTATGAAATTGATGTTCAGGTGGATGGCATTTATGCCTTTACAACAGAAACGTATGTTTATACCATTGTATTAAAGCCCAATGATAAAGGCGAAAGTAGAACTATAGCTAAGAAAGGAGTAGCAACTTCTATTCTAAAGGAAATAGATGAAAAATGGAAAATTATTAAAACACATTCTTCTTCAAGAAATAAAAAATAAAATCATATGAAACTACGTATTCTTTTTACCCTATTGTTATGTACAACTCTTTTTACGTCTTGTAAGCAAGATAAAAAAGAAGCTAAAAAAAATCCAGAGCAATCACAAACTGAAACTACATCGAAGCAGTCGAAGAAATCATTAAGTCCACATACTTCAACTATGGCAATGATAGGTGATGCTCATATTCATATCGACTATTCATCACCTGGAGTTAGAGATAGAATCATATTTGGTGGATTGTTGGCCTACGATCAGGTGTGGCAAGCTGGCGCACATAATGCAACTTGGGTGGAAACCAATAAAGATTTAACCATTGAAGGGAAAGAGTTGAAAGCTGGCAAATACGGATTTTTTGTAATTCCAAATGAGGAAGAATGGACAATCATTTTTAATACCAATTGGAATCAACACGGTAAAGATGAATATGACGAGAAGGATGATGTACTGCAATTTAAAGTAACCCCCAAAATTTCCGAGGAAGTCCAGGAACATTTAGAATATAAGATAGTAAGGACTTCCGATACATCAGGTATAATGAGTTTGAGTTGGGAGAAGGTGGTTGTTGAATTTCCATTTGAAGTAAATTAAAATGGTAAAAAGAAAGACAGCATTAAAAATCAGAAAAGCACATCGGTATTTAGGTCTTTTCATAGGTATTCAGTTCCTGATGTGGACGATTAGCGGGATGTATTTTAGTTGGACAGATATAGATGAGATACATGGTGATTATTTCAAAAAAGATGTTACTGAACGAGCTTCATTTAAAAACTTGATTAGTACATCTCGGTTAGAAAATGAGCAAAATATTAAATTTTTAGAGTTATTGGAAATTGATAACGAACCTTATTTTTGGATAAATAATGAACACCTTTTTAATGCTATTTCAGGTAAAAAAAAGGATGGTGTTACCGAAGAAGAAGCAATTAATATAGCGGAGCGTTACATGTTGTCAGATTTAGAATTTGACCAAATACAAAGAATTGAATCTGTAGGCAGTCATCACGAATATCGCGGTAAACCTTTACCCGCTTATGAAATTTCATACAAAAATAGTGAAAACCTTAAGGCTTATGTAGCGATTGAGAATGGAGCTTTTCAAACAGTACGTCATCGCGATTGGCGCTGGTTTGATTTTCTCTGGATGACGCACACGATGGATTATCAAGGGCGAGACAATTTTAATACAATAGTTCTAAGAACCTTTTCACTTTTAGGATTAATAACAGTACTCAGTGGGTTTTTACTTTGGTTTACAAGTTCGCCTACTGTTAGAAAAATAAAAAAAGTAAATAATTAAAACCACTAACAAATGAACACACAAACACAAAACCACGAAGAAATGAAAAAAGGAAACTACACAAAATTTGTATTAATGCTCGCTGCATCTTTTATAGCAATGTATATCACAATGTATCTAAACACTTATCAAATAGATCACGTCTATTTCAGTCTTACACGCTTTTACATGAGTTGTTTAGGTATTGCTGCAATGGCGATAATAATGTTCGTGGCTATGCGTAATATGTATAAAAATAAAAATAAGAATATTGGTATTGTTGCTGGGAGTATTATTCTGTTTATAACTGCCTTGGGATTGGTTCGCACACAAGAACCTATAATTGGAGATGTACTATGGATGAAGGCAATGATTCCACATCACTCCATTGCAATTTTAACAAGTGAACGTGCAGCAATTGAGGATCCAGAAGTTAAAAAATTAGCTGAGGATATTATCAAAGCACAAAAGAAAGAAATAGCAGATATGAAACGAATGATTAATCGTATTCAAAAGGAAAAAAATTAATTTCATGCTATTTCCATCTTTATATATAACCGTATTAAAGAAGTGTAACTACTAGAATTTAAAATCAGAAAGTTTTTTATTAAAGTCAAAAAATCAGTTATATGTAATAGAGGTAAATATGGAAATAAATCCATTTTTTTAATCACTGGACTAACATGAATCGCGACCCAAACCTAGACAACTTAATAGTATATTGAAGATATATTAAATTGTGCGCGAAGAAAAATATGAGTGATAATCGTAGAATAAGAAGGAAGGAGGAAAGAAGAAAAAAAATCAAATATCCTATTAGTAAGAAAGATAAAACGTTAGGGATACTTGCTATTGTATTATTGTTTCTTTTAACCGTTCTGTTGTTCTTTTACTTTTCAATTAAAGGCATCAAAATTTGACTATTATATTTTAATTATAAAATATGTCCAATGCCGTCCATCTATAAAATATGGTCTGCCCAAGATGTATCTCGGTAGTATCTAATATTTTTGAACAATTTGAAATACCGTATATATCTATCAAATTGGGAGAGGTCAAATTAGTTTCTTCATTAAATGTCCAGACCAAAAATGGTTTTTCAAAGCGCTTCAAAATTCAGTATTTAGTTTGATTTACAATCGTAAAAGCCAACTTATTGAACAAATGAAAACACTTGTTGTAGATGAAATCTTTCATTCTTCGGAAGACTTGGATTTTAAATGGGCAGATTATATAGGACAAAATATTCATGTTAATTATAAATATTTAAGTATACTATTTTCATCAGTAGAAGTATCACATCTGAGCAATACAGTAATATCTAAAAAAAATGGAGTGCGTTAAGGAATTGTAATCGTACGATGTGCTTACATTAAGTGTAATTGCCTTTAAGATAAATTACAATAGTGTAGCTTATTTAAGCATTCAATTTTAAAAGCTGATAGGAATGACACCTTCGGAATTAAAAAAAGCACTAATAAGAAACGTAAATCTTTGCACAACCATTGCATCGATTAAATTGTATTTTTGTAAAACTTTATGAAAATACTCTTTTCCATATCAATGTCAATTTTATTCTTTTTTCAAGGGATTAGCATAGATATGGACTTTTGTGGGCCAATTAAAGAAATTTCAAGTATTATTACCCATTATCAAGACCATAAAGTTTATGGCGACTCTTTTTTTGGATATGTAGTTGAAGATTACATTGACAATGATGCGAAAAATGAAAGGCATCATAATAACCCAGATAAAGAGAATACACCACTACATTCCCATAATCAATGTTGTCATCCTTTAGTATTAATTATTGCGAACAATAATTCGGTTTTGACCAATCGACTAAAGTTTAAAGAAAAAGAACAGTTTAACTTACATAAAGTAAACTTCCCTTCCAGATATTTGGAATCCCTATTCCAACCCCCGAAAGTATAATTCAGTTTTTTTTAGGATAGCAAATCCTTACGCGATGCCTTTCAAAGTAAGCATCGCATTATGAACGCATTGCATTTTTTGCAATGCGATGTTTAAACTGAATTAATATTTTTTTCCATGATTAACAAAATCATTTCATTTTCCATTAATAACAAGTTTATTATTGGTCTCTTTATAGTGGCTCTTGTGGGTACAGGCATTTGGTCTATGGCCACCATAAATCTGGGTTCTGTACCCGATATTACCAACAATCAAGTACAGGTTATTACAGTTGCCCCAAATTTAGGTACTGAAGATATTGAGCAATTTGTTACCTATCCCGTAGAATTGGCAATGGCCAATCTTCCTGATGTTATCGAGCTGCGTTCCGTATCCCGTTTTGGGCTGTCCGTGGTTACCATTGTCTTTAAGGACGAGGCAGGCACTTATCTTCCCCGGCAATTGGTACAAGAGAAATTAACCGAAGTTGCTGGAGAAATCCCCGAAGGCTTCGGCACGCCATTTATGGCACCAATAACTACAGGGCTAGGCGAAATCTACCAATACACCTTAAAATTAAAAAAGGGCTATGAAGACAAATATGACGCCATGGAGCTTCGCACCATCCAAGATTGGATTGTAAAACGGCAAATGGCATTAGTCCCCGGAGTGGTCGAGGTAAATGCATTTGGTGGTTATGTAAAGCAGTATGAAGTTGCCATTAACCCTGATAAACTAAAAAGTTTCGGTATTACAATGAATCAGGTTTTTGAAGCATTGAAGGTAAATAATGCCAATACTGGTGGTGCATATATAGAAAAAAACCACCAAGCTAATTTTATCCGTGGAGAAGGTTTGGCACGTAGTATTGAAGATTTGGAAAATACAGTTGTAACCACACAAAACGGAAGCCCTGTTCTAATACGGGATGTCGCCGAAAAAGTAGGCTATGGTAATCAAGTGCGTTATGGTGCGTTTACCCAAGATGGACACGAAACCGTTGGTGGACAAATTTTAATGCTGAAAGGCGAAAGCCCTGGCAACGTAGTCGAAAATGTGGAGAAGCGCATTGTAGAAATACAGAAATCCTTACCTGAAGGCGTTTACATAGATACATTTCTAAGCCGAAGTGAACTCATTGGAAGAACCACAAGTACCGTTGAAAAAAACCTTATTGAAGGTTCATTGATTGTGATTTTTGTGCTTGTCTTGCTTTTGGGAAGTTTCCGTGGCGGATTAATTACCGCTTCGGTGATCCCTTTATCATTGCTCTTCGCATTTATTTTGATGAAACAATTTGGAGTATGGGCGAATTTAATGTCCTTGGGTGCGATCGATTTTGGTATCATCGTGGATGGTGCGGTAATCATTGTGGAAGGAATGGTATTTCACATTCATCAACGGATGAAAAAAACCACAACCGCCATTGACCAGTCTGAAATGGATGAAATAGCGTATGAATCGGCAAGTACGATGATGAATTCGGCATTCTTTGGACAGCTTATTATACTTATTGTATTTACTCCCATTTTGTTCTTAACAGGCGTTGAAGGAAAAATGTTCCGTCCTATGGCGTTTACGTTCGGATTTGCCGTTTTAGGAGCGATTATTCTTTGTCTTACGTATGTTCCGATGGTTTCGGCGATGTTTCTAAAACCTGCTAAAAATCAGAATAGTTGGTTTGCCAAATTTGAAAACAAGATTGATAGGTTCAGTGATAAAATAATGTCCGGTTTAAACAGAGGGTATGTGCCATTGCTGAATTTTGCACTTCGTTTTCGAGCTGGAGTCGTTATAGGCGCTGTTGCCTTGCTTATGATTGCGGGATTTATTTTTAGTAATATGGGTGGCGAATTTATCCCAAAATTTGATGAGGGCGATATTGCGTTTCAAGCGTTGATAAAACCGGGAAGCAGTCTTACAGAATCCATTGAGGCTTCAAAAAAACTTCAAAATTTAATCAATGAATTTCCAGAAGTAAAAACGGTAATTTCAAGAATTGGTGTGGCCGAAATACCGACAGACCCGATGCCTATGGACATTGCGGATAGTTATATTATTCTTGAAAAAGATAAGAGTAAATGGATTTCCGCAGATAGTAAAGAAGAACTTATAGAAAAAATTCAAGAAAAAATTTCAGTCGTTCCCGGCGTAAACTTCGTATTTACCCAACCTGTAGAACTTCGTTTTAATGAATTATTGACGGGTGTCCGAGAAGATGTTGCCATTAAACTATATGGGGAAGATTTGGGCGTTTTGGCAGACAAGGTACAGGAAATCGCAGCGGTCATCAGAACCGTTCCCGGAGCGGCAGACCTCAATGTGGAAGCTACAAGCGGTTTGCCACAAATGACGGTGGTGTATAACCGGGCAAAAATGGCACAATACGGTGTAACCGTTGACAAGCTGAACGATTATGTGAGTGCTTCATTTTCTGGAGAACAGGCGAGTGTGATTTTTGAGGGCGAAAAACGGTTCGATGTGGTCATCCGATTGGCAAAGGAGTTTAGACAGGACATCAATAGCCTTAAAAATCTTTATATAGACCTGCCAAACGGAGCGCAAGTGCCTTTAAAGGAGGTAGCAGATATCAGCTATAAGCCCGGGCCGATGCAGATTTCAAGGGACAATACCTCCCGTCGTATTTCGGTTGGGGTCAATGTTCGTGGGCGCGATGTAAAATCGATGGTCGAGGAAATTCAGCAAAAATTGGAAACGGAAGTGAAACTGCCACCTGGTTATTTTGTAACCTACGGAGGTTCTTTCGAAAACCTTCAACGTGCTTCAGACAGATTGATGATTGTAGTGCCTATCGCGCTTTTCCTAATATTCATACTGCTCTATTTTGCCTTGAGTTCGTTCTCACAATCCCTAATGATTTATATGGCAGTGCCTTTGGCTGCCATTGGAGGAGTCTTTGCACTATTGATACGAGGAATGCCTTTTAGTATATCGGCAGGGGTTGGTTTTATTGTCCTCTTTGGAGTTGCGGTTTTAAACGGACTGGTACTGATAAACAAATTCAACGAATTAAAAGAAAGTGGAATGACAGATTTAAAAAAACGAATATACGAAGCAACGCACGAACGCTTACGTCCCATTTTGCTTACGGCAACGGCAGCCATTATGGGCTTTATCCCAATGGCTATTTCTACCTCTGGCGGGGCAGAAGTGCAGCGACCATTGGCAACGGTGGTTATTGGTGGATTACTTACAGCGACGTTTTTAACGCTTGTGGTTCTCCCCGTATTATACTATTGGCTTGAATCCCGAAAAGAAAAGAAGGACAATGGTGGATATGTAAGTTACGTTAAGAAAAGTACAACGGTTATTATTGTATTATTGAGTTTGGGAGGCTTTTTAACCTCAAATTCCGCTACTGCGCAGAATAGCCAGATGGCTCAAACAATTACTTTGGAAGAAGCCATATCTATGGCCAAGGAAAATTATCCTTCCCTAAAGGAAAGTCAAGCTTTAATCGAAAGAGAACAGGCTATGGAAGGAACAAGTTTTGATTTAGGGAGCACCTCTTTATATACCGGTAGAGAAGACCAAGGGGTGCAACAAGGAATATTGCGTACCTATGGCGTACAACAGGGCAATATTGATTTGCTTTCGGGTTTTTCAAAAAACAAGTTCTACAAAGAACGGGTTAAATTGGGCAAAAAATTCTATGCTGTCAATGAGCAGCAATTGATTCGTAATGTGATGCAGGCGTATGACCTTATCAATTATAACAAGGCACAATTGCGTTTTGCGGAACAGTTGGACAGTATTTATGCCAACTTTAGGACGGCTGCCGAATTACGCTATGACACAGGGGAAACGGGCAAGCTGGAATTTATTGCGGCTTCTTCCGAATATCAGCAGATTCAAGTATTAAGACAACAAGCCTATGATGATATTGAAATTGCAAAAAGAGCTTTAAAGCAGTATTTGGGCATTGAACAAGAAATTGAAACTGTGAATTTGACCTATGAACCAATGGATTTTTTGGCAAATTTGGATTCGGCTTCCGCAGTCAATAACCCTTTGCTTCAATATGCCATGCAAAATACCGAAGTAAGCAAAGCGAATATAGGTGTTGAAAAATCCGAGTTCTTACCAAAATTCAGCATAAGTTATGATAAATTGAAGTACAATGATGTGTCTGGCTTTAGCGCATATCAAGCCGGTATTAGTATACCGCTTTGGTTCTTTCCACAGAAATCAAGGGTAAAGGCTGCCAAGGCAGATGCTATGGTTGCCGAGAACCAATATCTCGAACAAAAAGCAATGACCGAAAGTAGGGTTTCCCAACTATTAAAATCACTGGAAAAGACCAAGAAAACCCTTTCCTATTATGAGGAAGGCGCATTGCTTTTGGCAGAACAGCAAATCGCTACGGCAGAACTGGCCTCTAAAGAAGGTGAAATTGATTATGTGAACTATATCACGATACTCAACAGCGCCATCCGGATAAAACAAAACCATTTACAATATATAAATCAGTATAACCAGCAGACCATTGATTTGCAATATCAATTGGGCAATTTATAACCTTAAAAAAAGAGAAATGAGGAATATACTATTAGTAAGTACCGTATTATTTACACTTATGTTTATAAGCTGTAACGATGCCCAAAAATCTGAACTTGGACATAACGAAGCTGAAGGCGTATCAAAAAACAATAAAGATGGGGAAGATGCACACGGCGAAGAAGGCCACGTTGAAGGTGGAGGAGAAGAAGGTGGTCACAGCGAGGAAGAAGGCGTTGTCGAATTTTCAAAGCAACAGGTCGAAACGATCGGTTTGGAAATGAAACCTTTGGAGGAACGCAATTTAGGAAACAATATTAAGGTAACAGGTACGCTGGAGCTTTTCCCACAGGATAAGGCAAATATCAGTCCGTTTGTTGGTGGAAATGTGAGTTCTATAAAAGTCATCCCTGGAGATAACGTAACGAAAGGTCAGGTACTGGCCTATATAGAACACCCAGATATCATTGCAATGCAACAGGAGTATCAGGAAAAAAATGACGAACTGGTCTTTTTGAAACAGGATTTTGAGCGTAAGCAGACCCTTTATGATAAAGGTGTTTCTTCTGGCAAGGAATTTCAGATGGCGCAGTCAAAATTTCTTTCCACCACATCCAGTGTCAATGGTTTGCGTTCTCAATTGAGACTGTTGGGCATTAATCCGGACAAAGTGGCGGAAGGCCAGATATATCCCGCTGTTCCCATTACCACGCCCATAAGTGGTTATGTGGATGAAGTAATGATTAGCCTTGGCGATTACGTGGCACAACAATCCAAAATGTTCTCAATAAGCGACAATTCAAAGATTTATGTCAACTTCAAAGTATATGAGAAGGACATAAAGCAAATCAAGCAAGGGCAACAGATATATTTTTCCACGGCCTCTCGCCCAGATGAACTGCTTAAAGCAACCGTTCGGTCTGTTGGTAAAACCTTCAATACCGACCCAAAAGCTTTGGAAGTTATGGCAGACATTGAAAACAAGGATAAAAACCTATTGCCGGGTATGTACGTACAAGGACGAATAGTGCAGGGCGAAAAAAAGGGTTTCGCCGTACCGGAAGCTGCTATTATAAAAGAAGGCGAGCAATCCTTTATTTATATTTTGGATGAAGATGAAGAAATGGAAGCGAACAAAATGAAATTTAAAATGATACCCGTAACCGTTGGTATCATTGATTTAGGCTTTGTTGAAGTCAACCTGCCTGCCGAAGTTTCAAAGGACGCCAAAGTCGTGATAAACGGAGCTTATAACCTGTCTTCGGAAATGGTCAAGGGCGAACTGGAACACGGACATTAATTCAATAACAATCAAAGGTTTTGATTCCGAGTTTGTTTATCGTCTTAATTAGTTAGTTGAAAATTAGAAGACAGGCTCGGTTCAAAATCGATTAAAAATTCAAAAAATTCATATTATGAAGGAAATAAAAGCATTTGTAAAACCGAACCGAATCCAAAGAATCATTGAAGCACTATCAGATAATGGATTTGAAAGTATGACCCTTTCACAAGCAGAAGGTACTGGCGCATTCAAGTCAAAAGGTGCAAGACCGTCGCTGGATTTTCACGTGACAGATAGTCCAGTGGTTAAGTTGGAACTGGTCTGCCAAAATGAGGAAGCCCAAGCGGCAATTGAAACAATTATAGCCTACGCTAAAACCGAAGAACCTGGGGATGGCATTATTTATATAGCCGATATAGAGGATGCCTTTCAAATTAAAACTGGAGATTCCTTAATGCGCTATAATTTATAGTAGGATGGAAAATTTAGAACAAATATTGGAGAACAATTACGTAAAACCAACGGCTATGCGCCTGTTGGTTTTACAATTTCTCATAGGTAAAAAAGTAGCTGTTAGTTTATCCAATATTGAAGCATATTTTGATAATTCTGATAGGACCACCTTATACCGCACATTAAAAACTTTTGTTGAAAATAATATTGCGCATCAAATTGATGATGGAACGGGAATAACCAAGTATGCAATGTGTGAAGAGAATTGTCATTGTGAGATGGACACCGATTTACACTTGCATTTCCATTGTAATAATTGCTATGAAACTGTTTGTATGACTGAGCATAAAATACCACATATTAATTTACCGGATGGTTTTAATGCAGAGAACGTGAATATGGTTGTTAAAGGGATTTGCGAAAAATGTAACAGACAATAATGTACTTAGGTCAGACCCTTTTAAAGGATTATTTCAATTTAAAAAAAATTATGAGATTAAATTTTAAGATAAAAAAGCACTTAAAATAGGCTTATTATAAAGAAATTAGTAGGTAAGAAGAATTTCTAGCTAAAAAGGATTACCCAAATGCATGGTATCATTTAGAAAGAAGACTTATTATCGGGCAATCCTATTCAATTAAACATACCGATTCACATTAGTTAATTTTAAAGTTTGGATTTATACAAAAAAAATACCAATGAATTAATAGACCAAATAGTAAGGTTAGTTGTTGGTAGCAGGAAATCATTTATTGATTAAGTCCTTTTAGGAAAAATAAATGGTATTAATGTATCACCATTAAAGCATATGACTGTTCCTGAGGATATTAATGCACTATTTAATACTAAGATAAAAATAAGAAAACATGAAAAAAATAACAACCGATACAGGTAAGCAACATAATCACAATGATGCTGACGATCACAATCACAATCATGACGGAATTTTTGGAAAGAACACCGAACTTTATTTCGCCATTTTAAGTGGATTCACTTTAGTTGCTGGTTTTCTGTTAGAGAAGTTTACGGAGGTTTCAGAAAGCATTCCATTCGGACTCTATATTTTGGCTTACATTTTTGGAGGCTATTTTACCTTAAAAGAGGCTATTACTAAAATTGCTAAAGGCGAATTTGAAATTGATTTCTTGATGCTAGTGGCTGCTGCCGGTGCTGCTTATTTGGGTGAATGGGCGGAAGGAGCTTTGTTACTATTTCTTTTTAGTTTGGGTCACGCTTTGGAAAACTATGCCATGGGAAAGGCAAAAAAGTCCATTGCGGCATTGACGGATCTCGCGCCTAAAACCGCATTATTAAAGAAAGATGGCGATACTGTTGAAGTGGGTATTGAAGAGCTAAAGGTTGGCGATATTATCGTGGTACGCCCCAACAGCAAAATATCTGCCGATGGCGTTATTGTAAAAGGAAATAGTAGTGTAGACCAGTCTCCCATTACAGGGGAAAGTGTTCCAGTAGATAAATTACCGATTGAAAATCCTGAAAAAGAGTTCACCTCAAAAAGTGATATACCTGCTGAGAACCGTGTATTTTCAGGAACTATCAATGGTAACAATACCCTTGAAATAAAAGTTATTAAAGCGGCAAAAGATTCTACATTAAATCGTTTAGTTACAATGGTTCAAGAGGCTCAGAATCAAAAATCGCCCACACAATTATTGACTGACAAGTTTGAGCGTTATTATGTGCCGGCAGTAATTATATTGGTAATTGCACTGAACTTTGCTTTTTTGGTTATTGACGAAACTTGGAGTGTAAGTCTTTACCGTTCTTTAGCAGTGCTAGTAGCGGCAAGCCCTTGCGCTCTCGCAATTTCTACACCTTCTGCTGTATTAAGTGGAGTGGCCAGAGCTGCACGTGGCGGAGTTTTGATAAAGGGTGGTCGACCATTAGAAGATTTGGGAGAACTTACCGCTTTAGCCTTTGATAAAACTGGAACCCTAACGGAAGGAAAACCAAAGCTTACTGACGTTGAAAGGTTTGGGGATATTGAAGAAAAAGAACTGTTGGGAATTGCCGTTGCCGTTGAGGAATTAAGTGATCATCCTTTGGCGAAGGCTGTTGTAAGGGATGGGATGAAAAAACTAGGTAAAGACCTTAAGATTCCGGATGCAGATGATTTGGAAGCCGTTCAGGGAAAGGGTATAAAAGCTAATTATCAAGGAAATACCATCTACATAGGTAATTTAGAACTTTTTAAAAATATTGATAAAGGTGTTCCTAGCGAAGTATCGGAAAAGGTAAGAGGACTTGAAGGGGAAGGAAAGACCACGATGCTAATAAAAAGGGGCGAGGAATTTATTGGTATGCTCGGACTAATGGATACTCCTCGGGAAAAAGCCAAGGAAACCCTTGCCCAATTAAAGAAACTAGGTATCAAAAAAATGATAATGCTAACTGGTGATAATCAGAAAGTGGCAGATGCCGTAGCTAGGGAAATTGGATTGACAGAAGCTCTTGGAAGTCTGCTTCCAGAAGAAAAAGTAGAGGCCATCAAAAATCTTGCACGACAAGAAAATAAACTGGCAATGATAGGCGATGGTGTTAATGACGCTCCAGCAATGGCAAACAGCACTGTAGGTATTGCAATGGGTGCAGCCGGTAGCGATGTGGCGTTAGAAACGGCAGATATAGCCCTAATGGCCGATAAATTAGAAACGCTTCCGTTTGCAATTGGCTTGAGTAGAAAAGCGAAGTCAGTTATTAAGCAAAATTTATGGGTTAGTTTGGGGGTAGTAGCGCTGTTGATCCCTGCGACGATAATGAGTTGGGCTAGTATTGGTGTAGCTGTGGCTATTCATGAAGGCTCTACGCTAATAGTAGTTATCAATGCGCTAAGGTTATTGGGCTATAAAAAATAAATGCAAGTTTAAATAGGTTAGAGCATTGCTTTTTGTCGATAACAGGTTGAAACGTAATATGATATTTGAAGTGAGAAAATATTATAGAAATATTTATGTGACTTATGAAGGCACTTTCTCACCAATCCTCGTAGTCGTAGCCTTCCTAATCCCATCCACCTTCACAAGCTTAAAAATGCCAGGAGCCTTGTCAAAAGAAGTAGCGTATTTTATCTAAACAACATTACCTTTTAAAATGCTACAAGCTTTATTCAATCGACAGCAATTGCTGTCGATTGAAATTTCTGGTGCCTATTTGTTTCCATTTCAAATCAATTCAAATGATATGTTTAAAACAACCAAACCCGGCAAATCATAAAATTTACAGGGCTTTATAATTTTTTGAGAGTTTTTCTTGCGACGTCGACTGGATGCAAACCTATTGTTGAAAATGCTTCATCACAGGAGGGGTTCTGCGAAAATTTATTTTTACTATTGTTTAAATGTTATCGGCAAATAATTTAAAAAAGATGAATAACCATTCTTTATTAGTAAAAATAAAGAATTTAAAGTGATCCTAAGAAGAATACAATTGGTATTAACGTCTTTTTGTATTGGATTTTTATTTCTTAAAAACTTGATGCAAAACTCTTACAGCTTAAAGGTAACTTAATCATTATAAAAAAGAGAAGTCATTATTATAGGCTCTTATTTATTACCAAATATAGATATAGACCAACAAAAAAATATATGGCATCATTCAAAAGTGAAAATCTTAGAAATCATAATGAGAATATGACAGATATAGCAATGAATTTAAGAATGTTAAACAATATATTTTACTTGTAAAAATGTCCTATGGAGAATAATGATCAAGCAACTTTTTGGCTAATTACGGATAAGTAAATAAATAAGTCATTTTATGGGAATCATATAATGACTTATTGCATTATGGTTTATAGTTTTAAGAAGCAGACACAATTATACCAAATCACTTTAAACCATCTTTAGATTTGTTAATTACATTTATCTAGTTCTTTTAGCTTAACGAAAAATAGTAAAAGTCCTGCAACGGGAGGTGGATAGTGTACAGTTACAAATCATACACCTTCCCTTGTCAGGCACAAAAAATTCTGATTTTTCTCTACTTTAGAACTTCTTTAGATTTCTCATTTACTTTTGCTACCTTCTAATAAAACTATTACAAATGAAGCATATTGCCTGTTGGCTACTATTTTTTATGGTAATTTTTTCTTTAAAAGCACAGGAAGCTAGTTTAGATTACTTCATTTCAGAGGCAAAGATGAATCTTCCTGTCTTAAAAGAGAATTACAACCTTCAAAAAATAGGAGAAATACAGAATAACATCATCATTGCCCAAAATAAGACTTTTCAAATTAATGCAACCTCTGAGATTCAAGTCGCCCCATATTTTAATAACAACGGTAGGTTTATCGATGTTACTACAATTCCCTCCCCTAGGGCATATGGCTATGATGTTGGAATTACCAACGGTGGACTCTATTCTGCACAGTTGAACGTGACCAAAAACCTGTTCAATCAAAAAATGGTCGATAATCTGCTGTTCCAGAATCAGGTACAAAACAATACACTTTCCTTATCCGCAGAAGACATCGAGCATAATTTGGTCAAGAATATTACCGATGCCTATATCATGACGTATCAGCTGCAATTACAGAAGAATTTCACAAATGAAATCCTAAAGGACCTTGAAAACCGATTGAAGGTGATTGAACTTTTGGTAAAAAGGGCGGTCTTGATGGAGAGCGATTATCTATTGTTACAATTGGACATCGATTCGAAAAAACTGGAGCTTAAGCAAATCAATACCAATCTCAACAATGGTATCAATCAATTGTATAGCTTGAGTGGAATACCCTTAACGAATACGGAAAGTCTGTCCGTTCCTAAACTCTTGACAGCAAATGATCCTGTATCAAATTTTTATCAGCGTAAATTTCAGAATGATAGCTTACAGGTACAAGCTGACCAGAATGCTTTTGAGAACCAATATAAACCGCAACTTAGTATATATGGTAATACAGGGCTGAATGCCGTGGAATTGACCAATATTGAGAGGAGGGTCGGTTTAAGTGCCGGATTGCGTTTGATAGTACCTATTTATGACGGAAAACAGCGTAAGTACAATGCTCAACAGAGCGAACTTAGAATGGAAAATCTTGAGTTTTATAAGGTAAATACCGCATTACAATTGGAAAATAATTTAAAGAGCATTGAAGAGCAACTGACAGCTTTGGAAGAAAATATGCAGGCAATCGAAGAACAACTGCAGAAACAACAAAATGTCCTAGATATTTATAAAGGTAAATTGGTGCAGGGGCAGGTATCCATCGTCGATTACCTGAACATCATCCAGACCTACAAATTAAATGTTCAGACCAAGTTGCAAATGCAGACCAATCGTTGGCTGTTGCAGAGCCAATACAACTTTATAAACTGGTAATATATGAATCATCAATACATAAAAAAACTTTCAATTTCTCTGATTTTTATACTAGCGTTATCATGTAATACTAAAACGGATAACGCAATAGGAAAAAAAGCACCCATCAGCGTTGATGTTGCCGAAGTACAGCAACATGATATTAAGGAATATTTGACTTTCAATGGTATTACCCAATTTCAGCAAAAGGAGAACATCCGCTCTAATGTTACAGGTTATGTCTCTTGGATGAAATATAAAATAGGAGACCCCATTCAAACCGGACGGACTTTTGCAACTGTCCGCACTAAGGAACAGGATGCCCTTAAAGAAGCTGTAAAGATTGACAGTACCTTGTCAAAATTCGTAAAGCCCCAGAGTATTCAAAGCAATGCAACGGGAGTGATTACAGTTCTCAACGTAACCACAAACGACTATTTGGCCGAAGGCGATATTCTGGCGACTGTGGTACAACCGAAATCATTGGTCGTGCAAGTGAATGTACCCTATGAATATGAGGATTATGTTTCTATAGGTTCCAGTTGTGAAATAGTTTTGCAGAACGAGAAATCGATTTCCACAAAGATTACCGGTACCCTTCCAACAATAGACCCGGTGGCTCAATCCCAAATTTTCTTGATTGCGCTTCCGAACGAAGATTTACCAGAAAACCTAAACGTTCAGGTGCGTATGATATATAGAGAAGATGCAAAGGCAATGGCGGTACCCAAGGCAGCCGTGCAGACCAATGAATTGTTGACCGAATATTGGGTTCTAAAGTTGACTAAAGATTCCATGGCTTTAAAACATTCCGTAACCCTAAAATTAAAAAATGATTCGCTGGTACAAATTGAATCCAAAGGACTGCAACTTGGTGATAAGGTCGTTACCAAAGGTGGATACCAAATGCAGGATTCGACTATCGTAAGCATACAGAAACGATGAATAATATACACTCTAAATATAAATTTCCGCTCTTAGCCATTGGTATTCTGATTTTAATTGGTGGTGTTTTTACTTATAAAAATCTCAAAACAGGTCTCTTTCCAGATATTACCTTTCCAAAAATTAAGGTTATCGCAGATGCTGGGCAACAACCCGTAGATAAGATGATGACCACAGTAACTATTCCGTTAGAAAATATAATTCGCCGTACCGAAGGGTTGCAATATATACGTAGTACCACTTCAAGGGGAAGTTGTGAGATTTCAGTTTTTGTGGATTGGAGCACTGACATCAATACCGCCAAATCGCAGATAGAATCCTTTATCAACCAATCGCAGGGTAGCATTCTACCCAATACGGTCTTTTCGGTGGAAAAAATGAACCCGTCCATACTTCCTGTCATGGGCTATTCTTTGGAAGGAGAAGGATATTCCCAAGTGGATTTGAAAAAAATCGCCAAATATACCGTAAAACCATATCTCGCGGCTACGCCTGGTGTTTCCGATATCGCCATAATCGGTGGCAAGGACAAGGAATATCAGGTGGAACTACGTCCAGATATTATAAAATCATTGGGCATTTCGATTTCGGCCATCCAAAATGCCGTGGTCAATTCCAATGTATTACAGTCCAATGGGTACATTACCGATTACAATCGTATGTACCTTACGCTGACCGACAATGCGGTAGATGACTTGAACGATTTGCAGGAATTGGTCATTATCAATAGTCCCAATCGCCTGATTCGATTGAAAGATGTTGCCGATGTGAAGGTCAATGAGGTCAAGGAATATGTAAAGATCCTAGCGAACGGAAAGAACGTGCCCATAATCGCAGTCGTAAAACAGCCTAATGCCAACCTTATCGATGTCAACAATACTATTGAACAAAAAGTAGCTGAACTAGAAAGCATTTTACCAAAAGGAGTTAGTTTAAAACCTTATTATAAACAAGCGGATTTTGTTACAACGAGTATCGCTAGTATTAAAGATGTGCTTTGGATTGGACTGGCCTTGGCATTATTGGTAGTGATTTTCTTTTTGCGTTCCTTTCCGGCAAGTATGGTCGTGTTGTTTACCATTCCTGTTTCATTATCCCTTACCTTGATTGTGTTGGATGCTATTGGGTACACCTTCAATATTATGACTTTGGGGGCGGTGGCGGCTGCCATTGGTCTGATGATTGACGATGTGGTTATCATAATCGAACAAATTCATAAGATTCGAGAAGAAAATGATGACAAACCAATGGGCTGGATTGCAGGAGAGGCAATCGGGCACTTATTTCCGGCGATGATTGGGTCATCTTTGAGTACGTTGGTTATTTTCATTCCTTTTATTTTGATGACGGGCGTGGCTGGAGCCTATTTTCAGGTTATGGCCTTTAGTATGATGATTGCTCTAGCGGCATCCTTTCTAGTTACATGGTTACTTGTTCCCGTATTATCCATACTGTTTACGAAGAAAAAATCCTTAAAGCGAAAACATGAACCAAAAACCAAATGGATTCATAGTGTTCTGAGCAAACCAATTATCGGAATTGCATTTATGGTATTGTGTATTGTTATTATTATCCTTATTCCTTCAAAATTACCCTCGGGGTTTTTACCCGAAATGGATGAAGGCAGCATCGTATTGGATTACAATAGTCCTGCAGGGACGACTATGGAAGAAACTGACCGCATGCTACAGATAGTAAACGGTATTTTAGATACTCAGCCCGAAGTCGAGGCCTATTCCGCCAGATTGGGTACCCAAATGGGCTTTTTTATTACCGAACCGAACCGAGGCGATTATTTAATCAAGTTGAAGGACAAGCGCAGCACGACCACTACGGAGGTTTCGGATGAAATACGTCGTCGTATAGAAGCCTTGGTTCCGCAATTAACCATTGATTTTGGGCAGGTAATAGGGGATATGTTGGGAGACTTGATGTCATCGGTTCAACCCATAGAGGTCAAAGTGTTCGGCGATGACATAAACCGTCTGGAAACATTATCAAAAGAAATTGCCTCAGAGATAGAAAAGGTAAACGGTACGGCCGATGTTAATGATGGCTTAATCGTTACGGGACCAACGCTGTCCCTGATTCCCAATGTGCCTATTTTGGCACAATTCGGTATGACTCCTGCCGATTTTCAATTACAGCTACAGACTCAAATAGAAGGAACGGTGGTCAGCAATATGATTGACAAAGAGCAGATTATTGATATCCGTCTGATTTATCCTGATGCGTATAAAACCTCGGTCTCGGATATTAAGAACACCTCGATTCTACTTCCGAACGGGTCGAGCGTACCAATAGATAAGGTAGCTACCATTGAAATGGGCAAAGGCGTGGCCGAAATTAACCGTGAAAACCAAAAATCGATGGGAGTGGTTACGGCGCGTTTGAACAATCGTGATCTGGGTTCTACTTTGAAAGATATCCAGGCCCAATTGACCAAGAACATCAGCCTTCCTTCCGGTTATAGTATTGAATATGGGGGAGCCTACAAAGATCAGCAAAAGGCATTTAAAGAACTTTTGATGATTTTGGTATCTGCTATTTTATTGGTATTCATTGTCATTCTGTTTCTATTTCGAAAAATAAAGATTGCATTGGCGATTATCGTAATTGCTGTATTGGGAGTGGCAGGCTCACTTTTGAGCTTATATCTTACGGGAACACCACTAAATGTTGGTAGCTACACAGGTATTATTATGATTGTAGGCATCATTGGAGAAAATTCCATTTTTACTTACCGACAATATCAAGAAAGCGAAGTCTCATTGAGCCATGTCGAGAAAATCGAATATTCCATTGCGGCACGGTTAAGACCTAAATTAATGACGGCTTTTGCTGCTGTAATGGCCTTGATTCCGCTTGCTTTAGGAATAGGGGCGGGGGCACAATTGCATCAACCATTGGCGATTGCAGTTATTGGTGGGCTGGCTTTTGCATTACCACTGTTGCTTGTAGTTCTTCCAACGATTTTAAAGATTATTAAAGAATAGTTTAGTTATGGACGAGGAACAGAAAATAGTAATAATCGGCGCAGGATTTAGAGGTAAAGCACCAACCACTTCGCCATAAATTCTTCTGAATAAAAACAACACTAAAGCAACAACTAATAATGAAATCCAAGCATATTGTCCTGCATAAACAATCGCTAATGCAGATACATATAGACAAGAGGAACTAATATCATTCCCACAAATAGCTGTTGCTTCTAGTTGGTTGAGTTTTTTAGACATACCTTAAATTTAACAAAGAATTCTTAAGCAATTTTAAAGTTTGAGGTAAAGGAAAAATTACTTTAGAATTTCCTTAGAATCAAATATTATTTTTATACTTAAATTTACTTGAGATGAAAATATTAATAGCCGAGGACGAAATCGCTTTGCAGCAATCTATTGCAACTTATTTGGAGAAAGATGGTAATACCTGTGAAGTAGCATCTGATTTTAATGAAGCGGTCTACAAAGTTGATTTATACGAGTATGATTTAATACTGTTAGATATCAATCTAACTACTGGAAGTGGTTTAGATGTTCTTAAATCTTTGAAAAAGAAAAAGAAAGAATCTGGGGTTATCATCATTTCCGCAAATAATTCATTAGATGATAAATTGGACGGACTAGATTTAGGAGCAGATGATTATATTACGAAACCTTTTCATCTTGCAGAATTAAATTCACGTATTAAAGCGGTACTACGCAGAGGTAAATATGGTGGAGACAACACTATAACTTTTAATGAAATTAAAGTTGATACCAAATCGCGAACTGCCTATGTTAACGGTAAATCTTTGGGTTTGACACGAAAGGAGTATGATTTATTGGTTTTTTTTATGACCAATAAGGGTAGAGTATTATCAAAAGAAATTATTGCTGAACATTTATGGGGTGATAATAGTGATTTGGCTGATAATTTTGACTTTATTTATGTGCACATCAATAATCTACGTAAAAAATTAACAGGCGAAGGAGCAAAGTATATTAAAACAGCTTATGGTAGTGGTTATAAATTTATAGAAGATTAAGGTGAATAAAACAGCGAAAAAAATAAGACTGATTAGAAAAACATCAAGAACTTTTCTTTGGATAAGTTTTCTATTAATGCTAATTAGCACCATAACTCTTTATTTCTATGTAAAAAGTTTGATGCGTTCCGAAGTAGAAGAAGAACTTTATTCTACTACAGCAAGAGTTGAAGCTGCACTTGGCAAGAACGACATCATGTTTTCTTTATCTCCTTTGGTTGAAGTTACTTATGCTAATTTGATTTCTCCAGAAATATTAAAGGATACAATAATTTATGACCCTTCACAAAATGAAATGGAGGAATTTCGTGAATTATCCATTTTTAAGGAAATTAAAGGAAAAAAATATAAGATTACAGTTAGAAATTTAATTGTTGAGTCCGAAGATATTTTAATTGCCATAATATTATCTTATATGACTATTATTATTTTAGTCTTTATATTTTTATTTTACTTCAATAAGGCAAGAAATAATAAATTATGGCTCCCTTTTTTTACCAATTTAGAAGCCATGAAAAATTTCTCTATTACTTCTGATAAACCTATTTCTTTGGTTGATAGTGAAATTATAGAGTTTTCAGAACTAAAAGACGAGGTTGAGACATTAATTAACAAAGTACGTTCAGATTATAAGAATCTAAAGCACTATACCGAAGATGTTTCGCATGAACTCCAAACCCCATTGGCCATCATTCAGGCTAAAATTGAAAATATTATTAATGGCGATGATTTAAATGATAAACAGTTCGAACATTTGACATCTATTCAAAAAGATATTCAGCGGTTAACTCAAATGAACAAGCGTCTTACATTATTGACAAAAATAGAGAATAACCAATTCGATAATCTTGAAATTGTAAATATGTATGATCGGATCGCCATAACCGTGAAAAACTTTCAAGAATTATCAAACGTACAAATTCAAATATCAGGAGATGTTAACTTGCCTTTAGTTAATATGGATCCATATTTAGCAGAGGTATTATGTAATAATTTGGTATCAAATGCGCTTAAGCATAGCAATCCTGATGGTATTGTGAAAATTTTCGCATCAAACAAAGTACTTTCAATTTCAAATCAAGGTTCAAAAGCATTAGAGCATCCTGAGAAATTATATTCTCGTTTTTATAGAGAGTCGGAATTAGCTAAATCTACAGGACTAGGTTTAGCAATTGTACATAAAATCTGTCAATTATATAAATTTAAAATAAGTTATCAATTTATTGATGGTACACATTCTTTTACCGTAAAATTCTAAATTATTATAATATAATTAGCACCTAGAAACTTTAAGTTTTCTTTAGAATTCAGGTTTACTTTTGCTCCTTCAATTAATATATATGCAAGGGGTTTTAAGAATTTTCATAGGTTTTAGTGTTATAGCAGGGTTATTGTTATTTATATATGTAATCAATACTCCTAAAGAGGTAAAAACTTCTTTCGCTAAAAAATTTCCAATGGTAACAGATGTCTATTGGGAAAGAGAATCTATAGACGAATGGGAGGCTGAATTTAGTATTCAAAATATTGAATATTCAGCTAATTTTTTAGATGATGGTACTTGGGTAGAAACAGAACATAAAATTGCATTTCATGAGATAACTTTAGTTGCAAAGAATGCGTTGACAAAGGAATTTCCAAATTATAAAGTTGAGCTAGTAGAACTACTAGAGACTTTAAATATTTCCGCTTACGAAATTCAAATTTCGAAGGATAGCAAATCAATAGAGGTTCTTATCTCATTAGAAGGTTTGTTATTAAGTAATTTAAAAGAATAAAAACGACATCTAAATTCAATTGTGTTTTACAGAGACACATTTTTCAAAGGCTATATGATAAATAAATTTTTTTACATCTTGTTATTTATAGGTACCACATTCGTTTATTCACAAGAAAACATAAACATAAGTGGTCAATTGGTTGATTCAGAAACTAAAGAAACTATTCCGTTCGTTAATGTTTCCGTTCACAATTTTGATGATAATAAATTGATTACAGGGACCATTACTGATATGGATGGTAGGTTTGTCATTCAAGGGCTTATGGTTGGGGAATATGAACTATACTTCTCTTATATTGGATATTCAGGTGCTCAACAAACTTTAGTAGCTGGTGGTTTAAATAGTGTTTTTTATTTGGGTAAAATAGAACTTGCGCCCAGTGCAGAAATTTTAGAAGAGGTACAGGTTATAGGTAGAGAGGCAACTACAAATTCCGATTTAAATAAAAAGTCATTTAATTTAGAAAACAATATTGCGCAATCTGGTGGGTCAGTACTTGATGCTATGAAAACTATGCCTGGAGTCGCTTTTGATCAAGAAGGGAAGGTTGTATTGAGGGGGAGCGATAAAGTTGTAGTCTTAATAGATGGTAAACAGAGTAGTTTAACAGGCTTTGGTAATCAAAAAGGTTTAGGGAGCATTCCAGCTTCTAATATCGAGAAAATAGAGATTATTAATAACCCTTCCGCAAAATATGATGCCAACGGGTTTGCAGGTATTATAAATATCATTTATAAAAAAGAAAAGCAAGAAGGTTTAAATGGTGATGTCGGATTATCTTTTGGCTTAGGGGCAATAGGAAAACGTAGACAGGATACTAAGACAGATCTTGGAAGTTTTTCTGTAAATCCAAAACTGATTCCCAGTGTAAATTTAAGCTATAGAAAGGGCAAGGTTAATTATTTTTTACAGTCGGAATTTATTGCACAAGAAGCGTTGCCTAATAATGAATTTACCACTAGAAATTATGATGACGGGCGTAATATAGTTTCTCAGGTTCCTGAAAATAGAAAGCAGTTTAGGTCTATAATAAAAGGAGGGATTGATTATGATGTGGATGAAAATAACAGCTTTACGTTTTCAGGATTATATGATCGTGAAAAACATATTGATACGGCACAGGTAGCATTTATTAATTTAAATAATGACCAAAGAAACAGATTTTATAATTGGCAAGAAAACGAGGTTACACGATACATAAGCGGCAGCGTAAATTATCGGCATAATTTTGAGCAACCAGGGCATACATTGAGTGCTAATGCACAATACACGCAAGGTTTAGAAAATGAAACTTATTCACTAAATGATAGTTCTGCTGTGAGGACAGGAAGAGATAAAACCAATATTAAAGCCATTGAAAATACAACAAGTGTTTCAACAGATTATGTTCGCCCTCTAAAAAATGGGCGTGTTGAATTAGGAGCTAAACTTCGTGTGAGAAGACTACCAGTAGACTATACTATAACACCTGGCGCAAATTCTATTATTTATCCTGGACTAGGAACATTTTCTGACTGGGGCGAAAACTTATATGCAGGCTATGTAAATTATTTATTGGAAAAGGAAAAATATGATATTGAGGGTGGTTTGCGAGCAGAACAAACCAATGTGTTTTACAATCTAGACCCCACTAATATCTATTATCCTAACAACGATGATTATGACTATTTTGAGCTTTTTCCAAGTGTTCGTTTCACTTATAAATTAAATAATAATAATAAACTGTCAGCTTTTTATAACCGTCGTATTGATCGTCCAGGAGAACCGGAACTTAGAATTTTTCCTAAATATGATGATCCAGAACTATTAAAAGTCGGTAACCCATATTTACGTCCACAATTAACCGATGCCTTTGAACTTGCCCATAAATACTCATGGGGTAGCGGTTCGTTGTTTTCAGCGCTTTATCATCGGTTGATAGAAGACCAATACCAACGTATTTATAGTATTGATAATTCTAATCCTGATTACGATATAGTCAATAGAATTTATCAAAATACGGGCAGTGCCACAAATACAGGTATTGAATTATTATTTAGTCAAGATATCACAAATACTTTTAAAATGTCGGCAAGTTTTAACGGGTATATTAATGCTATTGAGGCATACCAAGGAACGTTGTTGTTTCCTTTTGAAAGATCATTTTCCATTGATGAATCAAACGATGAGGCCTGGGATGCCAAACTAACGAGTGAGTTTTTACTACCCTTAGATATTTCGGCACAATTAACTGGTGTGTATTATTCTGCCAAAAATATTCCTCAAGGAGAACAATTAAGTAGGTCTTCGGTAGATGTAGGTCTAAAAAAGAATATTTGGGAGAATAAAGGAGAACTAACTCTTGCAGTAACCGATATTTTCAACACATTTGGTATTCGACAAGAACTAGATAGCGAAGGGTTTACTGCACTTTATGAGAATTACTACGAAACTCAAATTATTAGGGTAGGAATGAAATATCGCTTTTAAAGTGTTATAAGCCAAAGTTTTGTTAATTGAAATTTGCTTTAGAATTGCTTTAAATCATCTTTAGAATTGATAATTACATTTACTATATAATTAAATATATAAGTAGTAATTAAAATAAAATAATGATGAAAAAATTAAAAATTTTAGGAGCAGTGCTTTTTGCAACAGCCATCGGAACCGGCATTTTCGCTTTCGGTACAATTGAAGATGCCCCACAAAAAGTAAGAGAAGCTTTTGCTAAAAAATTCCCTAATGTAAAGAAGGTTAAATGGGAAAAAGAAAGTGACACTGAATGGGAAGGAGAGTTCAAAATGAAAGGTACAGAGTATTCTGCTAACTTTTTACAAGATGGTACTTGGCAAGAAACGGAACACGAGATTAAAAAGAAATCTATCCCCGCAAGTATAAAAACAACTTTGGAAACCGAATTCTCAGGTTATGAAATTGAAGAGGCAGAAATCTCTGAAACTAAAGATGGCTCGGTATATGAGTTTGAATTGGAAAAGGGAGAGGAAGAATTGGAAGTAGTAATTGACAATAATGGAAAAGTTATAAAAAAAGAAATTTTAAAAGAGACTGGTAAAGAAGATAAGGAATAGGTTTTTTCATAGTTTGAGTTTTGAGTGTTTAGCTAAAAGTGGTCGTAACAATTGTTTCGACCACTTTTTTTATATGTTTAGTTTTTAATTGTAAAATACCCTTATTCTAGCCATATGTTTTTTATCTAAAATATAATAAAGAATTGCTTTAGATTCCCTTTAAAGCCTCTTTAGAATTCACCGCTACATTTACTAAATATCATATAGTAAATATAGTATGAAACCTTTTTTAATAGTATCAATTTCAATATTCTTATCTTTTTTTCAGTCCTGTTCTCAAACAGTACCTAAGGTGACTACAGAAGCCTTTTCTAAAAAGTTTTTGGGAGCAAAAGATGTTATTTGGCAAGTAGGGCCAAACAAAGATTGGACGGCTACTTTTTATATGGAAAAGTTCAATTATATAGCCGCTTATTATACGTCAAAAGGAGAATTCGAGGCATTTGAAATAGAAGTTAACGGTGAAGATATTCCTAAAAGTTTAGTACAAATAATTTTTCTAAAATACCCTTCGGCAACAATTTACAGTGTATTCGAAAAAAATACACTTCACGATACAGAATACATTTTTGAAATTATTGATAAAGGGAATCTCTTTGGGTTGCTTTTTAAAGAAAATGGAAAAATTATTATAATTCCTGAAGATGATTATCGCTTTCAAACAAGAGTGAAAATTGAAAACGATTAAAGCATACCCACATTATATAAAGCTATTCAACCAAACATTTAAATAATGGAAATTTTTATAAATGATTTTTTTTTAACTATTGTTCTATGCCGAAATAATACTTTTCTTAGAAGTGTCTGGTGATATTTAATTATCATAGTGGTATAATTGAGGATTATTGAAATAAAATGTAATAATTATAGAATGAATTTAGCTAATGATGTAAAACTTATACATATAATTTTCTATAAAAAATTACGTACTCAAAACTTTAAAATTCCTTTAGATTTCAAGTCTATTTTTAACCACAAATAAAAATTAAATGTGGTCTAAATTATTTCCAAAACGATTTTCTCTATTGAAAACGTTTGTTATTATTTTTCTTTCTTTTTCTTTTTTAGTGAGGTTAAGCTTTTTGCTGTGGGATTTTAGACAAGTAGATTCTAACGTATTTAATTTAATAAAGACTTTTGTAGTAGGGTTGTTTTTTGATATTGGTACTGTGTCCTATTTTACCATACCTTATTTAATTTATTTAATTTTTTTCCCTATTAAATGGTATGGTAATTTAGTCGACAGAATAATCACTTATTTTGGTTTTTCTTTAGGGGTTCTTATTAGTTATTTTTCATTTTTCGGAGAATTTACGTTTTGGGACGAATTTCAAAGAAGATATAATTTCATTGCTGTAGACTATTTAGTTTACACCTATGAAGTTGTTAAAAATATTAATGAATCATACCCACTTCCTATTTTAATAGGGTCTTTACTTATTTTAGTTTTTCTGACCGTTTTTTTAACTATCAAACTCGGGTTTTTTCAAATATCTTTTAAGAATGAAACATCATTTAAGAATAAGTTAGTTGCAGCTTTACCATGGTTTATAATTGTGTTTATATGTGGTTTTTCAATAACCAATGATCAAGCAGAATGGTCCAGCAACCGTTATAATAATGAACTTTCAAAAGCTGGAATTTATTCATTTTTTGCAGCATTCAGGAATAATGAGCTTGCTTATTCTGAATTTTATAAAACAATTCCAGAGAAGGTGGCTTTTGAAGTTATACAAAACGATTTTGAAAATAAAGGGGAAACTATTCTTCATGCCAATAAAAATGAAATTTTTAGAACTGTTATAAATACCGATAGTATTAAAAAAGAGCAAAAACCGAATGTAATATTTATTTGCATTGAAAGTCTTAGTGCAAAGTATTTACAAACTTTCGGTGGCGAAGAAAACATAACACCGACTTTAGATTTATTAGCACAAGAAAGTTTATTTTTTACCAATCTATATGCCACGGGCACTAGAACAGTAAGAGGTATGGAGGCAATAACATTGTCAATTCCACCAACTCCAGGACGTAGTATTGTGAAACGAAAAAATAATACTGGGCTATTTACTATAGGGGAAGTGTTTAGAATAAAGGGTTATCAACGAAATTTTTTCTACGGTGGAGATGGGTATTTTGATAATATGAATACTTATTTCGGAGGAAACGGTTTTAATATAGTAGATAGAGGTCGTGGCTTTTTGCTAGATAAAAATATAACGACTACTCGTACTAATATTGAAGACAATGAGGTTTCTTTTGAGAATGCTTGGGGCGTTTGTGATGAAGATATTTATGCGAAGGTTTTAAAAGAGGCAGATAAGGCATATAAAACGGGTATTCCATTTTTTGATTTTGTGATGACTACATCTAACCATAAACCTTATACATATCCTGAAGATAAAGTTGACATACCTTCAGGTTCAGGAAGAAATGGAGCCATTAAATACACCGACTACGCAATTGGAGAATTTTTAGAAACGGCTAAGACGAAACCTTGGTTTAAAAATACAGTTTTTGTAATAATGAGTGATCACTGTGCTAGTAGTGCAGGTCGTTGGGAGTTAGATATTCAAAATTATCATATTCCAGGCCTTATCTATAATTTATCAGAAGCTCAACCTCAAAAAGTTGATAAATTAAGTTCACAGATAGATATGTTTCCAACATTATTTGCACAGCTTGGTTGGGATTATGAATCTAATTTATTTGGTCAAAATATTTTAAATATGAAACCTGAAGATGAACGTGCATTTGTTGGTAACTATAGAAAGCTTGGGTACCTAAAGGATAATAAGGTAATGGTTTTAGGTGATGGAGAATCTGCTAATTTCTATCAATGGAACCCTGGAGACAATAGCCTGAACAGCTTGCCAATGGATAGTGAATTTTTGAAAACTGCCATATCCAATTATCAAGTGGCCGATAATTTATATAAAAATGGAGGTCTAAAATTAAATTCCTTAATAAAATGATAGATATTCATTTTATCGTTAACCCTATTGCAGGTAAGGGGAAATCCCTAATAACAGAAGCTAAATTAAAACCTTTTTTTATTAGTGGCCTTCATCGACTAGTAATAAAACATTCTGCTTTTAAAAACCATGCTACGAAGTTAGCAAACGATTCAATAGGTGAAAAAGCTGATATAATTGTTGCGTGTGGTGGTGATGGTACTATTAATGAAGTAGCGAGGTGTTTAATAGGTAGTGATATCCCTTTGGGAATTATACCTATGGGTTCTGGAAATGGACTGGCCTCAAATCTTAATATTCCTAAAAAAATAAGAAAGGCACTAGAAATTATAAAAAATAGACATTGTATCAAAATAGACGTTGGTCAAATTAATGATAGACTTTTTTTCAGCAATATGGGAATTGGTTTTGATGCACGTGTTATTAAACATTATGAGTCCTCACAAAAAAGAACTCTTTATGGTTATTTACTCGCATGTATTACCTCAATTAGGGAGATTAAAGAAAATAAAGATTTATCTGTTATTATAAATGATATGAACAGTCTTGTAAACCCTTTTATTATACTGATCTCTAACTCAAATGAAATGGGTTACAATCTTAGTTTAACACCAAAAGCATCATTACAGGATGGTCTTTTAGATGTACTTGTTATTTCCAACATTAATAAAGCAAAGATGCTATGGCTGGGAGTTTTAATTCTTCTTAGAAAAGTAACATGGTTAAAAGAAGCTAAAATGTTCCAAACAAATAAACTTCAACTATCGTCTGACCATGAGTCATATTTTGAAACTCAAATTGACGGAGAATTTCAAAAAATTGATAATGGAATACTTAATATTTCGATTTGTAAAAGAGCTTTAAATGTCTTAGTTGCAGTTTAATTAAGTCACAAAGCGTATCAAGAACAGGTACTTTAAATTTACTTTAGAATTGGTGTTTACTTTCGTTTAAAATTAATTCGAAATATGTTACCTAAGTAATAGGTATTAACAAGAACCATTTAATTAATGATTAGTAGAATAAACTTTATTTATAAAGAAAATTTGTTGAATACCCATTTTTTAATTGTCTTAATAACTTCATTTCTACTAGTATGTAGTAGCAATTTATTGGGACAGAGTAAAACAATTCAGTCATCTGGAGACGTACTACTGTTTGCATTACCTGCGTCAGCATTGACCAGTTCGTTGATACTTAAAGATTATAAAGGAACTTTACAATTTGCTAAAGGCTTTGCGGTTAATCAAGCGATAACTATAGGTTTAAAGTATGCAACCGATAAAAAACGACCTTTTAATAACGGCGACAGGGCATTTCCGTCTGGTCATACATCTACAACATTTCAAAGTGCAGCTTTTATTCAAAAACGGTATGGCTGGAAATATGGAATTCCTGCATATGCGCTAGCTGGTTTTACAGGATATAGTCGGATAAATGCACAAAAACATGATGGTTGGGATGTACTTGCTGGGGCTGTAGTTGGTGTAGGTAGCGCTTATTTATTTACAACTCCTTATCAAAGAGAGCATATGGAACTTACATTTTCAAACGACGAAAAAAGTTTTGCTCTTGGTTTCGTTTATAAATTCTAAAAAATGACGAATAAAATTTTTTTAATGTTTTTTCTTTTGACCAGTACAGTCTTTAGCTATGGACAAAAAGATTCTACTTTTCAAAGTAGAAAAAAGACTTTGTTTAAAAAAAGTATAGTACCCTTATCTCTAATAGGTACAGGAATCTTATTATCCGATAGTGGTTTTGAGAAGTCATTTAATACTACAACTAGAAATTGGGTAGGGAATGATTATGAAACAAGTTTGGATGATTATACTAGATATGCGCCGGTCGCAACCTTATATATTGCAGATTTAGCTGGTGTTAAAGCGGAAAATCATTGGTTTGACCAAACAAAGAATCTTGCTATTTCAATGATTCTTACCGATGTTTTTACAAGAGCCATTAAAAAAAATATTTTCAAAACTAGACCAGACGGATCTAACGATAATGCTTTTCCATCTGGGCATACCTCAATTACTTTTGCCTCAGGCTCGGTAGTTTATGAGGAATTTAAAAACTCTAATTCATTATTAGCCTATTCTGGATATGGTTTTGCAAC
>DRFI01000021.1 GCA_011050675.1 Maribacter sp. | reverse complement strand
TTAACAAACCGAGACCTGAAGGAAGAACAGATGGTCATGCCTTTCCGTCTGGGCATACTTCATTTGCTTTTCAAGGTGCCTCTTTTCTACAAAGACGATATGGATGGAAATACGGAGTGCCTGCCTACTTGGTGGCTGGATATGTAGGCTTTAGCCGATTAGAAGGTCTGAATGATAGACACGATGGTTGGGATATTCTTGCAGGAGCTGTTGTAGGTATTGGTAGTACCTATTTATTTACTACACCTTACATGGAAGAACATTTTGAACTTAGTTTTAAAAGTGGTCAAAATTCTTATGCTTTGGGTATGGTATATAAGTTTTAAAATTGATGTCGACTTCTAATAATCAATTTCTGCATCAAAATTTAATCTGCATATTTTTCTATGCTTATAAATCTTTAACGTATTATTGTATTTAAGCAAATGCTAAAATACATACATTTGTTTTATGAGAAAACAGATATGTATACGATTGGAAGCGGATGTAGAACAGATAATGGACTGTAGAACCTCTATAAAAGAGTTGGATACTTCATTAAATTTCGTATCTGCAGTATTAACCTTGGCAGGAAACAAGGTTCGACTTCAAATTCTCTTTTTACTTAAACGCGAAAAAAGGCTTTGCGTTTGCGATTTGAGCGATATACTTGAAATGAATGTATCTGCAATTTCACAACACCTTCGAAAGTTAAAGGATAGAGATTTAATTTATGCTACTAAAGAAGCTCAAACGATTTTCTATGCCCTTAATAAGGATAAGTTAACTACAATAAATTCCATACTTGATTTATTGAAAAAGGAAAATGTTTTAATATGATCGGAAATAAAAAATTGCTTGGCACGTCGATTGTAACAGCCTTAGCTGCATCTATTTGTTGTGTTACTCCGGTACTCGCAATACTAGCGGGGACTACTAGTTTAGCATCTACCTTTTCTTGGATTGAACCTTTTAGACCTTATTTAATCGGTTTTACTATTGTAGTTTTGGCTTTTGCATGGTATCAAAAAATCAGTTCTAAAAAGGAAGTTGAAATTGATTGTGCATGTGAAGATGAAAAACCAAAATTTATCAACTCCTTAGGGTTTTTGTTTTTGATTACACTATTAACAGGGGCTGTGCTTACATTTCCTGCTTATTCACATATTTTTTATTCCAACTCATCTTCCGGTAAGGAAATAATTTATGTGGAGCAATCAAACGTAAAAGTTATCAAAATAACCATTGAAGGGATGACTTGTTCTGGGTGCGAAGCACATATTGAAAGTGAAGTTAATAAACTAGACGGTGTTCTTAAAGTCGATGCAGACTATGAAGCTGCAAATACCATTGTACAATATGATGAAACGAAGGTTGACCTTCTAAATATAGAAACTGCTATTCTTAGTACGGGATACAAAATCGTGAAATAATGGAGATACAATTAGAATCAATAATTACATGCCCTGAATGCAGTCACGAATCAAAAGAAAAGATGCCTACAACAGCATGTCAGTTTTTTTATGAATGTAAAAATTGTAAATCATTACTAAAGCCAAAAGAAGGCGATTGTTGTGTTTATTGTTCTTATGGGACTGTAAAATGTCCTTCAATACAAGAAGGGGCTAATTGTTGTAGTTAAGTTAAACTTGGTAGTTTATTTGTCATGAATTTTTATTCTTAAAATTGCCTCTTTATTTATGGTACTTTTCAATGACCATTCCCTCACATTTAACTAATCGACCCGATTGGGTTATTGTTGGTATAAATATCTGTAGAAGCTAAAATATATCAAGTTCTTATATAGATAAGTGTCTTGTTTATTTTACACACTATAGTTATTATTTATATGTACTCATTAATTTTGACCACTTTATACTGATAGTGGTTAATTTCCTTTTTAAACTTAAATTATATTCTGTTCAATTATGGTTGGAATTAGATTCGATTAATTTATTATGTAGAGATCACTTTTGTTCAAGAATTCATTAGTAAAACCAATTGAATTCTAATATAAAAACAATTTTTTCAGCAAATTTTCTGCAAATGAAAAAACCAGCACCTAACAATGTTGTTGTTATGTACTGGTTTTAGTAGTGACCTCGACTGGATTCAAACCTTTTAATAGAAATGCCTGAATACAAAGGGTTCTGCTAAATTTTATTTTTTCTGTTGTCGATTTGTTGACCTGAATAAAAAATCTCTAGATTTAAATATAGCTGATAAAACTGATATTTTTAAATTTTGTTAGCAACTAATTTTTTTTAAAGGTTATGCTAGTGTCAATGACGATTTCTTTTCAAAGATTTGTGAATAGAGGGCAAAACCAAGTACCTTGACGAGCTAAGTATTTTATTAGTGTTGCTTTTTTCTCAAAATAGCTTTTATTACATGAGTTTCTTATTGAGAAAGCTTGAAGTTTAGTATTAAAATGGGTAAACATTATATCTATATAAAAAAATCGGTCAATAGTTGTGATGTTAGGTAGTCGAAAGTATAAGCTTTCTTCAAATTTGCCTTATAGTCCACCATTATATTAATTTTATATGAGGTACAAAATTTTCTGATGCTAACTTAATTTTAGGCGAGATTTAATTCCGATAAAATTTCATTTTTAATTTATTCTAAAAATCAAGTATTTTTCTTTTGAGATAACTTGCTAAATATTAAAAATAAAGCGCCACATAACAACCAGGCAGGTAATGTTACAAAAGAAAGAAATACATCAAATTGAAAAGAGATAAAATAGAATAAGCCAAAACTAATGCCCCACGCCATAAAAACTGATTTGTTGAATTTGATATTGGCAACTTCCGCATAATTCTGGACTATATCTGCTTGTTTATGAAAGAAATGCTCAAATACGATAACGGCACCGACAGGGGCTAAAATAAATCCGTAAAGTGCTACAAAGTCTAATAATTTCATTGCAAAGGCAGGAAATAATCCTGCAATTGTGGCAATTGAACCAGCTAAAATGGTTACCCAAAATGTTGATGCTTTAGGCAAAACTGCTTGAAATGCGAGTCCGGCCCTATAAATGGTAGGGTTTGCTGTTGTCCAACCTGCTAACACCACTGCAATTATTCCAAAAACACCAATAGCATTATATGCCAAAGGACCTGGCGCTACATTGGGTGCCTGACCTTGCGCCAATAATGCCTGTGCTTCTGGAGATTGCACATAAACGGCATACAATAATGCAGCTGCAATCCAAGCCATGTAATGACCCACATACATACCCGCAGCGGTGGTCCAGCCAGAATTTGATTTTTTTGCGAATCGAAAAACGGAAAGGTCTGACATGCCTATATGCATTGCGGCATTTGCAAACCAAGACCAAAAGAACACATGCCAGAAGGTGTATTTTATCTGTCCAGGGAAAGGTTCACCACCTTCGCCCCAGATATTCCAAAAATCTTTAAAACTGCCTACACCCAATTGCTGTAATGCTACAATACCACAAGCAACGAAAGCTAAAACAATTATTGGGGACATCCAATTTGCAGCTTTAGATACCGTATCATATCCTTTAGATGCTATTAGTGAAATTACTGCGCCAATAATTACTACGATAATTACCCATGTAGCTCCATTTGGCATTGTATCGGTTAGTTTTGGCATTTCCATATCGAATGGAATTCCAACTGCAGTTGCTGATACCGTAATCATTGCTCCTGCTAGAAAACAAAATAAAATTCCGTTTGCCAAATTATATCCAACAACTAATCTTTTACCACAGATTTTTTCTAGCTGGTAGTATAACGTCAATCTTCTTTTTACAGCTATTTCAGAAGTGAAAAATCGCCAGCTTAAAACAGCCATAAAATTTCCTAATAATAAACCAATAATCAAATCAAAAGCACTCACACCAGTAGTCAAGAATAAGGGACCAATTACAAATTCGGTACCGGCTGCATGTTCACCAGCATACATTCCAAGAAAACTTTTCCAGCTTTTTAGTTTGGATTGTGGTACTGGTTCTCTTTCAAACTCGCCACCTACCATTTCCTCTAGTAATATTTCTTCGTGATGATTTTGACTCATAATAGTACTTATTAATTGGTTATTAGGTGATTTGGTAAATCTTCGATACGTTCACAACATAGTTGATCCATTACTTGTTTAAACTGAGTCTTAAGCATGTCAATGGTATGATCGCCACCTTTATTTCCTAGAGCACCTGTGCCATAGACAAAAGAACGTCCCATAAATGTGAATTTTGCACCGCTGGCCATGGCACGTGCTATATCTGGACCAGAACGTAAACCGCTATCCATCATTATTTCTATCTGATCACTATATTTTAAAGCTATTTCTTGTAAGGAGTTAATAGTTGATTGTGCTGCATCTAACTGTCTGCCACCATGATTTGAAACTATAATTCCATCAAACCCCATACGTATAGCATCTTGTGTGTCTTGTTCTGAAGCCACTCCTTTTAAAACTAATTTCCCTTTCCATTTATCTCGTATAGGTTTTATCTTTTCTTCGTTTAATTTGCCCGAAAATGTTTTATCCATAAAGGCTCCTAATTGTTTTAGGTTAAGGCCTTCAGGAGTATAAGGTTTTAAAGTTTCAAAAGTAGGCTGCCCATATTTAAGAGTGTTATAGGCCCAAGTTGGTTTGCCTAGTATCTGTAATATATTGGCAATAGTCATTTTTGGAGGAAGTGCTAACCCATTTCTAAAATCTCTTGGGCGATAGCCAAAAGTGGGTACATCACAAAGCAAGACCAAAACAGGACAACCTGCTGCTTCTGCGCGTTCAATAATATTATCCCGAATAGCATTATCTACTGGATTGTATAATTGAAACCAGGCATTACCCTCTGTAAGTTCGCTGGCTTTTTCAATATCCATTGTAGTTACAGTACTAAGAATAAATGGAATATTATGCTTATAAGCAGCTTTTGCTAAAATGGCGGGTGTATTTGGCCACATTAACCCTTGTAGTCCAACGGGGGCAATACCAAAAGGAGCATCGAATTCCATGCCCATTATTTTTGTTTTTATTGAACTTGTCCCGTAATTTCTTAGGTATCTTGGTTGTAATTGTATTTTTCTTATCTCAGATGTATTTCTTGACAGACTTACATCTTCATTGCAACCTCCATCTAAATATTCAAATGCGAATTTGGGTATTCTTGACTTTGATTTTGTTCTTAAATCATCTACAGAAGGATAGTCTGAATTGAAACTCATAGCCATAATACTATTTATTTAAAATGAAAGGTGCGTGTTTCTTTATAGCATAATTTTTATCAAGAAATGAAGCTTCTAAAGTTATATCTGAAATAGCTATTGCTGCACCTAAGGCAGATCCCAAAGAGGAATCTGTGGTGCTAAGTTTCATATTTCCCATATAATGGGATAGCAATTGAATATAAACTTGGTTATCGCTAAAACCACCATCAACAAAGAGTTGTTTTATTTTAGAATTACCCATAGCAGCCCTAATATTTTTTTCTTGAAGTAAAACCAATTCTAACATTAGCTGGTGGTAGGCATGTTCAAATTTATCAAAAGGTATAGTGGTCTCCTTAGGCATATCTTCAGAAGAAATGGAGGACCATTTAAACATGTTTACAAAATCTTTATTGATTTCAAAAAAGGTGTCTTGATTAAATTTTACTTTTTTATGGGCATCATCTGAAACATTAAAATGTTCTGAGAGAACTTTTACTTGAATCTTGTATTCATTTCCTAAAAATAATCTAGAAACTTTTACGGGACTACCATCTATTCTCATATTAAAAAGAGAACCATCTTTAATGTCATTGGATGTCAGCATTCCTTCATTAAAAGGGTTAATTGAAATACTCCATGTTCCGGTTGAAATTAATAAAAATGATTTTGTGAAACTTCTAATATAAGGTAATAAAGCAGAGGAACTATCATGGATGCCTGGTCCCATTTTAATAGAATTTCCTTTATAATTAATATATGTTGTTTTTCTAGCAGAATAGATTGGAGGTAATTTTTGATCAATTTTTTCTTTGTATACCCAATCGTGATAGTCATTTTTCTCAAAATTCCATAACATAGTATGGCAGCCAATACTTGTATATTCACTGACAGAAACTCCTGTAAATAAAAAGCTTAAATATTGAGGAAGGTGCAAAGAATATTTTATTTTGTTGAAAATTTCAGGCTTGGTTTTTTTTATCCAATATAAGTGCATACCAGTATTCAGCATACCTAATTTTGGAGAGCCTGTTTTTCTGGAAAATTCTATTTCATTACCGTAATTCTCATAAAATGAATCAATTATTTCATCTTTTAGAGGCTTCATATAATTGTAAAGAGGTGTAAGCGCTTTCCCATCGTCATCAATATGGATCAAGCTTGCTCCGTAACAAGAAAAATTTAATGCATCTATCTGGTATTCAGAAGAATTAAGTATTTTGTCAAATACTTCTTTTACCCATTGTTCTAATGCTTGTAGATTTTCAGTAGGGTAACCATCCTCATCCTTAATTTCGTCAAAACGAATGTATTCACGATGCACTTCTTGAAATTTTTCATCAAAAAGAAAGAACTTTTTATTAGTTCTACCTATATCAAATACAGCCGTTACTTTAATTTTCATAATATTTTGGTTATAATCCGGACGCAATAGAATTTACACCTCTTTGTTTTATTAAACTCTCGCGAACTTTTAATGAACGATATGAATTTAAAGGATCTATAGCGCCACCACTTAATACTCTCGCTTGTGCCAATAATGGACGGACATCCGTCCTGTAAGCATCCTGTAATATTTCTTGACAAAGCGTAACATCATTTCTTTCTTGGGCCGCTTTTAATTCCTCTTGATCAATTAATAGCGCCTTCGCATAAGCTTCTTGTATAGCCTCTAAGGACTGCAATAAGTCTTCTAAGGGGTCTTTTATATTATGACTAGCATCAATCATCCATGCTAAATCAGGATTCTGCGAATTATTTGCCATTCCATATACCAATTCATTAAAAATTAAAAATAGGGCATATGGTTTTACGCTACCCACAGTACTGTCGTCATCACCATATTTACTATCATTAAAATGGAAGCCTCCTAATTTACCTTTTAACATTAGAGTAGAAACAATTTGTTCAATGTTGGTATTAGGTAAATGATGTCCTAAATCGACCAATGTATATGCTTTTTCTCCACAAGCGTTAGCTAACATAAATGAGGTGCCCCAATCTTGAATTACAGTGCTATAGAAATTAGGCTCGTAAGGTTTGTATTCGATGAACATTTTCCAGTCTTCAGGTAATTCTGAATAAATACTTTTAAGGCTGTCTTCTGTATGAATCAAAGAAGATTGAAAATTACGTTGCCCTGCAAAATTTGCGCCATCTGCTAACCATACTGTTAAACTTTTTGAACCAAGTTTATTACCAATCTTAATTACATCAATATTATGTTGAATAGCTTGATCTCGGACCGAAGAATTTAAATTGGATAATGAACCAAAACGGTAACTTTCTTTAGCGTTTTTTTGGTCTTGAAAAGTATTTGAATTTACTGCGTCAAAAACTAGTCCATTTGCCTTTGCTAATTCTTTAATAGCATTATAATCTTGAGGAATATCCCATGGAATATGCAATGATACAGCTCCTGCAGTTTTTGTCAAGGTATGTAATATACCTACATCTTCAATTTTTTGCTCTAACGAAGCCGGTTCTCCAAAGAATCCGAATCTTCCAAAACGTGTGCCGCCAGCACCTAATGCCCAACTAGGAATAGCAACTTGAAAATCAGCTATTTTTTTGAGAATGTTATTGACATTCTTTCCTTTGTTTTCCAACTGTTTGGATAAAAAATCAAAATTATCTGAATGATTCGTTTGGAATTTCTTATTTTCTGTTAAAACTTGGTCTATATTTAATTGCATAGATTGTTTTTTAAAATATACCTGTTGATTTTTATGGCCAAGAGGTTTTTTATGATTCAATTATCTAACAAATGCATTGGCCATTCCACCATCTACATTTATGATATTTCCTGTGGATTTATCTAAAACACCCACAAAAGCAAAAACACCGTTTGCAATATCCTTAGGATAAATAATTTCATTTAATAGATTTCTTTTTGCGTAATGTGCTGGAAGCTCTTCTACTGAAATCCCGTATGCTTTTGCTCGACCTTCAGCCCAATCACCTTCCCAAATCTTACTACCGACGATAACACCGTCTGGATTTACAGTGTTTACACGGATATGATCACCTCCTAATTCTGCAGCCAATAAACGGGTCATGTGCTGTTGTGCTGCTTTTGCAGTTCCATATGCAACATTGTTAGGTCCGGAAACTAACCCGTTCTTACTTGCGATATGAATAATATCTCCACCTAAATTTTGTTGGCGCATTATTGCAACGGCTTGTTTTGCTAAATCAAATTGTCCTTTTACCAATACGTTTTGTAAAATGTCCCAATCTTTATCGGTAGTATCTTCTAATGGTTTTGAAATTGCCAAGCCTGCACTGTGTACAATGATATCAATGCCACCAAAATCTAGGCAAGTTTTTTTGTAAGCAGCCGTTATAGATTCACTTTTTGTCACGTCACAGATAGCATAACTCGCAGTATCACTAGGGTAGGTAGCTATAGCCTCCTTTAATCGATCTTCTGCAATGTCAGTAAGGACAATATTAGCACCTTCTGCAGCTAATTTATCAGCAATAGCTTTACCAATACCACCACCAGCACCTGTTACTAAGGCTATTTTTCTAGATAATGGCTTTTCTTTAGGCATTCGGGATAGTTTTGCTTCTTCCAATAACCAATACTCAATATCAAAAGCTTCTTGCCTAGGTAAGGAGGTATATGCTGTCATTGCCTCTGCACCACGCATAACATTAATAGCATTAACGTAGAATTCATTAGCAACACGGGTAGTCTGTTTATTTTTAGCAAAACTGAACATTCCAACACCGGGATAAATTATAATGACTGGATTTGTATCACGTATTGCTGGACTATTGTCTTTTTTACAAGTTTCATAATAATCCTTATACTCTTGACGATATTTTTCGAACGAAGGCTTTAGTTTTTTTAAAATTTCTTCTGTATCGTTTATATCAGCCTCTGTACCCAAATCCAAAACCAATGGCTGAATTTTTGTACGTAAAAAGTGATCAGGACATGAAGTACCCATAGGGGCTAAACGTTCTAAATCATTACTATTTATATATTCTAAAACTACATCATTATCATTAAAATGACCAATCATTCTAGCTTCGGAAGAACATAACCCTCTTAACATTGGCATTAGCAAAGCGGCTTTTTCTAACCGTTCTGCTTTTGGAAGTGATTTTACTTTCTGACCACCAAAAACACTGCCTTTTTCCTTTATTTTCTTCTCTATATACTCTGATGCCATTTCAATGACCTCAAGACTATTTACATATGACTCGTAAGAAGTGTCACCCCAAGTAAACAGACCGTGACTACCTAAAACTATTCCTCTTATACCGGGATTGTCATTCAAACATTTTTCTAGCTGTAACCCTAAATCAAAACCTGGTCTTTGCCATGGTACCCAGCCCATAGTATCTCCCCAAATCTCTTTGGTTACTTTTTCGCTATCCTTAGCGGCTGCAACAGCAATTAAGGCATCAGGATGTAAATGGTCAATGTGCTTAAACGGAAGCAAACCATGCAAAGGTGTATCTATTGAAGGAGCTTTACTATCAAGATCGTATATACAATGATTAAAAAGACCAACCATACGATCTTCATCTTCCAAACCACCATAAACTTTTTTTAAATCACGCAAACGTTCAGTATACAAACCTGCAATTCCAGCTTTAGTTAAGGTACCAATATCGCCGCCAGATCCTTTTATCCACATTATTTCAACATCTTCATTTGTTAATGGGTCTTTTTCTACAGTTTTGCAACTTGTATTACCACCACCATAGTTAGTTATTCTCAGATCAGCACCTAGAATATTTGACCGATATAGAAAAAGGGCTACTTGATCATCACCTAACGCCGCGGCTCTTTTTTTATCCCAGAGGTAATCCACGTGCTTGAATTTTTGCGTTGTATTTTTCATTTGTATTGTCATTTTATATTTGCCGAAATTATACGATAACATAAAGTTTCCTATCCTGTACTGTACCGTACCTGTAAAGATTTTAAATGTTTATTATTGAAAAGGTGTGCAAATTCTTTATTATACTTGCGTAAATAAAAACCTAAAAGAAGTGAGTGTATGAACATATTAAATCTTATTAAAATTGACGAAAAGTCAAGAATACCTAAATACAGGCAGATAGTAGATTCAATAGTTTATAATATTTCTGAGGGTAATTTAAAGATGGATGATAAAATTCCTTCGATTAATGTTTTTAGTGAAGAATATCTTCTCTCTAGGGATACAGTAGAAAAGGCATACAATATCCTCAAAGAACGAAAAATTATTTTATCGATTAGGGGAAAGGGGTTTTACATTGCTCGTACAAAATTGATTTCTAAGGTCAATATTCTTTTCTTAATTAATAAATTGAGTTCGTACAAAATGCGTATTTATAATCATTTTATTGATGGTATCGGAGGTACCGCTCATACGGATTTGCATATTTATCACTGTGAGGAGGAACTCTTTCTTAATTTATTGGAAAAGAATAGAGGTGGGTATAATTATTATGTGATAATGCCACATTTTAAAACAGAAAAGCTTAGCCATATAAGTTTTACCTCCAAGGTACTTAACGCAATTAACAAAATACCTAAAGATAAATTAATTTTATTGGACAATCCTATTTCGGAAATTAAAGGGGCATTTGTTGAGATTTATCAAGATTTTGAGGATGACATTTATAATGCTTTAAAGCAAGGTTTAGAAAAAATTAAAAAGTATGAAAAGTTGATTATGGTTTATCCAGAAAGTTCTGTATACCCTTATCCAAAAAGAATCTTGCATGGTTTTAGAAAATTTTGTGTTGAATTTTCATTAGAGTTTGAGATTGTAGATGAAATCTATGATGATATGATTCTCAAAAAAGGTGATTTGTTTATAACTATTAGTGAGTCTGATTTAGTGAATCTTATGAATCAAATTAGGGATAAGGAGTTTACTTTAGGTGAGGAGATTGGTGTGATATCTTATAATGACACACCTTTAAAGGAATTATTAGGAATCACTTGTATATCAACAGACTTTAAGGCAATGGGAGAAACAACCGCTCAAATGATTTTGAATAAAGAAAAAGGAATAGTTAAAAACCCTTTTAGTTACATTGATAGGAATTCCTTATAGATTTGTGATAAGTCTATGTAATTACATTTTTTTTAAAATTCTTATTTAAAAGTTACTTCTAACTTTAGAATACAAGCTTAATTTTTATTTGTTAAGCTCCTCAAAGAACTTTATTATTATAAATAAATTTTTCTATTTTTATTTGAAGGGCTTAGTAATTGATTACAAGATTTCCTTATCTAAGTTTGATTAATTACTTCATTGGTCAATCTTCATATTCTACTTTTATAGGTGCTGAATTATTTTGTAAGCAGTACACAGCAGGATGGGTATTTTTTAACGTTTATTAGATTTGTTGTATTGTTTAATAAAGCATTTAGATTCATCTATTTATATAAAACACTACATTTTAATGACGTTAAAAGTTGTAATTATTACTTGTATTTTATTTTTATTCCAAGGATGTAAGCCTGAAGATAAAAGGTTAGAGAAGTCAATTTCGGAAAGGCCAAATATAATTTTTATTTTAGCGGATGACTACGGAATTATGGATAGTCAAGCTTATGCTGAAAAATTTACTGGAGCTAAAAGTTCTGAGATGTTTTACGAAACTCCAAATATAGATAGGTTGATCAGTGAAGGAGTTGCCTTTTCTCAAGCATACTCAAATCAATTATGTTCGCCTACACGGGCGAGTATTTTGACAGGTAAATATGCAAGTAGATTAGGCTTTACTACAGCAATGCCCCCTAGAGAAACTTATTATAATCAAAATTTACCAACACCTGAAGGTTATTTTCCTAATGATGTATTAGAACATAGCGATAATATTTTAATTGAGCAGGCATTGCTAAATGGTATTTCAAATTCTGCTGTACCATCTGGCTTAGCCATAGATCAAGGTAAAGATGAGATTTCGATAGCTGAAGCTTTGAAAGATTATCATTCTGCATTTATAGGTAAATGGCATTTAGGTGGGTTTGGGGCTAAAGGCTATCAACCAGCTGACCAAGGCTTTGAGCCATTAGCATGGTTCGATGCCGGGGGGTCTGTTTATTATGATTGGAAGAAAGGCTGGGATAATAAAATTAAAACTCGTTTTCCAAAGATGCCACAAGAGCAATCGGAAATTGGAGATTCTGGTGAAGAAACAGATGAAGATTATCTGACCAACGATTTAACGGTACAGGCCCTAAGATTTATTGATAAAAGTGCTGAAATTAATGATAAACCTTTCTTTCTATACTTCTCTCATTTTGCAGTGCATTCACCATATCAAGGTCAAAAAGATGAAATCGACTATTTTAAGAGTAAGCCAACCAAAGGGTGGAACAACCAAAAGGATCCAACCTATGCTGCCATGATAAAAAGTATGGATAATTCGGTGGGCCAAATCTTGAAGAAATTAGAAGAAACAGGACTTGACAGAAATACATTAGTAATTTTCATGTCCGATAATGGGGGAATAGATTCAAAAATAACGCCTAATGGCGATGGTACCGATAATAGTCCATTTTTAGGAGGTAAAGCTTGTTTGACCGAGGGTGGTATTCGGGTACCTCTTATTTTTAGATGGCCGGGCAAAATTAAAGAAGGTCGATGGGTAGACGTTCCTGTAGATTGTACAGATATTTATCCAACCATTTTAGATGCTGCTAATTACGATGCAAAAGCAATTGTACATGAAAATGTATTAGATGGGCAAAGTATATTTCCTTTGCTCTCAGATGTTGAGAATATTCATAAAAACTATAGTAAAGAAACTCATTATTGGCATTACCCATTCAATGTAATATATAATAGCCCTTATGAGCCATATGCTCTAACACCTCATTCTGCAATTAGAGATGGAGATTATAAGTTGATTTTTGACTGGTATGGTCGTTTTTATTTATATAATATTAAAACTGACCCATTTGAAAAAAATAATTTGGCTGTCGAAAAGATAGACTTAAAAAATGCATTATTTAAAAAATTAATGACTTGGATATCAGAAAATGTAGAAAAACGATACTGGCCAAGAGTAAATCCAGAATATGATGCAAAAAAAGAAGTGAGAGGAATACCCTTTAATAATTTTTTTATAGAGTATTTGGAAAAATAGAACTCTTGTTGAGTTTAGGTCATGTATTAATTAAAACCTATGAAATTTATATATACTTAATCTAAGGTAGCCAAATGCTAGCAACATCCATAAAATATGGACTTATAAAAGCATATATACTGAACGAAGATTTATGTATATGCACTATTTTATAGAAATCAACTAGAATTATAATTATATTCTAGTTTAAAAAAGGAAAATTCTAATTTCATAATATAACTAAGCTTTTAAATATATTGTAATTGAATATGTTGCTAAAATATAAAATTATGTTTTTTCGTTTACCCTACAAAAAGTGAAAATCTTAAAGAATTTGATAATAGAACTTTCTACACGTAAACCAAACTTAATCTAAATTTTTTTTAAAACTTTTTTAAATAAGGAGTTGGGAGAATATTAAAAATATGATTTAAAATTACTTCTGTTCTAATTATAAAGGTACCCTACTGCTCTTTTATTAAAGATATGGATTAAACAATTGTAAAAAATTTACGCTGGAATATGCGATACTAATAGCTATACTAGTTTCTTGTCAAAGTGCCAATTGTAATATTTATAATAATCTCTCATATTCCTAACCCTGAATTAAAGTTATAGTATTTAAGGGAACCTATTAATTATAAAGTTTTTAGGAAAAAATTAAGGCGGTTTTCATAAATGTTTAAGCTTTTTATTTTACATCGTAATTTCAAATGGATTCATTATTGATAGACCATTTGTTATTTAAATAAAAAAGTTCCGTCACTATAGTGTCTTTCCTAATCCATAAACGGTAAGTTGATAAGATTATAAAAAAGAATTTAAATAATATTCGATTTTCAACTCTTTAAAATACCGTAGATTTTTTACTTGGCTTTCTTAGTTTAACAGGATAGTACAGGATAGTACAGCATTGTGCAGGATGAATTAATAATCTTACAACTATATTTTTGAGTATCTGATAAAAGTTCAACTATTTTTTTCAGGACAACTCAAAAACTAACCTTATAATTCAAGATTATGAAAAAAAGATTTTACAGGAATTCTAGGAAATTCCTTTTAGTTTTTTCCTTACTATGGGGAATTACTGTCATGGCTCAAGAAGCTACAGTTACAGGTACTATAATTTCTTCCGAAGATTCATTGCCTTTACCAGGTGTTAATGTGATAGTTAGTGGTACCACTGTAGGTACAGTAACAGATTTTGATGGTAACTATTCAATCCAAGTTTCTTCAAGTAATAGTTCATTATTGTTTTCTTATATTGGTTTTACTACACAAACGATAGCGGTAAATGGTCAAAGTCAAATTAATGTTAGCATGGTTCAAGATGCCGCAGCTTTAGATGAGGTTGTCGTTGTTGGTTATGGTACTCAAATTAAGAGGAAAGTTACCGGTTCAGTTCAAACTGTAGATTTGGAAGATTTTGCAGATATTCCAGTTACACAAGTTACGCAAAAACTACAGGGTCAATTGGCCGGTGTTCAGATTAATCAAACAACAGGTAAACCAGGTCAAGGTATATCGGTACGTATAAGAGGGCAGTTGTCGGTTTCTGGTGGTAGTGATCCTTTATATGTGGTAGATGGATTTCCAATTGCAGGAAATATTAATACATTGAACCCTGCAGAAATAGAAACTATTTCAGTTTTAAAAGATGCTGCTTCTACTTCTTTATATGGTTCAAGAGCTGCGAATGGCGTTGTTTTAATTACAACTAAACAAGGTAAAACTGGCCAGACCAACGTTAGCCTGAATATATCTACAGGAATACAAAGTGTGCCACAACGTGGTAGAATTGATATGATGGATGCTGTAGAGTTTGCTCAGTTTAAAAAGGAGTATTATGAAGATCAAGGTAGTCCAGTACCTGATATTTTTCAAAATCCTTCTCAATATAAAGGTCAGACTAATGATTGGTATGATGCACTTTTGCGTACGTCACCTCAAACTATTTATAGTCTTGCAATATCATCTAATACAGAAAAATTAAGAAGTTCTGTTGTTGCTGGTTTTACGGATAGAGAAGGTGTAGTGTTGGGTAGTGATTGGAGACAATATACTTTAAGAGCAAATTTGGCTTATGACATATCTGATGATATAACAATTGGCGTAAATGTAGCACCAAGTTGGGTGATAGATAATACACCTAGAACAGATGGAACAAGAGGGCAAGGTATTTTATTTAATGCCTTACATACATGGCCAATTATGCCAATTTATAATGATGATGGTACAAGAACAGAATTTAATAGGTTCCCAGCAGATACCGGTAACATATTTTCATATGCAAACTGGCTTAATTCTGCAGAAAGAATTACTGAGGAAACTAAAAATCTTAATTTACTTTCTAATGCTTACATAGAATGGAAACCAATAAATGGATTAAGTATTAAATCAAGTTTGAATGCTGAATTCTATAGAAGTCAGTATAAATACTTTAGCCCGACAAATGCTACTTTTAGAATTAATGCACCAATACCAACTAATAATGAAGCTATATGGGATAATAGAGATACTTTTTCTTGGTTGAACGAGAATATTGCTACATACACGAAATCTTTCGGAAATCATAATTTCTCTCTTTTAGGTGGTTTTACGTATCAAAAATTTCGTTTGGATAGAAGTAGGTTTGAGGCAAGTGATTTTGCTGATGATAGACTTCCTGTTATACAAGGTGCTACGAACATCAATAGAGCAGGTACATTTGATGAAGTTCAAGAAAATACATTAGTATCTGGACTTTCTAGGTTAACTTACGATTACAAGGGTAAATATCTACTTACAGCTTCTATTCGTAGTGATGGTTCATCTCGATTTGGTTCAGAGAATAGATGGGGTACTTTTCCATCTGTATCAGCAGGTTGGATTGCTTCTGACGAGTCTTTTTTAGAAAATTCTGAGAGCATTTCTTTATTGAAATTACGAGGAAGTTGGGGTATTACTGGTAATAATAATATAGGAAATTATACTCAATATGCTTTAATAGATAATAACGTTCCTGCTGTATTTGGTGATACTTTTGCTCCCGGTTCGGCAGTAAATTCATTATCAAATCCGAACTTAGGTTGGGAAACCACTAAGCAATTTGATATAGGGCTTGATTTAAGTCTTTTTAATGATAGAGTATCTTTTGTTTATGATTATTATAAAAAGAATACTACAAACCTTTTATTTAATATTCAAGTGCCAAGAGAGTCCGGTTTTTCTAACTTCAGTGATAATATTGGAGAAATTAAATTCTGGGGTCATGAATTCTCGTTAAATACTGTAAATACAACAGGAAAATTCAAATGGACCACAAGTGCCAATATTTCTTTCAATAGAAATGAGGTAGTAGCATTGGCAGAGGGAATTGATCAAGTATTTGGCGATTATCATATTACACAAGTAGGACAGCCTTTTGGTCAATTTTACGGTCATCTTTCTGATGGTGTTTATTTAAATCAAGAAGATTTGGATAGTTCTCCTCAAGTGCCTGGTCGTTCTACCGTAGGTAGTATAAAGCTAGTAGATGTAAATGGTGATGGGGTAATTACACGAGGTGGTCTTAATGATGATCGTGCTTTAATGGGAAATCCTTTTCCAGATTTTACGTATGGTATAACCAACAGAATTTCTTATGAAAATTGGGACTTTTCTGTTGTAGGTACTGGCTCTCAAGGAAATGAAGTTTTAGTGAGACATTTATTTAGTACTGCAAATCTAGATGGTGTATTTAATTTGATCGCAAGTGTTAAGGATCGGTTTAGATCAGTTGAAAACCCAGGAGCAGGCTTTTTCGGTACCACAGTCGGTGGCGGTAATGTAACTGGTATAGAAAGAGATTGGATCAACGATCGTTTTGTAGCTGATGCTTCTTATTTCAATATTAGAAACATTACGTTAGGGTATACGCTGCCTGGTTTAGAAAAATACTTTAAATCAGCACGTATTTACGGTTCAATTCAAAATGTACACATCTTTACCAAATACTGGGGTGGACCAAACCCAGAAGTTAGCTCTCAAAATAATGGACAAGGTGATGGTGGAAACTTAAGCCAAGGTGTTGACCTTACCGGCTACCCTGTTCCACGTATAATTAATATTGGTGTAAACCTTAATTTTTAAATTACAAAACAAAATTAAAAAAAAGTATTATTTAGATAATATAAAACTAAAAAAGATGAAAAAAATAATCATACTACTTGTTCTCTGCACTTTGGGGATTAGCTGTGACGATGAGCTGACCATATTTCCTGAAGATTCACTAAGTGTACCTACTTTCTTTAAAACAGAAGAAGATTTTACTCAGGCAATCAATGCAACTTATGAACCCTTAAGAAATATGTATAATCAATCAAAACCATTTCTTACCGAAATGAGTTCTGATAACACTTATTATGCCAGAAATACAGCATTTGGTGCTACTGAACAGCAAGAAGATATAGCTGACCATTCCATTCCAAGTGATGGTGGTATAACGGCGAATAGTCATGTTACGAATGTATACCGTGATCTTTATGCAATAATTGCAAGGGCAAATCAAATATTAATTACTATAGACGAAGCAGAAATAGATGAAACCGTAAGAGCAAATGTTAAAGGTCAAGCTTTATTCTTAAGATCATTTGCTTATTTTGATCTAGTTCAATTATATGGTTCTGTTCCTATGCATTTAGAACCGGTAACGGATCGAGAAGGTGCTGCTTTGCCACTTTCTACAGAAGATGTCATTTATGCTCAAATAGTGCAAGATGCACAAGGTGCTATTTCGTTATTACCTTTAAAATCTATCCAAGAACCTGGTAGGGCGACATCTGGTGCCGCACGTACTTTATTGGCGAACGTTCATATAGTACTTGAACAATGGAATCAAGCAGAGATATTATTGAAAGAAGTGGTTGGTAGTGATCAGTATATGCTGATGCCAAATTATGAGGATGCTTTTTCTGAAAACAGCAGTAATAAGAATAATATGGAATCTGTTTTTGAAATTCAATACAGAGAAGGTGCGGAAGGATTACAAGGTAATTTTTTATATAACTTTTTACCAAGACCTATTGAAGCCGACGAGGTAGGGGCTATTACTGGTACATCTAATCCACAACCTATTAATGGTGAAGGAAATAATATACCTACCCCAGATATTATTGCAGCTTATGAGGAGGGTGATTTACGTGAAGATGCTTCAATTCAATATGTAACATTGAGTGAAAGTTTTTGGAACGATGGTGTTTACCCCATTATTAAAAAATATGTAGAACCACATGCATTACACCAGAATCATGGAATGAATTTCCCTGTTTATCGCTATTCAGAGGTGCTTTTATTTTTAGCAGAAGCTTTGGAAGAACAGGGTAAAGGTGGTGAGGCATTACCTTATTTGACTGAGGTGAGAACGCGTGCTGGATTGCTTGAGGCATCTGGTGATTTAGGAGAGGCTATTTTTAATGAAAGAAGAGTAGAATTAGCTTTTGAAAATAAAAGATGGTTCGATTTGGTTAGAACTGGTCGTGCTAATGAAGTAATAACTGCTTTCGGTGCCCGGGTATTTAGTAATCCAAATAATTACTATTATCCTGTTGGGGCTGAACCTAGAGGAAATTCATTTAGTAATATTAGATTACGTTATGCACTGCCAGCTTCTGAATCTGAGTTTAACCCAAATTTCTAAATCATATAGATGAGAAAAAAAATATTTAATAATAGCTGTATAGTCTTAATTCTATTGTTTTCAATTTCTTGCGAAAGCGGAAAAGAAAAGCCAGTTGCTGAACAGTTACCTCCTAAACTGGAAAAACTAAAGCTCCAACAAGGCTTTAAGGCCGAACATCTATATAGTCCGTCTGAAAATAATCAAGGGTCATGGGTTGCCATGACCTTTGATAACAAAGACAGGTTAATAGTATCGGATCAGTATGGTGCCTTGTATAGAATGGAAGTGCCTGCAATAAATTCTGGGGAAAGTATTTCAAAAATTGAAAAATTAAAAATTCAAACTTCAGAAAAAGTAGCAGATTCAATTATTCAAATAGGGTATGCACAAGGCTTATTATACGCTTTCAACAGTCTTTATGTTATGGTTAACCATAGAGGTAGCGATGAGTTCGAGAAAACTAGTGGTCTATATCGTCTTCAAGATACTAATAATGATGACCAGTATGATAGTATAACCCTTTTGAAATCTTTGAATGGAGCAGGGGAGCATGGTCCACATAGTATAGTTCTTTCACCTGATGGAAAATCTTTATACGTAATAGCTGGTAACCATACCGATTTACCTGAGATGGATAATTATTTTTTACCTAATAATTGGAAAAATGATAATCTTCTTTATGAAATTAAAGATCCTAGGGGTCATGCAAATGATCGTGCAGCACCAGGTGGTTGGGTTGCAAATCTAGATCCTGAAGGAAAAAAATGGGAATTGGTTGCGGCTGGTTTTAGAAACCCTTTTGATCTAGCTTTTAATGAACTTGGTGATATGTTTGTATATGACTCTGATATGGAGTGGGATTTGGGGATGCCCTGGTATCGACCGACAAGAATTTGTCATGTTACTAGTGGGGCTGAATTCGGTTGGCGAACAGGTAATGGTAAATGGTCACCTGCATATCCAGATAATCTACCTCCAGTATTAGATATAGGGCAGGGTTCACCAACAAATGTAATTTATGGTATGAATGCCAAATTTCCAGAGAAGTACAAGCGTAGTATTTTTGCTTTTGACTGGAGTTTTGGAATCATTTACGCTATGGAGCTAGAAACAGATGGATCTTCATATTCTGGTAAAAAAGAAGAATTTCTTTCTGGACTTCCTTTGCCATTAACAGATGGTGTCATTGGTCCTGATGGTGCTATGTACTTTATGACGGGTGGTCGAAAATTAGAATCTGATTTGTATAGAGTATTCTATAATGGTTCGGTCGATAATATTCCAGAGAAAAGTATTGCTTTAGAGCAAACAGAAGAGAATAAGATTCGTAAAGAATTAGAAAAATACCACGTTGGTATTAACGATAAAGCTGTAGAGGTAGCTTGGCCATATCTAGATAGTGAAGATAGATTTATTAGATATGCAGCTAGAATAGCAATTGAACAGCAACCGGTAGCCACATGGCAAAATAAGGTCTATACCGAAGAGAATTCTGTTAAAAAGATTAATGCAGCAATTGCATTAGCAAGACAAGGAGCTGAAAATAAGCAAGATAAGTTAGTGGGTTTATTAACTACTATTGATTATAGTAAATTAACTTTAAGTCAGCAGGTTGATTTGGTAAGGGCTTTTGAATTGTGTTTGTCAAGGTTAGGTGAGCCAAATGGAAAAGTTAAAAATACAATAGCTGGTTATTTAGCACCTCATTACCCTTCTGAAAGTGATGTTCTTAATCAACTCTTAAGTAAAACATTGGTATATGTTGATGACTCTTCTGTCGTATCAAAAACACTCACACTTTTAGAAACTCCACAGGGTGAGAATGTTGATGTTATGGCAAATACGGCTACAGATGCTGCAGATTTGATTTTAAGAAATCCGCAATATGGTATGTCAATAGCAGAAACATTAAAGAATATGCCTCCAGCACAAAGTACTTTTTATGGTAATGTTTTGAGCAATGCAAATAAAGGATGGACACCAGAACTACATGAGAGATATTTTAAGTGGTTTTACAAGGCATTTTCTTTTAAAGCGGGAAGAAGTTATATCGGCTTTATAGATAAAGCTCGTAAAAATGCTTTAAGTAAAGTATCTAAAGATAAATTTGAATTTTATAATCAAATGTCTGGTGATTCTCTGCTAAGTAGCTCAGGCAATGAATTGGCAAATCATGCTGTTCAACCTAAAGGACCTGGAAAAAACTGGAAAGAGGAAGATATCGCATCATTGTTAACAGATGGCCTAAATAATAGAGATTTCGAACAGGGTAAAAATATGTTTTTGGCAACCAACTGTATTACTTGTCATTCTATGAAAGGAGAAGGCCAAAATATTGGACCTGAACTTTCACAGATTGGAACACGATTTTCTCCTGAAGATATGTTGAGGTCAATTATTAATCCAAATGAAGTTATCTCTGATCAATATAACTCTACCGTATTCATTCTTGAAGATGGCAATTCTGTGGTAGGTAGACTTATAAGTGAAAATGGTGAAGAGTATAAAATATCTCAAAATCCTTATGCGCCAGATGTAATCAGAAGTATTACTAAAAGCGATGTGGTCAGTACTAAAATGTCTACAATTTCATTAATGCCACCAGGAACTATAAATAGATTAAATGATGAAGAGGTTAAAGATTTATTAGCATTTTTAATTGCAGGCGGAAATTCTGATAATGCTATTTTTGAAAAATCGGAAAAAGCTATTAGTGCAAACTAGTTAGTGTTATTTATGAGTATGTGTTCTAAGAATGTACTTACGAAGAGTTATTAATGATAAATAATTTGATTTTAAAATGATACAGATTATATTAAAATCAACTTCTGTAAGTACTTTCTATAGAACTATAGCATCACATTAGTTTTACGCGCTCTTTTTTTAATGAAATAAAGCAACTTGTATGTATTCAATAAGAAGATAGTTTTACTATTGAATTACGTTTCTCAAACAAACTTTATTAGGTTTTATGCTTTTTATATAAGTTATGAATTGGCATTGGTTGCAATTTTTCACTAGATATTTTTATGTGTTATTTAACGGTCTAATAAGTATCAATTAAGACGTAATTAAAACTAGCATATAAATTAATTATTAGAACAAAATAAAGATTAAAAAAATGAAGATTAAAATTGGTTTTTGGAATATAGGTCTAGTGCTTTTTCTACTACTGGGAATATTTAGTTGCAAACAAAAAGATGGCTCAAAAGATATTGCGAATACCGAGTCGGCAAAAGTTTCAGGAGAAAGTGGTTTTATTGAAATTTTCGATGGAAAAACTTTGTCTAACTGGAAAGGTGATCCAACTTATTGGAGCGTTCAAAACGGAAGTTTAGTTGGTGAAGTTACACCTGAAACCCTTCTGAAAAGTAACACTTTTATAATATGGCAAGGTGGTCAACCAGATGACTTTGAGTTGAAGCTAGAATTTAAGATTGCCACATCAGGTAATAGTGGCATAAATTATAGGAGCGAGCTTTTAGATACAATTCCGAATGCCTTAAAAGGTTATCAAGCTGATATTGATGGTGAAATAAGGTATACAGGACAAAATTATGAAGAAAAGAAACGGGCAACTTTAGCCTATAGGGGGGAGAATGTTATAATAAATACTCAAGATAATTCCAATGAGCCAGGATCCTTAAGAGCAAATGTTAAAAAAAATTGCTGGCAAAGTAGAGAAGTGGTCAGTTCATTGGGTGATTCAGATTCACTTAAATTGAATATTAAGAGCGAAGATTGGAACGAAGCTCATTTGATAATAAAAGGAAATAAACTTCAACATTATATTAATGGAGTTTTAATGAGCGAGGTAATTGATAATGATACTATAAATAGAAAATTAAAAGGGTATTTAGGTGTACAAGTTCATGTGGGGCCACCAATGAAAGTAGAATATAGAAATATTCGCTTAAAAAATTTATAGATTATTCTTACTATAAATTCTCGCCACAATTTACATAGTAAGGTATTTTAAAAGTATAACGAGATTATGCAAGTAGAACGATTCGATAAAGAAGATTTTGAAAAGATTTCAAATGTGGCTCAGATAGGAGGTATCGAAACTTCGGTATTGGATAATGGTTTAGCTCGAGGAACTCGTATTGCTTGGATTAACACAGGTACAGGTTTACGTTACAAGGTAGTTATTGATCGTGCTATGGACATTGCAGATGCATTTTATAATGAACACAGTTTATCATGGTTAAGTAATCTCGGAACAACAATGCCTGAACGCTTTTCAGATTCAGGAATGCAATGGATACGTAATTTTGGTGGAGGTCTTTTAACTACTTGTGGATTATCACACGTTGGCGGACCAGAAAAAGATGAATTCGGTGAACGCGGTCTTCATGGTTTAATAAGTAATACACCTGCAGAGATTATTTCCATTATTCAACCAAATCCGGCAGAGGGTAAGATGGATATGAGTATTACTGGTATCGTAAGACAGACTCAAGTGTTTGGACCTATGCTTGAATTAAAACGTACAATTTCTGGAAAATTGGGTGAAGCTAAAATCACTATTAACGATGAGGTTATAAATGTAGGTAATATAAAAGCCCCTCATATGCTGTTATATCATATCAATTTTGGATGGCCATTAGTAGATGAGGAAACCAAATTACTTTGGAACGGAGAATGGGAATCTCCTACCCCAGACTCGGCAGCTAAGATTTTCAAAAAAGGTGCTGATTTTAAAACCTGTCCGGCACCTCTAGAATCACATTCAGGTATTGGAGAAGATGTAGCCTTTATTGATACTACGGCAGATAAAACTGGTACTGTTCATTGTGGTTTACATAATAAAAAAATCAACTTGGCTGTATCTCTGTCGTTTCCTAAAAAACAGTTGCCATGGCTCATAAATTGGCAACATTGGGGTAAAAAGGAGTATGTAACAGCATTAGAACCTGCGACGAATCCTCCAATAGGTCAAACTAAGGCTAGAGAAGAGGGTAGTTTAGAATTTCTTGAACCTGGTAAGAGTAGAAGTTACTCATTAAATTTAGAGGTATTACAGAATACTGAAATAGATAAATTTTTAAACAATTTTAAAAAATAAATAATATGGCAACATTAGCTAAAAAAGCCTTGGAGCAAGGAAAAGGAATTTTACGTTTGGCACCAACGTGGGTGCCAAGGTCCTTTTGCGTGCCAGGTAGAAGAATAAAATTGCACCCAGACGATTATTATGTTTTGGGCGGTGAACGTGGCGGTATTGATGAACGTTGGTTCTCATCTACAACATCTGCTGAAAATGGTCCTTTGACAGGAAAAAATGAAGGTCTTAGCCCTGTGGTTTTAGAAGATGACGGCAAAGAAGTTCAGATTCTTTTAAAAGATGTTATCGATGAGCTAAAAGGAGAAATTATTGGTGACCGATTATGGAACGAATATGAAAGCTGGCCCATGTACTCCAAGTTTTTTGATAATATGGGACCGCTACCACATCATATACATCATAATGACGAGCATGCTGCAAAAATAGGTCAGAAGGGAAAACCAGAGGCATATTACTTTCCACCTCAGGTAAATAACCACGGTGGTGATTTTCCGTATACTTTTTTCGGAATTACCCCGGGTACAACCAAAGAACAAATAAAAGAGTGTTTGAAGAATTTTACCAAAGGAGATAATAAGATCACCAATTTTTCATCTGCATTCAGGTTAGAACCAGGAACTGGTTGGGATGTGCCACCAGGTATGCTTCATGCACCAGGTAGTATGTGTACCTACGAGCCACAAAAAGCTTCAGACGTTTTCGCCATGTACCAATCTTTAGTAAATGAGGCCATAATTCCCGAAGAGTTGTTATGGAATGGTACGCCAAAAGATAGAATGGGAGATTTTGATCAGTTAATGGAGGTCATTGATTGGGATTTAAATACAGATCCTAATATGTTAGAAACTAGATTTATGAATCCAATTCCTGTAGAGCCTATAGATGATATGGAGGCTAAAGGATATATTGATAAATGGATTTGCTATCGTTCAGATGCTTTTAGCGCAAAAGAATTAACGGTACTTCCAGGTCAAACGGTTACAATAAAAGATAATGCTTGTTATGGAATGATCATGATGCAAGGCCATGGTAAAATGGGCGTTTGGGACATAGAGACCCCATCACTCATAAGATATGGTCAATTAACGCACGATGAGTATTTCGTTACAGAAAAGGCAGCCAAAGAGGGTGTTACTATAGTTAACCATAGTAGTACTGACCCTATTGTAATGTTGAAACATTTTGGTCCACAAAATCCGGATTTAAAAATTTAAAATCAAATCTATAATTTCAAAAAAAGACACCATGCAAAATAATGATTTTCCAAAATTACATAATGCAACTTGGCCTGGAATTGTTGGTAAAGGGCTAGATTCTGAGCCGCCTATTCCCTTTGATAAGTTGTTAGAAATGACTGCCGCTGCTGAGGTTAATGGCGTTAAATTCGATGGTATTGATTTAGGTCTTTTAGATCCACACATTAATATAGATAGTACAGATGATGAAATAAAAAAAATAGCAGATAAAATTGCCGGTTACGGGCTTAATGTAGGTAGTTTGGTAGCCCCAATTTGGGGTGGACCTATATTGGGTACTGAAAATGATCGTAAGACTTTTGTCGAAATGGTACGAAAATCTTGCCGTTTCGGAAAAATTTTAAGGGAACATGGTGTAAGATCGTACGGGGTAATACGAATTGATTCTGCTTCTAGCCCAGAAGAATGGGCTAAGAATCCGGTAAAGAATACTGAGCTAATTGCAAAAACTTTTAGAGAAGCTTGCGATGTTGCAGCAGATTTTGATGAAAAACTTGCTGCCGAAGGTGAAATATGTTGGGGTGGTATGCATAGTTGGAAGGCCATGGTAGAAACACTAGAAGCTGTAAATAGACCAAATATTGGTTTTCAGGCAGATATGTCGCACACCTTACTGTATTTATTGGGCTATAATGCGCCGCAAGATAGAATACTTCCGCAGAATTTTGATTGGAACGATCGAGAGACATTAAAAGCTGGTTTAAAAACTGTTACAGATGCATTACGACCATGGACGATAGATTTTCATGTTGCACAAAATGATGGTACCGTTCATGGTACTGGATCTCATGATAAAACCGGTCGTCATTGTTTAGCGACAGACCCTAATGGTAAGCTTGATGTGGCAAATGATGCTGGATATTGGCTAAGAGATGAAAATGGTATACTTACAAAAGCCTTCAAACATATTTGTTGGGACGGTTGTATGTTCGATAATGCTGTATTGACTGAACAAAAGACCTGGAACGATATTTTAGCAACTTTAATAAAAGTAACCGAATTACATGGCTGGAATTAAACGAGGTTAATATTCGTAATTGGAATAACATTAAAAATTATAAATTTTCTTGAGATTATGGCAGATAAAAAAGAACTTAGAATTGGCTTAATAGGATGTGGATTTATGGGAAGAACACATTCAAACGGGTATAATCGAGTTTCTAATTTTTTTCCCAATTTAGCATATCGCCCAGTATTGAAAGCAGTCTGTTCCCGTACAGAAAGTAAGGTGAAAGCTTTTGCTTCTCAATGGGGTTACGAATCTTGGGAAACAGATTGGAAAACACTCATTGCCCGAGATGACATTGATGCTATTGATATATGTACCCCAAATGATATGCATGCTCAAATTGCAATTGCAGCAGCAAAAGCAGGTAAAATGATATTGTGCGAAAAGCCTCTTTCACGTACTCTTGAGGAAGGTGAAGAAATGGTAAAAGCAATTGAAGAAGCAAAAGTTAAGAACACCGTATGGTATAATTATCGCCGTATACCAGCAGTTACTTTGGCTAAACAGCTTATAGATTCAGGAAAATTGGGCAGAATATTTCATTACCGTGCAAATTTTCTACAAGACTGGACTATTAGTCCAGAATTACCTCAGGGTGGTGAAGGTTTATGGCGTTTAGATGCAGACGCAGCTGGTTCTGGAGTTACAGGAGATCTTTTGGCACATTGTATAGATACTGCTCTTTGGCTAAATGGAGGTATTAAAGATGTTTCTGCATTAACGGAAACATTTATTAAAGAACGTGTACATCAAACAAGCGGAAAAGTTCAGAAGGTCGATATTGATGATGCATGTATCTTTCATTGTCACTTTAACAACGGTTCATTGGGGCTTTTTGAATCTACAAGATATGCAAGAGGTCATAAGGCACTTTATACGTTTGAGATTAATGGCGAGAATGCTTCTATAAGATGGGATTTACATGATTTAAATCGTCTTGAATATTATGATTATGGAGACGATTCAATAGTAAGAGGATGGCGTTCAATTCATGTTACAGATGGTGATCAGCCTTATATGGATAAATGGTGGGTGCCAGGTTTAAGTATAGGTTATGAACATTCTTTTGTTCATCAAGTAGCTGACTTTCTGGAAAGTCTAGAAACAGGCGAGCCTTGTTCACCTACCTTTTTAGATGCTCTTGAAACACAGAAAGTTTGTGAAGCAGTTATTGAATCTGCAAAAAGTAGAAGTTGGAAAGATATTAATTAGATAAATGGAAGAAAAAAGTAAAGGGATGAAATTTAATCTTCATCCCTTTTTTCATTTAAACTAACTCAACTGAAGTTAACAACTCTTCATAAATAAAATTACATAAGTGTTATTGTAAAAGTATCCTGTACTGCCCTGCTTTAATTAATAGTCTAAATATTTTGAAGTTCATTAATTGTAATCGAAAGGTATTAAATAGAAGTAAGGGAAAGTTAATATTTTTAAATGAGAATAATATAAATAGAGAATACAGCTAATGTAAGCGCGGGAAAATAGAATATATTTTTTGTCATTATTAATTTTATTAAATATAAAATCTCAAATGTAATTGAATTGTTTAGATGAAGAATATTAATTCATGTGTGTTTTCAGGATAGAACAGGATGGGTGATTTTCTTACATAGTATAAGTTTGAATTAGAACTTGTGAGCTGCTGAACTCAGAATTGAAAAGTCAGTTTAACTAGGCTTAATAAATAACAAATTTATGAGGATAAGAATTTTAGTGGGAATATTTTTCTGCGTGTGTATACTTTCATCAAAAGCACAAAAGAGAGTTGAAAACCAAGAAGTTAAGAAGCCTAACATTATTTTTATTCTAACGGATGACCAACGTTTTGATGCCTTGGGTTATGCAGGTAACAAACTCATTTCTACCACTGAAATGGATAAATTGGCAAGAGAGGGTACCTATTTTAAAAACGCCATGGTTACCACTCCAATCTGTGCTGCCAGTAGAGCAAGCATTCTAACAGGTCTATATGAACGCACCCATAATTTTAATTTTCAAACAGGGAATATAAGGGAGTCTTACATGGCGCAGTCATATCCTTCAATTTTAAAAGAGAATGGATATTTTACAGGTTTTTATGGTAAATATGGAGTCCGTTATGAAAAACTAGAAAATCAATTTGACGAATATGAGTCGTATGATCGCAATTATGAGTATAAAGACAGACGTGGTTATTACTATAAAACTTTAGCTAAGGACACGGTTCATTTAACCCGGTATACAGGACAGAAAGCGATAGACTTTATTGCAGATGCAAAAACAGATAAACCTTTTTGTCTTTCCTTAAGTTTTAGTGCTCCTCATGCTCATGATGGGGCGGAGGACCAATATTTTTGGCAAACGGAGTCAGATGCTTTGCTGCAGAACATTAATGTGCCCGATGCGGATTTGGGAGAAGATAAATATTTTGAGGCTCAACCTAAATTTGTACGAGATGGTTTTAATCGGTTGCGTTGGACTTGGAGATACGATACACCTGAAAAATATCAACATAGTGTAAAAGGCTATTATCGAATGATTTCTGGTATAGATAGGGAGATTGCCAAAATTAGAGCCGAGCTAGAAAAGAGGGGTCTTGCGGAGAACACAGTTATTATTTTAATGGGAGATAACGGTTATTTCTTAGGTGAGCGCCAGCTTGCTGGTAAATGGTTGTTATATGATAATTCCGTTCGGGTGCCTTTAATTGTCTATGATCCACGGGTGAAAAAGCAAAAGGATAGTGATGTTATGGCCTTGAATATAGATATTCCGTCTACCATTTTAGACCTAGCCGGTATTGATCAGCCCAAAGCATGGCATGGTAAAAGCCTTTTGCCTACAGTAAAGAAATCCAAGAGCAATTTTGAACGGGATACCGTATTAATCGAGCATATTTGGGAGTTTGAGAATATACCACCAAGTGAAGGAATCCGTACTAAAAATTGGAAATACTTCCGTTACATCAACGACCAGTCTTTTGAAGAACTCTACAATTTAGAAGTAGACCCCAAAGAGATTCGCAATCTGGCAAAAGATTCAAAATATGCAGAAAAATTATCGGCATTTCGCAACAAAACTAATAGTCTTATACTTGAGCTTTCCGATGACTATTCTAAAGGGCCAAGTGATTTGGTAGTGGAGTGGATACGGAACACGAAAGGGGTTACAGTAATTGATCCTAAACCAGAATTTGGATGGGTGGTGCCTGATGGTGCGGTTTCACAATCGGCTTATCAAATGTTGGTTGCTTCATCTAAAGAAAATATAAACAATAATATTGGCGATGTCTGGGATAGTAAGCAAATACGAACGAATGCATCTTCAGAAATAGAACATGGTGGTAAAGCGTTAAAAAACGGAGAAACCTACTTCTGGAAAGTACGCATTTGGGATCAAGACAATCGGCTTTCACGATATTCTAAAAGTCGGTCTTTTACAATGGGAAACCCTAAGGCGACGATAACCACACCGAACAGTTTTCAAATAGATAAAATTAAACCTGTCATATTTGAAAAAAGAGGCAACACCTATTTTATAGATTTTGGAAAATCCGCTTTCGCAACGCTCAATTTTACATATAAGGCTAAAACTTCAGGAACACTTACCTTTAAAATAGGAGAACAATTAGAAGGTGAGAGCATCAACAGAAAACCTTTTGAAAAAAGTCATATTAGGTATCAGGAAATTAAGATTAAAGTAAATCCGGATCAAACGGAATACCAACTTCAAATAAAACCAGACAAGAGAAATACTTTGCCTGGCAAGGCACTACCTCTTCCCAAAGATTTTTCTGTTTTAATGCCGTTTAGATATGTGGAGGTTGATGGTGCTAAAGAACCTGTTACAGCAGAAGACTTTACATTACTGGCTCATCATAGTTATTGGGAAGATGACGCTAGTAGTTTCAAAAGTTCTGATGATATTTTAAATCAGGTATGGGAAATTTGTAAATACACGATAAAGGCTACAACATTTAACGGTCTTTATGTAGATGGGGACCGAGAGCGTATACCGTATGAAGCAGATGCGTATTTAAATCAACTAAGTCATTATACTACCGATCGGGAATATGCCATTGCAAGGCAAACCATAGAATATTTTATGGAACACCCAACATGGCCAACCGAATGGCAACAGCATGTAGCGCTTATGTTTTATGCAGATTATATGTATACGGGCAACACAGAACTTATTGAGAGGTACTATGACCGGTTGAAGTATAAAACCCTATATGAGCTCGCTAACGAAGACGGTCTTATTACCTCGACTAAAATGACGACGGAATTAATGAAAAACCTAGGGTTCCCTCCAAAAATGAAGGAGACGTTTAGAGATATTGTAGATTGGCCATCTGCGGGTTGGGGAGGCGACCCATCCAATAAAGGGGAACGTGATGGCTATGAATTTAAAGACTATAACACTGTAGTTAATGCGTTTTATTACCAGAATATGAAGATTATGTCCCAATTTGCAAAAGTTTTAGGCAAAACGGGCGAAGCATTGGATTTTGAACTTCGTGCCTTAAAAGCGAAAAAAGCTGTCAACGAAAAAATGTTCGATTCAGAACGTGGTGTTTATGTAGATGGAATTGGAACGGACCATGCTGCTTTACATGCTAATATGCTGCCTTTAGCTTTTAATATGGTGCCGGAGGAACATATTCCCTCTGTGGTAGAACATGTAAAATCTAGAGGAATGGCTTGTAGTGTTTATGGTTCACAATACTTAATGGACGGTCTCTATAACGCCGGAGCAGCAGATTACGCTTTGGAACTGCTAACGGACAAAAGTGATAGAAGCTGGTATAATATGATTCGTGTTGGATCTACTATGACCCTAGAAGCATGGGATTTAAAGTATAAGAACAATCTTGACTGGAACCATGCGTGGGGCGCAGTACCTGCAAATGTAATTCCACGAGGACTTTGGGGTATTCAGCCAAAAACACCTGGCTTTGGGGTCGCTATTATAAAACCACAGATGAGCAACTTAAAAAACTCGAGTATAGAGGTACCTACCATAAAAGGAACTATAAAAGGAGCATACACCTATGAGACCTCTAGGCTCCAGATTTTTAAAATTGAAATTCCTGCCAATATGGTAGCAGAGTTTGAAATTGCTCCATCATTTGGAAAAGAGCTAATGCACAATGGAAAGAAAGTAAACGTCGCTTTTGGTTCTGTCCGTTTAGAATCTGGGAAACATGAGATAAAACTTGTGGTTAATTCTTTTTAAATATAGCCTTTGGTCTTTAATGATAATCAATGTTACAATAGTAAATTCTAAATTAAAACTTATATAAAAACAAAGGAAAAGCTTATTTATTACCTTATTGTATCTAAGCCTCATTATCATATTATTCATTACCTCCAAAAGTGATTTTGTCCCATTATTCAACGGCAAAAATCTTGATGGTTGGGAATTAGAGAATGGTAAGGCACTATTTAATTTAGAAGATGGTGTAATTATAGGAACATATACTTCTGGCACCCTAAATACATTCCAGTGTACAAGAGAATCTTATTTCGATTTTATTTTCGCTTTTGAGGCTCATTTGGGTGAAGAAACAAATTAAGGTGTGATGTTTAGGGCCCAAAGCAATCCTGAATATAGAGATGGCAGGGTACACGGTTATCAAATCGTAATCGAACCTTAGCTTCATTATATGATTTAATCACGGCAAATGTCCATAATTTTAAACTGGACGAGTCTACTAAAAAAATAGTTAACAAATATGAATGGAATCTTGCCCGTATTGTAGTTAAAGGAGTTGAAGTGGAACATTATCTTGATGGTATTTTTTTTAGTGAAATATAGCAGAAGTTGTCAAGAATGGCGAGACTTGGTAGCAATTCAATTTTGGATGGATGGCTACACCATGGCCCATCGAAACACAAAAGGCATTCGATACTTATGTGAAAAATGGAGGCGGATTTGTAAGTGTGCATGCAGCCAACAATTCCTTTCCTGAATGGGAAGCTTATATTAAAATGATTGGTTTGGGGGGGAGCAATAGAACCGAAAAGGATGGTCTCTATATTTATTATGATAATTTGGGCATAAGGGTGATAAATACAAGTAAGGGAGCTGCAGGTACATATGGAGAAAAACATCGTTTTCCAATTACTATTCAAAATATGGGTTATCCAATAACCAAGGATATGCTAAAAGTGGGAATGACCGGTATTGATGAATACTATGCTAAATTACGTGGTCTGGTCGAGAATATTACGGTATTGGCTACAGGAAAGTATTTAAGTGAAAATGCTCTAACGGGCGGACAGGAAACGGTACTAATGATTATCGAATACGGTAAGGGACGTGTTTTCCATAACGCCTTAGGTTACGATATCGATTCTTTTGAAAATGTTGGGTTTATCGTTTTTTTTTTAGGGGGGGATTCGAATGAGCGGCTTCTTGTAGGGTAAGGCAAAAGGTACCAAAAAATTTTCCAACAGCTATTTTATCAAATAGCAGAGAGTTTAGATTGAATTCTAAGATTTTTAAGTCAAACAAATTTTTGGACTTATTTTATAATAAAAAATATGATATGGTGAAGAATTATTTTTCAGCAATAAACGTAATAAGTTTGCTATTCCCTTTATTTATACTAATGTCTTGTGAGGTAAATAATAAAGAGTCTAAAAAAGAAGTCGCAAAAACTGAAATTCAACTACCTAAACTACCTAATATTTTATGGTTGGTAACCGAAGATATGGGACCCTATATTCCGTCTTTTGGCGATTCCACTATTGTGACACCTAATTTAAGTCGGTTGTCCGCAGAAGGTGTGGTATACCCAAACTTGTATTCTACTTCAGGAGTTTGCGCTCCTAGTAGGTCTGCCATTATAATGGGGATGTATCCTTCCAGTATTGGGGCCAACCATATGCGAACTACGTCCTATACTGAGGTGACTGGATTGTCATCGTACGGGGCGGTGCCGCCGCCGCAAGCCCGCATGATTAGTGAACTACTTCGTTTGAACGGTTATTACACCACTAATAATTATAAGGAAGATTATCAATTTGAGGCTCCTAAAACGGCCTGGGATGAAAGTAGTCCGTATGCCCATTGGCGGAATCGTGATGAAAATCAACCGTTCTTTTCAGTATTCAATTATACAGAAACACACGAATCAGGGCTGTTTGAGCCTTACGGATTTAGGGAGATAGAAACAAGGCATTATCACGAGGGGGATAGAACATTTAAATGGGGCGAAGATCGCATGACAGAAGAGGAAACGACAATACATTTGCCAAAAGATACAGATTTTAATATTCCTCCATATCTTCCAAATACTCCCAAAGTACAAAGGGATATGTGGAAGCTATACAACAATGTGTCGGAAATGGACAAGCAGGTGGGAACCGTATTAAAGCAATTAGAGGAGGATGGACTACTAGAAAACACCATCATCTTTTTCTACGGAGACCATGGAGGACCCTTACCTAGGGAAAAGCGTTTGATTTACGATTCTGGTTTAAACACGCCAATGATTATAAGGTTTCCAAAAAAACAGCTTGCAGGAACTAAAGCTACTGAGTTACTTAGTTTTGTAGATTTTGGACCTACACTTTTATCCCTAATAGGGGTTAAGCCTCCCTCCTATATGCAAGGACAGGCATTTTTAGGAAAATACAAGGCCGAAAACGAACGCAAATATATTCATGGCGCGGCTGACCGTTTTGATGGATTTACTGATGTTATTCGTGCCGTTCGCGATGAACAATTTAAGTATATTAGAAATTATAGACCGGAACAAGGTTATTATTTACCGGTAGAATATAGGGAAAGAATACCAGCCATGCAGGAATTATTGCGTTTACGCAATGAAGGAAATTTGGATAGTTCACAAGAACTTTGGTTCAGGGAATCTAAGGATGTTGAAGAATTGTATGATGTACAGATAGACCCTTATGAAGTAAATAATTTAGCTAAAGATCCTATCTACAGTGATAAATTGGTAGAATTAAGTGCAGAAATGGATCGGTGGTTAAAGGGAATAGGGGATGATCCCAATCTACCGGAAAAAGAATTGATTACTAAATTATGGAATGGTGCAGAAACTCAACCAATAACTTTGAATCCGGAAATAAAATTAATCAATCATAAAATTACACTGAATAGTTTCACAGAGGGAGCTTCGTTAGGATATAAGATAATTGATAAGGAAGGCAAACTTCCAAATTCATGGACGATTTATCAAAAACCTTTTGAAATTCCAAGGGCAAGTATTGTAATCGCTCAAGCATATAGAATAGGATATGTGCCTAGTGAAACAGTTACATTAAGCACTAAATAAATTATTAGTTGAAATTTGTTTTATGTAATTCTGGATTTGTTTCGAAGGCAATAAAGTAATATCAATTATTTTAAAATGTTGTTATACTTTTTATATTAAATATGCCTTATCAGTATAGCACAGGATACAATATTATATTCTAAACACTATTTTTAAATGCCTTTTGAATACTTGATTTTACGCAAGTATTAAAATAATTGAAGAATAATTGGATGACCTCGGTCATAGTGCCTTCGAAACTGTGACCGGGCTTACTCTTAAAACTTAATAAAAGAATATGTCAATAGAAGCAACAAATACTTTTGATGCCATTGTGGTAGGAACGGGAATTAGTGGTGGTTGGGCTGCAAAAGAGCTTTGTGAGAATGGACTCAAAACTCTTGTTTTAGAACGCGGAAGAATGGTAAAGCATGTTCTGGATTATCTGACAATGAACCTTGACCCATGGGACTTGCCAAACGCAGGAGTGACTCCTGAAAAAGTTAAAGCAATGTACCCTAAACAATCCCGTTGGGGATTTGATGAAACAACACGGCATTTTTTTAATGACGATTCAAAATTCGACTATGATGAAGTAAAACGTTTTGACTGGATTAGGGGTACACAAGTAGGGGGGAGATCTTTGATTTGGGGAAAACAAACCTATCGTTGGTCCAATCTTGATTTTGAAGCCAATGCTAAAGACGGCATTGGTGTAGATTGGCCTATACGGTATAAAGATATAGAGCCATGGTATGCATATGTAGAAAAGCATATTGGTGTTAGTGGAGAAGCATTGGGCTTGACTCAATTGCCCGACAGTGTGTTTCTGAAACCAATGGAATTAAATTGTGTAGAAGAACATTTAAAGAAAGGTATATCAGAAAATTATGAGGATCGAGTTTTGACTATAGGTAGAGTGGCTCATATTACCGAAGGTACAAAACCAGGTGCAGGAAGGAGCACTTGTCAGAATAGAAATAGATGTAAACGTGGTTGCCCTTATGGAGCCTATTTCAGTTCAAACTCGTCCACATTGCCAATGGCGGAAGCTACTGGTAATATGACTATTAGACCGGATTCTATTGTATGTGAGGTTTTGTATGATAAAGAAAAAAAAAGAGCTATAGGTGTTAAAATTATAGATGCGAATACTAAGGAAGTGATGGAGTTTAAATCAAAAATTATCTTTCTGTGTGCTTCATCAATGGCTTCTACGGCTATTTTAATGCAGTCGAAATCTGATGTTTTTCCTAACGGAATGGGTAATGCCAGTGGTGAATTGGGACATAATATTATGGATCACCAACTTGGTGGCGGTGCCAGTGGCAAAATAGACGGATATGATGATAAATATTATAAAGGAAGAAGACCAAATGGATTCTATATTCCTAGATTTAGGAATATAAATGGGTCTTCTAAAAATGTTGATTTCATAAGAGGATATGGTTATCAGGGTGGTGCAGGTCGTACTGATTATAGTACCGTTATACCCGAATATGCATATGGGGAAAAATTTAAAGAAGAAATATTGAAACCGGGAGGATGGCGTATTAATCTCGGTGGTTTTGGAGAAGTTTTACCTTATCACGAGAATCATATGTATCTTAATTATGATAAGCTAGATTCCTTTGGCTTACCAACAATAGTTTTTGATGCCGAGTTTAAGGAGAATGAGAAACTAATGAAAAAAGATTGGATAGAACAATCCCAAGAAATGCTCGAAAATGCTGGGTTTAAAGAGGTAAGGGCAAACCAAAGAGCTTCATTTATGGGAGGTGGAATTCATGAAATGGGAACCGCTAGAATGGGGAAAGATAATAAAACGTCTGTACTGAATAAATACAATCAGTTACATGAAGTACCTAATGTGTACGTAACAGATGGTGCTTGTATGACTTCTACAGGGTGCCAGAACCCATCATTGACCTATATGGCTTTAACGGCTAGAGCTGCGAACCATGCAGTTGAAGAATTAAAAAAAATGAATTTTTAATTATATAGTAGCGCATACTCATGGAAAAGCCCTAATCGTTGATTAAGGCTTTTTTTATCAAATTAATTTGTTGCTACTATTTCAACTTTTTTGAGGATACGAAAATTTATAGGTGCCTGATCCTAATTTTAATTGTACACCGTCATCTGTTTGCTTCATTATTTTATGAAATTCATTTTTCAATTTAGCATCATTAAGTAAAACTTCATCAGCTTTGGCATTTGGTAATGTTACCGTCGCTGTGGTATTTGGGGGAACCGTTACTTCATATTGAAATGTTCTGTCTATGATTTTCCAGTTAGATTTTATCTTTCCATAAAGGGATAAAAATTCTGTATTTGCTGAAGTTAGTCCACCTCCTGGGTGCGGGTCAAATATAATATGCTTATATCCCGGGTTTTCGGGGTCAATCCTTAACCCACCTACATGTGTATAAAGCCATTCACCAATAGCTCCGTACGAATAATGGTTAAAACTATTCATCCCTTCAATGATTGTTCCGTCTGGTTTTTGCGTGTCCCAACGTTCCCAAATAGTTGTAGCACCCATTGTTATAGGGTATAACCAAGATGGGAACTCTTTTCTATTTAATAGCATAAAAGCCAAATCATCCCTACCTATTTTTGAGAGTGTAGTACACAGTAAAGGAGTTCCTAAAAACCCAGTTGTTAAATGTCCAAATTTCTCTATATCAGCTGCATAATATGCGGCCGATTTTTCGATTAGATTTTTAGGAATTAGATCAAAACTAAGAGCCATTGCATAGGCTGTTTGTGTATGTGATACTAAGCGGCCATTAGGGGTGGTATATTCTTTTATAAAAGCTGTCTTTATGTTCTTAGCCAAACTTTCATATTTTTCAACATCTTCAGTTTTTCCAATGATGACAGCTATTTTATGTAAAAGTGTAGTGGAATAATAGGCGTAAGCCGTTGCAATTAAATCTTTCTCGGTCACCGACCCGTTGTAGTCCGGTTTATCGGCATTGTATGCTAACCAATCTCCCCAATGCCAGTGCTTAGGATCGTTCCAAAGATAATCATTACCTGACTGTTTGGACATGTAATCTACCCACCCTTTCATACTGTCATATTGCTCTTCTAAAATACGTTTGTCCCCATAAGATTGATAAACCGTCCATGGTATGATTACTGCAGCATCTGCCCATCCTGTAGCACCTCCTTTGGCGCTTACTCCTTCACCACCAGTAAGAATGTCCGGAACAACATTGGTTACAGATCCGTTCTCGTGTTGGTCTAAAGCCAAATCTTTAAGCCATTTGGTATAAAAAGATGCAACATCAAAATTATAAGCAGCGGTCATACTAAATACTTGTGCGTCACCTGTCCAACCTGCTCGTTCATCACGTTGTGGACAATCTGTTGGGATGTCTAAAAAGTTATCTTTTTGCCCCCATTGAATGTTGCTTTGTAGTTGATTTATCATAGGGTCTGATGTTACGAAACTACCGGTAGGGCTAATTGCTGAATGAATCACTATTCCTGTAATATCGTTCAGACTTAAGGTGCCGGGATAACCTATGACCTGTATGAATCGAAAACCATGAGAGGTAAAATGTGGTTCAAACACTTCTTCGCCTCCCCCCTTTAACGTGTAAATATCCGTTGCTTTGGCAGCACGTAGATTAGTGGTGTAAAAGTTTCCATCTTTATCTAAAACTTCAGCAAATTTTAAACTAACCTGGTCACCTTTTTTACCTTTTACTTTCATTCGGGCCCATCCTACAATATTTTGTCCCAGGTCTAATACAATTTCACCTTTGGGTGTCGTAATTAGTTTTTTAGGCTTGATTTCTTCGATTGCTTTTACGGGAGGTCCTTGTGGAGCTACGAGAATGTCCTTGGAATGTTTCAAGATTTCAACTTTTTTCCATGAGTTGTCATCAAATCCGGTTTTGGCCCAACCGTCCATTTCTAAGCGTGCATCGTATTTTTCGCCATTGTACATATCCGATTCTAAAATAGGGCCGTATGAAGCTTTCCAGTCTTCGTTGGTCAAAATGGTTTCTGTTGTACCGTCAGTATAATTAATGTGTAATTGAACCAGTAGCGCAAGTTGTTTTCCGTAAAAGGCGTAGTCGCCCTTCCATCCAATATTTCCACGGTACCAGCCGTCTCCAACTAAAGCACCAATTGCATTGTTCGCTTTCAGCATATGTGTAACATCATATGTTTGGTATTGCAGTCTTTTGTTATAGCTGGTGTAGCCTGGTGTAAAGAGATCATTACCCACTTTTTCTCCATTTAGGTATAGTTCATAGAGGCCCAAAGAGGTTATCTGAACTTTAGCGGAGTTGATTGTTTTTTCAGTTTTAAATTCCGTTCTAAAATATTGAGAAGGGTGCGATTTTTTTTCTGTGGTGATATCGTTCATAGCAATGTATGATGCAGTCCATAAAGCTTTATCTAAAATGCCCATTTCCCAATACGCAGGTATACTCCATTTGGATACTCTGTCCTTATCGTCCCAAATACGTACTTGCCAATATACGCGCTGCATTGAGTTAAGGGCGGGACCTTTATAAACCACGTTTACGGATTGGTCGCTTTCTACTTTGAGAGTAGACCAGATTAGATTTTTATCACTTTCTAAATTTTCCTTAGAATCTGCTACTCGAATTTCATAAGCAGTTTGTTTTACATTCTTTTCATCTGAATTCAATTGCCAGCTCAATCTAGGTTTTTGTACATCAATACCAATAGGGTTGGTTTTATATTCTGTTACTAAGTTTAGTATTTCTGTTTTTTTTATCGAAAAAGAAGTGATTAGACTAATTAAAAGTATAAACGAAAAATGTTGGATAGTTGTTCTCAAATTATTTATTGTTTAAAGTTCATTTAAAATTTAAAGTGTTGATTTTGTACTGTAAATTAATTTTACCTAATCCTGTTAGTTTTCGTTGTTATCAACGAATTGGTTTCACTAGAGATATTATTTCATTTCATTGAAATTTAAATCTTAAACCTGAAAAAAAATATACTAATTGCACTATATTTTATAAGAATAAGATATAGATTTTTCTATTGAAATGCTCCAATAACCTTTATTGGACTACCATCCGAACCGCTGGTCCTGACTTTATTTTCTTCAAAATAAGGCTGAAATGTATAAAATGAATTCAGGTGCCAAGTTGATTTTATTTTTAAAATATATATTTTCAACTGTTCAATTACTTCAGTCTACATCGGGTTTTTAGCTTCATAGGTAAACTCGTTGAGGTCATCTTTATGATTATAGAATTCTTTCGACCCATCTTCGTATAGGATGTATCTAAAGTGCTTTGATTTGACAGTGTAATTATTTATTTGCAATTTAGTAACCGCTCAAGAGGCTTCATTCTTTTTATCTAGCATTAAGTCCGCCTAACGGTCTTTCTATTTCGCAACCAACATAGTTAACGCATGTCAAATACGCCTGAATGGTCTTTGGCAATTCTCCACTTTTAATGGCACAACCTGTAGAGGGCATCATAGATTAATTGTTTGTTTGTAGTGCCACCGAAGTAACATCATTTAAATTATTTGCCCTATAGTGTCTTGTTTTTATATTGTCTAACGGATGGAAGTCAAACCATTTGTGAGGCAGATAAAGTTGTTAATGTACCCGTAAGAAACCTACTCCCATGGAAAGTGACGGTCGTAGGTCATTTTTAAACGTTCATTGGTCCAATTTACCTATACCCATGGTCCCATTTATAGCGTATGACCAGCGGTTCTTAAACTAGAGGGTTGTAAAAAATATTTTCGTTTCATATATGCCGATTTATTTAGGTTGCCTATTTCAATTATCGTTCACCATTTTGTAGATTTCGGAACCAGCGCTTAAGAAGGCACCAGTACCGTATACTTCAGTTTTGTCTGCACTTGCATTTCCAGGAGCTGCGCCAATTGGCTGAACATAACCCAGCATACCATTTTCATCAACATAACTGGTCATGGCGTTCCATCCGTTCACTACGGCTTTTTTATAGTTGCGACCTTTTAATATTTCGTTATTGATGCCCCAGGTTAGACCGTATATAAAAAAGGAAGATCCACTGGTTTCTGGGGTAGGATAAAATTCTTGACCTAATAAACTCATAGCCCAATGTCCTTTTGGTGTTTGTATTTCAATAAGCTTCTCGGACATTTTTTTATAAATATCCAAGAAGTATTCATATTCTTTGGTTTGTGGCTTTAAGTTCGATAGAATATCGGCCAAACCGGCGTAGACCCAACCATTTCCACGGCCCCAAAATATTTTGGTTCCTTTATCAAATTTGTCTTTAAACCTTTCATCCCTATAGTATAAGTTTTCTTTTTTATCAAATAAGTATTCTGTAGTGGCTTTGTATTCTTTAAACATGAAATCTAAATATTTCTGTTCTCCGGTTATGCTATAAAGGTCTGCCCAAACGGGGGGTGACATAAAAAGAGCATCACACCAATTCCAGCGATCTTGGTGATATGGTGTAGCCCAATCGAGTTTGGTCTTAGCGGGATGGTGCATTAGAAAGCTAAATTGTTCCTTGGTAGGTTCCAACATCTCTTCTTGCTCATATTTTCTATATAATGCTGCATACATACGGCCAACAGCGTGATCATCCGCATGATATTTTCGTTCGTGAAGTTGCCAGTTATTTTGATTTCCGATTCCTTTCAACCAGTTGTAGTAAGTATCATCATCAGCCATTTCTGCCCATTTGCTCATACCTACATAAAGAGCTGCATTTGTCCAATGCAATGGATGATGAGGCTTTTTGTTGCTATAACTGTCATTGATATGGTCCATTTGCCAATCTGCCACTTTTTTCATGACATCTTTGACTTCTTTAGGGTTTATATTTTGGGCATTACCGAAGTGAATAGATAAAAATATAACTAGTAGTAAATTGAAGGTTTTCATAGGGTTTGTTTTCTGATTTTTTTCAAAATGCTTAATGCCATTCTTCAGTTTTCGATAAAAAATTGAAGTACATATGAAATCACAATTTTAGTTGGGTTTTTAAGAATTTGCATCCTGTGCTATCCTGTCATCTAATGCTGTTTAGATTTTCTTAATTGTTAAAAAAACAAAGGGCAACTCTTTCAAGCTGCCCTTTGTTTTAATCCTATTAAATTAGAAACAGTTAATTTGTGTAAGGTACCGTTCCTGTTTTGTCGATTGGATAACCCCATTTCTTTATATATTCTAAACCAGGTAGAAATTCATCTCCGGTTGCTTTTAAACGTTCTGACAGAAGTTTTTCTAAATCATCTTGAACAACAGCAGCTCCTTCATTGCCGACTAAATTATTTAATTGATAAGGGTCGTTTATATTATCAAAAAGTAACCATGGACCAGTTAAATTTCTTGCATATGTATATTGTAGAGTTTTAACAGCCCTATATTCCATAGCATTATGTTGTACTTTGTTCCATTGTCCAAATGGTTGTACGCAGGTCAAAAGTGTTACCTCTCCTATTTCTTCTTTTCCCTCCATATAGGATTTATAATCTAAGCCCTCTACCGTATTTGGTATCTCAATGTTGCACAAGCTTAAAAGAGTAGGCATTATATCTTCAGAATTCATCAATGCATCCCGTTCTCCTGAAGCTATTTTAAACCTTTTAGGTATATGGTATAACATAGGAACCCTTGCGGATTCTTCATAAGGCTGCTGTTTTTTATAAGCGCCATGAGAACCTAAGAGATCACCGTGGTCAGAGGTAAATACAATAATGGTGTTTTCAAATTCTCTAGAATTTTTAAGATTAGTAATTAGTTTACCTATCATGTCATCTAATGCGGCAATATGAGCATAATAACCAGCTAAATCTTTTTTTAGTTGAGTCTTAAGGCTATCTGGCACATTTAAACGAAGTTTAATTTTCTCTGGGTCAAATTGATTTCTATACTTCAATGGAGCTGTATGGTATGGTGCGTGAGGAGTACCATACGAAAGAATCATCATATAAGGTTTCTCTGCCCTTTTTCTATTATTAATATATTCGATGGCAGCATCTGTCTGTTCAAAAGTATCATAGCCGCCCCATATCTTACGGTCTGGGTCATTATTGTCATAGTATACGGATTTATTATAATCATGTGTGCATTCATTGCCTTTCCAGAATTTAAACCCTTGTCTTCTTTTACCAGGAGCAACATTCTGTAACCTTCCATGTCCATCTAAATGCCATTTGCCAATATAACCGGTATCATACCCTTCTTTGCTGAACACTTTGGCAATAGTCACCGCGTTGGTATCTAATTGTACATCGTTCATAAAGACTCCATGTGTCAACGGGCGTTGTCCGGTAATTAACGATGCTCTGAAAGGAGAGCAAACTGGCATGCCAGAAACCGCATTTTTAAAGTTAACACTTGAGGCTGCTAATTCATCTAGATTGGGTGTGCTAATATTAGGGTCGCCTGCATAGCTTGTAGCTTGGGCACGCCACTGATCGGTTAAGATTATCAGAACGCTAGGGCGGCTGGTATCTTGAGATTCTGCTGCCTTATCTTTTTTCTGGCTATTGCAAGAAGCCACTAGAAGTATGCATAGCAATAGTGAATATTTAATAAATACTTTTTGAAATTTATTTTTCATAAGAGTTTTTTATTTTATAGATGAATTTTCCTAAAGAGAATTAAACTCTATTTAAAGTTGAATTATACTAGTGTAAATGGTGTCTTACATTTTTATACTAAAAGTATATACCCCAGAACCAACCTCAAGAATAGTTTCATTGTCATTAGATTCTAAAACCTTAATAGATGGATGTTTGGAAATACTTTTATTCTCTTCTTTGATATTAGCTACTTTTGATGTTGGAATAGTAACCTTGGCTTTCGTATTCACAGGAATTTCTATATTCATCAGCAAATTATTTCCTTTCCAGTTCCAAGCAGATGCTATGGTGCCATTAATGCTTTTGTAACTACCCTCTATAAAATTCATTTCTTTGGTAATGGCGGGCTTTATAATAATATTTCTATATCCAGAATCCTCGGTATCGATTCCAACCGCATGCTGAAACATCCATTCTGCAACGGAACCAAACGCATAATGGCTAAAGGAGTTCATTTTTGCATTAAGGTCTGAGTTTTCAGAATCATCTTTTGTATAACTGTTCCAACGTTCCCAGATTGATGTGCTTCCGTTTTCTACGGAATATCCCCAGCTTGGATATTCAGTCTGTTGGAAGATTTTATAGGAAATATCATTATAACCATATTTGGATAAGGCCAACATAACATGCTTAGTGCCTAGAAACCCGGTAGCAAACTTGTATCCGTTTTTTTCTATTTTTTCGGCCAGCCTAGCAGCTCCTTTTTTTGCTAAATCATCTGGGTATAAATCAAAATATAAAGCAAGAGCATACGTGGTTTGTGTATCTTCTGTGGTTTGTCCGTTTTCCAAAATATACTTTTTTGCAAAAGCTTTTTTAATATTTTTAAATAGGTTTTTATATTTAGTGGCGTCCTTAGTCTTTCCTAATACCTCGGCCATTTCAGCCATTAATTTAGCGTCGTATCCATAAAAAGATGCACCTATAAAATCATGGCTCGTTTCTTCGTTAACGGCAAGCCAATCTCCCCAATTGTTACCTCCACCCGGACGTAAATAATCAGTACTAGCATCTTCTTGAAACTCCATAAATTTTTCCATGCCTTCATACATGAAATCCAAGGCACGGGTATCATTATAAACCTTATACATGTTATGTGGAATAATAATCCCTACATCCATCCAAGCGGGCGCATACTGATTGGGTCTTGAATAAGGAAAAGGTGCAAAGTTGGGGTAGGCTCCATACCAACGCTGTGCATCATCCAAGTCCACCAAAAACTTGGTCATAAAAGCAGCCACATCAGAATTATAGGTAGCGGAGCGCATATAGATTTGGGCATCTCCCGTCCAGCCTAGACGTTCATCTCTTTGTGGGCAATCTGTAGGTATTTCAAAGAAATTGGCACTTTGAGTTGTCTTTATATTTTTGAACAAAGTATTGTTCATTGCGTTTGATGAATTGAACGTACTAGCATTAGTCTCAATGGAACTTAGGACAAGTCCGGTAATGGCATCTAAAGTGGGTATCCCTGGGTACCCCGTTACTTCTACATACTGAAAACCATGATAGGTAAACTTTGGTTGCCAAGTCTCTTCGCTATTTCCATTAAGAATATAGGTGTCGGTGGCTCTTGCCTTTCTGAGGTTTTCAGTCTGAATATGACCATCACTTTTCAATATTTCTCCAAATCGTAGTCGTACTTTAGTTCCTTTTGAACCTTTTACTTTAAGCTCAACATTACCGGCGATGTTTTTTCCGAGATTAAAAACATAAGTTCCAGGAGATGGTTCTGTCATTTCAACTGGTTTTAACTGTTCTACAATCTTCACCTTTGTACCGGGATGGGCTTCTAATTTGCCATTTGGATACGTATATATTTTTGGATTTTTCCAATCACTGTCATCATAATTGGGCGCGTCCCAACCTGAATTTTCTAATCTAGCATCATATGTTTCACCCATGATGATATCTGCTTCGCGAATAGCACCTTCATTTGATTTCCATGATTTATCAGAAGCAATAATCTCTGTGGAACCATCTTCATATTCTAGATGTATTTGCCCCATAAAAGAAGGATTCACTCCGTAGAATTCTCTCACTTTATCTAAATGAACAAGAAGGGCATAACCAATATAACCTGCGTACCATCCATCGGCAACAATTGCCCCAATTACGTTCTCGCCTTCATGAAGTTTATCTGTAATATCAAAAGTTTGGTAATAAAGTCTTTTGTTGTAATCCGTCCATCCCGGTAAGAAATAATCCTCACCAACTTTATTACCATTCAATCTCAGTTCATAAAGACCCAAGGCGGAGGTGTAGGCAGTTGCCTTTTTTATTTTCTTGTTCAACTTAAAAGATTTACGGAGGTATCTAGCAGGAGGTAAATACAAACTATCATATTTATCTGCTTTGTTGTAACCTACGTCATGACCAATGAAAAGCCCTTTCCAATTAGAGAAATTTAGGAGCCCCATAGACCAATGTGCGGGTGCGCTCCATTCTGAAATACGCCCGGATTCGTCCCAAATTTTAACCTTCCAGTAATACTTAGAATCTGATTTTAAAGGAATTCCATCATACTCTATTTGATTGGTGTCGTTAGAATTTACTTTTCCGCTATCCCAAATATCCACTTCATTTTTTATAAATTTTTCTAAGGAAGAGGTAACAATAATTTGATATGCAGATTGAGATCTATTTCGTCCTTCTCCCTTTAAAATCCAACTAAATCTAGGATGTGGTATATCAATTCCTTCTGGATTTTCAAGATACTCAACTCTTGTTTCATGAATAGAAATAGTGGCAGACCCTGCTTTCTGTGAATAGGGGTTACCAAAAGTTAGTATGGAAATCAATAGGATGGTAAATTGAATTTTCATTGGTGTTCTATGATTTAATGTTGAAGAAGAGTGTTACATTTTTAGGCAAGATAATTGGCATTATTTCTAAAAGTATCCTGTACTATGTGGTCTAGAGTTAGTTTATATTGTCTGACCAAAAATTCTGTTTTAACAGTACTGTGCAGGATAGATAACCCTTTTTCAAGTTTTATTTTTGACAATATTCAGTTTTTACAATCCTGATTTATTTATTTCAACTCACTCTTTAAAAATGAAAAAACTACGCTTAATTTTATATCTCCTACTTTTTGTAAATGTTACGTATGCACAGTTACCACCTGTATTTGGTCCTGAGTATGTAAAGGCTGCAAGGGCTTCGGAAATGGTCAAGACATACCTTACGCCGCAGCGTATTGTTTGGCAATCCGATGATTTAGGAGAATCAATTCTAAATTCAGAAAGACTGCTTGAAAAAGGAAACGGACAGGTTGCTGTTAATGACGAAAATCTATTTCGTTTTGTAAGTACTACGGATGAAAAACCAGGTATTTTATTGGATTATGGAAAGGAGATTCATGGAGGTGTGAAAATTTCAATGGGTATACGTGAAAGTAAAACTCCTCTTAAGTTGCGTCTTCGTTTTGGAGAATCTGTAGGTGAGGCCATGTCTGAAATCGGAGGAGAACAAAATGCTACCAACGAGCATTCATTACGTGATTTTATTATTGAAGTTCCTTGGTTGGGGAGTGTGGAGGTAGGGGAAACCGGTTTCAGATTTTTACGGGTAGATGTTGTGGAGGCAAACGAAGATGCTCCTATAAAATCTATAGATGCAGCATTTATTTATAGAGACATACCTTATTTGGGAAGTTTTGAAAGTAATGATGAACGTTTAAATCAAATCTGGCTTACAGGTGCCTATACGGTGCATCTAAATATGCAGAATTATTTGTGGGATGGAATTAAACGTGATCGTTTGGTTTGGGTCGGTGACATGCACCCTGAAGTGATGACGATTAATACTGTTTTCGGTAATCATGAAATTGTAGGTAAGAGCTTAGATTTGGCAAGGGACCAGCATCCGTTGCCGCAATGGATGAACGGCATAAGTTCATATTCTATGTGGTGGTTGCTTATTCATAAGAACATATATGATTACCACGGAAACCTTGCTTATTTAAAGGAACAAGAATCTTATATGGTAGGTTTACTGGATCAATTAAGTACTTTTATTGATAAAGACAACAAAGAGATTTTAAATGGCAATCGATTTTTAGATTGGCCTACCAGTGAAAAACCAGAAGCTATACATGCAGGGCTTCAAGCAATGATGGTTATGACTTTTGAGGCAGGGGCTGAAATGATGGAAGCTTTAGGTAATAGTACTTTTCAAAAGAAATATCAGAAAGTAGCAAATCAGCTTAAAAAGCATAAACCTGAAGATAATACTACAAAACAGGCGGTTGCGTTAATGGCACTTGCCGATTTACAGGACGCCAAAAAAGCAAATGAGGTATTGATTAAAGATGGGGTACAGCGCATGTCCACTTTTTATGGTTACTATATTTTGGAAGCTATGGCCAAGGCCAATGATTACGAAGGTGCCCTTAGAGTTATACGTGATTATTGGGGTGGAATGTTGGATTTAGGAGCGACTACCTTTTGGGAAGATTTTGATGTGCTAGATATAACAAATAGTGGACGTATAGACGAATTAGTTCCGCCGACAAATTATGATATTCACGGAGATTTTGGTGAATATTGTTATGTTGGCTATCGCCATAGCTTATGTCATGGTTGGGCTAGCGGTCCTACTTCATGGTTGAGCCAGCATGTTTTAGGCATCCAAGTTATGGATGGTGGAAATAAAGTGAAAATAGAACCAAATTTGGGTGATCTGGAATGGGTAAATGGTCGTTTTCCAACAAAATTTGGAATATTAAAGGTAATCCATCGAAATGATTCAGATGGCACCATTAAAACAGAAATAGATGCTCCTGAAGGGCTAATAATAGTTAAATAAATATGATTCGAAAAGGGTTCAAAATGAAGATTTATCCCGATAAGATTGCGGAATATACTAAAAGACATAATCAAATATGGCCTGAGCTTGAAATTCTTTTGAAAGAACAAGGGGTTAAAAATTATAGTATCTTTTTTGATGAAGAAACACATATACTTTTTGGTTATGTGGAGGTAGGTTCAAACGGAAATTGGCATGCAATAGCACACACGGATATTTGTAAAAAATGGTGGGCGTATATGAAAGATTTAATGGAAACAAATTTAGATAATAGTCCGGTTACTGTTGATTTGAAAAATGTTTTTTATATGTCTTCGTGATTGTTTATGGATTTTTCTATAAGTTCAACAACTTAGATAATCTCTTTAATAGTTTTGTTGGCAATCTCTAATTCTAAAATATGGTTTAAATTATTACTATTTTTTGATTTATTATTATTTAAAATTTATCTAGTAAATATCCAAGCAAAACATTTGCGAGTATGTTTTCTATTGCTTCATAATTTGATACTTTTTATTATAGTTGGACGAAAGAAATTTGTAAATCAAAATTAGTATGGATTTTTTTCAACTGTTAGAAAATGTTTTAGATTTTTTTTTTAACAAATTATTAAATGGTCTGTTCTGATAGTATAGATAAGTGATGTTTATTTATCTTTTCTGTTGTCGATTTATTATCGACAATCATTTTAAAAAAAGTTCAATAACTAATGTCTTGAATTAAATATAAAGAATTAAAAGCATTCTTATGTAGAATTTATTTAAGATTAAATTCATTTTATCTCTGAATTTGGTATGATATACGTCTAGTATTTGCTAAAAATTTTCCCCCGTATAGTCGATTTGTGAACTTTAAATGAGATAAAGAATGTCAAAATAAACTCTTTTTTTTCCATTCTTTCTATAACAGTTCTTGCATATATTTTTTATTTGGTTAAGTAAAAAAAGATAATTCATATAGATTGTTATGTTTTTGCTTCTTTAATTTTCTTTAAGGAAAAGTATGATAAGTTTTCATTTCCTTTTTTGTAATTACCTCCATATCTCAGTCCGAGTTTTTCCAATAAATTAATTGACTTTTGATTTTCAGGTATTGTAATAGCAATTATATTATCGTATTTATTTATCTTTTTTATTTCGTCAAGATAAGCTTTGGTTGCTTCCAATGTATATCCATTACTTCCAAAATAAGGTATAAGAGCAAATCCAATATCAGGAAATATTTCATTTTCTCTTTCGAGTAAAGTAACTATACCAATAGTCTTTTTTGGTCTTTTCAATTCAAAAACGTTATAATAAAAATGATTATTATCAAGTATCTTTTGGATGTATTTTTCGGCATCATTTTTATCAGAGACATTTCTATCTCCAATAAATTTCAGCCAACCTTCAGAATTAACCAAATCAATTATGAATTCGGCATCCTTCAAATTTATTGGTCTTATTGTTAACCTTTCCGTTTCTATGTTTATGTACATATCAGTTTTCGTTTAGTCAGCTTGCCAGAACGTAAGCCTAAGCTTACATTAGGTTTAGATGTTTACATTCTTTGGTATTAGTATTAGTTAAAGTGTGAGATTAGTTTTGTCATAGTTAATAAACAATCTTGCTATTTTATGAGGAAGTTCAAAGAAGATATTTTTTGTTTCTTGGGATGTTGCGTTTCTATTCATTGTTACCGCCACGGTTAAATTATATTCCGGGATCAGAAGTAGCATCGCAGTTGAACCCATAGCCACCCCTCCGTGATGAAGAATAAGGACATCATGCCCATCTAAATGGATATTCTTATACATGCTGCTTCTCCATCCCATACCGTAATTTTCTTTATTTATTTCTCCAGAATTAAGTTTTACAGGCTCAAATAATCTAGCAGTTGTTTCTGAATCTAACAGTCTGTTATTTAAAACTGCGTTTCCTAATTTTACCAAATCGTTTGTTGTTGAAAGAAATCCTCCTCCGGCCCATTTGATACTATTATTTACTTCGAATGATTCTTTAATGTTCCCTTTATCGTCTAAATCGTAAAATTTGGCAATATTCTCTTTATTTTGATTCTTTTTGTCCGCTGAAGTTTGAGACATGGATAAAGGATTAAACACTTTTTCCTCCATGAAAGTAAGAAATTCTTTGTTTGATGCTTTTTCCATCATACCGCTTAATAACGTATAGTTGTATGAGCTATAACTAAAATCTGAACCTGGTTTAAAAAGCAACTTGTCGTTATTGAAAATAGATACGCTTTCTTCTATTGAATTAAATTCATGATCATTGTAATATTCCCAAATGGGGAAGCATAAGCACGTGTCATAATTTCTAATTCCTGATGTGTGAGAAGCTATTTGCTCCAATGTTAGTTCGGACAATTCATTACCGGCGTACGTAACGAAGTCCTTGACTAAAGATTGTGGCTTAAGTTTTTTATCTTGAATTAAAACACCTAAACCTATTGAGGTCAACGCTTTTGATGTACTTCCAATCCTAAATTGAGTAAGAGAATCTGCACTGACTCGATGATTAATATCAGCATATCCAATGATATTTGACCAAGTAAGATTGTCATTAATTCCAATGGAAGCTGATAAAGCAGGTGTTTTTAGCTTTTTAAATTCTGCTTTCAACAAGCTATCGGCTTTCTTTTTAATAGATTGGCTGTGATAAGTATTTGGTTTTAAATGCCTTAAATCTATAAGTTTTTCCCTTCCTATGTTGTATGTTACAACTGGTTTAAATAAATGGAAACAGATTACAAGAACAAGAACAAGTACTGGTACTAAAATTGTGATAAATTTTTTCATGATAGTATGATTTTTTGATTATTTCTTTAATTAGCACCCTTAGAAATTAGGTAAGTTATTACCTCTTTATGGTTGCCTCGTTTTGCCATTTTTAGAGCATTCCTTTTTTCAGAAAGTATTGAATAATTATCTCTGACCGACATATTAATATCCGCGCCATTATCTATTAAGTATTTTACAATACTTAAATTCCCGTTCCATGCTGCACCAATAAGAGGTGTTTCATCTCCGAGTACATGTACATTTATGTTTGCCCCGGAATCCACTAGAAATTTTACAATTTCTAAATGATTGCTTTTGGATGCAGCTATTAAAGGATTACCATCACCATGGCTTTTTTTATTAACATCTGCTCCGAGTTTAATAAGGGCTTTTACTATTACGATATTTCCTCTTTTAGAGGCTTGAATCAATGCGGTACCATCTCCTATGGTTCTAGTATCAACGTCTGCTGCGTATGATACCAATAATTCTAAAATTTCTAAATTATCTGACTGAGCTGCTAATATCAATGCGTTACCATCACCAGCCAAACTAACATTGGTATTAGCACCTAATCTTAGTAATAACCGTATCAGGTCTATGTTCTTACCTTTTATCGCGGACATAAGTGGAGTGCCATCTCTGCTGATTTTTGTATTTATATAAGCCCCTTGATCTATTAATAATTTGGAAAATTCGTAGTGCCCGTTTTGTGCAGCAATCATTAAAGCACTTGCATCATTGTGATGTCGAAAAGATACATTTGCGCCGGCATTAAGTAATGCCTTCCCAATTGTTAGGTTTCCATTCGATGAGGCCATTCCAAGGGGTGATCTAGGCTGTAGGATATTATCATGGATACAATTCGGATGTATATTTTTTAAGATGTTTTCAACTTTAACTTTGTTGTTATTTTTGACTGCATTTAATAGTTCTTCGCAGGATTGAGATGTTACAGCCGTGATGCATGTAATTAATAGAGTTAATGTTGCTACGAAATTTTTCATTATTGTTTTTTTTGACAAATGACAGCAGGTTAGTTAGATGCTTACTTGAAATCAAAATTAGAATCTTGATGACTACTTTTTTTAAAATATAGACCAACTAGACATATCCCCATATAGACATGTAGTTAAGAAGGAAATGCTAAATTTCAGGTTTAAATGGCTTTCTGGGGGCCGTTGTCCAATATTGGTCTAATTATACAGGTCACAAGTTTTTATTTGATACCTTTAATTTTGATGAAATGGAACAAAGCGATTGTAGATAGGGTTATTCAGAACAGGACTATTTCTCATCTATTATTCTGGATATTCTTTTTAATGGTTTTTACTCTACTCTCAAGTCTAAATTCGGACTCGATTAAATCACAGATAGTTATTTACATTTCAATGCTACCTGTACAAGTAACGGCAGCGTATATTTTCAATTATTATCAAATACCAAAACTGCTTTTCAAAAGGAATTATTTTTTATTTACGCTTTCCGGGTTCTTATTGGTGTATATCTTTTCGGCTTTAGGCAGATTAAGTATTGTCTATCTCGCTGAGCCATTTATTAGAGAGGATTTTGTACAGGAGTCTTTAGGAGAGATTTTTTCTGATTCTGCCTATTTATTCTCGGTATACTTTCCATCAGTATATATTTATGCATTTATCATGTTAATTTTTAAAACCATTAAAAATAGTTTTGAGGAAAAACATCAAATGGAGATTTTGCAAAAAGAAAAAGCTTTAAATGAGCTTAAATTTTTAAAAACACAGATTCAACCTCATTTTTTATTTAACACACTTAATAATTTGTATGCCTTAACCTTAACGAAATCAGATTTGGCTCCAAAAATTGTGTTGAAACTATCTGAATTACTGGATTTCATCTTGTATCAAAGCAACGTATCAAGCATTTCAATAAAAAAAGAAATAGTATTAATACAGGGCTTTATTGATTTGGAATCATTGCGTTTCGGTGATAAACTAGATTTGGTTTTTGAACATAATGTAGACGATTTAAATACTCGTATTGCGCCATTAGTGTTATTACCAATAATTGAAAACGCATTTAAACATGGGGCAATAGGAAAAGCTAGAACCACCAAAATACATATGTTTTTATCGGTTGAAAATAATGTACTTAATTTTGAAGTTTATAATAATAAACCAAAAACCAATCTGATAAGGATGACCCCAAACAATTCTGGGATAGGTACTCGTAACCTTGAGAGACAATTGGAACTAAATTATCCGAATAAAAATCGATTGATGGTTGAGGATTCTTTGGAGGGTTATTTAGTGAAATTATGTTTAGAACTAGGATGAAATTATGGAAATAAGATGCTTAGTTATCGACGATGAGCCTTTGGCACTTGAAGTGATAAAATCACATTTAGAACAAATTCCTGGTGTTGAGCTTGTTGCTACTTTTCAGAACCCATTAGAGGCTCTCGATGTGCTTAAATCGGCTAAAATCGACCTTGTTTTTCTTGATATTGAAATGCCATTGTTATCAGGTATTAACTTTGTAAAATCACTACAAAATTCCCCTAAGGTTATTTTTACTACGGCGTATAGAAATTATGCAACCGAGAGTTATGAATTGGATGCGGTTGACTATTTGTTAAAACCCATTTCGTTTGTACGTTTTCTTAAAGCAATAAATAAATATAAGAACCTCACAAATATTTCGACTACAAAGTTGATTAGAAAGGATGAACAAGTGGCAAATAATTACTTGTATGTAAATTCAAATAGAAAATTTATTAAGCTAAATTTTAAAGACATTTTTTATGTAGAAAGTATCAAGGATTATGTTAAGGTATATCTAGTTGATACAATTGTTATTACTAAGGATACAATTAGTAGTTTTAAACATAAATTGCCAAAAGAATTCTTAAGAATTCATCGCTCATTCATTGTAAATAAAGCAAAAGTTACTGCGTTTACTAAGGTAGATGTTGAAATTGGTGAATGGGAAATACCAATTGGAGCTAGTTACAAGGACGAAGTGATTGACATTTTGAAAGACGGTTAATTTTGGTTTAATCAAATTGAACCTTCTAGTATTGTCGGCTTTTAGCTCATTAATTTGTTTTGTTCTACGATAAAAAAACTTTAGTAATAAAGCACTTTTATTGTTTATGAACTTTAAAATATTTTGCAATAAGATTTAATGATGGTTTACCTTCAATTGTAAAATTGGTATTATTACCACTTGATGCACCACGACTCTGCCATTCCCAGATATGAATACCATGGAACCAAGGTTCTTTCCATATGGTATTAAAAAAGGCTTGATAACATAAGAGTTGTTCTCCTTTTGATATTTTTGAATACAGAGTATTTATGCCATTCCATTCCCATGGTTTTTTAGAAGTACCTCGAATAGACTTATAACCTAATTCTGTGAAAAGTATTGGTTTGTTAAATTTTGAACTAACCAACGCTATCGCTTCAGCATGTTTTCTCCAATGGTTTTCTAATTCTAAAAGTGTTGGGTCGTTTTTCGCACTTATTGGAAAGTAGGCTTGTATGCCTATATAATCTAACTCATCCCAGAAAGGTACTTCTTTGTACTCATTATCCCAATTGGCTGCATATGTTAGTTTTCCTTTGTAGGTTGCTTTAACTTTTTTTATTAAGGTTTTCCATTTATTAGGTTTTTCATAAACGGTCGTTTCTAATTCTGTACCTATACAGAATTGTTCTAGCTGTAAATCTTCTGCAAGTTTTGCATACTTTAATATGATTTGATTGTAATTTTCAAACCAAGTATTCCATTCTTGCTCAGTTTCCATTTTAATATCAGATCGCCATTTTCCGTTTCCCGTTTTTTGTAGCCAAATATGAGGTTTTAACATTATTTTTATTCCATATTTATCGCACTCCTCCTTTATGGCCTTGTAGTGTTTTAATAAATTGGTATAGCTATCATCTGAGATTAATCTTAGCGATGGTTTATTGTATCTACCTTGATTTATAAATGGCGTAAGCGTAATCCATTCAAAATTGTTCGTCTTAAGTTGTTCAAGGTCTTCTGTATTTCCACTTAAATTGAATACATGAATACCTCTTTGTTTTTTATCGATACTATAATTATTATTTACTCTGGTGGAATTGTTTTCTACGGTAGTATCCCAAGTATAGTCTAACACTTCAGATAATCGATAGCTTTGCAGTACCAAATTTCCAATAAAAAAAGCAGCTACAGGAATAACTATCTTAAAAAGAGAACCTTTTAAAAAGCCTTTAATTTTATTTCGTTTATAGTCGGAAAAAATACTTTTTATCAGTAAAAAAATAAGATATGGAATCGTTGCTATTATATAAAATAAAGGACTGGTCAATATGGTAACTACAACATCTTGAAAAAACACAGCAGTAGTTTCCACTGAATAGTTATTTTTATGTAGAATTAAAAAAAATATTATTAAGAACAAGACAAAAGTTGTACTGCCGTAAAACCAGAAAAAAAGTTTTAGAGCAGCTATTTTTATTTTCATGTTATTTATTTTTCTCAATTGTCGGGTAATGTTCACGTATTAAAATAATGCAAGAAAAACACTAACTTTAGGATTATATAAGAACACAATTTTTAGCAACAGCTTGCGCTATCTTCAATATACATTTTAGGAACAGTTTTTCACTACAATTTTTCTTTAACTACTTTATTTTAAAATCAAATTCCTCATCAGTAAGGTTAATTACTTCTTCAATATGTTATCTTACAAGTTGTGTCATTTTAATTGTTGTTAACGATATTATTTAAGTTATTGGCAGCTTCCTATTCCGATTTCAATGTCAAAATATTGCTTCAATTTAGTTTCAAACTGGTTTTCTGCAAAATTTGTTACTTCCTCGATTTCCAAGCGAGTGATTTTCAATTGTGAATTATTAAGAGTGATTCTCCCATCAAACCGTGCAATTGAGATTAGCTTCTTTTTTGTAAAATGTGAATGTTCGCTTGTTTGATGAAATATACACCTTTCTTCAAATTCTGAAAGCTCGCGTTCTTTAAGATTAAAAATATATTGAGGAATTAATTCTTGATTCTTTATTTCGTTTATTTGGTAGTAATCTGCATTATGTTTTTTAAATTGAAATTGTCCAAAACTATCTTTAATCTTTTTGCCTGTTTCTAACCTTAAAGGTAATAAGGAGAATTTTCCGAAACCTACATCAACTAAAAAATCTTGATTTTCTAAATTTACGATAATTGCTAAATGGTCATATTCGGGACTATATTTTCCGTTTTCTGAATGTACTCTAGCTGAAATTAATTTTGCATTAAATCCGATTCTCATCAACAATTGGTGAAACAGTCCATTGAGTTCATAGCAAAATCCGCCACGTTTATCAATAATTATTTTTTGATAAATGTCCATTACTGAAAGATTTATTTTTCTGCCATAATGAATATCTAAATTTTCGAATGGGATATTCAGAAGATGCTTTTTTTGAAGTTCGTAAAGAACATTCCTATTAATTATTACGGGGTCGTGAAAATCTATTCTATCTAAATAAGCTCGTAAGTCCATTACACTATTGATTTTATGAATGTATCTAACTTATCTTTTACGGAAATTGGTATTACTCCATTTTCAATCCAACCATGAACATCTGTCTTATAATTCATTCCAAGATATTTAGCAGTTTCAATAAATGGTATATGAAATCCATTCTTTAATTTTCTGTCGGTACCGCAACTGATAATTGCCATTTCTAAACCTCTCAATTTTCTGCCTGTTTCTTTTTCAATGTCCAAACAATCTGAAATTCTGTCAAAAAATGTTTTCATAATTCCGCTCATTGAATACCAATATACCGGTGTTGCAAATATTATGACGTCATAGGTATTTACAATTTCTTTAATTAATGGATGAAAATCGTCATTTCTGTTTTTGAATTCATAATCGAATTCCGCTATATTTTTTGTTTTCAAATCGATAACTTGATAGCTCGTTTTTTCGCTGACAAACGAAACAATTTTTCTTGTTTCGCCATAGCTGTTCGAACTTCCAAGAATTATAATTCCTTTCTTCATGTGTCCTTAACGTTTTTGTTTTTTTAGGTTGTTGCCAACGTTTTTGTACGTTTGTACTTTTTCATGATTTACTTAGAATACACTTTCATAACCAAAGCAAAGTAAGTTTATCCATTTTGGGTTTTAGCAAGTGATATCACTTACTAAAAGATGTTCTGGGCGAGTTGAAGTTTTTTAATACATTGTATTTATTATTCTTGTGTAACCATAGGACCTAAGTTTTTACCTCCTAACAAATGCATGTGCAAATGAAATACAGATTGCCCTGCGTCTTCATTAATATTTATGGAAAGTCGGTAGCCAGTTTCAGAAATGCCTTGTTCTTTCGCTAGTTTTTTTGCAACCAAAAATAGTTTTCCAAGTAATAAAGTGTCTTCTTCGGAAACGTCATTAATGGTGTGTATTTCCTTTTTTGGAACAATTAGTAAATGAATAGGTGCTTGAGGTCGCAGAGGAAAAAAGGCAATAATATCTTTATCCTCATAGACAATGGTAGCTTTTAACTCTCTATTAATTATTTTAGTAAATACCGAATTCATTTGGATTTTTTCCGCCTTCTTTTTCTGATATTCTGGACTCTGACCCCAAAAAAATGACGTAGTTAATAATGAGAACATAATTATAAGCTGTGAGATTTTCATTCTGATTATTGCTAGAGTTTACTTTGATTGGTTTTGGTTTCTCACTTTATTCTTCCATTTGCTCATAAAATTTTCTCCATTCAGAAGCATCATAAATCAAATGTGATTCTTTTATTATTCCATTTTCAAGTCTAAACCATTCAGAAGCTATGTTTGATTCTAATCCAGGAATAGATGATTTAAAATTATAAACTGTTGCTACCCAATTGCCATTTTCAGATGTATGGATAATTTCTATTCCAGTTATTACTTTTCCAATTTCTTGTGCTAATTTTGTAAATTCTACTTTTGAATTTAATTCAACCATAGGATTTTTAAATTTATAATCATCGGCTAATAAATCTAAAGATTCTTTAAATTTGGCAGAATTATTAAATCCGTTTAAAAACTTCTTTACAATTTCTTGATTTGTCATAGTGTTACTTTTAATTTGTTGAGCATTAATAGTTGTGGTGAACATAATAATTCCTATTAAATAACCGTACATCATTAACTTCATAATTTCTTGAATTTGTCATTTGTTAGATATTATAATGACACGAAACTAGAAAACTCAAATGACTTAATTCTTTGTAAATACCATGATTTCTAAAATATGATTTTGTTAATTAATTTACTATAGTTGGTACGATATTGAATAAGCTAGTTGCTATTGTCAAGCTACTAAAGCTACGACAGGAAACTGAATCTTAGAGGAACCCATAAAATTTTTCGAGGGGTGTGCACCATGTAATTAATTAAGCACCTTTTCAAAATTTTTATTTAATCCAATATCTGAATGTCCTTGTACATAATACATAAAATAGGGAACAGGGCTAACTAAAATCGTTCTCCTTTTATTTTTCATACCCCATAGTATAGGATAATTTCATTTAGTGTTATGTAATATAGTATCCGGTTCCTCACTTTTAATATCTTCATATTGTTGTTTTCCAAGTTCTCTATTAACTTTTAGCCCTTTTCTATACATCAAACTCCATCTTTTACATAGAGTGTCAAAATCCTGTTTCATTTTACGGACGTCCTCAAAGTTCATTTTTGGAACCACTATTCCGTCGATTTTTTTCGCTTCCCATCTAACAATTTCTGCAAATTGTTCTATGGCTACAGCACCAGACTGCAATGACTGAAGATTTCTAGCTAGTATTTCCGAAAGCCAAGTTTCCGGGGATACATCTTTTATTAATTCAGCGCCAGATAACTCAGCAATCATTTTTCCTGCTTTAATAGTACCGAAGAAACCTTCTTTCAATTTAAATTTATTCTCCACTATAAAATGAGTAAAATCGTGGTTTGGGACATTTGGACCTAGATTAACAGTTGTTGAACTTCCGTCCCGTCTTATACAGGTCAGCGTATACCTTAATTTACCTTTGGTTACTTTAATTTTCATTTTTCTCAAATAACGTGCAACGAGATTGTTTAAGGTTAGTTACATATTTTAAATACCAGATTTAGCAAATGCGGACTGAGCTGAAAATTGCCTAGGATTTACTTAGGGAATTTAAAAGCACTAATTAATAGGATATTTAATTGGCATTAATCAATGGTTATTTCAGTTTCAATATTGACCCAATTCACTTTCCAATTTTTTTCCAAATATTCGCCAGTTGTAAAAAAGAGAAACTTATTGTTAGGCGTTACATATGGATTTCCCTGTCCCTTATTATTGATTTTATTATTCAATTTTTTAGTGTTTATCCATCCGCCTTTTCCATCATTATAGCTAATCATCAAGTCAAGCTGGTTACCAATTGACGCAAAAATTAGATAATCTTCTTTTGGTGAAACAAATGGTGTGCATTTTCCAGCTATAGAATTCATGGAAATTCGAGTTTTTTTTGCATCTTCAAACTTCCCGTCAACTTGTTTCGAATTATAAATATCCATTTCACTATAGTCCAAATTGCTTGAGTGAAAATATAGAGTTCCTGAATTAGTAATTATAGGATGTGAAACTAATCTTTCTCTCATGTTTGGGATATCCACAAAAATAGGTTCTTTCCATTCTCCATTAACTTTATCAGATTTCCAAATATGCCAAGTTTCAAAAACACCTTCAATATTGGTCGGCCTGGTTGAACTAAAATAAATAGAATTACCATCAGGTGAAAAACTCATTCCGTGTTCGTTACATTCACTGTTGAAAAATGCCTTCTTTGGTTTAGACCAGTCGCCATTATTTTTTTTTATTACGAGTACTTCAAATTTCTCAAAACTATTATCCGAAATTGTATAATAAAATTCTTTTAAGTCGGGACTAAATATTCCTTTATGGATGAGCTTATTTTTAGGAATTAAATTTTGCTTAAACTCAAGAGGAATATTGTTTGGAATTTGTTCGGTTAAAAATTGCATTTCAGCATTCTCAGTTTCATTTTTACAACTTAAAACGCCAATTGTAATTAGTAAGATAATTTTGAGTTTGTTCATAGTTATAATGTTCGTTAAGGTACATAGCTTACACAAGTTAAGATTAGGGTTTACACTAAATTGATTTCTAACCTTATTGCTTGTTCTTTATTTTTAAATGTCATTTTTTTATATTTAGCGGACTTTATCAATATATCCAAACTTTCAATTAAACCACAAATGCCCTATGTTTTTTACATCAGTTCTTTGTTGTAGCCAGTTATTCTGTCCACAATGTTCCTTCCGAAAACGTTTTTGCCTTTCCAGCTATCAAGACCCTTTCTTTTTTATTTGTACAAAATAACTTTCCTTTACGAGTCGATAACTGAATTGCAGACATTCCTTTTTTATTCAGAACTTTGCTCCAATATGGAATTAATGAGGCATGGGCAGAACCAGTATCAGGGTCTTCAAATATTGTTGCTTTAGGAATGAAGAATCTTGACACAAAATCAGAATTATTTCCTTTTGCAGTTATTACAACACCTCCTGGGTCAATATTTTCTTTATCAAAAATACTTTTATCAATTTTAATACTCCTAACACCTTGCTCGGTTTCATAAACCAAAATATAATCTCTTGACTTTAGAACTTCTTTTATAAAATTCGGTAATTCACTCTTGACAGGATTACTTTCAGGTGAATTTATTACATACATATCATTTTCAACGTGAACATACAATTGTCTACTTTTAGTATTGAAAACCATTTTGCTTTTATCATAATCTAAAATTGTTGTTAGGACGTGAGTTGTTGCAAAAGTTGCATGACCACCTAAATCAAGTTCTAAATTAGGTGTAAACCATCTTAATTCTATATTTTCTCCACTATTGTATATAAAAGATGCAGTAGCATCAAAATAATTTTATTTTGCAATATTCTGAAGTAATTCATCTTTCAACCATTCATTTAGTCGAACAACTTTTGCAGGGTTTCCTCCGAATATCTTATCGGTAAAAGCATCTATTTGGTAATAATTTAATTTTACAGGATAGCTTTTTTAATTGACTACAACGAGGTTGTATAAGGTAAATTACTTGTTTTCACCTAAGTTCTTTGTTGGGTTCATTCTTTTTTTTGTTGAAAGTATTTGTGACAGGATTAATAATAAGAACGCAATTCCAAATCCTAAAATTCCAATATTAATTCCAAATACAGTCTTTTCACTTCCATCTAAATATTTCATAGAACCACCATATCCATCTTTTAAGAAGAATGCTAATAAAAATCCTCCCGTAACTATTAGACTTAATATTGTACTTAATAGAACTTCTTTTTTATACCAAACTAACCACAAGCACAATATTCCAATACTTGAATTGGAAATCAATTGCCAAACTTCATGGATGCGAGCATGAGGAGTCCAATCTGGATTCCAAACATGCGTTTCATTTATATCCAAAAAAGGGACGATAATTGCATATAATATTACACTAAATGTTATCGCTATTTTTTTTATCATTACTATTTGTCTTTAAGTAATTACTGTTATGCGGGGTATTTCATTACAAGTAATTTCTAGTTTGAGAAATTTTTTTTAATCAAGAGATGTACCATTTAATAATTTATTGATTTCGTTTCTAAAATCTTGGTAATATGACAAAACACCACCGGGATCCTCAATCTGTGGCCAATGACCAATGCCCTTTCTTAGTAACTTTACATTTGGGTTTGGAATCAATTCTTTATATCGCTTAGCCATGTGAATACCAGAATTGGGATCGTTTGGACCATTTATAAAACACATTGGAATCTTGGTGTTTTGCATTGCACTTATCCATCTTTTTTGATGGTTTAACTTATCAAAAACCAGCCTCCCTATTAAGTATGCAATTGACTTGCCGTCGTTATAATTTAAAATATCCCAGAATTGATTTATGAGTTGGTCTGTAGGTTGGGTGTTGGGTCCAAAAATTGTTTTTATTGATTTTTCTAATTTCTTTTTAGTTAGCAATTTGCTTAACAACTTTCCAATAGGCTTGGGAGACTGTGAAAGCAACCGTTGTATCATTCTTGGTTTGTAACTATCCATAAACAAACCGCCGTTCATAAATACCACCGATTGTATTTTAAAGTAGTTTTGTGATGCTAAGTCCCTGGCTAATAATTCTTGCACAATACTAACTCCTAGATCATGTGATAGGATATGAGTTTGTTTAATACCCCATTGCTCAATTAGAGAATTGACCATTTCGCAATGTTCCTGAAAGCTATAGTCATGATTTTTGGGTTTATCTGAAAATCCCATGCCCAAATAATCAAATGTAAAAACGGTATAATCTTTTACTAAATTTTTCCAAACAGATTTCCACTCGAAAGTATTGAAAGGATACCCATGAAGTATTAAAAGATTGGGGCCACTACCTTCTTTTATGTAAAATATTTGATAACCTTTTACATTTGTTTTTTGACCCTTATTTTTCCAAGCAACCACTTCTTTGTCCATCTCTATTGTTTATTATGGCTAGTACTATCACGAAGTTACTCACTAGGGATGATAGAAATTTGTAAAAACCGGTCGTTTTCGTTATGTGAAAGGCTTTTTGGAGTCTGGTTGGTGTATTTCTTTATTTCTTTATTAAAATGAGATCTATCGTAATAATTTTGATTAGACAATAAATCTCCATTTTTTATGTCTTTGAATGATGCCGAACATCGTAATATATTACAATAACTTTTTAGTGAAAGCCCGAACATTTTATTAAAATATCTGTTGATTTGCCTACTAGACCAAAATACTTTATCGGCAAAATAACTCACGCTTTCATTGCCCTTAGTTTGGCTCAATAATCTGAAAAGATTAAGTTTTCGATCGTCTGGATTATTCTCTTTATTGATTTCTTTACTTATTAATGAACTTAACCTATCAATCGTATATGTGTTTTCTAAAAAGTCAAATGCATTAAGATTCCAAAAAGCAGCGGGTAACTTTTTTTCGGAGTTTAATAAGGGAGCAATACTTTCGTAGAATGTATATTCTGCAGCTGGTAATTTGAACTGTATTCCGAAAAGTTGATGATTTGGTGGGATTACCACTGCGAGCTCTTTTGTGTATAGTCCTGTTAGCACGGTACTTTGGTACTTGTAATTATCAAAGCGAACGATAATATCAAAAAAACCGTCTGGTAAAATCGTGTAATTAAGGTTTTTTGATGAATCGTTGTCTAACCACCAAAAACATCTGATGTACTGTTTCAAAACTTCATTTGATGCTTGTTGGTAATAGGTCATTTTATATATTTCAAGTATGTATTAACATTACATGCAACGTTTTTATATAATATTGTTTTCGTTAGTTAAACATCTAATTTATCAAATACAAAACTAATTAGAGAATCTATAAGGATTTTCATAGGTAGGCTTTAATTAGAAGTGATTTTAAAAAGTCTTAGGTTTAATATTTTCTTCATGTCCGTAAACATTCGGACTGAATTTTTCCATATAAATTTCAGGTTTGGATAGTTTTGTAAATCCGTATTTTTCATAGAGCCATTCTGCTGTACTTGTTAATAAAATCCAACGTCTCAAATCTTGTAATTCCTTATGTTCCATAATCATTTCCATAAGCCATTTACTTAATCCAAGCCCTCGATGTTCTTTTAGAATAAAAACATCTCCTAAATATGCGATAGTAGAAAAATCAGAAATAATTCTTGCATATCCAATTAGTTTTTTATCAAAATAAATTCCAAAATTCAAGGAATTATTAACCGACTTTTCCACTTTTTCATATGAAATTCCGTTACTCCAACCTGATTTATATGTCAAAAAATTGTGAATTAGTGAAATGTCCAACTTTTTTTTGTCGGTTGAAATCATATATTCTTTTTTTTGTTTTTCAATAATTTCCAATTTGACTTCGGTTTTTTTCAAATGTTCATTAAGACACATAGTTAACTTACTTTTTCACTTGCTCATATAATTTTCTCCATTCAGAAATATCATAAATCAAATGAGATTCTTTTATAATTCCATTTTAAACCTTTTTTTAAAATTTCTTGATTTGTCATATTGTTACGTTGAATTTGTTGTGCATTGAGAACATTGTGATTCCTATTATAAATGCGTATTTCATTAATCTCAGAAACTTCTCTTTTAGATTCATATTGACACAAAATTCTGAAGAGTTAATTATTCTATTCTTGGTAAAAACCAAGATTTTCAAAGTTTGATTGTGTTGATTAATTTACTGAAGTTAGTAGGGTCAATTCGTAAATATGAAGCAATATCTTTCTGAGAAATCATATTTAACAAGTGTGGACTTCTAGTCATAAAACTTCTAAAACGAGTTTCAACATTAAAAGCCATTAGTTGATGATGTCTTTCTATAACGCCTAATAAAAACCGTTCCGTAACCTTTCTAAAAAGCGTTTCTAGTTCCCGATGCTCTTGTAGTAATTGCTTATGTTTTTCATAAGATAATCGTAACAGTTTACTATCCGTAATTGTTTCAAGGTGATATTTAGAAGGTGTTTGAGTGAGAAATGACTCTATAACACCACTAAAAGAAGGACTGTAAGCAAAAAACATTATATGTTGTTTTCCTTCATTTAAATAGTATGACTTCTGAATCCCTTCTATCACAAAATATATGTAACGCTCAGTTTTTTTAGCCTCAGTAATTATAATATTTTTCGGTATTGAATATTCCGTCCAATTAGAGATATATTCATCTAGAATTTTATCGTTTACTTCAAATATATCGGATAAGAATTTTTTCAATGCTAATTTTTTAATTATTGCCAACGAAAGGATATTTTAATTGGTAGTATACTGATTTATGTGTTAAAGCTAATAAATTGTAGAAATTAATTTAATCACTTAAGCTATCCTTTAATTTATTTTTAGCTAAGTTCTTTATTGTGCGTTTTTTTTTTTGAGAATTATCGAAATTAAAATTGAAAAAGCTAATGTTAATATTGTGAAAAATTTCTCAAAATTGGTTCTAGCTAAGATATTACCAATAGTATTTAACCCAAATAATATGAAGAAAATCCATAAAGAAATATTCACGATTTTCATCGATATATACTCTCTTAAATACCTTCCTTTTATCATTAGAATCGAAATTAAAAATAGATTGATAATTACAGAAATAGTTTCAAAAAAAAACATCTCCAAATCATTTTTTAGCCTTCCTCCCCAAGTGATTTCATAAGGTACAATTTTCGTTAAAATACTTAAGTGAAAAAGTATTACCGCTACCAGTAGATAAAGCATAGTTTTAATTGCAGTTTTTGAACTCATTTTTTTATTCAATTAGTAATTACCAATTGCTCGACAATTAGCAGTCGCGTTGTTTAGTTTTTAATCATGCATATTATTGTAGTTATTTGTTTTCACCATGACCTTTATTTTTTTCAATTATTCCAAGATTATGTTAATCTCAGTTTTGGATGCATTAAGCCCTGATTTTTTTAAAGTTAATACAGAATTAAACTAATCTAGATTTATGAAATGATGATAAATATATAAGAATGGGTAAAATGTAATAAATGAAATGAAACCGATAAAAATGGCAATAAAAATTTTTTAAAAAGATTTAGTTTTTGTTTTTTATTTTCTGATTCCGCCTAGATTATTATTATAATGGGTAAGATTATAATTGCCATGACTAAATATTGCCCGACGTTCAAATAAGTAATGTCTGACGTTGTCAACCACATGTAAACAGTATAAAAACAAAAAGCTAAATCCATAATAATACCTTACTTAATTGTATTTTGTAATTGATTTTCAAGTTTCATTTTTTCTAAATTATAATTGTATTTAATGATTGTTAATATCTAATATTTGACACTTGTTCTTCCAAACAGCAATTTCTTTGGTCATTACTATTGGTTAATTTGGTTATTAATACTACAAAGCTAGTTACGTTGAGTGAAATAAATTTGTAAAAATCGGTCGTTTTCATTATGTGAAAGTTATCTTTGTCTAACCTATAAAAATAGCTGATGTACTGGTTCAAAATGGCATTAGATACTTTTTGGTAGTAGGTCATGTTAAATGCTATAGTCTTGAAAATCAATTAAGGCTTTGTTATTCCAGACTTCGTTAGGAATTAACTTCGTCAATCAGTTGTAGTCTCCTTTGGCCGAAATGCAAATCCAGCGGTCCTTGTAGGATTTTATTTAGTTTTTAGATAAAGTTCTTATTTGTAATATTATAATTTCAACTAATCAAATTAAGATTATTTCGGAAAGGCTTTTCAAATTTACACTATATGCTATAATGTAAATTTGTGATTTTTTTCACCTCGAAATCAACACATTCCCCTACATTTAACTTAAAGCTTCGTTCCGGAAAAGGTGGTTCAATAAAATAACGTCTGTGACACAATTTCAAAGCTTCCGATTTCCATTTCTCTACTCCTTCCAAAAAAAGGTGGGAAGCTTCATTCCCAATCTACCTCTTTATATTTAATTCCGCTAAACATCCTACGAAACGAGAATAATCACTTTTCATATCTCGTTCAGCACATTCCCCTGCATTTCTCGAAAAGCTTCATTTCGGAAAAAGAGCTTCACTATCATAGGTCTTGAACAAGATGCTAAAACTTTAGATTTCCACTTCGCTTCTCCAGCCGAAATCGGCAGGAACACTACGTTCCCAATATAAATTTTTAACATCACGTTCGCTTCACAGGAAAATTGTATTTCAATTTGTTCCACCTCCTATAATTTAATATTTCACAAGGTATTTAGACCTACTCCCAAGCCTTCACTAATATGCATCCTATCAAAAAGAGTTGGGGGAAATTACAAATAGTCCTTTTGCTTAATGTTTACACCCATTCTATACGCACCTAAATGAAAGTAAGTTGCATCGTCCCCTCGTCAGTTGTAATTTCAAAAGAGAAATGTTTAGTAATGTCTTTGACATCGGTATTTTGAAATAAAAGAGTTGAAGAATCGCAATAGGAAGGGGAGTTAAAGGCACCTGCTATAATTACATTGGTTTTTCCTTGAGAGATTAATGTTTTGTAGATTCTGGCTATGTTTTCAACCTGACTCTTCCGTATTGTATGGGCTATATCAAGATTTTCAGTTTGTTTTATTCCCCGGTTGAGATAAGTTCCATCTTTTTTCTAACATAAAATCTATTCCTTAAATTAAAAGTCTCCATGGTACTTCTAGTCACTAACCCCTATTCCCTATAAATTAAGTGTAGATTCTTAATTAGTTTCTTTTAGTTTAATGTTCCTTTAAATTACATTTTAATGGCTTAGGACTTGGATTTCTTCAGCTTCATTAATCATTTCATTGGCCAGCTCTCCTAATTTTTGAAGTGCACGCTCCACTTTTTCATCCCATACCATACCAAAACTGAGCCTCAAGCAATTATTATACTGGTTTTGTAAGGTGAACATCCTACCAGGACAAAAATCGATATCATATTTGTTGGCCCTTTCATGCAATTTTTGGGTGTCAACTTTTACATTAAGTTCAATCCAAATTAGAAACCCTCCCTTCGGATTACTTACTAAAGTGTCTTCAGGAAAATACTTCTTAATTCCTCTTAAAATTTTATGGCTATTTGAGCAGAAGGTTGTTCTAAGCTTACGGAGATGGTGGTCATATCTTCCGTTTACCAAAAAATTATGAATGGCATTCTGAAAAATTGAATTCGTTGCTATGGAATGATAGCGTTTAAGTTTTAGTATTTTATCCAAATACCGGCCCGGAGCAACCCAGCCAATTCTATAACCAGGGGCAAGTGTTTTAGAAAAAGAGCTACACCAAATGACCAAACCACTATCATCATAGTACTTACAGGTACTCGGCCGATTTTTACCAAAGTAAAGGTCACCATAAATATCATCTTCAATCAGAGGAACTTGATGTTGTTTGGATAGCTTCACTAATTCTTTTTTGTTTTTATCGGGCATGATACTCCCGATTGGGTTATTAAAATTTGCGACGACAAGAATTGCATTTACTTTTTTGTATTCTAAAGTAGTACGCAAAGCATCTATATCCATACCATCAATAGGGCATGTAGGTAATTCTATTATGTTCAGACCAAGTTGGTTCGCTAATTGTAAAACCCCAAAATATACGGGGCTTTCTACAACTATAGTGTCTCCTGGCTCCGTGGTAGCCATAAATGCCAAAGACAGCGCATTTATACATCCTGAAGTGATAACTAAATCTTTTTCGGATAAGTTTCCTCCCCATAACAATGTTCTTTGTGCTATTTGGCGTCTTAAATCAACACTTCCTTCAATAGTGTCATAGTTCGTGCCTCCATCCGCAGCTACCCTTATCGTTTCATGAAGAGATTTTTTGAGTTTTGCAACAGGTAAGAGTTCTGGTGCCGGTAGTGCCCAAGCAAAGTTGGCTACCCCTTGAGGACGGCTATTTTGATAAAAATTGGAAAAAAAATCACAGGCGTCTTTCGAAACTTTTTCTTGTGGCGGATTGGTTGTTTTAGGGCTTCTAAAAATGCAATTTTTATCGTGTATAACGAAATACCCAGATTTTGGTCTAGATGAGATTAAACTTTTAGATTCTAAATAATAATAAGCTTCTTGAACGGTACTAACACTTACACCATATTCTTTATGCAATACCCTTATTGATGGAAGCTTATCTCCTAATTTAAGAACCCCATCAATAATTTGACGTTCGATATTATTCGCAATTTTCATATACAGAAAAGTGCTGTTTGCATTTTTCATATTGTTTAAATTAAATCTGTACTGGTCAAATATACAAAAACTGAATCTGTTATGGTATTTGATTACTGATTAGTTTTGGTAAATAAAATAGATTGTAAATCGAACATCCTTTTTATTCAAAGTTAGTATCTGATCGCTGCAGGGTTTGGTTACTTACAATTAGAAAAAGAGTTCGATGTGATCTAAAAACAATAATCCAAAAGAATTATAAAATGAAAAATTGTATACTTTTTATAGCTGTAATTTTCCTTGGCTTTTTAGGATTATCTCAAGAGCCAATAACTAAAACATCAATTACCATGGGTGAAACTTTAGAATTTTATTCTGAAGAACTTAATGAAACTCGGACATTGAATATTTACTTGCCTTTAGGATATGATAAGTATGATACCAAAACATATCCAGTTATCTATCTTTTAGACGGTTCAATCGACGATGGTTTTACTTATATCTCGGGGTTGGCGCAATTTAGTGGCATCACATTCAAAACAATGCCCGAATCAATTATTGTGGGAGTGGTCAATGTGGATAGAAAAAAGGACTATACCTATCCGAGCAGGAATCAAGATGATATCAATCATTTTCCGACTTCAGGAAAGTCGGGTAAATTTATCGATTTTATAGCCAAGGAACTCATGCCACTAATAGCTGACAAATATAAAACCAATGGGAAAAGGACAATTATCGGTCAAGCTTTTGGAGGGTTATTAGCTACCGAGATTTTGCTTACAGAACCTGAACTATTCGATAATTATATTCTAATAAGTCCAAGTCTCTGGTGGGACAATGCTTTTTTAGTTACTGCTAACACGACTAATATATTACCAAAAACTAAAATTTACATGGCAGTTTGGAATCGGGACCCCCTTTCTCTAAAGGCCATTGCTAAACTTATGGCACAACTAAGATTGACGAACAAGTTACATCCAGAAAAATCATTGGTCCTTACTTATGATATTATCAAAGACAATGATCATGGTAATGTCATTCGTTCGGCAATGTATAATGCGTTTAGAACAGTAAAATAAACATTATGAATAGAAACCTCACAAATTTAATGTCGGATAAACAGAAAGCATGGATTGAATCATTATTAAAAAACAATGAGATAGAAGATTTAGAAAGTTATTTATTAGTTTTAATCGATAAGGAAATTGCACTTAATGATAAGTGGTTAAATGTTTATAGAACAATTAATAAGGATTTAGATAATTAATTGTTCAGTCTATTGAGCTCATATAAGATGACCCTAAATAAACTTATATTTTTAGTGTTGTACCTTTTAATATTACTCCATATCATATTTTTGGGTTGAGGTAATGTTTACTTATCCGGAGACGGCTTAATTATTTTTAACATAAAAGTTGAACAAATAGAGCATGTTGCTGTTCCTGAGAACTGGACAGCCAATGTCACTTTTGGTGGGTTAAATCAAGAAACACTTTTTATTACTGCTATGGATTTTATATATACTTTAGAGATGGTAGTACATTGAGTACGATAATTATATTTAAAGTATAAGTGGGTAAACCTATAATTTGAGACATCTATATTGGATAACTGGATAGAAAAATTTATAATGAATCATTCTCATATAGAATACAAAAATTAATTTTCAAAATTATAAAAAAATAAAACTCCTTATAAATAAGTTATCTGTAATTTGGGTTTTATCAATTGTTTTTTAAATCTCAATTCTTGATAGCATTGCACAAGTTGTGAAAATACCTGGCCAAGATAGAGGTTTAGTCTTCTCGAAGCCTCCCTATTACATTTCGCTCGTTGTTTATCATTATTCCAAAAGCGAATGTCTGCTTTAGCCTTAAGACTTATTGTAGCACTTTTGCCGTTTACTGTAATTCTGCCATTTACTATTGATAAATTATTTTTTATCCGTGAAGAATTAATCCAAAAAAGAATTAAAAAAGTGTTTGAAGTACGCATAATTGTCGTTTTTTAATTAAACAATCATTAAAGACGAAAGTCAAATCAACTATACTTTTAAAATGTTATCAGCTTTATTCAATCGAAAACAAATGTTGTCGATTGAAATTTCAGTTGTTAATTTGTTGCCATATCAAATTAATTCAATTCATATGATATGTTTAAAACCAAAAAGCCCTGCAAATCATAAAATTTGCAGGGCTTTGTTATTAGTGACCTCGACTGGATTCAAACCAGTAACCTCTTGAGCCGTAATCAAGTGCGCTATTCAGTTGCGCCACGAGGCCATTATTTGTTTCCCTTAACGGGGTGCAAATATATTTCTTTTTACATTTACCACAAAATTAAGGACATAATATTAAATGGATTTTAAAAGTTTTATTAGAGATGTGCCCAATTTCCCTAAAGAGGGAGTGATTTTCAAAGATATAACGTTGTTACTTCAAAACCCAAATGCGTTAAAGGAAACTACAAATGCATTGTTTGAGTTATTAGAAGGGCAAAAAATAGATAAAGTTGTGGGTATGGAAAGTAGAGGATTCATTTTTGGACCTTTATTAGCACAAAAACTTAACGCTGGTTTTGTGCCAATTCGTAAGCCAGGTAAGTTGCCATCAGAAACTTTAAGCGAAGCCTATGACTTGGAATATGGTACAGATACCCTAGAGATACATATTGATGCAATAAAAAAAGGAGATAAGGTTCTAGTGCATGATGATGTTTTGGCGACTGGAGGTACAGCTAATGCTGCTTGTAAGTTGATTGAAAGTTTAGGCGGTGAGATAGTGCAGTGCAACTTTTTAATAGAGCTAACTTTCCTTAACGGGGTTTCTAAAATTAAAGATTACCCTGTAAAATCTTTATTGAAGTATTAATCTAGTGCTTTGGTGGTAATAAAATAACGCCAACCTATAAGTGCCATTTGTAATTTACTTGCTTTTGCTAAATCTAAACGTTGCTTGCTAAAAGAAGGCAAGATTGCCTTATTAAGTTTTGCTAGTAGTTTGAAGAGTGATTTTTTCAAGATGAATTTTTGGTAAAAATACATAAATAACAAAGCGATTGATCAATTCGCGGTATTTCTGCATTTTATACTCACATCAAAAAATAATTTAATCCTATAAGGGTAATGATTATACTAACGAGCATGTAAATCAAGAGTTTTATTAAGGCTATCATAGTTGTGGTTTAGTTGGTTAGCAATTTTTTTCTTGCCTGTTTATGAAAGGTATAATTGTGATATTCTTTTAACAAATGATTTTTGTTAAAAGAATATAAGTGATTGCTAATGTGTAACTGTAATTACGATATGTATTTTAATTTATAATTGAATCTCTACAATATTATTTCGTTTAATAATCAAAATTTGAATTATAATAATAATTCATAATAATTGTAGAGTACTTTTTAAGTGTTTTTAAAAAGTGTAGACTCAAAATCAACTGAAATAGATGAAAATTGGGTGTTTCATTATTCATCATAAAAAAGCCCAATGAATTTATTACATCGGGCTAGTTTAAAAATGTACTTTACATTTACTTTTTTGTTATGATTTCAACGACTCCAAATTTAGCTTCCTCGCCGTACTTCATTTTTGCACTTTCACCTTTTAATACATTCATAGAATCTATGGCATTCGTGTCTAAATTATGAACGGTTTCAGAATTACTCTTTACACCATCAATATAATATATAGGTTCTATGCTGGTACTATTTTTAGAAAACTTATATCCATTTTCTTCTTCTTCAGAAATTTTAATATCATAATCACTAGAAGTAGACGTGTTAATTAAGACTTGTTTGTTTTTATCATTTTTATAATTAGAAACTATAATGTCGGCATCGGTATTTTTGATAATAATACGGTTCGTATCGGTATCAACTAAAATATATGTTGGATCAATAGTATCATTGTCAGATACGGAGTTAAAACGGCTACTTACCTCACCTTTTGTTTTATTGCCACCACTTATGTGTATAGATAGGTTTTTGATTTCTCGGTTTTCATTTCTTACTACCGTAAATGAGAAGTCAAAATTTTCCTTAGCTAAGTCTGCTTTAATTTTTAATAGCTCACTATCCTCTGTGTCTTTGTCTATAAGAGCCTTTATAAGGTTTTTTGAATTTTTCGACTCATTTGTGTAGTCGGATACATAAACGTCTTCGATATTAAAACTGACTAAGAATAGCGCTAATAGAGGTAAAATAATTAAGCTTTTAAACGCACTTACTTTTTTAGATTTTTGTTGATTGATCATAACGATTCGTTTTTTGATTAATGAATTAAAAAATGGATTAATGATAGATAATTGATGATTACTTACTACTTGTTGTAAAAGTGTATATTGATAAGCTTTTTTATTTTGTAATATTTGGGAGTTATCATTATCGGCAAGAAATTCTAAATTTTGTTTTATTGCTTTCCTATAAAACCAGGCTATTGGGTTAAACCATTGCAGTGTTAAGAACAATTCTATTAGTATAATATCAATAGAGTGCTTTTGTTTTACATGTACCTCTTCATGAGCTAAAATTGTTTTTAGTTCTTGTTTTGTATGAATATTGGGGTTATAAATAATATAATTGAAAAATGAAAATGGTGCTAATTGCTCTGTTGTAGTTATATGATTAGCTTTTTTTACATTTTTGGTGGTTCCATGTTGGATAAATTTGTTTAATTGTAATGTCTGAAGAATGAATTTATATAAAAATATACAAAGACCAGAAGCGTATATAATGATGAGGATTGTAAAGGGCGTTATCCAGTTTATAAGGGATTTGTTGGTATTAGTTATAGCTACATTAGTTGTATTTTCCCAGTTTAATAAAGAAATGTCTACAAAATTTGTGATATAAATACATGGTAATATCAATGAAATAAGTATTCCCACAAGTAGAAAGAATCTATTGAATTTAAAAAGCGTTTCTTTTCTAAGTAAAAGTTGATAGCATACAAAGAATAGCAGCAAAATGAAACTCGATTTTAATAAGTAATAACAGAATGTTTCCATCTATTTCCCGTTTTCAATTAAATTGATAATTTCTTTTAATTCTTTCACCGAAATTTTTTCCTCCTTGGCAAAAAAGGATACTAAGTTTTTATAAGAATTATCAAAATATCCTACCATGTCCTCGTTTACATATGCCTTATAGTAATCTTCTTTTTTAACTATCGGGTAATATTGATGTGTTTTACCATATGCAGTAAAACCTACAAATTTCTTCTCCTCTAAATTTCTAACAATAGTAGATAAGGTATTGTAATGTGGTTTATTTTCTGTGACTTCTTCCATTATTTCCTTGACAAAAGCTTTTTTTAGCTGCCATAGAATTTTCATTATTTCCTCTTCTTTATTAGTAAGTTTTTCCATCATAAAATAATTCTACGGCTAATGTAAACTATTTTTATAGTTTTAAAACTATAAAAATAGTTATTTAACGATAAATATAGTTTTCATATCGTATCAATTGTCATATGCTAAGAGATTTCTTCTATTTATATTTGTACAAACTCAATTAATGCTGAACTTTTTATTTATTCTTAGTGGGCTTGTTTTATTGATAGCCGGTGGAAATTGGCTGTTAAAAGCTGCGGTTGATTTATCGTTGAAATTAAAGATTCCTAAAATTGTAATAGGTATGACAGTGGTTTCTTTTGCTACATCTGCGCCAGAACTTATTGTAAGTATAAATGCTGCTTTGGATGGTTTTCCAGATTTGGCGCTTGGGAATGTAGTAGGGTCCAATATTGCCAATTTAGGCTTGGTACTTGCAATTACAATTTTGTTAAGTCCAATTGATGTTAGTAAAAGCTTTTATACGACAGACTGGCCTGTAATGATGCTTGCCTCTTTACTCTTTTTCTTCTTTATTTATTTTGATGGAGTATTGGAGCAATATGAAGGTATTGTAATGGTAGTATTTCTGTTTCTATTTTTAGTGTATTTACTCCGTTTTCAAAAACCGGCAGTTATAGATGAAGAAGATGAACCTGATGTTATGATGCCGACCTATAAGACGGCTTTATTTTTAGGTTTGGGAGGAGGTGCTCTATGGGGGGGGGCTGAATTATTGATTAATGGAGCTGTTGGTATGGCAACCGTATTTGGAGTTAGTGAGCGTGTAATAGCAATTACTATAGTTTCTGTTGGTACAAGTATACCCGAATTGGCGGCATCTATTATTGCGGTGATTAAGAAAGAAAAAGCGATATCATTAGGGAACTTAATAGGTTCTAATATTTTTAATTTATTGGCAGTTTTAGGGATTACTTCTATAATTACTCCTATTCAAGTTATGGATCAAGGTCTTTTGACGAACGATATCTTTTGGATGCTAGGTATCTCTTTCCTTATTCTTCCTTTAGTATTTATACCTAAGGGATTGCGTTTGGGTTGGAGAGATGGCATAATTCTTGTAGGAATTTACTTGACTTTCGTCTATGTAACTATTTCTTAATGAATGTAAATCGATTTAAAAAAAAGGTACTTTATCTAACGGTTTTATTACTTGTAGTCATACAAGGTTTATCTGCACAAAGTGGAGAATATTTATATGGCTATGTTCTTGATGCTAGTAATGGAGAAGCCATAGTTTTTGCAAACATCCATTTGAAAGATAGACAGACCGGTGTTATTTCTAATTTTGATGGAGGTTTTAGAATTCCGTCGAATTATAAAGAATTAGGAGATATATTGGTATTTTCTTCAATGGGGTACGAGAAAGAAGAGCTTTCTATCACTGAATTTATAAAGGATACTAATGTTGTTGTTAAATTACGTCCATCAACATTGCAATTAACAGAAGTTGATGTAATTGCGCCTAAAAGGCTAAAAAAAGAATTATCTCCAAAAGAAATAGTTTCAAAAGCTATTTCGTTAATTACTTCCAATTATCCTATTGAACCATATTCGCAAATAGGCTATTATCGAGATTACCAAATGGATCATGACGAAATTATAAATCTTAATGAAGCTATTATTGAAGTAGTTGATCAAGGGTTTAATGCGGTAGATTCGACAACTTCAAAAGTTCTTATTTATGACTACATAGAAAACATAGATTTTAGACGAGATACTTTCGCATTAAAACCTTATGACTATGATTTAAAAGAAGGTGGAAAAGTAATTGACAGAGCATTTTTGGATGGTTATGGAGGAAATGAATTTGTTATTTTAAGCGTACATAATGCTATTAGAAACCATGAAATGAGCTCTTATTCTTTTGTCTACAAATTAGACACTGATTTGTTAAATGAACACTCTTTTAAACGTACCAATGATACCTTTTTAAATGATGATTATGTGTACACGATTGAATTCACTAAGAAAAAATACAACTATTTAGCAGTAGGTAAATTATACATAAATAAAAGTAATTTTTCTATTAATAGATTAAAATATGCTTTGTACCATACCAAAGGAAAAAACTCTTTAAATGTTTCTGATAAGAATGGAGTGAGAAAAACCTTAATTTTTGATGTTGTGACCGAGTATCGTAAGAATGGGGATAAAATGTTTTTAAATTTTATCTCTTTAAATAATAATTTTAAAGTTCTTGTACCTCCAAAAATCAATGTAGAATTTATTGATTTTAATTTTACTGCAGAAAGACTGGAAAAGAAAAAAATTGAATTTAATCATGATAATTTTGTTCTGAATTTCAATAAAGATATTAATGGCTTGATCATTAATAATTTGTGGAAAAAAGGTATTCTTTTCAAAGGTCAATCAATTAAAATTGATCGTGCTGTGGTTATAGGGAATCAATTGGTTCTTTACCCTAATTTGAGTAACGCTAAATTTAAAAAGTTTTTTGAGGAGTTCGATGTAGAGAAGGAGCAATTCATGAGTGATTTGGTTGAGTTTAATCTATCAGAATTAAGAGATGACGATGGGAATGAAGTAGGTATGTGGACTACTAAATATTATAATCAATATAGGGAGTATTTTGTTCAAGAAAATAATTCTAAGCCTCGTTATATTGATAACAGCTTATTGATGGATAAAAAGAGACCAATCTTTGATAATCAACCTAATAGCAAGCCAAATAATTTTGATAACTACTGGATGAATACCCCATTAAGGAGCACTGTAGACCAATAAAAAACGCCTTGAACTTGTTCAAGGCGTTTTTAGTATAATCGACAATTAATTTGGTATTATATCTTAGCTGTTTTTACAGTTTTGATGATTCTCGCAGCAATCTTGTATGGATCACCATTAGAAGCTGGTCTTCTGTCTTCTAACCAACCTTTATATCCTTTTTCAACAGCAATTATTGGAATACGAATAGATGCACCTCTATCAGAAACACCCCAAGAGAAATCATTAATTGAAGCAGTTTCGTGTAAACCAGTTAAACGTTGGTCGTTAAACTCACCGTAAACGGCAATATGTTCTTTAACCAATGGTCTAAAAGACTCACAGATTGCTGCATAAACATCTTTGCTACCACTAGTTCTTAGAGCGGTGTTTGAGAAGTTAGCATGCATACCTGATCCATTCCAATCCATATCTTTTCCTAACGGCTTTGGGTGATACTCAATATAGTATCCGTATTTTTCTGTTAATCTGTCAAGAAGGTATCTCGCTATCCAGATTTCATCACCTGCTTTTTTAGCGCCTTTTGCAAACAATTGAAACTCCCATTGTCCAGAAGCAACTTCTTGGTTAATTCCCTCAAAGTTTAAACCTGCATCAATACATAAATCAGCATGTTCTTCAACTAAATCTCTACCGTGAGTATGTAAACCACCAACTGAACAGTAGTACATACCTTGTGGTGCAGGATACCCTCCAATAGGGAAACCTAATGGCATTTGAGTTTTGGTATCCATTATAAAATACTCTTGCTCAAAACCAAACCAGAAATCATCATCCTCGTCATCGATTGTTGCTCTTCCATTAGAAACGTGAGATGTTCCATCTGCATTCATTACTTCAGTCATTACTAAATAACCGTTGATTCTGTCTGGGTCTGGGTAAATTGCTACAGGCACTAATAAACAATCAGAAGCTCCACCTGAAGCTTGTCTAGTAGAAGATCCGTCAAAAGACCAATTACCTAACTCTTCAATAGTTCCTTTAAAATCTTCATGCTCTTCAACTTTCGTTTTGCTTCGCATGTTTTGTGTTGGAAAGTACCCATCTAACCAGATGTATTCTAATTTAATTTTGGCCATAATATGTTCGTTATTTTTTAATAAAAGACAAACAAAAATATGTTTTTTATCAATCTGTATCAATTTTAGAGGGGGTTAATCTGTAAAAATTAAATATTTTGTTATCTACCCCTATTTTTTGTTGGGTATTTTGTCATATATCTATTTATAGAACGTAATTTTGTCAAATTAACAATGTATTTATATTATGATGTCATCAAGATTTGCTGCAATTGCCGAAAGTCAGAAGAGAACTAGTATTGCCATAGAAGAAAAAGGAAGGCGGTCTGAGTTGTTCGGTATCAATGTGTTTAATGAAAGTAAGATGTTGCAATATCTTACTAAAGATGCATTAGAGAGTTTAAAGGGGGCAATGGTTTCTGGCTCTAAAATTGACCGAAAAATTGCTGATCAAGTAGCCGAGGCTATTAAAGGATGGGCCATATCTATGGGTGCTACGCATTACACACATTGGTTTCAACCGTTAACAGGTTCTACGGCAGAAAAGCATGACGCATTTTTTGATTTGTTACCAGATGGTACAGCTTTAGAGAAGTTTGGAGGCGGACAATTAGTTCAACAAGAACCAGATGCTTCTAGTTTTCCAAGTGGTGGAATTAGAAACACGTTTGAAGCAAGAGGATATACCGCATGGGATCCTTCTTCACCGGCATTTATTTATGGAACTACCCTGTGTATTCCTACTATTTTTGTTTCTTATACAGGAGAAGCTTTAGATAATAAGGCTCCATTATTAAGGGCGTTAAGTGCTGTTGATGATGCAGCTACTGCTGTTGCAAAGTATTTTGACAAAAATGTGTCGAAAGTAAATGCAACCTTAGGATGGGAACAAGAATATTTTCTGATTGACAAAGCTCTTGCGCATTCTAGACCAGATATTATGATGACTGGGCGAACCTTGGTTGGTGAAACACCTGCAAAAGGTCAACAGTTAGATGATCATTATTTTGGAGTAATTCCTAGTCGTGTTCTTAGTTTTATGAGCGACTTGGAAAAAGAGTGTACCAAGTTGGGAATTCCTGTTAAAACTAGACATAATGAGGTGGCTCCTAATCAATTTGAGCTTGCACCGGTTTTTGAGGAGGCAAACTTAGCAATAGACCATAACCTTCTTTTAATGGATGTGATGGATAAAATTGCAGACAAACATCATTTTAAAGTTTTGTTTCACGAAAAACCATTTGCAGGTATAAATGGTTCTGGTAAACATAACAACTGGTCATTGGCAACAGATACCGGTGTAAATCTTCTTAGCCCTGGTTCTACACCAATGAAGAACTTACAATTTCTAACCTTTTTTATAAATACAATTAAAGCCGTAGATACTTATGAAGAGCTTTTGCGTTCTTCAATTGCATCGGCAGGTAACGATTATCGTTTAGGGGCGAATGAAGCTCCGCCAGCAATATTTTCCATATTTGTAGGTTCGCAATTAAGTAATGTTTTAGATGAATTGGAAGGTGTTTCTAAAGGGAAATTATCTCCTGAGGAAAAAACAGAATTAAAACTTAATGTGGTTGGTAAGATTCCAGAAATTTTAATGGATAACACCGACCGTAACAGAACATCACCTTTTGCATTTACCGGAAATAAATTTGAAATGCGTGGCGTTGGTGCAAAAACAAATTGCGCCAAGCCAATGACTATTTTAAATACCATCGTAGCCAAACAACTACGAGATTTTAAAAAGGAGGTAGATTTATTAGTTGATAAGAAAAGCTTGAAAAAGGATGAGGCTGTTTTTAATGTACTTCGTGAGTATATAAAAACATCTAAGCGTATTCGTTTTGATGGTGATGGATATAGTGCAGAATGGGAAAATGAGGCTAAGAGAAGAAAACTTAGTAATAACCGAAATACCCCAGAAGCTCTTGAAGTATTGACATCTAAAGATAGTATAGCACTGTTTGAGTCAATGAACGTTATGAGTAAGGTTGAGGTAAGCGCTCGTCAAGAAGTAGATTTAGAGAATTATATTTTACACGTACAAATTGAGGGTAGGGTTTATAATGAACTGGTATATGGATATATTATGCCATCAGCTTTAGAGTATCAAAACAAGTTGATAAAGAATGTATCTGGTTTAAAGGAAATATATGGAGCGGCACATAAAAAATTCTCAGAAGGGCAATTGACCATGATAGAGGAAATTGCAGAACATGTGGTAGGTATCAAAAAAATGGTAGACGCAATGGCAGATGCCCGTAAAAAAGCAAATGCGTTAAAAGACACTAAAAAGAAAGCCGAGGCTTATTGTTATAATGTAAAACCATATTTTTCTGATATTAGATTGCATAGCGATAAGTTAGAGAAGCTAATGGATAACAACCTATGGCCGTTAACAAAATATAGAGAATTGCTATTTATTGAGTAAGTCTTAATAAGTAATTGAAAAAATGAGGGAATATTAAGCTGTTCTAAGGTTGCAGTTTTAATGATTCCCTTATTTTTGCCACAAATTTTTAATTATGTCCAGATCAAGCAGTGAAAGATATCAGCAACGCGGAGTGTCTGCCTCAAAGGAAGATGTACACAATGCTATAAAGAATATTGATAAAGGTCTTTTCCCAAAGGCATTTTGTAAAATAGTTCCTGATTATTTGACGGGAGATGAGGACTATTGTTTGGTAATGCATGCAGATGGGGCTGGAACCAAATCTTCTTTGGCGTACATGTATTGGAAAGAAACCGGAGATATATCGGTTTGGAAAGGTATTGCGCAAGATGCATTGATTATGAATATTGATGATTTAATCTGTGTTGGTGCGACCAATAATATTATGCTTTCTTCTACAATTGGAAGAAATAAAAATAAAATTCCTGGAGAAGTACTTTCGGCAATTATCAATGGTACAGAAGAACTGATCAACGATTTAGGTGAGTTTGGTATTACCATACACTCAACGGGTGGCGAAACTGCAGATGTTGGGGATTTAGTTAGAACTATAATTGTAGATTCTACCGTTACGGCTCGTTTAAAAAGGAGTGACGTTATAGATAATGCTAATATAAAAGCTGGAGACGTAATTGTTGGCCTAGAGTCTTTTGGTCAAGCTAATTATGAAAAGGAATATAATGGCGGTATGGGAAGTAATGGACTTACTTCTGCGAGACATGATGTTTTCTCGAATTATTTAGCTGAGAAATTTCCTGAAAGTTTCGATGCTGAAGTGCCTAAAGATCTAGTGTATTCTGGTAATGTGAAATTAACCGATAAGGTTGAAAATTCACCAATCGATGCAGGTAAATTGGTGCTTTCACCAACAAGAACATATGCACCGATTGTTAAAAAAATACTTTCAAAATATAATTCTAATGAAATTCATGGAATGATACACTGTAGTGGTGGGGCGCAAACTAAAATTCTTCATTTTATAGATGAATTACATGTAGTAAAAGATGATTTATTTGATGTGCCGCCATTATTCAAACTCATTCAGGAACAGTCTGGTACAGATTGGAAAGAGATGTATAAGGTTTTTAATTGTGGGCATAGATTAGAATTTTACCTACCTGAAGAAATAGCAAATGATATTATTGATATTTCTAAAAGTTTTGGTGTAAATGCCCAAATTATTGGTAGGGTAGAGGCATCAGATTCAAAAAAACTAACAATTTCAAGTAAGTACGGAACCTTTGTGTATTAAGACATACGATTAGAGTAATTAAATCGTTCTTTTTGTATAAACCTATCTTGCTATGGAAAGAAAAGAATTTTTACGAACGTTAGGAGCAGGTGCTGCCTTTGCAATTACGTTTCCTTGTCTAGGAAGTTGTTCAAAAGACAGTACAGTTGAAGGCGATATTGTTACACCGCCAACTGATGTAGATTTCACTATCGATTTAGAATCTTCAGAAGCAGCGAAATTAGCTAACAATGGAGGCTTCATTCTTAAAAATCTTGTAGTTGTCGTTAAGAATTTAGAGGGTGAGTTTGTTGCTGCAACACAAATTTGTAGCCACGAACAATACGACCAGGTTAGATTTATAAATCAAGATGGAGGTTTTTTCTATTGTGATGTGCACGGTTCAAAATTTTCACAAGCCGGTACTCCTTTAAATGAAATTCCGAATAGTACCTCAAAAGCTTTAAAAATATACAACACAACATTAGAAGGCTCGATGTTAAGAGTCTACGAGTAGCTATTAAATTTTAATTAAACCACATTACCACCAACCTAACTTATTATTCTTTATGTCAATGTCTATCTTCAATTAGAGAAAATAAGTGAGAAAAATTTGTGCCTTAATCTTCTGTCTATTGACCTGCTATTCGTACGGTCAAGATGAGAAATACGTGACTATCAAAAAATCGTACGAGGTAATGGGTGGTGGCTTTGATATCACCGTAATTTCTGAAGATGAAGAATTAGGGTTTATTTATATACAAGAGGCACTGGCAGAGGTTCAGAGAATTGAGAAGTTAATATCATCTTGGGATGAAAATTCTGAAACCAGTTTAATTAATAGAAATGCAGGAATTAAACCTGTGCCCGTAAGTTGGGAGCTATTCAAATTAATTGAACGATCTATACAAATATCAGAAATAACAAATGGTGCTTTTGATATCACTTTTACCGCTCTAAACGATATATGGATACTAGACGGTTCTATGGAGGTTATGCCTAAAAAAAACGATATTGAAGTTCTCAAGCCCAAAATAGGATATAAAAACATTATTTTAAATAGTAAAGATCAATCTGTTTATTTGAGTAAAAAAGGAATGCGTATTTCTTTTGGAGGTATAGGCAAAGGTTTCGCAGCTGATAAGGCGAAAGCCTTACTAGTTTCTAATGAAGTAAAAGCAGGTATCATTAATATAGATGGCGACATAACTACTTGGGGTACAAAAGTAACGGGAGATAAGTGGCTTATAGGTGTGGTGAATCCAGATTTAAAAGGTGGTATATCTTCTTGGATACCAATTTTAGAATCCTCGGTTGCAACTACAGGTGGTGATGGTAATTTTATTATATCAGGTAATGAAAAATACACTCATATCCTGAATCCTAAAACAGGTTATCCGGCAACGGGAATTAATAGTGTATCCGTTTTTGCAAAAAGTGCAGAATTATCGGACGCTTTGGCAACCGCTATTTTTGTAATGGGGTTGGACCGTGGTATGGCGCTAATTAATCAACTTGGAGATACTGAGGTGATTATTGTAGATAGCGCTAATAAAATGCATAAAAGCAACGGAGTTTTACTTAATTAGATTCAAAATTTCAAGTATTACCTTTCAAACATAATTTTAATTCTTACCCTAATAATCGCTTTAGTGTGTCTGTAAATTTATTGTAAATTTGCCATACAAGTGAAGTAAGCATATGATAGACAAGTTAAACATCGTAAAACAACGTTTTGATGAGGTTTCAGACCTTATAATTCAACCGGATATTATTACCGATCAAGAAAGATATGTGAAACTCACAAAAGAGTATAAGGATCTTAAAGATTTAATGGAGAAGCGAGAGGAATATCTTGAGCTAACCAATAATATTACTGAGGCTGAAGAGATTATTGCTGACGGTAGTGATGCTGAAATGCTGGATATGGCAAAAATGCAAATGGAAGAAGCTAAAAGTGGCATTCCAAAACTTGAAGAAGACATTAAGCTCATGTTGATTCCTAAGGATCCGGAAGATTCAAAAGATGTAGTTGTTGAAATTAGAGGAGGAACGGGTGGTGATGAAGCCAGTATATTTGCGGGTGATCTTTTTAGAATGTATACTAAATATTGTGAGTCTAGAGGGTGGAAAACAAATGTAATCGACCTTAGTGAAGGTACTAATGGTGGATATAAAGAAATTCAATTCGAAGTTTCGGGTACAGATGTATATGGTACTTTAAAATTTGAAGCAGGTGTGCACCGTGTGCAACGTGTACCACAGACAGAAACACAAGGTAGAGTACATACCAGTGCCGCTACAGTAATGGTTTTACCTGAGGCAGAGGAGTTTGATGTTCAAATAGATCCTAAAGATGTGCGTATAGATTTTTTCTGTTCCTCTGGTCCTGGTGGTCAGTCGGTGAATACAACATATTCGGCAGTGCGTTTAACGCATATTCCTACCGGATTGGTGGCACAATGTCAAGATCAAAAATCCCAGCATAAAAATAAGGACAAAGCATTTAGAGTATTGCGTTCCAGATTATATGATATGGAATTGGCAAAGAAACAGGAAGAAGATGCTGCTAAGCGAAATTCGCAAGTAAGTAGTGGTGACCGTTCTGCTAAAATTAGAACTTACAACTACCCACAAGGTAGAGTTACCGATCACCGTGTTGGTTTAACCTTGTATGATTTGTCTAATATTATAGATGGTGATATTCAGCGAATTATAGATGAATTAAGGTTTGTTGAGAATACAGAGAAATTGAGGGAAGCCTCAGAGATTTTTTAAAATATGACTACTCAAGAATTAGTTGCCCAAATTCATAAAAAACAATCTTTTTTGTGTATTGGTTTGGATACCGATTTAGAGAAAATTCCAGCATTTTTGTTGGAAGAGGAAGATCCAATTTATGCATTTAACAAAGCTATTATTGATGCAACACATGATTTGTGTGTTTCCTATAAACCAAACATAGCTTTTTATGAAGCTTATGGTGTTCAAGGTTGGTCTGCTTTGCGCAAGACGATTAAGTACTTAAACAAAGAATATCCTGAAATATTTACGATTGCTGATGCTAAGCGTGGAGATATAGGTAATACCTCTACAAGATATGCAAAGGCGTTTTTTGAGGATTTAAATTTTGACTCTATAACGATTGCGCCCTACATGGGGCGTGATTCTGTTGAGCCGTTTTTACATTTTAAAGATAAGCACACTATTTTACTTGCCTTAACATCTAACCAAGGCGCATTTGATTTTCAAACGAAAAAAGTTGAAGGAAATGAGCTTTATAAAGAAGTGCTATCTGTTTCTACTACTTATAAAGGTGCAGAGAATTTGATGTACGTAGTTGGTGCAACTAAGGCTGAATATCTTAAAGAAATTCGAGAAATTGTTCCTGAAAGCTTCTTACTTGTACCTGGTGTTGGCGCGCAAGGTGGAAGCTTAGAAGATGTGTGTAAGTATGGAATGACCAAAGATGTTGGTCTACTTATAAATTCTTCTCGTGGAATAATATATGCATCAAATCAGGAGGATTTTGCAAATGCCGCCAGAATCAATGCAAAAAAATTGCAAGCTTCGATGGTAAAAGAATTAGAGAGATTAAACTAAACCTTCTAATGTTCTTTTAATTTTTTGTGCTTTTTGCTCAAAGAAATCTCCAAATTGTGCATTGGATTGCATGCTTGAAGCTTTCTCTAAAAATGTTTGATATTGATACTCCAATAAGCTGATGATATCTGTGTTAGCTTCCATTGGTGTTACTGTTCCTACTTTGCAATACTGCTTGTTCATTATTCTAATATTATGTTCTTACAAATATACGTTCAGATTTAAGTTTTGGACGTCGACATGTGGAGCCATACATCTAATTATTAGGTAATATGTCTTTTTTTTAACATTTATGTACGTGAATATCTAAAAGACAGCTCTTTTTTGGCGAATTTCAATTATCCTAAAGGGTATATCAAAAAGAATTGATACATTGTGAATTAACTGAATTTTAAAGGGGAATATAAATTGCTTCATTATATAACGTATCGTCATAATTCTTCTGCTAAATGGGTGACATTTGTACATGGTGCAGGTGGTAGCTCGTCAATTTGGTACAAGCAAATACGCGAGTTTAAAAAACATTTTAATGTGTTGCTTTTAGATTTAAGGGGGCACGGGAATTCTAAACCTAGTTTAAAAAATGTTTTCGACGATAAATATACCTTTGATGTAATAACTAACGATATTGTTGAGGTAATTGATTTTGAAAGTATCAAAAAATCTCATTTTGTTGGGATTTCATTAGGTACTATTCTTATTAGAAATTTAGCAGAGAATTATCCAGATAGGGTAGAGAGTATGGTTATGGGAGGTGCAATTATGAAATTGAACCTACGTTCTCAAATACTTATGAAGCTTGGTATTATTTTTAAGACTATTATACCATATCTGTGGTTGTATAAGTTCTTTGCATTTATTATAATGCCAAATAAAAATCATAAAGAGTCTAGATTGCTTTTTGTGCGTGAAGCTAAAAAATTATATCAAAAAGAATTTATTCGATGGTTTAAGCTTACATCAGAGATTAATCCTTTATTGCGTTTTTTTAGATCAGCAGATATAAAAATTCCAACCTTATATATTATGGGTGAGGAAGATTATTTGTTTCTGCCAAGTATACGTAAGATTGTAAAAATTCATCAAAATTCAGAACTCTTGGTGGTTGAAGATTGTGGTCATGTAGTTAATGTGGAGCAACCTAGGTATTTTAATGAAAAAGTAATTGATTATTTAGCACAACAGAATTGATATTAACTAAGGTTGTGTTTAAATTTTTGTAATTTCTACTTGTATGTAATTTCGGGTTAAAGCAAAAAAAAACCGATGCTCCCACCGGTTTTAACTAACTAACTAACTCAAAAAATAACTAACTCAAAAAATTGAAAATGAATGCTTTAATACTGTTCTGTTTAGTTTTTAACGCATAACTTTTTAAGATATTGTAGTTGTTAATAAAAAACTACTTTTTATCTTGAAGAGCGAATACCTTTTTAAGAACATCTGTTGTTCTTGAAGATAATTTTGTTCTAATATCTTCCTCTTCTACAGCTATCATTTTATAGACACCAGACAAGGCTTCTTCCGTAACATAATCAGTTAAATCTGGATTAATGTTATTTGTTAGTGGTATAGCATTGTATTTTGTAATGATAGAACTCCAAATTTTGTCAGCACCAACTTTTTTGAAAGAGTTGCTAATTACCGGATTAAATTTTGCATACAGTTCAGTATTAGTTTTCGTTTCTAAATACGTTGTAGCTGCATTGTTGTTTCCTAAAAGAATATCCTTTGCATCTGTAAATGACATTTCTTTTACTGCATTAACAAATATAGGTGTTGCTTCAGATACTGCATCTTCCGCTGCACGGTTTAATATTTTTAAGCCTTCATCTGCTAAATTTCCTAACCCTATATCGCGTAATGTCTTATCTACCTTCTGTAAATCTTCAGGCAATAAAATTTTCACTAATTCATTTTTATAAAAACCGTCAGTTTGGGTTAATTTACTAACCTGTTTTTCAATACCTTGATCAAGAGCTTCTTTAAGTCCGTTTGCAATTGCGTCGTTACTTAGAACTGAATCTGTAGAACCAGGTAATTGATTTACTACTTGTTGCAGTTCATTACATGAAATTACTAAGAACATGCAAATGGCTAAACTTATTTTTTTTATCATTATAATTTAATTTATAAGGGGTTTACTTATGTTACGAGAATATTACCGTTTTATTGTTGTAGACCATGGTTTTACGTGCAATATGAAGTTTTACGCCTCTTGATAGTACGATTTTCTCTAAATCTCTTCCCTTGGTAATAAAATCTTCAATAGAGTGAGAATGTGTTACTGTGGTTACATCTTGCTCTATTATAGGACCTGCATCTAGTTCTTCGGTTACGTAATGACTTGTTGCACCAATTATTTTTACACCCCTCTTAAATGCCGCGTGATAAGGTTTTGCGCCTGCGAATGCCGGTAAAAAGGAGTGGTGAATGTTAATTATCTTATTTGGGAATTTATTGATCAACGATCCGCTAACAATTTGCATATATCTCGCTAGCACAATGAAGTCAACATTGTATTTTTTGAGTAAGGTCAATTGTTCCTTTTCAGCTACGGCTCTATTTTCTTTAGTGAAAGGAACGTGGAAGAATGGAATATCGAATTGATCGGCAATGTATCTTAAGTCATTGTGATTACTTAGTATAAAGGGTATTTCAATTGCCAACTCGCCAGAACGGTACCTACTAAGCAAGTCATAAAGACAATGATTGTATTTAGATACGAAAATCGCCATTTTAGGCAATTTATCATCAGTGTGAAGGCTCCATTTCATGCTATATATGGCAGCCAATTCTTCTTGAAATAAGTGTTTAAAGTGTTCTAAATCAGAAAAATTATCATCAAATTCAACAACGGTTCGCATAAAAAATACGTTTGCCGGTTTGTCAACGTGCTGATCTAGATAAACGATGTTACCTTTATTTTTGTGAATGAACCCGGTTACGGTACTTATAATACCAGCTTGATCCGGACAATGAACTAGGATAGTTGTTTTCAATTGTAAATAATTATAGCCCCAAAAATAGACGATAATTTTTTAAATGTTAACTACTCTAAGTAATTTAAGAGGATTATTAGCTAATTATGAATGTTCAGATTTCCAGGCTTTATAAGATTTTCGGAAGCTTTTAATCTCTTTTCTAAGTAAATTAATATATTCAGTTTCTTTGACGCCATGTTTCTCTAGCCCCATGCAGTAAGAGTTGATGTTTCTTATAATAATATTGATATAAGAGATTGTTTCTAAGCGCTCATTATTGCAATTGGAGTATTCTACTTGCGCAATTTTTTGAGGTATCAAAATTGCATCTGTCAATATGGAATTTGCCATTATATCTCGAAGGCTTTTTGACTCGCAAAGGCGCATTAGATCTTTATTAAAAGAAACATACGAGGCAATCTCTCTACTCATTGTACAGAGTTCCAATGCTTTTCTATAAATAGGCAGATGTTTAAGACTTCGATATGCCATTGTGTGGGGTATTGTTAGTGCTATATAAAATTACGTTAGTTATTTGATAATTTTCTATTGATTATAAATGTAATTTGTATTTTTACCTTTGATAATAAATAATTAAACATAAAAACTATTGAATCCAAAGATAGACGAGCTTAATTGGAAAATCCTCAAACAATTGCAAGATAATGCTAGGGAATCTTTTGCAAATATTGGTCGTACGGTAGGGCTAACGGCTCCTGCTGTAGCTGAACGCGTAAAGAAAATGGAAGATCTTGGTATTATACTTGGTTATAAGGCTACGGTGTCTCATGCTTTAACTGGTCATCAGCTAAAAGCAATCATTTCCTTAAGAGCTTTTATGGGTAAATTAAAGCCGTTTTTAGCGGTTGTACTTACGTTGCAAGAGGTGATAAATTGTTATAGAATAACCGGTAATGAGAACATTGTTATGGAGGTGGTTTTAAAAGATCAGTTTCATTTAGAGAGGTTTATAGATCAACTTATTCAATATGGCGAAACTAGAACTCATATTGTTCTCTCTCAAGTTATTTCTAATGCGCCCATGCATAAAATTAAATAGCGCAATATTTAGATTCTTTTGGTTAGCTTTATAATGGAATTGTGAATTTTCAACAATGTCCTTTAATACTATTTTTTCAAACACTAATTCTGAAATGTAATTTTGGCTAGATTTTTGATGAAAAATACATGATGAAAAAAATAATACTCCTTCTATTTATTTTAACCTCTGCCAGTGCGTTTTCGCAAGAACTTAGACTTTTAAGAGGTGCAATTACAGAGAATTTAATTGTTAATGATTCTGTAAACGAAACTTATTCTCTTTATTTACCTACAAATTTTAATGTAAATGAGACTTGGCCCGTAGCATTTGTTATGGATTTAGAGGGAAAGGGAAAAGCAGCTGTCTCTATGCTTATGAGTGCAGCTGAACAAGAAGGGTACGTATTGGCAAGTTCTAATAACATTAGTGATTCGCTGTCGATATCTAATAATGTTCTTGTAGCAAATAGAATGTTCAATTCTGTTTTTCAAATAATACCGACAGCTAAAAATCGTACATATACTGCTGGTTTTGGTAGTGGAGCAATGTTCGCTTCTATTTTGCCAACTTTTGTTAAGGAAATAAAAGGTGTTGTTTCAATTGGTGCATCTGTTGGTAACGTTGAAATTTTAAACTCTAAACAACCTTTTCAATTTATAGGTATTGTTAATAGAAACGATTTTAATTTTAGGTCTATGTATGTTAATAAACAAATCCTAAATAAATTGAAATTTCCTAATGAGCTATTGGTTTACGATGGCGAGCGCAATCTTCCTGAAAAAGATATTATAGCAAGTGCTTTTAGAATACTTACGTTAACTGGTATGGCAAAAGGTTATTTAGATCGTAACGATAGTTTGGTGCAAACATCATTTAATGAGTTTTTTATAAAGGCTAATTCTTTTTTGTCAAATCAAAAACCATTGTTAGCTGCATATCAAATGACTGATATGGAAAAAGTATTTTATCCATTGATGAAATTAGATACATTAAAAGATTCTCAAAAAATATTAAAACGAAGCCCCAGTTTTAGAAAGGCAAATAGAAGTCAGAACAGTTATTTTCTTAAGGAGTCATTTACAAAGGAAGATTATAGCTACTATTTAGAGGAAGATATTATTACTTATAATTATGCGAATTTAGGCTGGTGGAATTTTCAGATGCAAGAATTGAATAAGTTGGATAAAAGTTCTGTTTTATTTGAGCGACAAATGTCTACAAGACTTAGAGGTTATATAAATGCATTAATTTCTGATAACATCGATTATATCTCTGCGGATGAGGAGTTGGATTTAGAAGCTTTGAACTTGTTGTATATGATAAAGACCATTACTTCACCTACGGAGTATGATTCTTATTTAAAAGTTATTTCTACAAGTTCTAAGATGGAAGATTACGGTACAGCCCTGTTTTATCTAGAAGAGCTTTTGAAGAATGGTTACACGAATACACAAGAGCTATATACATTAGAGCACACGGCATTATTTAGAATTATGCTAGAATTTAATGAAGTCGTTGAAAAGTATTTAAAAGGTGCTCGATATGATATTATTGAACAGTAAGGTGTGGCACATTTTCTATGTCCCAATCAATTACCAGCCCTTTTGCGAGAGATTTAGTTATTTCTTTACCATAGAGAACTTCGCATAAATATAAAGCAGCTTCAAAGCTTTTGGCTCCGCCTGCAGAGGTTATGTATTTTCCATCGTGAACGAATAGCACATTATCCTTTATATCCAGATTAGGAAACATCTTTCGGTAATTTTCAACATCGCTAGGAAAAGTAGTCGATGCCACTGAATCTAATATTCCAGATTTAGCTAAAAGGAAAGCGCCATCGCAATGGCTTGTCATGTATAATGCGTTTTTATCTGTCTTTTTTATAAAATCGAGCATTATTAAATCTTTTAAATCCTTATCCATAGAATGTTCAGCGCTCGGAACGACCAGAATATCTATTTGGGGTAAATCATCTTTTGTATAATCAAAGTCTGGTAGAATACGAACTCCTTCAAAAGTAGTTATAGGCTCTAAAGTATTGGCAACAGTAAAAGTGTTCATTGCTTTTATGCCTTCTCTGAATTTTGTGTGCTGAAAAATGTCAAAAGGTGCAGTGAACTCCGTGTTAAAAGTGCCATCCATAATTAGAAAGGCAACATTGTAACTTTCTGGGTTCAGCTCCGGCAATGTTCTAACAAATTCTTTTGTTATTTCTGTTGATGGAGTGTTTTTTTTCTGATTGCAGCTTATTAGAATAAATGGCAAAAGAAGTAATAAGTGTCTGAAATTCATAGTAAAATGTATCTGGCTCGAAAGTACGATTATAAGTAAAAAAACTTACAATGAATATATTGTATTTTTGAAGTGTAAATGAAGAGCAATGAGAGTATGTATTGTAATTATGGTTTTAAGCGTGTTTGTTTCATGCGGACAAAAAAAGAAATATCATGATGCTAAACCTGATGTGAAATCTATAACCAAGTCAGATAAGTTAGCGGATATTTTACTGTTTCAAGAGGAATTGAATGCTGAATTCAAGGACCCAGAAACCTCGCCGTTGGCAGATAGATTCCGTATAAATTTTGAGACTTTGGACTTTTTTGCACCAGATACTAGTTATGTGGTAGAGGCAGAGTTTGTTAGAACTCCTGAAGCACTACCATTTTCAATGCCAACTACTACAGATAGAGAATCGACTGAAGTGCTTTTTGGTATTGCGAAATTCACCTTAAACGGAAAACAACAACAACTAGAAATATACCAAACACCCGAATTAATAACTCAAGAGAAGTATAAAGATTATCTTTTCTTGCCATTTACAGATGCAACAAACGGAGAAGAAACATATGGTGGTGGCCGTTATTTAGACTTAAGAATACCTAAAGGGAATACCATTATACTCGATTTTAATAAAGCATACAATCCATATTGTGCTTATAATAAAAAGTTTAGTTGCCCTTTGGTACCTGTGGTAAATAATCTAAAAACTGAAATTAGGGTAGGGGTAAAAGCTTTTGAGCATTAGAATTAGGAATAAAAAAACTCGGCAGTAAATGCCGAGTTTTTAAAACTTAAACTATAAAATCAACCATTAATTAAATTTGTTAACTAGAAAGAGTAGATAGCTGCTATCAAGAAAGAAGATAAACTTTTAGAAGCTGCACCATCCGCATCAAAATAAGGCTCAACATCACTACCCCATGAGTCTAATCTTATTTCTGGCTTGATAATTAAATTATCTACAGAGTAGCTACCAGTTAAAGTTAAAGCTAAAACACTTGGGTCATCCTCTAATAAATCTGATCTAGTTGAAAAGTATTCACCTCTTAAACCAATAGATAAGTCATCTGATGTAGCGTATTGTGGGTAAAGTGCCGCACCTGAAAAACCTTCACCTTCGTTATCTGCATAAGCGGCGTTTATACCTAAGAAGAAATCTTCAGATAGATCAAAGCCACCTGTATAATCAATTTCAAATCCTAATGCTTCACCACCATCGTAGTAAAGGTTAAGGAACTGCCCAGAATATCCTAATTGAGCACCTGCTGAGTAAGCACCAGTTAAATTGTTGTTGGTGTCAGTTACATTCATAACTGCTAACATTAAACTTAAATCATCAGAAAGTGCAAAGTCAGCTTTTAAACCAACATGAGAAAAAGGTCCGCTTGAGAATAAATATGAAGTACTGTAGTTAAAGTTACCTACTGGAGAAATTACCTCGTATCCTAAGTATGTATTAAATCTACCCATTGTTAAAGTTGTTCCTTCAGATACATTCCAGTAAGCATAAAGTTGGTTTAAGTTATATCCACCAACTGCCTCTTCACCTCTAGGACCAAAAACTACATCTGCAACTACACCAGTGTTTTCACCTTCATAAGTTGCAATTATGTTTGCCATACCTAAGGCAAAACCAAGTTCATTCGCGAATGAACTACCAAATGATTGTGGAGTAGTGTCAGAAGCACTTAGATTAGTCTGGTAGTAGGCGTCTACAGAACCGCTAATGCTTACTTTTTTAGTTTCTTCCTCTTCTTGAGCAACTACACCGGCGGCAGTAAAAAGCAAAAGACCTGTTGCAAAAATATTTTTTACGTATTTTGTATTGATAATCGTTTTCATAAGTTTTGAATTTTATCCTAAAAGGGATGAATTAATTTTGAGAAATTTATTTATCGAAAAGGTTATGTAACGGAGCGTTCTGCAAAACGCTCCGTATTTTTTTAATGTTGATTCATTCTAAAATCAGCATAAGCATCCATTCCGTGCTCATGAATATCTAGACCTTCAACTTCTTCCTCTTTAGAAACTCTAAGACCTAAAGTGGCTTTAAGTACTCCTAAGATTAAACCAGAAGTAACGATACAGAACCCACCTACGATTAATACACCGTATAATTGAGTCATGAATTGTGCTCCACTAGCCATGCTTCCGAAAATACCTACAGCCAATGTTCCCCAGATACCACAGATCAAGTGAACTGCTACAGCACCTACTGGGTCATCTAATTTAATTTTATCTACTAATGCTACACCACCAACTATAATGATACCTGCAATGAAACCGATTACTACGGCTTCGTTAGGTGACATTAAATCTGCACCGGCAGTAATACCTACCAATCCGCCTAGTATACCATTTAAGAACATGGTTAAATCTAAATTTTTATAAAGAATAGTAGAAGTAATCATTGCACCGAAACCACCTGCAGCTGCTGCTAAACTTGTGGTAACCAATACCAAAGATGTCAAAGCTGGATCTGCCGATAAAACCGAACCACCGTTGAAACCGAACCAACCTAACCATAGTATTAAAACCCCGGCAGTTGCCATTGGTATACTATGACCTGGTATTGCTTTTGGCTTACCATCTTTTCCGAATTTTCCAATTCTAGAACCTAATAAGAAGATTGCTACTAAAGCAGCCCAGCCACCTACAGAGTGAACTAATGTTGAACCTGCAAAATCATAGAATCCCCATGAATCCAAGAATCCGCCGCCCCATTTCCAGGCACCAACTATAGGATATACTAAGCCTACGTAGATTACTGTGAATATCATGAAAGAACCAATTTTCATACGTTCTGCTACTGCTCCAGATACAATTGTAGCTGCTGTAGCTGCGAACATACCTTGAAAAAGAAAATCTGTCCACCAAGTGTAACCACCATCTGCATATTCAGCTGTCATTCCGCCTTCTGGGGCAGCAATACCGAAGCTATCCATGCTAAATTTTAATATTCCCATATCGCCCTCTTCAAAGCCTGGGTACATTAAATTGAAACCCCATGCGTAATAAAGTAATAAGCCACCGGTAATAATGAAGATGTTCTTAAATAATATGTTTATTGTATTTTTTTGTCTGGTTAAGCCAATCTCTAAAAAGGCAAACCCTGTATGCATGAAGAATACCAGAGCGGTAGCTACCATCATCCATACGTTATTTGCTGTAAATAATCCTGCGTCCATTTCGTTTAGTTTTTTGTTAGTTATTTTGTTTAGTTGATACCGGCCAAACCGTCTTCCTTAGTTCTTATTCTATAAGCCTCAAGTACTTCAGAAACAAATATTTTACCATCACCTACATTACCCGAGTACGCAGATTCAAGAATAGCATTCACTGTTTTTTCAAGAAAATCATCAGATACTACTATAGTTAAGTATCTGCGTTGAATATCTGTAGTACTGTAAGAGATACCACGATATACATGACCTTCTTTTTCATTACCTACTCCTGTTACATCCCAGTAACTGAAAAAGTTCACTTCAATATTATGCAACGCCTCTTTGACATCGTCAAACTTTGATTTTCTGATAATTGCCTCGATTTTTTTCATTTGAATAAGTTTTTGATATTGCCAAATATATGTTAATATGAGTAGCCCCCTAAAAATAATAGGGGGTGAATGGGTATTTTTATGAGTATCATAATATATACCCTATTAATTTTAGGGTATTGTTATAAATAGATGATAATATTGAAGATAACAAGAAGGTGAAATCGCGATTTGACTATAATCATAGAAAAATCGACAGGAAAATGACTAATAACCTGACGATTGTTTAATAAAATAGCAAATACCTGAAAAAATGTATAAAAATAAAATTGTAGATGAGTAATGTTATTTCTATAACATTTTACAAATCCAGAGTCCTAATGAAATTGCTAGAATTCCAATAGCAACACTTAGTCCCATGTAAAGAGATGTTTGTAATAGTGAAGATTCTTTTAATAGAATGTTACTTTCTAATGCGAATGTTGAGAAAGTGGTAAAGCCTCCGCAGAAACCGGTGGCTAATAATAAAGTTTGATTTTCAGAAATATAATTGTTCTTGAGGGAGAGACCTATTAGTATACCTATTAAAAGGCAACCGATAATATTTACTAGAAAAGTACCTAGATAAAAATTTGAATAATAGGAATTAAGGTTTTTTGAAATGTAGTATCTTAATATACTGCCAAAACCTCCTCCCAAGAAAACTAGTAGAAATTGTTTCATACCTTATAAAGGTATAAACTAAACTGCTTTCTTATAACTCGTAGTTAGTAAATCTAAAGGATAGATTACAGACATTGGCTGTTTAGCTGATTTATGAGAAGGTGTTTTCGCTTTTTGAGAAACACTGATCAAACTAACCGCTACTAAAGCAATGTTAATACCTACTAATACCAAAAAAATTGTAAGAAATGTCATCATAATTAATTGCATCTTATAGATGAATAACGCAAAATTACGTTATTTGGTATATTAAACGACGATATTCAGTGTTTTGTTGTGAAAACGTTAATTTTTGTAGTGTAGGTAAAAAATTAACTATTCCTTTAGAATAAACTTTATGCAGAGGAGTAAGATTAGGAATAATGTAAAGAATATGCCAATCCATTTAACGCCTTTAAAATTCTTTTGGTGTAATTTAAAGTCTTTTTTATAAGAAATGACAATTACTATGGCAAAAACCACCGCAAATGCGATTGCAAAATTGATTTGTCCGGTGCTAAACATATTTCATATTTTTACGCAAAGCTAACGGAAAACAGTATAATAAAAGATGAAAAACAAAATCAAAGCAGTAGCAGAATTTCATAATTCTTTTGGTCTAGGTGTTTCTGAGGAAATGATTGCGGATTTAGGAGAGGCAAAAAATACTTTGCGTTTTAATTTAATGGATGAAGAGAACAAGGAATATTTAGAGGCAGCTCAAAATAACGATCTTGTAGAAGTGGCAGATGCTCTTGGTGATATGTTATATATTTTGTGTGGTACAATCTTGGAGCACGGTATGCAATATAAAATTGAAGAGGTATTCAATGAAATACAGCGTAGTAATATGAGTAAGTTAGGTGAAGATGGTAAACCTATTTATCGTGAAGATGGTAAGGTTTTGAAAGGACCTAATTATTCTAGACCCAACATTGGAGTGATTTTAGATAAATAAAAAAGGGGGCATATTGCCCCCTTTTTTATTATGCCTTTAGTTTATGCCTCCAGCCAAATTTGTCTTCAGACTTATTGTACTGTATGTCGGTAATGGTTTTCTTAAGTAGTTGACCAAAACTATTTTCTAATTCTGGTAAATCGTAATCGGTATCTCTATAACCGAATCCTGCAATTGGTGAAATTACTGCAGCTGTACCAGCCCCAAACATTTCTTTTAGAGAGCCATCTTTTGCAGCTTCAACAACTTCTTTTACAGTTATTTTTCTAACCTCTGTTTTAATACCTAAGTCTTTGGCTATATCTAAAATACTTTTTCTAGTAATACCATCAAGAATACGATCGCTGGTAGGTCCAGTTAAAAGAGTGTCATTGATTCTAACAAAGATATTCATAGCGCCTGCCTCTTCAATAAATTCGTGGTTGGTGTCATCTGTCCATATTACTTGGTTGTATCCTTTTGCAACAGCTAATTGTGTTGGGTAGAACTGACCTGCATAATTACCACCTGCTTTAGCGTAACCAACACCACCATTTGCTGATCTAGAATATTTCTCTTCGATAAGTACTTTTACTTTTCCAGAAAAATAAGCTCCAGATGGAGCACAAGCGATGATGAATTTATATTCGTTGGCTGGTGATGCATGAAATCCATTACCTGAAGCGAACATAAATGGTCTTATATATAAGGAGCTACCATCTTTTGTTGGTATAAAATCTTTATCAAGATTTATAAGTGCAGTTAACCCTTCCATGAAATAATCTTCAGGAATTTGTGGTATGCACATTCTTTCAGCAGAAATATTAAACCGCTTATGGTTTTCTAATGGTCTAAATAAAAAGACATCATTATTTTTATCTTTATAAGCCTTCATTCCTTCAAAAATTGATTGTCCATAATGGAAAATCTTTGATGAGGGATCGAGAGTAATTGGTTGGTAAGGGATAATCTTGGGAGTTTCCCATGCACCATCCTTATAAGTACAGACTAACATATGGTCTGTAAATACCGATCCAAAAGCTAGATTATCAAAATCAACTTGGTCAATTTTGGAAGTTTTTACCTTTTCTACTATGATATCTTTCGTTGCAATACTCATGAAATATGTAACTTTAGTTGATTAAAATTAATCAAATATCCCTACTAGCCCTTCTTTTTTAGTTTTAAATTGATCAGTTTTGTAGGTTAATCAACATTTTTAGGATTTATGAAAGGATTTAACATATTACTTGTCTTTTTGTTTGGACTTTTTACGTGTTTTGCGCAACAAAATTCTGAAATAAGTTCATCTCAATTTTATGGGGATGAGTTTGAGCCAGCATCCTTAAGTAATAAAGAAGAGGTTTGGCAGAAATTTTCATCTATGCCAGTTTCAGATTCTTTAAATCTTCAATTTAAATCGAAAGTAAAAGAGGTTTGTAAGGTAAAAGGATGTTGGATGATTGTTGAATTACCTGAAGGAAAGCAAGCAATGGTTCGTTTTAAAGATTACGGATTTTTTATGCCTGCAGATATTTTAGAAAAAGAAGTTGTCTTAAATGGATTGGCTTTTGTGGAAGAAATGAGTGTTGATGATCAGCGACACTATGCAAAAGACGCAGGAAAAACCGATATGGAAATAGCAAAAATAACTACTCCTAAAAGAACATTTAGTTTTGAAGCAACTGGAGTTTTAGTCCCCAATTAATTTGAAAAGAGAAATAATTACAACAGGCGATGGCTCTAAGACCATTCAGATTATGGATTGGCAAGAGCAGTACCATTCTAAGCATGGGGCTATTCAAGAAGCCTATCATGTTTTTATAAAATCTGGGTTAGATTTATTCAAGAATCAAGAAATCAATATTCTTGAGATAGGGTTTGGTACGGGTCTCAATGCCTTCATCACACTTATAGAATTTGAAAAGCGTAAATTAAAGGTTAACTATACTGGTGTAGAAGCTTTTCCTGTCTCTGTAGAAGAGTTAGATCAGTTAAATTATTTAGAAGAATTAAAGTCGCTTGCTAGAAAAACTGATTATGATTTAATGCATACATCTCCTTGGGGTAAAACTGTTGAAATAGTTGCAGATTTCGGTTTAAAAAAAGAGCAAATACTTTTTAAAGATATCAGCGCAGTAGCTGAATATGATTTAATTTACTTTGACGCCTTCGGTGCTAGAGTACAACCGGAATTATGGACTGTTGAAATTTTTCAAATTATGTTCAATGCTATGAAGAGTAACGGTTATTTGGTTACCTATGCTGCAAAAGGTAGTGTAAGGCGAGCCATGCAAGAAGTTGGTTTTTTAGTGGAACGCTTACCTGGCCCTCCTGGTAAACGAGAAATGTTGAGAGCACAAAAGCAATAATATTTCGGGTATTAATATAACTTTAACGCCTTGTACATCAATAGGTTTGGCAACTATGTTAAATCGAAATTAAATAGTATACCAAGGAGCATCAAAAATAATATCTTTAGTCCATGAAAGTATTGATAACAGGTGCGACGGGTTTAGTAGGTAGCGAGTTGGTATCTCAATGCCATGAAAAAGGATACGCCGTTAACTACCTAACTACACGGAAAAATAAAATTGTTTCAAAAGATAATTACCAAGGTTATTTCTGGAACCCCACTGCTAGTGAAATTGATGCTAAATGCCTTGATGGTGTTTCGGTTATTATTAACTTGGCGGGAGCTAGTATTTCTAAAAGATGGACACCTAGTTATAGGAAGGAGATTATTGATAGTAGGGTGAATACATTAGAGTTGTTGAAAAGTACTCTTCTGAATAATGAAAACCATACAGTAAAGTCTCTTATTTCAGCTTCGGCTATTGGTATTTACCCAGATTCGTTGAGTAATTTATATACTGAAAATGAAGATTCTGTCGATGATAGCTTTTTAGGGGAAGTAGTAACTGTTTGGGAGAAAAAAATCAATGAGTTTAAATCTTTAGGATTAATAGTTGCCAAAGTACGTATTGGTCTTGTTATGTCTAAAGATGGAGGTGCTTTACCAGAGATGGCAAAACCTGTCAAAAATTACGTTGGTGCCGCTTTTGGTTCTGGTGAGCAATGGCAGTCTTGGATACATGTTACAGATCTTGCAGCTATATTTCTTCATATTGCAATCTATAAACTAAAAGGTACCTATAATGGCGTAGGACCAAACCCTGTTACTAATTCTAAATTGGTAAAAGAAATCGCAAAAGCATTAGATCAGCCTTTGTTTTTGCCTAATATTCCTAAGTTTATAATGTATACTGTGCTAGGTAAGATGGCGTATATCTTGTTTGCTAGCCAAAGAGTGAGTAGTAAAAAAATTGAGGAAGAGGGCTTTATATTCCAATACGCTAATATTTGTCAGGCTTTAGGTGCTATATATGACAACAATGCTGAATGTCTAGAATCTAAAAGTAACGTGCCAAAGCAATTTGTCAATTAAAATATATCTTTTGACTAGATGAAATTAAATCCGCCATTCGGTGGATTTTTTTTTAAACTTTTGTGACATTTTGACATTTTTGAAGAATTGGCAGTACTTTTGCCTGCTTTTAATCAGCGATTTAAATTACAATAAATTATGAGTGATAAAGAAAACACTTTGGATGATGAATTCTTGGAAGATGCGCTATTAGACAGCGAAGATCAAGAGCAAAAGCTAGAGAATGAAAATGAAGAGGAAGAAATGTCGGTAGAAGAGACACTTGGTGATGAACTAGCAAAAGAAAAAGATAAGTTTTTAAGACTATTTGCAGAATTTGAGAATTATAAAAGACGTACTTCTAAAGAGCGTATGGAGTTGTTTAAGACTGCAGGGCAAGAGGTAATCGTTTCATTATTACCTGTCTTGGATGATTTTGATAGAGCTATTAAAGAATTAGCAAAATCAGATGATAAAGAGGCTTTTAAAGGTGTTGAATTAATCAATGTTAAGCTTAGAGAGACTCTTAAGAACAAAGGGTTAGAAATGGTAGAGGTTAATGCAGGTGACGTGTTCGATGCAGATATTCATGAAGCAATAACTCAAATACCGGCTCCAGATAAGAAGATGAAAGGTAAAATTATCGACGTCATTGAGAAAGGATTTAAGTTGGGTGATCGTATTATTAGGCATCCGAAAGTTGTAGTAGGAAATTAAAAGATCGGAATGAAGGAAGATTATTATGAAGTATTGGGCATCAGTAAAAGTGCAACTGCTGCAGAAATAAAGAAAGCATACCGTAAAAAGGCATTGCAATATCACCCTGATAAAAATCCGGGCGATAGTTCTGCAGAAGAGCAGTTTAAAAAATCTGCTGAGGCGTATGAAATCTTAAGTGACCAAGATAAGAAAGCTCGTTATGATCAATTTGGTCATGGTGCTTTTGAAGGCGGTTCCGGTGGTTTTGGCGGTGGCGGTATGAATATGGATGATATCTTCAGCCAATTTGGCGATATTTTCGGTGGCGGTGGCGGCTTTGGAGGCTTCAGTGGTTTCGGAGGTGGCGGTGGTCAAAGAAGGGTTAAAGGAAGTAATCTACGTATTAGAGTTTCTTTGACACTTGAAGAGATAGCAAATGGTGTAGAGAAAAAAGTTAAGGTAAAAAGAAAGGTTCAGGCAGAAGGTGTTACCTATAAAACGTGTACTACTTGTAATGGTAGAGGGCAGGTGACAAAAATTCAGAATACTATACTTGGTAGAATGCAAACAGCTGCTGTTTGTAGTACTTGTGGAGGTAGTGGTCAGATTTTAGACGGTAAGCCTAATGATGCAGATGCACAGGGGCTTAAAGTTACAGAAGAAACCGTATCTATTAATATACCTGCCGGTGTAGAAGAAGGTATGCAGTTGAAAGTGCCAAATAAAGGTAACGATGCTCCTGGAAATGGAGTACCTGGAGATTTATTGGTAGCTATAGAGACACAAGAACACAGTACATTAAAAAGAGAGGGTGATAATTTACACTACGATCTTTATGTGAGTATTTCTGAAGCTGTATTAGGAACTTCAAAAGAGATTGATGCGGTAAGCGGTAAAGTTCGTATAAAATTAGAGCCAGGTATTCAGTCAGGTAAAATATTAAGACTTAGAGGGAAAGGAATTACAAGTTTAAATGGATATGGTGCTGGTGATATATTAGTACATGTAAATGTTTGGACACCCAAAGAATTGAATAAAGAGCAGAGAGAGTTCTTTGAGAAAATGCAGGGCAGTGATAACTTTGAACCTAAACCAGAGAAATCTGATAAGTCATTTTTTGAAAAAGTAAAAGATATGTTCTCCTAAAGGCGAAACATTTTGTTTTTAAATAAAAAACGTATATTTGAGATAATATTGGGTGACCAATATTAATTTTCTTTTTCATAGCAATTTTTTTCCCATCCTTGATTTATTAAGGGTGGGTTTTGCTTTTTAGGGCAAAATGGTTTTTGGTTTATACGCATTGAAAATCGGTATTCTATAAAGGAATCATAAAGAGTGTAGCTAGTCAAAACAATTCAATATCTTTGTAGAAATTGAGTACATGAGTCACATTTTGGTAGCTAATGAGGTCACCAAACAGTTTGGGAGCCATACGGCATTGAAAAACGTTTCCCTAGAAATTCCTAAGAATAGTATTTATGGTTTGTTGGGTCCTAATGGAGCTGGTAAAACCACGCTGATACGTATTATAAATCAAATCACTTATCCTGATCAAGGTTCCGTTTATTTTGACGGTGAACTTTTGAAACCAGAGCATATCTCGCAAATAGGTTATTTGCCTGAAGAACGCGGACTTTACAAGAGCATGAAAGTTGGCGAACAGGCACTTTATTTAGCGCAGTTAAAAGGACTGTCTAAGGCCGAGGCTAAAAAGCGATTGAAATATTGGTTCGAGAGGTTAGAAATAGGAGATTGGTGGAATAAAAAAATACAAGAACTTTCTAAAGGTATGGCACAAAAGATACAGTTTGTGGTTACTGTACTTCATGAGCCCAAGTTGTTGATTTTTGATGAGCCCTTTAGTGGTTTTGACCCTATAAATGCTAATATTATAAAAGAGCAAATTTTAAGTTTAAAGGAAAATGGTACTTCAATCATTTTTTCTACACATAGAATGGAATCGGTTGAAGAATTGTGCGAGTATATAGCCTTGATTCACAAATCTGAAAAAATATTGGACGGCAAGCTTTCCGATATTAAAAAAGCCTATAAAAACAATATTTTTAAAATAGGATTAGAAACAGATAATCAACAATCTATATTAAATGAAATGGAGGGGAAGTTTCTAATTCTATCTCAAGAATACGATAGTAAAGAGAAACAGTTGAACCTTAGCGTACAATTACCTTCAAATGAATCTGGTGAAATTTTATCCTTCTTAGGTTCAAGGGCGAACGTAAATGGGTTTATAGAAACGATACCATCTGCAAATGATATTTTTATTCAGACTATTCAAAATAAAAATATCGACAATGAGTAAGTTAACACTTATAATTAAAAGGGAATACATTGCTAAAGTGCGTAATAAGTCATTCGTAGTTATGACTTTTTTAAGCCCTTTTTTAATGGTGGGTATGGTATTGTTGATTGCGTATCTCACTCAATTGAACGACAATGAAAAAAAGGTAATTGGTGTTTTAAATGAAAGTGGTTATTTCGCAAATGAATTTGTGACTTCAGACGCTACTTCCTATATCAATTTTAAAGATATATCGTTAGCGGCTGCAAAAGATTCTACGGTTAGCTTAGGTTTTTATGGACTTATTTATTTACCTAACGAATCAAATTTAGAACAAGTAGCTCAAAGGGCATTCTTTTATAGTAAAGATGCACCAAGCGCAACTGTGTTAGATAAGTTAGAGAATTCTATTACTAGTAGACTGCGACAAGAAAGATTACGCGAACTTGGTTTATCGCCAAAAGAATATGCCGAAATGGACCGTAGTTATAATTTAAATATTGAAACTTTTGACGGACTTCAAAATATAAAGGGAATCAATGAGATTAAGGCTATAATTGGTGGTGCATTTGGGTATCTTATAATGATGTTTATCATTATTTACGGAGGCTTTGTAATGCGCAGTGTCATTGAGGAAAAGACAAGTAGAATTATCGAAGTTATTATATCATCCGTAAAACCTTTTCATTTAATGATGGGTAAAATTATTGGTACTTCACTTGCGGGAATTACACAGTTTGCAATTTGGATTGTATCTGGAGCTATCTTACTTTTTATTGGTCTTGCCATTTTTGATATTGATCCAGCTAGTTTAACCAAGGGTGGTGGTATGGCGCCAGGCATGGCTAGTGGTGCTAATGTTGATGTAGACGCACTAACTCAAAACATACAATTGTATGCACAAGAGATATTTGAAATACCCATTATCGCAATGTTGGTGTTTTTTATTATTTATTTTGTCTTAGGCTATTTAATTTACAGTTCTATTTATGCAGCTATAGGTGCTGCGGTAGATAATGAAACTGACACTCAGCAGTTTATTTTTCCTGTTATTTTACCGTTAATGTTAGCTATTTATGTCGGTTTCTTTTCGGTATTCAGCAATCCAAACGGACCTATAGCTGTTGCTTTTTCTCTTTTTCCTTTGACATCGCCAATTGTAATGTTAATGCGGTTACCTTGGGGTATAGGTGAAGGTGGAGTGCCAATGTGGCAATTGATTACATCAATTTTAATATTAATAGGTACTTTTATAGGTATTGTATGGGTAGCAGCAAAAATTTATCGTGTTGGTATACTTATGTACGGTAAAAAACCTAGCTATAAAGAATTGTATAAGTGGCTTAAATATTCATAATGATTCAGGAAAGCACAGAAACAATCAAAGAAATAATAGAGGATGATGTTTGGGGTACTATTAAGAAATTTTTAGACCTAGGGTATCAATTCGGTGATGGTGATAAATCTATTCACATTACGGTAGGTCTTCTTTTGTTGCTTACTTTGGCATTTCTAATGACCAGTACTGTTCTGCAAGCCATTCGCAGGTTTTTTACAAGGAAAATGGAGGCTGACGATAAACTTAAGTTTATCAGCATATTTAAGTTTATTAAGTATTTGGTTTATGTAGTGGTCATACTCTTTACAATGAGCGCGGCCGGTATAAACATAACTATATTAATTACGGCATCTGCAGCTTTGTTTGTAGGTCTAGGTTTGGCATTACAAGATATTTTTCAAGATATCATTGGTGGAGTTTTCATTATAGTGGATAAGTCTTTAAGAGTAGGTGATATCATAGAAATAGATAATAGGGTAGGCAAGGTGTTTGAGATTAAATTGCGTACAACTAGGGCGATTACTAGGGATGACAAAGTGATTATTATTCCTAATCATAAGTTTATTAGTGATATCGTGTATAATTATACGCAAAATCATAAAACGACTAGAGAGCTGGTACGTATTGGTGTTGCTTATGGAAGTGATATTGAATTAGTGACTAAACTACTTTTAGAAGTGGTCAATACACAAAGAAGTATTTTAAAAAGCCCCAAACCATTTGTCATCTTTGAAGATTTTGGAGATTCAGCATTAATATTTACAGTAAACTTTTATTTAACCGATAGTTTTACGGATCCAAAAATAAAAAGTGAAGTAAGATATAAGATTGATGCTGCTTTTAGAAAGAACAATATTTCCATCCCTTTTCCTCAAAGAGATATTCATTTATATCAACAAGGACCTTTTCAACATAGCAATGTTTCTAATGCAGAGAATAATAAAAAAGCTTAGCGGTACTTTTCTTTTCGTTAGTTTGATGCTTTCTGCTATTAACGTAGTGGTAGGGCAAACTCCAGATGTTTTTAGGTTAGAGTATATGCTAATGCCAGAGAATAGTGGCGACGTAGAAACATCACGCATAAAGCTAGTTTTAAATGTACCATTGGCAGTACGAGAGAAAAAGGATTACTTGGTGTTAGGGGCGGAATACAATAGATATAACTTTGAAGTGCCTGATGATTTATTTCCGAATTCTGATGATTTAAGTAAGTTTCATGTATTGGATGTTAACATTGCATACATGTATAAGCTAAGTGAGAAATGGCGCTTAATTGGGGTGGTAACTCCACGATGGTCAACTAATTTTGTGGAAGAGTTGCAGGAAGATGATTTTAACATGAATTATACGGCAGGAGTTTACAAAAATGAGAAAGATGTCGATAAACCATATATGTTGGTGTTAGGTATTTCCTATAATGGCACCTCGCCAATAGATATCCCTTTACCTTTTGTGTATTATGAGAAAAGATTTCATCCTAATTGGTCATATGTTCTTGGAGCACCTAAATCTGGTATGAAATACTTCACTAAAAAAGGGCATTTTTTTCAGACCGAGATATTTTTAGATGGTTATTACGTTAATATTCAAAATGATATTTTATTGCCAGGTAATAATTTATCTACCGATGTTTCTTCTACGGCATTATTATTGACATTAGGGTATCAGTATAAGATAACTAAAGATATGTCTGTTTACTTTATAGGTGGTCGTTCTATTTATCAAAATAGCGCATTACGAAATGAAGAAAGAGATGATATCTTCACATTGAACGATGCAGCAGGTCTTTATTTTAGAACAGGAATAAGAATAGGAATTTAAAAAGCAGTTATGTCAAAAATATTAGTAATCGAAGATGAAGCGGCAATTAGAAGAGTTTTGGTTAAAATTCTATCTGAGGAGAATGATTCGTACTCTGTAGAGGAAGCTGAAGATGGATTGAAAGGAATTGAAACCATTAAGAACAATGATTATGACTTGGTGCTCTGCGATATAAAAATGCCAAAAATGGATGGTGTAGAGGTTTTAGAGGCTGCTCGAAAAATTAAACCCGAAATTCCTTTTATCATGATTTCTGGACATGGAGATTTAGATACTGCTGTTAATACTATGAGATTAGGTGCCTTTGATTATATTTCAAAACCGCCAGATTTAAATAGATTACTTACCACGGTTAGAAATGCCTTAGATAGAAAAGTTCTGGTTGTAGAGAATAAGAACTTGAAGAAAAAGGTGAGTAAGAACTATGAGATGATCGGTGAAAGTGGCGAAATAAATACGATTAAGGATATGATCGAGAAAGTGGCTCCCACAGATGCCCGCGTATTAATTACAGGGTCTAATGGAACAGGTAAAGAACTTGTTGCACATTGGGTGCATGAGAAAAGTGCAAGAAGCTCAGGTTCGTTTATAGAGGTTAACTGTGCGGCTATACCTTCAGAATTAATAGAGAGTGAACTTTTTGGTCACGTAAAAGGTGCATTTACATCTGCCGTAAAAGATAGAGCTGGTAAATTTGAAGCGGCTAATAAAGGAACTATTTTTTTAGATGAGATTGGCGATATGAGTCTTTCTGCTCAAGCAAAAGTTCTAAGAGCACTTCAAGAAAGTAAAATTTCTCGTGTTGGTTCAGATAAAGATATTAAGGTTGATGTTCGTGTAATTGCTGCTACCAATAAAGATTTAAAGAAAGAAATTGAAGAGGGTAACTTCCGGGAAGACTTATACCATAGATTGGCGGTTATTCTCATACAAGTGCCTAGTTTAAACGATAGGCGTGATGATATACCATTACTGATTCAGCATTTTTCTAAGAAAATTACAGAAGAGCAGGGTATGGCTGCCAAAACATTTTCAGATACAGCTATAAAATTGCTTAAAGCTTACGATTGGACCGGCAATATTCGTGAGCTAAGAAATGTTGTTGAGCGACTAATTATTCTTGGTGGACAAGATGTATCGGAAGATGATGTAAAATTGTTTGCCAGTAAATAATCTAGTATAAACTATTTTTTTGAACAGTCACCTATTTTGCTTAAAGCTTCTTGTGTGATTTCTTTGGTGCGTAAGTTGTAATACTTGCTTCCTTCCGAGATATTAGTTTTTAGTAGTTGAGCTTCGCTTTCATTGAAAATTCTAGTAGCAAAAGCAGTGGCATCTTTACAATTAACACTTTGAACAACTTTATCTAATGAAATTCGATATTTTTCTAATGAAATATCGATGGTTTCAAATATGCTTTTTTCAGATTTTACTTTTTTTACTGGTTTAGTTTCAGCGGACGAATTGGTATTTACCGACAGTTCATTATTAGAGTATACACTATCATGAGAATCATGAGACTCTAATACTAAAATTGTGTTATCTGTAAGTTCAATAGATTCGTTTAAATAACTAATTGTACCCTCTAACGTAGTCGATTTTGTTGCAAGTGTCAAAACTTCTATGTTCTCGTACATACTGGTTTTAGCAAACGTACAGCCACAAACCTTTAATTGATTTTTTGATTTTTCTAAAGCATTTAACGCTTTATAAGTATAAAACCTAGCTTGGTTTATGTCTTGAGTACTTAATGCAGCAGTTATCTGTGATTTTGCGTATCCCATGTTAGAATTTGCGTATTCACATTCTACATTAGCTGTAAATGAGGACAAGGATACTAGTGCAATAGCGCAGAAAAAATAGATATTTTTCTTCATAAGTAGGTGGTTTAGCTGTAAAATTTGGGATCTTACATGTATAAATTTATATGCTTTACCTTGTTGAAAATATTATTTTCGATACAATACCTATCCATCACGATAAACGGAATTTAAGAGGATTTGGTTTTATAGGATATTTCTTAGAATTAGTATTCATAAATATTATATTTTATATTTCAGAATGGATAAGATAAAAGTAGACAATTATAAAGCCAATAAAAATTTTAAAATAGCTGATAATGAGACTTTTGAGGATTTTGGTAAATCTGATAAAGAACTTAAAAAAGAATTATCAAGGATTAGAAGAGAGCTAGGGGAGTTTCAAGATACCATATATGCACATGGTAAATACAGTATTCTGGTTTGTTTGCAGGGTATGGATACCGCAGGAAAAGATAGTTTAATACGTGAGGTGTTTAAAGACTTTAATGTTAGTGGTGTTGAGGTGCATAGTTTTAAGGTTCCAACAGAATTAGAGTTGAGTCATAATTATTTATGGCGTCATTATTTGGTTTTACCGGCAAAAGGGAAATTTGGGGTTTTCAATAGAACTCATTATGAAAATGTATTGGTAACTAGGGTGCACCCAGAATATATATTGGGTGAGCATATACCTGGTATACATAGTGTAGATGACATCGATCAAAAATTTTGGGATAAAAGATTTGACCAGATCAATGATTTTGAGCGTCACTTAGCTGAGAACGGAACGTTGATATTTAAGTTTTTTCTAAACCTATCTAAAGAAGAGCAACGACAACGTTTATTAAGAAGGCTTGCAATTAAAGAGAAACATTGGAAATTTTCTCCAGGCGATTTAAAAGAACGAAAGCTTTGGAATGTTTATCAAAAGTGCTACGAGGAAGCGATTTCTAAAACAACACATGACCATGCACCTTGGTTTGCTATTCCTGCAGATAATAAAAAAGCTACACGTATAATAGTTGCCTCAATTTTGTTGCAATCGTTAAAAAAATACAAAGATATTAAGGAGCCTATGTTGAGCGATAAAATAAAGTCTAATTTAGACAGCTATGAAGAACAATTACAAGGTGAACAGTAAACTGGTGCTATTATTTGTTATTGCTTACACATCTTTCGGGTTTTCGCAAAGTACAGATCAAGAACAGATTAAAAAACTTTATGATACTGCCTTAACGGAGGGTAAGGGTTATGATTGGTTAAATTACTTATCTAATCAAATAGGGGGTAGGTTATCTGGTTCAATACAAGCACAGCAGGCTGTAAATTACACGAAATCTCAATTAGATTCTTTAGGGGTCGATAAGGTTTGGTTGCAACAGGTTATGGTACCAAAATGGGTAAGAGGTACTCCAGAATTTGCATATTTTGAAACATCTCCTGGAGCTACTACAAATGTGTCTATTTGTGCACTAGGTGGTTCTGTACCTACACCACCAAGAGGAATAAAAGCAAATATTATTGAAGTAGAGGGCATTGAACAACTGGCAATTTTAGGAAAAGAAAAGATAGAAGGTAAAATTGTGTTTTTTAATAAACCAATGGACGCTACTCAAATAGATACTTTTACAGCCTATTCTAATTGTGTTGATCAACGTTATGCTGGTGCCTTAGAAGCTTCTAAATATGGTGCATTTGGTGTAATTGTTAGATCAATGAATCTTCGTTTAGATGATTATCCGCATACTGGGTCTATGGGTTATGGTGATCAGGCAGAATCGGAAAGAATACCTGCAGCGGCAATTAGTACTAATGCTGCTGAATTATTAAGCACTTCCTTGAAATTAAATCCTGAAATTAAGTTCTTTTTTAAACAGAATTGTAAGCAGTTTAGTGATGTTGAATCTTATAATGTTATTGCTGAAATTAAAGGAAGTACAAAGCCAGAAGAAGTTATAGTAGTTGGTGGTCATTTAGATTCTTGGGATCTAGGCGATGGTTCCCATGATGATGGTGCAGGTTGTGTACAAAGTATGGAGGTCTTAAATCTATTCAAGAAAACAGGTTATAAGCCAAAACGTACAATACGAGTGGTTCTTTTTATGAATGAAGAGAATGGTTTAAGGGGAGGTAATAAATACGCTGAAGTTGCAGCTGCAAATAATGAAAAACACATATTTGCTTTAGAAAGTGATTCAGGCGGGTTTACTCCGCGTGGTTTTACTTTTGACAGTTCAGATAAAAACTTTGAAAAAGTGTTGGAATGGAAAAGCCTTTTTGAACCATACTTAATACACTCTTTTGTAAAAGGATTTAGTGGCGCAGATATTAGTCCCTTGAAGAAAGATGGTTTAGTACTTGCTGGGTTACGACCAGATTCTCAACGTTACTTTGATCACCACCATGCAGAAAATGATACGTTTGAGCATGTGAATAGACGCGAACTTCAATTAGGGGCAGCATCAATGGCAAGTTTAATTTACTTAGTAGATACCTACGGGTTTTAGATTACCATATTTTATTGTCAATATTGTTGCTTTGGACATTGTGTCAAATTCGGTTCTATTATAGGTAATAATTATTTTCCTTTTGAAATTGTTAAAATGTTCAAATCGTTAAATTTCTTTACCTTTGCGGCATACTTAAAAAAACTAAAATGGAAGAAGGAATTTACGCCAAGTTTAATACAAATAAAGGCGAAATACTAGTTAAATTAACTCATGACAAAACTCCTGGTACAGTTGGTAATTTTGTTGCTTTAGCAGAGGGTAATAAAGAAAATAGCGCCAAAGGTAAAGGTGAGCCATATTATAATGGTTTAAAATTTCATAGGGTTATTCCAGATTTTATGATTCAAGGTGGTTGTCCCCAAGGTAGAGGTACTGGCGATGCTGGTTATAAATTCGACGATGAATTTCATCCAGAATTAAAGCATGACGCTCCAGGTATTTTATCTATGGCTAATTCTGGTCCTGGTACTAATGGTAGTCAGTTCTTTATTACACATGTGCCAACACCATGGTTAGATAACAAGCATACCATTTTTGGTTATGTTGCTGCAGGGCAAGAAGTAGTAGATGATATCGCACAAGATGATCTTATAGAGTCTTTAGAAATTGTTAGAGTTGGTGATGCAGCCGAAAAATGGAATGCATTAAAAGCTTTTGAAGATTTCAATTCTTCAGGTAATGCAAGATTGGAAGAGGAAAAAGCAAAACAAGAAGCAGAGCTTGATAAAGTTGCTGCAGGTTTTGAATCTACCGCTTCTGGACTACGTTATAAAATGATTCAAAAAGGTGACGGGGCTAAAGCTGAAAAAGGAGAGAAGGTTTCTGTACATTATGAAGGGTCTCTTTTAGACGGTCAAGTTTTTGATTCGTCCTACAAGCGTAATTCTCCAATAGATTTTCAATTGGGAATCGGTCAAGTAATCCCAGGTTGGGATGAGGGTATTTCTTTATTACAGGTTGGTGATAAAGCACGTTTTGTAATTCCATCAGACTTAGCTTATGGATCAGCAGGTGCAGGTGGAGTAATACCACCGAATGCCACATTAATATTTGATGTAGAACTAATGAAAGTTGGTTAAATAACCTACTTTTTAAATACTATTAAAACACCTGTATTGTAATGATATAGGTGTTTTTTTTTGATGCTTACTTTTTTCTAGTAATGAAACTTCCTAAAAGCAATATTATATTAACAATCATTAAAACTAAAAATACGGTCAAAAATGTCGTCATAACTATAGGTATAAGGTCGGGGAACCGTTCTTGTTTAATCTATAGATATGTATTTATATAAAAGGTTGCGTTTAAGTTGAACAAATTTTCAAAATAAAACGCATAAAAAAACCCAAACCAATTGGTTCGGGTTTTATACTATAAAAAAGTTAAATCGTTACCTAGTCAATTACTTTCACATTAACGGCGTTTAATCCTTTTTTACCTTGTTGTAGTTCAAATTCTACAACATCACCTTCACGAACTTCATCGATTAAGCCAGAAATGTGTACAAAATGATCTTCGTTTGAACCATCTTCAGTGATAAATCCGTAACCTTTAGAATCATTGAAGAATTTTACTGTTCCTTTACTCATAATAGAAAAATTAAATATTAATTAAAGTGCGAAGATAGTTTTTTTTTGTTTAAATATTTAAAAACTTATATGTTATCTTAATGTTAACATTTTTAGTCTAAAGTATTGAGAATGAACTTGATTTTAAACCTACGCAGTAGGGTCTGGTGTCATTCTTAAATATGGTTTTACTTCGGTAACTCCTTTAGAAAACATATTCTTAGCATCTGCTGTAGATATGGCAGGACTAACTACAACATCCTTCCCGTGTTCCCAATTTGCTGGCGTTGCAACTTTATGATTGGCGGTTAGTTGTAAGGAATCTATTACTCTTAAAAGTTCATAGAAATTTCTTCCTGTAGATGCAGGGTAAGTCAATGTTAACTTTACAGATTTATCTGGAGCTATTATAAATACAGAACGAACGGTAAGGTTGTTATCTGCATTTGGATGAATCATGTCATATAAATTGGATACTTTTTTGTCCTCATCAGCAATAATCGGAAAATTAACTACAGTATTCTGAACTTCGTTAATGTCCTTGATCCATTCTGCGTGTGATGCTGCACCATCAACACTTAAAGCTATCATCTTTACATTTCTCTTATCAAACTCCCCCTTAAATTTAGCTGCTGTACCTAATTCTGTGGTACATACAGGGGTGAAATCTGCTGGGTGAGAAAATAATATTCCCCAGCTATCACCAAGGTAATCGTATAAATTAATTGTTCCTACTGAACTATCTGCTGTGAAATTAGGAGCTTTGTCTCCCAAACGTATTGTTGCCATAATTTTATGATTTTGTGTAATTAGTTTTATATCCTATAAAATTAGTAGATTATATAACCTTGGCTAAAGGTTTTAGGTTAAAAGTCTATTAAAATTTCTACTTTTAATTTATGGAAGATTTAGAAAAATTAAAATACCCGATAGGACATTTTGAATGTCCGGAGGATATATCAAAAGAAGATATTGAAAAATGGATTAAGGTGCTGGAAACATTACCTGAGCGTTTATCAAATCTAGTTAAGAATTTTTCTGAAGACCAACTCAATACGCCCTATCGAAAAGATGGTTGGACGGTAAGGCAGGTTGTACATCACATGGCAGATAGTCATCACCATAGTTATACGCGTTTTAAGTGGGCATTGACAGAGAATAGACCATTGATTAAGGTTTACGAAGAAAAAAAATGGAGTGAGCTAATTGATGCTAGAATAGCACCGATTTCATTATCATTGTCCTACCTAACAGCCTTGCACGCTAAATTGGTCTATTTGTTAACTAGACTTTCTCTAGAAGATTTAAAGGTAAGCTACATACACCCAGATGGTAATGTAAATGTTTCTGTCGCAGAGAATATAGCTAAATATGCTTGGCATAGTAATCATCATTTTGCTCATATAGAAAATTTAGCGTTGAGACAAAACTGGTAAAATTTTTAAATATCTTTTTTTAATAAATACATTGGTTTTTCTTCCTCAATAACATTGCTGAAAGGTACTTTGGTCGTGTCTACAATCGTGAAATGATTATTAATGTAAAATTGAAGTGCTGGTCCTTTCTGCATAGATTCTAGAAAAACTGCCCTTTTTAAATGCTTTTTTGCAATATTTTCTACGAAAAGTAAGCTTTTGGTACCAATACCTTTTCCAGAGTATTCTTTGAGAATATAGATTTTATCTAAGTAAAGTGCGTGAAGCTTACTGTATGCATGTATTTGTTTGTGAAGGGTTATTTTAAGAATACCGACATAATCAATATTTATCTTAATCAAATAAAGAATAGTGTTCTCATTTTGTTCTTCATTTAATAAAACTTCATTTGTAAAACTGTTTTCAATATAGGTGTCAGTAACTCCGTAAGGCCATAAATGTCTATAATGTTGATTATATGCTTTTGTGCCGAGTTCTATATACTTTTTGTATAGTTGTGGCTGCAATACTTCAAATTGAATAATATCATCCATAGATTAAACAGGTACGCGATTTTTACTAGCTATTGGTCTTCCACTTAATATTACAGCCAATGCTTGGCTTTTGCATAGGATTTATTTCTTTCCCAGATATTAAATTTTCAATTGCATTTCTAAGATCCTTACCGTTTAGATGTAACCCGTTACCAGGTCTAGAATCGTCTAACTGGCCTCTATATACTAGCTTTAAACCACCGTCAAAAAGGTAGAAATCTGGTGTGCAAGCCGCATCATATTTTTTTGCTACAGTTTGATCTTCATCATATAAATAAGGAAAAGTATAATTTTCAGCTTTCGCTTTAATTCGCATAAATTGAGGAGCGTCTTCAGGATAATTTTCAACATCATTACTAGAAATAGCAATAAAATGAATACCCTTTTCCTTGTATTTTATAGCCATTTTAGTGATTTCTGGATTTACATGAATAACAAACGGGCAATGATTACAAATGAACATAATTACTGTGCCCTTTTCACCATTTAAAGCATGAAGGTTCAAGGTCTGTCTGCTAATAGTGTCTAACAAACTAAATTCTGGAGCCTGTGTACCTAGTGCCAACATTTTACTTTCTGTTCTTGCCATATCAACTAAAATTTTAGTGTACTAAGTTAACAAATTAATACCCCTTGCTTTTACTTTATACTATTCTTAAATTTATTAATCCAATTAAAATTATAGTTATGGAAAATTCATATGTATCATTGTCTATTGCAATTAAAGCGTTGCAAAAAGAAGGCTATACCGAAGATTTTAACCTTTGTGATGCTGGTGTTGAAAATAAAAACAAAAAAAATATTCATTCGGCAACCGAATTAGATGTTGTAAAATTTTATCGTTTTGAGGGTATGAGTAACCCAGATGATAATACAATTCTGTACGTTATAGAAACTAATACAGGTGAGAAAGGTTTGTTGGTTGATGCTTATGGAATGTATGCAGGCAATGTGCCAAAAGAATTAATTGAAAAACTTAGATTAACATAATGGAAGAGACGATTACATGGGGCGATTTTAGTAAAATAGATATGAGAGTAGGTACTGTAATTGCAGTATATGATTTTCCGGAAGCTAGAAATCCATCTTACAAATTAGAAATAGATTTTGGTGCGGAAATAGGTGTTAGAAAAACATCTGCCCAAATAACCGAAAAGTATAAAAAAGAAGATATTATTGGTCATCAACTAATTGCGGTTGTAAACTTTCCTAAGAAACAAATTGCCAATTTCATGAGCGAATGTCTTATATTAGGTGCTGTAGAAAAAAGTTCGGTAGTGCTAATTCAACCTCAAATGAGAGTACCTAACGGATTAAAAATTTCCTAAATTTTTGACAGAAAGTATTTTAGATAAGGTTCTTATTAATTTTGATTCGGGTTCGCTATGGGTTATGAACCTAGTTTTAGGTTTGGTAATGTTTGGGGTAGCTTTAGAGATAACGATTTCAGATTTTAAACCCTTATGGTCAAAACCAAAAGCATTAATAGTTGGGTTAACCAGTCAATTCATTTTATTACCTGCAATTACTTTCTTACTGGTTTTTATTATTGAGCCCTTTCCTAGTATTGCATTAGGTATGTTTATGGTTGCAGCCTGCCCTGGTGGTAATATTTCTAATTTCATTTCTTATTTGTCAAAGGCTAATACAGCATTATCAGTAAGTCTAACGGCTATAGCCACTATTTTGGCAATAGTAATGACGCCATTGAATTTTCATTTCTGGTCCATGTTATATGAGCCCAGTTCTAGTCTAATAAATGAGATTTCCATATCACCTCTTAAGATGATTAAATTGGTCTTTTTGTTGTTAGGTCTGCCATTAGCGTTGGGTATGTATATAAATTTTAAGGAACCTGTACTAGCTTTAAAAATTGCAGAGAAGCTTAAAATTGTTTCACTGGTATTTTTTATATGTTTAGTATTTATCGCACTATATAATAACCGAGTTATTTTTATGGATTATATTCTATATGTCTTTTGGATTGTTCTAATACATAACCTTGTAGCCTTTTCTACAGGATATAGTATGGGAAGGTTATTTAATTTGCCAGAAGATAGTTTACGGTCTATTACCATAGAAACAGGAATACAAAATTCTGGACTAGGATTGTTGTTAATTTTTACCTTCTTTGATGGCTTAGGGGGCATGGCTCTAGTTGCTGCTTTCTGGGGTATTTGGCATATAATTTCAGGTTTAATTTTAGCTGCTTTTTGGAATAAAAAATCGGTTGTTAAAGAAACCATAGCTTGAGCGGATTCATATATTCCTTAGTGAAAGTAATAGTGAAAACCGGACTTTATGGTTATCATAAAAATATTACTATTTCAGGATTAGAACATATACCAGTAGATCAACCGGTGATGTTTCTACCTAATCACCAAAGCGCCCTAATAGATGTTTTATTAATTGCGACGGATTGTAATCGTAAGCCATATTTTTTAACCAGATCAGATGTGTTTAAGGGAAAGTTTTTAAAACGCGTTTTTAATTATTTTCAAATGTTACCTATTTACAGAATGCGTGATGGTCGGGACACACTTTCTAATAATGATGCAATTTTTAATTCTTGTGCGGAAATTTTGAATAGGAGTGAGGCGCTGCTTTTATTTCCAGAGGCAAACCATAGTTTACAACGAAGGGTAAGACCATTAAGTAAAGGGTTCACTCGAATACTATTTAGGGCTTTTGAGTTATACCCAGATTTAGATGTTCAATTGATTCCTATAGGGTTTAATTATAAGAATGCAGTTCATTTTTCAGATGAAGTTTCCATTCACTATGGTAAGCCCATATCGGCTAAAAGCTTATATAATGCTGGAGATTTAAATACATCTAGTATTACTATCAAGAAAAAGATTTCAACAAGCTTACAGCAATTGACTACTCATATCCCAAGTGATGATAAATACGAGACTGTAATCAATAGATTGATAAATGAAAAGTCAGATTTTTTGAATCCTACAGTTAACAATGATAAAGTTAAGTCTTATTCAAAGCAGCAATTAAGCGATTCTAATGAAGTAGTAATTCTGAATGAAAATAATGACTTCTTTAAATCAGTTTTTAGTATTTTAAACTTCCCCGTTGTTTTTATCTGGCGATCATGGCTAAAACCGAAAGTGCCAGAAGATGAGTTTATGGGTACTTTTAGATTTGCATTTGGTTTGGTGTCTTATCCTATTTACCTACTATTACTTTTTATAATTCTATCATCACTTTTTACTCTTAGTATAGCGGTAGTGGTTATTGTTCTTTTAACTATTGTAAATGTATTGCTAGTAAAATATGGTTTACGCTAAAGGATTTAATAAAAAACTTTAAAATAAAAACGACCCTTATATATAAGGGTCGTTTTTGTTATTCTAGTAAAAGGGTTTTCTATTAGATATCCTCGAAGCTTACGTCTGTAAAACTAGAAGTGTTGGTAGATGTATTTTCTACTGGTACTTCAATTTCAGCTTCTTCTTTCTTAAAGTCCTTTTGATGTCTTTCAGAAATAACTTCAGAACCTTTTTCGTTTATAATAAAATCCATCATTTCTTCAACGTTCTCTTTAAAAGCGTCAAAGTCTTCTTTGTATAAATAAATTTTATGCTTTTTGTAATGGAACGATCCATCGTCATGTGTAAATTTCTTACTTTCTGTAATTGTCAAATAATAATCCCCAGCCTTGGTACTTCTTACATCGAAAAAGTACGTTCTTCTACCTGCGCGTAAAACTTTGGAGTGAATTTCTTCCTGATCTGATAAATCTCTTTCGCTCATTTCTAATGTTTAGTGTCGTTATACTATCAAAAATGAAAAAAAAAACGCTATCCGACAACAATTTTCTAATTTTCTTTCTCGGAGAGCTGTTTGTGATAGAGGTCTTTATAATAGCCTTCTTGGGTATTTAATTCATCATGGGTACCCTCTTGAATGAGTCTACCATCATCTAAAACCAAAATTTTATCAGCATTTTTAGCCGATGAGACCCTATGACTTACAATTAATGTAGTTCTATTCTTCGAAGCTTTTTTAAGATTATTTAAAATTTCTTCTTCGGTTTCGGTATCAACTGCAGAAAGGCAATCATCGAATAAATATATTTGTGGTTTTTTAATTAAAGCCCTTGCAATTGAAACTCGTTGCTTTTGCCCTCCACTTAATGTAATACCTCTTTCTCCAAGAACAGTATCGTACTTTTTAGAAAAGCCCATAATGTTTTCATGAACTACAGCATCTTTAGCTATATCTATAATTTCTTGATCTGTTGCATTTTCTTTTCCGAACTTTATATTGTTCTTAATACTGTCAGAGAATAAGAATGCATCTTGTGGTACTGCACCAATAGATTCCCTTAAACTAGTAAGGTCTATGTTTTTTATAGGCTCGTCATCTATTAAAATTTCTCCTGAGGAAGTATCGTATAGTCGTGCTACTAAATCTAGAATGGTAGATTTTCCAGATCCTGTTTTACCAATTATTGCAGTGGTTTCCCCTTCGTTTATAGTGAACGATAAATGTTTTAGAGCATTTATGTTAGTGTCTTGGTAAGTGAAATCTACATCTTTGAATTCAATTTTACCTTTTACCTTATGTTCGTGAGTAGGGGTGTTTTTTAATTCAGATTCTTGATTTAAAAATTCATTGATACGCTCTTGACTGGCTGCTGCCCTTTGTACAATAGAAGTTAGCCACCCAACAATAGCAACTGGCCAGGTTAACATATTTACATATAATATGAATTCGGCAATAAGGCCAACTTCAATTTCACCAGCAAGATATTGTTTGCCGCCTATGTAAATAACTAATATGTTACTTATGCCTATTAAAAGAATCATTAAAGGAAAAAACCAAGCATTTACCTTTGCTAGACTTACACTTTTTTCTTTTCCCTCAATGGCAAGATTTACCAAATCGTTATTCGTTTGTGGCTCTAATGCGTACGCTTTAATAACAGATACCCCTGAAAATATTTCTTGAGTAAATGTGGATAAGGTGGACAGGTATTGCTGTACTATGGTGCTTCTTTTATGAATTACTTTACTTATTTGATAAATTAAAACAGATAAGAAAGGTAAAGGCAATAGGGTGTAGGCTGCCAATGTTGGTGCTTTAATGAACATTAATGGTATTAAGCACGCAAATAAGGTTAAGGTCTGTATGCCATACATAATCGCAGGGCCAGCATACATTCTAACCTCATTAACATCTTCACTAATTCTATTCATTAAATCTCCAGTTCTATTTTTTTTGTAGAAGTTGAGACTTAGTTTTTGGTAATGATCAAATATTTCATTTTTAAGGTCGTACTCAATATATCTAGATATATTAATAATCAGTTGACGCATCAAAAATGTAAAAAAACCAGATAGTAAAGCGGCACCCACAATTATCAGAATATATTCCATTAATAATTCTTGTGCAGTGGACTTTTCTATTTCAGCCTTAATATATTGCTCTACTACCGTAATAGAGTTATTTACATAAGAGGGCATAATCAGTTGAAATAGCCTAGCAATGACGGTGATTATGATTCCGAAAAAGAGCTTAAGCCAATATTTTTTAAAGTATTTATTAAGATGCTTAAGTTCTTTCATAGGTAGTAAAAAAATAGAATATTATATATTTCTGTGGTCAAAGATAGTTTTTTGACCTAAAACGATATGTTATAAATAAGCTAAGATAAATACGATTGCTATTGTGACCCTTTAAATAGATACTTACCTTTGCGGCTTTAATTAATAATTTATTAAATAAGTTCTTTAAAAAATGCTTACAAGAAGGCACATTAGGGTTAAGGTAATGCAGAGTATATATGCTCTTATCCAATCTAAGGATGATTCATTACAGAAACAAGAGAAGTTTTTAAAAGTAAGCATAGAGAATACATATACCCTGTATTTGTTGTGGCTTAGTCTTTTTGTAGAAATACAAAAGAGGGCTGCAGACCAAATTTCTCTTTCTGCTAACAAATATATTAACGATAAAAAGAACGAATTTCCAAATCCTAAAAAGTTTATTCAAAACAGACTGTTGTTACAAATTGTAGAGAATAAAACCCTAGAAGAAGAAATTACCCATAGAAAATTAGACAACTGGTACTTGAACGAAGAGTATGTAAAGCTTATCTATAAGGAAATTATAGAAAGCGAAGTATACCAAGAATACATGTCTACACCAGAAAGCGATTATGCTGCAGATAAAGAATTGGTGCTAAACTTGTTCAAAAACATCATAGCGCCGAACGACAAGATCTACGATTATTTTGAAGATGATAAATTAACATGGGTAGATGATATTCCTATTGTCAACACATTTGTTCTAAAGCATCTTAAAAAAGTGAAGCAAGTTCATCCAGAATCATACTTTCTGCCAAGTCTTTTAAAAGATGATGAAGATATGACGTATGCTATGCAATTACTTTCTAGAACGTTATTGAAAAATGATACTTTGGAAAAGGAAATTGAAGGCAAGACACCGAATTGGGATAAAGATCGTATTGCAGGTATTGATAGTATACTTTTAAAAATGGCAATTTGTGAGTTGTTACATTTTCCTTCTATACCAGAAAGGGTAACCATTAATGAGTATTTAGAAATTGCTAAAGAGTATTCTACTCCAAAAAGTAGCATCTTTATAAACGGTATTTTGGATAAGCTTACTAAAGAATACAAGTCAGAAGGAAAGCTTAACAAAATGGGTAGAGGTCTATTATAAAAATATTTTATAATTTTACAATTAATTGATAAATCTAAATAGTATGAAAAAATTAGTTCTAATTGTTGGTCTAGTATCAATGGTAGCTTTTACTTCTTGTAAAGACAATGCGTCTAGCAAGATCAAAACAGATAACGTAGCAGAGGCTGCAGTAAGAGATGAGGCTGCAAAAGCAGTACCTGTAATGTCTTTTGAAAAGGCAGAGCATGATTTTGGTACAATTGAACAAGGAACACCTCAAGAAACAGTTTTCTTGTTTACAAATACAGGTAATGCACCACTTATTATTACAGATGCAAAAAGTAGCTGTGGTTGTACTGTACCTAACCCACCAAAAGATCCTATCGCACCAGGTGAAACAGGTGAGTTGAAAGTTAATTTTAACGGATCAGGTCAAAACCAAGTAACTAAAACTATTACGGTTACTGCAAATACTGAAAAAGGTTCAGAACTTTTGAGAATTAAAGCTTTTGTTAACCCAAAAGGAGCAGCTCCATTAGGACCTGTTAAATAATTATAAATTACAGATATACCAAAAATGGGTGATATAGGGCAGTTTCTTCCGATGATTTTGATTTTTGTGGTCGCATATTTTTTTATGATTAGACCTCAAATGAAAAGACAAAAGGATGAAAAGAAATTTTCGGCAGAATTAAAACGTGGTGATCGTGTTATTACCAAAAGTGGTCTGCACGGAAAAGTAGTGGATTTGAATGATAAAGATTTTTCATGTATAATTGAAACAATGGCTGGAAAATTAAAGTTTGATAGATCTGCCATCTCCATGGAAATGAGCACTAAATTAAATGCTCCAGAAAAGAAATAGATTTTTTTTTGAATTCATATTAAAAACACCGATGTAAACATCGGTGTTTTTTTTTGCTCAAATGTGGTATATTTAAGTGAACTTAAACCAACATCATGCCACATACCAGAAGAAATTTTATTAGAAAAAGTACAGCAGGATTAGTAATGACTGGTGCCTCATTTATGTTTCCAATGGAGCTTTTGTCAATGATGCGAAAAAAAGTTGGAGCTAATGATACTATAAATGTTGGCTTGGTTGGTTGTAAAGGAATGGGCTTTTCCGATTTAACTTCATTTCTTAAAATAAGTGAAATCAATATAATTGCCTTATGCGATGTTGATGAGAATGTATTGCGAGAAAGAACAGCCGATTTAGAGAAGGCAGGTATTAAGAAACCAAAATGGTATGGTGATTATAGAAAGTTATTAGAAAATAAAGATATTGATGTGGTGATTATTGGAACACCAGATCATTGGCATTGTCTTCAATTGACCGATGCATTACAGGCAGGTAAAGATGTGTACTGCGAGAAACCGATAGCCAATTCTGTACAAGAGGCGAATATAATGTTAGACTTTGTTCAGTCTAGAGATAGAATGGTGCAAATAGGGCAATGGCAACGTAGTCAGCCACATTTTGTGGATGCTATTAAATATGTACATTCTGGTGCATTAGGTGAAATACGTTTGGCAAAAGCATGGGCATACCAAGGTTGGATGAAACCTGTACCTGTAGTCTCAGATACTGCTATTCCTGTAGGTGTGGATTATAAAATGTGGCTGGGTCCTGCTCCAGAAAGAGCATTCAATAAAAATAGATTTCATTTCGATTTTAGATGGTTTTGGGATTATGCCGGCGGATTGATGACGGATTGGGGAGTCCATTTAATGGACTATGCTTTATACGGTATGAAAGCAGAAACTCCAAAATCGGTAATGGCACTAGGTGGTAAATTCGCTTACCCAAACGATGCCTCTGAAACTCCAGATACCTTACAGACCGTTTACGAGTACGATGGGTTTTCTATTTTATGGGAACACGCAACAGGTATTGATGGCGGTAATTATGGAAGAAACCACGGTATAGCCTTTATAGGTAATAATGGTACACTGGTTTTAGATAGAGGTGGTTGGGAGGTAATTCCTGAAAAAGAGTTTCAAGGTTGGGGTAGAGACGGTACTCCTAAAATGGAAGCTATGTCTCATGATAATGGCGGATTAAGTGGATTGGACCTACACACGCAAAATTTTATAGAAGCAGTCAAAAGCAGAGATAATTCAAAATTAAATGCACCTATTAAGGTGGGGTATGACGCTGCCTTGGTTTCACATATGGGAAATGTGGCATTTAAAACGGGCAATAGAATTTATTGGGATGAAACTGCTGGTCAGTTTAAAAATGAAGAAGCTAATCAGTTCTTAAAAGCTAATTATCATAATGGCTGGAAATTACCAACCTTATAAAACACCTATTTTCGGTAAATATCATTAAGACCTTTATCTTCTAAAATCAACGGAACTATTTTGATAAGTCTTGATAGTTTCGTTTTTTCTTGTTTAGCATTTGCTAAATACTCAATATATTCTCTTTGTCTCGAATAGGTAAGCTTGTTAAATGAATCTTTAAGCTCAGGGTTTTTATTGAATTCCTGAGATAAAAGTGGTGGGACTTCAATTTTACCTTTTAGTTTTTTAGTCACTTTTAATTGTATTCCTTTTTTTTGGTTTTCAATGGCTTCATTTATGTAGGCTGTAACTCCTTTTACATTTATTTCCTCTAAATCTGAAAATTTCCAATGTCGCATGGCTTTTGTTTTTCCTTCTTGAGCATTTTCAAGTACCTCGTTTGGGTCACTTAGAAAGACCCCATTAAAAAACCAAACACCAAAATGAGTTTTGAATTTACTGATGGCGATGACATTTTTGTCATCGATCATGTAGGTAGGAACACTCCATTTATAAGTTTCAGTTAAACCACATGCTCTAGCAAGCTTTCTCAATGTGGAGACACCATTTTTAAAATGGTGCGCCTCATCGTAGAATTTATCTAATTTTTCCTGCTTTTCCATAGTGTTACTGGTGTGCCGTCAATTGACAAATACGAACAATAACTTCAACAGCTTTTTGCATACTTTCTACTGGTACATATTCATATTTGCCGTGAAAATTATGCCCGCCTGCAAAAATGTTAGGGCATGGTAAACCCATATAACTCAATTGAGAACCATCTGTGCCACCACGAATTGGTTTAATAATTGGTTTAATACCGATATCTTCCATTGCTTTTTTAGCAGTTTCAACTATATGAAAAACAGGTTCAACCTTTTCTTTCATATTAAAGTATTGGTCTTTTAATTCAAGTGTTACACAATGATCAAATTCATGATTGTACTTTTTAACAATAGCTTCTACTAATTCTTTACGCTCATTAAAACGTCTTAAATCATGGTCCCTTATAATGAGTTCTACGGTAGCGTTTTCAATTTCACCCTCCATATGATGCACATGAAAAAAGCCATCTCTACCATCTGTTTCTTCTGGTATTTCATGTTTAGGTAATTCACTTATAATCTTATTGGCAATTAACAAAGCATTTACCATTTTACCCTTTGCATATCCTGGGTGTACGCTTTTGCCTTTTATAATAATTTTTGCTCCTGCTGCGTTGAAATTTTCATATTCTAGTTCTCCAACTTGGCTACCATCCATAGTATACGCCCATTCAGCACCGAATTTTTCTACATCAAACTTATGCGCACCTCTACCAATTTCTTCATCTGGTGTAAACCCAATTCTAATAGTGCCGTGTTTAATTTTAGGATGATTAACCAAATACTCCATAGCAGTCACTATTTCAGTGATACCTGCTTTGTCATCAGCACCTAAAAGGGTTGTTCCATCTGTGGTAATGATAGTTTGCCCAATGTATTGTAATAAATCATCAAAATAACTTGAAGATAGTATGATGTTTTTTTCCTCGTTAAGTACAATGTCCTTACCATCATAGTTTTTAATTATTTGAGGATTTACATTAGTTCCAGAAAAATCAGGAGAGGTATCAAAATGCGAGATAAAACCTATAGTAGGCACATCATGTTCAACATTAGAAGGTAGTGTTGCCATGATATAGGCATTTTCATCTATGGTTACATCAGATAAGCCTATTGAACGTAATTCATCAACCAATTTATTGGCTAAATTCCACTGTTTTTTAGTGCTCGGTGTGGTCTCTGATGAGGAATCACTCTGTGTATCAATAGTGATGTAGCTTATGAAACGATCAATAATATGTTGCATTGTAAATGGGTTTAATCAAAAATAAGCTTATAAATTGTAAATTAGTAAACGTAATATTTTATATATTTTGGCATGAAGAAATTTAAGTACTTAATAATGGCGGCTTCTATTTTACTTTATGTAAATGGAAATGCGCAAGCAGATTGCGTATTAGGTGTTGGGGTTACCAATGATTCTGTGATTTCAGATATTTTTCAGCTTAATAAAATGCAAAATGAGAAATTGGTGAGTTTTAGCGCCGAATTAAAATACCGAAATGATGTATTGAGTAATGAATTGAAGAATGTTAAAGATCGGCATCCACAGAGTAATGTAACAGAATTACGTCAACTGGGAGATAAGTATAAGGCTGTTATGGATAGTATGAATAGTGTTCAGTCACTTATAGATAAACGAATGTTGGCCCTATTCAATCCTAAGCAATACGAGTTTTACCAATTATTATGCAAAGAAGCCAATCGTTCTCCGTATCTAGTTATGCCAACAATTTATGCGGATAGTATTGTTGATGAAAACAGATAAGTTATAATTAACTTTCTCGTTTACAGTTTGTACTTTTGCGACTTCTAAAATATATACATGTACAGGCTTATTATCAGACCTATTTTGTTTCTGTTAGATCCAGAAAAAGTTCATCATATTAGTTTTTCGAGTATCAAGTTTTTTTCTAAAATAGGACTTACTAGTCTTATGAAATCTATGTTTGCCGTTGAGGATAAACGATTGGAGAAAGAACTTTTTGGCTTAAAATTCAAGAACCCTGTGGGATTAGCTGCTGGTTTTGATAAAAACGCAGTTTTATATAACGAGCTATCGGATTTCGGATTCGGATTTGTAGAAATAGGGACACTTACACCCAAGCCACAAAAGGGTAACCCTAAAAAGAGATTATTCCGTCTTAAAGCAGATAAAGCAATCATAAACCGTATGGGTTTTAACAACCTAGGTGTTTTTGAAGCGGTAGAAAATTTAAAAAAACAACACAAAGTTATAATTGGCGGCAACATTGGTAAGAATAAAGTAACACCGAATAATGAAGCTATTAAAGACTATTTAATTTGTTTTGATGCCTTGTTTGATCATGTGGATTATTTTGTAGTAAATGTTAGTTCGCCAAATACCCCTGGTTTAAGAGAGTTGCAAGATAAAGAGCCTTTAACAGCACTGTTAAACGAACTTCAATTAGAAAACGCCAAACTTAGTAAACGTAAAAACACAAAACGTAAGCCAATTCTACTAAAAATAGCACCGGATCTTACAGATAGTCAGTTGTTAGATATTATTGAAATTGTAAGTACTACGACTATAGATGGTGTTATTGCAACAAACACAACCATTTCTAGAGAGAATTTAAAATCGCACGCACTTATTATTGAAGAAGCTGGCGGACTTAGTGGTGCTCCTTTAAAAGACCGAAGTACAGAGGTCATTCGGTTTTTATCGGAAAAAAGTAATAAAGCATTTCCAATTATCGGAGTAGGAGGTATAAACTCTGCAGAGGATGCTATTGAAAAATTAGATGCAGGTGCAGATTTAATTCAACTATGGACAGGCTTTGTGTATGAAGGTCCTAGCTTGGTAAAGAAAATTAATAAAGCTTTATTAGAAAGAGCAGTAGAGGTCTAGAACAGCATGCTGCTAAAAAAACAAATGCCTTTGTACAAGTTCGTACAAAGGCATTTGTTTTTATTTAAGATTTTATTTTATTTTTTAATCCAAAAATCAACCACAAAAACATCTTCTAAATATGGGGTTAATACAGCGCCAAAAGCTTTGTGATCAGGGTGTGGTAAATAAATAGCACGATCTTCTTCACTTTCGAAAGTAAGAATGAAAGCATGGGTAAACCCTTTGTCTAATCCTTCAGGACTATTATTCAATCCCCATTCATAACCTTTAATTTGTTCTATTTTAGAAGGTAAAGCGCTAAATGCATCTTCAACTTGTTTTAATTGAGCAGGTGTTGTTCCTTCTTTGAACTTAAAAAAAACTGTGTGCCTTAAAAGACTGTCGGTTTTGATCATTTTTGTTGCTGTTATGTTTTCATTGGTTGAAGCAAATGCAGAGGTCATAAACGAAATGCTAATTAATAATACCAGTACTTTAATTTTCATAGTGTCTTTATTTTTAAACAAGATATTAAAAATAGGTGTAATTCTGGGTTATTCGTACATTTCAAGCAGAACTTAAAACTGCTGAATTGAATTACGATATTTTACTTGCCTTTTCTGTAGCTACCCTCGTTTTGTCTCTATCGCCTGGCCCTGATAATATTTTTGTTCTAATACAGAGTATAAGTAATGGTAAAAAACAAGGGCTAGCAGTTGTTGCAGGTTTAATGTCCGGTTGTTTGGTGCATACCACTCTTTTGGCTTTTGGTGTGTCTGCAGTCATAAAGAATAACCCAGCCATATTTACAGCCATAAAAGTGTTTGGGGCTGCATATTTACTGTATCTCTCAGTAATGGTTTATAGAGGAGGCGATACTATAGCAATAAAAGGGGAGTCAAAAAATAAAAAAAGTTTAGGGGCATTATATAAACAAGGATTTATAATGAATGTATTCAACCCAAAGGTGATTATATTCTTTCTAGCCTTTTTTCCTGGATTTTTATTTTCAGATTCTTTAAATACCGTTATCCAATTTTATACACTTGGTTTTTTATTTATATTAGTCTCATCTGTTGTATTTAGTGGTATCGCCATATTATCTGGGCAGATTTCAACATTTTTAAAAACTAAAAAGCAAACAGGTTTTGTATTGAAGTGGGTGCAGATAGTAGTCTTTATTGGTATCGCTATTTATTTATTCTTCGGTTAGTTTATTTAAAACATTAATATGACATACTTATTTAGAGTTCGTATTTTTACATAATGTCTAATTCAAAGCTTAAAATAGTTGAATGCCCTAGGGATGCCATGCAAGGCATTAAAACCTTTATACCAACCGATGAAAAGGTTAGGTATATACAATCATTGTTGGGTTGTGGTTTTGATACCTTAGATTTTGGAAGTTTTGTTTCTCCAAAAGCAATACCCCAAATGGTAGATACTGCAGAGGTATTAGCTAAACTGGATCTTTCTAAGACAAACTCAAAGTTACTGTCTATTGTAGCAAATGTACGTGGAGCAGAAGATGCCGTTTCGCATCCTGAAGTAGATTATTTAGGTTTTCCTTTTTCTATTTCAGAGAATTTTCAAATGCGAAACACGCATAAGACCATAGCACAATCTGTAGAGACTTTACAAGAGATATTTAATTTAGCTGATACTGCCAATAAAGAGGTAGTTACCTATATTTCTATGGGGTTTGGTAATCCTTATGGGGATCCTTGGAATGTGGATATTGTTGGGGAGTGGACAGAAAAATTAGCAAAAATGGGCGCTAAAATATTATCACTTTCCGATACTGTTGGATCTTCAGACCCAGAAACTATATCTTATTTATTTTCCAATCTTATTCCTAAATACCCAAATATTGAATTTGGTGCACATTTACATACCACACCCACTAAATGGCATGAGAAAGTTGCTGCGGCATACGAATCTGGTTGTAGACGTTTTGATGGTGCAATACAAGGTTTTGGTGGCTGCCCAATGGCTAAAGATGATTTAACTGGTAATATGCCTACCGAGAAAATGTTATCTTACTTTACATCAGAAAAAATAGAATCCGGAGTTAATTGGATGACTTTTGAAGCATCCTACAATAAGGCTACAGAATTATTTTCTGAATTTCATTAATATCTTCTTTTTTACATTTTAATTTATAATTACTATCTAACTAAGTTTATTTAGATTTAATACAGATAAGCTTGTTTCGTATTGAAACATGTCATACGTTTGCATGATTATTTAAAACAAGTCTAAATAAAATTGAATTATAAAATGAAAAATTATTTTGTTGCTTTAACAGTTGTTGCTGGTTTATTTGTTGCTTCATGTAGTTCTGATGATGATGGATTAGCACTTTCAACTACTTGTGCTGATGGTATAATGAATGGTGATGAGACAGGTATAGATTGTGGTGGAGTTTGTGAGCCATGTGAAAATGGAATCGATACACCCGACAGTTATACATTTACCAGAGACGATGCTAATACAGTTAGTTTTGGTGGTCAAACAACAAGGTTGAAAATGGGACAAGAGCTTTTGGCTGATTTTAATACACCTACAAATACTATTGATGATTTAGTTGGAATGTTCGCTCATGTAGAAGGGGATATTGATTTTGAGGAAGATGATTTAAATGTTTCTGATAAAAGTTTACGAAGTAAAGTTGCCGCATCTGCCGATTATTTTTCTACAAACGCAACAGATCAAGCGTTAATTCGTGCAGATCTAGATGGTTTTTTAAATACTCAGGTTACAGAAGTGTACCCAAACTGGGAAGTTTCAGCAGTAGCAGGTATTGCTGGTCAATTGGCAGATGGAGATAAAACTCGTTATGTTAGTGCAGACGGACTAGAATACAATCAATTATTTGCTAAATCTTTGATAGGTAGTTTAATGACCGATCAAATGTTGAATAATTACCTGAGTACCGCAGTATTAGATGAGGCGGATAATGTTGCTAATAACGATGGAGATGTGCTTGAAGAAGGCTCTAGTTATACCACAATGGAACATAAATGGGATGAAGCTTATGGTTATGCATATGGTTTAAATGCTGATGCGGCAAATCCTAATGCGGATTTAGGAGCAGATAGTTTCTTAAACGAGTATATAGAACGTGCAAATTCTGATTCAGATTTTGAGGGTATTGCTGATGATATTTTTAATGCCTTTAAATTAGGTCGTGCTGCAATTGTAGCTAAAAATTATGATATAAGAGATCAGCAGGCAGAAATCATCAAAGGAAACATTTCTAAAGTAATAGCTATTAGAGCTATTTATTACTTGCAAAATGGGAAGTTAGGTTTGGCAGGAGAGACACCTAATTACGGTAGTGCTTTTCATGCACTTTCAGAAGCTTATGGCTTTATTTATAGCTTACAATTCACAAGAAAGCCAAATTCCACTGATCCTTATTTTACAAAAAATGAGGTTGATGCATTCTTAACAGATTTGTTAGACGATGGTGACAATGGTCTTTGGAATGTAGAATCAACGACATTGGATTCTATTTCAGAAGATATAGCAGCCAGATTTGATTTTACGGTAGCACAAGCAGCTGAATAATAGTATTTAAAAAAAAGCAATTCATTCTAAGTAGAATGAATTGCTTTTTTTATTTTTGCATTTAATTAGAATAAATAAAAATAAGAGATGAATAGAATTATTGGATTTTTCTTTGTTTTGACCTTGGTTTGGGCATGTTCCAGTGATAGTGATGCTGAAGGTACGGTGATTGTTGATCCGGTAGAAGAAGTTTCTTTTGAGCGTAGTGCTATGCTTATAAATTGGGCAGATAATATTATTATACCATCATATGCAGCATTTTCTTCTGATTTAGATGTGCTAGTAAGTTCGTTTAATACATTTAAGGAAGATGCAAGTGAGGTCAACTTGGTTGAGTTACGTTCATCTTGGGTAAATGCCTACATCTCTTGGCAACGTGTTGCAATGTTTGAGATTGGTCCGGCAGAAACTGTGGGATTTCAGTTAAATATGAATATTTATCCTACCAATACTGATAATATAGATGAATACATTACTACAGGTAGTTACGATCTATCGCTTTCTTCAAACAGAAGCTCTAAAGGTTTTCCTGCATTAGATTATCTGTTGAATGGTTTAGGGGAGGATGATGTAGCAATATTAGCTTTCTACAATGGTGATGAAAAAGATGCTTTGTTTACGTTTACAGAAGATGTTTTGTTAGATATGACATCTTTGACCGACACTGTTTTATCAGATTGGGAAGAGGGATACAGAGATACGTTTGTTGCTAATGATGGAGCTTCTTCTACAGCCTCTGTAGATCGAATGGTAAACGACTATATCTTTTATTATGAAAAGTATTTGAGAGCTGGTAAAATGGGTATTCCTTTAGGTGTTTTTTCTGGTAATACGTTACCTCAAAATATTGAAGGGTATTATAATGGTACTATTTCTAATGATTTATTTCTAGAAGGATTAAATGCTGTTCAGGATTTTTTCAATGGTAAGCATTTTAATTCCGAAACTGAAGGGGAAAGCTTGGCTTCTTATTTAGATGCATTGAATACAGTAAAAGACGGTGAGGATTTATCTTCTCTAATTAATGCTCAATTTAATACCGCTAGAGATATGGTTCAAGATCTAGCAGCTTTTAGAGAGGAAATTGAAAATAATAGTACGCCCACGGCTATGTTTTTGGCATATGATGAGGTACAAAAAGCAGTGCCGATGTTAAAGGTAGACATGGTATCTGCTATGAGTATCAGTATTGATTTTGTTGATGCGGATGGTGATTAATGAAATCGATAATAGATAAATATATAAAAGCTCCCGTAGAGGCCGCCCCATTGGCGGTCTTTCGTATTTTATTTGGTTTAATGATGCTTTTTAGTATTATTAGATTTTGGGCTTATGGGTGGATTGATAAATTTTATCTGCAACCCAAGTTCTTTTTCTCCTATTATGGATTTGAATGGATAAAACCGGTAGGCGAGCTAACTTATTTGATTTTTATCGTTTGTGCAATTTCTGCCATTTTGGTAGTCCTTGGTTATCGGTATAAACTGGCTATTATAGTTTTCTTTTTAAGCTTTACATATATAGAGCTTATGGATAAAACCACGTATTTAAATCATTATTACTTTATTAGTCTCTTAAGTTTTTTGATGATTTTTTTACCGGCAAATGCTTACTATTCCTTAGATGCCTATTGGAATTCCAAAAGAGCTATTCAGTATATACCAAGTTGGACCATAAACAGCATAAAGTTGTTATTAGGTATAGTTTATTTTTATGCCGGCTTGGCGAAATTAAATTCAGATTGGTTAATAAAAGCCATGCCTTTAAAAATATGGTTACCATCTAAATTTGATACTCCCTTAATTGGCAGTTTACTTGGTGAAGAGTGGGTGCACTATGCTTTTAGTTGGACCGGCGCTTTGTTTGATTTGTGTATACCTTTTTTACTCCTCAATAAAAAGACTAGAACTTTTGCATTCATAATGGTTGTAATATTTCATGTGCTTACCAGAGTATTGTTCCCAATTGGCGTTTTTCCTTTTGTTATGATAATCTCTGCCTTGATATTTTTCGATGCCAATATTCATTCAAAAATATTAGGGTTCTTTTCCAGTCTTTTGAAGATTGATGTTAAAAGTTTCAATACGGGGAAAGTTTTCAAGCAAATACCGACTTTTAAAGCCAAAATTAAATATGGCGTAATTGCACTTTTCTTTTGTTTACAGCTTATGTTGCCATTTAGGTACCTATTGTATCCGGGCGAGTTGTTTTGGACAGAAGAAGGTTATCGTTTTTCATGGCGTGTTATGTTAATGGAAAAATCGGGTTATGCTCAATTTAAAATAGTAAATGGAGATACGGGGCGATGGTTTTATGTAGATAATTCAGATTTTTTATCCCCAATTCAAGAAAAACAAATGGCTTTTCAGCCGGACTTTATATTGGAATATGCTCATTTTTTGAAAGAACATTTTGAAAATGATGGTCATAAAAATGTGCAAGTATATGTAGATTGCCAAGTAAGTTTAAACGGAAGATTAAGTACGAAATATATAGATTCTACCATTGATTTGACAAAGGAGGAAGAGTCTTTTTTACATAAGAATTGGATAACACCATTTAAAGATGAGATTAAAGGAATTTAGTTTTTTGCTATTGTTAGTATTTATGTCGTTCCCCGTTTTTGGGCAATTTAGCATTACTGGACAAGTATTGGATAAGGAAGGGGAGCCAATACCAGAGGCAGAACTATATATTAAGGAACTAGAGCGTTTAGAGACTGCCAATTCTCAAGGTAATTATAATCTGGATAATTTAAGCTCTGGGACTTATACGCTTGTTGTTTTTGCTTATGAATTCGAAATTTTAGAACAAGACTTGGATGTCAATGGTAATACTACCTTCAATATAGTTTTACAGCATTTAAAAACTCAAAACCTATCAGAAGTTGTTCTTACGCAGAAAAGAGAAGAGGTATTTGCTTTAAAACAATTAAAGAAAGTAGATGGTACCGCAATTTATGCCGGTAAAAAAAGCGAAGTAGTATTATTAGAAGGTATAACAGGGAATTTGGCAGCCAATAATCCTAGACAAATATATAGTCAAGTGGTTGGTCTTAATATTTACGATAATGGTGATGCTGGTTTGCAACTTAATATAGGTGGTAGGGGCTTGGATCCAAATAGAACAGCAAATTTTAATACAAGACAGAATGGTTACGATATAAGTGCAGATGTTTTGGGCTACCCAGAAAGTTATTATACACCTCCAGCAGAGGCACTAGAAGAAATTCAAGTGGTTAGAGGAGCCGCTTCATTACAATATGGAACCCAGTTTGGTGGTTTGGTGAATTTTAAGTTTAAGCAGCCAAATACAACTAAGAAAATAGAATGGGTCAGTAGACAAACTTTGGGGTCTTATAATCTTAAGACCAGCTTTAATAGTTTAAGTGGTACCGTTGGTAAAGTGAGTTACTATACTTATTTCAATTATAAAGAAGGTAATGGGTTTAGACCGAATTCTGCTTATGACAGTAGAAATTATTTTGCTCACGTAGGATATGAGTTTTCAGATAAAACCAAGGTTACATTAGAGACAACGTTTCTAAATTATTTAGCCAAGCAACCTGGCGGTTTAACCGATACTCAATTCATTGAGGATCCTACTTTTAGTAACCGAGATAGAAACTGGTTCGATGTTGACTGGAAATTGTTCTCATTACGTTTAGATCACAAGTTCTCTTCTAAAACAGATTTTAGTTTAAATGTGTTTGGCTTAGATGCATCAAGAAGTGCACTTGGGTTTAGAACCAACAGGGTTTCACAGCCAGATGATATAGAAGAGCCAAGAGAATTGCTAATAGATAACTTTCAAAATTGGGGTGCAGAGGCAAGATTGCTTACCAGGTACAAATTAGGTGACACAGAATCTGCCCTATTGGTAGGGTCTAAGATTTATAGAACAGATAACAATCAAAGACAGGGTCCTGGGACTACGGCTGCGAATGCCGATTTTAATTTTGCTGATGATGAATTCCCTAATTACGAAAGGCAGTCTCAATTTAATTTCCCAAACTCCAACCTTGCTTTTTTTGGAGAGAATATTTTCAATATAAATTCTAAATTGACATTGACACTAGGTTTTAGGTTAGAGCATATTAATACAGAAAGTATAGGTACCTACAAGAATATCGTTTTGGATTTGGCGGGTAACTCATTGTTAAATGAAGATGTAGAGGATAATAGAGCTTTTGATAGAACATTTTTGTTACTTGGTTTAGGTGCTACTTATAAACTAAACCCAAGTGTAGAATTTTACGGAAATTTTTCTCAAAACTACAGGTCGGTAACTTTTAGCGATATACGGGTTGTTAACCCTTCATTTCAAGTAGATGAAAATATTAGTGATGAAGATGGTTTTACTGCAGATTTTGGTTTGAGAGGAAGACATAAAAATGTCTTTTCTTATGATGTAAGTGCTTTTGGATTGTTGTATGATAATAGGCTTGGGGAAATACTTAAAAGTGAAACTCAGATAAATGCAGCTGGCGTAGAAGTAGAGACAGGAAGCATTATTCGTTTTCGTGGTAATATAGGTACCGCTTTTATGTATGGGTTAGAAAGCTTTGGAAACTGGAGCGTTAAAGAAACCTTCTTTAGTGGAAATGATAAATTAAAATTGAACTACTTTTTAAACCTCGCCCTTACAGAATCTGAATATTTGTCTTCAGAAGAGACAAATGTAGAAGGTAATAATGTTGAGTTTATACCAGCTGTAAATTTAAAAACAGGGTTAAATTTTGGATACGAGAACCTACTGGGAGGCTTACAATATACCTATTTATCAAGACAGTTTACAGATGCTACCAATGCTCCACAAGATGTAAATGATAATCAAAGAGGTATAGAAGGTGAAATACCGGCTTATGATATTCTTGATTTTTCATTAGCATATACCTACAAGAACTGGAAGCTTGAGGCAGGTATAAATAATGTCCTTGACAATAGCTATTTTACACGTAGAGCTACTGGATATCCAGGACCAGGTATTATACCTTCTGAACCTAGAACGTTTTACACAACACTACAATTTAAACTTTAGAATTTTACTATTGTATTTTTTCGCGGATACTCATAGTGTCTCGGATATTGATGTTTTTAAATTACTGATGTTTAATTAATGTAAAGCTTTTACTAAGGTTTTTTGAAGAATAAATAAACCAACTATATTCACTATATTTGCACGCAATTAAATCCTTAATTGCTATGCAAGCCCATCAAAATAAAATTCTAGGAGAAGGTCTAACTTACGATGACGTATTATTAGTACCTGCATTTTCTGAAGTACTTCCACGAGAAGTCAATATTCAGACAAAATTCACTCGAAATATAACAATCAACGTACCTATTATATCTGCAGCGATGGATACGGTTACAGAGTCTAGAATGGCAATTGCCATGGCTCAAGAAGGTGGTATTGGTGTATTGCACAAGAATATGACTATTGAGCAGCAGGCAATGAAGGTTAGAAAGGTGAAAAGAGCTGAAAGCGGAATGATTTTAGATCCGGTAACCTTGCCTTTAGATTCTAAAGTAAAAGATGCCAAAGCTAATATGAAAGAATATAGCATTGGTGGTATTCCAATTGTAGATGCACAAGGAAAACTATTAGGTATTGTAACCAATAGAGATTTACGTTTCGAAAAAAATAACGAAAGACCTATATCTGAGGTTATGACTTCAGAAAACTTGGTAACTGCAGAAGAAGGTACTTCATTATCTGAAGCAGAAGATATTCTACAACAACATAAAATTGAAAAATTACCGGTCGTAACCAAAGATAATACCTTGGTAGGATTGATAACTTTTAGAGATATTACAAAATTAACCCAGAAACCTATTGCCAATAAAGATCAATATGGTCGTTTAAGAGTGGCAGCAGCTTTAGGCGTTACCGGTGACGCCGTAGATAGGGCAGAGGCTTTGGTGAATGCAGGGGTCGATGCTGTAGTTATTGATACTGCTCACGGACATACGAAAGGTGTTGTAGCGGTATTGCAAGCAGTAAAGAAAAGATTCCCAAACCTAGATGTTATTGTAGGTAACATTGCTACTGGTGAAGCCGCAAAGTATTTGGTAGATGCAGGTGCAGATGCTGTTAAGGTAGGTATAGGTCCTGGTTCTATTTGTACTACAAGGGTAGTTGCAGGTGTTGGTTTTCCTCAATTTTCTGCTGTATTAGAAGTAGCGGCAGCTATAAAAGGTTCTGGAGTTCCAGTTATTGCAGATGGAGGTATTCGTTATACTGGTGATATTCCTAAGGCTATTGCTGCTGGTGCAGACACCGTAATGTTAGGTTCACTGTTGGCAGGAACAAAAGAGTCTCCTGGAGAAACTATTATTTACGAAGGAAGAAAATTTAAATCTTATAGAGGAATGGGTTCTGTGGAAGCCATGAAGCAAGGAAGTAAGGATCGTTATTTTCAGGATGTTGAAGATGATATTAAAAAATTAGTGCCAGAAGGTATTGTTGGTCGAGTACCTTACAAAGGTGATTTATTCGAAAGTATTCACCAGTTTATTGGTGGTCTTAGAGCTGGTATGGGATATTGTGGAGCTAAAGATATTGCAACATTACAGGACAATGGTAGATTTGTTAAGATTACAGCTAGTGGTATTAATGAAAGTCACCCACATGATGTAACTATAACTAAGGAGAGTCCAAATTACAGTAGATAGAAAATTAAGTATTGAATATAAAAAAAGAGGTCTTTAATAGACCTCTTTTTTTATGTCTTAAAATATTAATTTACAGAAGAGTCCAGTTGTTTTCGCAAAATTTGTACTCTTCTTAAATCGTCCGAAGCTTGAAGAACTTTTGATTTTAATGACGGATTTAAATCGGGGTTTTCGTTAAGATACGTTTGTAATATATCATACGCTTCCTTTGTTGTGTAGTTTCCTATAGTACTGCTTAACCACCTTTTTGGGAAAAAGATATCACCCGTTTTTTGAATTTCATCAAGTAAATTAAGACTTGTTCTTAAATATTCAATTGATTCTTGTTGATGCAAAGGGTGATTTAAATTATTCATTGCATTCGCTACCCAAGATTCTTTAGCTCTGTTTTCTTCTTTACTAAGAGATTTAAAAAAATCGGTTCTCGTTTGTAAGTCATTTGAAAGTGACGGTAGTAAATATCTAAATCGGTTTAATTTATCTTGATTGGATATTGAATTTTCAGCCGTAACTAAAATGTTCTCGCTATCGGGATGACCATATAATGCCAAATCCATTGCTAGTTCGGTGTAGTCATCATCGTTAAGTTTTAAATCTTCAATCTCAATGTTCTTAGTCCATATGTCATATAATCGTTGAAGAGTTTTGTCGGTATAACCAATAGACGAAAATGTAGAGAATAAGGTCTTTTTAATATTTGCAGGAAGTGGTTCTTGTAATTTAGTCCAGACTTGATCCGTTATTTCTTTTTGATAAAAAAGACGTTGTTCATCGGTTAGGTATTTCCAATATAGGGTATTAGTGTATCTAGAAATAAGTCCTATCAATAATTCATTGTCTTCATCGTTTAACCCTTTTAGAAATAGCTTTAGAGCAGATGAGGGTGCAACTGCTCCGTTAAGCATATTCTCAAATATATTGATATACCCATAACCACGTGCTACCTGGTCGCTGAGATTAGTTATTATGTCTAATTGTTCTTCTTGAGTAGGAAATACCCCATAACCTTCTGCATTTGAATTATAGATGATAGCTTCAGGTTTAGGTAAACCAATAGTTTCTTTTAAATGAAACTTATTTTCAAGCATATTTACGGTAAACACTTTAGTTTCATTTGGGTAAACGAATAGAACTTCGAAAGTCTGCGGCCAGATATTTTCACTACCATCTTCGGCTTTCTGAAATAATTCAAATGAACTTATTTTATTGTTTGCATCATATTTTATGGCGTCTTTGAAAATAGGTCTACTAGAATTATTGACCCAAACGTTGCTCCAAGCTGCAATATCTGTCGATGATTTTTTATCAAGAATTTCTATGAGTTCACCCCAAACAGCATTTTTATAGGCAAAAGAAGTTATATACTCTTGTATACCACTTTTAAATTCATCCTTACCCAAAACGGTCTCAAGCTGACGCATCATTGTAGGTGCTTTATTATATATGATGCTTCCGTATAATGAACCTGCATTGTTGAGGTTTTCTAAGTCTTGTCTTATCGGGTTTGTGCCAAGAGTTCTGTCCTCGCCATAGGCATTGGGGTAGTGGGTAATCATAAAAGCCAATTGGTGATCTATGTTAGGAAAGGCGGGGTTCATAATTTTATCTGCCATGAAGTTTGCAAAAACCTCTTTCATCCATACATCATTAAACCAATTCATGGTAACTAAATCGCCAAACCACATATGAGATGTTTCATGAGCAATCAATTTTGCACGACTTAACTTTTTATTTACAGTTGCGCTCTCATCTAAGAAAAGAGAGCTTTCTCGATATTGAATGGCACCAACATGTTCCATACCTCCATATTGAAAACCAGGTATTGATGCAAAATCCATTTTTTGAAAAGGAAAAGGATATGCGGTGTAATCTTCTAGAAAAGATAATGACTGCTGATGAAGTTCAAAAATGGAATCGGTACTGTATTTAATTTTTGTAGAATCGGTTTCTCGGTACAACATCGTCATTTCCAGATTTGAAGGTTTTTGAGTTGCCGATTCAAATTTGCCTGCAACAAATGAAAATAGATACGTGCTCATTTGTTCAGATTTGCCAAAGTTGTGTTGTGTATATTCTCCTTGTTGAATTTTATTTACCTCTTTGGTACTACATAGAACTTTCCAGTCGTTAGGGGCGGTAATACTTAGCGTATAAACTCCTTTTATGTTAGGTTGATCAAAACAGGGGAATAATGTTCTAGCACGGTCTGGTACTAGTAAAGTGTAGAGGTAATCTATATTTCTATTCAGGGAAAGTTCCCCAGCAATAAATGCTATGGTTACAGAATTCTGTCCCTTTTTTAAATGTTCTTTAGGTAAAACAATGTGCTCATTTATATGCTTAATACCAATGGAATCGTCATTGATGGTTACCGATTTTATTTTAGCAGTTTCTTCCTTGAAATCTAAATAAATAGCCTCGTTGGGCTGGTCTAAATTGAAATCTAAAATTAAATTAGAATGTATAGGGTCTTTTTGTTCTTCGGGAATATGAAAACTAAGATTGTAGTGTACATTAGAAATTTGAGAGCTCCTGATGGTAGCCATTTCTAAAGAAACGCCCGATGCTATATCTTTGGAAGCTTGTGGGTTATTGTTACAGGAGATGATTACGACAACCCCGAAAAACAAGTAAAATACCTTCTTCATATGTTGGTGATTATATGTTGAAGTGAAAGTACTTTAATGGAAATTTCTTTCCAATTTAAAAGTTTGAATTAACTCTAAATAAAAAATTGGTTACTCTTCAAAAGAGTAACCAATATGTCTTGTTTTATTTTATAGAGAAGTACGTGTGAAATTGATAGTAAACTCTTGGTTTATTTACCAGCCTCGCCAGCGTATGCTTTCCAATCTTTTTCTTTGTAGATGTTATCTCCAAAATAGCGTGCTATTTCCATAAACGGTTCTGGTTTTTGATAACCCGGTACTGGTGAAAGCATATTTAATTCTTCATCTAAGAAAATTGTAGTTGGGTAACTTAAACGCCCTTGCATTAGTGCTGCGGCAAATTCATGATATCCTTTTCTGCCAGATGGAACAAATTTATAGGTCTTTCCTTTGTATTCAACTGGGTCTTTTCCTTCACCATCAAACTTAACCATATAGTAATTGTCTTCCATATAAGCAGCTACCTCAGGATTTTGAAAAGTATCTTTATCCATTTTCTTGCACCATCCACACCAATCTGTGTAAACATCAATGAAAACTTTCTTTGGATTCTTATCGGTTGAAGCCAATTTTGCAGCCTCATCCCATGATATCCAATTTACTTCTTGTGCATAGCTAGCTACCGAAATAAATAGAATGGATAAGAATAAAAATGATTTAGAAAAAAATAAAGAATACGTCTTCATGAGTTTTTTTTGAGTGTTTAGTCCAACTATTATACCAAAACTAACGTATTTCTAAACGCTTTATTTCACTTTTGCCGTTTCTTTAACAGCGAATAAATCTTTTACATCTACTTGATTACGAATCAAATCTTCAAATGTTTCTCGTTCACGTATTAGAATTGCTTTTCCTTTATGCCAAAGAACTTCAGGTGGTCTAAATCTAGAGTTGTAGTTACTTGCCATTGTAAAGCAATAAGCTCCTGCATTTTTAAAGCAAAGAATATCACCTTCGGTAATTTCATTTATTCTTTTGTTACTAGCGAATGTATCTGTCTCGCAAATATATCCAACAACAGAATAGTAGCGTTCTCTACCGGCTGAGTTAGATATGTTGCTTATACTATGTGTAGCACCATAAAGCATTGGTCTAATTAAATGATTAAAGCCAGAATCTACACTTGCAAATACTGTTGATGTCGTTTGTTTTACAACATTCACTTTTGCAAGAAAAACACCTGCTTCACTCACTAAAAACTTACCTGGCTCAAAAGCCAATGTCAAGTCTTTACCATATTCTTTACAGAACTGGTTGAAACGTGTGCTTAGCTTTTTACCTAATTCTTCAACATTAGTTTCTATATCACCAACTTTATAAGGTACTTTAAAACCACTACCAAAGTCTATAAAGTCTAAATTTTTGAAGTTACGTGCAGTATCAAATAAAATTTCTGAAGCATATAAGAATACATCAATATCTAAAATATCACTACCGGTATGCATATGTATACCATTGATATTCATTTTTGTTAATTCTACGATACGCAGTAAATGTGGTATTTGATGAATACTAATACCAAATTTAGAATCTATATGCCCTACAGAAATATTAGAATTTCCACCAGCCATTACATGCGGGTTAATTCGAATACAAACAGGAATTGTTGGGTGTTTACTACCAAATTGCTCTAAAATAGAAAGGTTATCTATATTAATACGAACACCTAGTTTCGCAGCTTGTTCAATTTCTTCTAAAGAAACTCCGTTTGGAGTAAATATGATTGATTCTGGTTTAAAACCAGCTAATAAGCCTAATTGTACTTCTTGTATAGATACGGTATCTAAACCGCTACCTAGACTATTCATTAATCTTAGAATAGTAATATTAGAAAGTGCTTTAGCAGCATAATTAAGTTGCAACTTCTTTACAGAACCAAATGCCTTGGTTAATCTATTGAATTGTGAAACTATTTTTTCCGAGTCATAAACATACACCGGATCACCATAGGTTTTTGCTATCAGCAATAAATCCTCATTTCTCATGCTATCTAATTTTAAGCGAATTTACTTTTCTAAATCATTAGGAGCAAAAATAATAACATAATTACAGTAAAAATAACAGATTGTGATATTTATAACAACCTTCTGTTTTATATATTTTGGAGCTATGTAAAGACCTTTGTATTTTTAACCTATGAAATTACCTTTATTTCCATTACAATCTATATTCTTTCCGGGGGAAACAGTGCCGCTTCATGTTTTTGAAGAACGCTACAAGCAATTAATAAATGATTGTAGAAAAGAAGCTATTACTTTTGGTATACCTGTATTTATCAATAACAAGATGGAGTTCGGCGTTGAAGTACAATTGGTAGAAGTTGTTAGTACTTATGAAACGGGAGAAATGGATGTGGTGTGTGTTGCTAGGCAAGTATTTAAATTATTAGCCTTTGACAATGTAATGGAAGGTAAGTTGTATGCTGGGGGAATTGTTAAGTTGATGGAGTATGATTATGAAGCAACCGATGAAAAAAAACAGATCATAATTAATGGTATACGTCAACTATATACAGTTATGGATGTTCCCTATACGGAACTAAATGTAAAGGAATTCAATAGTTTTACGCTAGCACATAAAATAGGATTGTCTTTTGAACAAGAGTATCAGTTATTGCAAATACCAACTGAAAATGACCGTTTAAATTTTATAAGTTTACATTTAACTTCCACCATTACGGTATTGTCACAGGTAGAAAGAACTAAAAAAATTATTGAACTTAATGGTCATTTTAAAAATTTTGACCCTTTAGATTTCAAAGATATTGAGATGTAAGAGCGTAAAATGCTATAAAAATCAATTAAATTTTAAGCGTTTTGTGTTTTTATCAGGTTAATTATAATAGTTATTCTAATTAATCACCAGTATTTTTAGATTATTACTTCCTGTTTCCTATTTTTGCTAAACAATTAAAATCACCATATATATGAACCTTCACGAATATCAAGGAAAAGAGATATTAGCAAGTTTTGGGGTGCGCATCCAAAGAGGAATAGTTGCCCATAATGCGAAAGAGGCTGTTGAGGCTGCAAAGCAATTAACTGCTGAAACCGGAACTGGATGGCATGTTATTAAAGCGCAAGTACACGCAGGTGGTCGTGGTAAAGGTGGTGGTGTAAAATTAGCCAAAAACCTAAAAGAGGTAGAAGAGATTGCAAACCAGATTATTGGTATGAACTTAATTACTCCGCAGACTTCTGCAGAAGGTAAAAAAGTACATCAAGTATTGGTTGCAGAAGATGTTTACTACCCAGGCGAAAGCGAAACTAGTGAATTCTATATGTCTGTTGTATTAAATAGAGCTACTGGTAAGAATATGATTATGTATTCTACAGAAGGTGGTATGGACATTGAAGAGGTTGCTGAAAGTACACCGCATTTAATTTTTACAGAAGAAATTGATCCAGCTACAGGTTTGTTAGGTTTTCAAGCAAGAAAGATTGCTTTTAACTTAGGTCTTTCAGGTACTGCGTTCAAAGAGATGACAAAATTCGTTGCATCATTATATAAGGCATATGTAGAAAGTGATTCTAATATGTTCGAAATAAACCCTGTGTTAAAAACATCTGATGATTTGATCATGGCTGTCGATGCTAAGGTGTCTATTGATGATAATGCACTTTACCGTAGAAAGAAATATGCTGATATGCGTGATCTTAGAGAAGAGAATGCTATTGAGGTTGAAGCTAGAGAAGTTGGTCTTAACTATGTAGATCTTGACGGTAACGTTGGTTGCATGGTTAACGGTGCAGGTCTTGCAATGGCAACTATGGATTTAATTAAAATGGCAGGTGGTGAACCAGCTAACTTCTTAGATGTTGGTGGTACTGCAGATGCTAAAAGAGTTGAAGAAGCTTTTAGAATTATTTTAAAAGATCCGAACGTTAAAGCAATTCTAATCAACATATTCGGTGGTATCGTTCGTTGTGATCGTGTAGCGCAAGGTGTAGTTGATGCATACAAGAATATGGGAGATGCGATGAAAGTGCCAATTATTGTTAGATTACAAGGTACTAACGCAGAACTTGCAAAAGAGATTATCGATAATTCTGGACTTGCAGTTGAATCAGCTGTTCAGTTTCAAGAAGCAGCAGATAAGGTTAAAGCGGTATTGGCTTAAACTAATTTGCTTATCACATTTAAAAAAGACCATTCAAACGAATGGTCTTTTTTTTGTTTTAATGATTTTTATAATTGTATCAAAATTGTTTTTTATTAGATGATTCTGTGGTATTCAATTTTAATTTATTGTTACCGAAAATGATTCTAATATGTAGTTTATGTTATTAGAATGAAATAAAGGTTAAGCCTTGTGATACATGTTTTTTCTGAAGATTTGAGTAATTAGTTTTGGGGTAAATAATTAAGGAATTAATATTAAAGAGATGTTAAAACTGAATCTGATTGTAACATTATCATTTTTCAAGCGTCTTTTTAGTAATTCATCATCAATCAATTATTAATCAATCTTCAGAACATCTGAAGAAAAAACAAAAAGTCATGAGAAAATTAAGTTTAGTATTCGTAGCTGCAATGCTACTTGCAACAGGTAGTGTATTAGCTAATGATGTAGCAGGTGAGAACCCTACAAAAAATCTTTCAATACAAATATCAGAAATGTTATCGGAGAATAATTTCTCTGAAATGCATAACGATTTAACTGCACAGGTTCGTTTTACATTGAACTCAAATGGTGAAATCGTAGTATTATCTGTAAATACAAAATTTGATAAAATGGAAAGTTTTGTCAAAAACAAATTAAACTATAAAAAGGTTAATTTGGCTGAAGTAAAGGAGGGTAAAGTATATACTATTCCTGTACGTATAAAGGCATAGTCTTTATGGAGAGTGCCGCAAAAAAATCATAATACATAGAGGTGTATTATGATTTTTTTTTGTTTTTATACTTCACATGGCTAATGCCAGTATCTACTTTCTTCATTTGTTTTGTTTTAAAATCTTCTCTCACTGTCTTTTTTGGAGCAGATTTTACGGAACTTTCAGACATACTTAAAAGAACTTCACCAGGTATTTTTGGATCTTCTTTTGTTCCGCGTAAATGAATGACCAATCCGTTTAAAAAATTACGAAGAACTTGATCTCCACATTCCATATAATTAGGATGGTCCTCGTTTCTGAAGAATGCACCTAATTCACTTTTGGAAATTTTAAAATCTACTAACTGAAGAATTTCAACGATTTGATCATCTCTGAATTTTAAAGCTACTCTTAATTTTTTAAAAACATCATTATTAGTCATATCGCAATTTTAAGGACTGCAAGTTATTATAAAAATATGACCTGTCGGTTTCTATATCATATTAATAGGTGATTCATACATGTAGTAACTACATTTTAATTTATATATGAATCTATTTAAACTCGTATATAAGACAAGGTATTTTATTTCAATGTTAATTGTAGTGTTATGTTATCTCTACTAATGAAATAAAGAATGCTTTAGTTCGTTTTAAAATATAGTCCCTGAACATCAAATTGTTACGTAAGAATATGCCTACTAATAAAGAGAAGTTAAGTATTTTATCAGAAATGATTTCGTTTGCGAAAATCGATAATAAGATTAAAGAATCGGAGTATGATTTTTTATTTTCAGTTGCTCAGCACTTAGAGGTGAGTAAGAAAACGTTTGATAGTCTGTTTAATACCGATGTAGAGCATGTTATACCTAAATCTCAATCAGATAGGCTCGTGCAATTTAATAGATTGGTTCTGCTCATGAATGTTGATGAGAACCAAGAACCAAATGAGGTTAAAAGAATATATGATATTGGTTTAAAAATGGGATTGCCACCAGGCGCAATTCAGCAAGTATTGACTATTATGCACAAATACCCTAATAAAGTGGTGCCTCCAAATATGTTAATTGCAATTTTTAAGGCGCATTACAATTAAGGCGCATTACAATTAAGACCAAGAGATGAAATTGGCATCCAATTTATCTAAATCTCTTTTGTTTTCAATATTTGCAGTGGCATCTTCTCTTAATTGCGTTATCTCTTGTTCTATAATGGTTAATTGATTGGAATTAATTACATGATTGCTTAGAGTTTTTAGCATATGCATTAATTTTCTCATCACAGTAATATCATGCTTGCAATACAGTCTATAAGTAGCCATTACATTAAATAAGACTTCAGAAAATTTTGCACATTTAATACGCGCCCAATTAGTCCCCTCATCATCCGTTAGGTATTCAAAATCGGCTTTTTTCATTAAATCAATAAATAAAGAGGTTAGATAGTCGATGGTATTTAAGGCAGTACCAGGGTCATTTATTCCTGGGGACATTGCCTTTATTCCAATTTCAGATATTTGCCTAAACCCATAAATATAATTTTCACCTATAAGTTCTTGATGGCTAAAAAGTAACGTAGCCATTAGCTTAGTTTTTAATTCGGTGTCCACTGGTTTTTCTGTTAATAGACCAATGGTACCATCTAATATAAACTGTCCTTTATGTAGTTGAACTATAACTTTTATGCCGTTCTCTTTGCATAATTTTAATAGGGCGTCATATAATATACCATGAAAATAACCCGATTCTGTTATTTTATATTCCTCCCAATGATCATGATTCGGAAACTGAAATGAATTATCATTTTGCTCTTCTACAATCGAATTTATTTCAGATTTAGTTCGCGAATGAATTGCCGTTAGAATAGTTCCTACTTGTATAGCCTGTGAAATATGATGAATAAAATAGATAAAGGCAGCTAAACAAATAACTGTTAAAATAATACCTAACAAGACTGAAAAACCCGGAGTTTGGTATGACTTCTCTGTGGGTTCGATAGAGATAAGAATAAATATATTGTAAAGTATGGTAGCTATATACTGCCCTAAAACAATCTGATGTTTCTCATCTGAAATAATTCCAGGCAAAACCCTAGGCGAGAAATTGCTAGAGGCTTGGTTTAATAGCACCATAACCATAGAAAAACTAAATACAGTTAAGGAGATTAAACCTCCAATTAGTGTGCTTAGAATAGTTTTGGCGGTATCTGTATCATCGATAACTAAGGCAGGAGCTACTTCCATGAGGTGTCCAGAAATATTTTGTTGTTCTAGGTATATCATGAAAAATGCTAAGAATAAACCCGCTAATGAAATTATGGTAGGAAAGAAGGCAATTTTAGTACGTATTTGGTAAAAGAAGTTGGTGAATTTATCCATTTTAAAAAATCTGTGAATAAAACTAGTCATTATGATGACTAGAATAGAGCTGATATAACCAAATTACGAACTCATTAAGATAAAAACAAGACAAAATGACAGTATTAAATATTATTAAGTAGACAAAATGACATTAAATTTCACTTGGTACATACTTTGTTCTATTCAAATCAACTAATAAATTAATTTTTTAAAATATACGATTATGAGTTTAACAAAGAGAAATGAGGTTTTGTTCCCTGCTTTAATGAATGAATTATTTAGACCAGATTGGTTTGGTGGAACAGAAAATAAACGTGCTACAGTACCTGCAGTGAACATCAAAGAAAACGAGAAAGATTTTGAGTTAGAACTTTTTGTACCTGGAAGGATTAAAGATGATTTCAAAATTGAAATAGATGATTCGGTGCTAACTATTTCAGCCGAAAGAAAAGAAGAGAATGAAGAAGTAAAAGAGAATTTTACAAGAAGAGAGTTTAGTATTTTATCTTTTAAGAGATCATTTACTTTGCCAGATACAGTTGCGACAGATAAAATTGAAGCGACTTATGAAGGCGGAATTTTAAAATTTAATATTCCAAAAAAGGTAGAGGCTTTGCCGAAACCAAAAAGATTGATTGAGTTAAAATAAGTTTTGAGTACTAAGTTTTTTAGGTTGGTTTGAGTTGTTTAGTTGAGTGCTTTGAGAAGTCAAAGCACTCTTTTTTTTTGCTCATTTTTAAGTATAAAATTCCAGATTAATATTGGAGTTTTTTTTACTCTTGAAAATAGAGAATGATGTACTGGTGTTATTTTTAAAATTAACTCAAATGAGTGCTTTATAAGGTCGATTTAGAGTCAGTTTCAATTGAGTGATTCTTGTTTTATTATGAGCTATTTTTTTAAAATTTTGTACTAATTTGAAGTAGAGTAATTTGGTCTTTTTTGAGAGATAAAAAGTTAAATTCATGAGGTGATATTTAATGATTTTCAATCAATTTTAGATGGGGTTTTTAATAGGAGAAATACACGATTTTCTAGTTCGAAAAATTAACGTAAATTCGTGATAACTTCATGAAATTTTTCATTGTTTATGAGTTCTGTATTTTGTAATTAAAAGAATGCATCTAACTCAAGAAACTGCCTTTCCATAATTTCGAAAAACTTCTAAAAATCTTTATTTAAATTGAATGATATCAATTTAGTCTTGTCTAAAAAATTTAGTTAATAATATGTTTACCAGTATGTTGTGTAATATTATATAAACTATGTATGGAGGTTTTTTGAAATCTGATGAAATATTTGATTGTTAGCCCTATTCATGCTCTTGAAGCGATTTTATTTCATCTCTCAACTTCGCGGCTTGCATGAAATCTAATTCCTTTGCTGCTTTTTCCATCGCTTTTCGTTTGTCCTTAATTAGTTTTTCAACCTGCTCTTTAGTGAGGTAATTCATGTCTGGTTCAGCTGCTCTTAACTCCTCTTTTATGAAGTGATATGTTGAGACGGAATTCTTTGATAGAACACTATCTAAACTCTTGTTTAAAGCTGTTGGAGTTATGTTGTTATCTGTGTTATATTGAATCTGTTTTTGTCTCCTATAATCTGTTTCGTCTATCGTTTTTTGCATGCTAGCTGTTATCTTATCTGCATACATAATTGCTCTTCCATTTAGGTTCCTTGCAGCTCTACCAACCGTCTGCGTAAGCGATCTGTTGCTACGTAAAAAGCCTTCTTTATCCGCATCCAAAATAACGACTAAAGATACCTCTGGTAAGTCTAATCCTTCTCTTAATAAATTAACTCCAATAAGCACATCAAAAATTCCTTTTCGCAAATCTTGCATGATTTCTACACGCTCTAATGTGTCAACATCACTATGAATATATCTGCATCGAATATTAATTCTGTCCATATATTTTGCCAACTCTTCTGCCATTCTTTTCGTCAAAGTGGTCACCAAGGTCCGTTCGTCTTTCTCAACTCTGATTTGTATTTCTTCTACCAAATCATCAATTTGATTTAAGCTTGGTCTAACTTCAATAATGGGATCCAAAAGTCCTGTTGGTCTAATTACCTGTTCTACAAATACACCTTGACTTAATTGTAATTCGTAATCTGCAGGGGTAGCACTAACATGTAATACTTGGTTTTGTAAAGCTTCAAATTCTTCGAATTTCAAAGGACGGTTATCCATTGCTGCCGGTAAACGAAAACCATAATCTACCAAATTTACTTTTCTAGAACGGTCACCACCATACATTGCATGAACTTGCGGTATGGTAACATGACTTTCGTCAATAACCATTAAATAGTCATCTGGAAAATAATCTAACAAACAAAAAGGTCTTGTGCCGGGCTGGCGACCATCTAAATATCTAGAGTAGTTCTCAATACCTGAGCAATAACCTAGTTCACGAATCATTTCTAAATCAAAATTAGTACGCTCTTCTAAGCGTTTTGCTTCTAATGGCTTCGCAATATCTTTGAAATAGTCAATTTGTTTAACTAAATCGTCTTGTATGTTGTGTATCGCATTTTGCAATACATCCTTTGAGGTAACAAACATGTTGGCCGGATAAATGTTTAAATTCTCATATACCTCTATAATATTATTATTGAACGGATCAAAAGCCTCTATTTCTTCAATTTCATCACCAAAAAAATGAATTCTATAAGCGTGGTCTGCGTAACTAGGAAAAACATCTACAACATCTCCTTTTACCCTAAAGTTTCCATTTTTAAATTCGGCCATTGTCCTAGAATACAGAGACTGTACCAATTGGTGCATGAGCTTTGTTCGAGCAATTACCTGATCCTTTTTTATGGATATAACATTCTTTTGAAATTCTACAGGGTTACCAATACCGTATAAACATGAAACGGAAGCAATAACTATAACATCTCGTCTGCCTGAAAGTAAAGAAGAAGTAGTACTTAGACGTAGTTTTTCTATATCCTCATTAATTGAAAGATCTTTTTCTATGTAAACACCGCTGGTTGGTATAAATGCTTCTGGTTGGTAATAATCGTAATATGAAACGAAATATTCAACCGCATTATCAGGAAAAAACTGCTTAAACTCTGAGTATAATTGAGCTGCCAGGGTTTTATTGTGGGCTAATAGTAGTGTTGGTTTTTGAACTTTTTCGATAACATTGGCTACCGTAAAAGTTTTGCCAGAACCCGTAACACCTAATAAAGTTTGGTATTTTTCATTTTCATTTATTCCTTTCACCAATTCCTTAATTGCATTTGGCTGATCCCCAGTGGGTTTGAAGTTTGATACTACTTTAAATTTCATGTTTTAAAATTACGAAAGAACTACGATTTAAAAGGGATGGATAAAAAGAATCATTGCATCTATCGCTTCAATGCAAAATGACCTTTTATTATTTTGTTATTCGTAGAAAAAGCTTTGAACCAATAATCTGTTTCTGGTAATGCTTTTCCATTGAAATTACCGTTCCAGCCATCTGTATTTGGGGTAATTTGCGCTAATATAGATCCGAACTTATCAAAAATAAAAATTACGGATACATTATTCTCTTCCGTTTGAAAGGGTGGTATAAATTGCCAGAAATCATTGATGCCATCGCCATTGGGGGTGAAAAAATTAGGGAATCCATTAACGGTTAAATCGTGCTCTACAAAACGTTGGGCAATGCCGCACCCACCTTTATCTCTAACATATACGGTATGATTTTGAAGTGAAATTTTATTAAATCTGTTAGAATCTTGATATGGTCCGTTTTCATTATCAAGAGCATATTCATAATTGCCGTTAGTTACTGTTGAGATTATATAGTTTAATGAATTTACGCTTATTTGAATATCAATGTTTTCAATAACCGGTGCTTGAGATATTGTTGCTTGAAATACTTTTGAAGATGCACATTCAAACAATCTGCCAGAGTCTTCAATAATGTCGTATGCCTCGTAAATATATTCTCCTTCTTCAGTTATCGACACATTTTCGGTACTAGAAATTAAAGTTTCATTTCCTCTGCTATCTAATTTGTACCATCTATATCCGTCGGCGTCATCTGGAGCAGTAATTATATCAGATGTGTTTCCTCGACAGATGGAAATAATATCCGGGAATTTCAATGACGGATTTAATACTAGAAGTTCTCCACTTACCGGATCAAAATATGGTCCGCAACCAAGTAATGTGGAGAAGGTTTCTTGAATGCAGCCAATTGCTTCACCAGCTTCATTAAAAGGAATTATAGTAATAAAAAAAGTTCGGTTTGGCTCAAAATCGATAATTGTAGTAGAAGGATTGAAGAGTATAGCGTCTTCTAAAATATTTGTTTCAAAAGGTGATGTACCAATAGATACACGGTACCCAGTTGCATTGGCAATCTCTTTCCACTCTAAAGTAGGGCTTAGCGGAACATTCGTTTCGCCGTTAAATGGAGAGATCATACTTGAGCATAACGGTAATACGGCGGCGGCGGCTGTAGTAAAAACAGAGGTACTGCAACCCGTAGCTAAACCAATTCTATTATAGGGGATTATAGTTATGTAAATATCGGTTTCTGTTGGTAGATCAATAGTGGGATTATAACTTAGTGTATTTTCAACATCGATAGTATCTAGAATTTCATTTCCATTTAAAGTAGTTCCAATAGTTAAGTGATAACCCGAAGCACCGGGGGCAGCACTCCATATGATATTGGTCGCCGTATTAATGTCCATTGAATTATCTGCCGGACTAATGGATGGGCTGCAATCGGGAACCTCACTCAAAGCTGCAGTTGTAAAGCGTTGACTATCGCAGATGATATTGGGTTGATTAAAAAAGAAGAGTGTAATGGTGACAAAAATTTCGGTATTTTCTGGTAATCCTGTTGGTGGTGTATAATTTGTTGATGCTCCAACGTTTTGTTCATTTAAAATATCATTGCCACCGCTACTTGTTCCTAATGATATTATATAACCAGGAACACCAGTTACGGCTTCCCAACTAATAGAAGAGTCTACGAATACCATGCTCGTGCCATCTACAGGGCTTACCAAAGCGGGGCATTCTTGTGCTAAGGTTTTTAATGTGCCGAATAGAAATGCTATGAAAAATATTGGCAGACCCAATAGTCTGGGTAATCTTATGTCCCAATTCTTTCTCATAGCATTTTGGTAAACAATACAATATACTACAAAATGAAAATTTAGAGTTCAGTATGTTTGATAATCAGGATTAATAACCTGTCTAAACAGACGTATTAAAGGTCTCTCTTTTTTAGAATTGCATACGAGCCATATACGAAAATGGCGATCCATGCTATTACAATAACAATTTCATACCAGTGTATGTAATAGTCTAGTGCTAATTGTTCTCCCATTTGATTAGCTACAGATTGTACTGCGCCTAATCTAGAAAATGGTTCTTTTATAAGATTGAACATTGATTGCAATGGGAAAAATCCCATAATAATATCAGTGGTTTCGCTATCAAAAAACTTCCATCTTATAATACCACGAAAAATACCTTCAAAAACTTGCCACAGTATTAAAAAACCTAAGGCAAAAGCAGATCGTTTTACCAATACACCTAAGAATAAACAAAAGGAAAAGAATCCTGTTAGTTTAATGAAAAAAGCCAAAAGAAACTCTAAATCGGTAAGAATGATGGATATTTCGTTAAAATCGGAGTAAATAAGACCTAAAACTAATGAAACTATAAAAACGAATATGGTCGAAATTAAAGAGAATGAGACTACTGTTAAGAATTTAGAAAGGATAAATTCTTTCTTAGACAGACCATCAATCAAGTTTTGCTTTATAGTCTTATTGCTGTATTCATTAGACATCATTGAAACGATAACGATTGCCAAGAATAATTTAAAAAATGCAGTAATAAATGTATTGAAGTGCCAGATGTAAGGAAAATTGAAAATTCCTTGTTCTGCTAAATAAAATTTAATAGGACCAATGTCAAATTTTATGGCAGCTACTAGTGCAATAGAAGTAAGGAGGGCAAAGTAAGATAAAATCAACACCTTACTGGCTCTGTTGTTCCAAAGTTTTATAAATTCTATATGAAGTAATCGTATCATTTTGTTGGTTTGTTAGGCGTTAGCATTTTTGGTTAAAGCTAAAAACTGCTCTTCTAGACTTTCTTTTCTTTTAACTAAATGAGATACAATTATACCATTATCAAAAAGTAGTTTGTTCAATGTCTGTGCATCCAACTCTGATGTTAAAATTGCAGTAACCAAACCATTTTCTTGTTTTATACTACCAAAATGCTCATTGGTATTTAAGTAAGAAGTTAGTTTTTCTAAGTCATCAGATTTTAATTCGAAAAATCCAAAACTGGCTTGTAAACTATCAACTCTACCGGAGTATAGTTTTTCTCCTTTTCTTAAAATAACGACATGGGTACATACTTTTTCAACCTCATCCAATAAATGTGAGGCAAGTAAAATAGTAGTTCCCTTAGCTGCTATAGTTTTTATAATTTCTCTAATTTGATGAATACCTTGTGGATCTAAACCATTGGTAGGCTCATCTAAAATTAAAATTTCTGGATCGTTCAATAGGGCAGAGGCAATAGCCAAACGCTGTTTCATCCCTAGAGAGTAAGTTTTGAATTTGCTATTTTTTCTATCTAGCAATCCAACTAATTCTAGCTTTTCTTCAATTCTGGCTACTGGTACATCTTTTATTTTGCAGACTAATTTCAAGTTTTGCAAAGCGGTCATGTATGGGTAGAAGTTAGGGCGCTCAATTATAGCACCTACTTTTTTTAAAGCTTCATGTGTTGAAGATTGACCGTTGAACCAAGAAAATTCTCCGCTGGTTTTATTTACTACGTTTAAAACAATGCCAAGGGTGGTTGATTTTCCGCTGCCGTTTGGTCCAAGTATACCATAGACATTACCTTTTTCAATGGTAAACGAAAGGTCTTTTACTGCGGTTAGGTACCCGAATTTTTTAGTAAGATGATTGACTGTTAAAATGGTACTCACGTCAGGTGTGTTTTGATTGGTTATACCTACTTGACGAGTAACTTGATGGTTTGTTACATTTTAATGTTAAAATCTATTCAACTTCAATATAATCTTTCTCTTGGAAGGTGAATTTTCTGGGGAAATCAATTCTAGATATGGATGAAATTATGAATGGAATATATTACAATATATGCTTGATTGGCTACAGGATATTATCTAAAAGAAAAAAGTGGTGGTTTGTTAAACCACCACTTTTTAATATTTTATCTGTAGAGTGTAAAATTCCCGACAAATTCTCTTGTATCTGCTTCACCGTTTAATTTAATAACATACCAGTAATCTCCTGTTGGTAATTCTGCATTCTGATAGAAACCATTCCAGCCGTCTTCATTGTCCTTAAAGGTGTAAACCGTACGACCGTATCTATCATAGATACTAATGAAGATGTTTTGATAGATTTCAATATTTTCTGGCATCCATAAATCATTTTTACCATCGCCATTCGGAGAAAAGAAATTTGGTATTTCAATGTCTATAAATTCAATAAATAAACTTGCAGATGCTTCACAACCATTTTCATCAACTACAGTTACCGTATATGTTCCCGTTTCGGTAATGTAATATACATTTTCAGAACCTTCGTTAATGTCATCAAAGTAGAACGTATAATTTTCTCTACCGCCTGTAACCGTTGCAGTTATTTGATTTATGTTACTTTCTACAGCAGTAATTTCGAGTGGATCAAAAGCTAATATTTCAACATCATATGTAGCAATACAGCCATTTGCATGAGAAATACTGATAAAATGTGTACCCGGAGTCAACTCGCGGAAAATGGGAGTCAATTGCATTTCCATTGGATCGACTGTATCTAACCCAAAGAGAGCATCATCTTCTATACTTGGGTCATTTAATACAATGTTTACATAGTTGCTTGGGAAAACACCATTACACCCATAAATCGGTTCAACGATAGCCCCAAGGTCAACACCGGCATCTATAGTTACAATAATTGTTTCTTCGCAACCTTGCGCATCTTCAATGTAGATAATGTAATCGCCTGCAGCCAAGTTTGTAAAGCTTGTTCTGTCTTGAACAAAATCTGTTTCATCTGCTAAACGAGTGCTATATGGTGCGGTACCTCCAATTATGGTTAAATCAATAGTTCCGTCCTCTTCACCTACACAAATTTCTGGAGTACTTTCTGTAGTTATTTCTAAAACTTCTGGTTCTACAATAGTAGCTTCAACAAGTTCAAAACAACCGTTAGAATCTTGTGCAATAATGATATAATCACCAGGAGCCAATTCATCGAATGTATTGTCATCACTAAAGCGATCTAAATTCGGTGAAATTGCATATTGATAAATCCCAGATCCACCAATCATGTTTACCGTAATGCTCCCATCTTCTTGACCGTTACACGTTACATCGTTGATAGAAGTGTTAGCGGTATCAATAAGTAACTGATCAGGTTCAGTAATAGTTATTAGGGAAGATGTTACTTCGCAATCATCACTCTGTACTCTTACGTAATACGAACCTGCCAATAAATCTGTAAATAAACCTGTTGGTTGATTTGGACTTACTTCATTAGTTAAACCTGCATCAGAAAATAAGGCATATTGATAATTACCTAATCCACCTTGAGCTTCAGCATTTATAACTCCCGTATTATCGCCGTTACAATTGATTGTCGGATTATCATTATCCAATGTTACTGTTAATGGAGTAATTGGATTAATGGTAATGCTGTTCGTTAAAACAGAAATACAACCTTCGCTATCTTGTACATAATATTGATATGTATTTGGTAGAACACCTGTAAAGAAATGGGTGTTTGGACCATTAATTTCATTCATTGCATTGAATGTCGATTTACCATCAATATTCCACAAGTAAGGACCTGTACCTCCTGAAGCTGTTAATAAAAGTTGTGCGTCATCTAAGCATGTTGCTCTTTGTGCTGTTACTAATTGACCTTTAACTTCAATCGGCTCAACAATTTCTACAATTGCTGTTTCATCTGAACAGTTTAAATCATCTAAAACAGTAATACTGTAATATCCTGATCTTAAATTGCTAAAAGTAGCGGATGTTTGCGCACTTGTTGTTTGTAGTAGATTGGCTCCAAGAGCATCGCTATCGTATGTTTTAAGAATATATCTATAATTGGTCGTAACCGTTCTAGGTGTAAAGCCTCCTGTTAACTCGGCAATGGTATCGCCTTCACAAACCAATCCTTGAATAGATTGAATATTCGCTACTATAGGTTCTGGAGCAGATAATGTAAATACATTGGTAAAGGTTTCTGTACAACCTAAATTGTCAGTTACCTCTACTGTATATTGACCATCACTTAAACCTCTAAATAGGTTGCTGTTTACTTGATTAGCCGTGTATGTTGTACTAGTACTAACATGTGTAAGAACAATATTAAAAGGTGCTTCACCACCATTAGGGATAATATTTGCACTACCCATATCATTGCTACAACCAACATCATTGGTATTTATCGTAGCTAAGGTAACAGGTGCACTCGGCGAGGTAATGGTAAACGACCTTTCTTGAATACATTGTGGCGTACCTACTTGTGAAGCTCTTAAAATGTAACTACCTGCAGCAACAGGGATATAAGCTGTTGTTCCTGTACCTGTAAAAGTGCCAGAATCATCTGTACGAATGGTAGCTGTTCCATCAGCATTTAAAACTGTCCAATTAAAATCACCGGTATAAGTTGCATCGGTAAACGTTACTTCAATACCTCCATCAGTACCATAACATACTACGTCTGCAAGTTTAGTAACTTCTACTTCAAATGTGTTAGGGTTTTCTACTGTGTGGATTCTGGTAATTTCACAACCTGTAGTAATGTTTCTAATACCAATAGTATATGTGCCAATAGCAAGTGTTATAAATGTATTGTCACCTGTTTGATAAGTAGTAGAAGGTAATATTCTAAATTCATAGTTGGCTAAATTAGCTGTAGAGTTCGTAATTGTACTAGTTACATTTACCGTGATATTTTCTCCACTATTTACACAATCCAATTCTCTATCAACTGTAATTGAAGCATCAACAAATACATCATAAGGATCTATGGTAACTATGTGCTCAGTTGAACAGCCTTCATTATCATAAACTCTTACAATTATATCTCCACCAGCGGCATCGGTATGTGTATATTCCAAGCTACTGCTATTTTGTAAAACTGTTGAAGTCGCATCATCTATAAATTCAAAACGATTGTATGTTCCGCTTCCTCCAATAATAGTGCTAGCGTCTATTGTTATTGTTGCATTATTAGTATCATTTCCGTTTAAACATCCAAATTGAACGGGAACTGGAGCGTTAAATGCAATAAGTGCATTTTCACCAACAATCACTGTTTTTACTGTTGGACAGTTGTTTGGACCTCTTGCGGTAATATCGTAAGAACCACCAGGAAGTCCTATAAAAGATTGTGTCGCAGGATTCCAAGAGGCACTTGCTGGCATCGGATTTAAAACATAACCTAACGGATTGTTTCCATTGTTAATTTGAACCAACTCTATTGTACCATCTTCTGCTCCTGAACAACTTACATCAATAGGAGTTGCTGTAAAATCTGGACGAATAGCTGCTGGAATATTCACGGTAAAAGTTCTACTACAGTTTGGTGAAGCAGTGCCGATGTCATAAACGTTGACTGTATAATTGGTATCTAAAGTATTATCTGGAACACCTACGACCGCGTTCATCGCACCACCTGTTAATGTTTGGCGAGTTACTACATATGCAGAAGCACTATCTAATATTTCGAATTCATAATTTCCTGAACCTGAAATACCTTCAATAGCTATTTCTGCTTCGAAACCAGTGTCGCAACCTAATTGTTTATCTAAACTTGCTGATGCTTGTAGGCTAGGGTGTACATTTATATTTAAAGTATCTGTACATCCGCTAGCATCTTTTATAAATACATCATAATTACCGGCAGGAACAGTGTTGTAAGTACCTCCATTATTTTGATATGTACTTCCTCCATCTAAAGAATATAGTATAGTACCTGTACCTGTTGCAGTAATGGTAACAGATGTATTAGTATCACAATTAGCAATTGCTACATCAGTAATACTTGGTGCCGCTGTAAAGCTCATGTTAACATCACTGAGTGGATACGAACAACCATATTGATCTTCTACGGTTACCGTATAAGTACCTGCAGGAGAATTTGCTGCTATTTCAATCGGGTTATCACTTGTCGATGTTATAGTAGCAAAAGGACTAGGACCAGTAATGGTATAGAAATAAGTGCCACCGCCACCTTGAACATTATCTATTTTTATTAAACCAGAATTTTCACATGAGATGTCTTGAATAGAACTAGTTGTTCCTGTAATAATTTCTAATTCATCTAATATTTCATTTTCACTAGCACTGATACATTGCTGAGCACCACCACCATCTATTTGTGTTACTTCTATAAAGTATTCGTCTGCAGGTAATCCTGTAATGGTTATAGTACTGCTGTACGTTACTGGACCACTGCTATCTCTAATTACCGTGCCACTTAAATTGTATAAGAACCATTCCATATTCGGTTCTGTAATACCATCTTCGTCGACAATGGTGTACGTAATGGATCCGGTAGTAGCACCTTTACAGGTAGGGCTAATATCTGCTGTAATTGTCATAGGTAATCCCCCAACAATTTCATTAACGTTAACCGTACTTTGTCTTATGCAACTAACAGGGGTATTGCTATCCCTTACATAGAAAACATATGTTCTACCAGGTACTAGATTCGTGAATTCATAACTACCATGTCCTGCGGTAACAGGATTACTATCAAGATCTAAGCTGCCTCCGGTATGCCATGTAGCCGTGCTTTCATCAAAATTAGCGGGGTCGTTCGACATAGCATACTCATATCCTGGAATACCTTCTCCACCTTGAACTTTTACTTTTAATTCGTCACAGTTTTCAACAACAGATGTGGTTGTAATATCCAAATCATCTAACGGATAAGGAATAATCTCTCTTGGTAGATCAGTTTGACAAATTAAATTGTTGCTACCATCTACGGTACGAAGAGAAGGGAAAACCTCATCACCTGAAGTATATCCTCGAAATATAGTTGAAGCTTGCCACGTAAGACCTCCATCTGCACTATATTCAATTGTTCCATTCAAACCTGTGGTAACATTATTAAAATCAAATCCAAATTCTGCAGCAGCTCCTGTACAATCACTTGCATATGCTAAAATAATATCGGCAGTCAATTCATTTGGTGCCATGATTGATACAGTTTCTGTCTCCGAACAGCCACCATCATCCGTAATGATTACATCATAAGTACCCGGAGCTAAATTGTAATATGTCTTAGTCGTACCTACTACATCTGTTTGTACTTGATCAGGCGTACCATTTGTAACATCTATCAAACGATAATCGAAAGGTGATAGTCCGTCACTAATATTCACGGCAATACTACCAGTACCATCATGACAATCTGGGTCTGTTGCTACTGCTGATATGTCCAATACTGGGTTGGCCGAAATAGTTTCGGTTACCATTGTCTGGCAAGCATCTGTAGCATTTGCCTTGTCCCTTACATAAATGTCATAATTCCCAATATTTGCCAGCGCAATGGTTGTTGAATTACTAGCTGAGAAATCAGCATCAGTAACTGTATTTCCGGTAGGAATAAAAGCATACATGAAATTGTTGTCGCCGCCTGAAGCTGTTGCCGTTAAGCTACCATCCGCACATAAACTTGCGTTTGTAGGCGCAACAATAAGTGTAATTGTTGGCGCAATCGTTATTGATTCAATAGCAGAAACACAACCATATATATCGGTTACTTCTACATTATAGGTTCCTTCAGATAAACTATTGAAGGTATATGTTAAGTTGGTTGCAGGAGTTGGGGTTTGCCATGCTCCGTTATTAATTCTAAATGAATAATTACCATTACCGTCAGTTACCGTTGCGGTTACCGTACCGTTACTTTGACCGTCATAACATTGTGTGGCAGTTAAACTGAAAGCTATGGTTTCTGGTTGAACTACATTTACAGTTGCTGTTGATACTACTTCACAATTGTTTTGATCTTTAACTCTTACATGGTAATCACCAGCTGGCACGTTTAAGAATTGTGATGATGTACCAAAAACTCTCACAATAGTATTATCTGTTCTTTCTAATTGGTATTCATAGCCTGGTGTACCTTCGGTAGCAGTTGCCTGCAAAGTTGCACCTGTATTAAAACATGTAAATTCTGCAGTCTGTTGTAAACTTGCCGTTAACGCGTTAGGTGAAGTCAACGTAACAGATGTTGCTGAGGTTGCGGCACATGTATTGTCATCTATCTTTTCTACCATTATATTGTACGTACCATCTGCAAGGGTAGATGGGGTAGTTATTGGTGAAGTTGTCTCTGTTGTCCAAGTTGAACCTCCATCCAAAGAATACTGATATCCGAAAGTAGGATCAAAGTTAGAAACCTCAAAACGAATACTACCGTTATCGCTACCGTTACAAGTAGGGTTTGTGCTACCTAAAATGGCTACCTCAAAAGTTTTTCCAGTTTCTACTATAACTGATATATCTTGTGTTTGTTCACATATCTCAGGAGTTTGTGAAGCCTGAATGTCATCTAGTACTAAAAAGTTACCATTATCACTATCAAGATTGGTACGTAATACAACACCAACTGCAGTATTTGCACCTGGGTTAAAAGTAACCGTTCTTAAATGCCAATCGTCTGCATTGTTATTTTGAGGAACAGCCGCTGTTGCCTGACTACTGATTACAGTGCCAGAACCATCAACCAATTCTACCAATACTTCTGGGTCGTTACCTGAAGCATTATCTATTAAAATATTATATGCATAGAATGATATGGTGATATCTTGATTGGCAAGTGCTTCCAACCCTGTTCTCGACCATAAAATATTATTATTCCCAGCAGAAGTACTTACTCCAATTGCCATGAATCTGCCATCGGTTATGCCAGAATGGTCGTTAGGACTTCTCCATGTAGCATTAGGGTTGGTTATTCTGTTGGTAACTGCATATTCAGCATTTACAAGAATACCGGCAGGACCTAAATTACAATCGGTATCTGTACCATCTTGTGGTTCGTAGCAATATCCTGCACCTATTTCTGCAATCTGTGTGGTTACACCGGCTCCAAAATCTTCAAGGAAAAGTGTACTTTGATCAGCAGCTATTGAACTTGTGTACCCAACTGTTATTGTTTGAGTACCTGAAGCAACATTATTGAATACATTATTATCTAATGGTGAGTTGTCGGTACCGTTTAATTTATAGGTATATGTAAAGTCTGTAGTGTTAGAAGGTGTAATTGTTACTACGCCGTCCCCATCGCACTCATAAGTAATAGCATTCGTAAAAGTAGGGTCTATAGCGGCTGTAGGTACCGTGATTTCTAAATCTGTAGTACATCCTAAAGCATCTTTTATAGCTAATTGATATGTACCAGGTGTTAAACGTTGCTCGTCAACTGCTGTAAACGTACTTCCTCCGTCAAAACTATATTGATACGGAGCTTGACCGCCACTTGCATTTAAAATCTTTACTAAAGCAGTAGGTGTTGCAGCACCAGAAGTATCGCAAGACGCATCTTCTATAATGGAAGGTGATGCGGTTAACGTAAATGGTTGGGTAACTTCATATTCATAAGTCTCTATACAACCATTACCGGCAGTACCGCTAGAATCCATAACTGTAATGGTATAATTACCTGCTGAAATATTGTTGAAGAAATTTTCTGTTTGATAAGTAGTACCACCATCCAGACTATATTGATATGGAGCATTACCACCCGAAGCAGTAATTGTCAATACAGCTGTAGAAGAATCTGCACACGTAATATCTGTACTTGATGCACCTATTGTTATAGTGCCTAAATCTTCCATTTGTACGATATTCGAAAATCCATAACATCCGTTATCATCTCTTATTACAAATACATATTCTCCATCTTCATTAGGTACATATGTTGAAGGATTACCTTCATAACCGAATAAAAATGATGGATTAGATGTGAAATCTGAATCGGGAATAGTAGTTTCGTCAGCATATGGAGCAATACCATCTTTACTATAGATAGCATATTCGTACCCTGTTGTACCACCAGTGGCTGTTAAATTTATTACACCGGAAGTACACGTAATATTTTCTTGATTTGTTGCTATTAACCTAAGTTCAGGAATTTCGTCTACCGTAATAGTACTTTCAATACTACAACCATCTACGGTAGTAGTTACAATAACATAATCATCTGCTGCAAGACCTGTAAATGTATGGGTGTTGTCAGGTGAAACTAAGTTGTTGGCTACTAAAGCTCCTTTACCGCCACTACCGTTATCGAAGTATAGCTCATAGCTATATTCTGGTGATACATTTAAAGCCTGTATAGAAATTGTTCCTGCATCTGTACAATCAAAAGGAGTTGTATTGAGTTTTGCCTCAAAAATTCTTTCGGCAATACCAATTTCTTCAGTTTCAAACACACAACTGTTTTCAATTGGCGCACCTGTTGAAGGATTAAGTTGGGTAATCTGTACCTTATAAGTACCACTAGTTGTGATAGCAAAATTAGGACCTTGACCAGCACTGAAAGGTACTGCTATAGCATTGTTTTCAATATCAAATAATTGGTAGCCATATCCTGATCCTAAATCTATTACTCTAATAGAACCTTCTGTATTACAAATGATATCAGATGAATCTGGTTCAGGAATATCTAAAGTATTTTGGTATGCGTTGAAATAGAATCTACTGAAACATCCACCTTCATATCCTATAACAACTCTATATTTACCACTTTCGGTTACCGTAAAGTTGTCTGAAGCTGTTTCTTCGTTCCATGTCCAACCACTAGTTGTATTGGCACAGTTATCACTAACATCTCCACAAGTAGAAACATTACAACTGGTTTCATCAAGCTTTTCCCATTTAATACTTAGAGCATCGGTTATACCCAATTGAATAAATGCACTATCCGTATCACCACAAAGAAAAATATGTGGCATATCACTATTATCATTGGAACAAGTAACGGTTTCACCCTGAATGTCATTATCAGGATTACTGTCGGTATTTACTTGATTTAAGTAACTAATAATTGGGTTGGTCTGTGTTTGGCCATATCGTTCTACAGTAATTAATTCTGTATGATTGGCACACCCAGAAGCTGATGTTTTTTCAACAATATAATTACCTACTGTAGTTACTGTTAAGGTGTTTGAAGTACCGTCATTTAAAATGGTATCTCCAGAATCTATAGACCCATTATTATTGGTGTCAATAGCCCAAGTGTAGGTGTCAAAACCTAAACCGGCAGAAAGTGTTCCGCTAACTCCACAAAGTTCTACAGTACGTGCAATATTACAATTTGCCAATGCATCTGATACATTGTTGGTCGCTACTTCTAAAGTTGTGGTACATGCACCTGCAGGGTTACTACCGTCTTCATCAGAAAAAGTATTAGTATTTAAAGTGCCAGAGTAATTTGCATAGGCATGGTTTTCGAGTTGAGAAGCACAAGCCGCTACGAACTCAGAACAGTCACCCGAAAGAGAAACCGTTATTTTTATTTTATACTCGGGATCATCAATTTGAACTAATGCATCAGGTATCGTAAAAGTTATAGTTCTGGTGCTTTCCTCGTAACTACTAGTTACTCCTGGTGCATCATCAATATTTATATTATCTAAGCTTACATTGTCTGGTAATACATTTTTGATCGTAAAACCAGTTGCATGATCATCTCCCGTATTCTGAAATCTTAATACATAGTTGTAAGTATCGCCTAAATCTACATTCTCTCCGTTAATATCTGTACCACCCAATAATTCAGAAGTGTTGCCCAAAACAATTACCGGTGCAAATACTTGAGTGTAAGATGCTGCATTTACGGTACCATCTGTTGGGTCAACTGCAGGAACTCCCGTTCCATATTCACCACCATCACCACCATCAGTTGCATCATCTTTATAAAATTCATTGGCATCACTACACCCATCATCATCACTGTCTAAGTCTAAATGATCAGGATAGCCGTCCATATCGGTATCTAGATTGGCACAAAATCCAGAAAAAGATGCTGTATTGTAAGATAAAAATGCAACATCTGCGTTTGAACTAAGTTGTAATCGTAGATAAGAAACATCAGCCAAATTAGCGGCGGGTATACCAAATTCTGATAATTCTACTGTAGCCAAACGGTAATCTCTAGTTGTATTGTTATAGAAAATGCTTCCGTTTGCTTTGTAAATATCTAATCTGTAAGAGCCAACAACATCGGCAAGTGCTCCACCACTATAAGCCTGTACTCGTACAGCATTTCCAAGAGGAGCACCTGTAGCATCATAAAGACTTACAACGTGACCAACACCACTTGGGTCTGCAACTTGGGTTAATAAAATATCTGGTATGCCATCGCCAACGTTAGTTGCTACTATAGGATCTATTTCATAAGTCCATGTATCACCAATATTAACAATACCAGAACCAAGGTCCAATCCATTTTGTCCGTGGGTCAATAACGGATTTAATGGGTCTGTGGTAGGGTCGTTAATAATGGTCAATCCCAGAGAATTATCATTATTCCCATCATTTAAATTAGCTTCAAATGTTGCTTCGCTATAAATATTATTTGAAGGGGTCAATGCCATCCAGCTAGATTCTGTGGCTGAAATATCTATAATTCCATCATTATTGGAGTCTATGCCGTCTGATAAACCATTCCCGTTGGAGTCATAAAGATTATCATCTGCAACCCCGGTAGTAAAAGTTGTACCTCCGGAGGTGAATGCCAATAATTCATGTGATAAGTTTGGCAATACTGGATTTCTTGAAGTTGTAGAACTTCTCCAAAAACCAGAGAAATTGGAGAAAATTTCTGTTACGGCAGTACCACCTTGTGCAGTGCTTGATGGTGAAGTGAAATTTACATCACTAGAAATGATACACATTTGTTCAACGGAATCATAAATACCATCATTATCATCATCTAAATCAACGCTATCCACAACGCCGTCATTATCAAAATCGTTATGCACTATAATTCTGGCCGAGGGCTCATCTCTTGTAATATTGGCGTCCGTTTGGTTTTGAGTATTGGTAGCTATATTGACGAGGTTGAGTAAAGGCAAGATGTCTATTTCGTCTGCAGTTACTTCTAAAGTTAAAAAGGCTACTTCACCAGGAGCTAGCGTACCAATATTCCAAACACTACCATTAAAAGTTCCTGTTATTGTTGTTGCTTGTACTAATGTTAGTCCTTCAGGAATGTTATCCGTAATCTGTAAATTGGTTATATCGTTAAAGTATAAATTCTCTGCTCTAATGGTAAAAGTCGCAGTTTCACCTTCGGTTATTTCAGGTTTGTCAACGGTTTTTTTAATTTGAACATCTGGTTCACAATAGAAAATTTTTATGGTTTGCGAATCGTAGGTACATGGCCCTTTTGTTCCTCTTACATAATAATCACCGGCAATAGTAGCGGCATAGTCGAAAGCATTGGCTCCAGGAATGGCTACACCATCAAAATACCATTGATAAGCATCGAAGTTATCATCGGAAGCTTCAAAAATACTTGAGCCCGAAAAGCATTCCCCTTCGGTACCTCCGTTAATTTTTAAGACTACTTCTGGTACGGTGTCAAATCCTGAAAAATAACCTGCAACACCTTGTGCACCGTTAAATCCGAAAAAACCAATAGCCATTGGTCCGGTTGAGGTTACACTAATATCTCCATCTAAATTAGGTATGTAAAATGTTTTCCAATCGGCTGATCCGGCAACTGTGTCAGAAGCAGGTTTTGCGATTTCAACTCCATCTTCATATACCTTAACGTTAGCATCAGTTGTGTTTACAGAAGCAATAATTGTAAGTCCACCAGTTACAGTACTACCGGCAATGTTACGAATATCTGGTATGTTGTCCATTACATCTGGTAACAAACAGTTTACTGGTGCAACAAAGTTTAAACCCTGTGTATATAATGAACTTGACCCTGCGATAGATTGATAAGCATATACATCTTTAGAGGTTTGAACGAACATATTCGCACCTGCTGAATTGTTCGAATAGTTAGAACTTGGTATTTTAAAATATTCGCCATTGTCTATTGTAGCAATTGCAGTAGTACTACCGTTTACGAATATTTGTGTGTTATCGGCAGTGGCGATTACCAACGGGAATTCTGTAAGTCCGTTAGTGTTACCGTTACCTCTTATAAATACATAGTCTTTACCTAGCTTATTAATAGGTACTGGTTGATCTATACCGGCATCTCTATGGCTTTGACCATCTTCACTACCAAAGTTGATGGAACCGTTACTTATTACAATATCCTTAGTTGAAACTATTGAAGCCCCGATCCAACCATCTTCATGAGCTTGGGTAGGTGATGTGCCAATATAAGTTTCATATACAAATGATTCATTAGCGTCTAATGTTATAGTATGTGAATTGGCAGTAATGCCAGCTCTATTTCCTGCAACTCTAAACTCGCAACCGGGATCATAACCAGATAATACCACCGTGGTATTGTTTTCGGTCGCCATAATACCAAGGGTGTTAGATTTTGATGAGTGACTTCCTTTATTTGGAACACCGCCCCATTTAAAATTAGTACCCATAGCTTGTCTACCCTTAGCTGTTAGCGATGCAGCTTGTGATCCAGATTTACCTCTGTAATTGACGTAAAATTTTTGTCCACCTGCAGAAATAAACCGTAAACCGCTATTGGTAAGTACTTTACCGGTGTTATTGTTATCTACAAGAGTAATGTTGTTATCACCATTACCTAAAGTCCAAACACCAGGATTAAGATTGTTTATGTTGATTGTTCTTACGATTGTATTCGATGTACCTCTGTACACGTAAACATCAAAAGAAGTAGTTTCTGGAGTAGAAAGGTGAATAGCTTGGTTCTGAATACCCGCGTTGTTTTGACCTTGCTTCATTGGTGGTAAATAATGAAGGTCACTTAATTGCGCAAACCCTAAAAACGAGTTGAATGCAATTAATAAAAATAGAAGGAATTTAATGTTGGATTTAGTATGCGTAATCATTGGTTTGGTTTCATGTAGTATGGAGAGCAAATAAAACGAGGTTTGAGTTCTTAGATAAAAAAATGTTGTATACACGCCATATTATGTTGGTGTACGTGTTAATTCTATATACTACGGTTCAATTATTAGTTTGAATTGATTATTTTGTAAGTAAATTTGAAGCATGTCAGAAGAAAGATTAATGTCTAAAAAGAAGCCAGCTTATCCTGTAAGTGAGGCTTTAGATGGCTATTTAAAACATTATAGCCGAAAGATTGAAATTCCTATATTTTATGACGATTTGCTTCGATTTTCAGGGTCAGTAGTTGTATATGATAAAAATGATGAAGACACCCTTTGGATACGTGCCTATTATTCTGAATTCGATAGAAAAGAAATCGATGATAGTTTAAAGAAAGTATATTCAATTTTACATTCAGATGGTAGCAATAATATTCACCAATACCTTAATGTAGATGCAGTGGATTTTTGCACCTTCGGAAACTCTAAACCTTTTCGTATAAAAATCCGTAATATTTTAAATGACAACTTCACATATTTCTATATCAAAAAGACGGATGCATCTCGTATTTATGGACTAGAATTAGAGCATATGCTGTCTCCATATAACCTAAACTTTTTGGTATATAAAGACACGCTAATTGAAGAGCATATTGCTGGTATACCAGGTGATGAATTTATAAAACACAATTTGCCAAAATGTACTCCACGAGAAAAAGCACAGTTGGCAAAGGAATTTGTAAAATTCAACGAACGTTGCATGATTCGATTATTGGGAGATATGCGCTCCTATAACTATGTGATTGTGCCTACGCATGATTTTGACCATGTAGTATATAAAATACGAGCCATAGATTTTGATCAGCAATGCTTTGAAGGTAAATTGAAAGTATATAGACCACAATTTTTCAAGGAAAATTTTCAAATGGTTGAGTTGGTGCGAAATAAATTAACGCATGATTCTGTTGATCAATATAAGTTAGAGGAACGCTCTATGGTAGCTAAGCGTATTTTAAGTTCTGGAAATAGAATTAAAAAATTACGGGCTATCTGTAAAACTGATGAAATCTCTACACCAGAAAATATAGCAATGTTAAGAGAGCAGATTGAAGGTCTTACTATGGATAAGGATTTTCAGAACTGTAAAACAATGGGAGAGGTGCTAGATTTAGCCCTTAATTTTGTACGCCGAAACTATGAAGATGTTAGTGTAAAACAGATTATTGAACATAATATTAAAATTAATAATTAGAGAATTTTATAGTATTGTAATAATTAAAAAGCCCCTTATTTCTTAAGAAATAAGGGGCTTTTTAGAATGTATAACGACTCTTCAGGTCAATGATACTAGCTCTTTTGCTCTTTGTTGAAGTACACTAAGTAGTAATACATTTGCTTTTCTTCATCCCATCCTTTTTCTACATATTTCTCTGCAGATTCTGGATTAATGAAGTCCATTTTAATCTGAATATTGGTATCCAAATTAATAACGTTTTTAATTTTTTTACGAGCATCTGAAACTGCTTTATTGGCAATGTCAAAATTAGATACATCTTCAATACTGTATTTAGGACCTTTCTCGGTTTTGTAATGTTTAAATTCAGGTATCAATTCAGGGTTTTCCATTACTTCGTTCAAAAAAGTAGACTCTTCAAATGAATCATTTTTTGCAAAATGGTTAACCGCACGGTTCATGAATAAAACCTCTTGTTGCTTGTCTTCTGCAGGTAAAACAACATCCTTTGCAAAATTTTGACAAAACTTTAAATAGTTTTTAGTCTTAAAATTATCATCTGAAAGTGGATTAACACCCAAAAAGTTCTCTAACCAATACTTAGTATCATATTTGTTACTATCTACAGAAAGTACCTTATAACCTTCTTCCTTGTCTACATTGAAGATTAAACAGCCTTTATCAAGCTTATTAATGTTAATACCTTGCTGAATAACAATATCTAAATTGCTGTTTTTTTCTTCGAACTGGATAAAATCGTGTTTTAACTCGCTTTTGAAAATACCAATGGCATCTACCTTTTTATTATCTAAAAGTAACCCTGAAAGAAGGGCTATGTAAACCTCTCCACTTTTAATATGTGGGTGGTTAGATTGTTCAAATAATAAAGAAGCTATTTTTTTAGAGTTTATATGGGCGGTTGAAGTATCTTCAAAAACTTGGCTAACGATTTTATGTAATTCGTTGAATTCAACATCAACGTCGTTGTCTAGTTTATAGTAGTTTTCTTCTTTTTCTCTAAAAGGTTTAAAAAAATATTCTTTTAATAAACCCGTAGTTTCATCGTTAAGTCTAAAAGGTTCTTCTGATAGAAAAACACCTTCGTTCTTATTTTTGTTACCAACTCTATGTATAGAAATACTTTCAATTTGGGTAGCATATAAGTTGATCATAAAAAGTTCTTATTTTTAGTGGTTAGCAAGGGTAATAAAATATACTTTGCGAAATTTAATTCCAATTTTCATCGAAATCTAAATCATCATAATTTTCAAAAGTATCATCAAAATCGAAGGCACTGTTCTCTGCCTCAAAGTTTTTTTCTGGCGGAGTTTCAGGTAATTCACCAAATGTAAAAAGTACATTAGGGTAAGAATGACCATCTTCGTTTTCTTGAATATCTGCAAGCTCAACAAAAAACGTCCACATATTCATAAAGTCATAAACGTATATCAGTTTTGGGTTGTTTTCGGTCATGATGTCCTCTAAAAAGGTTTCGTTCATTAACCGTACATCTGATCCAGATTCGCTCATATCAAAAAGCGCAATTTCTTCGTCTTGCTTCCATTCTTCATCACAAGTGTAAAAAGAAGCCATTTCATTACCTAGAAAGCCAAATGCCTGAGTGATGGCATTATGAAATTCTTCTAATGAATTATGGGATTCAATCTCTAAATCTCTGAAAATATCCTCTTCAGCGTCTAGAATTACACGAATTTTATAAATCATACCTTATTTTTTGTGGGACGGCAAAGTTACGAAGTTTTCAAGTTTTTTCTAGGCATTAATGCATCTAAAAGTATGTAGAATTGAACACCGAATAAAATAGAAGCTAACACTAGGTGTAATGGCTGACTAGCAAAAGGGAAATCTAAATAATTCATTGCGATACCTGTAAATACTTCAACCACTAGTAAAAACAAGACCCAATAAATTTTAAAATGACCTAAGTCTAATTTTGTAATTCTATATGCTAAGAAAGCATTTACGGCAATTACTAGTATAGAAAATGATCTATGAATATAAAATAGTAGTTCTGGACTTTTTAACCAACTACCTCTTGCAGCATACCCGAAAATGTCTATTTGCTCATCTACAAATTGACGAACTTGAGTACCCATGGTTATCTGAACTAGAGTAAGAAGTAGAGCTATGATACTTAGGTTCAATACCAATTTGTCATATCTAATGCGCTTATTCTCTGTATTGGCGAGGTATATTATATACAGTAATATGGCAACAATTACCAATGCCATTAGCATATGAACGGTAATTTTTGCGGGTTCTAAAACCGAGTATACTACTGTTGCTCCTAGCCATGCTTGAAAAACCATGCCCACTACAACTAACCAAGATAGAATTGTTATAGGTTTCTTCTTTTTCCAAAACTTAATGGACATAACCGCTAATATCAATGTAGCTAGACCAGCTAATGCGCCACAAAGTCTATTTATATATTCTATCCAGGTATGCCAAGGGTTAAATTCGGCATAGTCATGTTTAGTATATAGTTCCCAGTTTTCAGAATTGAACGAATTGGTAGTAGTGAAATTTTCTTTAGAGACCTGTAATGTTTCTCGCCAAATAATGACTTGACCTTTTTCAAACAATCTATCTGGTTGCCATTCTATTTCGGTAATTTCAGTTGGGGGTATGTAGTATCCAAAACATTTTGGCCAATCTGGGCAACCCATGCCGCTTCCTGTCATTCTAACTACAGCGCCGGCAACAATCACTAAATAAACTAGTACCAAAGATATTTTGGCAATTTTTCTAAATGTAATATCCATTCTATTTTGTAACCTGTAAACCTAATTGAGCACCCTTAAGATACATAAAATCTTGTGCCGCTTTGTATTCATTCGGAATTTCTCCTTCTAAAATTGCCTCTTTAATGGCTTCTTTTATAATTCCTATTTCTTTTGATGGTTTCAATGAAAAAGCTTCCATAATTTCTTCGCCGCTAATAGGTGGCTGAAAGTTTCTTACATTATCACGAGCTTCTACTTCTTCAATTTTTTGGCGAACAACCTTAAAATTCTGATGGTACTTGCGTTGCTTTTTCGGATTCTTAGTGGTAATATCTGCTTCGCACAAAGTCATTAGGTCCTCTACATTATCACCTGCATCAAAAATCAACCTACGAACGGCAGAATCCGTTACAAAATCTTCAGAAAGTACAATTGGTCGAGAACTCATTAATACTAATTTTTGAACGAATTTCATTTTATCGTTCAAAGGCATGCGAAGGCGTTTGAATAATTTCAGCACCATTTTTGATCCAACAAATTCATGACCATGAAATGTCCAACCAATTTTTTTATGGAATCTTTTAGTAGGAGCTTTTCCAATGTCATGTAGAAGTGCAGCCCAACGTAACCAAAGGTCTTCTGTAGCTTCAGAAATATTATCAACTACCTCTAAAGTGTGCCAAAAATTGTCTTTATGCTTTTGACCCTCAATTTCTTCAATTCCTTGCAAGGCGGTTAATTCTGGTAAAATTAATTCTAGAAGTTCTGTTTTATGAAGTAACGAAAACCCTAATGAAGGTTTTTTACACAGCATAATTTTATGTAGCTCATCTAAAATTCGCTCATTAGAAACAATTTTTAAACGGTCTTTGTTCTCCGTAATAGCTTGTAAAGAGGGTAGTGCAATTTGAAAATCTAATTGTGTTGCAAAACGAATGGCCCGCATCATGCGCAAAGGGTCATCTGAATATGTAATGCCCGGTTCTAAAGGTGTTTTAATGATTTTGCTTTCTAAATCTTTAATACCGTTAAATGGATCAAGTAGCTCACCATAATTAACTTTGTTTAGCGATAGTGCTAATGCATTAATGGTGAAATCTCTTCTTTTTTGATCGTCTTCTAGCGTGCCATCTTCAACAATGGGCTTACGACTATCTCGGTTATAACTTTCTTTACGAGCTCCAACAAATTCTAATTCAATACCGTCACTTTTAATCATGGCGGTGCCAAAATTCTTAAAAACGGAAACTTGTGGTTTCCCCTTTAATTTTGACGCTACTTTTTCGGCAAGTGCAATACCACTGCCAATAGCAACTACATCTATGTCTTTTGGTATTGATCTTTGTAAAAAATAATCTCTTACAAAACCACCAATAACATAGCAATCTACAGAAAGTTCTTCTGCGGCTTCTGAAATTATTTTGAATATAGGGTTGTTTAAAGCGTCTGTATAGCTCTCTTGCATGTTCTTATTCTCGAATAATCTTCACCGTATTGTTATTAGAAAGTCTAATAATTGATGAGGCGGAGTTATTCTGTTTCTCACGATGCAAATTTACCACATAGTCTACACCTTTTAAAATAGCTTCATCAATATTTTGAAAAGATTTGGGTGTGTTGACCCCAGAAATATTGGCAGAAGTAGAAACTATGGGTTTTTTAAACTTGCCTATAAGGTAGGTGCAAAACTTATCTGATGCTACTCTTATGGCCAACGTGTTGTCTGGCGCAATAAGGTTTTTAGCTACACCACGTGGTTTATCGTAAATAATAGTAGTAGGTTTTGTGGCTAGATCCATAAGATCGTATGCAAGTTCTGGTACTTTTTCTACATGTTTTTCAAGCATTGCATCATTGGCAACTAAACAAATTAAAGCTTTGCTATCATCTCGTTGTTTAAGTTGAAATACTTTTTGTACAGCTTCTTCATTGGTAGCATCACAACCAATGCCCCAAACCGTATCGGTAGGGTAGAGTATAAGTCCGCCGCTTTCTAGAACTTCTACGCATTTATTTATTTCTTCCGTCATCTATGATATTGCTTAATTAAAGAAAAGTGTCTGAGTTGATATTAAAATGTTCGCTTATAGCTGTCCATTGTGTTTTATTCTTGTCACCTCCTATATTCGATTTTTTAAGAGATTGCTTTTGAGAACCGATAATAGGTATAGGTGATTGTGCCCTATTTTTTGCTAAAATAGCATTTGTGCCATTCAAAAGTGCCATAGCTTTAAACCATAAATCATCTGCTTTTGGAGCTAGTTCTAAAAATAGTTTTGAATTGGTAACATTTACCGATAACGCTTTAGGCGGATATAAAACACCCTCGGCGCCAATAGGTATTACGGCAGCTGTATTGAAAGCTAATTCTTTATCTACAACCCAATTTCTATAGGATAGTAATTCACCGTCATTGGTATACCTTATATATCTTGTTTGGTTTGCTATTATATTATCTGGATGTAGTTTATGTTCTTTATACAGTAACCCAAGCCAGTTGGTTCTGTACATCATATCATCATCACAAGTAATGATAATATCATTTGGAAAAAGCTTTAGACTATGAATTAATTTTCTGTGAGAACAGGTCATATCAGAATACATGATTTCAAATAAATCAGATTCTAAAGTTGCCAGTTTTTGGGGGATTTCACTTTTTAAGGAATGATGTAACCATAATACAATTTTTTTTGGTCGTACTTCTTGATTCAGAATACTTCTTATGGTAAGGTGAAGTGTACTCAATCTAGACGGAATTGAGGTTAAAGAAACAATTACAGGAATTTCTTCTTTCTTTGAAGTTGTCATTCTTTTTGCTGAATTAGCTAAAAGTTTGGCGGAATTGTAAATTGATACAGGTATTTCTTTTAACTTCATTTTACAATGCTGTAATTTGTCTTTTAATATTGAAGACTGTCTATTCTAATTCAAAGATAGATAAGAGTTTTATATTTTTGCAGTAATTTGAAATGCAGTATGGAGATTCCTAAAATAAGTATCATAGTTAGTACATATAATGCCGAAGAGTGGTTACGGAAGGTACTTTGGGGTTTTGAGCAACAAATTTTCAAGGACTTTGAAGTTGTTATTGCCGATGATGGCTCAAAAGCACCTACCAAAGAATTACTTGCAGAAATGGCAGAGAAGGTACATTACCCAATTGTACATGTTTGGCAAGAGGATGATGGTTTTCAGAAATCTAGAATACTTAATAAAGCGGTTACTGCTTGTTCAGCAGATTATATAATTATGACAGATGGGGATTGCATCCCCAGAGAAGATTTTGTTCAAGTGCATTATATAAATAAAGAACCAGACTATTTTATATCGGGAGGGTATTATATGTTGCCTATGAACATTTCTAAATTGATTACACTAGATGATATTGAAAAGCAACGCTGTTTTAATATTCAATGGTTGAAAGAAAAAGGAATTCCACAGACATTCAAGAACAATAAATTGACTGCCCAAGGTTTTATTTCTAAAATCCTAAATTGGGTGACACCTACCAATGCTAGTTGGAACGGACATAACTCTTCTGGTTGGAAAAAGGATATAGAAAATGTAAACGGATTTGACGAACGCATGCAGTATGGTGGTCAAGATAGAGAATTGGGAGAACGTCTTTTTAACTTCGGCTTAAAATCTAAACAACTACGTTATAGTGCTGTATGTGTACACTTAGACCATAAAAGAGGGTATAAGACACCAGAATCTATTGCTAAAAATGTGGGAATAAGAAATGCTACTAAAAAGGAAAAAAGCGTGTGGACTTTTTACGGCATTACCAAGTAATAGGCTAGCTCGTTTTTATGCTCAAGTCTTTTAAGTTCATTGTAGCGTTCTAAAACACCCAATGAATTTAAATAACAAATAATAAAACCTTTCTTACCATCTAAAATACCAAGACGTAAAATGTAATGGTTAAAAAATTTCCAACTGGTTTTTAAAACCATCATTACATAGGTAAAGCTCTTTTCTTTATAAAAAGATTCTATAGCCTTTAAACGACCATACTTCAACATTTTACCCTTGTAGTCATCGTAATTTTTATAACAGTAATGAGTTAATTTTTCCTTTAGTATACCAGATGTTCCGTCAACGTCTAATGTTTCATGAACTATCTTGCAATCAGAAAAAACAGCTTTACTCTTTCTAAAAAGTCTATAATTTTTATCGGTCTGCCATCCGCTATAGTTCAATTTTTCATTTTGGAACATGAACTGGCGATAAAACCAAAATGCAGAGATATCGGTATCGCTTGCTACAGTTTCTGAAATTTCATTTTGTAATGCATCAGAAACAATTTCATCGGCATCTAAAAATAAAACCCAATCATTTGTAGCTTGTTTTAAGGCAAATGATTTCTGAGCGGTAAAATTCTCAAACGGATTTTGAATGACTTTTAGTTTCGGATGGTCCTTTAGATATTCATAGGTTCCGTCTGTACTAAAAGAATCAACAACAATAATTTCATCAGCAAATGAAACAGAATCAATACACTTTTCAATGTACCCTATTTCGTTAAACGTAATTACTAATGCGGTAAGTTGTTCTTTTTTGGTAATCATACAATCCAATTTGATAGGTTTGCTCTAATCGGAGCGAACAAAGTTATAACAAAAAAAGAATTAAAAAATTGTATTAAGAAGTAAAATTCTTACACATTCGAAATTCAATTGTATATAGCCGTTCAGATTATAAGAGCATGTTTTTTAGAATGGTTGCGTTCAATTATCAAAAAGTTTTTTAGTTTTTGTTAACGCTGCACCAATGACTTGGTGCATGTCATAATATTTATACTCGGCAAGTCTACCGCCAAAGATAACTAAGTCGTTGGAAGCCTTGTTTTTATACAGTAAATACCTGTTATTGTTCTTATCGTCATTAATAGGATAATACGGTTCTAATTCTGTAGAAGCTTCTAATGGGTATTCCTTCGTAATCACTGTTTTTTTCTGCTTACCAAACTCAAAATGCTTGTGTTCTAAGATTCTTGTGTATGGTATTTCTGCTTCTGTATAATTAATTACTGCATTGCCTTGGTAATTTTCAACATCTAAGATTTCATGGTCAAAGCGTAATCCGCGATATTCTAATTTTCCAAATTCGTAATTGTAGTATTCATCTATTTTTCCGGTGAATACGGTTTTGCTGGCCATGCTGTCCAAAGCAATTTTGTCTTTAAAATAATCAACTCCAAGCTGTACATCTATACCTTCTAATAGCCCGCCAGAGAGTTCGTTGTAGCCGCCAATTGGTATTCCTTGGTAACTGTCATTAAAATAGTTGTTATCGAAAGTATAGCGTAAGGGTAATCGTTTAATAATAAATGAAGGTAATTCTGTAGCTTTTCTTCCCCACTGTTTTTCCGTATATCCTTTTATCAGCTTGTAATAAATATCTTCCCCAACAAGCGATAATGCCTGCTCTTCTAAATTTTGAGGGTTATTTTTTTGATACTTTTTACTTTGCTCTTCAATTATAGCTTTTGCCTCGGCTGGTGTTTTAACACCCCATAATTGGTAGAAAGTATTCATGTTAAAAGGTAAATTGTATAGAGAACCTTTATGATTGGCAACAGGAGAGTTAGTGTATCTATTAAAAGGGACAAAATCATTTACGTAATCCCAAATTTTCTTGTCGTTAGTATGAAATATATGTGCGCCATAAGCATGCACATTAATGTCTTCAATTTTTTTACAAAAAGTATTGCCACCAATATGTTCTCTTTTATCTACAACTAAACAAGATTTTCCATTTTTTTTAGCTTCGTGGGCAAACACTGCTCCGTAAAGCCCTGCACCTACAATGAGAAAATCATATTTTTTAGTTGACGGCATTCTATTTATTTTGGAGGTCAAAGATAAGGTTTGAAAATATATTTATTGAATAGAATATATTTTGATAAAGTATATATTAAGAGTGTTTTAATTGTGACAGAAGAACCTTAAACTTGCATTCGATAAACCATAACTAATCATCGAATGAGTTCTGAAAAGCACTTTTATATTTCTAGAAATTATAAGTTTTCAAAGAATGCAGCATCTAAGCCAAAAATGGATTGTGAGACTGTTTTAGAAAAGAATGGGTTTAAGAATTTAGGTTTTAAACAAAGTAATCATCCAAGTTCTGCATTAGGTGCTGTTATTAGTTTTTTCGGTATTACCAAAGGATTGCTTCTGCTACCAAGAAAGTCTGTTTTCTGTATGCAATATCCACTAAGTAAGTTTTTTGGATACATAACTAACATAGTCTCTTTAAAGAAATGCACACTTGTTATTATTATACATGATGTAAAATTTTTGATGGGTAAGTCTACTAATTTGAAAGGTGAAGTAGCGAAATTTAATAAAGCAGATTTCATTATCGTTCATAACGAATCCATGAAAAAGTGGTTTCAAGAAAATGGTTGTTCAGCACAATTGGTTACTCTAGAATTATTTGATTATATACATGCAAGTGATAAGCATGCCATGGTATCAAATCCATTTAATGTGGTATTTGCTGGTGGTTTAGGAAAAGAGAAGAGTGAGTTTTTATATAGTATGGATAACTTGAAACCCTCTAATTATAAATTGAAACTTTATGGTAATGGTTTTAATGAAGCTGATGTTGAACAGACCAATTCTATTATAGACTATCAAGGTGTTTTTTCACCTGACGAGGTTATTGATGAAATAGAAGGTTCTTTTGGATTAATTTGGAACGGTAACGCACTGAATGAATGTTCAGGGGATTTTGGAAAGTACCTGTTATATAATAATCCGCACAAAACATCTTTATATCTTCTGTGCGGACTACCTGTTATTGTTTGGAAAAAAGCTGCTATAGCTAAATTCATTGAAAAGGAACAAATTGGTATTACCTTAAATTCTTTAGATGAATTGGATGATGCATTAGCAAACCTTGATCCTAAAGCGTATGCTACTATGATTTCTAATGTAGAAAAGGTAAAGTCAAAAGTTGCCTCTGGACATTACCTTTCTCAAGCTATAAAAAAAGTAGTTGAATTGGTTTAAAAATTAAACGGCAACATCGTACTCTCTAAGTGCATCGTTTAGTGATGTTTTCTTATTTGTGCTTTCTTTTCTCTTTCCTATAATTAATGCACAAGGCACTTGAAATTCACCTGCAGGGAATTTTTTGGTGTAACTACCAGGTATCACTACTGAACGAGCAGGAACAAGGCCTTTAGTTTCAATTGGTGTTTCTCCAGTTACATCTATTATTTTTGTGCTCATTGTCAAAACTACATTTGCACCTAGTACAGCTTCTTTTTCAATTCTAACGCCTTCTACTACGATACAACGAGAACCAATAAAAGCACCATCTTCGATAATAACAGGTGAAGCTTGTAACGGTTCTAGTACACCGCCAATACCAACACCTCCACTTAAATGAACATTTTTGCCTATTTGAGCACAACTACCAACAGTAGCCCAAGTATCTACCATAGTACCTTCATCAACATAAGCGCCAATGTTTACATAACTAGGCATTAAAATAGTACCTGGTGCAATATATGCGCCATGTCTTGCTACTGCATTTGGTACAACACGAATTCCTTTTTCTTTATACCCTCTTTTCAAAGGCATTTTGTCATGGTATTCAAAAATACCTGCCTCTAGAGTTTCCATTTTCTGAATAGGGAAATACATAACTACTGCTTTCTTTACCCATTCGTTAATTTTCCATCCATTTTCTGTAGGCTCTGCACATCTTAATTTTCCTAAATCTAAAAGGTTAATGACCTCTCTTATGGTATCTTGGGTCGTAGATTCCTTCAAAAGGTCTCTATTGTCCCATGCTTTTTCTATTTGTGCTCTTAATTCTGTCATTTTCATAAAATTTTCTCAAATATAAGTTGAAGTACAGTAATTCCCCATGCGCATGGGCACATATAACAAATTATCCTTTATTTTTGCCAAAAATTAAGTTTGGGAAAGATTCTTGCAATTGATTACGGAGAAAAACGTATTGGTCTAGCAGTTACCGATGACATGAAAATGATAGCTTTCGGTTTAACAACTGTTGCCACTTCAGAAATCTTTACATATTTAACAGATTATATTCCAAGGGAAAATGTAGAAACCATTGTTGTGGGTGAGCCCAAGCAAATGAATAATACCGCTTCTGAATCTGAAGTATACATAATTCCGTTTTTGGAAAAACTGAAAGAGAAATTTCCGTCAACTCCTATTAAAAGGCATGACGAGCGCTTTACATCTAAAATGGCATTTCAAACCATGTTGGATAGTGGATTGAAAAAGAAACAACGAAAAAACAAGGCATTGATAGATGAGATCAGTGCAACTATTATATTACAAGATTTTTTAAAGACATTATAAATGATTTTACCCATTATTGCATACGGTGATCCCGTATTACGAAAAGTTGCGGATGATATTGATAAAGATTATCCTAAACTGAATGATTTGCTTTCTAACATGTGGGAGACCATGTATAATGCTAGTGGTGTAGGTCTTGCAGCTCCTCAAATAGGGTTGCCAATTCGTATATTTTTAGTAGATACCACACCTTTTTCTGGAGATGAAGATTTAACTGTAGATGAGCAAAAGCAACTTGACGGATTTAAACAAGTGTTCATTAACGCATACATTGAAGAAGAAACCGGCGAAGAATGGGCTTTTAACGAAGGTTGTTTAAGTATACCAGATGTTCGTGAAGACGTAAGCAGAAAAGGTACTATTAAGATTACTTATTTAGATGAGAATTTTAAAGAGTATGTAAAAACTTTTGATGGTTTATTGGCAAGGGTAATTCAACACGAATACGATCATATAGAAGGTATCTTGTTTACAGATAAATTATCCGCTCTTAAAAAACGAATGTTAAAAGGTAGATTAACCAATATATCTAAAGGAAAAATAAGCGTAGACTATCGCATGAAATTTCCGGCAATGAAAAAAGGGCGTTAAAATGCCTCTATAATTAATAGAAAAGTGTAATATTTGTCCACTTAAAATTTTAAATGAGTTTATGGGGTTAGAGAAAATTTTATCCGTTGCAGGAAAACCAGGTTTATATAAATTAATTACGCAAACTAGAACAGGATTTGTGGCTGAGTCTTTGTTAGACGGAAAAAGGATAACTGTAAGTTTACGTAGCAGTGTAAGTGTCTTGTCTGAAATAGCTATTTATACTCTAGAGGAGGAAGTGCCTTTAAGAGATGTATTTAAAAAAATTCAAGAAAAGGAAAATGGTGGTAAAACATCAGTAGGGCATAAAGAAGAGAAAATTAAATTAGAAGAATACTTCTTTGAAGTGTTGCCTAATTATGATGAAGACCGTGTTTATGTAAGTGATATCAAAAAAGTTATTCAGTGGTATAATATATTGACTGATAATAAAATAACTGATTTTTCTAGTGAAGAAGTAGAAAAGGAAGAAGCCTCTGAAGAGGAATAGTATTTAAGTTAAGTAGAATATAAAAAAGCCCTTTTGGGGCTTTTTTTTTGGTTTAAATCTTCATAAAAACTCTATTTCTTAACTATTTGGGTGATGTTCATCTATAGTTTAGTGTATTTCATCGGTAGCTTTCTTTCAATCATCAGTTATTAAAATAAAATTTATGTAAAACACTTCAAATTAGTACTATAGAAATTTTGATGAATATTTAAAAACTCAAGAAAAATGAAGAGTAACGCACCGAAAATTGATAACGATTTAAAAGGGGTATTTTTTGAAAATGCATATTCCCCCTTTGTTATTTTAAATCGAGATATGGATTTTGTTGATGTAAACCAAGCTGCGGTTACAACAATAGGTGTTGTTAAAGAAAATTTTATTGGAAAGAATATATTGGACCTATTCCCTTATTTAGAGGGAACGGAAAGGTATGATTCTTATAAAGATGTACTGAAAACAGGTGTGTCTACTGGTTTCGATGAGCTAATTTTTAAAGGTGAGAATGCTGAGATTAGATTTATGAGTAGGGCATTCAAAATTGGTGATTATTTAGGGATTACAACTCTAGATGTAACGAATGTAATAAACACGATAGATAAATTAAAGAGTACAGAAACTTCCCTGAGAGAAGTCAATAAAAATTTACAGAGAAAAAATAAAGAGTTAGAAGATTTTTCTTATGCGGCCGCCCATGATTTGAGGGCTCCACTGACTAATCTTAAAAGTCTTTTGCATATGATATCAGATTCAGGTCTAACCATTAATGAATATGTGCCTATTGTTGAAAAGATGAAGGTTGTAGCTAAAGTAATGTGTGACAAGATTAGGGCTTTAAATGAAGTTATTGCTATAAAATCTAATTTCAGTGATGATAAGGAGGAGATGGTTTTTTCTGAAGTCGTCAGCAAAATTAGGGCAGCATATTGCCAAGAAATTATTGAAGGTAGAACAATCATAAAAGAGGATTTTTCTAGTTGCCCAAAGATTAATTACAATCCTGATCAATTAGAAATTATCATTCAAAACCTAATGTCAAATACATTAAAGTACAGGCATCCCAATAGAAAACTTAGCATTAAGATTACAACAAAAGTAATAGATGGTAAAACAACCTTTTTTTTTAAGGATAATGGATTGGGTTTTGAACAGAATTTAGCTGATAAAATTTTCGGACTTTTTAAGCGTATGCATACTCATGTAGAAGGCTTAGGTATAGGTCTATATATTATACACTCTGTTATTAATAGAAATGGAGGTGAAATTAATGTTAATAGTAAAATCAATAAAGGAACCGAATTTATAATCCAATTTAAATAAGAATTAACTGCTAAAACTTACTAATCATGATAAAAATACTATTAATAGAAGATGATGAAATTACTAATTTCATAACCAAAACAAATCTTGAGAAATTTGGATATAAGAACATTGACATAGCACTTAACGGTCAAGAAGGTATAGACTATTTAAATAATAACACTTGTCCTGATTTAATCTTACTGGATCTTAATATGCCTGTATTGGATGGTTGGGATTTTCTTGACGCTAAAGCAAGGTTAAATTTATGCCCCAACGTACCAATAATAATAGCTACTTCATCCGCAAGAATTGAAGACAGGAAAAAGGTAGATATATATGATAGTATCCTAGATTATATGGAAAAGCCAGTGAATTTTGATGTGTTAAATACATTACTCTCTAACTTGAAAGTTAAAAAAATGTAGCATAAAAAAAGCCTTGATTTTTAAATCAAGGCTTTTTTTATGGTTTAGATAGTGTCAGTCTTTTTTTATGGTTTAGATAGTGTCAGTCTTTTTCTATGGTTTCATAAGTGAAATCGCTCTTCTTCCAATCTATTAATGGTGACGGATAATACTTGACATCCATTCTATCAAGAAAAGGTGCTTGGTCTGCCAATCTAACTTTATAATTTTCCCAGTCCCTATTTTCTTTAGTACTCCAGCTTAATTCAGAATAACCAATAATTCTAGGGAAAGCTAGGTATTCTAATTCATCTATATTGCTAATAGTTTCTGACCAAAGTGGTGCTTCTACACCTAAAATATTTTCTAACGGTATACCGTATTCTTCTGGTGTCCAAATATATGCTGTATCTACAGGTATATATGCTGCCCAGTGTAGTCCAAATTTAGAAAGGGTATCATACTCCATATCCAAATATGCTTTCTTTGCAGGAGATACAATGATCTTCATTCCTTTGTCTACAGCTTTTTTGGCATTTTCTTCACTTGCCCACCATTGAGAGATAGAAGTAGAGTCAACATGTGCAACGGCAACTTCATCCCAACCGATCATTCTTTTACCGTGCTTCTGAACAATTTTTTCAACCTTATCTATAAAATAGATATAATCACTTTTCTTGGTTACATGGCTTTCATCCCCACCAACGTGAAAATATGGACCAGGAGTTATAGCAGAGATTTCTCTTACCACATCATCTATAAAAGCATAAACAGTGTCCTTATGAGTGTCAAATGTGCTGAAACCAACGCGCATACCTTCGTACAGTTTTGGTGTCTTGCCGTTACCATTTAAAAACGGATATGAAACGGACGCAGCATTAGTATGCCCTGGCATGTCAATTTCAGGAATAATGGTCATATATCTTTCTGCAGCATACCTAACTATTTCTTTATAATCTTCTTGGGTGTAGAATCCGCCAGACTCGCCACCAACTTCAGTACTACCACCAACCTCGGTTAATTTTGGCCAAGATTTTATTTCTATTCTCCAACCCTGATCATCACTAAGGTGTAAGTGCAGGACATTTATTTTATAGTAAGCCAAGATGTCAATATATTTTTTAACATCATCAACACTGAAAAAGTGTCTTGCAACATCTAGCATAGAACCTCTATATCCAAAATTAGGATTATCTATAATCTTACCTGACGGTACTGGCCATATTTTTTGAAGCGCTAAAGTATCGTTACTTTCTAATGGTACTAACTGTCTTAAGGTCTGTATACCTCTAAAAGCACCTTCTGCAGTATTAGAGTTGATTATTATAGAATCTTGATTTATATATAACTGATATGCCTCTGGTGAATCTAAATCTGTGCTATCACTCTGGTTAATGTAAATAACTCTTTCTATCGTATTTGCACCTTCAGAATTTACTGGTATGGTAAGGTTTATTTTGCTTTTAAGCTTATCTGCTAAAAACGTACCTACTTCTTCAAAACCTGTTGCATTTTTAGAAGTGTATATTGCCGTAAACTGGTCTAGGGCAAATGCCGAGTTGGTCGGTATTGTTTTTAAAGGCTTTGGAATTAAGCTAATTTTAGAGAGATCTGTCGTCGGCATAGCAATTCTTTCTTTCTTTTCTTCAGCGCAAGCAACTAGCAATATAGCTAAACTTGCAAAAAATAGACTTCTAATAAAAAAGGTCTTCATCATTTTGTGTAATTATGGTTGGTTTACTAAATCTTTCATGGCTTCATACCAAATATCATAACCTTTCTGGTTCATATGTAGGCCGTCTTCAATAAAAATATTGGTTATTAGTTTACGTTTGTTCAACATAGGATTCCATACATCTACGTAGTACAACTGAGGATCGTTTTTAGTAAAACGCTCCATTTTTCTATTTAACCTTTTATATTTTCTGCGGATTTTCCATCTACTAATACTGGGCTTAGCCGCTATTAATATAATTTGGGTAGATGGGTTGTTCGCTTTTATTCGACCGATGATCTCTGCGGTCGTATCAAGAACATTCGCAGGTCTTTTTTTAGACCATAAATCATTATCACCCTCGTATATAAATACTTTTTTAGGATTGTAGGATAAAATTAATTCATCAATAAATAACAGTAAGTCTGATGCTTGTGAACCTCCAAAACCGCTATTTACAATTTGATGATTAGGAAACTCCCTCTCTAATTTTTTCCATAAACGCACGCTAGAGCTACCGGTAAAAACTATAGTCTCTTTACTAGAATCCCAAATGCTATCGTATTTCTTGGTAATATCTTTTACTTCATTTGTAAAAACATTTTGTGTTTGAGCGAAACTGGCTAGCGATATAAAGAATATACAGGCTGTTAATACTTCAATTTTTTTCAAACTCTTTATAAAAGGTAATGTTCTAAGCATTTTTATTATTTATTGGTGGTTACTGTTAATCCTTCTGTAATTGCCCATTTGTGAAACTGCGATATCCAATCGTCAGATGCAAGATTTTGGGTTTTCATTCCAAAACCATGACCACCTTTAGAGTACATGTGCATTCCGGTATTTTTACCATTTGTTAACCATGCAGAATATAATTCTGTGCTAGGCTTTGCTAATCCCAATGGATCATCCGAAGCACAGATGACTAACATTGGTGGCGCATCTTGTGGTACGGTATATTCGCCCATAACGGTCATCCATGGATAAACAGGAACTATAAAATTTGGTTTGTTTTCTTCTGTATAATTAAAAGTTACGCCCATGGTTACAGCTCCACCGGCTGAAAAGCCCATAAAACCAATTTTATTAGGGTCCAATTTCATTTCATTGGCATTAGTTCTAACGTAGGTAATAGCAGAAAGACCATCTGCAATAGATAGGGGTAAAACAGGAGTTACCCTTTCACCAATCTTTGCAGGATCGGTAGTGCCTTCATCTGTAATTTCTTTAATACCATCTACACCTGTAGGTACTAATCTATATTTAAGAACAAATGCGGTTATCCCTTTTTTATTTAGCCATTTTGCAACATCTCTACCTTCGCTATTGATACTTAAACCATAGAGTCCGCCACCTGGTGCAACAATGACACTAGTACCATTTGGTTGGTCAGCTTCATAAACCTCTAATCGTGGTATAGCTACATTGGTTACTACTTTAGTATTCCAAATATCTGAGTGATATTCATTTTCTGCTGTTGTCCAAGTTACATCTGCATTGGCTTCAAATGGTAAGTCTACCATTTTCTGGGCAAGTATATTCATAGAGATAAAAATACAAGTAAGTAAAATAAAATGTTTCATATGTCTCAATTTTATTGAATTGTTTCGATTAACATAAATAATGCGGCTGCTAATACTCCGCCTATAATTGGTCCAATTATAGGAACCCAAGCGTAGCTCCAATCACTTTTTCCTTTATTTCTAATAGGAAGTATGGAGTGTAGTAATCGCGGACCAAAATCTCGTGCAGGATTAATGGCATAACCCGTTGGACCACCCAAACCAAAACCAATTCCCATTACTAAAAGTGCAACAGGTAATGCGTCTAGAGAGCCTAATGAAATATCGCTATCGCCCATAGTTCCACCTGCGATATAAAAGACACCAAAAACTAGTGCAAATGCTCCTATTATTTCAGTTACCAGATTCCAAAACGGACTTCGTATAGCGGGTTGTGTAGAGAATGTGGCTAAAATAGCACCGGCATCTTCGGTTGCTTCGTATTGTTTTTTATAAGTAAGCCATACTAAAAGGTTACCCATCATAGCGCCTAATATTTGTGCAACAATATAGCCAGGTACCAATGCCCAAGAAAATTTTCCTGCTACCGCAAGTCCAATGCTTACGGCTGGGTTAAGGTGTGCGCCACTAGCATCGGCTGAAATGAATACTCCAATGAATACAGCAATACCCCATGCGAGAGATATGCCTACCCAGCCAGAATCTGCACCTTTTGTGCCTTTTAAAACAAGGTTGGCAACAATACCATTTCCTATTAAAATTAGCATTGTCGTACCAATAAATTCAAAAATATATGTAATCATGGGTTGGTTAAATTTGAATGGTTTAAGATAAAGAAAATAGAGGAATTATTAAGTTTTATAACCGTTTGTTCTGTAATAGATAACAATCAATGTTTAAATGTGTGAATTTGAATATAACGTTGGTGAAATTTGGACTGTAGAAGTTTGAAAATAATGATGACTGAGATATATTTTTTAATCGTTAGTTCTTTAAGGTCTTTTCTAAAAACACTTAAATGTTTTAACTACCTTCAATTATAGATTAAGTAATTAAGTCACATCTATGAATAAATACACGTACTTCTTTTTTATCTCTTTGGTTATGCTTTTGTCGAGTTGTTCTTCTGATGTAAGTGATGATGCAGTAGACAATAACGCGTTAGTTATTGGAACTTATAATTTGACAGAAATTAATATTAATGTAGCTCAAGATGTCAATGAAGATGGTGTTTCTTCAAACAACATGCTCGATGAACTCGAATGTTTAAGTGGTACTTTGGTAATTAATGTTGATAACACCTGGACTTTAGATTTAGTTGATTTAGATATTACCAATGTAACCAGCGATTTTTATGCAATTCGTTGTGGTAGAACAAATAGCTTCACCGGTAAGTGGTCTTTTCAGGGGAGTAGTCTTAATTTAAACTCTACAGAATTTGGTGATATGGCACTTAATAATTCAGTATTAACAGAAGGTATTAGTGAAAATTTACCAGGTGTACTCAATAGAAAGTTTACGAAACAATAAGTCTAATATCTTACGCCTTTTACATTCATTTTTAGGGTATAAATAGAACCCATAGCGGTAATAAATAGGATGTCTTGGTTTTCACCACCAAAAGTAACGTTGGCTGTCCATTTCTCATCCACTGGAATATGATGTATCTGTTCTCCATTTTCATTCAAGATAGTAACCCCTTCACCTGTTAAATAGATATTGCCTTGGTCGTCTATGGTCATACCATCTGATCCCATAGCTGTAAATAGCTTGCGATTATTTAGCTTTCCATTTTTTTGAATGCTAAAGGAATATGTTTTTTTATCTCCATTATCTGCAACATAAAGTGTTTTGCCATCAGGTGTTCCTATAATTCCGTTAGGTTGGGTTAAGCCTTCCGCTACTATGGAAACTTGTTCTAAATCTGGTGAAATATAGTACACATTCTTTTCTTTAATGTCTGCGGAAGTTCTAGACCAATATTCTCTTTGGTAATAAGGATCGGTAAAATAAATACCTCCATTTAAATCGACCCAAATATCATTAGGTCCATTTAATTTTTTGCCTTTAAAAGTAGTAATTAAGGTATCTATGTTTCCGTTAGAGTCAATTCGCCATAGCTCATTGTTTTCATCGGCAGCTGCCAATAATTTGTCATTATGGTCAAAATATAATCCGTTGGCTCTACCTGCTGGTTCTTTAAAAACACTTAGAGAATTGTCTACCGCATTCCACTTTACAATTTTGTCATTTGGTTGGTCGGTAAAGTAAACGTTACCGAATTTATCAGATGCAGGGCCTTCGGTAAAACTATATTCGTTTGACACTTGAACTAGCTTAGCATCTTCTTCAACAACAGAAGATTGTTTTGCTTTGCATGAAGTGATAAAGGCAGTCAGTAGTATTGCACTGAAGAATTGAAGTTTATATTCCATAGTTACTATTTTTATATATTCTTCAAGTAATTCATGTTATGGCGCATGCTTTCAACAGGGGTGTTAGCATATTCTTCTTGTTCTATATAGATATGCTTAACTCCAGAAAGGTCTTTGTTTTTAAGCATTAATTCTATATCAAGTATACCTTTGCCGAATTCGGTACTTTCCTTTCCATGAATATCCATGTCTTTTAAATGCCAAAGTGGAAATCTACCAGGGTACTTTTCAAAGTAATGAAGCGGTTCTTTGCCGGCAACAACTACCCAACCAAGATCCAATTCCATATGTACTAAATCTTCTTGAGTATTATCCATTAAGACATCATAAAGAATTTGTCCGTTTTCCGATTCAAATTCATATTCGTGATTATGATAACCAAATTTTAATCCCAATTTTTTACACGCTTCACCTGCAACATTAAATTGCTCTGCTACTTTTTTGTAGTTATCTACTGTTTGTCCGTCGGTTGGCATTGATGAGCATATCACATACTCTTGTCCAGAAGCGACAGCATCTGCCATAGTTTGTTCAAATTTGTCGTCTAAACGTACATGTCCACTGGTAAGGGTCATGCCTAGAGCTCTACAGGTTTTACCCATTTCAGAAGGTGTTAATCCGTAATAGTAACCCAATTTAGAACCTGCACTTTCAATTTCCTTAAATCCTAGGCTTGCGATTTTCTCTAAAGTAGCCTTAGGATTTTCTAGCATAGCATCTCTAAAAGAATATAATTGTACTCCGTAACTAGCGTTTTTAATAGTTGCCATACTAAACTGAGGCATTAGTAAGGTTGAAGCACTTAGTAAACTGGCATTTTTAAGAAAATTTCTTCGTGTATTCATTGGTTTGGTATAAAAGTGTTGTTGTTTGTTGTTGATTTTGCAAGATATAACCTCTTGATTAATAAAATTATTGACAATAAATCTTGCGATTTTAAATGTACAAAAACTAAACAGGATTTTTAGTAGGGCAATTAGTGGTTATGTATTTTTGTAAAAATATCACGCATGAACAGTAGGGAAGAACAATTACAGGCATTTGATAGATTGTTAACGATAATGGATGAGTTGCGAGAGCAATGCCCTTGGGATCAAAAGCAGACCATGCAATCGCTTAGGCACTTAACTATTGAGGAAACTTATGAATTAGGTGATGCTATTTTAGATAATGACCTTAATGAGGTAAAGATGGAATTGGGAGATGTTCTTCTTCACATAATTTTTTATTCAAAAATTGGATCTGAAACTAATGATTTTGATATCGCAGATGTAGCCAATGCTATTTGTGATAAACTGATTAATAGACATCCTCATATTTATGGTGATGTTAAAGTGATAGATGCCGAAGATGTAAAACGAAATTGGGAACAGATTAAATTAAAAGAAGGTAAGAAAAGTGTTTTAGAAGGAGTTCCAAGAAGTTTGCCTGCCCTGGTTAAAGCAAGTAGAATACAAGATAAAGTTGCTGGTGTTGGTTTCGATTGGGAAGAGCCAAAACAAGTTTTTGAGAAAGTACAGGAAGAGTTAGGCGAATTGCAAGTTGAGGTAGATGCCGGCAATAAAGAAAAAATTGAAGCTGAATTTGGAGATGTCCTTTTCTCTATGATTAATTATGCTAGATTTCTTGGTGTAAATCCTGAAAATGCACTTGAGCGTACCAATAAAAAGTTCATAAAACGTTTTCAATACCTAGAGGCCACTGCTAAAGAAAAGGGTAAAGAATTAAGAGATATGTCTTTAGAGGAAATGGATGTTTATTGGAACGAAGCAAAAACTAAAGACTAGGTTTTACGACTTTAGTTTAGTACTCATAACTCTAGCTAAATCTCTATGCTTTATTGGTTTAATGAAATAATCTGTTATTTCAGGAAACGATTTGGCGTGGTCAACGTCTTCAGAATTAATAGAAGAAGTAAGCATGATAATATCAATTTTTTTATCAATTTTCGTTGCAATTTCTTGAAATTCTTTTAGAAAATCAAAGCCGTTTAATATTGGCATATGCAGGTCAAGAAAAATAGTATCAGGCAATTTATCTAAAGCATCGTAATTCTCGTTTAATAACTTTAATGGTTGAATCGAATCTGGAAAATCAACAATTTTAGTTATGGATAATTGTTTGAGATATCGTTTCATAACGTATTTTGAGATATCGTCATCGTCGATAATCCAAACTAATGGATCTTGAATCATAAGATTAATAATTAATGGTAATTGATGTGTTTGATATATATAACGACCTGGTTGGGTGTTATAGTATTCTATAAATGTATATATAGGCAGTATAAGTTTAATGTTGGCTTAAGTTAATGTGTTTGTGTATAGATTTAGATATTGTATAGTTTTGAATGTCAATTAATTAGTAATGTGTTTGTTTAGAATTGTTAGCTCGAACTATTGGATGAATAATCCCTTATTTTGTTTTTAATTAATTCAATATGCAGTTCATTTTTACCTAATTATACAGAACCTAAATCGTTCAATTAACGGTACCTTTGACAAAATTTTATTTTTAGGTTTTGTTACAGAATTACACCAAAGAATTTCGTTATAATATTAAGCTTTCCGTACCTGTTATTTTAGGAATGTTAGGTCATACATTCGTTCAATTGGCAGATAATATCATGGTAGGGCAATTGGGGACCGCAGAATTAGCAGCGGTATCTTTAGGTAATAGCTTCGTTTTCATAGCAATGTCCTTAGGTATTGGTTTTTCAACTGCAATTACTCCTTTGGTGGCAGAAGCCGATGGGGCAGGTCATAAAGAACATGCGAAAAGTGCATTAAAACACGGTTTGGTGCTGTGTACCGTTTTAGGTTTAACACTTTTTGGACTTATTTTATTGGCTAAGCCTATTATGTATGCTATGAAACAGCCCATAGAGGTTGTTGACCTTGCTTTGCCATATTTAGATTTGGTAGCTTTCTCATTAGTGCCTTTAATAATTTTTCAAGCATTTAAGCAATTCTCTGAAGGACTCTCGCAGACAAAATACCCAATGTATGCGACGATTGCTGCCAATGTCATCAATATACTTTTAAACTACCTATTGATATTCGGTAATTTTGGTTTTCCTGAAATGGGTATCGTAGGTGCCGCTATAGGTACATTGGTTTCTAGAATCTTTATGGTGTTTTATCTGTGGTTCATTCTAAAAACTAAGGAAAAGTTTAAATACTATGTGACTGGATTCAATTTTGCTAAAATTGAAAAAACGGTAATTAAAAAAATTATTGAATTAGGTTTTCCTTCTTCTTTACAAATGTTTTTTGAAGTTGGTATTTTCACCTCGGCAGTATGGTTAAGTGGTGTTCTTGGTAAAAATGCTCAAGCGGCAAACCAAATAGCATTGAACTTAAGTAGTATGACATTTATGTTCGGTATGGGGTTAGGTATAGCAGCCATGATCCGTGTGGGAAACCAAAAAGGGTTGACAAATTTTAAAGAGCTTAGGCGAATTGCTCAATCTATATTTTTATTGACATTCTTTCTAGAAATTATATTTGCGGCGCTATTCTTAATAGGTAGGCATTGGTTTCCGTCATTGTACTTAGATATTGATGATATGACTAATTTTGCTGATAATACTGAAGTTTTGGTTATCGCAGCAGAACTATTGTTAGTGGCAGCCTTCTTTCAAATTTCAGATGGAATTCAAGTAGTGGTGCTAGGGGCATTACGTGGTCTGCAAGATGTTAAAATACCAACGGTAATTACCTTTATTTCATATTGGTTAATAGGTTTTCCAATAAGCTATTATTTATGTCTTCATACAGATTTAAAAAGTACAGGAATATGGATAGGATTGCTTACTGGATTAACGGCATCGGCTATTATGTTGTATCTTCGATTTAATTATTTAACTAAAAAACTAATTGCTGGGTAACCTTCTTTTGATAGTTGTCTGCAGTTAAATTTATATAGTATATTTCTTATGGAGTTTCCGAAATTTTTATTGGGTGATAATACAGATTTTCCAACCGCAATATTTGTAGTGCATACTGAGTTTCCAAGGTTTATAATTAATCTTGAAGATGATGAAGTAGAATGGCTCGAAGAGTTTTCTAAGGAAGATGAGAAAGAATTAGAAGAAGAAGCGGAAAACTTGATTAAAGATGCCACTGCATTTTACGATCGCGAAGTAGCTAGATACGAAGATTAACTACTATTATGCTTGAAGAGCTTTTACAGTTAGACAAAGACTTTTTTTTATACTTAAATGGGCTTGGTACTCCACAATGGGATAATTTTTTTCAATTTATCTCTTATAAGTTAAGTGCTATACCATTGTATCTATTTTTGCTCATTCTTTCATTTCAAAAATATGGAGGTAAGAGGACATTCGTCCTATTAATATCGGTAGCTTTATTAATTACTGTTACCGATCAATTGGGTAATTTTTTTAAGTACGGGGTGGCAAGATTACGCCCTTGTCATGACCCAGAAATTGAACCCTATATGCGTTTGGTTAAAAGTTACTGTGGTGGCAAGTTTGGCTATTTCTCTGCCCATGCTTCTAACTCATTTGCACTAGCAGTTTTTTTTGGTAGCGTTTTAAAATCTAAAATCAAATATATAGGTTTCTTTTTAGTCCTCTGGGCAGCCTTGGTCGCGTACAGTAGAATATATTTGGGAGTTCATTTTCCACTTGATATTATAACTGGTGCTGTTATAGGCTCGTTGTTCGGGTGGTTGTTTGTAAAGTTATTTATATTTGCAATTCGCAAATTCTCCCTATGATATCTAATCTAAGGTACTGGTTCTTAATAATTTTAATTTTCTTGGTATACGTTGCAGGTATGTTTGTTACGTTATTTGAAAATGATTCTGCACAATTTTCTGTAATGGCAATGCGGATGGTACAAGAGAATGATTTTTTCAGTCTATTTAAAGGTCCAGAAGAATATTTAGATAAACCGCATATGCACTATTGGTTTGCGGTATTATCTTATAAGATATTTGGCATTCATGATTGGGCTTATCGAATTCCTGGAATCCTGTCAACTCTACTGGCTGCCTATAGCTGTTATGGACTTGGAAGTCTTCTATATAATAAACATGTAGGTAAGCTCGCAGCTTTAGTTTTTATGACTGCGCAGACAATTGTTTTGGGAGCTATAGATGTACGTACAGATGCGGTATTAACAGGGTTTAGCATTCTAGCTATCTGGCAACTTACAAAGTATATTGAAAAAGGAAGTATTAAGGCAATAGGTATTGGAGCTTTTGCTGCTGGTATTGCTTTTTCTACAAAAGGTCAAATTGCACTTTTAGTCATTGGTTTACCTATTTTATGTCACTTGACATATACCAGAAAATGGAACGTATTTTTAAGCTGGAAAGTGTTATTGGCTCTCTTGGTTTTTGCTGTGACAATTACGCCAATGTTATATGCGTATTACTTACAATTTGATCTGCATCCAGAAAAAATAATACGTGGTAAGGGTGATCGTAGTGGTATATTTTTTATTTTTTGGGAACAAAGTTTTGAACGTTTAAGTGGAGAGGGTATTGGTAAAAACAGTAGCGATTACTTCTTTTTCTTTCATACCTTTTTATGGGTCTTTCTTCCTTGGACAATACTAGGACTTACTGCATTTTATAATAAGGTGAAGAGTTTTGTAAAACTGAAATTTAAATATGTACCAGGACATGAGTTTTTAACTATTGGAGGTATAACCCTCATCTTTATTATTATCAGTTTTGCCCAATTTAAGCTTCCACATTATTTGAACATTACAATACCATTGTTTGCGGTAATAACAGCTTCATATATCTATACATTATATACAACCGATAAAGAGAAAACGGTAAGATTATTAATGTACGGACAGTACTTTGTACTTAGCATTGTATTCATTGCATCTGCTTTAATATGTTTTTATGTGTTTAAATTAAGAAGCAAGGTTGCGTATGTTTTTTTAATTGCTGCTTCAGTTATTATCATTTACTATGCTTTAAAAAGAGAAGGTGTATATATGAAATTAGTCACGATTTCTGTTTGTGCTTCACTGTTGTTAAATGCAGTTTTAAATTTACATTTTTACCCCAATTTATTGGATTACCAAGGTGGATCTTCTATGTCTAAAGTAATTGAAGAAAAAGATATACCTGTAGACCGTATTTATAAAGTGGGTAAAGATTATAGTTGGTCTTTAGATTTTTATAATCAGTACCCTGTTCAGCTTACAACGGTAGATTTATTGAAGGATAAAAAGGATGTTTGGATATATGTAAACGATGAGGAAATGAGTTTGCTGCAGAGTAAAGGCTTTGACTGGGATTCTCAACTATCAGTAGATCAATTTAGAATAACACGTTTGCAGGGCAAGTTCTTAAACCCTAATACGCGTAAAAAGGTTACGCGTAAAATGCACCTATTACATATCTACTAAGAGTTTTAATAAACCTTTGTTGTTGAAGTATCCGCTAATTCTAGTTTGATCTTTTTAAAGTGGTACCAAGCGCCTATTAATGAAACTAAGGCGGTAATTAAAAAGAACAAAACACTTACACCTACAGATACATTTTGGTCTAGTCCTAAAAGTTTTGCTCCATAGAAAAAAGTGACCTCTCGACTTCCAATACCACCTAAGGTTAATGGAACTACCGCTACAATTGATGAGATGAGGAAAATAATGAGATATGAAATTTGATTTATTTCTATGTTTAAGGCTAACAGTATAAACCAAATACTAATTAATTGTGCTAATTGTACTACTGCCGATAATGCTGTTGTTCTCCAGAAAATAGGAAACACGTAATTGAAAAACTTTTTGTTCAATAGCCAAAATACAATTACAGATAATGGAATAGCTGCCAAGAACATCCAACGGTATCCATTTAATAGGTCTACATCAAGAAACGCGAGTAAAGTACATGCATATATAAAAAGTAATAGTAGGCCGCCTAAACGATCTAATACAAGCACACTCACTATTTTTTTTGTTTTTACCTCAAAGGTTTTTTTTAATATGTAACCTTTATAGGCATCACCGCCGATACCTCCTGGTAAGAATAGGTTGTAAAACATACCCAACAGGTAAAGCTTAAAATTGCTTTTATGAGTAAGCATAATGTTAAGCCTGTGAAAGTAAAGATTAAGACGTATTGCCCCAATAAATTTAGAAAGTATAAATAAAACAGCGGCTAAGACTAAGTAAAGTGGATTACTTCGTATCAATATATCTTTTATTTCAACCACATTTATTTTTGTGAAAATGAAATAAATTAAAACGGCACTGATAAGTACTTTTAAACCGGTAGTTACTTTCTTATTTAACTTCGCCACCTACACTTATTTTTTTTATGCGGTAAGGTCTTTTATTCTGAGATTCGTAATAAGTTCGTATCAATAATTCCATTACAATACCTATAGTGAACAATTGAATTCCTGCAAAGATTAACATCATACCAAAGGTTAATAGCGGTCTTGTTCCAATATCTTCTCCAAACCCTAATTTTACAATTAATAGATAAAAATTAATAAGAACTCCAGACATTATCATTAAAAAACCAGAAATTCCGAAAAGGTGAATAGGGCGCTGAAAGTATTTACGAATAAAAAGCAATAGCATCATATCTGCTACTACTTTAAAAACACGTTCTAATCCGTATTTAGAAACTCCTGCATGGCGTGCGTGATGCTTAACAGGTACTTGCTTTATTTGTCCGCCTTCTAGAAAAGCCAATAGTGTAATAAACCTATGCATTTCACCATATAGATTTAAATCTTTAGCAATATCCTTAGTGAAAACTTTAAGGGCACAACCGTTATCCTTAATATCTAATTTGGTAACACGTCTTACCAGAAAATTAGCAATTTTAGATGGTATTTTTTTAACTAGAGAATCTTTCCTTTTTTGGCGTATACCAGTTACAACATCAAATTCTCCACTTACAGCATAAGTTAGCATTTCTGGAATATCCGACGGGTCATTTTGTAAATCACCATCCATGGTAATAATATACTCCCCTTCAGCATAATCAAGACCTGCAGCCAAGGCTAAACTTTGACCGTAATTTTTCTTGAGCTCAATTAAATGAACCTTATCATCCTTAAGTGCTTTTGTAACTTTTTTAGTGTTGTCTGTAGAAAAATCATCAATATAAATTATCTGATAATCGTAGCCTACCAAGCTTTCGTGAATTTTCTGTGTCAATAGAGCCACATTATCTTCCTCATTATATAAAGGAACAACGACCGAAAGTAGGGAAGTGGTAACAGGTTGCATTGGGTTGTTTTTGGAATAGCTGCAAAGTTATGTTTTTTATCCTAAACATAATGTACGTAAACGGTGGTAACCTTTTAATCTATTTAGGACTCTTTTATAGCCTTTAATAGCTTTTCAGCAGCTAAAAAAGGGGAAGTATTTTGACTAATAACCTCCTTTTTTAATATTGGGAGCATTTTTTTTGTTTTCGGGTGCTGATAAAACTCCGATAGTAATTCTTGTTCTAAATATTGAATAAGCCAATTTTCATTTTGATGTTGACGATTGCTTTTGAAAAATCCAGATTCTTTCATGGTTGAGCAATACGAGTCAATCAACGTCCAGATTTTATCTAAACCTCTATTTTCAATGGCAGAGCAGCTTAAAACTTCAGGTGTCCATCCATTTTCTTTTGGAGGAAACATGTGTAGTGCTCTAGTGAACTCCATCTTTGCAAATTCGGTTCGCTGTATATTATCTCCGTCAGCTTTAGTAATCACAATAGCATCTGCCATTTCAATAATACCTCTTTTTATGCCTTGTAATTCATCGCCGGCACCAGCTAATTTTAATAATAAGAAAAAATCTACCATATCGTGAACGGCTGTCTCACTTTGTCCAACACCAATGGTTTCAATAAGAATGCAATTAAAACCGGCAGCTTCTAAAATAACTATGCTCTCCCTCGTTTTTCGAGTAACACCGCCTAGTGAGGAACCCGATGCAGATGGTCTAATATATGCATTCGGGTTTTTGACCAATTCTTCCATACGAGTCTTATCGCCTAGAATACTTCCTTTTGTTCTACTGCTAGATGGATCAACCGTTAATACGGCTACTTTTTTACCAAGTTGGGTAAGCATACCTCCAAATTGTTCTATAAAAGTACTTTTACCTGCGCCAGGTACGCCGGTAATACCAATTCTAATAGAGTGATGCTTTTTGGAAATACAACGTGCTATAATGTCATTGGCAATAATTCTATGTTCTGGTTTGGTGCTTTCTACAATAGTAATTGCCTTACTTACAATAGCTACATTATTTGCGTAGATACCCTCAAGTATTTCTGATGTAGTAAGATTGGCTAAATTCATTTTAATAACTTAATAATAGGCTACAAAGGTACTATTTGTAAATAGGAACCATAATTTTTGTAGAATCCCAGGCTAGACTTAAAAAGTCTTGTGTTTTTTGATTTACGGCAACATTCTCAAAATTGATGGATAGATTTTCTACAGGTTCCACCAATTTTTTTACAGGAACTTCTACGGTTAAATAGTCGTATTTGCTTTCATGGGTGGTTTGGTTGCCATCTACCCGGGTAACGCCCCAACCTGGTATTTGGGTGTTGAATATTACTTTCCAGCTATCTTGATTAGGTTTGGTCCATAAAGAATACTTACCTGCAGGTAATGTTTTATCAATGATTTTAATAGGTTGTGTGGTCGTGAATGTTGTAGGCTCATTAGCCCCTGTTCGCCAAATTTTTCCATAGGGCACGAGATCTCCGAAAATGACTCGTCCTTTTTTAGAAGGGCTGGAATAATCTATCTCAAGCTCACTACCTTTTAAATCTAGAACGACCGTCTTTGCAGGACTAAATTTTCTAGCCTCACTGTGTATATATGGAATAACAACTAAATATACTAATGCCGCGAGTACTGCAATACCAATGATAATTCTTTTTAACGACTTCATTTAATTTGGTGGATCTAAATCGAACTTAAAGATAGAAATGTTGTTGTAGATATCTCCCGGTCTTAAGACGCTTTTAGGAAAATCAGGTTGATTAGGAGCATCGGGATAATTTTGAGCTTCAAAACAAATTCCTGGAAAATCAGACGGGGTATAAACAACCAAAGCAGGTTGGTTGGTGTATACTTTCATAGTTATGCCAGAACTTTTAGAATGTAGTTCTGCAACCTTTTCATTACCAATGTCCTTAATGAAAATTGCATCTAATCTTTGTACACCTATTTTTCTTGGTAAAAGAAAATCAAATCCCGTTTTGCGTACAGGTATAATATCTCCTGTAGGCAGTAAATTTTCTTTTGTTTCTAATCTGTACGGACAGTTTAATTGTAACTCGTATTCGTCGATATACGGACTCTTATCTAACTTAAAATAAGAATGATTGGTAAGGTTAATAACCGTACTTCTATCTGTTATGCCTTCATAAATAATCTGTAAGGCATTATTCATTAGTTTATAAGTAACACTTACCGTTAGGTTTCCTGGGTAGCCTTCTTCTAAATGTTTACTGGTATAGGTAAGTTTAACAAAAGGTTTATCACTTTTATCAACTTCATCTATAATCCAATATTTTTGATGAAAACCTTCTTTTCCACCATGTAAGTGCACACCATCTTCATGGTATATAGGGTATCTTTCTCTGTCAAGTGTAAATCCGCCTTCAGAAATTCTACCGGCATAACGACCAACACTCGCCCCCAATACGTTGTCATCTAAACGATATCTACTTGGATGGTTGTAACCAACAACGACATTGGTATACTCATCATTCTCACCTTTGACAAGTAATTTTTGAATGGTGGCGCCATAATCAAGAACCATTAAGGTTAAATAGGCATTGGAAATTGTAACTTGTTTCAAAGAGAATATTTAATAATGTGGTGTAAAAATAAAAATTTTTGCAACATTCTATTTTTTATATCGTCCTTATTATAACAACAACTAAAAATCAATCAATTAAACCGATGTTTCAAAGCAGTGTCGTAGAGAAATGTAAAGCAAACGACCGGGCTGCTCAATTGCAGCTATACAGGAAATATTGCGATGGAATGTACATCGTGGCTATGCGGTTTGTAAGGAATACAGATGATGCAGAAGATGTTTTACAGGAATCGTTTATCAAAGCATTTCAAAAAATACATCAGTTTAAAGGTGATGTAACATTTGGAGCTTGGTTAAAGCGTATAGTTGTGAATAAGAGTATTGATTTCTTAAAATTAAAAAAGGAAAATATTTCTCTGAATGAAGATAGTATGCATGTGGTTGCAGATGATGATAATTGGAATGTATCGTCAACTATAAGTATTGAACAAGTAAGATATGCTATTGATGAATTACAAGATAAGTACAAGTATGTAGTGCTTATGTTTTTAGTGGAAGGTTATGATCATCAAGAAATTGCTCAAGTATTAAATATATCAGAATCTGCTTGTAGAACTCGGTTGTCGAGAGGAAAAAGTCATTTAAAAGAATTATTAAAAGGAAACAATTATGGAACAGGATCTTAGGGATATGTTCAAAAAGGATAGAGAATCTAAAAAGTATACTATAAAGCAAGGTCATGAAGAGCGCTTTTTAGAAAGACTTGAACAGTCGGCATTAGAGAATAAGAACCAGACTAGTATTTGGTATAAAATTGCAGCTTCTATAGTAATTATTATAAGTATAGGCTTTGGTTTTAACTACTTAAATACTGTTGATAACAGCACGCCAACAGTGGTTGATAATTCTATTATTGATAATAAAAAGGCTGAATTTACTTTTGGGGACCTTTCTCCAGATTTAAAAAAAGTAGAAAGTTATTATGTAGCCAATATAAATATGGAATTGGCAAAATTAGAAGTGTCGCCAGATACCAAAGAGTTGATAGATAGTTTTATGGAGCAGCTTAATAATCTAAATCTAGAATACAAGACCTTAAATACAGAATTGAAAGATTTGGGACCTAATGACCAAACAATAACCGCATTAATAGAGAATTTACAGTTGAGATTACAATTATTACAGAAATTAAAAAGAAAGTTAAACGAATTAAAATTATCAAAAAATGAACAGATCATTGACAATAGTATCTAAGCAACTCATCATTGCATTAGGACTTCTAACTTCTGCTGGGTTAATTGCACAGGCAGAGAGTAAAACATTTCAAGAACGATTTATTGTAGCAGATGATGCTGTAGTAAATATTAATACCAGTTATGCTGATATTGAATTTGAAACGTGGGACAAGGATGAGGTGGCTATAACAGCCACCATCACCCTAGAAGGAGCCACTAAGGAAGAGGCTGAGAATTATTTTAAAAATAGTCCTATTGAAATATTAGGAAACAGCAAAGAGATTAAGATATCTTCTAAATCTAAGAACAATAATTTTTTTGCAAATTTTGATTCTAATAGTGACTTTGATTTTAACAATATGCGAATTGAAGTTCCAGAAATCGCATCATTTGTAGTTGCTGTGCCACAGATAGCACCGTTTCCAGAAATGCCACCGTTACCACAAACCAATGCTTTCATTTTTAATTATGAAGAGTATCAAGAAGATGGTGATAAGTATATGAAAAAATGGCAAAAGAATTTTGAAAAGAGTTTTGATAAAAAACATCAAAAACGATTGGAAGAATGGGGCGAACGCATGGAAGAACGAGCAGAGGAGATAGAAATAAGAATGGAAGAACATAACGAAAAAAGAGCTGAGTTAATGGAACAACGTCATGAAGATTTGCAACAAAGACTTGAAGAACGTGAGGAGAAACGTGCCCATTTACAATCAGAAAAAGATGAGCTAAGAGCTTTTATTCATACTTCTAGATACAATTCTGGTGATACGCCAAATGTTTTCTATTACTCTTCTGAAGGGGAGCAAAAGAATTTTAAAATTAAAAAAACGATTAAAATTAGCTTACCAAAGTCTACCAGAATAAAAATGGATGTACGCCATGGTGAAGTTAAATTAGCAGAGAATACCAAAAACTTGAATGCGAATCTTTCGCATTCAAGCCTTTGGGCGGTAACTATTGACGGGGAAGAAACAAATGTTTCTGCCTCGTATACGCCGGTAACTGTTCAAAAATGGAATTATGGTCAATTGAATACATCGTATTCTGAAGAAATTTCATTGTCAGAAGTTGTTCAATTGCAATTACAGGCAACTTCGTCTAAGGTTACCATTAATAAATTATTAAAAAATGCTTTTGTGAAAAATAACTTTGGTGCGGTGCATATTTTGGAAATGGGCAATGACTTTGAAGAGTTAGATGTAAGTGTAAAAAATGGAGAGTTAAATATTGCGTTAACAGGTGTAGCTAGTAATATCTATGTAAAAGGTAATTCATCAACATTAAAATTACCAAAAGGGGTAGAGGTTGTTGAAACTAAAAATGGGGCTACCTCAATTAGAAAAGGGTATTACTTAAAAAATAATAGTAATCGGTCAGTAGTTATAACTTCGGACTATAGCGAAGTAGTACTTCAGTAATTATTTTACCAATTGTAATGTCCCAAAAACGTTAGCGTCTATCCATCCTGCATTTTTATTCTCTCCAGGAACAAATACCGATCCTATTAAATTCTCACGCTCCTCGCTGTTATCATTATCTGCATAAGCTACGGCAAAACCAATTCTTTTATCCGCAGTTAGTACTACTGGCTTTATATTCGGTTCGTCATTATAAAGACCAGGGTAAATTTTTATATGCATTTCCCAATATGTGGTATTACCCTCTGTCTGGTGTTTCGAAATAATGTGATCATTATATAATGTAGGTTTCTCATTAACACCTAAGTCTACAACATTGCCATCTAAGGCTATATGGTAGGTAAAGGCATTATGGTTGAACCTGTGCTGACCACCAGAGTTATCTTCGTCAACATAGACAATTACACAATCATCGTTCCACCAAAGTTTTAAAGGATCTTCTGTTTGGTCTAGAATGGTATCATCAACTATTTCTAACAAAAGATAGAGTCCGTCTTCGTTCCATGCCATTTTATATTTGCCATTATAATCATTGTGGTCAAATGGACCGCCTATCCAATTTTGATCTATTGGTTGCCATTCTAGAAGGTTCCAATAATTTTCAATAGGTCGGCCATCTAGGGTAGGAGTATCTTTAATATAGGAGATGGGTGTTACCTGTGAGTTTTTTTTGCTCTTTATTTCTGTACACGAAATAAGGCATACAAGACTTAAAAGATAAATAGTCCACTTCATAATACTGGTTTGAAATCTATGATTTATATACCATTCACTTAAGTACTATAAGATTATTAGTACTTAATTACGAGGGGACCAAGATAGAATAAAATTAAAACAACCTACTAATTCATGTGGTAACTAATAGATTAATAAGACTATATGGTTATTTACTAGACAAAAAAAAGCGTCCTAAAAGGGACGCTTAACTATAGAAATTTTTTGGGAGATCTTTAATGGGCACTCTTCTTCAGATAATCTCCAAAGTTTTCTTTAAACCTATTTAATCTCGGTACCGATACGTTTCTAATATATGAGTTGTTAGGATTATTCTTCTCATAATCTTGATGATATGATTCTGCTTCGTAAAATATAGTATAAGGTACAATTTCTGTGGTAATTGGATCATTATCATACACTTTATTATCAGTAAGTGCTTGAATATAGCTTTCAATGATTTGCTTTTGCTCATCATTTCTGTAAAAGGCTATAGAGCGGTACTGTCTACCTTTATCAGGACCTTGTCTATTCAATTGTGTAGGATCATGCGAACCAAAGAAAACTTGCACTAACTCAGTGAAAGATATTTCATTGGGGTCATAATAAACCTCTACAGCTTCTGCATGGTCAGTTTTTCCATATCCTACCTCTTCGTATGTAGGATTCTTTTGTTTGCCGCCAGCATATCCAGATACCACTTCTTTCACACCTTTAACACTTTCAAAAATAGCTTCTACGCACCAAAAACATCCACTGGCGAAATATGCAGTTTCATATTTACTTAATTGTTGCGGACTCAATTTTATTTCTTCCTGTAGTTCTTCATGGTCAACTTTCACATTTTCCGAGTTTTCAGAAAGTGTATCTTTCTTGACTTTTGACTGGCAATTCGTAGCAAGCAAGGTTGCACAGACCAATAAAGAGATTTTTAATAATTTCATAACAATTTTTCTTTTAGCAATTTGTAGGTAATTTACAAAGACCTTACGAGTAAAAGGGTTAAAAAATGTTAACTACATAGAACGATTATATATTTTTGAGAAATGAATATATTACTTCAAACACTTAAATCGTACTCAAAAGAATCTATTAGTATTTTAGATACTACAATTAAGATTGATGATTATGTGCCCTTAGATTTATCTAAAAACAATACCGAATTAGTTGGTTTAGACATTACCGATCATACCGTTTGTCAAGATTATATTGATAAAATTTTGAAAGACAATCATGCAGGTATTGCTTACGGAGGATATTTAGAGCAACGAAATTTATATAGTGATAAGAATAGTTTTTCTTCTAGTAATAAGCCCATTCGTGACATTCATTTAGGAATAGACTTTTGGTGTACAGATGGTACAAGCGTAATTGTACCTATTGATGGTAAAGTACATAGTTTTAAAAATAATAATATAATAGGCGATTACGGACCTACGATTATATTAGAACATGTTTCAAATAATGTTACCTTTTATACCTTGTATGGACACTTATCCATAGATTCTTTAAATGAATTGGAAAGAGGAAAAGAATTTAAAGCTGGAGATAAATTGGCTGTATTAGGAACATCAGATATTAATGTCAATTACGCACCGCATCTACATTTTCAAATAATACGAGACTTGGAAGGTAATGAAGGAGATTACCCTGGCGTATGTACAAAAGCTGATTTATATCACTATAAAGAAAACTGTCCTGATCCTAATATTTTACTCAAATTAAAAGGTTAATCTAAATTTTAGAAGTCAATACTTTGAAAAATTACAATAGATTATAACTGCCATCTTTATAAATCAATTACTCAAACATGTCTTGTTTGTAGTCCTATTAGCGTCTAATTAAATAATTATGTAGGAAAAAACCTATTAAGTCGATGAAATGCACAAATTCAGCTTCTAAAGGGAAAATCTTTTGTAGGAAAAAGGACTACAAATAAGAGTAATACATCGAAAAGCCAACTTTTCATCGTAAAAATGATACCTCTTATCGAAATCGAAATACGTTTACCTATAACCGGTGGGTTATCTATAAACCAAATTTACCTACTTTATTATGCGTACAATTATTTTTTTATTCCTTGTTGTCTGTTTGGGAACCCAGTCCCAAGCCCAAGCCAAATTACCAGTTAGCAAAGTGCAGACCATTGTTATGCCCATGGCAGATATAACAATTAAGTCTGATGTAAACTCTCAGGGTTTTCAAACAGCTGCAAGATTTTTTAAAGTCAAGAATGCTAGAGTTAAACAAGCTTTACTTTTTAAACCAAGAGTAAGAACATTGTTTTTCGCTTAGTTCAATTCTTCCACTTCAACACCTATTGTTGCCTCGGTTCCCCTTACAGGCAATACAATAGTTTTTAAAATCTCCCAAACATTATTAGTTACTATTCGCTGTCCTTCTGCAGTTGGGTGAATTCCGTCTTCTAGGTTTAATTCTGGTATACCAGCTACACCTTCCAATAAGAAAGGAATTAAAAATATGTTATTGGATTTTGCCAAAGCAGGGTACATAGTTTTAAATTGAGAAGTATAATCTGCACCCATATTTGGTGGTATTTGCATGCCTGCCAGTATTATTTGGGTTTCAGGATTTTTACCCTTTACCATATCTATCATCTCTTGTAAATTATTCATAGATTCTGAAATAGGTATACCTCTTAACCCATCATTTGCACCTAATTCTAAAACAAAAATATCTACAGGTTGGTTTAATACCCAATCTAATCTATTTAATCCGCCAGAAGTTGTTTCACCGCTTAATCCGGAGTTGATTACATTATAATTTAACCCTAACGAGTCTAATCTTTGTTGAATTCTATTGGGGAACCCTTCTTTTGTATCTAAACCATAAGCAGCCGTAAGACTGTTTCCGTAGAACAAAATCACTTTCTCATCACTAGCTGTTTCTAACTCTTCAGAAGAGCTAACAGCCTCAGTTTGGTTCTCAGTTTGCTTTTTTTCTGGGTTCTCTCCACATCCAACGAATAACAAAATCAATAAAAAATAACGAAACTTTAATACTTTCAACATAGTCTTAACTGATTAGATTCCAAATCATTTCTTTATTTTGTCCTCTTGTAGCAAAATGATTTATGGCAAAGATATTAAACGTACGTAATCTAAAGAAAACGTATACGAGCGGATCTAAGAATTTAACTGTAATTGATGACATTTCTTTTTTCATCGAGGAAGGAGATACTTTCGCAATTGTAGGGCCATCTGGTAGTGGTAAAACAACCTTATTGGGACTATGTGCAGGGTTAGATGAAATTAATGAAGGAGTAATAGAACTTTGTGGTGAAGATTTAAGTGGCCTTAATGAAGATCAAAGAGCGCTACTAAGAAATGAAAAAGTGGGATTTATTTTTCAAGATTTTCAATTATTACCAACACTTACGGCTTTGGAGAATGTTAGTGTTCCTTTAGAACTGCAAGGTGTACCTGATGCTTCTAAAGATGCCATGGAGTTACTTACTAAAGTGGGTCTTGGTGATCGCTATGATCATTACCCTTCTCAATTATCCGGTGGTGAACAGCAACGTGTTGCCTTAGCAAGGGCTTTCTCTAACAAACCTTCTATTCTTTTTGCTGATGAACCTACAGGTAATTTGGATGAGGAAACGGGTAAAAAGGTAATTAAACTTTTATTCGACCTTAATAAAGAAATGGGAACTACATTGGTTATTGTTACTCATGATTTGGAACTGGCAACTTTAAATAAGCATGTGCTGCGACTTAAGGGTGGTAAAATAGTAATTAATGAAACCACGGCACTATCTTGAATCAAACACAAAGAACTTCAAAAGCATCATTTAATTGGTTATTGAAAATGGCTTGGCGTGATGGCAAAGCTAGCGGTAAACGCTTGTTATTATTCATGGCATCAATTATTTTAGGAATCGCGGCAGTGGTATCTATTCAATCTTTTAGTGATAATCTCAAAGATAATATTGGCTTACAATCAAAGGCGCTTATGGGTGCCGATTTTCTAATTGATAGTAACCAGCCTGCCAATGAGCGGGTTTCAGAATTAATGGATTCCTTAGGTGGGTTTAACGCAAGAGAGGTCAATTTTGCATCTATGGCAGCGTTCCCAAAAAGCTTAGCAACCAAATTGGTTCAGGTTCGTGCAATTGAAGGTAGTTTCCCTTTTTATGGAGAACTGGAAACAGAACCTGCCAATGCCGCATATGAATACCAAGAAAAAGGCGGAGCTTTGGTTGATGCTACCGCAATGTTACAGTACAATCTAAAACCGGGCGATAGTGTAAAATTAGGTACAACAACTTTTGCAATAATAGGTTCTTTAATTACTGCACCTGGCAGTACTGGTATTGGCGCTACCGCTGCGCCGCCTATTATTGTGCCGTTTCGTTTTATGGAAGAGAGCGGACTTTTACAACGTGGAAGTCGCTTGAGGTATAATTATTACTTTGATAATGATAAGGCAGACTTAGAAGTGTTAAGTAAGAAGGTCGACCCTTTACTTGATGCTGAAAATGCAGATATGGATACCCATACCGATACTAGTGAGCGATTAGGACGTAGATATGAAAACGTGGGTCGTTTTCTTAATCTAGTGGCATTTATAGCCCTTTTGTTAGGATGTGTCGGTATTGCCAGCTCTGTGCATATTTACATTAAAGAGAAACTAAAGGCTGTTGCAGTACTTAAATGTTTAGGTGCCACACGTAAGCAAACATTTTTAATTTACCTGATTCAAATTGCCGGTATGGGCTTGTTAGGTGGTCTAATAGGTACTATAATAGGATTGCTATTACAACAGACATTTCCACTCATATTACAAGAGTTTTTACCTTTTGAGGTTGAAATTTCAACTTCTTTTCAAGCTATTTTCATTGGGTTGCTACTAGGTGTTTGCATGTCTGTATTATTCGCACTTTCTCCATTAATAAATACGTGGTTCGTATCTCCATTACAAGTATTGCGAGTGCAAGATGATACTAGTAAAAAATCTCGACCATATCAAATTTGGGTAGTTATAGCGATAGTACTTTTTATTTTGTTATTTGCCTATTGGTTATTAGGAAGGTGGACGTTCGCACTTAGTTTTGTTGCCGGTATATTGGTGGCCTTCTCCATTTTAGCGGGAGTTTCTATTGGCTTTATGCGTTTAATAAAACACTACTTTCCTAAGTCTTGGAGTTTTGCGGCAAGACAAAGTTTGTTGAACTTATACCGACCTAACAATCAAACCGTAGTGTTAATTTTAGCTATAGGAATCGGAACTTTTCTGATCAGCACATTATATTTTACAAAGGATTTTCTTTTAGCAAAAACTTCTTTTGAGGCAAGTGCAGAAAGTCCAAATTTGATTCTATTTGATGTGCAAACAGACCAACGAGATGCTGTAGCGAATACCATAACTCCAAAAGGTTTACCGGTAATTGATAATATTCCTATCGTTACCATGAGGTTGGAGCGTATTAAAAATAGAAATGTCAATGATATTCGTTTAGATACCACAACACGAGTTAATAAATGGATTCTTAATCACGAGTTTAGAACAACGTATCGAGACTCTATGATAGGTTCGGAAAAACTGTTAGAAGGTGAATGGATGCCTACAGTTGATCCTACTGCGAAGGTTATACCTATTTCTTTGGCAGATAATGTTGCAAATGATGCATTAGTGACCATAGGAGATACCTTATTGTTCAATGTTCAAGGTAAATTGATGACTACTGTAGTGGGTAATATTAGACAGGTAGATTGGGCTCGTATGCAACTTAATTTCTCTATTGTTTTTCCAAAAGGTGTATTAGAAAATGCACCCCAGTTTCATGTAGTAACTACAAATGCGCCAGACAAGGCATCTTCGGCTAATCTACAGCGAGAATTGGTGAAGAAATTCCCCAATGTTTCTATTATTGATTTAAGACAGGTAGTAACATTGGTAGAGAATATTTTGGATAAGATTTCATGGGTTATCTCCTTTATGGCTTTCTTTAGTATTCTAACGGGAATAATTGTTTTAATAGGTTCTGTTCGAAATAGTAAGTACCAGCGTATTAGAGAAAGTGTGCTGCTAAGAACTTTGGGCGCACAGAGTAAACAGATATTAAAAATTAATGCTTTAGAATATCTATTCTTAGGTGTTTTAGGTAGCGGAGTAGGGGTGTTACTTTCTTTGCTAAGTAGTTTTTTACTAGCCTATTTTATTTTTGATACACCATTTATTCCGTCATGGGTTCCTTTCTTGGTAGTATTACCGGGTATTACGCTGTTAGTGTTACTAATTGGTTTGTTAAATAGCAAAGGAGTATTAAATAGTCCGCCATTACAAGTGTTAAGGAAAGAAGGTAGCTGATTTTTTATTTGCTGAATAAGGTAGAGAATAATGTTTATACTTTTCTATCTTTAAAAGCATGATAAAGCAGTTGTTTTTTTCTCTGGGAATAGCTATTCTCTTTTGTTCTTGTACCTCTAAAGGAACTGTAAAAGCAGATTTAATTATAACCAATGCCAATATTTGGACGGGTAATTTAGATGCTCCCAAAGCAGAGGCAATGGCAATAAAGGCTGATACACTAATGGCTGTTGGTTCTTTAGATGAAATTCTAAAGTTTAAAGGTGAATTTACAGAAGTACAAGATGTACAAGGCAAATTCATTACTCCGGGATTTATTGATGCTCACGTTCATTTATTAATGGGTGGCAACAGCCTTTTAAGTGTACAATTAAGGGATGCAAGCAGCAAACAAGAATTTATAGAAAGAATAGCATCGTTTTCAAAGTCTATAAATCCAGGTCAGTGGATTGTTGAAGGAAATTGGGACCAAACGCTATGGGGAGGAGAATTACCTAATAAAGTTTGGATAGATAAATTCACGGGCAGTAATCCTGTAGCTATATATAGAATGGACGGCCATATGATTTTGGCAAATTCTGCAGCTTTAAAAATTGCCGGTATAGATAAGAATAGTCCCGATGTGGAAAATGGAGAAATCGTTAAAAATTTAGACGGTACGCCTACTGGTATTCTTAAAAGTGAAGCTATGTATTTGGTATTGAATAAAATCCCAAAACTATCAACAGCGGAAAAAAAAATGCAATCAGTGCCGCTCAAGATTACTTAATTTCTGAAGGCGTAACTACTATACATGATGTAGATAGTTTAGGCGGTTACGAGGTTTTGGATAAAATGAACTTAGAAAAGAAGCTTAAAATAAGAGTCTATTCTGCAAATCCTTTAAAGTATTGGGAAAGTGTTTCAACAATTGATAAAAACTCTAAATGGCTAAAAAGAGGACTGATGAAAGGTTTTGTAGATGGTTCATTAGGTTCACATACCGCTGCATTCAAAGAGCCTTATTCAGATAAGCCAAATGATAAAGGATTGTTTATTGTAAATGAAGATAGCTTATATAGCTGGGTGTCTAGTGCCGACAATAAAGATTTACAAGTTACTGTGCATGCCATAGGAGATAAAGCAAACTTTACGCTATTGAACATCTTTGATAGCGTTATTAAGAAGAATGGAAAAAAAGATAGACGATTTAGATTAGAGCACGCACAACATTTAGCTTCAGAAGATATCAAAAGATTTTCTGAGCTTAGTATAATAGCAAGTATGCAACCTTATCATGCCATAGATGACGGTAGATGGGCAGAAGAACTTATTGGTCCAGAACGTATTAAAACAACTTATGCTTTTAAATCGCTTTTAAATGCAAATACTACTTTGGTTTTTGGAAGTGATTGGCCTGTGGCACCTGCTTCTCCGATTTATGGCATTTATGCTGCTGTTACCAGACGGACTATAGATGGCAACAATTCCAATGGTTGGGTTCCTGATTAGAAAATTAATTTAGTAGATGCATTAAACGCATATACCAAAGATGCCGCGTATAGCTCTTTTGATGAAGGGGTAAAAGGAACTTTGGAAGTTGGTAAATTGGCAGATTTTGTAATTCTGACCGATGATTTAATGAAAGTTGAACCTGTTAAGATAAAGGACGTGAAGGTTTTAGAAACTTACATTGGTGGAAAAAGGGTGTTTAAAGACAACTAGATAAGAAATTTAGAAGGTAGACGTACAACATGAAAAATAAAAAAAATACCCTAATAGATTTAAGCCATACCATCGACAATGGACTAATTACTTATAAAGGGTTACCTGCGCCTATAATCTGCGATTATTTAAGTAGAGAAGATTCAAAGGATAATTACGCTGAAGGAACCCAATTTCAAATAGGAAAAATTGAAATGGTAACTAATACAGGGACTTACATAGATTGTCCATTTCATAGGTTTGAAGACGGTAAAGACGTTTCTCAAATGCCTTTAGAGCGCTTTGTAGATTTAGATGCTATCGTAATTCATGTTCCATTTACCGAAACTATTGAGATAACAGAAGAACATTTAAAAGGTTATGATGTAAAGAATCGTGCAGTTCTTATACACACAGGTTGGGATACAAAATGGAATACAGATGCCTATTTTGAGAGTAATCCATATTTAACTAAAGGTGCTGCAGAATATCTTAGGAATGCTTCTGTTTTGTTGGTAGGAATAGATTCACATAATATTGATGATACCAGAGGAAATAACAGACCTGTGCATACTATTTTATTGGGTGCAGAAATATTAATAGTAGAGCATTTATACCAACTCAATTTACTGCCAGATAGCAAATTTATGTTCAGTGCAGTTCCTCCAAAATTTAAAGGTGTTGGCACTTTCCCGGTACGGGCTTATGCTAAGTTTTAATACAAGACAAACATCACATTAAAAAGCTGATTATTTTTGAGTGGGTTTACCTACATGCATATAAAACACACCATCTGAGTTTGGGTCTATAAACCTGAATAGTTGTAATCTAATTGTAGGTAATTGAAAATCATTTTCATCATATACATCCAATAGAAGTTGGGCGTAGTCCGCGCGAGAAATACTTCCTTTATTTTTGTAAACCTGACCTGCTTTTTGATTTAAAAGGATGCTTTTAGCTTCATTATTTTGTATGTATCTCGATAAAGGAATAGTTTTCATTTGTTTTAATCCATCGTAACTAAAGCGTTTAGCGAGTTTTTGAACAGAATCTCCAATAGTATAATTACTGTTTATTTCATAAGTACTGTCCCTGCTAATTTGGGTTAGTAAATGAATATAGTTATTATAAGTAGTGTCGGCAATACTATTTCTTGTAATAAGTTCTTTTTGATAATCATCTAGAATTTTTATAAGACCTGTGTAATACTTTGGGTCATTTGTTTTTATGACCTCATTAACGGCTACTTCATATTTGTTGGTAGTGACTTGTGAAGTAATTCTACTTGAATAGAAGAGGAAAGCTATTATAAAGAATGTTGATATAAATCTCATAATCTATTCAATATGGGCTTATTTGACAAGAAACTAAAGCTAACCATAATTTTGGCTTTCTGCATTAAGCCATTTTAATAAGAAAGATTTTTTATTATAAACCTTAGTATATACATTCGGTAAAATATAGGAAATGTAATATCAATTGAAGGACATGAATAAAGAGCACAAGTATGTTACCAAGGTAGAATGGACTGGTAATAAAGGTACAGGTACATCTAATTATCGTGAGTTTGAAAGAAGTCATACGATATCTGTAGAGAAGAAAGTATCTATTTTGTGTTCTTCTGATCCAGCATTTAGAGGAGACTCCACAAAGTATAACCCAGAGGAGTTGTTGTTATCTTCCATTTCTTCTTGCCACATGCTTTGGTACCTGCATTTATGTTCAGAGGCTAATGTTGTTATTTTAGAATATACAGATTTTGCTACTGGGACTATGATTGAAAAGTCAAACGGAAGTGGTCAGTTTTCAGAAGTACTTTTAAAACCCTTGGTGAAAGTGAAAGACGCTTCTATGATAGATAAAGCACAAGCCTTACATAAAAAAGCAAACGAGTTTTGTTTCATTGCTAATTCCGTAAATTTTGATGTAAAACATCAATCTACTTGTGTAAAATTTGAGAGCTAAAGAATAGTTTATTGTTTTCTTAAATGGTAAAAAGGATATAAAATTGATTTATAATCAGCAAAAGGCAATATTAAAACCGATAATTGGCTTAGTTTTCGTGAATTGTCAACTAATCAGCATAGCTTTGCATTCATAATACAAATGTGATTCTTATGCCGTTGTTTACCGATTTAAAAATTTCAAGAAATTTAGAAAAAGCGCTTGCCGATTTAGGTTTTGAAAACACAACCCCAATTCAAGAGAAAGCTTTTCCTATTGTCATGAGCGGTAGCGATATTGTAGGTATCGCACAAACGGGTACGGGTAAGACATTTGCTTATTTGCTTCCTATTTTGAATACATTGAATTTTTCAAAAGATATACATCCTAAAGTTATCGTTCTTGTACCTACACGTGAGTTGGTCGTACAAGTTGTAGAGGAAGCAGAAAAGCTTGCTAAATACTCCGGAATTCGTGTTTTAGGAGTTTTTGGAGGTAAGAGTATGCTTCGTCAAAAAGATGCCTTGGCATTAGGTACAGATGTTCTGGTAGCTACACCAGCAAGATTATATGATTTAATCTTGACCAAAGCTGTTCAATTAAAGCAGGTTAAAAAGCTTGTTATCGATGAGGTCGATGTAATGTTAGATTTAGGATTCCGCTTTCAATTGGTGAATATATTTGAGTTATTACCGCAAAAGAGACAGAACATTATGTTTTCTGCCACAATGACGGATGATATTGAATTGTTTATTACCGATTTCTTTACCGGAGTCCAAAAAATAGCTATTGCTGTTAGTGGAACTCCATTAGAGAATATTACGCAATATGGCTATGCTACTCCCAATTTTTATACGAAAGTAAATTTATTGGTAAGCTTATTACAGGACGAAGAAATGTACCATAAGGTTCTAGTATTTGTTTCTAGTAAGCGAAGTGCAGATTTATTGTTTAAAGAAATGTCTGAGTTTTTTAGTGAAGAAATCTGTATTATTCACTCTAACAAGACTCAAAATTACAGACTACGTTCTATAAATCAGTTCGACGAAGGTAAGAACCGTATTTTGGTTACTACCGATGTTATGGCACGTGGATTGGATTTACAGGAGATATCTCATGTAATTAATTTTGATACTCCAATTTATCCTGAAAACTACATGCACCGTATTGGTAGAACAGGTAGGGCAGAGAAGGAGGGAACTTCGATCTTATTATTTACACCGCAAGAGGAAGAAGCAAAAGATGCTATTGAAGAATTAATGTCTCATAATGTTGACCAACTGCCATTACCTAAAAATGTAGCAATAGCTACTCAACTTACTTTTGATGAACAACCTAAGCACAGGGAGCGAGAGAACCCGCTAAACATCAATGAAGAGGAACGTGGTGCAAGTTTTCATGAGAAGTCCGATAAGAATAAAAAAGAAAATCAAGGTGGTTCTTATCAACGTATCATTCAAAAGAAATATACCAAACCTAAAACCCGTGGCGATAAAAACTACGGTAAAAGAGGACGAAATAAAAAATAACTACATCTTTTTTTTTAATGCTGCCCCTGTTTTCTATTAGATTGGGTAGCTTGATTTTGCTCTATTTTTAAGGGGATTTATTTTTCATCCCATCTAAATCATCGACGAAATGCATACTGAATCGATATGCTGTTTTTAGACCAAAATCTGTTCGTCGACACTTTTTGTCGCTTCATCATAGATTCTTACGCTAGGCGAAAATTATAGCAGTTCAGCGAGGCAAAAAGGCTTAGTCGTTGGACTGAAGGTACCTTTATATTGTTCAACATTGAGATATGAAAGCAATATTTACCTTACTAATAATACTTTTCGCTGGCGTAACAGCTTTAGCACAAACACCCCAAACAGATGATAAAGTTAACACTATTGAAATGGGTATTGTTATGGTTGATAGCCTTAACCATATTAGCAACAAGAAAACGATTACAATCTCTACTGAAACTTCGGTAGCTCGTTTGTACAGATATAAGAATGCAAGAGTTAATAAAGAATTAGGTTTTATTACAACCAAGAGTTACGGTAAGTTGGCATAATCTTTGCCCTATATAAAAAGGTGCAATGAAGCACCTTTCAAATTTGAAATTATGATGTTATTTACAATTTTAATACCTGCTCTTATTGTTATTGCTACAATTGCTTTCGCAGCAAAAGACAAAAAGAAAGTTCGTACTATCAAAGTACCTGTAAACAAACGTAAATTTTAATTTTTAACACCTGGCTGCTTTATAGTATAATTACTTTTAGCTTTTGCCTCGTCTACTTGGCGTTTTACGTCTGCTAATAAGGCTTTGGAGTCATAAACAATTCCATCCTTTATAGTATATTTTACACCACCAACACGAACCACCTCGTTATCCTCGGTAAGTTTAATAGCTCCCGTACCATATAATACCTTAAAGTTTTGTAGAGGATTTTCTTCCACTACGACAAAATCTGCCAATTTCCCAATAGTAACAGATCCTAATTTGTCATCCATTCCTAATGCTTCGGCACCATTTAATGTGGCAGATTGTATTATTTCTAATGGATGGAATCCTGCTTCACGCATTAGTTCTAGTTCTCGAATATATGCAAAGCCATAAAGTTGGAAAATGAATCCAGAATCTGATCCTGTAGTTACTCTACCACCTCTGTTTTTATATTCGTTAATAAAGGTCATCCACAGTTTATAATTATTTCTCCATTCAACTTCTTGCTCGGTACCCCAATCATGCCAATATGATCCATGTGATATTTTACTAGGTTGGTAAAATTCCCAAAGAGAAGGTATCGTATAATCTTCATGCCATTCTGCGCGTCTGGCACGTTGTAAATCCCTACTTGCTTCATAAATATTAAAGGTTGGATCCATGGTAAAATCCAATTCTAACAATTCATTCATTACCTTATTCCAATGTTCAGAATAAGGTTCTGCTGCCTGTGCCCATAATTTACCTGCATTTTCAAAACGATGTTGCTCATTTTGATAATTATAATCTAAAGGAAAATCTTGTACTGTACGGTCTTCAAATAAAGCTTCTGGTAGTCCGTACCAATGTTCCATAGATGTAAGTCCTGCTCGTGCAGAGTGTAGCACATTCCATCTTGCAACACTCATTTGCGCATGATGGCAAGCTGAACCTAAGCCCAATTTTTTATTTTCATCTAATGCTGCTTCCATAATCGCAGGTTCAGCACCAAAAAACTTAATTCCATCAGCTCCTTTTTTTGCATTCGCTCTTACCCATTCACGGGCTTGTTCTGGAGTGGAAATTGGAATATCGTTTAGTGGGTTGAATGATTTACTTGTTTGACCAAATGCGGTATATGAAATTATACGGGGAGCAGTAATTTCATTCTTTTCACTTTTACGTTTTAAATCTAAGGCAAAATCAATACCTCTTCCGGAAACTTCACGTACCGTAGTAACACCATGTGCCATCCAAAGTTTAAAGACATAATCAGGGTCAGCTCCTTGCGAGTCACCACCCATGTGGGTATGCATATCTATAAAACCAGGCATAAGATACATTCCTGTACAGTCTAATTCTTTACCTCCTGCTTTAAGCTGCGGTCTTTTGCTATCATCGATAGCTACACCAGGGTACCCAACAACTTTTACATCTTTAATGATATTGTTTTCTACAACAATATCTATGGGACCTTGCGGTGGAGCTCCATTTCCATTTATAAGCATAACGCCTCTAATGATCAATTGTGAATGAGGACCATCACCTTCTAACGATTGCGATAATAAAGGTGTTGTCATTAAAAAGACAATTCCCAATAGTAGCAGTGCTTTTATATTTTTCATTTTGCCGTATTAATTAGTAGTGAATTAATGTTAATCTTCTGAGGGTACTTTTATTTTGTCCCCTAGAAAAAGCGCATTTAAAAATAATCTATTGGTTCCATACCATGAACCTCTAAAATTAGGGTTGTCCGCAAAAAGAACTACCCTGCCACTGCCCAATTTACTGACAATAAGAGATGCAGAATTTAATATGTTTTCTTGCATATTCTTCTCAGTAATAAAACCATCTATATGTGGGTTTTTAGCATATTTTGCTACTGTGGCATATGAGTTTTTACTTGGTGTTAGCCAAACTGAATTATTTTTATAAACTGGTATATTACTGTCCCTATACCCATAAGCTAGTGGGTGGGTAATATCTAAATCAACATTTAAAATAACACCGCCAAGACTTTCTTTGCCAATATTTTCACGTGCATCTACATATGGTTTTCTCACAGCGATTTCGGTAGAATCTTTTTCCGTTTTGGTAAGTTTTTCTTTTACTAACTTTTTCTCAACAGCCCATTTACTAGCTGTACCTATTGTTATCAGGGTATTGCCCTTACTGGTCCAATCTTTAATTTTAGACATTTGCTTCTCGGTAAGGTTATATTTTCCAGAAACCATAACCATGGTATTGTACTTGTCTAAACTTACCTTGTTCAAATTGCGCATTGGTATTTTAGTAATAGGCATGTGAACACGAGTATCTAGCAAATGCCAAACCTCACCTGCTTCATAAGAACTTACGCCATCTCCAATCAACATTACAGCCTTTGTTTTTTTGATTGGTGAAATATTGCCGCTACCTAAATCTACACCTTCTAAACTAAGACCAGAATCTACTGCGTAAATAGGTACTTCGAATTTTTCTTGTGCTTCTTTAATACTTTTGAATACTGCAGCTGCATCTTCTTTTTGAAGGTTTACAGGAACTAATACAGCACCATAATTAAACTTTTTAGTGTCGTTTTTAGTTTTTATACTAAATAGCTTAGCTGCAGAAGAAGCTACAATACCTTTTTTCTGTAAATAGACAAGAGCAGCAGGTGCATTGTAATCATCCCAGTCCATTACATAGGCATAGTCCGATTTTTGAACGGGACTAATAGAAATCAAGTTTTCCGTTTCAGTAATTTTATCGCCAAGGTTAAGTGCGTTTACCGACTTGTACTTCATATTATAAAAATTAGCAACCGACCATGCCGAAGCATCATAATAAACACTATCTCTATATTTCTCATACGTTTCAAACATAGTCTGTACCATTCTATACTGCGGCTGTTGTGTAGGTACCGTAAATGAGTCTCCAGAACGATAAACGTCTATTTTATGTAGTAATAACTTGTCTATAAATGCCTTTGTTCTGTTTTTGTCATGAACATCACCAAAAGTATAGCCCTTAACTTTACTTTTAGCAGCGTTGGTTAAGGCACTTTTAAAGAATCTCTGCTGATATTTACGCATATATTCTTTGTTGTTCACTGCTGTTTTTACAGTTGTTATACCAGAGACATATTGGTTTCTAATGGTAAAGGCAAAAGTAATTTCGCCGAATGCTGTAGTTTGTCTATGCCCTCTAGAACTAGCTTGTTCAAATAATAAACCTAGACCACCTTGTAGGTCTGGGTATGAAGATCCATACCCTGGGTAGGTACCATCAAATACTTCTTTGGTGAAGTAAAGAGATCCTATGCTATCTAAACTTTTAGAAAATTCATTACCAAAAAGAGTATTCAAATCTTCATAATTCTCTTTAGGCATAATAGGGTCATACGATGCATTTGTTTTCATTGGTTCAAAGAAATAGGTGCTTTGCGTACCCATTTCATGAAAATCTGTAACAACATTTGGGTACCAATGGTGATACCAATTTAATTTCCCTCTACTCTCTGGGTTTATGGCTAATAACCAATCTCTGTTTAGATCAAACCAATAATGATTTGTTCTTCCCATTGGCCAGTACTCATTGTGTTCAACATCTTGTGGATCCGCAACTTCAGGGTTTCCTTGGTATGTGTTTGCCCATTGCGTGTGTCTATCTCGACCATCAGGATTAATTGTTGGGTCAATAAAGATGACAGCATTTTTTAAATAATTTAATATTTCAGGATTTTCTGAAGCGGCAAATGTATACGCTGTAAGTAATGCGGCTTCCGAACTAGAAGGCTCATTACCATGTACGTTGTATGCTAGATTAATGAAGATGGGTACGTCATTATAATTGGAAACTGATTTTTTAGGATCTGTAAAAGCTAAATGGTCCTCTTGTAATTGATCTAGGTTGTTTAGATTTTCTGGAGTAGTAAGGGTTAGCATAACTAATTTGCGTCCCTCATGCGTTCTACCGTACTCTGCTATCGATGCTCTGTCTGAAACTTCAGCGAGTTTTTCAAGATAGGCCACAATAAGATCATGTCTTGTATGGTGTTCACCTATACCATAGCCCAAAAATGCCTCGGGAGTTGGTATTTCGGAATTAAAAGGTTGAAATTTTTGGTAGAAATAATCTTGTGCCGAAATGGTAGTTCCATAAAGGACCACCAATAGTAGTAATTTTTTGATCATTAAGCGTGGTTTGAAAGTTAGTCGCTTAAATATAGGTATTAGTAAAACGATTTGCTAGCATTACTATGCTTCACCATACATTATTACGGTAGTGATAAAATTTGACAAGTGAATTTATAGTGTTGGTGATAATTGCTGCTTAATTTCCTGAAATTTTATAATATAATTGGTACCCTTTTTAGAAGGGTCGCGAACGATAGTACCTTTTAATTGACGGGTTAGGTTGTGTATTAGTTTTAGACCTAATGATTTAGTGTTTTTGTAATTGATTGTTTCAGGAAAACCAATACCGTTGTCGCCTATTTCTAAAACATAACAATTTGCTATTGAAGTGTCTTTTTGAAGCTTAATATTTATTTCGCCTTCATCATCACTCTCAATCCCATATTTTAAAGCATTAGTTAAGGTTTCATTTATTAATAGACCTAATGGAATAGCAGTATCTATGCCCAGTTTAATATCTGGTATATCGATTTTTAAATCGACATTATTCTCGTTACCCTTTATAGATCGAATTAAATACTCACTTAATTCTTGTACATATTCCTTGTATTCTATATGACTAATATCATTGCGCATATAGAGCATTTCATGAACCATAGCCATGGCAATAACCCTATTTTGAGTGCTTTTAAGAAGTCCTTTCATTGGTCCCGCTTCTATATTACGAGATTGAAGACTTAACAAGCTAGACACAGTTTGTAAATTATTTTTTACTCGATGGTGTACTTCTTTAAGCAGATTTTCTTTTTCATGTACTTGATTAGCTAATGCTTTTTTCGAACTATATAAAGCATTATAGGTTTTCAACAAGCTTTTTCCGAAGGTGTTACCTAAAATGAAAACAGAAAATAAGATGGATACAAGACTGAATACTGCAACAGCACCTTCTGGTACTGCATTATATGTGAAATTAAGTTCTGGTATAGATTGCGTAAAAACAGCTATGATGATTACGAAAATAATATTCAAATAAATTCTGCCATACTTAGTGCTATTGATGAAACCTCCAAAAGCGATCAATGGAATCATGAATATAAACGAGCTATAAATTCCGCCACTGTATAATGTAACAATGGTTGCGCAAATTATACCTAAAATAGAAGAGAAGTTAAAAGTGGGTAGTATGTTTTTGTGGACTTTGAAATATAATAAATTAATAATATTTAGTATTGAAAATCCAATAAGTGCAAAAGGAATTACTTGGGTTATATTTAAAATAAAATAGCACAATATTCCAAATAGGATTGCGATAATACTTGTGGTATAATTTACCCTTAAGAAAAGTTTGGTTTTATCCTGAAGACGTTCATTGTCAATGGTAAATCCGGGCATAGAAATTATTTATGTACTAGAAACATACGAATTACGTAATGTAAATCTAATTATGTTTTTATCATTATGCTAGTTTTTTCTTATTTAGTGTATTAAAAACATTAAATAATTTTCTGAATAACATATTTTTTTTACCTAAAAATTGGTTAAAAATGTTGAATTAATTGTTAATCACTGTTTTTTATGAATTATTAGAAATATAATTAGATTATTTAGGTATCGCCTATTCTGTTTAGTAATAGCTTGTTAAGGATTTATAAATAAAAAAGGCATCCATATGGATGCCTTTTTTATTTAAACAATTTTCTGTTGGATTTAATCTTGAGTCAATACCCAAGTTCCATTTTGTAAAAGAGGTTCTGCTTGTTTAAACTTTATCGTTTTACTTTCTCCACTCATTACATTTTTAATGGTGACACGTTCGTTACGACCTATTTTTGGTTGTTCCCTAGTGATAGTCTCCGTAATAGCAGGACGTTCAGCCTGATTTTGACTTACAGCTCTACTACGTGCCGCTAATTCGTCACTATTTGGAATTTCCTCTTTTGTCGTTTGTAAATTTTCTTTAGAACGTTGAACGTTTCTTTCTTCTTGAATAGCGTTCGGATTCTCTGAAGGTAATTCTCCTTTGAATAAGAAAGAAACAACATCTTTGTTCACTTTTTCGATCATTGATTTAAAAAGTTCAAATGCTTCAAACTTGTAAATAAGTAATGGATCTTTTTGTTCGTGAACCGCTAATTGAACAGATTGTTTTAACTCATCCATTTTACGAAGATGTGTTTTCCAAGAATCATCAATAATTGCTAATGAGATGTTCTTTTCAAAATCAGTGATCAATTGCTTACCGTTACTGTCATAAGCTTCTTGAAGGTTAGTAACAACATTCAAGCTTTTAATACCATCAGTAAAAGGAACTACGATACGTTCGAAATTATTGGCATTGTCTTCATGTACCTTTTTAATTACAGGGAAAGCGGCCGCAGCATTACGCTCCATTTTATCATTGTAATATTCATATGCAGCTTTGTAAATTTTTCCGGTAATTTCTTGGGCAGACATACTACCAAATTCAGCTTCATCAACTGGAGCTGTCATTGAGAAGTATTTAATCAACTCAAATTCAAAATTCTTAAAATCACTTGCTGCCTTATTACTTTCAACGATTACCTCACAGGTATCGTAAACCATATTGGCAATATCAAGTTTTAAACGCTCGCCTTGTAATGCATGACGTCTTCTCTTGTATACAACTTCACGTTGCGCGTTCATTACATCATCATATTCCAATAGACGCTTACGAACACCAAAGTTATTCTCTTCCACTTTCTTTTGAGCACGCTCAATAGATTTGGTCATCATACTATGCTGAATAACTTCACCATCTTCCAAGCCCATCTTGTCCATCATCTTAGCGACTCTGTCAGAACCGAATAAACGCATAAGGTTATCTTCTAAGGAAACATAGAATTGAGAGCTTCCTGGGTCTCCTTGACGTCCAGAACGACCACGCAACTGTCTATCTACACGACGAGAATCATGTCTTTCCGTACCAATAATTGCAAGACCACCAGCTTTCTTAACCGCCTCAGATAATTTAATATCCGTACCACGACCAGCCATGTTGGTTGCAATAGTTACAATACCTGCATTACCAGCTTCTGCAACAACGTCTGCTTCTTTTTTGTGAAGCTTTGCGTTCAATACATTATGAGGCACTTTACGTACACTCAATAATTTAGATAACAATTCTGATATTTCAACAGAAGTTGTACCTATAAGTACAGGTCTACCTGCTTGACTTATTTTGGTTACTTCTTCTATAATTGCGTTGTACTTTTCTCTTTTTGTCTTGTAGATTAAATCATTTTTATCTTCTCTAGCAATAGGCCTGTTTGTTGGAATTTCCATAACATCTAACTTGTAGATTTCCCAAAATTCTCCAGCCTCTGTAACAGCAGTACCTGTCATACCTGCAAGCTTGCTGTACATTCTAAAGTAGTTCTGTAAAGTTACCGTTGCAAAAGTTTGCGTTAAAGCTTCAATCTTTACATTCTCTTTTGCTTCAATAGCTTGGTGTAAACCGTCAGAGTATCTACGACCGTCCATAATACGACCAGTCTGCTCATCAACTATCATTACTTTATTATCCATAACTACATACTCGGTATCCTTTTCGAATAACGTATAAGCCTTTAGTAATTGGCTCATAGTATGTATACGTTCACTCTTGATAGTAAAATCTTTGAAAAGATCTTCTTTTAGTTCAGCTTCTTTTTCAATTTCAAGATCTTGACTTTCAATCTTAGCAATTTCCCCTCCGATATCTGGCATTACAAAGAAATCTCTGTTTTGCTCTCCTGAGATATAATCAACCCCTTTATCTGTTAATTCTATTTGATTGTTCTTTTCATCTATAACGAAAAGTAAATCTTCATCAACTACAGGCATTTCCCTGTTGTTGTCCTGCATGTAGAAATTTTCAGTTTTTTGAAGTAATTGTTTTACCCCTTCTTCACTTAAAAATTTAATTAATGCTTTATTCTTTGGAAGTCCACGGTATACACGTAGTAAAAGAAAACCACCTTCTTTAGTATTACCTTCTGCAATTAATTTCTTTGCCTCAGCTAAAATTCCTGTTAAATGCTGACGTTGTTTTTTTACAATTTCATCAACTTTAGGTTTTAATTCATTGAATTCGTGACGATCACCTTCTGGTACTGGACCAGAAATAATTAATGGTGTACGGGCGTCATCGACCAATACAGAATCGACCTCATCTACCATTGCATAATTATGTGGACGTTGCACCAAATCTTTTGGTGTATGTGCCATATTATCCCTTAGGTAATCAAAACCGAATTCATTATTTGTTCCGTAAGTAATATCAGCATTGTAAGCTGCGCGTCTACCATCAGAGTTTGGTCTGTGATAATCAATACAGTCTACTGATAAACCATGAAATTGAAATATAGGTGCCATCCAAGCACTATCCCTTTTTGCTAAGTAATCATTAACGGTAACTAAATGTGCACCATTTCCACTTAAAGCGTTTAAATATAAAGGTAGGGTTGCAACTAAGGTTTTACCTTCACCTGTATGCATCTCTGCTATTTTTCCTTGGTGCATGGCTATACCACCAATAAGTTGAACATCGTAATGTACCATGTCCCAAGTAACTTCTTTACCTGCAGCGTTCCAAGAATTTTTCCAAATAGCATTGGAACCTTCTAGTGTAACATAATCCTTGTCACCTGACAATATTCTGTCATATTCAGAAGCCGTTACCTGTAAATTTTCATTATTTGCAAATCGCTTGGCAGTTTCTTTAACTACAGCAAATGCTTCTGGAAGTAATTTGTTCAATGTTTCTTCAGAAATAGTGTAAGATTCTTCTTTTAACCTATCTATTTCAGTGTAGAAATCTTCATTTTTATCAATGTCAGTAGAGTTTTTAACCTCTTCTTCTAAAGCTTTTATTTGATCGGTTTTTTCTTGAATAGAATCTTGAATAACCTTTTTAAACTCTATGGTTTTTTGCCTAAGGTCATCATGACTAAGGCTTTCCAGTTTTGATTCAAATGACTTTATTTGTTCTACTAAAGGCTGTAATTCCTTTACATCTTTTTGTGATTTATCACCAACGAATGCCTTTAGGATGGAATTAATGAAACTCATAATATTATAAACTATTAGAATTGAAAATTCTTCACTATCAATATAGTCAAGGTTACTTTCAAAATATTTTAGAATCGACAAATATGTTCGATGCTGTTTAAGAGCAAAAGGTATTCCAGTCTTGATTTTTATGCTGATTTACCTAAGAACCTGCCAAAATTACATAAAAAAAAAGCCTCCGAAGAGACTTTTTTGTAGTTATTATGATATCGAATATTAATATTCGTCCTCGTTCCAGAGGTAGTCTTCTTCCGTTGGGTAGTCAGGCCAAATCTCTTCGATAGATTCATATATTTCGCCACCTTCTTCTTCCATAGATTGTAAATTTTCTACGACTTCTAGAGGGGCTCCAGTTCTGATGGAGTAATCTATTAACTCATCTTTACTTGCCGGCCAAGGTGCATCACTTAAATAAGATGCTAATTCTAATGTCCAATACATAGTAATTGTTTGATTTTAATTTTTTGCAAAAGTAATTTTTAAATTGAGACAGCAAAGAAATTAGTGATAAATTTCTTCCTTATCTCCGTTTTTTTTGCATTTATTAATTGATAACGAATAAATTACAGATTTATTAGTCCTTTTTTTTAGGAACCCATTTTATTTCATTCGCTTGTAAATCATATGACAACTTCCGTGCCAATACAAAAAGGTAATCTGAAAGTCTATTTATAAAAGATAGCACATTTTTATCAAAAGGCTCACTTTGAAATAATAAAGTTGAGATACGTTCAGCTCTTCTACAAACCGTTCTAGCAATATGACAGTATGACACGGTTGTGTGACCTCCTGGTAATATGAAATGCGTCATCTGCGGTAATTGACCATCCATTTGGTCAATTGCGGTCTCTAAATATTCAATTTCTGAAGTTCCTACTTTAGTGATTTTTAATCGCTGTTTGCCATTTTTAAGCACTTCCTTTTCTGGGTCTGTGGCTAAAATTGCACCAACGGTAAATAAATGCTCTTGTATAGTTATTAATTGCTGTTTGTAGATTGGGTTAATTTTTTGGTCTCTAATAAGTCCTAACCAAGAATTTAATTCATCTACAGTTCCATAACTATCTATGCGAATATGATGCTTAGGTACACGGGTACCACCAAAAAGCCCGGTGGAGCCATCATCTCCCGTTTTGGTATATATTTTCATTTTGCTAAATAAGAAAGTGGCAGTGTGTGCGTTTTGCTTTAAAGAAGAAAATTTTGAATATTAATTTTCTATTCTATTGATTTTCTTTTTTTTCTTTTCGTTCATAATTATCCATGAACTTTCTCGATTTTCGATCATTAGACTTACCTCTACTGGTGATGCGAACTGCTAAATAAATAGCAAATACAACCCCTAGAATAATATATATGGTATTACTGTTCATTAAAAATAACTTTAGTTTAAAATTACTGGTTTATATCCGAATTTTAAAATGCTCTTTTACTTGTTCCTTTCTAAAGAAGATTATTCCGCAGTAGAATAAATCTATGGTTACACAAACTGGTGATTCCCTTTTTAATCTGTTCCAACTCTCAATGCTTGTTTGGTTTTTGTGAATGCCATTTAAAAGTAACATTACGCAATCAGATAGGCTATTTATTATAATATCATTGTTTTTAAAATAAGATATACTTCCAATTAAAACATCGGCATTAGTTTCTGTGATAGAAACCGTCGTACAGTGTTTTTTAATAGTTGCTTCTAACACCTTATTATCCCCTAGAATATGAACCGTTTTAGAGTTAAAATAATGTAGACTCTTAATAAGGACTTTTGAAGTTATAGGAAGTTTTAATTTTTCTTTACTGTAAAGACATTTAGTAACATAATCATAAACAAAAGGAGAGTGAACCCCATGCTGATTGGTTGCTGTAAAGATGAATTTAATAAAGGATAGAAAACGGAACACTATAACTTTTTCAATTTTCATCAAAAGTAAGAATAGTGATGCAACTTAATATTGTTAGGCTAAAGATTTATAGTATAAAAGTAGTATGTAATAGTAAGAAATGGAATAGATATAAGATTGTGACGAAAAGGATAATTGTTATTTGACTAAGAAAGTTTAGCGTTGTTCAATTTCGTTGAGAATTTTAATGCCTTGATTACTCTGTTGTTTTTGTTCTTGTATAATCTAGCAACCTCCATTGTATTTTCAGTATCAATAGTTTCGATCATCTCAACTTGTACAGTTTCAATCTCTAAAGAAACATTCTCATTGTTCGCTTGCGCTTGAGCTAAGAAAGTAGTGAAGAAAAGAACAGTTAAAAGGATAATTGATTTCATGATATTTGTTTTACACTGCTAAAGTAC